>NZ_JACBXU010000020.1 GCF_013415305.1 Pantoea sp. WMus005
CACCGTTGCCGGTACGCTCTGAAGTATTCAGAAAAAACAGATTAACGGTATGGTGGAGCTAAGCGGGATCGAACCGCTGACCTCCTGCGTGCAAGGCAGGCGCTCTCCCAGCTGAGCTATAGCCCCATACAGTTACTGCAGAGACCACTACTACCACTCAACCGAGTACACTTCGTGAGAAATGCAATTCGTGCTCAGGCAAGGCATGTTTCCGCGAAGCATAGTGAACTATGCGAGCCGGGAACATAACGCAGCGTGAGTGCGAATTTGGTAGGCCTGAGTGGACTTGAACCACCGACCTCACCCTTATCAGGGGTGCGCTCTAACCACCTGAGCTACAAGCCTGTAGAGGTTTTTTCTGCTCGTTACTTTTTATCAGACAATCTGTGTGG
>NZ_JACBXU010000021.1 GCF_013415305.1 Pantoea sp. WMus005
GGTTCATATCACCTTACCGTCGCTTTACGCAGATTAGCACGTCCTTCATCGCCTCTGACTGCCTGGGCATCCACCGTGTACGCTTAGTCGCTTAACCTCACAACCCACAGGCGTTTTACAACGCTTGCAAGTCACGAGCATTTGAGAGACTCGAACGCATCGTGCTTTTCATTCTTATTACGGAGAATGAAAACGACGCGTCGTTTCAATTTTCAGCTTGTTCCGGATTGTTAAAGAGCATAATACTTCGCAGCGCACCGTTGCCGGTACGCTCTGAAGTATTCAGAAAAAACAGATTAACGGTATGGTGGAGCTAAGCGGGATCGAACCGCTGACCTCCTGCGTGCAAGGCAGGCGCTCTCCCAGCTGAGCTATAGCCCCA
>NZ_JACBXU010000022.1 GCF_013415305.1 Pantoea sp. WMus005
TGGGGCTATAGCTCAGCTGGGAGAGCGCCTGCCTTGCACGCAGGAGGTCAGCGGTTCGATCCCGCTTAGCTCCACCATACCGTTAATCTGTTTTTTCTGAATACTTCAGAGCGTACCGGCAACGGTGTGCTGCGAAGTATTATGCTCTTTAACAATCCGGAACAAGCTGAAAATTGAAACGACGCGTCGTTTTCATTCTCCGTAATAAGAATGAAAAACACGGCGCGTTCGAGTCTCTCAAATGCTCGTGACTTGCAAGCGTTGCAAAACGCCTGTGGGTTGTGAGGTTAAGCGACTAAGCGTACACGGTGGATGCCCAGGCAGTCAGAGGCGATGAAGGACGTGCTAAT
>NZ_JACBXU010000023.1 GCF_013415305.1 Pantoea sp. WMus005
GTTCAACGTTAATCGGAGCAGGGTGAGTCGACCCCTAAGGCGAGGCCGAAAGGCGTAGTCGATGGGAAACAGGTTAATATTCCTGTACTCGGTGTTACTGCGAAGGGGGGACGGAGAAGGCTATATCGGCCGGGCGACGGTTGTCCCGGTTTAAGCGTGTAGGCGGAGGGTCCAGGTAAATCCGGTCCCTTATCAACGCTGAGGCGTGACGACGAGGCACTACGGTGCTGAAGTGATAAATGCCCAGCTTCCAGGAAAAGCCTCTAAGCATCAGGTAACACAGAATCGTACCCCAAACCGACACAGGTGGTCAGGTAGAGA
>NZ_JACBXU010000024.1 GCF_013415305.1 Pantoea sp. WMus005
TAATGCCTGGCAGTTCCCTACTCTCGCATGGGGAGACCCCACACTACCATCGGCGCTACGGCGTTTCACTTCTGAGTTCGGCATGGGGTCAGGTGGGACCACCGCGCTAAAGCCGCCAGGCAAATTCTGTCTCCGCGCCGCCCGTTAAGGCCGCGCAGATGTATCCGGTACAAGGCTGAAAATCGTGTCTCTCAAAAACGCCTCTGGCGTTGTAAGGTTAAGCCTCACGGGTCATTAGTACCGGTTAGCTCAACGCATCGCTGCGCTTACACACCCGGCCTATCAACGTCGTAGTCTTCAACGTCCCTTCAGGACTCTC
>NZ_JACBXU010000025.1 GCF_013415305.1 Pantoea sp. WMus005
TCGACGGCTGTAGCGGTTCATATCACCTTACCGTCGCTTTACGCAGATTAGCACGTCCTTCATCGCCTCTGACTGCCTGGGCATCCACCGTGTACGCTTAGTCGCTTAACCTCACAACCCACAGGCGCTTTACAACGCTTGCAAGTCACGAGCATTTGAGAGACTCGAACGCATCGTGCTTTTCATTCTTATTACGGAGAATGAAAACGACGCGTCGTTTCAATTTTCAGCTTGTTCCGGATTGTTAAAGAGCAAATATCTCAAACGCGCCACG
>NZ_JACBXU010000026.1 GCF_013415305.1 Pantoea sp. WMus005
TTTCGGGTCTATACCCTGCAACTTAACGCCCAGTTAAGACTCGGTTTCCCTGCGGCTCCCCTATACGGTTAACCTTGCTACAGAATATAAGTCGCTGACCCATTATACAAAAGGTACGCAGTCACCCCCATAAAGAAGGCTCCCACTGCTTGTACGTACACGGTTTCAGGTTCTGTTTCACTCCCCTCGCCGGGGTTCTTTTCGCCTTTCCCTCACGGTACTGGTTCACTATCGGTCAGTCAGGAGTATTTAGCCTTGGAGG
>NZ_JACBXU010000027.1 GCF_013415305.1 Pantoea sp. WMus005
TCCCCCTCTTTGGTCTTGCGACGTTATGCGGTATTAGCCACCGTTTCCAGTGGTTATCCCCCTCTATCGGGCAGATCCCCAGACATTACTCACCCGTCCGCCACTCGTCACCCAAGGAGCAAGCTCCCCTGTGTTACCGTCCGACTTGCATGTGTTAGGCCTGCCGCCAGCGTTCAATCTGAGCCATGATCAAACTCTTCAATTTAAGTTTGATTTGCTTAAACAAGTTAAGCGGTGCTCATCTGTAAAACGTCATAATGA
>NZ_JACBXU010000028.1 GCF_013415305.1 Pantoea sp. WMus005
GGTTCATATCACCTTACCGTCGCTTTACGCAGATTAGCACGTCCTTCATCGCCTCTGACTGCCTGGGCATCCACCGTGTACGCTTAGTCGCTTAACCTCACAACCCACAGGCGTTTTGCAACGCTTGTAAGTTACGAGCATTTGAGAGACTCGAACGCATCGTGCTTTTCATTCTTATTACGGAGAATGAAAACGACGCGTCGTTTCAATTTTCAGCTTGTTCCGGATTGTTAAAGAGCAAATATCTCAAACGCGCCACG
>NZ_JACBXU010000029.1 GCF_013415305.1 Pantoea sp. WMus005
TCTCTACCTGACCACCTGTGTCGGTTTGGGGTACGATTCTGTGTTACCTGATGCTTAGAGGCTTTTCCTGGAAGCTGGGCATTTATCACTTCAGCACCGTAGTGCCTCGTCGTCACGCCTCAGCGTTAATAAGGGACCGGATTTACCTGGACCCTCCGCCTACACGCTTAAACCGGGACAACCGTCGCCCGGCCGATATAGCCTTCTCCGTCCCCCCTTCGCAGTAACACCGAGTACAGGAATATTAACCTGTTT
>NZ_JACBXU010000002.1 GCF_013415305.1 Pantoea sp. WMus005
GGTGTGTAAGCGCAGCGATGCGTTGAGCTAACCGGTACTAATGACCCGTGAGGCTTAACCTTACAACGCCAGAGGCGTTTTTGAGAGACACGATTTTCAGCCTTGTACCGGATATATCTGCGCGGCCCCCGGGGCGGCGCAGAGACAGAATCTGCCTGGCGGCTTTAGCGCGGTGGTCCCACCTGACCCCATGCCGAACTCAGAAGTGAAACGCCGTAGCGCCGATGGTAGTGTGGGGTCTCCCCATGCGAGAGTAGGGAACTGCCAGGCATTAAATAAGTGAAGAAGCCCCGCACGGAAGTGCGGGGCTTTTTTACGTCTGCAATATGCCACTTTAAGCTGAAACATTTTCATTTTCTGCATGAAACCTCGACATCTCACAACGATCAGGCTAATGTTGGGCATCCAGATGTCTAAACGTTTATATGGTTGCGAGAGGTGAGCAGGTTATGCCAATCAGGGTCCCCGACGAATTACCGGCAGTGAATTTTTTACGTGACGAAAATGTCTTTGTCATGACATCGTCGCGTGCCAGTGTTCAGGAGATCCGACCGCTTAAAGTGCTCATACTGAATCTGATGCCGAAAAAGATCGAAACAGAGAATCAGTTTCTGCGTCTGCTTTCCAACTCGCCTTTACAGATCGATATTCAGTTACTGCGCATCGACAGCCGTGAGTCACGTAATACGCCCACTGAGCATCTCAACAACTTCTACTGCAATTTTGAAGATATCCAGCATGACAACTATGACGGCTTAATCGTGACAGGTGCGCCACTTGGGCTGGTCGATTTTAATGATGTTGCCTACTGGCCCCAGATTCAGCGCGTGCTGCACTGGGCAAACGAGCATGTCACCTCAACCCTGTTTGTCTGCTGGGCCGTGCAGGCTGCGCTGAATATTCTGTATGGCATTCCCAAGCAAACCCGGCATAACAAACTTTCTGGCGTCTATGAGCATCAGATACTGCATCCTCATGCGTTACTGACCCGGGGTTTTGATGATAATTTCCTCGCGCCACACTCTCGCTATGCTGATTTTCCTGCTCACCTGATCACGGATTACACCGATCTTGAGCTGTTTGCTGAATCGGAACAAACCGGTGCCTATCTGATGGCGAGCAAAGACAAACGCCTGGTGTTTGTTACTGGCCATCCGGAGTATGACGCGCTGACGTTGTCTGGTGAGTATCATCGCGATTATGAAGCCGGGGTGAATCCGGACATCCCCTATAACTATTTCCCGCAGGATAATCCGGCCCTGCCACCACGTGCCACGTGGCGTAGTCACGGCAATCTGCTGTTCTCCAACTGGCTCAACTACTACGTTTATCAGATCACGCCGTTCGATCTGCGCCGCATGAATCCTACGCTCGAATAGACCCGCTCAAAGATCAACTGAACCGTGTTAGCCGATGGCAGCACGGTTTTTTTTCGCCAGTAAAACAGCAATGAAAACCGTTCCTTTACTAAATAAAAATTTAATTGCATATAAAACATTGAGATAGGTCGATTAAATTACAAAAATGGAAATAGTTTTTGATTTAGAAAAATAAATCTTTATGCTCTGATCCTGTCGCTTACAAAACAAACACCGTGTGGATCCGCTGCATTCGATCCTTTGAATACAGGAGAACGCCAGCATGACAGACTCAGTGATCAGCCATACCCTGAACTTTAGCCAGCCCTTTAGCCATACCGAACAGCAGTTGTTAACGCCCGAGGCGATTTCCTTTCTGGAGGCCCTGGTTGCGCGCTTTGCACCGCAACGCGAAGAACTGTTATCGGCTCGCCAGCAGCGTCAGCAACAATATGACCAGGGCTACCTGCCAGATTTCAATATGGAAACAGCTTCCATAAGAGCCAGTGAATGGCGTATTCAATCCATACCCCCAGATTTACAGGATCGTCGGGTCGAGATTACCGGCCCTCCCGATCGAAAAATGGTCATTAATGCCCTGAACTCAAACGTAAAAGTTTTTATGGCTGACTTTGAGGATTCGCTGTCACCGGAGTGGTCAAAGCTGATTGAAGGACAGCTGACATTGCGCGAGGCGGTGCAGGGCACTCTGAGTTTCACCAGCGACAAAGGCAAAATTTATCAGCTCGGCGCAAACCCTGCGGTACTGATGTGCCGGGTTCGCGGCCTGCATCTGTCAGAAAAACATGTCAGCTGGCAGGGTGAGGCGATTCCGGGCGGGCTGTTTGATTTCGCGCTCTATTTCTTCCACAACGTGCGGCCATTACTGGCCAAAGGCAGCGGACCCTACTTCTACCTGCCGAAAACAGAGAGCTGGCAGGAGATCGCCTGGTGGCGTGAGATCTTCAGTTTCAGCGAGGATCAATTCGATCTGCCGCGCGGCACGATCAAAGCCACTGTCCTGATCGAAACGTTACCCGCCGTGTTTCAGATGGATGAGATCCTGTGGAATCTGCGCGATCACATTGTTGGCCTCAACTGTGGTCGCTGGGATTACATTTTTAGCTATATCAAAACCCTGAAACAGCATGCGGATCGCGTGCTGCCGGATCGCCAGTCCGTCACCATGTCTCAGCCGTTCCTGGATGCTTACTCGCGCCTGCTGATTAAAACCTGTCATCGCCGGGGAGCATTCGCAATGGGCGGAATGTCAGCCCTGATACCCGCTAAAGATCCGACGCGTAATGCCTGGGTGCTGCAGCGCGTGACGGAGGATAAGCAGCGGGAGGCGGGCAACGGGCATGACGGCACCTGGATTGCGCATCCGGGCCTGGCAGATACCGCAATGGCGGTCTTCAATGCCACGCTGGGTGACCGACTCAATCAGCTGCATGTCATGCGGGAAGAGGATGCACCGATTACGGCGGAGCAATTACTCGCACCCTGTCAGGGTGAGCGCACCGAAGCAGGGATGCGCGCCAACATCCGCGTCGCGCTGCAATACCTTGAAGCCTGGATCAGTGGTAACGGCTGTGTGCCGATAGACGGGCTGATGGAGGATGCCGCCACTGCTGAGATTGCACGCACCTCAATCTGGCAATGGATTCGTCATCAGCAAGTGCTGAACAGTGGCCAGCAGGTCACGGCTGAACTGTTTCTGCGCTGGCTGAACGAAGAGCTCCATCTGCTGCAAAACGCGCTGGGCGAAGCCCCATTCAGCGCCGGTCGCTATGACGACGCGGCACAGCTGATGGCGCAGATCACCACCGAACGCGAGCTGGTTTCCTTTCTTACCCTGCCAGGCTATCGCCTGATCCCCTGAACAGAGGAGCTATTGCCATGACACGTACTCAACAGATCGATCAACTGGAACAACTCTGGCAGACCGCACGCTGGGAGGGCATTACCCGCCCTTACAGCGCAGCAGAGGTCGTCAATCTGCGCGGCTCGGTTCTGCCCGCCTGTACGCTGGCAGAGCGCGGCGCGGAAAAATTATGGGCATTGCTGAACGGCGAGGCGAAGAAAGGATATATCAATAGTCTGGGTGCGCTGAGTGGTGGACAAGCACTGCAGCAGGCCAAAGCGGGCATCGAAGCAATCTACCTCTCTGGCTGGCAGGTGGCTGCGGATGCCAACGTGGCGGGGCAGATGTATCCCGATCAGTCGCTCTACCCGGTGAACTCAGTGCCAGAAGTGGTGACCCGTATTAATCAGACCTTCCAGCGCGCCGACCAGATTCAGTGGTCCAGCGGCATTGAAAAAGGTGACAGCCGGCACACCGATTTCTTCCTGCCGATTGTGGCTGATGCGGAAGCGGGTTTTGGCGGCGTGCTCAATGCGTATGAGCTGATGAAGGCGATGATTCAGGCAGGCGCGGCGGCGGTCCACTTCGAAGATCAGCTGGCGGCGGTAAAAAAATGCGGTCACATGGGCGGCAAAGTGCTGGTACCGACTCAGGAAGCGATTCAGAAACTGGTGGCGGCAAGGCTGGCTGCCGATGTGATGGGTGTGCCAACCGTACTGCTGGCCCGCACCGATGCCGACGCCGCTGACCTGATTACCTCAGACTGCGATGAATACGATCGTCCCTTTATACGTGGCGACCGGACGGCAGAAGGCTTCTTTCGCACTCACGCTGGCATTGAACAGGCGATCAGTCGCGGACTGGCCTATGCCCCTTACGCTGACATCCTGTGGTGTGAAACCTCAACGCCGGATCTGGCGATGGCACAGCGCTTTGCTGATGCTATTCATGCGCGTTTCCCCGGCAAGCTGCTGGCCTACAACTGTTCACCGTCGTTCAACTGGAAGAAGAACCTCGACGATCGCACTATCGCAAAATTTCAGCAGGCGCTCAGCGACATGGGCTATCGCTTCCAGTTCATCACGCTGGCGGGCATCCACAGCATGTGGTTCAACATGTTCGATCTGGCCCATGCCTATGCCCAGGGAGAAGGGATGCGTCACTACGTGGAAAAGGTTCAGCAGCCTGAGTTCGCTGCCCGCGATCGCGGTTACAGCTTCTCATCACATCAGCAGGAAGTCGGCACCGGCTATTTCGATCAGGTGACCAACATCATTCAGGGCGGTAAGTCCTCGGTCACCGCGCTCACCGGTTCGACTGAAGAGCACCAGTTCTGACGCTTATCCTCTGACGGATTCCCCGCCTGCACCATGCAGGCGGGCATTGACCGGAGCTGACTATGCCGCCACGTGAATCCCTGATTGCCCACACTATTCTGCAGGGTTTTGATGCTCAGTATGGCCGCTTTCTGGATATTACCGCCGGGGCGCAGCAGCGTTTTGAGCAGGCGGAATGGCAGGCAGTGCAGCATGCTATGAAGGCCCGCATTCATCTCTATGACCATCACGTCAGTCTGGTGGCCGATCAGCTGCGGGTGCTGAACGGCGCGGCCAGCTGGGATGATATTTTCTGGCTGCGGGTGAAGGATCATTACCAAAGCCTGCTGCCGGGCTATCCACGACATGAGATTGCCGAAAGCTTCTTTAATTCTGTCTATTGTCGCTTGCATGGACATGCCGACCTGCAGCCGGACCGGTTGTTTATCATCAGCTCGCAGCCCATAACCACCCCGGTCACACCTTTGCGGCCCTTATCACGGCGTTATCAGCCGGAGCGGGGCTGGCGGGCATTGGTGGAGCAGGTGCTGGGAGATTTACCTCTGACGCTCCCGTGGCAGCATCGCGCGCGCGATGTCGGGTGGATTGTCCGCCACCTGGAGTCGCATTTCCCCCGGCTGAGCCAGGGCTGGCTCGAGGTCAACAGTGAACTCTTTTATCGCAACAAAACTGCCTGGCTGGTGGCGCGCCTGCATCTGCCGGAGGGCATTTTTCCCTGTCTGCTGCCGATACAGCGCACTGAAAGCGGCGAACTGTGGATCGACACCTGCCTCACCGATGTAAATGACGCCAGTATTGTCTTTGGTTTTGCCCGCGCCTATTTCATGGTTTATGCCCCGGTGCCTGCGGCGCTGGTCGCCTGGCTGCAGCCCATTCTGCCTGGCAAAACCCTGGCGGAGCGCTATATGGCGATTGGCTGCCAGAAGCACGGCAAAACCGAAAGCTATCGTGAATATCTTCAGGCGCTGGCCGGGAGTGACACGGCCTTTGAGATCGCGCCTGGCGTGCGCGGCATGGTGATGCTGGTCTTTACGCTGCCAGGCTTTGACTGGGTATTCAAAGTCATCAGGGATCGCTTCGCGCCGCAAAAAGAGGTGACGGAAGCGCAGGTCCGCGCCTGTTATCAGCAGGTCAAAGAGCACGATCGCGTGGGACGGATGGCGGATACGCAGGCGTTCGAGCAGTTTGCACTGCCGCTGTCGCGCATCTCACCGGCGCTGCTGGCGGAACTCCACGCCTGCGTTGCAGAGAAGCTGCACATCGAAGGCGATCGCCTGATCATCCGTCATCTGTGGCTGGAGCGCCGAATGCAGCCGCTTAATCTCTATCTGGCGCAGGCCAATGCAGGAGAGCGACGTCATGCCATTGAGGAGTATGGCAACGCCATCCGACAGCTGGCGGCCGCCAATATCTTTCCTGGCGATATGTTGTTTAAAAACTTCGGCATAACCCGCCATGGCCGGGTAATTTTTTACGATTACGATGAAATTCGTCCGATGCAGGAGCTGAACTTCCGGGAGGTGCCAGCGGCGCGCTATGAGGAAGATGAACTCAGTGCCGAACCGTGGTACAGCGTCGGGCCGGACGATGTCTTCCCGGAAACCTTCCGCTATGCGTTATGCAGTGAAGCCGCGACCGGCGCCTTGCTGCTGCAACTGCATCCGGAGATATTTGACGCCAGCTGGTGGCGTGCGCAGCAACAGCGCATCGCACAGGGCCATGTGGAAGAGGTGATCGCCTGGCGGCAGACGCAGCGTTTCAGCGTCTGCTACGCGGCAGAGGTTATTAACGACCGCTGTACGCCAGCGTAACCTGACGCGCTTCGCGAATGACCAGCGCACCTAACTCCGTAATCCGATCGTCTGTCATGCGGGCGATGGGGCCGGAGATGGAGAGCGCGGCAAACGCCTCGCCATGTTCATCATAGATGGGCGCGGCGACACAGCGCAATCCGAGTGCATGCTCTTCATCATCCAGCGAAAAGCCCGCTTTGCGAACCTGTGCCAGATTATCCTTCAGGCTCTGCGGCGACATCAGGGTCTTCGGCGTGTAGTAGTGCAATCCTTTCTGATGCAGCAGGGCGGTGACCTGTTCATCACCCAGATGCGCCAGAAACGCTTTGCCTGCGCCTGATGCATGCATCGGTAGCTTGCCGCCAATCGGCGCAGACATCCGCATCAGCTGGGTACACTGCACCTGATCAATGATCACGGCCTGGTAGTCACTGAGATCCAGCACCGCCAGATTCACCGTCTCACCGGACTGCTCCATCAGGCTTCGCAGCACCGGGTGAACCAGCGCCAGCAGATTACGGCTCTGCAGGAAACTGCTGCCGACCACAAAGGCGTGGGCGCCAATCGTCCATAGCCCCAAATCGCCCACCTGGCGGACAAAACCCTGTTGCTGCATGGTGCTGAGCAGGCGATGCGTGGTGGAGTTAGGCAAACCCGCCTGCTGCGCCAGTTCGGTCAGCGCCACGCTACCATGCGAATCAGCAATCAGCTCCAGCAGCGTCAGGCCGCGCGTCAGCGATTGAACCTGACCGCCCGTGGGTGCGGCGACAGGAGTGCCGCGGGGTTTCTTACCGCGCTTAACGGGAACGGGCGTTGCCATCGTTGTTTCTCCTTTTACATTGTGGAAATCATTTTCGTTTTAATCGCGCGGTTTGCAAACGCTGGTTTTCTGGTCAGACCTGTGAGGCCGTGTCTGAAAATCTCTCCGTCGAGGTTACTTTGTCGCCTGACCAGCTTGTGCCAGAATGAAAAACGGGCTTTTCCGCCAGCAGACTGACGTGAATGGGGCAACAGTGAGCAATAAAATCGACGCGCTACATCAGCAGCTCGCACAACGCATTATGGTGTTGGATGGCGGCATGGGCACTATGATCCAGAGCTACCGGCTGGAGGAAAAGGATTATCGTGGCAGCCGTTTCGCGGACTGGCCCTGCGATCTCAAAGGCAACAACGACCTGCTGGTGCTGAGTAAACCAGACGTGATCCGCGAGATCCACGACGCCTATCTGGCTGCGGGGGCGGATATCCTCGAAACCAACACCTTCAACGCCACGTCGATTGCGATGGCGGATTACCAGATGGAAAGTCTATCGGCGGAGATCAATTTCGAAGCGGCCCGACTGGCGCGCATCTGCGCCGATGCGTGGACGACGAAAACGCCGGATCGTCCGCGTTATGTCGCGGGTGTTCTCGGCCCGACCAACCGCACCTGCTCGATCTCACCCGACGTCAACGATCCCGCCTACCGAAATGTCACCTTTAATCAGCTGGTGGAAGCCTACCGTGAATCGACCCGCGCGCTGGTGGAGGGCGGTTGCGACCTCATCATGATCGAAACGGTGTTTGATACGCTGAATGCTAAAGCGGCCATCTATGCGGTGCAGACCGAGATGGAAGCGCTGGGTGTGACGCTGCCGCTGATGATCTCCGGCACCATCACCGATGCCTCCGGCCGGACGCTCTCCGGCCAGACCACCGAGGCTTTTTACAACTCGCTACGTCACGCCGAACCGCTCTCTTTTGGCCTGAACTGCGCGCTGGGACCGGATGAGCTGCGTCAGTATGTCGCGGAGCTGTCGCGCATCGCCGAAGGCTACGTCACTGCCCATCCCAACGCTGGTCTGCCAAACGCGTTCGGCGAATACGATCTCGATGCGGAGCTGATGGCGCAGCAGATTGGTGAATGGGCGACTTCGGGTTTTCTGAACATCATTGGCGGTTGCTGTGGCACCACGCCGCAGCATATTGCGGCGATGGTCGCGGCGGTTGAAGGCGTCGCGCCGCGTCCCTTGCCGACGATTCCGGTGGCCTGTCGTCTCTCCGGCCTGGAGCCGCTAAACATCACCGCAGAGTCACTGTTTGTTAACGTCGGTGAGCGCACCAATGTCACCGGCTCAGCAAAATTTAAGCGGCTGATTAAAGAAGAGAAGTACAACGAAGCGCTGGAAGTGGCGCTGCAGCAGGTGCAGAGCGGCGCGCAGATCATCGACATCAACATGGATGAAGGGATGCTCGACGCTGAAGCGGCGATGGTGCGCTTTCTGAATCTGATTGCGGGCGAACCCGATATTGCCCGTGTGCCGATTATGATCGACTCCTCGAAATGGGCGGTCATTGAGAAAGGGCTACAGTGCATTCAGGGCAAAGGGATCGTTAACTCGATTTCGATGAAAGAGGGTGAAGCGGCCTTTATCCACCATGCGCGCCAGGTCAGGCGTTATGGCGCGGCCATGGTAGTCATGGCGTTTGACGAAGTAGGTCAGGCGGATACCCGCGCCCGAAAAATTGAGATCTGCCGCCGTGCCTACAGGATTCTGACTGAGCAGGTGGGTTTCCCACCGGAAGATATCATCTTTGATCCCAATATCTTTGCGGTCGCCACCGGCATCGACGAACACAACAACTACGCCATGGATTTCATCGGTGCCTGTGAAGATATCAAGCGTGAACTGCCCCATGCCATGATCTCCGGCGGCGTCTCCAACGTGTCGTTTTCATTCCGGGGCAACGATCCGGTGCGTGAAGCGATACACGCGGTGTTCCTCTATTATGCCATCCGAAAAGGCATGGATATGGGCATCGTCAACGCAGGCCAGCTGGCCATCTATGACGATCTGCCGGCAGAACTGCGTGACGCGGTAGAGGATGTGATCCTTAACCGCCGTGATGATGGCACCGAGCGGCTGCTGGCGCTGGCGGAAAAATACCGTGGCGGCAAAAGCGATGGGGCGCAGGAAAAGCAGCTTGCCGAGTGGCGCAGCTGGGACGTGGTGAAGCGGCTGGAGTATTCGCTGGTCAAGGGGATCACGGAGTTTATCGAGCAGGATACCGAAGAGGCGCGTCAGCAGGTACCACGTCCGATAGAGGTAATTGAAGGCCCGCTAATGTCCGGCATGAACGTAGTCGGGGATCTGTTTGGCGAAGGCAAAATGTTCCTGCCGCAGGTGGTAAAGTCGGCGCGCGTGATGAAACAGGCAGTGGCATATCTGGAGCCCTTTATCGAAGCCAGCAAAGAGGCGGGGCGCAGCAACGGTAAAATCGTGCTGGCCACGGTCAAAGGCGACGTGCATGACATCGGCAAAAACATTGTCGGCGTGGTGCTGCAGTGTAATAACTACGAAATTATCGACCTCGGTGTAATGGTGCCGGGCGAAAAAATCCTCAAAACGGCGCGCGAAGTGAATGCGGACATCATTGGCCTGTCAGGCCTGATTACGCCGTCGCTGGATGAGATGGTCAATATGGCGAAAGAGATGGAGCGGCAGGGCTTTACCTTACCCCTGCTGATTGGCGGGGCGACCACTTCCAAGGCGCATACCGCCGTCAAAATTGAGCAGCACTACAGCGGTCCGACGGTCTACGTGCAGAACGCCTCACGCACCGTTGGCGTGGTGTCATCCCTGCTTTCTGCCACCTTAAAAGACGATTTCGTTGCCCGAACGCGTAAAGAGTACGAAACCGTGCGCATCCAGCATGCACGCAAAAAGCCACGCACGCCGCCGGTCTCGTTGCAGGCAGCGCGCGATAACGCCACCTCACTAGACTGGGAGAGTTACACGCCGCCGGTGCCGCATCGCCCGGGTGTCAGTCAGGTGGAGGCCAGCATTGCCACGCTGCGGCACTACATTGACTGGACGCCATTCTTTATGACCTGGTCGCTGGCGGGCAAATATCCCCGCATCCTTGAGGATGAAGTGGTGGGTGAAGAGGCGCAGCGCCTGTTTGCCGATGCCAATGCGATGCTCGACCGATTAAGTGAGGCGTCGCTGCTGAAGCCGCGTGGTGTGGTCGGTATTTTCCCGGCTAATCGGGTCGGCGATGACATTCATCTCTACAGTGATGAGCGGCGCGATGAAGTGCTGTGTGTGAGTCATCACTTACGTCAGCAGACTGAGAAAACCGACTTCGCCAACTACTGTCTGGCGGATTTTGTCGCCCCGAAAACCTCCGGAAAAGCGGATTATCTGGGCGCATTCGCGGTGACAGGCGGGCTGGAAGAAGATGCGCTGGCGGACGCCTATGATCGTCAGCACGATGACTACAACAAGATCATGGTGAAAGCGCTGGCTGACCGTCTGGCGGAAGCCTTTGCTGAATATCTGCACGAGCGGGTGCGTAAGGTGATCTGGGGCTTTGCACCCAACGAAAATCTGAGCAATGAAGAGCTAATCCGCGAAAATTATCAGGGGATACGTCCGGCACCAGGCTATCCGGCCTGCCCGGAGCACACTGAGAAAGCCGCTATCTGGAGTCTGCTGTCAGTGGAAGAGCAGACCGGCATGAAGCTCACCGAATCCTTTGCCATGTGGCCGGGTGCGGCGGTGTCTGGCTGGTACTTCAGCCATCCTGACAGCCGCTATTTCGCCGTGGCACAGATTCAGCGTGATCAGGTGGAAGATTATGCGGCACGCAAAGGGATGTCGGTTACCGAAGTAGAGCGCTGGCTGGCGCCAAATCTCGGCTACGATGCGGACTAAATAAAAAAAGCGGCCAGCGGGCCGCCTGAAGGGAGGGAAATCAACGCCGACGCTGTCAGCTGTGTTATCGCGCCAGCGCAGTAAACCCGGCCAGATTCATCCTGAGCCTGCTTTCTCTCATTAGCATGAAGCGGCCCGGAGGCCGCCTCTGCTTAGTTGAAGCGCGCGTCGCGATCCGACGTCAGATCATACAGCTGGTACTTACGACCCAGCATCTGACCGCCATCACGCGTCAGCGGCACCCAGTTCACCTGCGCACGACCGCGTGTTGGCGTCACAGTGAACAGATCCATTGGAACGGAGATATAGAAGCCTTTGGTGAAGTCGCCTTCGCCATACTCTTCAGACGACACGTTGGTTTTGGTGGCATAAACACCGACCATCACGCCGCTGTCGAAGCGCTTCGACACATCGACTGTCACGCCTTTATCTTTCGCCAGATACTGTCCGACACTGGTTTTTACCAGCACATCCTGCATAAACCACGGACGCCAGTAACCCGTCAGGTTGCCGGTGGTCGCTTTATAGCGGTTAAACTGCATCATGTTGTCCCAGTCACGCTGACGGACATAGTTGGCATCGACGCCCACCGCCCAGTTCGCATCGACCGGACGATAAAGCACCTCGCCACCCACACCGCCGTACATCGTCTCCAGATAGCCGCCGTAAACCTGACCATAGAAGCCGTTACCGAGCTGGCCCATGTAGTTGGCCTGCAGATCGTTGACATAGACGTTGTTCTCAACGTAGTCGCGGATATGGGTACGCACGCGCGGCAATGAGGAGTCCGCTGGTGCGCCGTTGTAGTTGAACTTGTCGTAATTGTTGGCGAGGTTACCAAACAGACTGCCGCCCACCAGCAGGTGATCCGTCAGCCAGTAATCCGCACTGGCCATGACGCCGACCTGATACATATAGAAGCTTTCCGGGCCGCCCACCGACTGATTCAGCACCGGTGACAGGCTGTAGTTCAGGCGATCTTTACGGATAAACATTCCCTGCTCAGTGGTACCCGGATCGACCGGTTCTTTGCGGGTCTGTTGCAGCGGCTGCTCATGCCCCAGCGGATAGCCTTCCAGATCGTTACGCAGGCTGGCGACTTTCGTCTCGGTGGTCACCTGCGGCATGTTAAAGCGCGACTCGGTGACATTGATGGTGTCGATGCCGTCAGGCAGGTGGTTCATGATGATGCGATTAGCGCGATCAACCCCTTCACGGGTGTCGCGATACTTCGTCTGCTCGCCTGACACATACAGCGTATGGCCCTGAGTCTGAATACGTGGACCGTCGAGACCGGCGTTGTATTTCAGATCGGTCAGCTGAGATCCGACTACCGTCGTCTCCAGCAGTTTTGGCTGCGGCTGCGGATTGTAGGCTGGCTTCTCGCTGTCGATGTGCGCCTGACGCAGGTCGTTGAAGTTGGTACGAATGGTCACACCAAACATAAAGGTGTTGCCACGTTCGTAGCTGGCGTTGATGTCGGCCCAGTCGGTGACACGATAGATTGCCCCGACGTTGAGTTTGCTGCGCTGATCAAGGCGGCCAGCAAAGTCATTCTGGTAGTCGTTGCCTTCATATTCCATCTTAAGGCGCAGCGGCTGCCACGGCGTCTGATATTCTACGCCGCCAAAAAATGCCGTCGGGCCGTGGAACATCTGCGAGCCATTGATTGAGCCCGCTTCGCCCACCCGCGGACGCTGGCAATAGCTGTCGCTGTAGGAGCAGAAGGGATTCTTAACGGTGCCGCTGTTGCCGAGATAGCCCCAGCCGAGGCCCAGGGTAAAATCGAACGGTCCCCAGGCTTTCGTCCCCACCAGATATTCGCTGTCGAAAAGACCAGTACCGCCGAGATCGCGGGTTCCTACCGCCACTTCCGGCAGCCAGAAGCCTTCCTGCCAGAGACGCAGTTTCAGGTCGAAGGCTTTATCTTTATAGCTCTGCGTACCACTGAATTCTGACACCGCACTATACTGACGTGTCCGAACGTCGGTATAACGCACGGTGGTTTCCAGCCAGGGGAAGAGCTGCAATGACGCAGAGTAGTAGCGGTACTGATCGTTGTCGCGGGCGTTAAGGCTGAATTCGCCCTCTCTGGCCATGCGCGCCGTCGGCACCTGCATCAGGCCTACGCCACCAAAATCAGATTGTGAAGGACCCACCGGCGCGGGGAAGGTATCAGCCTGTGCCTGACAGGCTGCCGCCACAGAAACAGCCAACAGGCTGAATAAATAACGTTTTTTCATCAGTCTGGTATCCGGTGAGTCAGTACGGAAAGGATGCGATCATTAAGGTCTTCATAGCTGCCTGGCAGGCTCCATGACGAAAAGCCGAGCCAGATAACGCTGCCGGGTTCCACTTCCGCATGACGACGATTCCAGTAGGCAACCGGCACCTGCTGTGTGGCGCCTGAAGGGGCAATCACCGTGACAAAATTGCGTTCTGCCCCGGAGAGTGCGTCATGACCATCCAGATAGTCGCGTACGGATTTACCCGGCTGCCAGCTCACCTTGCCTGCGCCGCTGAGTGCACCGAGCAGCAGCACAGAATCGGTGGGCGCCTGCAGATAGAGGTCATAGCTGCCTTCCAGCCGACGGTTGTCAGCCGGATGCAGACGGATCCAGTCCGGGTCGAGCGACGTGAACTGGCGACCTGTCACGTTGATGGTGCTCAACTGGCGGATCACCTCATCAATGGCTGCCGCCCGATCGCCACTGCTGTCGGCACGCCAGGCCCGTAACGCGCCCAGCGTCTGTTGATATTGCTGCTGTGAGACTGCGGTTGCGCCGCGCTCTGCAATAAAGGTTGCGCGCCAGTCCGTGTTGACCTGCAGCGGAGGCAGAGTCACCAGCTGTGAGAGATCCGCGACCTGGCTCAGCTCAGCCTGACCGCCGTTGTGCGGTGCATGGACAGTAACCTGCGCAGCTGCCTGCGCTCCTGCGGCGCTGAACAGGCTCAGCCCGGCCAGCAAAATAGTGATTTTTTTCATGATTTCGCCGGCTTCAGAATAGTGATATCAACAGGGAAGGCATCGGCCGCCAGCATCTGATGGGCCTGCACCACATCGCCGCTGCTGTTATCGATCCAGAAGGTGTTCTCCCACTCGCGGTTACTGCTGTCGATGCTCACCTGCTCATGCCAGACACGGCACGGGATGCGGTTGCCCGCCACGGTCAGCACTTCGTCGGTGCCGCGCTGGAAAGTTGAACGCACGGTCGCGCCGCGAACCTTGCCCTGCTCGGTCCACTGCACGATGCGGGTCCAGCCTGCGCCGTTGCTGATATGCAGGCTGTCAGCAAGCGGATCCTGTTGCAGATTACTGACGCTCAGCAGGTTATCGGGTAAGCCCAGGGTTTTAACCAGGCGGCCATGCTGTGTCACCAGCATCGCCTGATCCTGCGTGACCCATTTCTGCTGCCCCTTCTCGCTGTAGCCCAGCACCACAAAAATGCGCGGACCCTCATTCAGACGAGCATAGAGACTGGCATAGGGAAGATTGTTGACCTGTTGATCGGTGACGGTGACGTCATCCGGACCGTTAACCGCGAGCAGCAAAGTCTGTTCAAGACCTTTTTGCGTTTGTGTACAGGCCTGCAGCAGCAGGCAAGCGAGCAGCAGAGGAAGTTGGCGCACTGTGTGTCCCTGATAAGTCATGCCAAAGTAAAAATAACCACACAGGCGTGTGGTTATGTTTAAAGGTGCTCTGCCCGTTACGTCTGGCTGCAAAGCGGCAGACAACGTTGCTCCGCTGAAGTCCTCACCGTAGTGAGTTTCAGCCTCGCCCGTTTGTTACCGTTCAGTAATCAGACGCGTATCGGGCATCCATCAACGAGTGGTGCTCGTCGTGGTTGTGGTTGTTGTACCGGTATTTGCACCGTCACCACCGCCAGAAGCGGCAATGCCGAGCCCGACCAGCGCGCCAAGTGCGCCGATACCGACAGCGGTGGACGCACCAGCAGAGATTGCTCCCGCCTGCGCGCCTGCTGCAGTACCTGCTTCACCGGCTTCCTGCGGCGCAGCGAATGCGCTTGAGGAGGAGGCAACGAGGATCAAGGCTGCACCGGCAACCATAGTTTTTTTCATAACAACGTTTCCTGCATTGAGTGAATGAAGGATCTCTGACCGGCAACAATGGCGATGCAGACAAGCTGCGACCAGTGCGACGGACAGTCCCATTGCGGGCGCGTTCATTATAGGGCAACAAAATATCAGAGTTCAGTGCCATAAAAACCAGGGCAAATGGCGGGGCGATGGCGTGATTTAATCAGTGAGATTGGGGATAACTACTTTTTATATCGGAACATTTCCGGTTGATACCCTATATTTCGCTGCAGTTAAGGGGAATGCAAAGCGTAATGTTCTTTTTTATTAATATCTGGTACGGAATAAGAATAATCAGAATTTACTCAGGGCGGTTGTAATTAAATATGATTATGAATCAATAGTTAACCTGCTCATTATCCGTTTTTCAGGTCCATTTTATACTGGGTATGACTCTGTTTCGCAGGCCGATGTTCAGAATTATCTTAGGCTACTTTAGGACTTTTCCCGCGTCAGAGTTTATCGATCAATCCAGAAATTGCCCAATAAGCCCTTAAAACAGACAAAAAAAGGGCGGCAAGGTTGCCGCCCGATGAAATTAATGCCGATTAACGCCAGGATTTATAGCGGTTAATTAAGGCATTAGTGGAACTGTCGTGAGTGGTAATTTCATCCTCATTTTCCAGTTCCGGCAGAATACGGTTTGCCAGCTGCTTACCTAATTCCACACCCCATTGATCGAATGTGTAGATATTCAGGATGGCGCCCTGAGTGAAGATTTTATGCTCATACAGGGCAATCAGTGCGCCCAGGCTGTATGGGGTGATCTCACGCAGCAGGATGGAGTTGGTCGGGCGGTTACCTTCAAACACCTTGAACGGCACGATATGAGCCACTGACTCTGCAGATTTACCGGCATCAGTAAACTCTTTCTCGACGACGTCGCGTGACTTACCAAACGCCAGCGCTTCGGTCTGGGCAAAGAAGTTAGAGAGCAGCTTCGGATGGTGATCTGTCAGCGCATTATGGGTAATGGCTGGCGCAATAAAATCACACGGAACCAGCTTGGTGCCCTGATGAATCAGCTGATAAAACGCGTGCTGACCGTTGGTGCCGGGTTCGCCCCAGATGATTGGGCCAGTCTGGTAGTCCACCGGATGACCGGCGCGATCCACATACTTGCCGTTAGACTCCATATTTCCCTGCTGGAAATAGGCGGCAAAGCGGTGCATGTACTGGTCATAAGGCAGAATCGCTTCGGTTTCAGCACCAAAGAAATTGTTGTACCAGATGCCAATCAGCGCCAGCAGTACCGGCAGGTTTTGTTCCGCAGGAGTGGTTGCGAAGTGCTGGTCCATGGCATGTGCGCCACTCAGCAGCTGCTCGAAGTTGTCGAAGCCAATCGAAAGAATGATCGACAGACCGATGGCTGACCACAGTGAATAGCGGCCGCCAACCCAGTCCCAGAATTCAAACATATTGTTGGTGTCGATACCGAATTCACCCACCGCTTTGGCGTTGGTCGACAGCGCAGCAAAGTGTTTCGCTACGTGCTGCTGATCGCCTGCGGTTTTCAGGAACCAGTCGCGCGCGCTGTGGGCGTTGGTCATGGTTTCCTGGGTAGTGAAGGTCTTTGATGCGACCAGGAACAGGGTGGTTTCCGGGCTGAGATCTTTCAGCGTTTCGGCGATGTGGGTGCCGTCAACGTTGGAGACAAAATGCATATTCAGATGGTTTTTGTACGGACGCAGCGCTTCAGTCACCATAAACGGGCCGAGGTCGGAGCCGCCGATACCGATGTTCACCACATCCGTGATCGCTTTACCGGTATAGCCTTTCCATTCGCCGCTGATGATGCGTTCGGAGAAGCCTTTCATCTTGTCCAGCACCGCGTTGACGTCAGGCATCACATCTTTGCCGTCCACCAGAATCGGCGTGTTACTCCGGTTACGCAGTGCAACATGCAGCACCGCACGATCTTCAGTGCGGTTAATCTTCTCACCCGAGAACATAGATTTAATGGCACCGCTGAGATCGGTCTCTCTGGCCAGCGCCTGTAACGTATCGAGGGTTTCCTGGGTGATGCGGTTTTTAGAGAAATCCACCAGCATCTGATCATCAAAGGTGGCAGAGAATTTGGCAAAACGATCGGCATCCTGGGCGAACAGATCGGCAATCTCTACCGATTTCATCTGCTCAAAATGCTGTTGCAGCGCTTTCCAGGCTGCGGTTTGTGTCGGATTGATATTTTTCATGGCAACACTCTTGTTGATATTAAGAACCGTCATTCCATCGGAGGCACATCATGCCCGTTTAGCGTTTCAGTATGACCACAGTTGTAACTGAAAGGAAAAATTTTGTCAGCGCGCGCCGGACAGGCGTTTTCAACGCGGCTGTTTATCGTCAGCATTCACTGGCGCGAATAGCCAGCGGGTCGCAGAGGCAACGCGCGGCAAAGTGTGACGCGAAAGTCTGCGCAAAACGTTGTGCCGTGTCAGGGATTGTTGCAGGTGCTGAACCCATTAAGCACTGTAGCCGCTGTGGCGCAGGTTAATTTGTTTTCTGATGCGGCTCTCCGGCCATCGCTGACATTGACAGCAGGTCCAGAAAAGGCTAAATCTATGCGCCTACTTGCGCACCTGTGTGCAAGCCAGAAGAGGCGCGTCGCCCAGGCAGTGTGTTGGAGGAACCGTATCCGGTGAAAACACATGATGGGGAGCGACGCCGAGGTGGGTCAGCACGCGGTGTGTTGCCTGTCGGCTACAGGGGCTGAATCCTCTGGGTTGTCACCAGAAACGTCTGCAGTCGACGTTTCGCAAGGTGGGGCGCTTCTGGGTGACTCGTCTATCCGATCTTGTCCGCCCGTTTCTGCTCTTTCCTTGTGCCTGGCTGAAAGAATGTTTCTCGACCCTTTCATCGGCGAGAACAAGATAACCTGACACGAGGTCCTACATGTCTCAAACACTGATAGTGGCAAAATTCGGCGGCACCAGCGTAGCCGATTTTGAAGCGATGAACCGCAGCGCCGATGTGGTGTTGCAGGACGCCAGCACGCGTCTGGTCGTGCTCTCTGCTTCGGCGGGCATTACTAATCTGCTGGTTGCGCTGGCTGAAGGCCAGCAGGCTTCTCAGCGCGCTGTGCTGCTTGATGATATCCGCCGTATCCAGTACGCCATAGTTGATCGCCTGCAGCGCCCTGAAGTGATCCGTGATGAAATCGATCGCATGATCGACAACATCAGCATGCTCTCTGAAGCTGCTTCACTGGCCACCTCGAATGCCCTGACCGATGAACTGGTCAGCCACGGCGAGCTGATGTCATCACTGCTGTTTGTAGAAATTCTGCGTGAACGTCAGGTTAACGCAGAGTGGTTCGATGTCCGCAAGGTCATGCGTACCGACGATCATTTTGGCCGGGCAGTACCGGATGTTCAGGTGCTGGCGGAGCAGGCCACGGCGCAATTACAGCCACGCATTGAGCAGGCTTTGGTCATTACGCAGGGTTTTATCGGCAGCGAAAGCGAAGGGCGCACCACCACCTTAGGTCGTGGCGGCAGTGATTACACTGCTGCACTGCTGGGTGAAGCGCTGAACGCGGCGCGTGTGGATATCTGGACAGATGTGCCGGGCATCTACACCACCGATCCTCGCGTAGTGCCGACGGCCAAGCGCATTGATGAAATCACTTTTGAAGAAGCCGCCGAAATGGCGACGTTTGGCGCGAAAGTGCTGCATCCCGCAACGCTGCTACCCGCCGTACGCCGGGGTATTCCGGTCTTCGTCGGTTCCAGCAAGGATCCGGCCGCGGGCGGTACCCGTGTCTGCAACGAAACGCGCAACCCGCCGCTGTTCCGGGCGCTGGCTTTACGCCGCAAGCAGACGCTATTAACGCTGCATAGCCTTAACATGCTGCATACATTTGGTTTCCTTGCCGAACTCTTTAATATCCTGGCGCGCCACAATGTCTCGGTTGACCTGATCACCACCTCCGAAGTGAGCGTGGCGCTGACCCTCGACACCACCGGCTCGACCTCAACGAGTGCCAGTCTGCTGACCCAGGCGTTGCTGACTGAACTCTCGTCGCTGTGCCGGGTAGAAGTAGAAGAAGATCTGGCGCTGGTGGCGATTATCGGCAACCAGCTGTCAAAAGCGTGCGGTGTCGGTAAAGAGGTATTTGGTGTACTCGATCCGTTCAACCTGCGGATGATTTGCTACGGCGCCAGCAGCTACAATCTTTGCTTCCTGGTGCCGGGTAATGATGCGGAAAGCGTGGTACGTACCCTGCATCGCAATCTGTTCGAGTAATCTTTTGGTTCATGCCTATTATCGGCACCGTGATGAGTGGTTTTATCTACCGTGGTTTAGAGGAAAAAGCAGCGTAATTTCTTCGATATCCAGCGGATCGGCAGCAGTCGATCCGCATTTTCCCGCCTCGCCCCATCTTCGTCTTACGCCATGATAATGAAATGTTATGATTCCACCTTCGTCACGGCAGTCGTTCCTGCCAGGCGACTCTCTATGGCAAACCTGCATAAAACATAACATTCTTATAAGGAAGTCTGGCTATGCTCGCCACGTTAACCCGCCTGTTCCCGCTCTGGGCCGTGCTGTTGTCTGTTGCCGCCTATTACTCTCCAGGTACCTTTCTCGGCATCGGCCCCTGGGTCACTTATCTGCTGATGCTGATTATGTTCGGCATGGGTGTCACCCTGAATATCGACGACTTTAAGCGAGTACTGACCCGGCCTGCGCCGGTGATTGCCGGAACTTTCCTGCACTATCTGGTGATGCCGTTAGCCGCCTGGGGGCTGGCACAACTGTTTCATATGCCGCCCGACCTGGCAGCAGGGATGATTCTGGTCGGCTCAGTCGCCAGTGGTACCGCCAGCAACGTGATGATCTACCTGGCGAAAGGGGATGTGGCGCTGTCGGTGACGATTTCGTCAGTCTCCGCGCTGGTGGGTGTGTTCGCCACACCGTTGTTAACCCGCTTTTATGTTGATACCCACATTCAGGTTGATGTGGTGGGCATGCTGCTGAGTATTGTGAAGATCGTCGTGATCCCGATTAGCCTCGGGCTGATTATTCATCACAGCATGAACAGTGTGGTTCGCCGGGTGGAACCCTGGCTGCCTGCGTTTTCGATGGTCTGCATTCTGCTGATCATCAGTGCGGTGGTGGCGGGCAGTCAGGGCTTTATTGGATCCGTGGGTCTGATGGTGATCGCGGCGGTGATTCTGCATAACGCGATTGGCCTGCTTGGCGGCTACTGGGGTGGCAAACTGTTTGGCTTCGATGAATCAACCTGCCGCACACTGGCACTGGAAGTCGGTATGCAAAACTCCGGTCTGGCAGCGACGCTGGGCAAACTCTATTTCTCGCCGCTGGCGGCATTGCCGGGCGCGCTGTTCTCGGTGTGGCACAACCTTTCAGGTTCACTGCTGGCGGGTTACTGGTCCGGAAAGCCGATTAAGAAGAAGTAACCGTGGCGGCGCATGATTATGATGCGCCGCTTCTCACTGCTGTAGCGCCGGGTGTTTTCAGCCTGACGCAATGCTCTGTTCACCCGCCTTATTCATAATCCCGTTCATCGTCGGGCTGGTCCAGCACGGTATAGGCCACACTGCAGAACAGCGAATTCAGGCGCTTCATGTCGCCGAGTAAACCGAGGTGCAGCGAGCTGGTCTCGATGCTCTGCACGTTCTGCTGGTGCAGGCGATCAACGTGGGCGTGAGAATAGCGGCGAATCATCAGGCGGAAGCGATGTTTAGCGCGACGCAGACGTTTCGCGCTGGTGACATCGTGCGACAGAAACACCGACAGACTCATTCTGAGATTGGCGATCAACAGCTCCTGTAGCTCCTGAAGCTCTTTTAATCCTTCGGCAGAAAACGCGCGGCCCGCTGCCAGCGACTTGTCTGCAACGTCGCCGCTCATCCGCTCAATAATGTCACCGGCCTGCTCCAGATTGAGTGACATCTCAATGATTTCGCCCCAGCGGCGCGAATCGTCTTCAGGCAGATCCTCTTTTGGCATTCTCGCCAGATAGAGTTTGATGGCGGTATAGAGCACATCGACATCATCATCCAGTCGCCGCACCGTGCGCTCCTCGCGGGATTCGCCATGCACAACTTTATTAAATGCCTCCAGCATCTGCTCCAGCACGTCACCCATACGCAGCGCTTCACGGGCGGCGTTCACCAGCGCCAGCGCCGGGGTATCCAGGGCGCTGCGATCGAGGTGCTTTGGTTTGAGGTGCAGTGCGTTGTCGACGTCGTCGGCAATGAGACGACGGCAGAGGCGCGCCATCAGGTCAGCAAACGGCACCATCGCCACGCAGCGGATGAGGTTGTAAAACACATGGAAGAAAATCACTAACTCTTCATCGTTGACCGGCAGCTTATCAAGCCAGGTCGCCACAATATCGACAAAGGGCAGGATCAGCACGCAGCCGATGAACTTGAACAGCAGGCTGCCCAGCGCTACGCGCTTGCCCGCAGCATTCGAGCCGCTGGCATTAATCATCGCCAGCAGGCCGCTACCGAGATTGGCACCAATTACCAGACAGAGCGCAACCTTGAACGAAATTACCCCGGTGGCGGTGAGCGTCGCAGTGATCAGCACCGCAGCCAGGCTGGAGTAACTGATGATGGCGAATACCGCACCCAGCAGCGCATCGAGCATGACGTCGCCGGTCAGGCTGGAGAAGAGCACCTGGACACCGGCAGCCTGGGTTATTGGCCGGGCTGCTTCAACAATCAGCTGCAGCGCCAGCAATATCAGGCCCAGGCCAATACTGGCGCGGCCTAACTGACCGGCGCGCGTCTGTTTGCGGCTGAGGAAGAACACCACGCCAAAGAAAATAAACAGCGGTGAGAGCCAGGAGAGATCAAAGGTCAGGATACGCGCCATGATGGCGGTACCGACATCTGCACCCAGAATCACCACCAGCGCGGGCGTCAGGCTGACCAGATTCTGCGCCACAAACGAGGTCACCAGCAATGTGGTGGCATTGCTGCTCTGCACCAGCGTGGTCACGCCGATGCCCGCCAGAAACGCCATCGGTTTTTTTTCTATGCTGCGGCTCAGAACGCGGCGCAGGTCGGCACCATAGACCCGCATGATGCCGGTTCGCACAATATGCGTGCCCCAGACCAGCAGGGCCACAGCAGAGAGTAGGTTAAGCAGGGTTAACACGTGGTGTTGCTCCTCGTTTGTCAGGCTTCAAACAGTACAGACTGCCAGCCTGACAGCGAGAGCAATCTGTAAAGGGGATTGCCGTGCTATGCGTGATTTTTTCCTGTGTTTTAAGCAACCTGGCGCAAAGTCGACATCTCCAATTGTAGACCAATCTTCCTGCCTGCGGGATGCAAATCCGCCGCCGAGCGGTTAAGCACATCCACCGAAAGTTCCACGTCATGCGCCCGGATTCGATAGCGGATCACGTTCCCCAGCAGGCTGTGGCTGAGGATCTCCGCAGGAATGCCCTGGCCCGGCGCGGTGAACAGCATCGATTCCGGGCGAATGGCCACCTGGCTGTGGAAAGACTGGCCGGTCAGGCGCGTTGCCTGCTCAGCACTGAGCAGGTTGTAGTTGCCGATAAATCCGGCGGCGAACAGATCGACCGGCTGGGTATAGAGCGCTTCGGCATCCCCGTTCTGCACGATTTTACCCCGGTTCATCAGCACGATGCGATCGGAGAGCGTCAGCGCCTCCTCCTGATCGTGGGTGACGAAGAGGGTAGTGAGATTCAGCTCACGCTGGATGCGCCGGATTTGATCGCGCAGATGGCGGCGAATACGCGCATCCAGTGCCGACAGCGGCTCATCCAGCAGCAGCAGACGCGGACGCGTCACCAGTGAACGCGCCAGCGCCACGCGCTGACACTGCCCGCCCGATAGCTGATGCGGATAACGGCGTGCATAGTCATTGAGTTCAACCAGTTCCAGCACCTCCAGCACCCGCTGGCGGATCTGCGCTTCGGGCAGTTTCTGCATCTTCAGACCAAACGCGACGTTCTTCTCCACGGTCATGTTGGGAAACAGTGCATAGCTCTGGAACACCATGCCAATGGCGCGCTTCTGCGGTGCCAGTGGCACGATATCTTTGCCCTCTATTCTGATCTCGCCGCTGTCGACGCTGGTTAGCCCGGCCAGACAGCGCAGCAGCGTTGATTTACCGCAGCCGCTGGGGCCGAGCAGAGTGACAAATTCACCTTCTGCGGCGCTGAAATTGATCTGCTCAAAAATAGCTGTGGGTCCATAGGACTTGTTCAGCTCTCTGACCTCAAGATAATGCATATTCAGCCTCGTTCAGGATTCAGGGTGTTGGCCAGCCAGGTGACCAGCAGCACGACCAGGAAATAGGAGATCACCAGTGCGCTGGTGAAGTGACCGCTGCCGTTACGCATGTTGAAGAGATAAACCTGCAGCGTTTCATAGCGGTTGCCGACCAGCAGGTTAGCGAAGACAAATTCGCCAATCAGAAAGGAGAAAGAGAGCAGAACGGCAATCAGCATCCCTTTGCGCAGGTTGGGCAGCACCACCCAGATCGCCGCCTGCCAGGTACTGGCTCCCAGCAGCTGTGCAGCATCAATCAGCTCTTTGAGGTTGATTGCCTGCATATTGTTCGCCAGCGCCCGATAGATAAAGGGCAGTGCGATGGTGAAATAGCAGCCGATTAAGATCCATGGCGTGCCGGTCAGCATCAGCGGTGAGGAAGAGTAGAGCTGGAGTAATCCCACGGATGACACCACCGGGGGCACGGCGAAAGGCATCAGGATCAGGATGTTCATCACCGAATCCAGTCGGGGAAAGTAGTAAGCGATTACAAACATGGCAGGCAGCACCAGTACCAGCGAGAACAGCAGCGCACCAAAGCAAATGAGCAGCGAATGGCCTAGCGCCGTCAGAAAACGCGGATCGCTCCAGAGCTGGATGAACCACTTCAGGCTGTAGCCCTGCGGCAGGATGGTATTACTCCAGTCGGACGACACTGCATAGAGCAGCGTAGCCAGTAGTGGCAATGCCAGCAGGGTAAAAAGTAACCCGACCATGATCCGGTGATAAAAATGCTCAGCACGCGACATGACGGCTCCTTTCATGGCTGTTTCGCATTGAGATAGCTGCGCCGCACCAGATACTGCTGCACCAGGGTGATGAGCGCCATAATGGCCACCAGCAACATCGCCAGCGCGCTGCCGGTATTGGGATCCAGCGAAATATCACCGGACACCAGCGCGGCGATGCGCACCGGCACCACGTTGAAATTACCGGTGGTCAGGGCGTAAATCGTGGCGTAGGCACCCAGCGCATTCGCCAGCAGGATCACGAAGGTTCCAAGCAGCGCCGGGAAGAGAATCGGCAGGCCGATGTGCCACCAGTAGTGACCGCGGCTGGCACCCAGCAGCGCAGCGGACTCCTGCCACTCTTTTTTCAGCCCGTCAAACGCCGGGTAGAGCAGCAGCACGCCCAGCGGGATCTGGAACCAGGTGTAAACCAGCACCATGCCGTTGCGCGAGAAAAGTCGGAAGCTCTCAATCACACCATAATGGCGCAGCAGCAGCGTCAGGCAGCCGTTCAGCCCCAGCAGAATCACAAAGGCAAATGCCAGCGGGACACCGGCAAAGTTGCTGGTCATGTTGGTAAAGGAGATAAGAAAGCGCTGGAGTCGTCCGCCGCCGAGCTGATGCAGCGAATAGCCGGTGACCAGCGCAATCAGTAATCCCCAGACGCTGGACCAGAGCGAGATATCCAGCGAAAAGCGAAACGCCTGCTGGTAGAACGGTGAGGTCACGATGTCGTGATAGTTATCCCAGCCCCACTGGCTGTTCATCTCACTCCAGAAGCTGTTGATGGCAATCCACAACAGCGGTGCTAGCTGAAAGGCGACCCAGAACAGGGTGAAAGGTAACAGCAGCAGCAGTGCGAATCCTTTTCCCTTCATCGTTGAGATTCCGCCAGCAGGCCGCGACAGACCGGCTTGTCATGCGCCACTTCAAGCAGTTCACACAGCGTGCCACACAGGTCGGTCTGCTGGGGTACAAGGTCAGGCTGCAGCGAGAAAGCGCGACCAAAAACGAACAGGGGTACCGTGGTCTCCTCCGGCAGAATCCCCCCGTGGGAGCGATCGTCATTCATGCCGTGATCGGCGGTCACCATCACCTGGTAGCCCCCGGCCAGCCATAGCGGCATCCACTGCGATAGCAGACCGTCGGCGATGCGCGCCCGGTTGCGGTACTGCGGTGAGGAGAGCCCCGATCTATGACCGGCATCGTCAATATTCATCGGGTGGATCAGCAAAAAATCGGGATCGTGACGCAGCCGCAGGCTCTCTGCATCTTCAAACAGATGCGAGTCGGGATAGCTATCGTCAGAGTAAAAATGGCCAAACTGAATGGGCAGGTCCGGCGCATCGGTGTGACGATCGCGCGCCGGAACGAACGGGGTACGGTTATAAAGCTCACTCACCCAGTGGTAGGCCGCCGCCGCTGTCGTAAGGCCCGCCGCACGCGCAAAATTAAACACGCTGCGTTCGCGACTTAACCGGCTGACGCCATTATGAATAATGCCGCTTCTGACCGGCGGAACCCCTGTCAGAATGCACTCATAAAGCGGGCGCGACAGCGACGGTAATTCACAGGTCATAGAGTAATAGAACCCGTTGCCCTGCGAACATTCGGCATGCAGGTAACCCATTGCATGTTGTGCGACCTGATTGCTCAGGCCGTCCAGCACGACCAGTATGGTCTTCATTCCGTTCTCCCTGCCGCGAATTACTGCTGCATGTTGATGATGACGTTTTCCTGCCACAGGCGCGGCAGCATTTTCGATGATTTATCCCAGGCAGCCTGATCCTTAACCGGACGGGCGTTTTTATATTCTGATTGCGGCAGCAGGCGAGCCTGAACATCCGCTGGCAGGGTCAGGTGCTCAGCACGAATCGGGCGGGCATAGCCCTTCGCCAGATTGATCTGTCCCTGGTCTGAGAAGATATATTCGCGCGTCAGTTTTGCGGCGTTAGGGTGTTTCGCATATTTGTTGATGAGGGTGGTATAGCCGGAGGTCACGGAACCATCAGACGGGATCACCACCTCATAGCGATTTTTGTCGATCTGGTCACGGTAGTTAAGCGCGTTAAAGTCCCACACCACCGCCATCTGTACTTCGCCTTTTTCGATGTTGGCAATCACCGGGTCGGTCACGCCAAGGCGCCCCTGTTTTGCCAGATCGGCAAAGAATGCCAGCGCGGGCTTCAGGTTCTTCTCATCACCGCCTAAAGCGTAGTTTGCAGCCAGTACGCCGTTAGCCGCCTGAGCAGCCACACCGACGTCACCGATAGTAACCACATACTTACCTTTCTTCAGATCGGCCCAGCTGTGGGGAATATCTTTAACCTGCTGCTTGTCGATCAGAAAGGCGATGGTGCCGGTATAAGCCAGCGCCCAGTGACCGTCTTTATCTTTGGCCCAGGCCGGAATCTGATCCCAGTGCGTCGGCTTATAGGGCTGGGTGACGCCTTTAGCAACGGCAATCGGGCCAAAGGCGGCGCCCACGTCACCGATGTCAGCGCTGGCGTTCTCTTTCTCGGCATCGAATTTCGCCAGCTCCTGCGCCGATGACATATCGGTATCGCTGTGCTTAAGGCCATATTTGCTGCTGATGTCGTTCCAGGTATCTTTCCAGTTGGCCCAGCTGTCTGGCATCCCGACGCTGTTGACCTGACCTTCACTGCGTGCGGCTTTTTCCAGCGCGGCGAGGTCGTTATCGGCGGCCTGCGCAACGGGCAGGGTGAGGACTACAGCACTGGCTACTACAGAGGCGATAAACGCTTTCATCTCAGTTGCTCCGGGTGTAAGTTGATGGGCCTGGCTGGTCTAGTCCAGCAAGAACCGAGCCAATGTAGCCCCTGTATATGAACGATTTATGACAAGGCGGTGCGGTGCGTGGGATGGGCGGCAAGAGACGTGACCCGCTTGCCCGTCACAGGCACGTTTACCTGAACAGTCAGAGTGCGAAGTCGCACCAAAATGAGGCTACTGTTGTGGAGTCGATAGCACTCAAAACGGCGGATGCGATTGCCAGCGCACTGCTGACGCGCATTCAGGCGGATGAATTCAGCGGCGGGCGACTGCCGTCAGAGCGTGCCTTAAGCGAGGCGTTCAGCACCACGCGAATTACTCTGCGGGAAGCGCTGGGCAAGCTGGAAGCGCAGGGTATGATCTACCGGGAGCTGCGTCGTGGCTGGTTTATCGCGCCGCCGCGTCTGGTCTACAATCCGCTGCATCACAGTCACTTTCATGCCATGGCGATGGAGCAGGGACGGCAGGCGACCACCGAGGTCATCGCCGCTGAGCAGGTCGCGGCGCACGACAGCGTAGCCCGCGCGCTGCGGCTGGCCCCCGGTTCGGCGGTTTACTGCATTCGCCGCCTGCGGCGCATTGATGGGCGTGCGGTACTGTATGTTGAACACTATCTCAATCCGCGTTTTTTCCCCGGGCTGCTCGATGAAGACCTGACCCGTTCTCTGACCGATCTCTATGACCAGCGCTACGGTATTCGATATGGCGGCGCGCGCTTCACTATTCTGCCTGGCCCGCTGCCGGAGGTTGCCGCCCCCACGCTGAATGTGGCACCGGGCAGTCCCGGCTTGCTGATCACCCGCATTAATCGCAACCAGCAAAAAGAGGTGATTGACTGCGATTGTGAATACTGGCGCTACGATGCGCTCTGTGTTGATGTGGAGGCCTGAGGAGTTATTGTGATTTGCGTCACACTCGCGCATGATACCGCGCGCTAATAACTCCTTTTAAAGGCGCAACATGAGTGACAAAAATCCTTTGGCCCGCCACCTTGCAACAGTACTGCAATGGGTGCTGAATCTGGGTCTGCTGAGTCTGGCGATCATCCTGATCGTCTTTTTAGGCAAAGAAACTATCCATCTGGCAAACGTGCTGTTTAACACTGGCGAACAGGCTTCCTCCTATCTGCTGATTGATGGAATCGTCATCTATTTCCTCTACTTCGAATTTATCGCCCTGATTGTGAAGTACTTTCAGTCTGGCTATCATTTTCCGCTGCGCTATTTTGTCTATATCGGCATCACGGCCATCATCCGCCTGATTATTGTCGACCATAAAAATCCCTTCGATACGCTCTGCTACTCTGCGGCGATTCTGATTCTGGTGATCACCCTTTGGCTGGCAAACAGCAACCGGCTGAAACGCGAGTAATCTTCCTGCCGTCTGACACGACGGCAGGTGTTCGCATCGCTTCTCTGCGCTAAACTAGCGACCTGAAAATTATCGGGAGTGGTGCTCATGTCGCAAGACGCACTCAGCTTATTACGTTCGCTCACCTGGCTTTCTCCGTCGCAGGCCACCCTGGCACCGCCATTGCTTGACTGGCTGATGGAGGAAGATTCAATGACGCGCCGTTTTGAACAGCACTGTCAGCGGGTCACGGTTCAGCCGCTGCGTGAAGGTTTTATCGACGCCAGCGAGTTGGGTGAGGAAAGGGCGTTGTTGCCAGACGATGAACGCTTCTGGCTGCGTGAAGTGCTACTGTTCGGCGACGATCAGCCCTGGCTGGCTGGCCGCACGCTGGTGCCGGAAAGCACCCTCAACGGGCCAGAGGCGATGCTGCAACAGCTGGGCACCCGTCCTCTGGGTCGATATCTCTTCTCCTCATCGACGCTGACCCGTGATTTTATTGATCCGGGCCAGGTAGAGGGATTGTGGGGACGGCGTTCGCGCCTGCGTCTCTCCGGCAAACCGCTGCTGCTGACTGAACTGTTTTTACCGGCATCGCCGCTTTATCGCGATCTGGTCTGAGGATCCTGTGGTGCAAAATAGCTTAAGTATGAATAAGTGGCGTGCCTATGCTCGCCTGATGCGTATCGATAAACCCATTGGTACGCTGCTGCTGATGTGGCCAACGCTCTGGGCATTATGGCTGGCGGGTATGTCGATTCCGCCACTGCCGGTGCTGGCGGTGTTTGTGGCCGGAGTGATTGTCATGCGTGCTGCTGGTTGTGTGATCAATGACTACGCCGATCGCAAAGTCGATGGTCACGTGGAGCGCACGAAGCACCGGCCACTGGCCAGCGGCGCGGTCAGTTCAAAAGAGGCTAAGCTGCTGTTCGTGATTCTGGCGCTGGTGGCTTTTGCGCTGGTACTGACCATGAACCTGATGACAATTATGCTCTCCGTCGTGGGGCTGGCGCTGGCGTGGGTGTATCCCTTTATGAAGCGCTATACCCATCTGCCGCAGGTGGTGCTGGGGGCCGCATTTGGCTGGGCGATTCCTATGGCATGGTCCGCAGTTAGTGAGTCCTTACCTCTGGTATGCTGGCTGGTATTTATCGCCAACATCTGCTGGACGGTCGCTTACGACACGCAGTATGCGATGGTGGATCGGGATGATGATCTGAAGATTGGTGTGAAGTCGACGGCGATTTTATTTGGTCGCTTCGACAAGCTGATCATCGGTCTGCTGCAACTGGCGACCCTGCTGCTGATGGCGCTGGTGGGCATGATGCTGCATCTGAACAGTGCCTTCTACTGGACGCTGCTGCTGGCGGCTGCCCTGTTTGTGTATCAGCAAAAGCTGATCGCCGGGCGTGAACGTCAGCCCTGCTTCCAGGCTTTCCTGAATAACAACTACGTCGGGATGGTGCTGTTCCTTGGCGTACTGATGAATACGCCGCCGTTCAGTCAGCTGTTCTGATAACGTTTCCAGACATAAAAAAGGCGACCTAATGAGGTCGCCTTTTTACTGTGCGCGATGTCAGTCGTGCGCTACCGCGGTTTCAATTGTCATGCGGACATCACTGGTGACAAGGTCAGCCAGGATATGCCAGGTCGCCAGGGTCTGCGCGACATCGGCATCACCGCTGTCGCTGATATATCCTTCATCGCGCAACGTCAGTACCAGCGAGGTAAAGACCGCTTTGTCGAAGAACTCCGGGGCATTGATCCCGTGCAACACTGACAGACGCTGTGCCAGCGTCCGGCTCTCTTTCTCCAGCGTGCCACGGTTAATCGTCGGCTTGGCGCTGAGAATAGAGAAGGTAATGGCATAACGCTGCAGCGTTTCGCGCACGCCCGCAGCCAGCAGTTGCAGCGTGCGATAGCGTGCTGCGGTAAAGCGTAACTCACCCGCTTCGAAGGTAATCAGTCCCTGACGTGCCAGCTCCTGACTCACGTCAGTCAGCAGTTGTGGCAGCTCATCGCTCTGCCAACGCAGGAACAGTTCACTCTTCAGCATCGGGTAGATCAGGCTCACCTGACGCAGCAGTTCCGCTTCGCTCAGCGTCTGATGCTGCTGAACAATGGCAGCAATCAGCGACGGCATCACCAGCATGTGATGAATGTTGTTGCGATAGTAGGTCATCAGCACTGCCTGCTCGCGCGGCAGAATAATGATGTCGCCAATGCTGTCCTTTTCACTCTCAAACTTATTCATACCCATGGCGTGATCGAGCAGCGCTTCCGCTGAGAGATCGGGTACGGTCGCATTTGGCGAGTAAGGCACGTTGCGCAGCAACTGGGTATAGCACTCCAGTTGTTCAATCAGCTGTTCACGGGTTAGTGAGCGCTGACGTGACGCCAGCAGCGCCGTGACACAGAGGTTCATGGCGTTAGCCGCGCCCGCTTCATTGATACGCACCATCAGGCTGGCAGCAATATCGTTGACGGTTGGTGTTAACCAGCTGGGCCGCTGCGGCTCAATCGGATCGATTGCATCGCGCCATTCCGGCACCCGCTTATTGAGATAGTTGACCAGCGGCAGGGGTTCGCCAAAGTTAACGTAACCCTGACCGAGATTGCGCAGCTTGCGTAAGCCGCGCACCATCTGCATAAAGCCTTCTTTCTCTTTCGCTGCACCGCGCAGTTCTTTAGCGTAAGTGCCCACTTCCATCACGTGCTCATAGCCGATGTAGATCGGCACCAGCGTGATGGGGCGATTTCCACCGCGCAGCATCGCCTGCAAGGTCATGGCTAAGGTACCGGTTTTAGGGTCCAGCAGGCGACCGGTACGTGAGCGACCTCCTTCCACAAAATACTCAACCGAATAGCCCCGGGTGAACAGCTCGCCGAGATATTCGCGGAATACCGTGGCGTAGAGCTTGTTGCCTTTAAAGGTACGACGAATGAAGAAGGCGCCCAGACGACGGAAAATCGGGCCAGCTGGCCAGAAGTTGAGATTGATACCTGCGGCAATGTGCGGCGGCACCAGTCCCTGATGATAGAGCACATAGGAAAGCAGCAGATAATCCATGTGGCTGCGATGGCACGGCACATAGACAATCTCGTGGCCATCCTGCGCCAGCTGGCGGACTTTTTCGCCGCCATTGACGTTGATGCCCTGATAGAGCCGACTCCAGAGCCAGCCCATCACGCGGTCAGTTACGCGGATGGCTTCATAGGAGAAGTTTGCCGCAATCTCCTCCATCATCTCGACGGCGTTCTGCTGCGCTTTCTCATGGGAGATTTTTTTGCTGCGTGCTTCATCTTCGACGGCTTTTTCAATCGCTTTGGATTGCAGAAGGCGATTAAACAGATCCTGACGCGCCGGTAAACGCGGGCCGATCGCCGCCATTCGCTGACGGGCAAAATGGATGCGTGCCACGCGAGCCAGTTTCTGGGCAATCGACTTATCTGTACCGTGTTCCGTTGCCATACGGCGCAGTGAGACAGTAGGCGAGAAACGGACAAAACTGTCGCGTCCATGCCAGATTACTGCAAAGAACTTCTGCACCCCGTTCAGCACCCGCAGATGCGGCGTCGCTTCGCCCTGGACTTCACGTCCTGGCGCGCGGCCAAACATCACCGTGACTGGCAGCATCTGAATATCCAGCTTAGGGTTATTGCGATGCAGGTCCAGGTAATCGTGAAAGATTTTCACCGATTCAACGCTGGGCACAAAATAGGGAAAGACGCGCGGGCCATCATGGATAAACACGTGGCGTGGCAGCAGTGAACCATCAATCTCCAGCGGAGTGAGTGGGTCGGGCAGATGATGCCGCAGACACTGTGCACGTAAAGTCAGTAAGTCAGCCTTCGAATCGTAAGGCAAAACATACATAATAGGTCGGGTCGGATCCAGACCATGTTCAGACACGGGATCGGCCGGAATGGCCTTACTTTTTACCAAAAAGGAGAGTGGTAAATTAAGTAATTTGTAATAGAGTTTACGCCAACCTGACATAGACAACATGAAGCCTCTTGTTAGCAAAGCGCCGCAAGCATATCAGAAAGCGCAGCGAAGATCTGTGGTGGTGCCAATTGCACGCAGCCCAGACATTGACGTCAATCCGATGAAAGGGTTCCCACATCATGGCAAATAATGCCACCGGACTTATCAGAATAGTAAAAGCCGCAGGCTACTCATGGCAGGGACTGCGAGCCGCCTGGCAACATGAAGCGGCGTTTCGGCAGGAAGCGCTGGCTGCACTGGCCGCTATTATTATCGCGTGCTGGCTGGATGTCGATGTGATCGCCCGCATCCTTATGATTGGGGTGGTGGTGCTGGTGGTCATTGTCGAAATCCTCAATAGCGCCATTGAAGCGGTGGTCGATCGCATCGGTCAGGAGCATCATCCGCTGGCGGGCCGCGCAAAAGACATGGGCTCGGCAGCGGTGCTGATCAGCATCATACTGGCCCTGTTTGTCTGGGTCGCGCTGCTCTGGACACATTTGCGATAGCCCTTCCACAACGCGCCTGAGGGCGCGTTTTACCTGACAATCGGTTTCCATTTCGCCAATACCTGTATATACTCACAGCGACTGTATAAACAACCAGGGGGCGGGATGAAAGCATTAACCAGCAGGCAGCAGCAGGTCTATGACCTGATTCGCGACCATATTTCTTCAACGGGCATGCCGCCTACGCGTGCAGAGATTGCCGCGCAGCTGGGCTTCCGTTCGCCAAATGCGGCAGAAGAGCATCTGAAAGCGCTGGCGCGCAAAGGCGTCATCGAGATCGTTTCTGGTGCTTCGCGCGGCATTCGTCTGTTAATGGAAGAAGAAGCCTCTGAAGGGCTGCCACTGATTGGCCGTGTTGCAGCCGGTGAGCCGATCATGGCGCAGGAACATATCGAAACCCATTACAAGGTCGATCCAGGCCTGTTCAAACCATCTGCTGACTTCCTGCTGCGCGTCAGCGGAATGTCTATGAAAGATATCGGGATTATGGATGGCGACCTGCTCGCGGTACATAAAACCCAGGATGTGCGCAACGGCCAGGTTGTTGTTGCCCGCATTGATGATGAAGTCACCGTTAAACGCTGGAAAAAGCAGGGTGCTATCGTGCACCTTTTGCCTGAAAACAGTGATTTCGACCCGATTGTTGTCGATACCCGTGCTCAGTCGCTGACTATTGAAGGTCTGGCGGTTGGCGTGGTCCGTAACGGCGAGTGGCTCTGATTCTGAGGGCTGCGTGCATTCGCCTTTTCTGATGCTATTCTGTCTGCCCTAATTTTGTCGCCTGCTTTACTGCAGCGACACTGAGCACGGAACGGCGAATGCGCTTTGTCACGGCAACGGATAAAAATCTCTGGCGGCTTGCGCTGCCGATGATCCTTTCAAATATCACCGTTCCCTTACTGGGGGTGGTCGATACTGCAGTTATTGGTCATCTCGACAGCCCTGTCTATCTTGGCGGGGTTGCGGTCGGGACAACAGTGACCAGCTTCCTGTTTATGCTGCTGCTTTTCCTTCGAATGAGTACCACTGGCCTTACGGCACAGGCGTTTGGTGCGGGCGATAAAACCGCTCTGGCACGTGCACTGGCACAGCCGCTGATCATTGCGTTGCTGGCAGGTGTCCTGTTCATCGCTTTACGTTATCCGATTATCCAGCTGGCGACCCACCTGGTTGGTGGCAATCCCGATGTTCTTGAACAGGCGGCACTGTTTATTCAGATTCGCTGGCTCAGTGCGCCTGCAACCCTGGCAAACCTGGTGATTCTGGGCTGGCTGCTGGGCGTGCAGTATGCCCGCGCGCCGGTGATCCTGCTGGTGGTGGGCAATCTGGTTAACATCGTGCTCGATCTCTGGCTGGTGATGGGGTTGCACTGGGGTGTCGCGGGTGCGGCAACCGCCACGGCGCTGGCGGAGTACATCACGCTGGGTGTCGGCGGTAATATGGTCTGGCGGGTGTTAAAGCTGCGCGGTATTACGTTTAATCTGCTGAAGCAGAGCTGGCGCGGTGACAGCGGCCGGCTGCTGCGCCTCAACCGGGATATCATGCTGCGCTCTCTGATGCTGCAGCTCTGTTTTGCCTCGCTCACCGTGCTGGGTGCGCGGCTGGGTCCGGATGTGGTAGCGGTTAACGCAGTATTACTGATGTTCATTACCTTTACTGCCTACGCGCTGGATGGTTTTGCCTACGCGGTTGAAGCTTTTGCCGGCGAAGCACATGGCGCAAAAGATGGCAGTAAATTGCAGCAGGTCTGGCACTCAGCCTGTCGGCAGGCGCTGGTGGTAGCGCTGTTCTTCTCGCTGGCTTATGCCATTTTTGGCCCGCAGATTGTCACCCTGCTGACCTCTCTTCAGTCACTGCAGCAGACAGCAGACCGCTATCTGGTCTGGCAGATAATCATGCCGCTGATCGGCGTCTGGTGTTATCTGCTGGATGGGATGTTCATCGGCGCGACGCGCGGACGCGAGATGCGTAACAGCATGGTCGTGGCAGCGGCAGGCTATTTTCTGACGTTGCTCAGCATACCGGTGCTGGGCAATCACGGCCTGTGGCTGGCGGTGACGGTTTTCCTGGCGCTGCGCGGCCTGTCACTGTGGCTCATCTGGCGTAAGCACTGGCGTCAGAACAGCTGGTTTGACGCCTGATCCTGCAGGGTTAACATGAGGTTGATACAGATTATTCCGTATTATTCTACGGTTATGAAATTGGCTACTACAATTAACTTTAAGCAGCGCAGTTAACCAGCGCTTTATATCGTTATTTTGTTGAGTAGCAAAATAATCATTAAACCCGAGGATTGGAGGTCTGCCATGAATAAAGACGAAGCGAGCGGCAACTGGAAGCAGTTCAAAGGCAAAATGAAAGAGAAATGGGGCAAGCTGACCGACGATGATATGCAGGTTATCGAAGGTAAACGCGATCAGCTGGTCGGTAAAATCCAGGAACGTTACGGCTATGCGAAAGATGAAGCAGAGCGCGAAGTAACGGACTGGGAAGGCAAGAACAAAGATCACCGCTGGTAATCACGATATCCTGATAATCAGCTGAAACCGCTTCGGTGTGCCCGCACCGGAGGGTACAGGGATGGAATCGCACAAGGATGTGCCATTTACCCGCGTTTTCCCCGCTTTTTCCCATCATCCTGGTGATCATGTTCGCAGCTCTCTTGGTGCGTACAGGCTTCAACCGCAGCACAACTTTCACATAACCCATGCGCTTCAATCACGCTGTGGCGTAATGTAAACTGCGCCTCACCTGCCAGCGTCGTAATAATCTTCTCCACACCTTGTGCCTGTTTCTCTGTAACAGCAGCACAGCGGTCACAGACCAGCATCACCGACGTATGGGCTGGCGCTTCAAAGTGATGACACATGACGTAGCTGTTATTGGATTCCACCCGATGAATGAAACCCTGCTCCAGCAGGAAATCCAGCGCACGATAGACCGTGGGCGGCTTGGCCTGAGGTTCACTGACGCGAAGTTGATCCAGCAAATCATAGGCGCTGATTGAGCCGGGCTGTTCGGCCATCAGGCGCAATACTTCAGCACGCTGCGAAGTCAGACGCACACCGCGTTGCAGGCACATTTTTTCGGCCTGAATCAAAATTTGCTGTGACGTCATGTTGGTCATGAAAATACTCCGCTGGATAAGTGATGTTATTTTATCACACAAAGTTTCGCGATGCTGAAGTTGGTATTGTTTGAAAAATCAGCATTACTTACCTGATAAAGCAGCATAATCAGAGTTTAACCCGTCTTTTATCTCAAATATGACGACGAATCAGATCCACCCTGAATCGACCTGAAGCGGAATTTGTTGGCCTTTTGCTTTGCATCTCACTGAGTTAAGAAGTAATGTTCAGAAAGACTTAAGAAAAGTCTGGCATTATTTGAAATATCACGGCGCAGTTTGAACAATTACAATGATTTTTTGATTGGAAAACGTCCAATCCCTTGAACTAAGACACTGTTTCCTTTGAATTCACAGCAATAACGCGTTAGCCAGGGTTCACAATAGGGCTAACAAACTATTCAGTCGTTGAATGTTTCAATGACAATTTCTCAGGTGATGGCAGGCAAATGGTGAAAAAATCCGCTCAACGTTCAGCGCTGAAGTACTCCGCTGTAGTGACCGCGCTTTTCCTTTCTTCTTCCGCCATGGCGGCAGGGACCTGGTATGATGCACGTAATGACGCAATGGGCGGCACCGGCGTCGCATCTTCTCTCTATGGCTCCGCAGTGCTGGCAAACCCGGCATTGATGACGCGCGCCAAACCCGACGATAACGTCAGCATTATTATTCCCTCGGCAGGTATTCAGGTTACTGACAAAGATAAGCTGCTCGATAAAGTCGATGATATTTCGGACACCGTGGATCGCTACCGCACGGTACTGGGTAACTTTACGGCAGCGGATTTTTTCCGTGGCTATCCTGAACTGCGCGCCGCCTCTGGCGATGTCGCCAACAGGCTAAGCGATTTGCGCGGTAATAAAGCCGACGGCAGTGCGGGCGCTGCGGTTGCGGTTACCATTCCCAATGAGACCCTGCCTTTCGCCTTTATCACCAAAGCCTACGGTACCGCGCATGTCCGCGCTAACGTAGTACAGGGTGATATCGACTACCTGCGCGGTGTTGCTAATGGCACGGTTTTCCCACGTCCGGGCGATCAAAATAATCTTCGCTCCAGTGCGAATGGTTTAGCGGCACTCACCACCGATTATGGCGTTGCGGTGGCGCATGAGTTCACCATCGCCGGTCAGCCCGTATCGGTAGGCGTGACGCCAAAAGTGCAGAAAACCTGGCTCTATAACTACACCGCCAGCATCTACAATTACGACAAGAACGACATCAACAATAGTCAGTATCGCAGTACCGACACCGGCTTTAACGTTGATGCCGGTCTGGCGACCACCTTTGCTGAAAACTGGACGCTGGGTGTCACCGGACAGAACCTGGTGTCGCGCGATCTGCAGACCAAAGAGGTCAATGGTTTCCGCGACACCTACCAGATTCGCCCGCTGGTCACCACCGGCCTGTCCTGGGATAAAGGTCCGTTTACCGTGACGGGCGATGTGGATCTGACTGAGACTAAGCGCTTCAAAACCCAGGATAACAGCCAGTATGCGGGTGTGGGCGCGGAATACCGCGTACTTGACTGGCTGCAGCTGCGTGGCGGTTATCGTGCAGACATGCGTTCTCACGACGAGAATGTTGCCACGGCCGGTTTCGGTCTGTCGCCGTTTAACAAAGCCGTCCATCTGGATCTGGCGGGCTCTGTGGGTGCTAACAACACCTGGGGCGCGATGATGCAGCTCGGCTTTAACTTCTAAGCGCGTTATTCAGGCGGTTCAGGGGCGGGCGATGCACTATCGCCCGCCCTTGTGTTATCCTTGCACAGAATTCCATCACCTTTAATTACCGGATTGTCTGCGCTTCATGCCTAATTTCTCTTCGCAACGCTTCTCTATCGCCCCCATGCTCGACTGGACCGATCGTCACTGTCGCTATTTTCATCGTCAGCTGACCGGTGACACGCTGCTCTACACCGAAATGGTGACCACGGGCGCGATCATTCATGGCAAAGGGGATTACCTGGCTTACAGTGAGGCTGAACATCCCGTCGCCTTACAGCTTGGCGGAAGCGATCCGGCGGCACTGGCGGAGTGCGCGAAGCTGGCAGAGCAGCGCGGCTACGATGAAGTAAATCTTAACGTCGGCTGTCCCTCTGATCGTGTGCAGAATGGCCGTTTCGGCGCTTGCCTGATGGCCGAGGCGAATCTGGTCGCGGATGCCATTAAGGCGATGCGCGACGTGGTCTCCATTCCGGTCACGGTGAAAACCCGCATCGGTATTGATGAGCTGGACAGCTATGAATTCCTGACCGATTTTATCGGCACAGTGGCGGGACGCGGTGAGTGCGAGACATTTATCATCCATGCGCGTAAAGCGTGGCTCTCCGGCCTCAGCCCCAAAGAGAACCGCGAAATTCCACCGCTGGATTATCCCCGCGTCTATCAGCTGAAACGCGATTTTCCCCATCTGACCATCGCGCTTAATGGCGGCGTGAAAACGCTGGAAGAGGCACAGACTCATCTGCAGCACCTCGATGGCGTGATGATGGGACGTGAAGCCTATCAAAACCCTGGCATTCTGGCGCAGGTCGATCAGACTTTGTTTGGACGTGAGCATCCGGCGGCTAATCCGGTGGAAGTGGTACGCGCCATGTATCCCTATATAGAAGCGGAACTGGCGAAGGGCACGTATCTGGGACACGTTACACGGCATATGCTGGGCCTGTTCCAGGGTATTCCGGGCGCCCGTCAATGGCGACGCCACCTGAGTGAAAACGCCCACAAGCCGGGTGCTGATGTTCGTGTGCTGGAAGCGGCGCTCGCGCTGGTAGCGGATAAGATCCCACAGGAAGCGTGATCCGTCATTCAACGCTGAAAAACCAGCCCTCAAGGCTGGTTTTTTTTACGCCACGATATGGTTTTTTTCGCCAGGTTGCCATGCCGCTCTTGAATTATTTCAACTTAAAATCAATCAGTTAATGGTTGGCACGCTTCTTGTAATAACTACAGCAATCGATCTCAAAAAGGAGCGCTGACGTGGAAATATTATTCGTATTAGGGTTTTTCCTGATGCTGTTGCTGACCGGCGTTTCGCTGATTGGCGTGCTGGCGGCACTGGTCGTCGCCACCATTGTAATGTTTGTCGGTGGACTGTTCGCAATTGTTATCAAGGTGTTGCCGTGGCTGGTGCTGGCGGTGATCGCTGTGTGGCTACACCGGGCCTTTTTTGGCGACAGCGATGCGCGAGCGCGTCGTAAGCTGAGGCGTAAGATCAACAGGTTAGACCGCAAAGGCTGGCGCTAAATGCGGTAGCGATCACAGTGTGAGAGATTGCTCAGTGCTGAACTGCAATTAAACATATTTTTTACTTATGTTTTCTGGCAGGATGCCTGTCGTCAAATCGATGTGCCATCGACTCGACATGAATTCATCGCCGCTGTCCCTACACCAGCGCGAACAAAAAATAAAAAAAAGAAGAGGGCTTCCCACGGGAAGCCCTTTTTGCTGACTGCGATTACGGAATTAACAGGCAGGATCCCTGCGTGGCGCGGCTCTCCAGCATCTGGTGTGCCCTGCTGGCCTCTTTCAGCGCAAACTTCTGCTGCTCTGGCACATCCACTTTGATTGCGCCACTCGCCAGCAGCGAAAACAGCTCGGCGCTGGCGGTTTCCAGCTCCTGACGGTTGGTGACATAACCAAACAGTGAAGGACGGGTCACAAACAGCGAGCCTTTCTTATTCAGAATGCTGAGATCAATGCCGGTCACCGGACCCGAAGCATTACCAAAACTCACCATCAGGCCATGACGGCGCAGTGAGTCCAGCGACGCTTCCCAGGTATCTTTGCCCACGGAGTCATACACCACTGCCACTTTTTTCCCTGCCGTCAGTTCGCTGACGCGCTGAGCAATATTCTCTTGGCGATAGTTAATGGTCGCCCAGGCACCGGCATTCTTCGCCATTGTGGCTTTTTCTGCTGAGCCCACGGTGCCGATCAAATGTGCACCCAGCGCTTTTGCCCACTGACAGGCGATTAACCCGACGCCGCCAGCGGCCGCATGAAACAGGAAGGTCTCACCGGCGCTGATTTTATAGGTCTGGCGCAGCAGATATTGCGTGGTCAGTCCTTTCAGAAAGCTGGCTGCACCCTGCTCAAAGCTGATTGCTTCCGGAAGATGCATCAGGCGATCTTCCGCTACGTTGTGCACGTCGCTATAAGCGCCCATAGCCGCCATGCAGTAGACCACGCGATCGCCGGGTTTAAACAGGGTCACACCACGGCCCACCCGCGACACGACACCCGCGGCTTCCGTCCCCAGACCAGAGGGGAAATCGGCAACCGGATAAAGTCCGCTGCGAACATAAGTATCGATGTAATTAATCCCGATAGCGCGATTCTCAACCTGCACTTCATGTTCGGCGGGGTCAGCAGGTTCAAAATCTGTCCACGCTAAAACGTCCGGGCCGCCATGTGCGCTGAACTGAATACGCTTTGCCATTCTGACTCCTGTGATTGTTTCATCATGAGGGTGAGGCACGCACCCCAACTAAGGTATACTTGCGCGTCCCCACAGAAGATCGGTAATGCATTCACTATGGCAGGAAATAAACCCACCAACAAATCGAACGAAACGCAGGATCGCCAGCTCGCAGGCGTGAAAATGCCCCCGCATTCTCTGGAAGCGGAGCAGTCGGTGCTCGGTGGGTTAATGCTGGATAACGAGCGCTGGGATAACGTCTCCGAGCGCGTCGTCGCGAATGACTTTTACAACCGCTCGCATCGGCTGATTTTTTCCGAGATGCAGCGGCTGCTGGAAAACAGCAAACCCATTGACCTGATTACGCTCTCCGAATCGCTGGAAACGCGTGGCGAACTGGAGATGGCGGGCGGCTTCGCCTATCTGGCTGAGCTGGCGAAAAACACCCCAAGCGCGGCGAACATCGGCGCTTATGCCGATATCGTGCGTGAGCGGGCGGTGGTGCGTGAGATGATCTCCGTCGCCAACCAGATTGCCGATGCCGGTTATGATCCGCAGGGACGTAACAGCGAAGAGCTGCTCGACTTCGCGGAGTCGAACGTCTTTAAAATTGCGGAAGCGCGCGCGGATAAAGATGCTGGTCCAAAAAACATTGAGCAGATTCTGGAATCGACCGTTTCCCGTATTGAATCGCTCTATCAGACTCCGCACGATGGTGTCACTGGCGTTGATACCGGCTATCAGGATCTGAATAAAAAGACGGCGGGGCTGCAGGGCTCTGACCTGATTATTGTCGCTGCACGTCCCTCGATGGGTAAAACCACCTTTGCGATGAACCTGTGCGAAAACGCCGCCATGCTGCAGGAGAAGCCGGTGCTGATCTTCAGTCTGGAAATGCCCAGCGAGCAGATCATGATGCGTATGCTGGCTTCGCTCTCCCGCGTCGATCAGACCCGCATCCGAACCGGACAGCTGGATGATGAGGACTGGGCGCGAATCTCCGGCACCATGGGCATCCTGCTTGAGAAGAAGAACATGTACATTGATGACTCTTCTGGCCTGACGCCTACCGAAGTGCGTTCGCGTGCCCGGCGCATCTACCGTGAAAACGGTGGATTAAGCATGATAATGATCGACTACCTGCAGCTGATGCGCGTTCCGGCGCTGTCGGACAACCGTACGCTGGAAATTGCGGAGATCTCCCGCTCGCTGAAAGCGCTGGCCAAAGAGCTGAATGTGCCGGTGGTGGCGCTGTCACAGCTTAACCGCTCACTGGAACAGCGTGCCGATAAACGTCCGGTCAACTCGGATCTGCGTGAATCAGGCTCGATCGAGCAGGATGCGGATTTGATCATGTTTATCTATCGCGATGAGGTTTACCACGAAAACAGCGATCTCAAAGGGATCGCCGAGATCATTCTGGGTAAGCAGCGTAACGGTCCGATCGGTACAGTACGGCTGACATTCAACGGTCAGTGGTCGCGCTTTGATAACTACGCTGGCCCGCAATACGACGACGAATAATCCCCGGTTTGTGCTGTCATGCACGATCTGTGCATGACAGCCCCCATCATCAGAAAATAGTGTTGGACAACCTCTCGGGTTATCGGGTTATCTGTAACAAAGCGACGCCCATCACGCTGTGGAAACGGAATGACTCACGTAGACGATTACGACCTTAAAATCCTGACTTTACTCCAATCTAACGGCCGTCTGACCAATCAGGAACTCAGCGATCTGGTCGGCCTTTCCGCCTCACAATGTTCCCGCCGCCGTATCAATCTGGAACAGGCTAATCTCATCCTGGGCTATCACGCCCGGTTGTCGCCAGATGCGATCGGGCTTGGCATGGTGGGATTAATTGAGGTGCGCTTAATCAACCACACCGCCGAATATGTTGAGAGCTTTCACCGCATGGTGGAGCAGGAGCAGGCAATCGTGGATGCCTATAAAACCACTGGCGATGCTGACTATCTGCTCAAAGTAGCGGTAGCCGATCTCAATTCGCTCAGTGCGTTAATCAGCCAGTTAGTCGCGGGCCACCAGAGTGTTTCCCATGTGAAAACCTCGGTGGTGTTGGGACGAATGAAAGAGAACGGGCTGATGATGATGCCTGAGAAGAAGACGCGCTAAAAAGGTGCGCATTGTGTGGTTTTGGTGCACAATTTCGCTAATAAATGCAAACAACGCGCATGATGAGGGACTTTAACGCATGGATTAACGGTGTCGGCCGAAATTTATGCACAAAGTTACTTTAAAAGCGCCTTGGATATCAACAGGATATCGCTGGCGCCGGCTTTACAGCAGTTCAATGGTGTGGCGATGGTCTGTTTTTTGCATCTGAACCGCATCATTTGCACTGAGAAAACCCCCATGGATAACATCGCAGAACCCTCCCGCGTCCCGCATTCACGCATTGAAGATGCGCTGGCGATGGTGCTTGGCACCCTGATGGTCTCGTTCGGCGTTATTATGCTGAAACAGGCGGGCGCGCTGACCGGCAGCACCGCAGGTATCGCCTTTCTGATCAGTTATCTCTCGCCGCTTTCGTTTGGCAGCACGTTCTTCCTGATCAATATCCCTTTTTACTGGCTGGCGGTAAAACGCATGGGCTGGGAATTTACCCTGAAAACCTTCTGCGCTGTCGGGCTGGTGTCGCTGTTCACCCAGCTGCACCCGCTGTTCGTCCACTTTTCTGACGTTAACCCCTTCTATGCGACACTGTTCGGTAACGTCATCATGGGAATCGGGTTTATAGTGTTATTTCGTCATAAGGCGAGCCTGGGCGGCATCAATATTCTGGCCCTGTGGCTACAGGATCGCTTTGGGATCCGCGCGGGTAAGCTGCAAATGGCGGTTGATACCTGCGTCGTGCTGGCGTCACTGTTTGTGGTGAGTGGCCCCATCCTGCTCGCGTCGATTGCAGGTGCGGTGATCCTGAATCTGATTATTGCAATGAACCACCGTCCGGGACGCTATCGGGTTTAACCGCTTCTATCCTCTGGACCAATCATGGAGACCTACACCGTGTTTCAAAACGTCGATGCCTATGCTGGCGATCCGATTCTGTCGTTGATGGAAGCCTTCAAACAAGACCCACGCGAACACAAAGTTAACCTGAGTATCGGGCTCTATTACGATGAAAAGGGCATTATTCCGCAGCTAAAGGCCGTAGCGGCTGCCGAAGAACAGCTCTATGCTGAGCCGCATCAGGCATCGCTCTATCTGCCAATGGAAGGGCTGAACAGCTACCGTAATGCGATTGCACCGCTGCTGTTTGGTGCCGACCATCCGGTGTTAAAGGCGGGCCGTATTGCGTCGATTCAGACGCTGGGTGGTTCTGGCGCGCTGAAAGTGGGTGCGGATTTCCTGAAGCGCTACTTCCCGCAGTCTGCGGTCTGGGTCAGCGATCCGACCTGGGAAAACCACGTCGCGATATTTAATGGCGCAGGTTTTGATGTCAATACCTATCCCTGGTATGACGCTGAGACGCACGGTGTGCGGTTTGATGCCTTTATCAGCACCCTGAAAACCCTGCCAGCGCAGAGCATCGTGCTGCTGCATCCCTGCTGTCATAACCCGACCGGCGCTGATCTGACTGATGCGCAGTGGGATCAGACCATTGAGGTGCTGAAAGCACAGCAACTGATTCCTTTCCTGGATATCGCCTATCAGGGCTTTGGTGCCGGTATGCAGCAGGATGCCTATGCACTGCGTGCGGTTGCGGCGGCGGATTTGCCTGCGCTGGTCAGCAACTCCTTCTCCAAAATCTTCTCGCTCTATGGTGAGCGCGTGGGCGGTCTTTCCATCGTCTGTGACAGCGCCGAAGAGTCAGCACGCGTGCTGGGTCAGTTAAAAGCCACCGTTCGCCGCAATTATTCCAGCCCGCCTAACTTTGGTGCACAGGTTGTTGCGCGCGTGCTCAACGATGAGTCACTGAAAGCCAGCTGGCTGGCTGAAGTCGAAGAGATGCGTCTGCGTATTCTCGCGATGCGTCAGTCGCTGGTGGACGTGCTGAGTACCGCTCTGCCAGGTAAAAACTTCGACTATCTGCTGAAGCAGCGTGGCATGTTCAGCTATACCGGCCTGAGTGCGCAGCAGGTCGATCGTCTGCGTAACGAATTTGGCATCTATCTGGTGGGCAGCGGTCGCATGTGTGTGGCCGGTCTGAACAGCAAAAACGTGCATCAGGTCGCTGAAGCGTTTGCCGCCGTGATGTAACGGCAGGCAGGCTGTAAAAAAACCGTCAGGGTTCTCTCTGGCGGTTTTTTTATGGGTCAGGGTTTACCTTTCAGCGACATGCTGCACACTTAAACGGGATAACCGTTTCAGGAATAAGCTATGTGGCATCAACAAACTATTACGCTGAGCGCGAAGTCGCGTGGGTTTCATCTGGTCACCGATGAGATTGTTAACGCGCTCACAGGACTGCGTGATATCAAAACCGGTCTGCTGCATCTGCTGTTACAGCACACCTCGGCGTCGTTAACCTTAAACGAGAATTGCGACCCGACAGTGCGTAGCGACATGGAGCAGCATTTCATGCGGCACGTGCCGGAAAATGCGCCTTATCAGCACGACTACGAAGGGCGTGATGATATGCCAGCGCACATCAAATCTTCGACCTTAGGGGTTTCGTTGTTATTACCGGTTCAGCGGGGACGTCTGGTGCTGGGCACCTGGCAGGGTATCTGGCTGGGCGAGCATCGCATTGAGGGCGGTGCCAGGCGGATTGTCGCCACTTTACAAGGGGAAGCGTAATGAATAACTCAGACTTACTGACCTATTGCATGAGTAAGCCGGGCGCGGAGCAAAGCGTACACAGTGACTGGAAGGCCACACAGATTAAAAGCAACGGCGTGCTGTTTGCGATGGTGCATGAGGCAAAAGGGCGGCCAGCGGTCTCGCTGAAATCGACGCCGGCGCTGGCCGAGTTACTGCGTGAAGAGCATAGCGACATCATTCCCAGTGAGCATCTGAACAAGTCACACTGGAGCACGCTGTTCCTGGACGGTTCGCTGAAAGATTCGCAGATCTACTATCTGGTCGATGCCTCATTCCAGCAGGTTGCAGCAGCCCGATAAACGGCAATAAAAAACCCTCCTGCCAAAGCAAGAGGGTTTCAGATCGGACAGTTTACGCGGCAGGTTGCTCGCGCAGGGTGTTGATGTCGATAACAAAGCGGTATTTCACATCGCTTTTCAGCATGCGCTCATAGGCTTCGTTAATTTGATCCATCGCGATCAGTTCGATGTCTGATGTAATGCCGTGTTCACCACAGAAATCAAGCATCTCCTGGGTTTCTGCGATGCCACCAATCAGTGAGCCTGCGATGCTGCGACGCTTGAAGATCAGGTTAAACACTTGTGGTGCAGGGTGATCGTGCTCCGGTGCGCCAACCAGCGTCATGTTGCCATCCAGCTTCAGCAGGGTGATGAACGGGTTGAGATCGTGCTGAGCCGCGACAGTATTCAGAATGAAGTCAAAGCTGTTCGCGTGCTGCGCCATCTGCTCCGGATCTTTGGAGATGACGACTTCATCTGCACCCAGACGTTTGCCATCTTCAATTTTGGATGGCGAGGTGGTGAACAGCACCACATGTGCACCCATGGCATGCGCGATTTTCACGCCCATATGGCCCAGGCCGCCTAAACCGACGATACCCACTTTCTTACCAGGACCGACATTCCAGTGACGCAGTGGCGAATAGGTGGTGATACCGGCACACAGCAGCGGTGCAACACCCGCCAGCTCCAGGTTCTCCGGAATGCGCAGCACAAAACCTTCATCAACCACCATCGACGTTGAGTAACCGCCGTAAGTAATGGCGCCGGTTTCGCGATCTTCACCGTTATAGGTGCCGACAAAGCCATTTTCGCAATACTGCTCCAGACCCTGCTGACAGCTCGGACAACTGCGGCATGAATCGACCATACAGCCCACGCCGACCAGATCGCCGACCTTGTATTTCTGCGTCTGCGGACCAACGGCGGTCACGCGACCAACAATTTCATGACCCGGAACTACAGGGAAAATGGTGTTTTTCCACTCATTACGGGCCTGGTGCAGGTCTGAGTGGCAAACGCCACAGAACAGCACTTCAAGCTGAACGTCATGGGCGCGCAGCTCACGCGGCTTAAAATCGAACGGTGCCAGTTTGGATTTTGCATCCTGAGCAGCATACGCATGCGTAATATTCATGGTGTCTCCAGTTTCGATGTGTCGTGAGTGTTATTCGATGAAGTGCAGCAGCGTTGAGGTGCTGCGAAAACAGGGCGACGTCAGAGACGTGCCAAAGAGGAACCGCTTAAGGATAGTCAGCGTGGGGAAAAGCGTATATGCCTATACATGTCTGAATCTTGCCTGATTCTGCATTTCTCTGGCTGAATCGGCAGAGGAGCGTAAAAGGCCCGCGCGTGGCGGGCCTGAGAGAATTACTGCTGTAACAGGGGTTTCAGGAAGCGCGCGGTATGTGATTTTTCACAGTCCGCCACGGTTTCTGGCGTACCCGACACCAGGATTTCACCGCCGCCGCTGCCGCCTTCCGGACCGAGATCCACAATCCAGTCTGCGGTTTTAACCACATCGAGGTTGTGCTCAATCACCACGATGGTGTTGCCCTGATCGCGCAACTTATGCAGCACTTCCAGCAACTGCTGGATATCGGCAAAGTGCAGTCCGGTGGTCGGCTCATCCAGAATGTAGAGCGTCTGACCGGTGCCACGCTTCGACAGCTCACGCGCCAGCTTCACACGCTGGGCTTCACCGCCGGAAAGGGTCGTGGCGGACTGACCGAGACGAATGTAGGTGAGACCCACATCAATCAGCGTCTGTAACTTACGCGCCAGTGCAGGCACAGCATCGAAGAACTCACGGGCCTCTTCGATGGTCATCTCCAGCACTTCATGAATGCTCTTGCCTTTGTACTTCACTTCCAGTGTTTCACGGTTATAGCGTTTGCCTTTGCACTGGTCGCACGGCACATAAATGTCCGGCAGGAAGTGCATCTCGACTTTCAGCACGCCATCACCCTGACAGGCTTCACAGCGTCCGCCACGTACGTTAAAGCTGAAGCGACCCGGATTGTAGCCGCGCGAACGCGCTTCCGGCACGCCCGCAAACAGTTCTCGCACCGGCGTGAAGATGCCGGTGTAAGTCGCTGGGTTGGAGCGCGGTGTACGACCAATCGGGCTCTGGTCGATGTCGATCACTTTGTCGAAGTGCTCCAGTCCCGCTACCTCACGGTAAGGTGCGGGTTCGGCGATGGTCGCGCCGTTCAGCGCCCGCTGGGCAATCGGGAAGAGCGTATCGTTGATCAGGGTCGATTTACCCGAGCCTGAAACACCGGTGATACAGGTGAACAGCCCGACCGGCAGCGTCAGCGTGACATCTTTGAGGTTGTTGCCGCGTGCGCCGGTAATCTTCAGCACTTTGGCCGGATCGCCTTTGACACGTTCCTCAGGCACCGCAATACCCCGCTTGCCGCTCAGGAACTGGCCGGTCAGTGACGCCTCTTCCGCCATGATCTGATCGACGGTACCTTCAGCTACTACCTGGCCGCCATGTACGCCTGCACCCGGACCGATATCGATCACATGATCAGCGGCACGAATCGCATCTTCATCATGCTCAACTACAATCACGGTGTTACCGAGGTCTCGCAGATGAATCAGGGTACCAAGCAGACGTTCGTTGTCGCGCTGATGCAGACCGATTGAAGGCTCATCCAGCACATACATTACACCAACCAGGCCAGCACCGATCTGGCTGGCCAGACGGATACGCTGCGCTTCACCGCCGGAAAGGGTTTCAGCAGAGCGTGACATCGACAGGTAGTTCAGGCCGACGTTAACCAGGAAACTCAGGCGATCGCCAATTTCTTTCAAAATCTTCTCGGCGATCTGCGCACGCTGGCCGCTGAGTTTCATGTTTTCAAAGAAGGACATCGCATGGCCGATGCTCATCTCAGAGATGGTCGGCAGCGTGGTGTTCTCCACGAAGACGTGACGCGCTTCACGACGCAGACGGGTGCCTTCACAGCTGGCACAGGCGCGGTTGCTGATAAATTTCGCCAGCTCTTCACGTACCGCTGAGGACTCGGTCTCTTTATAGCGGCGCTCCATGTTATTGAGCACGCCTTCAAACGGATGACGGCGAACCGACGTATCGCCGCGATCGTTGATGTACTTAAATTCGATGCTCTCTTTACCTGATCCGTACAGAATCACTTTCTGCACGTTTTCAGGCAGGCTGCCGAACGACGCTTCGATGTCAAAATCGAGGTGTTCCGCCAGCGAACGCAGCATCTGGAAGTAGTAGAAGTTGCGGCGATCCCAGCCACGAATTGCGCCGCCCGCCAGCGAAAGATCGGGATTCTGCACCACGCGGTCAGGATCGAAATATTGCTGTACGCCCAGGCCGTCGCAGGTTGGACAGGCGCCTGCCGGGTTATTAAACGAGAACAGGCGCGGCTCCAGCTCGCTCATGCTGTAACCACAGATTGGGCAGGCGAAGTTAGCCGAGAAGAGTAACTCGTCTGCGGCGCTGTCATCCATGTCCGCCACGATAGCCGTGCCGCCGGAAAGCTCCAGCGTGGTTTCAAACGATTCCGCCAGACGGGTCGCCAAATCGTCACGCACTTTAAAGCGGTCGATTACGACTTCGATGGTGTGCTTCTTCTGCAGCTCAAGTTTCGGCGGATCGGAGAGGTCACACACTTCGCCATCGATACGGGCACGTATATAGCCCTGCGTCGCCAGATTCTCCAGTGTCTTGGTGTGCTCACCCTTGCGATCTTTTACGACCGGTGCCAGTAGCATCAGGCGACGGCCTTCCGGCTGGGAAAGCACCTGATCCACCATCTGGCTCACGGTCTGCGCCGCCAGCGGTACATCATGATCCGGGCAGCGCGGTTCGCCTACGCGGGCAAACAGCAGACGCAGATAATCGTGAATCTCAGTGATGGTTCCCACGGTCGAACGTGGGTTATGCGAGGTGGATTTCTGTTCGATGGAAATGGCGGGCGACAAACCTTCGATATGATCGACGTCCGGCTTTTCCATTAACGAAAGAAACTGGCGCGCATACGCAGAGAGCGACTCTACATAGCGGCGCTGACCTTCCGCATACAGCGTATCAAACGCCAGTGAGGATTTACCTGAACCTGACAGGCCGGTCACCACAATGAGTTTGTCGCGTGGGATGGTCAGGTTGATGTTTTTCAAATTATGGGTGCGGGCACCACGAACTTCGATCTTATCCATTCACCTTTCCCGGATTAGCAGCACTCACCGCGCCTTGCCGACACGGCCAGAATAACGTGTCATTATGGCACAAAAAATAGACTGAATAAATATCCAGTACTCTTGGCCTCCTGAGCGCTAAGGATTAAAACTGGAACCCCGCTCGAAAGTGGGAAACAGACCGCAGGACGTGTTAGAATTGATGGATTAGACTGTATGCATTAACTCATCGGGAGACAGCAACATGGCCAGTCGTGGCGTTAACAAAGTGATTCTTGTCGGGAATCTGGGTCAGGATCCGGAAGTACGTTACATGCCAAATGGTGGCGCTGTTGCCAACATTACGCTGGCTACTTCTGAAAGCTGGCGCGACAAGCAGACCGGTGAAAACAAAGAGATCACCGAGTGGCACCGTGTGGTGCTGTTTGGCAAACTGGCTGAAGTTGCAGGCGAATACCTGAAAAAAGGGTCGCAGGTCTACATTGAAGGCCAGCTGCGCACCCGTAAATGGCAGGATCAGGGCGGCCAGGAACGTTACACCACCGAAGTTGTGGTTAACGTTGGTGGCACCATGCAAATGCTGGGTGGCCGTCAGCAGGGCGGTAACGCCGGTGCTGGTGCGCCAGCAGGTGGCGGCGCGCAGGGCGGTGGCAACAATGGCTGGGGTCAGCCGCAGCAGCCGCAGGGCAACAACAACCAGTTCAGTGGCGGCGCGCAGTCTCGTCCGCAGCAGCAGCCACAGAGCGCGCCGGCCAGCAACAACAACGAACCACCAATGGATTTCGACGACGATATTCCATTCTGATTACGTTGGCCAGAGAGTGCAAAAAAGCCCGCTTATGCGGGCTTTTTTTATGCGCGGCTTTCGCGACCTGTTATGACCATTCTGCCAGAATGGCCTCCGTGCTCAGCACGCGCGGCACGTTGCCGGGTATCTGCAGTGAAGCCCAGACCTCATTGTGCTGGTTAATCAGCGCTTCGGCGCTGACCCAGCGGCGATCTGCCGTCGTGTGCGCATCAGCGGCAACGGTAATGGCATAGCCCGCACTGGCCCCGACTTTTATCGTGGTATCCAGACAATAGTCGGTGGCACAGCCACACACCACAAACTCCTCAACCGCCAGACGCTTTAACAGCGCGGCCAGCTCCGTTTGCCAGAAGCTGTCGCAGGCGGTTTTAGTGACATAATGCGCGCCATCGGGCTGAGCGATTTCCGGCAGCAGATCAAACGCGTCATTACCCTCGCACATCGCGCCTTCGCGGTGCCGGACAAATATGGTGATCTCAGCGCGTTCAGTCAGCCGGTTAATCTGTGCAATCCGTCCCGCTGTGTCGAAGCGTGGCGAGCTGAACACCCCATTCTGCATATCTATAACCAATACCACGCGCTGTGCCATGCCTGCTCCCATCACTCAGAAAAAAACAGTGTCACCCGCGGCGTTATGGATAGCAATCTTTTGCATTTTCACCCCGGTCGCAGGCATCCTGAACGGACTGGTTAAATAAGGAGAGAGAAGTGGAAGGTGTTCCGGCTAGTTTCCCCTATGAGAAAGATCGCGCCCGGTTTCAGCAACTCGCTGAGCTGCCCGGTATAGAGCTCTATCAGGCCCATATCTCTCGCTATGCCTTCGAACCTCATACCCATGAAGCCTTTGGGATCGGCACTATCGAAGCGGGCGCGCAGCGCTTTCGCTATCGCGGCACCGACTATACTGCCCCGGAAAACTCGCTGGTCATGATGAACCCGGATGAGCTGCATACCGGTGAGTCAGCGTGCGAGGAGGGATGGCGCTATCAGATGATCTACATTCAGCCACAGCTGATGGATGAGCTGACCGGCGATCGCGGCTGGTGGTTTAACGAGGCGTTGCTGACCAATCCATGCGTGGCGCAGCCGCTCTCCTGCCTGCTGACCGCACTCTGGCAGGCGGAGTCTGAGCTGGCGCGCCAGAGCCTGATCGCCGAGCTGCTGCTGCAGATCCGTCCGCTGGCCCGCATGTCCTCACAGGGCAGACCTGATGCCCGTCATCGCTTTGACCAGGTAAAAGATTTCCTGCGCGCCAACCTCGCAGAACCTGTGCGGCTGGAAGAGCTGGCGGCACTGGTATCGTTATCGCCATGGCACTTCTTACGCGCCTTTCGCCAGCACTATCACGTTACGCCGCATCAGATGCTAATGGCTTTCCGACTCTATGACGCCAAGCAAAGGCTGGCACAGGGTGAAGCGGCTGCCAGCGTTGCGGCGGCAGTGGGATTAACCGATCAGGCCCATCTCACCCGCGCCTTTGCAAACCGGTATGGCATCACGCCGGGCCGCTATCAAAAACAGGTTTGCCAGCCTTAATACCACCGCAATCTGCTACAAGCATTCCCCGCCCGAACCCGCCACACTCCATTAAACGTCTATATAAGGAAGAAATCATGTTTGCGGGTGTTATGTTTGCTATCACTGCCGGGTTGATGTGGGGGCTAATCTTTGTCGGGCCGCTGCTGATACCTGACTATCCTGGCGCCCTGCAGTCGGCGGGACGTTATGTGGCGTTTGGACTGATTGCGCTGCCGCTGGCCTGGCATGGTCGTCGTCGCCTGCGCAAGCTGGGCCGGGCCGACTGGCGTGAGGCGGTGAAGCTCTCGCTGGTGGGAAACCTCTTCTATTATGCGTTTCTGGCGAACGCCATTCAGCGCACCGGCGGGCCGGTCTCCACCATGATTATCGGCACGCTGCCGGTGGTGATCGCCGTGACCGCCAATCTCTGTTACGGCCATCTCGAAGGAAGGCTACCATGGCGGCGGCTGGTTCCGGCACTGATCATGATGGCGGCCGGATTACTCTGCGTAAATGCGGCGGAGCTACAAAGTCAGGGCACCACAGTGGATCTGGGCCGCTATCTGACCGGTATCGTGCTGGCACTGTTAGCGGTAATGTGCTGGACCTGGTATCCGCTGCGCAATGCCCGCTGGCTGCGAACCCACCCCGAACTCCGTCCCTCAACCTGGGCCACCGCGCAGGGCATCGTGACGCTGCCGATGGCGCTGATCATGTACGCGCTGGTCAGTGTGCAACTCGCCTGGCAACAGCCTGATTTTTCGCTGCCCTTTGGGCCGCGTCCCACTGTGTTTATCTCCCTGATGCTGACGATTGGCCTGCTCTGCTCCTGGCTGGGCACCTTATGCTGGAACGCTGCCAGCCAGCGCCTGCCTACCGTACTGATGGGACCGCTGATCGTTTTCGAGATTCTGTCTGGCCTGTTGTGGACTTTTCTCTGGTATCAAAGCTGGCCACCTCAGCTCACCGTGACAGGCATTATTTGTCTGATGGTCGGTGTACTGTGGGCGATGCGTATCAAACCCCAACCTCATGTGGTCTCACTTAACCCGTAAGCCGTATAAATCAGGCAAACCCTTTTGCCGTGTGGAAAACCCGCTGCGCGGCTTTTTAAGATTAAACCCTATCCCGATTTGCACGCTCTGCGGCAGATTTATGCCGCGAAATCGATTTCATTCCGCTGCGTGATTGTACTGTCCACTCTGATTCACTCTTTTATCCCTCGCTCTTCAGTAAAAAAATGGCACTCAGGGTCTGCTGAACAGGGCTCTTTTCAGCCCTGGCAGAACCTTACTGCTCAGATATCCGTCATTAATCAGGGAAAATAGTGCGGCATTATGGACGTTACGCTTTTATCAGAGGCTATTTATTGCTGTAAGGTCCGTGGAAAGAGAGGCCAGAAACCACTATTAACTTCACTCAATGATAAATGAGTAAGAAAATTCCGCCGCTGCGCTATTAATTAAAGATTAATCTCTGGCATCAATGATGCGCAATGAAGAGAGTGAAAAGATAGACACTGAACGTTAGTGATAAGGAGCAATAAACTATTTATCCTGGATTAATCCTGGAGAAAGTTAATGCAATAAACCCATAGCCGGGAATTAAAACGAAGCCGCAGAATTTGAGTTAGTGCCACAATTAACTTAAAAAAAGGATGGTTGTTTTTCGCGCGGTGTTTAAAGCGGCTTAATAGAATTGAAGGGAATTAGTTCCGGTGATTAGCTGGGCTTACGTAAAAAATGGAGGGCCCAATCCCGCGTAAACGAGATTGGGAGGGGGCGAATAGCCGTAGAATGCGAGACTTTTGCTGTTGTGAATCAATTTTACCGCAAAAAAAGAAGCTTAGCCGTGAAGCCATTCATTAGTTATAAATGGAGCGGAAAAGGGTGCCGCAATTGTCCTGTTAAATGATCTTCATCTCTTCTGGTAAGAACAAATCTCAGCGTTAAGTCTAAAAAGCGCGGTAGCATTGGGTTTAGCGATTCTCCGTGCCTGACGGATAATGGTATACGCTACGGCTGATATCTAATAAGCGGCAGCTACGACGGGTACCGATGTCGAAGGTAGTCTGCAGGAAATCCACAGCCTGACGTTTTTCATTCGTCGTAAAGAAGTGCTTCAGAACGCTCTGCAGCATCTCTTTATCTGAATTGAGCGTCTGCAATTCACGCGTGATGTTTTGCAGTTTTTCTTCCAGCTCTTTGATTTTTCTGCCTTCTTCCGAAGACAACCCAGAAAACTTCTTCTTCCAGCTATAGAACGTGGCTTCAGAGATACCTAACTCTTCACAGATCTCTCTGACTTTCACGCCCGATTCAGAAGCTTTAATGGCATTTGTGATTTGATCTTCGCTGTATCGTGACTTTCTCATAAATGCTCTTACCTTTCTTATCGATTAATGGATGAGAATGACTTTAATAATTTCTGGCACTGTAAGATTTTATTAAGGCAGTATTAAAGTGCGCGAATTGAATTGCGAAGCCTAAATTAAGATATTTAGAAGAAATATCATCATGGGATAAATCTTATTTTATTCTTATCAGGGGGGCGCGCCTTCCTGGAGGGGGATTTTTGTTATAAATTCATCGCATCCAAAATACGAAAAAATACAACGTACACAGGATATTTACCCTTACCGACGGGATTATTATGTCGGCAGGGCTCTTTAAGGCTGTTTTATTTTCAGCCTGAAATCGTTTCCATTTGAAGTGATTCGCACCATTTATAATAAGAATTATCCTGAATTCACTCTCCGGATTATGATTTGCATCTCAATTTTCGGACCAGCTTGGTCTGAAGTCTTATGTTTTCGCCAGGCCCACTGAGCGCTTATTAATTCGTTACAGGGATGTTGTACCGAAGCGGTTGTAGTTGAGTAATACTAAGGAAGAGTTGATGAAATTGAGCGTAATGTCTAATGCCGCCTGGATGATGTCTGAGAAGATCATCTCCGTTTTTGGCGTCATTTTTGTGACGTCTTACGTGGCGAAGTCCTTTGGGCCAACGGTGTTTGGCCAGATGGCGTTTTCTACCTCACTATTCGCGATGGTGCAAACCGTTGCAATCTTTGGCACCGAAACCATTCTGTTTAAGCGCGTCAGCAAAAATGCGTCAAAAGGCCTGCGCCTGATGACCATCGCCCGCACGATGCGCATGGTGTTATTGCTGGTCACTTCGGTGCCAGTCTTAATCTGGGTCTGGTACAACATGCAGGAAAACTTCCTGGCGTTTGCACTGGCCTCATTTATTGCCTCGGTTTTTGTCACGCAGGACACTTTCAGCGTTTATAACAACGCACGTCTTGCCTCGCGTCTTAACACCATCGCTAACGCAGTGGGCATGCTGCTGAGTTTCGGCATCAGTTTCACCGTCGCCTGGCTGCGTCTTAACCCGCTGTGGCTAACGCTGTCGATTGTTGCCGTCACGCTGGTGCCTTACCTGATCAAACGTCGCAACTTTTATCAGGACCATCAGGATCAGATGCCGCCGCGCGAAAAGCGCACCGCCTATCTGCGCTATCTAATGTACGCCGGACTGCCGCTGGCTATCTCCAGCATCTTTATCTCGGTGCAGGTCAAAGCGGCGCAGATGTTCCTGGCAGGCACGGCTCCCGCACGCGACCTTGGCCTGTTCGCGGCAGCGAATACCATTTCCGCCTCCTGGATTTTTATCCCGGTGGCGCTCATTACCTCCTGCTTCACTGAGATCTTCAGAGAGCGCGGCGAGGTCGCCATTAAGCTGGCGGCGCGGCTTAATGGTTACGTTATGGGTGTTTCATTGTTGATGCTGCTTGTCATTTCGCTTTACGGCGAGCGGATCATCATTGCGTTGTACGGACCGGCTTACACACAGTCAGGAAGTCTCATTACGTTGCTGTCGATAGCGACCAGCTTTTCGGCAATGGGGACCGTAGCGTATCGCTACATGGTCAAAGAGGGAGGATTTAACTACTTGCTGAGGAAAATCATCTGCCTGATGGTCATCAGTTTGCCGCTCTCCTGGTGGTTGATCCAGGGTCACGGCATCATGGGGGCCGCGTGGAGCGTTTTCCTTTCAGAACTTTTGTCCCTGACCGTAATGAATTACTTCTTTAAAAACGGCGTCATTCAAAAGATTCAGGTTTCCTCACTCAACTACAAAACATACAAATGAGGTCAGATATGCTCAAGTTGAAAGAAGAACTCAGAAGAAGTGTGCAGTATTTTATTAAGAAAATGCCCTGGGCTTATCAGGACCGCATTTACTACTTCCACAAGTTCAGAAAGCTGCCCAATCTGCGTCAGCCAAAAGTGTTCAACGAGAAGGTGTTGTACCGTAAGTTTATCTTCGGCGATTACCAGAGCTATGGTCGTCTGTCAGATAAGTACTCGGTGCGCGAATTCATTGCTGAAAAAATCGGTAATGAATACCTGATCCCGCTGGTACACGAAACCACTGATCCGACAACGCTGAATAGCTTACCCTGCTGGAAGGGAACGGTGATTAAGCCGAACCACGCCTCCAACATGGTAGAGATTCTGCTGGAAGAGCCGGACGCACTGCGCAAGCAGCAGATCATTCATGACTGCTATCGCTGGCTGAAGACTGACTTCGCTAACGAAGCGCGTGAGATTCACTATCGCTACATCAAGCCACGTATCCTGGTTGAGAAGTACATTGGTGATGGCAAAAGTGCGCCGATTGATTACAAGTTTCATATGTTCAACAAGCGTGATGGCAAGTTCGAATATGTGCTGCAGGTGATCTACAACCGCTGCCAGCCGCTGCTGTCGATGAACTTCTACGTGAATAACCTCAATGAGGCTTATCACAAGATTCGCGATACCGGTCTGGATGTGTCTCCGATTATGCCTTCACTGGAACATGCGCTCGAACTGAGCAAGAAGCTGGCCAGCGATTTCGACTATGTGCGTGTGGACTGGTATATCCATGACGAGCGGATCTACTTTGGCGAACTGACCTTCACCCCAGGTGCAGGACTGGTTACCGGATTAGATCGTGGTTTGAATCAGATGATGGGAGATATGTGGATTCAGGATCGCCGCGGAACGCAGAGCCCGGGCGTTACAGTGCAGGATGTTAATATCCCTGCCATGTTGAAGAAAATTTAAGCACACACAGCAATATAAAAAACCCCGCTTAGCGGGGTTTTTTATGCGCAAAATTCAGGGAATCAATCAGGGCATCGGCCAGTCAGCAGGCGCCTGGCTCATCGCATCAATAAAGGCATGCTTCGAGATTTCCACGAAGTTATGCACGTTTTCCATGCTCAGGGTAATGCCCATCAGCCCGGTAACAAACCAGCAGGTCATGCCTAAACCAATCCCGCCACACATAAATGCCATCACGTGACGGCTATCCTGACGAAGTTTAGTTTTCAGGGTGCTGGCAAAAAACATCATGACTGCGCTCAGCAATTCCCAACGCATAACAAGAAAACTGGTGGTTAACGTAGCCATTGGCCGGACCTCAATATCAACAGGTAATCCTGACAATCTGCGGACATCACCGGCGACAAAAAAGTGTGTCAGGGAAGCCTTTTTTGCCGTCAAACCAGGTTTAAAGTGTGACTTGGGTCACATTATATCACCCGATTTTAAATTTTGAACAAAATTTACACGGGTATGGCAGTGACACGAAGGAAGGGTAAGCAGCAGAAGAAGAACGGCGGAAATATCAGGCAGATGCGCCCGGGGCGGGCGCAACAAAGAGTTAACGAACCGGGCAGCATTCGCCGGTGGTGCGCTGGGTAAAGCTGTTGATCGGATCGTTACAGCCAAAACTCAGCAGGCGAGGGCGTTGAATCGCCTGGCGTCGCATGGTGTGGCGGTATGCGGTAGGCGTCTGGGCAAATTGACGGCGAAACACCCGTGAGAAGGTCTGCTGCGAGTCATAGCCATACTGCATCGCAATATCAAACACCGGGCGCTGTGTCAGCGACAGGGCTTCTGCTGCCAGCGTCAGACGGCGTTCACGAATATAGCCACCCAGCGTCTGTTTCGTTACCGAACGGAACATACGCTGCAGATGCCATTTCGAATAGCCTGATTTCGCCGCAACTTCATCGATAGACAGGCTCTTATCCAGGTTCTGGTCAATCCAGTGCGTCAGGGAATGAATGATCTCTTCTTGCATCATGGCCTCATCCTTCTGGTGCTTAGTCAGTGGTAATAGGAGTTTAGGGGTTTCAATGGAGAGCGAGTATAATTCCTCAAGTTAACTTGAGGTAAAGAGCCTGATGAAAAAAGAACGCAACTATCCAAAACCGGTTTTAACACCGGGCGAAGTGGCACGCCGCAGCGGTGTGGCGGTCTCGGCGCTGCACTTCTATGAGACCAAAGGGCTGATCTCCAGCACCCGTAACAGCGGAAATCAGCGTCGGTACAGCCGTGATGTGCTGCGTCGCGTCGCGATTATCAAGATTGCACAGCGCATCGGCATTCCGCTGGCCACGGTCAGCGACAGTCTGGATCACATACCCGCGAACAAACGCATGTCAGCCCCGGAGTGGGATGCGCTGACGCAGCACTGGCGTGAAGAGCTGGATAAGCGCATCGAAACGCTGACCCGCCTGCGCAATGATCTGGATGGTTGTATCGGCTGCGGTTGCCTGTCGATGCGCGACTGCCCACTGCGTAATCCCGGCGACCGGCTGGGTCAGCAGGGCTCCGGTGCGGTGTTGCTCGACCCGGAACAGGATGATAAACATCCGGACGTGGAGTGACGTCTATACTTGGTGAAGGTCAAAACACAGGGAATCATGATGATCACCGTTCACCATCTTGAGAAATCACGCTCGCATCGGGTGCTCTGGCTGCTGGAAGAGCTGGAAGTGCCGTACCAGATGAAACGCTATCAACGCGAACCAACCATGCTGGCCCCGGAGGCGCTGAAAAAAGTGCATCCACTGGGAAAATCTCCGGTCATTACTGACGGCAATCAGGTGGTGGCAGAATCAGGCGCCATTCTTGAATACCTCGAAGAGAAATATGATCACGAGTTCCGGCTGAAAGTCAGTGATGAGGAATCACGGCTACAGTGCCGCTACTGGCTGCACTATGCCGAAGGCTCGCTAATGCCGCTGCTGGTAATGAAGCTGATCTTCGGTCAAATGGGTAAGGCGCCGGTGCCGTGGCTGCTACGCCCGGTCGGGGCTGCTTTTGGTAAAGGCGTGCAGAAAGCGTTCCTGGATAAACAGCTGAAGCCGCACAAGCAAATGATCGAACAGCATCTGGCTGCTAACCCCTGGTTTGCCGGTAAGCGTTTCTCAATTGCGGATATCCAGATGAGCTTTCCACTGCTGGCGCTGGCGCAACGTGCCGGACTTGATCAGATGCCTGCTACCGGGAAATGGCTGCAGACTGTGCAGGAGCGTGCTGCCTGGCAACGCGCGATTGTGCAGGGCGGCGAGCTTTCGCTGCCAGGTTAATGCCCCCTCTCCACCGGCGTAGCTTGTCTTATCAGGGCTGCGCCGGTGTCCATCTCCTTAAAAGTTCTTTAACTTCAATAGCTCAGCACTTTATGCTGACGAAAGCCTCGCACCAGGAAGCCGCTTACGCCTGATCTTTATGCTGAAGATTCTCCCTCTGACAGTTGAAAATGTGCCGCTAAACGCCGGATAATCGCATGCCTTTTTATCTGGCTGCTTTTGACGGCCAACTATCTGCGGCAAGGTAAACGTTTGCCTGCCGGGTGAATCCCGACAGTGACGCCGTCTACCCGCTTATTCCAGGGACAGCGATGGTCGCAGAGCGATCCACACAACAAAAATTTTTGAGGCTCAACTATGTCAACTGAATCACGCCCGGCCAGTGGAAAACTGGACGCCTGGTTCTCGATCTCGGCGCGCGGCAGCAGCGTACGCCAGGAAATTCTGGCCGGACTCACCACCTTCCTGGCGATGGTCTACTCCGTCATTGTGGTGCCGGGAATGCTGGGCAAAGCCGGTTTCTCCCCTTCGGCTGTATTTGTCGCCACCTGCCTGGTTGCCAGCGTTGGTTCCCTCCTTATGGGGCTGTGGGCCAATCTGCCGATGGCCATTGGCTGCGCGATCTCTTTAACCGCCTTTACTGCTTTCAGTCTTGTGCTGGGTCAGCACATCAGTGTGCCGGTGGCGCTGGGCGCAGTATTCCTGATGGGCCTGCTGTTTACCCTGATCTCGGTGACCGGCATTCGTGCCTGGATCCTGCGTAACCTGCCGATGGGGGTGGCGCACGGCACCGGCGTCGGGATTGGCTTGTTTCTGCTGCTGATTGCCGCTGATGGCGTGGGTCTGGTTGTGAAAAATCCGGCACCGGGCCTGCCGGTGGCGCTGGGTCACTTCACCACATTCCCGGTGATGATGACGCTGCTGGGGCTGGCCGCGATTATTGGACTTGAGAAGCGCCGGGTGCCGGGCGGCATCCTGCTGACGATTATCGCCATCTCGCTGCTGGGCCTGATTTTTGATCCGGCGGTGAGCTATCAGGGGTTGTTTGCACTGCCAAGCCTGCGTGACGCCAGCGGCCAGTCGCTGCTGTTCAGCCTCGACATCATGGGTGCAATAAAACCTGCTGTGCTGCCCAGTGTGCTGGCACTGGTGATGACAGCGGTCTTTGACGCCACCGGCACTATTCGCGCGGTCGCCGGTCAGGCAAACCTGCTGGATAAACAGGGCCAGATTATCAACGGTGGCCGTGCGCTGACCAGCGACTCTATTAGCAGCCTGTTTGCGGGACTGGTGGGCGCGTCACCGGCTGCGGTCTATATTGAATCGGCGGCAGGCACGGCGGCGGGCGGCAAAACCGGCCTCACCGCGATTGTGGTCGGCCTGCTGTTTCTCGCCATCCTGTTTATGTCGCCGCTGGCTTATCTGGTGCCCGCTTATGCTACTGCGCCGGCATTGATGTATGTGGGGCTGCTGATGCTCAGCAACGTGGCAAAAGTCGACTTCGGTGATTTTGTTGATGCGATGTCGGGCCTGTTAACGGCAGTGATCATTGTGCTCACCTGCAACATCGTGACCGGCATCATGATCGGTTTCGCCAGCCTGGTAGTAGGGCGTCTCTTCGCCGGTGAATGGCGTAAGCTTAACGTCGGCACCGTGATTATTGCCGTCGCGCTGGTGGCGTTTTACGCCGGTGGCTGGGCGATCTGACTGTACAACCGGGCGTGCGACTGCGCGTCCGGAATTTTTCACTTTTTTCCCGCCCGGCGCACGCGTAGCTGACAATCTTCACCGCCGTTTGTTTTACACTTTATCGCTTAACCAATGATTGAAAGAAACGACGCCTAAGGAAAGCATGGAAATCTTTTTTACTATTCTCATCATGACGCTGGTCGTGTCGCTCTCTGGCGTCGCGGCCCGTATTCTCCCTTTTCAGATCCCGTTGCCGCTGGTTCAGATCGCCGTGGGTGCGATGCTGGCCTGGCCAACGTTTGGTCTGCATGTCGACTTTGATCCGGAACTGTTTCTGGTGCTGTTCATTCCGCCGCTGCTGTTCGCGGATGGCTGGAAAACGCCGATCAGTGAGTTCCTGCATCATGGTCGCGAAATTATTGGCTTAGCGCTGGCGCTGGTCCTGATTACCGTCATTGGTATCGGCTATCTGATCTACTGGATGGTGCCAGGTATCCCGCTGATTCCTGCCTTTGCGCTGGCGGCGGTGCTGTCGCCAACCGATGCCGTAGCGCTCTCCGGCATTGTCGGTGAAGGCCGCATTCCCAAGAAGATTATGTCGATTGTGCAGGGTGAAGCCCTGATGAATGATGCATCGGGCCTGGTATCACTGAAATTTGCCGTGGCCGTCGCCATGGGCACCATGGTGTTTACCTGGGGCGGTGCCAGCATTGAGTTCATGAAAGTCGCCATTGGCGGCCTGATTGCCGGTGTGGCGATCTGCTGGCTGTACGGTAAATCACTGCGCCTGTTCAGCCGCTGGAGCGGGGATGATCCGGCCACACAGACCGTGCTGCTGCTGCTGTTGCCATTCGCTTCTTATCTGATTGCTGAACATCTGGGTGTCTCAGGCATTCTGGCGGCCGTGGCGGCCGGTATGACCATCACCCGTTCCGGTATTATTCGTCAGGCACCGCTGGCGATGCGCCTGCGTGCCAACAGCGTCTGGCAGATGCTGGAGTTCATCTTTAACGGCATGGTGTTCCTGATGCTGGGCCTGCAGTTGCCGGACATTCTGCAGACCTCAATCGACCAGGCTCAGGCCGATACCAACGTCGAGCTGTGGATGCTGTTCGCCGATATCGGACTGGTTTATCTGGCGCTGATGCTGGTGCGTTTTGGCTGGCTGTGGATTATGCAGCGTCTGAGCAAACGTCTGTTGAAGAAAAAGCCGCTGGAGTTTGCTAACTACTCGTTGCGTGAGCTGCTGATCGCCACGTTTGCCGGGGTGCGGGGTGCGATTACCCTGGCAGGTGTGCTGTCGATTCCACTTTACCTCACTACGGGTGATCCCTTCCCGGCGCGTTATGAGCTGGTGTTTATCGCTACCGGCGTGATTCTGGTCTCATTGCTGGTGGGCGTGGTACTGCTGCCGATTCTGCTGCGCGGCATTGATAGCATCGACAAAGGCGCGCATCGCCGTGAGCTGCAAAATGCCCGTGCGGTGATGGCGGGTGCAGCGGTTGAGAGCCTGCATAAGATGGAACAGCGGCTGGAAAATGAGTCGGAAGAGAACATCGATCCGGAACTGCTGAAAGAGGTGAGTCTGCGCGTAACAGGCAACTTACGTCGTCGCGCCGAAGGCAAGAATGACCTTGAGCATGCGCTGTACGCTGAGAACCTTGAACGTCGATTCCGCCTGACCGGGCTGCGCGCTGAACGCGCTGAGCTTTATCATCTGCGCGCGACCCAACAGATCTCCAATGAGACGATGCAGACCTTACTGCACGACCTGGATCTGCTGGAAGCATTGCTGATAGAAAAAGAAGAGTAAGCCCTGACTGGCACGCCTGCGCATTTATGCGGGCGTGCCAGCTTTTCACACCGATAGCCGTGGAGGCTCATCCGGCCAGTGCTCGCGGCAACAGTTTATCCACGCCTGCGCACTGCGCGACAGATAACTCCCTTCCCGCCAGATCAATCCCAGACTCCACTTCAGCTCCGATTCCAGCGGCAGCCACAATAGCGACTGCTTATCCAGCCGCTGACAGATCGGCTCCGGCAGAATCGCCAGCCCCATCTCCGCCTGCACCATCGCCGCCAGAAAATCCCACTGACCGCTGCGCACCGCCACCGTTGGCGTCAGGTTAAGCCGCTGAAACGCCTGCATCAGCTGACGATTCAGCGAAAACTCCTCATTGAAAATCAGCAGCGGATGCTCAGCCAGTTCTGCCAGCCCAATCTGCTGGCGGCTGAGCCATTCCGGGCGTCGTGGCAGCAGCACGCAGAGCGGATGATGCATCAGGGGCAGCGTGTTCAGCGGCAGCTCGGCGTCGACCGGCAGCGCGGTCAGGGCGATATCAAGACTGCCCGCCAGCACCGCCTGCTGAACGGTCAGACCGCCGAACTCCGAAATTTTCAGCTTCACGCCAGGATAGCGACGGCGAAAAGCCGAAATCGATCCGGCTATCTGCATACCCACCATCGGCGGAATACCGAGCCGCAGCTCACCGGTTTTGAGTTGGTTGATGTCTCCAATCTCCGCCTCCAGCTGATGAAACTCCTGCAGGATCGCCAGGCCGCGCTGATAGACCGCCTGGCCGCTGTCGGTAAGGTGCAGGCGACGGCCATCGCGCAGGATCAGCGTGCAGCCCAGCTCCTCTTCCAGCTGGCGCAGCATTTTGCTGATGGTCGGCTGCGTCACAAACAGCTTTTGCGCCGCACGGGTAAAGCTCTGCTGGCGAACCACTTCAGTAAAGTAACGCAGGGCGCGAACATCCATAACTATTCCTTTCAGGCATGATTCAGATAATTTTAATTCATTTTTTTCACCTTGTGCTGGCGTTTTATACTGGTGACATCAATTTAAAGGGGGAGACAAAGTGATGGCGTTAGCGCTCACTTTCCGCAGCAACCGCGCAGTGCAATGGCTCAGCCTGCCACTGCAGCTGGGTTTCTATATCGGCCTGTTTATCGCCTGCGATCGGCTGGTGAGCTGGCTGCACCTGCCGCTGCCCGCCAATATCGTCGGGATGCTGTTGCTGCTGGCGTTAATCGTGACGCGGGTTGTGCCGCTGAACTGGGTAAAAGCCGGGTCACGCTGGTTGCTGGCCGAGATGCTGCTGTTCTTTATTCCGGCGGTGGTGGCGGTGGTGAATTATGGCGATCTGCTGCGGGTCGATGGCCTGCGCATCTGCGTGGTCATCGGCGTCAGCACGATGCTGGTGCTGGCATCCACCGCCTGGGTAGTGGACCGGCTCTATCAGTATGAAGTCGCGCGCGCCGCGCGTAAGCAGGATCCCGATGCGTGATGTTCTGCTCAGCCTGCTCTGTGTGGCGGTTACGCTGCTGGTTTATACGCTGAATAAACGGCTTTATCGTCGCTGGCGCACACTGCTGCTGATGCCTCTGGTGATGACGCCGCTGGTGCTGGTGGCTCTTCTGCTGCTGACGCACATCAGCTGGCAGGACTATATTGCAGAAAACCACTGGCTGCTCTGGCTGCTGGGACCGGCGACGCTGGCGTTTGCAGTGCCGGTCTATGAGAACGTTGAGATTATTAAACGCCACTGGCTGTCCCTGAGCGCGGGTGTTCTGACCGCCACGCTGGTCGCCGTCTGCAGTTCGGTCTGGCTGGCACGACTGTTAACCCTGCCGGAGTCGATCCAGCGCAGCCTGGCCGTGCGCTCCATTACCACACCGTTTGCACTGGCCGCAGCCGGACCGATTGGCGGTCAGCCCGATCTGGTGGCGCTGTTTGTGGTGATGACGGGCGTGTTTGGCATGGCAATCGGTGACGTGCTGTTTCTGCGCATCGCAATTAAGCAGGGCGTGGCGAAAGGGGCCGGATTAGGGGCTGCGTCGCACGGTGCGGGAACCGCTCGCGCTTATCAGCTGGGGCAGCAGGAGGGCGTGGTCGCCAGCCTGGTGATGATGCTGTCTGGTGTTGTGACCGTGGTACTGGCCCCGCTGATTGGACACCTGATGTGGACAATATAGTCTACACTGCGTTGCCAACGGCAACTCTCCTGGCAGAGACACGTATTTTTACGTAAAGTTTTCCAGATTTTGTTGTCTCCCCGTTTCAGGCTGTTAACCTTGCGGCCGAATTAATTGTCCTTCACGGAGTGGAATCATGTTTAAGCAACTTGTTACCGGGAGCGCCCTCGGGCTGGTTTTACTGAGCGGTGCCGCTCAGGCGATTGAAGGCAGTGTTGATGTCAGCGAACACAACACCAACCTGAATCTGGGTCTGGGCACCACAACACCCGGTCTGTTTCTGAAAGGTAACTGGCTGCGTAGCGACCATGACGGCAGCACCTACGGTGCAGGTCTGGGTTACAACGTTGATTTCGGGCCACTGCGTCTGGCACCGACCGCAAAAGCGATCTTCACCCATCCGGAAGATGGAAAAGATGGATTTGCGGTGGCGCTGGGTGGTGCAGCACACTACAGCATCAACAGCATGTGGGGCCTGTATGGCGAGTATTATTACGCGCCAGAGTCGTTCACCGATCAGCTCGACAGCTATCAGGAAGCCGCTGGCGGCCTGAGCTTCACGCCGGTTTCACTGCTTAACCTGCGTGTGGGTTATCAGTACATCGAACTGAACAACAAAGATGGACGCAAAGATAACGTGCTGGTCGATGGCCCGTACGTGGGTGCATCGCTGCGCTTCTGATTCTGTTGCGTGAAAGAAAAGGGCGACTACCGAGGTAGTCGCCCTTTTTTGTTGCCTGAACGTTATGCGCGGTAAACGGCGATCAGTGCGCCTTGCCCTGTTCAATGCCGGTGCCCGTCTGCGAGCGGATAAACTGCGCGCGGAAGCGTGAGCGCTCCTCTGCACCCTGCTGCGAATGGTCGGTAATGGAGAAGAGCCAGATGCCGACAAAGGCCACCACCATGGAGAACAGCGCCGGATACTCATAAGGGAAAATCGGCTTCGCGTTGCCCAGCACCTGAACCCACACGGTGGGGCCGAGGATCATCAGAATCACGGCAGTCAGCAGACCGAGCCAGCCGCCCACCATCGCACCGCGCGTGGTGAGTTTTGACCAGTACATCGACAGCAGGATGATGGGGAAGTTACAGCTGGCCGCAATCGAGAAAGCCAGCCCGACCATAAAGGCGATGTTCTGCTTCTCAAACAGAATACCCAGCGCAATCGCTACCACGCCCAGTGCGAGCACAGTGATTTTGGAGACCCGCAGCTCATCTTTCTCGCTCGCCTGACCTTTACGATACACGCTGGCATAGAGGTCGTGCGACACCGCCGACGCGCCCGCCAGCGTTAAGCCCGCTACCACCGCCAGAATCGTAGCGAAGGCTACCGCAGAGATAAAGCCCAGGAAGGTGCTGCCGCCCACGGCATTCGCCAGATGCACCGCCGCCATATTGGTGCCACCAATCAGCGCGCCGCTGGCATCTTTAAAGGCCGGGTTCGCGCCCACCAGCAGAATGGCTCCGAAGCCGATAATAAAGGTCAGGAAGTAGAAGTAGCCCATAAAACCGGTGGCCCAGAAGACACTTTTACGGGCCTCTTTAGCATCCGCCACGGTGAAGAAGCGCATCAGAATATGCGGCAATCCGGCCGTACCGAACATCAGCCCCAGCCCCAGTGACAGAGCCGAGATCGGATCCTTGACCAGTCCGCCTGGCTGCATAATCGCGATGCCTTTGGGATGGACCGCCATCGCTTCGGTGAACAGCGTATTAAAGCTGAAATTGGCCGCCTTCATCACCATGACCGCCATAAAGGTCGCACCAAACAGCAGCAGGACCGCTTTGATGATCTGCACCCAGGTGGTGGCCAGCATGCCGCCAAACAGCACATACATCACCATCAGAATGCCGACCAGAACCACCGCCACATGATAGTTAAGGCCGAACAGCAGCTGGATGAGTTTACCGGCACCCACCATCTGCGCGATCAGGTAGAGCGCCACCACCACCAGCGAGCCGCAGGCTGACAGGGTGCGAATTGGCATCTGCTTCAGACGATAAGAGGCGACGTCGGCAAAGGTATAGCGACCCAGATTGCGCAGCCGCTCGGCGATTAAAAACAGAATCATCGGCCAGCCGACCAGGAAGCCGAGCGAATAGATCAGCCCGTCATAGCCGGAGGTGTAAACCAGTGCCGAAATGCCCAGGAACGAGGCCGCTGACATGAAGTCACCCGCCATCGCCAGACCATTCTGGAAACCGGTGATATTGCCGCCGGCCGTGTAATAGTCGTTACGCGAACGGGTCCGCTTCGACGCCCAGTACGTAATCCCCAATGTGGCACCGACGAAAATCGTAAACATGATAATCGCCTGATAGTTGGTCGGCTGACGCTGAACCGCACCGGTAATCGCATCAGCGGCCAGCGCTGAAAACGGCAACATTAAGGCCAGCAGCCATAAGGTGAGACGGGTCATGGTTTCACCTCGCTGAGGATGGCTTTTGTTAAACGGTCAAACTCACCGTTGGCGCGCCAGACATAGACGCCGGTCAGCACAAACGACATCACAATCAGCCCGACACCAATCGGGATACCGCGCGTCACGTTAGTACCGGCATGCAGCGGCGTACCAAGCCAGCCGGGTGCAAAGGCAATCAGCAGAATAAAGCCGACATAGAGCACCAGCATGATCACCGACAGTAACGTCGCGAACGCCTGGCGTTTATGGACTAACTCATGAAAAAGGGGATTACGTTCAATCTGCTGATTGATTGCATCCTGATTCGAAAGGGCGTCATTCATCACATTTTCTCCAGAGGACTTGCAGGCGAGAACCTCACGACAGGGCGCGGATTCAGCTGGTTATAATAGTTGTGACTACCGAAACAGACTGCGTAGGGCGGGTGTGGCGGGAAGCGATCTTCCCGCCGGACTGCGTGCGCTTAAGGCATTTTGATCGACTGTTTCTCCTCAAGCAGTTTTTCTACAACGCCAGGATCGGCGAGGGTAGAGGTATCACCAAGGTTACTGGTATCGCCGGTGGCAATTTTGCGCAGAATACGCCGCATGATTTTGCCAGAGCGGGTTTTCGGCAGTGAGTCGGTCCAGTGCAGCACATCAGGCGTGGCAATCGGGCCAATCTCTTTGCGGACCCACTGTCGCACTTCGGTGTACAGCTCCGGTGACGGCTCTTCGCCATGATTCAGCGTGATATAGGCGTAAATCGCCTGGCCTTTAATACTGTGCGGAATCCCGACCACGGCCGCTTCGGCAATTTTAGGATGCGACACCAGCGCCGATTCAATTTCGGCGGTGCCAAGGCGGTGACCAGAGACGTTGAGCACATCATCAACGCGACCCGTGATCCAGTAATAGCCATCCTCATCACGACGGGCACCGTCACCACTGAAGTAGACATTTTTAAAGGTGGAGAAGTAGGTCTGCTCGAAACGGTCATGATCGCCAAAGAGCGTTCGCGCCTGACCTGGCCACGACTCAGTGATGACCAGATTGCCTTCACAGGCACCTTCCTGCGGCTGACCTTCGTTATCCACCAGCGCCGGTTGTACGCCAAAGAAGGGGCGGGTGGCAGAACCGGCTTTTAGCGCGGTCGCGCCCGGCAGCGGCGTGATCATGAAGCCGCCGGTTTCGGTCTGCCACCAGGTATCCACGATCGGGCAGCGGCTGTTGCCGATTTTCTTGTAGTACCACTCCCAGGCTTCCGGGTTAATCGGCTCGCCGACCGATCCCATAATGCGCAGGCTGCTGCGGTCGGTGCCCGCAATCGCCTTGTCCCCCTCCGCCATCAGCGCCCGGATGGCGGTCGGCGCGGTGTAGAGTAGGGTGACTTTATGTTTATCAACCACTTCCGCCATGCGGCTCGGCGTCGGCCAGTTCGGTACCCCTTCAAACATCAGTGTGGTCGCACCACAAGCCAGCGGGCCATAGACCAGATAGCTGTGACCCGTCACCCAGCCGACATCGGCGGTACACCAGTAGATATCATCCTGATGGTAATCAAAGACGAACTTAAACGTGGTGGCGGCATAGACCAGATAACCGCCGGTAGTATGCAACACACCTTTAGGTTTGCCGGTAGAACCCGACGTATAAAGGATAAACAGCGGATCTTCTGCGCCGACTTCGGCTGCAGAGTGGTTGGTACTGGCGTTCAGCATCAGCGCATGCCACCACTGATCGCGGCCTTCAACCCAGCCCACATCTTTACCTGTGCGCTGGAACACCACCACATTTTTCACGCTGGTGACATTCGGATTTTTTAACGCATCATCAACGTTTTTCTTCAACGGAATGCTGCGACCGGCGCGGATCCCTTCATCAGCGGTAATGACCAGCGAGGCGCTGGAGTCGACAATGCGGCCAGCGACCGCCTCCGGTGAAAAGCCGCCAAAGATCACTGAGTGGACGGCACCAATTCGCGCACAGGCCAGCATCGCCACAGCGGCTTCTGGCACCATCGGCATATAGATCGCTACCACATCGCCTTTTTTCACGTCCAGCAGCTCCAGCACGTTGGCGAAGCGACAGACTTCGGCATGCAGCTGGCGGAAGGTCAGGGTTTTGCTTTCGCTGGCGTCGTCGCCTTCCCAGATAATCGCCGGGTGATCGCCGCGCGTGGCGAGATGACGGTCAAGGCAGTTTGCCGCCAGGTTGAGCGTGCCATCTTCGTACCAGCGAATGTTAATGTTACCTGGCGCAAACGAGCAGTTTTTCACTTTGCTGTAAGGCTGGATCCAGTCAAGGATTTTGCCCTGTTCGCCCCAGAAGCTGTCTGGATCGTCGACAGATTGCTGATACATCGCCTGATACTGTTCAGCTGTAATCAGGGTGTTTGCTGCAATATTATCCGGAACGGGATGAATGTGATTTTGGCTCATGACGGATCTCCTTGAAGATGTTAATGATATGTCAATCAATGGTTAATTAAAGCCTGCCCTGAGTCTTTGTTTCTTTTTTGCGCCACAGATCACGTCATAAACCTCTCGCCACGAAGCGTACAGCCGGATTGATATTTCCTGTTAACTCCCTGCTGGCGAGGGGGAATTAAAAAAGGGTGTCATCCTGGTAAAGGCTGGATAAAAAGCAAGCAAACGCGCCGGCAGCCTTTTTAACCAACTCTGAATAGCTATGCGTAAAGTCATCGAAGTATTACTTTTCATAACAGCAGGTTAGGGATTTTTACTCCTGGCAGCACTTTATGCTACTTAGGTGGCTAACTTTTAATCGGATCTTCCGGGGGTTGCATTTACTGCAGTGAAAATGGTACTTATCTCGCCCCTGTTCTGCAGGTATCAACTCAGACCGCGTCTGAAAATGGGTATGGGAATCATCAGATTTTCATACGAGGCGCTGTTTCTAAACACCCTCTAATTTACCGGGCTTTTTGCTCACTCCCTGTGTGTATTGTCTTCTGCACCTTCGCAGTAGAGAGAAACGGGTTTTGACTGAGGAAATTACGCGTTATGAAAGGTTTTAAAATCAGCCTGGCCTGGCAGATTCTGACAGCCCTGGTGCTTGGCATCGTTGTGGGTGCTGTGTTGCATAATCAGCCAGACAATCGTGAATGGTTAGTCACCAACGTGCTCAGCCCGGCAGGCGATATCTTTATTCATCTCATCAAGATGATTGTGGTACCGATTGTGATTTCATCCCTGATTGTCGGCATCGCTGGCGTGGGTGATGCAAAGAAGCTGGGACGCATCGGCGTCAAAACGATTCTTTACTTTGAAGTGATCACCACCATTGCCATTGTGGTCGGTATTACGCTGGCTAACGTATTTCAACCCGGCACCGGCATTGATATGTCAACGCTGGCAACGGTGGACATCTCTAAATATGAAGCGACAACGGCAGAGGTACAGGGCGGTCCGCACAGCCTGGTGACCACCATTTTGTCGCTGATCCCGCAGAATATTTTCGCCTCAATGGCGAAGGGCGACATGCTGCCGATTATCTTTTTCTCGGTGCTGTTTGGCTTAGGTCTGTCGTCACTGCCGTCAGAACAGCGCGATCCGCTGGTGAACCTGTTCCGTGGCATTTCTGAAGCGATGTTTAAAGTGACGCACATGATCATGCGTTATGCGCCGGTAGGTGTGTTTGCACTGATCGCGGTGACCATTGCTAACTTCGGTTTTGCCTCGCTGTGGCCGCTGGCTAAGCTGGTGTTGCTGGTGTACGCGGCGATTCTGTTCTTCGCCTTTGTGGTGCTGGGCGGGGTGGCGCGCTTCTGTAAGCTGCGGATTACCACGCTGATGCGTATCCTGAAGGATGAGCTGATTCTCTCTTACTCCACGTCCAGCTCAGAAACCGTGTTGCCACGCATCATGGAGAAGATGGAAGCCTACGGCGCCCCGAAAGCGATCACCAGCTTCGTGGTGCCGACCGGTTATTCGTTTAATCTGGATGGTTCAACGCTTTATCAGAGTATCGCCGCGATCTTTATTGCGCAGCTTTACGGCATTGATCTGTCGCTGACCGACGAGATTGTGCTGGTACTGACCCTGATGGTGACCTCGAAAGGGATCGCTGGCGTGCCGGGCGTATCGTTCGTGGTGCTGCTGGCCACGCTGGGCAGCGTCGGTATTCCTCTGGAAGGCCTGGCGTTTATCGCCGGTGTTGACCGCATCATGGATATGGCGCGCACCGCGCTGAACGTGGTCGGTAACGCGCTGGCGGTGCTGGTCATTGCCCGCTGGGAAAACCAGTTCGACGCTGAACAGGCTAAAGAGTATGAGTTGCAGCTGCGGACACAGACCGCAAGCTGAATACGGCGTTAACATCAAAAAGGGCTCAACGAAAGTTGGGCCCTTTTTGTTTGTGTCGCTGAGTTCTTACAGGGTCGATAATGCAGAAATCAAAGACCAGCATGTGTGCCGTTCAGTGGGATATAAAGGGGCTGCGTAACGCCAGCGTCAACCCATCCCTGGGGCCTCGGCCGCCGGTTTACTCGCCTCATGGATGACGAATGCGTCTTTACGATCAGATGAACCTTTTCTGACCGGCTCCGATCAAAAAACCATTAAGCTCAGAATGCCAGGTACCCTGTTTACGCTCAGCGCTGGCCAGTCAATCTCCCACAGCATGATTCACCCCACAGCCATTGAAAAAAGATCTCACCCAATGAATTAATCATTCGTTATGATAATGGTTAATTTGAATAATTTATTCCTTAGCGGAGCCCGTCATGAAACTCGACCTCAGCCAGATGATCACTGAAGGCCGCAACCCGGCCAGCCAGAACATTGATGAACTCTCCACAGAAGCGATGCTGCGCGTCATTAATGATGAAGATAAAAAGGTGGCGCTGGCGGTGGAGGCTATCGTGCCGGAAATCGCTGCCGCCGTTGACGCCATCTGCGCCGCATTCCGGGCAGGTGGACGACTGATCTATTGCGGCGCGGGCACCTCCGGGCGGCTGGGCATCCTGGATGCCAGTGAATGCCCACCTACCTTTGGTACGCCACGTGAACAGGTCATCGGTCTGATTGCCGGTGGCCATACCGCCATACTCCAGGCGGTAGAAAACGCCGAAGACAACCGGGAGCAGGGCGCGCAGGACCTGAAAGATATCCACTTCAGCTGCCACGATGTGCTGGTCGGTATCGCCGCCAGTGGCCGCACACCTTATGTGCTCGGTGCGCTGGCTTACGCGAACGCGCTTGACGCGACCACCGTGGCGCTGACCTGTAATCCTGGCAGTGCCATGTCGCAGGTCGCCGCGATTGCGCTCACGCCGGTAGTCGGTCCGGAAGTGGTCACCGGCTCCTCCCGCATGAAAGCGGGCACCGCCCAGAAACTGGTGCTCAACATGCTCACCACCGGATCGATGATCCGCAGCGGAAAAGTGTACGGCAACCTGATGGTCGATGTGGAAGCCACCAACCTGAAACTGGTGCAGCGGCAGGTCAACATCGTCAAACAGGCCACGGACTGTGACGACGCGACGGCCAGCGCCGCGCTCACCGCCTGTGGCGGACACTGCAAAACTGCCATCCTGATGGTGCTGGCTGGCCTGACTGCCGATGAGGCCAAAGCACTGCTCAGTCAGCATGAAGGCTTTATCCGTCAGGCTCTGCAGGCTGCGGGAGCACGCTAATGGCGAAAATCACCGAGGCACTGTTGCGTGACATCCTGCAGTCGGTCGGTGGCGCGCAAAATATCGCGGCCTGCGGTCACTGTATGACACGGCTCCGCCTGACGCTGAACCAGCCGGAACAGGTTGATCTGGCCCGGTTAAAAAGCCTGCCGGGAGTATTAGGCGTTATTGATAGCGAGGCGCAGTTGCAGGTTGTCCTGGGGCCGGGCAAAGCGCAAACCGCCGCCGAAGGAATGCAAAGCCTGCTGGCGCAGAGGCATACCACGCTGGCTCCGCAGGGCGAAACACCCGAACTCAGCCAGCTGGCGGCGCAGCAGAAACAGCAGCTAAAAGCAAAACAGACCCGTGGCGTGCATCAGTTCCTGTCACGCTTCGCCACTATCTTCACCCCGCTGATCCCGGGTTTTATCGGCGCAGGACTGCTGCTGGGATTCGCGACGCTGATTGAGCAGAGCCTCCACCTTAATGCCCCCGGCGACCATGCGCCCTGGCTGCTGCACACCGTGGCATACATGAAGGTGTTCGGCAAAGGGCTATTCACCTTCCTCAGCATCCTGATCGGTTACAATGCGCAGAAAGCGTTTGGTGGCAGTGGCGTTAATGGCGCCATCATCGCTTCACTGTTTGTGCTCGGCTATGTGCCCACGGCCACCACGGGTTACTACAGCGGCATGGAGAGTTTCTTTGGCCTGACGATCGATCCGCGTGGCAACATTATCGGCGTGCTGATGGCGGCGATTAGCGGGGCGTGGATCGAGAAACAGCTGCGCAAAATCATTCCTGACAACCTCGATATGATCCTCACCTCGCTGTTCACGCTGGTGATCACCGGGGCTATCACCTATCTGCTGATCATGCCGCTGGGCGGCGAACTGTTTAAGGGGATGTCGTGGCTGTTTATCCACCTCAATAACAATCCCTTTGGCTGTGCGCTGCTGGCCGGGCTGTTCCTGATCGCGGTGATGTTCGGCATCCATCAGGGCTTTATTCCGGTCTATTTTGCGCTGATGGAAACCCAGGGGTTTAACTCGCTGTTCCCGATTCTGGCGATGGCGGGCGCAGGACAGGTCGGCGCATCACTGGCGTTGTGGTGCAAAGCCGAAAAAGGGGCGCTGCTGCGGGCGCAGATCAAAGGGGCTATCGTGCCAGGCCTGCTTGGTGTCGGAGAGCCGCTGATCTACGGCGTGACACTGCCGCGCCTTAAACCCTTTATCACCGCCTGCGGTGGCGGGGCGCTGGGCGGTTTCTTTATCGGGCTGGTGGCGTGGCTGGGTTTGCCGGTGGGGATGAACACGGTATTTGGTCCCTCCGGGCTGGTCACACTGCCACTGATGACCTCCAGTCAGGGGATCTTCGCCGGTATGGCGGTTTACCTGGCCGGGCTGATGGTGGCCTGGACGGGCGGATTCCTGCTCACCTGGTGGTTTGGCACCCGTAATGTCGACCTCAGCTAGCCGGCTGCCGGAATCCTCAAGTCCGGCTAACAGATGAATAATCAGCCAAAAATGTGAAAGCCGCTACAAAGCGGCTTTTTTATTGCCATTAATTTAACTTAATCGCTAAAGAGTGGGCTGAAGCATGCCGAATATATAAAAAAAGGTAATCGTTATCTCTCAGCCCACCGTTTTCACGCTGCCACTCAGACTGCCGCGTGCTGGACGTCGGTTCTTCAAGGACTTTTGATGCGTAACAACCAGCCTGTCTCTCAGCGCGAATATCTGTTCGACGATCATGCGACACTGATGTCGACCACCGATCTCAACAGCCATATCACCTATGCCAATGATGCGTTTATCGAAGCGAGCGGATTCACCGCCGATGAGATCAACGGCCAGCCGCATAACATGGTGCGTCACCCCGATATGCCGTCAGAAGCGTTTGCCGATATGTGGGCGACGCTGAAACAGGGTGAACCCTGGACCGCGCTGGTCAAGAACCGCCGTAAAAATGGCGATCACTACTGGGTACGGGCTAACGCCATTCCGGTGGTGCGCGACGGTAAAGTGCAGGGTTACATGTCGGTGCGCACCAAACCCACGGCAGAAGAAGTGCGTCAGACCGAAGCGCTCTATCAGGATTTTCGTGAAGGCCGTGCCAGAGGGCGACGTTTTCACAAGGGCCTGCTGTTGCGCAGTGGCTGGCGTCGCCCCGCCTCAATCCTGAAGACGCTGCCCCTGCGCTGGCGGATTCGCAGCACGCTGCTGGCGTTACTGCCCCTCTCGGTGGCGGGCGTCTGGGCACTGGGCATGACACACGCTGCCCTGGCAGGTTTTACCGCAGGCATGGCCGGACTGCTTCTGATGTGCAGTTTGTGGCTGGAGCAGCAGATTTCACGTCCTATCGAGCGGATGTGCAAACAGGCGCTGAGTGTGGCAACCGGTGCGAGTCACAAGGTCGGGCAGATGGACCGCGTTGATGAGGTCGGCATCACGCTGCGCGCTATCGGGCAGCTCGGATTGATGTTCCGCTGGCTGGTGGATGATGTCAGCGGTCAGGCGATCAATGTGTTAAGTGCCAGCGACGCCATCGCACGCAGTAATAACGAACTCAGCCGCCGTACCGAGCAGGCGGCTGCCAACGTGCAGCAGACTGCGGCCACCATGAACGAAATGACCGCCACGGTGAAGAGCAACACTGAAACTGCACATGAGGCGAATACCCTTTCAGCTGGCACCAGCCACGCGGCCAGCAAAGGCGGCGAAGTGATGACCGAAATGATGGGCATGATGGGCGAAATTGCCGACAGCTCAAAGCGGATTGCCAATATTACCAGCGTCATTGACGGGATAGCTTTCCAGACCAATATCCTGGCACTGAACGCCGCTGTGGAAGCAGCGCGGGCCGGTGAGCAGGGCAAGGGCTTTGCCGTGGTGGCGGGCGAAGTGCGCAGCCTGGCGCAGCGCAGCGCCAAAGCCGCGAGCGAAATCAAAATGCTGGTTGAAACCAGCGCCAGCCGGGTTAACTCGGGCAATGAGCACGCCAGCGCGGCAGGGCGCACGATGCAGGATATCGTATCGCAGGTGCAGAATGTCACCGCACTGATTGCCCAGATCAGCGCCGCCACGGCGGAACAGGCGACCGCGCTCAGCGAAGTCAGTTCAGCAGTGGAAGATCTGGATGACATCACCCATCAGAATGCCGCCCGCGTGACAGAAAGCGCCGAGGCTTCTGGTCGCATGACCCATCAGGCTAACCGTCTGGTGGAAGCGATCAGCGTCTTTCGCTAAGAGGCCAGCGCCTGCGTGCCGTCGCGTCCGGCACGCAGCGCCCCTGGTGACTGCCCGACAATCCGTTTAAAGGCGCGACTGAATGCCGCAATCGAGCCGTAGCCAAGATGATAAGCGACGGCTTCCACCGCTTCACCGTTGTTCACAATCCGCTGCACTGCCAGCCGCATCCGCAACTCCGTGAGATAACGCAGCGGCGTCATGCCCGTGGCAGTGAGAAAACGTCCGGCAAATACTGAGCGCGAACAGCCTGCCACGCTGGCCAGTCGCGCTACCGTCCAGTTTTCGCCCGGCTCGCGATGCATTGCGGCAATCGCCTGGCTCAGGCGGGGATCGCGCATCGCCTGCACCAGCCCACTACTCTGGCCGCAACCGTTCTCTACCCAGCCGCGTACTATCAACGCAGCAACCACATCTGCCAGACGCGACAGAATCCCGGCGAATCCCGCCTGGCGGGTCCGTGACTCCCGCTCCATCGCCGCCAGAATCGGCTGGATTTCCGGATATTGTGACAGCAGGGTACTCACCAGCATCACATCCGGCATGGTGTTGATCAGTGGCTGCATACCGCCAAGCTCAAACGCCATGCAGGCGCTGAACAGCAGCACGCTGTGCTCGTCTTCACAGGCATCTTCCGGGGCGGCGATGGCGCAGACGCTGTCGCAGAGCGGTTTGCTCGCCATGTTTTTAATGCACTGGCAGTCCGCCTCCTCACTGGAGATCAGGCTGTGCGGTTTACCGTGCGGCACCAGCAGCGCATCGCCGCTGTTGAGCTGAAACACCTCGCCGGAGGCGCTGCGCACCAGCAGTGCGCCACGCCCGACAAAGTGGAACTGTGCCCGACCCGGTGCGTGTTCATAATGCAGCCCGAACGGCGCGCTTACCGCGATGCGCTGATAGTTCACGCCATACAGGCGCATCCCCATCAGCAGTTCACTGGTCAGATCTCCATAGTGACTCATGTGATTCCAGACGAATTATCAAGAATGAAGGTGTAAGCATCATAGATCGTCCTGACGCGGCGCTCTATGCTCACACTCACTTTTTTATCTTCCGGAGAAGCAGCATGAGTCTGACAACCGAAGTGGCTGATGAGGTTTCCTCGCCGACCCGCCCCGCCTGGGGCGCGGTATTTGCAATGGCGTTTGGGGTATTCAGCCTCATCACCGCCGAATTTTTACCCGTGAGTCTGCTGACGCCGATGGCCCACAGCCTTGGTGTGTCTGAAGGGCAGGCGGGACAGACCGTCACTATCACCGCACTGGTGGCGCTGTTTACCAGTCTGGTCACCGGTAGCGTCACGCGGCGCATCGATCGCCGCATTGTGATGCTGGTGTTTTCGCTGCTGCTGATCGCCTCGGCGCTGATGGTGGCCTTTGCGGCTGACCTGACGGTGATTCTGCTGGCGCGGGTGCTGCTGGGCATGGCCATTGGCGGCTTCTGGACGCTCTCTACCGCCATCACCATGCGTCTGGTGCCCAGCGATCAGGTGCCGCGCGCGCTCTCTATTGTCTTCAGCGGTATCTCGCTGGCGACGATTATCGCTACCCCGCTCGGCAGCTACCTCGGCGGACTGGTAGGCTGGCGTAACATCTTTATGCTGACCGCCGGACTGGGGGCGGTGGCGCTGCTGTGGCAATTCTTTACGCTGCCCGCGATGCCAGCAGAGAACAAAGCCCGCAACGGCGGGGTGCTGGCACTGCTGCGCATCGGTGTGATGCGCTGGGGAATGCTGGCCGTGATCATGATGTTTACCGGCCACTTCGCCTTCTTTACCTATCTGCGTCCGTTTCTGGAAGGTGTCGCGCAGCTCAACCTCAATCAACTGTCGCTGGTGTTGCTGGCGTTTGGCGTAGCGAATTTCTTTGGCACCTCGCTGGCCGGTTATCTGGTCACCCGTAGCGTGTCGCTGACGCTGAGTGGTATGGCACTGTTAATGAGTGTCACTGCGCTGATGCTGGTGAGTTTTGGTGATGTCAGCTGGCTGGTCGGCGCGGGCGTGGCAATCTGGGGAATGGCATTTGGTTCGATGCCAACCGGCTGGTCTACGTGGATTTCACGCGCGGTGCCGGATGATGCGGAATCGGGCGGTGGTCTGCTGGTGGCCACTATCCAGCTGGCGATTACTGTTGGTGCGGCGGCAGGTGGCTGGATGTTTGACCTGCGCGGGGCTGGTGGGGTGTTCGTTGCCAGCGGCGTGCTGATGCTGCTGGCTGCGCTGACTATCTTCAGCCGGGTAAGGCATCACGGATAATTTCATGAAGGTAGCGGGTTATGCTGCCTTTTTTTAATAGAGTGGATTATTAACCTTTTGAGCAATAACTGTGCGAAATGTGCTTTTAATCATCAGTTTTTCTGAATGAGTTAAGCAAAACTCTCCGCTTTTTACTGATCAACTTCCGGACTAATATATCTATCAACAAGGCAGCACGCCTTACCTGATAAAAATTAACCGAGGAATTGACCATGAAATCTATCAAAACTTTTGCAGCTGTTATCGCGCTTTCTGTTCTGCCATTCGCCAGCTTCGCCCAATCTGTGACCGCTGTCGACTCTACACTGGATGGTGCTGAAGCGAAAATCGCTGCGCAGGCTCAGGATGCTGGTGCTTCATATAAAATCACTGAAGCTTACACCAACAACGGCGTTCACATGACCGCTGAGCTGCTGAAATAAGCTGAGTTTTACCCTCTTGTGCTGACAGGACGCCTCCGGGCGTCCTGGCGGCGTTTCTGATGAGGTGAACGAGGTTACGTCCAGATTTTGTAAACGAAAAAGCCACTCTGACGAGTGGCTTTTTTATGTCAAAAAACGGTCATCCTTACCCGTTACACCTCTTCCGATGCCTCGCGCATCATCTCATCGTGCGGCACATCATCCAGAATCTGCTCAAAGCTGCGCAGACGCTTATAGATCGACATCAGTTCGATCAGCGTTGACCAGGAGGCGATCAGATACTGGAACGAGCCGCGGACCTGATCAAACACGTTGGTGATCTGGTTGAGTAAGCCCAGCGTAATGGTGCCCGCGACAATTGACGGGAACAGCAGGAACAGACCAAACACGTTATCGACCTGCAGATAGAGAATGCGGGTGATGTTGAAGTAGAGATAGTGAAAGTAGAGACGGAAATAGTTAACCCGTACCCGACTGAACAGCTCCTGCACCGTCTGTGGCCCGGCGCGATCGGCATTGTCTTCGCCGTAGACCAGTTCTTTACGGTAGGCGGCTTCAACCCGCTGATTGCGGAACTCCAGCCCCGGCAGTTTAATCCCGACCAGCGCCAGCAACCCGGTGCCGAAAACGGACCAGAGCACAGCGGCAATCACCAGCGCATAAGGAATATTGCCAAGGATTGGAATATCTTTCACGTGATGGGAGAGTGCGACCAGCACCGGCAAAAATGCCACAAGCGTCATAATCGCCTGAATAAAACTCACCCCCCAGTTTTCCAGCGTCGTCGCAAACCGCATGGTGTCTTCCTGCACACGCTGTGCGGCACCTTCGACATGACGCAGACGCTGCCAGTTATGCATGTAGTAGTTATTCATGGCAGTACGCCAGCGGAAAACCCAGTGGCTGATAAAGAAGGAGTTGAGGACGCCAATCACTACTGCGATTAATGCGATACCGAGGAAAGATAAAACCTCATGGTAAAACGCCGCAATCTGCACCGATCCCGCTTTGGTCAGCGCTTTCTGAATCAGATCATAGAACGGTCCATACCAGGCATTAATCGCTACGCCGACCTGCACGCCAAACCAGGTCACAAAGATGATCAGCGCGGAGCCCCACACTGACCAGCGTCGCCATGGATGCGGATCGATAAGCCGCCAGGCTACGGCAAAAATGGCTACCATTATCCAGTAATAGAGATAGAACCAGAGCTGACTCACGGCGATAAATCGCGCTGCTGTGGTCGGCAGAGGCTGCTTCATTGCTGTTTCAAAAGTGGGCCAGATGCCGGGCAGATGCGCGGCAAAGCCGAACCAGGCAAAAATCGCTAACAAGCTCCAGACAGCCGCAGAGCTGAAAAACAGCGCTGGCCGCGGAAAAAAAGACTTAAACATAGGCACTCCGCTGTTGTGTGTTGCCTGTTATAACGTTTTTGGCAGGTCGCTGTCTGTAGTCTGTTGTTTCTGCTCATGACAGGAAGGAGATAGATGTTAATGAAATTGTGCGGTTTTGTTTCGTTGAACTAAATCTTTGTGAATGGCAGTGTTACAATATGTCGGTTGTTACCGGTAACAACCAGGCTCCACGCCTGTATCTGCTGATAAAAACCATTACAACGCAATCACCACTTTTTTCATACCGCCAGTCAGCGCGGTAATGAGGCAATGTCATGTCAGAACAAAAAAAGGGTCATTCACGCAGGGATTTTTTGCTGAAGACCATTACCCTGGCGCCTGCAATGGCGGTAGGTTCCACCGCGATGGGCGCGCTCTCCCTGCCGCTGGCCGCGCAGGCGGCTGAAACCCCGGCCGCGCCGCAGAAGGCGCGTGACTATCAGCCGAACTGGTTCACCGCCGAAGAGTTTGCCTTTATCACTGCAGCCGTAGCGCGTCTGATCCCCAGCGACGAACGCGGGCCAGGTGCGCTGGAAGCGGGTGTACCGGAGTTTATCGATCGTCAGATGAACACACCGTATGCCACGGGTTCAAACTGGTATATGCAGGGGCCGTTTAATCCCGATCTGCCAAAAGAGCTGGGCTATCAGCTGCCGCTGGTGCCTCAGCAGATCTATCGCCTTGGTCTGGCCGATGCCGACAACTACAGTAAAAAGCAGCACGGCAAGGTGTTCGCCCAGCTCAGCGGTGAGCAGCAGGATGCCTTACTGCAGGCGATGGAGAGTGGCAGCGCGGAGTTCAGCCAGTTGCCGGCAAAAGTTTTCTTTAGCTTCCTGTTGCAGAACACCCGTGAAGGCTTCTTCAGCGATCCTATCCACGGCGGGAATCAGGGCATGGTCGGCTGGAAGCTGATCAACTTCCCTGGCGCACGCGCCGACTTTATGGACTGGGTAGAGCGCGGCGAACGGTATCCGTTCCCGTCAGTGTCGATTCGCGGAGAGAGAAGCTAAGCATGGCAAACGAAATGAAAAAAGTGGATGCGGTGATTGTCGGCTTCGGCTGGGCAGGCGCGATTATGGCGAAAGAGCTGACCGAAGCCGGCCTGAACGTGCTGGCGCTGGAGCGGGGACCGCATCGTGATACCTATCCCGATGGTTCCTATCCGCAGTCCATTGATGAGCTGACCTATAACGTCCGCAAAAAGCTGTTCCAGGATCTCTCCAAAAGCACCGTGACCATTCGTCATGATGCGTCGCAGACCGCAGTGCCCTATCGTCAGCTGGCGGCATTTTTGCCCGGCACCGGCACTGGTGGCGCAGGCCTGCACTGGTCGGGCGTTCATTTCCGCGTTGACCCGGTTGAGCTGCGGATGCGCAGCCATTACGAAGAGCGCTATGGCAAGAATTTCATCCCGGAAGGCATGACGATTCAGGATTTTGGCGTCAGCTACGATGAGCTGGAGCCGTTCTTTGACAAGGCGGAAAAAGTCTTTGGCACCTCAGGCAACGCCTGGAGCATCAAGGGCAAAGTGGTCGGCAAAGATAAAGGCGGCAACCCGTTTGCGCCCGATCGCTCAGATAATTTCCCGCTGCCTGCGCAGAAGCGCACTTACTCGGCGCAGCTGTTTGCTCAGGCGGCCGAGTCTGTTGGCTATCATCCTTACGATCTGCCATCTGCCAATACCTCGGGCCCTTACACCAACACCTATGGCGCGCAGATGGGGCCGTGCAACTTCTGCGGTTACTGCAGCGGCTACGCCTGCTACATGTATTCTAAAGCGTCGCCAAACGTCAACATCCTGCCCGCGCTGCGTCAGGAGCCGAAGTTTGAGCTGCGTAACAACTCTTATGTGCTGCGGGTCAATCTCAGCGATGACAAAACGCGTGCAACCGGCGTGACCTATGTGGATGGTCAGGGTCGCGAGCAGGTTCAGCCCGCTGACCTGGTGATCCTCTCCGCCTTCCAGTTCCACAATGTGCATCTGATGCTGCTGTCGGGAATCGGCAAACCGTATAACCCGATGACCAATGAAGGCACCGTAGGCCGCAACTTTGCCTATCAGAACCTCTCCACGCTCAAGGCGCTGTTTGATAAAAATACCACCACTAATCCGTTTATCGGTGCGGGTGGCGCGGGTGTTGCGGTGGATGATTTCAACGCGGATAACTTCGATCACGGGCCGCTGGGTTTTGTCGGCGGTTCGCCATTCTGGGTTAACCAGGCGGGTACCAAACCGATTTCCGGCCTGCCGGTGCCAGCGGGTACGCCCAACTGGGGCAGCAAATGGAAAGCCGCAGTGGCGGATACCTACACTCATCACCTGTCGATGGATGCGCACGGCGCGCACCAGTCCTATCGCGCCAACTACCTTGATCTCGATCCTAACTACAAAGATGCCTATGGACAGCCGTTGCTGCGCATGACCTTTGACTGGCAGGAGAACGACATCAAAATGGCGCAGTTTATGGTCGGTAAGATGCGCAATATTGCTGAAGCGATGAATCCGAAGATGATCATTGGCGGCGCGAAAAAGCCGGGTACCCATTTTGACTCCACGGTGTATCAGACCACCCACATCAGTGGTGGGGCGATTATGGGCGACGATCCGAAAACCAGTGCAGTTAACCGTTATCTGCAAAGCTGGGACGTGCCGAATGTGTTTGTTCCCGGCGCATCAGCCTTCCCGCAGGGACTGGGCTACAACCCGACCGGCATGGTGGCGGCGCTGACCTACTGGTCAGCCAAAGCGATTCGCGAACACTACCTGAAAAACCCCGGTCCACTGGTGCAGGCATAAGGATATGGCGATGAAAAATGGCATTCTGGCTCTGATTCTTGGCTCCCTGTCGTTCGTTGCTCTGGCGGACAGCAGCCAGGACGATCTGGTTAAACGGGGTGAGTATCTGGCGCGCGCCGGTGACTGTGTGGCCTGCCACACCAGCAAAGGCGGTGCAGCGTTTGCCGGTGGTCTGCCGATGGCGACACCGATTGGCACCATCTACTCCACCAACATCACGCCCGATCGCGACACTGGCATTGGCGAATACAGCTATGACGACTTCCAGAAAGCGGTGCGTCAGGGCGTGGCGAAAAACGGCGATACGCTCTATCCGGCGATGCCCTATCCCTCTTACGCGGTGGTCAGCGATGAAGACATGAAGGCGCTTTATGCCTACTTCATGCATGGCGTTGCGCCGGTCGGGCAGCCAAACCGGGAAAGCGACATTCCCTGGCCGCTGTCGATGCGCTGGCCGCTGGCTATCTGGCGTGGGATTTTTGCGCCCGACGTGAAAGCGTTCCAGCCTGCCGCTCAGGAAGATCCGGTGCTGGCGCGGGGTCGCTATCTGGTTGAAGGACTGGGTCACTGCGGTGCCTGTCATACGCCGCGCAGCATCACGATGCAGGAGAAGGCGCTGACCAATGGTGAGGGCAGTGACTATCTCGCGGGCAGCAGCGCGCCGATTGATGGCTGGACCGCCAGCAACCTGCGTGGCGATAACCGCGATGGACTGGGTCGCTGGAGCGAAGAGGACCTGCGTCAGTTCCTGCGTTATGGCCGCAACGATCAGACCGCCGCTTTTGGTGGCATGACTGACGTGGTGGAACACAGTCTGCAGCACCTGAGCGAGTCCGATATCACCGCCATTGCGCGCTATCTGAAGTCGCTGGGCGCGAAAGATCCTCATCAGGCGGCGTTCAGCGTGGATGATGCCACCGCAAAAGCGCTGTGGCGTGGCGATGACAGCCAGGCCGGTGCTGCGACCTACGTCGACAGCTGTGCGGCGTGCCATAAAACCGATGGCAGCGGCTATAAACGCTTCTATCCGGCGCTGCGCGGTAATCCAGTGGTGCTGGCGGAGGATCCCACCTCACTGATCCATATCGTGCTGGTGGGCGGACAGTTACCAGGCGTGAATGGCGCACCGTCGACCATTACCATGCCGGCATTCGGCTGGCGTCTGGACGATCAGCAGGTGGCGGACGTGGTGAACTTCGTGCGCAACAGCTGGGGCAACAAGGCGTCGGAGCCGGTCAGCGCGAAACAGGTCGCTGAGCTGCGTAAAGATGAGAAAGATCGGCTGGGCAGTGCGGATATCAAAGTACTGGAAGGCAAATAACCGGCAATAAAAGAGGCCGTCATCATCAGGATGACGGCCTGTTGTTTTAAATATTCTCCAGATCGATTCCGCGTGTTTTTGGCCCGTAAATCCCTACCGACAACATCACCATCATCATGCTCAGCACGATAAAGGTAATCACACCTGGCGTGCCGGCATACTGCAATATCACCCCGATCAGAATACTGCTGAAGACCGTAGAAAGGCGGCTGAAGGAGTAGCAGAAGCCGACCGCCCGCGCCCGGATATGGGTCGGGAAAATTTCGGTCTGATAGGCGTGGAAGCTGAAGGTCAGCCAGGCGTTGGACCAGGTGATCATGAAGCCGCAGAGAATGAGCAATACTGGCTGCGTCTGGAAGGCGAACAGCGTGCCGAATACCACCGTCATCAGCGATGACAGGACGATCTGCCACTTATTCTCAAGCCTGTCGGCGTAGCGGCTGCAAATCAACGATCCCAGCGGATAGGCCAGCGTGATGAAGAAGGCATAAAGCAAACTGTGTGTCACCGTGGCACCGTTGCCTGACAGCAGCGCAGGCAGCCAGTTACCAAAACCGAAAAAGCCGATCGCCTGGAAAAAATTCATCACCACCAGCATCAGGGTGCGCTTGCGGTAAGCGGGTGACCAGATTTCGCTGAAACGGCCCCTTTTGGGCAGCTGCGCCGCGGCGTCATCGGCTGAAAAAGCGGGTCCGGCCGGGATGCCACAGCGTTGCTCCATCGTGGACAACACCTGATGCGCCTCCTGATGACGGCCCTGCTGCGCCAGCCAGCGCGCCGACTCCGGCAGGTTTCTGCGTACCAGCCAGATCACCAGCGAGCAGACCGCGCCTGCGATTACCACCCAGCGCCAGCCTTCGAGGCTGAGCAGCGTTTGCGGGATCAGCCACCAGGACATCAGCGCCACAGCGGGCACCGATAAAAACTGTACGAAAAAGGAGAAAGCAAAGGCGCGGCTGCGCAGAGGGGTCGGCACCCATTCCGACAGATAGGTGTCGATGGTTACCAGCTCGACACCCAGCCCAATCCCCACCAGAAAGCGGAACAGAATAATCATCTCCGCGCTCTGCTGGAACGCCATCAGCAGCGAAAATAGCCCATACCACAGCAGCGCACACATAAAGGTCAGACGGCGACCAAACCGGTCAGCGTAGGGCGCCAGCAGGCTGGCACCGAAAAACAGACCGAGAAAAGTGGCCGAGGCGAAGGCCGCCTGATCGGAGAAGCCCAGCACGCCTGCCGCGCCGGTGTGAAATACGCCCGCCGACAGCAGGCCGGTACTGATATAGCCGGTTTCAAACAGGTCATAAAGCTCAAAAAAACCGCCCAGCGCCAGCAGCGTAATAAAGCGCCATAATCCTGCGGAGGAGGGCAGTGCATCAACCCGGGCAGCTAAGCTGTTGCGGGCCGCCGATGAAGCATGCATCGGCGGCAGGCTGGTGGAGGTGGTGTTCATATCAGCGTGAACCTCAGGCAGTGTGGAGACGACTCGCAGCCGGTCAGAGGCTTATTAAAATAGTTAACCGTTAGCAAGCGAAGAAATAGCAGAATAGTCAATTCATCCGCCGTTGCCGAGAGGGACGTTGCTGACGATTTAGCAATATACGTTGCAGGTTTTGCCATCCGTGGCAGGCGTTCTCCGGCAGCGGCGACCAGGGCAGGTCTGCATGAATGCAAATGGCATCCTTGCGCCAGCATAGTCCCGCTTTGTGACAACTTATCACGGACGCGTAAAAGCGGAGCTGAAGAAGCTGTTGAGATCAAAAGTGGCGTCATGGAGCCTGGCCGTGTTACCCGCTTCGCGGTTGCCGACGTGAAGGCTATCCGGGCACCAGGGCTTACGCCAGTTTCGGCCAGACACCCGGCCCAATCGGCAGACCCAGCAGATACCACACCATCAGCAGCGCTATCCAGCTGATAAAGAACACTAGTGGATAAGGAAGATTGCCCACAGCCTGATTCACGGCTTAAAATTTTTGAGTCAACATAATGACTTCGCTCCTTTCCTGTTCGAAATCAACGTTTTTGTAAAAAAGGGTACGTTACCCTGCAGCTCTCAGAATTCAGACACGACAGGAAGTCGGCATGATAATAAGCCCGCCGTTTGTCCGCCCCCGGAACACTGGAGAAAATGACCCGTCATGGGTCAGCAGAATGATGCCTGTGGATATAAACCGGGATTTCCCGCTCAACCGGCACACGTCATGGCATGGGGGCGTGCACGTTCTCCATACTGACCGCCATGGTGAGGAAGGCTACGATCGCATTGAGTTTGTCCGCGCCATTGCGGACGGAGTGGTGGTCTCTTGTCGCGCACCGTCCTCCACTGACCGCCGCGATGCCTTTCCGCTGAATTACAATGGCAGAACGGATGACGGGTATATTCTGCTAAAGCATGAAACCGATATTGGAGAGAACTGCAGCGTCGTGTACTACTCCCTGTACATGCATCTCCGGGAGCGGCTGGCGCCCGCCGTCAGGGACGGCGCCAGAGTCTGGCGCAAGGACCGCATCGGGCAGAGCGGTACGGTGGATAACGTGAACGCCTTTCACTTTGCGGTGTTCTGTGACAACGAAAACATGCTGAAACTGACCGGACGCACCACGACTGAACTCGATATCACCCGTGACGGCAGAACGGACACGGTTTACGGCGATATCCATTTTTATCTGCCGCCCGGTACACACTTTTATGAATCGGTGTCTGACGCTGCCTCACCGGACACTGACCGCCTGAATACCGTTCATACCTCCACGGAACCACTCTTCGTCAGCATGACGTTTGAAAAAGGCGACTGCACGATGCTCACGCGCAGGCAGAACGCCATCACGCCGGCATGTTTCGACCCCGTAGGGGAGCCGCTGGTGAATACTGATGCCAGCCAGACTGACGACATAAGAAGGTTGGGTCTGAGGTATGAATACAATCTGTACCGGACAGCCTGCCGTCTGTACCCGCAGAATCCCTGTGCCGGGTTCGAGCTGCTCCGTTTCGGGCGGGTCATCAGCACTGAACATGAAACCCTGACGCCTGCTGATGCCCCGTTGTGGCGTACAGTCAGCTTCCCCGGCGGAACGGGCATGGTCAATCTGGCTTCCCCTGACATCAAAAAATTCAGCGATGCCGACTTTCCGCACTGGACGGGGTGGCGGATGGTGGACGATGACACGGACAATAACAGTCAGTGTAATTCCCCCCTTATCGCCGGATTGCAGGACGGTGGGCATTTCAGCGACCTGGGCAGCCGTCTGGTCTGCCATTTTCCGCTGGAGTGGAATGCTGCCACCTTTGACCAGCGTTATGCCTGGCTTAAAGCAGGCTCTGACGATGTTCCTGCCATGTCAGAAGAAGGCTATAGCCGGCTGAAAATTCATGCCTCAGCACTGTGCTTTGACACGGGCGAACTCGGTACAGGCAGGATATGGCATTTTCACCCGGTGGCCTTCATCACGCATTTTCGCAAGTGCTGCTGGCTGAGCAAATCTGAACTGAAGCAGCTTGTTCCCCGGCACGCGTTAAGAACGGCCGGGCGGAACGATTATCGCTGGGAAGTCATCACCTACCGGGATGACACCGGCAGCGTCGCGGACACTATCCGCACGCATATGAACAGGGCAATGCAGAAATACCTGATTACCACCCCGCGGCGCATCGCCTGCTTCCTGGGGAACGGCATTCAGGAAACGGGCTGGCTGGGGTCGATGGAGGAAGGGTACCGCTATACGGAAACAGACCCGCGCACGCGTCAGGTCATCCGGGTCTACAACATCTGGTACTACCCGTGGTACGGTCGCGGCCTGTTACAGCTTACCAGCCCGGTGAATTACTTTGATTACTTCAGCTTCAGGGGGCGGACCTGCCCGGAAAATATCAGGAACATCCTGACAAATGAATATAACCGCCTGTATGCACACCGGCCCCTTCGCTACACCGACAATCACCTGTCTGATACCGAAAACCATGTCCCGGAGAACATTCTCCGGTGGAGGGATAACGTCAGCAGCGACCTGTATGAAGCAGCCAGCAGCGCAGGGTTTTACTGGGTTGCAAGGGGAATGGCGCCTTACGCGGATAAGGAACATGTACTTGAGCGGTGCAGCGTTACCCCCCGGAGGTGCGGGATAAAAATTTACTATCGGAGCCTGGCATTCTGGCAGGCCAGCGCAGCCGTTAATCTGCCGAACCAGGTCAATAACGAACACTATCAGGGACTGAATGGTTTTGATACCCGCTGCTGTGTCTACGGCAGCGCGATAGCCGTCCTCACCGAGCAGAAATTCCCGGATGGTCATAACAGCCCGGTCAACGAAAAACCCGAATCAGACCAGCTAAGGAGAGGATGATGAGGGAAATTTTAATTTTATTAACTTTGGCATTATTATCACAAAAAGCCGTAAGTTCCATTACCCCTGAAATACAGATGCCATCTTATTTCAATAAAGACAGGTTTGTTAATTATTACGACGCAATATCCAGTAATAGCGGAAATAATTCATGCGATAACATTTTATTTAAAAACTTTTACCCGCCTGAATACATATCATCAAAAATAAAATACCCTCCGTTTGACACTTGGTTTTGCTGGTTTTCTGTCGATGTAATACATGACGGATATGGCCCAAACAGATCGCTTGCTGAAAATGTCTATTTTGATAAAAAAACGGAACAGTGGAAAAAGAAAAAATATAACCGAAACAGAGAAGAAATCCGGCGTTCTCTGGACGTTTATGGCATAAAAAGCCTGAGCGAGCTGCAGCCTCTGGATCTTTATAATATCCGGTCCGTCAATGCCCGTGGCTATGCGGTAATAGACCGTAACATTCCCCTGCAGGAAAAAAAGAAAGGGCTGAAGAAAAGTCTGTCATTCTGCCTGATACGTGACGAAGCTGCATTTTGTGGTTCAGGCTCAATGATCAACCTCGTCAACGGTAAGGAAGTCGATTTCACCCCCTATATGCTCAAATCTCTTGAGACCGTCGAAATGGGTTTGCCTGAAAAGCAGAGGTGATGACATTTTGTCTAAAACACCAGTAAGCTACTGGCGGTTTTACTGCTCGGCTGTTTCTGAAACTAAAAATTCAAATGTGAATTAACCAGGTTATTAGCTTGTTAGCGCACTTTTTTAATTTATAGCAATTTGAATCTAACATGCTCTGTAGATGTACCATCCCTGGCCCTCTACTTTACGCCAGTTTCGGCCAGACACCCGGCCCAATCGGCAGACCCAGCAGATACCACACCATCAGCAGCGCTATCCAGCTGATAAAGAACACCAGCGGATAGGGGAAGATCAACACGTAATAGGTGCCGAGCTGCGCATCCTTCTGGTAACGCTGTAAAAAGGCCAGGAACAGTGGCAGAAAGGGCGACATCGGTGCCAGCGGCAGTACGGCGGAGTCAGCGATGCGAAAAATCATCTGGGCGAAGGCGGGATGAAAGCCGAGCAGCATAAACATCGGCACAAAGACTGGCGCCAGAATCGACCAGATCGCCGAGCCGCTGGCGATAAACATACAGAGAAATGCCGACAGGAACATCAGGCCAAGAAACGCGGGCGCGCCACTGACGCCTGCGCTCTCCAGCACGTCGGTCAGCCCGATCGCCATGAATTTGCCCATGTTGCTCCAGTTAAAGAACGCCACAAACTGCGACAACGGAAACACCATCACAATAAAGCCCGCCATCCCCTTCATCGGATCGACCAGCAGCTGCGGGATATCGTCCGGACGGCGGATCTGCCGGGTCACCACGCCGTAAGCAATCGCCACCACAAAGAAGAACAGAATGATGATCGGCACAATGCCCTGAATAAAAGGCGAGGGGATAATGGCGCCGGTGGTGGGATTGCGCAGCGGTGCATGTTCCGGCACCACCAGCAGCGCCATCAGAGCGATAAACAGCAGCGCAGCGATTCCGGCGGCCCGCAGACCCCGGTTCTCCAGTGGCGTCAGTGCCGCCAGCTTCTCACCATTGCCCTGCCACTGCGGCAGGCGCGGCTCGACGAATTTATCGGTCAGCAGCGCGCCCACTATCGTCAGCACAATCACCGAGGTGGCCATAAAGAACCAGTTATCAATGACGCTGACATGCACTGTGTCGCTGACCGCTTTTGCTGCTTCGGTGCTGATACCCGAGAGCAGCACATCCGTGGTGACAATCAGCAGGTTGGCGGTAAAGCCAGAGGCCACACCGGCAATCGCGGCCAGCAAACCCGCTACCGGATGGCGACCTACTGCCAGGAAGATCAATGCGCCCAGCGGCGGCATCACCACCAGCGCAGCATCCGACGAGATATGGCTGAAGAAGGCGATAAACAGCACCATATAGCTGGCGTAACGACGGCTGACGCGTGACGCCATCTTCACCATCAGCGATTGCAGCAGACCGACCTTTTCTGCCAGCCCGGCACCAATCACCAGTGCCAGAATCGATCCCAGCGGGGTAAAGCTGCTGAAGTTTTTGATGATATTGGGCAGGATCCACTGAATGCCAGCGACGCTCAGCAGGTTGTTCACCCGCACGATTTCACCGTTACCGGGATTCTTTACCACCAGGTCCAGCGCGCTGATAATGGCCGTCGCCACCATCAGCACCACGATCAAATAGACAAAAAGTAAAAACGGGTTAGGCACTTTATTGCCTACGCGCTCAATCCAGCTGAAGAGCCGGCCAGGGCTGCGGTTCTCGGATGTTGCTTCCATGGTATTGATTCTCGTCTTGTGTTCCCTTAATCGGCGAAGCTTCGATCTGACGCCGGTCGTGGTATGCGACAGGCGGTGAGTTCAGCATCGGTTCCGCTGAGTCAGGGAAGTGTGTTTGCAATATTTTTTATAGTGGTCCGCATCAGAAACACGGCCATTGGCTCATCCGGCCAGTTTTGTTGGTGTGATCCCCGCCGGGATCGGGCAGATATAAGGCTGCGTCGCGCGTACCCGTTCAAACTCAGCCCGGCAGCCAGCCAGCGCCTGCGGATCCGTTAACAGTGTTAACACCGTGGCCGCCATCACTTTGCCCGCCAGAAACATCCCTTTATGCCCGATAGTGGTGCGGCCCTGCGCCACCAGTTGCCAGGTGTGCAGCGGCGTACCGAAGGTAAAGCAGGGCGCAAAGCACTGTGCCGTCGGCGTCACCCAGCTGACATCGCCGACATCGGTGGAGCCATAAAGCAGCTCACGCGTGACCGCATAGGGCGCGACCTCATCCATAAAGAGCTTATCGCCCAGTTGCTCAGCCCAGGCGTGACCGGCTTCGCCACCCGTACGGGCGGCATTGAGCCGGGCGTTGCGCAGATCGTCATCGGTCAGGGTGGCACGCAGTTCAGCCGCAAACGCGCGCTCTTCGTCGCTGTAGTCGGGCAAACCAAACTGATGCAAATAGCGCTCCATGACCGCTTCAAGTGCGCGATTAGGCACGTAGTCTGAACAGGCTTTGTCAAAACGCACGGTCAGCGTGGTGTCGGTCATCAGTGCAGCACCTCTTGCGATATTGATCACCCGTTCGTAGATCGCCTGCGCCTGGGGCAGTTCCGGTGCGCGGATCAGGTAGAGCACTTCCGCATCGGCCTGCACCACATTGGGTGATACGCCGCCGCTGTTGGTGATGGCGTAGTGCAGACGCGCTTCCTGCACGATATGCTCGCGTAGAAAATTAGCCCCTGTATTCATCAGTGTGACGGCATCCAGCGCGCTGCGGCCCAGATGGGGTGAGTTGGCGGCATGAGCGGCGACGCCTTTAAAGCTGAAGGCTGCCTGAATATTGGCAAGCGTGCGCAGGTTAAACATGCCGCTGAAACCTTCCGGATGCCAGGTCACGGCGGCATCGACGTCGTCAAACAGCCCTTCGCGCACCATAAAGGTTTTGCCCGAGCCGCCTTCTTCACCGGGGCAGCCGTAAAAGCGAACCGTGCCGCCCGTGTGATGCTGTTCCATCCAGGCTTTCACGGCGCAGGCCGCGGCAACACCTGCTGTCCCGAGCAGGTTGTGGCCGCAGCCATGTCCGTTGCCGTTAGCCTCCAGCGGCTGCGGCCGGGCGCAACCCGACTGCTGGCTCAGACCGGCCAGCGCATCGAACTCGCCGAGGAGGGCAATGACGGGCTTGCCGCTGCCCGCGCTGGCGATAAAGGCGGTGTCGATGCCACCCACACCACGTTCCACTGTGAATCCTTCTCTTTCCAGCGCATCGGCCAGCAGAGCAGAGGAACGGATCTCGGCGAAGCGGGTTTCAGGCGTGTCCCAGATGGCGTCGCTGAGCGTGCTGAAGCGGAGCTGATGGCGATCAATATAATCGGCAATAAACGCTTCCATCATCGTGATCCCCCGAACTGCGCCTGATTCAGCGCCAGCGTTGCCAGCAGCGTGATGGCGTCTGGCATGACCCGCTCATCAAAGTCGAATTTCGCATTGTGGTGACCCGCTGCCAGTTCACAGCCAAAAATGACATAAGACGCCTGACCGCCGCGCTGCTTTACCCGCTCCATCATGTAGGTCGCATCTTCCGAACCTGCCGCCTGCGTTTTTCGGTCGACTACAGAATCGAAAATGCCCAGTGCGTCCGCCTGCTGGTGGATGAAGTCGACCCACGGCTGCGTCGGCGTACAGCTGCGTGCAGCCCCCATTAGCGAAACCTGCTGCTCAACGCCATACATCGCTGCTGCACCTGCAATGACCCGCAGCGCCTGTTGATAAATATCGTCGTTAACCTGATTGGTCACGCCCCGGGTTTCGACTTTCAGCAGGGCGCAGTCAGCCACCACGTTGCGGCCGGTTCCCGCCTGCAGCACGCCCACGTTAACCCGCGCTACGCCGCCGCTGTGCTGGGTTAAACCATGCAGCGCCAGTGTCGCCTGCGCGGCGGCCAGCAGGGCGTTGCGGCCCTCTTCAGGGCGCCCGCCCGCATGGGCACCGACGCCGGTGAAGTGGACATCCAGCTTGGTGGTAGCCAGGAAGCTGTCGCTGCCGCATACCACTTCGCCGGCGGGCACGCCGGTGCCGATGTGAATCGCGGTGAAACGCTCAACGTCATCGACCACGCCCGCTGCGACCATCGCTTTTGCGCCGCGTACCCCTTCTTCTGCAGGCTGGAAGATCAGTTTAATTGTGCCGCTGAGCTGATCCTGCATCGCCATCAGCACCGTGGCGAGGCCCAGCCCGATGGTGGTGTGACCATCATGTCCGCAGGCGTGCATCATGCCGGCGTTGCAGGAGGTGAACCCTTCACGCTGCGGCAGGTGATCGTCGGCCTGGCTTTCATTGAGATCCAGTGCATCCATATCGACGCGGAAGCCCATCACGGGACCCGGACGGCCGGTCTCAAGCGTTGCCACGATGCCGCAGAATCCGCCGGAGAAGTGGCTGATCCACTGCGGTAGTGCGCCCTGTTGCAATGCGCGCGCCTCCTGCTGCTTCAGTACGGCTTCGTCGGGTAAGCCCATCCGCGCGTCGGCATCGATCACCTCACGGCCCAGTTTCAGTTGATAACCGAGTTTATTCAGTTCTTCAGCAACTAATGTCGCGGTGCGGAACTCCAGCCAGCCCGATTCGGCGTAGTGATGGAAGTCGCGACGCCACTGTTGCAGCTGTGGCAGCAGGGCGCTCACGTGGTCTGAAAGGGGTTTCATCGGCTTTCTCCTCGTTGTTGATTTTTTATGCACTGCGTCGAATCTACACAATGGTGTTGGGCGGCATAAGATGCGAATATCTTGTGACTGATAAACAACGGTTATCGCAAAATTATGTCTGCCAATCTCAAACTTCATCAGCTGCGCGCCTTCGTTGACGTGGCGCGACAGGGGAGTATCCGGGCGGCAAGCCGTCTTTCCGGGCTGTCGCAACCGGCGTTAACCAAAGCGATACAGGAACTGGAGCGCGAGCTGGGGGCAAAGCTGTTTATCCGCCGTCAGCAGGGCGTAGTACTGACTGATATCGGTGATAACTTTTTTCGTCATGCCAGTCTGGTGCTGGCGGAGCTGCGGGTTGCTGAGGAGGATATCCAGCAGCGGCTGGGGCTGGGTGGCGGTCAGGTGAACATCGGAGTGGGGGGCAGCGTGGCGCGCACTATCATGCCTCAGGTGATAAACCAGTTTCATCGGGAATACCCGCTGGTGAAGGTGCGCATCGTTGAAGGCCAGCTGGTGTCAATGGTGCATGAACTGCGTCAGGGGGCGCTCGATTTCACCATCAATACCTACGATCAGAGCCATCTCGATCAGGAGCTGATGTATGAGCGGATGATGGAGCGCGAGTACAAAGTGGTGGTGCGCAAAGGCCATCCGCTGGAAAAGGCCCGTACTCTGGCAGCCTTACAGCAGGCGGACTGGACAATGCCAACCCCGAAAGGCAGTTATTACCGTTTGCTGCATGATCTGTTTGGCGAGCGTGGCATGGCACCCAAAATCGTGGTGACCTGTGAAACCTTTATGGCCTGCACCAGCCTGGTGGCGCAAAGCGATTTCATCAGTATTCTGTCGGTTGACGTGATTGACGATCCGATTCTGGGCCGATCGCTGGTGGCGCTGGCACTCGACGACCCCTTGCCGAAAGCAATCTTCTATCTGATTCAGCGCAAAGACACGACGCTGACCCCAATGAGCAGTTATATGGCACAACTTTTTCGCCGTTATTGCCAGTAAAATCAGTGAGTAAAGTCGATCGTCTACACTCTTAAGGTGCTGTAATAAATCCACCCGACAAATAGAGGTTACGATGCAAGTCAGTCCTTATCTGTTTCTCTATGGCCGTTGCGAAGAGGCTATCGACTTTTACCTGCAGGCGACTGGGGGAGAGTTGCTCTCTAAAATGAAATTCGGTGATATGCCGGATCAGGGTGAGCAGGTCGGCGATCAGTCTGCCGCGCCGCAACCACCAGAAAAGATCATGCATGCGCAACTGCGTATTGGTGACGGTGAGCTGATGCTCAGTGATGGCAATACCGAGAAGCCACCCGCGTCTGAACATGCGGGTTACGCGGTCAGCCTTTCCACCAATGATGTTGAAAAGGGTAAAGCCTGGTTTGAGAAATTGTCGGCAGGCGGCAAGGTGACAACGGAGTGGCAGGAGACGTTCTGGTCGAACGGATTCGCGATGTTCATTGATAAATTCAACATTCCATGGCGCATCAATGTAGAGAAGCCGCAGGAATAATCGGGTCAGTCGGCGTCGCACTGTGCGGCGCCATTTCAACGACCCGTTTTAATCAGCGGCGGCTATTCAGGCCGCCGCGCGTGATCAGAAATTATAACCCGCCACCAGGTAATAACCCCACCCAGTTGATTTCACTTCAAACGGCCCTCTGCCGAAGTTCAGCTCCTGACCGTCCGCCCACTGTCCGCCATTGTGGAAGTAACGCGCTACCGCAGAGAAGTGCCAGTGATCGTAACCCAGTGACAGAATATGGCTGGAGGCAATAGAGTTGCTGGTACGTGATGAACCGCCTTTATCGCGGAGATCAGAACCCCAGTCAAAGTTAGTGAAGCCCACATAGCCCAGATTACCGCCCCACAGCGTGGTAATTGGCACGAAGTATTTCACCTTGAAGCGATAGCCGTCCCAGCTGTTTTCGTTCGCCGCACCGTAGTTTTCCCACTGATATTTTGCGTAGACGTTAAGCGACAGGCCGACATCACTGTGCGTATCGATATCGGTGCCCAGACCCATGTACCAGGTGTTCTGGCGGTTGTCGCTGTTGCGGCCCATGTCGTAGATGTAGTTGTTGGCGAAATACCACTCTTTGAATGGGCCGAAGGCCAGGCTGGTGCCGGTCAGTTTGTCGATAGAGAAGCGCGGTTCAATTTCCATAAACATCGGTGAACCGTGATCAAAAATACCGTTGGCGTTGCTGTTGCCTGCGCCGAAGAAGTTGGTCAGGTCGAGGTAGCCATAAAAATCGAACCAGTCCTTCTTCGCAAACGCTTCATATTCCAGATAAACGTCGTTGTTAAACTGCGGTCCGAAACGCGTGTGATAGCTGCCTACCACGTTAACGCTCTGATGCCACCAGTCGGAGACATACTGCGGATCGCTTTCAGCGGCCTGCGCAGCACCACTCAATGAACATGCCAGCACGGCACCTGCTATCAACGTTTTAAATTTCATTATTATCAGCCACATGCTTTTGACCGCCGCACAGCAGACGCAGTCAGAGAGAAATCGGTCCCTTGATGGGAATGAGGGTTTCACAGCAAATAACAGCCCGTTCTTCAGCCCGCGTAGCGTGCCTGTAACAGATCGATAGAAAATAGATTTTGCTCACGTTTGTCAAAAAGTGTTGCATTACAATTCAGCTAAAATGTGATGAGCTTCACAATAAGGGCGTGGATCGAACGGAACCAGGCAACCGTTTACGTTGTCTGGTTCGTGATCAAACGGGCGGGATCAGGGAAGTGTGACGCGAACCTGCAAACCACAAATGGCACCCTGTGGCGTCAGGCAATTGGAAAGGGCGACGTGAATCTGATGTTTCTGTGCGACGTTACGCACAATAGATAATCCCAGCCCACTGCCCTGGGCCTTAACGTCAGGCGAACGGGTAAAACGATCAAAGGCGCGTTCGATAAAGGATTCCGGCATGCCTGGCCCGTTATCAACGATATCAACCACTGTTTTATCGGCTACCCGATGCAATAGCACATCGACCAGGCTGCCTTCCGGCGTGTGCAACATGGCGTTACCAATCAGGTTGTCGAACAGACTTCGCAGCTCGGAACGGCTGGCCTGCAGACGATACTGTGTAGAGCCATTAAAACCGATATCGATGCCGCGTTTATCTGCCACCACCATCAGCTGCTCAATGCTCTCTTTCAGCAGATCTTCCAGGTCAATATGCTCAACGCTGGCGACTACGCTCTGGTCATCCTGGCGTGAAACATTGAGTAACTGCGTGACCAGATGTCGGGTACGGGTGACGCCCGCTTCCAGCTGGCTGAACTGCCGGCTCGCTTCACCCGGCTGAATATGCTGACGCAGGTTTTCCAGCTGCAACGTCACCGCCGTTACCGGCGTGCGCAACTCATGCGCGGCATCTTCCAGGAACTGACGCTGTGACGACCAGGCTTCCCGCAGCTTACTCAGCAGCGAGTTGTAGGCGGCCACCAGCGGCAGGATCTCATCCGGCAAACCCTCCGGTGAGACATTGTGTGGATGATGCGTCTCCTGCGCCGCGATCTGGCGCGAAGCGACCTGCAGATCCCGGGTGATCTTGCGCACCACCAGCCAGATCACCAGTAGCGACAGCGGCATCATCAGGATCAATGGAATGATCGCCGACAGTGCCCGCTTGACCATCAACGCCTTCATATAGCTGAGGTTGTGCATCACCTGAATGGTTTTAATCTCACTGCCAGGCAAGCCGGGCCGGGTGTAAATGCGCCATTCACAGTCGTCGCACTGACCGATATGCACGTCGCGATAGCCACGCTGGTTTTGCAACGGGGCCTGAAGTTCCGGCCATGAGCTGGCCCGCAACTGACCCCGATCGTCCCAAAGCTGAACCACAAAAGCGCTTTTCGCCTTGTCAGGTGCAATGAGCATGGGCATCAGGGCGGGCATCTGTTTATTGGTGGACCAGGCATCCGCGATTTTCGCCAGCTGATCGTCCTTCATGGTGCCGACCATATCGCCGTAGCAACTGAAGAAATACCAGGTGACACCGCCGATCATCAGCAGATGAATAATCAGCAGCGTAGAGAGTAATTTGTTGCGCAGTGAGCGCATAAAGCGAAAAGGTTTCATATTGCCGGCACCCGCCAGCCCAGCCCGCGTACGTTGCGGATCACGTCGTTATCCAGCTTGCGGCGCATGCCGTGGATCAGCACATCCACCGCGTTGCTGCTGACTTCATCGCCCCAGCCATAGATGCGGTTTTCCAGCTGCTCGCGTGACAGAATCGCGCCTGGCCGCTCCAGCAGGGCGTAGAGCAGGGCATATTCGCGCGCCGTAAGCTGCTCGCGCTGGCCTTTGTAGAGCACTTCGCGTGTCATCATATCCAGCTGCACATCACCGCTGCCCAGCACGGAATCTGCCGCGCCGTGGCTGCGTCGGGTGATGGCGCGCATCCGGGCCATCACTTCCTGTAAATCGAACGGTTTAAGCAGGTAATCGTCCGCGCCGCTGTCGAGTCCCTGAATACGCTGCGCCACCGTGTCGCGTGCGGTCAGAATCAGCACCGGCGTGGCGTCGCCGCGCCCGCGTGCCCGGCGGAGAACCTGCAGGCCATCATCGCGCGGTAAGCCGAGATCGAGCAGCACGCAACTGTAGCCGCCCTCGCTCCATGCATTCTGGGCATAGACGCCATCACGTACCCAATCCACAGACCAGCCCGCGCCCTGCAGTGCCTGCTGCAGGTTCGCGCCGATCATTTCATCATCTTCAACCAGTAACACGCGCATGGCTGATCTCCTTCATAAGATAAGAGAGAGTTTACTCACCAATTGTTAGGCCAGAATTATCCGCCTTCATACTTCGCACTGAGGCGGCGATGACTGCATCTACAGTGCTTCATCAGAACCCTACCCGCATTTTTCAAATTAAACGAGAATAAAACTACTGACTTAAGGGTGAAAATGTTGAAGCCTTGAGGATTCAGTAAACCCTATCCTGAATCTGCAGGAATTATGTAACTACATCATTATATTAATAATACCTGTTAAAAATAATTGTTACTCGATAGAGGCTTTAGTTTCGCTAATTAAAGAATGAGCAGGAAATGTTAATATTATGCAATGAAAATTAACTCTGGGAATGAATTGTGCTTAATGTCACAAAATTACGTAAATATTAAAATTTTATTAACCCTAAAAGACGTAAAAAATCTCACAAGGATATTTTTTCTGTCAATATGTTTGATATGAGTGCTTTTTTATAAATTTCAACAAGGATAATAACTATTTGCTCATGAAGAACGCAATTGATATAAAAGTGATGGCAATAGGGATTGCTATCAATAAATAAAAATACAGAAGGAGTTTGTTAAATGAAAATGTTAGAAAATAATCAATTGCTTTTAGTTGCTGGTGCAAGCGGTGCATATGACCCTGCTTATGCCGGAGCGTCTTCTCATGCTAGCCAGCATGGTAGTAAGTCGGGTGGTTCCAGTAATCTATCTGGACCGAGTAATGGCGTAGTACAGGTCGTGGCTGCTCATCCTGAAATTGCGGGCTGCCTCAATGGTATTCTGGGCGGGATGATTGCTGGTTCAGCAGGTGGTCCGGGCTCAGCTGTGGCAAGTGCCATTGGTGGTGGTATTGGTTCATGTTTTAATAATTCTGGAAACAGCAATGCTGGGAATAGTTTTGGTGGGCAATGTACCTGGTGAAGTTAGTCTCCACGACTAATGACAGCTGAGGGTCTTATGCAAAAAATAGTCTGCTATCTATCTATACTAATCAGCATATTAGTAGGCGCAATGTTTTTGAGTGGCGCAGGCGTCTCCTATACAGGCTGGTATACTATGCCAGAAAAAGCATCAAAAATGGTGGTTACAATCGCTACATTAACTACGTTTGTTAAAGCTGCCATTTCTTTGTGTTCAAGGTTTTTCAGTACATCTGGCAGCAGTAAAAAAACTTAAGCGTGGATATTAAATCTGCAGGGGCTTCGGCCCCTGTGATTATTTAACAAAATCAGTAGAGCAGGAGGCTAATAAATTTCCTCTGGAACTATAAATGGTTCAACAGCGATACTTTGACAGGATTTGCTCAGAAATAGAGGATCTGTGTGTGGGGCAGAGATTTATTGATAACGTAAATTTTAGATGCTACCAGGAACTCATCACCACATCACATCCCACACAAAAAAAGCTCCCGACTGACTAATTTTTTAAACATCTCACCTCTTTTTTCAACAGTAATCTCACTAAAGACCACCCCCAAAGCCCCGCTGGCCGCGCCATTCCGTCCCGGTTTCAGCCCTTGCTAATTCTGCGCTAATTTTCTGCTAATTAAGGGATAAATTTTAGCGGGTAGAGTGACTCCACTGCACATCAGCATCAACAGGAGAAACCATGAATCAGCGCGAGTTTATTCGGAGTTTGCTGGACTGGATTGAGAACAACTTAGGACACGATCTGCATCTGGATGAGGTGGCGCGCCGCTCGGGCTATTCGCGCTGGCATCTTCAACGCCTGTTCCGCCAGCACACCGGCTTTTCACTGGCAGAATATATCCGTCAGCGTCGCTTAACCGAGTCTGCGCTCACGTTGCTGAGCAGCAACGAAGCGATACTGCAGGTGGCGATGAACTACGGTTTCGATACTCAGCAGGCCTACACCCGTACCTTTAAAAACTACTTTATGGTGACGCCTGGCCAGTTGCGGCGTCAGCGTCGCGTCGAGCCGGATCGGCTGCTGTTCCCGCTGGCGATGGCCAGCTGATGCCTGATAAGACCTTCCCGTCACAGCATACAGAGGGGAAGGTCGGCCCATACGATCCTCCTTTACTTCGCCCCGCCCGAACGTGATAGTTTGTTGCCAGCATCTCTTTACTGTCGGAGTCGGGAAACATGGAAAACGGCGCGAATTTAACCGCCATGCTGGTGTTTGCCCGGGTTGTGGAATTACAGAGTTTCAGTGAGGCCGCTCGCGCACTCGGCTGGTCCAAATCCCATGTCAGCCGGGAGATCGCTCGTCTGGAGTTGCGGCTCGGTATCCGGCTTCTGCAGCGTACCACCCGGCGGCTGGCACTGACTGAGCAGGGGCAGGCGTACTATCCCTACTGTGTGCGGATGCTGGCTGAAGTCCAGCGCGCAGAAGCGTTCGTGCAGCAGCTGCATCAGCAGCCCACAGGCCAAATCCGGCTACAGGCGCCCGTCACGTTCGGCTGCCAGTGTGTGGTTCCCGTTCTGAATCGTTTTCTGCACCGCCACCTGTATATCAACGTCGATCTCGATCTGACCGACCGCAATCACGATCGGCTGGACGATCAGGTGGATCTGGCGATTGTGATCCGATCCCGCTCGCCGCAGCAGGGCAATTTTCGGGTACTGAGTGATATCGAGTGGGGGCTCTATGCCGCGCCCGCCTACCTGACGCAGCGAGCTGCCATCACCCATCCTGAGATGCTGCCGCGCCACGACCTGCTGATGTTTCATGGTCCGGCACACACCGCCGCGCTGCCGTTTCGCCGTGATAAACAGCGTCTGGCGCTGGACGTGCGCAGTCGGTTCCGGGCCAACAACAGCATGGCGCTGCTTAATGCGGCCCTGGCGGGAAGTGGCATCGCCTATCTGCCCTCCTACATGGCGCAGGAGGCGGTGGCGCGTGGAGATATTCAGCAACTCCTGCCGGAGTGGCAGATGGATCGACTGCAAAGCTATCTGCTGCTGCACGACACGCCTGAACCGGCGTCGCCGGTGACGCTGCTGTGCGATGCCCTGGTTGCGGCGCTGAATACGGGCTGATTGTTGCGTGCTGACAACAATCAGTGCCACAGAGTAACTATTCCACCGCGACTGTTGTTACTCCGCTGCTCCGGTTAGCCTGTATCCCTGATCATTCAATGGATAACCTCATGCAACAGTCACCCGAAACGGCAGCGTTTCAGCACTGGCGACGTAACTTAGCGGTCTGCGTCGTCGGCTCTTTTACCACTATCGTAGCGATGACATTGCTGCTGCCGTTTCTGCCGCTCTATGTTCAGCAACTCGGTGTTGAGCAGCCTGCCGCCATCGCGCGCTGGTCAGGTCTGGCCTACGGCGCGACCTTTTTCAGCGCCGCGCTGACTGCGCCGCTGTGGGGCAGGCTGGCTGATCGCTATGGTCGTAAGCTGATGCTGATCCGGGCCAGTCTCGGGATGGCGATTGCGATGTCGCTGATTGGCATGGCGACCGCGCCCTGGCAGCTGGTGGCGCTGCGTCTGCTGGCGGGGCTGCTGGGCGGCTACGCGTCGGGATCGACCATTCTGGTGGCGGCGCAGACGCCAAAAGCGCAGACCGGCTGGGCGCTGGGCGTATTGTCCTCCGGCATTATGGCAGGCAACGTGGTCGGGCCGCTGCTGGGAGGAGTGTTACCGCCGCTGATCGGTATTCGCCAGACGTTCTGGCTGACCGGCGCAGTGATTTTTCTCGCCTTCCTCGCCACGACCTTTTTACTTAAAGAACAACCCCGTGCTGCCGCGATGTCACGCACAAGCCAGCAACAGCAGCCTGCAGACCCGCCTGTTAATCACAGACTGGTGCGGCTGATGTGGCTCTCGGGCATGTTACTGATCTTCGCCAGCATGTCGATTGAGCCGATTATCACGCTTTACGTGGGCGAGTTTATGCAGGGTAACCATCAGATCACCCTGATATCCGGGCTGGTGATGTCCGCAGCAGCGCTGGGCACTGTGCTTGCCGGGCCACGACTGGGGCGTCTGGCCGATCGGGTGGGGCACTGGCGTGTGCTGACCGGCGGATTACTGATGAGCGGACTGCTGCTGATTCCGCAGGCGTTTATCAAGGCGGCCTGGCAACTGGTGCTGCTGCGCTTTCTGATGGGGATGGCGTTGGGCGGATTGGTGCCCTGTATCACGGCGATTATTCGTCATAACGTGCCAACCTCACAGGTAGGGCGGATGCTGGGATATTCGACCTCAGCACAATATATCGGTCAGGTCAGCGGCCCGCTGTTCGGTGGACTGGTGGGCGGTGCGTTCGGGATGCGACCTGTGTTTCTGGCAACGTGCGCGGTGATGCTGTTTTGTGCCTGGCTGAACTGGCGCGAAATGAAAAAATAGCGCGATCAAAAAAGGCGGACCGGAGTCCGCCTTAGTTTATTCACAACTGCGTGAATTACTTCTGGTCTGGCAGCGCGTAGGCAATGACATAATCGCCCAGCTTAGTGCCAAACGAGCCGTGACCACCTGCCGCAATGACAACGTACTGCTTGCCATCTACTTCATAGGTCATTGGCGTCGCCTGGCCGCCCGCTGGCAGACGTGCCTGCCACAACAGCTCGCCGGTATCGGTGCTGAAAGCACGCAGGTAGTTATCTGCGGTCGCACCAATGAAGAATACCTTGCCCGCGGTGGTGATAGGACCACCCAGCATCGGCATACCCATTTTGAACGGCAGTGGAACCGGTGCGCTATCGCGAACGGTACCGATACGCTGTTTCCACACCACATCGTTGGTCTTCAGATCCACCGCGGAGATATAACCCCAGGCAGGCTGTTTACATGGCAGACCAAACGGTGACAGGAACGGATTCAGCTCAACGCCATACGGCACGCCATACTGTGGCTGAATACCGGTTTCCGTACCTGAACCTCCCTCAGCGCCTTTCGGCGGCTCAATCGGATTGCCCGGGCCGCGTGGAACCAGCTTAGAGACAAACGGCAGCGCCATTGGGTTAGCAATCGCGATCTGACGATGAGGATCGACTGCGATGCCGCCCCATTCGAACATACCGAGGTTACCCGGGAACACCAGAGTACCCTGCTCAGATGGCGGAGTGAACGGACCTTCATAGCGCAGACGCTTGAAGATCACGCGGCACACCAGCTGGTCGAACATCGTCGCGCCCCACATATCCTTGTCCGTCAGGTTCTGTTTCGGACGGAAGGTCAGCTCAGAGTAGGGCTGAGTGGCGGCAACGTGGTCGCCTTTAGCGGCGCCCTGTGGCACCGGTGTTTCTGGCGCGGGGACGACTGGCTTGCCGGTGCGGCGATCCAGGACAAAGATGTTGCCGGTTTTCGCTGGCGCGTAAACAACCGGTACGGTGTTGCCATCTTTATCGGTGATGTCAGCCAGGGTCGGCTGCGACGGCAGATCCATATCCCACAGGTCGTGATGCACCGTCTGATAAGACCAGACCAGCTTACCGGTGGTGGCGTTCAGAGCCAGTACGCTGCTCGCATAGCGTTCCTGCTCTGGTGTACGGTTACCGCCCCAGATATCCGGTGTGGTCACGCCCATTGGCAGGTAAACGGTATCCAGTTTCGGATCGTAAACTGCCGGTGCCCATGAATTCGGTGAGTTCATGGTGAAGGTGTGTTCATCAGCCGGAATGGCATTCGGGTCTTTCGCGCCGGGATCAAACACCCACAGCAGTTTGCCGGTATTCACATCAAAACCACGAATGACGCCTGATGGCTCGCGGGTTGAGAAGTTATCGGTTACTGCACCCGCCATCACGATGGTGGTGTTGGTAATGATTGGCGGAGAGGTCGGCTCATACATACCTGCAGTCGTAACAGGCTGTTTGTGTTGCAGATCCAGCTCGCCGTTGACGCCAAATGACGGGCAGCGTTCGCCGGTCTCTGCGTCCAGCGCAAACAGACGACCATCGTTGACAGGCAGATAGATACGGCGTGAGCAGAGAGCTGGCTGAGTGTTCGCTGCATCGGCTGCTGCCGGCACTTCGTGGTAAGAAACACCGCGACAGGTCACGTGCTGGAAGGTCGGGTTAACCTTCATGCCCGGATCAAATTTCCACTTCTGCTTACCGGTAGCCGCATCCAGCGCAAACAGAATCTGATGTGGCGAACAGAGGTAAAGCGTGTCGCGGATTTTAATTGGGGTAACTTCGTCGGTGATTTCACCTGGGTCGTTAGGGGTTTTCATGTCGCCAGTCTGGAACTGCCAGGCAACCTGCAACTCTTTCACGTTCTGGTGGTTAATCTGCTTCAGCGGCGAGAAACGGGTTCCCTGCTGATCGCGCGCATAAGCGGGCCAGTCAGCATCCGGGATGTTGCTCAGCGGTGCAGCCTGCGGGGCGTTGTCAGCGGTTTCTGGTACAGAGCCGTTAATGACCTGCGGATCGTTGAATACCGCATAGGCCAGCACGATGGCACTGGCAATCAGCGCCACAGCCAGGGTACCCAACGCGGCTTTGCTGCCCGCGTTGAAGCTGCGATAAACAAACGGCAGGATCAGCCAGACACCGAAGATCACCAGCACATCGGTGCGCGGTGCCAGTGCCCAGAAGTCGGTACCGACTTCCCACACACCCCAGATCAGGGTGCCGATCAGCAGCAGCGCATAGAGAACCAGTGCGGTGCTTTTACGACGGGAAAGCAGATAAGCGGTGATCAGCATCACCACACCGCCAAAGACGTAATACCAGGAACCACCAATGGCGGCTAACCAGCCACCGCCAATGAGCATAAACGCGCCCGTCAGCACTGCGAACAGCACTGTCAGGAAACGAATTACGCCAAAAGATGAGGAGTTTTTCCCCATAATATCGACCTCGTTTCGTTGCCATAAAACACACGAAAACAACCAGATAGGCTGTTTCCAGTTATCAAGTACAAATGATTAGGGTGTTCTTCAATATCTCTTCCGTTAAGACAGACGATCCCTTTGTGTTAAATGTTATAGCAAAATTAGATCGAGGTTTGATTTTTTTGGCTTAAACCGCTTAACAACTGTAGTAATACGACATTTTATGGGGGATTAAAGGACGTTAAGCGCACCGCCGTGTGCCCTTAACGCCGGAAGGCAGGATTTGTGAATCAGCAGCTAATAAGATCGCCGTCCGAGCGTTGCTGTTGCCAGCCGCTGATATTTATCTCAGCAAACTGCTCAGTGGTTAAAGGCGGCGTATGACTTCGCACAATGACCTCTGCACCTTTTTCACGGAATGTCGCCATAAAAAAGGGAAAAGTAAATTTTTCATAATTATCATTAAAGAACGATTCGGTTAAAACTATCCCTGAAAAAGGAAAGGACTCCAGCAGTCGCCAGTCCGCACCTGGCGGCGCAAAATCATAAAGCCAGAAATCAAATTTCTTTGTTAATTCAAGCAGTGACGCACTATGTGCAGCTAAGCTTGAATAGTTAATTCCAATCCGGATGCGGTCATTCTGTAAATGCTTATAGGCATCAGGAACCGCGATCATTCCCCGTAATCGAATATCTTCAACCGGAACAATCATTAATGCTGCTTCATTAGCAATTTGATTGTGTAATGAAATAATGTTGTTTGTATTAAGTATATTGCCGCTGTCCTGGTTTTGCGGAAGATAAGGCACGCTATAGCAAATGCCAGTGACATTACGCTTAACGTGATGGATAGGTTCAGTAACATAGGGGTTATATAAACTGTTTTTCATTATCTCTATGAAATGCAATAAAAAGGATATTTTGATAATTAAGCATATAAAAAGTCGCATTTTTTTAAACGCGTGAATAAATATAGATCACATGCTTAATCCAAATCATCCTTTTGTTACCTGAGAAAGTAAATAAACCTGGTAGCAAACAGATGATAATTCCTTTGGCGTCTGATGATGTGCTGCAATATATTCAATAGCAGGGACAAATAGGCTGGTAATAATCAGGATAGGGCTGATATGCCTTTGCCGGAGCGGGACGCAGGGTATTGCGCAGGGAGGCAGGGCTGGAGCCGCACGCTTCCTGGTCTCATCCAGTCTGTTAACCCGGCGTCGTCAAAACCACACCAATAACACCGCGCAACGACGCGGGTTTCCTCACCTGATTTGGGATAAGACATGGGATTTATGGCATCCGCGGCTGAAGAGTCGCTGTGGCGACATCGGACATTTGTCGCCTTCTGGCTGGCGCGTACCTGTTCATCGTTTGGTTTTCAGATGTTCTCGGTGGCGATCAGCTGGCAGATCTATGCGCTGACCAACAGCGCAATGGCGTTAGGGATGATTGGCCTGATGCAATTTCTGCCGTCGGTGTTGCTGGCGTTACCCGCCGGTCATCTGGCGGATCAATATGACCGGCGGCGCATTGTGCTGTTGGGTCAGCTGGTGGAATTTGCCGCACTGGTAGCATTAGTGGTGCTTACCTTATTCCAGACCGTTGATAAAACCGCGCTTTGGGGGCTGGTATTTATGATTGCGGTGGCGAAGGCGCTGGAGTGGCCTGCAATGTCCTCGATGTTGCCGTCACTGGTGCCGCCTTCGATCCTGGCGCGCGCCATGGCAATGAACTCCGTGGGTGGACAGGCGGCGGTGATTGTCGGGCCGACGATTGGCGGTTTACTTTATGTCGCCGGACCGCATGTGGTGTATGGCGTTTCCGGGGTGTTTTATCTGATTTCACTGACGCTGGTGAGTCTGCTGCGTTATGAGCATCCGGTTCAGAGCCGCCTGCCGATGAATATGAAGAATCTTTTTGCCGGGATTCACTTCATTCGTGAACGCAAAGATGTGCTTGGGGTGATTTCGCTCGATCTGTTTGCAGTATTACTGGGCGGGGCGACGGCACTGCTGCCGATTTTTGCCAAAGATATTCTGCATACCGGGCCGTGGGGATTGGGGATGTTACGTGGCGCGCCGTCGGTCGGGGCGTTGCTGGTGGGTATCTGGCTGAGCCGTCACAAACTGGAAAAGCATGTCGGGATGATTATGTTTGGCTCAGTGGCAGGATTTGGCGCTGCCACATTGGTGTTCGCGCTTTCCACGCAATTGTGGCTGTCGCTGATTGCTCTCTGTGCGCTGGGTGGCTTTGATATGGTCAGTATGGTAATCCGGGGCGCGCTGGTGCAGCTGGATACGCCAGATACCATGCGCGGGCGAGTGAATGCGGTTAACGCGATTTTTATTAATACATCAAATCAGCTTGGCGAGTTTGAGTCCGGGTTGCTGGCGGCCTGGTTCGGTGCCGCCCCGGCGGCGGCGATTGGCGGCATCGGTACACTGGTTGTGGTGGCGTTGTGGATGAAATTGTTTCCGCATCTGCGGCGGCGTCAGAAGCTGGAGAATGAGGTGGATCCGGTTTAGGGCTGGTTGGGGGATTTCTGCGTTGATGCACTCGGTGCAGGCTCAGGGAACATACACTTTTTATAAAGACGCAAAAAATATCCTCTTAGGTAAGGCTCAGCGCGGCGACTATACATCCCATCCCTGAGGTGCGCCCGTAGCCGGGCCAACGCGTTGCGTTGTTCAAAAACGCTCCCGGCGTTTTTCCCCCAGGCCCGCGATGCTTTGCTACAGGCGTATATTCCCATCGCCTGGATTTTTTTTGCGACCTGAACCGGTCTGCATCCTTTGAAAGTTCCTTAATGCTTTGCTGATATGAACGGCTCATTTCCGGCATTTTTACCTCTCCCGCCTTTAGTGAGGTCGCGTAGCAACGGTGATTAAAAAATGCCCTTTCCAAATCCCAGTTCTTGATCCTGGCATAGGAGTGAATGAAAAATCAGGACCAATTAAATCGATATTAATGGCACTTAAAAGATAAGTTTTCGTTTACGGAAGGCGGCACCGCCTGATATTTTTCAGACTGGTATCTTAAACGGTAGAAGAATGAATGGACGCAAAGACGCTCGCCGTATCGGTTGCTCATGGTATTGCTTCACTTCCGATGGATTTTTATCTAGGTATTGAAAGAACCTTTCAGGATCTCAACCTGGCAGATGGCGGCAGAAACATTCAGCGCCGTAACTTCGGTGAGGATGAGAGGATGTATCGGGCTTTAAACAAGCTCTTCCGTAACAGAGCCATTCTGGGGCAGATCGCGGAGATGATTATCAGAGACTCTCTGGCCTATCTCCCGGATCCAGCCATCAAGAAAATCACAGATAAACTCATCGGAGAAGCGGCTTCACTGGGTTCAAGACAGTCCATGCAGTTAGCTATCACAGGTTATCTTGGTTCAAAAGTTGTTGGAGGGATGATGGCCAGCGTGATAACGAAGTTATCACTGCGATTATGGACAGGCACCCTTGCGGGCGGCATAGTTCTGCAGGGAGTGCTTTCGCGTGCTTCTGCAGCTTCACGGCGTTTGAGGCATCAAAATCATGAATTATGGTCAAAGCTTTATATACTTGATTTTGAAATGCTTTACTTCCTCTTTGAAGAACCGTTAGCTAACTACATTGAGCTTGGTGAGACTCTTCGTAAAAATCCTTCGAAAACGGAGCAATTTCTGGGTGCAATCGAAAATCTTTAGACTCATAAGAAAAGTTATTTCTGAGCTATCAGGTGCGGTTATTATCAGCGCCGTAGTGATAGGGATTTTTATCGCAATATTTGCGAATGAAGGAATTATGCGCGTTATCGCTCCCTTACTCGTCTTTATCGCTGGCCTGATTCTTTACTGGTTAGCCTGGATGATTTCATCCAGAGAAGATCGAAACTAGGTCACTAAAAAACGCATTACTGCCAGGGATGAAAGACTATCGCCTGTCAACATAAGGTTACCCGGTGCAGGCTCAGTGCGCCTCTGGTCGGGTCAATGCTTTGCGTTGTTCAAAAACACCTCCGGCTTTTGTCCAGGCCCGCGCTGATTTGCAGCAGGCGTATGCTCCCATCGCTATAAGTGCGTAAGTTGCCTCGGGTTGAGGCGTGGGTGGGGATTTTTGCGGTGAGCTGGTGGTCGCTGGCGCAGGTTTTATTAGCCAGCTCAGTACATAAGTTGTAACTGGCCCGAAGGCCAGTACAGGAAGTTACCAGTCGTACTGCCATTTCAATCCCGGGGTCGGCGGGGGAGGTCGACCCGCAGGCTGGGGCTATCAGGCCCCGGTTTTTCCCAGGTTGGCGTCAAATGTTAGCCAGCTTTCACGCATGTCCACTACGCTGCGGGTTTTGCGCGCCTCATCGATTTTTATGGCGGTGAGGCCCGCTTCCAGCGCGTCCACGACTGAAACTTTCAGCGGTGTTCCCTGTTTAATATGTTTAACAATCTCTTCTGCCATCAGCGCATCTGCGCCGTAGTGGCCATCATAAGCATTGCCGCTGTAGGCGGTATCCACCTCTTTCTCACCACTACGCGCGTTGTGCACGCGGAAGTAGTTTCGTACAAAGTCGCCTTCGGCCATGCCGTCGGTGCCCATGACGCAGAAACGGCGGAACTCATCCGGCACGTTCAGGTTGGCGTGGAAGGCGAGTGTCGCGCCGCCTTCGTACTCAATCAGGGCTGTCTGGTAGTCGACAATATCGGCGTCGCTGTCGAAGACGGCATCGGTACTCGACCAGCCGCTGGGTTTTACGTGGTAAAGCTCTGACTCAGCGGTGATGGCACCCTGCGGCGCATGAGCCGGGGTAAAAGATTTACGGCCGCCAAAGCTGGCGACGCGGATTGGGCGCTCCTGTAACAGGCCCTGGTAGAGATCGATGTCGTGGCAGCACTTTTCCAGAATGTAAGGACCGGCATACTTCTCCAGACGTCGCCAGTCGCGCTGGAAGAATGCGCCATGGTAAGGCTTGATATGTTCTGTCGCCTCAATCGAGGTAATTTCGCCCAACTGACCGGCATCGCGTGCTGCCAGCAGATCGTGATAGAGCGGGGAGTAGCGCAGCACCAGGCCGACCAGAATGCGCGCTTCGCCATATTGACGGACCAGCTTCGCCATCTCCATGGTCTGCTCTTCATTGATCACCACCGGCTTTTCGGTAAACACGGTATAACCCGCCGCCAGTGCCTGACCCACATGCTCCAGATGCAGGAAGTTGGGTGAGCCAACCAGTACCAAATCCATTCCGCCGTGCTCCAGCAACGCATCAATGGACGCAAAGGACTGGCCGGGTGCAATACCAAAGCTGTGCAGATTAGGCAGTCCAGCTGGAGCCGGATCGTAATAACCCACTACCGAGAAGGCGTCGTCGGCTTTGCTGAACTCTTTGATCACGTGGGACAGACGAAAGCCGAGACCGATAATGCCTACTTTCATGTTAAACCCCTGCTCCTGAAATCGGATGATGCCTGGCTCACCTGTGATCGGGCGCGCCTGTTGATAATCTGACCATCAACTTATTACGACAGAAAAACTAATGTCAATAACGCGCTGCGCGTTTTGCGGAGTGTTTTTTATTATCTCTATGTAAATTAAATAAAAAGTTTCGATATGTTTTTGCCATATTTATTTGTTATTGCGATTTAAGTTTTTTTATCCTATCGTTCGCTCATTATGGCTATAACCCTTAATCAGGGAAGGAAGCGCGTGCAACCACACTATCTCCTTGGCATTGATGGCGGCGGTACACAGTGTCGCGCGCGGTTAACTGATCTGCAGGGTCGCGTGCTGGCGCAAACCACTGGCGGGCCAGCCAACGTCTGGTCAGACTATGATGCGGCGCTGACCTGCGTCGGGCAGCTGATTGACCGGGTGTTGTCACAGGCGGGATTACCCCAGGAGGCGCTGGCGCAGACCGCGCTGGTTGCCGGATTAGCCGGTGCCAATGTCGCCTCAGTGCAGGCGCGACTCGCCAGCTGGCAGCCTGCCTGCGCGGCGTTACAGGTGGTCAGTGACGTGGAGATCGCCTGTGCGGGCGCCCACGGTGGCGCACCAGGCGCCGTCTTTATCATCGGCACCGGTAGTCAGGGGGCCGCCTGGGATGGCGAACGCTTTACGCTGCTTGGCGGCTGGGGCTTCGCCCTTTCTGATCAGGGATCCGGCGCGGAACTGGGCCGTCGGGCACTGCGTCTGGCGCTGCTGGCCCAGGAGTCGATTATCCCGCCCACCGCTTTTACGCGGCAGCTGATGATGCCGTTCGGTGACAGCCCCGAAACGATGCTGCTCTGGACGCGATCAGCGACGCCTGCCGATTGGGCGCGCGTGGTGCCACAGATTTTTGCGGCCGCCGACGCAGGCGATCGTCACGCTCAGGATCTGTTGCATCAGACCGCCACCGATATCGGCCTGATGGTGCGCCGTCTGATTGCGCTGAGCAGTGGACGGGTAGCGCTGATGGGTGGCTTGTCCACGCCGATTCAGCGCTGGCTGGACGACGATATTCAGGCCCGGCTGGTGACGCCGCAGGGCGATGCCCTGAGCGGGGCGCTGACACTGGCGCAGCAGCTGACGCCTGTCCGATTACCGATCTGACGCTGGCTGAGTCTCTTCCGCCAGATAATCCGAGGAACTTATGACCGCTCCCAACGTAACCGCACGTATTCTGCGGTTGATTGTTGAACATGCGCCGATCAGCCAGTCAGACCTGAAAGTTCGCAGCGGACTGAGCATGTCAACCGTGTCGCAGGCCACTAATCGCCTGCTGGCGCAGGAGATTGTGCAGGAACTGGGGCTGCGTCGCGTGTCGATGGGGCGGCCTAAAACCCTGCTGGGACTTAATCCCGATCGCGCCAGCGTGATTGGTATTCAGCTCAATGCGGAACGTAATCTGATCGTCATGACCGATCTCAGCGGCAACCTGCTGGGCGAACAGCAGATGCCCAAAGGCACGCTGACACCGCGCCAGCTCGGCGATGCGCTGGCGAAGTTCCTGCGCGGCGTGGAGGAGAAGCGGGTCGGGGCAATTGGGCTGGCGCTGTCGGGGCTGGTTGATGCCGAAAACGGCTACTGCATCCGCTCCAAAGTGCTCGACTGGGACAACGTCCCGATTGCGCGTCTGCTGGAAGAGCGCTTCTCGCTACCGGTGTTTATTGAGAACGACGCCAACGCCATGGCGATGGCGGCGCTGGTGTTTGGTCAGCTCGGCAATGCCCAGTCGGCGGTGATCGCCACCTACGGTAAAGGGATTGGTGCGGGCATCATTCTGAATCGTCAGCTTTATCGTGGTCGTCACGGCAAGGCGGGGGAGATCGGCAACGGGCTGGTGGGCGACGGCTCGCTGCGTCTGCTGGAGGATGTCGCCTCATCGCGCGCTATTCTGCAGCGGCTGGCTGACCAGGAGTCGGTGGAAGGCCTTACGTTGCAGGCGCTGGATCAGCGGCCAACACCCGACGTGCTGGCGGTCCTGCAGGAAGCCGGGCGTGAGCTGGGGATTTCGCTGGCGAACCTGTCGGTGGCTTACGATCCGGATGTCGTCTATCTGGCGATGGAGCCGCACATGGCATCGCGCATTCTGCTCGATCACATCACCCAGAGCTTCCAGGCCTACCGGCTTAAACTGACGCCACACATGACGCCGCTGCAGTTCCTGACAGAATCGAACCGCATGTGGGCGCTGGGCGCGGCGGGTTTTGCCGTCAACCGGCTGCTTGATCTGCTCGCGGCACAGGCCGATGAAGAGCCGGTTACCTGAGTGACCTCTCAAATAAAAAAACGGGCGCTGCGGCGCCCGTTTTTGTTTCCACGCTTCGTTAGCGCAGGCGCATTCCCTGCTCATCAAACAGCAGGCAGTGCGCGGCAGAAAAGCCCAGTTCAACCTGGGTTCCCAGATCGCGCGTAATCGCCTCGCGCTCTTCCACGACCAGCATCTGTTCACGCCCGATATCCAGGTAGAGGTAGTTGGTGTGGCCCAGCATCTCGCCATAAGCCAGCTCGCCGTGAAAGCGCTGTGCATCCGGCGTCTGCGCGGCGGGCTGGAAATGCTCAGGACGAATGCCGAGCGTCACGGTTTGCCCCTCGCGACAGTCGGCGGCGATTTTCAGCACCAGCCCCTCAATCTTCAGTTCCGGCACCCGCAATTGCACTTCACCTTTGCCCGTGGCGCTGATTTCCGCCTGCAGGAAGTTCATTTTTGGCGAGCCGATAAAGCCGGCGACAAACAGGTTATCCGGATCGTGATAGAGCGTTAGCGGCGCGCCGACCTGCTCAATGCGGCCCTGACGCAGCACCACAATGCGGTCAGCCAGGGTCATCGCCTCCAGCTGATCGTGGGTGACATAAATCATGGTGTTGCCGAGCGAGGCGTGCAGCCGGGCAATCTCAATGCGCATCTGTAAACGTAGCTCGGCATCAAGGTTAGAGAGTGGCTCATCAAACAGGAAAATGCGCGGATGACGGATAATCGCCCGGCCAATTGCCACGCGCTGTCGCTGTCCGCCAGAGAGCGCGCGCGGCAGGCGATCGAGCAGTTCGGTGAGGTGCAGACGAGCAGCCGTCTGGGCAATCGCCTCGTTGATCTCTGCTTTGGACTTTTTCATGACTTCCAGCGGATAAGCCAGGTTACCGCGCACCGTCATGTTGGGGTAGAGCGCATAAGACTGAAACACCATAGCAATGCCGCGCTCGGTGGCGGGCTGCTGCGTCATGTCCTGCTCCTCAATCAACAACTGACCGCTGCTGATCTCCTCCAGCCCGGCGATCATTCGCAATAACGTCGATTTGCCGCAGCCGGATGGCCCGACAAACACCACAAATTCGCCACTGTTGATTGTCAGATCGATGCCATGAATGACATTAACGTGTTCATACGACTTCTTCACATTCTGCAAGCGCAGGCTGGTCATCGGCTACCTCACTCAGAGTAACTGGCCCATGTAGATGGCATTGCTGCGCACGATTGGGGTAAACCCCATGCGCTCATAGAAAGCACAGACCTGCTCGTTCTGCAGGCTGACGCCAAGATGGACACCGCTGATACCCGCAGCTCGCAGCGCCGCCAGTTCATGCTCAATCATCCGGCGACCCCAGCCGCCTTTCTGTGCCGCTGGCAGCAGATTGATATGCAGATGAGCGGGCCACTGCGTCACCAGGGTGTCTGCGGCCTGATCAGGATGGCGGATTGAATCGAGCACTTTGCTGTCGAGCGGGGCGCTGGCGCTGCGATCACGATATTTTTCCTGCAGCTGCGGCCACCATTCGGCCTGAAGCTGCGCTTCAAACGCGCGGGTATCAGGCGCCGCGACGACGTAACCCTGCACTTCACCGTCCCGCTCCAGTACAAAAGCAAAGTCAGGCGCAAAGCGCGCATAAGGCACGGCAAAACGCTGGCCGGGATAGTCAGGATCGGAGTAAAGCGCGCGGGCATCGCCGCCCGCATCGGCTGTTTCCAGGCAGATGCGGTAGAGCGCCGGGTAGTCCGCCGGTGTGGCCGGACGAATGACACCTTGATTCGCCATGGTGAGTTCTCGTGAGTGAGGGAACCGGTCAGGGAGTGAACAGATCCGCAGGTGAAAGTTACGTTAATGAAAGTGGACTTAGTTTTCAAGATAGAATAATTACCTTATCGCACTAACGCAGGCGGTTCGGCAATGTTTACCGGTATCGGGATGCACAACTGTGATCGCCAACACGCCCGGAATAGGGCAGCTGGCGGCAGATTCACGGCCGATCAAAAGAGAAAAGTGTGAGCGTGATAGGATTTTCATATGTTTTATCAGGATGTTATTTTGCGATTATCAGGCTGGCATCTCCTGCTGCAGAAAAAGCGGCTGGCGACGCGCCGCCACGGTTAATGGTGTAAAAGCCAGCGCGCCGTGCTGAATTTCGTGCCATGCCGCTGTTTATTTGCGCGTGCTCACAGCGTTGCAATTCCCGCTGCAGGCTGTTTGACTTTATTTTTCTATTAAAGTAAGTATGAGTGAGTGCGTTTGTGTGCGGCTGCAGCCTGCAGGATGTCAGGCGGTGAGATGAAAGGATGCCGACCCTGGTCTGAAGAAGGTAAGCATAATGTCTGTTTCTTCCGTTCGTTCTTTCCGAATTCGCAATGTGGGTCGGCTGCTGGCAGCGGGCCTGCTGGCGGGCAGCGTCTCTCATGCCGCCCACGCCGCCGTCACTCTGAATGAGTGGGATATTTACAACTACCCGGAGCAGACTGCTGCGGTGGATGAAGGGATTAAAGAGTTCTCACAGCAGAATCCCGGCATCGTGATTAACCGCTCGGTTCACTCCTTTGAGGACACCCGCATTCCGCTGAAGCTGGCGCTGACCGCCGGAGATGGCCCGCAGATCGCGCAGGTCAACCAGGGCGGCGGCGATATGGGTTCGCTGGTTAAAGATAAGCTGCTGCTGCCGCTCGATAGCTACGCCGCCAGCGACGGCTGGACGACCCGCTTCCCCGACTCAATTCTGAAACGTAACCGCTGGTCAGACAGCGGCGAGTTTGGCAGCGGCAAACTTTACGGCATCGCCAGCCTGGGTGAAATGGTCGGGCTCTATTACAACAAAGCGGTGCTGGATAAAGCGGGCATTGCAGTGCCGAAAACCCTGGCTGAGCTGGAAAGCGCCATGGCGAAGCTGAAACAGCAGGGCACCGCGCCGATGATGCTCGGCCTGCTGGATGGCAACATGGGCCAGCAGTTGCTCAGCACCCTGTGGCAGGCGCAGATTGAAAGCCACGACCGCAAGACGCTGGATAATCTGATTTACGATGTGGGCGGCACCTTCAAAGACAGCAAGCTGGTCAATGCCGCCACGATGATGAAGAGCTGGACCGACAAAGGGTACTTCTTCCCTGGCTTCCAGGGCATTGGTCACGACGATGCGGCGACGCTGTTCCAGAATGGCCAGGCTGCGTTCCTGGTCAGCGGCACCTGGTATCTCGGCCAGTTTAAAGACAACAAAGATATTCACTTCGCCGCGATGCCTGCTGGTGAAGGCGTGAAGCAGCCGCTGATGGTCGGCGGCACCGATCTGGCGTTCTCGATTACCAGCACTGCCAAAGGCAAAGATCAGCAGGAGGGTGCAGCGAAGTTCATCAACTATATGGTCTCTGATGCCATGGCGAACCGCTGGCTGAAAGTGGGCTTCCTGCCGGCCAGCACCAACAAAGCGGCCAAAATGCCAGCGGACAATCCGTTGCTGGCGGAGGCCTATCAGGTCTGGCTGACGCTCAATGACTATGACGGTTTAGGCCACTACGTGGACTGGGCAACACCCACCATGAATGCCGAACTGAATCAGAACGTCCAGCTGCTACTGGCGGGTCGTCAGACCGCCGATCAGATGGTGGTGAATTTTGATAACAACTATCAGCGTTACCTGAAGACTCTGAAGCATTAAGCCGGAGGCCCGGCGAACAGCCGGGCCTGAGCATCGTTCTGAACCACGAGTAGGGTTATGTTGAATTTAAGCAGCTGGCGTAATTTTCTCTATGTTCTGCCTGCGGTGCTGGTCTATGCGGTGTTTCTGCTGTTCCCGCTGCTGGCCTCGCTGGGCATCAGTTTTACCGAATGGGACGGCACCTCGCTGCCGGTGTTTAGTGGCATCAGCAACTACATGCGGATGTTCAGCGATCCGGTGTTCTGGATTGCACTGGGCAATAACGCCATCCTGATGCTGTTCTATACCCTGTTGCCGATTGGCGTCGGCCTGCTGCTCTGCAGCTTTCTGTATGACACGCGCAACAATAACGAACGCAGTGTGCTGCGCATTCTCTTCTTCCTGCCCTACATCATGCCAATGGCAGTGCTGGGCGTGGTGTGGCGCTGGCTCTATAATCCAGCGTTTGGCCCCATCGATCAGATATTACGCGCGATCGGATTGCCCCAGCTGGCGCTCTCCTGGCTGGGTGATTTCACCTGGGCGCTGCCCGCTGTCGGTCTGGTCGCCACCTGGTACTTCTTCGGCTTCTGTCTGGTGCTGTTTATGGCGGGCCTGCAGCGCATGGATCCTTCATTGCTGGAAGCTGCCGATCTGGATGGCTCGTCGCGTCGCCAGAAGTTTATGCGCATTACGCTGCCTGGCCTGCGGCCCGAGCTGCGGATCGCCCTGCTGCTGACGGTGATCGCCAGCCTGAAAGCCTTTGACCTGGTCTATGTGATGACGCAGGGCGGGCCGGGCACATCAACCATGGTCACTAACATCTTTATGTATAAGCAGGGCTTTGACCTGCACTACTTTGGCTACGCCTCCTCGGTGGCGGTGTTCAGCATGATCATTGTTTTAGGGATTAACTATCTGATCCATCTGGCCTTAAAGGAGCGTTACTGATGCGAAGCACGCCGGTGATTTCACGCGCGCTGATCTGGATCGTGGCGTTGATGACGATTCTGCCGTTTCTGATGGCGCTGATGACCTCGTTTAAAACCCAGATGGAGCTGTTTCAGGGCATCTTCACGCTGCCCGCCTCGCTGAATGTCAAAAATTATGTGACCGCATGGCAGCAGGGACACTTCAACGTTTACTTCCTCAACTCGGTGCTGGTGGTGATCCCGGTCGTGCTATTCAGCGTGCTGCTCGGCATTCTGGCCGGGTTTGGTTTCGCCTGGCTGAAGATCCCCGGTAAAAAAGTCATTGGGGCGATGCTGGCGCTGGGGATGGTGCTGCCGAGTGAAGCCTTTATCATTCCGCTCTATCACGAGCTGCGCTGGATGGGGCTGACCAACACCTATCTGGCTCTGATTCTGCCGCAAATCGCCCTGTCGCTGCCCTTTACCACGCTGATGATTGCCAGCGCGTTTCAGCAGGTGCCGAAAGAGCTGGTAGAAGCGGCGGTGATGGATGGCGCGTCACGGGTCAAAATTCTGTGGGGCATTCTGGTGCCCGCGATCTGGCCGACCCTGTCGACGCTGGGGCTGCTGCTGTTTATCTGGACCTGGAACGAATTCCTGATCCCGCTGATTCTGGTCAACAAGGATGAGCTGCGCACGCTGCCGATTGGCATGATGTTTTTCCAGAACAAAAACACCATCGACATTCCGGTGTTGATGGCGGGGGCGATGATTGTGATTATGCCGCTGATCGTGGTGTTCCTGATTTTCCAGCGCAAGTTTATCAGCGGCGTCACCGAAGGGGCCGTGAAGTAATCTGTGATATCCCGCACGAAACGGCGTACTGGCTACCAGACAAAGGTTTCCCGCGCCGTGTCGTGCTGCAATTCCTCCTCCTCAATCCTGCGGGAGACGCATGATGCACCTTTCCCTTGCTGATTTTCATCCTGTCGCCGATGGCGAAACTCCGGACACGGCCGTGCTGCAACGCGCCATGGATCAGATTGCGGCGGCCGGCGGAGGTCGTCTGACCTTGCCTGCCGGGCGTTATCGCAGCGGTTGCCTGAATCTGCCGTCTGATTTTGAACTGCACCTTGAAGCGGGTGCGGTGCTGATCGCCAGTCCGCGACTGGCTGACTACCAGGCGGTGCAGGCACTTAGCTGTGCAGAGAAGTCCCACAACGTGCTGCTCTATGCGCTGGGTCAGCGCAATATCACCCTCAGCGGCACTGGCCGCATCGATGGTGAGGGCGAAGCCTGGTTTGCCGCTGAGCGGGATGAACAGGGTTATCGCCTGCCGCGCCCTGACCGGCCGCGCATTATTGTGTTTGAAGATTGCGAGCAGGTGACGCTGACCGCCTTTACCATCGTACAGGCGCCGATGTGGACGGTGCATCTGGTGAGCTGTCGCCATGTGCATATCGACCATCTCACTATCGACAACGCCATGACCATGCCGAATACCGATGCGCTGGATATTGACGGATGCGAGGCGGTGTTTGTCAGCAACAGTTACCTCAGTGCCGCCGATGACGCTATCTGCATTAAAACCACCCACAAACCGGCCGCGCTGCGGCGTCCGGCGCGGCAGATTATGATCACCAACTGTCTGCTGCGCAGTTACAGCTGCGCCTTTAAAATCGGCACCGAAACCTGGGATGATGTGGAAGATGTCACGGTAACCGGCTGCACTATTTTTGATTCCAACCGGGGTATCGGCATTCTGTCGCGTGACGGCGGTGCGATACGCCGTCTGCTGTTCAGTAACCTGACTTTTGCCTGTCACCACGCGCCGCCCTGTCACTGGGGCAAAGCCGATCCGCTGCATATTTCGGTGCGCCGCCGCGATCCTGCCATCACGCCTGGCATCGTTGAGCAGGTGCAGTTCAGCAACATGACAGGCGTAGCAGAAGGGGCGGTTAACCTGCATGCGGCAGAATCGGGCTGGATACGCGATGTGGTCATCAGCCAGCTTCAGATGCGGCAGACTGTATCGCCGATGACACAGAGCCATTACGACGTGCGGCCGCCCTGTAACCCGGACTCCCCGACCGGCATGGGACTGGATAATGCCTACAAGCTTGATCCGAAAACCGGCGAAGCCTTTGGCGTAGAGCGCTATCCCGGCGGGCTGCCGGGCCTGTTTGCGCGTGGGGTAGAAAACCTGCAACTGCACAACCTGGTGATCACACGGCCGGAGCCGTTACCACCAGGCTGGCACCCGGAATGCCTGGTGCAGTTGCCTGACTAAATCACAATGCGGCGGCGATGGCTGCGCCGAGCTGTTCGGTGCTGGCGCTGCCGCCGAGATCGCGCGTCAGATGCTCTCCTGCCGCCAGCGTGCGTTCAATCGCCTCTAACACCGCATCACCCGCCGCTTTGTAGCCGAGGTGCTCCAGCATCATCGCCCCGCACCAGATCTGCCCGATGGGATTGGCGATGCCTTTGCCCGCGATATCAGGCGCAGAACCGTGAACCGGCTCAAACAGGCTGGGGAACAGGCCTTCCGGGTTGATGTTGGCGGAAGGTGCAATGCCGATAGTGCCGGTACAGGCCGGGCCGAGATCGGAGAGGATATCGCCAAACAGGTTGCTGGCCACCACCACATCAAACCAGTCCGGATGCAGTACGAAGTTGGCGGTGAGAATATCGATATGATACTTATCGACGCGAACCTCAGGGAACTGGCTGGACATCGCTTCGACGCGGCTATCCCAGTAAGGCATGGTGATGGCGATACCGTTGGATTTGGTGGCGGAGGTCAGGTGCTTCTTCGGTCGGCTCTGCGCCAGCTGATAAGCAAACTTCAGGATGCGATCGACGCCGGTTCGCGTCATTACCGTCTCCTGAATCACCACTTCACGTTCGGTACCGGGGAACATGGTGCCGCCGACGCTGGAGTATTCACCCTCGGTGTTTTCGCGCACCACATAAAAGTCGATATCGCCGGGCTGACGGTTCGCCAGCGGGGCTTTCACGCCTGGCATCAGTCGCACCGGACGCAGATTAACATACTGGTCGAACTCCCGGCGGAACTGCAGCAGTGAGCCCCACAGTGAAACGTGGTCGGGCACCACATCGGGCCAGCCGACCGCGCCAAAGTAGATCGCATCGAAGGCTTTCAGCTGCGGGAACCAGTCATCAGGCAACATTTTGCCATGCTGCTGCCAGTAGTCGGCGCTGGCGTAATCGAACCACTCCCAGCGCAGCGGAATGTTAAATTTTTCAGCGGCCGCATTCATCACGCGGACGCCTTCCGGCATCACTTCTTTGCCAATGCCGTCGCCAGGGATGACGGCAACACGGTGGATTTTATCAGTCACAGGGCACCTTTCCGGTTGATGTTCGAATTGTGTACGCAGTATAACTGTCGATTCCGGGGAAATAATGAGGCTGAAAGGCAATCCATTGTTGAATCAAAGTAGAGAATCCCGCACTTCCACCGATGATCTGGCCTTCTTTGTTCGCCTGGCCGCGCTGGACAGTCTGACCGCGGCGGCGCGCGAACTGGGCCTGTCGCTGGCGGCGGTTAGCAAACGTCTGAGCCAGCTGGAGCAGCGTCTTGGCGTGCAACTGCTGCGCCGCACCACGCGGCGGCTGGAGCTGACCCCGGAAGGCCGCCGTTATCTGGCGGGCGCGCGTCCGTTGCTGGATCAACTGGCGGCGCTGGAAGAGGCAGTGAGCGGTGAAACCGCGCAGTTACGCGGCACGCTGAATATCAACGCCTCATTTGGTTTTGGCCGTCGGCATATCGCGCCCTGTGTTTCGGCCTTTGCCGCACTGCATCCGCAGCTCTCGCTGTCGCTGCAACTCAGTAGCCAGCCACTTAATTTTCTTGATGCGCATATGGATATCGATATCCGCGTCGGCGAACCGCCCGACTCGCGGCTGGTGGCGCGTAAATTGCGAACCAATCCGCGCATCCTCTGCTGCTCACCCGCCTATGCTGCGCGCCACGGTTTGCCCGCTACGGTGCGCGATCTGGCGCAGCACAACTGCATTTTACTGCGTCAGCACGACAGTGATTTTACGCTGTGGCGACTGACCAGCGGCGAGCAGAGCATCAGCCAGAAAGTGCGCGGCAGCCTGATCACCAACGATGGTGAGGTGGCGATGCGGCTGGCAATGGATGGACATGGCATTCTGCTGCGCTCGTGGTGGGACGCGCAGCACAGCCTGGTGACGGGCGAACTGTTGCCGGTGCTACCCGACTGGCAGGCTCCCGATGGGGATATTTTTGCGGTCTGGCAAGCGCAGCGCCAGCTTCCGGCTCGCATCAATGCGTTTGTGGCGTTTCTGCAGGCGAACCTGCAATCTGTTGATTAATCATTATTTTATATTGACTGGCGGGCGTGAAAAAGCGTCTGTGGACAGTTAACATACCGCATTAAGCTGATTCGGTCGGTTCAGGCTGCCGCTGCGTTTACAGCCTTTTTTCTGATGCGTATGATTCTCATTCATTTCTTTCCTGCCTGCCCTCTGCGTTGTGGCCAGCCGGGAGAGCAGGTCGATAGGGGAGTTAAGTATGAAAGCGTTGTTCTGCCCGCGTAAAGCGGCGCTCGCACTGGCGATGATCACCACCTTTAGCCTGACGGCATGCCACACACCTGCCACCAAAGTGGATGGCAATGCGCCAGTGGTGATGCAGCCCTCCAGTCCCGATAATCTGATTCAGCGCGAGCTGGGTGACGGGTTGTATGAGATGGCATATCTGCCCGCCAAAAATGCGCTCTATGTTGCCAGTGCGCCGGAGGGTAAGGATATCAGTGGTGGGATGATCTACCGTCTTGATGGCACCACGCTGCAGAGCACCGGGACCGGGCATTTCGACCTGAAAAACGTCGGGCTGATTAGCGACCCGGCCGGCAGCGCGCTCTACGCCACCAACTCGCTGGATGGCGGTATCTCTATGATCGATCCAGAGAACGGTAAGGTGCTGAAACGTCTGTTGTTCGACGATAAAAATGAGAACGGCTTACCGGTGAGCACGCGAGAGATCTTTTTGCATGACGGGCTGCTTTATGTCGGCGGCGCGGGCGAACCGGGTATGATCTGGGTGGTTGATGCGAAAACCCTGACGCTGAAAGCCCGGATTAAAAATGCCGGGAAGGATGTCACAGGCATTATCTTCTCGCCGGTCAGTGACCGGATTTATGCGGCGAACGGCAGCGGTGAAATCCTGGTGATCAATCCGCGTAATCACAAAATCGAACAGCGACTGACGTCAGGCGACGGGCAGGACACTCAGTTCCTGAACATGGCTGAAGATCCCGCGACGGGACGCCTGTTTGTCACGGATAACGCCAGAACGAAAAATACCCTGGTATTTGATGAGCGCAGCGGCAAGGTAATTCAGCGTCTGGATCCGGCTGATTCGATGGGGATTAAGTTTAACGGCAAGCGTAATGAGATTTATATCAGCCAGCGTGAGGCGAAGAAGGTGCTGCAGCTGGATGGAACCACTTATGAAGTGAAAAACAGCTGGTCGTTTGAGGGGCGTCCAGAGAGCCTGCTGGTCGCACCGGACGGGCAGACACTGTACGTTACGCTGAAGCAGGGCTTCAATGATGACCACAGCCATCAGCTTCTGGATGGTGTGGCGCGTATTACGCTGCAATAAAAACAGGCGGCATCGCTGCCGCCTGAATGCTTACTTAGCCACGCCCTCTACCAGCACCACGCGATAGTTCGCACCTTTCAGGCGGTGCGCTTTGGCAGCCTGATATTCCGGGCTGTCATACCAGGCGTGTGCGGCTTCGCGACTCGCGAATTCCAGAATCACCACACCTTCCGCTTCCTGACCTTCCAGTGTTTCCAGTTCACCATAAAAGGCGAGAGGATTGATCTGATGATCGCCACGTGCCTGGCCCGCTTTCTCGGCGTAGATCGCCATTTCGTCCTGGTTCAGGGTGTTATCACGAATAAATACAACGTATGCACTCACAGCACTCTCCTTACGCTTTTTTATCCTGGGTTTCGGTATCGAAGTCAGCAGCATCATGACGCTCATGCAGCTGATCGGCCGGGTCGCCCATGACGCGGTTGACCTTGCGGCCACGAATAACGGCAGGACGCTGTGCGATCTCTTTCGCCCAGCGCACTACATTTTTATAGGACTGCACATCCAGGAATTCGGCACTGCCATACTGATCATTCAGCACCATGTTGCCGTACCACGGCCAGGTGGCGATGTCAGCGATGGTGTAATCATCGCCGGCCAGATAGCGGTTATCGGCCAGCCGACGATCCAGCACGTCGAGCTGACGCTTCGCTTCCAGCGTGAAGCGGTTGATGGCGTACTCAATTTTTTCTGGCGCATAGTGATAGAAATGACCAAAGCCGCCGCCGAGGTATGGCGCAGAACCCTGCAGCCAGAACAGCCAGTTCAGCGTTTCAGTGCGGCCAGCGATATCTTTCGGCAGGAAGTAGCCATACTTTTCCGCCAGATAGAGCAGAATATTGCCCGATTCGAATACCCGAATAGGTGGCGTTGCGGAGTGGTCACTCAGCGCCGGAATTTTTGAGTTCGGGTTCACATCCACAAAACCGCTGGAGAACTGATCGCCTTCGCCGATGCGTATCAGCCAGGCATCATATTCAGCATCGTTGACGTTAAGCGCCAGCAGCTCTTCCAGCAGGATAGTGACTTTCTGGCCGTTAGGCGTGCCGAGTGAATAGAGCTGTAAAGGGTGTTTGCCGACCGGCAACGCTTTTTCATGGGTGGGACCAGCGAACGGACGATTAGTTTTAGCGCCGTTACCTTTGGCTTCAGGGTCCCAGGTCCAGACTTTTGCGGGCTGATATGCATTTTCCGACATAATGAAAGTTCGCCTTATGGTGTGATATTGGTCTGGAGTGTAGCAGGTGCTGCGAAGGCGGTTTAACTCTGCTGGCTGCGCAGGGGCGTGCTGTAGCGCGCTAATGTCAGGCGGGCTGCGGCATCGGAGAAAAGTGAATAAAAGTGTGTCAGGCGGCGTGTTTGTTGTCCTGAGCAGAAATTCCCGTGCAGCCAGCCATGACTGCACGGCAGGTCGGTTTACAGCAGTTCGCGCTCAATCAGTTCGCGGGTTTCAATTGCCTGAACCTTCATTTTTTCCGGATAGCCAAACAGGGATGCTGCAATAATCGGCTCACCACCGACTTTATGGGTGCGGGTAGCAAAACCGGTGTCGCGCAGCGTTTTGAACAGGGTATCGAAGTCCACTTCGCCTTCGCCCACGCCAACATGCTGGTGGATGGTGGCATCCACGCCTGGCGGGTTAACGATGTAGCGACAATGTTTTGTATGGTTCATGGTGTCGGCGATCAGCATGTGCGACAGATCGTCACCGGCATATTCCAGCATCGGTTTCACATCCCCTTTGCCTTTGTCATAGAAGAAGGTGTGTGGCGCGCTGTAGATATACTTTACGTTATCGCTGCGGAACGACTTCACGATATCTACGGTTTCGTTGTTCTCTTCGCAGAAATCCCACGGATGCGCCTGAATTTCGACGCGGATGCCTTCACGTTCGATGATCGGCAACAACTCTTCCATTGAGCGATAGAACATCTCTTCACAGATTTCCGGTTCATTAGGTGTGCCGGAGAGTTCGGTGTTAATCACCTGCACACCCATCTCAACCGCAATCTCAATCATCCGCTTCCAGTTCTTCACCGCTGCCTGACGGCGCAACTCATCCGGACCGGACCAGCGATAAACCACAATAAACGAGGAGATCTCCAGCCCGGTGGCGCTTAACGCATTTTTGTACTCGGTGATAATTTCACGGCTGGCTTTAGGATGTTTATAAAACGGGTTGATCTGCGGATGCGGCGACTGTTCGATATATTTGTATCCCCAGTCAGCCACCTGATGAACCATACGGGTGATGCCTAAATCTTTAATCACATCCACATCAAAAGCGATTTTCATCTTTCTGCTCCGGGCACATTAAGGTTGCTGTTCTTCATTGAAGGTCACGCCAATCTGCTGCCTGACGTTGTCCATCGCAGCCAGGGTGATAATCGCCTGGTCAAGTGGATGGACAGGCGAATCGATCAGACTCTGGCCGATACACCAGGCGAAGTGGTTAATTTCATGGCTGAGCTGTTCATAGCGGTTAGTGGGTTCCTGCCATTGCAGGCGGTGACGCCGGTCGCTGGAGGTCAGGGTGAAATTACCGGGCGCATAGAACTGGCCCGTCAGCTCCAGCGTGGCGTCGCGACCGGCGATCACCGCACCGCCTGGCGTGTTGCTGAACAGCGTGGTATTCAGTACCGACTGCATGCCGTGCCGATGGGTAAACAGCATCGACGTCTGACCATTAACGCGGCCATTCGGGACGGGCTGACCACGGGCGACGATCGTTTCAGGCGCACCGCCGCCCACAAACACACTCAGCGCGACCAGATAACTGCCGAGGTCAAGCATGGGGCCGCCCGCCAGATCGGCATTGAAAATGCGATGATCCGGCGTGAAAAACTCACCATGATCGGCAATCAGGGTATGGACCTCACCGGGTACGCCATCCTCCAGCAACTGACGGATGACGTCATACTTCGGCGCAAAGTTACACCACATCGCCTCCATACAGAGCAGGTTCGCGGCAGCGGCGGCCTGTTTAAGTTGCGTTGCCTGCGGCGCATTCAGCGCCAGCGGCTTTTCAATCAGCAGATGCTTTCCGGCGGCAATCGCACGCAGACCGTCGGGAAAATGGTGGTTGTGAGGCGTAGCGATATAGACCGCATCAACATCCTCCCGCGCCAGCAATTCATCGAGACTGCCTGTGGCATGGCCGATTGCCCATTTGTCAGCAAAGGTCTGCGCTTTTGCCGGATCGCGGGCGGCAACAGCGGTGATCTGCTGTCGTGTGTGCTGGCGCAGCGCATGGGCAAAATGGTCAGCGATCCAGCCCGGCCCGATAATGCCCCAGCGCAGTCGCGGAACCTGGCTGGCATCCGTTATGCGTGGAGCCGGAAGCGTTGAAGGGAACATGGCTTTTCCTTTTTTACGTACGGGCAGGTGGTGCTCAGGACTCCACTATAGAAAGCCCGCCGTCGTCGCTCTAACCTTTTAATGATGTGATCCCATCAACCGAATCGGTGTGGGATTTTTACCCGTTTTAGCAAATAGATGTTTTGAAGAGAATGCAGAAAGAAATGAATGTTTCATTTTGCGAGGACGATCAAGGTTAGCACTGATTTTCTATCAAAAAAATGAGAGGAAATTTCTTCGTCGCGATAGAGTGCTGATGTTATAGAAACAGAATTCAGAGGTCAGCCTTCAGCTGGCACCAGAGAAAGCCGAAGCAGGGAGAAGAATGATGTCTAAAGTGACGATGACCGCCATCGCGCAGGCGGCGGGTGTGGGTGTAGCGACGGTGGATAGGGTGCTGAACCGCCGTGCGCCGGTTCGCAGTATAACCGAGCAGAAGGTGCTGGCGGCGGCCCGTGAGCTTGGCTATCGACTGACGCAGGCACACAGCCAGACCACACCGACCCTCGCTGCGGCAACCCTGCGTGTGAGCTTTATCCTGCTGCCTGCCCGCTATTCGTTTTATCACCAACTGGGCGAGGCGCTGAAACAGCAGCTTAAGGTGCAGCAGCCACAGGGCCGTGAACCGGAATTCTGCTGGCATGATATTCATGAGGTTGAGGCGGTGGCGCACTCGCTGCGTCAGCTGGCACAACGCAGTGATGTGATTGCGCTGGTGGCGCTGGATCACCCGCTGATCCGTCACGCCATTCAGGATGTGTCACGACTGGGCGTACGGGTTTTCGCGCTGTTCTCGGATTTCTCGCCCTGTGAACATGCGGGTTTTATCGGCATTGATAATCAGAAAGCGGGGCGCACTGCCGCCTGGATGGCACAGCATTTGCTGCGTGAGCCGGGATGCGTCGGAGTGCTGCTGGGCGACCATCGTTTCACCTGTCAGGAGAGCAGCGAGATCAGTTTTCGTTCTTACCTGCGCGAGTCGGGCATCAGCCAGCGGGTACTTGAACCGTTAAAGACTTACGAGTCGGGCGAAGGGGGCTATCAGGCGACCCGGCAATTGCTGGAGGCCCATAACGATCTGGTGATGATTTATGCGCCCTGCGGCGGCATAGAGGGTGTGGTTCAGGCGCTGCGTGAGAGCGGACGCAGGCAAATCGATCTGCTGTGCCACGGTCCGCTGCCGGGTGATGAACTGGCGCTGATTGACGGCACTATTACGCTGATGCTGCGCCATCGCCTTGATACTATGGCTGAGGTGGTCATCAATACCTGCCTCAACACCCGTTCGGAACAGCCTGACCATTTTGCGCAGGTAACGGTACCCTTTGAAATCGTGACACGTGAAAACCTGTAAAAAATAGCAGGTTAGCTTCTATTTGATAAAAAACTATCATTTATCGCAATTTTTAAACGCGATCTCTATCAAAAAATGAAACTTTCATTGTTGTCTGAGGTGAAATTTTTATTTGATACTGCCAGCAGTTCTTACTGCACAGGCAGATATCATGACCTTTCATATTGCTAATGCGCCCTGTAGCTGGGGCGTGGATGATCCCGCGAATCCCTGGCTGCCGCCGTTTCAAAAAGTCCTGATCGAGGCCGCACAGGCTGGCTATCCCAGCATCGAACTCGGCCCCTGGAATTATCTGCCAACGGATGCCGATGAACTGACCCGGCAGCTTAATGCCCACCAGCTTTCGCTGGTGGCGGGGACGATTTTTGATGATTTAGTCAGTGAGGCGCATTTTCCGGCGCTGGTGACGCTGACCCACAATCTGTGTCGCACACTGGCCAGCGTGCCGACCGCCGCCAGAACACCTGGAGCCAGCGCGCCTTATCTGGTGATCATCGACTTCGGCAATCCGGAGCGGGCGAAATATGCGGGTCAGTCAAAACAGGCACCACGGCTTTCTGCAGATGACTGGCAGCGCATGATGCAGCACATCACCATTCTGAGTGAGATCGCCTGGCAGAAGTACGGCGTGCGGCCAGTGATCCATCCGCATGCGGGTGGCTGCATAGAGTTTGCCGATGAGCTGGCGCAGCTGGTCTCTGACATTCCGCATGAGGTTGCCGGTTTATGCCTGGATACGGGCCATCTCTATTACGCCGGCATGGATCCGGTGGCGTCGCTGGAACAGTACTGGTCGCGCATTGATTACCTTCATTTCAAAGACGTTAACCAGCCGGTCTGGCGTGACGCACTCTCTCATGGACTCGACTTTTTCACCGCCTGCGCGCAGGGCGTGATGTGTCCGCTCGGGCAGGGCGCAATCGACTATCCGGCGGTGCGCACGCTACTGACTGAGCGTCATTATCAGGGCTGGATCACCATCGAACAGGAGCGTGATCCGCGCCATGCCGACACCAGTCTGCGGGACGTAAAAGCCAGCCTGGACTATCTCCGATCAACAGGATTCTGAGGACAACAGCATGATTAACGGTAAAAAAGCGGCTAATCGCTCACTGCGCTGGGGCATGATCGGCGGCGGCGGCACCAGCCAGATTGGATATATCCATCGCTCGGCGGCACAGCGTGACGGCAACTTTGTGTTGCTGGCGGGCGCGTTTGATCTTGATGCCGCACGCGGGCGCGAGTTTGGTCAGTCGCTGGGTGTGGCTCCTGAGCGCTGTTACACCGATTATGCCAGCCTGTTCGCCGGAGAAGCCGCGCGCGAAGATGGCATTGAAGCGGTGTCGATCGCCACGCCTAATAATACGCATTTCTCTATTTGTCGGGCGGCGCTGAATGCCGGGCTACATGTGGTGTGCGAGAAGCCGCTCTGTTTTACGGTCGAAGAAGCCGATGAGCTGGAGCAGCTGAGCCGGGAGAAGCAGAAGATTGTTGGCGTCACGTATGGCTATGCCGGGCATCAGCTGGTTCATCAGGCCAGAGAGATGATTGCTGAAGGGGCGCTGGGTGAGATCCGCATCGTGAATATGCAGTTTGCCCACGGCTTCCATAATGAGGCGGTAGAGTTACAGAGTGAGAGCACCCGCTGGCGGGTCGATCCGCGCTTTGTTGGCCCGAGTTACGTGTTAGGCGATCTGGCGACGCATCCACTGTTTATTGCCGAAACGATGTTGCCGCAGTTAAAAGTGAAACGTTTGCTCTGTTCACGCCAGAGCTTTGTTGCCTCGCGTGCACCGCTGGAGGATAACGCCTTCGTGATGATGGAGTATGACAACGGTGCGGTCGGCACGCTCTGGGCGTCGGCGGTGAATGCGGGATCGATGCATGGGCAGAAGATTCGGGTGGTCGGGTCGAAAGCCAGCCTGGAGTGGTGGGATGAGCAGCCGAACCAGCTACGATACGAAGTGCAGGGCGAACCGGTGCGGATTCTGGAGCGCGGCATGGGCTACCTCAGCCCGCGCGCGCTGGAAGAGGACCGCATTGGTGGGGGACACACAGAAGGACTATTTGAAGCCTGGTCGAATCTCTATCGTCGCTTCGCGCTGGCAATGGATGCCACCGATCGCCGTGACACCGACTTCCTGCAGGGCTTCTGGTATCCCGATGTGCATGCCGGCTTAATGGGCGTGCGCTGGGTGGCGCAGTGCGTGAAATCAGCAGATGCCGGGGCGGTGTGGGTGGAAGGATAAGGCAGGGCGACTGGCATTGATATTAATGAAAACGTCAGACGCAGAACGCAAAAAACCCGCCAGAGGCGGGTTTCTTTAAATTTTGGTGCCCGAACCCGGAATCGAACCAGGGACACGGGGATTTTCAATCCCCTGCTCTACCGACTGAGCTATTCGGGCAACGGGGCGCATTAAACCGTAAAGGCCGCAGGTCGTCAACGGCTTTCACTAAAAAACCCCTGGAAACGTGACTGATTGCCTGATTTTCAGTCAAAGCGGGTAAAACTCAGGCCAGCGCGCCATTTTTTCGGCACAGCGCGATGCTGTAGACATCCTCCGCCAGCCGCTGAGCGGTGGCGACATCCTGCACATTGCGCTTCACCAGCAGCCTGCTCAGGCAGCCTTCAAGGATCAGCTCCATCTGATCGGTCACCATGCTGGGGTTATCCAGACCCTGCTCCACCAGAATGTCATGGGTGAACTGCCACGAGCCGCTTTTCTGCTGCTCGGCCAGTTGATGGATGGGCTGATCGGGCTGCGGGTAGAAGCTGCAGGCGGCGATAAACAGGCAGCCTGGAAAGCGTCCTTTGCTGACCTGCTCACTCAGGACTTCATAGCGTGCCATCAGCTTCTGATCCGGCGACAGGGACTCATCCAGCAGAATCTGACGTCGCCAGGTTTCAATCTGCTGCCCGTGATAGCGCAGTGCATCGTAGAGCAGGGCATCACGGTCGGGCCAGAACAGCTGAAGCTGCTCCTGACTTAAGTCGGAACCCGCCAGGGTTTCCAATGAGAGGGTGGCGGCGAGGCCGTTCTGTTCAAGCACATTCAATGCATGCTCGAGTATCTGTTCACGCTGCAAGTGACTCTCCTCTGGTATGCAGGCCCGGCAATTTCGCCGGGCAATGACCTGTCCAGTGTTGTTTATGGGGTAAGTTTCTGCAAATGCGCCCGGAAATCGGCGGCATTGAGAAACCCGGTGATGCGCGATCCGGGGATTTCACGGCCCTGCGCATCAAAGAACAAAATGGTTGGTAAGCCCAGCACCTGAAGATGCTGCAACAGCGCGTTGTCGCTGGCGCTGTTGGCGGTGACGTTAGCCTGTAGCAACTGAACCCTGCTCAGGCTATCGCGCACGGCGCTATCACTAAAGGTATATTTTTCAAACTCTTTGCAGGCGACGCACCAGTCCGCGTAGAGATCGACCATCGTGATGCGGCCCCGGGCCTGCTGCAGCGCGCTATCGAGTTGTTGCGGCGTCTGGAGGGACTGGAACGGCAGCGGGGCCACAGCATGCTGCGTGGACGGGCCGCCAAATGCCCAGTCCTGTAATGGACGCGCGCTGATCAGCGCTGCGGCCAGCATAATAACCTGCACTACGCGCCACTTACCGCTGCTGGCGCGCAGACTGACGCTGAACGCCCAGCCGAAGAACGCCACGCCGAGCAGGCTCCAGAGCCGTAATCCCCACGCGTCGCCCACCACCCGCTCCAGCAGGAACACCGGCAGCGCCAGGATGACAAAACCAAAGCCCTCTTTGACGGTTTGCATCCACGGGCCGCTTTTTGGCAGCAGCCGGTTACCAAACAGGGTCACAGCGATCAGCGGTAAGCCCATGCCGACCGCATAGAGCCACAGCGTCCCGGCACCGGCCCACAGATTTCCGCTTTGTGCGATGTAAAGCAGAATGGCGCTGAGTGGAGCGGTAGTACAGGGTGAGCAGATCAATCCCGCCAGTGCGCCCATCAGGAAAACGCCGGGCAGCGATCCCCCCTGCTGGCGATTGCTCCACAGGGTCAGACGGGTTTGCAGGCTCGAGGGCAGTTGCAGCGTAAACAGGCCGAACATCGACAGGGCCAGCACGATAAACAGCAGGGAGAGCGTGAACAGCACGTATGGGTGCTGCAACGCGGCCTGGAAGCGTAATCCCGCTGCCGCGACCACCATCCCTAATAGCGTGTAGGTCAGCGCCATCCCCTGGACATAGACCATCGCCAGTGCGAACAGTCGCCCGAGGGAATAATGCCGCTGTCCGCCAAGGATAATGCCGGAGATAAGCGGATACATCGGCAGCACGCAGGGCGTAAATGCCACGCCGATGCCGATCAGCAGTGCCCAGAGCGGGGAAAATGGCAGCGGACTGGCGGGCGCGGGCTGAGCACTGACCGGCGCGGGTGCGCTGCTGGCTGCTACTGCACTCACTGGCACGCTGCGTGTTTCCGGCGGATAACAGAATCCGGCAGCGGCACAGCCCTGATAAGTCACGCTAAGTGTGGCACCCCTGGCTGCCTGTTTCAGGGTTACCGGTAGCATCAGGTCCTGCGGATAGATCTCACTTTTCCCAAAGAATTCATCCTCATGCGGCTGTCCGGCGGGCAGCGTCAGCGGCGCGATAGCCGCGTTTTGCGGCGTAATGTGGATCTGCTGACGATAGAGGTAGTAACCTGATTTCACTTTCCAGTGCAGGTTGAGCTGCGCGCCCTGCTGGTCAAAGTCAAACGTAAACGCCTGATCGACGGGCACAAAGCGGCTGGTCGCCGGGTTTGAAAAGAGTGAGGCGTGCGCCTGCAGGCAGACAAACAGCGTCAGCAGAAGCGTAATTAAGCGAGAGATGCGTGCAGCCATGACAAGTATTCACTGTCTCCATATTGAACCGGCAGCGCCAGCAGTTCGGGTACGTCGTAAGGGTGAGCGTCTTTGAGCAGATTACACAGCGCCTGCTGATGATCGCTGTCGCACTTCAGCAGCATCTGGACTTCGCTGCTCTGCTCCATTTTTCCCTGCCAGAGATACCAGGAGGTGGCGCCAGGCAGCAGTGTGACACAGGCCGCCAGTCTGGCTTCCAGCGCTAAGCCAGCAAGGTGCTCTGCCGTGGCCTGATCGGGCGCAGTGCAGAGGATAACGACCGCATTCATCCTGTGACTCCTGTTTCAAAGAGCGCCGATGATAGCACGCTCCATCAGTAACACGATGACGGCGCTACAACAGCAATCCGCCAAACACGAAGCCAGAGAGCACCGACAGTGCAATCGCGATTACCCCGGGAATAATAAAGGCGTGGTTAAAGACAAACTTGCCAATACGGGTTGAGCCAGTGTCATCCATCTCAACGGCGGCCAGCAGGGTGGGGTAGGTCGGCAACACAAACAGCGCCGAAACCGCCGCGAAAGAAGCGATAGCCGTCAGCGGCGTCACGCCCAGCAGCAGCGCGGCAGGCATCAGCGCTTTGGTGGTCGCGGCCTGCGAGTAGAGCAGCATTGAGGCGAAGAAGAGTACCAGCGCCAGCATCCACGGATACGTTTTCAGCGCATCACCTGCCAGCATCTGGATCTCCGCCAGATGCGCCTTCACAAAGGTATCGCCCAGCCAGGCGACGCCCATTACGCAGATACAGGCGCTCATGCCGGATTTAAAGGTGCTGGCGCTGAGGATGTCGCTGGTGTCGAGCTTGCAGGTCAGGCTGATCAGTGTGGCGATGGTGAGCATAAACACCACAATCGCTTCATTGCGTGGCAGCGGCGGATTGGCGATCAGGCCAACGCTGGCGCTGGTCGCGGTGGCATAGAGCACTACGGCCACGATACCTGTCAGAAATAGCATCACTGATTTTTTCGCGCCCGGTTTTGCCTGGAAGACGCTGGCGCCGCGCAGCGTGACTTCACCTTTGGCGAGGCGCGCCTGATAGACCTCATCATCCTTCAGCTCTTTGCCCAGAAAGTTCGTCACCAGTGCCGCCAGAAAAAGACCCACCATGGTTGAGGGAATGGCAATCGCCAGCAGCGTGATATAGCTGATGCCGCGCGGTTCAAGCAGGGTGGCGAAGAAGACTACCGCGGCTGAAATCGGAGAAGCGGTAATGGCGATCTGAGAAGCCACCACTGCAATCGACAGCGGGCGGGAAGGGCGGACGCCTTGCTCTTTCGCCACTTCTGCAATCACCGGCAGCGTGGAGAACGCAGTGTGTCCGGTTCCGGCCAGCAGCGTCATCAGGTAGGTGACCAGGGGGGCCAGTAGCGTGACATGGCGCGGATGACGGCGCAGCAGTTTTTCTGCCAGGCTGACCAGATAATCCATGCCGCCCGCCACCTGCATGGCGGCTATCGCGGCGATTACCGCCATGATGATTTCAATCACATCGAACGGGATAGCGCCGGGTGCCAGGCCAAATCCCAGCGTCAGCACCAGCACGCCCATCCCGCCGGCGAACCCGATACCAATTCCGCCAAGACGTGCGCCCAACCAGATCGCCATCAAAACGATAAGCAGCTCAACCACAAACATGAATCACTCCTGAAAATTAAACCGGGTAAACCTGGGTGTGTTGTTTAACAAAAAAAAAGGCACACCGTGTTGATCGCGGTGTGCCTTTGGTTAACCAGCGTCGGTTAAGCCTTACTGTTCGTTTTCATCGGTATAACGTTTGGCTTTATAGACCGGGTACATCAGATTCTGTACCGAGAAGATATCGTCCAGCTCACTTTCCGTTAGCAGGCCACGCTCCAGCACGACTTCACGCACGCTTTTACCGGTTTCCGCACAGATTTTGCCGACGATGTCGCCGTTATGGTGGCCGATGTAAGGGTTGAGGTAAGTCACGATACCAATCGAGTTGAAGACGTAGGCTTCGCACACCGCACGGTTGGCGGTAATACCGTTGACGCACTTCTCCAGCAGGTTGTAGCAGGCGTTAGTCAGGATGCTGATCGATTCAAACAGTGCCTGGCCAATCACCGGCTCCATCACGTTGAGCTGTAACTGACCTGCCTCAGAGGCCATGGTGACGGTGATGTCGTTGCCAATGACTTTGAAGCAGACCTGGTTGACGACTTCCGGCACCACCGGGTTAACCTTGGCCGGCATGATAGAGGAGCCCGCCTGCAGCTCTGGCAGGTTGATTTCGTTCAGTCCGGCGCGTGGGCCGGAAGAGAGCAGGCGCAGGTCGTTACAGATTTTGGAGAGCTTCACGGCCAGACGTTTCAGCGATGAATGGACCATCACATAGGCGCCACAGTCAGAAGTGGCTTCAATCAGGTCTTCCGCGGGCACCACCGGCAGGTTGCTGACTTCCGCCAGACGCTGTACCGCCAGATGCTGATAGCCTTCCGGCGTATTGAGTCGGGTGCCGATGGCGGTCGCGCCCAGGTTCACTTCCAGCAGCAGTTCAGCGGTGCGCAGAATACTTTTGGTCTCTTCGTTCAGAAGCACGCTGAAGGCGTGAAACTCCTGACCGAGTGTCATTGGCACAGCATCCTGCAACTGGGTACGGCCCATTTTCAGGATGGTCTGGAATTCATCGGCTTTGTGCTGGAAACCTTCGGCCAGCTGGCTGATGCCATCAAGCAGTTTCAACAGCGAGCTGTAAACCGCGATGCGAAAGCCGGTTGGGTAGGCGTCATTGGTAGACTGGCATTTGTTTACATGATCATTGGGGTTCAGGTACTGATATTCCCCTTTCTGATGGCCCATCAACTCCAGGCCGATGTTCGCCAGCACTTCATTGGTGTTCATGTTCACGGAGGTTCCGGCACCGCCCTGATAGACATCTACGGGGAACTGGTCCATACAGCGGCCGTTGTTCAGCACTTCGTCACAGGCCTTGATGATGGTATCGGCAATGTTGCGCGGGATGGTCTGCAGCTCTTTGTTGGCCATCGCCGCCGCTTTTTTTACCATCACCATTCCGCGGACAAATTCAGGTATGTCGCTGATTTTGCTGTTGCTGATATAAAAATTCTCAATCGCACGCAGAGTATGAACGCCATAATAGGCATCCGCCGGAACTTCGCGCATACCTAACAGGTCTTCTTCGATACGAATGTTGTTCGCCATGATAACCTTCTTGTTGTTGCCGCTAACCATCACAAAGGATGTGTTTATTTTGTCGTGGTGTACCCGTGCCGACATATTATCCGTCTTCATAGGGGCGTGTGCGATCATATTCTGATGCTTAAGAAAAGCACGCATGCAGATCACTTAATGCTGCAGTATGGTTAACGATATGTGAAGTTGGTTACAAAATTAACCCCGCCGGATAAATTTGACAGGATCGGTTGAAAATGGCGGCGCGGGTGCCCATCTCTTTTCTTATCATCCTCAGGATGAACGCTTTCTGCTGACCGGCACGCTGCCGTTCAGCCCCTACTTACAGGAGAGTACGGTGCGCTGGATACCGTTATTAGTCTTTTTTATTCTGGCCTGGATTGAGATTTCACTCTTCATTCAGGTGGCACACGTCATGGGCGTGCTGCTTACCATGCTGCTGGTGGTCTTCACGTCGTGCATCGGGGTGTCGCTGGTCAAAAATCAGGGCATGAAAAACTTTATGCTGATGCAGGAGAAGCTGGCACGTAACGAAAGCCCGGCCACTGAGATGATCAAAAGCGTGTCACTGATCATCGCGGGCTTCCTGCTGCTGTTGCCTGGTTTCTTCACTGACCTGCTGGGCTTGCTGCTGCTGCTACCACCGGTACAGAAGCATCTGACGCTGAAGCTGATGCCTCATCTGCGCGTCTGGCGCGGACCCGGCGCTGGCCCTGACAGCGGCTATACCATGGATGGCGAGTTCGAGCGTAAAGACAGCGATCGCCTTGAGAACCATGACGATCGCCAGGATCGTTAACCGCATCAATAGCCTTTAAAAGCGCAATCTTCGGGTTGCGTTTTTTATTTGTCCCGTCATCTGTTTAAAAAGCCACCAGTTATCACATCAGGGTAAAAAAATTTGTTGTCTGCCCCCTTGAAAGCGGGTGGTGGCGGCCCTATCTCTCTGGTCACGAGGCCGGAAGCCATGCAGACCGGTGATCAACCCCAAAACTGAATGATTGGACTTCTCAAAGGAGAGCTATCACATGAAAATTCGTCCATTGCACGATCGCGTTATCGTCAAGCGTAAAGAAGTTGAAGCTAAATCAGCTGGCGGCATCGTGCTGACCGGTTCTGCAGCCGGTAAATCCACCCGTGGTGAAGTTCTGGCTGTTGGCAATGGCCGCATCCTTGAGAGTGGCGACGTTAAGCCGCTGGACGTGAAGGTTGGTGATGTCGTGATCTTCAGTGAAGGTTACGGCGCTAAAACCGAGAAAATCGACAACGAAGAGGTGTTGATCATCTCTGAGAGCGACATTCTGGCCGTTGTTGAAGCGTAATTTTTACGCGTAATTCACTGAACGAAACGAATTTAAGGGATATTTAAAGATGGCAGCTAAAGACGTAAAATTCGGTAATGACGCACGCGTAAAAATGCTGCGTGGCGTGAACGTACTGGCAGATGCAGTAAAAGTTACCCTGGGCCCGAAAGGCCGTAACGTAGTTCTGGATAAATCTTTTGGTGCACCGACCATCACTAAAGATGGTGTTTCTGTGGCACGTGAAATCGAGCTGGAAGACAAGTTCGAGAACATGGGCGCGCAGATGGTGAAAGAAGTGGCCTCTAAAGCGAACGACGCTGCGGGCGACGGTACCACCACTGCAACCGTACTGGCACAGTCTATCATCACCGAAGGCCTGAAAGCGGTCGCAGCGGGTATGAACCCAATGGACCTGAAGCGCGGTATCGATCAGGCAGTGATCGCTGCGGTTGAGAAACTGAAAGCGCTGTCTGTACCTTGCTCTGACTCTAAAGCGATTGCGCAGGTTGGTACTATCTCTGCTAACTCCGATGAAACCGTGGGCCAGCTGATTGCTCAGGCGATGGAGAAAGTAGGTAAAGAAGGCGTGATCACCGTTGAAGAAGGCACCGGCCTGCAGGACGAGCTGGATGTGGTTGAAGGTATGCAGTTTGATCGCGGCTACCTGTCCCCTTACTTCATCAACAAGCCAGAAACCGGCGCAATTGAACTGGAATCTCCGTTCATCCTGCTGGCTGACAAGAAAATTTCTAACATCCGTGAAATGCTGCCAGTGCTGGAAGCCGTTGCGAAAGCAGGCAAACCACTGCTGATCATCGCGGAAGACGTTGAAGGCGAAGCGCTGGCAACACTGGTAGTGAACACCATGCGTGGCATCGTGAAAGTGGCTGCTGTGAAAGCACCAGGCTTCGGCGACCGTCGTAAAGCGATGCTGCAGGATATCGCTATCCTGACCGGTGGTACCGTTATCTCTGAAGAGATCGGTATGGAACTGGAAAAAGCGGCTCTGGAAGATCTGGGCCAGGCTAAACGCGTTGTGATCAACAAAGACACCACCACCATCATCGACGGTGTGGGTGAAGAAGCGACAATCCAGGGCCGTGTAACCCAGATTCGTCAGCAGATCGAAGAAGCAACGTCTGACTACGACAAAGAAAAACTGCAGGAGCGCGTCGCGAAACTGGCAGGCGGCGTAGCCGTTCTGAAAGTAGGCGCAGCAACTGAAGTTGAAATGAAAGAGAAGAAAGCCCGCGTTGAAGATGCGCTGCACGCAACCCGTGCTGCTGTAGAAGAAGGTGTGGTTGCCGGTGGTGGCGTGGCGCTGGTTCGCGTTGCAGCACAGCTGGTTGATCTGCGTGGTCAGAACGAAGATCAGAACGTCGGTATCAAAGTTGCGCTGCGCGCGATGGAATCTCCACTGCGTCAGATCGTGTCTAACGCCGGTGAAGAGCCATCTGTTGTCGCTAATAACGTGAAAGCGGGCGATGGTAACTACGGTTACAACGCGCAGACTGAAGAGTACGGCAACATGATCGACTTCGGTATCCTGGACCCAACCAAAGTGACCCGTTCTGCTCTGCAGTACGCGGCCTCTGTTGCAGGTCTGATGATCACCACCGAATGTATGGTTACTGACATGCCTAAAGGCGACGCACCTGATTTAGGCGGCGGCGCTGGCGGTATGGGTGGCATGGGCGGTATGGGCGGCATGATGTAATTGCCGTTGACTGCTTAAGTCATCACAGAACCCCCGATCGGAAACGGTCGGGGGTTTTTCTTTTGGGTGGGAAAATAGTATAAGTAGTGGCGCAATCGTTCGTCTTTCCTCTTGATATCTCCCGCTGTCTGCTCGCTGACTGTTGTCGCCCCGCCGGATTGACTTGCTGCTGTAAGTTTATGGGGACGCGCCAATCTGCCAGCCTGAATACAGTATGAAATATTGAGGTGATATAACGGGATTAAGGCAATGAATGTTCAGAAAAAAGAGATCTTTTTCTGCTACGCTGCCACCCGACTCTGATGATAATAAATGGGGATTACAATGCGGATTAACCTCTTGCTCGGACTGACGGCTGGCGCGTTATTGCTGGCGGGCTGCAGCAGCTCTACGCAACTCTCTTCAGCAGGACAGCGCGTGACGTTTACCGATCAGCAGCCTGGCAATAACTGTCAGCTTCTGGGCAATATCACCGGCTCACAGAGCAACTGGCTGAGCGGTGCAGGCGGCGAAACCAGTGCACTGCGTGGTGCAGCTAATGACCTGCGCAATCGCGCAGCAGAGATGGGCGGCAACGTGATTTATGGTGCCACCAGCCCGACGCAGAACCTGTTATCCGCGTTCGCGCCACTCGACAGCAAAATGACCGGCCAGGTTTATAAGTGCCCATAATGTGAATCGGGCACTTTACCGTATTCAACCGGCCAGCCTTTCGCTGGCCGTTTTTATTCCTGACGTAACTGTAAATCTAACGGCGTTTTGCTCGGCTCGCCGCCAATTTCCCGTGCCAGCTTCGGCACCAGATAGCCTGAGACCTGTGACAGCAGGGACCGAACCAGCTGGCGTGCTTCGTCATCTGAGACAAAGAAATGCGCGGCACCCTGTACCTTATCCAGCACGTGCAGATAATAGGGCAGAATCCCTGCATCGAACAGGGCGTTGCTAAGCGTCGCCAGCGTCTGCGCATTGTCATTGATACCGTGCAATAAAACGCTCTGATTAAGCAGAGTCACACCGGCACGCTTCAGGCTGATCATCGCCTCGCGCAGCTCATCATCAATCTCCTGCGCATGGTTGATGTGCGTGACCATCAGCACCTGCAGGCGGGTTTCACTGAGCATCTGACAGAATTGATCGGTAATGCGTGCGGGTATCACCACCGGCAAACGGCTGTGGATGCGCAGGCGTTTCAGGTGCGGGATCTTTTCCAGCGCGGCGATCAGCCAGGCGAGCTCATGATCTTTCGCCATCAGCGGATCGCCGCCGGAGAAAATGATCTCATCCAGCTCAGGATGATCGGCGATATAGTCCAGTGCCGCCTGCCAGCTACGCTTGTTGCCGGGATTATCCTGATAGGGGAAATGACGACGGAAGCAGTAGCGACAGTTGACCGCGCAGCCGCCTTTTACCAGTAATAATGCCCGGTTTCGGTATTTATGCAGCAATCCAGGCACAACGTTACTTTGTTCATCGAGCGGATCGGTGCTATAACCTGGCGCATCAGTGAATTCCTGGCGGCGGGTCAGAACCTGAAGCAGCAGTGGGTCGTTCGCATCGCCTTTTTTCATCCGGCGGATGAACGCATGCGGGACACGCAAGGCGAAAAGACGCCGCGCATCCGCACCTTCTGCCAGCTCGGTGTGCTGATCCAGGGCTAAAATCCGCAGTAATTCATCAGGTTCAGTGACAACATTCGCAAGTTGCTGCAACCAATCTTCTCTGGAAGGTGTTTTTAGGGTTACAATGTGTGCCATTTTTTTGGCTTAGTACCAGTGTCAATTTTCGTAGAGGGCCTTCATGGCGACTTATTCTAGCAACGATTTCCGTCCCGGTCTTAAAATCATGTTCGAAGGCGAGCCGTATGCCATCGAATCCAGTGAGTTTGTTAAACCGGGTAAAGGTCAGGCATTCGCACGCGTCAAAATGCGTCGCCTGCTGACGGGTTCTCGCGTTGAGAAAACTTTTAAATCTACCGACTCCGCCGAAGGCGCAGACGTAGTAGATACCAACCTGAACTACCTGTACAACGACGGTGAGTTCTATCACTTCATGCACCCGGAAAGTTTTGAGCAGTTCCAGGTCGAAGAGAAGACGGTAAACGATGCAGCGAAATGGCTGCAGGATAACGCTGAATGTATCGTTACGCTGTGGAACGGTCGCCCAATCGCCGTTCAGCCGCCGAACTTTATTGAAGCTGAAGTTATCGAAACCGATCCAGGTCTGAAAGGTGATACTGCGGGTACTGGCGGTAAGCCAGCCAAGCTGTCTACCGGCGCCGTGGTAAAAGTGCCATTGTTCGTGCAGGAGGGCGAAGTGGTCAAAGTTGACACCCGCTCTGGCGAATACGTGTCACGCGTGAAATAAGATTCGCAGGCGCATCTCCGGGTGCGCCTTTTTCTTGTCTGAGAGAAAAAATGATCAAGCTGGCAAAATTAATCGCGTTCGCGTTGCTGGTCTCTTCTGCGCTAAGCGCCTGCAACACATTCCACGGTTTTGGCGAAGATGTCTCCCACTTAGGTGGTGCTATTTCGCGTGCGGCAAAATGACCGTAACGGGTTGTCCTTTTTAGGGTCCCGCCAGCAGCAAGTGCCTGAAATCCGGCTATGCTTAAAGCGCTGTACTTTACATCCATCAAAAAGGACATTGTTATGTTAAAGAAAAGTATTGCCGCAATCTTCTCTGTACTGGTGCTCTCTTCTCTGCTGACGGCGTGTAATACAACGCGTGGCGTGGGCGAAGATGTTGAAGCGGGTGGCCAGGCGATTCAGAACAGCACGAAGTAACCTGTTATTCCAACCGGTACGAAATGCTTTTCGTACCGGCTTGTCAGATTCTGCACTATTTCTGTTTTACCCAGATTAACTCTTCAACCGGAAAACCATCCCGACGCGCCTGCTCAATCAGTTTCTCTTTTACGCCCGGCTCCAGCTGAGGTGTCCGTGACAATATCCAGAGATAGTGGCGATTCGGGCCACACACCATGGCGTAACGATAATCGGGGTCCAGGGTGATAACGTTATAACCGCCGTAGAAGGGGCCAAAGAAAGAGACTTTCAGGGAGGCTCGCTGTGGTTCACCGGTGAAATAGGCTTTACCGACGCTCTCCTGCCAGCGCTGCTTTTTGACGTTATAGCCACGATTGATCACTTTCAGACCGCCATCTTCACGCGGGCTGTAGTTTGCCGTCACCTGTTCAAGGCCGCGCTCAAAAGGATGATTAAGGCGGGCAATCTCATACCACTGACCGAGATAGCGCTGGCTGTCAAAGTGATCAATGACCGTGACGTTCTTTGGCGGGGTGGTGCTACAGGCTACTGAGAGAAAAGCACTCAGGCTGGCAGCAACTGTTTTCCATGGAGACATAGTGGGATTCCTTTTTGATTTAACCGCTTAAGTATAGAAGCCGAAACGCTGTTTTTGGCAGCATGGGCACGAGATTGTTTGCCGCAGGCATTGCAGGTAGACTTCCCCACCTAATTTGTATCAGGAGTCATCACCATGAGCGAAACGGCAAGCTGGCAACCAAGCGCATCCATCGCCAATTTGTTAAAACGCGCCGCTATTTTAGCAGAAGTGCGTCGTTTCTTTGCCGATCGCGGCGTGCTGGAAGTGGATACGCCGGCGATGAGTCAGGCGACCATTACCGATATCCATCTGGTGCCATTTCAGACGCGTTTTGTCGGACCTGGCGCTTCGCAGGGGCGCGATCTCTGGCTGATGACCAGCCCGGAATATCATATGAAACGTCTGCTGGCGGCCGGCAGTGGACCGATCTACCAGATGGCGCGTAGCTTCCGCAATGAAGAAGCGGGACGCCATCATAACCCGGAATTCACCATGCTGGAGTGGTACCGGCCGCATTACGACATGTACCGTCTGATGAACGAAGTCGACGATCTGATGCAGCAGGTGCTTGAGTGTGATAGCGCGGAGTCGCTCTCCTATCAGCAGGCATTTATCCGCCATCTCGAGCTTGACCCGCTATCTGCGGATAAAGCGCAGTTGCGTGAAGCGGCTGAGAAGCTGGGTGAAGGCGAGCTGGCGCGGGCAGAAGAGGATCGCGATACCTTACTGATGCTGCTATTTATGCTGGGCGTAGAACCGAAGATTGGTCAGGATAAACCCTGCTTTGTTTACCATTTCCCGGCCAGCCAGGCTGCACTGGCAGAGATCAGTACGGAAGATCACCGCGTGGCAGAACGCTTCGAGGTCTATTACAAGGGCATTGAGCTGGCGAACGGTTTCCGTGAACTGACCGACAGCCGCGAGCAGCGTCAGCGCTTTGAGCAGGATAACCGTCGCCGTGCGGCGCGTAATCTGCCTGTACATCCTATTGATACTTATCTGCTGGATGCGCTGGCGCATGGTATGCCAGCCTGTTCCGGGGTCGCGCTGGGTATTGATCGCCTGATCATGCTGGCATTGAAAGCGGAGTCATTGAGTGAGGTGATCGCGTTTCCGGTTGATCGTTGCTAATTGGTTATTAACAAACGATGACGGAAGCGTGGAAAGGGTTGGCCCGGATGAAGAGCAAAGCGTCCGAGCCATGATGGCGAGGCCGACAGCCATGGATGGCGGCCTTCTTTGCGATCAGCTGGGCCATCCCTGACCTGGCTCGGGTTTTAGTTAGTTACTATTGTCCGGAAACTCCTGAATGGTCACCGGCAGCGTGAGTTTCTGATCGTTTCGCAGCACCTGCACATCAATGACTGAACCCGGACGAATTTCTGCCACCTGATCCATCGTCTCCTGCGCGGAGATGGCCGGCTTGCCGTTTACGCTGAGCAGAACATCGTTGGCCTGAATCCCGGCTTTATCCGCAGGTCCATCTGGCGTGACCACGCTGACAATGATGCCCTGAACCCGATCCAGATTGCTGCCCTGTCCGTGCAGCGGCGGCAACTCACGCCCGGTAATGCCAATATAGCCGCGGATCACCCGACCATCACGAATCAGCTTATCCATGATTTTTGACGCTAAGACGGTTGGAATGGCGAAACCAATCCCTTCCGGCGTTTCACCATCATTACTTTTATCAAAAGTCAGGGTGTTAATGCCCATCAACTCGCCGAGCGAGTTAATCAGCGCGCCGCCGGAGTTACCCTGGTTGATTGAGGCATCGGTCTGCAGAAAATTCTGTCGGCCTGATGAACTCAGGCCTATGCGGCCCGTGGCGCTGATAATACCCTGTGTCACCGTCTGACCGAGGTTATAGGGGTTGCCGATCGCCATCACCACATCACCAATATGCGGCTGCCGGTTTGGATTAATCGGAATCACGGGCAGGCCAGAGGCCGTAATCTTGAGAACCGCCAGATCGGTCATTCCATCGGAACCCACCAGTGTCGCTTCAAAGAAGCGGCCATCCTGCAGCGCCACGATAATTTGATCAGCATTGTTGATCACATGTTTGTTAGTGAGGATGTAGCCTTTTACATTCATGATCACCCCGGAACCCAGGGTCGTGATGCCACGATTGTTGTTGCCGTGGGCGCTACGATTGTAAACATTCACAACGGCAGGCACGGCGCGGCGCACCCCTTGATTGAAGCTAAAGGGCGTTTCGTCGGTAATGTTTTCGTGGTTATAGAGGGCGTCGCTGCCCATACGCAGTGCAGGCAGTGCTGCGAGCAAAATACCCGCCACAATCAGGCCCAGCACCACGGCACGCAAAAGTTTAAGAAACATGGTGTTAAATCACGCCAGGGGAGATCGCAGGGGAGAATAGCATGAGAGCGGCGGACACACACGCGCTTGTGTCCGCCGTAATGCGAGGTTTATCTCAGCAACAGATAGATAGTTTCATCGCCGCGTACCACATTCAGTGCCAGTACCGGCGGTTTCCCTTCCAGGATTTTACGCAGTTCAGCAATGTTCTGAACACGGCTGCGGTTAACGCCGATAATCACATCATCTTTCTGCAGGCCAACCTGTTCAGCCGGTGTGCCTTTTTCGAGGGTATCGACTTTCACGCCTTTATCACCTGTCTTCGTCTGTCCATCACTCAGGGTTGCGCCCTGAAGTGCAGGTGACATCAGCTGTGCGCTGGCAGTAGTCTGCGAACTCTGCTCCAGCGTAACGGTAACCGTTAATGGCTTACCTTCACGCAGCAGGCCAAGCTTAACCTGCTCGCCTGGTGGCGTGGTGCCCACTTTTACGCGCAGCTCTGCGAAGCTGGTAATTGGCTTATCGTTGATTGAAGTAATGATATCGCCTGACTTCACGCCCGCTTTCTGCGCGGCAGATTGCGGTAAGACTTCAGAAACAAAGGCACCGCGCTGTGCATCGACATTGAACGCTTTAGCCATGTCGGCCGTCATTTCGGTACCTTTGATGCCGAGCTGACCGCGCTTCACTTCACCATATTTGATCAGCTGCTGCGCGAGGTTCATCGCCATATCACTAGGGATAGCAAAGCCGATGCCGATGTTACCGCCGCTTGAGGCGAGAATAGCGGTATTAATACCGATCAGCTCGCCGTTAAGGTTGACCAGCGCGCCGCCTGAGTTACCGCGGTTGATGGCAGCATCGGTCTGAATAAAGTTTTCCAGCCCCTCCAGGTTCAGTCCGCTGCGGCCCAGCGCAGAGATAATCCCGGAAGTGGCAGTCTGTCCCAGACCAAACGGGTTACCGATCGCTACCGCGAAATCACCGACTTTCAGCTGATCAGAGTCCGCGACTTTTACCTGCGTAAGGTTTTTTGCGCCCTGAATCTGAATCAGCGCGATATCGGTCTGCTCATCATGGCCGATCAGTTTGGCTTCATATTCGCTGCCGTCGCCAAGCTGTACGTTGATTTTATCTGCACCGTTGACCACGTGATTGTTGGTCAGCACGTAGCCTTTAGCGGCATCAATGATGACGCCAGAACCCAGGCCTTCAAACGGCTGTGGCTGACTGTTTCCGCCGGGCATCTGGCCGAAAAAGCGTTTCAGCGGTTCAGGAATATCCTGAGCCTGCGCACCCGAATCAGTGCCTTCAACGTGAACACTGACCACGGCGGGTAACACTTTCTCCAGCATCGGTGCCAGACTCGGCAGCGGCTGGCCGGCAATTTGTGCTGGCAGCGTTGCCATCGCGTCTGGCGCGGCGGCAAGACTCATCCCAATACTCAGGGCTAATGCGCTAAACAGGCGTGCTTGTTTTTTCATTGCTACAACGCTCTCGCTGCAAAAGGTGGGAGGAATTAATCAATGTGACAGTCGTTTGCGGTCAGGGTTCGCAAAATCAGTGGGCGCAGACAGGCTACGCCCCAAAATGATTAGTCGCGGGCAGGGCGCTCGCCACGCAGTAAACCCGATGCGCCTTCAGAATAGTCGCGCGGCATCTGCACCGGGACCTGATCGTTGTCCGCTTCAGCTTCAGTCAACTGGTAGGCAAACGGATTTTTCTGTCCAGGCAGATTTGGCAGCAGGTCATTGGATCCTTTTGCCATGTGCTGATAAAGCTGACGATAATCACGTGCCATGTTATCCAGCAGCTCCGCGCTCTGCGCGAAGTGGTTGGTCAGCTCTTCGCGATAATCAGCCAGCTCCGCTTTCGATTTTTCCAGCTCGTACTGCATGCTGCGCTGCTCGCGCAGCTTCTTGTTGCCAAAACGCATGGCTACTGCGCCGACAATAATACCTACCACTAAACCAATTAGCCCGTATTCCCAGGTCATAATGACTCCCGTGTTATTTCCATTGTTCCGTAGGGCATTGCACCATTTCAATAATAGTCACTATACCCGTTAATCTTATGGATGTGGAACTCCGGAGCAGCATGGCTTAGTGTAGAACGGCCTTTTTTTCAGCAACCGTGGTATGAATCAGACACCATTCAGGGACTTTGAAACAAAAATGCAAACCTCAACTCCGCTTGCACGCTATGAGCAGGCGCTGTCGCAGGGCGAATTCAGGCCCGATGACGTACAACGTGAAGCAATTACCCGATTAGACGCGCTACAGCAGGCGCTGGTTGCCCGGCAACAATCTGCCGCGCCTGCCACATCCGGCCTGCTTGGTCGCCTGTCAAAATTGATCGGTAAAGAGAAAAATGAAACGCCACAACCGGTACGTGGGCTCTATATGTGGGGCGGTGTCGGTCGCGGTAAGACCTGGGTCATGGATCTCTTTTTTCAGTCTATTCCTGGCAATCGCAAACTGCGTCTGCACTTTCACCGCTTTATGCTGCGGGTGCATGAAGAGCTGACGCAGCTTCAGGGTCAAAGCGATCCGTTACTGATTATTGCGGACAAATTCAAAGCCGAAACCGATATCCTTTGTTTTGATGAGTTTTTTGTCTCCGATATCACCGATGCGATGCTGCTGGGCACGCTGATGGAAGCGCTGTTTGAACGCGGCATCGCTTTAGTGGCCACCTCAAACATTCCACCTGACGATCTCTATCGTAATGGTTTGCAGCGTGCGCGTTTCCTGCCTGCCATAGAGCAGATAAAACGGCACTGTGATGTGATGAACGTCGAAGCCGGTATCGACTACCGGTTACGCACGCTGACTTCCGCACACTTGTGGAACTATCCGCTGAACCCGGAAACGCACGCTGAAATGACGCGAATGTTTAAGGCGTTGTCGGGAAGCCAGCCCGAAGAGGCGCCGGTCCTGGAGATTAATCACCGCCAGATGCCGACGCTGGGGGTCAGCGAAGGCGTGCTGGCGATTAACTTCACGACGCTGTGCGGTGAAGGGCGCAGCCAGCATGATTATATTGCGCTGTCGCGCCGTTTTCACAGCGTGCTGCTGTATGACGTGCCGGTGATGATTTACAAAACCGAAGACCAGGCGCGCCGTTTCCTGGCGCTGGTGGATGAGTTCTACGAACGTCATGTGAAGCTGGTGGTCGCGGCGGAGACGTCACTGACCGAGATTTATCAGGGCACGCGGCTGAAATTCGAATACCAGCGCTGTTTATCCCGTCTTCAGGAGATGCAGAGCGAAGAGTATCTGCGTTTGCCGCACCTGCCGTGAGAATAAACCGGATAAATACCGAAATAGGGTTCGATTTTTGTAACCGACTTCTCTATAATCTTGCGACCCCACGTTACAGCAGAAGATTTTTTTCCCAAATCCTCTGTGTTCCAGTAACTCTATCCGAAGGGGTGGCTTGCTGGTCAAAATGGTCGTGTGAGCCTCATTCGTTTACTTAAGCGTTTGGGATTTCACCAACGTGTAACTTAATTTGGGTAAGCTTTTCGATGAAAACTTTTACAGCTAAACCAGAAACCGTCCAACGTGACTGGTTTGTAGTTGACGCAACGGGCAAAACTTTGGGTCGCCTGGCGACTGAACTGGCGCGCCGTCTGCGTGGTAAGCATAAAGCGGAATACACTCCGCACGTTGATACGGGTGATTACATCATCGTTCTGAACGCTGAAAAAGTTGCTGTAACCGGCAACAAGCGTACTGACAAGATCTACTATCACCACACTGGCCACATCGGTGGTATCAAACAGGCGACCTTTGAAGAGATGATTGCTCGCCGTCCTGAGCGTGTGATTGAGATCGCGGTTAAAGGCATGCTGCCGAAGGGCCCGCTGGGTCGTGCAATGTATCGTAAACTGAAAGTTTACGCAGGCAACGAGCACACCCATGCGGCACAGCAACCGCAAGTTCTTGACATTTAATCGGGATTAAAGGCAATGGCTGAAACTCAAAACTACGGCACTGGTCGCCGCAAAAGCTCTACCGCTCGCGTATTCATGAAGCCGGGTAGCGGTAATATCGTTATTAACCAACGTTCTCTGGAACAGTACTTCGGTCGCGAAACTGCCCGCATGGTAGTTCGTCAGCCGCTTGAGCTGCTGGATATGGTTGGTAAATTCGATCTCTACGTCACTGTTTCTGGTGGCGGTATTTCTGGTCAGGCTGGTGCGATCCGTCACGGTATCACCCGCGCGCTGATGGAATACGACGAATCACTGCGTGGCGAGCTGCGTAAAGCTGGCTTCGTAACGCGTGATGCGCGTCAGGTTGAACGTAAGAAAGTCGGCCTGCGTAAAGCACGTCGTCGTCCTCAGTTCTCCAAGCGTTAATTGTTTGCAGCTCCGGCTGCGACAATTGGCTCAAAAAACCCGCTTCGGCGGGTTTTTTATTTTCGGCCTCGCCACGACTCCTCGCGAAAACCGTAACGTCACGCTCATTTTACCTGCAAAGATTCATTCCACGCCCACAAGCAGCCTAAAATCTGGTAAACTCTGTGTCACTTTGCGCCCGCAGGCCGGTGCGTTATGCGCCTTCCCACTGTCGGGGCGTCAGTATCTACGGCGCGGCTAACCAGGTTGCGTGCGAGTTCGATAAGCTGGTGAATCGCCGTGTGGTTGGCTATTCGCAGTATCTTTTTGTGAACAAACTTGGAGGTTTTCATGGCTGTCGCTGCCAACAAACGTTCGGTAATGACGCTGTTTTCTGGTCCTACTGACATTTTCAGCCATCAGGTGCGTATTGTCCTGGCGGAGAAGGGTGTCAGCGTAGAGATCGAGCAGGTCGAAATGGATAACCTGCCGCAGGATCTGATTGACCTCAATCCGTATCGCACGGTACCGACGCTGGTAGATCGTGAGCTGACGCTGTATGAATCACGCATCATCATGGAATATTTGGATGAGCGCTTCCCGCATCCGCCACTGATGCCCGTTTACCCGGTTGCCCGTGGTGATAGTCGTCTGATGATGCATCGTATCGAGCAGGACTGGTACAGCCTGATGAGGAAAGTCGAGAACAGCACGGGTCAGGAAGCTGAAGCAGCACGCAAGCAACTGCGTGAAGAGCTCCTGGCTATCGCCCCACTGTTTGGTCGTACGCCTTACTTCATGAGCGAAGAGTTCAGTCTGGTCGATTGCTATTTGGCTCCGCTGTTATGGCGTTTGCCGTCAATGGGCATCGATTTAATTGGCTCAGGTTCAAAAGAGCTGAAAGGCTATATGAATCGCGTATTTGAGCGTGACTCTTTCCTCGCTTCATTAACTGAAGCTGAACGTGAAATGCGCCTGCAAGCCCGGGCTTAACGTATGGAAATGTCGCAACTTACTGCACGTCGTCCCTATCTGCTGCGCGCCTTCTATGACTGGTTGCTCGACAATCAGCTGACGCCGCATCTGGTGGTCGATATTAATCTGCCGGGTGTGCAGGTGCCGCTGGAGTATGCGCGTGATGGCCAGATTGTTCTGAACATTGCGCCACGTGCTGTCGGTAACCTCGATCTGGCAAATGATCAGGTGTCGTTCAACGCCCGTTTTGGTGGCGTTCCGCGCCAGGTTAACGTGCCGATGGCGGCGATTCTGGCAATCTATGCACGTGAAAATGGTGCCGGGACAATGTTTGAACCGGAACCGGCTTACGAGCTGGGTATGCAGGAGACGTCAGAGGGTCAGGAAGAGACCATGATGTCGGTGATTGATGGTGATCGTCCTGACGATGCCAGCGATGACGAGACGCCGCCTGATGACGATCCACCGCCACGTGGTGGACGACCTTCACTGCGCGTAGTGAAATAGCCGTGATGTAACAGTGAATACCCGTCCATGCGACGGGTATTTTTTTGCCTGTCATCCATAAAAAAATCCGGCTGCCTGCGCAAGCCGGATTTTTTCAGCAGACCTTCGCGGTTAATAGACGTCGCGCAGGTAGCGTTTCTCTTTCTTCAGCTGATCGACGTAGTCCGCAGCGCGCTCGGTGGAGAGACCACCAAACTGGCGAACCACTTCATACAACGCGTTATCCACATCCTTCGCCATACGTGAGGCATCGCCACAGACGTAGAAGTAAGCGCCTTCCTGCAGCCAGGCGTAAAGCTCAGCGCCCTGTTCCAGCATCCGGCTCTGTACGTAGATTTTCTTCTCCTGATCGCGTGAAAATGCAAGATCCAGACGCGTCAGCAAGCCGTTATCCCGCCAGGCAAGTAACTCATCCTGATAGATGAAGTCATGTTCCTGATGCTGATCGCCGAAGAAGAGCCAGTTTTTCCCCTGCGCGCCAGTTGCCTGGCGCTCCTGCAGGAAGGCACGGAATGGCGCGATACCGGTGCCCGGCCCCACCATGATTAGCGGTGCGCTGTTATTAGCCGGCACGCGGAACGATTTATTAGGTGAGATAAAGATGGCGGGCTTCTCGCCACGACGCACACGCTCGGCCAGGTAGGTCGAGCAGACGCCACCGCGATTACGGCCGCCACTGTGATAACGCACTGAGGCAACAGTCAGATGCACCTGGTTAGGATGGGCCTTAGAACTGGATGAAATGGAGTAAGCACGATGCTGCAGCGGACGCAGCAGAGCGACAAACTCAGGCACTGCCAGCGTGCGCGTCAGCTCAAGCTGCAGCAGGTCGAGGGTATCTTTGCCCCACAGCCACACGCCCAGCGCATCTTTATCATCATGCTGTAACACATGACGCAATTCCTGGTTGGTGGTGTTCTGTCCGACCCATTCAATCAATTTGCGCGACGGCTCAGAAATCTCAAACTGATAGGTCAGCAGGTCGCCGAGGCTGCGGTCAAAGCCAGGCACCGGCGTCTGGTAATCAGCATTAAGCTGCGTCAGCAGCAGGCTCACCAGTGAGGGTTCGTTGACCGGAATCACGCCCAGCGCATCGCCCGCTTCATACTTCAGGCCACTGTCAGACAGGTCGAATTCGAAATGACGAATATCTTTGGCTGACTGTTCGCCTGATAAACGCTTGTTGGTGATCAGCGCGGCGGCATAGGGATTCGATTTATTGCTACCCGGAATGACTGGCGCTTCAGGCGCGCTCTCCAGCACGGTGCCGCTGCTGCCGGCGCTGGCAGCAAACTGTGGCATTGAGCTGTTCAGCCATTCGCTGGAAGGCTCTTCATAGTCGATATCACAATCGATACGATCAACCACACGTTTCGCACCCAGCTGCTCAAGGCGCATATCAATGAACTTGCCCGCCTGACAGAAGCCATCGTAGCCGGTATCACCGATCGCCAGCACGGCAAAATGCATCTGCTCCAGACGCGGAGCGGTACTGGCAGAGATCGCATCCCAGAACAGCTGCGCGTTGTCCGGCATTTCACCTTCGCCATAGGTCGAGGTAACGATCAGCACATGGCGCATGGTGGCAAATACGTCGACATCGACATCGCCCAGCGCCTGAACCACGGGCACCAGCCCTTTGGCCCGGGCAGATTTCGCTGCGGTCTGCGCCAGTGCTTCGGCATTGCCGGTCTGTGAGCCGTAAAGAATATGAAGTTGCGTAGTGGCGGCTGCGCCCGTACCTGCGGCGGGTTGCTGTTTGTCTTCCAGTACCAGCAAACGGGAGTGAAGCCCCGCAAGAAAGCCAGCCAGCCAGTACTTCTGATCGCCATTAAAAGGTGCATCTTCTGGAATATAAGGAATTTTCATGGGTACTTTTACTCAATCCCGTTCTCGCCCGATATCAGTGGCATTGTCCGGTGTGAAAGCCGTTCCGCTTTCCCACGCCGCAGTTTTTGCAGCAGGGGAGAGCGGTTCTGCATCTGTCCGGTACAACGATTAATCCGGGCAATGATCAATTAATAATATTCAGTTCAGCCTGAGCAGTATCACTGTCAGGAGAGTTTACCCACCGCAGCGGCGATTTCCGGCAATGCCGCACGTGCAAACAGCTCTTCAAAGTCAGGCAGATGGCCCAGCACTTCCCGGTTACAGGCATCCTGATACATGATCCAGCCGTAGGTTGCCAGGCTGTCCATGGAGCGGATGTTACGTTGCGTCAGCGCCGCTTTGTAATCTGACATGCGTTTGGTACCGATCAGACTCGCCAGTTCATCATCGCTGTAACTCTCGATGGCGGAACGGGCATGACGCTGTAGCTTACTGACCAGCGAAAAGTCTTCAGTCATCAGCAGATTACGCACCGCTTTTTCCACCGCAGCATCTTCAACCGGCGTGCCTTTCGGCAATTTTGCCAGTGCCAGTTGCTGGGCAAAGCTCAGCACGGTGTAGTTGTTCAGCAGGACAAACATCTCCTGCGTATCGGTCGCGCCATAGGCCGGTACGGCACCGTTGGCGATGGTTTTACCCTGACGCCACGCAGCTTTAAACTTGGCAACCTGATGGCCTGCCAGCGCCGTTGACAGCTCTTCGAGCAGATCTTTGCGGCTCTTGGCTTTCAGAATTTCGCCGCCATCCTGATAGAGCAGCAGCGAACGCGGCATCACGTAAACAAAGTGGTGACACTCTGTTTCCCAGTTCTCCAGCAGCCAGGCGGCCCGTGGCGATTTCGTTGCCTCCAGATGCCAGTTCAGCATGGTCAGCACAGCCTGCTTATGCACCTGCGCCATTTCATCCTGATCGGCGATGGAGCCGAACCGCACGGAATCACCGGCAGCGTGGCTGGCCAGCGATCCATACGGGTCGTACTGGTAGGCAAAGCCGCCGCTCATGCCGTTGCCAAATCCTTTACCAAAGGTGCCCAGGTTAAGGATGGCGCCATTAGTCATATATTCACAGCAGAAGTCACCGACGCCTTCGACAACGGCGGTTGCACCTGAGTTACGCACCGCAAAACGATCACCGGCCTGCCCCTGTACGAACAGACGTCCGCCGGTCGCGCCGAACAGCGCAAAGTTACCAATCAGCACGTTGCCATCGGCATCCTGCGCGCCGCCGCCAGGCGACATCACGATCACTTCACCGCCACACTGTCCTTTGCCAACACCGTCGTTACAGGTGCCGTAATGAGTCAGCTGCATGCCATCGTTACAGAATGCGCCAAATGACTGACCAGCAGAGCCGGTAGTGGAAATTTTTACGCTCTCAGGGGCCAGATAACTGCGACCACGATCGTCGGTCATTACTGCTGGCATCGCCTGCAACTGCTCCGCGCTCAGCTCGTGGTTCAGCATCCGCTCAATATCGATTGCGAGCTGACCGCCAACGCTTTTGTTTCGGTTGTTCAGGACAATGCTATTGCCCAGGGCGACGTCAGGATTTCCCTGCTCCACCAGCGACAGCTTCAGCTGCTCAATCCAGCCATCATCCAGTTCAAAATCTTTTTCCAGATAAACAGGCTTGTCGATTTTCAACTCAGGCACCACGGTGAGCATGGCGCGTAAGTCGAGTTTGCCCACTTCCAGCGGGTGATCCATCAGGTGCAGCAGGTCAGAGCGACCGCGCGCTTCACGCAGGGAACGCAGGCCCATACGTGCCAGAATCTCACGCACTTCATGCGCCACGTTGAGGAAGTACTGCGCCAGCTGACGTGGATCGCCATCAAAGGCTTCGGCGTTGGTGGTTAAGCCAGCCGGGCACTTCACGTTACAGTTCTTCGCCATCACGCATTTCAGCATCATCAGCGCGGTAGTGCCGAACTCGAAGCTGTCGCCGCCCAACAGGGCAGATTTCACCACGTCGCTACCGGTCTGCTGAGCGCCAGAGCAGCGCAGCAGGACTTTCTCGCGCAGGCCGTTGGCGCACAGTGCCTGATGGACTTCAGCGATGCCAATCTCGGCCACACGTCCGGTATATTTCAGGCTGGTGACCGACGCAGCGCCTGTACCGCCGGTGTTACCCGCCACGTTAATCACATCTGCACCGGCTTTAGCCACACCAACCGCGATGGTACCGATGCCTTCAGACGAGACCAGTTTGACGATCACGCGCACCCGCGCTGCTTTACAGTCGTGGATTAACTGCGCCAGATCTTCGATGGAGTAGGTGTCATGGTGCGGCGGCGGAGAGACCAGCTCAACGCCAGGCGTACCGCCACGTGCAGCCGCAATCTCGACAGTGACTTTGGCTGCCGGCAACTGTCCGCCTTCGCCAGGCTTCGCACCCTGACCAATTTTAATCTCCAGCTCTTCCAGCATCGGGTCTGCCAGATAAGCAGCCCAGACGCCGAAACGACCGGAAGCCAGCTGTTTGATACGGGAGGCACGGATGGTGCCATGACGGGAGTAATGTTCGCCGCCCTCACCGCAGTTACTCATGCCGCCGACCATATTTGTGCCGTGTGCGACCGCTTCATGAGCAGGCGCGACCAGCGCACCGTGGCTCATCGCCCCGGAAGCAAAAGTACGGGTAATTTCACAGGCTGGTTGCACTTCGCTCAGCGGCAGTGAGGGGAGGGTGGTGAAGATACGTGACAGATAATCTGCCGCTTTACCATATGCGGTCACTTTAAGACCGCCCGTGACCACTTCGCTGCTCTCAATATCGTCGCCAAAGCGGAATTTCAGGGCGCGGGACAGGTTCTGCAGGCGCTCACTCTCAGGCTTCAGACCTTCAATCGCATCTGTCAGACGCAGCATAAAGTGATTCAGGCTGCCATCCACCGCCTCACACTCCATGCCACGAATAGCAAACCCGTTATTGGTCAGCGAGTAGCGTCCCAACTTGCGGCGGAACTCCGCTTCGCTGTCGATGTGGGTCAGGTCAGCCGGGAAGGTCAGGATGTCGCGCAGGGCAGCCGGACGACGTTTACGCTCTTCGTACATCAGGCTTGAGAACTGACGATAATCGGCAGTAATCGCAAAATTGTTGATCACGTCATCCGGGATGCGCTCGAAGCTGCTGTCTTTAAAGGTCTCTGGCTTGATGCCGAAGGCATTATCCAGTTTTGCCAGCGTCATCAGGCGGATGAAGTTGTCCTCTTCACGCGCCTTATCGGCAAAGCGAATCGGCTCTTCGGTCATGTCGATGAACGTACGCACAGCGATGGTACCGTACGAGTGACCCGCGCCTTCTGCACGCTCTTTAAACAGGCCCAGCAATGGCACTTCAGATTCGCCCTGAATCTTCAGTGCGCTCTGGTGCCAGTCAACAGCCATCTGTGCGATAGCGGCGAAGCCTGCACCGCCAACCGGCGTTCTGATATTCGGGAAATACTTTTTCAGCACCGGGTCATCGGTGTTGAGGAAATTCGGCTCAAAGAATTCACCGCTGCTGTAGCTCTCAACGGTGCAGAGGCCCACTTTACCCATGGTTTTCATCAGGGCTTTTTCAGCCGCTTTGGCATAGCGTTTAAAAGCTTTGTTGCCTTCTTCACCTTCACCAAATTTCTCTTCTGCGCGCATCTGTACGCCCAGAGGATAGATAGCGGAAGCACCAAAGCCGAGTGTGGCGGCAATGTGGTGTGATGAGATGCTCTGGCCGCTTTCTACAACCAGAGAAACATCAAGACGCAGGCCTTCCTGTATCAGGCGTTGGTTGATGGCGGAAACCACCAGCAGCATCGGGATCGCAGCGTGCTTAGAAGAGATGTGGCGATCGGTAAGTACGGCAATGCCACCCTGCGTACGGGCAAAATCCACCACCTGCTGCGCCAGGTCATCAATCGCTTTTTCCAGCGCTGTTGCGTTCGCGGTGGTGCTCAGCAGATCTTTGCCAATCACCGGCTCATAGAGCATCTCAAAGCGCGCATAAGGGGCGATGGTCTGCTCGCGTAAACGCAGCATATCAAGGTGGCTGAGAATCGGTGTCGGCACCACAATCTGACGGCCTTTACTGCGGCCCAGATGCGGTTTCGCACCCAGCGCGACACGCAGCGTCATGCCATCCACTTCACGGATAGAATCCAGCGGCGGGTTGGTGACCTGAGCAAAGCGCTGAGAGAAATAGTGCGCCATGCCGCCTTCATGGTCGGACAAGCCGTTGATGGCGTTACCGTAACCCATCGCAGAGATCTTCTCTGCACCGGTGTTCAGCATCGGGTCCATCATGAACTTGAAGCTTTCCTGGTTGTAGTAGTAAGCAACAAAGCGCTGATAGGTTTTCAGATCACCGCGATAGCGCAGCGGTGAACCCTGTTGTTCTGCCGGAATCTCCGGCAGATCGTTAAGACCAACGCGGGCTTCACGCAGCAACGCCGGGTAATCTTTCTCTGCTGCCAGTTTTTCCAGCGCCTGCAGCGTGGTGTAGCTGCGCTTTTCACGATGATCGAAATAGAGCATGCCACCCGCTTCGATACGGCCACGACGCAGCACGCTTTCAGGTGGGAAAGCGATCTGGCCGGCTTCTGACATCGCACCGATGTACTCCGCCGTTTCGACTGAACGCAGTGGACGCAGGCCAAGACGGTCAAGACGGGCGCCAATCACTTCGCCGTTGCCGAAGATTAAGGCTGCCGGGCCGTCATTCTTCTCTTCATACAGTGAGAAATACTCCAGCATGTCGCGCACTTCTGTCGGCAGCGAACTGTCGTTTTCCCAGGCCGGCGGCATCATCGAGACAACCGCGGTGATCAGATCGAGGTTATCTTCCATCAGACGGCTATGGATGCTCTGATCCAGACGCGAGCTGTCGGACTGGCCTTTCGGCCGCACGATTTTCTTCCCACGAGCCAGGGCCAGCGCGGACTCTGCGATGCGGTTTTTACGGTCAGTATTCAGCTCACCGTTATGCGCCATCAGGCGGAACGGTTGCGCCATGGTGGTATGCGGATCGGTATTGGTGGAGAAGCGGGTATGGAAGAACAGCCCGCGCACCTGATGATCCGGATCGGTCAGATCTTTGAAGTAAGGGATTACTTCATTGGAGTTCAGACGGGCTTTAAACACCTGCGTGCGCGATGACAGCGACAGAGGATAGAGACCGCCAAATTCGCTTTCGGTAAAGGCAAGGGCTTCAATGGTTAACAGGGCGCGGTAGATGCGTTGTTCGAAGTCGTTCTGGTCGGCCACGTCCTGTGGTGCAGTGAAAATCCACTGCAGAATCGGTAACTGGAATTGTATGGCTGCCGGGCGCGTCACGCTGCTATCGAGCGGCATGTCACGTTTCATGATCACCGGCAGACCAAAGCTGCTGAGAGTCTCATCTACCAGACGTTCGGCGTTAGCACGCAGTTCGGCATCTTTCGGCACAAAGAAGTTGCCGACGCCAAAACGGCCCGCTTCCAGCGGCTGGCCGGTAATTTTTCGGAAGAAGTGCAGTGAAAGATCAACATTGACTCCTGCGCCATCCCCGACGCCTTCCGCTGACATACCGCCGCGATGAGGCACCGTACACAGGGCGCTGTGCGCCATCTGCAGAATCTCGTGGGTCTGCTCGCCGTCCTTGCGCGTAATGAAACCTACACCACAGCTGTCACTGCCTGCTGTCGGATCATACAAGCCATAGGATTGAGGTTTTTTAGTGGACATTGAGGGTCTCCTTATACTGCTTTGACATTACCTGCACTGATTCAGGGTCTGGGCGCACTGGGGCGCTATCATTTTCATTGCCATGCTCTGTCGAGCGCGCGTCATAGCCCTGAGCATTTCTCTCCAGACATCGGTAAAACGTCCTTAATTGAGCTGCTCTCTGATTTCCGGTCTCTAAAAGGAGATGACTTAAACCACGCGGGAGTCTTCTTGTTGCATAGATATGCCGAGACAATGGCCCGTCTGGAAAGCTTTCAGCGGATTTCCAACTTATCGGGAAAGCGTAATCAGGTCAAATAGGGTGGTCAGACAGGGTTATCAGCCGTTTTATCTGATTAACTTTATGAATTAAATGAATTTTTTGGTTTAAAATGTACCACTCTGGTGCCTGGCGATCGGCCGATAAATGTGAACTGACTCACTGTAGTGCAGGCATCAGATCTCTGCACCATGCTGGTGATGGGGTGTTAGACAGCATTAAATGCTGTTCAGCACCATTGATGCATAGCATGTATCTGTTTTTCTTATGTCCGGCTATTTGAATGAAACAGCGGTTGGTTATAAGAAAAATTAATCAGCATAGTCGTGCTTAAAACATCACTTAAGATGAATGGGTATGCATATAAAGGGATGTGCATGTGCAACAGGACGTTGCCAGGATATTGAAAAAAGGCCGTACAGAGAAATCGGCGATTTGCTGTCGGCCTTACAGATTATTCATTTGGCACAGTCAGTCAAGGGTTTTAACCGCTTTGTCCTTAACGTCGCCGATCGGTTCTGCGGATGCACCATAACAGGGCATTTGATCCTGCATCTCCCTGCGACGTGCTGCGACGTGCTGCGACGTTAGCAGGGTAACTGCGCTATTATGAGGCTGTTTCTCTTCCAGGGAGTTGTTATGAAACAAATTCGTCTGTTGGCGCAGTACTACGTTGATTTAATGGTCAAGCTTGGACTGGTGAGGTTCTCACTGTTACTGGCGTCTGCGCTGGTAGTCCTGGCAATGATCGTCCAGATGGCGGTTACGATGGTACTGCGGGGCCATGTCGAGAGCATTGACATGGTGCGTTCGGTCTTCTTTGGGCTACTGATTACGCCCTGGGCGGTCTATTTTCTGTCGGTGGTGGTCGATCAGCTGGAAGAGTCCCGGCAACGGCTGGCACGGCTGGTGGATAAGCTGGAAGAGATGCGTACCCGCGATCTGGAACTCAATCAGCAGATGAAAGAGACCATCACGCAGCTGAATCAGGAGATCAGCGATCGTAAAAAGGCGGAGCTGGCACGCGAACAGGTGATGGACAAGCTGCGTGAAGAGGTAACCCGCCGCGAGCAGGCACAGATTGAGCTGGAGCAGCAATCCTCCTTCCTGCGCTCATTCCTTGATGCTTCGCCAGACCTGGTTTTCTATCGCAACATCGACAAACAGTTTTCCGGCTGTAACCGGGCGATGGAACTGCTGACAGGCAAAAGCGAAAAGCAGCTTATTGGCCTGACACCGCGCGATATCTATGATGAAGAAGCGGCAACAAAGGTGCTGGAAACGGACGAGAAGGTATTCCGCCATAACGTCTCCCTGACCTATGAACAATGGCTGCAATATCCTGACGGGCGCAAAGCCTGTTTCGAGATCCGTAAAGTGCCTTATTACGACCGCGTCGGTAAGCGCAGCGGGCTGATGGGCTTTGGCCGCGATATAACGGAACGTAAGCGCTATCAGGACGCGTTAGAGAACGCCAGCCGGGAGAAGACCACCTTCATCTCTACAATCAGCCACGAGCTTCGTACGCCGCTTAATGGCATTGTCGGCCTGAGTCGTATTTTGCTGGATACCGATCTCAATCAGGAACAGCTGAAATACCTGAAAACCATCCACGTCTCCGCTATCACGCTGGGCAACATCTTTAATGATGTGATTGAGGTGGACAAAATCGAACGCCGTAAAGTGCAGCTGGATAATCAGCCGCTCGATTTCACCGGCTTCCTTGCCGATCTGGAAAACCTTTCCGGTCTGCTGGCCCAGCCAAAAGGGCTGAAGTTTGTGCTCGCGCCGCAACTGCCGCTCCCGCACCTGATTTCCACTGATGGGACACGCCTGCGCCAGATTCTGTGGAACCTGATTGGTAACGCCGTGAAGTTCACCCAGCAGGGCGAAATCGTGGTGCGCGTGACGTATGAGCAGGACGAAACGCTGCGCTTTGAGGTACAGGACTCTGGCATGGGTATCCGTCAGGACGAGCAGGATAAGATCTTTGCGATGTACTATCAGGTCAAAGACCAGCATGGCGGCAAACCGGCGACCGGGACCGGCATCGGGCTGGCGGTATCACGCCGTCTGGCGCAGGCAATGGGCGGAGATATCCGCGTACACAGCGCACCAGGACAGGGCTCATGCTTCACCGTGGAGATTAAAGCGCCGCGCATCGCTGAAGAAGTGGAAGATGAAGGGGTGGACGACAGCCTGCCACTCCCTGCGCTGCATGTGCTGCTGGTGGAAGATATTGAGCTTAACGTGATTGTGGCACGCTCGGTACTGGAGAAGCTGGGCTGCAGCGTCGAGGTTGCCATGACCGGCAGTGAGGCGCTGGCGATGTTTGATCCGCTGGAGTTTGATCTGGTGCTGCTGGATATCCAGCTGCCTGATATGACCGGACTGGATGTCTCACGGGCGATTCGGCAGCAGTATCAGGGTGCCCATCTGCCCCCACTGGTTGCGCTCACCGCGAATGTGCTTAAAGACAAAAAAGAGTATTTCGACGCGGGAATGGATGACGTGCTGAGTAAACCGCTGGCGGTACCGGCACTGACCGCAATGATCAAAAAGTACTGGGATTATCAGGCAGAGCCGGAAGAAGAGAACTCAGATGTGAGCGATGATAAAACCCGGATGCTGCTGGATGTCGCAATGCTGGAGCAGTACATCGAACTAGTAGGTCCGGGTCTGATTACCCAAAGCCTGACGATGTTCGAAAAGATGATGCCGGACTATCTTGCTGTGCTGGAATCGAATCTGATGGCGCGCGATCAAAAAGGCATTGCTGAAGAGGGGCACAAAATCAAAGGGGCGGCGGGTTCGGTCGGGCTGCAGCGTTTACAGATGCTGGCGAAACAGATTCAGAGTCCGGAGTTACCGGCATGGTGGGACAATGTCGTTGAATGGATTGATGAGCTGAAGCATGAGTGGCGACATGATGTGCAGGTATTACGCGACTGGGTGTCAGAGCAGGATAAGTGATATCCCAGAAAAAAATGACCCCAGCCGAGGCCGGGGTGCGCGAATACTGCGCCAACACCAGGGAAATCATTGCGGCCGCTGTGATATGAATAATTAATGCAGCCGCAGGGTATTGGATAACACTGTCATTACCTTAGCAAATTCATCTTCTCATGTGACAAGATTCATTAAAATTTGTGATATTGAGCAGCGTTTAAATACAGAAAACATTAATTTGGCAACACAGTCAAGCAAGGAATCAATTTCTATGCCGTATTGCTGCTATTTTAATCAGATTTGCCTGTTTTCGTGTACTTTTAAGGCTGCTCTTCAGCGAAGCGATGACTGAGCCGCAGTAAATTGAGCTATCGTTAACACTGACCTCTTCAGCGTGGCTAAATCGCTGATATTGCAAGTGTGAGGCCTGAGATGATACGAATTATCCAAAACGATTTGGAATGATAAAAAAGAATCTAAAAGTTTGTCCTTGTCTCCTTATGACATGAACGTTCCTGCTGGAAGGAAAGCGTGCCATACCAGCCACAGGTCAGTGCGTTAAGCGCCGTTTATTTATACATTACAGGGGCAATTTTGATTAATCTTTGGACAGGCCTGAATTAATAAAAAAATAACAGTTAAGCATATCGAATGATTTGTTAAGTCGCTTATTACCTATTATTAACTGTTTATCTGGAAACAAGCTAAACAGGATAAACCAATGGAACCGATTCCTTTTTTTCGGAAGTCCTTGAACTATTTCGAACTGTTGCAGCATTTTGATGCAAAATGATTGAATAAAGTCTGGAAACCCCCCCGTCGTTTTCAGCGATAATCGTAAAAAGGCCGCTTTTCTGGCAGTGATTACATGAGTGATTAATTAACGTCTGAAACAAGCATGGGAAGATTGCATGAACAAGTATAAAGGAAGCGTCGGACAGCGTATCAGACGTATTGTTGGTCGCGTACTGTTGGTCTGGCTGGGCGTATGGCTGGCGGGAATTTTACTCTTTTCATTTTTACCTGTGCCCTTCTCAGCGGTGATGGCTGAACGACAGATCGGCGCCTGGTTACGCGGTGATTTTAGTTATATCGCCCATTCAGACTGGGTCGGCCATGACGATATTTCGCCCTGGATGGGACTGGCGGTTATCGCCTCAGAAGATCAAAAGTTTCCTACTCACTGGGGCTTTGATGTGGCGGCGATTGAATCTGTACTGGATAACAACGATAGCCGGATGCGCGGGGCGTCCACGCTGTCACAACAGACGGCGAAGAATCTGTTTCTCTGGGATGGCCGCAGCTGGGTCCGTAAAGGTCTGGAGGCGGGTCTGACGGTAGGGATTGAGACGGTCTGGACAAAGCGACGCATTCTGACCGTCTATCTCAATATTGCAGAGTTTGGCCCGGGCATCTTCGGCGTTGAGGCGGCTTCACAGCGCTACTTCCATAAGCCAGCCAGCCGGCTGACCGCAGCCGATGCTGCGTTGCTGGCGGCAGTACTGCCTAATCCGATTCGTTATCGTGCTGCTGCGCCATCAGGTTATGTCAGAGAGCGGCAGCAGTGGATACTGCGTCAGATGCGCCAGCTGGGCGGCGAGGGCTTCCTGCAGCGTAATAAGCTCGACTAAGCCTTAATCTTCATCGAAGCCCGCTTCAAATAGCTCAATGACCGCTGCCAGCGCCGGAATTTCCTCCGGGCCGCTGGCTTCAATCTCAATATGCCGGCCCTTGGCTGAGTCGAGCATCAGCAGCGCAATCACGCTGCTGGCTTCGGCTTCCGTGCCCGCTTCATTGCGCAGTAAGACTTCGGCATCAAAGCTCTGCACCAGCTCAAACAACTTCATCGCCGGACGAGCGTGCATGCCCAGCTTATTTTTGATTTCTACGGTTTGTCGGACGGTCATGATTTGCGCTTTTCCAGCGTGCGATGGCGTGACTGAACATTCTTACCGCGCGAACGGAAGTAATCCGCCAGCTGTTCAGCGATATAGACTGAGCGGTGCTTGCCGCCGGTGCAGCCAATCGCCACAGTAAGATAGCTACGGTTATTGGTTTCCAGCATCGGCAGCCAGAGTTCAAGGTAGCTGCGTGTCTGGTAGATAAAGTTATGCACTTCAGTGTGGCGATCAAGGAAGGCCGCCACAGGGCGATCGAGGCCGGTCATCGGGCGTAGTTTCGGATCCCAGTGGGGGTTAGGCAGAAAGCGTACGTCAAACACATAGTCAGCATCAATCGGGATGCCATGTTTAAAGCCAAAGGATTCAAACACCATGGTCAGTTCACGTTCACGCTTGCCGAGCAGGCGGGTACGCAGCATCTCGGCCAGCTCATGCACCGACATCTCTGAGGTATCAATGATCAGATCGGCACGTGAACGCAGCGGCTCAAGCAAATCGCTCTCTTCATCAATTGCGCTCTCCAGCGACAGGTTTTTGCTGGAGAGGGGATGCAGACGGCGTGTATCGCTGTAACGACGAATCAGGGTGTTACGATCGGCATCGAGGAACAGCAACTGAGGTGAAAATGTGTCAGGCAGATTATTCAGTGCGGTTTCAAAAATTTCCGGGGATTCAGGCATGTTACGCACGTCAATACTCACCGCTGCCGAAATATTGCGCTCAGCCAGCGAGTTAGCTAACTCAGGCAGCAGCACGACCGGCAGGTTATCAACGCAGTAGAACCCCATATCTTCCAGCGCACGGAGCGCTACTGATTTCCCCGAGCCTGAACGACCGCTAACGATCATCAGCACCATGACCTTCTCTCCCGTTTTAAAACCGGCGCGCGGCCGGTAAAGACGCGTTACTGCTCTGTCTGGACTTCCGTAATAATGGCGTAGAGCTCTTCATCACTCTGCGCAGCACGCAGACGACGGCAGACTGTTTTATCTGCCAGACGCTTCGCCACCAGTGACAGGGTGTGCAGGTGTGTTTTGCACTGGTCAGCCGGGACCAGTAAAGCAAACAACAGATCGACCGGCTGGTTATCAACGGCATCAAACGCAATCGGCTGTTCGAGGCTGATAAATACCCCAACCGCGCGCAGCGTATCCTCTTCCAGCTTGCCGTGAGGGATAGCAATCCCGTTACCAATACCGGTACTGCCCATGCGTTCGCGGGTCAGGATCGCTTCGAAAAGCGTCTGGTGCGGCAGGTTGAGCTGCTTAGCGGCCAGTTCGCTGATGATTTCCAGCGCACGTTTTTTGCTTTGGCAGTGTACGCCGCTGCGGGTGCAGTCTGGCGAAAGCACTGTGCTCAATTCCAGTGTGAGATCGTTGTTCATTATCGTTTCACTTGCGTGTTCACCAGGCCATTCACCGCCAGCGCGTCTTAACGCCTGAGACAAACGGCGCTTGCTCAGATGACAAAACGGGGCGGATTATCCGCCCCATCCTGTCGGCTCTGCGCGCCATGCGCGCTTCGCGAGCGTGAAGGTTAGTGTTTTTTCAGTTTATCTTTGTGTTTGGTCAGCTGACGGGCAAGCTTATCGATCAGCCCATCAATTGCCGCATACATATCTTCCGCTTCGGATGTGGCGTGCAGCTCGCCACCATTCACGTGGAGTGTTGCGTCCGCCACCTGAGTGACTTTCTCAACCTTCAGAACAATATAGACCTGATTGATATGTTCAAAATAGTGTTCCAGTTTGGCAAATTTACCGTTAACGAATTCACGCAGAGGCGCAGTGATTTCAACGTGTTGCCCGGTCAGGTTCAGCTGCATAGGTCTTCCTTCTCATTTCTTTCAAACCAGCTGCTTACGCTGGTTCGATGGCGGGATGGATAAAGACTCACGATATTTGGCGACGGTACGCCGTGCCACCATAATCCCCTGATCAGATAACATGGAGGTCAGTTTACTGTCGCTCAAGGGTTTGGCTGGATTTTCCGCCGAAATTAATTTCTTCACCAGGGCACGAATCGCCGTGGAGGAGGCTTCGCCGCCACCTTCAGTATTGACGTGACTGGAGAAAAAGTACTTCAGTTCAAAAATGCCACGCGGGCTGTGCAGGTACTTTTGCGTGGTCACGCGGGAAATTGTCGACTCGTGCATTTCAACGGCCTGGGCAATATCCGCCAGCACCATCGGACGCATAAATTCTTCACCTTGCTCGAAAAACGCCTGCTGTTGCTCAACAATGCAGCGCGTCACCTTCAGCAGCGTATCATTGCGGCTTTCCAGACTCTTAATTAGCCAGCGTGCTTCCTGCAGGTTACTGCGAATGAACTGACTGTCGCTGTCGTTGCGCGTTGCGCCGCTCATTGCCGCATAGTGCTGATTAATCTTGAGGCGCGGCAGGCTGTCGGCGTTGAGTTCAACCGTCCAGCGGCTGCCGACTTTACGCACCAGCACATCGGGAATGACATATTCCGGCTCGCTGGTATTAATCGACTGACCGGGACGCGGATCCAGCGACTGAATCAGCAGCATCGCCTCTTTCAACACATCCTCTTTGAGGCGCGTCACTCGCATCAGACTGCGGAAATCGTGATTGGCCAGCAGGTCAAGATGTTCGCTGACGATCAAGCGTGCTTCTGTCAGCATCGGTGTTTCGGGCGCATATTGCGATAGCTGAACCATCAGACAGTCACGCAGATCGCGCGCGCCAACACCAATAGGATCAAAGCGCTGAATGCGTTTAAGCACGGCTTCAACTTCATCCGCTTCAAGATCATCGTTGCCGATACTGTCGAGGATCTCTTCAAGCGAAACGGTGAGATATCCGGTGTCATCGATAGCATCGACGATAGAGGTGGCAATAGCGCGATCGGTGTCACTGAAAGGCGTCAGTCCGACCTGCCACATCAGATAGTCCTGAAGTGACTGCGTGGTTTCGCCCTGATAAACCGGTAACTCATCATCCTGATAATCGGTGCCAGTGCCGGAAGGCGTGCCCGCGGTGTACATCTCATCCCAGGTAGCATCCAGCGGCAGCTCATCGGGCATCTCTTTCTGCTCAAGCGCTTCGCGTGTATCCAGCGCCTCAGGTTCCGACGATTCCCTGGCGTCGATCTCTTCATGCAGGTCAGTCTGCTCAAGTAGCGGATTGCTTTCGAGTGCAAGCTGTAACTCCTGCTGGAGTTCAAGCGTAGAGAGTTGCAGCAGACGAATCGCCTGCTGCAACTGTGGAGTCATTGCCAGCTGTTGGCTGAACCTGAGTTGTAGACCTTGCTTCATAGACAGGATGGTAGTTCCCAGGTAAACATCGGTATTAAGGACACCTTATCAGAGTCTGAACTCTTCACCCAAATAAACCCGCTTAACCTGCTCATCCGCAAGAATTTCATTGGGCGTGCCATGCGCAATCAGGCGTCCCTGGCTGACGATATAAGCCCGTTCGCAGACCGCTAAGGTTTCACGCACGTTATGGTCGGTAATCAGCACACCGAGGCCGCTGTCACGCAGATGCTCAATGATTTTCTTGATGTCGATAACGGAGATCGGGTCAACACCGGCAAAAGGCTCATCCAGCAGGATAAATTTAGGATTAGCGGCCAGTGCGCGTGCGATCTCAACACGACGTCGCTCACCACCCGAAAGTGCCTGACCCATGCTATCGCGCAGGTGTTCGATGTGAAACTCTTCCATCAGCTCACGGGCGCGATCCTGGCGTTGCTCTTCGGTCAGATCATCACGAATCTGCAGTACTGCCATCAGGTTATCGTAGACGCTGAGGCGACGGAAGATCGACGCCTCCTGCGGCAGATAGCCGATGCCACGACGTGCACGCGCATGCAGCGGCAGGATACTGATATCTTCATCATCAATGACAATGCGGCCAGCGTCACGCGGGACAATGCCCACCACCATGTAAAAGGTGGTGGTCTTACCGGCTCCGTTCGGGCCCAGCAGGCCGACAATCTCACCGGACTTTACCTGCAGACTGACATCTTCTACCACGCGACGGCCTTTATATGCCTTCGCCAGGTTTTCTGCGATTAATGTGGCCATAGCTATCAGTTACTCTTCTTTCCGCTGTTGGACGAACCTTTATCCTGAAGTTGCGACGGCACCAGGACGGTGGTGACGCGCTTGTTCTGGCCCTGGCTGTAAGCCTGCATTTTCTGCTCTTTTACCAGATAAGTAATACGATCGCCTTTGATGTTGCTGTCCTGCTGCTCAATGAAAGCATTGCCGGTCAGTTCAACGAAGTCATTAGCCAGTTCGTAGTGCAGTTTTGAGGCATGGCCCTGAACCGGCTTACCGCTGTCCTGCATCTGATAGAAGGTAGCGGGATTACCGTAAGCATCAACGATGGTTTTCTTGCTATCGCCGCCAGGACGGGTCACCACGACTTTATCTGCCGTGATTTTGATTGAACCCTGCGTCACGATGACATTGCCGGTAAAGGTCGCGACATTGCCCTGCAAATCCAGCGCCTGATTCTGCGAGTCAATATTGACGGGCTTATCCGAGTCACCGGTCAGGGCAAGCGCCGGAACGCTGGTTGCCAGCAATATGCTGGCCAGTAAAAGCTTCAGGCTATTTTTGTTCATTTTGAATTTCATATGAGGTTTTGACCTTCTCGATTAACTCGGCGTTTTTTGTCCGTAAATTGCCGCGCATTTTCATGCCGGTAGAGTTAAAACTACGGCCATACAATGTCACCTGGTCATCAGAGGTAACGTCCTGAGTGACAAGATTGATCTGCGCGTTATCCGTCTTGATACGCTCAAGCTGAGAATCCTGCGTCAGCGTATTCAGCTCAACATGGCCATAAAGATAAAGCATACGATCTTTGGTGAGCTTTGCTTTATCCGCGCGTAACGTCCAGGTAGGGATTTTGTTCTCATCATAAGTGGTCATTACCGGATTTTCGAACCAGCTCAGCTCATCATCCGAGAAATAGGTCACTTTGTCAGAGACCAGTTTATATGACAGCGCGCCCTGCGGGTTATAAACCACAGTGTGTGAATCCGCACTGGTATAGGTCGGCGACTGGCTGCCTGTCCCGACTGGCGTACCATCGTCATCCTGATTAGTAAGATTCCAGCCGATCAAAACCAGTGCAATCAAGGTCAGAATCAGCGTTATCCAACGCCTGCTTTTACTCATACTGATTGCCCTTTGGCATCCTCAAATTTGTTCTGCGCCATTAAGATCAGGTCACATACCTCACGCACCGCACCGCGTCCACCGGCGATCCGCGTGACATAATGCGCACGTGGCAACAGGATTGGATGTGCATCCGCCACCGCCACACTTAATCCCACTTTCGCCATAACCGGCCAGTCGATCAGGTCGTCACCGATGTAGGCGACCTGATCGTCAGAAAGAGACAGTTTATCCAGAAGTTCACGATAGGCCAAAAGCTTATCGGATTGTCCCTGATAAAGATGACGGATGCCGAGCGTTTTGCAGCGATCTTCCATCAGACGGGCATTGCGGCCGGTAATAATAGCCACTTCCACATCGGAGGTCAGCAAACAGCGTACGCCGTAACCGTCCCGCACATTGAATGCTTTCAGCTCTTCGCCATTATTCCCCATGTAGATCACGCCGTCGGACATCACGCCATCGACGTCGCAGATCAGCAAACGAATCTTGCTGGCGCGCGCCATAAAGTCAGCGTTAACCGGGCCGTAGCAGGTTTCAATCGGGGGAGTTGCCTGTTGCATTTTCTCTTCCTGTTCAGACTACGCCAGCGCGCAGCATGTCATGCATATGTACCACACCGAGCAGACGGTCGTCATCGGCCACCAGAATCGAGGTGATGTTTTTGGTCTGCATCAGGTTCAGAGCTTCAACCGCCAGCATGTTTGGCCGGACGCGGATGCCACCTGGCGTCATCACTTCCCCGATGGTGGCGCGCTGGAAATCGATGCCCATATCAAAGATGCGGCGCAGGTCACCATCAGTAAAGATACCTTCAATTTTCATCAGACCGTCGACGATTACCGTGAGCCCCAGATTTTTGCGGGTGATCTCCAGCAGCGCATCGCGGAGTGAGGCGTCACGCGTGACGTGCGGCAGTTCTTCGCCGCTGTGCATGATATCAGCCACATGTAGCAGTAGTTTACGGCCCAGCGCACCGCCGGGGTGGGAGAGGGCAAAGTCCTCCGCCGTAAATCCGCGCGCTTCCAGCAGCGAAACTGCCAGCGCATCGCCCATCACCAGCGTGGCCGTGGTGCTGGTGGTCGGTGCCAGACCCAGCGGGCAGGCTTCCTGCGGAACATGAACACACAGATGCACATCGGCAACCCGGCCCATCGCACTGTCAGGCCGTCCGGTGATGCAGATCAGCGTAATATGCTGACGTTTTAATACCGGAACCAGCGCGAGTATTTCGTTTGACTCACCGCTATTGGAGATAGCGATGACCACATCATTTTTGCTCACCATGCCCAGATCGCCGTGGCTGGCTTCAGCCGGATGCACAAAAAAGGCGGGCGTGCCGGTACTGGCAAAGGTCGCCGCCATTTTTTTGCCAATATGGCCAGACTTGCCCATGCCCATCACCACCACTTTCCCCTGGCAGGCGTAGATAAGGGCGCAGGCGCGGGCGAAATCATCGTTGATGTATTGATCGAGCTGTTCCAGTCCTTCACGTTCAATACGCAGTACGGTTTTTCCCGCCTGCTGGAAATCAAATGCTGTTGGTTGCTGATATGACATAGTGAGTCTGTCCTTGTTAGCCGTCCATGAATGCCGGCTGCATCCACAGCAGCGTCACCCAGACGAAGAAACCACAGAGTAAAAATAAGCCTGCCGTACGGCCAACGCGACGGCGACGGAGCAGGCAGAGCAGGGCAAACAACACGCTGACGCCCAGCATCACCCAGTAATCGCGAGCGAAAGCGTGATAGTCGACGCTGCCGGGGTGGATCAACGCCGGCAGGCCCAGCACGATGGCAATATTATAAATGTTGGCGCCGATCAGATTGCCGATCGCGATATCATCTTCACCTTTCAGCGCACCGGCAATGACCGTTGCCAGCTCGGGCAGGCTGGTGCCCACGGCGATCAGCGTCAGGCCCATCACCAGTTCGCTGACGCCAAAATAGTCGGCAAAGGCGGTGGCATTGTCGATTACCATGCGGGTCGACATTGGCAGGATGATTAGCGCAACGGCCAGCCAGAGAAAGGCCACCGTATTTCCGCTCTCTTCACGAGGCAGCTCGGCCAGTTGCTCGCGAGTCAGGGTGTCGTTGTTGTCCTGTTCTGCTTTACGCGCAATGCGAATCACTACCATCAGATAAATAGCGGCAATGGCGATCAGGCCAATTCCATCCAGTCGACTAAGCTGATTGTCAAACAGCATGAATCCGCTGAGCAGAGTAACCAGCAACATCAACGGCAGCTCACGGCGTATCAGATTAGAATGGACGCTGAGCGGGTGCATGAGCGCAGCGGCACCCAGGATGAGTAAAATGTTGGTAATATTCGAGCCGAGCGCAGTGCCAACAGCAAGATCCATCTGGCCATGTTGCGCCGCAGAAAAGGAGAGGATCATTTCGGGCAACGAGGTGCCGATGCTGACAACGGTCATGCCAATAATCAGTGGCGGGATGCCAAATGATCGGCACAATATAGAGGCGCTAAACACCAGACGATCGGCACCATATGCCAGTAAAAGCAAACCGATAATCAGCAGTGCAGAAGCTACGAACATGAAAAATCCTTGCATAAAAACCCAGGCCGGCGATGCCATTTCCGACCGGTTTGAGGTTCTGTTTGGCGAGACAGGCGCTGATTTTGACCGTCTGAACGGCAAAAGTAAATTTAATGACCATTTTCGCCAAATCTTAGCGGTAAGTTTCTGTAAAGCTATCGTGAATCAGGACCGAACAGGCTACCATCGTACCCCATGTTTACGCCCGATCCTTACAAGAGGTAATAATGATCCAGCAGCATACGAATCTGGTTGAGGTTCGTGGCGTGAGTTTTTCGCGCGGAGATCGCACCATCTTCGACGACATTTCGCTGACCGTACCGAAAGGCAAAGTGACGGCGATAATGGGACCGTCGGGGATAGGAAAAACCACTCTGCTACGCTTGATTGGGGGGCAACTTCAGCCAACCAGCGGTGAAATCTTTTTTCGTGGCGAAAACATTCCGTCATTGTCGCGCGCTAAACTTTACGAAGTGCGCAAGAAAATGAGCATGCTGTTCCAGTCTGGCGCCCTGTTTACTGACTTAACGGTCTATGAAAATGTCGCCTGGCCGCTGCGTGAACACACTCGTCTGCCTGCACCGATTCTGCACAGCACCGTATTAATGAAGCTGGAAGCGGTGGGACTGCGCGGCGCGGCGCAACTGAAACCCGCTGAGCTGTCGGGCGGTATGGCACGCCGTGTGGCCCTGGCGCGCGCGATTGCGCTTGAGCCGGAACTGATCATGTTCGATGAACCCTTTGTCGGACAGGATCCCATTACCATGGGCGTGCTGGTAAAATTAATCGACGAACTTAACCATGCTCTGGGCCTGACCTGTATTGTGGTCTCGCACGACGTACCGGAAGTACTGAGTATTGCGGACTATGCCTATATCGTGGCCGGACAAAAAATTATCGCACACGGCACCACGCCGGAACTGCGAGAGAATAATGACCCGCGCGTGCGCCAGTTTATTGATGGCCATGCGGATGGTCCGGTTCCATTCCGTTTTCCTGCCGGCGACTATCTCGCGGATTTAACCGGCTCAGGGAGTAACTAAACAGATGGTCTTGAAGGCGCTGGCGTCATTCGGTCGTCAGGGAATTGAAACGTGCGCCAGTTTTGGACGCGCAGGATTAATGCTGTTTCACGCGCTGGTAGGAAAACCCGCGTTCCGCAGACACTCGCCGCTACTGATCAAACAGCTCTATAGTGTTGGCGTACTGTCGTTACTGATTATTGTGGTTTCGGGGCTGTTTATCGGCATGGTACTCGGACTGCAGGGCTATCTGGTGCTGAACACCTATGGTGCCGAAACCAGTCTGGGTATGCTGGTGGCGCTTTCCTTGCTGCGCGAGCTGGGGCCGGTCGTGACCGCGCTGCTTTTTGCCGGACGGGCAGGGTCCGCACTGACGGCTGAAATCGGCCTGATGAAAGCGACCGAGCAGCTCTCCAGTATGGAGATGATGGCGGTGGATCCATTGCGCCGCGTGGTCTCGCCGCGCTTCTGGGCCGGTTTTATCAGCATGCCGCTACTGACAATGATCTTCACCGCGGTGGGTATCGCTGGCGGTGCACTGGTTGGCGTGAGCTGGAAGGGGATCGATCCCGGCTTCTTCTGGTCAGCTATGCAGAACGCAGTCGATTTCCGGACCGATGTCGTTAACTGCATCATCAAAAGCGCCGTATTTGCTGTGACGGTCACCTGGATTGCCCTCTTTAATGGCTATGACGCGATTCCCACTTCTGAAGGGATCAGTCGCGCAACAACGCGTACCGTAGTACATGCTTCACTGGCGGTGCTCGGGTTGGATTTTGTGCTGACAGCACTGATGTTTGGGAATTGATGCAATGCAAAGCAAAAAAAGCGAAATCTGGGTTGGCATTTTTATGATTATGGCGTTGATCGCCGCATTGTTTCTCTGTCTGCGCGTCGCCGATCTAAAGTCAATGGGCACAGAGCCGACGTGGAAACTTTACGCGACCTTTGACAATATCGGCGGCCTGAAAGCCAGTTCGCCGGTCAAAATCGGTGGTGTGGTGATTGGCCGGGTGACAGAAATAGCGCTTGAGCCGAAAACGCTGCTGCCGCGTGTCACCATGGAAATCAGCGATCAGTATGCGAATAAAATTTCAGACACCAGCTCACTGGCTGTCCGTACTCAGGGTCTGCTGGGTGAGCAATTCCTGGCGCTGAACTTAGGTTTTGACGATCCTGAACTCGGCTCGGCGATGCTGAAAGATGGCGATACACTGCGCGACACGAAGTCAGCCATGGTGCTCGAAGACCTGATCGGCCAGTTCCTTTATAAGAGCGGCGATAAAAAACAAAACAATGACAGCAAGGATGCGCAGGAAAGCGACAGTGCTGCGCCTGCGGCACCGGCTCAACCTTAAAGAAGAGGGTATACCATGTTTAAACGTTTACTGATGATTGCCATGCTGGTGGTTGCAGTACCGCTGACGGCGACCGCAGCCGATCAGAGCAATCCCTATAAGCTGATGAACGAAGCAGCGCAAAAAACCTTTACCCGTCTGAAAAATGAGCAGCCGAAAATCAAGCAGGATCCTAATTATCTGAGAGAGATTGTTCGTCAGGAGCTGCTGCCCTATGTGCAGATCAAATATGCCGGCGCGTTAGTGCTGGGCCGCTACTATCGTGATTCGACACCTGCTCAGCGCGAAGCTTACTTCAGCGCCTTTGGTGACTATCTGGCGCAGGCTTATGGTCAGGCACTGGCACTGTATAACGGACAGAGCTATCAGATTCAGCCTGAGCAGCCTTTAGGCGATGCCAAAATTGTCGCCATTCGTGTGTCAATTATCGATCCAAATGGCCGTCCACCTGTTCGCCTCGATTTCCAGTGGCGTAAGAACAGTCAGAGTGGGAACTGGCAGGCGTATGACATGATTGCCGAAGGCGTCAGCATGATTACTACCAAACAAAATGAGTGGAGCGATCTGTTGCGTACTAAAGGTATCGATGGTCTGACGGCGCAACTGAAATCTTCTGCGGCACAGCCAATCACGCTGGATAAACAACAATAATGCACGAATCGTTACGCTGGGAGCGGGAAGCCAGCACGCTGTTACTGAGAGGCGAACTGGATCGCGACACGTTGATGAGCCTGTGGCAGCAACGTGAGACGCTGATTAAAGATGTTGATACCATCGACGTTGCGGCGCTGGAGCGCGTTGACTCTTCCGGTCTGGCCCTGCTGGTGCACCTGCGTGAAATCGCACGGGCACAGGGTATTACCCCACGCTTTACCGGCATCAGCGACAAACTGCTCTCGCTGATTACGCTTTACAATCTGCAACAGATTATTGTTTCTGCGGATAAAAGCGCCTGATTTCCGGTTGTTATGCTAAGCCCCTGTTTTCGACAGGGGCTTTTGCGTATTTAAGAGTCAGACGCTTTCCTCTACTATGTCAGCCTTATTATTATTAAGTGAAGTTAAGCCCAATGGAAAACAGTGAAATTCAGGCCGTGCTGATGGCCGCATTGCCTTTAGAAGAAGTTCATGTGATGAGCAACGATGGCAGCCATTTTCAGGTGATCGCCGTAGGCGAACTGTTTGGCGAACTGAGCCGCGTCAAAAAGCAGCAGGCTGTCTATGCGCCGCTGATGGAATTCATCGCGGACAACCGCATGCATGCTGTCTCTATCAAAACCTACACTCCCGCTGAATGGGCGCGTGACCGTAAACTCAACGGTTTCTGATCCCCAGCGTGGTGAACTCGCCCTGGGCGAGTCTAATTTTTAGCGAGTTAATTGAGAGCCGTGTTAATGGAAAAATTTCGTGTGCAAGGCCCCACCCGTTTAAGTGGTGAAGTAACCATTTCCGGGGCGAAGAATGCCGCACTGCCTATTCTGTTTGCTGCCCTGCTGGCCGAAGAGCCGGTAGAGATCCAGAATGTGCCAAAGCTCCGCGACATTGACACCACCATGAAGCTGCTGACTCAGCTGGGTGCGAAGGTGGAACGCAACGGTTCTGTACATGTCGATGCCAGCGCGGTAGATGTATTTTGTGCACCTTATGATTTGGTCAAAACCATGCGTGCCTCAATCTGGGCGCTGGGTCCGCTGGTGGCACGTTTTGGTCAGGGTCAGGTTTCTCTGCCGGGTGGCTGCGCTATTGGCGCGCGTCCGGTTGACCTGCACATTACCGGTCTGGAACAGCTGGGTGCCGAGATCAAGCTGGAAGAGGGCTACGTTAAAGCCTCAGTCAATGGCCGCCTGAAGGGCGCGCTGATTGTCATGGACAAAATCAGCGTCGGCGCAACCGTCACTATCATGAGTGCTGCGACGCTGGCGACCGGTACCACGGTGATTGAGAATGCGGCGCGTGAGCCAGAGATTGTCGATACTGCCAACTTCCTGAACACCCTGGGTGCCAAAATCAGTGGTGCAGGCAGCGATAAAATCACCATCGAAGGCGTAGAGCGTCTGGGTGGCGGTGTTTACCGCGTCCTGCCAGATCGTATCGAAACCGGTACTTTCCTGGTGGCGGCTGCGATTTCAGGCGGTAAAGTACTGTGTCACAAAACTCAGCCAGATACGCTGGACGCTGTGCTGGCTAAGTTGCGTGATGCAGGTGCCGATATCGAAACCGGTGAAGACTGGATCAGTCTGGATATGCACGGTAAGCGACCCAAAGCGGTTAACGTGCGCACTGCACCGCATCCGGGTTTCCCGACTGATATGCAGGCACAGTTCACCCTGTTAAACATGGTCGCGGAAGGGACGGGCCTGATTACCGAAACCATCTTTGAAAACCGTTTCATGCATATCCCGGAACTGATCCGTATGGGCGGACATGCTGAGATTGAGAGCAACACGGCGATCTGTCATGGGGTTGAAACCCTGTCAGGTGCGCAGGTGATGGCGACCGATCTGCGTGCTTCTGCCAGTCTGGTTCTGGCGGGTTGTATTGCGGAAGGAACGACGTTCGTTGATCGCATTTATCATATCGATCGTGGCTATGAGCATATTGAAGATAAGCTGAAAGCGATGGGTGCAAACATCGAGCGCGTCAGCGAAGAGTAATCCTGCTGATATGTTGAAAGAACCAGCCCCGTTTGGGGCTGGTTTTTTTTTGCCTGAAGCTCGCCTGAACTTCAGGCGCTATCGGAATGATTTGCAGACGTCCGGATACGTTTCCGGCGATCCAGCAGGCAGTGGGTATCAGGATCATAATAGCGGCTTGGCCAGATCTCACTCGGGTGAATCTTGATCGCGTCTGCAATCAGCCATTCACCTTTAGGCCAGGGACGCGTGAGCGCATTAGCCAGCGTTGATGAACTCAGACCCGCTGCGCGTGACAGCGCCGCCAGAGTCATGCCACGTTTATGCAACGCAGCGATAATGTCAGCCGGATGCCAGTCTTCCATCCTTTTTTCCATAGCCTGCTCACCTTTTCCTTGTCATTGCGTCGTCCTGCGGGATATTGGCTTTCCTTTTTACTATTATCTGGAAAGAACAGGTCTTTTATATCAAATTAGTTCCATTAATTTCCAGTTAAATTTGGATCCAGCATCTGGTCTGTGTGATGGCACACAAAAGGAATGCAACAGCTAAGAGGGAATAAAGAGAAGTGAGAGCAGTGATATAAAAATGGAGCCTGGCAGGCTCCATAAGGGATCAGAAATCGCGCTGAACAGACATATGTGCCAGTGACTCCAGGGCACTGCGCCACGGTGATTCGGGCAGAATACGTAAGGCGTCAATCGCTTTGTCCGCTTCCTGTTCGGCGCGATTGCGCGTCCATTCCAGCGAACCACACTGATTCATCGCTTCCAGCACCGGTTCCAGCAGATGACGGCCATTCCCCTGCTCAATGGCTTCACGGATCATCTTCGCCTGTTCAGGCGAGCCGTGCTGCATAGCATGCAGCAGTGGAAGCGTGGGTTTGCCTTCACTCAGGTCATCGCCGGTATTTTTACCCAGCGTCTCGCCATCAGCGCTATAATCGAGTAAATCGTCAATTAACTGGAAAGCCGTACCCAGATAGCGCCCATAATCCTGCAGCGCCTTCTCCTGTTCAGGTGTAGCTTCAGCCAGGATCGCAGAGGCCTGCGAGGCCGCTTCGAACAGGCGCGCAGTCTTGCTATAAATCACGCGCATGTAGCTTTCTTCGGTGATGTCGGGGTCGTTAACGTTCATCAACTGAAGGACTTCGCCCTCAGCAATCACGTTTACCGCCTCTGACATCAGCGCCAGGATACGCAGCGAACCCATGCTGGTCATCATCTGGAAGGCGCGGGTATAAATAAAATCACCGACGAGCACGCTTGCCGCATTGCCAAACGCCGCATTAGCGGTCGCTTTGCCACGACGCATATCGGATTCATCCACGACATCGTCATGCAGCAGCGTGGCGGTGTGGATAAATTCGATCAGCGCCGCATTGGTCACGTGCAGGTCGCCCTTGTAGCCCATGGCACGTGCGGATAGCACGGCAATCATGGGACGGATACGCTTGCCCCCACCACTGATGATGTAGTAGCCCAACTGGTTGATGAGCGAGACATCCGAATTCAGCTGGTCGAGGATGGTCTGGTTAACGGCAGCCATATCCTGTGCGGTTAATTCATTAATCTGTTCTAAGTTCATTCGTCTTTTCAGCTATGACTCGTTATCTCTGCCATGGTAAGTGGTTTACCCAGCCAGCGTTCAGGTAATCTGTTACTGATTGTACTTGAATTTTGTGCCTGAGAAACGGTTGCATTCAGCCTGTGTTTTTTTTCTGCAAGAGTGTGCAAAGTGCTCTTGTCTTCTTCTGGAGTTTTGCGTAGAATTCGCGCCCTATTGTGAATATTTAGCGCGCCGCCTGATGAACTAAAAGGCAAGCGCAGAAGCGGAGTTTTATATGTACGCGGTTTTCCAAAGTGGTGGTAAACAACACCGAGTAAGCGAAGGTCAGACCGTTCGCCTGGAAAAGCTGGACATCGCAACCGGTGAAACGATTGAGTTTGACCAGGTTCTGATGATTGCTAATGGCGAAGACGTTAAAATCGGCGCGCCACTGGTTTCAGGCGGAATGATCAAGGCAGAAGTTGTTGCTCATGGTCGTGGCGAGAAAATTAAGATTGTTAAGTTTCGTCGTCGTAAGCACTACCGTAAGCAAGCAGGCCATCGCCAGTGGTTCACTGATGTGAAAATCACTGGTATCACGGCGTAAGAGGAGATCTGACAAATGGCACATAAAAAGGCTGGTGGTTCGACTCGAAATGGTCGTGACTCCAATGCAAAACGTCTGGGTGTAAAACGTTTCGGTGGTGAATCTGTTCTGGCAGGTAGCATCATCGTTCGTCAGCGTGGCACCAAATTCCACGCCGGTACCAATGTAGGTTGTGGTCGTGACCACACCCTGTTTGCTACTGCAGACGGTAAAGTACAGTTCGAAGTTAAAGGTCCGAACAACCGTAAATACATCAGCATCGTTGCTGAGTAAGGTTGTCGTGACGCAGACGTTTAACGTCTGAACGCACGAATTAAAGGCCCCGCAGCTCCTGCGGGGCTTTTTACATTCTGCGGTCTGTTGCGGTAAAAGCAACGCATCACAAAAGTTTGCTGTACAATTTATGTACGCACTGGCGAAAGCCAATCCTGATTTATCCGCCGCTGGTCAGCGCAGAAGACCCTGGCGGACCCGTCTGCAGAGTGCTGCAGGCGATTGTGTGACGGAGATAGAAAATGAAGTTTGTAGATGAAGCGACAATCCTGGTCGTCGCCGGTGATGGCGGTAATGGTTGCGTCAGCTTCCGCCGCGAAAAATATATCCCGAGAGGCGGCCCTGATGGGGGTGATGGCGGTGATGGCGGTGACGTTTATCTGATCGCTGATGAAAACCTTAACACCCTTATCGATTATCGTTTCGAAAAGTCCTTCCGCGCCGAGCGTGGACAAAACGGACAGAGCCGCGACTGTACCGGCAAACGCGGTAAAGATATCGAAGTTAAAGTGCCGGTCGGCACCCGGGTTATTGATCAGGGTACCGGCGAAACACTGGGCGACATGACGCGCCACGGCCAGAAGCTGATGGTCGGCAAAGGTGGCTGGCATGGCCTGGGTAATACCCGTTTCAAATCGTCAGTGAACCGCAGTCCGCGCCAGAAAACCATGGGTACACCAGGCGAAAAGCGCGATCTGCAGCTGGAGCTGATGTTGCTGGCAGACGTCGGGATGCTGGGTTTACCGAATGCCGGTAAATCGACCTTTATCCGTGCCGTATCGGCAGCTAAACCAAAAGTAGCTGACTATCCGTTTACCACGCTGGTGCCAAGCCTGGGTGTAGTCCGCATGGACAGTGAACAGAGCTTCGTCGTGGCCGATATTCCTGGCCTGATTGAAGGCGCAGCAGATGGCGCAGGCCTCGGCATTCGCTTCCTGAAGCACCTCGAGCGCTGCCGCGTGTTACTGCACCTGATCGACATCGATCCGATCGATGAAAGCGATCCGGTTGAAAATGCCCGCATCATTCTCGGCGAGCTCGAAAAGTACAGTGAGAAACTGTTTAACAAGCCACGCTGGCTGGTCTTCAACAAAATTGATCTGATCAGTGAGGAAGAAGCGCAGTCACGGGCAAAAGCAGTTGCTGAAGCACTGGGCTGGGAAGATAAGTACTACCTGATTTCTGCCGCAAGCCGTACCGGTGTCAACGAACTCTGCTGGGACGTGATGAGCTTCATCAACGCCAACCCTAAAGAAGCCGAGCTTGAAGAGAAACAGCCGGAGAAAGTAGAGTTCATGTGGGATGATTACCACAAAGAAACTATTGAAAATACGGTTGAAGTGGAAGACGAAGAGTGGGATGACGACTGGGATGATGAAGACGACGAAGGCGTTGAGATCATCTATCAGCGTTAACCGCGCGTCTGCTACAGTGTGATATACGAAGCCCCCTTTCAAGGCCTGAAAGGGGGCTTCGTTCTTTCTGCAACCTGCTCATTACCACGCTAACACCCGCTTCTGGCGGATTCAGCCATAAAAAATGCAGCAGGTTGCTCGCCTGCTGCGTTTCTATTACTGCGTAATCAATTGTTCTGATTAATATCGCGATAAAGTCGGCTTTCGAAACGCACCAGCGGAATACGGCGGGTACGTTGATCTTCCGGCGGTACCGCATAACCGGAAAGGAACTGAACGAACGCTACCCGCGCACCGCTTGAGGTGGTAATAAAACCTGCCAGGTTATAGACGCCCTGCAGTGAGCCGGTTTTCGCCGAAACTTTGCCATCCAGTCCTGCTTCATGCAGGCCGCCGCGGTATTGCAGCGTGCCATCATAGCCAGCCAGCGGCAGCATCGAAATATAATCCAGTGTGTTGTCATTCTTAGCAATGAACTGCAACACCTGCATCATGGTTTGCGGTGAGATCAGATCATGACGCGATAGTCCGGAACCATCGACCTGGATGCTGTTGCCCATGTCGACGTTGGCTTTCGCTTTCAGTATACGACGAACAGCATCCTGTCCGGCGCGGAAAGTACCTGGCACATTGAAGTAGTGATGACCAATAGTGCGGAACACCGTATCGGCAATCATGTTATCTGACTTCTTCAGCATGGTGTGCAGCAGCGTATGCAGGGGCGCGGACTGGGTCGATGCCAGTACAGTGCCTGGCTCCGTGACTTGCGTCTGACGCACCAGATGCCCGCTGTAATCAATTTCTGACGACCGCAGCTCCGCCTTGAGAATTTCGCCTGCCCAGGCCGCGCCATCCTGCACAGCAAAGGCCAGCGGCAGCGGTTCTGCACGCTGGCGCATACAGCCGGTCAGTGTGTAGCGGTTTAGCTCGCCCGGCACCACATCCAGTTCACAATATTGCCCTTCGCCGCTGTTGCGGCCGATGGTGCGGACCTGGCTGTACATATGTGCCGGATAATAGGATGCGATACGCACAAAGGCATTTTCACCCGGCGTATTAGCGCTGTAGAGCGACACTGAGAAGCAGTTCTTATCAACAATCGCCGCACCCGGCGGGGCGCTGAAGCACTGGGTCATGTCATTCCACGGCCAGCCCGGCGCCATGTCGTGACTGGCAAACACGGAGGTGTCGATAACCAGATTGCCTTTAATATGGTTAATACCCTGCTTCTTAATCGCAGCGACCATGTTGCGCAGATCCTGACGGCTTAAGGTCGGATCACCGCCGAAACGAGCCACTAAATCGCCGTTCAGGGTGCCATCTATAATGGCGCCGCGAGTCTCAAAAGTGGTCTGAAAACGGAAGTCACCACCCAGTTCCAGCAGGGCCGCCAGCGCCGTTACCACTTTCATGGTACTGGCTGGCAGGGCCATCTGTTTTCCGTGGTAATCAATAATCGGTGTTGATGCACCCACTTTCTGAACCATCAGCGCCAGATTGGCGCCGTCTGGCAGGTACTGCATGTATTCATCAACTGGCGCTGCGTGTGCCTGTAGCATAAATGCGCAGCTTAATCCGGTAACAAGTCGTGAAAATCGCATAATCTCGCGGTAACTGGCAGGTGAGGGCGTCAATACTACGTTGCCGGACGGTGCAAAGTAAACGATGACCCGCAGTGAACTCTGGGGTAAAATACGTATCAAATTGCAAAACTCTTTTCTGGCCTGGAAGCATTTCCGGGTCAGGATTCTTTTATTTGCAAAAACGGGCTAATGTGCCGCAGAACGCTTTTTTCTGCAGTCACCGGTCAGGATGACATCGTTAACAGGAAAGATGGCGAGGAGCTTAAATGAATCAGATTCCGATGACGTTAAGAGGCGCTGAAAGATTGCGTGAAGAGCTGAACGAGCTGAAAACCGTGAAGCGCCCGCGCATTATCGCCTCTATCGCTGACGCACGCGAACACGGCGATTTAAAAGAGAACGCGGAATACCATGCTGCGCGTGAAGAACAGGGTTTTTGTGAAGGCCGTATTCAGGAGATTGAAGCCAAACTCTCTAATGCGCAGGTGATTGACGTCACCCAGATGCCTAAAACGGGTCGCGTGATTTTCGGCGCAACGGTGACCGTACTGAATGTCGAGACCGACGAAGAGTCAACGTATCGTATCGTGGGCGATGACGAAGCGGACTTTAAGCAAAATCTTATTTCGGTCAATTCGCCAATGGCGCGTGGCCTGGTGGGTAAAGAAGCCGATGATGTGGCTATCGTGAAAACCCCGGGCGGCGATGTCGAGTATGAGATCCTGAAGGTAGAATACCTTTAAGATGGTGCGTCGCCTGAAAAAGCGTTGATGCGCAATGTAAAGAAAAGAAAAAGGCCGCATCGCGGCCTTTTATCTGAGGTAAGAGCATGTCACTTTCTTTGCCCACTTAACGTGGTAAAGAAATTTTGCTCTCTTTAGAGGGGCGATACAGCACCAGCGTTTTGCCGATCACCTGTACGTTGCTGGCACCGGTCTCACGCACGATAGCCTCGACGATCAGCTGTTTCGTTTCACGATCTTCTGAGGCGATTTTGACCTTAATCAGTTCGTGATGCGCCAGAGCCTGCTCGATTTCGGCCAGCACGCCTTCAGTCAGGCCGTTGCCACCCAGCATAACCACTGGCTTGAGTGGATGGGCGAGGCCCTTGAGGTGCTGTTTTTGTTTGGTACTTAGATTCATCGTAGTTTTTTACTTACTCAGGGATTGAAAACGGTTCATTCTACCGCCATCTCGGGTATATCACCAAATCGACGCAACCCATTGCGTGCAGGTTTATCGCTACGATGACGATTTAGTTGGAAATATTATGACGGGTAAAAAGCGTTCAGCCAGCTCCGGCCGCTGGCTTCAGGAACACTTTAGCGATAAATATGTGCTCCAGGCGCATAAAAAAGGGTTGCGCTCGCGCGCCTGGTTTAAACTTGATGAAATACAACAGGGTGACAAGCTGTTCAAACCCGGTATGACCGTGGTAGATCTGGGTGCTGCACCCGGTGGCTGGTCGCAATATGTGGTACAGCAAATCGGGAACAAAGGGCGCGTCATTGCCTGTGATATCCTGCCAATGGATCCAATCGTCGGTGTCGATTTCCTTCAGGGCGATTTTCGTGAAGAATTGGTAGTCAATGCATTGCTTGAGCGCGTTGGCGATCAGAAAGTTCAGGTGGTCATGTCAGATATGGCACCGAATATGAGTGGTACACCTGCCGTAGATATTCCCCGGTCGATGTATTTAGTAGAGCTGGCGCTGGAGATGTGTCGGGATATTCTGGCACCTGGCGGTAGTTTCGTAGTGAAAGTGTTTCAGGGAGATGGCTTCGATGAATACCTGCGGGAAATTCGCTCCCTGTTTACGAAAGTAAAAATTCGTAAGCCGGACGCTTCACGTTCTCGTTCACGTGAAGTGTACATTGTGGCGACTGGGCGCAAACTATAACCAAATTGCTGGAGAAGTCCGCAGCTTTGCTGCGATTCCATGTATGCAGGAACTATAGTACCCTACGCTATCTGTTAACACCGATGTAATATGAGGTTAATCCCTTGAGTGACATGGCGAAAAACCTGATTCTCTGGTTAGTCATCGCGGTCGTGCTGATGTCAGTATTCCAGAGCTTTGGGCCCAGCGAGTCAAATGGCCGTCGGGTTGATTATTCAACCTTCCTGTCGGAAGTGAACCAGGATCAGGTCCGCGAGGCACGCATTAACGGGCGTGAGATTAACGTTGTCAAAAAAGACAGCAATAAATATACCACCTACATTCCTGTCAATGATCCTAAGTTGCTCGATAACCTCTTGACCAAAAACGTCAAAGTGGTTGGCGAACCACCGGAAGAACCAAGCCTGCTGGCTTCAATCTTCATTTCGTGGTTCCCGATGCTGCTGCTGATCGGTGTGTGGATCTTCTTTATGCGTCAGATGCAGGGCGGCGGCGGTAAGGGCGCGATGTCCTTCGGCAAAAGCAAAGCCCGCATGTTGACGGAAGACCAGATTAAAACCACATTCGCCGACGTTGCCGGTTGTGACGAAGCGAAAGATGAAGTGGCTGAGCTGGTGGAATATCTGCGTGAGCCGAGCCGTTTCCAGAAGCTGGGCGGTAAAATTCCAAAAGGCGTTCTGATGGTGGGGCCACCGGGTACCGGTAAAACCCTGCTGGCTAAAGCCATTGCCGGTGAAGCGAAGGTGCCATTCTTTACCATCTCCGGTTCGGACTTTGTGGAAATGTTTGTTGGTGTCGGCGCATCCCGTGTGCGTGACATGTTCGAACAGGCCAAGAAAGCAGCACCGTGCATCATCTTCATCGATGAGATCGATGCCGTTGGTCGTCAGCGTGGCGCCGGTTTAGGCGGTGGTCATGATGAACGTGAGCAGACGCTGAACCAGATGCTGGTTGAGATGGATGGTTTCGAAGGTAACGAAGGTATTATCGTTATCGCTGCGACTAACCGTCCTGACGTACTGGATCCTGCGCTGCTGCGCCCAGGCCGCTTTGACCGTCAGGTTGTGGTAGGCCTGCCAGACGTACGCGGTCGTGAGCAGATCCTGAAAGTGCATATGCGTCGTGTGCCATTGGCTACCGATATCGATGCAGCGATCATTGCACGTGGTACTCCAGGCTTCTCAGGTGCCGATCTGGCCAACCTTGTGAACGAAGCAGCGTTGTTCGCGGCCCGTTCAAACAAGCGTGTGGTATCGATGGTTGAGTTCGAGAAAGCGAAAGACAAAATCATGATGGGTGCGGAACGTCGCTCTATGGTGATGACGGAATCGCAGAAAGAGTCAACCGCCTACCACGAAGCGGGCCACGCCATTATTGGTCGCCTGGTGCCAGAGCATGACCCGGTGCATAAAGTTACGATTATCCCACGCGGCCGTGCGCTCGGAGTGACCTTCTTCCTGCCTGAAGGCGACGCGATCAGCGCCAGCCGTCAGAAACTGGAAAGCCAGATATCAACGCTTTACGGCGGTCGTCTTGCAGAAGAGATCATCTACGGTGTGGAACGTGTTTCTACCGGTGCGTCTAACGACATTAAAGTCGCGACCAATCTGGCTCGCAACATGGTGACACAGTGGGGCTTCTCCGAAAAACTGGGTCCATTGCTGTATGCAGAAGAAGAGGGTGAAGTATTCCTTGGGCGTTCTGTCGCGAAAGCGAAACATATGTCTGATGAAACTGCCCGCATCATCGACCAGGAAGTTAAGCACCTGATCGATAGCAACTACCAGCGTGCTCGTCGCATTCTGGGTGAGAACATGGACATTCTTCACGCGATGAAAGACGCGCTGATGAAGTATGAAACCATTGATGCACCGCAGATCGACGACCTGATGGCACGACGCGAAGTGCGTCCGCCAGCTGGCTGGGAAGATCCAGGCAGCAGCTCAGACAGCAACGGTACGCCAAAGGCGCCACGTCCTGTTGATGAACCGCGTACGCCGAACCCAGGCAATACCATGTCAGAGCAGTACAATAAATAAGACGCAACATCGTCAGACAAAACCCCGGCTGGTCCGGGGTTTTTTACATCCGGATATTGATCAGTAAGGAGTTTTCACCATGAAGTTGTTCGCCCGTGATTCCCATCTCGATTTATCTTTTCCCCATGTGATGGGCATTCTGAATGTCACGCCGGACTCCTTTTCAGATGGTGGCAAACATAACGCGCTGGTCGATGCGCTGACGCATACCAATGAGATGGTCAACGCAGGCGCAACCATCATCGATGTGGGCGGTGAATCAACCCGACCTGGCGCGGATGAAGTGAGTGTGGAGGAGGAGCTGGAGCGGGTAATTCCGGTGATCGATGCCATCGCCCAGCGTTTCGAAGTCTGGATTTCAGTCGATACATCTAAAGCAGAAGTCATCCGTGAAGCCGCGCGAGTGGGCGCTCACATCATTAATGACGTTCGCTCACTCTCTGAACGAGGTGCACTGGAAGCTGCTGCCGCTACCGGACTTCCCGTCTGTTTGATGCATATGCAGGGTGAACCGCGCACGATGCAGCAGGCACCGGTTTACAAAAACATTTTAAGCGAAGTGGACACTTACTTCGCGCAGCAGATTGCGCGCTGTGAAGCGGCGGGAATTAAAAAAGAGCGGCTGATACTCGACCCGGGCTTCGGTTTCGGTAAAAATCTCAGCCACAATTATGAACTGCTGGCTCATCTGGGCGATTTTAACCACTTCGGTCTGCCGTTGTTGGTAGGAATGTCGCGTAAATCGATGATTGGCCAGCTGTTAAATGTCGGCCCGTCACAGCGTTTAACCGGCAGCCTTAGCTGCGCGGTGATTGCTGCAATGCAGGGCGCGCAGATTATTCGCGCGCATGACGTAAAAGAAACGGCCGAAGCGATGCGCGTGGTCGAAGCGACCCGAAGAGCAAAAGGAGTATCATGAGTAATCGTAAATATTTCGGTACAGACGGCATTCGCGGCAAAGTCGGTGAAACACCTATCACCCCCGATTTCGTCCTGAAGCTGGGCTGGGCAGCAGGTAAAGTGCTGGCGCGTCACGGTTCAAAGAAAATCATTATCGGTAAAGATACGCGTATCTCTGGCTATATGCTGGAGTCTGCGCTGGAAGCGGGTCTTGCGGCGGCGGGCCTGACAGCTGCATTTACCGGCCCGATGCCAACGCCCGCTATCGCCTATCTGACCCGCACCTTCCGCGCAGAGGCGGGTATTGTGATTTCCGCATCGCACAATCCGTTTGACGATAACGGGATTAAATTCTTCTCCTCCGAGGGCACCAAACTGCCTGATGACGTCGAAGAAGCGATTGAACTGGAAATGGAAAAGCCGATTACCTGCGTTGAGTCTGCGCAGTTAGGCCGTGCCAGCCGTATTGTCGATGCCGCAGGGCGTTACATTGAGTTCTGCAAAGGGACCTTCCCAAGCGAACTGAATCTTAACGGCCTGAAAATTGTGGTCGACTGCGCCAATGGTGCGACTTACCACATTGCGCCGAATGTTCTGCGAGAACTGGGCGCAACCGTCATTGCTATCGGTGTCCAGCCAGACGGCATGAACATTAACAAAGAATGCGGTGCCACCGATCTCAAACTGCTGCAGCAGCGTGTGCTGGCCGAGAAAGCCGATATTGGTCTGGCCTACGACGGCGACGGCGACCGTATCATGATGATTGACCATCTGGGCGACAAAGTGGATGGCGACCAGATCCTCTATATCATTGCACGCGAAGCATTGCGTCAGGGACAGTTACGCGGCGGCGTAGTGGGTACGCTGATGAGTAACATGGGACTGGAGTTAGCGCTGAAACAACTTGGCATTCCTTTTACCCGCGCCAAAGTGGGTGACCGCTATGTGCTGGAGAAGATGCAGGAGAAGGGATGGCGTCTCGGCGCGGAGAACTCTGGTCATGTGATTCTGCTGGATAAAACCACCACGGGTGACGGTATTGTTGCAAGTTTGCAAGTACTCACTGCAATGGTACGCAATCATATGAGCCTGCACGATCTCTGTAGCGGTATGAAGATGCTGCCGCAGGTTCTGGTCAATGTTCGCTTTGCGGGCGAGCATGATCCACTGCAAAGCGACGCAGTAAAAACCGTTACCGCCGAAGTAGAAAAAGCCCTGGCGGGTCGTGGACGCGTTCTGCTGCGTAAATCAGGAACCGAGCCATTGATTCGTGTAATGGTCGAAGGTGAAAATGAGGCGCAGGTAACGGAACTGGCAAATCGTATCGCTGACCAGGTCAAGGCCGTTTAAGCTTATAACAGGCGGTTCGCAGGATGCTGAACTGCCTGTAAAATCACCGGGATGGCGCTTTTTTCTGCAATCAGTCTGGCTGCTAAAAATTGCACTTGCAGAGATATGCGCCTTTGGTTAGTATTCACACCCGCTTCTGATGGGTGATGACGAGACTCCCCATCAATACTGGTTGAAGCTTTAACTGTACGATTATCGTGCAAGGAACAGGTTGAATATGTACGAAGCTCTTTTAGTTGTTTTCCTTATTGTAGCTATCGCCCTTGTGGGTATGATCATGCTGCAGCAAGGCAAAGGCGCTGATATGGGAGCCTCATTCGGTGCAGGCGCATCCGGTACGGTGTTTGGTTCTTCGGGTTCAGGTAACTTTCTGACGCGTACTACTGGCATCTTAGCGGCACTGTTCTTCATCATCAGCCTGGTTCTGGGTAATCTGAACAGCAATAAAGCGTCGAAGGGAAGCGAGTGGGAAAATCTTTCTGCGCCGGCGCAGTCTTCTCAACAGACTGAAAAGCCAGCTCAACCGGTTACTCCGGGCAGCGATATTCCTAAGTAAGGTCGTCAGCGCAACGAATCGTTGTGGTCAGTGCAGTGCCGTGGTGGTGGAATTGGTAGACACGCTACCTTGAGGTGGTAGTGCCCGATTGGGCTTACGGGTTCAAGTCCCGTCCTCGGTACCAAATAGCAGTATCACTTGCATTTTATGCAGGTCTGGCGTATTATTCGCCACGTTTTCGGACGCGGGGTGGAGCAGCCTGGTAGCTCGTCGGGCTCATAACCCGAAGGTCGTCGGTTCAAATCCGGCCCCCGCAACCAATTTTACCTTTGAGTTCTTTTTCAAATATACTGTATGCATCGACGGACGCATTCACGGCTATTTTTTGAAAGAAAATTCTTAGGATGGAGTCCGGGCCGCATCGCGGCATACAGGGTCCAGTGACTAAAAGCCCCGAATATTCGGGGTTTTTTGTTATTAGCGAATCGTAATACTGGGCTATAGGCCCTTTTTTTATGTCTTGGGGGTGGGCTTGTCCACATTAGAGCAAAAATTGACAGAGTTGGTATCGGCTCCCGTAGAAGCGCTGGGTTACGAACTGGTTGGAATTGAATTCGTTCGTAGTCGCACATCTATCCTGCGCATCTATATTGATAGTGAAGATGGCATCAATGTCGATGATTGCGCCGATGTCAGCCACCAGGTAAGTGCGGTAATGGATGTTGAAGATCCCATTACTGTACCTTACAACCTTGAAGTCTCTTCACCGGGACTCGATCGTCCTCTGTTCACTGCAGAACACTACACCCGCTTTATGGGTGAAGAAGTGAGTCTGGTGTTGCGTATGGCCGTTCAGAACCGCCGTAAATGGCAGGGAACCATTAAGTCAGTTGATGGCGAGATGATCACGGTGCACGTTGAGGGTAGCGATGAAGTGTTCGCACTGAGTAATATTCAGAAAGCGAACCTGGTCCCCCACTTTTAAAAGTCCGGATTGAGGCTAACCAGGATGAACAAAGAGATCTTAGCTGTTGTAGAAGCCGTTTCTAACGAAAAAGCCCTGCCGCGTGAGAAAATCTTCGAAGCGCTGGAGAGCGCGCTGGCGACTGCGACCAAGAAAAAGTACGAGCAGGAAATCGAGGTACGCGTCAGCATTGATCGCCGCAGTGGTGATTTCGATACTTTCCGCCGCTGGGAAATCGTTGATGAGGTGACACAGCCGACGCGCGAGATCACGCTGGATGCGGCCCGCTTCGAAGATGAAGCATTCAATCTGGGCGAATATGTCGAAGATCAGATTGAATCGGTCACCTTTGACCGTATCACCACCCAGACCGCTAAGCAGGTTATCGTGCAAAAAGTGCGCGAAGCTGAGCGCGCAATGGTGGTTGATCAGTTCCGTCAGCATGAAGGCGAAATTATTACTGGCGTGGTGAAGAAAGTTAATCGCGACAATATTTCCCTCGATTTAGGCAGCAACGCCGAAGCGGTTATCATGCGCGAAGATATGCTGCCGCGCGAAAACTTCCGTCCAGGCGATCGTATTCGTGGCGTACTCTACTCTGTACGTCCGGAAGCGCGTGGCGCGCAGCTGTTCGTGACGCGTTCCAAACCGGAAATGCTGATTGAGCTATTCCGCATTGAAGTGCCAGAAATTGGCGAAGAACTGATTGAAATTAAAGCCGCTGCCCGTGATCCGGGTTCGCGCGCTAAAATTGCAGTCAAAACCAACGACAAACGTATCGATCCCGTCGGTGCCTGTGTGGGTATGCGCGGCGCGCGTGTTCAGGCAGTTTCCAGTGAACTGGGCGGCGAGCGTATCGATATCGTGCTGTGGGACGATAACCCGGCGCAGTTTGTTATCAACGCCATGGCTCCGGCCGATGTGGCGTCGATTGTGGTTGATGAAGATAATCACACCATGGATATCGCCGTAGAAGCTGGCAATCTGGCTCAGGCGATCGGCCGTAACGGCCAAAACGTGCGTCTCGCTTCGCAGCTAAGTGGCTGGGAGCTGAACGTGATGACCGTCGATGATCTGCAGGCCAAGCATCAGGCTGAAGCCCATGCAGCGATCGATATGTTCACTAAACATCTCGACATCGACGAAGAGTTCGCCACCGTACTGGTGGAAGAGGGCTTCTCCTCGCTGGAAGAGCTGGCATACGTGCCAATCAACGAGCTGCTGGAAGTCGACGGTCTCGATGAAGAGACCATTGAAGCCCTGCGTGAACGAGCAAAAAATGCGTTAACCACCCTGGCCCTGGCGAAAGAAGAGAGTCTTGGAAATCAGGAGCCCGCTGAGGATCTTCTGAATCTTGAAGGCCTCGATCGTGCGCTGGCGTTCCGCCTGGCGTCGAAAGGCGTTTGCACGCTGGAAGATCTCGCTGAGCAAGGTGTTGACGATCTGACGGATATTGAAGGCATGTCTGATGAACAGGCCGGCGCGCTGATTATGGCCGCACGTAATATCTGCTGGTTCGGCGATGACGCGTAATAACAGGAAGGAACAGCATGACAGATGTAACCGTAAAATCGCTGGCCGCAGAAATTCAGACTCCGGTCGATCGCCTGGTACAGCAATTTGCTGATGCGGGGATCCCTAAGTCTGAAAATGACGCGGTGACCCAGCACGAGAAAGAAACCTTACTATCTCATCTGAACCGTGAACACGGTCAGGTCGGTTCCGCTAAGCTGACGCTGCAGCGTAAAACGCGCAGCACCTTGAATATTCCAGGCACCGGGGGTAAAAGTAAGTCGGTGCAAATTGAAGTCCGCAAAAAGCGTACCTATGTGAAAGGTGATGCAGAGTCTGAGCAAGCTCAGGCCGAAGCAGAAGCCGAGGCGCAGCGTGAAGCGGAAGAGCAGGCGCAACGCGAGGCTGAAGAAAAAGCCCGTCGCGAAGCTGAACAGAAAGCGCAACGTGAAGCCGAAGATAAAGCCAGGCGCGAAGCCGCTGACAAGGCCAAACGTGCAGCAGCGGAAAATGACAAAGTGACAAATCAACCTACCGACGAAGTGACCAGGGCTGCGCAGTCAGACAAAGCCCGTCGCGAAGCTGAAGCTGCCGAACTGAAGCGTAAAGCTGAAGAAGAAGCCCGCCGTAAGCTGGAAGAGGCTGCCCGCCTCGTAGCTGAAGAAGCCCGCCGTCTGGCTGAAGAGAAATCAGCTGAATGGGAAAAGCCAGAAGAAGAGGATAAAGGCGACTATCACGTCACCACTTCGACCCATGCCCGTCAGGCAGAAGACGAAAACGACCGTCAGGTTGAAGCAGGTCGTGCGCGTGCGCGTACAACTGCTAAAGCTGCGCGTCCGGCAAAAAAAGGCAACAAACATTCTGAAGCCAAAACTGACCGTGAAGAAGCGCGTGCGCAGGTTCGTGGCGGTAAAGGCGGCAAGCATCGCAAACCTAGCGCACTGCAGCAGGGCTTCAACAAGCCAGCGCAGGCCGTTAACCGCGATGTTGTGATTGGCGAAACCATTACCGTAGCCGAACTGGCTAACAAAATGGCGGTAAAAGGTTCTCTGGTCATCAAAGCGATGATGAAGATGGGCGCTATGGCGACTATCAACCAGGTCATCGATCAGGAAACTGCACAGCTCGTTGCCGAAGAGATGGGCCACAAAGTGACCCTGCGTCGTGAGAATGAGCTGGAAGAAGCGGTAATGGACGATCGTGATACTGATGCGGCGCAGGAGTCTCGTGCTCCGGTTGTCACCATCATGGGTCACGTCGACCACGGTAAAACATCCCTGCTGGACTATATCCGCTCCACCAAAATCGCCTCTGGCGAAGCGGGCGGCATTACTCAGCACATCGGTGCTTACCACGTCGAAACCGACACCGGTATGGTCACCTTCCTGGATACCCCGGGCCACGCCGCGTTTACCGCGATGCGTGCACGTGGTGCGCAGGCGACCGACATCGTTATCCTGGTTGTCGCAGCAGACGATGGCGTGATGCCACAGACCATCGAAGCTATTCAGCACGCCAAAGCCGCTAAAGTGCCGGTTGTGGTTGCAGTGAACAAGTGCGATAAGCCAGAAGCGGATCCGGATCGTGTTAAAAACGAACTGACTCAGTACGGAATCATTCCGGAAGAGTGGGGCGGCGAAAACATGTTCGTTAATGTCTCTGCGAAAGCAGGTACCGGCATTGATGACCTGTTAAACGCTATCCTGCTGCAGGCGGAAGTACTGGAACTGACTGCTATTCGTGAAGGTATGGCGAGTGGCGTGGTCATCGAATCGTTCCTCGACAAAGGTCGTGGTCCGGTTGCAACCGTGCTGGTCCGTGAAGGTACACTGAACAAAGGCGACATCGTTCTTTGTGGATTCGAATATGGCCGTGTTCGTGCAATGCGTGACGAACTGGGCCGCGAAGTCATGGAAGCGGGTCCATCTATTCCGGTTGAGATTCTGGGCCTGTCCGGCGTGCCGGCTGCGGGTGATGAAGCGACCGTGGTTCGTGACGAGAAGAAAGCACGTGAAGTTGCGCTCTATCGTCAGGGCAAATTCCGCGAAGTTAAACTGGCTCGCCAGCAGAAATCTAAGCTTGAGAACATGTTTGCTAACATGACCGAAGGCGAAGTTTCTGAACTGAACATCGTGATGAAAGCTGACGTTCAGGGTTCTGTGGAAGCGATCTCTGACTCCCTGCTGAAACTCTCCACCGACGAAGTGAAGGTGAAGATTGTCGGTTCAGGTGTCGGCGGGATTACCGAAACCGACGCAACGCTGGCCGCTGCCTCGAACGCCATCCTGATCGGCTTCAACGTCCGTGCTGATGCCTCTGCGCGTCGCGTCATCGATGCTGAAAGCCTGGATCTGCGTTACTACTCAGTCATCTATAACCTGATTGATGAAGTTAAAGCGGCGATGAGCGGTATGCTGGCACCCGAGTACAAACAGCAGATCATTGGTCTGGCTGCAGTGCGTGACGTGTTCAAATCACCGAAGTTTGGCGCGATTGCCGGTTGTATGGTGACGGAAGGTAACATCAAACGTCACAATCCAATCCGTGTCCTGCGTGACAACGTGGTGATTTACGAAGGCGAGCTGGAATCTCTGCGTCGCTTTAAAGATGACGTCAACGAAGTGCGTAACGGCATGGAGTGCGGTATCGGCGTGAAGAACTACAACGACGTTCGCGTTGGCGATATGATCGAAGTGTTTGAAATCATCGAAATTAAACGCACCATCGAGTAATAGACTGCTGATGTGTTGCAATTTGGGAGGCCTCTGGCCTCCCGAATTATTTGGGAGAAATAATGATGGCGAAAGAATTTGGTCGCCCGCAGCGCGTTTCACAAGAGCTGCAGAAAGAGATTGCGATGATCCTGCAACGTGAGATCAAAGATCCCCGTCTTGGCATGATGGTCACCGTATCCGGCGTTGAAGTGTCACGCGATCTCGCCTACGCAAAAGTGTTCGTTACTTTCCTTAACGACAAAGATGAAGAAGCGATTAAACATGGCCTGAAAGCACTGAAAGAAGCGTCAGGTTATATCCGTATTTTGCTGGGCAAAGCGATGCGTCTGCGTATCGTGCCTGAGCTGACCTTCTTCTACGACAACTCGTTAGTGGAAGGGATGCGCATGTCCAATCTCGTCACCAGCGTCGTGAAGAACGATGCTGAGCGCCGTGGCCCCGACGCTACGGGCGATGACGAGGAGGCGTAATGAGTCGTCCGCGTCGTCGCGGTCGCGACGTCCATGGCGTGTTGTTGCTGGATAAGCCACAAGGCGTCTCGTCGAATGATGTCCTGCAGAAAGTGAAGCGTATCTTTAACGCCAATCGCGCAGGTCATACCGGCGCGCTTGATCCTCTGGCGACCGGCATGTTGCCGATCTGCCTGGGTGAAGCGACTAAGTTTTCGCAGTATCTGCTGGATTCCGACAAACGCTACCGCGTGATTGCCCGACTGGGCGAACGTACGGACACGTCAGACGCCGATGGCAACATTGTGCAGACGCGTCCGGTCAGCTTCAGTCAGGCCGATCTGGACAGCGCCCTCGAGAGCTTCCGTGGCGAAACGTTGCAGGTGCCGTCGATGTTTTCGGCGCTGAAGCACCAGGGTCGCCCGCTATATGAATATGCGCGTCAGGGCATCGTAATTGAGCGTGAACCCCGTCCAATTACTGTCTATGAGCTGCAGTTTATTCGCTGGCAGGATAATGAGCTGGAGCTGGAAATTCACTGCTCCAAAGGCACCTATATCCGCACCATCATTGATGATCTGGGCGAAAAGCTGGGATGCGGAGCGCATGTCATCATGCTGCGTCGCGTTCAGGTTGCGCGTTATCCCTATGAAAGGATGGTGACGCTGGAACAGCTCAACGCCCTGCTGACGGAAGCGACGGAAGGCGGTATCCCACTGGAGACACAGCTCGATCCGCTGTTGTTGCCGATGGATAGCCCCGCCTCTGATTTCCCTGAGGTGAATATCCCGCCAGCTGTGGCAGATTTTTTCCGCCAGGGTCAGCCGGTACAGGCCAGCAATGCCCCTGCGCAGGGATTGGTCAGGGTATCGGAAGGCGAAGCGCGTAAGTTTATCGGCATGGCCGAAATCGCTGATGATGGCCGTCTTGCGCCACGTCGTTTAGTGGTTGAGTATCAGGATTAAGCCGGGCGTTCACTTTTCGCTGATGGGGCATTTGCGTTGCTATCGGGCGCAGAGTAGAATAGCGCGGCTTTAAAGCGGGATGCTGAATTAGAGATCGGCACCCATACATTCATTTATTACTGGAGTTTATTATGTCTCTAAGCGTAGAAGCTAAAGCAGAGATCGTTGCTAAATATGGCCGTGGTGCTAACGACAGCGGTTCAACTGAAGTTCAGGTTGCCCTGTTGACCGCGCAGATTACCCATCTGCAGGGTCACTTCTCTGAGCACAAAAAAGACCACCACAGCCGCCGCGGTCTGCTGCGTATGGTATCTCAGCGTCGTAAGCTGCTGGATTACCTGAAGCGTAAAGACGTTGCACGCTACAGCAGCCTGATCGAAAGTCTCGGTCTGCGTCGCTAAGTCTGAAGAATCTGATCGTCGGGGCATTACGCGGGCTTTTGCACAGTGTGCAGCTTACGATCAGATTTGTGCGAGTTTCTTTAAGAGGGGGCCTTTATGGCCCCTTTTTTCGAGCAATCGGCAGCAATCCGGTCCAAACTGATGTATTGTTGCTTAGTGTGATCTTTAGTTTGCAGAATTTCGCGCGGCTAATGAGAGGCTTTACCGCAGAGGCGGTCGAGGGTTGTCATTAGTCGCGAGGATGCAACTGAAGATTGGTAATCAATGGCGGGCTACAGATAGCCATGCCCCGAAGTTAAGGACTTTGACTTTGCTGAATCCGATCGTACGCAAATTCCAATATGGTCAACATACCGTCACGCTGGAAACCGGCATGATGGCGCGCCAGGCGACAGCCGCTGTAATGGTGAGCATGGACGATACTGCAGTGTTCGTCACTGTTGTAGGTCAGAAAAAATCTAAACCAGGTCAGGACTTCTTCCCGCTGACCGTAAACTATCAGGAGCGTACTTACGCTGCTGGTCGTATCCCGGGAAGCTTCTTCCGCCGTGAAGGCCGTCCAAGCGAAGGCGAAACGCTGATTTCGCGTCTGATTGACCGCCCGATTCGTCCGCTGTTCCCGGAAGGTTTTGTTAACGAAGTTCAGGTTATTGCAACCGTGGTTTCTGTAAACCCACAGGTTCATCCTGACATCGTTGCAATGATCGGTGCCTCTGCTGCGCTGGCACTTTCTGGTCTGCCGTTCAATGGCCCGATTGGCTCTGCACGCGTAGGTTACATCAACGATCAATACGTTCTGAACCCAACTGCCGATGAGCTGAAACAGTCTCGTCTGGATCTGGTTGTTGCCGGTACGCAGAATGCCGTTCTGATGGTTGAATCTGAAGCTGAGATTCTGTCAGAAGAGCAGATGCTGGGTGCCGTGGTCTTTGGTCACGACCAGCAGCAGATCGTTATTGAAAACATCAATGCCCTGGTTGCTGAAGCGGGCAAACCACGCTGGGACTGGCAGCCAGAAGCCGCCAATACCGCACTGATTTCTCGTGTTGCTGCCCTGGCAGAAGCGCGCATCAGCGATGCTTACCGCATCACTGACAAGCAGGAGCGTTATACGCAGGTTGGCGTCATTAAAGACGAAACCATTGCTGCTCTGCTGGCTGAAGATGAAACGCTGGATGGTTCAGAAATCGGTGATATCGTGCATAGCCTCGAAAAAACCGTTGTTCGTACCCGCATCCTGAATGGCGAGCCACGTATTGATGGCCGTGAAAAAGATATGATCCGCGGTCTGGACGTGCGTACTGGCGTATTGCCACGTACCCATGGTTCATCACTGTTCACCCGTGGTGAGACGCAGGCACTGGTTACGGCAACGCTGGGTACAACCCGCGATGCGCAGAACCTGGATGAGCTGATGGGCGAACGTACCGACAGCTTCCTGTTCCATTACAACTTCCCTCCATACTCAGTCGGCGAAACTGGCATGGTCGGTTCGCCGAAGCGTCGCGAGATTGGTCACGGTCGTCTGGCGAAGCGCGGCGTGTTAGCGGTAATGCCAAAAGCGGAAGATTTCCCTTACACCATTCGTGTTGTATCTGAAATTACCGAATCTAACGGCTCTTCTTCAATGGCCTCTGTCTGCGGTGCCTCACTGGCATTGATGGATGCAGGTGTGCCAATCAAAGCCGCCGTTGCGGGTATCGCGATGGGTCTGGTAAAAGAAGATGAGAAGTTTGTGGTTCTGTCTGACATTCTGGGCGATGAAGATCACCTCGGCGACATGGACTTCAAAGTAGCGGGTAGCCGTGAAGGTATCACCGCGCTGCAGATGGACATTAAAATCGAAGGCATCACGCGTGAAATCATGCAGGAAGCCCTGAACCAGGCCAAGGGTGCGCGTCTGCACATTCTGGGCGTGATGGAACAGGCTATCAGCACGCCGCGTACCGAGATTTCTGAATTCGCTCCACGCATCTACACCATCAAAATCAGCTCGGACAAGATCAAAGATGTGATCGGTAAAGGCGGCTCAGTGATTCGTGCACTGACCGAAGAGACCGGCACAACGATTGAAATCGAAGATGACGGCACCGTGAAAATCGCAGCGACCGATGGTCTGAAAGCGAAAGAAGCAATTCGTCGTATCGAAGAGATTACCGCAGAGATCGAAGTGGGCCGCGTTTACAGTGGTAAAGTGACCCGTATCGTTGACTTCGGTGCCTTCGTCGCTATCGGCGGTGGTAAGGAAGGTCTGGTTCACATTTCACAAATCGCTGATAAGCGCGTTGAAAAAGTGACTGACTATCTGCAGATGGGTCAGGAAGTGCCGGTTAAGGTGATGGAAGTTGATCGCCAGGGCCGCGTACGTCTGAGCATCAAAGAAGCGACAGAATCTAAGCCGCAGACTGAAGAAGCTGCCGCGGTGATTACGCCTGAAGCTGAGTAAGACGTTGCTGATTTGCCCCTCTTTGCCTGGCGGAGAGGGGCGTTTGTATCATCGCGAGGGCGGGAATCCTTGTGCACAGCAGGCGGATGACAGGATAGTTATCCCAATGTTTGTATTCGGGAGTGGGAAATGAAGCCTTTTCTGCGCTGGTGTTTTGTTGCGACAGCTTTGACGCTGGCAGGATGCAGCAACTCCAATTGGCGTAAGAACGAAGTTCTTGCAGTGCCTTTACAGCCCACACTGCAGCAGGAAGTGATACTGGCGCGCATGGAACAAATTCTTGCCAGTCGCGCTCTCACCGATGATGAACGCGCACAGCTGTTATATGAGCGCGGAGTGTTGTATGATAGTTTAGGTCTGCGGGCATTAGCGCGGAACGATTTTTCGCAAGCGCTGTCTATAAGACCAGATATGCCAGAAGTGTTTAACTACTTAGGCATATATTTAACGCAGGCGGGCAACTTTGATGCCGCCTATGAAGCGTTTGATTCTGTACTTGAGCTTGATCCAACTTACAACTATGCGCATTTAAACCGTGGTATCGCCCTCTATTACGGCGGTCGATACAAGTTAGCGCAAGATGATCTGCTGGCGTTTTATCAAGACGATCCTAACGATCCTTTCCGCAGTCTGTGGCTCTATCTCGTTGAACGTGAGATGGATGTCGACAAGGCAAAAGTTGCGCTTCAACAGCGTCACGACAAAGCGGTCAGAGACCAATGGGGATGGAATATTGTCGAGTTCTACCTTGGAGATATCAACGAAAAAGCGTTGATGGAAAGTCTCAAGGCGGACGCAACGGATAACACCTCGCTCGCTGAACATCTCAGTGAAACCAACTTCTATTTAGGTAAGTACTACCTAAGTCTGGGGGAGAAGGACGACGCGAAAGCGTTGTTCAAACTGGCGGTGGCCAACAACGTCAATAACTTTGTTGAACACCGATACGCATTGTTGGAACTGGCGCAACTCGGCCAGGCACAAGACGATTTATCAGAATCTGACCAGCAATAGCTGACGAACTTAATTTGCCTGTAAAACCTGTTAAGTCATCATCTTAAAGGATGAAGGCTTTTCTGTTCGTCAAAACTTCTAATTTGAGCCGGTTCACACTTTTTGATGAAAATGACTGAAAGTTTTCACGACGAGTTATGTAGACTGGCCGCCGCAATCTAAGAGGCACGTGTACTACATGACTGATATCCAAACCACTTTTGCTGACCTTGGCCTGAACGCCGACATCCTTGAATCACTGAATGGCATGGGCTACGTAAAGCCATCCCCAATCCAGGCTGAGTGTATTCCTCACCTGCTGGCGGGCCGTGACGTGTTAGGCATGGCGCAGACCGGGAGTGGTAAAACTGCGGCTTTCTCTCTGCCGCTGTTAAACAACATTGACCCAACTGTTAAAGCACCTCAAATCCTGGTGCTGGCACCTACCCGCGAACTGGCGGTACAGGTTGCTGAAGCAATTACCGAATTCGCTAAACACATGCGTGGCCTGAACGTGGTTGCCCTCTACGGCGGCCAGCGTTATGACGTGCAGCTACGTGCACTGCGTCAGGGACCTCAGGTTGTTGTAGGTACGCCTGGTCGTCTGCTTGACCACCTGAAACGCGGCACGTTAGAACTGTCTAACCTGCGCGGCCTGGTGCTGGATGAAGCTGATGAAATGCTGCGTATGGGCTTCATCGAAGACGTTGAAACCATCATGGCACAGATTCCAGCCGGTCATCAGACTGCGCTGTTCTCTGCAACCATGCCGGAAGCAATTCGTCGTATCACCAAACGCTTCATGAAAGATCCGCAGGAAGTGCGTATCCAGTCAAGCATGACTACACGTCCTGATATCAGCCAGAGCTACTGGACTGCTTATGGTCGTAAAACAGACGCTCTGGTTCGCTTCCTGGAATCTGAAGACTTTGATGCTGCCATCATCTTCGTGCGTACTAAAAACGCAACGCTGGAAGTGGCTGAAGCGCTGGAGCGTAGTGGCTACAACAGCGCAGCGCTGAACGGTGACATGAACCAGGCACTGCGCGAGCAGACGCTGGAGCGCCTGAAAGATGGTCGTCTCGACATCCTGATTGCAACCGACGTTGCGGCCCGTGGCCTGGACGTTGAGCGTATCAGCCTGGTTGTGAACTACGACATCCCGATGGATGCAGAATCTTACGTTCACCGTATCGGCCGTACCGGTCGTGCTGGCCGTGCTGGCCGTGCGCTGCTGTTCGTTGAGAACCGTGAGCGTCGTCTGCTGCGCAACATCGAACGTACGATGAAGCTGACTATTCCTGAAGTCGAACTGCCTAACGCAGAACTGCTGGGTGAGCGTCGTCTGGCTAAGTTTGCTGCTAAAGTCCAGCAGCAGCTGGAAAGCAGCGATCTGGATCAGTACCGTGCTCTGCTGGCTAAAATGCAGCCAGAAGACGAAATGGATCTGGAATCACTGGCAGCCGCACTGCTGAAGATGGCACAGGGCGAACGTCCTCTGATTCTGCCACCGGAAGCACCACGTCCTGCACGTCGCGAATACCGCGATCGTGACGAGCGTGATGGCCGTCGTGACAGCCGTGAAGCGCGTGGCGATTCTCGTGCTCCGCGTGAAAATCGTGAAAGCCGTGATGGCGATCGTCCACGTCGCGAACGTCGTGACGTTGGCGAAATGCAGCTGTACCGCATCGAAGTAGGCCGTGATGATGGTGTTGAAGTTCGTCATATCGTTGGCGCTATCGCTAACGAAGGCGACATCAGCAGCCGTTACATCGGTAACATCAAGCTGTTCGGTACGCATTCAACTATCGAACTGCCGAAAGGCATGCCAGGCGACATCCTGCAGCATTTTACCCGTACACGTATTCTGAACAAACCGATGAATATGCAGTTACTGGGTGATGCGCTGCCAAATGAAGGCCGTGGTGATCGCCGTCCAGCCGGTGCTGGCGCTGAGCGTCGCAGCGGTCCAGGCGCTGGTGGTCCAGGTGCAGCCAACCGTGAAGGTGGTCGTCGCTTCTCTTCTGAACGCCGTGAAGGTGGTCGTGAAGGCGGCGGTCGTACCTTTAACCGTGAAGGTAGCCGTGGTCCACGTCGTGAAGAGGGCGCTACCGCCGCTCCACGTCGTCGTGATGCATAACGACTTAACGTCGTAACGAAAAGGGAAGCCACTGGCTTCCCTTTTTTTTATGCGTGTCAGGCACCGCCGCTGATCATCACGCGCTCGCCGCTGACATAGGCAGACTCCTCAGATGCCAGAAACAGCGCCACCTGCGCCACATCCTCCGGCAGACCAAATCGCCCCAGCGGCGTAGCCGCCAGCAGTTGCGCTTTGAGCTGCGGGCTCATCCTCTTTGCAGCCAGCAGTCCCTCGGTCAGGATCATTCCTGGAGCCAGGGCGTTAACACGGATATTTCTGGCACCCAACTCGCGCGCCAGCCCCTGGGTCAGCGTATCCACCGCGCCTTTGGTGGCGGCCCAGAGTACGGAACCTGGCGTACTGTTTTTACTGTTCAGGGCGCTGAGATTAATAATGCTGCCGCCATGCGCGGGGAAGTGACGAATCGCCTGCTGACAGACCATTAACGTGCCGAGCAGGTTAACGTTAATCTGCTGCTGCATCTCCTCCGGGGTCAGCGCCTCAAACTCGCCGTGATGAAAACTGCCCGCATTGTTCACCACAATGTCCGGTGCGCCGAAGCAGTCTGCAGTGGTGGCGAACAGCCGCTCCACATCCCGCAGGCGAGAGATATCGGCCTGTACTGCCACGGCTTCACTGCCCAGGGTGACGATATCGCTGACTACATCAGCAGCCCCCACTTCATCTTGACGATAATTGACCACGACGCGCGCGCCCGCTGCGGCAAAGGCGATAGCAATCGCCGCACCTATACCTTTCGACGCGCCTGTCACCAGTGCGATTTTGTTCTGCAGTGCTTTCATTATGTCATTCTCCGCCGTAATGATTGCGTCGAAAGACTATGCGCGCTGGTGCTGAAAAGCGGGTAGCGCAATCCTGCAAGCTTTTTGCACAATCCTGCAAAAGTGCCGTAACAGGACAGGCATTCCGCCTGGCGTCAGGTAATATCAGCACAGAGAGCAGGAGGGAGAGAGCAGAGTGAAAGAGAGTGACAAGTGGCAGGCGCTGGCAGAGTTAATTGCCCGTCATGCTCCGGAGGATGGCCGGCATGCCAGTGCCATAGATTGTCTGTTTTTTGGCCGGGTTTCATCTCCGACGGAGCCGATGCACTTTGCTCAATGGGCCAGCTTTGCGCTGGTGGCCCAGGGCGGTAAGGCGCTGCATATTGGTGATGAGGTGCTGCACTATGGGCCGGGTGACTTGCTGCTGGTGACGCTGGATATGCCGGTGCGCGCCTGCGTTACCGCCGCCACGCAGGAAAAGCCAAATCTGGGAGTGGGTATTGCCATCAATGAACCCCGGCTAAGGCGCTACCTGGAACAGTTTCCTCCGGCGCTACCGCTGGCGATAGCGCCTAATGAACGCGGCGTCACCGTGCATAAGGTTTCACCTTTGCTGATGGATGCGGTCCTTCGGCTGGTGCGTCTGCTTGAGCACCCGGAAGATATTGAGGCCCTGGCGCCCCTTATTGAGCAGGAGATTTTCTACCGGCTGCTGACCGGGCCGGAAGGTTCACGCATCCTGAACATGGCGCTTTCTGAGCGACCGGGCAATCGGGTGGCGCAGGCTGCCCGCTGGCTGCGAGAGAATTTTCATCAGCCGCTGAAGATCGATCAGCTCGCCAGCAGTGTCGGCATGAGTATCTCTTCGCTGCATCATCACTTCAAAGCCGTTACCGCCATGACGCCAATGCAATACCAGAAACAACTGCGGCTGAATGAGGCGAGACGTCTTATGATGGTGGAAAAGCTCGATGCCGGGACGGCAGGTTATCGGGTGGGATATCAGAGTGCATCGCAATTCAGCCGGGAGTATCGCCGCCTGTATGGGCAATCTCCGGCCAGGGATAGTCGTCAGCTGGCGGTGAGCCCGGATATTATCCGCTCACCGCAAAACTGATTACAGGGTATTCGCTGCTTCCATCGCAATCGCAAAAGAGCGCAGGCGCGCGTCGCGGTCAAAAATCTGGCCATTGACCATAATCTCATCTGCCTGGGTTTCACGCATCAGTGAGGCCAGTCCATGACGCACCTTGTCGGTATCGCCGACCAGCGACATGCTGAGTGCCTGCTGAACGCCATACTGCTCTGACGGCGACCAGAGGTTATCCATGTTTTCAACCGGAGCCGGTAACGGACCCGGTTTGCCGCGGCGCAGGTTAATAAACTGCTGCTGCTGCGAGGTAAACAGGAAGCGCGCATCACGCTCATTGTCAGCAGCGACCACGTTAATACAGACCATGGCATAAGGCTTGTCGAGACGCGCCGATGGCTGGAAGTTCTCGCGGTAAACGTGCAATGCCTGGAACAGCTGGTCAGGTGCAAAATGGGAGGCAAACGCAAACGGCAGGCCCATTTTTGCTGACAGCTGTGCGCTATAAAGGCTGGAGCCGAGCAGCCAGACCGGAATCTTCAGGCCCAGACCGGGGACCGGCTGCACAGGCAACGGCGCATCTGCTTCCGCATCGAACCAGTTAATCAGTTCAGCCACATCCTCAGGAAACGTGTCGATGTGCATGTTGGCCTGATGACGGCGCAGCGCCATCATGGTGCGTTGGTCTGAACCTGGCGCACGGCCTAAGCCGAGGTCGATACGGCCGGGATAGAGAGAAGCCAGCGTGCCGAACTGCTCACCGATCACCAGTGGCGCATGGTTAGGTAACATAATGCCGCCAGAGCCCAGCTTCAGAGTCTCGGTATTCGCCGCCAGATAGCCAATCAGCACCGACGTCGCGGCGCTGGCAATCCCTGTCATGTTGTGATGTTCAGCCAGCCAGTAGCGTTCGAAACCCAGTTTTTCAGCCTGACGCGCCAGCGCAAGTGAATTGTGAAACGCGTCCCGCGCGGTCGCACCCTGTGGAATCGGCGCGAGATCGAGCACGGACAGGCGAAGAGGTTTTTTATCAGACATGACTACTCCCGTTGTATGACGCAGGCATTAAATGAAGGCCTGCACCATTAAGTATTACGCATCATTCCACCTATTAAAACTGCTAACCTGGGCAGGAATATAGCCGGTATGTGCTTTTACTCAGGATACCAGCGTCATACCCGCCAGTTTGCGCCAGTAACCGTTACAATCGCTGCCTTTCGCGACCATTATCGGTGCCTGGCCGTTTTCATTGGCACGGAAACGGTCGATCTCAGCAAGCGTCGTAACGTCCTGCGGAGAGAGCCTGACGCAATCGACCTGATCGCGCATGCCCGCCAGATCGTTACCCAGGTTATAACAGTAGCCGCTCATGGTCTGAATGCCATTGAGGACGAACACCTGCTGTCCCTCCTGGGAATTAACGCGACGGCCTGTGGGGTAGTTGATGCAGCAGGTTTCGCAGTCATCTTTCGCGCGGTTTTCCGAGCGGGCGGTGAAGCAGCGTGCCGAGAGCGCCAGCGGCAGATGACCATAGCCCAGCACCTCCACCTCAAACAGCTGACGGATACCCCGCGTCTCACACTGCTGAAGCAGCTGCAGCAGCCAGTCACGTGACATCTCCACCGGCATACACCAGCGTGTCATCCCCTCTTTGACCAGCAACTGCAGCGTATCGGCGTTATAAACATTGAGTGTCGGGCCGGCGACAAAGGGCAGATGGCGCTCCGCGGCCATATTGACCGTGCCGATATCATTAGCTTCAATCAGGAACTCACCGTTCTCAACGTAACGCTGCAGCTCTTTCAGCTCAGAGGGTGACTGCAGCAGCGCCAGCGTGCTCAGCACCACCTGTTTGCCGCTGGCTGCCATTTCCCGAGCCAGATCCATCCAGCGGGCATAGGGCGTGGCGCGCCGTTTACTGCACACCGCTTCACCGAGATAGATAATATCTGCGCTACTGCGGGCAGCCTGCTGGTAGAAATCCTCCAGCGTATTGGTCGGCCAGTACCAGAGCACCGGCCCAAGGGCATATTGCATCATGACTCCTTATTGCCATTCACGGTGATAAGCACCCAGCGTGGTTTGCGTGCCTTCAGAGAGATTGCCCAGCGTCTGCATCCACTGCGGCGCGACGTCAAACTGTTCCGGCTGGGCTTTGCAGCGATCGATCGCCTGACGCCAGACGCGCGCCACATCAGCGACGTAGGCAGGACTGCGCTGACGGCCTTCGATTTTCACCGAGGCGATGCCTGCCCGCAGTAGCTCCGGCAGCAGCTCCAGAGTGTTGAGGCTGGTGGGCTCTTCCAGCACGTGATAGCGCTTGCTGTTAACTTCATATCGTCCTTTGCATAGCGTCGGATAACCCGCGCTTTCATCGGGCGCGTAGCGATCAATCAGCACTTCATTAAGACGCGACTCCATGCCCAGCGGCGTCTGCTGCCAGCGCACAAACTTCGCCGGGGAGCAGGCACCCGCGCTATTCGGCGATTCTCCGGTCAGCCAGGAAGAGAGGTAGCAACGGCCTTCCGCCATAATGCACAGGCTGCCAAAGGCGAACACCTCCAGCGGCACCGGCGTGCTGCGCGCCAGCTGTTTAACCTGATGGATCGATAGCACGCGCGGCAGCACCACCCGCTGCAGATTGAAATGGCGATGGTAAAATCGAATCGCCTCCAGATTGGTCGCCGAAGCCTGGACAGAAAGATGACGTTCAACCTGGGGATAATTCTGCGCGGCATACTCCAGCGTGGCAATATCGGCCAGGATCAGCGCGTCGGCGCCGTTTTGCGCCGCCACATCAATCGCCCGCTGCCAGCGTCCCATGCCATCCGGATGGGCAAATGTATTGATCGCCACATGCAGTTTGCGGCGATGCTGATGCAGATAGCGCGCCGCTTCAGCCAGCTTTTTATCGGTGAAGTTCAGGCCCGCGAAGTGACGGGCATTGGTGTCATCTTTCAGCCCCACATAGACCGCATCCGCGCCATTCTCTACGGCGGTGCGCACTGCGGGTAAGTTTCCTGCCGGGCAGAGCAGTTCCATAGGTGTTCCTCTCAACATGCGATGGGCGTCGAGTCTAGGCATCTGGTCCGGCAAGAGTGTTGATTTGGGGCAGAAAAATTCCAGTTCATCCGTCCTGGCGGCACTTTTTTCCCTCTGCCAGCAGTGATTTTTATTGATCTCAGAGGAGGCGCGCCGAAACGGATATGGCAATATACGTAAAATTTTCTGAAGGGAGTGATGAAAGTGTTAGAGCGGATACATGCCCATTGTGTGAAAAACGGTCCTAAAATCTTAGGGTTACCCGCTGCGTTCACCCCATTCCCGGTCAAAAAGTTGCTTCTGCAACAACTCTTAAACTGGCAATTTCGCCATGCTTTGGCTGAAGGTGAGTTAGACTTTCTGGATGGTCGCCTGCTGGGTATTGAAATTGCCGATCTCAATCTGCAATGGATCACCACGCTGCAGGACGGCCGACTGGCGGTATTGCAACAGTCCGAAGCGGATGTCTGGTTTCGGGGCAATGCCAATGATCTGTTGCTGGTGGCAGCACGTAAAGCAGATCCCGACATGCTGTTCTTTCAACGCCGGCTGGTGATTGAAGGTGACACTGAACTGGGACTTGAGGTGAAGAACGTAATGGATGCTATTGAACCCGAGGCTATGCCCACCGCGTTACGCACGGCAATTGAACAAATGGCGGCATTTGTTGATGCCGGCATGAAACAGGACGCGAAGGCCACACAGGCGCGCGCAGGTGCCGCATGTTGATCCGTAGCGAAATTGGTGTTGATGCTGCGGGCATCGACGTACTGCTCAGACGCTGCTTCAGTACTTCAGCAGAGGCGGAACTGACTCAGGCGCTGCGCGAAGATGGCTTGCTGACGCTAGGCGTGGTCGCCACTGATGAGGAAGGGCAGGTGCTGGGTTACGCCGCATTCAGTCCCGTCAGCGTTCAGGGTGAAGATCGCGGCTGGGTGGCTCTGGCACCGCTGGCGGTCGATGAGACGCTGCGCGGCCAGGGTCTGGCCAGCAAGCTGATTTATGAGGGGCTGGATACGCTCAATGAATTTGGCTACAGCGCAGTCGTCGTGCTGGGCGATCCGGCGCTGTTCAACCGTTTTGGTTTTGAACCGGCGGCACGCTACGGTCTGCGCAGTCGCTGGCCGGGAACTGAGGCAACATTCCAGGTCTACCGTCTGGCGGATAATGCTTATGATGGCGCGGAAGGGCAGATCGACTACGCCGAACCCTTTAATCGCCAGCCGTAATACTCAGCCAGCTCTCCAGACTGATCGGCTGAGCCGCCACCAGCAGTAATTTCTGTTGGCGGCTTAGCTGCTTAACCTGATACTCCAGCCTGGAGGCGCTGGCACGATCGCCCGCTGCACAGTGAAACACCAGGTCCAGCGGACCTTTGCCGCGTAGCGCACGTGCGCCACGTCCGCTCTGGTGCTGAGCGACCCGACGCTCCACATCCGTGGTGATGCCGGTGTACAGGCTCCCTTTCGCCGTCCGGACGAGGTAGAGTTGCCACTGCTGACTCATCGCTATCATTTTCCAAAAAAAGGTGCCGGGCAGTGTAGCGCGCTTCACGCTCCGGTGCATCGCCAGGAGTTTATCTTGTCCGATCACGCCCATCTGGTTCGCTACCTCAGAAAGCAGCACGTGCTTTCACTCTGCTGTACCGCCGACGATCATCTTTGGTGTGCTAACTGCTACTACGTGTTTGATGAGACGCGCATGGTCTTCTGGATTATGACCGAACCCGATACCCGCCACGGCGAGTTGATGGTGCAGAATCCCCAGGTGGCGGGCACCGTCAATGGCCAGCCCAGAAGCGTGCTGCTGATTAAAGGCGTGCAGTATCGTGGCCATGTCAAACGGCTGGAAGAGTCAACAGAGCAGATCGCCAGAGCCGCTTACCAGAAACGTTTTCCGGTCTCACGCAAAGTGTCGGCACCGCTGTGGGAGATTGTGCTGGATGAAGTGAAGATGACGGATAATGCGCTGGGATTCGGCAAGAAAATTGCCTGGCAGCGGGAGAAATAGAAACGCCCTTTTCAGCAGAAAAGGGCGTAGCGGTTTACAGCGCTTCGAGGATCCGCAGGGATTCACGATTAAAGGCCGGTAAATCGTCCGGCGTGCGGCTGGTGACCAGCTTATCGCCGTCTACCACCACTTCCTTATCATGGAAGTCAGCACCGGCATTGATCAGGTCAATGGCAACGGCCTTCACGGTGGTCATCTTGCGACCGCGAACGCCATTCGCGCTGATCAGCAACTGTGGCCCGTGGCAAATGGCAAAAATCGGCTTGCCGCTGGCAACAAACTCTTTAGTAAAGGCGACGAAACGGTCGTCACCGCGCAGGGCATCAGGTGAATGACCGCCTGGCAGCAGCAGGGCGTCAAATTCTGCAGGGCTGACATCATCAATACTACGATCGATGGTCACTTCCGCTTCGCCTTTCTTGCCTTTAACGACATTACCGGCTTGTTTCTCGATGGTAACCACCTCAAAACCAGCGCGTTTGTAAACTTCCGCAGGTGAGGTAAATTCTGAGTCTTCAAATTCATCGGTAATCAAAACCGCCACTTTCTTGCTCATTTTTTTCCTCCTTAAAACGAGTGGAGCGCAAGGCGCGCTATCCGGATGACGCTATAAGCCTGGTCGCTAAGAGTGAGAACGCAAGCCAGCCCGCTAAGATCAGCTATCTTTTAACCTATAAGCAGTGAAATAAGGACGAATCTGAGATGAACCGCGTATTACTGACCGGTGCCACCGGCTTAATCGGGTCGCATCTGCTGCGCTTACTGATTGAGGACGAGCGAGTCGATGAGATCATCGCACCCACCCGCCGGGCATTGCCTGTGATGCACAAAGTGGTGAATCCGGTTGAAGCCGATCTCACCGATGTGCTGGGGCCGCTGGAGAGTGCGCTGGATACGGTGTTCTGCTGCCTCGGCACCACGCGTAAGCAGGCGGGCAGCAAACAGGCCTTTATCCACGTCGATTACACCCTGGTGGTGGACAGTGGACTATGCGGATTACGTCTGGGGGCGAAGCAGATGCTGGTGGTCAGTGCGCACGGGGCCAGTCGCCACTCACCGTTTTTATATAATCGCGTCAAAGGCGAAATGGAGAATGCGCTACGCCATCAGGGCTGGCCGCGCCTGACGCTGGTGCGGCCTTCACTGCTGCTGGGGGATCGTGCACAGAAACGCGGCGGTGAAAGCCTGGCGGGACCGCTTTTCGCGCTGCTGCCGGGCAACTGGCGGGCAGTGCACGCGCGCGACGTGGCACGCTGTCTGCACCAGCAGGCTTTCACTCAGGGAGGTGAGAGCGTCAATATCATTGCGTCGGGCGACATCCCGCGTCACTCAGCGTAACTGCCAGATAATCTGATTCCGGCTGCCGCGCCATTGCAGCGTGGCATCCTTTTCCTCTTCAACAAAGCGACCATCGATCAGTACGTCGAGATAGGCCAGCACCGCGCGCTGCGCCGCATTCAGCTCCTGCATCCGGTAACCGGTCCAGAGCCAGATATCTTTTTCGGGACACGCCTGCCGCACCCGTTTTACCAGACGGCGGATGTGCGGCACGTTATGCGGATGCAACGGATCGCCGCCGCTCAGCGATAATCCCTGGCGCGGAATGCGCGTATCCTGCAAATCCGCCAGCAGTTGCTCCTCCATCTCAAGCGTAAAGGGCATGCCGGAGTCAAGCCGCCAGGTGCTCTGGTTGTAGCAACCGCGACACTGATGTTCGCAACCGGCGACAAAGAGCGTGCAGCGGGTGCCAGGGCCATTAATGATATCCACATCGTAGTAGCGATGGATATGCATCATCCCAGCGGTCCTTCTGCCAGATGTTTAACACGGCGCTGCACTTCCTGCTGCTTACCGGCGTTAAAAGGCCGCGCATCCGGACTGCCCAGATAGCCACAGACCCGTCGGGTGACAGAGACGCGCGCCGGATCGTGGTTGCCGCAATTCGGGCAGGTAAAGCCCCGGCTGGTACAGGTGAACTCGCCGTTGAAGCCGCACTCGTAGCATTCATCAATCGGTGTGTTAGTGCCGTAATAGGGCACGCGGTCATAGCTGTAATCCCAGACATCCTCCAGCGCTTTGAGATTGTGCTGCACATTCGGGTATTCGCCGTAACAGATGAAGCCGCCATTCGCCAGCGGCGGATAGGGTGCTTCAAAGTCAATTTTGTCGTAAGGATTGACCTTCTTCTCAACGTCGAGATGGAAGCTGTTGGTGTAATACCCCTTGTCGGTGACGCCCGGCACCAGGCCAAACTGCGCCGCATCAAGACGGCAGAAGCGGTCACACAGATTTTCACTCGGCGTACTGTAAAGGCTGAAGCCGTAACGGGTTTCTTCTTTCCAGCGCTCAGTGGCATCACGCATATAGGCGATAATTTCCACACCTTTGGCGCGCAGTGCCGCGTCATCGTAAGGATGCTGATGACCGCCGCTGAGGGCATTCAGGGTTTCGTGCAGGCCGATGTAGCCTAGCGACAGCGACGCGCGGCCATTGCGGAAAATAGAACCGATTTCATCATCTGCATTCAGCCGGACGCCACAGGCACCTTCCATGTAGAGGATGGGTGCGACACGTGCTTTGGTTTTCTCCAGCCGCGCGACCCGCGTCATGAGCGCCCGCTTAGCCAGCAGCAGGCGCGCATCGAGCAGCGTCCAGAAACGCGCTTCATCACCGCCTGCTTCCAGCGCGATACGCGGCAGATTCAGGCTGATCACGCCGATATTGTTGCGGCCCTCATGAATCTGCTCGCCGTTCTCTTCATAAACGTCCAGGAAGCTGCGGCAGCCCATCGGGGTTTTAAACGAGCCGGTGACTTTCACCACCTGATCGTAGTTAAGGATGTCGGGATACATCCGCTTGCTGGCACACTCCAGAGCCAGTTGCTTGATGTCGTAGTTAACGTCGCCTGCCCGGCGGTTAACACCTTCACGAATGCTGAACACCAGCTTAGGGAACACCGCTGTTTTGCGATTTTTGCCCAGCCCCGCCAGCCGGTTGCGCAGAATCGACTGCTGAATCAGCCGCGCCGCCCAGTCCGTCCCCAGACCAAAACCAAAGGTGACAAATGGCGTCTGGCCGTTGGCGGTGTGGAGGGTGTTCACCTCATACTCCAGCGACTGAAAAGCGTCGTAGCACTCTTTTTCCGTACGCTGGCGTGCATACTGCTTTGCCTGCGGGATCTGCCACTGCTCAGCGATCGCCAGATGCCGGGCATAGCTCTGCTCAACAAACGGGGCCAGCACTTCATCAATGCGGTTAATGGTGGTGCCGCCGTAAATGTGGCTGGCGACCTGCGCAATGATCTGCGCCGTGACGGCGGTGGCGGTGGCGATCGATTTAGGCGGCTCGATCTCAGCATTGCCCATTTTGAAGCCGTTGGTCAGCATGCCTTTCAGATCGATCAGCATGCAGTTGAACATCGGGAAGAAGGGGGAGTAGTCGAGATCGTGATAGTGGATCTCGCCGCGTTCGTGCGCCAGCACCACATCGCGCGGCAGGATCTGCTGCTGTGCGTAGTGCTTCGCCACGATCCCGGCTAATAGGTCGCGCTGCGTCGGGATCACTTTGCTGTCTTTGTTGGCATTCTCATTCAGCAGCGCCGCGTTGGTCTGATCGACCAGACCGCGAATGGCGTGATGTAACTGGCTCTGACGATCGCGGGCGACATCGCGATCGTGGCGGTATTCAATATAGGCGCGCGCCAGCTGCGGATAAGGACCCGCCATCAGCGTCTCTTCCACCGCGCACTGAATCTCCCGGATATCCACCTCCGGACGATCGGCCAGTCGCAATGCAACGCGTTCAGCAACCTGGGCGCACCAGGCCCCGTCGTCGACCTCTGCTGCCTGTGCTGCCGCCACCACGGCCTGTTCAATACGCTGCGCATCAAAGCCTGTCCGCCATCCATCACGCTTGATTACCACCGTCGCCATCTCTTTCTCCATGAACTACATATAGGGGTTGTGAGGATTCTAATCCCTACATGTAGTGATTGCTGAGAATTAATGTGCTCTGATTTGACCTGAAACAAGGAAGGCTCAACCCGATAGAAAATTCCGACGGATGTAAAAAAACGGGTTCTGCTTCCGGTTTCCTGCGGGATTAACTGGCAGATCGGCGTGCAGCAACTTTAATCAAGATTCTGCCCTGTCAAAACGTTGACGTTACAAGGATGCCCGCCAATGTGGTTACCCCGTTCTCTGCTTCTGCTTTCGGTCCTCGGCCCGCTCGCCCAGGCCAGCCCGCTGCCGCTGATGCCCTGGCCGCAACAGGTGGAGCAGCCCGCCAGTGGCGGCGCGCTCACCCTGACGCCGCCGCTGACGCTGCAAATTTCAGGTGATCATCTGGCAGGTGCCGAAGCGCGCTGGCTAGAGCGCATCAGCAACCAGACCGGCTGGCCGCTGTTGCCCGCAACCCAGCCGGTGGTCGCGCCGACTATCCGCATCGTGATTGCAGAGGCGGTGGACCCGCTGCCGCTGCCCGACAGCGATGAGCGCTATCAGTTGCAGGTCAATGGCGACGGCGTACTGTTAACCGCGCACAGCCGTTTTGGCGCGATGCGCGGCATGGAAACCCTGCTGCAGCTGATCCAGAACGGCGAGCAGGGCACGACGATTCCTTACGTCACCATCCACGATCATCCGCGCTTTCCGTGGCGCGGCGTGCTGATCGACACGGCGCGTCACTTCATGCCGGTGGAGACGCTAAAACGTCAGATTGACGGCATTGCCGCCGCACGGATGAACGTTTTTCACTGGCATCTCACCGACGATCAGGGCTGGCGCTTCGCCTCCAGCCACTATCCCCAGCTGCAGCAGAAAGCCAGCGATGGCAACTACTACAGCCAGCAGCAGATGCGTGAGATCGTGAAATATGCCACCGATCGCGGGGTGCGGGTGGTGCCCGAGCTGGATATACCGGGACATGCTTCCGCGCTGGCAGTCGCAATGCCGGAATTGATTAGCGCACCTGGGCCCTGGCAGATAGAGCGCGGCTGGGGCGTCTTTAAGCCGCTGCTCGATCCCAGCAATGAGCAGGTTTATCAGGTGATCGATACGCTGGTGGGTGAGATGGCGGCGATCTTCCCCGATCCGTGGCTTCACATCGGCGGTGATGAAGTCGATCCCACACAGTGGAACGACTCGCCCACCATTCAGCAGTTTATGCGCGAACACGGTCTGAAAGATGCGCATGCGCTTCAGGCGTATTTCAATCAGCGGGTGGAGAAGATCCTCGAAGCCCATCAGCGTCAGATGATGGGCTGGGACGAGATTGCGCATCCCACTCTGCCACGCAGCATTCTGATCCAGTCGTGGCAGGGGCAGGATGCGCTGAGTGCGCTGGCAAAAGAGAACATGCGCGGCATCCTCTCCACGGGTTTCTACCTCGATCAGCCCCAGCCTGCCAGCTATCACTATCGCAACGAAGTCACGCCGCGCGGGCTTAACGGCCAGGATCGTCTGCGGCCCGGCGATCAGGCGCAGAGCTGGTCATTTACGATGCCGCGGCTGAAAGGCAGTCCGGTGAAAGGCAGCTTTACGCTCATTCAGGGCGAGCCGGGCTGGCGCGGTTTTATCGATTTTGACGGCAAAGCCCGACGGATGGTCAGTCAGATCAACTGGCTCTCAACGCAGCAGGTGCAGTTCAGCGTGGATAGCTGGATGGGGCCGTTCCAGCCGGTGGTGACGCTGCAGCAACAGTCCCTGAAAGGGTATGTGCTGGTGGGCAACGTGCGTTATCCCACCAGCGGTCAGCGCCTGATGCAGCCGCCTGTGGGGATCGCGCCCGTGCTGCCCACGCCAGAACAGGTGCAGCAAAATCTGCTGGGTGGCGAGGCGGCGCTGTGGGCGGAAAACATCAACAGCCAGATTATCGATACCAAATTGTGGCCGCGCGTCTTTGTGGTGGCCGAGCGGTTATGGTCGGCAGAAAATGCCACGAACATGGAGTCGATGTATTCGCGCCTGTCGGCGATGGATCGCTGGAGCACTGTGTCAGTGGGAACGCTGCAGCATGCCCAGACGGAGCAGCAGATGATGCGGCTGGCCAGCGGACATGATATCGCCCCGCTGCGGGTATTAGCCGAGGTGCTGGAACCGGCGCAGTACTACACGCGCCAGCACCTGAAGTTTCAGGCGGGCCATTATAACTATAATGAGCCGTTAAACCGGCTGGCCGATGTGCTGCCGGCAGAGAGTGAGGCGGTGCGCCTGCTGGAGCAGCAGGTCGCGGTATTGATCGCTGACCGTAATAATGCGGCTGCCGCCTCCGCGGTTCGTGCACCGCTGCAGCGCTGGCAGGCCAACACGACTGCGGTAATGCCAGTCATCAACGGAAGCGCGATGCTGAAGCCGCTGGCACACAGCGTGCAGCAGATCGAGGTGCTGAGCGCCATGGGCATCGCACTGGTCAATGCTTACGTCCGCAACCAGGCGTTTGGTGCCAGCGAAGTGGCGGAGATGCATGCGACACTGGATGCTGCCGCAGAAGTGCAGGATGAAACAGTGATAGCACTGGTCAGGCCGCTGGAGACGCTGCTGCGTGCCTTTCAGTAAACGCGGTGGCCAGCCGAGCCAGCCACCGTGGGGTCAGGCCGGGCCGCTGACCGAATGGCGGCGCACCAGCGTCGGGCTGAACATGTGGGTGACTTCCGGCAGCGGCAGATCGTTGGCCAGCGCCAGTGCCAGCTGGGCCGCCTGCTGCGCCATGGTGACAATCGGATAGCGGACGGTGGTGAGGCGCGGTCGTACATAGCGCGACACCAGCACATCATCAAAGCCGATCAGCGACATCTCTTCCGGCACGCGAACGCCGTTATCGCTCAGCACCGCCAATGCCCCGGCCGCCATAGAGTCGTTGTAGCAGGCGACGGCGGTAAAGTTCTTGCCGCGTCCCAGCAGTTCCGTCATCGCCTGCTCACCGCCGACTTCATCCGGTTCGCCCCAGGTGACCAGACGGTCGCTGCACGGCAGGCCGTGCTCTTTCAGCGCATCGTAGTAGCCCTGCAGGCGATCTTCGGCATCAGAGATGGTGTGGGTCGAGCAGATAAAGGCGATATTCTGGTGGCCGAGCTGGATCAGATGGCGGGTTGCCAGCCAGGCGCCGTAGCGATCGTCGAGGGCAATACAGCGCTTTTCGAAGCCTTTTATCAGCCGGTTCAGCAGCACCATTCCGGGCACCTGCTTCATCAGTACTTCCAGTTCTGCGTCGGGAATTTTCTTGGCGTGAACCACCAGCGCAGCGCAGCGGTGACGCATCAGCTGTTCAATCGCCTGCCGCTCTTTTTGCTCATTATGGTAACCGTTACCAATCAGCAAAAAGTTACCTGTGTCGCCTGCCACCTCATCCACGGCTTTAACCATCGCGCCAAAAAACGGATCGGAGACGTCACCGACAATCAGGCCGAGCGTCTCGGTCGATTGCTGCGCCAGCGCGCGTGCGTTGGCATTCGGGTGATACTGAAGCTGCTCCATCGCCTGGCCTACGGCCTGTCGGGAGCTGTCGCTGGCTTTGGGAGAATTATTGATTACACGTGAGACTGTGGCGACAGAAACGCCCGCCAGTCGCGCAACATCCTTTATGGTAGCCATGCGTTGACCTGCTTTGGGGAAAACGTTTACACATCGCATCAGTGTTACGGAAAAGGGCGGACACATCAACCCGACAGAATGCCAGCGTCGTCGCAAAAAGGGGCGAAACCGGACCCTGCGGCACATCTTCTGCTCAGCCGTCGCCCCATGTTATGCTCACTTTCCTACCTGGCTACCGTGAAAAACAACGATGAAAACCAAAGTGCCGCATCTGGCTCACTGGGGCGCCTTTACCGCCGTCACTGAAAACGATCGCCTGATTGGCTGCGAACCTTTCTTCGCCGATGCCGATCCGTCACCCATGATCCACACCCTTCCCGAGCTGGTCTACTCCGACAAACGCATTCGCCAGCCGATGGTACGGCGCTCGTGGCTGAAGTCACGCGAGAAGAGCGACCGCACGCTGCGTGGCCGGGAAGATTTTGTCGCCGTCGACTGGGAAACCGCGCTGGATCTGGTGGCGGAAGAGAATTGCCGCGTTCGCGAGCGCTACGGTGCCTCGGGCATTTTCAACGGCTCCTACGGCTGGTCATCGGCTGGACGCGTTAACCACGCCCGCACGCTGGTTCGCCGTTTCTACTTTCAGGGCGGCGGTGGCGTCGATCAGCAGGGCAACTACAGCTGGGGCGCGGCGCAGTTCTTCCTGCCCTATGTAATAGGCACCTATATGCCGCTGACCGGACGCGTCACCGAATGGCCACAGGTGGTGGAGCATGCCGAAATTTTTGTCGCCTTTGGTGGGCTGGCGCTGAAAAACGCCCAGGTCGCCTCAGGTGGTGCAGGGCAGCACAGCCTGAAACCGGCGCTGATGCAGCTGGCGGCCAAAGGGACGCCGGTCATCAACATCAGCCCGATGCGCGATGACTGTCCGGAATTCGTTAATGCAGAGTGGATCCCGATTCGCCCCAATACCGATGTGGCACTGATGCTGGCGCTGGGCCATGAGATCACCCAGCGCGGCGCGGTTGACGAAGCGTTTCTCGCCAGCCACTGCACCGGCTGGCCGCAGCTGCGTGCCTATCTGCTGGGCGAAACCGACGGTGTCGCGAAAACCGCCGGCTGGGCCAGCCGTATCACCGGCATCCCGGCGGATCGCATTGTGCAACTGGCGCAGCAGCTGACCGGCAAGCGCAGCTTTATTACCTGCTCTTATTCCGTGCAGCGCGCCCATCGTGGCGAACAGCCTTACTGGATGATGATTGCGCTGTCGTCGATGCTCGGTCAGCCAGGCCTGCCGGGCGCGGGTTTCTCCTTTGGTCACGGTTCGATGAACAGCGTCGGCAACCCGCGCCAGGAAGGTCCGGCTCCGATGATGAGCACCGGCCCGAATCCTTCGGGGCTGTCGATCCCCGTGGCGCGCATCAGCGATATGCTGCTCAATCCCGGCCAGCCATACCGCTTCCAGGGCGAAACCCTGCACTATCCCGACATTCACATGGTCCACTGGGCGGGCGGCAATCCTTTCCACCATCACCAGCAGCTGAACCGTCTGGTGGAGGGCTGGCAACGGCCCGATACCGTCGTGGTGCAGGATATCGTCTGGACGCCTGCCGCGCAGATGGCCGACATCGTGCTGCCCGCGACGACCACGCTGGAGCGCAATGACATCGGTGGCTCCTCACGTGACCGCTTTGTGCTGGCGATGCATCAGGCGATTAAGCCGCAGCATCAGGCGCGTAACGACTTCGATATTTTTGCTGACCTGGCAGAGCGTCTGGGCTATCGCGATACCTTCACTGAAGGGCGCGACGAGATGCAGTGGATCGCCCATCTTTATCAGCAGTGTGCGACCGCCCATCAGCGCAAAGGCATCGATTTCCCGGAGTTTGAAGCATTCTGGCAGCGCGGCTTTGTTGAAATTCCTGAAGGCGGCAAGCCCTATCAGTTTATGGACGCATTCCGCGACGATCCGCAGGCCAATCCGATCAAAACCGCCAGCGGCAAAATCGAGCTCTTCAGCCAGACCATTGCGGACTATCAGCTTGACGATTTCGCCGGCCATCCGGAGTGGCGTGAACCGCAGGAGTGGCTCGGTTCGCCGGTCAGTCGCGACTATCCACTGCACATGATCTCCATTCAGCCTTCCGACCGGTTACACAGCCAGCTGGATGCCACCGAAACGGTACAGGGTAATAAAACTGCCGGGCACGAAACGCTCTACATGCATCCACAGGATGCGGCCGCTCGCGGGCTGGTGGAGGGCGACGAGATTGAGGTGAGCAACACCCGTGGCGCGATGCTGGCCGGCGTGCGGATCACTGATGGGCTGACGCAGGGCGTAGTGATCATCGCTACCGGCGCATGGTTTGATCCTGGCTTTGGCAAGGCGTGGCAGCCGCACGATCGCGCGGGCAACCCCAATGTGCTGACGCTCGACATTGGAACGTCGTCGCTGACGCAGGGACCCAATGCCATGAGTTGCCTGGTGGAAATCAAAAAACATCAGGATTGCACAATAGCGTAAGGATCTCATGGCTGGTTACATTTTGCCGGTAACTGTTGCGTTTGAGTGATGGCAGCCGATCAATTCCCTTTGCTACATTCAGGGTCCCAGAGGTATTGATGGGTGAACATCAATAGATTTTCTTGATTACACCAACCTGCGCAGATGCGCAGGTTTTTTTTGCCAAAAATCCGCGCCGATAACGAACTGATACACAGTTTTTCTGTTATACAGCCAGCGCTTTCTTTATAACTGCTGGCACCAGCCCCTTTCTCTTTATTTTGCGCAGCGGAATGCCATGCCCCGGATTAAAAAACTACTGGGAAAAGACCAGATAAAAGCGCCCTTTAACCCTTTTCGTTTTCGGCTGATCTGCCTGGGTGTCACGACCTGTCTGGTGGTGCTGCTGGCGCGCGTAGCGGACCTGCAGTTCCTGAATCAGCCGATGCTGGAGCATGAAGCGGATCAGCGATCACTGCGAACCGTCACGCTGCCGACCAGTCGCGGTACCCTGCTGGATCGTAACGGTGAAGCGCTGGCGCTTAGTGTGCCGTCGCGCGATGTCATTGCCGATCCGCAGCGCGTGCTGGAGGGCAATCCCGATTTCACCAGTGCTAAATGGGCCTATCTTGCGGCGGCGCTTAACACCCGTCCCGAAGAGCTGGCTGCGCAGATCACCGCCAACCCGAAACGCCGTTTCCTCTATCTGGGGCGTAAAGTCGAGCTGGGCATTGCCAAAGATATTAAAGAGCTGAAGCTGAAAGGCATCAGTGAAGTTTACGACGACAGCCGTTTCTATCCGATGAGCGAAGCTTCCGCGCCGCTGCTCGGCATCGTTGGGGCGGATAACGTCGGCCTTAACGGCCTGGAAAAAGGCTTTGATAAGGTGCTGCAGGGCGAGCCGGGAAAAGAGGTCTATCGCCAGGATGCGGCGGGCAATATCATTGCGATGATCAACTACCAGCCGCCAACGCAGCCGCCCACGGTGCAGCTCAGCATTGATAAATATGACCAGTACACGCTCTACAGCAAACTGCGCGACGGCGTGCTGATCAACAAGGCGGACTCGGGTGCCGCCGTGCTGGTGAAAATCGACACGGGCGAGATTCTGGCGATGGCCTCTTACCCGTCGTTCAACCCCAATAACTATGAAGGGGCCACCCCGGCGCAGATGCGTAACTCAGCCATCAACGACAGCTACGAGCCGGGATCGACCGTCAAGCCGCTGGTGGTGATGGAGGCGCTGGAGCGCCATCTGGTGCGTCCGGACTCGGTCATCGACACCACGCCTTACAGCGTTAATGGCCACCTGATCCGCGACGTTGGTCACTGGCCACGCCTGACGATGACCGGCATTCTGCAAAAATCGAGCGACATCGGCGTGTCGCACCTCGCGCTGGCGATGCCTGCTGAAGCCCTGGTGAATACCTACCATGCGTTCGGTCTGGGTAAACCCACCGGATTAGGGCTGACCGGCGAAAGCGTCGGCTACTTCCCGCTGCACCGCGCCCGCTGGGCTGATATCGAGCGGGCCACCTTTTCCTTTGGCTACGGCCTGCGTGTCACGCCGCTGCAGATTGCCCGTGAATACGCCACGCTCGGCTCTTATGGCGTTTACCGTCCGCTGTCGATCACCCGCGTCACCCCACCGGTTATGGGGCGGCAGGTGGCCAACCCGGAAACGGTAAAAGAGGTGGTGCATATGCTGGAGAGTGATGTCCTGCCAGGCGGAACCGGGCTTAAAGCCGCCGTGCCGGGCTATCGTCTGGCCACCAAAACCGGTACGGCGGAAAAAATGGGCACCAGCGGGAAGTATGATGGCGGCTACGTCAACTACACCGCCGGTATTGCTCCCGCCAGCCATCCTGAAGTGGCGCTGGTGGTGATGATCAACCATCCGACGGCAGGCGATCACTTCGGTGGCTCGGTGGCCGCACCGGTGTTCGGCAATATCATGGGACCGGTACTGAAGCACATGAATGTGGCGCCGGACGCTATCTATACTAAGCCATCGGCCAATCCTTCGGATAAATCTTAGTTAAATCAGAGTGTAAGCGAGGCATGAAAGATATTCACACCTCGTTGCACTTCCCCGAATTCGGTTGCGTTTTCCCGCTGTCTCCGCGCGGTCAATCAGTGCGAGGATAACAGTCCCAGAGGTATTGATGGGTGTGAAAACAACACCGCTTCGGCAGTGAGATCCCTGTTATTACACCAACCCACGCAGATGCGTGGGTTTTTTTTGCCTGCTCGCCGGACCTTGCCTTCCCCTGTAAAACCGCGCAATGTGCTGCCGATAATTCTGTTGTCGAACCGCGTCAAATCCTGCATCGTGAGGAGCTATTTTCACGATGCTAAGGAGCCGGCATGGTTTTCACATTATTACGCCTGATATTTCGCCTGTTATGGCGGGTCGAACTGCGAGGCGACGTCGCCGAACTGCATAAGCAGAAGGTTTTGATCACCCCGAACCATATGTCGTTTCTCGACGGCATGCTGCTGGCGCTATTTCTGCCCATTAAGCCGGTGTTTGCTGTCTACTCGACCATCAGCGAAAGCTGGTTTATGCGTCTGGCAAAACCCTTTATCGACTTTGTGCCGCTGGATCCGACCCGCCCTATGGCGCTGAAGCAACTGGTCCGGCTGATCGATACAGGCCGTCCGGTGGTGATTTTCCCGGAAGGACGAATTACTGTCACCGGCTCGCTGATGAAGATCTACAGCGGGGCGGGTTTTGTCGCGGCGCGTTCAGGCGCGAACGTGGTGCCAATGCGCATTGAAGGGGCAGAGTTCACGCCGTTTGGTCGTCTGGCGGGCGTGTTTAAACGCCGCCTGTTCCCGCGCATCACACTGACCGTTCTGCCCGCCACCCGCATTCCGATGCCGGAGGCGAAACGGGCGCGCGATCGGCGCGTGCTGGCCGGTGAGCATCTGCATCATGTGATGATGGAAGCGCGCATGGCGGTACGTCCGCGTGAAACCCTGTTTGAGGCGTTTCTGGCGGCCAGGACGCGTTATGGCGCGTTTAAGCGCTGCATCGAAGATGTGAATTTCAAACCCGACAGCTACAACGGACTGCTGAAGAAGTCACTGGGCGTAGGCCGTATTCTGGAGCGCTACAGCCAGCCGCGTGAAGTGGTGGGGCTGCTACTGCCCAACACTACCGTGACGGCGGCGGCGATTTTTGGTGCCACCCTGCGCGGACGCGTTCCGGCCATGCTCAACTATAGCGCGGGCGTTAACGGCATGCGGGCAGCCCTGACGGCTGCACAGATCAAAACCGTCTTCACGTCGCGGCAGTTCCTGGACAAAGGCAACCTGTGGCATCTGCCGCAGGGGCTGGATGATGTGCAGTGGATCTACCTGGAAGATCTGAAAGATACCGTAACGGGCAAGGACAAGCTGTGGATCCTTGCACATCTGCTGATGCCGCATCGCGCCCAGCTGCCTCAGCAGCCGGAAGACGCTGCAATGGTACTGTTTACCTCCGGCTCTGAAGGCAACCCTAAAGGCGTGGTGCATTCACATAAAAGCCTGCTGGCGAACGTCGAACAGATCCGCACCATTGCTGACTTCACACCGCGCGACCGCTTTATGTCAGCGCTGCCGCTGTTTCATGCGTTTGGTTTAACCGTCGGGCTGTTCACGCCGCTGATGACCGGTGCCCAGGTCTTCCTCTATCCCAGCCCGCTGCACTATCGCATCGTGCCGGAACTGGTTTATGACCGTAACTGTACTGTGCTGTTTGGCACCTCAACCTTCCTGGGTAACTACGCGCGCTTTGCCGCGCCCTATGATTTTGCCCGCCTGCGTTATGTGGTTGCGGGTGCGGAGAAACTGCAGGAGAACACCCGTCAGCTCTACATCGAGAAGTATGGCATTCGCATTCTGGAAGGCTACGGCGTAACCGAGTGCGCGCCGGTCGTGGCGATTAACGTACCGATGGCGGCGAAGACGCACACCGTAGGACGCATTCTGCCGGGCATGGATTCACGCCTGATGTCGGTGCCAGGCATCGAGCAGGGCGGACGTCTGCAACTGCGCGGGCCGAACGTGATGAAGGGCTATCTGCGCGTCGAGAACCCAGGCGTGCTGGAAGCCCCGGTCGCCGACGATGGCGAAGGCAATCTGGAAGCGGGCTGGTATGACACCGGTGATATCGTCAGCTTTGATGAAGGCGGTTTCTGCCAGATTCAGGGGCGTGCCAAACGCTTTGCGAAGATTGCGGGTGAGATGGTGTCATTAGAGATCGTCGAGCAGATTGCCCTCAAGGCGTCGCCGGACAAACAACATGCTGCTTCACTGCGCCCGGATGGTCAGCGTGGTGAGGCACTGGTGCTGTTCACCACTGACGCTGAGCTGGCGCGCGACAGGCTGCAGAAAGCGGCTCGCGAGCTGGGCGCGCCAGAGCTGGCACTGCCGCGTGATATCCGTGTCATGAAGCAGTTGCCGCAACTGGGCAGCGGTAAACCTGATTACGTCACGCTGAAAAAAATGGCGGAAGAGGAGCAGGCATGAGCCTTGATCGTAATGCGCCGCTGATGTCACGCGGCATGATTGCCGTGATTATCGCCCAGTTCTTTTCGGCCTTTGGCGATAACGCGCTGCTGTTTGCCACGCTGGCGGTGCTGAAAAGTCAGTTCTATCCCGAGTGGAGCCAGCCGGTGCTGCAGATGCTGTTTGTCGCGGCCTATATTCTGCTGGCGCCGTTTGTCGGTCAGGTAGCGGACAGCATGGCAAAAGGGCGGGTGATGATGCTTGCCAACAGCCTGAAGCTGCTGGGCGCGCTGGTGATCTGCTTTGGCTTCAATCCCTTTGTCGGCTATACCCTGGTGGGCGCGGGCGCTGCGGCTTACTCGCCAGCTAAATATGGCATCCTCGGTGAGATCACCCACGGCGAGAAGCTGGTGAAAGCCAACGGGCTGATGGAGGCCTCGACCATCGCCGCCATTCTGCTTGGCTCGGTGGCGGGCGGGATGCTGGCTGACTGGCATATTCTGGCGGCGCTGGGAATCTGTGCGCTGACTTATGGCATCGCGGTGGTGGCGAACCTGTTTATTCCGAAGCTGCAGGCGGCGCGGCCGGGTCAGAGCTGGCAGTTCGGCGTGATGACGCGCAGCTTTTTCAGTGCCGCCACGCTGCTGTGGCGTGATGCAGAGACCCGTTTCTCGCTGCTCGGCACCAGTCTGTTCTGGGGCGCAGGCGTGACGCTGCGTTTCCTGCTGGTGCTCTGGGTGCCGGTGGCGCTGGGTATTAACGACAACACCACGCCAACAACCCTGAATGCCATGGTGGCGATCGGGATTGTGATCGGGGCTGCGGCTGCCGCGAAGCTGGTGACGCTGGAGACCGTGCGTCGCTGTATGCCGGCTGGTGTGCTGATTGGCATCATGGTGGTGGTCTTCGCGCTGCAGCACTCTCTGCTGAATGCTTATTTAGTGCTGATGCTGATTGGTGCGCTGGGCGGTTTCTTTGTGGTGCCGCTGAATGCACTGTTGCAGGCGCGGGGCAAAGAGAGCGTTGGTTCAGGCAATGCGATTGCGGTGCAGAATCTGGGTGAGAACAGCGCCATGCTGATCATGCTGGGGCTCTATACGCTGGCGATTAAGGCGGGTGCACCTGCGGTAGCGACAGGCGTCGGTTTTGGCGTGCTGTTTGCGCTGGCGATTACGGTGCTGTGGCTGTGGCGACCGGCTAAGCGTTAACGGATTAGCCGCCTCTCTCCGGCCTGCCAGGAGAGAGGCGGCTTACACGCTTAGCGACGGATGGCAATCGCTTCGATTTCGATTTTCACATCTTTTGGCAGACGCGCCACTTCGACACAGGAACGCGCCGGGAAGGAAGCTTCATGCTCGGTGAAGAAAGCCTCATACGTCGCGTTGACCGTGGCGAAATCATTTAAGTCCTTCACAAACACCGTGGTCTTCACGATATCGCCGACCTTCAGACCCGCGGCTTCAACAATCGCCTTTACGTTTTCCAGTGACTGACGCGCCTGTGCGGCAACGTCATCGGCCACCTGACCGGTTGCCGGATCGACCGGAATCTGACCCGAGGTGATGATCATGCTGCCCAGATCCACACCCTGAACATAGGGGCCGATAGCGGCAGGGGCTTTTGCAGTACTGATTTCACGAGACATCATTGCTCCTTTGATTATGTCGTCAGGCGGCGATGCCGCCGGTGCTGCCCATTATAGGGGCGGGCAGGGCGATTACCAGTGACCCAGCACCACATGCCGGGCGAACTCTTTCTCACAATATTTGCACTTCAGATGCACATCGTCGGCGCGCTGCTTCACGGCAAAGCTGGAGAAGACGGGCTCGCTGCGACTGATGCAGTTACTGTTAGGGCAGGTCAGCACGCGCTCAACGTGATCCGGCAGCGTCGGGGCGATCTTTGCCACGACTTCATAGTCGTCGATGCGGTTAACCGTGGCATGGGGCGCATAGACCGCCAGCTGATTCACCTGATCATCGGTAAGAAAGGTGTTCTCTATCTTGATGAGATCTTTGCGGCCCATTTCGCCGGATGGCAGATTCAGACCGATGGTAATGCGCTGATCGGTTTCGGTCAGCCGGAACAGAGAGAGCAATTTAAAGCCGATTTGCGCCGGAATATGGTCGATCACTGTACCGCGTTTGATCGCTTCGACCTGCAATTTGTTGTCTTGCGTCATGGGGAATCTCCTTACAGGGCGAGTTCGCTGTTTAAAACCAGTGCCAGCAGAGCCTGGCGTGCATAGATGCCATTACCCGCCTGCTGAAAATACCAGGCGTAAGGGGTTTTATCGACATCAGTGGTAATTTCGTCGATGCGCGGCAACGGGTGCAGCACCTTCATGTTGGCGCGCGCTGTACTGAGATCGGCGGCGCGCAGAATGAACTGGGCTTTGACGTTGGCGTATTCGGACGGATCGAGCCGCTCTTTCTGCACCCGCGTCATGTAGAGAATATCGAGCTGCGGCATGACCTCTTCAAAGCTGTCGTGCCGTGACCAGGCGATATTCTTCTCATCCAGCATATCGGTGATATAGGCCGGCATCGCCAGCGCATCGGGTGCGATAAAGAAGAAGCGGTTGCCATCAAACTTCGCCAGCGCCTGAGTCAGGGAGTGCACCGTGCGGCCATACTTCAGGTCACCGACCATCGCCACATTCAGCTGACCAAGACGGCCCTGCGTCTCCTGAATGGTGAAGAGATCGAGCAGCGTCTGGGTCGGATGCTGGTTCGCGCCGTCACCGGCATTGAGAATCGGGATACCGCCAGAGAATTCGGTCGCCAGCCGCGCCGCGCCTTCCTGCGGATGACGCATTACGATCGCATCGACGTAGGTACTGATGACTGAAATGGTGTCGGCCAGGGTTTCGCCTTTCTTGCCCAGCGAGGTATTACTGCCGTCGGCAAAGCCCACCGCTGACGCGCCAAGGCGATGAATCGCCGTTTCAAACGACAGGCGGGTGCGGGTCGAGGCCTCAAAAAAGCAGCTGGCGATAACCTTATGCTTCAGCAGTTCCGGCTGCGGATGGGCTTTAAGCGTAGCGGCGGTGTGCAACGCCAGTTCCAGCTCTTCACGACTGAGGTCGTTGATTGAAATAATGTGCTTGCGATATAGCGGGTTAGGCATAGATCTCTCCTCTGCGCGGCCGGATTGCGGACAAAAAAAAGCCCCTGCTTAAGGGGCTTTTTTATGATCGGGTCGATGACCGAAGGAAACAGCAGCGCCGCCTGCAGTCAGGCGTGATTGAGCGTCAAATTGTCCGCTGTGCTGTCGCATATTTCCTCCGGCAAATTGGGCCGCATTATACCCGTTCGCGGTGGCGCAGCAAGAGGAAAACGTTTGCGGCTTCTCAGCGCTGGCCCAGCGTGGCGACCATTACCGCTTTGATGGTGTGCATGCGGTTCTCGGCCTGGTCGAACACAATGCTGTGCGGCGACTCAAACACCTCGTTGCTCACTTCCATGCCGTTGGGCAGATCGTACTGCTCAGCCATCTGCTGACCGAGCGTGGTCTGATCGTCGTGGAACGCGGGCAGACAGTGCAGAAACTTCACCTGCGGGTTGCCGGTCAGATCGAGCATCGCGCGGTTAACCTGATAGTCACGCAGCAGGGCGATACGCTCTGCCCAGACCGCTTTGGCTTCGCCCATCGACACCCAGACGTCGGTGTAGATAAAGTCAGCGCCTTTCACGCCATCGGTAATGTTTTCGGTGAGGGTGATTTTGCCGCCGGTCTGCTGCGCGGCGTCACGGCACTGCGCCACCAGTTCGTCCTCTGGCCAGCAGCTCTTCGGTGCCACCAGGCGCAGATCCAAACCTACCTGTGCGGCCGCTTCCAGCATGGTGTTACCCATGTTGTTGCGCGCATCACCCACATAAACCAGCGTCATCTCACTCAGCTTTTTGCCCGGCAGATGTTCCTGCATGGTCAGCAGGTCCGCCAGCAACTGGGTCGGATGAAACTCGGTGGTCAGGCCGTTCCACACCGGCACACCGGCGTGTTCTGCCAGCGTCTCTACCAGTTCCTGACCATAACCGCGATACTGAATGCCATCGTACATCCGGCCCAGTACCCGCGCGGTGTCGCGCATCGACTCCTTATGGCCAATCTGACTGCCACTTGGACCTAAATAGGTGACGTTCGCGCCCTGATCGTAAGCGGCAACTTCGAAAGAGCATCGGGTACGGGTCGAGTCTTTTTCGAAGATGAGCGCGATGTTTTTACCTTTCAGATACTGCACTTCGCTGGCGCTTTTTTTTGCCTGTTTTAATTCAGCGGACAGGGAGAGCAGGTGATCAATTTCGGCGGGGGTAAAATCCAGAAGCCTGAGGAAATGGCGCTGATACAGCTGACTCATACAACACTCCGGTAATCATAAAAATGAATTAAAATTCAATTTAACCGTATGAATATTCATTTTCAAGTCTAAGGCTAATAAACTTTTCTTTTTGTGTAGTGGCGCGACAGGCAGTGTGGGAAAATAATTGATTATTGCCGAACTCAGAGAGGACATCGTCATGGCATATGAAGCATTACTGGAAGAGCAGCAGGAAGAGACACGGCAGATTATTGAAGAGCTGCTGGAGGATGGCAGCGATCCTGATGCGCTCTACACCATCGAACACCATCTCTCATGCAATAATTTTGATTCGCTGGAAAAAGCCGCGGTTGACGCCTTCAAGCTGGGTTATGAAGTGACCGAGCCGGAAGAGCTGGAGCTGGAAGATGGCACCACCGTCATGTGCGTCGACATCATCAGTGAATCTGCGCTGAAGCCTGAGCTGATCGATGTACAGGTCGAGCAGCTGGTGAACCTGATTGGTAAATACAACGTCGATTACGACGGCTGGGGAACCTATTTCGAAGATCCCGATGCCGAAGGTGAAGATGACGAAGACGCCATCGACGATGAAGACGAAGATGATAACGGCATTCGCCACTAAGTTGCGCAGGGCGGAGGATGCTCCGCCTCTCTTCTTTTCCAGCCTCGTTTTGACATCATGAACTACGCACCCTTACTCGAACCGATCTACCAGTTTCTGCACTGCCGCACGCCACAGGCCTGGATTGATGAGGCGCGCAAGCCGGAAAATCTGACGCTGCTGTTAACCGACCATCTGGTGTGTGAGCTAAAAGCCGCGCAGACCGCCGTGTGGTTGATTCGCAAATATGTCGCTGACAAACCCAGCGGTGACGCTATTCTGGCGTGGCTGAAACCCTATGAAGATTTTATCTTCCGCGAAGATGGCGACAGCGACTTTATCAACGCCCATAAGAACCTGACCAAACGCATCATCGTGCGCAATGCGTTGCCGTGGGCGGATGAGCTGGTGGAGAAGATGGTGCTGCTGATTAAAGAGGAGCTGCATCACTTCTATCAGGTATGGGAAATTATGCAGTCGCGCGGGCTGGTCTATCAGAAGATCACCTCCAGCCGCTATGCTAAATCGCTGCTGCGTGAAGTCACCACGCATGAACCGGAAACGCTGGTAGATAAGTTAATTTGTGGCGCTTACATCGAAGCACGCTCCTGTGAGCGCTTCGCCAGTCTGGCACCGTATCTTGATGATGAACTGGCGAAGTTCTATCAGTCGCTGTTGCGCTCAGAGGCGCGGCATTATCAGGACTATTTAACACTGGCGGCGCAGATTGCCGCCAAAGATATCGCGCCACGGGTGCAGGCGATCGGTGTGACAGAAGGGCGCTTAATCAGCGAACCTGACAACGAATTACGTTTTCACAGCGGCGTACCGGCGTTCTGAACCCGTAATAACAATGGGGCTGCCAGCCCCTTTATCACAGTAGTTTCAGCATCCGCACTTCACAGTCGACATGGCCGGTGCAGCCCATCACGCTATCGATATGCTCAAAGCCCAGCGACTCATAGAGTTTAATGGCCCGCGTCAGGCTGGCAGTGGTTTCCAGATAGCAGCGACGGAAGCCGTGGCTGCGTGCATGTTCCATCGCCCGCAGCGCCAGTTCGCGTGCCAGACCCTGGCCGCGCACCTCTGGCAGAAAGTACATCTTTTGCAGTTCGCAGATATCGGGCGCGCTGCAGGCGAGAGGTGCAACACCCCCGCCGCCCACCACCTTGCCCTGATACTCAACAATCCAGTAGGCGCTCTGTTCGGCACTGTAAAGCTCAAATAGCTGATCGAGCTGGGGATCGGAAACGGTGTAGCCTTTGTCCGCCGTCAGGCCGAACTCCGCAGAAACGTCGCGGATTACCTGGGCAATAAACGGGTTATCGGCGGCAATAATTGGCCGCACGTGGAGGGGCTGAGAGTCAGAAATCATATTGGGATTGAATTATGCAAATCGGTTAGACATTTACCAGAAGTAACATTATCGCCATGTAAAAGCAATATTGCTGATAATGCATCGAAACATTGCATCCACGAATATTCTTTATTTTTTTGCGTTAAATCTGTTTTATCGTTTTAAGTTACCTCGTTCAATAATTGAAAATAATGCCTATTATCTGACGTTGATAAATAAGGTGGCTTTACATTTATTCTATTTGTCTTATTTGATATGAATCAAATCTCCCGGTTTTTGCTCCTGTAAGGTAAGATTTTTAAAGCTAATTAAAGGATTAATTTATGGCAATTCCAGCGTACCTCTGGCTGAAAGATGATGGTGGGGCCGATATCAAAGGTTCGGTAGATGTTGAGCATCGTGAAGGAAGTATCGAGGTTCTTAGTTTCATGCATGGATTGAGTATCCCTGTGGATTCCCACACTGGAAAACTAACAGGAACGCGTGTTCACAGTGCATTAGAATTCGAGAAAGAATTCGACTCATCAAGCCCTTATCTCTACAAAGCAGTATCCTCCGGTCAAACACTCAAATCAGCGGAAATAAAGTGGTATCGCATCAATTATGCAGGCCAGGAAGAAGAGTATTTCAATATGTTCATTGAAGGGGTGAAGGTCGTATCGGTAAATCCCCTTATGCATAACATCAAATCGATTGAAAATCTGAACCACCTTGAGTCCGTTACGCTCCGGTACGAAAAAATCACCTGGAAGTACTGCGATGGCAATATTCAACACTCAGATTCATGGAAGGAACGTGCTTAATCATACTATCAATGACGCAGCACTTGCGGGCATCATTCAAGGAGCAGGTATGACATGGGTTTATGACGTAAGAAAGCGTTCTTTTACACAAAATGGCGTCTATAAATTCGATGCACTTTACGCCGGGGCTGAGGGATACAAAGATGAGCCGACTTATGCGTGTGAGGTTAACAAAGGTCCATTGCCAGCAGGGAAGTATAAGATTGGCAGCCCCATAACTAAGCATCCCACAGCCGGGCGTTTTGTTCTTCGTCTGACACCCTATGCTGGCAATGATATGTGTGGTCGCTCTGGATTTCTCATTCATGGCGATAATGGCTTTGGCACTGCGTCTAATGGCTGTATTGTCGCTTCTTTCAGTGTCAGAAAGAGTATTGCGGATAGCGGTGACAGGGAATTAATTGTGAAATGAAAAGAGTCATTATTGTGGTTTTAACTTTATTGTCACTATCCTGTTCATCGGAAAACGTTACATCTGCAGAACAACGCTTATCGGATAAAGTGCTTACGGCATCAGGAAATAACGACAGTACTCTGCTCTTAGAGGCTGATTATGATCAGATAACTGAATACCTCTCTCAGGGCCGGACGCGCTGGATTGAACTTTATCCCATTCTTAAGCAGTCGCCCTTCTCAGGCGTAACCTCATTTCAGGAAGGTGTAGACATCGCTATGGCGTATGCCTTACCTGAAAATCCTGAAGTGATTATAAAATTCGTTACGCTAAGCAATGTTGATAAGCTGTGCGGTATACCATTTATTGAACCCACGCCAGATGAGACAGAAGCGTACTTTCTACAAACCCGTGCAGCACTTAACCGGCTAACGTTCGGAGGGGCTGAAAGAAAAAGATGTCTGGCTGTTCTGGAAAATAGCCATCATCTTCTTGCCGCTGAAATGAGGCAGGGAAAGGTGTCATCACAAAAATGATATAAAAAACCCCGCGCCAGCGCGCAGGGTTTTTTTCAGAGCAATGTATTAATCAGAGCGCCGCAATGACCGCCTGCTGTTCAATCAGTTTTGCTTTTGATTGTTGCAGGTCTGCCACGCGTTCGCGCTCTTTCGCGACGACCGCTTCCGGGGCGCGCGAAACAAAGCCTTCGTTCGCCAGTTTGGTCTCGATCTTCTCGATCTCCACATCCAGCTTAACCAGCTCTTTCGCCAGACGCTCCAGCTCAGCGGTTTTATCCACCAGATCCGCCATCGGGATCAGCAGCTCTGCGCCTTCAACCAGTTTGGTCACCGACACCGGGCCTTTCTCGCCCGCAGGCAGAATGGTCAGGCTTTCCAGACGCGCCAGGCGCGACAGGAAGTTGCGGTTAGCTTCAACGCGACGCAGCGCCGCAGGTGAGCAGTCACGCAACAGCACATCCAGCGGCTTGCTCAGCGCGATGTTCATCTCGGCACGGATATTACGCACCGCGACGATCGCCTGCTTCATCCACTCAATGTCCGCTTTCGCTTCGGCATCTTCTTTCGACGCATCGTAGTGCGGGAAAGGCTGCAGCATAATGGTGTCGTCGCTGATATTTTTCAGTCCCTTCACGCGCTGCCAGATGGTTTCAGTGATAAACGGAATGATCGGATGCGCCAGGCGCAGCAGCGCTTCCAGCACGTGAACCAGCGTATGGCGGGTGCCACGCAATTCAGATTCACTGCCGCTGTTCATCACCGGTTTGGTCAGCTCCAGATACCAGTCGCAGAACTGGTTCCAGGTGAAGTCATACAGCAGGTTAGCCGCGATATCGAAACGATAGCTATCCAGCGCTTCACGGTACGCTTTCACCGTGTTGTTGAACTCGGTCAGGATCCAGCGATCTGCCAGCGACAGCGTCATGTCGCCGCCATTCTGTCCGCAATCCTGGTCTTCGGTGTTCATCAGCACAAAGCGGCTGGCGTTCCACAGCTTGTTACAGAAGTTGCGATACCCTTCCAGGCGCTTCATGTCCCAGTTGATGTCGCGACCGGTTGAGGCCAGCGCCGCCAGAGTGAAACGCAGCGCATCGGTGCCTGATGGCTCGATGCCGTCCGGGAACTGCTTCTCGGTACGTTTGCGGATCTTCTCGGCCAGCTGTGGCTGCATCATGTTGCCGGTGCGTTTTTCCAGCAGCGCTTCCAGCGAAATGCCGTCGACCATATCCAGCGGGTCAATCACGTTACCCTTGGATTTCGACATTTTCTGACCCTCTTCATCACGGATCAGACCGGTCATGTAGACGGTTTTAAACGGCACCTGCGGTTTGCCGTTTTCATCTTTGATGAAGTGCATGGTCAGCATGATCATGCGGGCAATCCAGAAGAAGATGATGTCGAAGCCGCTGACCAGTACGCTGGTCGGATGGAAGGTACGCAGCGCTTCGGTGTTTTCCGGCCAGCCCAGCGTGGAGAAGGTCCACAGACCTGAAGAGAACCAGGTGTCCAGCACGTCATCATCCTGACGCAGCGCCACATCGGCGGCCAGGTTGTTCTCGGCACGGACGTCATCTTCGGTACGGCCAACGTAGACGTTACCGTTGTCGTCGTACCACGCCGGGATGCGGTGCCCCCACCAGAGCTGACGGGAAATACACCAGTCCTGAATATCGCGCATCCAGGAGAAGTACATGTTTTCGTACTGCTTCGGCACGAACTGGATGTCGCCATTCTCTACAGCTTCAACCGCGACTTTCGCCAGCGGGGCGGTACGCACATACCACTGGTCGGTCAGCATCGGCTCGATAACCACGCCGCCACGGTCGCCGTAAGGTACGGTCAGGTCGTGCGGTTTGATCTCTTCAAGCAGGCCCAGTTCATCGACAGCGGCGACAATCGCTTTGCGCGCTGCGAAGCGTTCCATGTTCTGGAAAGCCGCCGGGATCTCATCGGAACAGGCATCGCTGGCTTCGCCGTTGGTGTCATATACCTGGGCGCGGTCGCGGATATCACCATCGAAGGTCAGGATGTTGATCATTGGCAGCTTATGACGACGACCGACTTCATAGTCGTTGAAGTCATGCGCCGGGGTGATCTTGACGCAGCCGGTGCCTTTTTCCATGTCAGCGTGTTCGTCGCCAACGATCGGAATCAGACGGCCAACCAGCGGCAGCATCACGAATTTGCCGATCAGATCTTTATAGCGTGGATCTTCCGGGTTAACGGCCACGCCGGTATCGCCCAGCAGGGTTTCCGGACGGGTGGTGGCAACGACCAGGTAATCTTTACCGTCGGCGGTTTTTGCGCCGTCAGCCAGCGGATAGCGGATATGCCACATTGAGCCTTTGCTCTCGCGGTTTTCCACTTCCAGATCGGAGATCGCCGTGCGCAGCTTAGGATCCCAGTTTACCAGGCGTTTGCCACGGTAGATCAGGTTCTCTTTGTAGAGGCGAACAAACACCTCTTTAACGGCGTTGGAAAGGCCATCGTCCATGGTGAAGCGTTCGCGCTCCCAGTCGACGGAGTTACCCAGACGGCGCATCTGGCGGGTAATGGTGCCGCCGGATTCTGCTTTCCACTGCCAGATTTTGTCGATGAACGCATCACGGCCATAGTCCTGGCGCGTCTTGCCCTCTTCAGCCGCAATTTTGCGCTCAACCACCATCTGCGTGGCGATGCCCGCGTGGTCAGTACCGGCCTGCCACAGGGTATTTTTCCCCTGCATGCGCTGGTAGCGGATCATGGTGTCCATGATGGTTTGCTGGAAGGCGTGACCCATGTGCAAGCTACCGGTGACGTTCGGCGGCGGGATCATGATGCAAAAGCTTTCCTGGCTGGTATCGCCATTCGGTTTAAAGTAGCCCTGCTTTTCCCAATGCTCGTAAAGCGGCTGCTCGATATCTTGCGGGTTATATGTCTTTTCCATTTCTGCTATGTCGTTTGCGGCTGTGGTGGCGCTGCCGTATTCAATTGGAATCCAACGCTGCGATACGCTTTGTAGCGGTCGCGCGCCAGTTGTTTGAGAGCGTCTTCGTAAGGAACGAAGTCTATCACTTCATGGAAAGCAGTAGCAAAATCTGCGAAGTGGGGCAGCAGGCTAATCAGCAGATCGCGCTGTGAACTGCCGCGACGCTGTGGCCAGGCCAGTTCGACCGGTGCACCGTAGCGCGGGCCTTCACCCGCCAGGTTGTGCGGCACGAAGGCATTTGGCGGTCGTTGCCACAGCGCTTCATCGAGACGAATGGCTTGCTGCTCATCTTCGCAGGCGATCAACACCCGCTTTCCGGCCCGCCAGCGTGTTTCCGCCAGATTGCACACCAGCGCTTCAACGGCGCTAAGGCCATCGCTTGGGGCATCGGTTTCCAGCACGTAGAAGGTTGCGTTTTTCATCGGTTAGCTCATCAGAAGATCAAGGGCGGAATCAGATCCGCCCTTGCTGTCAGGAAAGAGGGCGCTTAGTCGTCGCCGTTCAATCCTGCCCGATTCAACAGAAACTGCGACAGCATCGGCACCGGTCGTCCGGTGGCGCCTTTGGCCTTGCCGGAACGCCAGGCGGTACCGGCGATGTCCAGGTGTGCCCAGTTATATTTGCGGGCAAAGCGTGCCAGGAAGCAGGCGGCGGTAATTGCACCACCAGGACGGCCACCAATGTTCGCCATATCGGCAAAGTTGGACTCCAGCTGCTCCTGGAACTCATCCGCCATCGGCAGACGCCAGGCGCGATCGCCTGACTGCTCGGAGGCGCTGATCAGCTCATGCGCCAGCGGATTGTGGTTCGACAGCAGGCCGCTGATGTGATGGCCCAGCGCAATCACGCAGGCTCCGGTCAGCGTCGCCACGTCAATCACCACTTCCGGGTCGAAACGTTCAACATAGGTCAGCGCATCGCACAGGACCAGGCGGCCTTCAGCGTCAGTGTTCAGCACTTCAACCGTCTGGCCAGACATGGTGGTCAGCACGTCGCCCGGACGCATTGAGCGGCCATCCGGCATGTTTTCACAGCCCGCCAGCACGCCCACCACGTTCAGCGGCAGATTCAGCTCGGCCACCATACGCATCACGCCATAGACGGTAGCCGCGCCACACATGTCATACTTCATTTCGTCCATGCTGTCGGCAGGCTTAATGGAGATGCCGCCGGAGTCAAAGGTCAGCCCTTTACCCACCAGCACAATCGGCCGTGCTTCCGCATCCGGATTGCCTTTGTATTCAATCACCGACATCAGCGATTCGTTCTGCGAACCGGCACCAACGGCGAGATAGGCGTTCATGCCCAGCTCTTTCATCTGCTGTTCGCCGATCACACGGGTCGTGACATTTTTGCTGAAGTTGTCGGCCAGCTGGCGCGCCTGTGACGCCAGATAAGCGGCGTTACAGATATTGGGCGGCATATTGCCAAGGTCTTTAGCGGCTTTCATGCCGGCCGCGACCGCTAACCCATGCTGGATCGCCCGTTCGCCGCTGGTCAGTTCACGACGTGTCGGCACGTTAAACACCAGCTTGCGTAACGGACGACGCGGCTCTGCTTTATTACTTTTCAGCTGGTCAAAGTTGTAGAGCGCCTCTTTGGAGGTCTCCACCGCCTGACGCACTTTCCAGTAGGTATTGCGGCCTTTGACATGCAGCTCGGTCAGGAAGCAGACCGCTTCCATGGAGCCGGTGTCGTTCAGCGTGTTAATGGTTTTCTGAATGACCTGCTTGTACTGGCGTTCATCCAGCTCACGCTCTTTACCGCAGCCAATCAGCAGAATACGCTCGGACAGGATATTTGGCACATGATGCAGCAGCAGTGTCTGGCCCACTTTTCCTTCCAGCTCGCCGCGGCGCAGCAGGGCGCTGATGTAGCCGTCGCTGATTTTATCCAGCTGTTCGGCAATCGGTGACAGACGACGCGGTTCGAAAACGCCAACGACAATGCAGGCACTGCGCTGTTTTTCCGGGCTTCCGCTTTTTACACTGAACTCCATGCACTCTCCTGAATCTTAAAGACAACGGCCGCTGCTGCCGCTAGAATGTAGCGCGCTCATGACCCATTTATTCATCGTCGCAGCATGACATTCTGCTGCTGGAGGTCATAATGAATCAGGGTGACAAGATGTTGTTTTTTCACCACCCGGACGCGTTTTTCATACAAATTTAGCTACGGCGACGGCCATTGATGAAGAAAAATGGCTGATAAGCGTTGAAACTAGCGATTTTCCTGCAAAAAGACAAGTTTTCACAGGCGTACTAAGCGTGATCATCATTAGATATCTGGTTCGGGAAACGCTCAAAAGCCAGCTGGCTATCCTCTTTATCCTGCTACTCATCTTCTTTTGTCAGAAGCTGGTCAGGATACTGGGTGCCGCGGTGGATGGCGAAGTGCCGACAAACCTCGTTCTGACGTTGTTAGGACTCGGTGTGCCTCAAATGGCACAACTTATACTGCCCTTAAGTCTGTTTCTGGCGATCCTGATGACGCTGGGGCGTCTCTACACGGAAAGTGAAATTACCGTGATGCACGCCTGCGGCCTGAGTAAGGCTGTCCTGGTTAAAGCGGCGATGGTTCTGATGCTGTTTACCTCGGTGGTGGCGGCAGTGAACGTTATCTGGCTGGGACCGTGGTCATCCCGTTATCAGGATGAAGTGACGCAGAACGCCAAAGCGAACCCGGGTGCGGCAGCAATGGCCGCCGGACAGTTCCAGACCTCCAGCGACGGCAGCGCCGTGCTGTTTGTCGAGAATGTGAAGGGCAACCACTTTGGTAACGTGTTCCTGGCGCAGTTACGGCCTAAAGGGAACGCGCGTCCTTCGGTGGTGCTGGCTGACAGCGGTCATATGGAGCAGCATAAAGATGGCTCGCAGGTGGTGACGCTGGATAAAGGCACCCGCTTTGAGGGCACGGCACTGCTGCGTGACTTCCGTATCACTGACTTCACCAACTATCAGGCCATTGTGGGATATAAAGCGGCAACGCTCGATCCTAACGATGCAGAGCAGGCGAGCATGACCGATCTGTTCGCGAACAAGACACCTGATTTCCAGGCCGAGTTGCACTGGCGTCTGACGCTGGTATTTGCGGTGCTGGTGATGGCGCTGATGGTGGTGCCGCTCAGCGTGGTGAACCCACGTCAGGGACGCGTGCTGTCAATGCTGCCTGCCATGCTGCTTTATCTGATCTTCTTCCTGTTGCAGAGCTCGCTGAAGTCGAGCGGAGCAAAAGGGCGCCTCGATCCGGCTATCTGGATGTGGGTGGTGAATATCAGTTATCTGGTGCTGGCGGTGCTCCTTAACCTGTGGGATACCGTGCCGATGCGTCGGATTCGCGCCCGCTTTACCCGCGGAGGGTCGGTCTGATGTTTCGCGTACTTGACCGCTATATCGGTAAAACCATCTTCAATACCATCATGCTGACTCTGTTCATGCTGGTGTCGCTGTCCGGCATCATCAAGTTCGTTGATCAGCTGCGTAAGACCGGTCAGGGCAGCTATAGCGCCCTGAGTGCCGGTTATTACACCCTGTTGAGCGTGCCCAAAGATATTGAGATTTTCTTCCCGATGGCGGCCCTGCTGGGCGCGCTGCTGGGACTGGGCGCGCTGGCGCAGCGCAGTGAGCTGGTGGTGATGCAGGCGGCAGGCTTTACCCGCATGCAGGTGGCGCTTTCAGTAATGAAAACGGCGATTCCGCTGGTGCTGCTGACTATGGCGATTGGTGAGTTTGTCGCGCCGTCGGGCGAGCAGATGGCGCGCAACTACCGGGCTCAGCAGCTTTACGGCGGCGCACTGGTCTCGACCCAGAACGGTCTGTGGGCGAAAGATGGCAATAACTTTATCTTTATCGAGCGCATTAAAGGTGACAACGAAATCGATGGCGTGAGCATCTACAGCTTTAACGATCAGCGTCGTCTGCAGAGCGTGCGTTACGCGGCGACGGCGACCTGGGATGCGGCAAAGAAGCGCTGGATGTTGTCGCAGGTCGATGAGTCGAACCTCACCGATCCGAAGCAGATTACCGGTTCGCAGAGCCTGAGTGGCGAATGGAAAACCAATCTGACGCCGGACAAGCTGGGTGTGGTCGCGCTCGATCCTGATGCATTATCGATTCGCGGTCTGCATAGCTACAGTAAATATCTGAAGCAGAGTGGTCAGGAAGCGGGACGGTATCAGCTGAATATGTGGAGCAAGATTTTCCAGCCGCTGTCCGTCGCGGTGATGATGCTGATGGCGCTGTCGTTTATCTTTGGTCCGCTGCGCAGCGTGTCGATGGGTGTACGTGTAGTGACCGGTATCAGCTTTGGCTTCCTGTTCTACGTGCTGGACCAGATTTTCGGCCCACTGAGTCTGGTGTACGGTCTGCCACCAATTCTGGGGGCGATTCTGCCGAGCTTTGCGTTCTTTGCGATCAGTATGTTTATGTTGATTAAGCGGCGCTAAGCGCAGTAAATGCAGTAAAAAAAAGGCCGCGCAAGCGGCCTTTTTTTGTGACCCGTGTAATGGCCCGCGATGCTTTGCTACTCCCATCGCTTTACGTTTGTGCGTCGGCTGTGCGTAGCGGTTTCAGTCGCGTGGAGCGGCTTCAGGTCACACTGCTTATCCAGCCTGACAGTGCAGGCAGGGCAGCGGGCAATTGCGACAGCAGATAAAGAATCAGCCCGATGGTGCCGCCCACCAGCGTGCCGTTGATGCGGATAAACTGCAGGTCTTTGCCGATATTGAGTTCGATCTGCTGCGACATATCGCGCGCATCCCAGCTCTTTACGGTGTCGCTGATATGTCGCGTCAGGAAGCTGGCGAACTCAGGCGCAACACTGCGCGCCGCCTGCTCCAGATGCTGGTTCATTGAATCACGCAGCGCCGGGTCGGCTGCCAGGGTTTCGCCCAGCCACAGGGCCGCACCGCGCACTTTCTCCTGCACCCGTGAATCATCACTGCTGAGATCCGCCTTGAGCCAGTTGCGCATGTCATTCCACAGCTCGCCGATGTAGCGGTTGAATGAGACATCCTCTTTCAGCCAGCCTTTGATCTCTTCGGCGCGCTCGGCCATTTCCGGGTCGTTCTGCAATTTAACGATCAGCTTGTCGACCGCCCGATTGAAACCGAGACGCAGCTCATGGCCCTGATCCAGCGCCACATCATCCAGCAGCGAATCGACCGCGTTTGCCACCAGTTCTGCACTGTGCTCGCCCAGCCATTCGGTCGGCAACATTTTGGCTTTGATAGGATGTTCGCGTTTCAGCCAGCGCACCAGCTGCATGGCAATGAACTCGCGAGTTGCGGGTTTATGCAGCAGCTTCAGCAGCTGTTCGATGGCCGCGTCCAGCAGCGCCTGATGACGGTTATTTTTGGTCAGGCTCTCCAGCACCATGGCACTGGTCTGGCTGAGATCGACCTTGTCGATCGCACGATGTACGGCGCGGCGCATAAAGGTCTGGATACGTGCGTCATCGGTCAGATCGAGGAAGCCACGCATCACCTGAAGCAGATGGCGACCGATGCGGTCCGCGTTGCCCGGCGCATTCAGCCACTGCGCCAGCAGGTTTGAAGGATCGTGACGGCGAATGAGATTCAGCAGTGAATCGGTATCAAGAAACTTCTCCTGCACAAAGCGCCCGAGGTTTTCGCCGATACGATCTTTGTTGCGCGGGATGATGGCGGTATGGCGCGAGATGAAGGGCACCGGCACGCGCCGGAACAGCGCCACCACCGCAAACCAGTCTGCCAGCGCGCCGACCATCGCGGCCTCCGCTATCGCTTTTACGCCGCTGACCCAGAAGCCGGGTGGCAGGAAAAGGGTGACGATGAACGTCGCAGCGGCAAGCAGCAACAGCAGCAGCGCCAGACGTTTCATCCGATTGAGTTCGTGTTGTTTATCCATAACCTGATCTTAGCAGAGAGCCGGGCTCATCGGCGACGGCCACCCAGCAGGCTGCCGAGTACCCCACGGATGATCTGATTGGTAATCTGACGCGTGGCGCTTTTCGCCATGGTCTGCACTACGCCGTCGTGTTTACCGCCGCGTGGGCCGGTGCGGCCAAATAAAATCTCTTTCAGACCACCGAGAATGCCATTATCGACCGCGACATCATCGCCTTTGGCCGGTGGTGCGCTGGCCTCATCGCTGGCGGCCTGGAAGCCTTTTTGCAACGTTTCAAACGCCGATTCGCGATCGACTTCAGTGTCATATTTACCATACAGCGGGGAATGATTGATCAGACCGTTACGTTCATCGCCAGTGACCGGGCCCATGCGCGAGCCGGGCGCAATCACCATGGCGCGTTCCACGACCGACGGGCTGCCTTTGGCATCCAGGAAGGAGATTAGCGCTTCACCTGTACCCAGCGCCTGAATCGCCTCAACACTGTCAAACGCCGGGTTGGCGCGCAGCGTATCGGCGGCCGTTTTCACCGCTTTCTGATCGTTGGGGGTGAAGGCGCGCAGGGCATGCTGGACGCGGTTGCCAAGCTGACCCAGCACCCGATCGGGAATATCTCCTGGATTCTGGGTAACAAACCAGACGCCGACGCCTTTGGAGCGGATCAGCCGCATCACCTGTTCGATTTTCTCCAGCAGTACCGCAGGTGCGTCGGTAAACAGCAGATGCGCCTCATCAAAGAAGAACACCAGCTTTGGCTGATCGAGATCGCCTGCTTCCGGCAGATGTTCGTAAAGCTCCGACAGCAGCCACAACAGGCTGGTGGCGTAGAGTTTCGGCATCTGGTAGAGCTTCTCCGCAGAGAGGATATTGATGACGCCTTTGCCGTTGCTGTCGACGCGCATCCAGTCGGCGATATCCAGCATCGGTTCACCAAAGAAGTGTTCCGCACCCTGTTGCTCCAGCGTCAGTAAGCCGCGCTGGATCGCACCGACCGAGGCGCTATTGATGTTGCCATAATGGGTCTGGAAGCTTTTGGCGTTGTCGCCAATGTACCGGGTCATGGCGCGCAGGTCTTTAAAATCCAGCAGCAGCAAACCCTGGTCATCGGCGATGCGGAAAATAATCTGCAGGACGCCGCTCTGCACTTCATTCAGGTTCAGCAGTCGCGCCAGCAGCAGCGGCCCAAGATCGGAGACGGTGGCGCGCACCGGATGACCTTTCTCGCCGAAGATATCCCACAGCACGACCGGATTACCTTGCGGCTGCCAGTCGGTGACGCCGATTTTTATCAGTCTCTCCTGCAGCTTTTCACTGGACTGACCCGCCATCGCCACACCGGTCAAATCGCCTTTGACGTCGGCCATAAAGACCGGCACGCCACTGGCGGAGAACGACTCTGCCAGCTTCTGCAGCGTGACGGTTTTACCTGTACCGGTCGCGCCGGTGATGAGGCCATGACGGTTAGCCATTTGCGGTAACAGATGAAGTTCGACGTCTGGCGTCCGGGCAATCAGTAGCGGGGAAGTCATGATTTTCCACTCTCAGGCTGAAGGTTATGCCTGAAGGATAGCAAGCCGGGGCGGCACAGGAGGAGAACTATTCACCAAAAAAGACCGCGGCTCCATAAAGCAGCGGCCTGAACCAGAGTTACTTCTGCACCTCTTCAAAATTAAGCAGGCTGACACCGATACCCTGCTGCAGGTGACTGAGGTTACTGCGCACTGCCACCTGTACTGCGCCCTGTAAGAGGACGATAAACGGCGAATCCTGCTGGATGCGGGTTTGCAGCCCGGTATAGAGGTTGCGACGTTTCACGGCGTCGCCTTCTCCGGCGGCAGCGCGGGTCTGGGCGCTGAGTTCCGGAATGGACCAGCCGACGCGCCACGCCAGGGTTTTGCCGCCGCCTGGCACATTTGAGGCAAAGGTGCTGGCGTTGGTATTGGGGTCGATATAGTCCGCGCCCCAGTAAGAGAATATTGCCTGGAAGTTGCGGCTGCGCATTTTGCTCCACAGCTCTGATTCCGCCACCGGCTGGATATCGAGCTGCACATCCGCTTTGGCAAAGCTTGCCTGCAGCGCCTGCGCCACATCGATATAAGGCGGCTGATTCACCACCGTCAGCGCGATATGCGTGCCGGGTTTAATGCCGCCTTTTTGCAGGATCGCCTGGGCTTTTTTCAGATCGTAATGGAACGGCGTGCTGTTCAGCGCACTATCGAAGCCGTCCGGCAGGAAGCTCTGATGGATACGGTACTGACCTTTCAGCAGCTGGTTTGCCAGGCTGTCATAGTCAACCAGCCAGCGAGCCGCCTGCCACAGCGCCGGATTCCCCAGCGCGGGTTGTTGCGGGCTTTGGGTGTTAAGCCCGATGTAGTAAATCAGGCTGGACGGAAAGGCCTCGACACGCACACTGGCAGTATTTTTCAGCGCAGCAATCTGGTCCGGGCCAAGCTGACAGGCGACATCGACATCACCCTGCTGGATCAACAGACGGCGGCTGCCGGGATCGGCCACGCCCTTGAGTAATACGCGCTTCAGATACGGCTTCTGGCTGCTGTGAGGATTGGCCTCCAGCACCAGCGCCTGCAGCGGCACAAACTGTTTGATGGCATAGGCGGCACTGCCAGCGGAGTGGTTCTTCAGCCAGGCATTGCCGTAATCGTTGCTGCTGGCGTGCTCCTGCGCCAGTTTGCTGTCGACGATGGAGGCGACAGGCGCGGTCAGCAGGCGCAGCGCCAGATCGCTGCCGATTTCAGCGGGCCAGCGCAGCGCAAGCTGGTGGTCGTTGATCACCGTAAACTGCTGGTCGATATTTTCTGGCGTCCAGCCAAATTCGCCGAGGATAAAAGAGGGCGCTTTGTTGAGTTTTACCGCACGGGTTAATGAGAACACCACATCCTGCGCGGTCAGAGAATTGCCGCTGGCGAAGCGGGCCTGCGGATTGAGGTCGAACACCAGGCTGTGGGGCGTTTTTCCGGCCAGCCAGCGCGTGGCCGCCAGTGGCGAGAGCTGCTGAGGGTTCTGGTGATCCGGCTCCAGCAGCGTCTGGTAGATATTGCGCAGGCTGCTGTTACTGATGGTTTCAAAACTTTCCGCCGGATCGAAACTGATGATGCCATCAAGTGGCACGGCGACCACCAGCGTGTCAGCAGGCGTGGCGGCATGTGCCGGATGAACCAGTGCCAGGGCAGTGAATAAAGAGAGTGAGAGTCGCGTTTTGCGCATCGGGAGTTATCCTGAGTCGTTAATCGCTCTACTCTATCGGGCGCCCGATAATCTCAAAATGCCGGTTTGTTATGAGCTTTGCACAATTATTAGCGTAGAGATTCAGGCAAAGGGACAAAACAAGATAATAACGATCAGTCATTATTCCATCGTCATTTTGCAGCGGGCGAAATAAAGCCGGTTTTACTCAGCCGATCACAAATTGCGCACAGTCTGATTGTATGACTATCGAAGTAACTATACTGTTAACGATGAGAACCATTCTCTGGTATGGAAGTATGATATTTTTTTATCGGTTATTCTGCGTGATGATGACAGGGCGAAAATAATAACCCTCTATTCTGCGTCATAAAGGCTAAGCACCCGATGTTTATGCGGTTTTAGCTGCAATTCCCGCGCTGTAATTCTTTTACCTGTCTGCAACCTCTCCGCAACACCATGATAAACTTTCACATCGACACATTTTAAATTCAATTTTTACATTCAGACACACATATATCCCTAATATTACCAGGTTATTAACCGATAGGTTCCGTTAGTCACCGATACATAATTCTACCCGCCCTTATCTGTTCTGCCGTGGTCTTTGTTGTATGCGTTAACCTCTGCGGAGCGTTTCCTGCCTGCACTCAGCCTTACTGCGCCATAACAAATAAAGCGGGTATTTAGCAGATGAGAGTCGTGCGGATATGCTGTTAGAAAAACCCACCACCAGGCGTAAATTTTTGCTCGGTTCACTGCTGGCATTGCCATTAAGTGAGCTGGTCCTGAAAGGCATGACTGCGGCACAGGCTGCAGAGATGGCCGCACCCGAGTTAGCCGATTACAAACCCATTTTTTTTAGTGCCGATGAGTGGCAGTTCATTCTGGCCGCCACCGACCGTCTGATTCCGGCGGGCGGCAAAGGCAAAGCGCCGGGCGCGCTGGAAACCAACGTGCCGATCTTTATCGATCAGCAGCTGCACAGCGAAGCGTTTGGCAGCGAAATCTACCTGCAGGGGCCTTTTAATACCCAGGCGCCAGCCACCATGGGTTATCAGATTCCGTTCCGCCCTCAGCAGATGTATCAGACCGGTATCCGGCTGATTAATCAGTGGTCGCAGAACACGCATCAGAAAGCGTTTCATGCGCTGACGCTGGAAGAGAAAGATGCGGTGCTGACCCAGGTAAACAAAAATGAGATCGACTTTGCCGCGCTGGGCGAAGCCGATCTTAAGCCTTCTCACTTTTTCAGCCAGCTGCTTTCAGATACCAAGCATGGCTACCTGGCCGACCCGATGTACGGCGGTAATAAAGGCATGAAAGCCTGGATCGCCATCGGATTCCCGGGCGCGCGTGCCAGCTTCACCGAATGGGTGAAACAGCACAACGTGCCTTATCCGCTCGGCCCGGTCAGCATCAAAGGTGAACGCGCATAACGCGCTTCCACATCAGGTATTTGAAACAGGATTATCATGGCACAGGTTACTAAAAAAGAAGTCGACGTCGTGGTCTGCGGCCTCGGCTGGGCAGGCTCGCTGATGAGCATCGAGCTGGCGCTGGCCGGTCTGGACGTGCGCGCGCTGGAGCGCGGCGGCGATCGTGATTACGACGAGTTCGCCTACCCGAAACCGGCGGATGAATACGCCTATGCGGTGCGCAACAAAGTGTTTGCCACGCCCGCCGAAGTGGCGGTCACCGTGCGCTACAACAGCAGCCAGACCGCATTACCCACCCGTAAATGGGGCGCCTTTGCACCGGGCACCGGCGTAGGGGGTTCTGGCCTGCACTGGACAGCGGTACTGATCCGTCCGACGCCAACCGATATCAAACTGAAGACCTATGTCGACGAGGCGTATAAGCCGGGCATTCTGCAGGATGATATGCGGGTAATGGACTTCCCGTTCAGCTGGGAAGAGATCGAACCTTATTACTACAAATTCGAACTGATTTGCGGCCAGTCGGGCAACACCGGCAACCTGCGCGGCAAAATTCTGGAAGGCGGCGATCCGTTTGAAGGCCCGCGTTCTGAGCCTTATCCGCTGCCTGCGCTGGATGACACACTGAACAACGTGATGTTCAAAGAGGTGGCGACCAAACTCGGTTACCATCCGTTCCCGAACCCGTCAGCCTGTGTGTCGCGTGCGTGGAAAAACCCGTACGGCAACCAGATCGCGCCGTGCAACTACTGCGGCTACTGCAGTAAATATCCCTGCCTGAACTACTCCAAAGCGTCGCCGCAGACCGCAGTCATGGATTCGCTGAAGCGCATGCCGAACTTCTCTTATGAAGTGAACGCGGAAGTGATCAAGGTCGTGCTGAATGATGATAAGAAAACCGCGAAAGGCGTGATCTACATTGATGCACAGGGCAACGAATGCTTCCAGCCAGCGAAGATCGTAGTGCTGAGCAGCTTCCAGCTCTACAACGTGCGTCTGATGCTGCTCTCCGGCATCGGCAAGCCTTACAACCCGATTACTGAAGAGGGTGTGGTAGGGCGTAACTACGCGTTCCTGTCGAACGGCGGCGCGACGCTGTTCTTCAAAGATAAAAACTTCAATCCGTACGCCACGGCGGGCGCGACCGGCCAGATGTTTAACGATATCTCGCCAGGCAACTTCGACGGTCCTTCGCTCGGCTTCCTGGGCGGTGCGAAGATCCACAGCTCACAGGCGACCGGTACGCCAATCAGCACCGCGCTGCCAAAAGGCACGCCGACCTGGGGCATGGGCTACAAGGAAGGTCTGGAAGAGTGGTACGGTCATTCGATGAAGATCAGCATCACCACCACCTGCCAGTCTTACCGCGATATCTATCTGGATCTCGATCCGAACTACAACGATCACCGCGGGCTGCCTCTGCTGCGTATGACGTTTAACTGGAAAGAGAACGAGCTGAAGCTGCAGCAGCATCTGAAAGGCATCGTCGGCAACATTGCCAAAGAGCTGAACCCGGACAGCATGAGCATGAGCTTCCTGCCGATGGGCGCGGATTTCGATCTCACTAAATATGTCTCTACCCATAACGTGGGCGGCGCAGTGATGGGCGATAACCCGAAAACCTCGGCACTCAACAAGTATCTGCAGAGCTGGGATGTGCATAACGTCTTTGTGCCGGGCGGCAACGCCTTCCCGCAGAACTTCCAGGCGAACCCGACCGATACCATCGGTGCGATTACCCTGATGGCGGCTCAGGCGATCAAAGATCATTACCTGAAAAATCCCGGCCCACTGGTACAGGCATAAGCGCATGAATAAGCTGAAACTGAAGTCTTTTATTTTTGCCAACGCGGTGCTGCTGGCCAGTGGATTTGCGCTGCCGGTTCACGCCGAAGATGAAGCGCAACTGATTAAGCAGGGCGAATATCTCTCCCGGCTGGGCGACTGCATGGCGTGCCACTCGCTGCCCGGCAAACCGGCCTATTCAGGCGGACTGGCGATTGAGTCGAACCTCGGCACCATTTTCTCCACCAACATCACGCCCGATAAGCAACATGGTATCGGCAACTACAGCGAGCAGCAGTTCTCTGACGCGGTGCGTAAAGGCGTATTACCGGACGGATCGCATCTCTATCCGGCCATGCCTTATCCTGACTACGCCAAAATCAGCGATGCCGATATCCATGCGCTCTACGCCTATTTCATGAAAGGCGTGCAGCCAAGCGCAGAACAGCCGCCGGAAACCGATCTGAGCTTCCCGTTCAGCCAGCGCTGGGGCATGCGGTTCTGGAACTGGGCGTTCGCGTCTGACAAGCCGTTCCAGCCGATTGGTGGCGCGTCAGCCGAGGTTAACCGCGGTGCCTATATCGTGGAGAGTCTGGGCCACTGCGGCAGCTGCCATACGCCGCGCGGTCTGGGCATGAACGAGAAAGCGCTGGATAGCGGCGACGATAAATTCCTGGCAGGCGGCAGCCTGAACAACTGGGATGTGCCGTCACTGCGCGGTGTGCCGCACTGGAGCGAGCAGGAAATCGTGGATTATCTGCAGACCGGCCGTAACGATAAAGCGGCAGTGGGCGGTGAGATGACCTCGGTGGTTGAGCACAGCACCTCACACATGACCGATGCCGATCTGAAAGCCATCGCGGCCTACCTGAAGTTCCTGGGCGGCAATCCGCCATTGCAGGCGTTCAGCGTGCAGGCGCAGCAGGCAACGGAAGCGAAACTCACCGCCGCGAAGAACCTCAGCGAAGGCGAGCGTCTCTATCTGGATAACTGCGGTGCCTGTCATTTCGTGACCGGCAAAGGCGCACCTGGGATTTTCCCGGAGCTGGATGGGGCCACCATCGTCAATGCTAACGATCCAACCGGCTTGATCCACACCATTCTGGCGGGCGCGCAGCAGCCTTCGACCGAAAAAGCCCCTTCGAAGCTGGCGATGCCGGGCTTTGCGCAGCGGCTGAATGATGATGAAGTCGCAAAGCTCGCGACCTTTATTCGTCAGGGCTGGAGCAACACCGCGCCAGCGGTGAGCAAAGATCAGGTTGCTGAAGTACGTAAAACGCTGAAGTAATTGAGCTGTCCCCTCAGCCGGTCAGCAGAGGGGACATTCCGGATCAGTGAAAGGTGCGCACCACTTCCAGCACGCCGTTAATGATGAACTGCACGCCCATACAGACCAGTAAAAATCCCATCAGGCGCGAGATCGCCTCAATGCCGCTTTTACCCACCAGCTTCATGATGGCACCCGAACTGCGCAGGGAGATCCACAGAATCAGGCTCACCAGCAGGAAGGTCAGCACTGGCGCGACACTAATCACCCAGGCAGGAAAATCGACGCCACTTCTTACCGTCGAAGCGGAAGAGATGATCATCGCAATGGTTCCTGGCCCCGCCGTGCTCGGCATTGCCAGCGGCACAAAGGCGATGTTCACCGGTTCTTTGGTTGCCTCCTGCTCATCCAGTTTCTGCTTCGCTTCTACCGAATGCCCTGCGGGCTTCGCCGGGAACAGCATCCGGAAGCCGATAAAGGCAACGATCAGGCCGCCCGCCATACGCAGGCCAGGAATGGAGATGCCGAAAGTATTCAGCACCGCACTGCCCGCATACCACGCCACCATCATGATGGCGAAAACATAGATAGAAGCCTGCCGCGCCTGGCGGTTACGCTCCTGGAAGTTCATCTCACCTGCCAGACCTAAAAACAGCGCCACGGTGGTGAGCGGATTGGCGAGCGGCAGGATCACCACCAGCCCCAGGCTCACTGCTTTAATCAGCTCCAGCATGTGCCCTCTCCCTGATTAGTGTTTCGGACGCTCCAGCGCCTCAAGCAGCTCCGGGAAGAAGTCCTGCAGGATTTCCGGCGTCATCAGTTCGGGGTACTGCATCAGATGCTCGCGGATACGTTCGTTAACGTCCGGCAGCAGATGCCGGGCGGCTTCGCTGGCGGTGATTTTGTGCTTCTTCATGGCGCGCAGCAGATCGCCTGGCAGCGAGTCTTCATCGTCGGCGTCATCAACCATCTCCAGCGCATCCAGCTCGTCGAACATCTCCATCAGCGCTTCAGTCTGCGGCGTACGCGACTCATATTCGCGTGGATGTTCATCTTCCAGGAAGCGCAGCATCGCGCGCATTGGCGTGCCGTCTGGCGTAGAAGGCGGCTCGGTGGCGAACCAGCTCAGCAGCTGATGCATGGTGACCTGATGGACGCGGAATCCACTGTCGACCAGCTCATCGGCCAGCAGCTCGGCAGTTTCGTTTTCAATCAGGCAGATGTGGGTGCGTTTAGGCTCGTACTGCTCCAGCCACTGGTAGATCTCTTCAATCACGCCATCGTCATACTCGAATTTTTTGCTGAGATAGCTGTCATCCTGCTCGTGAACGCAGGCGTGAATCTGATCGGGGTCGAAGTAAAGTGCGATGTTGATGCCTTTCATGCGTGCTGTCCTGTAGAAACCAAAACAACACTATAGCGCTCAACCCCAGGTTAAGGGAATGTCAGGCATCACAGCAGTGGGGCGTTTAATGCTCCCCTCAGCGCAGAGAGGGGAGAGAAGAGGAGAGGGATCACGAGATAAAGTTTTTGCCCTGCTTCAGTACTACGTCACAGGCTTTAGTTTTCAGCTTCTCACCCATCGGCGAGTTGCTCAGGCTTTGCAGATTGAGCTGCTGGCCGTTACCGGTGTTCAGCAGGCCTGCCACGCCCTGGGTGTAATCGGTTTTCTGCTCCTGTGCGGTGGTGGTATTCAGACCGAGCTTACTCAGCACCTGATCTTTCACCGACTGCACATTGTTTTTCACCACGTTGTGTTCGACACAGTACTGCATCACACCCGCGGCATTGGTCATGCTGTTGGCGCTGACCGCTTTATCGCCGCCGCCCAGCATGCTGGAAATAGATGAGAGCGACAGGCCGCCATTCTGCTGTGTAGTGCCGGTTGTACTGCCGTTGTTCTGCTGGCTGAGCTGTGATGCTGCACTGCTCAGCTGATCCTGCCAGCTTGCCGCTGATGCACTGCCCGCCACCAGAAGTGCCGCCAGTCCCCATCCCCACGCACTGCGTTGTGCTCGTTTCATCTCAACCTCTGTATGGACTTATTTGTTTTCCTAAGAAAGGCTGAGGAGCAGAAAGTTCCTGAATTTCTTTCACAGATAAAAGTTTGAGAATGTTCTGTAATCGATGCCGTGAAATATTCAGGTGAGTGTGAGGGTTGTTATTCTTTACGGCCATGACTGGGGGCGGATAATAAGCGCGAGCTACCGGAAGATTATTTGAGCTTTTACCTGTATTTGTCAGGAATTGTCCTGGTTTAAATTAAATTTACCGCTTTGCTTATAAGCGATATTTTAAGTGGTTGCGTCTGGCGTGTTAATATTTACCTGCGAAATTAACTTTCATTAAGTTATTGATTAATATCTTATTTAATTTTAAATCGCAGCGATAAAATAAGCCGAATCGCTTTTTTCAGAGGTGGTTTTATGTGCCGAAATAAAATTGAGGTGGCGAGATTTTTTATTATGTCGCCTTGCGGAATTCGCGAGAGTGTTCATGCTTAATCACTGTGTCAGGAAGTTGTGATTTAATTTTTAACGGGAGCGATAATATGGCTGGACAGCCAGAGCACAATGAAAATGCAGACGTCACGCTTAAACTCGCAGAAGAGCAAATAGCCCTGACGAAGCAAAAGATTGTGGATGGACATGTCCGAGTTACCCGTTCCACAACTGAACATGACGAGGTCATCAGTACGCTGCTTAACCGGGAGAAGGTTGAGGTTGAGCATGTAGCGAAAGCGCAGATCGTTGAAACGATGCCTGAAATCAGGGAAAAGAACGGTGTACTGATTGTCCCGGTAGTAGAGGAAGAAATCCAAATCGTCAGAAAGCTGGTGCTTAAAGAGGAGATCCACATCCGAAAAGTGCAGGAGAATGTTCCTTTTCAGGAAGTGGTGACCCGACGTAAGCAGCAGGTGAACGTTGAAAGAGATGACGATCAAATTAGCTAACAGAGAGGAACCTATCATGGCACAGGAAAAAATCGTAACACTGTTCGATTCTGCAATTCAGGCAGAGGCCGCGAAAAGAAATCTCGTGAAAGCAGGCTTTTCTGATCGGGACATCAGTCTTATCAGTGGGGAACGTTTGCAGCAGGAAGGGCAGTCTATTCGCCATCCGAGCCTGTGGCAGCGTCTGTTCGGGCACGACGTCGATAAAGATGAGGCGGATGTCTATACCAAAGCGATGGACAAGGGCGGCGTTGTGCTGACCATCCGCACTGAGGAGGAGAAGCTGGCCCGCGCCATGACAATTCTCCATTCTCATGATTCGGTAGATGTGCCGTCACGCATGCAAAGCTCAGTTAATAATGGCAACACCGCGCCGGGCATCAACCCGACAGCAGGTAAGCAGTTTGCCGGTGAGACCAATGACCGCCCGGCTGAGCCGCTACGCACCTCACTGACTGGTGATGAGAGCGAAGCTGATATTCTGCGTCTGGCCGAAGAGCAGGTGGAAGTGGGTAAACGTCTGGTCAGTGAAGGCTCGACCCGCGTTCGACGCTATACCGTGACTGATACCGTATCTGAAGATATCTCGCTGCATGAGCAGCACGCTGACATCTTCCGTCGCTCGGTGAATGAACCCGCGCTGGCCGGAGAAGTGGACTGGTCAGAGAAAACTGTCGAGGTCGCTGAGACCCATGAGCAGCCGGTGATCAATAAAACGACCCACGTGAAAGAAGAAGTGGTGGTGCGTACTGACGGCAGCGATCGTACCGAGACCATTAACGACACGGTGCGTCGTCAGGAAGTGGATATCGACCATGCACGAAGTGGTCTGGAGCGCGAGCTGCCGGGTACCACCGCAGCGGGCAGACCTGCCGCAGCGGGTGCAGCGACGCAGTCACCCGGTGCGCATAATCGCGACCACAAAGAGAGCCTGACTGAGAAGGTGAGCGAGAAAGCCAGCGAAGTGAAGGACAAGGTTGAAAGTAAGTTGCATGATCACTCACATTGAGGCGCTCATCCTGACAACAACAGGCGCTGACGGGTATCGATGATACCCGATGCTGAGCATGCAAGATGCTGAAATATGCATGAAGGGGCCAACCGAGAGGTTGGCTCTTTTGCGTTTGGGGGACGGTAAAAACAGATAACAGCGTCATATCTTCTTCGATACAATCAGGCGCTATCCGCGCAGGTCGGGCAGAAATAAAACATAAGGGAATAAAGTGAACTGTAAACCGATGCTTTTCGTGCTGGGGATGCTCTCCCTGTCGGCTCAGGCCGCCCAGAGCGCAAAAACGCTTGAGCACAAAGACTGGGAAGTTGTCTGTGACAACACTCGGACCTGCCGCATTGCGGGTTATGCCAAAGAAGAGGATCCCTCCGGCTCTATCCTGCTCACCCGTGCGGCTGGGCCGGGAACTGAGATAGTGGGCGAAGTGACGCTGGGCGACACCGAAGATGACAGCAAACCGGCGGAAAAGCTGACGCTGTGGATCGACGGGAAATCAGCAGGCGATCTGGTAGCAGCTGATGACAACTGGCGAATGTCGGCCAGCCAGACCTCTGCGGTCATCAGCGCCGTCAAAGGCAGCGGTAAAGTCGAGTTTAAGGGCGGCACAAAACCTTTTCTGCTTTCCGGCGAGGGCGCTTATGCCGTGCTGCTGAAAGCTGACGACGTGCAGGGCCGTATCGGCACACCAGGCGCGCTCACCAAAAAGGGCAATAAACCGGAAAGCAGCGTAGCTAAGGCTGTGCCTGCACCGGTGATCCAGGCAGCAAAAACCCTCGGCGGCGAACCCCGTTTGATGACCGCTTCTGAAAGCGACGCACTGAAAACCCGGCTGCTTGCAACGGTCAATCACAATGACGATGACACGTGCGACAGCCTCTATTCACCGGCAGAAAACAGCGATCCGGAAACCGACGGACTTACGCTTACGCCACTGGATGACACCCATGCTTTGCTTTCGGCACTCTGCTGGCGTGCCGCTTATAACGAAGGATATGGCTACTGGGTCATTGATAACCAGTTAAAAGGCAAGCCTGAGCTGGTGACGATTTCCGGGTCGGATTACGACAAGGGCGAGATTACCAATGTGCAGAAAGGCCGGGGCATCGGCGACTGCATGAGCCAGGAAAGCTGGGTATGGGACGGCAAGGCTTTCCGCAAAAGCTATGACGGCGGGACCGGCATGTGTCGTTATATCCATGCGGGCGGCACCTGGGATCTGCCGACGCTGGTGACGGATGTGAAGCCTGTTTCGGGTTAAGCCGGTGAACCTGAGATCCAAAAAGACGGTTTTTTCAGCAGTTGCACCGTCGTCTGCGGATAAGGGTTGCGGAAACAGGGGGTAACGGTATAATCCTCAACGTTTTCCGCATACCCTTCAGTGCCGAAGTGGCGAAATCGGTAGACGCAGTTGATTCAAAATCAACCGCCGCGAGGCGTGCCGGTTCGATTCCGGCCTTCGGCACCATATGAAGTGACTTGTAGGAAAAGAAGCTGCCTTAAGGCGGCTTTTTTTGTTTCTAACAACATATCTACCATTTCATCGATATTTTCATTATTAAATGACGAAAAAAACTAAAGATTTTACTGCTAATAGTTAATTTTTGAAATTATCACGGTTGAGATAATGTGAGATGTATATCAAAGGGGCTATTGACAGCTTCAACACGATTAATGTGGTCTACGCTAACAATCATCGTAGTTGGATGATAGTCCAGAATCGTTAATGATTTCTTTATGTTTTATTCAAAATATTATATATAATTATCTTGGAACAAACAGCTAGTTTAAGGTTGTGACCAAGGTCTCAAATGTTACATTACAGCCAAAAAAAGGTTGTGGCGGTAGCGTGAGCTCAAAACGTCATAAAGTCATGTACTAACACTTATAAATAATATAAAAAATCAAAATTTAATCTGGCATTACTCGCCAAGTGAAATATTAAATATAAGTTATGAGGCGTTATAAAATATATCGATTTTCTTTTTTAGTTTAACCTAAAATTAATGATTTTTAATTAACATAATTTTCCAGCTAATGGATTATCGGAAATGCAGTTAAGATAGTATGAAATAGTAGTCATGTTAGCCATTATTAAAAAATGGGAATTGTTATTTATGTTATAGGAGAAGATACTTTGAATTTCTACGAAGCTTTAAATGTGCTATCTAAATCATCAAAATACTCAGTGTCAACATTAAGGATGAGTAGTGATATAGACGAATTTCAAAGGCTTAAAGATCATCTATATGTTGAATCTGAAATTCAAGAAGATGTGGCTGAGCAATTAAAAAAGATAGCAGCAGGAGATAAGGAAATAATATGCCTGTGTGGAAGTTCGGGAGATGGTAAATCAGAGATATTAACAAAACTGTATGGAGCTCATAAGGAGGAGGTTATATTCCATCTTGATGCCACGCATAGTAATAGCCAACATAAATCGGCTGTCGAATGTCTCAATGATAGGTTTGTTGAATATAAAAAAAATGAAAAACCGTTAGTTATTGGCATCAACATTGGCATGTTGCAGAAGTTTATAAAACAGGGTTGTGACACTCACAGTGAAATAAAAAATGCTATTGAAAGATATTTTAATAACAGAAAGAAAAAAGGTTTTAGTTTTGGCGGTGTGAGCTTTTATGATTTTGAGTGTTACCCCAGAATATCCTTTTCTAAGGAAGTAATAACTTCAGATTTTATAAAATCATTTTTAAATAAATTAACCGAAAAGTCAGATGAAAACCCTTTTTATAATTTATACTTATCAGATAAAAAAGCAGGAGGAATGATTTCAAAAAACTTCGATGTATTATCATTACCTGGTTTCCAAGATAAATTAATTGAATTGTTTGGTCTTGCAAGATTGCTAGACGAGCAGTTTTTAATACCAAGAGTATTTGTAGATTTCATTTTCCAGATACTTACAAAACAGAATGATGACGGCATAGTTGGTAATGTTTTTTCTGACTTTGATAACGCATTTAGCAAGTGCTTTCAAAAGATGGACCCAGTTAAATTGCATAATAAGGCTATAGATGATTTTTACCTTCAATATGCTACAAATAGTTTTGAAGAAGATGGATTAAAACTAAAAGATAAACTTAACTTGTTGACGGGTCATAAGCTTTCATCCAAAGGCATTATCAGAGCTTCTCTTATGTTTAAAAACTATAGTGAGGATGTGTTTATATATGATTTAGAGGAAGAAGACATTATTAAAAAGGCGCTGAAATATTATTTAAAATTAATTGCTATTTATGAAAAAGATGAATTGAATAGCGCTGATGAGAATGCGTGTCTGGACATTATTGAAGGTTTAATAGTTAACTCTGTTTTAATATACTCCAATAGAATGCTCAATGAAAGATCTGAAGGTTTTATAGTCAGCCGGTCACATGAAAGCTATTCAATATGCAATAAAATAAATGTTCAAGCAGATTTGGACAGCATCGAAAAGCATAAACTAATTTCCTATGACAAAATATCAATACCATTAATTTTAAATAATGATTGTTCTTTAGTCATTGATATTGACATCAATACAATAATCCAATGCATTAAAATATCACAAGGTTACAGGCCAAATAGGCAAAATTTAGAAAGTGTTGCAAAGTTGGATGAAATGGTTAGGAGATTTGTTGAGAAAACTAAAAGCGCGGACTCGTTAAGATTGTTGAAAGGTAAAAGAACAATCTTAATTGATAAGCACCGAAATAGATATAGGGTGGAGGGGTAATAATGGATGCGTTAGATATTATTAATAATTCCATCGCCATGGTAGAAGGATATATTGAGAATGAAAATAATAATTCCTTATATGCGAACGTTGCTGATGTTTATCTTCCAATAGGGCCTAACGATAGAGATAATAAAATTGATTGGACGCGTGTATATCAAGAGGTAGTAGGTTCTTTGTATAATCTTTCGCTTAATGATCGCACGTTAGAGCAATTAAAAGAAGAAGTTCTAGAAATTACAAATAAGTCAAGAGATACGCGAGAGTTAGCTGAGGTTATAAATGAGATTTATTTCTCGGGAGATGAAATTTTAACAGTAACACCTTTAGCGTATTTAATAAATAAAGAAGAAAAGAGTAATGCAAGAACAAAAACAATGATTAGTATCATGCGTGGCTTAACCTCGGAAATCATTAATAAGCAATATGACTTGAATGGTTGTAATGCTCTAGAAAACCACTTAATAAGTAATATTAAAGCCCTTTGTATATCCAAAGATAAGAATGAAAATTATCAAGGCTACTTACCGTTCTTATCTCAATTATTTTCGAAAGATCTTAACGCGCTAGCAGAAAATACAACGTATTTACTAGAAGAAATTGAAAACTTTGTGGCATTTTACGTTTTTATTTATTTGACGCAGTTGACAATACATGTCTGCACTCCAGCCCATAGATATAAAAAACCCGAAGCGAAAAAACTATACTTTATTCTTGAAACTGAGCCTGCTAGTAAAGAAAGGCATGAATGTAATCAATTTGGTTATGAATATTTATTTAGTAAAACAACTGGGTTGGCTTATAGTATTTTTCCATTGCTAGGTTATTTAAACCGGATAACAAAAAAACCAGCCTGGGAGGTGTGTGAAAGTGAAATACCATCACTCTTGTCAAAAGTAAATGAGTTTAACAAATACTTATCTCAGCTATTTGGAGAAATATACCTTGAAGAAGACACTGTTCATAAAGCTTTAAATAAAGGCATGTCTATTCATAAACAAATATTTGATGAGACGCTGAGATCTTCAAAAGCAAATTCGCGTAAAAGTAGAAACAAAATAGTTGTCAGTACATTTGAAAATAGTTTCTCTGCTGGGTTTATTACTAACAGAAGAGGAGCAGGCAGTTACTTTGTTTTAAAATCTGAAATAATAATTCTTATAACAAACTTAATAATAAACCAAACGAAATCTAAAAAAATTCTAATTGACGATTTAATTCAAGGTTTCAATGAACGTGGTGTATGGTTTGATCTAAAATCAAAAAAAGCTCTGTTGAAATTTTATGAAACGGTCGGCAACGTTGAAAAGTTAAGTGATAGTGGAGATGCAGTATATGTTAAATCAACAGTTTGAGGTTTTTTTAGCTAATTTGTTCTTTTCCTATATTGATAAAATAAATAGCCAAAATACTAAATATCAATATGTAAGTTCTAATCCAGAACAATCCTTAAAACTATATAATGGGTTTAGATCTTTGGGCTTTAAAATGCTGAAGGTTAATGACTCCATGGTAAATTATGTCGAAAGTCGAGGCGGTAAAAAAATAATAGTAATGCTACATCATCTGGGTGAGCAGGATGCAAATTCAAGTCATGAGGATTACATAGCAAGCGTTAGAGATGCAATAAACGATATTGAAGGCGCAATATTATTTATAATAAACAATAGTTCACTCGAAACATTAACTACTACTTTTACAGATACTTGTGCAGTTGGAGGTGTATATTCTTCCGAGAGCGTGAGTAAAGCTCTCAGTAATTTAGGATCTGAACATAAAGAGAAGTTAATATGCAATTCTTTGATTGAAATTTCTCAAAAAACTATCGACGAGGAGAATTTAAGTATTTTTGGATTTGAAAAACTTTATAAAAGTTTAAATTCAGAAAAAATAGATATTAAAGAGCATGGTTTTTTCCCAGAGCCTAGATTGTCAGATATTAATGATGAAACTCAGTTAAAAAAAGAACTCTATAAAAACAAGAAGTTATCGGTTACTATAAACTCAATAGTGAACGACTTCAGTGATGATTCTTCAGAACTTCAAAGAAAGCTAGAGGAAATTGGATTTGGTGAGCGTTTTATAAAAGATAAGTTTATAAAAAACAAGCTAGAATATAAAAATGAAAGTTTTTCAAATATTGAGGCTGAAATAGAAAAAAACAAGCTTAGAAAGCTTGAAGTGAAAAGTATAGAAATAAATAGTAATGTGCTAAATACATGGAAAGATTTGGATAACAATTCACATTCAAATAGACAGATTTCACTTATCAGTGAAGTGAGCAGCAATGAAGTTGAGCTTAAAATAAAAATGGGAAGAGGGGAACCTCAACTCAGAAATGAACAAATTATGGTTGAAGGTGATTTATCTCTTGATAGTGTAACCATCAATACGATAAACACAGATAATCATTCCATATTAAACGTAAAGTTCCCGTTTATCGGTTCACCAATATTCTTTCAAATCAGATTGAAAAGAGTGTCGTCACGCGAATCTTATAAATTTAATATTTGCATTGTTAAAAGCAATGTTTTTTATCTAAAAAATTATCTAGAGTATCTAGAAGTTGAAATTAAAAGAAAAAAAGGGCGGCTTATATTAAGCAATATGCCAGAAATGATGGTTATCGATGCCTGTAAAAATAGAGAGCATATATTTACCGGCAAAGATAAGAGTGTCAATTTTGAAGGATTAAAGTCAATTAGCTTTAAAGAAATTAAGGAGTTAGATTATCATGGTGACATAAGGTTTTTCTCAGGAAATCATGATTTACAAGTATCTATTGTTGGTCCAAAATTAGTTGAGAGTATCAAACTACCAAGTCTATTCGATACGCAAAGAAGTATCAATATTTTCTCAGCTGATAGTATTCCAAAATATAAGCCTAACGCATCTAGAGTTGTTATCGGTGGTAGAGAAAAAGATCTATCGCCACAGGCTAAAGATTTATGTGTTATAGAATACAATTTGATTAATGATGATATAGTATATTTTGATGATGAAAGTAATCGAAAAATCAGCGTGGAAGATGTCTCAGAAGAATATCCGGAAATTGGTGCATGTTACCATGATCTTTATCAGTGGCTGTCTAGTAATGATACACTTTTATCAACAACAAACTGGCCTGATAGCTTAACAGAAATAATTGAAAAATTGCTTTTTTATGTAGAGAAAGAACTTGGATGTGTACCGCAGGGTGCTTTGAATACGAAAAGCCGTTTATTAATAAGTTTAGGTAGTATCAAAAGGAATGGAAATGAGTTTCTGACACCATTTCATCCATTATGTTTGTCATATGCCTTACAGTTTTGTAGATTAAGAAAAAACGATGAGGTTAATTCATTTAGTTTAATACCTCCTACAACCGTTGATAAATTTAATGCCAGCGGACTAATACCTATATTATTTGATGATAAATCAACCTTTTTGAGAGCTAAGCCATTAAGCCATAACAAGTTTTGGATTGAGATCGGTGCGAATGGAGAAAATGATAACTATTATGTTTCAAAACTTGTTTTTGAAAAAATAGTTGATTTCGTTGGCTGTTTTGAAATGTTATTTGAAAATTCAACAGACACTCCACTAATCATTAATTCAATAAATAATAAGCATAACTCCGATTTATTCAAAGGCGTTTTGTTGTATTTTAAAAAAGCGACCAGGAAAAGAAAAAACTTACAAATAAATATTTATAATGAAGGGTTTTATAATACTGATTTCGACCTGCTATCAGAGTTTAGCAACATTCATAAGTTGCGTGAACTAGTAAGAACTAATACTAATGAAAAGGAAGCAGATCTAGATGATTTAATATACAAATTAAGAAATGGGGTTACTTTATATAAAATAACTGATTTTACTGAATATCATTATGCACATCTAAGCTTCTTTAAAAACAACGAAGAAGTAGTTATGCGTACTAATAATGTTAATGAAAGTAAATCAGGAATATTATGTGAGGGGCTTTTGTCAGGAGAATCATCATATTTAGAAAATGATGTATTCTATACGGGATTTGGTTTGAAAAATGTAAATGTAGATAATTATGTTTTAAAACTTGCTTCACTTTACAACCAACTTCTTCTTCCTTATAGGGATAACTCTGCAAAATTTATTAAGAATAGTGTTCCGGTTCTAGCTGTACAGGATTCATTTAGAAGTAAACTAAGCAAAGTTTATAGCACAAGCATTTGGACTTGTATAATAGATCCTAAAGTAACTTTGGATTTCTTTGATACTAAAGAAACTATACTTATACATTATACTGATCAATATACTAACTCAGTATCATATGATGCTGTAACAGTATCTTCCCGAATCGGACTTTATAAGGATCTTTTAAAGAGTAACTCAAATGAACTTATTAGTTCATTCAATGCTCTTAATGGTCAGTGGTTGTTAAACATTGTAAAAGATTCAGGTGAGAAAAGGAGTGAAAGCTTAAAAAATCAAATTAAAGAAAAAAAAGGTATCGTAGCTGCCTATAAGTTTATTTCAAGTTTACTTTTACCAAGTGATCTGACATGGATTCCATTATCTGTGGGAGAAATGCTTCGCGTTACTGGTAATTTAGGATTACAAATCAAAGATCATGATTTTTCTGCACGGTTACACAACAAGACTAAAGGTGCTTTATCCGATGATATACTTTTTGTTGGAATTAAGGATCGGCAATTAGTTCTTCTGCCATTAGAAGTAAAATCGAGAAAATATGGTACAGATTTCACAAAAGCAATAAAACAGTCTAAAGCTCTTTCTGTGCACATGAAAGAGTTACTTCAGCCTAATAGTTTTAAAGGACGTGTTTATCGTTCTTTATTTGTACAACAACTATTCACTCAAATTGAAAAGTTTGAACTATATAATGTTTTCCCAAAAAGATATTTTTCTTTTTTGCATGATAGCTGTGACCATTTATTGCAAGGTGATTACAATATATGTGACTTGACCAATTACCCGGAGGGAATTGTATTAGCTGTCAATGAGGAAATGGAAAGATCTCGTATAGAGATAAGTTTGGATAACGACTTGAGTGTTATGAAGGTACGTTTACCTCAAGGATTTGTAAAAACACTACATGAAGAATCAATAGAAAATCTCTCTATAAAATTTAAAGACTTTAAAGCTTATCCTGAACTCTCGCAATTGAAATTGTTTGAAGGCGAGTTTGAGGATTATTTGGCTCTTCAATCAGACATTACTTATGAGAATGAAAATAAATATGAAAAATATGGGTCAAAAGATTCTAGTGAAAATTTAGATGATCTTAGCGATAAGGTTTTGTATAAAGCTAATTTTAACTATGAATCTAAATTTGACGTTATAGTTAAAAAAATAATAAATATACTCAAAAGGGATATCAATCATACAGATATAATTTCATTAACGGAGCTTGATTTTAAAGATGAGAATAAACTAAGTTCAAAAGATTTAATTTTATTCTATACTTTTAAGAGAATAGTCTTAGAAGAAAGTCATGAAAGTCATGAAAGTCATGAAAGTCATGAAAGTCATGAAAGTCATGAAAGTCATGAAAGTCATGAAAGTCATGAAAGTCATGAAAGTCATGAAAGTCATGAAAGTCATGAAAGTCATGAGGGAGTTTTTTCCAGCAATATTAATTATGAGGCTAAGTTAAAAGATGTTAATGTTACAAATGAATATGTAGCATTAGTCAATACGTTACTTAGGGTATTTGGTAATGATATTAGTATAGAAGAAATAACAGAAATATCTGAAGAACGTCTATTGGATATAGAGGGTTTCGGAAAATTAAAACTGAAAAAATTCATAAATCTAGTTGACCTTTTAAAATTAAATAAATTTTCGATAAATAAAAATAGAATAGAAAAAAATATTATTGAGGATTTTAATATTTCTTTAGAGAAGGTAGAGAATGAATTACTGTCGTACCTTGATGACTATATAGCTGATTCGGATTCCAGACAGAATGACATCTTTATTCGTAGATTTGGGATTAATTGTGAAAGTGAGACTCTCGAGACTATAGGTATTAGTTATAATGTTAGCAGAGAAAGAATAAGACAAATAGAAGTAAAAGCTAGAAATAGTTTTGTTTGTTCACTACCAATTTCGAGCAAAGTTATTTGGTCAATTACAAAAAATAACTTAAGTGAGTTAAGAACACCATTGTTTCCTGAATTGCGAAAGAAATTCCAATCCTCAAAAGAGTTTTATTCATTCATTGAACTTTGCTGTAATTTAAATGAGAATGAGATTTCTTTAGTCACTGCTCCTAATCTTTCAAAAACCGTTTTTGAAGACTTTTGGTGCTGGAATAAGGCTCCTGCAACTATTGATGATTTGGCATGGTACATTCATGAAACCCTGAATGTTGAGATTGCAGTAGCTGAAAATCAAATTGCAATTTGGAGGAGGGAAGGGATTTTAAAAATCTATAGTGATATGATAATGCCTCTTGCGTTATCAAAAATACCAGCATTAACAAATACTCTACTTGATTTCCCAAACGGGGATGTCTGGTACAATATCCAAAGTGAAGCAAATAAGAAATCTCTTTCAAGTGGACTTTTTTTTGAGGATAGACTGGATCCTAATCTATTGCGAGCTGTCGATAAAGATCTCGCTTATCAATGTGGAAGAGGTGCATACCGTCACGCAAAGTATTTAAATATTACTGAAGAAAACAAAGAAAGAATTCTGAAATTTGTTTTCTCTAAATTGCAAGAGCATCAGTATGCCGGTCGAGTATCAGTAAACTTATCAGTAGATATATATCAAAGAGCTAGCTTTTCAGATGACTACTTTTTAGTACGGCACCTTGTCCGAGCTTATGGAGAAGAGTTTGGTATTTATTTTAATGGTAAGTCTGGAGCAGATACTGTAAGCCTAGTTGAAAGTTTTGATCTGGCTTCTCAAAAAACAGTTTTAGTAGATTATTTTAAAAACTCTCTCAGACCTTTATCAAAAAACGACGTTGCTTCAAAAATAAGAAGTCAATCTATTGGCCATGCAGCATTTTACATTGACCAACTTTTAACTGATGGGTGCATAGTAAGGATCGATGAAAATACGTATTCACATGTTGATAATGCTTTTACTGACTTAAATATAGAGTATATGCTTAAACTAGCCATAAAATTCATTGATGGCGAAACGCGTATCATTGAAGCTTCAAAGCTTCAGGATTTTCTCAATTTTCATCTCAATGAAAATTACAATAAATATTTTTATATCTCTCTACTTAAGATTTATGCCCAAGCACATGGGAAAAATTACTTTTTTGTACAGAATCTTATATCAAAATGCGTTATAGAATTCTCTAGTCTTGCTGATATTTGTCGTAAAGCTTTGGATATATCTTCAACTCGTAAAGAAGCAATTGATATCTTAAATAAGCAGTTATGCATCCATGAGCATATTATCAAGAGATGCATTGATAATGTGAGTTCTTCTTACGTAGATAACACTCAATCTTTATCAACGGACGTTAAAGCTTCTACTTTAACAGATGAAAATTCAGTAGATTATTTTCTAGACGCACAATCTCAGGCGGTGGAATTGGATAAAGCAAGTTATGATGCTGCTTATAACATTGATGATTGTCGTGTACTTATTGGTAATGCAGTTGACAGTAAAAAACCTGTATATTGGGAATATGGAAGTAAAGAATTACCAAATAGGCATTTGATCGTTTTTGGAAGATCTGGTCAGGGTAAAACATATTGTATACAGGCTATTTTATTGGAATTGGCCAAATGTCATGTCAATTCTTTAGTTATAGATTACACAAATGGTTTTCTTCCCGAACATCTTGAAAAATTGTTCTTTGATAAAGTCTCGCCTATAACTGACCTTGTGATTCAAAAGGCACTTGATTTAAACCCATTCAACAAGCAATCACAAAAAGTAGCAGGTTTCGATATTACTGATACCGAACACGCTGTTGCGTCGAGAGTCGCTTCTGTTTTCAATGCTGTATTTTCTGATCTTGGGAATCAGCAGTTATCAACTCTTATAAGAGCAATCGAAGAGGGCGTGCGATTGTATGATAATGAATATAATTTCGATAAAATGCTTAATGATCTTAATGAATTAGGTAAGCATGGTGAAACTCTTGCTAATAAATTACATCCTATTGTAAAAGCTAATCTTTTTTCTTTCTCACCATCCTCAAACGGATGGTCAAATATATTCAATGAAAAATTAACCACATCAAGAATAATTCAGCTCGCTAGGCTTTCACGTGACATATGGCACTTGGCGGTTGAGTTCATATTATGGGACTTATACTCTTATGCTTGCACTAATGGAAGTAAAAACTCTCCATTGCCAATAGTATTGGACGAGGTTCAAAACTTAGATCAGAAACTCGATAGTCCTTTAGGAAAGATGTTAACTGAAGGAAGAAAATATGGTTTGTCACTTATATTAGCCACTCAGACCCTTAGCAACCTGCGAAAGGATGAACAGGACCGTTTATTCCAAGCTGCTCATAAACTATTTTTTGCTCCAGCTGAAACAGAAATTCAAAGTTACGCTAAATTACTCGAGCAAGCCGTTCCCGGTTCGAGTAAAAAAGAATGGTTAAGCGAACTGGCAAAGTTAAAAAAAGGAGAATGTATATCTGTAGGCCTGCATATGAGTGATGATGGAAATATTGAGCAATCGGCAAAAGTTATCAAAGTAGTTGCCTTAGAGGATAGAGTTTAAAGATTACATTCTGTAATTTAATCTCTTTACTACGTGAATATGATAATGGAAGCAGTGATGATTTCACTGCTTCCTTAATCTTTACTATTGAATAATATCGGTTGAATATGAATTAGAGGGCTTTAGAAAAACTCTTCATACTGCGATGGCTTCTTAAGTCTGCAATTCCATCTTCAACATGAGCTGCCCAAGCCTTGATAAAGTACTTATGTTCGAGATTCGGATAAATCATTTTTAAAATAAATTCAGTTGTATGTAATGTATCCCCTAACCATGTGATTTTATCAAGAACTAGCATACCATCGAGCTTTTGATTATCTGATTCACTCGCATATCGAAAGCCACTCTCTACTGAGCGGAAAAAGGCTAAGCGAGCCGATAAATTTGGAGTGATCCCAGTATAACCTTTTAACTTTTTCAGTTGTTCTTCAGTCTGACGACTGAGCTGCATTCTGTTAGGGAGCATCAGATTGACTCCTTAGTCAATTCCCAGAAATATCCCGGTTTTAATATTGATGATTTAGTATTTGCATTAAAAACAATCTCATAAGCATGAGAGATATCATCTCGCAATTGATCAACAAAATATCGCTCATCTACTTCTGTATCTGTCGAGAGCAGCACTACCTGATGACTGGCAAACGGGAAGTAATGATTAATCAATTTATCTCGATGCTGTGAATCTAAACGGCCTAATGGCGTATCAATAATTACTGGCAAATCACGACCAGAGGTTTTGGCCAGAGCTTCAAGTATTGCAATCGCATAGATCTGTTTTTCTCCAGCGGAAAGAAGTTTACGATTTATCACAGTGCCTTTTTCATCGATCAATTCCACATCAAACGTTTCAGGGTTGATATGAGCATTGAGCTGTAAATCTTCTTTACGCGCTAATTTACGATAGGCATCGCCAAAGTTAACTGACAGCGTCTTAACCCGGGCTTGCGTTAATAGTTCGCTGTATCGATCAAGCAGATTGATCGTTTCCTGCGCATTATTAAATGCACTATCAGAGTTATGCTGATTACGAGCCAGGTCATGTGTTTTTTGTATCTGGCGAGCACATTCAAGCTGCTGTTGTTTAGTTTGCTTTGCTTCTTCAAGAAGCAGGCGATACTCCTGCCGTTTATTCTCGCGTTGCCGGTCAAGCTCTCGTAGTTTTTCAAATATATCTATGAGCTGCTCATCTTCCGGCGCACGCGCAATATTTGCTGCCGCTTGCTCCAACTGCTCTTCAACTTCTGCTAATTGAGTGCGATAGAGCTCAAAACGTTCCCACGATTTCTTACTGTCTTGCCGTATAGACTGTTCAATCATCCCAGCTTCCCGTTCCGAGATGTCAAACAATAACTCCCCTTTAGGTTTACTAGCGAGGAAATCTTTTAGATTATCTTCAATCGCTTCGGCAGCAATAAGACCTGTAGTACCTGAACGGAATGAGATATCATTTTTTAGCTGTACGAGAAATTGATTCAATTCTTTTTCAAAACTGCTCGCTTGCTTGATTTGCATCTCTTTATTTACTTGGTCCAACAAAATGCCCAATGTTTTTGGTGCTAAAGCATAGGGTAATGAGCCATCGCACTCATGGCGCAAGGCTTTTTCAAGGCGCTCTTTTTCCTTTAAAAGCGTATCAACTTTCTGTTTTTCTTGTGTTTTAGTTTGTGCAAAAGCACCGCCTTCGGCATTGAGCAGGGATTCATAACGCATGATTTCTTTCGTCAGCAAATCGATGCGCATTTTTGCAAAATCAGCTTTTTCTAAAATCTGCTCTGCTAGGAAAGAAAAATTCTTAGCCTGTTCTTCAAGCTCAGATAGCTTTTGCTGTTTAGAAATCTCTAGCTGACTTGATTGTTGGCGCTTAACAAATATCATCAAATCATTTCGAAGTTTCGAAATGAGATCTAATCCTAATAAGCGTCTAACTGCTGTGCGTAGAATATTTCCTGAATCGTCTTCAGCAAGTTCTGCAATTTTTTCGCCGTCAAAAAAGAATAAATCAGCAATTCCATGTGGAATTAATTCATTCAGGAACCCTTGGCACTGATCATAATCCAGCTCACTCAGGGGTTGGCCATCTTGCTGAAGTGATAGCTGATCTTTTTTACCTTTTTTCCACGTACGTGTAACAGTAAATTCAGCTTCATAACCGCCTTTGTTATAAGTAAAGCTGAGCTTGATAGATGCTTCACCTGCATTTTCGCCCGCAGTTGAACCGTTATGAATTAACGCACTAAGCTCTTCAACATATTCTTGCTGTTGGGTTGAAGTACCAAACGCAAGTCTACCGTATAAGGCAATTCGGATAGCCGATAGAATTGATGTTTTTCCAGCGCCGTTTAGTCCACCAAATAAAACTATCGGGCGCGGATTAGAATTGTTTTGGCGCTTTCTGGGCGCCAATTCAATAACGTGCTCACCTCTGAAGACTCTGAAGTTATGCAAAACCAGCTGTTTAATTAACATGTTCTTTTTCCTCACTGGTATGCAAAGACGAGTCACTTACTTCGGCGATTCTTCGCTGCAATATCTGGAGTTCGGCTTCTAACTGAGCGACTTCGCTCTGATGTATATCCCGATCGTTTCGTTTCTGTAATGCTTCTTGTTGCAGCTTGATTTCTTCAAGACTGCCCCAATCCTGTCTCAGGATGGTGCCTAACTTGTCAAAGATTCCCTGACGTCGACTCAGGCCTTCCATTGATACTTCCAGTTCAATTAACTTCATGACCATCTCAGGTTCAACATCAAACCCTTGAGATATCTGCATTAGCAAGTCAGCATCACTGGCATCAAATCTTGACTGGTCGTCTACAACCCAATCTAAATCTTTTTGATAGACCTCCCGATAGATACCCGGCAGGGCATCATACCAATCGGGCTCATTCGGATCTTTTAACCATTCCTGCCGAATAGCATGTAGTTCAGGTTCAGTGATAAGCGTGATGGTGTGACCCTGAGCATTCATATCTCGTTCAATTTCCAGCAAATCTTTCAACCATTGCTGGCGGTATTTCATCCAGTAAGGCCCTGGAACATGCTTACGTTCAGCGCTTATTTCTTCGCCGTCTTTAGCGTATTGATAGCTGACTTTGCCGCTACGGCGCTTATAGTTGCGGTAAGTATCTTTATTCACTGGATCGGTGGTGAACGCCAGAAGATCGCGATATTTCAGTAACGGGGACATCCAGACTTCACCATTCTGGATCAGGCTTTCCATCGCTTTATCTTTTGTAACCACGGTACAAGTCCAGCATCCAAAGCGTGAACTACCGCAAGACGGCGTACTGTCATCGATAACAAGCGGACATTCGCCTTGCGCTGAAGAGTCCATGTACAGTGTCCACAAGGGACGGTTGTTACCACCCCATGGGTTTTCCCACTCATCGACATCATCTGGAGAATAACGGTATGCACCTCTGAGTAATTTCCAGACGTCTTCAGTGTCCCAGGTATCGATAGGGGTATAGATAAAAGCATTTGCAAGAGTGGTATGCCGTGCCAGACGGGTCCCATCAATTTTGTGTTTAGCAATAACCTGAGCACGAGATGCGCTTTCGCTACTACGCGATCCAAGTACAACGATGACCTCATCAAACTGGCTGACTTTATCTTTGATAAAATCGCTTACCGGGTTGATTTTCATGCGTTCAGTACACCAGCGGAAACTACGGGTAGGGGCAGGATAACCTTTACCCAGAAGATTGACCCAGAAGGTTTCATGTGTCTTTGGCATGACAGCATGTTGAGTGATTGGAAGTCCAGCGCGTTTAGCACCGGCTTCAATTCGTTGCATGGTCTTCTTGATCAAATCTACTACGACTGGTGTCTCTACCAATGTGTCGGACGAAACAAGAAACACGTCTTTCTGCCGCATAGCGGGCGGTAGTCCCAGTAGTGCGAGGTATACCAAAGTAATGACAGCGCTGGAATCTTTACCCCCGCTGTAACCAATCACCCATGGACGCTTATCAGCACAATAGATACGTTGTACTTCAGATACGTATTCTGCCAGGGGCCGCCCGGCAAAATTTTCCTGGTTGATGAAATCTTCGTAATCGGCCAGATCGTGGGCCTGAATCAGTTTACTCATGAGATAACCATTTGAGCTTCTAGCTCTTGTTCTTCATTTGAAAGGGGAAGCGATAAGGCGATTTTAAGAGCATTGCAGGTAAGCTGAATAGATGCTGTCGTCTTACTGAGTTTACCATGTTGCATCGCACGTTTGGTTAGCTCTGGGCTACTTTTACGCCAATCGAAGTCTCTAAGAGCACAAATTATTTTCTGCCATGAATCAGGGTGTTCTGAGAGCAAGCAATGACCCAGTAAACCCAGCGCCTGGAGTCCTATGCCGTGTGCATGAACATACTCCTGCCGAAGTTGAGCTGGAGAGACTTCTTTTTTTGCTGCTAATTGCCAGTCTGGCATGACCTGAAATATCGCTTGCCAATAGAGAGCCGCAAGGTCAGAGCACTGCTCAACATCATTGGCTTTAGGTTCTTTCCCCAGCAGAGAACGCGTAGCTTGCTTGATGCTACTCAAAGTGAACAGTTTGTTTGAAAACTTACTGATGCTGGATTTTTCCATTTCAGTCAGTCCGATAAAAGGCTCGATATTCATAGCCAGATACCGTGAAAGATTCGAACTGATATCCCTATGGTCATAGAGCGTCGCAAGAGAAGGGCTTGGTCTGATGGCGTATTTGTTCAAATCAGCAAACATTTGCTGACTGCGTTTAAGTCCTTCATCGACAAAGAATAAGACAGGAATATTGTCTTGTCCTAACTCTGGTCTTGCATCCAGTGCGTCTTCTATCGCTTTCCTGCGATGCTGCCCGTCATTGATTAAAATTTGTGCTTCCATGGGCACGCGCAAAGTCCCTAAGTTATTGGATCCCGAATACTCATCGAATTGCACATCAACTGCAATGGAAGCAGTTAGTGCAGAGAAGACATAATCATCTGGATTTTCAAGTAAGTAGCGAACCATTTCAGGTATGCGTGCTTTGTTTAACGTCCTTTGTGCGCGCAACTCAGGAGGTACTTCATTTTCGTCAAAACTAAAAATTTTGGGGATTATGCGCATAGGGCAGGTAGCGATATAAAAGGGTCGGCCTGCCTGGATTCCTCTGACTGCGGGGAAAGAGTAGCAATAGTCAGTGTCAAAATTCGCCATAGAGCAGTTACCTGGAAGTAATATTTATTTTACGTAAAAATAAACGTTTTATAGGCTGATGTCATCCTTTTTTACGTAATAGTAATGATTCATTCGGTACTTTTTTCTGTTTTTTAGTATGTGATTTAACTATTTTAATACAACACGTTACCTGAATATGTAAATCGCAAGCTTAACGTTTTGGGAGCGTTTTATATGCTCATTTAAGCACCTCATCTAGAGCTATCCTTAACGCTGTTTTCTCTTATCCTGACAAGTCTTGCCTGCTCAACATAAGCGGTCCCCAAATCAAAAAAAGACAGCTACTAATCAGTACCTTCCCAATCTCAACTCCCTGTCTCAATCTACCCCACCAACTCCTTACCGATAAAAGACGCCTTACCGGCGGAACGCAACAGCGCCATCTTAGCCACGACGACTTCACTCACCGCCTGCAGCGGTTTAACAAACAGAGCATTAGGCTCGAGTTCCCTGGCTTCAGCTCCTGCTCCAACGCTGTGAAGAAAGTTTTCTTCATGTCGCTGGAGATAATGATTTTACCTGCGCCATGACGGAGCGACTCCGCGGCCTCAGTGTCTTTGTTGCCCAAACCGCCATGCAGCGCAGGCGAGATGGTAATCAATGGGAGCACGCTAATGTAAACAGCTTCCCGTATGGACTGCCTGAAAAATCAGCTATACCATTCACGAGCAAACTACATAAGGAGATGTAATTATGAGCACCATAAGAGAAATTAAGGATGGGGCATCATTTGACGTACTCGACAGGGGTATTGTCTATACCGAAGTGTTGGGCTGGATTGAGATGGGCCATGCCCGTGGCAATGATGTGGCTGCGCTGAGGCGTCAGTTCGCTGAAGGTGGGCGTAGCGGCAAGCCATCTTATTCAGTCATGTACCGGCAGGATATGGGCGTTTTTAAGTTCAAATCGCGGTTTGGCATCGGGAAATTTTCTCACTGGGAAATCAAGCGAGGCCGGAGCACCGATAAGATTAATAGAATCATGCTGGCGATGATGATGAACACCGCGTCCAGATTTGAAGGTCTGCAAAGTCTGCGGTCATTCTCATGGTATACAGACAGTGGCTTCAGTGGTGAGGATTTGGTGTCTGATCTGTTCGGGTTTTATCGGGCTATCACACCGGGTCGATATGGCTATCGTCTCAAGCCAGTCAGCTATGATTCAGCGGTTCGGCACTGGGACTACTACGGGGCTATCGGTTCCCATTAAAATCATGGATTCCGTCCGATTCTTTTTCCTGACCCGGATGACAAATGCGTCCGACATCAGCCATATAAGGTAAATCTTCCGCATTTTATGACCTGGCTCAGGCCGTGGAACGATTTCACTTCTGGAATCGTTAAGGTCGTTACCAATGATGGGACTTCACTCTCATTCATGGGGACGAAGCAATGAAAAAACTATTTAAGTGGTTCGCCCTTATAGCTGTCACCATACTTGTTTGTGGCGGCTTGTTTGTCTGGTTCGTTACATCAGGCTCTGATGAGGCAACTGTCTATAAAGAAAATGATCTCTTTAACTACCACATGCTGACAGACCCGGATATTGAAAATGCCCCGCGCATTACGGACAACTACTACTTTGAATCGCATCCTGGTGACGGTTATTCCCCTTCAAATAGCATCGTATTTAAAGGAGCTGCAGATACTGCATCGCTGCGCGCTTATCTCGAAAAGCTGGGATACGCGAAGCAAAAGCGCAGTCTGGGTGAGAAGGAAATATGGGCAAGGCCTGATCAGTTGGATGGGGATCAGTTCTATTTGTATTTTAATCCCACAACCCGTGAGGTTGAGCTGACCAGGGTTCTGAATAATTGAGTCGCCTGAACGGGAAAATGTTGTTGCGATGCCGGTCTCTGCCGCTGGTCATCGCGCTGCTGCTGACAGGATGCGCCCGCTCTGACGCGTTGTGGACGGTCACGCATGACCTCTGCATGAATAACTATCATTACCGTCGCGATCCTGCTCCCTGCCAGCAAGTCTATCTGCCGCGGGACAGCACACAGGGCTACAGCATCATCCAGAATCCTCGCCACAGGCTGCACTTTATTCTGGTACCGACGATGGCGATGTCCGGCATTGAGAGCATTGCGCTGTCGCGCCCCGGACGTGCCGATTATTTCGGTTACGCCTGGCTAATGCGCTATCGTCTGATGGCGGCCTATGGCGCTGAAGTGCCTGAGGATCGGCTCGGCATGGCGCTGAATTCCGCTTATGGCCGCAGCCAGAATCAACTGCATATTCATCTGACCTGCCTGCGGGAGGATGTCTATCGACAGCTTCAGGCCGAGCGCCCCTATATTCATAATGACTGGCGACCCTTGCCCGACCGTTTGCTGAATCACACCTATTATGCCCGTCGCGTTATGCAGCCCACGGCGATGGGGATCTATCCTGTTTCCTCGGTTGCGCGCCATTTCCCTCTGTCGCCGCCACAGCTGGCGGAATCGGGTGTAGCGCTCATCCCGACGACGTTCTCGGGAGAGAAAGGGTTTATCCTGCTCACCACCCGGCGCGGCTGGGATAAGGGCAATCGGGCGTCCGTTGAGTCGCTACTGGATAAACGCTGCGCTATTCTTTCAACGCCGCCGGCTGATGTTTCAGCTGCGCAGTAACCAAACCTCATCACCCTGAACCAACCCAGCCACACTGCTATAACCCAATCTTCTCCCAGCAGGAACCCGGCTGAAGAGGACGATTACCCGCGCAGAAAAACCAGCTTATGGCTCACGCCGAAACAAAGGAACAGCGCCCCTCGCGCTGTTAGTGGCATCCCGTCACGCACACGTAATAAAACCCCGCTCTATAAACGGAGTCATCGACAGCGGAAAACTTCTGGTAGAATGCCGATAAAATGAAACAATGTTTCATTTATTGGAAATCATCGGAGGGAATATGTCCAAAAATGCAGCATTACTCCTGGCCACAGGATTTGAAGAAGCAGAAGCGTTTATTACTCTCGATATACTCAGCCGGCTGGGCGTCATCGTCACCACCGTTGCCTGTCAGCCTCAGCGCGAGATCGTCAGCTACCACGGTGCCGTCATTAAAGCAGATACGCTGATTGAAGAATTACCGGACGCACATTTATTCGATGCACTGATCATGCCTGGCGGGCCTGAAGGTTCTAAGAATCTGGCCGCCAGCTCTGCTGTTGCTGCCTTAATCCAGCGACATGATGACGCCGGCATGTTGATTGCACCCATCTGCTCTGCTGCCGCCCGGGTGCTGGGTGGCAATAACCTGCTCAAAGGCCGTCGTTATACCTGCTCAGGTGAACTGGGGCTGGCGGTAACAGATGGCGAGTATGTGATGGAGGATGTGGTGGAGGATGGCAATCTGCTCAGTGGACGGGGTCTGGGTGTCGCCTTCGATTTTGCATTAACGCTTGCTGAACGTCTCACCGGTAATAAAGGCGCGGTCGATTTCCAGGCTGAACATATCTATTACCGTCCGTGGCTGAACAGGTCGCCTCGCTAAACGCCCCTGGATTTCAGTCAGCCGCACAGAGCGCTGATTGTTATGATGCCAGCAAAAGAGACACTGAATCCTCAGTGTCTCTTTGAATCGCAGCCGGGTTCCACTCACGATGGACAACGGGCTTACCGATACAGCGCCGCTTTCCCCACCGAACTAAACAGCGCCATCTTCGCCGCGACCACTTCACCTGCCGCCTGCATCGGTTTAATAAACAGGGCATTAGGCTCGTGTCCACCCTGTTTCAGTTCCTGTTCCAGCGCCACGAAGAAGGCCTTCTTCATGTCGCTGGAAATATTGATTTTACCGACGCCATAACGAATGGATTCCGCAACCTCGCTGTCTTTGTTGCCTGACCCGCCATGTAGCACCAGCGGGATATCCACCACCTTACGGATCTGCTGCAGGCGCTCGATATCCAGCTTCGGCTGCTTCCCTTTGGGGTAGAGGCCATGCGATGTCCCGATGGCGACGGCCAGCGTGTCGGTGCCGGTCTCACGCACAAAGGTCTCTGCCTGCTGCGGATCGGTATAGAGAATCTCGTTGCTGCCGCCTTCGCCGCTGCCTTCCGCCACACCGATGGTACCCAGCTCCGCTTCCACGGAGACATTAATCGTGTGCGCTATTTCGACGATCTTCTTCGTCAGCGCAATGTTCTGCTCGAAAGGGTGAGACGAGGCATCAATCATCACCGAGGTAAAACCGGCGTAGATCGCTTTCATCACCTCTTCCAGCGAACGACCGTGATCAAGATGGATCACCACCGGCACACGCGCCTGAATCGCCAGCGTCCGCAGATAACCGATAAACTCCGGGCCGGTGAAGGCCATCTCTTCCGGATGGATCTCCAGAATCAGTGGTGAATCCAGCCGCTCGGCTGTCTCAACCGCCACACGGCCAAACTCTGCGCTGGCGATGTTGAATGCGCCGACACCAAACTGATGACGCTGGGCCACGCTGAGCAGATCTTTCATGTTGTAAAGCATAGGTTTTATCCTTGTTTTGCAGGAACGGAGATGTCTTTTTTCAGGAACAACAGGATCAGCGCCGTCAGCAGACTGCCTGCGGCAATCGCAAACAGGTAACCCATAACATTGCTGATCACGTTAGGAATGAAGATGACGAAAATGCCGCCATGTGGAGCGCGGGAAGCACAGCCCAGCATCATCGACAGGGCGCCTGCGAGGCCGGAACCCGCCACAATGGCCGGAATGACGCGCAGCGGATCGGCAACCGCGTAAGGGATCGCGCCTTCGGTAATAAATGAAAGGCCGAGGATGTAGGTGACCTTGCCGGTCTCACGCTCCTGCTCGGTAAACTTACGGCGGAAGAGGGTGGTTGCCAGTGCGATGCCCAGTGGTGGCACCATGCCCGCCGCCATGCATGCCGCAATCGGTCCGTAGATCCCGCTCGACATCAGGCCAATCGCAAACATACAGACGGTTTTATTCAGCGGGCCGCCCATATCAAAGGCCACCATCATGCCGAACAGCAGGCCGAGGAGGGCAGCGTTAGCGTTACCCAGTGAACTGAGGAAGGCGGTCAGCCAGCCGAGCAGCATTTTAATCGGCTCGCCAATCAGCAGCGCCATCAGTGCACCGGTCAGCAGCACACTCAGCAGCGGCACAATCAAAATGGGTTTCAGGCCTGCGACCGCTTTAGGCAGATGAATATGATTATTGATTAACAGCGTGATATATCCGCCCAGGAAACCCGCAATCAGCGCGCCGAGGAAGCCGGAACCGGTGTGAATCGCCATCATCCCGCCCACGGCACCCGCCACGATGCCCGCTTTGCCGCTGATAGACTGGCTGATCCCCAGCGCCAGAATCGGCAGCATCAGGGCAAAGGCCGAACCGCCGCCGATGTCAGAGAGCATCTTGGCTATCGGGCTGAAATTCGCGTCCCCGGGTGTGGCCGCCGTAATCCCGAATGAAAAGCTCAGGGCGATCAGAATGCCGCCAGCGACCACGAACGGGATCATCAGATTTACACCGGTGATCAGATGCACATAAATCTCTGATATCCACGAACGGGAACCCGACGCCTCTCTGCCAGGGTTAGCCGGTTCAGCCGCACCGGCCTGTGGGGCGGAGTCAACCAGTCTGGGCGCCAGCTCACCGTTAACAATCGCGCTGAGTAAGCCTTCAGCGTCTTTAGCGGCACGGGTAACTGGCACCTCGATCACGTTTTTGTGCCGGAAACGCACCATCTCCACTTTTTTATCTGCGGCGATCAACACCACGTCGGCCTGATGAATATCGTCGTCGCTGAAAATATATTCGCTTTCAATCGCGCCCTGGGTTTCAACTAATACATTCAGGCCCAGTTTTTTAGCCGCTTTTTTTAAATTACTTTCGGCAAGGTAGGTGTGGGCGACACCTGTAGGACAGGCGGTAATGGCAATGATGTTCATAAACGTTCTCCAGTGAAAATTTTATATTTATGTTTTTCGGTCTGAAGGGATGGCTACAACCTGGAATACCTCCTTAGTTTTTTATTTCATGATGCTCTCCGGTTTATTCAGGCTCCCGATCGGGATAACAGTAAATGAAACATCTCTTCGCGATGTTCCACATTCAGTAATTGCTCAACCACATCTTCGTCACCTAACGCGATAGATATTTTGGCGAGCATTTTGATATGGCCGACATCTTTATCAGACTCTTTTACTGCAAAGAGAATAACCAGCCGGACTTTCGTGCCGTCGATGGTCTCCCATGGAATATCGCGGCGTAATCGACCCACGGCAATCCGGGTTTTGGCTACGGCAGCGGATTTACCGTGCGGAATCGCAATATGATTTTCAAATCCGGTTGAGCCTAATTCCTCGCGCAGATAAACATCGTTCAGAAACGCCGCTTTATCGGTGACCGCGCCGGTCTGGCAGAGCAGGTCGGTCAGCTGAGAAATGATCTGCTCTTTGGTCTGGCAATCGACATCCAGAATAATACATTCTTCTTTCAGGACTTCATTAATCGCTACGGCTGTCGTCATTTTGCTTCTCCATTATTAATTAATCGAATTCGATACCAGACATTCCGTGACTCTTGCGATATCTTTCGCCGAAAATAGCGCTGAGACATAGACCACCGGTTTTTCCAGCGGCTCCAGCCGGATGGTGGAGATCACCACGTCACACTCATGTCGCTTCAGGGAGTCTGCAATGTTTTTTCCTGGCACGATGTCGATAATCTTCCAGTCAGGAAAGGCGCGGATAATCCGCCCGTAAAGCAGCTGCGAGGTGCCCAGACCGCTGGAGCAGACCAGCAATACCCGTTTTACCTTGATGCTGTTTTCGATGGCGGCCTGAATATGCACCGTCAGGTAAGCCACCTCATCGTCACTGATCGCATCCAGGTTGTACTCCTGCGTCAGCTGACTAATGACCGCTTTGACAGCGGCGAACACCGTTCCCAGCTCGGTCTGGATATCATGCAGCAGCGGATTTTTAATCCGGATGTGATATCTGAGGCGGTTCAGCATCGGCTTGATATGGGATGACAGTGAAGCCTGCAGGTTCTGGTCAGTGGTGATTTCAATGTTGATGCGCTGCGCCACCCGGCTAATCAGTGCTTCTGCGAAGCGGGTTTCGCGTTCTGAAATCAGTGCGTCATCGTGTGGTGGTGTCTCGCCGCCTGCCTTACCGGAGGAGACGAGATACTGATAGATGGAGTGAGACTCCTCAGCCACCAGCACCGTGTTATAAGCGGTCTCGATGCGTTCTATCACCGCCAGCGAAACCTGCCAGGCATGGCGATCGCTGACCCGGTTCATCGACACCGCGCGGGCATCCGTTCTGAGCAGCGGAGAGTGACTCCTGTGGATCAGCACCAGAATATGGGTAAATAAATTGATGTAGTAAGGATCGCTTATCGTGTATTGCAGTTGCTGTTCAATAAAATTAATTAATTGCAGGGTAAAGTGGACAGCCTGCTGGCCAAACTTCTCTGAAAGCTCCTGCAGCGTGCTTTCATCCAGACGGCTTTCCATCATATCCTGACGGTTATAAATCGATTTTAGCACCAGCGCTTTCATCGCCATGCGAATATCAGGGTCGCTGCCTTTTATGCTGGTGCCGACGCGACTTTTTAATAAGGTTAAATCAAACTGATGTAACCAGGCTTCCAATGTTTTTAAATCATTCACTATCGACGCGCGGCTGATAAAATATTTATCTGCCAGTTCACTAATGGACGAACTTTTTGGCGACAGCATTAATAAATCAGAGGCTATTTTCAGCATCCTGAAGTTGCTGCTGAAATCATCCACTTCCGTTGAGAAAATTCGTCGTGCAGCTATTTCAGACTGCGCATCGGCAAATTTAATTGTGATCCCTCTCCCACTTTTACCGCTGAGGTTGATTCCCTGGTCAGAGAGTTTTTCATTAATATCGGCGATGTCGCGGCGCAATGTTCGGGTAGTGATGGCCGTTTTTTCTGAAATAGTGTGCAGGCTCACATAACTGTTATGAGAAATAAGCTGTCGCATAATCGTCAGTTGCCGTTCAGTCAACGCCTTCATCATCATAAGGTTCCGATTATTTTGTTATTCACCTTGTCAGTTATCATCTAAACAAAGGGGTTATGCCATGTAAATATTAAAAAATGGCCACAACCTGACGATCAGACTGACCACCGCAATGCCTTTTTTGAAATAATCGGGAAGGAGGGAAAACAAGAGGGGGAAGGGGGAGTATGAGCAGAAATGACTGGCTGGCAGCAGTGGCTGAAGAGTCTGTTCCACCCTCAGACTGGCTGTCTGCTGCCCCATCTTCCGGGGCAGCAAACCTTATCGTTACCTCTCCCGCAGCGCCTCCTTCGCCCGGTTCAGCGGTTTCAGCAGATAATCCATAATGGTTTTGCTGCCGGTGTGTATTTCACCCATCGCGATCATGCCCGGATAAACCGGAAACTTTTTGCCCTTTTTATTGACCAGATAATCCTTATCGGTGCGGATGTAGACGCGGTAATAATACTGGTCGCGATGCACTTCATCCTGAATGGTGTCAGGTGAGATAGAGGCCACTTTGCCCTCCAGACCGCCATAGATGTTGTAGTCATACGCAGTCAGCTTCACCACCGCACGCTGGCCTGGCGTGATGAAGGCAACATCGCGCGGGGGGATCTGCGCCTCAATCATCAGTTGCTCATCCAGTGGCACAATCTCCATCAGATTGCCGCGCTGCGGGATAACGCCACCGACCGTGTTCACCTCGATATCTTTAACAATCCCTCTGACCGGCGTGAGGATGACCGTGCGCTTCAGGGAGTCCGCGCGGCCGATGATAATTGAGCGCTGAGACGCCGCTTCGGCATTGGCTTTCGCCAGCTCTTCATGCGCCTGAACAATGTAGGTATTCTTCGCATCGTTGAGCTTGTTCTGCAGGTCGTTTGCCTGGCGTTTCAGGCGCAGCACTTCCACATTACTGGCGGCGCCTTTTGCCACCAGCGAAGAGGTCAGCTGTAACTCACGGTTTATCAGGCTCAGCGCTTCGGTCAGGCCGCTGATGGTTTTGCTGTAGTTTTCCTGCCGCGAGTGGTAAAGCGCCGTCTCTGCAGCCACTAAGGGCGGATCGGCTAATACCTCTTTCGGGAATGTCAGCGGTGTGCCGGCGGTCTCAGACTGCAGGCGCGCTGCGGTTGCCAGCGCAGCCCGTAAATGTGAGGTGCTCTCCTGCACACCCGAGTCAATCTGGGTCGGATCCAGCGTGGCCAGCACCTGGCCCGCCTCAACCACATCCCCTTCGTGAACCTTCAGCTCTTTCAGGATCCCGCCCTCAAGCGACTGGATGATCTGCTCGTGTGAGCTGGGCACCACTTTGCCGACACCCACGGTAACTTCATCCAGTTCAAAGTAAGAGGCCCAGAAAAAGAACAGCAGCAGCATGACCAGCATCGACAGGATGATGAGGCCACCGGAAGAGGTGCGCCTGCGGGAGCGCTGAGGCCTCTTTTTACGGAATAAGGCGAAAATCATGGCTGGGCTCCCTGCGGTTTAACATTTACTTTGCCCTGCTGAGGCGTGGCGCTGGTTTCAGGCCGGGTGACCAGCATCTCTGTTTTGGTACCATCCCGCGCAATCCGGCCTTTGTCGATCAGCATGATGCGATCAACCAGTTGCAAAACTGCCGGACGGTGCGTGGCGATAATCAGCGTGCGGTTGCCCATCCATGTCATCAGTCGTTCAACCAGATGTTTTTCAGCGACATCATCCAGCCAGGCCGTGGGTTCATCCAGCAGCAGCACACTGGGCTGACGGAGCAGGGTACGTGCCAGCAACAACTGCTGACGCTGTCCGCCAGACAAGCCTTTACCGCCCTCCTGCAACAGGTAATCCATGCCTTCCGGCAGCCGCTGGATAAAGTCCAGGGCACCACTGATCTCCAGTGCCTGCAGCATCTCCTCTTCAGTTGCCAGCGGCATGCCGAGGCTTAAGTTCTCGCGGATCGTGCCGTAAAACAGAGATGAGTTCTGGGTGAGCAGCCCGACGTCACGACGGACATCCAGCGGATCGATGGAGGAAAGGCGCACGCCATCCAGCAGCAACGCGCCTTCGCCTGGCTGTAACAGGCCAGCCATGAGTTGCAGCAGCGTCGATTTACCGGAACCGTTGCGTCCCAGCAGCGCCACTTTTTCACCCGCTTTAATCGTCAGCTTTTTCACCGTCAGCACAGGATCAGGGGTGTTTGGGTCGTAGCGATAGATGACATCAGAGAGCGTATATTCGCCGTTAATGCGCGGACGATGAATTTTGACGCTGCGTTCTGGCTGATCGACCTCGCTGTTAAGCAGGTTCTCCAGTCCTTCACGCGCCACTTTGGCCTGCTGCCAGCGGCCAAAGATCATCGCCAGCTGGCCCAGCGGGGCCATCATCCGTGATGCCAGCATTGAGCAACCAATTAACACGCCGGTAGAGAGGTCGCCGCTCATGGCAAAGAAGGCACCCACCAGTACCACGCCCACATAGGCAACGGTCTGGACTTCACTGGTCCAGCTCATCAACAGACCGCTGATAAAACGCTGCTTCTGCGAAGATTTACTGATCACCTCATTCAGGTGATTCCACTGGTTCTGGAAGTAGGGCTCTGCGCGCAGCAGCTTGATGTCATCCATGCCCTGCACGGTCTCAACCAGCATGGCGCTGCGAACCGCAGACTCGCGCATGGTGGCCTTAGAGAGCTTCGCCAGCGATCCCTGCGCCAGCAGGCCAGGAATAACAATCAGCGGAATCGCCGCCAGCGGAACCAGCACCAGCCATCCACCCAGTAACCAGAGGATAAAGAGAAAGATGATTAAAAAAGGCAAATCGGCAATCGCTGAAATGGTGGTGGAGGTAATCAGCTCGCGGATCTGCTCCAGCTCGCGGATCTGGGCGATAAAGGATCCGGTCGATTTGGGCCGCTGATCGTTACGGATACGCAACGCATGGCCAAAGACGCGATCAGAAATGCGCAGATCCGCACTTTTACCGGCCATATCAGAGATATGCGTGCGGATAATGCGCATGACAAAAACGCAGGTCAGGGCGATCATCACGCCGCCAAACAGCACCCAGAGAGAGGGAACGGACTGGGACGGGATCACCCGGTCATACACCTGCATAGTGAACAGCATCGCTGAGAGGCCCAGCACGTTGGAGATCAGCGACGCAAACATCACATTTACGTAGGCTGGCCACTCCTGAAGGATGGTCTGCCACAGCCAGTCAGCCCGATGCGGTTTGATGTAGTCATCTACCCGCGCATCCGGCACCGAGGACTCTGGTTTTACCAACAGTACGCGCTGCGCATACTGCGTCAGTTCGTCAATACTCAATGTGCTCTGCAGCTGTTTTTCACCGCTCAGCATGACACTGACCTTGCCTTCTTCACCTACCGTGGTGATGACGCCGACGCCGCGTGAACCAAAATCGACGATCAGCGGCATGCGCCAGGGATCGAGCTGATCCGGGTCAAACGCGTCAAAAATGACCAGCAGCCCAAGCTGGCGCGCCATATTTTCAATCAGGGCGTCCTGAGAAAGATGCTGCATGTGCCATTCCGCTTCCCCTTTCACCCGTTCAGGCGAGCCATCAAGCCGGTAATGTTTCGCCACCATCAGCAGGGCCTCAAGCCAGGGGATGTAGGCTTTTTTTGCCTCAGGCTGGGCTGAAGCACTTTCTCTGTCAGATACGTTGTCCATTTTTACCTTCTCTTTATTGCTGACAGAATCAGGGCGCAATGCGCAGGCCCTGAATCACCTGGTTATTTAAGTTAAACGCTTCACGTGCCATACCGGTGACCACCAGATAATTTACGGAAGAGGCCCACAGATCACAGCGCGCATTAATTAAATCCTGCTCGGCGCGGCTTATTTCCTGTTCGGCATTGAGTAAGTCGAGGACATTGCGATTCCCCAGCGATAAATATTGTTCCCGATAGAGGGCGCGCGTTTCCATAATGGTTTTCTTGCGGCTGGTCAGCAGAGTGATATTTCTCTGCAATCCCTTAACACTCTGGAAATAATTTCTTTGCTGGTCGGTAATTTCCAGTTTCTTACTGGCAATGGTTGTTCTGGCCGCTTCCAGCGCTCTGGCACTGGCGCTTTCCTGCGCCACTAATGCACCGCCCTGATAAAGCGTGCTGTTAACGGATAAATAGACATTCTGATACTGACTATGACGCTGATAATCCGCGATATCGCCGATATATTTATTGGTGTTGGCTTCAAGCGATAACGTGGGATAGCGCTGCGCTTTGTAATTACGTAATTCGGCCAGCGCAACGGCGGCATCGGCCTGGGCGACCAGAATGGTTGGGTTGCGGTTAAGGTCGACCCGCGCGCTCTGGCGTTCAATCAGTGGTAATAAAGAGACCGGTGCAGATATTTTCTTCTCCGCGACCGGCTGGCCGAGCAGCGATTGCAGATGATATTTCTGCTGCTGCAGTTTGATCTCCAGATCCAGCTGTGACGCCTGGGCAGCTTCAACGCGCGCCTGCGCCTGAACCGGATCAACCCGGGTACTGGCACCGGCATCGGCGCGCAGTTGCGTCAGTGCCAGGATATCACGCAGGGCTTTAACTTCTTTCTTCGCGTTATCAAGCAGCTGCGTGGAGCGATAGACTTCATTTAATGCCAGTGCGGTTTGTTCAACGATGGTGTCGATTTGCATCAGAACAGTGGCCTGCTGACGCAGATATTTCGCGCTGGCCTGATCGACCGCGCTGCCGGTTTTACCAAAGTCGTAGAGCATCTGCGAGAGGCCGACGGTCGCGATATGGCCGCTGCCCTCATCCTGCTGGCGACCTGTAGTGATACCCGCTTTTATGGCAGGCAGATAGCCCGCTTTAGCGGCATCGATAGTAAATCCTGAGGATTCCAGTGTGGCAATGCTGCTGTTGATCGAAGGATGATGATTAACCGCCAGCTGAATGGCGGCCTGCCAGTCAGCAGGAAAATTCTTTGCCTGACCTGCTTCTGCAGGCTGCATCTCAATTTCGGACGAATTAATGTGTAATTTATCCGCTACGGCCGTTCCGCCAGCCGGCAATTTTCCGGGCTCAGGCGTTTTAGACAATGCGCCCCAGAAACCCGATGGGGATTCATTAACACCAGGCTGACTGGCAGTGAATAGTTTTTTTTCCGCAGCAAAAGAATATGGGATAATTAAAATACAGTGCAAAATGATAATTATTTTTTTCATGATATTTTAAAAGTTAAATATACCTCAGTCATAAAGAGCGGCATGGCGCGCGAGGAAAAAGCAGGCTGGTATAAATAACCCAGCCTGCTTTTAATGCGGATGTTAATTATCCGATGGTGACATCATCTTCGATATATAACTGTACCACGGAGCCATCGGCTGCAGAACTGGTGTAGTGGTTATAGTTAACCCCATTTGCCACTAATCCTTCCGCCTGCTCCCAGTTTCCGTTCAGCGTAACCGTATCGCCATTTTCACCCCGGACATATAACGTATTATTGTTATCCGTTATCTTCAGCAGACTTTCTGCACTGACCACCAGATTGTCTTTTCCGGCATCCGTCATCAGATCGAGGGTTTCGATATTGTTGACCCTGGCGGAGATATCGCTGAGATTCAGCGTACCCGTGCCATGCCAGGCCAGCGTATCGTTGCCCTCTGCACCGTTGATTGAGGTGAAATCTGTGTCATAGACTTCGAAAACATCTCCACCGCGGGTGCCGGTAAAGGTGATTTCACCACCCGCGCTGCCATTGACATCAATCCCCAGATTAAAGCTCAGAGAGGCATTGCTGCCATCTGACAGGGCATAGGTGAAGGTGTCGGTGTTACCACTGTGTGCATTAGCGTCATCCACCACATAGTTGTAGTGACCTGCTTTATCAATAACCAGCGTGCCGTAATTCCCTTTGAAGCTGACTGCGCTGTCGGTGATTGCGGTGGTTTCACCATTCTGGCTCACCGATACCACGCTCAGGTCGTCAGACGCATCCATTAACGAACCGGTCAGATGCTCGGTGACTTCGTTAAAGTGCAGCCCCTGCTGAACATAGAGCTTGATCGCTGCGCCATCGAGCGCCGTGCTGGTGTACAGGGTGTAGGTAATGTTATTCAGCGTTTCCACGCCGTTAACGATCCACACGCCCTGTAATGAAAGGGAGTCATTACTGCCCCCCCTGACATACAGCACGTTATCGGCATCGGTGATTTTCTCAATATCATCGGCACCGATCAGCAGCGCCGTGGCCTGGGTGTTATTCTGCAAGTCGATGATTTCGATATTATGGACTTTGTCCGCAATCTCACTGAGGTTCAGCTCACCTCCACCATTCCAGACCAGCGTATCCTGACCCGACTTACCCTCCACCGACGTGAACTGGGTGTCATGCACGGTGAAGCTGTCATCGCCAACGGTACCGGCAAAGATCAGCGCGCCACCTTCTGCGCCATCCACCGAAACACCCAGCGTGATCACCAGATTTTTGGTCGACCCATCCGCCAGAACATAGGTGAACGCATCTTCACTGCCGGTCAGATTGATCACCGAGCCGCTGTTCAGCGTATAGGTATAACTGCCATCGTTGTGAATAGTCAGGGTGCCGTAGGTGCCCGCAATCGTTGTACCTGCTGCTGCAATCAGCGTGTAGCTTGCTGCACCGGCAACAATGCCTGCCGCGATGGATTTCACCTGCTGGGTGCTGTCTGCCGTGCTGTCGCTGGCGAAGACCGAACCAGACGCGCTTGAGCTGGTGCTGACTTTATAGTCGGTGGTGCTGACGATATTTGCTGTAACTTTGACGCTCAGCGTGTCGTAGTAGTTCTGCCACAACCAGCCTGTAAAGCCAGCCTGAGCACTATCTACAACAACCCGATAAGTGCCTGGCGACTGTCCGTCCAGTGAAACATTCAACGCATTGCTGGACGTTATAAGCTGGCTGCCGCTGGTTACCGTATCCCAGCGCAGCGTTTGGGCGTTATAAACCTGCAACGACCAGTTTACCAAAACGGTGTTAATGGCATTGATCGACGGCCCGGTTACGCTGACGTTAATCTCCTGCAGATCGCTGGCGCTGTTAACCGTGAAGCTCGCACTGGTAAAGCTGCTGGTGGCGGTGTTCATTGTGGTGGTCTGTGCGACCTTGTCGCTGAGCAGAGCAACATCACCCGTCACGTCGGCTGCATTGTGTTCAGGCGCGGTCACCGTGCTGCTCAGCTTCATGTCACTATCAACATAGAGATTCACTGTCTGACCATCATCGGTGGTTCCGACGTAGTGGACATAATCCACATTGTTGACCACTTCCTTGCCTGCAAGCGTCCAGCTACCTGTCAGCGTCAACTGATCGGTGATAGAACCTTTAACAAACAGCGTGTTGTTCGCATCCGTGATATCCGCCACGTTTTGCGCGGTAATAACCACTGTGTTAACTGCGCTGTCATTAACCAGATCAATCTCTTCGATATTGCTGATTTTTGACTGGAGATCGCTTAGTGTCAGCGTGCCCTTACCGCTCCATACCAGCGTATCCAGACCTTCACCACCATCAATGTGGATAAAGCTGGTATCACTTACGTTAAAGATATCGTCGCTTGTCGTACCGGTAACATCCTGCGCAGCGGTAACGGTATACTCCGTTCCATTCTGGCTATCTGTGTAGGTGGTTGACGAGAGACTCAGTCCCTGCTGCACGTAGATTTCGGCCACTGTACCGGCAGCTGTTGTACTGGTGTAATGCGTGTAAGAGATGCTGTCGACGATAACCGTGCCACTGTTGACCCAGGTGCCTTCCAGCGTCACCTTATCGCCAGCGATCCCCTTGATATACAGAGTATTGTTATCATTGGTCACATCCAGCACGCTTTGCGCATCAATCACCACATTATCTGTGCCGGTGGTCGATGTGAGCCTGACTGATTCAATATCATTGACCTTCGCCGCGATGCTGCTCAGTACAAGTTCACCCTTGCCACGCCATGCCAGCGTATCGTTGCCTTTGCCACCCTCTACCGAGGCGAATTGCGTGTCATAGATATCAAAAATATCACCCGCATCCGTGCCGTGGTAGACCAGCGCACCACGGCTGTAGCCATCAACCCCAATGCCCAGATTAATGGTCAGCGTCGCATTGACGACTTCACCATTGGCACCTTTCAGCGCGTAGGTAAACACGTCCTCAGAACCGGTTGGGAGTGTTGCTGTGTCTGGCGTATAGGTGTAGGTGCCGTTGTTATAGATCAACAGCGTGCCGTACTGACCTGCAATGGAAACGCCGCTTTCAGTGACCCAGGTGTAGCTGTCATCAATGACCAGCGAATCGGTGCTGTCACCTGCTTTCGCATATATTCTGGTGTAAATTGAACTCAGCTTGTCCACCGCGCCGTCCGTTCCTTCGTCGGTCAGGACATTACCGCTTGCCACTACATCCGAGATGATCTCGTAATCTGTGGTGCTGATAGCCTGCACCGTCATATCCATTGTCACCGTATTTGTTGGACCGGTGGTTGAAATGGCGACGCGATAAGTGCCTTTGCCCAGATCTGACATGAGCGTTGACATATCGACGTTCTGGATAACTTCTCCATTGTGCGAACCGGCAGCCACCACGGCATTCTGGGTTTTCACCGTTGCCCATGTGCCATCACTGTTTTGCTGTTGTACCGCATAGGTGATGTTTAATGGTGTGGCGAACGTATTGCCAAATATTGACCATTCGGTGCTTAGCGACAGCGAACCGGTGACCATATCGTCAACACCCGTCAGCGAGAAGGTCGAAGTAACGTTCCCGTCTGCAACCAGTTTAACGCCACTATTTGTGGCGCTGGATGATTCATAGGTCACGGTTACGCGGGCATCGGCTTCATTACTGGAAGCAATGTCGGTTAAGGCCGCTGCTGCAGGATTAGTCGCATCCCAGCTCAGCTTCAGGGCATCATTGGTGGTACCAATTTGCACATAAATCCGGGCTGATGAGCTTTGACTGGTGCCGGAATCGGTAAGGGTATAGGTAAAGGTATCAACCTTACCGATGCTGTCCATAGATGAAACCGGTGTGTAGGAATAGCTGCCATCAGAATTAATGACCAGCGTGCCATATTGACCTGCCAGGGTTGCCGTTTTCGTCGTGGCATCCAGTGTGGCAGAGGTAACTTTGCCATCACTGTCAGTCACGCTTACCGCACTCACCGAGGTGAGGGCACTGTGCGGAATACCATCTGAGCCGTAGACACTGTCAACATCTGATATGACGTTACCGGTTGCCGTTGTGTAGTCCGTTGGTGTGCCCTGTTCCGCGATGGTATAAAGGGTTTTAGAGGCTTTCAGGTCAAAACTCGCGCCGAGGTTAACGCCAGCGGTGGTGTAAACCAGCTGGTATTGTCCCGCAGTCAAACCGGTCAGCGTGATAGTTGAGGTTGTGGCACCCAGACCAAATATGCCAAACAGGTTACTGGTGTCATCCTGAGAAACCGTCACCCATGCGCCAGTCGACGAATCATACTTCTGCAACACCAGCGTTGCGTTGCTGGCCACATTGACAAATGCGGAAGAGGTGGCGGTGACATTCAGATCCATAATCGAGCCATCCGGCACGATAATAATCTCACTGGGAATTCTGCTGCCCAAAGAAAAAAAGCCACCATCGCTCAATACCGTGCCCAGGTCTTCCGCCACATCAACCGGATAGGCGAAGCCGATTGCGGCACCAGAGCTGACATTATCGGATGCGTTCAGGCTGAGAGCCTGAACGGTCAGGTCCATTACCGCAGAAGGATCGCTGCTGTTACCCGCGGCATCCGTTACTGTAAAGGTCAGCTCATGGCTACCATCATACAAGCCGTCATCAGCCGCAAAACTCCAGCTACCATCCTTCGCTACTGTGGTTTTGCCCACAATCACGTCTTTGTCGTACAGCGTTACGGTAGCAGCAGGTTCAAGATCACTGCCGCTAAAAGTGAGCTTGCTGTCCTTCTGCGTATCTGTCGCCTTGACAACAGTACCGACTTCATCGGTGATCACCACTGAAGTGGTATTTACTCCTTCAGGCGCAACGGAGTCTACGACATACTTAACCGCTTCAGATTGCCCGCTGCGATTGCCTGCTGCATCTACAGCTTCAAATGTGAAGCTGTGCTCGCCCTCTCCCAGTGCTTCAGACGGTGTAAAGGACCCACTCCCGTCACTTTTCACCAGGGTTTCATCCAGTATGGTGCCATTATCGCGAATGATAAGAGTGGTGCCAGCTTCCAGCCCTGATGCGGTGAAAGTTGGTGTAGTCTCGTGAGTCAGGCTGCCCGCGACTAAAACGGCACCTGTGTCATCAGTTACGACAATACTGGCTGTATCGGGCATATCAGGTGCAATAGTGTCGACGACAACTTTAATGGTGTCGCTGCTGCTAATGCCTGCAGGATCCGTTACGGTCACGATTAATGCATGATCACCTTCTGCAAGTGCTGTCTCTGGGGTAAAGCTCCAGCTGCCATCGTCAGCAACCACGACACTCCCCAGCATGGTTTCACCATCGGTGATGGAGACCGTAGCACCTGGCGTCTGGTCTGTGCCGCTGAAAGTCGGTGTGCTGTCGTTAATGGCATCACCAGCCGAAATCACATTGCCTGCATCGTCGGTAATCACAACACCGGTGTTAATACCTTTGGTGGCAGAGATTGAGAGATCCAGTGCCTCAGACATGCCGCTGCTGTTGCCGATTGCATCGGTTACTTCAAACGTAAAGTGATGATCGCCATCGTCGAGTGCGGTTGATGGCGTAAATGACCAACTGCCATCCTCATTCACCGTTGTTTCGCCCAGTACAGTTTCACCGTCGCGAACAATAACGGTGGCTCCAGCTTCAAGATCTTTGCCATTGAAGGTCGGCATATTTTCAGAGGTAACATCCGCAGCGGTCATCGCATTGCCATCGTCATCGGCCAGCGTCACCGTAGTGATATCAACCCCATCTGGCGGGGTGGTATCAATCGTGACGTTGAAGATGCCGTCAACACTCACACCTTCTGAATCGGTAACGGTGACCTTGATAGCGTGCGCACCTTCAGCCAGTGGGTTTTCCGGCGTGAAGGTCCAGCTTCCATCTTCACCCACTGTCACCGTGATCAGCGTCGTTTCGCCATCAGCGATGGCGATATTGGTTCCCGGTTCGAAGTTTTTACCGTTGAAGGTTGGGGTGCTGTCACTAACAGTGTCGCCATCCAGAATAGCGATACCCTTATCATCAACAAGTTCGATCGACGGCGCGGTTTCTACCACGACATGAATGGTGTCATTAACCTGGTTACCGCTGGCGTCGGTGCCGTCGATGACCAGGGCGTGCTCGCCGTCGGCCAGCGGGTTTTCCGGCGTGAAGGTCCAGCTGCCGTCCTTGCCCACGGTGGCGGTGCCCAGTTCGGTGTCGCCGTCGGTGATCACCACGGTGGAGCCGGGCTGCATGCCGCCGCCGCCGATAGTCGGGGTGCTGTCGCTGGTGGTTGCGCCGTCGGCGACCGGATTGCCGGCGTCGTCGGTCAGTGCAGGCGTCGTGGCACTGGTGTCGACGGTGATATTCACGCTGTCATTCACCTGATTGCCATTGGCGTCGGTGCCGTTAACCACGAGGGCGTGGTCGCCGTCGGCCAGCGGGGCGTCCGGCGTGAAGCTCCAGCTGCCGTCCTTGCCCACGGTGGCGGTGCCGAGATCGGTCTTGCCGTCTGAGACGGAGACGGTGGAGCCGGGCTGCATGCCGCCGCCGCTGAGGGTCGGTGTGGTGTCGCTGGTGCGGCTGCCGTCGGCGACCGGCTTGCCGGCGTCGTCGGTGAGGCCCGGCACGGTGGCGCTGGTGTCGACAGTGACGTTCACGGTGTCATTCACCTGATTGCCATTGGCGTCGGTGCCGTTAACCACGAGGGCGTGGTCGCCGTCGGCCAGCGGGGCGTCCGGCGTGAAGGTCCAGCTGCCGTCCTCGTCCACGGTGGCGGTGCCGAGCTCGGTGTCGCCGTCGTTGATCACCACGGTGGAGCCGGGCTGCATGCCGTCACCGCCGATAGTCGGGGTGGTGTCGCTGGTGGTCGCGCCGTCGGCGACCGCCTTGCCGGCGTCGTCGGTGAGACCCGGCACGGTGGCGCTGGTGTCGACGGTGACGTTTATGGCGCTGCTGCTGGCATTGCCGTTTTCGTCGGTGCCGCTGATGACCAGGGCGTGCTTGCCGTCGGCCAGCGGGGCGTCCGGCGTGAAGGTCCAGCTGCCGTCCTTGTCGACGGTGGCGGTGCCAAGTTCGGTCTTGCCGTCAGAGACGGTAACGGTGGAGCCGGGCTGCATACCGCCGCCATTGAACGTCGGAGTGCTGTCGCTGGTGGTTGCGCCGTCGGCAACCGCCTTACCGGCGTCGTCAGTGAGGCCAGGCACGGTGCCGCTGGTGTCGACGGTGACGTTTATGTTGCTGCTGGCGGCGTTGCCATCTGCACTCGTGCCGTTAACGACCAGGGTGTGATCGCCGTCGGCCAGCGGGGCGTCTGGCGTGAAGGTCCAGTTGCCGTCGTTATCGACGGTGGTGGTGCCGAGCTGCGTGTCGCCGTCTGAGACGATGACGGTGGAGCCGGGCTGCATGCCGCCGCCGCCGATAGTCGGGGTGGTGTCGCTGGTGCTGCTGCCGTCGGCGACCGGCTTACCGGCGTTGTCGGTGAGGCCCGGCGCGGTGGCACTGGTATCGACGTCAACGTTCACCGTGTTGCTGCTGGCGTTGCCGTTCGCGTCGGTGCCGTCAACCACCAGCGCGTGGTCGCCGTCGGCCAGCGGTGTTTGCGGCGTGAAGGTCCAGCCGCCGTCCTCGCCCACGGTGGCGGTGCCGAGTTCAATGTCGCCGTCGGTGATCACCACGCTGGAGCCGGGCTGCAAGCCGCCGCCGCCAATAGTCGGGGTGGTGTCGCTGGTGGTCGTGCCGTCGGCCACCGGCTTGCCGGCGTCGTCGGTCACTGCAGGAGTCGTGGCGCTGGTGTCGACAGTGACGTTCACGCTGTCATTTACCGCGTTGCCGTGCACGTCAGTGCCATCGATTACGATTGCGTGGTCGCCGTCGGCCAGCGGGGCGTCGGGCGTATAGGTCCAGCTACCGTCCTCGTCCACGGTGGCGGTGCCGAGCTCGGTCTTGCCGTCGGAGACGGTAACGGTGGAGCCGGGCTGCATGCCGTCACCACCGATAGTCGGGGTGGTATCGCTGGTGGTCACGCCGTCGGCGATCGGCTTGCCGGTGTCATCGGTCAGCCCCGGGACGGTAGCGCTGGTGTCGACGGTAACGTTCACGGTGTCGTTCATCGCGTTGCCGTGCACGTCGGTGCCGTCAACCACCAGCGCGTGCTCGCCGTCATCCAGCGGGGCGTCGGGGGTAAAGGCCCAGCTGCCGTCCTCGCCCGCCGTGGTTTCACCAATTATGGTCTCGCCATCTTTAATGATTACGGTGGAGCCGGGCTGCATGCCGCCGCCATTGATCGTCGGGGTGGTGTCGCTGGTTGCGGTGCCGTCGGCGACCGGCTTACCGGCGTCGTCGGTCAGGCCGGGCGTAGTGGCGCTGGTGTCGACGGTGACGTCGACGGTGCTGCTGCTGGCGTTACCGTGCGCGTCGGTGCCGTCAACCACCAGCGCGTGCTCGCCGTCATCCAGCGGGGCATCGGGGGTAAAGGCCCAGCTGCCGTCCTCGCCCACGGTGGCGGTGCCGAGTTCGGTGTCGCCGTCGGTGATTACCACGGTGGAGCCGGGCTGCATGCCGCCGCCATTGATCGTCGGGGTAGTGTCGCTGGTCGCGGTGCCGTCGGCGACCGGCTTACCGGCGTCGTCGGTCAGGCCGGGCGTAGTGGCGCTGGTGTCAACGGTGACGTCGACGGTGCTGCTGCTGGCGTTGCCGTGCGCGTCGGTGCCGTCGATCACGAGGGCGTGCTCGCCGTCGGTCAGCGGGGCGTCGGGGGTAAAGGCCCAGCTGCCGTCCTCGCCGACGGTGGCGGTGCCGAGTTCAGTGTCGCCGTCGGTGATCACCACGGTGGAGCCGGGCTGCATGCCGCCGCCATTGATCGTCGGGGTGGTGTCGCTGGTCGCGGTGCCGTCGTCGACCGGGATACCGGCGTCGTCGGTCAGGCCGGGCGTCGTGGCGCTGGTGTCGACGGTGACGTCGACGGTGCTGCTGCTGGCGTTACCGTGCGCGTCGGTGCCGTCAACCACCAGCGCGTGCTCGCCGTCAGCCAGCGGCGCGTCGGGGGTGAAGGTCCAGCTGCCGTCCTCGCCCACGGTGGCGGTGCCGAGCTCGGTGTCGCCGTCGGTGATCACCACGGTGGAGCCGGGCTGCATGCCGCCGCCGCCGATAGTCGGGGTGGTGTCGCTGGTCGCGGTGCCGTCGGCGACCGGGTTACCGGCATCGTCGGTCAGGCCGGGCGTAGTGGCGCTGGTGTCAACGGTGACGTCGACGGTGCTGCTGCTGGCGTTGCCGTTTGCGTCGGTGCCGTCGATCACGAGCGCGTGCTCGCCGTCATCCAGCGGCGCGTCGGGGGTAAAGGTCCAGCTGCCGTCCGCACCCGCCGTGGTTTCACCAATTATGGTCTGACCATCTTTAATGATTACGGTGGAGCCGGGCTGCATGCCGCCGCCGCTGAGGGTCGGGGTGCTGTCGCTGGTGCTGCTGCCATTGGCAACCGCATTACCGGCATCGTCGATAAGCGTTGGTGTCGTGCCAGGCACCTCGCTGGCACCAGAGCTGTTATCCCTTGAGGAGGAACCACCGCCGCCAGAGTTTGATGCTGCAGCCACACCAATGATTGCCGCCAGACCCCCTAAAACACCACCCGCCACATACACATCGTCGGCAAACAGGGGATCCGAAGTCGCCGTGACCAGTTCATATACGCTATTAGCTGCATCATAGTTATACGCATAGGCCACACCATCCGGGCCAGAGGCGGTCATGACGGGCAGATCTTCTGCGCTAACGTTTTGCAGGACGATGTCATACTGCTCACCCGTTACATCATCTATGAGCTTAAATTTCATCTGGCCGTTAGCTTTTGACGCAACGATCTTCTGCGGAGGCTGCCCATCAACGCTGTGAACTTCATAGGACGCAGCCTGAGGTATGGACTCCAGTGCCAGCGACTGTCCGGGTTGTAAAGCATGCTTAGCAATCACATTGCCATTACTGTCTTTAATAATTAATTGAATTTTCATTTTTTACCCATAGATGCTGAAATCAACTGAGCGATTAATTAATCACCAGGAAATACTGTGTTATTTAAAAAAGTAGAGTCAGAACAATTAATTAACCTCCATGTAGTCGTTAATAATGGTCGCGTGCTGTGGCGCCATAAAAAGGCTAGAAAGCATTTTTTAGTTTTTAATAAATGGTGCGATTTGATAATGCATATTGATATTTCTGAAAACTTTCCCTACAGCCCAGCGATAAAGTGAGCGTTGTTTTTCAGATCAGGTTTCATCCTGTTTCATCACTGAGGCGCTTATCCTGAAAGTTTCTTCGGCGCGCCTGTTACTCTCAGAGAGATTTTTGCCAACTGAGTGCCATTAGCGGGTAATAATACTATTCTGTATGACGTAAAAACCTTTGTTTATTATCTGAAGAACAGCAGTAAAGTTCGTCAGTTAATTATTCGGCTAGTTGAATCTGCATTCTTACAAATAAAATAATAAAATGGAATGCATAGGGGCGGGTCAGAATAAAGCACTGATAAATAGCGATTATAAGCAGTAATTTCTGTTTTCTGTTGATAATTAATGATTTTGTAGTGAAAAGTACCAGTTATCACCTGATCTATGATTTTTGTCGTTTTTTTACCTTAGCGAATTGTAAATATGGGTAAGTCGTCTTTTATTTGCCATTCACAAAGGTTTCAAAAATAATTAATAAAAAATCCAATTAAAAACAGTCGGTTGAGGTTTTTTTTGTGATTTATGGCGAGCATGTTGTTAAATGAAAGGTGTTTTCTAAGTTCTGTATTTAATGAATTTTAAACTTTATGGAAATCAGCGTTCTCATATGGAAATAAATAGTGTGAAGGTAGTTTTATCAAAAAATGCAATGCCAAGGATGTCAGGGCGCGACAGCGCAATGAAATTAACATTTAAGAATCTATGTTAAGGTTATCTGAATTTTTAAAAAATCTGACTAAAAGGGAGTAAATATTTTCAGGTAGGAAGCACATAAGCATAGTTATGCTTACATCTTCTTTTTCGGTTTTATGGGATTATGACCCAGGATGATCATTCCCCTTATTCCCGGCTGAACAGTCTAACCTTCCTCAGCGGCCGTGCAGGTTATCAGATAGCACGGAATGCTGGCCTATCTTCCTGAAACCAGCAGTCGATGTTGACTCTAATGACTATTTCGGCAGAACGTGGACTCAAAAAGGAATAGGAAGATGGGCACTCTCTTCATTTTTGCAAAAAAAGCCCGACATGTGCCAGGCCAGCCTTCATCTTCATGCCATCTTTAAGCGCTGTAGTCGTTTCTCGCGGCAAATCTTGCGCTCTTCCATTACGGTAACCAGCGCCATCAGGCAGATACAGGCGATAGCGGCGGCCTCCGATGCGGCTGCGTTAATCCGCCTGGACCTGGAAATCAGATTCCAGGCCCAGCAACGGATCAAAGCCGGAGCGGACGATAAGGTGATCGTCAATCAGCGCAATGGTGCTCATGTTTATTCCTGACGGGTAAAATCGCGCTTACCTTAGCGATAAGCGTGAAGCTGTTCAGGTCGTGAGCAGTTTGAAGGGGCTGGATGTGGGCGGACGCGGGTACATCAACGTCGAGGCCTGCCGGGCACGCTTTACGCCCGGCAGTTCCTGAGACTGAGCATCAGATTAATGCAGGCAGCACTGCTTATATTTTTTGCCGCTGCCGCACGGGCAGGGGTCGTTGCGGCCGGGCAGTTTATCTACCGCGACAGGCTTCTGTGGCACGGGGATGGCTTCTGGCTGGGAGATCCAGTGATCGTGCAGCGCCAGTGCAGCAGGGCGGATCGCCTCAATGCTGGCTTCCATTTCGTCTGGCGTCATAGCGTCGATCTTTTCGAGGTTCTCTTCCACGCCATGCAGAGCGATAGCGTCCAGCGCAGGCTGTAGATCCGCAGGCAGAGCAGACCAGTCGGTCAGCGCAACACCGCGCATGTAGCCGAAACACCACTCTTCCACCACGGTAAATTCCAGACCTTCCATTTCGCGGATGCCAAACAGCGGTTCGAACTGCTCAGGAAATTCAGATAAGCGGTCAGCCACATCATTCATATGCTGAAAGCAGAGCGACATAAAGCGCGTCATTTCACGCTCGTTGCTCCATTTTGGAATCTGCTTCTCGCCACCCCACAGAGCCACAAGCCACTGGCTGGGCTCGACGGTGATGGGGCCGGAGAGAACGGCCGTCAGCAGACCATCCAGCTCGGAGACATCAATAATCGACGCTTCGCTGCCATATTTTTCCAGCATATCTTCCAGCCATTGCAGCTCTTTTTCGGACAGTGGGCCTTCTTTCATGCGGTTGCCTCCCGGGCATGTCAAAATTTCAGCGCGGCGTTGAGCCTCAAAACCGCAGCAGTGTACACCCTTGCGGGCCGCAACACAGCTCCCCATCTTCGGGCTTCCCGCAGGGGTTAAACCGCGTTTAACCCCGCTTTGACGCCGTTATGTATGCGATTGCCCACAGCACTTTATGGTACATTTTTGCGCTATAGCGGGGCTGCTGCGTGTTAAATGAAATTAACTTAATGATTAGTTTATGAAAAATGGATTTACTGGCAGCCGGGCTATTGCTGTATACCTTGCGCGGCTTGCCCATACCGGCCATATAATCGGCAGATTAATAATGCGTTTCCTGCCCGCCGGAATCTTCCTGCTGGCGGGTTGCGGAAACCTGTCGCAAACCTCCGCGCCAGTGGGCGACCGCGTTTATCTGACGCACGCCACGTTTCACGAAAATGTCGATGACATCGTACAGCACTACATGCAGCAAAAGCAGGTTCCTGGCATCAGTATTGCCGTTATTCATCGTGGCGGCCCGACCCGCTATTATCCTTTCGGCGTCACTGATCGGGCGCATCGCTATCCGATCACGCCCGATACCCTGTTTGCGCTGGGCTCACTGAGTAAAGGCGTGACAGCAGAAGTGATTATCCAGCTGGTGGAGCAGGGTAAGCTGCGCTGGAGCGATACCCTGGCGGATCTACTGCCAGCGGACGTTCGCCTCAGCGCCGATGCGCGGCGTATCACACTGCTGCAACTTGTGACGCACACCTCCGGTCTGCCGCGTCAGGATATGGATTTGCCGATGCTGCTGCAGTTCGTTCGTTATCTGGATACGGGCGAAAACTTTTATGGCAATCTCGACAGCGACAAACTGCTGAGTTATCTGGCGGATTTTTCAGCACCTCCGGAACGCATGCCACACTATTCAAACCTCGGCTATGCGCTGCTCGGTTTTATTGTGCGCACCCGTTTTCATCAGGACATTCAGACGCTCGCGTCTACGCTGATCTTCACGCCGTTAAAAATGAACCAGAGCAGCTTTGAACCGGAAACGCTGGCGGGCTTTCCGCTACGTGCGCTGGGCCACGCAGGCGATCAGCCGAAATTTATCCCCCGTGGCGCGCTCACGCCGGACTGGCATTTTCACGGCAACATGGTGGCTGCAGCCAGTCTTTACAGTAATGCGCGCGATCTGAGTGCTTACCTGCGTGCGCACCTCAATGCCACCGGGAATACGATGCAGGACAGGGCTTTTGCGGCGGTGAACCAGCCGTGGTATCAGCAGGGTGCGCAGGCGCAGAATATCGCCTGGGTCACCGACACCATTGAAGGACAGCAGATCACTTATCAGGTGGGCTATATTGGCGGCTATGCCAGTTTTATCGGCTACGATAAACGTAACGGCAATGCGATTGTGGTGCTGCAGAACGGCTTTAACTGGAGCAACTATTTAGGCATTGCGTTGTTGGTCGATCTGGCAACTCAGGATAAAGTGGTCCCACAGTGATCCGTTACCTGAGCTGTGTGCAGTAAAATGAATAGCGCTGTTCTTCCTTACACATAGCGTCAGCGCACCGGAACTGAAGTGCGATAAAAATTGTCTTTAGCCTGACTGTCAAAATTCAACGTGGAAATCATTATGCGCAGGACTCAACGTGTACTTTTATCAATGGGATTACTGGTTGGCTCGCTGAGCCTGATCCCCGGTGTACAGGCTGCTGGCGAAGCAACGGATACCGTTCCGCCACCGCCGCAGATCCAACCCGCTAATCCTGGTGCCCAGCCCGCTACGCCGGATACGGGCAGCGTTCAGCCGGATGCCGGTGCCGCGCAAAACCCGCCACAGACCAGTTCACAATCCAATGATGGCATTACGCCGACGACGCCTACCACGCCTTCAGCGGCTAACGGTGCGCGCCCTAATTACGATCTCAGCACTATTATCATCGACTACAAACAGTACAACATCGGTGACATCGTGCCAGAGAAGTACACCGATAAAACCTTCACCATCACGGAGTGGCAAAAGCGTAATCTGCCCGCGCCGCAGGAAAATACCCACTGGGCCTATATCAACGCTAACTATATTCTTATTACCAATGACACCGGCAAAATCGTCATGGGTAAATCGGGCGATATTTTCTTCCGTGGCTAGATAAAATCAGCCGGTCGCGACGACCGGCTTTTTTTAGCTGAAACGCTCCGCATTAAAGCTTGCCAGCATTGGATGCTTCTCACCGCTTACGATCTCTTCCGCCAGTAACTCCCCGACAATCAGCGCCAGCGTATGAGATGGGCCGTGAAGCGGCACGACGGCCGATTGCGGAAATACGCGGCGAAGCCGTCAGGCCGATGCCGCGCTTTGATGCCCGTCTGATGATCCGCCAGTTCATTGCCGCACCGGCCAGCCTTATCACCGAAAAATGTTAGCGTTAACCGGGCCAGCCGAGTAACCGACTTAGCTGGCGCGTAGCTGCCGTAATTTGCGTGTCGCTGCAGTTACCATATCCAATAACCAGACCCTGCTGCACCGGTTCAGCCAGATAGAAGGTCGAAAGGGCACCGGGCGCATAGCCCGCCTGATGCAGTTTGCCGGCTATGGCGACGTCACTCCGATGAGGCGCGAGTGGCAGCACCAGATGCATACCGCTGTCACCGCCCAGCAGGGGAATCGCCTGACCCGCAGCCCGCTGCAGTTCGGTACGCAGCAATGCCTGACGCTGTCGATAGAGGCGACGCATTTTGCCCAGATGGCGTTGATAATCCCCATTGAGAATAAAACGGGTCAGTGCCTGCTGCTCCAGACGATTACCGCCGCGCAATAGCTGATGGAGGGCCGGTCGCAGCCGGCTGACCAGCGGTGCGGGCAGTACCATAAAACCGATACGCAGCGCAGGGAACAGTGTCTTGCTGAACGATCCGAGATAGATAACCGGGGCATTATCGGTCATGCCCTGCATCGCCGTGATGGGTTCGCCGTGATAATGGAAGTCCCCATCATAATCATCTTCAATAATCCACGCCTGATGCTGTTGCGCAGCAGCAATCAGCGCCAGACGACGGGACGCGCTCATCACTGCTCCGGTGGGATATTGATGGGTAGGTGTCGTATAAATCAGACGGGGCGAAGCCTGTTTCCAGTTTTCTGGCTCGGGGGCCATTCCCTGGTCATCGATGGAGATCGGGACAACGTTAAGCTCCCCGGCCTGCAGAGCCGCTTTGGCACCGCGATAGCCCGGATCTTCAATCCAGCCATGGTCGCCAGGATTGCTCAGCAGGGCGACGCACAGCGCAAGCGCCTGCTGCACACCTTCGGTAATCACAATCTGTCCGGCATCACAACGTACACCGCGCGTGAGACGCAACTGCTGCGCCAGTACGGTGCGCAGCTCGGGATCGCCGAAGGGGTCGCCATAGCCGAGTAGCTGCGGTGGCGTGTGACTCATTATCTGATTCAGTGCCCGGCGCCATGCAGCCAGCGGGAAATGGGCCAGGGCGGGTATACCGGGGCGCAGGGGCAATGCGCCGCTGTGAATTTCCTGACTGTGGTGAAAGAAATCAATCCGTTTTGCCAGCGGCCAGCTGGCTAACGTGTCGTCATCCGCCTGGGCGACAGGTAAAGCCAGGGGGCTGATGCGGCTGCCTTGCCGATCGCTCATCAGATAGCCCTCCGCCTGTAGCTGTGTCCAGACGTTAAGCACCGTATTACGTGAAACCTTTAACTCAGTGGCCAGCTGACGTGTGGAAGGTAACCCTGTTCCTGCAGCAAGCTGACCCTGCAAAATGCCCTGCTTTATCCGCTGATAAAGTTGCTGCTGCAACGTAGTCCCGGCTGCTGGCATCAGTGGCGCCAGCAGCAAGTCAGGGATCTCTGGCTTCATGACCTGCTCCGTGGATCTATCATTTTTCCTGATTGTGGTACTTTTTAACCCACCATGATAGTGGCAATCTGCAGATATCAACTGTAGTCGGGAGGCAGCATGTCACAACACACCAATCAATATGGTCAGCCGGTCGGTCAGCCTTTACCAGACTGGCAATCCCGTCCTTTACCGCAGCATCAGATTTTTACCGGCGCGGCGTGCCAGCTGGAGCCCTTTAACGTGGATCGGCATAGTGATGCACTGTTTGAGGCCTGGTCGCTGGCTGAAGATGAGCGTGGCTGGACTTATTTGCCTGTGGGGCCGTTTACCGGGCACAAAGCGTGGCGGGACCATACTGCACAACTTGAAGCCAGTCGCGACCCGCTGCATTTCGCTGTGATTGATCTCGCCAGCAGCCAGGCGGTGGGAAGCCTGTCGTTAATGCGCATCCAGCCTGAACATGGCGTGATGGAGGTCGGGCATGTCGCTTTCTCACCCCGACTGAAGCAGACCCGCATGGCAACGGAAGCTCACTTTTTGCTGATGCGTTATGCCTTTGAGACGCTGGGTTATCGCCGCTATGAATGGAAATGCGATAGCTGCAATGCCCCTTCACGTCAGGCGGCAGCACGGCTTGGCTTCCGTTATGAAGGCGAGTTCCGCCAGGCGATCGTCTACAAAGGGCGTTCGCGTGACACCAGCTGGTTCTCGATTATTGACAGCGAATGGCCACAGGTGAAAAAGGGCCTGCAGCGCTGGCTGGCGGAGGATAACTTTACTGCCGATGGCCAGCAGCGCGAGAAGCTGGCGTCGCTGCGCGACAGACCGTGAACAGATGCTGACCTGAGTCAATCGGAAGTTTGTCAGGCGAGGCGCCTCTGCAGTCATGCGCAGAGGCGTGAAAAGAAAAACGGGCGTCAGGGCCGCGGCACGATTTTAATTTCAACCATACCGATGCCTAATTTGCGCGGATCCTGACCGGTGATATTGCCAGTGTTACTCAGCTGCGGTTCCGGTGGTGCAATCACCAGACGATGGCTGGCACCAGGATTGTCAAAATGCAGGGTATGCGTCGATATCTCTTCACCCAGCGATAGCAGTTGCTGCTGGTCGCCGACCCGAACCGGAATCGCCCGGTGTGCGTTGGGACCATATGCGCGCGCGGTGATCACCAGATCGAACTTTGCAGGCAGCGCATCGACATAGTCGATGTGCACTTCTGGTGCGAGATTGGCGTTAGACCAGCGTCCCCAGCTCTCCGGCCGTGAGATGCCACTGAAGCTTTTAACGTTCTCCGGCGCACCAGGGACGTCGAGCCGGAAACTGTCTGCGCTGTAGCGAATGTTGTTATCTTCAATACGGATCTGCGCCAGATTCTGCTGGTAACGCGCATCGCTGACGGCGCCGTCCGGGAACTGCACGTTGCCTTTCCACTGCGGCTTGTCGACGTGTGTCACCGACGGTGTACCGCCGAGCTGCCCCATCGCCACACAGAGATCGCCGGAGAGGGCCAGCGAAGGCTGCCAGAGTCGCGCCATTTTAAAACAGCGATCGACCCAGAGGAATTTATCGGCAGAGGCGAAATCGGCCAGCTGATAGCGCAGCGGGGCCGAATATTCTCCTTCCGGCATTGGCTCCACATGCTTGTCGCTGATACGGAACAGAATCGGCAATTTAAAGGTGGTGCCTGAGAAGCTGAACGTATTCTTCGCCTGATCTACCGTGAAGTTGTCTATTTTCTTCGGGAAGTTCCACAGCTGGATGATGTCAGGTTTCCAGCTTGCTACCTTACTCTTCATATCGTCGAACTGGGTGGACAGTGATAGCGAGGAGAGGCTGCTGCGGCCCAGGCCGATGGCGTTATCGCCGCCGAGAATATCCAGCAGCGTAGCGCCATTATCCAGCGTGCTGCGCTTCGCCTCCATCAGCTCCGCCTGGGGTTTATCGCCACGGATCACCATGAACAGATTGCGACGCGGCTGTTTAACCAGCCATGGATGCGCCGTGTTGTTCATCGCCAGATGATCGGAGCTCACCACAATCACGGTATTTTTGAACCACGGCGAGGCTTTAATGCGCGTGATCAGGCGCGCCACATGCTCCTGCGAGCAGGTGACCGCACTGAATGACTGGTTCGGTTTGCCCTCAATAATGTAGCTCCTGCGATCGCAGCTTCGCGAGATAAACCCGTCTGGATGATGAGTGTCGACGGTCAGCGTAAACAACGCAAAAGGCTTACTGGCCTGAGAGAGTTCCTGATACTTCTCAAAGACTTCATCCAGCACCGTATCGTCGTAATAGCCCCAGTTATTGCGGTAGGCGGGATCGGCGACACGGCTTTTCAGCTCCTGCGAACCATAAAGATTTTCCGGATCGAAACCGTGTGATTTCAGGAAGATATCCTTACCGGCGAAACGCAGATCGGCGCCCTGAATAAACCAGTTCTGGTAGCCGGAATTTTTCAGGATGTCGCCCAGACAGACATTCTGCGGATAAAAGCTGGAGAGCGACGCTGAGGCATTACCGTCAAACGGAGCAAACAGCGGAATGCCGCACTGAGAGGCGACCATCCCCGCGATGGTGTAGTCAGTGCCGGGTAACTGCTCGGTTTCGCTGAAGTCGATGCTCTGCTCTTTCTGCCGGTTCAGCTCGGGCGCTAAACCGGGAAAGGCGATGGGGTCGAAATAGGTGCGCTCTAAGCTTTCACCATAAATGTAAACCACGTTGAGGCGCGGCTGTTCAATGCGATTACGCGGCACCTTATAGAAGTTGTCGAAGTCAGAGTCCGCCAGTTGGGTATGCGACACAATCAGGGTCGCGACCTGGCGAAAGGCCGGGGTGGTCTGCACTGAGCCGAGCGCACAGGCGGCCGCCAGTAGCGACCAGCCCATGTGATGGGGACGCTTCCGCCGACGCAGAATCCACGACAGCAGGCAGAACAACAGAAACAGCACGATGATCAGCCCAATCGCGGGCACCACATATTTACTGACGCCCGCGCCGGTCAGGCTATTGGTCAGGGTATAGAGCACCGCATCGTTGATGCCGTCACCGGTAAAATAGTTGCTGGCATAGAGGGTGGCGTTGAGCACAACGAAAAGCACCAGCAGGATAAGAACAACAATAAACCAGAATTTATTACGCCCGGCTTTACAGGAATAAATAGCAATAGCGGCCAGAAACAACGCCACGGAGACCAATTCGGACAACGGGAAATCCTCTTTTCAGGGTTACGCGAGGCTTCACGCAACCGGCCACCTTCGGGGGATGGTTTTTCGACAATCTATATTGGCTGTCATCCGGCTGCAACATATCCGGCCCGAATTGTGCGGTGAGGAGCAGATTGGCTTAATGTCGTTTCAGAAGGGACGTTACGAGGCGTGACGGCGGCTGGCGCGCACCGTCAGCAGAGCAGAAATCCGGGTGTTTTTCAGAGTTTGCCGGTGAGGTATTGTGCTTCGCCGTCGGCAAAACTCCAGTCACCTTTGTCGTTGGTAATAAAGCTGATCATTAAATCGTTGCCCTGCACACCACAATGTTCACGCAGCTCCCGCGCCAGCTCCGCCATAAACCGCTGTTTATGTTCGCTGCTGCGAGGGCTGGTATAGACCCGTACCATCACCAGATTATCGCTGCGTGTAAATCCCAGGCCGGTATCCTGAAAAACCATCTGATAACGCTTGTTTTCCTGAACAATCTGGTAGCGATCGCGTTCAGGCACCTTAAACGCGGTGAGTACGGCCCGGTGTGCCGCATCCAGTAGTGTACGCAGCTCTGATTCTGAACGACCCTGAATAACATCAAATTGCAGCAGTGGCATAGCACATTCCTCACAGTGAATAATGACCCTATGGTGAACGCTTTATCCCGCGGGAAAAAGCGCGTAGCCTGAAATGATTATTCACTATAGTGAACAATCATAATGAAAGAGATGAAAACGGATACGCTGTGGGACCATCTGCACTGGCTGACCGTACTGGCTGAACAGGGCAGTTTTACCCGCGCAGCAGAGCGGCTTGACGTCAGCAAGGCTGCGATGAGTCAGAAAATTAAAGAACTGGAGGAGATGGCGGGCGTGTTGCTGGTGCAGCGTACCACGCGCAGTGTGCGATTGACGTCAGCGGGTGAGAAGCTGGTGGAAGAGTTACGTGAGCCCTTTGCCCGCATCAATCAGAGCTTTTTCAGCGTGCGCGATACCGCCGGGCCCGTGCGTGGTCTGGTACGCATTACCGCGCCGGTGGCGTTTGCCCGTCAGCAACTGGTACCGATTATCGGTGAGTTCCTGCGTGACTATCCGCAGGTGCGTCTGCAACTGGATGTGACCGACCGTATTGTGTCGCTGAGCAGCGAGGGGTTTGATCTGGCAATTCGACACAGTGATACGCTACCGGAAACGCACGTGGCGCTGCCCTTGTGTGACACGCGGACGTTGCTGGTGGCCTCACCCGCTTATCTCAACCAGCAGGGTGTACCGCACACGCCGCAGGATCTGGCCCTGCACAACTGTCTTTACTATCCCCGCGGCGTGGAATCCCCACGCTGGCGGTTTGAGACTACAGCGGATAGCGAACAGGTGCAGGTGCGGATTCAGGGCAGCTTCGCGACCAACAACAGTGAGTCGATACGCGATGCGGCCCTGCAGGGATTAGGTATCGCGATGCTGCCTGATTTCAGCGCCCGTGAGGCGCTGGCAGCAGGTTCATTGCAGCAGGTATTACCTGACTGGCAGCCGATCGAGGCCTTTGCCGCCCGTCTGTGGATGGTCCGACCCTGGGCAGCGCAGGTGCCACGTGCGGTCACCACGTTCACGCACTGGCTACGCGCGCGCTTTGACCGCTGATGGCAATGCCAGCGCAGGCGGTGTCATCTGCATCATCTCGCCAATCAGGCTGCTGCGATTATACAAACCAAGCCGCAGATTGAAGTCGAGATGCAGCCGTTCGTTGCCGGTTAATTTGATAATCGGTGGCGGCGTCTGTGGCCGCTGATGGAACATCACGGACTGTGCAAAAGCACTGCTGCTGTCGGCATGCAGGCGCTGATAATACCAGGCACTGGCTTCGCCTTTACGCAGATAGAGATTGGCCCGCCGGTATTCGCGCATCGCGACCTGCTGCGCCAGCGACAGGAGCTGACGCGACGGGTCATCCATATTCTGCACAAGCAGCGAAAAATCATCACGTTTCTTCAGCTCATGGAAATAGTTGCGGATACCGACGTTTTTAACCGGAGCCAGCTGTTTCAGCCATTCGCGAATAAACGGGTTTTGCGGTGGTGCGGCAAGAAACCAGCTCTCAATGACCGGCGCCAGCAGGTTCTGCGTCGATTGCTCGCGGTAGTAACCGATGAGATCCATTGACCGCGCTTCGTGCGCGCGATGCACCCAGGCGAGATTCTCAAACAGAAGGGTGCTGCAGTCGATGCCGATACCACCATAACGGAGAATCAGCTCCAGCCGGATGATTTCACTTTTATGTGCCAGCGTCAGATCGGAAGAGATAAAGTTGAGTTCGGGCAGCCACTGCGACAGGGTGCGCTGCGTGATCAGATAAACCTGGTGATCGGGATTGTCCCGCCGGATTTTACTGATATTCAGCGCCATTGAGGCAGGCAGATGATCGTTATGCCAGACCATCCAGACAATTTTTGGAATCTCTGGCAGATCTTTCTGCTGCGCGATTAATACGACATTCTGTTCCTGACCCGGATCATATTCCGGTGCCTGAAGGCGTCTCTGCTGTTTCTTATTCCATAACATCTGGCTACTGAACGATATTCTTTTCCAGTTACGCCAGATTTTATGCGCTGGACGTTGGCGATATGAAGTCATGGTACACCTGTTATTTTTATTTTCCCGTCATCGTGCAGGCTCTGCCCGTTTCGCCAGAGGCGGAAGCGGCCGGGATTGCATACTGGCTGCAATTCCGATGAGTGCGGGAATTAATGAATAGTTTTCCCTGGTGGCGACGCAGTGCTTTAGTGCGCGATAGTTTCCTCACGGCGGTTTAATTGCACTGCACCTTTTTAATAAAACATTATTTACACTTTAGCTACGTCTTTTTTGGACTTTAGGATAATACGGAAATCATCCGGTCACGTGATGGAAATAATAATATCGCTGCGGTTAATCGTTTATTTAATTACAACGAAATCCAGGGGTGAGGAATATCTGAATATTAAGCTAAGCCTGCGGGTCAGCGTGCGGCATGGCCCCCGGCAGCAGTGAATATTGTGCTTACTGTGTGGCGTAAGCCCGGCTCATCAATCCGCAGAATCAGACAGCCTGAAGAGGATTGTCTACGCTTAAGAAGAACTTACTGAGAAAGGAGTGCGCATGCAGAGTGAAGCCTATGGTTTACTGGCGGTAGATAAGCAGGGTAATCGCGTCCTGTTTCTCAATCCGGAAACCTTCGCGGTCGAGCGTGAACTGAACGCCTTTCCACCGCGGCCGCATGAACTCCTGATCCTGGCCCAATGGGGTAAAGCCTATGTGCCCATTTATGGTGACGGCGTTCATGGTAATAACCCCCATCCGGGACATAAAGTGGCGGTCATTGATTTACAGCGTCGGGAGATCAGCGGCTTTATCGATCTGTCGCCGCTACGGGCGCCACACAGCGGACAGCTGGGCCGCGATGGCAAAGTCTATCTCTGCTGTGAACAGAGTGCCGCCGTGGCGGTGATCGATCCGCAGACCGACAAAGTAGAAAAGATTATCCCGATACCTTCTCACAATGCGCATCGCCTGACGCTGTCACCCAGCGGCCGCAAGCTGTTCACCGATAATGAAGAGGATGCGACCATCACAGTAGTGGATCTCTGTGAAGCGGAGGGGCGGGTGATCGATACCATCCTGCTGCCTGGCCCGATTGCGGGCATCGCTGCCTCACCAAAACATCCTTATCTGGTCGCCAGTGCCGCTGATGCGCCGTTACTCTATCTGATCGATCGGCAGAGCCACCGTATTCGCCAGCGCATCACGTTGCCGGGTCATCAGCAGCCCTGTCAGGTGGTTCGCTTCAGCGCCGATGGCGAACAGCTGGTGGCAATCGGGGATAAGGAACCGCTGGTGACCCTGTTTGACGATCTGCTCAATCCGCTGGGCGACATCAGCGTGGGCAACATGCCGATGGATGGCTGCTTCACGCCTGACAGGCAACAGCTGCTGATTGCCAATCAGGATGATGGCACACTGAGTGTGATCGATCTGGCGCAACGTAAGGTGATTGCCACGCCGCGTGTCGGGACAGGTTGTGAGGTGCTGGGCTATTTTCCGATCGGTCAGATAAACGGACGATGATAGATCGCCGTACTCCAGTGGCGGCTGCTGGCATGCTTCTCTGCCTGCCAGCCGCGTTTGCGTAACTCGCGCGCAATCATCTTGTTCATGATGCCGTGGCCCAGCAGCAGCACTGTGCCTTGCTGTGAGTGCGCGATCAGCTTCTCTGCCGCCGCCGAGGCGCGGCTTCTTGCATGTTGCAGTGACTCTGCATCGCCTGCATAACCGCAGAACCATAACAGCCGCAGCAGGGCCAGCCAGCACACGGTCGGTAGCTGAACTGCGCCGGTTCGCAATAGCGGTACGGCGACTTCGCTGAACAGCGCATCAACGTCATGAGGCTGCAGACCGAGCTGGCTCAGCGAGGATTGCGCACGGGGCAGGGGGCTGCAGACAATAAACGTGGCCTGACGGGCGATTTCGATGCTGCGTGGCGGCGGTCCGTCACTGACCTGTGACAAATCGTACGCTTCGCACCAGTCAGCCAGTGCCTGCACACTCTGACGACCCGCCGCCTGGTGGTCAGGTTTACCGTGTCGCATCAGAATAATTTTCATAGCATCTCTGTCCGGTCTTTTTGTCAGGGTAACGCATTGGCTGCGCTTACAGCGACTTTTAAGAATAAACAGGAAGTGTCATCTGCAGGTAACCGACGTGTGCGACAACATAACGTGATGAAAGAATCTTTGCCCCTCTTATAACGCTTAATGATTAGAGAAAATGGTAACTAACAAGTGCTGGTGACTTTTTTTTGTGCGACATGATGGTGTTAACTCGCTGAATTTGCGCTAAAAAGATGTGGTGACGGGGTGTGATAGTGAAGTTTTGCTAACAATTTTCGTCAAAATCTATTGATTTATCTACGCGCGTAGATACACTAGGGCCCCAGTGATTGCTCACGGTGCCCGATGCACAGTAGGCTCCATTGATTGTTAAGTTACATTCGCTCAGTTTAAGCGACCGATGAAAAATACATCGGCGAAATGGGGCGAAGAACAAGATTCCAACACCAGGGAATCCTTTAACCTTTCATCATGGTTAGTCAACTGAACGTCGTCACCGGGGGAATTCCGCTTTCATCAGGGAATCGACCCATGGACGGGCGTTTGTCAATCTGCATACTCATTCAGGGATAGGGTTATGACGGCACAAAACTCCGTTAAGCAGCAGGCTTCACTGGCATCCACTTCAGCCGCCGATGAGCGGTTTAATACCTCCTCAGGCCGCAAAGATTTCTGGCGCGCCACTTTCTCATGCTGGCTCGGAACGGCAATGGAGTATGCGGATTTCGCACTCTATGGCCTGGCTGCCGGTATCATCTTTGGCGACGTTTTCTTTCCTGAATCAACCCCTGCCATGGCACTGCTCTCCAGCTTTGCTACCTGGTCAGTCGGCTTTGTTGCCCGGCCTATTGGTGCACTTTTTTTCGGCTGGCTGGGCGACCGCAAAGGCCGAAAAGTGGTGATGATCTCCACCATCATTCTGATGGGTGCTTCCACGACATTTATCGGTTTAATCCCGAACTATGCCTCTATTGGCGTCTGGGCGCCTGCCTGTCTGGTTCTGCTGCGCTTTACGCAGGGTTTCGGCGCGGGCGCGGAGTTATCGGGCGGCACGGTGATGCTGGGTGAATATGCGCCGACAGAGCGCCGCGGACTGGTCTCTTCTGTGATTGCGCTGGGGTCCAACAGCGGTACGCTGCTGGCCTCGCTGGTCTGGCTGCTGGTGGTGCAGATGGATCAGCAGAGTCTGCTGGAGTGGGGCTGGCGTATTCCCTTCCTGAGCAGTGCGTTGATTGCACTGGTTGCGTTGTGGATTCGACGTCACCTGCGTGAAACGCCGGTGTTTGAGCGCAGGAAGGCAGAGATGGAAGCGGAACGTGCTGGCGTGATGGCTGCGCCAGTGGTCGATCAGCGGTCTTTCTTTCAGCGTACCCGCGCCTTCTGGACCATGGTTGGTCTGCGTATCGGCGAAAACGGCCCTTCCTATCTGGCCCAGGGCTTCATCGTCGGTTATGTCGCTAAGGTACTGATGGTCGATAAGTCCGTGCCGACTACCGCCGTCTTCCTCGCCTCACTACTGGGTTTCCTGATCATTCCGTTAGCGGGCTGGCTCTCTGACCGTTTTGGTCGCAGGATCGTTTATCGCGTCTTCTGTCTGTTACTGATGTTCTACGCCTGGCCCGCCTTTACGCTTCTGGACACGCGTGAACCGATGCTGGTGATTCCGGTTATCGTGGTCGGGATGGCGCTGGCGTCACTGGGTATTTTCGGGGTACAGGCAGCATGGGGCGTGGAACTGTTCGGCGTTCACCATCGCTACACCAAAATGGCGGTGGCTAAGGAACTGGGCTCGATTTTGTCCGGTGGTACTGCACCGCTTATTGCCGCTGCTATGCTTTCTTATACCGGTCACTGGTGGCCGATTGCAGTCTATTTCTCGGCAATGGCCGCCATTGGATTCTTTACCACCTTTGTCGCGCCTGAGACGCGAGGGCGAAATCTCAATCTGCCTGAAGATGCCATCTAGCTTTGCCTGAAGATGCCATTAGCCAGGCGAGAGCGACAAGCAGCAGGCCGTGTAAAGCGGCCTGTTTTTTTATGGAGGAACGTGATGTGCCTAAGTCGTTAACGGGAAAAGTGACCCGCAGTGAAGTTGCGAAAGCGGCAGGCACCTCAGTGGCAGTTGTCAGTTATGTCATTAATAACGGGCCTCGTCCGGTCGCCGATGCAACCCGTCAGCGGGTACTGGAGGCGATTAAAGCGACCGGTTACCGGCCCAATGCAGCAGCACGCGCACTGGCTTCCGGTAACACCAAAACGTTTGGGCTGGTCGTGCCTAACATCGGCAATCCTTTTGTGGCCTCAATGGCGCATGTGTTGTTGCAGGAGTCGATGAATCACGGTCACGTCATGCTGCTGGGTGATGCCGGGGATGACCGCAAGCGCGAACTGGAATTAATTCAGGGACTGCTTAACCGGCAGGTAGATGGACTGTTTTACAACAGCGTCGATCGCCATCCTTACATTGATTTGATTAAAGCCAGCGGTACGCCGCTGGTCATGCTGGAGCGGGTTGAACCACAGCCGGGCGTTAATATGCTGCGGGTCAATGAGCGTCAGGCTGCCTGGCAGGTGACGGCGCATCTGTTGAGTCACGGTTATCAGCAGGTCGGTATCATCAGTGGGCCGGTTGATATGCTTAACGCGCAGGATCGTATTCAGGGCTGGCGCGATGCCATGCAGGATCGCGGCCTGCAGATTGATGAGTCACTGATGTTCCCCGCCAGTTACACTCCACAGGGCGGCTACGAGGCGGCACAAGCTATGATCGCCCGGGGTTGTGTACCGCGTGCGCTGTTTACCAGCAACGAAGGCCAGGCGATTGGCGCGCTTCGCGCCTTTTCTGAGCATCGAATCCGCGTGCCACAGGATGTGGCGCTGGTCTGCTTTAACGGAACCGATCACTCATCGTTTCATGTCCCGACATTAACCACTGTGCGCCAGCCATTGCGTGAAATGGCCCGCTCTGCGATTCAGATGTTGAAAGAGGGAGAGAGCGAAGCGCAATTAAAGGAGTTTCCACATTATCTTGAAATTGGTGAATCCTGCGGCTGCAAGTCTCAAAGCCAGAGTTAACTTATAAAAATATGAAAAGAATTATTATTGACTGCGATCCCGGCAACGGTATCGCGGGCGCCAACACCGATGACGGGCTTGCGATTGCGCTGGCCTTAGCGTCTCCTGCCCTGTCTCTGGAATTAATTACAACTGTGGCGGGTAATACACCATGTGAAGTGGGCGCACGCGTCGCCAAAGATCTGATCGTCCGGCTGGGATTATCTATTCCTGTCGTACAGGGTGCGACACAGGCGCTACAGGAAGATCCTGCGCCGTGGCGCGAAACGCTCGATAACCGGGTCAATCAGCTTGCGCTGGGTAAACTGTGGCAGGATGTGCGTCAGCCAGCGGATATCGCGGCGGATGCGTTTGATGCTGCTGACGCTATCGGCAAACTGATTTGTGACAATCCGGGCGAGATTACTCTGGTGGCGATTGGTCCGCTGACGAATGTGGCGCTGGCGATGCAGCGCTATCCTGACATGGCAGACTCTGTGGCGGAGATTGTCATTATGGGTGGCGTATTTACACTGGATGATTATATCAAGGACACCAACTTCGGCCTGGATCCAGAGGCGGCGCATCAGGTGTTGCATAGCGGTGCTGCCGTGACGCTGGTGCCGATGGATGTCACCACGCAGACGCTACTGACCCAGCAGGATTTAACCCGCCTTACCGCCGTCGAGCATCCGCTGACTGATTTTGTGCGCGAAACGCTGCGTCCATGGATCGACTATTCGATAGAGACCCGGCAGCTGGCAGGATGCTGGATCCACGATGCGATGGTGGTGGCCTGGCTGCTGAATCAGCGTGTCGCGTCAGGCACCGATTACCGGGTTGATATCGAGCTGCGTCCCGGTGCGACGCGCGGCAAAAGCTGGCGTTTTCGTCAGCCGCTTCGGCTCACGGTCGGGGTGCCTGAGCATTGTGGCGCTTCGGTACATGTGCTGCATCGCGTCGATAATACGGTGCTGCTGTCGATCATCGAAGAAGCATTTAAGCGCCTGAAATCCTGATGCGGGGAGCCGGGGTGATCGCTGGATAAGCAGAGGCGAAGCATTAAATCGCTTCGCACACGTCGATCCAGCGGGCATTAGTAAGCTCAGCCATCTGCTGTGGCGAGATGCGGACGGCGCTGTGGATAGCGCCAGCGGCGGGTAACACTTCGTCGAAACTGCGCAGTGAGACATCACAGTAAACGGTCAGCGGATTCTCCAGACCGAAAGGACAGACGCCGCCCACCGGATGGCCGGTCCAGTTAATCACCTCGTCTACGCTCAGCATCCGCGCTTTGGCGCCCAGCGCCGCTTTCAGCTTGCGATTGTCCAGCCGGGCATCGCCGCGAGTCACAATCAGCACCACATCGTTTTTCACTTTCAGTGACAAGGTTTTAGCAATCTCTCCTGGCGTCACGCCATGGGCGCGCGCAGCCATTCCGACCGTTGCAGTGCTTTCTGCCAGTTCAATAATTTCAATTTCAGGGGCGTGTTCGGCAAAGAACTGGCGCACGGACTCCAGACTCATCTTTCTCTCCAGGCTGATCGAAGGCGTAAAAATTGCCACAAGCCTCAGTGCCTGTAAACGAGATAAACGGAGAATTCGTGGTAATTAAGTCTGTTTAGCTGCTGCTCAGAGTGCAGTTGCCGCATTGTTCGACATCAGGAATGCGATAACGCTGGCAACAGCTACGACGGACCAGTTCGCCATTACGCGGGATCATAGTGCGGTAGAGCGGATTTTCACTGCCATCCAGCAGTCGCTGGTTAAAGAATAGCGACTGCTCCAGTTGCAGCACCAGCGTCTCATCAATCTGACTTTTCAGCTCACCCAGGAACCACTGGAATGAGTAGCCCATGTTGTTCCAGATGAGTCGGGCGTTGATATCACCATGCTGGGTAATACCATTAACCACCGGGATCAAGTGCTGCTGGATCAGCCGATCAATGCGCTGCTGAGGGTTAAGATAGCGGGCTTCTTCATCTTCCTGCACATCAATCCAGAACGTGGCCGGATGACCATTGTCATGAAAACCGACACGAATATGCTCTGGCGAGCAGTCCAGCGCGCGCGACTCCTGCAACAACGCCATGATCAGCGATGGCAGCAGCAGGCCAAAATACCATTGCGCCCAGAGAGAGAGCACTGGCTTTGCTTCACGCACCGCATCAGGATGATCGCGATAGAGATAATCGCTGTAACGCCGGATAAGTGGGGCAAAAGCCTCTGATTGTGACCAGGCTGCGAGAGTCAGCGTCTCGCGTGGAGCTGGCTGGCTAAATCTTATCGAATCAAGCAGATAGCTACGCTGCTGTTGCAGGCGGTCATGCAGACTTTCCGCCAGTGGACGGTCATTCTGCCGGAAGATCATCGACTGAGCGTTGAAACGCTGTTCCTGAGCTGAAACGGTTGCCATGACGACTCGCGAAAAGTGTAGATAAGAAAGCAAATGATAATCGTTATTGATTAACTCTACAAGTCGCGTAAAAAAACGTCGCTGCGGGCGGGAAAATGGCAGGTGTTAAGGCTTGTTATCTGATCGGACCGAGCCGCAAAGAACCGGGCTTAGCGAGGCTTAACATCGAACGTGCCAGGCTGAATCAGGCATGTTCGCTGGTGGTCTGATGCTGTTGTCGGGGTAAGTCTTCCCAGGCAAGAATGGTATTCCGCCCCTGATTCTTAGCCACATACAATGCGCTGTCCGCATTCGCTACCGCCAGATCAAATTCGTTGTCGTAAATAGGCGCGATACCCGCGCTGATGGTAACGTGAGTTGAAACGGTCTCATTGAAAAGATGGGGGATTTCTAAATCCAGCACATACTGCCGGATCCGCTCAGCCAGTTTTATGGCGATAGAACTGTTCACATTGGTCATCAGCACCAGAAACTCTTCGCCGCCATAGCGGGTGACGACATCGCGCGAACGCACTGCGTCACGAATAGCCACAGAGACCCGCGCCAGCGCCTGGTCGCCCATCGCATGCCCATAATTATCGTTGTAGGCCTTAAAATGATCGATATCCAGCAGCAGCACATAGTGGCTGCCAGCATGGTTTTCCAGAATATTATCGAGCCGGTTCTTCAGGCCACGGCGATTATACAGGCCGGTCAGCGGGTCGAGCATACTGAGATCGCTGAAGGTCTCTTTCTCTTCATAAAGTTGATGCATCAGACGCAGGGTAAAGTTATCGGCACGACGGCGCATCAGATGCTGAAGTGAGAAACCAATCAGCGGCAGGGTAATGGTCAGCAGAATCAGCGGCAGATGTTGCGCATTGTCGAGCAGCAATACGGTAAGCACCGGCGGGGCGACATGCAGACAAAAAGCGCCCAGATAATCGCTCAGGGCAATGGCACTGATAAATAACACACTGATCAAACTGATAATAAGAAAGCCGCGATCAAAATAGAATACCTGATGAAAGCGATAATTAATGTGCCACGCCCAGAGCATTCCCAGCACCAGCGCCACAGGATTTAAAAGTGGGAGTTTTACTTTAGGCAATATTAAATGGGTAATTAACATCACACCGCTAAAAGCCGCGACACACATTACCGGCAGGGTGGTATCGCTTGTTTTATTACTCATTATTGGCAGAAGATAAAATAGCGAAACGGCGATATTTAAAAACAGAAAAAGCATCACTGAAAGCCGGTATTTACTCTGTTTCAGTTCTTCATATGATTGTAATTTCATTATAAATACTCGTGACGACCCTGAAATACCAAAGCGCAAGCCAGCATAAAGAGGGTATGCCAGACCGTGAGCAAATTATTGCTGGTGCTGTTATTAAAGGTGTTATAGGCCGCAATCTAGCATTTTCCAACTGGTCTGTCATCTTCTTGCCGGGCGCAAAAAACAGGCTGCATAGCAGGCAAAACTGTCATATGATAATGGGAATGCTTATCATTTGAGGTTTGCGTCATGGGGATAGCGATTATTGCGGCCTGCGGCCTGTGGGGCGTCAGCTGGACACTGGGTAAAAAACTGGATAGTGCGTGGGGCGTATTATTGCCCTGCATCGCGCTGCCGGTGTTCGCCTTATGGGAACCGAGCTTCAGCCAGTGGCGGCTGGTAATGACGGTTGCGCTGCTGCTGACTGTGGTGATGCTGTTTAACCAGCGTCTGCGTCACTATCTGCTGCTGCCATCGTGTCTGGCATTAGCGGGTGGACTGGCAGCGGTCTCTGTGAATTTTCATCTGATTTAATACAGGCGGAACGCGTTAAAACGGGCGGGCAGGTTAAAGCGACTGCAAAACGTAACGTAACCGGGAAACTAAACAGAGCAGGGGATAAAACGAATCTGCATCAGCAGCAGAGGGGGACGAGCGGGAAAAGCGTGAGGATGACAACGTTGGTGCGAAGAGAGGGACTTGAACCCTCACGTCCGTTAAGACACTAACACCTGAAGCTAGCGCGTCTACCAATTCCGCCACCTTCGCATCGAGTTGTCTGTTCATATCACCGCAATGGTGCGAAGAGAGGGACTTGAACCCTCACGTCCGTTAAGACACTAACACCTGAAGCTAGCGCGTCTACCAATTCCGCCACCTTCGCGCAGTGCTCGCGATATGAAACATGTGATTTTGGTGCGAAGAGAGGGACTTGAACCCTCACGTCCGTTAGGACACTAACACCTGAAGCTAGCGCGTCTACCAATTCCGCCACCTTCGCATACCGGTAACATCCTGAGAATGTTACAACCACGGAGGCGCATTCTAGAGATTTTACTCTTTGCGTCAACAACTATTTCGTCGGGCTGAAACGATCGCTGTAAAAAGCAACGTTTTCAGCCCGGCAACGCGGTTAATGCTGGCAAAAGCCCTTAGCGCGTTTTGGCACCGCGACCATAGACGGCGCGGTAAACTTTAAAGCGACCGGTTTGTGCGATGACTTCGTGGCTGCCGAAGGCTTCATCCAGCGCCTGCGGATAAGGCAGGAAGGTGTTCGCGACGATACGCAACTCGCCACCGGTGTTCAGGTGCTTCACCGCGCCCCGGATCAGTGCCTGTGCGGCGTCGAGACTGGTCTGGGTGCCTTCATGGAACGGCGGGTTAGAGATAATCATGTCGAAACGGCCGGTCACGTCAGAGAAGACGTTGCTGGCGAAGACTTCGCCCTCGATGCCATTGGCAGCCAGCGTCAATTTACTCGCTTCAATGGCGGCCGCGTGCACGTCGCACAGCCACAGCCGTACTTTAGGCGAACGGGCAGGCAGCGAGGCGGCAATCACGCCCGCGCCACAGCCCATGTCCAGCACTTTGCCTTTGGTGTGCGGAGTAAAGGTCGACAGCAGCAGGGCACTGCCGCTATCCAGGCCGTCACGGCTGAAGACGCCTGGCAGGGTATGAATTGTCAGACCATCCAGCTGATACTGATGACCAAAGGTGCTGGCATCAAACTCAGGTTGCGTGTCGAGGCGACCGTGGTAGAGACCACAGCGACGCGCGCTGTCGATCTTCTCCAGTTTCACCCACGACTCTATCATGCCTTCGGCACTGCGGACGCCGCTGCGGTTTTCACCCACCACGAACACATCGCAACCCACTGGCAGCATAGAGAGCAGGTTCTCCAGCTGGAACTGTACTTCCGGCTTATTCTTGGTCCAGAAGTAGACCAGGGTATCGCATCCCTGCACATCTTCCGGCTGCGCAACCATTCCGTAACGCGCCTGCTCGCCCATACGGCGGCTCAGGTTTTGCCAGTGATGATATTGCTGGGTGTGAACGCGCGACGAGGCGGTTTCCAGCTGAGCGGGCAGGTCATCCTGCAGATCGCCAGCAAATAAAACATGGCGGGCGGTAAATTCATCACTGTGGCGCAGAATGACTTCGCTGGCCGGGGTAAAAGCAGACATGTAGGGCTCCTGTAAGATCTGAGCGGGGATTATAGTGGTTTGTTGGCGCATGTTCGATGGGTTTGCTAGCATAGCGTCGCATTCAGGCAGCAGAACAGGTAACACCATGACGTCCAGGCGCGACTGGCTTTTACAGCAAATGGGAATTACGCAGTACCAACTGCGCCGCCCGCGCGTGCTTCAGGGCGAAATTGCCGTCACGCTGGCACCGGACACGCAATTGATTATTGTCGCTGACGCGCCACCCGGTCTGCATGAACCGCTGATGCGCGACGTGCTGCATGCGCTCAATCTGCAACCCGCTCAGGTGATGACCGTGACGCCGGATCAGCTGCAAATGCTGCCCGAAACGCTGAACTGCGCGGGCTGGCTGCTCGGCGTAGAGAGCGAACAGACTTTCAATGGCGTGGCATTAACCAGCGCCTCTTTTAATGAACTCATCAGCAGCGGCGTCGCCAAACGCGCGCTCTGGCAACAGATGTGTAACCATGACAGCCATCTCTTTACTCACCCCTGACGATCTGGCGCAGGCCTTCGCCATTGAGTGTCGTAGCCACGCATTTCCCTGGAGTGAAAAGACGTTTGCCAGCAATCAGGGTGAGCGCTTTATCAATTTACGTCTCGACGTTGACGGCAAAATGGCCGCCTTTGCCATTACACAGGTGGTACTGGACGAAGCCTCGCTGTTTAACATTGCGGTCGATCCCGCTTTTCAGCGCCGGGGATATGGCCGTCAGCTGTTGCAGCATTTGATCGATGAGTTGATCAAACGCGATGTGCTGACGCTGTGGCTGGAAGTGCGGGCTTCGAACCTGCCTGCCATCGCGCTCTATGAGCAGCTTGGATTCAATCAGGTCAGTCGTCGCCCCAACTATTATCCCACCGCCAGCGGCCGTGAAGATGCCATTCTCATGGCCCTGACGCCGTAGTGGTATTAAGGAGCTTTAATGATAGATAACTGGGACTGCATCCTGTTTGATGCCGACGATACCCTTTTTCATTTCGACGCCTATGCCGGTTTGCAGCGCCTGTTCGCCGGTTATGACGTGCAGTTCACCGACCAGGATTACAGCGATTATCAGGCGATCAACAAGCCGCTGTGGGTCGATTATCAGAACGGCACTATCTCAGCGTTACAGTTGCAGACTCAGCGTTTCAATCACTGGAGCGAAAAGCTCAGCGTTGCGCCAGAGATTCTCAACAGCGGCTTCCTGAGTGCGATGGGAGAGATCTGCACGCCGCTGCCGGGTGCGGTCAGCCTGATGAACCAGCTGCATGGCAAGGTAAAGATGGGGATCATTACCAATGGCTTTACCGCGCTGCAGCAGACGCGTCTGGAACGCACCGGTTTTCGTGATTACTTCTCGGCGCTGGTGATTTCCGAGCAGGTTGGCCTGCCCAAACCGGCGGCAGAGATTTTTGATTACGCGCTGAATCTGATGGGTAACCCGGATCGTGAGCGGGTGCTGATGGTGGGTGATACGCCAGAGTCAGACATTCTGGGCGGCATGAATGCCGGCATTAAAACCTGCTGGCTCGATCATGGCACCCGGCCGCTGCCGGAACCAATTAAGCCCACCTGGCAGGTCAACTCGCTGGGGGAGCTGGAAGCGCTGCTCATCGGCTAACGGAATACGTCTCGCAAATCCGTATCGTTACCATAAAAAAGGCCCGCACCGCGGGCCTTTTCGTTTTATCTTTACCACAGCCGCAACGTTACTCTTTCTTCTCGTCGTCCTCATCCCGATCTTCTTTCACCGGGGTGCTGGCGGTGAGCAGGAACGGCGACTGCTGCCAGCGGGTGCGTCGATGGCGCAGCAGAGTGCGGGAGAGAATAATGCCGATCGCCAGCGCCAGCAGCATCATCAGACGCAGAATATTGGTGGTGTTATCGACCTGATGCGAGTCGGTGACCAGCACATGGGTATCCAGCGTCACACGTAAAAAGCCCAGCGGGCCATCAGTTCCGGCCAGTGGCTGCACAATCTGATGGTTGAAATAGCTGCCCGCGCGCTGACCATCGAGCGCCAGCCGATCACGCACATTGATGTTTTCACCGCTGTGCGCCACCAGGCTGCCGTCGCCGTCATACACCGACGCATCCAGAATACGGCTGTTCGCCGTCATCTGATTAAGAATGGCTTCTATCTGAGTGCGATTATTTTCACTGTTGTCCATCAACGGCTTAAGACTAAACGCCACCTGGCTGGTCAGCGTATGCGCCAGCTCCTCGACCTGTTCAGAACGTGCCGCCTGGTGGCCGAGGCTGAACCAGGATGCGCCCTGCATCAGGACGACCAGCAGCGCCATCGAGATGAGAACGATCACGGTACGATGTAAGCGAAATTTCAGTGCGGTTTTAGCCATTAATCATCCGGGTCATATCACAACAGAAAGCCTGGAGATTATGTTGCCAGAAGCGGCGCAGACAAGGTAGCCTCTTGCGTGGTTTTGTTGTCCCTACAGGAGCTCTGATGCCAAATCGTTTAACCTGGTGCGATCTTCCCGCCGATGTCTCCCTCTGGCCGGGTTTGCCCCTTTCTCTTAGCGGTGATGAAGTGATGCCGCTGGATTATCGCGCTGGCCGCACCGGCTGGCTGCTGTATGGCCGCGGGCTGGATAAGCAAAAGCTGACCGATTACCAGCATCATCTGGGTGCGGCGATGGTGATCGTCAGCGCCTGGAACGTCGATGAGTATCAGGTGATTCGCCTGGCGGGATCGCTGACGCCGTTTGCCAGCCAACTGGCGCACGACGCCGGGCTGGACGTGGCGCCGCTGGGCAAAATCCCGCATCTCAAAACACCAGGCCTGCTGGTCATGGATATGGACTCCACTGCGATTCAGATCGAATGCATTGACGAGATCGCCAGACTGGCAGGCTGCGGCGAGCAGGTGGCAGAAGTGACGGAACGCGCAATGCGCGGCGAACTCGATTTCACCGCCAGCCTGCGTCAGCGTGTCGCCACGCTGCAGGGCGCGGACGCCAATATTCTGAAACAGGTGCGTGATGCGCTGCCGTTGATGCCAGGCTTAACGACGCTGACGCAGAAACTGCAGGCGCTGGGCTGGCAGGTTGCTATCGCATCCGGCGGCTTTACCTACTACGCCGACTACCTGCGCGACAAACTGCATCTGTCGGCGGTAGTGGCAAATGAACTCGAAATTCGCGACGGCAAACTGACCGGCAACGTGCTGGGTCCGGTTGTCGATGCACAATACAAAGCCGATACCCTGAAAAAGCTGGCGCAGCGTTTTGACATCGCGCCGGAACAGACGGTGGCGATCGGCGATGGTGCCAATGACCTGCTGATGATCAAAGCCTCAGCACTGGGCATTGCGTTCCATGCTAAACCTAAGGTGAATGAGCAGACTGCGGTCACCATTCGCCATGCCGATCTAATGGGGGTGTTCTGCATCCTCACCGGCAGCCTGATCCACGAAGAGCGTTAACTGAGGTATTGATTTGGCCAAAGCGGCAAAACGCGCATTTGTCTGTAACGAATGTGGCGCAGATTACCCACGCTGGCAGGGGCAATGCAGCGCCTGCCACGCCTGGAACACTATCACCGAGGTGCGCATTGCCGCCTCGCCCGCCGCTGCGCGTAACGAGCGCCTGAGTGGCTATGCCGGCAGCGCCGGAACCAGCCGGGTGCAGAAGCTCTCTGAAATCAGCCTGGAGGCGTTACCGCGCTTCTCGACCAGCTTCAAAGAGTTTGACCGTGTGCTGGGCGGCGGGGTAGTACCTGGCAGCGCCATTCTGATTGGCGGCAGTCCTGGTGCAGGTAAATCCACGCTGCTGCTGCAGGTGATGTGCCGGTTATCAGAGGGGATGAAAACCCTTTACGTCACGGGTGAAGAGTCACTGCAGCAGGTGGCAATGCGTGCCCATCGCCTGGGATTACCCACCGAAAATGTGAATATGCTGTCGGAAACCAGCATCGAACAGATCTGCCTGATCGCCGAACAGGAGCAGCCGCAACTGATGGTGATCGACTCCATTCAGGTCATGCACATGGCGGAAATCCAGTCGTCACCGGGCAGCGTTGCTCAGGTGCGGGAAACCGCCGCTTACCTGACGCGCTTCGCCAAAACGCGTGGCGTGGCGATCATCATGGTGGGTCACGTCACCAAAGATGGCTCGCTGGCCGGGCCGAAGGTACTTGAGCACTGTATCGACTGCTCAGTCCTGCTGGATGGCGATGCCGACTCCCGCTTCCGTACCCTGCGCAGTCATAAAAACCGCTTCGGCGCGGTCAATGAGCTGGGCGTGTTTGCCATGACCGAGCAGGGCATGCGTGAAGTCAGCAACCCATCCGCTATCTTCCTGTCGCGTGGCGAAGAGATCACGTCAGGCAGTTCGGTCATGGTGCTGTGGGAGGGGACGCGCCCACTGCTGGTGGAGATTCAGGCGCTGGTCGATCACTCCATGATGGGTAATCCGCGCCGCGTGGCGGTGGGGCTGGAGCAGAACCGCCTGGCGATTCTGCTGGCCGTTTTACACCGTCATGGCGGATTGCAGATGGCGGATCAGGATGTGTTCGTCAACGTGGTTGGCGGCGTTAAAGTGACCGAAACCAGTGCCGATCTGGCGCTGATGCTGTCGATGGTATCGAGCCTGCGGGATCGTCCTTTGCCGCAGGATCTGGTGATCTTCGGCGAAGTGGGACTGGCCGGAGAGATCCGTCCGGTGCCCAGCGGGCAGGAGCGCATCTCTGAAGCGGCGAAGCATGGCTTCAAACGCGCCATTGTACCGGCAGGGAACGCACCGAAAAAACCGATTGCCGGGATGCAGGTTTTCAGCGCGAAGAAGCTGGCGGATGCGCTGGCGATTCTGGACGATCTTTAACGCGCCTGCGGCCTGTCAGCGGAAAGCCGCTGACAGGCCGCCCCCACCTTAACCGCATTGATGCAGGAGGCACGACATGTCGTCATTTGATTATCTGAAAACGGCCATTCGCCAGCAGGGCCATACGCTGCAACAGGTCGCTGATGCCAGCGGCATGACCAAAGGCTATCTGAGCCAGTTACTTAATGCCAAAATCAAAAGCCCCAGCGCGCAAAAGCTGGAAGCGCTGCACCGCTTTCTGGGGCTGGAGTTTCCTCGCCGCGATAAAACCGTGGGCGTGGTATTTGGCAAGTTCTATCCGCTGCACACCGGCCACATCTATCTGATTCAGCGCGCCTGTAGCCAGGTCGATGAGCTGCATATCATCATGGGTTATGACGAGCCGCGTGACCGCGAACTGTTTGAGAACAGCGCGATGTCACAACAGCCCACGGTCAGCGACCGCCTGCGCTGGCTGCTGCAGACCTTTAAATATCAGAAAAATATCCGCATTCACGCCTTTGACGAGGAGGGGATTGAACCCTATCCACACGGCTGGGATGTCTGGAGTGAAGGTGTCAGCGCCTTCCTCAGTGAGCACGGTATTGCGCCGGACTGCATCTACACCAGCGAAGCGCCCGATGCGGAGATGTATCAGCAGCATCTGGGCATTCAGACCGTACTGGTCGATCCCAACCGATCCTTTATGAGCATCAGTGGCGCGCAGATTCGTCAGGATCCGTTCCGCTTCTGGGATTACATTCCTACGGAAGTGAAACCCTTCTTTGTGCGCACCGTGGCGATCCTCGGTGGAGAATCGAGCGGTAAATCGACCCTGGTGAATAAACTCGCCAACATCTTCAACACCACCAGTGCCTGGGAATATGGCCGCGACTATGTCTTCTCCCACCTGGGCGGTGACGAAATGGCGCTGCAATATTCTGATTACGACAAAATCGCGCTGGGGCAGGCGCAGTACATCGACTTCGCTGTCAAATACGCGAATAAAGTGGCGTTTATCGACACCGACTTTGTGACCACGCAGGCGTTTTGTCTGAAATATGAAGGGCGTGAACATCCTTTTGTTCAGGCTCTGATCGATGAATATCGCTTTGATCTGGTGATTCTGCTGGAGAACAACGTGCCCTGGGTCGCGGATGGATTGCGCAGCCTGGGCAGTTCAGTGGATCGACGGGAGTTTCAGTCGATGCTGGTGACAATGCTGCGTGAAAACAACATCGAATTCCTGCACGTGCAGGAAGACGATTACGACGCCCGCTTCCTGCGTTGCATCGAGCTGGTAAAAGGGATGCTGGGCGAGAAAAACGCCCAGCCGTAACGCAGGTTTTGATCCGGTCTGCCGCAGGGCAGCCGGGTCAGTGCATTAATAGACCATCACCACTTTGCCGCGCATGTGGCCTTCCAGCACCCGCTGATGGGCGGCGGTTAAGGTCTCAACGCTTAAGCCGTGCAGCGTCTCGCTCAGTGTGGTTTGCAGCTTACCTTCATCCAGCAACGCCGATACCGCATCCAGAATCTCGCCCTGACGCGCCATATCCGGCGTGTTGAACATGCTGCGGGTGTACATCAGCTCGAAGTGCAGGGCAGCGCTCTTCAGCTTCAGCTGATCCATCGACAGCGGATGTTCGTTTTCCACGATGGTGCAGATATGACCCTGCGGCGCGATCAGCTTCGCCATCGTCTCCCAGTGACCATCGGTATCATTCAGGCAGAAGATATAATCGACCTGCTTAATGCCCTGTTTCTCCAGCTCACCAGGCATATCTTTGTAGTTGATCACCAGATCGGCGCCGCGATCGCGGCACCACTGGGCGGAATCTTCACGCGAGGCGGTCGCAATGATCTTTACCTTACTGCGCAGCTTCGCCAGTGGGATCGCCAGCGATCCGACACCGCCCGCGCCGCCCACGATCAGCAGGGTCTGATCTTCCGTTGCTGTTTCGAGGTTCAGTCGCTCAAACAGGCCTTCCCAGGCGGTCAGCGCCGTCAGCGGGATCGCGGCCGACTGCGCCCAGTCCAGGCTCTCAGGCTTGTGACCGGTGATGCGTGAATCCACCAGCTGCTCGGTGCTGTTACTGCCAGGACGGGTCAGATCGCCAGCATAGAAGACTTCATCGCCAGGCTTAAAATTACTGACTTTACTGCCCACTTCCAGCACGACACCGCTGGCATCCCAGCCGAGGATGCGTGGCTGTTGTATGCCGTTTTTCTTCGCCCCTTTATGAACCTTGGTATCAACCGGGTTGACTGACGCGGCTTTGACTTCAACCCGCAGGTCATACTCACCTGGCGTTGGGGTTTCAGGGAAAATTTCAGTGAAGTTTTCAGGATTTTCGGGATTAACTGCGATAGCGCGAATAGACATAAAGTTTCTCCTTGGTAAGTGCCTTAAGTGTAGAACGTGGTTTTAGCGGTGATAAGATGGACAATCTTTCATAGAGTGTTCGTCTGAGGTGAACAATGGCATTTCGTCAGTGGCAGGATATGGCGCTGTTTGCGCTGGTGGCGGAGTGCGGCAGTTTTACCGGTGCGGCGGAACGCGCGGGTCTGCCCAAATCAAGCGTCAGTCAGCGCATCAGCCAGCTGGAGCAGCGTCTGGGGATTCGTCTGCTGAACCGCACCACCCGTCAGCTCAATCTGACCTTTGCTGGTGAGCGCTATCTGCTGCATTGCCAGGAGATGATGCAGGCCAGTGAACGCGCCGATCAGGCGATCGCCAGTCTGCGGGAAAACCCCAGCGGGCGTCTGCGCATCACCAGTCCGGCGGGGATTGGTGCCACTTTGCTGGCGCGCTGTAACGCGGAATTTTTACGTCTCTATCCTGATGTGACGCTGGATGTCTCGATCTCCGATGAGATGCGCGATCTGGTGCAGGAGGGCTTTGATGTGGCGCTTCGCACCGGTCAGCCACAGGAGTCCTCGCTGATTGGCCGGCGAATCGGCAACTGCCCGCGACTGCTGGTCGCGTCACAGCACTATCTGAATCAACATCCGCCGCTGCTTCATCCTCAGCAACTGTCGGCCCATCGCTGTATTGCGCACCGCGCCTGGAATGAATGGGTGTTGCAGCGCGAGGACGAGTTCTACCGCTGGCTGCTGCCGCCAGGCCATCTCACTGACAACTTACTCTATGCGCGCGAAGCTGCGCTGGGCGATGCGGGCATTACACTGCTGCCGCACTTTCTGACCGATGGGCCGCTGGCGGATCCCCGGCTGGTGCCGGTGCTGCCGGAGTGGGAGATCGAGGGAAATGAGCTGTGGCTGGTCTATCCGGGTCGTAAGCTGAACTCACCTGCACTGGCGCGCTTTATTGAGTTCGCGCTGCAGTCTCCGGTGTTCAGCGAATTTTATCGCTGATAGAGCCATAAAAAAAGGCGGCATCGCTGCCGCCCGTTTGTGCAATTACTTCGTCATACGTTTGTACTTGATGCGTTTCGGCTCCAGTGCGTCGGCGCCGAGAGTACGCTTCTTGTACTCTTCGTATTCGGTAAAGTTACCTTCGAAGAATTCGATATTACCTTCATCCTGGTAATCCAGAATGTGCGTGGCGATACGGTCCAGGAACCAGCGGTCATGCGAGATCACCATCGCACAACCCGGGAACTCCAGCAGGGCGTTTTCCAGCGCGCGCAGGGTTTCAATGTCCAGGTCGTTGGTAGGTTCATCAAGCAGCAGCATGTTGCCGCCAACCTGCAGCAGCTTCGCGAGGTGCAGACGACCACGCTCACCACCCGACAGTTCGCCAACGCGTTTGCCCTGATCGACGCCTTTAAAGTTAAAGCGGCCGACATAGGCGCGGCTTGGCATCTCGGTGTTACCGATGCGCATGATGTCCTGACCGCCGGAAACCTCTTCCCACACAGTTTTGGAATTGTCCATGCTGTCACGGAACTGATCCACGGAGGCCAGCTTCACGGTTTCACCCAGTACAATCTCGCCGGAATCAGGTTGTTCCTGACCGGACATCATGCGGAACAGCGTCGATTTACCCGCGCCGTTAGGACCGATAATCCCGACAATTGCCCCTTTTGGCACGGAGAACGACAGATCGTCAATCAGTACACGGTCGCCATAAGACTTACGCAGATGGCTCACTTCCAGCACTTTGTCACCCAGACGGGCACCCGGCGGAATGAACAGTTCGTTTGTTTCGTTACGCTTCTGGTAGTCGGTGTTGTTCAGCTCTTCAAAGCGTGCCAGACGGGCTTTGCCTTTAGACTGCTGGCCTTTTGGCCCTTTGCGCACCCACTCCAGCTCTTTCTCAATCGACTTGCGACGCGCGGCTTCAGAAGAGGCTTCCTGCGCCAGACGTGCATCTTTCTGCTCCAGCCAGGAGGAGTAGTTGCCTTCCCACGGAATCCCTTCACCGCGGTCAAGTTCCAGAATCCAGCCTGCCACGTTATCCAGGAAGTAACGGTCATGCGTAATCGCGACGACGGTGCCTTCGAAGTCGTGCAGGAAGCGTTCCAGCCAGGCGACAGATTCGGCGTCCAGGTGGTTCGTCGGTTCGTCCAGCAGCAGCATGTCTGGTTTTTCCAGCAACAGGCGGCACAGGGCGACGCGGCGACGTTCACCACCGGAGAGGGTGGCGATTTTCGCGTCCCAGTCTGGCAGGCGCAGCGCATCGGCAGCACGTTCCAGCTGGGTGTTCAGGTTGTGGCCATCGTGTGCCTGGATGATTTCTTCCAGACGGCCCTGCTCAGCGGCCAGCTTGTCGAAGTCTGCACCTTCTTCGGCATAGAGTGCATAAACTTCGTCGAGACGTTTCAGTGCGCCAACCACTTCTGACAGCGCTTCTTCAACCGACTCACGCACGGTGTGTTCAAGGTTAAGCTGCGGCTCCTGCGGCAGATAGCCAATCTTAATACCTGGCTGCGGGCGCGCTTCCCCTTCGATATCTTTATCGATGCCGGCCATGATGCGCAGCAGGGTAGATTTACCCGCACCATTCAGACCAAGCACGCCGATTTTTGCGCCAGGGAAGAAGCTGAGTGAGATGTTTTTCAGGATATGTCGCTTCGGCGGAACCACTTTGCCGACGCGATGCATGCTATAGACGAATTGAGCCACGTTGGATTGAGCCTCTGGGTCTGTTGGTCGTTGGAATGATGTCGAAGTTTAGCCTTTTTCACCGTTTAATCCCAGCCGGAGGGCGGCGAATAATGTCCTGAAGGGGAGGACGCCCGACAATGTGTGGGATAACTGTCTGATTTGCACGCAACATCATCAGACGTGTCAGATGATCAGGAAGAGGCAGGCCTCAGGGCAGACGAAGCGGTATCGCCTGCTGGGCCAGCCAGTTCTGCAACGCCTGATCGGGCGCGCTGTCACTCACCAGCAGATCGAAGCGCTGCAGCCCGGCAATGCGGGCGGGCAGCACTTTGCCATATTTACTGCTGTCAGCCACCAGTACGGATTTTCGGGCGCGCAGTATGGCGTGATGTTTCATCATCAGCTCATTGGTGTTGTAGCAGGTTGCCCCCTGATCTTTGTCGATGCCGGCGGCCGAGATAAAGGCCAGCGTCGGACAGAGATCGTCAAGGAGGGTATGCACGCCAATCGGCGTAAACAGCGCATTGTCGGCATGAAACTCACCGCCGCTAAGGATGACGTGACAGGCCGGTTTCTCTTTCAGCGTCAGAAAGGTGTTCATGGCGCAACAGATGGCGGTAAATGACAGCGTGTCGGGAATGGCATCAACGATATAGGGCAGGGTAGTGCCACAGTCGAAAAAGACCGTATCGTTCTCGTTAATCAGGCTGGCCGCTGCCTGCGCCAGTCGCTGCTTTCTGGCGGCATTCTGCCCATGCTGATCGCTGACGAAATAGTGGCCAGCATGACTTTTCGGGTCGCTGACGATGTAGCCGCCCAGCAGGACCACGCTGGAACCCGGCTCGGTTAAGTCGCGGCGAACCGTCATCTCTGAGACACCCAGCAACTGCGCCGCATCTTTGAGGTGCAGTTTGTCGGTGCGTTTAAGTGCCTGCGTCAGCTTATGAATGCGTTCGTCGCGCCGGGTTTCCATGGTCATCTCTTTGTTACCTATCCTGCAGTGCGGAGCAAAAACGCCGGAATCGGCGTCAATACGCTACAAACCTCACAGATTTGAATGAGTTGCGTCTCATCCGCCAGGCTGGTAGTCAATCTTACCCGCAATCTGTAAGGGCCGCAAACCTCCGCCGTGCGGCCACACCACAGGCGATCACGCCCCACAATCGCCACGGTCCATGATGTTATCTTGTTATAATAGTAACACTCTAAGTCGCCTTTAATGCCGTTTGTTACCGAATTTCACCGTTTAAGGATGTGGTTTTTGTCACATATTTAACCTTTAAGAAAGGTTATTGTTACTTTAATAACATTTGAAATTTGAAAACATCCGGGAGAAATGGTCATGACAATTGCGGTCATCGGCTCAAACATGGTCGATCTGATTACCTATACCAACAGCCTGCCGAAAGCGGGCGAAACCCTTGAAGCGCCCGATTTTGCCATTGGCTGCGGCGGTAAAGGGGCTAACCAGGCGGTTGCGGCAGCAAAAATGGGTGGCAACGTGATGATGGTCAGCAAGGTCGGCGACGATCTTTTTGCGCCGAACACCGTGGCTAATCTGCAGCAGCAGGGCGTGGACACGCGCTTTGTTACCACCGCTCCGGGCACCTCCAGCGGCGTGGCACCGATTTTTGTCGATGACCAGTCGCAGAACCGCATTCTGATTATCAAAGGCGCCAACCAGCAGCTGAAACCGGCTGATATCGACGACGCTGCAGAGGCGCTGAAAGCCTGTGAGCTGATCATCCTGCAGCTGGAGATCCCGCTCGAAACGGTCTATTACGCTATCGATTTTGCCCGCCAGCATCAGATCAATGTGATCCTGAATCCGGCACCGGCCGTTGCCACGCTGGATATTCAATACGCCTGCAAATGCGACTTCTTTATGCCGAACGAAACCGAGCTGGAGATCCTCACCGGCCTGCCGGTCAGCACTGATGAAGAGGTGATCCTGGCCGGACAGTCGCTGCTTAAGCGCGGTCTTAAAAATCTGATCATCACCCTGGGCAGCCGGGGATCGGTCTGGATGAGCGGCGACAGGGTGCATCGCGTGGCCGCGACGCCTGTTCAGGCGATCGACACCAGCGGCGCAGGTGATGCCTTTATCGGCTGTTTTGCGTATCTGCTGGTGGAAACCGGCGATGTGGCCGCCGCCATGACACAGGCTTCTGCGTATGCCGCCTGCAGCGTTACCGGGCGTGGCACCCAGTGTGCTTATCCCGACGCGGAGGCGTTTCAGCGTTTTCTCAACCGTAACTGAGGTTCTGCTATGCAACAGAAAATTGTTCAGCAATCTGATGGCTATCTGAATAAAACGCCGCTGTTCCAGTTCATTCTGCTGTCGTGCCTCTTTCCGCTCTGGGGCTGTGCGGCGAGTCTCAACGATATCCTGATCACCCAGTTTAAAAGCGTATTCGCCCTGAGCGACTTTGCCAGTGCGCTGGTGCAGAGCGCCTTTTATGGCGGCTATTTTCTGATTGCGATCCCTGCCTCGCTGGTGATCCGCAAAACCAGTTACAAGATGGCGATTATGATCGGTCTGGCGCTCTACATTGCTGGCTGTATCGCCTTTTATCCTGCTTCGCACATGGCGACCTATACCATGTTCCTCGCGGCGATCTTTGCCATCGCCATCGGCCTGAGTTTTCTGGAAACCGCGGCCAACACCTACAGCTCGATGATTGGCCATCGTGATCACGCCACGCTCCGTCTCAACGTCAGCCAGACCTTCTACCCGATTGGTGCGCTGATGGGGATTGTGCTGGGTAAATATCTGGTGTTTCAGGACGGCGATAGCCTGGAGAGTCAGATGGCGACCATGACGGCAGAGCAGGCACATGCGTTCCGCCTGACGATGCTGGAGCACACGCTGGAGCCTTACAAATATCTGGTGATGGTGCTGGTAGTTGTGATGCTGCTGTTTATGTTCACCCGCTATCCGCGCTGCAAACCTGAGAGTAATGAGAAATCCCGGCCGTCACTGGGCGAGACCTTCCGCTATCTGGCTGCTAATCGTCACTTTAAACGCGGCATTGTGACCCAGTTCCTCTATGTTGGCATGCAGGTGGCCGTCTGGTCATTTACCATTCGTCTGGCGCTGACGCTGGGGGCGGCCAATGAACGTCATGCCTCTAACTTTATGATCTACAGCTTTGTCTGCTTCTTTATCGGCAAGTTCGTGGCGAACTTCCTGATGACCCGCTTCCGTGCCGAGAAGGTGCTGATCGCCTATTCGGTGCTGGGCGTACTGACGCTGGCCTATGTGATGCTGGTGCCGAACTTTACCGCCGTCTACGCCGCCGTCTTTGTCAGCGTGCTGTTTGGCCCCTGCTGGGCAACGATCTACGCCGGCACGCTGGCGACGGTCGAGAATAAATACACTGAAGTGGCAGGCGCGTTTATCGTGATGGCGATTGTCGGCGCGGCCTTTGTCCCGGCGCTGCAGGGTCTGATGTCTGACACGCTGGGCTCAATGCAGCTGGCGTTTGGTGTCTCGCTGCTCTGCTTTGCCTGGGTCGGATTCTACTTCTATGGCGAACTGCGCCATAAAAAACAGCCGGCTGCGGCCGGTCGTCTGGTGGAGGAGTTACCATGAGAACCCGTTTATCCTTAGCGCGTGATCAGTTTCACGCCACGCCGTGGGTGCTGTTAGAGAGTGATGACTTCCGGGTTGAGCTGTTTCGCTACCCGGCGGGCATCGAGGCGGTACGCATTCATAACCGGCGCGGTAGCGTGACCGTGCTGCCGTTTCTCGGGCAGATGATCTGGGACGTGAAGTTTGACGATCATAACCTGACCATGGGCCACAGCTTTAAGCAGCCGCTGCCCGCGAATTCGATCATCGATACCTATGGCTGTTTTGCCTTTCATTCGGGGCTGCTGGCGAACGGCTGCCCCGCGCCAGAGGACAATCATCCGCTGCACGGTGAGATGGCCTGCGCCCGCATGGATAGCGCCTGGCTGGTGCTGGACGATCAGACGCTGTCGCTGGAAGGGGAGTGTGAATATGTTAAAGGCTTCGGTCATCACTACCTTGCGGCACCCGCCGTCCGCATTCAGGCCGATCAGCCCCGACTGACGATAGAGATGACGGTGACCAATCTGGCCGGTGCACCCATGCCGTTGCAGTATATGTGTCACCTCAACAGCGCGTGGATCGATCAGGGACGCTTCCGGCAGTCGATCCCCGAAGGGGCATTCCAGCTGCGTCGTTCGATTCCGGCGCACCTGCGACCGACGCCTGCCTGGCGGGATTACACGGATCAACTGGCGCGCGATCCACAGGCGTTACAACAGCTCGATCAGCCGCAACTCTGCGATCCGGAGATCGTCTTCTTCGCGGACGATCTGCCGCAGTATGGTAGTGAAGCCCAGTTTGAGCTGCATTCGCCCCAGGGCTATGCGCTCATGACGCGCTTCTCTACCGCGCAGTTCCCGCACGCTACCCGCTGGCTGCTGCACAACCATGACCAGCAGGTGGCGGCTTATATTCTGCCCGCTACCTGTCGGCCAGAGGGCTTTCTTGCCGCACAGCAGGCTGGCACGCTGATCACCCTGGCGAGCGGCGAACAGCGGCATTTCTCCGTGGAGACCGGTTTGCTGTGAGTGAAGGTTAAATCGCCACCAGGCCGCGCGCACCCTCTGCTTCCATGGTGTCGCCGCGGCCACGCTGCACGATTTCACCGCGCGACATCACCAGATAGCTGTCCGCCAGTTCTGCCGCGAAGTCATAAAACTGCTCCACCAGCAGGATCGCCATATCTCCCCGCTGCGCCAGCTGGCGGATGACCGCGCCGATCTCTTTGATCACCGAAGGCTGGATCCCTTCGGTCGGCTCATCGAGGATCAACAGCTGTGGCCGACAGGCCAGCGCCCGGCCGATCGCCAGTTGCTGCTGCTGCCCGCCAGAGAGATCACCGCCCCGGCGTGATTTCATCGCCAGCAGTACCGGGAAGAGCTGATAGATCTCTTCCGGCACTTCACGCGCCTGCGCAGCCGGAAAGCGTGACAGGCCCATAAGCAGGTTTTCTTCCACCGTCAGACGCGGAAAGATTTCCCGTCCCTGCGGCACCCAGGCGATGCCCGCCTGCACCCGCTGGTGCGGCTTGCGGCCATTCATCCGCTGCTGCTGCCACTGAATCTCGCCCGACTTCGCCGGGATTAGCCCCATCAGGCACTTCAGCAACGTGGTTTTCCCCACGCCATTGCGCCCCAGCAGGCAGGTGATTTCACCAATTTTCACCTCAAACGACAGGCCTCGCAGAATGTGACTGCCGCCATAATATTGATTCAGTTCAGTAACCTGTAACATTTTAGCGCCCCAGATAAACGTCGATAACCTGCTCACTGGCCTGAACCTCGCGCAGCGAACCCTCGGCCAGCACCTGCCCCTGATGCAGCACCGTGACATGGTCGGCGATGGTCTCGACAAAGCCCATATCATGCTCCACCACCATCAGTGAATGTTTGCCCGCCAGGCTGCGGAACAGCTCAGCGGTGTAGGCCGTCTCTGCGTCAGTCATGCCTGCCGCCGGTTCATCCAGCAGCAGCAGATGCGGCTCCTGCACCAGCAGCATGCCAATCTCCAGAAACTGCTTCTGACCGTGCGACAACAGGCCCGCACGGCGCTGGCGTTCGCCACCCAGCCGCAGCAATTTCAGCACTTCATCAATCCTGTCGCGTTGTTCGCTGCTGAGGCGGGCGCGGAGGCTGGCCCAGACCGATTTATCGGCTTTGAGCGCAATCTCCAGATTTTCGAACACGGTTAATGCTTCAAATACCGTAGGCTTCTGAAACTTACGGCCAATCCCGGCGCGGGCGATCTCTACCGGCGAAAGACGCGTTAAATCGCTGTCCTGGTCGTAGATCACCCGGCCTGCGTCGGGACGGGTTTTGCCGGTGATCACATCCATCAGCGTGGTTTTGCCCGCACCGTTGGGGCCGATCACGCAGCGCAGTTCACCGACGCCGATCTGCAGCGAAAGATCGGTCAGTGCCCGGAAGCCGTCAAACGAGACGCTGATCTTCTCCAGTTGCAGAACGGGATCGCGCTGCGCCCGATGGCGATCCGCCAGCTGGGGTTGGGTAAACAGGGCATCACTCATTTATTCCTCCGGCGCAGCAGGCCAATGACGCCGTGCGGCAGAAACAGCGTAACCAGGATGAACATCAGTCCCAGGAAAAACAGCCAGTATTCAGGAAAGGCGACGGTGAAGAAGCTGCGTGCGCCGTTCACAATCGCCGCGCCCAGCAGCGGGCCGATCAGCGTGCCGCGTCCGCCCAGCGCCACCCAGATCGCCGCTTCAATCGAGTTAGCCGGTGACATCTCGCCCGGATTGATAATGCCGACCTGTGGCACATAGAGCGCTCCGGCCAGGCCGCACAGCACGGCGGAGAGCGTCCAGACAAACAGCTTGAAGCCGCGCGGATCGTAACCACAGAACATCAGACGGTTTTCAGCATCCCGCACCGCAGTCAGCACCCGGCCAAACTTGCTGCGCGCCAGGGCGAAGCCGATCACCAGGCTCAGCAGCAACAGCAGCACCGTGGCGATAAACAGCCCGATTCGGGTACCGGTCGCCGTCACCGAAAAGCCGAGCAGGGTGGTAAAGCCAGTAAAGCCGTTGTTGCCGCCAAAACCGGTTTCATTACGGAAAAACAGCAGCATCCCGGCGTAGGTCAGCGCCTGAGTCATGATGGAGAAGTAGACGCCTTTGATCTTCGAGCGAAAGGCGAAGAAGCCAAACAGCAGCGCCAGCAGGCCCGGCACCAGCATACTCAGACAGAGCGCCCAGGCGAAGTACTCGGTGCCGGTCCAGAACCAGGGCAGCTCACGCCAGGAAAGAAAAGACATAAAGGCGGGCAAGCCTTCACCTGCGGCCTGGCGCATCAGGTACATGCCCATGGCATAACCGCCGAGGGCAAAAAACAGACCGTGGCCCAGCGACAGCAGTCCGGCGTAGCCCCACACCAGATCCAGCGCCACGGCAACCACCGCGTAGCAGAGGATTTTGCCGACCAGCGTCAGGGTATAAGTAGAGATCGCCAGCGGATGCGTGGCGGGCAGCAGCGCCAGAAACGGCATCACCAGTAATGCCAGGGTGATCGCCAGGCCGATGCTGATCGTCAGGCGCGGCGCGGTGCGCGCCACGCGAAGCGTGATGGGTTGCGTCATCAGTCAGTCACCCTTCCTTTAACCGCAAACAGTCCCTGCGGACGTTTCTGAATAAACAGCACGATAATGACCAGAATCAGGATCTTACCCAGCACCGCGCCAATCTGTGGCTCCAGCACTTTGTTCAGAATGCCCAGGCTGAACGCGGCAACCACGGTGCCCGCCAGCTGGCCGACGCCACCCAGCACCACCACCAGGAACGAGTCGATGATGTAGCCCTGGCCCAGCTCCGGTCCGACGTTACCGAGTTGCGACAGCGCCACGCCGCCCAGCCCGGCAATGCCCGAGCCGAGGCCAAATGCCAGCATATCGACGCGGCCGGTTGGCACGCCGCAGCACTCAGCCATGGCGCGGTTCTGGGTCACGGCACGCACGTTCATGCCAAGGCGGGTCCGGTTCAGCAGCAGCCAGGTGAGCGCCAGCACAAACACGACAAACAGAATCACTGCGATGCGGTTCCACGGCAGCACCAGATTGGGCAGCAGCTGTAAGCCTCCTGAGAGCCACGACGGATTCGCCACCTCCAGGTTTTGCGCCCCGAACAGCACCCGCACCAGCTGGATCAGCATCAGGCTGATTCCCCAGGTGGCGAGCAGCGTCTCCAGCGGACGGCCATAAAGATGGCGGATGATGGTGCGTTCCAGCACCATGCCGATGGCGGCGGTGACCATAAAGGCGACCGGCAGCGCCAGCAGCGGATACCAGGCTAAATAGTCCGGTGCAAACTGCTGAAACAGGCTCTGTACCCACCAGGTGGCGTACGCGCCAAGCATCAGCATTTCACCGTGCGCCATGTTGATCACTCCCAGCAGGCCATAAGTGATCGCCAGGCCCAGCGCGGCCAGCAGCAGAATGGATCCCAGCGACAGGCCGCTAAATGCCTGTCCCAGCAGATCGCCCCACATCAGCCGTTTCTGAATTTGTTGCAGGCTTTCCGCTGCTGCTGCCCGCACCGTGGCGTCCGGCTCATTCGCGGACTGGGTCAGGCGTTGCAGGCTGGCCTGCGTATTCGGATCGCTGGACTCACCCAGCAGTTTCACCGCCCGCAGACGCACCATCGGCTCGCTATTCGCCAGTTGCAGATTCGCCAGCGCCAGCGCTAATGCGGCGTGAACGCGGCTGTCCTGTTCGGCGGCCAGGCGCTGTTCCAGCAGCGGCAGCTGGTCGGCGGCACCCTCATTTTGCAGCAACTGCGCCGCGCGCAAACGCAGGGCAGCATCACGGCTCACCAGCTGGTGAGCGGCCAGCGCGTTATTCACCAGCACGCGCAGACGGTTGTTCATAAACAGCTTTTTCAGACTGCCCGTGGGCTTTGCCACCGCATCCAGCGGCTGCAGCGTTGAACCCTGCTGGCTGAACGGCTGTTTGTTCTGGTCGATGACCACGGTTTCGGCATTCAGCGCTTCCAGCAGCGGCAGGCGATGACCGTCCGGCGCGGCGGCCCACTGTTGCAGCAGCGTAGCCTGCTGGCTGCGGCTGGCGGCGGCAAAGTCTGCCGCCGGTCCGGCGCTGGCCAGTAGCGGCAGCAGCAGGAGCAGGCTGAAAAGGCAGCGACATAGATTCATAAAAAGAGCCTCGTTTGGGGAGGTCAGCACGGCAGCCTGATGACCGCTGCCGTGCTGCGCTTCACAGCGGGTGACGCTGTCTGTCCATCAGCAACGCGCGATTACTGCGCGGTCTTCACCGGGTGATCAGGCTTCTTGTTGTTACCGGCAATGTACGGGCTCCAGGGCTGCGCACGCACTGGCTTATCGGTTTGCCACACCACGCTGAACTGGCCGTTCTCTTCCACTTCACCAATCATGACCGGTTTATGCAGATGGTGGTTGGTCTGGTCCATGGTCAGGGTAAAGCCATCCGGCGCTTTAAAGGTCTGACCGGCCATGGCCGCCCGCACTTTGTCTGCGTCCGTCGTGCCCGCTTTTTCCACGGCCTGCGCCCACATATGGATGCCCACATAGGTCGCTTCCATCGGGTCATTGGTGACGACGGTGGCGGCGTTCGGCAGGTTGTGTGCTTTGGCGTAAGCGCGGTAGTCGGCGACGAATTTCGCGTTGGTGGGATTATCAATCGACTCGAAATAGTTCCAGGCGGCTAACTGACCCACCAGCGGTTTGGTGTCGATGCCGCGTAGCTCCTCTTCGCCCACCGAGAAGGCGACCACCGGAATGTCAGTGGCTTTGATACCCTGGTTAGCCAGCTCTTTGTAGAACGGCACGTTGGAGTCGCCGTTGATAGTCGAAACCACGGCGGTTTTGCCGCCGGCCGCGAATTTTTTGATGTTGGAAACAATGGTCTGATAGTCGCTGTAGCCAAACGGCGTGTAGACTTCTTCGATATCTTTGTCCGCCACGCCTTTGCTGTGCAGGAAGGCGCGCAGGATCTTATTGGTCGTGCGCGGATAGACATAGTCGGTGCCCAGCAGGAAGAAGCGTTTCGCGCTGCCGCCATCTTCGCTCATCAGATACTCCACTGCCGGAATCGCCTGCTGGTTAGGTGCAGCGCCGGTGTAAAAGACGTTGGGTGACATCTCTTCCCCTTCATACTGCACCGGATAGAACAGCAAGCCGTTCAGCTCTTCAAACACCGGCAGCACCGATTTGCGTGACACCGAGGTCCAGCAACCAAACACCACCGCCGCTTTATCCTGCGTCAGCAGCTGCCGCGCTTTCTCGGCAAACAGCGGCCAGTTAGAGGCGGGGTCGACCACCACCGGCTCCAGCTTTTTCCCCAGCACGCCCCCTTTGGCGTTGATCTCATCAATGGTCATCAGCGCCACATCTTTCAGCGGCGTTTCAGAAATCGCCATGGTGCCGGAGAGCGAATGCATGATCCCCACTTTGATGGTGTCAGCCGCCTGCGCACTCCAGGCGAAACCCATACTGACAACGGTAGCGGAGAGGGCGAAAGCCTTGATCAACGAACGTCTTTTCATCATTTAAACCCCTGAGTGGTTGTTATGTTATTCGGTGAGCTGGAGCCGGGCCTGCTGGAGGCGGTGCAGGGTGATCTTCCTGACCTCCGCCTTACTGACGGCGATGTGATCGGTCAGGATGCGTTGCGCCTCGCCGGTCTGCTGCTGAAAGATCGCCTGTAAAATCTGAGCATGTTCCTGATAAGTCGCACAGATACGGTCATCGCGGGTGAAGTCGAGCCGACGGATGATGCGGATCTTCTCGGTGAGTTCGGCGTGGATGCGCGCCATCTCAGGGTTACCCGCTGCCGCGACCAGCGTCATGTGAAACGCTTCGTCATGCTGCGATACCACCAGACCCTCTGTAAGCGCTTCCGCGTCACACCAGAACTGGTTGAGTTCGTGTAACAGCGCGCCACACTGCGGCGCGGGCAGGGCACAGAGGCGTTTTACCGCCTCGCACTCCAGCACCGTGCGCAGGTCATACAGCGATTCGAACCAGGCAAAATCGAAGTTTTTGATCTGCCAGCCGCTGCGGAACCACACGTCGACAAAGCCTTCGCGCTCCAGCCGGAACAATGCCTGGCGCACCGGCGTGCGGCTGACCGCCATCCGTCCGGCGATTTCGCTCTCGCTGAAGCGATCACCCGGCATCAGGCGAAAGGCGAAAATATCGGCCTTCAGCGCCTGATAGACCCGTTCAGCCAGCGCTTCCGGGCGCGCTTTAGGGGAGTGAGGATGAGTTGTCATTGGCCCTCCCTATTCCAGCCACAGCAGGTTATCGCCAGGGCTGACCGGACGGCCCGCCTGGCAGGCGATCCGCGTCACCCGACCGGCCTGTGGGGCGACAATCGCCAGCTCCATTTTCATCGCCTCGACGATAATCAGTGTCTGTCCGGCGCTGACCTCGTCGCCCGGCTGTACCAGCACTTTCCAGATGTTGCCATTGAGATCGGCCTGCACCGCCAGCCCGCCTTCATCCTCTTCGCTGGCGCTGGGTGGGGCTTCATCTGCCGCTGGTGCGTTCTGTTCTTCCTGCGCCCATAACTGCACTTCCTGTTCAAAGGCGGTCGCCTGGCGCTGACGGAAGTCCGCAATATCAGCGGCGTGGTCGGCGAGAAACTGCTGGTGGGCGGCAAAATCAAACTGTGTCTCTTCAATTCGCAGGCTGGCGCGGCCTTCACGGAAATCTTCGCGCAGCTGGTTCAGTTCAGTTTCACTCACCGGATAAAAGCGCACCTGATCGAAGAAGCGCAGCAGCCACGGCGCATCGGCCGCGAACTGCGGGTTTTTCAAGAAGGTGTTCCAGATGGGTAGCGTGCGGCCTACCAGCTGATAGCCGCCAGGCGAATCCATGCCGTAGATGCACATGTACATGCCGCCAATCCCGACCGTACCTTCGGCGGTAAAGGTGCGTGCCGGACTGTATTTGGAACTCAGCAGGCGATGGCGCGGATCAATCGGTACGGCGCAGGGTGCGCCGAGGTAAACGTCGCCCAATCCCAGCACCAGATAGCTGGCGTCGAACAGGGTGTCTCGTACCTGTTCGCGGGTGCTCAGGCCATTAATACGCTGAATAAAGTCCACGTTGTTCGGCAGCCAGGGCGCGCTGGACCGCACCGTCTCCTGATAGCGGCTGACGGCTCCCAGCGTGGCGCTGTCTTCAAATGCCATCGGCATCCACACTACGCGCGACGGGACTTTCAGCTGGCTGACATCGCCCAGCGTCGCTTCCAGCGCCAGCAGCAGTGACATCAGCGATGACTGCTGGATGATGCGGCTGTCATAGCGTACCTGCAGTGAGCGCACGCCCGGCGACAGCTCCTCAACGCCTGGCTCCGCCTGGGCCGTCAGCGCATTCATCAGCAGGTGCACGCGCAGACGCAGCGCCAGGTCCAGCACGTTGTCGCCATACTCAATCAGCACATAGTTGTCGCCCGCCTGGCGATAGACCACTTTCGGCGTGCTGCCGGTGGCCTCAATGGCGGCCAGAATCGTGGCGGAGCCGTGAGCGGTTTCGGCCAGCGACGGCACGGCAAAGGTCGGTGGATGTTCCGGCCGCAGGGTGTCAATCAGGTGCATCTGCGCTTTTTGCCGCGCCAGCGCATCGTCTGCGGTAATCGGATGGAAGCGGATGGTGTCGCCGGGTTTGACCTGGCCCACTTTCCACAGCTCGGCTTTGGCGATGGTCACCGGACAGACGAAGCCACCCAGGCTCGGGCCGTCGTGCGTCAGGATGACCGGGAAGTCGCCGGTAAAGTTGACCGCGCCAATGGCATATTCGCAGTCGTGAACGTTAGAGGGATGCAGGCCCGCTTCACCCCCATTGGCGCGCGCCCAGGTCGGTTTCGGCCCCACCAGCCGCACGCCGAGGCGGTTGGAGTTGTAGTGCACCTGCCAGTCGCTGGCAAAGAATTCGTCGATGGCAGCCTGGGTGAAGAAGTCCGGTGCGCCGTGTGGGCCATAAAGTACGCCGATGCGCCATTCGCTGCCGTAGTGGGGAATCAGCGCTGCATCAAGCGGCTGCGGGTCGCTGACCGGGGCTGGCGTGGTGCAGGCTGCCCGTTCAGGCCGGGAGATTGCCAGCATATCGGCCACCCGCAGCGTGCGTCCGGCGTGACCGCCAAACTGGCCCAGTGAGAAGGTGCTGCGGCTGCCCAGATATTCCGGCACGTCGAAACCGTTGCGCACCGCCAGATAGCTGCGACAACCCTGCCGGGCGCGTCCCAGCGCCAGGGTCTGTCCCGCTTTCACTGTCAGCGGCTGCCAGGCGCTGACCGGTTCGCCATCAAGCCGGGCGTCGCAGTCCGCACCGGTCAGCGCCAGAATGGCATCACAGTGGAAACGCAGCGTCGGCCCCTGAAGGGTAAACTCCAGGCCTGCTGCCGCCTCATGGTTACCCACGATGCGGTTAGCCAGCCGGAACGCGAAGTCATCCATCGGGCCGGAAGGCGGCACGCCGATATCCCAGTAGCCGAGGCGGCCAGGATAGTCCTGCACCGAACTGAAGGTGCCGGGTTGCAGCACTTCCACTACAGAGGCGGCAGGGACGACGCTGTCGAGATAGCGCGTCCAGACGTTGCCGCTGCGAAAGGCGTCGCTGCGGGTGATCTGGCGCAGATAGTCGAGGTTGGTGGCGATGCCATGCAGCTGCGTCGCATCCAGCGCATGATGAAGTTTTTCCAGTGCTGCATCACGCGTGTCAGCATGCACAATCAGCTTGGCGATCATCGGGTCGTAGAAGCTGGAGACTTCGCTGCCGGTCTCAATCCCGCTGTCGACCCGCACGCCGTCAGGGAAGGTGACGCCGGTTAACAGGCCGGGGCTGGGCTGAAAGTTCTTCAGTGGATCTTCTGCGTAGAGCCGCACTTCAATGGCCGCGCCCTGCGGCGCCTGCTGCAGACGTGACCAGTCCACCACATCGCCCGCCGCCACCTGTAACATGCACTCCACCAGATCGAGTCCTGTGACGCATTCGGTAACCGGATGCTCCACCTGCAGGCGGGTGTTCACTTCCAGAAAATAAAAGGCCTGCTGGCTGACGTCGTAGATATACTCCACGGTGCCTGCGCTGCGGTAGTTTACCCGCTCGCCCAGCCGCACTGCCGAGGCGAGCAGGGCGTCACGCGTTGCCTGCGACAGGCCTGGTGCGGGGGTCTCTTCCACCACCTTCTGATTACGGCGCTGCAGTGAGCAGTCGCGTTCGCCCAGCGCCACCACGGTGCCTTTGCCGTCCCCAAAAATCTGGACTTCAACGTGGCGGGCACGATCGATACAGCGTTCCAGAAATACGCCTGCATCACTGAAAAATTGCTCGCCAAGACGACGCACGCTCTCCCAGGCGCTGGCAAGCGCATCGGCGTCGGGGCAGCGCGTCAGGCCAATGCCGCCGCCGCCCGCCGTGCTTTTCAGCATCACCGGATAACCAATTTTATCGGCTGCCTGCATGGCCTCTTCCAGCGAGGCGAGCAGTGGTGTGCCTGGCGTCATCGGGACACCCGCGCTGGCGGCCAGCTCACGGGCGCGGTGCTTAAGGCCGAACTCACCAATCTGCTGCGCGGTAGGGCCGACAAAGGCGATGCCCGCCGCGTCGCAGGCTTCGGCAAACGGCTGGCTTTCGGAAAGAAACCCGTAGCCTGGCCAGATCGCCTGCGCACCGCTCTGCTGAGCCGCCGCCAGAATTTTGTCGATGCGCAGATAGCTGTCGCTGGCTTTCTCGCCGCCCAGCGCGATAGCCATATCCGCCTGCTTAACGTGCTGCGCGTTGCGGTCAGCGTCAGAGTAGACCGCGACGCTTTTCACGCCGAGGCGCTTCAGGGTCCGGATGGCGCGGCAGGCAATTTCGCCGCGGTTGGCAATCAGTACGGTGGTGAACATGATCAGTGACTCCCCTGTGATGCCAGCCAGTTGCGCCAGCCGCCCGTCTCAGTGATTTCCAGCGCGGTTTTCAGCGCCGAGCCTTCGCAGATAAAGCCTTTAACAACCCGGCCATCGTTCAGTGTCAGACTGCCGATGCCCAGCGGCGCGGGGATCTCCGCCACAAACTCGCCAAAGCGGGCCAGCGGAATATCCCACAGCTCCACGGTGATCGCGGCGCCCTGATCATCACGCATCAGGCCCGGTTTTTTGATCGCGCCTTCCAGCAGAGCGAACAGGCGATAGTGTGGTGCGGTCTGTGTCTCCTCTACCCAGACGGCATCGCGTTCGGTGAGCTGGAAATTAAGCGGCATGCCAGTGAGATGCGCGCCTACCACCGCCAGCCGGACGTGGTCGGGTGAGGCGGGCAGCGTGGCGCGTCGGGGCGGGCATGGCTGGCCGGTCGCGCCCAGCGGCAGAGCGAGCTGGTGCTGCCAGCGAAGGCCAAATTCCGCCAGCGCCCGATCGTGCCAGGCGGGTGCAATCAGCGTGATGCCTGCCGGGAGATCGTCGTTGCGGAACGGTGCGGGCAGCGCCAGGGCAGAGAGATCGGCGAGGTTAGTGAAGTTGGTGTAGGTGCCGAACTGTGAATTGAAGTGAATCGGCTCCTGCTTCATCTCCTCCAGGGTATGAATAGTGGGCGAGGTCGGCACCACCAGCGCATCAAACTGTGCCAGCGTCTCCTGAATCTGACGCGTCAGTTCGGCCCGCAGATACTCGGCTTTAAAGGCATCGACCGCGCTGTACTTCAGGCCGCTGGCGACGATCGCGTGCACCACCGGGTCCATCTCTGCCGGGCGATCGAGCATCCCGCCCACCGCCGCTGTACGTTCGGCAACCCAGGCGCCGTAATAGAGTTGTTCAGCCAGCTGCCGGAACGGGGTGAAGTCGATGGGATGCAGCGTCGCGCCGCCCGCCTGTAACGCCTTAAGTGCCTGATCCCAGGCGGCTTCGGCGGCAGCATCATCAAAAAAATCCGGGTTAGCCGGAACAGCAAAATGGGGATGAGCCGGCAGGCTGGCCGGAGCGGTGCGCGGATTGATGCGCGAATAGGCATCACCGGCATCGTAGCCACCCATGATAGTGGCGACGCTAAACGCATCTTCTGCCGTCAGCGCAAACACCGAAATGGTGTCATTCAGGCGACAGGCGGGCACCACGCCGCATGCAGAGAACCAGCCCTTGGTCGGCTTCAGTCCGACAATATTATTAAACCCCGCCGGCACGCGGCCCGAACCGGCGGTATCGGTGCCCAGTGAAAAGGCGACCAGTCCGCGCGCCAGCACGGATGCCGAGCCGGAGCTGGACCCACCGCTGACGTAATCAGCGTCAAAGGTATTACTGACCGCGCCATAGGGCGAGCGGGTGCCGACCAGACCGGTCGCGAACTGATCGAGGTTGGTTTTACCGATGACGACTGCGCCAGCGGCTTTCAGCCGGGCGACAGCGACCGCATCTTCGCTGGCGGTATAGGTAAAGGCGGGGCAGGCGGCGCTGGTTGGCCAGCCCGCCACATCAATATTGTCTTTAACGGCAAAAGGGATACCAAACAGCGGCAGCGAGCCGGGATCACGCTGGTAGTGCGCCAGCAGCGGTTCAATCTGAGCGGCTAACTGTTCCGGCGTCGGTAAATAGATCCAGGCATTATCACGGCTATCGAGAGCCGCCAGGTGTGCGCTCAACAGCGCGCTAATCTGTTGCGGAGCCTGCTGATAGCGCTGCTGCCAGGCGGTAAGCGTCAGGCCGATAGTTGAAGTCATAAGAAGAATTCCAGCTGGTATACAAGATGGAATTCAACAGAGCAAAGGCTGTGCCACTTTTTTAACGCGATGATTCAACAGTTTAATAGGGCCGGTGATAAGATTTTGTGATGATAATTTGCACAATCACGGCGCGCACGCTGAGCGATGACGGTGCGTTTAATGTCTGTGTGCGTAAATTTTGTGAAGAACATGGCAAGAGTCCGGTGGCCTGGTTAGCATGAAGACTGTCTGGCAACTCGCCGGCCCCAGCAACAGAGGAGATTTACGTGGTGAAGTGGCGTAACTGGATGATAGGGATCTGCCTGGCCGGAACGGCCAGCAGCGCATGGGCCGATTCGCTTGATCAACAACGGCAACGTTATCAACAAATTAAACAGGCCTGGGACAGTAACCAGATGGCCACCGTGGATCAGCTGTTGCCGACGCTACAGGACTATCCGCTCTATCCTTATCTGCAATATCGCCTGCTGGCCCAGGATCTCGATCAGGAGACCACCCTGGCCGTGCAGAACTTTATTCGCCAGTATCCGACGTTGCCTCCCGCGCGATCGCTCAGCACCCGCTTTATCAATGTGCTGGCTTACCGACAGGACTGGCAGGGCGTGCTGAACTTCAGTCCGACCGAACCCAAGCCGGTGCAGGCACGCTGCAACTGGTATTACGCCAAATGGGCCACCGGGCAGCAGCAGGCCGCATTTGATGGCGCGAAACAGATCTGGCTGCGCGGCACGGCGCTGCCTGCGGACTGCGATAAGCTCTTCTCGGTCTGGCAGGCGTCCGGTCAGATTTCGCCTATTACTATCCTGGAACGTATCCGGCTGGCGATGAAAGCCGGTAACGACAGCCTGGTGAGCTATCTGGCGAAGACGTTGCCTGCCGATTATCAGACCATGTCTGACGCGATACAGACTCTGCAGCAGGACCCGTTAACGGTCAGCTCGTTCGCCAGCGCCGTCGGGCCAACCGACTTTACCCGCCAGGCCACGATTTATGCCTTTACGCGTGTGGCGCGGCAGGACATGGAAAATGCCCGCAGCCTGATCCCGATTCTGGTCCGGGCGCAGAAGATGGGACCGGAAGATGAGCAGGCGCTGAAGGAGATTGTGGTCTGGCGCATGATGGGCAGCGATCTCACCGCCGAGCAGTCGCGCTGGCGCGATGCGGTAGTGATGAACAGCGAGTCTACCGCGCTGGTGGAACGCCGGGTGCGACTGGCGCTCTCTCAGCATGACCGACGCGGCCTGAACACCTGGATCGCCCGTCTGCCGCTGGAAGCCAAAGAGAAAGATGAGTGGCAGTACTGGCAGGCCGATCTGCTGTTTGAGAAAGATCGTAAAGAGGAAGCCGAAGAGATCCTGCGCAAGCTGATGAAGGCGCGCGGCTTCTATCCGATGGTGGCGGCCCAGCGACTGGGCGTTGACTACCCGTTGCAGATTGATGAAGCGCCGAAGCCTGACAGCGCCACCATCCAGGGACCAGAACTGGCCCGCGTCCGCGAGTTGATGTACTGGGGGCTGGATAACCTGGCCCGTAGCGAATGGAGCAATCTGATCGGCAGCCGTACGCATACGCAGCAGCAGATGCTGGCGCGTTACGCCAATGAGCAGGACTGGTGGGATCTTAGCGTGCAGGCGACGATCACCGCCAAAATGTGGGACAGCCTGAAAGAGCGTTTCCCGCTGGCGTGGCAGAGCGTGTATGAGCGAAATACCGAGGTGAAGCAGATTCCACCAAGCTATGCGATGGCGATTTCGCGTCAGGAGAGCGCCTGGAACCCGAAAGCGCGTTCGCCGGTCGGTGCCAGTGGTCTGATGCAGATTATGCCTGCCACGGCGGCGCATACCGTGAAGATGTACAACATTCCTGGCTACAGCAATACCAGCCAGCTGCTTGATCCGGAAACCAATATCCAGATCGGCACCCAGTATCTGGAATATGTCTATCAGCAGTTTAACCAGAACCGGATTTTCGCTTCTGCGGCCTACAACGCTGGTCCTGGCCGGGTACGAAGCTGGCTGAAAACCAGTGCGGGCAATCTCGATGCCGTGGCATTTATTGAGACCATTCCGTTCTCTGAAACGCGCGGCTACGTGAAGAGTGTGCTGGCGTATGACGCCTACTATCGTCATTTCATGGGCAAGCCTGACAAGATCCTGTCAGATGCTGAGTGGAATCGCCGTTACTAGCTGTGCTAAGCTTCCGTACTCTTTAGTGAGTACGGAAGCCTCTTCATGACCCATTCTGATTCCCCCTCTACCGATGCGCATCCGGCAGAAGATAGCTGGCAGCGCTTTGTCGTGCTGATGCAGCAGGCCTTTGCTGATGGCCATGCACTGCCCCTGATGCAACTGATGATGACGCCCGATGAGCGGGAAGCGTTCGGCACCCGTCTGCGGATTATCGAAGAGTTAATGAATGGCGAAATGAGCCAGCGCGAGCTGAAAAATGAGCTCGGCGTCGGCATCGCGACGATTACCCGTGGGTCTAATAGCCTGAAAGAGGCGCCGCCGGAGCTGAAACGCTGGCTGGAAGCGCGTCTTAGACGCGCCTGATTACTGCTGATAGAGCGGATGGACGAACGGGCAGAGCGCCAGGATCAGTGCCTGATGATAGACACTGGAGCGGCTGAGCAGGCCGTTCGTGAACGCGCCGATTGCGCCACCCTTCTGTTTGATATTGTCGATGCCGGTTAACCGCGCCATTTCTTCGCCGAGTTCGCGGCCTTCACGCAGACCCGCCAGCACCACCGGCGGCAGGGTAAAGCTGGCCGATCGTGATTCACCGCGCTGCTTCTGATTTTCCACCACCATCCAGGCAAACGCGCTGTCATCTTCGATGCCCGCCTCAATGGCCACCCAGAATGCCGCTTCAGGCCGGACCTGGCGGGCATTCATCACGCGCTGACGTGCGCCAGTTCGCGTTTCGAGATGGGTTAACGGTTGTGCTGCAACGCCGCTATCGACCTCGACCCCTTCAATATGGCAGGATCCCTCGCCGAAAACGTCGCTGAAAGCCTGAGCAATCGCGTTAATCTTCGCTGGGTTGGTTGTGGCTGCGACAACATGGTACATAATTGATTGAACCCTCAGGTGATTAAATGCCTGGCCCATCGCGCTGTCTGTGTCCGGAATGCCTGCAACAAGGACGCCTGATGGGACAGTGTCTAAAGCGATTTTTGTCGCAGTATAACGGAAACTAACATGTTACAGGTCTATCTTGTTCGTCACGGTGAAACGGTATGGAATGCGGAACGCCGCATTCAGGGTCAGTCCGACAGTCCGCTGACGGAAAAAGGTGAGCAACAAGCCTGGCAGGTGGGTGAGCGCGTGAAGCATCTGGGCATCACGCATATTATTGCCAGCGATCTGGGGCGCACACGCCGCACCGCCGAGATTATCGCGGATGCCTGCGGTTGCTCAGTGACGCTTGATGCGCGGTTGCGCGAGCTGAATATGGGTGTGCTGGAAAAGCGCCCGCTGGATGGCCTGACCGCTGAAGAAGAGCAGTGGCGCGCCACGCTGGTCAACGGCACCGAAGGCGGCCGTATCCCTGAAGGGGAGTCGATGACGGAGATGGCGACACGCATGCACGCCGCGCTGAATGCCTGTCTCGATCTGCCTGCCGGAAGCCGCCCGCTGCTGGTCAGTCACGGTATGGCGCTGGGGTCGCTGGTCAGTACGATTCTCGGTCTGCCCGCCTATGCGGAACGTCGCCTGCGTCTGCGCAACTGTTCGATTTCACGTGTGGATTATCAGCAGAGCGCCTGGCTGGCTGAAGGCTGGATTGTGGAGACGGCGGGGGATATTTCTCATCTGGATGCGCCTGCGCTCGACGAGCTGCAGCGCTGATTGCGTTAAGGCTGCCGTCGCGATGACGACAGCCTTAAACTTAGCTGGCTTCGGTCTGGCGGCGAATAGGAATCAGATATTCGCAACGGATCTCAGTCGGTGGCTCATTGCGCTTTTTACCACCATGGGTATAAAAGCGTTCGATATCCTGTCCCGCACGACGGGTCAGCCCCAGCGTTGGCATGCAGGTGCCATAAAGTAACAGGATAAATTCCTGGAGATTGACGCGCGGACCATTAAACGTGAACTGCACATAGTCGCCCGCTTCCAGAATAACCTTCTGGCCGGAATGCAGGTTCACCGCGCTGTCAGCTGGCACCGCAGTGGTGTAAAGAATCTCCTGCTCGTCATCTTTTTCCTGGCTGGCTCGCACCTGATGCAGGCCATAGAGCACCGGCGGAATCGTGTCCGTTTCCAGCAGGAACTGCTTCCAGAAGTGTATTCGCATCTCGTCGCGGTAGCTGGAAATCTGCTCCAGAATACAGGTGTAGTTCTGGGTTTGTCCCACCAGCACCGTTTCCGGCAAAGTGACAAAAGCCGGTTCCGGCTGTGTCTCATCGTCCAGGCGAATCGGGGGACGAATACCGAATGAGTTCCATTCGGAAGAACGACGATACCAGGCCGGTGTCTGAGCAAACTGTTTCTTGAATGCGCGAGTAAAAGTCTGTTGTGAATCAAAACGATACTGCAGCGCGATATCCAGAATCGGACGGCTGGTCAGGCGCAGCGCCACGGCGGCTTTAGACAGACGACGGGCACGGATATAGGCGCCGATTGCGTGTCCGGTCACGTCTTTGAACATCCTCTGTAAATGCCATTTAGAGTAACCCGCTTTCTGGGCAACATTGTCCAGCGAAAGGGGTTGATCCAGATGGCTCTCCAGCCAGACAAGCAAATCGCGAATGATACCGGCTTGGTCCATAAAACATCCTCATACTCTGGTGGTACAGCTAAAAGCATTCGAAGAATATTAGCACTCATTGCTCAAAAGACGTGGGCCGTTTCTCGGGGAAGATTGTGCTAAATCAGTACGGGCTAAAACCCGTTTTGGTTTGGTCATTGTATCGATTAACAGTACATTACATTCTCATCTATTCCATTTGCAATGGTAACTCCATGACAATATCCCGACTTATGATCGCTGCGCTGACCACGCTGACCTTTTCCAGCCCACTTTTTGCCGAACAGATTGGCTCTGTTGATACGGTGTTCAAGATATTCGGGCCTGACCATAAGATTGTTGTTGAAGCTTTCGATGACCCGGACGTTAAAAATGTAACCTGTTATATCAGCCGGGCGAAAACCGGAGGTATTAAAGGCGGACTGGGTCTGGCAGAGGATACCTCTGATGCCGCGATTTCCTGCCAGCAGGTGGGTCCGGTCGAACTGAGTGATAAAATTGCGCAGGGCAAAGCGGAGGGTGAGGTGGTATTCCGCCAGCGCACCTCTCTGATTTTCAAGAAGCTGCAGGTTGTACGCTTCTTCGACAAAAAGCGCAACGCCCTGGTTTACCTGACCTACTCCGATAAAGTGGTCGATGGCTCACCGAAAAACGCGCTCAGCGCCGTGCCGATTATGCCCTGGCACTGATAATGCCATGGTACTGAGCACAAAAAAAACGCCCGCAGGGGCGTTTTTTTATTGGCTGCGCCTGACTCCGTTTACTCGTGCAGGTCGCCGCAGAAACGATAACCTTCACCATGAATGGTGGCGATGATTTCTGGCGTGTCCGGCATGGATTCGAAATGCTTGCGGATACGACGGATGGTGACATCGACGGTGCGATCGTGTGGCTTAAGGTCGCGGCCGGTCATTTTCTTCAGCAGATCGGCACGGGTCTGAATCTTGCCCGGATTTTCACAGAAGTGCAGCATGGCGCGGAACTCACTGCGTGGCAGTTTGTAGTGTTCGCCGTTGGGATTAATCAGTGAGCGGCTGTTGATATCCAGCTCCCAGCCATTGAATTTGTAGCTTTCTACCTGACGTCGCTCTTCGCCTGGCATCGCCAGATTCATGGTGCGCGATAGCAGGTTACGGGCTCGAATGGTCAGCTCACGCGGATTAAACGGTTTGGTGATGTAATCGTCGGCGCCAATTTCCAGACCAAGAATTTTATCGACTTCGTTGTCACGGCCGGTCAGGAACATCAGGGCGACATTGGCCTGCTCACGCAGTTCACGTGCCAGCAACAGGCCGTTTTTACCGGGCAGGTTGATGTCCATGATGACCAGGTTAACGTCATTGTCAGTCAGCACCTGATGCATTTCAGCACCATCAGTCGCCTCATACACCACATAACCTTCCGCCTCAAAAATACTCTTGAGGGTATTACGCGTGACCAGTTCGTCTTCAACGATAAGAATGTGCGGGGTCTGCATGTTTAGCTACCTAAAATTTGCCAACAAATTGAAAACAGGGCGTACAGCGGTATGGCGTTATCCATCATCGAGAGCGGTGGGCCGCGCAGAACCGTTGTACGAAATCATATTTTGATAAGCCATCTATCAACGTCAACAACAGTATTAGCTCAGCCAGTCAGGATGAAAATTGCATGCCCCGGGCGTTAATGATTATGGCGCATATCCTAACTGTATTAACAGCAACCTAACAGCACCAACTACAACCGATAAGCATAAAAACAACGCTTCGTTGACTTATATCAAATGCAATTGTAGCACGTTAACACTTTTGTGAAAAACTTCTAGCAGATTGCCTGTTTAGCTCACAAAAAGCTTCATTTTCGTTACATTTATTGCGCTTGCGAGCCAAAATAAAACCCGCTGGAAATCACATATTATCTTATTGAAATTAAATGAATAAATAACGATTTCTTTAATAATCATGGTTTCAATGCTAAAAAGATTCAGGCAACTACTTTTAACCGGTTTTAACATCGTTAACACACGATTTTCTTATTAGCTTCTGACACCGGAATCATTAACAGCCATGTTAATATGACGTTATCTAAATAGACCAATGGACCACATATATGCTTTTTCCCCTGATTCTCGTCTCGCCTGCGCGGCCAGAAAATATCGGCGCTGCGGCGCGTGCCATGAAAACGATGGGATTCAGCCAGCTGCGTATTGTGGCCAGCGATGCCTGGCAGGATCCCGCTGCGCGTCGGGTGGCGCATGGTGCGGGTGAGATCCTCGATAACGTTCAGACCTTTGCCACCCTGGCTGACGCGTTAGCGGATATCGATTTTTCGGTGGCAACTACCGCGCGCAGCCGGGCAAAGTTTCGCTACTACGCTACACCGGAGCAGGTTGAAACGCAGCTGCTGGAGAAACGCCAGTGGGTCAACAGCATGGCGCTGGTGTTTGGCCGTGAAGATAGCGGACTGACCAACGAGGAACTGGAGCAGGTCGACCTGCTGACCGGCATCCCGATGGCGAATGACTATCCTTCACTGAATCTCGGTCAGGCGGTGATGGTTTACTGCTACCAGCTGTCGAAGCTGAACCAGGTTGAGGCACCGGTTGCCTCGGCTGCCGATGGGCAGCAGTTGCAGGCGCTGCGTCAGCGTTTTCATCAGCTGCTGGCGCAATTGGGGGTCAGTGATGATGAGAAGCTGTCAGACTGGATCGACCAGCGGACAGGCCTGCTTGAACAGCGCGACAGTGCGATGCTCCATCGTCTGCTGCACGACATTGAAAAAAAACTCACAGATAAATCCTCGGCAAAAAGCTGATTTTACAGCCACAGATCGCAGGGAATTTCTGGATCGCAAACGATCGAACACTGTTTTACGATTTCACCGGTGGCTGTGCGCAGTGGTGAAAAACTGTCCTCCGGACAAATCGGGTTGACTTAACGTGCGCTTTGCTTTACTTCTGGAGGCAAGACGGACAGACAAAAACAGACAGAAAATAAATCTAAATGCGTAAAATCAGCCTGAACACCACAATTATTACCACCACCATTACCACAGGTAACGGTGCGGGCTGACGCATACAGGAAAAACAGAAAAAAAGCCCGCACCTAACCAGTGCGGGCTTTTTTTTCGGCTTAAATTCAGGAGAGTTTATATCATGCGAGTGCTGAAATTCGGCGGGACCTCGGTAGCGAATGCGGAACGTTTTCTTCGCGTCGCTGACATTCTGGAAAGTAATGCGCAACAAGGACAGGTTGCAACCGTGCTCTCTGCGCCAGCAAAGATCACTAACCATCTGGTGGCGATGATTGAAAAAACCATCAGTGGTCAGGATGCTCTGCCGAATATCAGCGACGCTGAACGCATCTTCAGCGAGCTGCTGCAGGGACTGGCTGACGCTCAGCCGGGTTTTGAGTTTGACAGACTCAAAACCCGTGTTGATCTTGAGTTTGCGCAGCTGAAGCAGGTACTGCACGGCATCAGCCTGCTGGGACAGTGCCCGGATAGCGTCAACGCAGCGATTATCTGTCGTGGTGAAAAGCTCTCGATTGCGATCATGGAAGCGCTGCTGCAGGCGCGCGGCCATGAAGTCAGCGTGATCGACCCGGTGGAGAAGTTGCTGGCAATTGGTCACTATCTCGAATCCACGGTTGATATCGCCGAATCGACCCGTCGCATTGAAGCGAGCCAGATCCCCCCGCAGAACATGATCCTGATGGCTGGCTTTACTGCCGGTAACGAGCGTGGCGAACTGGTGGTGCTGGGCCGTAACGGTTCAGACTATTCTGCTGCCGTGCTGGCCGCCTGTCTGCGCGCCGACTGCTGTGAAATCTGGACTGATGTGGATGGCGTCTATACCTGCGATCCGCGTCAGGTACCGGATGCGCGTCTGCTGAAGTCGATGTCCTATCAGGAGGCGATGGAACTCTCCTATTTCGGTGCCAAAGTGCTGCATCCCCGCACCATCGCGCCCATTGCCCAGTTCCAGATCCCGTGCCTGATCAAAAATACCGCCAATCCACAGGCGCCCGGCACCCTGATTGGTGCGGAAGGGGAGCAGGATGAAAGCCCGGTAAAAGGCATCACCAACCTGAATAACATGGCGATGGTGAACGTCTCCGGTCCCGGCATGAAAGGGATGGTTGGAATGGCGGCGAGAGTCTTTGCGGCCATGTCGCGCACCGGCATCTCAGTCGTGCTGATCACCCAATCCTCTTCTGAATACAGCATCAGTTTCTGCGTGCCGCAGAGCGAGCTGGCGCGGGCGCGTCATGTACTGGAAGAAGAGTTCTACCTGGAGCTGAAAGATGGCCTGCTTGATCCGCTGGATATCATTGAAAACCTGGCGGTGATTTCGGTGGTAGGCGATGGCATGCGCACTCTGCGCGGCATCTCGGCGAAATTCTTCTCGGCGCTGGCTCGCGCCAATATCAACATCGTTGCGATTGCGCAGGGCTCTTCAGAGCGTTCTATCTCGGTCGTGGTGAACAATGACGAAGTGATCACTGGCGTGCGCGTGGTGCATCAGATGCTGTTCGCCACCGATCAGGTGATCGAGGTGTTTGTGGTTGGTGTCGGCGGTGTCGGCGGTGCGCTGCTGGATCAGTTGCATCGCCAGCAGGCGTGGCTGAAGAAAAAGCATATCGACCTGCGCGTGTGCGGCATCGCTAACTCACATGCGCTGCTAACCCACGTCCACGGCATCGATTTAACCAACTGGCAGTCGGCATTAGCTGAAGCGAAAGAGCCCTTTAATCTGGGCCGTCTGACTCGTCTGGTGAAAGAGTATCATCTGCTCAATCCGGTGATTGTGGATTGCACCTCCAGCCAGGCTGTTGCCGATCAGTATGCGGATTTCCTCAGCGAAGGCTTCCACGTGGTGACGCCGAACAAAAAGGCCAACACCTCCTCCTGGAATTACTATCAGCAGATGCGCGCCGCCGCGGCCAAATCGCGTCGTAAATTTCTTTATGATACCAACGTTGGTGCCGGACTGCCGGTCATCGAAAATCTACAGAACCTGATGAACGCGGGTGATGAACTGCTGCGCTTCTCCGGTATCCTCTCTGGCTCGCTGTCATTTATCTTCGGCAAGCTGGATGAAGGGGTTTCGCTGTCGCAGGCAACTAACATGGCGCGTGAGATGGGCTTTACCGAACCCGATCCGCGGGACGATCTGGCTGGCACCGATGTGGCGCGTAAGCTGCTCATTCTTGCGCGTGAAGCGGGTCATCAGCTGGAGTTGAGTGATATTGAGATCGAACCGCTGCTGCCCGCCAGCCTGACCGAAATTCAGGATGTTGATCAGTTTATGCAGCGTCTGCCCGAACTCGATAACGCCTTTGCTGACCGCGTTGCACAAGCGCAGAATGAGGGCAAAGTCCTGCGTTACGTGGGCGTGATCGAAGAGGGTGGCGTCTGTAAAGTGAAGATCGACGCCGTTGACGGCAACGATCCGCTCTATAAAGTGAAAAACGGCGAAAACGCCCTGGCGTTTTACAGTCGCTACTATCAACCGATTCCGCTGGTGCTTCGCGGATACGGTGCAGGAAATGATGTCACAGCGGCCGGTGTCTTTGCCGATCTGCTGCGTACGCTGTCATGGAAGTTGGGAGTTTAAACATGGTAAAAATTTACGCACCAGCCTCGATCGGTAACGTCAGCGTCGGCTTCGATGTGCTGGGCGCGGCGGTATCGCCGGTAGATGGCTCCCTGCTGGGTGACTGTGTCTCTGTGGAAGCAGCTGAGCAGTTTTCACTGACCAACGCTGGTCGTTTTGTCAGTAAGCTGCCCGCCGATCCCAAAGAGAATATTGTTTATCAGTGCTGGCAACTTTTCTGCGAGACGGTGGGCAAAGAGATCCCGGTGGCGATGACCCTGGAGAAGAATATGCCCATCGGCTCCGGTCTGGGTTCCAGCGCCTGCTCGGTGGTGGCCGGTTTAATGGCGATGAACGAATTCTGCGGCAAGCCACTCAGCGACAGCAAGCTATTAACGCTGATGGGCGAGCTGGAAGGGCGGATCTCCGGCAGCGTACATTATGATAATGTCGCTCCCTGCTTCCTCGGAGGCATTCAGCTGATGCTGCAGGAGAATGACATCATCAGCCAGGCGGTGCCGGGCTTTGATGACTGGCTGTGGGTGATGGCTTATCCGGGCATTAAAGTGTCCACCGCTGAAGCGCGCGCCATCTTACCGGCGCAGTACCGCAAAGAGGACTGTATCAAACATGGCCGCTTGCTGGCTGGCTTCATTCACGCCTGCCATACGCGTCAGCCGCAGCTGGCAGCTAAACTTATGCAGGATGTGATTGCCGAACCTTACCGGACCCGGCTGCTGCCAGGCTTCGCCGAGGCGCGGCAGGCCGCTAAAGATATTGGCGCACTGGCGTGCGGTATCTCAGGCTCTGGTCCGACACTTTTCGCCGTTTGCAACCAGATTGAAACGGCACAGCGGATGGCTGACTGGCTGAGCCAGCACTATCTGCAGAATGATGAAGGCTTCGTCCATATCTGCCGCCTCGACACGGCTGGCGCACGACAATTGGGATAACGCATGAAACTCTACAATCTGAAGGATCACAACGAGCAGGTCAGCTTCGCCCAGGCGGTGAAACAGGGTCTGGGATCACAGCAGGGTCTGTTCTTTCCGCTGGAACTGCCAGAGTTTGAACTGACCGACATCGACGCGATGCTGGAGATGGATTTTGTCAGCCGCAGCAGCAAAATTCTCTCGGCTTTTATTGGTGACGAGATTCCGGCCCAGCAGTTGCATGAGCGTGTTAACGCCGCGTTTGCCTTCCCGGCCCCGGTGAAAGCCGTCAGCGAAGATATCGCCTGTCTGGAGCTTTTCCACGGCCCGACGCTGGCATTTAAAGATTTTGGCGGCCGTTTTATGGCGCAGATGCTGTCATATTTCTCAGGCTCAGATGAGCAGATCACCATTCTGACCGCGACCTCCGGTGACACCGGTGCGGCCGTGGCGCACGCTTTCTACGGCATGAAGAACGTGCGCGTGGTGATCCTCTATCCGCAGGGCAAAATCAGTCCGCTGCAGGAGAAACTCTTTTGTACGCTGGGCGGCAACATTGAAACTATCGCTATCGACGGCGATTTCGATGCCTGCCAGTCGCTGGTCAAACAGGCATTTGATGATGAAGAGCTGAAGCGGGCGATTGGCCTGAACTCGGCTAACTCCATCAACATCAGCCGCCTGCTGGCGCAGATCTGCTACTACTTTGAAGCGGTCGCGCAGCTGCCACAGGAAAAACGCAATCAGCTGGTTGTCTCCGTGCCAAGTGGCAACTTTGGTGATTTGACCGCCGGTCTGCTGGCGAAATCGCTGGGCCTGCCGATCAAACGCTTTATCGCTGCCACCAACGCCAACGACACGGTGCCGCGCTTCCTGGGCAACGGCGAGTGGCAGCCAAACCTGACTGTCTCTACGCTGTCGAATGCGATGGACGTCAGCCAGCCTAACAACTGGCCACGTGTGGAAGAGCTGTTCCGCCGTAAAACCTGGCGCTTAACCGATCTGGCCTGTGGTGCAGTCACTGATGAGACCACTCGCGCCGCAATGCGTGAACTGGCAGAGATTGGCTACGTTTCCGAGCCACATGCTGCCATCGCCTGGCGTCTGCTGCGCGATCAGCTGCAGGAAGGGGAGTATGGTGTGTTCCTCGGAACGGCGCATCCGGCGAAATTCCGTGAAAGCGTGGAAGCGATCCTTGAGCAGACCCTGACGCTGCCGCCAGAGTTAGCGGAGCGCGCCGACCTTCCGTTGCTGTCGCACAAGATGAAGGGTGATTTCGCCTCGCTGCGGGCGTTCCTGCTGAAGTAGTGCGGTGAAAGGCTTCCCGGTTACGGGAAGCCTGCTTGTGATGTGAAAAACACAGTGCGCGCGGGGGAGTTATTGCTCCGCGCGCTTAAAGACGAGTTCACTCCCGCTGCTGCTTGCCCCGTCAAAACGATAGCCATCCACATCAAACGCCTTAAGCTGTTCCGGCTTTGTCAGGCGCTGCTGAATCACGTAGCGACTCATTAATCCACGCGCCTTTTTGGCATAGAAGCTAATCACTTTATAGCTGCCGTTTTTCTCGTCGAGGAACACCGGCTTAATCATCTGTGCCTGCAGCTTCTTCGGCTTAACCGCCCTGAAATATTCGTCCGAGGCGAGGTTGATCAGCACCTCATCACCCTGTTCCGCCAGCGCGGTATTCAGCGTTTCAGTGATGAGATCGCCCCAGAAGGTGTAAAGGTCTTTGCCCGCTGGATTGGCCAGGCGAATGCCCATTTCAAGCCGGTAAGGTTGCATGAGATCGAGCGGACGCAGCACGCCATACAGGCCAGACAACATACGCAGATGCTGCTGAGCAAAATCGAAATCCTGATCGCTGAAGGTGTCGGCCTGCAGACCGGTGTAGACATCACCTTTAAACGTCAGGATCGCCTGACGGGCATTCTGAGGGGAAAAATCGGGGTGCCAGCTGTTAAACCGATCGGCATTGAGGTGCGCCAGTTTGTCGCTGATGCCCATTAACGAGGCGATGCTGGCGGGTGACAGATCGCGCGCAATCTCAATCAGCTGTTGTGACTTTTCTAACAGCGCAGGCTGGGTGAAACGCGTTGTCGCCAGCGGGCTTTCATAATCCAGCGTCTTGGCGGGAGAGATCACCATCAACATAGTTGCTTCCTCGGTTAATGCCTGGTTTAACAGGGCATTGGCGGCTTATCAGGCTACGCAGTGTACCAAAAAAGCCGCAAAGAATGACGAATCACACCTATTTGTTCGCGCTATCGTAAACGGCATTCCCTGACCTTGCGCCACCGTTGCCGCGTGATATTATCGCAACAGCCTTTTTTCACACTGACAGTTAACTAAGAGAAAAGAACATGACGGACAAACTTACCTCCCTGCGTCAGCTCACTACCGTCGTCGCCGACACGGGTGATATCGCAGCTATGAAGCTGTATCAGCCACAAGACGCCACCACCAACCCTTCTCTGATTCTCAACGCCGCACAAATCCCTGAATACCGTAAACTGATCGATGAAGCGATTAGCTGGGCGCGTGAGCAGAGCAGCAACAAAGAAGAGCAGCTGCAGCTGGTTTCTGACAAGCTGGCCGTTAACATTGGTCTGGAAATTCTGAAACTGATCCCAGGCCGTATCTCGACTGAAGTCGATGCGCGCCTCTCTTACGACACTGAAGGCAGCATTGCTAAAGCCCGCAGCCTGATCAAACTCTACAATGATGCCGGTATCAGCAATGACCGCATCCTGATCAAACTGGCCTCTACCTGGCAGGGCATCCGTGCTGCAGAGCAGCTGGAAAAAGAGGGTATCAACTGTAACCTGACCCTGCTGTTCTCCTTTGCTCAGGCGCGTGCCTGTGCCGAAGCGGGCGTGTTCCTGATCTCGCCGTTTGTTGGCCGTATCCTTGACTGGTATAAAGCCAACACCGATAAGAAAGAGTATGCCGCGCACGAAGATCCAGGCGTGGTTTCTGTTTCTGAAATCTACAACTACTACAAGCAGCACGGCTATGAAACCGTGGTGATGGGCGCGAGCTTCCGTAACGTCGGCGAAATCATCGAACTGGCTGGCTGTGACCGTCTGACCATTTCTCCTGCGTTGCTGAAAGAGCTGGCAGAGAGCGAAGGTACCCTGGAGCGTAAACTGAGCTACAGCGGCGAAGTGAAAGCCCGTCCGGCCCGCATGACCGAGTCTGAGTTCCTGTGGCAGCACAACCAGGATCCTATGGCCGTTGCTAAGCTGGCAGAAGGTATCCGCAATTTTGCCGTTGATCAGGGCAAACTTGAGAAGATGCTGGCAGAACTGCTGTAATCGGCTGACCGTGGCGGCGCAGGCTGCCACGGTTTTCCCTTTTCCGACCCTTTCACTTTATATTATCCTCTCTGCTATTCCCCTTTTACTCCACCGCACCGCGGTAAATCACAGCGAAGCTAATCATGAATACATTACGCATTGGCCTGATATCGGTCTCCGATCGCGCCGCCAACGGTATCTATCAGGATGAGGGTATTCCCGCGCTGGAGAGCTGGCTGAGTCGCGCAATCAGCAGCCCGTTTGAGATTGAGTCCCGTCTGGTACCCGACGAGCAGCCGATGATTGAGCACGCGATCTGCGAGCTGGTCGATGAACGCTTTTGCCATCTGGTGTTAACCACCGGCGGCACCGGTCCGGCCCGACGCGATGTCACACCCGATGCCACCCTGGCGGTTTCCGATCGGGAAATGCCCGGTTTTGGTGAGCAGATGCGCCAGATCAGCCTGCAGTTCGTGCCGACCGCCATTTTGTCGCGTCAGGTCGGCGTGATCCGCAAACAGTCGCTGATCCTCAATCTTCCCGGTCAGCCGAAGTCGATCAAAGAGACGCTGGAAGGGCTGAAGGATGAGCAGGACAACGTTAAAGTCCATGGCATTTTCGCATCTGTACCCTATTGTTTACAGTTGCTGGAAGGCCCTTACGTCGAAACGCATGCAGATGTGGTAGCAGCATTTCGGCCTAAAAGCGCGATGCGTGAGATAAATAACTAAATATTCCCCATTTCAGGCATAAGCTATAGCCTTGCTGGTGTGGCAAAAGATTGACGGTATAGTAAGAGTATCTTTACAAAATTGTCTTTTGCCTCTGGAATATTATGAATCCGACTCATACACCGCGTCTGACCGGTAAGGATTACAAAACGCTGGCGCTGGCCGCGCTGGGCGGCGCGCTGGAATTTTACGACTTCATCATATTTGTCTTCTTCGCCACCGTGATCGGCGAACTCTTCTTCCCCTCAGATATCCCTGAATGGCTGCGTCAGCTGCAGACGTTTGCCATTTTTGCCGCCGGCTATCTGGCACGACCGCTCGGTGGCATCGTTATGGCGCACTTTGGCGATAAGCTTGGCCGTAAAAAGATGTTCAGCCTGAGTATTCTGCTGATGGCGCTACCGACCCTGATGATGGGGGCTCTGCCCACCTGGCAGACGATTGGCATTGCTGCGCCTCTGTTGATGCTGCTGATGCGGATGTTGCAGGGGGCGGCGATTGGTGGCGAAGTACCGGGCGCCTGGGTGTTTGTTGCTGAGCACGTACCCTATAAACGTATCGGCATCGCCTGTGGCACGCTGACGGCCGGGCTGACCATCGGCATTTTACTGGGGTCGCTGGTGGCGACGCTGATCAATACCTCGATGTCTCAGCAGGCGATCCATGAAGGTGGCTGGCGTATACCGTTCTTCCTTGGCGGCGTATTTGGGCTGATCGCAATGTTCCTGCGCCGCTGGCTGCATGAAACACCGGTCTTTATTGAGATGCAGCAGCGCAAAGCGCTGGCGGAAACGTTACCGCTGAAGACCGTACTGGTGGAGCATAAAAAGTCGATTGTGATCTCCATGCTGCTGACCTGGCTGCTCTCCGCCTGCATCGTCGTGGTGATCCTGATGTCACCGGTCTGGCTGCAGAAGCAGCAGGGCATCGCGCCCGCGCTGACCCTGCAGGCCAACAGCATTGCCACTGTGATGCTCTGCATCGGCTGCATTATTGCCGGACTCGCTGCCGATCGCTTTGGTGCCAGTCGTACCTTGTGTGTCGGTAGTCTGCTGCTGGCGATCTGTAGCTGGCAGTTTTATCACCTGAGCGCTCTCTATCCGCAGCAGCTCTTCCTGCTCTATGGCATGGCAGGGCTCAGCGTTGGTGTCGTTGGGGTGGTGCCATTTGTGATGGTGCGCGCCTTTCCGGCAGAAGTGCGTTTCACCGGACTCTCATTCTCATACAACCTCTCCTACGCAATCTTTGGCGGGCTGACACCGATCTGTGTATCCCTGCTGATGAATGTCTCCGTGATGGCTCCGTGCTGGTATGTGATGGCGCTGGCGCTGGTGGGATTATTGACGGGGATCTGGCTGCGACGTGACGTCAGCCACGAGCCGGATCTGAATCAGGAGATTAAGTCGTTGTAATGGATTTGCCCTGGTCCCCCGGCAGTAAAATGATCGTTGATGGAATAAACGGATTCCCTCCTGCTCACTGAAGGGAACACAGCGATGCTCCCTATTCAGCGTTGTGGCAGTGTTCTTTGATCCCGGCAGGGCCAGCGGTAAAAAAATTTTTTTTGGTTTAGCCCTTGATGCGCATCGAAGCGGCCCCATTTACTTGTCATCGAGCGTTGTGAACGTTGGAAAAAAAGCATGTGCTGGCGGTTGAATGCAAACAACCCGCCCACATAAAAGGTTCACAACCCAAATTGGCAACGAATTTAAGTGGGAGATGTTTAGATGGGTAAGATTATTGGTATTGACCTGGGTACAACCAACTCTTGTGTTGCGATCATGGATGGCACCAAAGCACGCGTGCTGGAAAATGCCGAGGGCGATCGCACCACGCCTTCAATTATTGCGTATACACAGGATGGCGAAATTCTGGTCGGTCAACCGGCTAAACGTCAGGCAGTGACCAACCCGCAGAATACCCTGTTCGCAATTAAGCGTCTGATCGGTCGTCGCTTCCAGGACGAAGAAGTACAGCGTGATATTAAAATCATGCCGTACAAAATCACCGGCGCTGACAACGGTGACGCCTGGCTGGAAGTGAAAGGCCAGAGAATGGCACCGCCGCAGATCTCTGCTGAAGTGCTGAAGAAAATGAAAAAGACTGCCGAAGATTACCTCGGTGAGCCAGTGACTGAGGCCGTGATCACTGTACCGGCTTACTTCAACGATGCGCAGCGTCAGGCGACCAAAGATGCCGGCCGTATCGCGGGTCTGGAAGTCAAACGTATCATCAACGAACCGACCGCTGCAGCACTGGCATACGGTCTGGATAAAGGCCAGGGCAACCGCACCATCGCGGTTTATGACCTGGGTGGCGGTACCTTCGATATTTCAATCATTGAAATTGACGAAGTTGACGGCGAAAAAACCTTTGAAGTTCTGGCGACCAACGGTGACACCCACCTGGGTGGTGAAGACTTCGATAGCCGCCTGATTAACTATCTGGTTGCTGAATTCAAGAAAGATCAGGGTATCGATCTGCACAACGATCCGCTGGCGATGCAGCGTCTGAAAGAAGCGGCAGAGAAAGCGAAAATCGAACTCTCTTCTGCACAGCAGACCGACGTTAACCTGCCATACATCACGGCAGATGCGACCGGTCCTAAGCACCTGAACATTAAAGTGACCCGCTCTAAACTGGAGTCACTGGTTGAAGATCTGGTTGCGCGTTCAATTGCGCCACTGAAAGTTGCGCTGCAGGATGCCGGCTTGTCTGTTTCAGACATCAACGACGTTATCCTGGTCGGTGGTCAGACTCGTATGCCACTGGTTCAGGCCAAAGTGACTGAGTTCTTCGGTAAAGAGCCACGTAAAGACGTGAACCCGGACGAAGCGGTTGCTGTCGGTGCTGCGGTTCAGGGTGGTGTACTGGGTGGCGACGTGAAAGACGTGCTGCTGCTGGACGTTACCCCGCTGTCACTGGGTATCGAAACAATGGGTGGCGTGATGACTTCGCTGATCAGCAAGAACACCACCATCCCAACCAAGCACAGCCAGGTCTTCTCGACGGCTGAAGATAACCAGTCAGCCGTGACCATTCACGTGCTGCAGGGTGAGCGTAAGCGCGCCAATGACAACAAGTCACTGGGCCAGTTCAACCTTGACGGTATCCAGAACGCGCCACGCGGTCTGCCGCAGATCGAAGTGACCTTCGACATCGATGCGGATGGTATCCTGCACGTGTCAGCGAAAGACAAGAACAGCGGTAAAGAGCAGAAAATCACCATTAAAGCCTCTTCAGGTCTGAGCGATGAAGAGATTCAGAAAATGGTGCGTGATGCGGAAGCGAACGCTGAATCTGACCGTAAGTTCGAAGAGCTGGTCCAGACACGTAACCAGGGTGATCAGATTGCCCACAGCACGCGTAAGCAGCTGGATGAAGCAGGCGACAAACTGTCAGCTGACGACAAAGCGCCAATTGAAGCTGCGCTGGCCGAGCTGGAAACTGCGCTGAGAGGCGAAGACAAAGCGGAAATCGACGCCAAAATGCAGGCGCTGATGGAAGTGTCCGGCAAACTGATGGAAGCAGCGCAGCAGTCTCAGGCGGGTGCAGCGGATGCCGGTGACGCGTCAGCGAAGAAAGATGACGACGTTGTCGATGCTGAATTTGAAGAAGTGAAAGACAACAAGAAATAATTGCCCCTGACCGGGCGCGACGGTTGGCCTGACAGCCGTTGAAACCAGCACGGGCGTAGGAGATCTCTCCACGCCCGTGCGATCATGTTAAGGGCTAAATAAACATGGCGAAGAGTGATTACTACGAGATTTTAGGCGTCGCCAAATCCGCGGACGAGCGTGAAATCAAAAAGGCTTACAAACGCCTGGCTATGAAATTCCACCCGGATCGCAATCCCGGTGATAAAGAAGCCGAAGCGAAATTCAAAGAGGTCAAGGAAGCTTACGAAATCCTGACCGATGCGCAGAAGCGTGCGGCTTACGATCAGTATGGTCATGCAGCCTTTGAACAGGGCGGTATGGGTGGCGGTGGATTCGGCGGCGGCGGCTTTGGCGGCGGCGGTGCAGAGTTCAGCGATATCTTTGGCGACGTGTTCGGTGACATCTTTGGTGGTGGACGCCGTCAGCGCGCATCCCGTGGCGCCGATTTACGCTACAACATGGAGCTGTCGCTGGAAGAAGCGGTACGCGGCGTGACCAAAGAGATCCGCATTCCAACGCTGGAAGAGTGTGACGTCTGCCACGGCAGCGGTGCGAAAGCGGGAACGCAGCCACAGACCTGTTCAACCTGTCACGGTGCAGGCCAGGTGCAGATGCGCCAGGGCTTCTTCACCGTCCAGCAGGCCTGTCCGACCTGTCATGGTCGTGGCTCGGTGATTAAAGATCCGTGCAACGCCTGCCATGGTCATGGTCGTGTTGAGAAGTCGAAAACGCTGTCAGTGAAAATCCCGGCAGGGGTGGACACCGGCGATCGCATTCGCCTGAGTGGCGAAGGTGAAGCGGGCGAGCAGGGCGCACCAGCCGGCGATCTCTACGTTCAGGTATCGGTGAAGAAACACCCGATCTTCGAGCGTGAAGAGAACAACCTCTACTGTGAAGTGCCGATCAATTTTGCGATGGCGGCGCTGGGCGGAGAGATTGAAGTACCAACACTGGATGGCCGCGTGAAGCTGAAAGTGCCGTCAGAAACCCAGACCGGCAAGCTGTTCCGCATGCGCGGACGTGGTGTCAAATCTGTCCGTGGCGGTGCGGTCGGCGACCTGTTATGTCGCGTCGTGGTGGAAACACCGGTCAGCCTGAACGAAAAACAGAAAGCGCTGTTGCGTGAACTGGAAGAAAGTTTTGGCGGCCCAAGCGGTGAGCATAACAGCCCGCGTTCTAAGAGCTTTTTCGATGGCGTGAAGAAATTCTTTGACGACCTGACACGCTAAACAGTGTCTGAAAAAACGGAGCCTCAGGTTCCGTTTTTTTTTGCCGTTTTGATGGTATGCGTAAAAAAAGTTCATCCTTCTTTAGCGTTAACCGCCTTCTCTTCGCTTAAACCGAAGGAAAGGTGAGGAATAAGCTGCTTTTAACGAACTATAGTAGCCGCTACACTCTTTATCTTTCTACCGCTGATCAGGAAGATACACGTTGAATAAGCCCCGTAGTCTCAAAAACCTGCTTAAAAGCTTCATTGAAAGCGACGCCAGCAATGGCATGGTGTTAATTATGGCGGCAGTGGCTGCCATGATTCTCGCCAACTCTGCCGAAACCGCTCAGGGCTATCAGGCGTTTCTCAATGAACCTGTGCAAATCCGCTTCGGTGCGCTGGATATCAGTAAAAATCTGCTGTTGTGGATTAACGATGCGCTGATGGCGCTGTTTTTCCTGCTGATTGGTCTGGAAGTGAAGCGCGAGCTGATAGTCGGCGAACTTGCAAGCCGTGACAAGGCGATCTTTCCCGTCATAGCGGCATTAGGCGGCATGGCACTGCCCGCCCTTGTCTTCCTCGGTTTCAACCATGGTGATGAGATAGCACGCAACGGCTGGGCTATCCCTACGGCGACCGATATCGCATTTGCTCTGGGTGTACTTGCCCTGCTTGGCAGTCGTGTTCCTGCTGCACTGAAAGTTTTCCTGATGGCACTGGCGATTATCGATGATCTGGGGGCTATCGTTATTATCGCCCTGTTCTATACCAGTGGCCTCTCATTGTTATCCCTGGGCGTTGCTGCAGGGGCTATCGTTGTGCTGGCAGTGCTGAATTACTTTAATGTCCGTAAAATCTCGGTCTATATGCTGGTTGGGATCGTGCTCTGGACCGCAGTGCTGAAGTCAGGGGTCCATGCCACGCTGGCGGGCGTCATTGTTGGCTTCTTCATACCGCTGGAAAAGAGAGAAGGGCATTCACCAGCAGAACATCTGGCGCACGGTCTGATGCCGTGGGTGAACTGGTTGATTCTGCCGCTGTTTGCCTTCGCTAACGCCGGTATCTCACTGGCCGGTATTACGCTGCGTGACGTCCTTTCACCGGAGCCTTCAGGTATCATCCTCGGCCTGTTAATCGGTAAGCCCTTAGGCATTACGCTGTTCTGCTGGCTGGCCGTAAAACTGCGGCTGGCGGTATTACCTGACGGCACCACCATCCGCGATATCATGGCGATTGGCGTGCTGTGCGGCATCGGTTTTACGATGTCTATTTTCATCAGTTCGCTGGCCTTCGATTCGACACATGAGCAGCTTGTGACCTTCTCTAAACTGGGGATCCTGACGGGCTCTGTGCTGTCAGCGGTAATTGGCTATACCCTGCTGCGGATTAAACTGCGTTAATGGAGAGGAGGCGAAAGCCTCCTTTTTTTCGATGAATCAGCTCAATTTCAACCATCTCTATTACTTCTGGCAGATCTGCAAAAGCGGCTCTGTGGCGGCTGCGGCAGAAGTGCTATCTCTGACACCACAGACTATTTCCGGGCAGATTAAGGCACTTGAGGAGCGCCTGCAGGGCAAGCTGTTCCGGCGGCAGGGAAGGGGCCTGGTGCCGACTGAACTGGGTCAGCTGGTGTTCCGTTATGCGGACCGCATGTTTATGCTGGGTCAGGAGATGCTGGATATCGTTAACTACCGCAAAGAGTTCCATCTGCTGCTGGATGTCGGCGTGGCAGATGCGCTCTCTAAGCAGCTTGTCAGCAAGGTGCTGGAAACCGCAGTGGTTGCAGAAGAGAAGATTCATCTGCGCTGTTTTGAGTCAACCCACGAAATGCTGCTGGAGCAGCTCAGTCAGCATAAGCTGGATATGATTATCTCTGACTGCTCCATTGATCCTACGCAGCAGGAAGGCCTTTTTTCGGTGAAGCTGGGCGAATGTATGGTCAGCTTCTGGTCAACACAGCCGCTTTCTGATTCCTCTTTTCCGGCCTGTCTGGAAACGCGCCCACTCCTGATTCCCGGCCGCCGCTCAATGCTGGGACGCAAAATCCTCAACTGGATCACTACGCAAGGGCTGCAGGTAGAGATTCTCGGCGAGTTTGATGATGCAGCACTGATGAAAGCATTTGGTGCGCGGCAGAAGGCGATTTTTGTCGCGCCTGCGCTTGAAATGGGTGAGCGGGAAGGCGTCTATGAAGTCGGGCGGCTTGATGCGGTGTCAGAGGAATATCACATCCTCTTCGCGGAGCGGATGATTCAGCATCCGGCAGTGCAGCGTCTCTGTCACGCAGACTTCAGTGGACTTTTTCCCCACCAGAGTACAGACGAAAAAAAACCGGCGTAAGCCGGCTTTTTCAACAAAGTGATAAACAACAGGCGATTAAGCCAGTTTGTTGATCTGTGCAGTCAGGTTAGATTTATAACGTGCAGCTTTGTTTTTGTGGATCAGACCTTTAGCGGCCTGACGATCCACGAGTGGTTGCATTTCATTGAATGCGTTCTGCGCAGCAGCTTTGTCGCCTGAAGCGATCGCCGCGTATACTTTCTTAACGAAGGTACGCATCATTGAGCGGCGGCTAGCGTTATGCTTGCGGCGTTTCTCAGATGTTACGGCGCGTTTCTTAGCTGATTTGATATTAGCCAAGGTCCAACTCCCAAATGTGTTCTATAGAGACAAATCAAAGGCCGAGGACTATGCCCTTCTAACCTGATTTTGTCAATGGATTTGTGCAAATAAGCGTCGCCCTAAAAGCGGCACTCGGTTACGTATTTGATGGCGCAAGATTCTACCAGCTTCCCCTCGCTGAATACAGTATTTCGCGACAAAATTCTTAACATGCGCATCCGCAACAGGAAATGCAGCGCCTAAAGCATGAAAGGCGTGCTGACGGGTTAACCTGAGTCGCTTTCAAGGGTATAATCCGCCGATTTCCACCGGTTTGGGCCAGCCATGAAGTTTATCCGCGGTATTCATAATCTTAACGAGCAGCATCGCGGCTGCGTTCTGACCATTGGTAATTTCGATGGCGTGCACCGTGGGCATCAGGCGCTGATGTCGCGTCTGTGTGAAGAAGGACGTAAGCGTAATCTGCCGGTCGTGGTCATGGTGTTTGAGCCACAGCCGCTTGAGCTGTTTGCCGGTGATAAAGCCCCGGCTCGCCTGACTCGCCTGCGTGAAAAGCTGCGGTACATGGCGGAAGCCGGCGTGGATACAGTGCTGTGTGTGCGGTTCGACCCTCGCTTTGCGGCCTTGTCCGCCCAGCGTTTTATCAGTGATCTGTTAGTCGACAAGCTGGACGTGAAGTACCTTGCGGTTGGCGATGATTTCCGCTTCGGCGCTGGTCGCCAGGGGGATTTCCTGTTATTACAGAAAGCCGGTGTGGAGTATGGCTTTGAGGTCGTCAGCACCGAAACCTTCTGTGATGGCGGTAAGCGAATCAGCAGCACTGCCGTGCGTCAGGCGCTGGCTGCGGATGATTTAGCGCTGGCACAGTCGCTGTTAGGTCATCCCTTCACTATTTCCGGCCGCGTCGTGCACGGTGATGCACTGGGACGTACGCTGGGTTTCCCGACTGCGAATCTTCCTTTACGCCGCAGCGTCACGCCGGTGAAAGGGGTTTATGCCGTGGAGGTACAGGGTCTGACGCCCGAGCCACTGCCGGGTGTTGCTAATATCGGCACCCGTCCGACCGTAAAAGGTTTACGCCAGCAGCTTGAAGTTCACCTGCTCGACATCAATATGGATCTCTATGGTCGTCACATTGATGTGGTGCTGAAACAGAAAATACGAAACGAGCAGCGCTTTGCCTCACTGGAGGCGTTGAAAGAACAAATTGCGAACGATGTGGTAACGGCCCGGCAGTTCTTTGGGCTGCTTTAACCTGAGCGAAAAACGGAATCGAGAATCTGATGAGTGACTATAAATCTACCCTGAATTTGCCGGAAACGGGATTCCCGATGCGTGGCGATCTGGCCAAACGCGAACCGGGAATGTTGCAACGCTGGAATGCCGACAACCTGTACGGCATCATCCGCGAAGCCAAAAAAGGGAAAAAAACCTTTATCCTGCATGATGGCCCTCCGTATGCGAACGGCAGCATTCATATTGGTCACTCCGTTAACAAGATTCTGAAAGACATTATCGTTAAGTCGAAAGGCATGGCGGGTTACGACTCGCCGTATGTGCCGGGCTGGGATTGTCACGGTCTGCCAATTGAACACAAAGTTGAGCAGATGATCGGCAAGCCAGGCGAGAAAGTCACCGCCGCTGAATTCCGTGCAGCGTGCCGCAAATACGCCGCTGAACAGGTTGAAGGCCAGAAGGCGGACTTTATTCGTCTCGGCGTGCTGGGCGACTGGGATCGTCCTTACCTGACCATGGATTTCGGAACCGAAGCCAACATCATTCGTGCGCTGGGTAAAATCATCGGCAACGGCCATCTGCACAAAGGCGCGAAGCCGGTGCACTGGTGCCTGGATTGCCGTTCTGCCCTGGCAGAAGCGGAAGTGGAGTATTACGACAAAACGTCTCCGTCGATTGATGTGATGTTTAACGCCATCGATACCGATGCGGTGCGTGGGGCGTTTGGCGTATCCCAGGTCAATGGCCCGATCTCACTGGTGATCTGGACGACAACGCCGTGGACATTACCGGCTAACCGCGCCATCTCCCTGCATCCTGAATTTGAGTATCAGCTGATCCAGATCGAGGGCCGTGCCCTGATCCTGGCGAAAGAGCTGGTGGAAAGCGTCATGAAGCGCGCCGGTGTCAGCGAATGGCAGGTACTGGGCGAATGTCAGGGCGCTGCACTGGAGCTGCAGAAGTTCCAGCATCCGTTCCTGGCGATTGAGTCGCTGGTCGTACTGGGCGAGCACGTGACCCTAGACGCGGGTACCGGTGCCGTTCACACCGCGCCAGGCCACGGCCCGGATGACTATGTCATCGGTCAGAAATATGGCATCGAAACGGCTAACCCGGTCGGACCGGATGGCAGCTATCTGCCAGGCACTTATCCGACGCTGGATGGGGTCAACGTCTTTAAAGCCAACGACCTGATCGTTGAACTGCTGAAAGAGAAGGGCGCGCTGCTGCACGTTGAGAAACTGCTGCACAGCTATCCGCACTGCTGGCGTCATAAAACGCCGATCATCTTCCGCGCTACGCCGCAGTGGTTCATCAGCATGGATCAGAAAGGATTGCGTGCGCAGTCACTGAAAGAGATCAAAGGCGTGCAGTGGATCCCGGACTGGGGCCAGGCGCGTATCGAATCCATGGTGGCGAACCGTCCTGACTGGTGCATCTCTCGTCAGCGTACCTGGGGCGTACCGATGGCACTGTTCGTTCATAAAGAGAGCGAAGAGCTGCATCCGGACACACTGGCGCTGATGGAGAAAGTGGCGCAGCGTGTTGAGCAGGAGGGTATTCAGGCCTGGTGGGATCTCGACCCGCGCGAACTGATGGGCGACGACGCCGATCATTACGTCAAAGTGCCGGATACGCTGGATGTCTGGTTTGACTCTGGTTCAACCAGCTATTCCGTGGTTGATGCGCGTCCGGAATTTGGCGGACATGCTCCTGACCTCTATCTGGAAGGATCCGATCAGCATCGCGGCTGGTTTATGTCCTCGCTGATGATCTCCACGGCAATGAAGGGCAAAGCGCCTTATCGTCAGGTACTGACGCACGGTTTCACCGTGGACGGTCAGGGCCGTAAGATGTCGAAATCAATCGGCAATACGGTCGCGCCGCAGGATGTGATGAACAAACTTGGTGCCGATATTCTGCGTCTGTGGGTGGCCTCAACCGATTACTCGGGTGAAATGGCGGTCTCTGATGAGATCCTTAAGCGCTCTGCCGATGCTTATCGTCGCATCCGTAACACCGCGCGTTTCCTGCTGGCTAACCTCAGCGGCTTCAACCCGGCCACCGATCTGGTGAAACCAGAAGAGATGGTCGTAGTGGATCGTTGGGCAGTGGGTCGTGCACAGGCGGCACAGGCTGATATCGTTGCCTCATACGAGAACTACGATTTCCACGAAGTGATCCAGCGTCTGATGCAGTTCTGTTCGATTGAGATGGGCAGCTTCTATCTCGATATTATCAAGGATCGTCAGTACACCGCGAAAGGCGATGGCCTGGCGCGTCGCAGCTGCCAGACCGCGCTATGGCATATCGTCGAAGCGCTGGTGCGCTGGATGGCACCGATCATGTCCTTTACTGCGGATGAGATCTGGGGCTATCTGCCAGGCGAACGTGCGCAGTATGTCTTCACCGAAGAGTGGTATCAGGGTCTGTTTGGCCTGGCGGAAGATGAAGCACTGAATGACGCCTACTGGGCCGAGCTGCTGAAAGTGCGTGGCGAAGTGAACAAAGTGATCGAGCAGGCACGTGCGGATAAACGTATCGGAGGCGCACTGGAAGCAACGGTCACGCTGTATGCCGATCCGGAGCTGGCCGCTAAACTGCAGGCGCTGGGCAACGAACTGCGCTTTGTGCTGCTGACTTCTGGCGCACAGGTAGCGGATTACGCCCTGGCGAACGACGAAGCGCAGCAGAGTGAACTGCTGAAAGGTCTGAAAATCGCGCTGCACAAGGCGGAAGGCGAGAAATGTCAGCGCTGCTGGCATTACACTACCGACGTCGGGCAGAATCCTGAGCACGCTGAGGTCTGTGGTCGTTGTTACACTAACGTAGCCGGTGACGGCGAACAGCGTGAATTTGCCTGATGCGTAAACCTATTTTCTCAACCGGATTGCGCTGGCTTTGGCTGGTGCTGGTGGTGATTGTTGTCGACTTCGCCAGTAAGCAGTGGGTGATGAACAACATGATGCTGCATGAAACCCAGCCGCTTATGCCCTACCTGAACCTGTTCTACGCGCACAACTATGGCGCGGCATTCAGCTTCCTGGCAGACAAAGGCGGCTGGCAGCGCTGGTTCTTTGCGGGTATCGCGCTGGCTATCGTGATCTCACTGATGGTGATGATGTATCGTAATCATGCCAGTCAGAAGATGGCTAACATCGCCTATGCTCTGATCATTGGTGGCGCGATCGGCAATCTGTTCGATCGCTCCTACCACGGCTTCGTGGTCGATTTTATCGATTTCTATGTCGGTAACTGGCACTTCGCTACATTTAATATCGCTGACTGCGGCATCTGTATTGGTGCCGCACTGGTGGTGCTGGAGGGCTTTTTCAGCCCGAACGGCAAACAAGCTAAACAGAAAGGGTAAGTGATGACTGAGTCCGTACAGCGCGAAAGCGCGGTGTTGGTGCATTTTACGCTGAAGCTGGAAGATGGCTCGACGGCGGAATCGACCCGTGCAAACGGCAAGCCCGCGCTGTTTCGTCTCGGTGATGGCAGCCTCTCTGCAGCGCTTGAGCAGGCACTACTGGGGCTGAAAGCGGGTGAAACCAAACAGTTCACCCTCGAGCCGGAAGACGCCTTTGGTGGCGTCAGCCCGGACCTGATCCAGTATTTCTCGCGTCGGGACTTTATTGATGCAGGCGAACCGGAAGTGGGTGCCATCATGCTGTTCAGCGGCATGGGCGGCAGTGAAATGCCAGGCGTGATCCGTGAAGTTTCCGGAGACTCGATCACCGTGGATTTTAACCATCCGCTGGCAGGTCGTCGTATTCAGTTTGATGTAGAGGTGCTGGAAATCGATCCGGCACTGGAGGCGAACGATGCAAATCCTGTTAGCTAATCCGCGCGGTTTCTGCGCTGGCGTTGATCGCGCCATCAGTATTGTAGAGCGCGCGCTGGAGATGTATGGCGCGCCAATCTATGTCCGTCACGAAGTGGTGCATAACCGTTACGTGGTGAACAGCCTGCGTGAGCGTGGTGCCATCTTCATTGAAGAGATCAGTGAAGTGCCGGATAACGCAATTCTGATCTTCTCCGCGCACGGGGTTTCACAGGCGGTGCGGGCCGAAGCTAAAGCGCGCAATCTGACCATGCTGTTCGACGCCACCTGTCCGCTGGTGACTAAAGTCCATATGGAAGTCGCGCGCGCTAGCCGTAAAGGCGTTGAAGCAATACTGATTGGTCATGCGGGTCATCCGGAAGTTGAAGGCACTATGGGGCAGTACAACAACCCCAATGGTGGCATGTATCTGGTGGAATCACCGGACGATGTCTTCAGACTGACCGTCAAAGACGAAAACAATCTGAGCTTCATGACGCAGACCACGCTTTCTGTGGATGACACCTCTGACATCATTGATGCCCTGCGTCAGCGTTTCCCGGCGATCATCGGGCCGCGTAAAGATGATATCTGCTACGCCACCACCAACCGTCAGGAAGCCGTTCGTACGCTGGCGAAAGATGCAGAAGTGGTGCTGGTGGTCGGTTCGAAGAACTCCTCGAACTCTAACCGTCTGGCCGAGCTGGCACAGCGTGCCGGTAAACTGGCGAAGCTGATCGATTCTGCGGATGATATTCAGGAAGAGTGGGTAAAAGGCGTGGCCTGCATCGGCGTTACCGCAGGTGCCTCAGCCCCCGATATTCTGGTGCAGCAGGTGATCCAGCGTCTGCGTGAGCTGGGCGGCGAAGCGGCGATTGAGCTCATTGGTCGTGAAGAGAATATTGTCTTTGAAGTGCCTAAAGAGTTGCGCGTCGAAGTACGCAACGTGCAGTAACGCTTCGATATGATTGATAAAAAGGCCGACTCTGTTCGGTCTTTTTTGTTTTTGTAGTCTGCCAGAAATGCCATGAATTGCTGCGATGATTGCTTTTACTGATAATCACAGGCGGCTGGCATAAAATTCTTATTATCACGGATTAATAGTGGCGTGAATGTTAACTCATCGTTAACCTGATGACGCTTTGGATGCATAGTTTTGTTTTAGGAATGAATAAATATGAACACTATCCGCATTGCTATTGTGGGCGCGCCGGGCCGAATGGGCCGTAATCTGATTCAGGCGACGCAACAAGCAGAAGGCGTAGAACTGGGTGCGGCACTGGTCCGCTCAGGCTCATCGCTGACCGGCAGCGACGCTGGTGAATTAGCGGGCATCGGAAAAAATGGGATCATCATCGCAGACGATTTACGCGCGGTGATCAACGACTTTGATGTGCTGATCGATTTCACCCGCCCGGAAGGCACGCTGGCGTATATGGCGATCTGCCGTGAGTACGGCAAAGCGATGGTGATTGGCACCACCGGTTTTGATGAGGCGGGCAAAGCGGCCATTCGCACGGCGGCGGAAGATATCGCCATTGTGTTTGCCGCTAACTTCAGCGTGGGGGTTAACCTGGTGCTGAAACTGTTAGAGAAGGCTGCCAAAGTGATGGGTGAGTACGCGGATATTGAGATTGTTGAAGCACACCACCGCCATAAAGTGGATGCGCCGTCTGGCACCGCGCTGGCGATGGGTGAGGCGATAGCCGACGCAATGCAGTGGAAACTGGATGAGCATGCAGTTTATACGCGCGAAGGTCACACCGGCGAACGCCAGCCGCAGACTATTGGTTTTGCGACGGTACGCGCGGGTGACATCGTCGGTGAGCATACAGCAATTTTTGCAGATATCGGAGAGCGGGTAGAGATTACCCACAAGGCTTCAAGCCGCATGACCTTTGCAAAAGGCGCAGTTAAGTCAGCTTTATGGCTGAAAGATAAAAAATCTGGCCTTTTTGATATGCGTGATGTGCTGGATTTGTCGATGTTGTAAGTGTTGTGAACCATCGTGATGTGGTTATTTCAATCGGTAATCACTTGATTGAAAAGGGGCAATGTTTTCATTGCCCTTAATTTTATCTGAAAAATGTCATTCTGTTCTAGAATCTATCTTTAACTCTTATTTTTATCTGTTTTTCTGCTTTATCCGCTCAGCTAAATGCCATTTTTGACCATTTGGTCAAAAATGAAGGTCCTGTTGCGCCATTTTAGTTTTAACGCTGCCTGGCAAACGATTATTCCGCCGAGTTTTCACCTCTTTTTGCCGCTTATGCCCGTTTTATTCCTCATAAGGCAGATAACCATGAAAAAAATCCACTCCAGGGTAGACAATGACCAGGGCGATCATTAGAATGCGCGCAATTTGCCAAAAATCGACAATTCAGGCGGTTTTTGCATTGATTCAGGCGGCTATTTTGAATTAATATGCAGATATATTGACTGTTTATTCCCTGGAGGATGTTTTGATTAAGTCAGCACTTTTGGTTCTGGAAGACGGAACCCAATTCCACGGTCGGGCCATCGGGGCAACAGGGTCGGCAGTGGGGGAAGTCGTTTTCAACACCTCAATGACCGGTTATCAAGAAATCCTCACTGATCCTTCCTATTCCCGCCAAATCGTTACTCTCACTTATCCCCATATCGGTAATGTCGGTGTCAATGCTGCCGATGAAGAATCCAGTCAGATTCATGCGCAAGGCCTGGTTATTCGTGACCTGCCGCTGATTGCCAGCAACTTCCGTAGCGAAGAGGGCTTATCTGCTTACCTGCAGCGAAATAACATCGTGGGGATTGCCGATATCGATACCCGCAAGCTGACGCGCCTGCTGCGAGAAAAAGGGGCGCAGAATGGCTGCATCATCGCGGGCGACAATCCGGATGCCGCGCTGGCGCTGCAAAAAGCGCAGGCGTTCCCGGGACTGAAAGGGATGGATCTGGCGAAAGAGGTCTGCACCACTGAAACGTACAGCTGGCAGCAGGGCAGCTGGACGCTGGACGCGGGCCTGCCAGAGCAGGCTGCTGCGGCGTCGCTGCCTTACCACGTGGTGGCTTACGATTACGGCGTTAAGCGCAACATCCTGCGCATGCTGGTGGATCGCGGCTGCCGTCTGACCGTCGTTCCGGCACAGACGCCAGCCGAAGAAGTACTGAAGCTGAATCCGGATGGTATCTTCCTCTCCAACGGTCCTGGCGACCCGGAGCCGTGCGATTACGCTATCAGCGCCATTCAGGCCTTCCTGAAGACAGAGATTCCGGTCTTTGGTATCTGTCTGGGTCATCAGCTACTGGCGCTGGCCAGCGGTGCTAAGACCGTAAAGATGAAGCTCGGCCACCACGGCGGCAACCATCCGGTGAAAGATCTCGAAAACAACCGCGTGATGATCACGGCGCAGAACCACGGTTTTGCGGTGGATGAAAACAATCTGCCCGCGAACCTGCGTGTAACCCACATTTCGTTGTTCGATAAAACCGTTCAGGGCATTCACCGCACTGACAAGCCAGCATTCAGCTTCCAGGGACACCCTGAAGCCAGCCCGGGTCCCGGTGATGCTGCGCCGCTGTTTGACCACTTTATTGAATTGATTGACGCATTCCGTCTGCAAGCGAAGTAATCAGGAGCTAATTCATGCCAAAACGTACAGACCTAAAATCCATCCTGATTCTTGGTGCCGGTCCGATTGTGATCGGCCAGGCCTGCGAATTTGATTATTCCGGTGCGCAGGCGTGTAAAGCGCTACGTGAAGAGGGTTACCGCGTCATTCTGGTGAACTCCAACCCGGCGACCATTATGACCGACCCGGAAATGGCTGATGCGACCTACATTGAGCCGATTCACTGGGAAGTGGTGCGTAAAATCATCGAAAAAGAGCGTCCGGATGCGGTATTGCCAACGATGGGCGGACAGACAGCGCTGAACTGTGCGCTGGAGCTAGAACGTCATGGCGTGCTGGAAGAGTTTGGCGTCACCATGATTGGCGCGACTGCTGATGCGATCGATAAAGCAGAAGATCGTCGTCGTTTCGACGTGGCGATGAAAAGCATTGGCCTCGATACCGCGCGCTCCGGCATTGCACACACCATGGAAGAAGCGCTGGCCGTAGCGGAAGATGTTGGCTTCCCGTGCATTATCCGTCCCTCCTTTACCATGGGCGGCACCGGTGGCGGCATCGCCTACAACCGCGAAGAGTTTGAGGAGATTTGCGAACGCGGTCTCGACCTCTCACCGACCAACGAGTTACTGATTGATGAGTCGCTGATTGGCTGGAAAGAGTATGAGATGGAAGTCGTGCGTGATAAAAACGACAACTGCATCATCGTCTGCTCAATTGAGAACTTCGACGCGATGGGGATTCACACCGGTGACTCCATCACGGTTGCGCCTGCCCAGACGCTGACCGACAAAGAGTATCAGATCATGCGTAACGCCTCGCTGGCGGTACTGCGTGAAATCGGTGTTGAAACCGGCGGCTCCAACGTGCAGTTCTCGGTTAACCCGAAAGATGGCCGTCTGATTGTCATCGAGATGAACCCACGCGTGTCGCGCTCCTCGGCGCTGGCGTCAAAAGCGACCGGCTTCCCGATTGCTAAAGTGGCGGCCAAACTGGCGGTCGGCTATACCCTCGACGAGCTGATGAACGATATTACCGGCGGTTTAACGCCAGCCTCGTTCGAGCCTTCAATCGACTACGTCGTCACCAAGATCCCACGTTTCAACTTTGAAAAATTTGCCGGTGCCAACGATCGCCTGACCACGCAGATGAAGTCGGTCGGTGAAGTGATGGCGATTGGGCGCACATTCCAGGAATCCATGCAGAAAGCGCTGCGCGGCCTGGAAGTGGGTGCTAATGGCTTCGACCCGAAAGTACACCTTGACGATCCGGAAGCGTTAACCCGCATCCGCCGCGAGCTGAAAGATGCCGGTTCAGACCGCATCTGGTACATCGCAGACGCTTTCCGTGCAGGTATGTCAGTGGATGGCGTATTCAACCTGACCAATGTGGACCGCTGGTTCCTGGTGCAGATTGAAGAGCTGGTGAAACTTGAAGATCAGGTGGCCCGCGAAGGCGTGAACAGCCTGGATGCGACCTTCCTGCGCACGCTGAAGCGTAAAGGCTTTGCCGATGCACGGCTGGCGACGCTGGCGGGTGTGGCAGAGAGCGAAATCCGCAAGCTGCGTCAGCAGTTTAACCTGCACCCGGTCTATAAGCGCGTAGATACCTGTGCTGCAGAATTCGCGACGGATACTGCCTACATGTATTCCACTTATGAAGAGGAGTGCGAAGCCAACCCAAGTCAGGATCGCGAAAAAATCATGATTCTGGGTGGTGGGCCCAACCGTATCGGTCAGGGTATCGAATTCGACTACTGCTGCGTTCACGCTGCCCTGGCGCTGCGTGAAGATGGTTATCAGACCATTATGGTCAACTGTAACCCGGAAACCGTCTCGACCGATTACGACACCTCTGATCGCCTCTACTTCGAGCCGGTCACGCTGGAAGATGTGCTGGAGATTGTGCGCATTGAGCAGCCAAAAGGCGTCATCGTGCAGTATGGCGGTCAGACCCCGCTGAAACTGGCGCGTGCGCTGGAAGCCGCAGGCGTACCGGTTATCGGTACCAGCCCGGACTCAATTGACCGTGCTGAAGACCGTGAGCGTTTCCAGCAGGCGGTCGATCGCCTGAACCTGAAGCAACCGGCTAACGCCACAGTTGCGACGCTGGAGCAGGCGGTGGAGAAAGCGGCTGGCCTGGGTTATCCGCTGGTGGTGCGTCCTTCTTATGTGCTGGGCGGCCGTGCCATGGAAATCGTCTACGATGAGATTGACCTGAAACGCTACTTCCAGACTGCAGTTTCGGTTTCCAATGATGCGCCGGTGCTGCTGGATCGCTTCCTGGATGATGCGGTTGAAGTGGATGTGGATGCGATTTGCGACGGGGAGCGGGTGCTGATTGGTGGCATCATGGAACACATCGAGCAGGCTGGCGTTCACTCCGGTGACTCCGCCTGTTCACTGCCGGCCTACACCCTGAATCAGGAGATTCAGAATGTGATGCGCCAGCAGGTTGAGAAACTGGCGTTCGAACTGAACGTTCGCGGTCTGATGAACGTCCAGTTCGCGGTAAAAGACAACGAAGTCTACCTGATCGAAGTGAACCCACGTGCGGCGCGTACCGTGCCGTTTGTCTCTAAAGCGACCGGTGTCCCGCTGGCGAAAGTGGCCGCGCGCGTGATGGCAGGTAAAACGCTGGCAGAGCAGGGCGTCACTGAAGAAGTGATTCCGCCTTACTACTCTGTTAAAGAAGTGGTGCTGCCGTTCAACAAGTTCCAGGGCGTTGACCCGATTCTGGGGCCAGAAATGCGCTCTACCGGTGAAGTCATGGGTGTGGGCCGCACGTTCGCTGAGGCATTCTCTAAAGCGATGCTGGGCGCGCAGAGCAACATGAAGAAGTCGGGCCGCGCGCTGCTGTCGGTGCGTGAAGGCGACAAGAAACGTATCGTTGACCTGGCCGCTAAGCTGCAGAAGTTTGGTTTCGAACTGGATGCGACTCACGGCACGGCGGTTGTGCTGGGCGAAGCGGGTATCAATCCGCGCCTGGTGAACAAGGTACATGAAGGTCGTCCGCACATTCAGGACCGTCTGAAGAATGGTGAGTATAGCTATATCGTCAATACCACGGCGGGTCGTCAGGCGATTGAAGATTCTAAGCTGATTCGCCGCAGCGCACTGCAGTATAAAGTGCACTACGACACCACGCTGAACGGTGGCTTCGCGACTGCAATGGCGCTGAATGCAGACCCGACGGAACAGGTTATCTCCGTTCAGGAAATGCATGCCCAGATAAAGGCCATGTAAGGTGATGTGATGCGAAAAACGGCTCCTTCGGGAGCCGTTTTTTTTGCCGCTTCATTGGCGATAATCTGAAAGTCAGGTCCAGAAAGAGTCTGGAGTTTGCGTTAAAGTATCTGATTTGGCTTAATTTTTTAGCTATAGGTGCGAATGGGGCCGGTTCGCACAAATTTATAATATAAACACTTCCTGTGCGGATTTTTCGCCAGTACTATGCCTGCCGCTCATCACTGGAGCGTATCGGGACATATATAAAAATGAAAATGCGTACTTTTTCTCTGAGTGCAGTGGCTGCACTGATGGCTATTCTTCCTTTCGCCAGCCAGGCGGAAGTGACGCTGTTAAAACAGGATCCGCAGGCGGGCGATCCGCTTAGCCGTCTTAACTTTGCGGTTGGCGGCAGCGTTCGTGCTCAGTTCAATCATCAGACTGGTGTAGATGACAAATCCTACAAGCGTGACGGTTTTGATGGCGGCACCCGTTTCCGTTTCGGCGCTGACTATTACCTCTTTGATGATGTCAGCTGGATTAGCTACTACGAGCTGGGCGTTAACGTTCCGGCCGTCTTCAGCTGGGATCGTCACTATGCGGACGGTGCCAATAAGACTACGCGTCGCCAGCTCTACACCGGTCTGAAAAGCAAAACCTGGGGTCAGCTTACCTTTGGTCAGCAGAACAGCGTCTATTACGACACCGTCGGGGCGAAGACCGATATCTGGGATTACGACATGGTCGGCCAGGCGCCGGGCAACGGAATCAACGGCGACTACGACGGATCTTACCGTTCACGTAAGCAGCTGAAGTACAAAAACACCTTCGGCGATGCGGATATCTACGCTTCTTATCTGTTCGACGATAACGAGTATCTGCCGGGCAACGGTCTGCGCTATAAGCGCAAAGGCGGCGGCTCGCTGGGCGTGGATTACCACATCACAGACGATCTGAGCTGGGGCACTGCGTGGAACTACACCCGCGCGGCGATGCGTAACCCGAACAATGGCGACAGCCGCGACTACGATCAGAACATTTACGGCACTGCATTAAGCTGGACACCAGGCAACTGGACGTTGTCAGCCGGTGGTGGCTGGTATCAGAACTTCATGACGACCAAACGCAAAGATGTGCATGACTACTTTGCTGGCGATGCGTGGGGTGTTGAATATTTTGCCGGTTACAAAATCCCGGTGGCGCAGTATGGTCTGAAAGCAGTGCAGCCTTATGTTATGGGCGATCGCATTGAGGTCATGACAGGCCGTGATTACCAGCGCATCGACAACGGTCTGGGTGTAGTGCTGTTCCTCGACTATGGTTTCCGTGTTGATTACGAACATGTCTTCACCTCCAGCACTAATAACCTGGGTGATATGAATCTGGTGCGTGTGCGCTACGACTTCTGATAACCCTGACGGCTCCTGTGGGAGCCGTTTTCTTTTGCGCATGCTTATTGTGCCAGCCAGAGGCCATTCACTGGCGAGCTGCAGCAAACTGACGCGATTACGCGGTGAAAAACGCTGCACAGGCCGCGAAAAACGGCATCATGAAAAGCTTTACGCAAATAGACCTTTCCCCCTATCGACGAAAGTTTCACCTTTACGTATCATGGCGCCAATTTTTTTCAGTGAGTGGTTAACATGATTAGTCTTATCGCGGCATTAGCAACAGATCGCATTATTGGAATGGAGAACGCCATGCCGTGGGACCTGCCTGCAGATCTGGCGTGGTTCAAACGCAATACGCTGAAGAAACCGGTCATTATGGGTCGACTGACCTTTGAATCCATTGGTCGCCCGTTACCTGGTCGACTGAACATCGTAGTCAGCAGTAAGCCTGGCACCACGGATGGCGTCACCTGGGTTACTTCACTGGATGAGGCGATACAGGCAGCCGGTGATGCTGAAGAGATCATGGTCATTGGCGGTGGACGCGTCTATGAACAGATGCTGAAGCGTGCCGATCGGCTCTATCTGACGCACATTGATGCGGAAGTTGAAGGTGATACGCAGTTCCCGGACTACGAGCCGGATGAGTGGCAGTCCACGTTCAGCGAGTTTCACGACGCTGATGAGCAGAACTCCCACAGCTACTGTTTTGAGATCCTCGACCGCCGTCGCTAATCCTCCCGCTGCCAGGTTGTAACCTGGCTGTCATCTCTATTCATTAGCATTGCTTCTTTTCTGGGATCGTCATAAAGGAAGCAATCAAAAATGAAAACCGAACTCTCCGCATTAAGCACTGACCGTCTGCGTGATCCTCTGCGTCGTAAATTCATTGCCGGTTCCGGCGCTCTGGGTCTGACTGGCTTTCTGAGCGGTGGCCTCACGCTCTCAGGAAGCGCACTGGCGCAGGAGAAGCCAGCGGGCAGCTCATTGCTGGGCTTTCAGGCGATTGCCGCATCCACCGCCGATGAGGTTGTGGTGGCTCCCGGCTATCGCGCAGACGTGTTGATCTCATGGGGAGATCCGCTGGTGAATGGCGCAGTCGCATTTGATCCCCAGGGCAATAACAGCGCGGAAGATCAGGAAAAGCAGTTCGGTGACAACAACGATGGGATGAGCTTCTTCGCGATTGATGACCATCGTGGCGTCATGGCGATCAACAATGAATATGTGAATGAGCCGACGCTGTTCGCCCACGGCGGCAACAAAGCGACCAGCCTGGAAGATGTGAAAAAGTCGCAGGCGGCGCACGGCATCTCCATCGTTGAAGTCAAACGGGGTGAGAACAACCGCTGGCAGGTGGTGCGTCCTTCTGACTACAACCGCCGCATCACCGCCAATACGCCTATGCGTTTTTCCGGTCCGGCAGCGGGCGATAAAGCGCTGCAGACCGCCGCCGATCCACAGGGTATGAATGTACTGGGCACCTTTGGTAACTGCGCCAACGGTAAAACGCCGTGGGGCACTTATCTCACCTGTGAAGAGAACTACGACACCTACTTTGGCACCCATCAGGCGGACTTTACGCCGACGCCGCAGCAAAAGCGCTATACCCTGAATGCCGCCGAGCCAGAGCGTAACTGGGCCGACTTTGATCCCCGTTTCGACATCGCCAGAAACCCCAATGAATTTAACCGCCACGGCTGGATTGTCGAAATCGATCCCTTTGATCCACGCTCAGTGCCGATCAAACGTACCGCGCTGGGCCGCTTTAAGCATGAAAATGCCGCCGTTACGGTGGCTAAAACCGGCCAACTGGTGGTTTACATGGGCGATGATGAGCGCGGCGAATATATCTATAAATATGTCTCAGATGACAAGGTCATCCCGGATGATGCCAAAGCCAATCACGGACTGCTGGATAAAGGCACGCTCTATGTGGCGCAGTTCAATGGCGATACGCAGGGCACACCGCTGAAAGGCTCCGGGCGCTGGCTGGCACTGAAGTGGGGCGAAAATGGACTCACCGCTGAAAAGGGGTTTAACAGTCAGGCTGATATCCTGATTAATGCGCGAGCGGCGGCTGATGTGGTTAACGCCACGCGGATGGACCGGCCGGAATGGATTGCCGTTAACCCGCATGATGGCCGTGCTTACTGCACGCTGACCAATAACAACAAGCGCGGTAATGAAGGCATGCCGGTCAATGCGGCGAATCCGCGACCTAAAAATATTTACGGCCAGATTATCCGCTGGGATGAGAAGGGCGATGCCACCGCGCAGGCATTTGAGTGGGATATCTATGCGTTGTGCGGCAATCCGATCGCGCATCCTGAGGGAATCTATCGCGGCACGCCTAACATCACCGCTGAAAACACCTTTAACAGTCCCGATGGTCTGGGGTTTGATGCGCACGGGCGGTTATGGATCCTGACCGACGGTAAATACAGTAACAAAGAGGATTATCAGGGGCAGGGGAACAATCAGATGCTGGTGGGGGATCCTGACAGCGGCGAGATCCGCCGGTTTATGGTCGGCCCCAAATCGTGCGAGCTGACCGGCATCACCTTCACGCCCGATTACAAAACGCTGTTCGTGAATGTGCAGCATCCCGGCGAGGAGGGTGACTCGCACTTTCCCAATAACAGTCCGCGTCCCCGGTCATCGGTGGTTATGATCACCCGCGAGGATGGCGGCATTATCGGCGCATAAGACAGGATGCTGGCCTTAATGGCCAGCATCACCGTTATAGCGCAGGTGGTGCCAGACTTTCGCTGGAGGCCAGCGCTTTTTCGCGATTGGAAGGCTGCACCACATAGCGCTGCGTTTCCCAGTGCAGCAGGGTCAGCGTTCCACCCCAGCAGCAACCGGTATCAAGACCGATAATGCCCTCTGGCGTCCCTTTGCCTTCCAGCGAGGCCCAGTGACCAAACACGATGGTGTAGTCACGTGCGACCGGCCCCCCAATGTTAAACCAGGGTTTCAGCGGCGGAAGGGCAGATTCAGGGGCATCTTTACAGATCATGTCCAGCTGACCATTGGGGAAGCAGTAACGCATGCGGGTCAGGGCGTTGGTGCTGAAGCGCAGACGTGCCAGGCCGGTCAGATCTTCGCTCCAGTTGTTCGGCATGTCGCCATACATGGCATCCAGAAACAGCGGATAGCTGTCGCTGGCGAGAACCGCTTCAACTTCACGCGCGCACTTTTTCGCGGTCTCGATATCCCATTGCGGCGTGATACCGGCGTGTCCCATCACCAGCTTTTTCTCTTCATCAACCTGTAACAGCGGCTGACGACGCAGCCAGTTGATCAGCTCATCCGCATCGTCTGCTTCCAGCAAGGGTGTCAGGCGATCTTTGGGCTTATTACGGCTGATCCCAGCATAGACCGCCAGCAGGTGTAAATCGTGATTGCCCAGCACCAGCCGCACTGCGTCGCCCAGCGATTTTACGTAGCGCAGAACCTCAAGTGAGCCCGGACCCCGCGCCACCAGGTCGCCGGTCAGCCACAGGGTGTCCTGCTCAGGATTGAAATCAACCTGTTGCAACAAGGCACGTAATTCGTCGTAACAACCGTGAACGTCGCCAATCAGGTATGTGCTCATAACGTTTTATCCATCAGGAAGGTGCCCGACTTAACGGGCAGAAAGCGTGTGAATCAATGAATGTGGGTCTGAATGGCGAGGCGGAACACCGGGATCTCGACGTGGAAGGTGTCACCCTGTTCGTCGACCATTACATAGTGGCCCTGCATGGTGCCCATCGGTGTTTCGATCACGGCACCGCTGGTGTACTGAAATTCATTGCCCGGTGTAATAAGCGGCTGTTCACCGACGACACCTTCACCCTGAACTTCCGTTTCACGGCCGTTACCGTTGGTAATCAGCCAGTAACGTCCCAGCAGTTGCACGGAGGAACGGCCCAGATTGCGAATCGTAATGGTATAGGCGAAGACGTAGCGATCATCATCCGGTGAGGATTGTGAAGCAACGTACTGGCTTTGCACATGGACGGAGACGCGGGCCGTTTCACTCATGACTTACTCCTGCGATTTTCCCTGATGATTCGCCAGCCAGTTCGCCAGCTGACAATATTGCGCGACGGAGACGTTCTCGGCACGCAGGGTTGGATCTATGGATAACTCTTCCAGCGCACCGGCAGCCACCATGTGGCTCAGACTGTTGCGCAGCGTTTTGCGACGCTGACCGAACGCTTCTGTAGTAATACGGCTCAGGATACGCACATCACTGACCGGGTACGGCGGCTCAGGATAGGGCACCAGACGCACCACGGCAGAGTCCACTTTCGGTGGCGGTGTAAAGGAGTGCGGAGGCACTTCCAGCACCGGAATGATCTGGCAATAATACTGCGCCATTACCGTCAGACGACCGTAGGTTTTGTTACCCGGGCCGGCGACCAGACGATTGACCACCTCTTTCTGCAGCATGAAGTGCATATCTTTGATCGAACCAGTATAGCTGAAAAGGTGGAACATCAGCGGGGTCGAAATATTGTACGGCAGGTTACCAAATACCCGCAGCGGCTGGCCTCTCTCCTGCGCCAGCGCGGCGAAGTCGAAAGTCATGGCATCCTGCTGGAAGATAGTCAGCTTCGGACCAAGAAACGGATGGGTTTCCAGACGCGCAGCGAGATCGCGGTCCAGTTCTATCACCGTTAATTTATCGAGGCGATCGCCAACCGGCTCGGTTAAGGCACCCAGGCCTGGACCGATCTCGACCAGCGCTTCATCGCGCTGTGGATGGATGGCGGAGACAATGCTGTCGATAATGTACTGATCGTTCAGGAAGTTCTGCCCGAAACGTTTACGGGCGTAGTGCCCCTGATGGACGCGATTATTCATTACTGCTCTTGATCATAGTGATGGCGAGGTTAAGCGCCGTGATGAAGCTGCCCGGTTCAGCCTGACCCAGACCGGCGAGTTCAAGCGCGGTGCCGTGGTCAACTGAAGTCCGGATAAAGGGCAGGCCCAGGGTGATATTAACCGCCCGGCCAAACCCCTGAAATTTGAGTACTGGCAGGCCCTGGTCGTGATACATCGCCAGCACCGCATCGGCATGTTGCAGATATTTAGGCTGGAAAAGGGTATCCGCAGGCAGCGGGCCGGTCAGTTTAATGCCCTGCTGACGCAGTTCATTGAGTGCGGGCGTGATGGTCTCGATCTCTTCGCGACCCATGTGGCCGCTTTCGCCCGCATGAGGGTTAAGACCACAGACATAAATATGCGGCTCGGCAATGGCAAACTTCTGCTGCAGATCACGATGCAGAATTGTAATCACTTCATGCAGACAGTCGCGCGTTACCGCAGCGGACACATCTTTCAGCGGCAAGTGGGTAGTGGCCAGCGCGACGCGTAATGCTTCTGTCGCCAGCATCATCACTACCCGATGGCCGCCTGCGCGATCGGCGAAGAATTCGGTATGGCCGGTAAAGGCGATGCCGGCATCATTGATGACGCCTTTGTGCACCGGGCCGGTTATCAGGGCAGCGAATTCACCGTCGAGACAACCGTCACACGCGCGCGCCAGCGTGGCCAGCACATAGTCGCTGTTAGCGACGCAAAGCTCGCCGGGCGTGACCGGCGCTGCCGTGTCAATCGGCAGGATAGTCAGCGTACCCGCCTGCTGTGGCTCTGCTGCCACGCCAGGCAGGTAGGGTCGCAGGGTCAGCGGCAGACCGAGTTGCGCCGCACGCTGCTGCAACAGGGCTGGCGAGGCGCAGACCACCAGTTCAACCGGCCACGACTGCTGGGCCAGCTGAACGGTAAGGTCGGGACCAATCCCGGCAGGTTCGCCGGGCGTGATCACTACACGGGCACTACTGCGCATTGCCATCCAGAATCTTCACGTAGGCACTGGCGCGTTGTTCCTGCATCCAGGTCTGTGCTTCTTCCGCGAACTTACGATTAAACAGCATACGGTAAGCACGCTCTTTCTGAGCAGCATCGGTTTTATCGACCTGACGGGTATCCAGCAACTGAATCAGATGCCAGCCGAAAGAGGAGTGAACCGGCTGGCTGGTCTGGCCTTTTTTCAGGCGCAGCAGCGCGTCACGGAAGGCCGGATCAAAGACTTCCGGAGAGGTCCAGCCAAGATCGCCGCCCTGATTCGCTGAACCCGGGTCATCAGAGTATTGCTTAGCCGCCGCCGCAAAAGTGGTTTTACCACTGCGGATATCGTTAGCAATCTGCTCCAGCTGTGCGCGTGCCTGCTCGTCTGTCAGGATTGGCGATGGCTTCAGCAGAATGTGACGCGAATGAACTTCGGTGACCGAGACATTTTTGCTCTCGCCACGGAGGTCGTTTACTTTCAGGATGTGGAAGCCCACACCAGAGCGGATTGGACCGACGATATCGCCTTTTTTGGCGCTCGACAGTGCCTGAGCAAACAGGGTCGGTAACTCTTCGATTTTACCCCAGCCCATGTTGCCGCCTTTCAGCGCCTGGGAGTCGGCAGAGTAGGTCACGGCCATCTTGCCGAAGTCAGCGCCATTTTTTAGTTCGCCAACCAGCTGTTTCGCCAGCGTTTCCTGTTCATCAACCTGTTGTTGCGTCGGGTTTTCCGACAGCGGCAGCAGGATATGACTGACGTTCAGCTCGGTGCCCTGACTATTCTGAGAACCGATCTGAGTGGCAAGCGTATCAACTTCCTGCGGCAGAATAGTCACGCGACGACGCACTTCATTGTTGCGCACTTCAGCGATGGCCATCTCTTTGCGGATCTGAGAACGATAAACGCTGTAGTTCATGCCGTCATAAGCCAGACGGCTACGCAGCTGGTCAAGGCTCATCTTGTTCTGCGCAGCGATGTTCTGAATAGCCTGGTCCAGCTGCTCGTCGCTGATCTGAACTCCCGCTTTATCACCCATTTGCAGAATGATGTTGTCCATGATCTGACGTTCCAGAATCTGATGGCGTAGCGTTTTATCATCCGGCAACTGCTGACCTGCCTGCTGGGCCTGAGATTTAACGGTGCTCATCATGCCGTCCACGTCACTCTCAAGAACCACGCCGTTATTGACCACGGCTGCAACTTTATCAACGACTTGTGGTGCTGCGAACGCGGTGTTGGCACTGATTGCCACACCAAGAATCAGCATTCTCCAGTTCTTCATACTTTATCCATTGTTGGTTCCGCACTGCGGGATTGCCTGTCAAACATCACAACATCAGAAAGCAGGCTGGTAAGGGATAATGCCCTGACGCAGCATATCGTTGGTGCCTAAGCCATAGTTCGGACTCAGACCACGTAGCTCAATGTTGAATGAGATTTGGTTGTCGTACTTACTTTCACTACTGTTGATTTCCAAACCGTTGATTTTGCGCTCGTAACCGACCCGGACAGCGTAACAGCATGAGCTGTACTGCAGGCCAACCAGCTGCGACGCCGGACGCTTGTTGCGGGTATCGTAGTAGTAAGCACCTACCACAGACCATGCATCGGCAATCGGCCAGCTGGCCGTGGTGCCCACCTGTGAAATCCCATTTTTGTAGATAGGATTCGTCACCGGGTTGCCATTAGTCAGCTGGTCTAGTGCAGTCGCCACATATTCCGGGCTACTGTAACGGTAGCTCAACTGCACCATGCGGTCGGCATCTCGACGGTATTCCAGTATGGTATTGCCCTGGGAGACGTTGTCGAGTTTGGTGTCATATTGCAGCCCACCCCGGACGCCCCAGCGATCGCTGATTTTCCAGTATGTATCGCCAGCCCAGATCAGGCTGCCGGTGTCATCTTCTTTGCTGGTTTCATTCACACCAGTACGAGAAGGGGTGAACGAGTAGATTTGACCTACAGAAACGTTAAAACGTTCAACCAGATCGGTATCATAAATACGCGAGGTGACACCGGTGGCCACTTCATTGGCGGAAGCGATGCGATCCAGGCCGCTATAAGTGCGATCGCGGAAAAGACCGGTGTAGTCGGTTTGCAGCAGCGTAGAGTCGTACGGATAGATATTGCTCTGATTGCGATACGGAATGTAAAGGTACTGCACACGCGGTTCCAGCGTCTGGGTATAACCCACCGCGGAGTCCATATCGCGGTCGAACACCAGCCGGCCATCCACTTTAAACTGCGGCAGGGTGCGGTTGACGGACTCATCCAGTTCGCCACTTTTGGTTCCCCTGAGACCATTAGCCGCGTTGTTGTAGTAATCAACGTCAGTCTGCTGGTAGTGGGTCGCCAGGAACTTCGCTTCGGTATCCAGGCTGGCCCAGCCATTAGACAGCGGCAGGTTCAGCGTTGGCTCAACGTGCAAACGTGTCGCTTCAGGATAGCGGCTATTAACGTTGGAGAACTTTACCGCCTGGGCATAAACCCGGCCATCAAATGGACCGATGTCGTTCTGATAGAGATTGACGTCCAGCTGCGGCATGGCGCGGTAGACGTTATTGCTGGTGGTATCGCCGAACACCTGGAAATCTTTGGTGGAGAGCGTGGCATCCCAGTTGGTGTCCGCATAGCCAATGCTGAATTTCTGCGTGGCGTAGTTGTCGGTCGAGCTGTAATACTTCGAGTCGAGATCGTTGAAGTAGTATTTATCACTGACCTTGGTGTAGTCCGCGCTGAAACGCCAGTTCTGGTCATAAACGCCAGCGTGACGCCAGTAGAATAGCCAGCGATCGGAGTCAGCACTTTCGGCGATGCCGCGCATTGATTTGTCATTATCGTACTGTTTATCTGAGCCGAGGTAGTCGAATTCGACCAGTCCGGCCCCCAGCGTCGTCAGATAACGGAATTCGTTCTGGAACTGCATGCCGCGCTTGCTCATGTAGTGCGGCGTGATGGTCGCATCGGCCTGCGGCGCGATGTTCCAGTAATAAGGCAGCATGAACTCAAAGCCATTGTTGCTGCCATATTTTGCATTCGGAATCAGGAAACCGGACCGACGACGATCGCCAATCGGTAATTGCAGATAGGGACTGTAGAACACGGGAACCGAACCGATCTTAAAGCGGGCGTTCCAGATTTCCGCCACTTCCTCTTCGCGATCCTGAATTACTTCTGAACCGACCACGCTCCAGCTGTTGGAGCCGGGCAGGCAGGAGGTAAAGGTGCCGTTTTCCAGAATGGTGTAGCGGTTATCCCCACGCAGCTTCATCTGATCGGCGTCACCGCGTCCCTGACGATCCACCATCTGGTACTGACCGTTCCAGACGTTGGTATCTTTGCTGTTAAGGTTTGACCAGGCTTTCGGACCTTTCAGGATGACCTGATTGTCATCGTAGTGCACATTACCCAGGGCATCGACGGTACGAACTGGCGCGGTCTGGCCCTCTTGCTGACGCTGATGAAGCTGAACTTCATCGGCCTGCATACGGCTGTTACCCTGCTCAATATTCACATTGCCGGTGAAGACCGCATCATTGGGATAGTTCCCTTTGGCGGCGTCGGAGTGAATAGTAACAGGCATCTGGTTGGTATCGCCGTTCACCAGCGGGCGGTTATAACTCGGCACGCCTAACATACACTGCGACATCAAATCGTCGGCAAAGGCTTGCTGGCTAATGGCTGCGCCGATCAGTGTGGCCAGCAGGGTAGGTATATGTTTTTTCATACGCGGTATCGAGAATTCCATGAAAACTGGCATCATGCCGACAATCGGGTCAGAGACTAACTTACTGCCCGGCGTTGCGCCAGTGTTAATCCTGGTCTGTCAGCGTTGCCGTTAGGCGCTGAGATAAATGACAGGTATGATAATGCAATTTTCAGCCGCAAGCATGGCGAATTGAGGAGTTTATGCGCTACTGGGGAAAAGTTGTGGGTCTGACGGTGGGATTACTTTCCGGCGCAGGCTTTTGGGGTATTGTGATCGGTTTGATCATTGGCCATATGATTGACAAAGTACGCGGCGCACAAGGCAAGGCTTACTTCTCAAATAATCAGACCCGACAGACACTGTTTTTCAGCACGACCTTTCAGGTGATGGGCCATCTGACCAAGTCAAAAGGGCGCGTCACGGAAGCGGATATTCAGATTGCTTCGCTGTTAATGGAGCGGATGCAGCTGCACGGTGACTCACGCACGGCTGCCCAGCGCGCGTTCCGCGAGGGTAAGCAGGCGGATTACCCGTTGCGCAGCAAGCTGCGTGAACTGCGCAGCGCCTGCTTTGGCCGCTTCGATCTGATTCGGATGTTCCTGGAAATACAGATTCAGGCCGCCTTTGCCGACGGTTCACTGCATCCCAATGAGCGTCAGGTACTTTATGTGATTGCCGAAGAACTGGGTATCTCGCGCGGTCAGTTCGATCAGTTCCTGCGCATGATGGAAGGCGGTCAGCAGTTTGGCGGGGGGCAGCGTAGTTCAGGCGGTTTCCAGCAGGCGCAACGCGGCCCAACGCTGGAAGATGCCTGTAGCGTGCTGGGTGTGAAGAGCAGCGATGACGCCACCACGATTAAACGTGCCTACCGTAAACTCATGAGCGAGCATCATCCGGATAAGCTGGTGGCGAAAGGGTTACCGCCAGAGATGATGGAGATGGCGAAGCAGAAAGCGCAGGAAATCCAGGCGGCTTACGATCTGATTCGCAAAGAAAAAGGCTTCAAGTAATCATCCAGCCCTGTGGCCTCTTCTGCAACAGAGGAGGCCACGGCGACAGTCCTGGAGTAAACCTTAAAAATCGGCGGGCTGGCGAAACGTCATGGCATTACCAAATGCCGGATGGGTAATGGTCAGTGACTCCGCATGCAGTAGCAAACGGGGTGCCATCGCTTTGGCCTCCGGATGCGCATAGAAGTTATCCCCCAGAATCGGATGGCCCAGCGCCAGCATATGCACGCGCAGCTGGTGCGAGCGGCCTGTGATCGGTTTCAGCGAAACGCGCGCACTGTTATCTGTACGGTATTCCAGCACCTGATATTCCGTCTGTGCGGCTTTGCCGGTCTCGAAGCAGACCCTCTGCTTCGGACGGTTTGGCCAGTCACAAATCAGCGGCAGATCAACCAGTCCCTCTTCCTTCTCCGGATGACCCCAGATGCAGGCCACGTAGGTCTTGGAAGGCTCGCGCTCACGGAACTGTCGTTTCAGCTCGCGTTCCGCCGCCTTGGTCAGTGCCACCACCATCACGCCGCTGGTCGCCATATCCAGTCGGTGGACAGATTCGGCCTGCGGGAAATCACGCTGAACCCGCGTCATCACGCTATCTTTGTGCTCCTCCAGCCGACCGGGTACCGAGAGCAGACCGCTGGGTTTGTTCACCACCATGATGTGCGCATCCTGATAAAGGATGTGCAGCCAGGGTTCACGCGGTGGATTGTAAGGTTCCATGGGGCTTTCCAAAAATAAGGGGCCATGCGGCCCCTGAGCTTACTGGTGTGTCACCACAATCAGGCGCAGCGCATCGAGACGCCAGTTGGCCTCATCAAGACTTTCCAGCACCTGTTCACGATTGCTTTCCAGCGCTTCGATTTCATCTTCACGGATGTTCGGGTTAACGGCCTTCAGCGCGTTGAGACGCGAGAGTTCTGCGCCCAGCTTCTCATTCGCTTCGGCACGCGCCGCATCAATCACCGCACGCGCTTCGCTGACGACGCTCTGTTCACCCTGGGTCAGAATCGCATGCACATCCTGCTGTACCGCATTCACCAGTTTACTGGCGGTATGACGGTTAACCGCATTCAGCTGACGGTTAAAGCTTTCGAACTCCACTTTGCCCGCCAGGTTGGTGCCTTTGGTATCCATCAGCAGACGAATTGGCGTCGGCGGCAGGAAGCGGGTCAGTTGCAGATGCTTCGGTGCCTGCGCTTCAACCACATAGATCAGCTCGACCAGCAGCGTTCCCACTGGCAGCGCCTTGTTTTTCAGCAGTGACAGCGCGCTGCTGCCGGTATCGCCCGACAGAATCAGATCCAGGCCGTTGCGAATCAGCGGATGTTCCCAGGTAATGAATTGGGTATCTTCGCGTGACAGCGCCTGATCGCGGTTAAAAGTGATGGTGCAGCCATCTTCCGGCAGGCCAGGGAAATCAGGCACCAGCATGTGATCGGAAGGGGTCAGCACAATCAGGTTATCGCTACGATCTTCCTGATTGATACCCACGATATCAAACAGATTGAGCGCGAAATTCACCAGGCCGGTGTCGTTATCCTGCTCGCTGATAGCATTAGCCAGCAGCTGAGCCGATTCACCACCGTTAGAGTTCAGCTCCAGCAGGCGGTCACGACCTTGTTCCAGCTGCAGTTTTAGCGTGTCATGCTGTTTGCGGCAGTCGGTGATAAACGCATCAAAGCCTTCATTGTTTTCGGGTGCGGCCAGATAGCCGATCAGCTGTGAATGGACGCTGTCATAGATTGTCCGGCCGGTCGGGCAGGTGTGTTCAAAGGCGTCCAGCCCTTCGTGATACCAGCGCAGCAGCACCGCCTGTGCGGTCTGCTCCAGCCACGGTACCAGAATCTGAATATCGTGCGCCTGACCGATACGATCCAGACGACCAATACGCTGCTCCAGCAGGTCCGGGTTAAACGGCAGATCGAACATCACCAGACGGCTGGCAAACTGGAAGTTACGGCCTTCTGAACCAATCTCAGAGCACAACAGCACCTGCGCGCCGTTCTCTTCTGAGGCGAACCAGGCGGCAGCACGGTCACGTTCAATGATCGACAGACCTTCGTGGAACACCGCAGCGCGGATGCCTTCGCGCTCGCGCAGTACCTGCTCCAGCTGCAGCGCGGTGGCTGCTTTGGCGCAGATCACCAGCACTTTCTCTTTACGGTTAGTCGTGAGATAGCCCATCAGCCATTCCACGCGCGGATCGAAGTTCCACCAGGTGCCGCTGTCGCCTTCAAATTCCTGATAAATCTGCTCCGGATAGAGCAGGTCCCGCGCCCGCTCTTCTGCGCTTTTGCGTGCGCCCATAATGCCGGAGACTTTAATTGCCGTCTGATACTGCGCAGGCAGCGGCAGGCGGATTTGATGCAGTTCGCGTTTCGGGAAGCCTTTAACCCCATTACGGGTGTTTCGGAACAGCACGCGGCTGGTGCCGTGGCGATCCATCAGCATGGAGATGAGTTCCTGACGCGCTTCCAGCTTGCCTTCGCGGTCGCTGTTGGCGACCTGCAGCAGCGGCTCGATGTCCTGCTCACCGACCAGGTCGTTGATTCTGTTCATCTCCTCCTGGGAGATTGATTTATCCGCCAGCAGCGCGGTAACGGCATCGGCAATCGGACGGAAATGCTGCTGCTCTTCAACAAAGGCTGCGAAGTCATGGAAGCGATTAGGATCAAGCAGGCGCAGACGGGCGAAATGACTCTCCATGCCCAGCTGCTCAGGCGTCGCAGTCAGCAGCAGAACGCCGGCGGTTTTCTCAGCCAGCTGTTCGATAACCTGATATTCACGGCTTGGCTCACCTTCTGACCAGGCCAGATGGTGCGCTTCATCGACAACCAGCAGATCCCATTCGGCATCGGCCAGCATCTCAAGACGCTGCTTGTTACGGCGCACGAAGTCGAGCGAGCAGATAATCAGCTGCTCCGTTTCAAACGGGTTATCACTGTCGTGCTGCGCTTCGGTATAGCGGTCATCATCGAACAGCGCAAAGCGCAGGTTGAAGCGACGCAGCATTTCCACCAGCCACTGATGCTGTAAGGTTTCAGGCACCACGATCAAAACGCGGTCAGCACGGCCAGCCAGCAGCTGCTGCTGGATGATCATCCCGGCTTCAATGGTTTTACCCAGGCCCACTTCATCTGCCAGCAGCACGCGCGGCGCATGGCGACGGCCCACATCATGGGCGATGTGCAGCTGGTGAGGAATCAGGTTGGTGCGCATGCCGCGTAAGCCGCTGATCGGCAGGCGGTACTGCTCACTCTGGTATTTACGGGCGCGGAAGCGCAGGGCAAAACGATCCATCCGGTCGAGCTGGCCGGCAAACAGACGATCCTGCGGCTTACTGAACACCAGCTTGCTGTCGAGCATCACTTCGCGCAGCATCACTTCGCTTGCTTCGGTATCCAGACGCGTACCGATATAGGTCATCAGGTCATTTTCGTTGCGTACTTCATCGACGCGCATCTGCCAGCCTTCGTGGCTGGTGATGGTATCACCCGGATTAAAGATGACGCGGGTAACCGGCGAATCGTTGCGGGCGTAGAGGCGGTTTTCCCCCGTGGCCGGAAACAGCAGGGTGATCATGCGGGTATCGATCGCCACCACGGTGCCCAGTCCCAGTTCACTTTCCGTATCACTAATCCAGCGCTGACCTAATGTAAAAACCATATATTTTTTGCTCGAATTTTAACGTTTTTAGAGGTGTTCCCAAAGCTCAGGCAATAGCGTTACCGCCAGACAACAAGGTCTGGGGCGGCTGTAAGAGCAGTGAGTTTCAGGAAGGGCGCTATGGTACTGGATGGCAGGGCGTTCGTCACCTGTCAAAAAAGCCCCAGCTGCCCGGTAATCAGTGTAGCAAAGTCCCCTTCGACAAAGGGCAAAATCCCCTCTGCGACCGGCTGAAGTTGCTTCGTCACGTAGTGGTCATAGTCCAGCGGTGTGCTGCGCGCCTCCAGTGGCTCAGGGCCTGCCGTAGCAATGACGTAACGAATCCGGCCACCATTCTGGTACTGTAAAGGCCGGTTTAATTTGCGATTCTGCTCATCGGCCAGCCGGGCGGCGCGCACGTGCGGGGGCACATTTCGTTCATATTCCTTCAGCGGACGTCGCAGACGCTTTTTGTAGATCAGCTGATCGTCAAGTTCACCCGCCAGCAGCTGCGCCACGGTGGTGCGGATGTAGTCCTGCCACGGCTCGCGGTGGAAGATACGGTGATAGAGCTGCTGCTGAAACGCTTTTGCCAGCGGCGTCCAGTCCGTCCGCACCGACTCCAGCCCCTTAAAGACCATGCGCTCACCGGCGGCGTCACGAATCAGTCCGGCGTAGCGTTTTTTGCTGCCCTGTTCCGCGCCACGAATGGTCGGCATCAGAAAACGACAGAAGTGGTTTTCATATTCCAGCTCCAGTGCACTGGTCAGCCCATGTGTCTGCTGCAGGAGGTCGCGCCACCAGGCATTCACTTTCCGCACCAGTTGCTGACCAATCGCGGCGGCCTGTTCTTCGCTGTGGGCGGATTTGAGCCAGACAAAGGTGGAGTCTGTGTCGCCATAGATGACGTCATAGCCTTCCGCCTCAATCAGCGTGCGGGTCTGCTGCATGATGGCGTGACCGCGCAGGGTAATCGAGGAGGCGAGACGCGGATCAAAGAAGCGGCAGGCACTGGTACCCAGCACGCCGTAAAAGGCGTTCATGATGATCTTCAGTGCCTGTGACAGCGGCTGGTTTTTCTGCTTTTTCGCCGCTTCACGACCCAGCCAGATCTGCTCTACGATCGCAGGCAGGCAGTGGGTATGCCGGGAGAAACGCGCTTCGCGAAAACCTTCAACCGAATCGGCATCATCAGGATGGGCCAGTCCTTCGACCAGCCCTACCGGGTCGATCAGGAAGGTGCGGATAATCGACGGATAGAGACTTTTATAATCCAGTACTAGCACCGAGTCATACAGGCCGGGGCGCGAATCCATCACATAGCCGCCCGGACTGGCTTCAGGGGCGACATCACCCATGTTCGGGGCAACAAAACCGGCACGATGCATCCGCGGAATATAGAGGTGACCAAAGGCCGCTACCGAACCGCCGTGACGATCGACGGCCAGGCCATTGACCGCTGCGCGTTCCAGCAGAAAAGGCATTATCGCCGTTTTGTGAAAAATGCGCGTCACCAGCTCGCAATCTTTCAGGTTATAACGTGCCAGCGCGGGCTTATCGTTGGCAAATCGCCAGTTAATCTCCTCCATGCGCTGCCAGGGATTATCGATCGCTTTGCCTTCACCCAGCAGCTGTTGCGACACCGCTTCCAGGCTGAACGACGGGAAATCCCAGAATGCCGATTTCAGTGCGTCGATGCCGTCGATGATCAACCGGCCGCTGGCCTGAGCGAAAAAAACGCCGGGCTTGAAGCCATGTTCACGCCACTCCAGTGCGGCCTGCTGACGGCCAAGACGTAGCGGAATACCGTAGCGATCGGCATGCTTTTGCAGCACGCGCAGATCAAACTGCACCACGTTCCAGCCAATCAACACGTCCGGATCATGATCGGCAAACCACTGGTTCAGCGCCTCAAGCAGCTGTGGGCGGCTGTCGAGATAGATCAGCTCAAAATCCAGCGTGCTGGCATCGCCGTTGGCGGGGCCAAGCATGTAGACCTGGCGCTGACCGCAGCCCTCCAGCCCGATGCAGTAAAGCTCGCCATGCTGCGTGGTTTCAATGTCCAGCGAGACCCACTTCAGTGGCGGGCGATAGTCGGGATGGGGCTTGAGGCGCGCATTGACCACACTGTCGCCGTGCTGCTCGCCGTCAAACCAGACGGGCGCGGTAATAAAACGCTCCATCAGGTAGCGCTCCGGCGGGCGGATATCCGCCTCATAAACCGGAATACCCTGTTCGCGGAGCCGTTTTTCGATGCGCTGTAGCTGACGGTTCTGTGAGCAGTAGAGGCCAAACACCGGACGACGGCGGAAATCTTTTAGCGCCAGGGACTGAATCCGAAACTGACGTTCATCTTTGAGGAGTTCGCTGACCTGCGACTGAAATTCCTCGGGAATAAACGCGACGGACTCCTGTACCGGCAGCACCACGCGCTGTGCACCGGCATCAGTGGCGAGCCAGAGGATAATTTCGGTGCCATGCGGGCTGTCGCGCCAGTGGCGGGTGAGCAGAAAACCTGCGCGGGGCATATTCAGATGTTCTCCGGACTCAGCAATTCAGGGGTGAGAAAACGGCTTAAGTATATCATGGATATTTATACAGTTCCCGCCGCTGCGTTTTGTCAACATTGTCCTACAATTCTTGCCTTGACGCTGTGTGGCTGGCTCTGGACAATCCAGCCTTCTGCTTTTACTTAGGATGATTATGGAAGCCTGGATTCAACAACTGATTACGCAGTCCCTGGAGTGGGCGCTGTTTGCCGTTGCACTGGTGACGTTTCTGGAGTCGCTGGCGCTGGTCGGGCTGTTGCTGCCAGGTACAGTGATGATGGCCAGCCTGGGCGCACTGATCGGCAGTGGCGAACTGGGCCTTTATCCTGCCTGGGCGGCAGGATTTGCGGGCTGTCTGATTGGTGACTGGGTTTCCTACGGCATCGGCTGGAAATTTCAGGGGCCGCTGCACCGCTGGAAATATCTGCAAAAGTATAAAGGTCTGCTGGATAAAACTGAGCACGCCCTGCATCAGCACAGCATGTTTACGATTCTGGTCGGACGCTTTGTGGGGCCTACGCGTCCGCTGATCCCGCTGGCGGCCGGTATGCTGGAGCTGCCGGTGCGTAAGTTCCTGCCGCCGAACCTTATCGGCTGCATTCTCTGGCCGCCGCTCTATCTGCTGCCCGGTATCCTGGCGGGTGTGGCGATCGATGTGCCGAAAGCCGCGCAGGGCGGCAGCTTTAAATGGCTGTTACTCGGCGCAGCATTGCTGATCTGGCTGGGTGGCTGGTTATGCTGGCGCTGGTGGCGCAGCGGCAAGAGTCGCGACTGGGCCACCGCCTGGCTGCCACCTGAGCGCCTGCGCTGGGCAGGACCGCTGGGGCTGGTGATCGCCGTCGCGGCGTTCGCTGGTATTCAGTTCCATCCGATGATGCCCATTTTCCGTCATCTGCTGTGGCAGGTTTTCTTCGCCTGACACTTAACGACGCGGGATGCCGAGCACTTCGGCCTCCCGCGTGTCGCCCGACAGCAGTTGTCGGGTCTCGCCATCCCAGTAAACCCGTCCATCCACAATCACTACGCTGCGCGGTGCAATCTGCTGTGCATCTTCCAGACTGTGCGACACCATCAGCAGCGTAATGCTGCGCGCTTCGCATACCGAACGCACCAGTTGCAGCATCTCGCCACGCAGGGCGGGATCCAGCGCAGAAAAAGGCTCATCCAGCAGCAGCACCGGACGGTCACGCAGCAGGCAACGTGCCAGCGCCACACGCTGTCGCTGCCCACCCGACAGCGCGCCCGGCAGGCGAGCCAGCAGATCGCCTAATCCCATCTGATCGGCCAGTTCGGCCAGTTGCTGGCGCTGTGCAGTACTGAGTTTTAATCCCGGATGCAGTCCCAGCGCCATGTTCTGCTGCACGCTGAGGTGCGGAAACAGGTTGTTCTCCTGAAACAGCATGGAGACCGGTCGTCTGGCCGGGACGCTGTGGGTGTGATCCTGGCCGTCAATCATCAGCGTGCCCTGTTTTACCGGCAGGAAACCGGCGATCAGACTCAGCAGAGTGCTTTTACCCGCCCCGCTTGGGCCAAGAATCGCGATGCGCTCACCGCGCGTGGCAGTGAGGCTGAAGCGCATCGGCAGATGCTGATAAAAGTAAGTGAGGTTATCAAGAGTCAGCATGGCGGCCTGGTAATTTTTCCATTAGCGTGAACAGCAATAAGCAGAGCAACAGCAATAGCAGGGCGGTGACCGCGCCATCTGCGCCGCGATAGGCGCCAATCTGCTGATAAAGGTAGAACGGCAGTGTACGGAAGTCGGCACTGCCAAACAGTGCCACCACGCCGAAATCACCAATCGACAGCACGCAGGCAAAGGCCAGCGCCTGGGCCAGTGGACGTCTCAGCGCCCGCAACTCAATCAGGCGCAGCCGGTTCCAGCCGTGGATGTCCAGTGAATCGCAGAGTCTGCCGTAGCGCTCTGCGACATCCCGCATCGGGTTTTCCAGCACTTTCAGCGCATAGGGAATGGCGATCAGCGCATTGGTAAAGATCACCAGCCCTTCTGCCGAATCAGGCAGGCCAACAGTGGCGTTAAACAGCAGGAAAAAGCCGGTGGCGAGCACAATGCCTGGCATCGCCAGAATCAGCATGCCGCTGGTGTCGATCAACTGTGCCGCCGCCGGACGCTGGCGCAGACGCAGTTCCCGACTGCTCCACAGCAGCATCATGGTCAGCACCACACAGATCAGACCGGCACCGATGGCGATGCGCAGTGAAGTAAAGGTGGCCTGCCACAGTGCAGGCTGCGCCAGCGCGCCGCGCAGTCCGCCATGCAGACCATCGACGATGACCGCCGCCAGCGGGGGCAGCAGCAGAATCAGCGCCAGCCCGATCAGCAGCGCATCGACCCGCTGTGCCCCGCGTGAATCCTGCGGATCACGCCAGCCGTTAAGCTGGCTGCTTCCGGCGGGAATCGCCTTGCTGAAGCGCTGGCTGAGCAGCACCAGCGTCAGACAGCAGCTGAGCTGGATCAGCGCCAGCAGCGCTGCGCGTCCGGGATCGTAGTCATAACTCAGCGCCTGGAATATCGCCAGCTCAATGGTGGTGGCCTGCGGACCGCCGCCCAGCGACAGTACAGTGGCAAAGCTGGCGAAACAGAGCATAAAGATCAGCGCACCGGTCGGCAGCAGCTGACGCCGCAGCCATGGCCACTCCAGCAGACGAAATTGATGCCAGCCACGCAGGCCGAGCTGTGCCGCCAGCTGGCGTTGTTCTGCGGGGATGCTTTCCAGCGCCTGCAGCATCAGGCGGGTCGCCAGCGGCAGGTTAAAGAAGACGTGCGCCAGCAGGATGCCTGGCAGACCATACGGGGAGAAGTGATAACCCATCCCTGCCAGCTGGCACAATTGCGCCAGCCAGCCATTGCGACCATAGACGGTCAGCAGGCCGAACACCGCGACCAGCACCGGCAGCACCAGCGTCATGGCGCACAGGCGCAGCAGCAGCAGACGGCCAGGGAAGCGGCGTCGATAGAGCGCCCGCGCCAGCGGCACCGCAGGCAGCAGTGACAGCAGGGCGGAGAGCAGGGCCTGACCGAAAGAGAACGCGATAACGTGATGCAGGTAGTCATCCTGCAGCACGCCGCGTAAGTCCGTATCCGGCGCGGCGCTCCAGAGTGCACCGAACGCCATGAATGCCACAATGGTCAACAATATCGTGGCGAGGGAACCGGGAATCAGCCAGCGCGGCATCAGCGGCTGACGGCGCGTTGCCACTGGCTAATCCAGTTCGAACGCTGGCTGGCCACTTCTTCCGGCGAGAACTGCAGGGCAGTAGAAGGCACGCTGAGCGTCGCGAAGCCCGCTGGCAGCGGCGTGTCGATCACCGGGTACATCCAGTTGCCGGTGGGGATGGTGCGCTGGAAGTCAGGTGAGACCATAAACTTCATGAACTGCTGTGCCAGCGCCGGCTGTTTGCTGCTGGCTAACTGCGCGGCAACTTCGACCTGCAGATAGTGACCCTCAGCAAAGGGTGCAGCGGCGTAGTTCTCTTTCTTCTCTTCGATGATGTGGTAAGCCGGAGAGGTAGTGTAGCTCAGCACCAAATCGGCTTCGCCCTTGAGAAACAGGCCATAGGCTTCACTCCAGCCTTTGGTGACCGTCACGGTTTTCTGCGCCAGCTTTTGCCACGCCTGCGGAGCCTGATCGCCATAGACTTTCTGCATCCAGAGCAGCAGACCTAAGCCGGGCGTGCTGGTGCGGGGATCTTCGTAGATCACCCGCCACTTCTCCGGACTGTCGACCAGCTCTTTCAGGCTTTTTGGCGGATTTTTCAGACGGGTTTTGTCATAGACAAAGGCGAAGTAGCCATAATCGAACGGCACGAAGGTGGTGTTGTGCCAGCCATCGGGCAGCTTTAGTTTCGATGTGTCGACCTGACTTTCGGCAAACAGACCTGTTTTCTGCGCGGCCTGCACCAGATTGTTATCCAGCCCCAGCACCACATCGGCTTTACTGTTTTTGCCTTCCATCCGCACGCGGTTCAGCAGCGACACGCCATCTTCCAGCGTGACGAATTTCAGCTCGCAGTTGCACTGTGCTTCAAAAGCTTTTTTAACCGCCGGGCCAGGGCCCCAGTCGGCGGAGAAGGAGTCGTAGGTGTAGACCGTGAGAACCGGCTTAGCCGCCAGAACGGGGGCGGAGAGTAACAGCAGCACCGGCAGAACTTTGTTTAACACTTTGCGCTCCTTCAGGAGAATAGGGGATGAGTCGCAAAGGATCTGAGCACAGAGGCCTCTCAAATCCCTACGTCGGTATTAACCGAATCAGGTTCGACGGGTCTCTCTCAGCGGCTTGCTTGTAGCAGGCCGCACCCCGTTGAGAACGTCACATTCTAGTCATTTCAGCGCCGGGGCGAAAGCATCACAACACCGGTGGTGCGAACCAGGCCGATTTAAAATCGAACCAGCCCAGCGTATTCATCCGCACGCCGCGCATGCTGCGCTGTCCTTCAAGCAGCAGCCAGTGGTGAAACAGCGGATGCAAACCGGCTTCTTCGACCAGCTGTTTGCTCCATTCGGCCAGCGGCAGCGTTTTCTCGCGCCAGCGGGCCGCATCGCCGTGCCAGTCGATGGCCAGACAATGATGCAGCAGCGGGATCTCATAAAGCTGCGCGAACAGTGAATAATTCAGCGGCAGGGTAAAGTTCACGCTTCCCAGCCAGATATCACTCTCCGCTTCGCCCTGATACCAGCTTTCGTAGCTGATCTCACGGGTCTCCAGCGTGACGCCATGCTCTGCCAGCAGGGGACGCAGCGCATTCGCGATGCCTTCATGCTCCACGTGCTGGCTGTACCAGGTCAGCGTCAGATGGGTTAAGCCAGGCGGTTTTTGCACTGGCGTCAGGTCACGGCGATGATGCCAGCGTGGCAGCAGGCCATACGCCGGGAACCAGTAGCGCTGATAGCCCACACCCGCGTGATTGAGCAGGGCGATGGGGTTAAACAGGTAGCTGACCCAGCGCCGGACTGCCTCGCTGCAGCCCTGCTCTGAACGCTGGTCGAACAGCAGATAGTAGCAGCCCTCTTCGAGACGGCTCTCTTCCTGAACTTCATCGGCGCTGTCGCCCTGCAGACGAACCCCGGCATAGACCAGCTCATCACTGATGTCGGGCAGTACCCAGATAGAGACATCATCAATCAGGGCGCGAAAACCAAAATAGTCATCAAAGGCTTCGATCTTGAGCTGGCTCTCCTGATTGCGGATCACCCGGTAAGGACCGGTGCCAACTGGCTGGCGGGCAAAGTCGTGCAGCGTGGGCCATTCGCGCGGCAGGATCATTGCACTGACGCTGCCCAGTAACCAGGGCAAACCCTCGTCGGGCTGACTTAAACGGATATCCAGCGTCCAGGGGGCAGGCGAGTCGATCTGCGCAATATGGGAAAAGAGCGGATGCGGGCGCTGACGCTCCAGCGTGGCGAGCACATCCTCCATCTCCAGTTCTCTGCCATGATGGAACCGAATCGCCGGACGCAGGAAGAAGCGCCAGTGAAGCGGGGAGATCTGCTGCCAGTGGTGCGCAATATCGGGTTCGATTTCCCCGTTTTCCTCATTTATCCGCGTCAGACCGTTGAAAATCTGTCGGGCAATGTGGGTTTCCGAGCGCCGCAGCGGCGAGCCGGGCAAAAGGTTGAGCAGCGGACGATAGTAGAGCACCCGCAGGATATGCTTGCCCTGCCGGAAACTGCGCCCCAGGTGCGCGCTGATCATCTGCCGCACCTGGTTTTTATCGCCTACCAGCCGGACCAGCTGATCGATGCGATCCTGTTCCAGCAAATCCTCGGCACGCTGCTGCTGCAGGGCCAGACCGGTGTAGCAGAAGATAAGCTGCGATCGCTTGCCGCGTCCGGCTTCAGCCTGCCAGGTCAGCCAGCCTGCGGCCTGCATCCGGTTGAGCAGATTGCGCATATGGCGGCGCGAGCAGTGCAGCAGATCAGCCAGTTCGCTGAGCGTGATCGCCTGCGTCTGGCCCTGACAGCTCTGCCACAGGCGGATGAACTGCTGCTTCAGACGTGATGAGGACATAAAAGGGGAACTCCCTGTGAAAAGCGCTCTGTTTTTCCTGCCCTATTTTAAGAGCAAACTTTACGCGGTGGGAAGAGCGGGAGGCATTCACAGTGAATGGCGTTCAACCCTCACTGCGCTGTTCAGCGGAGTGCTTTTCTGAGTAGGGTGCATTTACACCGCCAGCAGATGATCTCTGCTGGCTTTTTTCATGTTGCACGGTATCGTCTACCCTTCTTTTTTCCCCTCTGTTTGTTCTGTAAGGGATTTCGCTATGAAATCGCTGTTAACGCGGCAGCGCCGTATCAATCCGGTTTACCTCGCCTTTATGGTCGCCTCGTTCATGCTGGGCATCGCGGGCGCACTGCAGGCGCCGACGCTCAGCCTGTTTCTGACGCGCGAGGTGCAGGCGCGGCCCTTCTGGGTCGGGCTGTTTTTCACCATCAATGCGGTGGCCGGTATCGTAGTGAGTATGCTGGTGGCAAAGCGCTCAGACAGCGTCGGCGATCGTCGTCATATCATTCTCTTCTGCTGTCTGATGGCGCTGATCAATGCGCTGCTGTTTGCCTTTACCCGCGATTATCTGACCCTGCTGACGCTCGGTGTGCTGCTGTCGGCGCTGGCCAGCGTCTCAATGCCTCAGCTGTTTGCGCTGGCGAGAGAGTATGCCGATCAGTCGGCGCGTGAAGCGGTGATGTTCAGTTCGGTGATGCGTGCGCAGCTGTCGCTGGCGTGGGTGATCGGGCCGCCATTATCGTTCGCGCTGGCGCTGAACTACGGCTTTGTGACGCTATTTATGGTGGCTGCGTTACTGTTTCTGCTCTGTATTCTGCTGGTCTGGTTTACCCTGCCGTCGGTGCCACGCTCGCAGCCGCTGATGCAAAGCGGCGGGCTGCCGTTGAGCGGCTGGCGCGATCGCGACGTGCGTTTGCTGTTCCTGGCTTCAGTCGCGATGTGGACCTGTAACACCATGTATATCATCGATATGCCGCTCTATATCAGCACCACGCTGGGTCTGCCGGAGAAGCTGGCCGGTCTGCTGATGGGAACGGCTGCCGGGCTGGAGATCCCGGTAATGCTGCTGGCGGGTCATTACGCGCGCCGCTTCGGTAAGCGGCGGTTAATGCTGATTGCGGTGGCGGCGGGCGTCCTGTTTTATCTGGGGCTGGTGCTGTTCAATTCCCGCACCTCGCTGATGGTGTTACAGCTGTTTAACGCGGTGTTTGTCGGGATTATAGCGGGCATAGGGATGCTGTGGTTCCAGGATCTGATGCCAGGACGACCGGGTGCTGCGACCACCATGTTCACCAATTCGATCTCAACGGGCATGATTCTGGCGGGGGTTATTCAGGGAACGCTGAGTGAGCGACTGGGTCATGAGGCGGTTTACTGGCTGGCATTCGGGCTGGCGATAGTGGCGCTGGTGATGTCGGCGCGGGTGCGCGACGTATAAAGAAGAAGGGCGACCCGATGTCGCCCTGCTTTAACGCAATCAGCGCAGGAAGGCGGGCTGATTCTGCTCATACTGCGAAATAGAGGCTTCATGCTGCAGCGTCAGGCCGATGCTGTCGAGGCCATTAATCATGCAGTGGCGACGGAAGCTGTCGAGTTCAAACGAATAGACTTTGTCGCCTGCCGTCACCGTCTGTGCTTCCAGATCGACCGTGAAGCTGATGCCTGGCTGGGCTGCAACCAGTCTGAACAGCTCATCCACTTCCTCTTCGCTTAATTTCACCGGCAGCAGTTGGTTGTTGAAACTGTTGCCATAAAAGATATCGGCGAAGCTCGGCGCAATTACCACGTGGAAACCGAAATCGGTCAGTGCCCAGGGCGCATGCTCACGTGAGGAGCCGCAGCCAAAGTTCTCGCGCGCCAGCAGGATGCTGGTCCCTTTAAACTCCGGCTTGTTCAGCACAAAGCCAGGCGTCGGCACCGTACCGGCGTCATCTTCAAAACGCCAGTCGTGGAACAGGTGCTGACCGAAACCGGTGCGGGTGACCTTCTGCAAAAACTGCTTAGGAATGATTGCGTCCGTGTCGACGTTCGCGGCATCCAGCGGCGCAACAATCCCGGTATGCTGAGTAAATTTATTCGCCATGACTTAAGCTCCTGTCGTCAGTTCACGGATGTCGGCAAAGTGGCCGGTCACGGCAGCCGCCGCGGCCATGGCCGGGCTGACCAGATGCGTACGTCCACCACGGCCCTGACGGCCTTCAAAGTTACGGTTGCTGGTAGAGGCGCAACGCTCGCCCGGATTCAGACGATCATTGTTCATCGCCAGACACATTGAGCAGCCTGGCAGACGCCATTCAAAGCCCGCTTCCAGGAAGATTTTATCCAGACCCTCCGCTTCAGCCTGCGCTTTTACCGGGCCGGAACCTGGTACCACCATGGCAACCACGCCAGGCGCGACTTTACGGCCTTTGGCGATGGCGGCGGCGGCACGCAGATCTTCAATGCGTGAGTTGGTGCAGGAGCCGATAAACACTTTATCAATTGCGACATCGGTCAGTCTGATGCCCGGCTGCAGGTTCATGTAGGCCAGCGCTTTTTCCGCTGAGGCGCGCTCAACCGGATCGGCGAACGAGGCTGGATTCGGGATCACCTGATCAACGGCAATGACCTGACCCGGGTTGGTGCCCCAGGTGACCTGCGGTGCGATATCTTCAGCATGCAGCGTGACCACCGCATCATACTTCGCGCCTTCGTCAGATTTCAGGGTGCGCCAGTAATCGACTGCCTGTTCCCATTTCTCGCCCTCAGGTGAGAACTGACGACCTTTCAGATAGTTGAAGGTGGTCTCATCCGGGGCCACCAGGCCCGCTTTTGCCCCCATCTCAATCGCCATATTGCACAGCGTCATACGACCTTCCATGCTCAGCGCCTGAATCGCAGGGCCGCAGAACTCAACGACATAGCCGGTGCCGCCTGCGCTGCCGGTTTTACCGATGATCGCCAGCACGATATCTTTTGCTGTAATGCCGGTGGATGCCTGGCCCAGCACTTCAATCTTCATGGTTTTCGCCCGACCCTGTTTCAGGGTTTGAGTGGCAAACACATGTTCCACTTCGGAGGTGCCGATACCAAAGGCCAGTGAGCCAAATGCGCCGTGCGTCGCAGTGTGCGAGTCGCCGCACACAATGGTCATGCCCGGCAGCGTCATGCCCTGCTCAGGGCCGATAACGTGGACGATACCCTGGAACGGGTGATTCAGGTCATAGAGCTGTACGCCAAACTCTGCGCAGTTCTTCATCAGCTCCTGCATCTGAATACGCGCCATTTCGCCCGACGCATTAATATCTTTGGTCTGCGTAGAAACGTTGTGGTCCATGGTGGCAAAGGTTTTGCCCGGCTGACGGACTTTACGTCCGTGCGCACGCAGACCATCAAAGGCCTGTGGTGACGTCACTTCATGGATCAGATGGCGATCAATATAGAGTAACGGGGTTTCTTCTGGCGTTTCGTGGACGACATGTGCATCAAATAACTTCTGGTATAAGGTTTTCATTTTTTTATTTTTCCTCGGCGATAAAGCGGGCAATGATGCTGCCCATCTCATCTGTGCTGACCGCGGGGCCATCACCGGCTAAATCTCTGGTGCGGTAGCCCTGTTCCAGCGCACGACTGATGGCGCGTTCGATACTGTCGGCTGCGGCATCGGCATTCAGGCTGTAACGCAGCAGCAGGGACAGGGACAAAATCTGGGCGACCGGGTTAGCAATATTCTGACCGGCGATATCCGGCGCTGAACCCCCTGCCGGTTCGAACAGGCCAAAGCCCGTTTCATTCAGGCTGGCTGACGGCAGCATACCCATCGAGCCGGTAATCATGGCGCACTCATCAGAGAGAATGTCACCAAACAAGTTGGAGCAGAGCAGCACGTCAAACTGCGACGGGTCTTTGATCAACTGCATGGTCGCGTTGTCGATGTAGATATGACTCAGTTGCACGTCAGGGTATTCTTTCGCCACTTCGTTGACGATTTCACGCCACATCACCGAGGTCTGCAGTACGTTGGCTTTATCAACCGAGGTGACTTTGTTGCGACGTTTGCGCGCCGATTCAAACGCGATGCGGGCGATGCGCTCGATTTCGAAACGGTGATAGACCTCGGTATCAAAAGCACGCTCCTCCGGGCCGCTGCCTTCGCGTCCTTTCGGTTGGCCAAAATAGATGCCGCCGGTCAGTTCACGCACGCACAGAATGTCGAAGCCTTTGGCAGCAATGTCGGCGCGCAACGGGCAAAATGCTTCCAGACCGCTGTAGAGCGCAGCCGGACGCAGGTTACTGAACAGCTGAAAGTGTTTGCGCAGCGGCAGCAGCGCACCACGCTCCGGCTGTGATGCGGGCGGTAAGTGCTCCCACTTCGGACCGCCAACGGAACCAAACAGGATCGCGTCGGCCTGCTCACAGCCTGCAACCGTAGCCGGTGGCAGGGGTTCGCCATGCTGATCGATAGCAATGCCGCCGACCGCATATTCCTGAGTAGTGATCTGCATATCAAAGCGCTGACGAATGGCATCAAGCACTTTCATCGCCTGCGCCATCACTTCCGGGCCGATACCGTCACCGGGTAAAACTGCGATATGAGATGAGCTGGACATGGTTATACGGTTTCCTTCTGGTCTTTAAATTTGCGCTGCAATTCTTGTTCAACCTGACGGGCACGCCAGATATTGTTCAGGGCGTTGACCATCGCTTTAGCGGAGGACTCCACAATATCGGTCGCCAGACCAATGCCGTGGAATTTGCGACCGTTGTAGCTTACGACGATATCGACCTGACCCAGCGCGTTCTCGCCGTGGCCTTTCGCGGTCAGTTTGTAGTTAACCAGCTCAGCGTCAAACTGGGTGATGCGGTTAATCGCCTGGTAAACTGCGTCAACCGGGCCATTACCGGTGGCTGCATCAGATTTGGCGATATCGCCGCAGCCCAGATTAACCGAGGCGGTGGCCGTCATGCTGGAACCGGTCTGGACATTAAATTCGTGCAGCTGGAAATGCTCAGGTTCTTCATTCTGTTTGTTGATGAAGGCCAGTGCTTCCAGGTCGTAATCGAACACCTGACCTTTTTTGTCGGCCAGCTTCAGGAAGGCGTCATACAGCGTATCCAGATTGTAATCCTGTTCGGCATAGCCCATCTCTTCCATACGATGTTTTACCGCCGCACGGCCTGAACGTGAAGTCAGGTTCAGCTGAATTTTGTGTAAACCGATTGATTCAGGCGTCAGGATTTCATAATTCTCGCGGTTCTTCAGCACGCCATCCTGATGGATACCGGAGGAGTGGGCGAAAGCATTGGAGCCGACCACTGCTTTATTCGCTGGGATTGGCATGTTGCAGATCTGGCTGACCATCTGGCTGGTACGGTAAATTTCCTGATGATTGATATTGGTGTGGACGTTCATGATCTGCTGTCGGGTTTTAATCGCCATGATCACCTCTTCCAGCGCACAGTTACCGGCACGTTCACCCAAGCCATTCATCGTGCCTTCAACCTGACGCGCGCCTGCCTGGACGGCAGCCAGGGCATTACCGGTCGCCATACCCAGGTCATCGTGGGTATGCACAGAGATAATCGCTTTATCGATGTTGGGAACGCGGTTCATCAGTTCACTGATGATGTGAGCATATTCGCCTGGCAGGGTGTAGCCAACGGTATCCGGGATGTTGATGGTGGTCGCACCGGCATTAATCGTCGCTTCTACCATCCGGCACAGGTCATCAATCGGGGTACGGCCGCCATCTTCGCAGGAGAACTCAACGTCACTGGTGTAGTTACGCGCACGCTTCACCATCTGCACCGCACGCTCAATCACTTCTGGCAGCGTGCTGCGCAGTTTGGTCGCGATGTGCATTGGGGAGGTGGCGATAAAGGTATGAATGCGGAAGGCTTCGGCAACGCGCAGTGATTCATATGCTGCGTCGATATCTTTTTCTACACAGCGCGCCAGTCCGCAGACACGGCTGTTTTTGATGGTCCGCGCAATGGTCTGTACAGACTCAAAGTCGCCCGGTGAGGAGACCGGAAAACCAACTTCCATTACATCCACGCCCATGCGCTCCAGCGCTAACGCAATCTGCAATTTTTCTTTCACACTCAGGCTGGCCTGTAATGCCTGCTCACCGTCGCGCAGAGTGGTATCGAAAATAATGACTTGCTGGCTCATCGTATTCATCCTTATGCTTTTTCTGGCCTGGCAACGAGCATAAAAAAACCCGCGACAGGCGCGGGTTTTTAACTTTCAGCAGGTTTGAATCAGTGTTTGATTCCGCCCACAAGTCTACCGCGCAAGCTGAGTGCGTTTAGTAGTAGACCGAGAAGGCGAACAGAACGAAACATGGATTCAAACCTTATAAAATTGTTGTGCTGTACATATTGGTACTGGAATCACTCAGGGATGTCAACCTTCAATGCAGGGGTATTCTCTGGGGCGCCAGAGGAAGATATTCTGTTATTCATCGGTCAGGCAGCGTAATAAGCAGCATGGTCTTGCTGCGGTCGCAATCAGCACCCCTGAATGCATGCCTGGAGACGTACTTTTTAGTGTATTTAATTGATATTTATGAATTTTATTGAATTTATACTTTGCGCTATCACAACATTTATCACCTGTTAGTTAGCATAATCCAATGCGCTTTAGAGGTTTACTGGTTAATTACGCCAGAAAAGAAAAGTGTCAGGCGATTGTAGGCTATTGCAGTCGGTAATAAGTTTTCGTTATTTCTTAGATCACGCTGAAAATAATTTCTTACCCAGCATTTTCCTCTGCGGTTCTGCCGCGTAATTAGTTTAATCCGCGCAGTCAATTCTTATCGGGCAGAGCCTTTACGTCCCTGCCTTTTAATTTACGCGGGTTTGCGGTTTGCCTGCCCGGTTAACAGCGGTTATGGTAATCGACCTACTCTCAGAAAAATAAACTCAACAGATTTCTCTGTAACCGGACAGCGGCAGATGTTTCCGCTGTCGTGCATAAACATAAGTTTTTGATTGGCAAAGCAGGCACCAGGGCAACGTGATACGCACAAACGGGCGTAATTACAGAGTCGGGTCCTCAAGCCTGGAGGCAGAAGATGGAGATGTTGTCAGGAGCCGAGATGGTCGTCCGTTCGTTAATCGATCAGGGCGTTAAGCAGGTATTCGGTTATCCGGGTGGCGCAGTCTTAGATATCTATGATGCGCTGCAAACCGTCGGGGGTATCGATCATATTCTGGTGCGTCATGAGCAGGGCGCAGTGCATATGGCTGACGGCCTGGCGCGCGCCACTGGCGAAGTCGGCGTGGTGCTGGTCACCTCAGGACCGGGTGCAACGAATGCGATTACCGGTATCGCCACCGCCTATATGGACTCGATTCCGCTGGTGATTCTGTCGGGTCAGGTTCCCTCGTCCCTGATTGGCTATGACGCCTTTCAGGAGTGCGACATGGTCGGCATCTCTCGTCCGGTGGTGAAGCATAGCTTCCTGGTGAAAAACACCGAAGAGATTCCAACCGTGTTGAAAAAGGCTTTCTGGCTGGCTTCCACCGGCCGTCCGGGACCGGTGGTGATCGATCTGCCAAAAGATATTCTCAACCCGGCCAACAAACTGCCTTATCACTGGCCGGAGTCAGTGAGCATGCGCTCCTACAACCCGACCATTCAGGGCCATAAAGGGCAGATTAAACGCGCGCTGACCACATTGCTGGCTGCGAAGAAGCCGGTGATCTACGCGGGTGGCGGTGCCATTACCGCAGGCTGCGAAGCGGAACTGTTACAGCTGGCAGAAAGCCTGAATATTCCGGTGACGACCTCGCTGATGGGACTGGGCGCGTTCCCTGGCACCCATCGTCAGTGCGTTGGCATGCTGGGTATGCACGGCACCTATGAAGCCAATATGACGATGCACAACACCGACCTGATTTTTGGTATCGGTGTTCGCTTTGATGACCGTACCACCAACAATCTGGCGAAATATTGTCCTGACGCCACGGTGATGCACATCGATATCGACCCGACCTCTATCTCCAAGACGGTGTCGGCGGATATCCCGATTGTGGGTGATGCAAAACAGGTGCTGCAGCAAATGCTGGAGTTGCTGGCGCAAAGCGACACCCCATCGCGCGTGGAGAGCCTGCACGACTGGTGGCAGGCAATTGAGGGCTGGCGCGGTCGTCACTGCCTGGAGTTTGATCGCACCAGCGACAAAATTAAACCGCAGGCCGTGATTGAAACCATCAGCCGTCTGACCAAAGGCGATGCCTATGTCACGTCAGATGTGGGTCAGCACCAGATGTTTGCTGCGCTCTATTATCCTTTCGACAAACCGCGCCGCTGGATCAACTCTGGCGGTCTGGGCACCATGGGCTTTGGCCTGCCTGCTGCGCTGGGCGTGAAGATGGCGCTCCCGGAAGAAACCGTGATCTGCGTAACGGGCGATGGCAGTATCCAGATGAACATTCAGGAGCTTTCCACCGCGCTGCAGTACGACCTGCCGGTGCTGGTGCTGAACCTGAATAACCGGGTGCTGGGCATGGTGAAACAGTGGCAGGATATGATTTATTCTGGCCGTCACTCCCAGTCTTATATGGAGTCGCTGCCTGACTTCGTGCGTCTGGCGGAAGCCTATGGTCACGTCGGGATCGCGATTGAGCATCCGGCTGAACTGGAAGAGAAGCTGACGCTGGCGCTGGAAACGCTGGCGAAGGGGCGTCTGGTCTTTGTGGATGTTACCGTTGACGGTAGCGAGCATGTTTACCCGATGCAGATTCGCGGTGGCAGCATGGATGAGATGTGGTTGAGCAAAACGGAGAGGACATAATTATGCGTCGTATTTTATCAGTTCTGCTGGAGAACGAATCCGGCGCATTATCCCGTGTCGTCGGCCTGTTCTCACAGCGCGGCTACAACATTGAAAGCCTCACCGTGGCACCGACGGACGATCCGACGCTGTCGCGGATGACCATTCAGACGGTGGGCGATCAGAAGGTGCTGGAGCAGATTGAAAAGCAACTGCACAAGCTGGTGGATGTGCTGCGCGTCACCGAGCTGGGGCAGGGCGCCTACGTTGAACGCGAAATCATGCTGGTGAAGATTCAGGCCAGTGGTTATGGTCGCGAAGAGGTGAAGCGTAACGCCGAGATCTTCCGTGGTCAGATCATCGATGTGACTCCGACGCTGTACACGGTTCAGCTGGCAGGCACCAGCGACAAACTGGATGCCTTCCTGAGCACTGTCCGCGATGTTGCCGAAATTGTTGAAGTGGCGCGTTCCGGTATCGTGGGCGTTTCACGCGGCGATCGCATCATGCGTTAATCACGCTGTGGCATCATAAATCCTCACCTAACCCGGCGAAATGCCGGGTTTTTTTATTTTTTATGCGCCAGGCGGGTTACATTCAGAAAAGCGGTTGCTCCGCGCACTTTTCTGCTGTTAGATGATAGACATGAGTTATCCATAGCTTAACTGCGGCTATTTCTGCCGTAAAAGCGGATTTGATGGTGGGGTTATCGTGAAACTGGATGAAATTGCGCGTTTGGCAGGCGTGTCGCGCACCACGGCCAGTTATGTGATCAACGGAAAAGCGCGGCAGTATCGTGTCAGCGACAAAACCGTTGAAAAAGTCATGGCTGTGGTTCGTGAGCATAATTATCACCCTAATGCGGTGGCTGCCGGGCTGCGTGCCGGGCGTACACGCTCAATTGGGTTAGTGATCCCGGATCTGGAAAATACCAGTTATACCCGTATTGCAAACTATCTTGAGCGACAGGCGCGTCAGCGTGGCTATCAGCTGCTGATCGCCTGTTCTGAAGACCAGCCCGATAACGAGATGCGCTGCATTGAACATCTGTTGCAGCGGCAGGTCGATGCAATCATCGTTTCCACCTCGCTGCCACCCGAGCATCCTTTCTATCAGCGCTGGATCAACGATCCTCTGCCAATTATTGCATTAGACCGCGCGCTGGATCGTGAGCATTTCACCAGCGTAGTGGGTGCCGATCAGGACGATGCGCAGACGCTGGCCGCTGAACTGCGTCAGCTTGAAGTTAAAAACGTGTTGTTCCTCGGTGCGTTACCTGAGTTGTCAGTAAGTTTTCTGCGCGAGATGGGATTCCGCGATGCATGGAAAGACGATCCCCGTCCGATTGACTATATCTACTGCAATAGTTTCGAACGTACTGCCGCCGCAGCACTCTTTGAAAAGTACCTTGAAGAGCACCCGATGCCCGAGGCACTGTTTACCACCTCATTTGGTCTGCTGCAGGGTGTGATGGATGTGACGCTGAAACGAGACGGCCGTCTGCCGACCGAGCTGGCGATTGCCACTTTTGGCGACCATGAATTACTGGACTTTCTTGAGTGTCCGGTTCTGGCGGTTGGTCAGCGTCATCGTGACGTGGCCGAGCGCGTGCTGGAATTAGTTTTAGCCTCGCTGGACGAACCCAGAAAACCGAAACCGGGATTAACCCGCATCCGCCGTAATTTATACCGTCGCGGGCAATTAAGCCGACGCGTTAAATGATTAACGGGCAGTATTACACTGCCCAGTCATTTTATTTCGCAATTTAACTGATTAAATAAACAGGTCGACGTAAAAAAGCGTAAATTCTGCTCATCAAATCTAACAAAGCAGAAAGGCTTATTTTTATTATCTGCTTACAACTTCAACAAACTTCCTTTCCCGTCTGGCCTGAAGCCGCTGGGCTTCCTTTCGGAAATCCCCTAAAATGCCGCCGCTGTCTCAGAAACCAGGATAAATATTTAGCCCTTTACATTGTTTCATTTTTAGTCGTTTTTCCACGGGCTGTTTTTTTTATTCAGGTATTCATTGGTTTAATTTTTACTTCCCTCTTTTATTCGATTATATCGTCGCCAGACTTTAATTCTGCGCCTTGTAAAGAGTGATATTCAACTACCGCTCCGGCTTGACAAGGATTTCATGGGATCCTTAAACTCGTTTCGTGGTAAAAAGTGGGATAAAGTGGCGCAAATGGGTAATGAGGAGAAGAGACTGGCATGTTCCGCGGAGCAACGTTAGTCAATCTCGACAGCAAAGGGCGACTCGCCGTACCCACGCGATATCGCGATTTGCTGATTGGGGAGTCTCAGGGGCAGATGGTCTGTACCATCGACCTCCACCAGCCATGCCTGTTGCTTTATACCCTGCCCGAATGGGAAATCATTGAAAAAAAGCTGGCACGCCTTTCCAGTATGAATCCACTTGAGCGCCGCGTGCAGCGTTTGCTGTTGGGGCATGCCAGTGAATGTCAGATGGACAATGCAGGCCGCCTGCTGCTGGCAAATACGCTTCGGCAGCACGCAAAATTAACCAAAGAAGTGATGCTGGTTGGACAGTTCAATAAGTTTGAGCTGTGGGATGAACAGACCTGGTATCAACAAGTCAGGGACGATATTGACGCAGAACAGTCGGCTCAGGAACCTTTATCTGAGCGGTTGCAGGACTTGTCGCTATAGCTATGCAGGAAAATTTCAAACATACCACCGTGCTGTTGGATGAGGCGGTTAACGGCCTCAATATCAGGGAAGACGGTATTTACATCGACGGCACATTTGGTCGTGGTGGCCATTCACGCCTGATTCTTTCGCAACTGGGAGAGAAGGGAAAACTGATCGCCATCGATCGTGATCCGCAAGCTATCGCTGCTGCTGGTGAGATTACCGACCCGCGTTTTTCAATTATTCATGGCCCTTTTTCCGCGCTGGCAGAGTATGTCTCTGAACGGGAATTAGTCGGAAAAATTGACGGCATTTTACTCGACCTGGGAGTTTCATCGCCGCAGCTGGATGACGCCGAACGTGGCTTCTCCTTTATGCGTGACGGACCACTGGATATGCGTATGGACCCTTCACGGGGTCACTCCGCCGCAGAATGGTTACTGCACGCAGAAGAGGCGGATATCGCTTTCGTCCTGAAGACCTACGGTGAAGAGCGTTTCGCTAAGCGTATTGCCCGGGCCATTGTTGAGCGCAACCGCGAGCAGCCCATGACCCGCACCCGTGAACTGGCTGAAGTTATCTCCATCGCCATGCCGGTGAAAGATAAGTTTAAGCATCCGGCCACGCGCAGCTTCCAGGCGATTCGTATCTGGATTAACAGCGAGCTGGAAGAGATCGACATTGCACTGAAAGGGGCTGTTGAAGTACTGGCCCCGCAGGGGCGTCTCTCTGTTATCAGCTTCCATTCACTGGAAGATCGGCTGGTGAAGCGCTTTATGCGCGATCAGAGCCGCGGGCCGCAGGTGCCGCCTGGGATTCCCATGACTGAACATCAGCTGCGCGCCCTGGGCGGACGTGAACTGAAGTTGCTTGGCAAAATGTCGCCGGGTGATGCTGAAGTCTCTGAAAACCCACGCGCGCGCAGCTCGGTATTACGTATCGCGGAGAAAACCGACGAATGATCGGTAATGAGCGTCACAGCCTGCCTGCCGTCATCGGCGGGGATCTGCTGAGAAAAGGCAAGATTCCGGTGCTGTTGCTGATCGCGGTGGTGGTGTCTGCCGTGCTGGTGGTGACTACCACCCATAAAACACGATTGTTAACCGCGCAGCGCGAACAACTGGTGCTGGAGCGTGACGCGCTGGATATCGAGTGGCGCAACCTGATTCTGGAAGAGAATGCGTTGGGCGACCACAGCCGTGTTGAACGCATCGCCACCGAGAAGCTGCAGCTGCAGCACGTTGATCCTTCACAAGAAAATATCGTGGTGCAGAAATAAGGACCTCAGTTAGCGAATGAGCGGCACAGGCAGAACGCTGAAGTTGAAGAAACCGGAAGATAAAGCCAGCTTTGTAAGCTGGCGTTTTGCGTTGCTGTGCGGCTGTATTTTACTGGCGCTGGGTGGATTGCTTTCACGTGTTGCCTGGCTGCAGGTAATCAATCCTGGCAAGCTGGTCAAAGAGGGCGATTTACGCTCGCTGCGTGTTCAGGCAGTGCCGACCTCGCGCGGGATGATCAGCGATCGCGCCGGACGTCCACTGGCAGTCAGTGTACCGGTTAATGCCATCTGGGCTGATCCTAAAGAGCTGCACGCCGGTGGCGGCGTCACGCTGGACAGCCGCTGGAAGGCACTGTCCGATGCACTCTCTATTCCCCTTGATCAGCTGGCCGCGCGCGTGAATGCCAATCCTAAAGGCCGCTTTGTCTATCTGGCACGTCAGGTCAATCCGGCCATCGGCGAATACGTCAAAAAACTCAAACTTCCTGGTATTCATCTGCGCGAAGAGTCGCGCCGTTACTATCCTGCCGGGCAGGTTACCTCCCATCTGATTGGTTTTACCAACATCGACGGGCAGGGCATCGAAGGTATAGAGAAAAGCTTTGATAAATGGCTGACCGGCGCGCCAGGCGAGCGTACGGTGCGTAAAGATCGCTACGGTCGCGTCATCGAAGATATCTCCTCTGTGGACAGCCGCGCCGCCCATAACCTGACCCTAAGCATTGATGAGCGGCTACAGGCCCTGGTCTACCGTGAACTGAATAACGCCGTAGCCTTTAACAAAGCGGAATCGGGTACGGCGGTGCTGGTGGATGTCAATACCGGTGAAGTGCTGGCAATGGCCAACAGCCCGGCTTACAACCCTAACAATCTGGGTAATACGCCAAAAGATCTGATGCGTAACCGCGCCATTACCGACATTTTCGAGCCTGGCTCGACTGTGAAACCGATGGTGGTGATGGCGGCGCTGCAGCGCGGCGTGGTCAAAGAAAACAGCGTTCTGAATACCGTGCCGTACCGCGTCAATGGTCATGAGATCAAAGATGTGGCGCGCTACAACGAATTGACCCTGACAGGGGTTTTACAGAAGTCGAGTAACGTCGGTGTTTCACGTCTGGCGTTAGCGATGCCCTCCTCAGCGTTGGTAGAAACTTACGCGCGCTTTGGACTGGGTAAACCGACCAATTTGGGGCTGGTCGGGGAAAGCAGTGGCTTATACCCTAAAAAACAACGGTGGTCTGACATAGAGAGGGCCACCTTCTCTTTCGGCTACGGGCTAATGGTAACGCCGTTACAGTTAGCGCGAGTCTACGCAACAATTGGCAGCTATGGCATTAATCGCCCACTGTCGATTACCAAAGTGGATCCGCCCGTCGCGGGACAACGCGTTTTCGATGAGTCACTGGTGAAAACCGTGATGCACATGATGGAAAGCGTGGCGCTGCCCGGTGGCGGTGGTGTCAAAGCGGCCATCAAGGGTTATCGCATTGCGATAAAAACCGGTACGGCGAAAAAAGTCGGGCCGGATGGACGCTACGTCAACAAATATATTGCCTACACCGCAGGCGTTGCGCCTGCCAGTCATCCCCGATTCGCGCTGGTGGTGGTGATCAACGATCCCCAGGCTGGCAAGTATTACGGCGGTGCGGTTTCTGCACCGGTGTTTGGTGCCATCATGGGTGGCGTACTGCGTACCATGAACATCGAGCCCGACGCTTTACCGACGACCAATGACAAGAATGAGTTGGTGACTAACAGAAGTGAGGAATCTAGTGACAGATCGTAACCTGCGCGACTTACTCGGCCCCTGGGTGCCAGGTGCGCCGGCGCGCCCACTACGCGACATGACCCTGGATAGCCGCATTGCGGCTTCTGGCGATCTGTTTGTTGCGGTTGCGGGCCATCAGGTCGATGGACGCCGTTTCATTCCGCAGGCTATTGCGCAGGGCGTCGCCGCCGTGGTGGCTGAAGCTGAGGGCGAAGCGGCCGACGGCGAAATCCGTGAAATGCACGGCGTACCGGTTATTTATCTGGCGCAGTTGAATCAGCGTCTTTCGGCCTTAGCAGGCCGGTTTTACCAGCAACCGGGCGAGAAGCAGACGCTGATTGGCGTCACCGGCACCAACGGTAAAACCACCACGACCCAGTTGCTGGCGCAGTGGGCGACGCTGCTGGGTGAAACCAGCGCGGTAATGGGCACCGTTGGCAATGGGCTGGTGGGGCACTTATCCGCTGCAGAAAATACCACCGGTTCAGCGGTTGATGTTCAGCATCTGCTGAACGATCTTGCGGAAAAAGGGGCGACCCTGACCGCAATGGAAGTCTCGTCACATGGCCTGGTTCAGCATCGCGTCGCGTCGCTGCCGTTTGCCGCAGCGGTCTTCACCAATCTCAGCCGCGATCACCTCGATTATCACGGTGATATGCAGCGCTATGAGTCAGCCAAATGGCTGCTGTTTTCTGAGCATCAGGTCGGGCAGGCAATTCTTAACGCTGATGACGACGTTGGCCGTCGCTGGCTGGCCCGCTTACCGGATGCTGTTGCCGTCACCATGGAGGATAACCTTCAGCCGGGCTGCCATGGCCGCTGGCTGAAAGCCGATGCGGTGGACTATCACGATAACGGCGCGCACATCTGTTTCAGCTCCAGCTGGGGCAACGGCGAAATCGACAGCCCGCTTATGGGCGCCTTCAACGTCAGCAATCTGATGCTGGCGCTGGCAACACTGCTGTCACTGGATTATCCACTGGCGATGCTCATCCGCGTTGCACCGCAGTTGCAGCCGGTCAATGGGCGTATGGAAGTGTTCAGCGCCGCAGGAAAACCAACGGTCGTGGTGGATTATGCCCACACGCCGGATGCACTGGAAAAAGCGCTCGAAGCGGCACGCCTGCACTGCAAAGGCAAACTGTGGTGCCTGTTCGGCTGCGGCGGCGACCGTGACAAAGGCAAGCGTCCCTTAATGGGGGCGATTGCTGAGCAGTATGCGGATGTGGTGGTGATTACAGATGACAATCCGCGCAGCGAAGACCCGCAGGCGATTGTAAAAGATATTCTGACCGGTCTGCTGGATCCAGGCCGAGCCCGCGTGGTGGCTGGTCGTGCGCAAGCGGTCACTAACACCATCATGCAGGCGCAGCCCGACGATATCGTGCTGGTGGCCGGTAAAGGTCACGAAGATTATCAGATTATTGGCAACCGTCGTCTCGACTATTCCGATCGTGCCACGGTTGCGGCACTGATGGGAGGCGCAGCATGATTCCGGTTTCATTAAAGACTCTGGCGGAGATCACGGGCGGTATGCTGCACGGCAGCGATTTAACCCTGAGTGACGTGACCACCGATACCCGCAAAGTAACGGCGGGCAGTCTGTTTGTCGCGCTGGTGGGCGAACGTTTTGATGCCCATGACTTCGCTGAAGATGCGATTGCCCGTGGTGCGCAGGCGCTGTTGGTCAGTAAGCACTTACCTGTCGCGGTTCCTCAGGTGGTGGTTGAAGATACCCGTATCGCCTTTGGCAGGCTGGGTGGCTGGGTCCGTCAGCAGTCGACCGCCCGCGTCGTAGCGCTGACCGGATCCTCAGGCAAAACCTCAGTGAAAGAGATGACGGCAGCGATTCTGCGTCAGTGCGGCGAAACGCTCTACACCGCAGGTAATCTCAACAACGATTATGGCGTGCCGATGACGCTGCTGCGTCTGACCACAGAACATCAGTATGCGGTTATTGAGCTTGGTGCTAATCATCAGGGTGAAATTGCCTATACCACTGACTTAGTTAAACCGGAAAGTGCGCTGGTGAATAACCTGGCGGCAGCACATCTGGAAGGCTTTGGTTCGCTGGCGGGTGTCGCTAAAGCTAAAGGTGAAATCTTCCAGGGCTTGCCGGCTAACGGCATTGCGATTCTTAACGAAGAGAGCAACGACTGGCCAAACTGGCAGACCACGCTGCAGGATAAAACCGTGTGGCGTTTCTCACCGCAGGCGGAAGAGTGTGATTTCACTGCCCGTGATATTCGCATTGCGCAGGACGGCACCCATTTTGTGATGAAGACACCGCGTGGCGAAGCTGAGATCGTGCTGCCATTACCGGGTCGGCATAACATCGCCAACGCACTGGCCGCAGCGGCACTGGCCCTGTCAGTAGATGCCCCGCTTAGCGCCGTCCAGCAGGGGCTGAAAGACCTGCAATCGGTGCCAGGTCGTCTGTTCCCGGTGCGCCTCTCTGCGCATCAGCTGCTGCTGGATGACAGCTACAACGCTAACGTCGGTTCGATGACCGCCGCCGTCCAGGTCCTGTCGGAGATGCCGGGTTATCAGGTACTGGTCGCGGGGGATATGGCGGAACTGGGCGACGAGACCGAAAGATGTCACCGCGAAATCGGTGAGGCGGCACGTGAAGCAGGCATTGATTGCGTGCTCAGTTGCGGAAAATTCAGCCATCTCATCAGTGAAAGCAGCGAAGTTGGTGAACATTTCAGCGATAAGACAGCGCTGACTGAACGTTTGCGTCAGTTGTTGTCCGAACACTCAGAAATTACCGTCCTGATTAAAGGCTCACGTAGTGCCGCCATGGAGCAGGTAGTACTGAGCTTAAAGGAGAAAGGAACATGTTAGTTTGGCTGGCCGAGCATCTGGTCGCTTTTTATTCAGGCTTCAACGTCTTTTCCTATCTGACGTTTCGCGCCATTGTCAGCCTGCTGACTGCACTATTTATCTCTCTCTGGATGGGGCCGCGTCTGATCGCGTGGCTGCAGAAATTACAGATTGGCCAGGTTGTCCGTAACGATGGCCCGGAATCGCATTTCAGTAAGCGCGGGACGCCGACGATGGGCGGCATCATGATCCTGACCTCCATCACTATCTCGGTACTGATGTGGGCGTATCCGTCGAATCCGTATGTCTGGTGTGTGCTGTTCGTGTTAATCGGTTTTGGCATCATCGGCTTTGTCGATGACTACCGCAAAGTGGTGCGTAAAGATACCAAAGGGCTGATCGCCCGCTGGAAATATTTCTGGATGTCGGTGATCTCGCTGGGTGTCGCGTTCGGGCTTTATGCCGCAGGCAAAGATACCCCCGCGACCCAACTGGTCGTGCCCTTTTTCAAAGACATCATGCCGCAGTTAGGTCTGTTTTATGTGCTGCTGGCCTACTTTGTGATTGTTGGAACGGGTAACGCGGTCAACCTGACTGATGGTCTGGATGGCCTGGCGATTATGCCAACCGTCTTTGTTGCCGCGGGCTTTGCGCTGGTCGCCTGGGCAACCGGTAACGTGAAATTTGCAGAATATCTTCACATTCCTTATCTGCGTCACGCCGGTGAGCTGGTGATTGTCTGTACCGCCATCGTCGGGGCAGGGCTGGGTTTCCTGTGGTTCAACACCTATCCGGCTCAGGTCTTTATGGGCGATGTCGGCTCACTGGCGTTGGGCGGCGCATTGGGCACCATCGCGGTGTTACTGCGTCAGGAATTTTTACTGGTGATCATGGGCGGTGTGTTTGTGGTTGAAACGCTGTCAGTGATCCTGCAGGTGGGATCGTTTAAGTTGCGCGGCCAGCGTATTTTCCGCATGGCGCCGATCCATCACCATTATGAACTCAAGGGCTGGCCGGAACCGCGCGTCATTGTGCGCTTCTGGATTATTTCGCTAATGCTGGTGCTGATTGGCCTGGCCACGCTGAAGGTGCGTTAATCATGGCTGACTATCGGGGTAGAAAAGTGGTCATCATTGGGCTGGGCCTTACCGGGCTCTCCTGTGTTGATTTCTTTTTAGCGCAGGGCGTAACGCCTCGCGTAATGGATACCCGTGTCTCGCCGCCGGGGCTGGATAAGCTGCCCGGGCAGGTTGAACGCCACCTGGGCGGCATCAACGGCGACTGGCTGCTGGCGGCCGATCTGATTGTTGCCAGCCCTGGCGTCGCACTGGCGCATCCGATTCTTAGCGAAGCCGTTGAAGCCGGAATTGAAATTGTCGGTGACATTGAGCTGTTCTGCCGCGAGGCGCAGGCACCTATCGTGGCGATCACCGGCTCCAACGGTAAAAGCACCGTCACCACGCTGGTGGGTGAGATGGCGAAAGCTGCAGGCTGGCAGGTGGGTGTCGGCGGCAATATTGGTCTGCCCGCGCTGAGTCTGCTGCAATCACCGGCGCAACTTTATGTACTGGAGCTTTCCAGTTTCCAGCTTGAGACGACGCACAGTCTGAAAGCGGCTGCGGCAACCGTGCTTAACGTCAGCGAAGATCACATGGATCGTTATCCACTCGGTATGCAGCAGTATCGTGCCGCCAAGCTGCGGGTCTATGAGAATGCGCAGATCTGCATCGTTAACGCCGATGACGCGCTGACGATGCCGGTACGCGGCGCAGATACCCGCTGTGTCAGCTTTGGTGTCGATTTCGGTGACTACCATCTCAACAAGCAGCAGGGCAGTATCTGGCTGCGGGTGAAGGGCGAGAAAGTGCTGAACACCGCTGAAATGAAGATGGTGGGACAGCATAACTATACCAACGCGCTGGCGGCGCTGGCGCTGGCCGATGCGGTCGGTCTGCCACGTGCCTCAAGCCTGGCAGCTTTAACGCACTTTAACGGTCTGGCGCATCGCTTCCAGCTGGTCCATGAGCATCAGGGCGTACGCTGGATCAATGACTCCAAAGCCACCAACGTCGGCAGCACTGAAGCGGCGCTGAATGGCCTGCAGGTTCAGGGAACACTGTGGCTGCTGATGGGCGGTGATGGTAAGTCAGCCGATTTTACGCCACTGATCCCCTGGTTGCAGGGTGACAATGTGCGTCTGTATTGCTTTGGCCGCGATGGCGATGAACTGGCCGCGCTGCGTCCTGACATCGCCGTGCGCACGGAAACCATGCGACAGGCGATGGAGCAGATCGCGCCGCAGGTTAAAGCAGGCGATATGGTTCTGCTGTCGCCGGCCTGCGCCAGCCTTGACCAGTTCCGTAACTTTGAGCAGCGCGGTGAGCAGTTCGCGCAACTGGCGAAGGAGCTGAGCTGATGCATATTCCTGGTGCCGGACTGGCGGGATATTTCTCAGGACGCCTGAAGGATTGGGTCATGGGCGCACGCGAAAGTGATGACTCTTCGCTGGTGCTTTATGACCGCACATTGCTATGGCTCACGCTGGGCCTGGCGGTGATTGGTTTTGTGATGGTGACGTCGGCGTCAATGCCGGTGGGTCAGCGTCTGAATGACGATCTCTTCTACTTCGCCAAGCGTGATGCCTTCTACATCGTGCTGGCTCTGGGTATGGCGCTGGTCACGCTACGGGTTCCAATGGATTTCTGGCAGCGCTACAGCAACGTGATGCTGATGGTCACGGTGGCGATGCTGCTGATTGTTCTGGTGGTGGGTAGCTCGGTAAACGGTGCATCGCGCTGGATTGCACTGGGTCCACTGCGTATCCAGCCTGCGGAGTTGTCAAAACTTTCCCTGTTCTGCTACCTCGCCAGCTACCTGGTGCGCAAAGTTGAAGAGGTGCGTAACAACTTCTGGGGCTTCTGTAAGCCGATGGGCGTGATGGTCGTGCTGGCCGTGTTACTGCTGGCGCAGCCGGATCTCGGTACGGTAGTTGTGCTGTTCGTAACGACGCTGGCGATGCTGTTCCTGGCGGGCGCCAAGCTGTGGCAGTTCATGGCCATCATCGGCTCCGGTATCTTTGCGGTGATTCTGCTGATCATTGCAGAACCCTACCGTATGCGCCGTGTGACGTCGTTCTGGAACCCGTGGGAAGATCCCTTTGGTAGCGGCTACCAGCTAACCCAGTCACTGATGGCATTTGGCCGCGGTGAATTCTGGGGGCAGGGGCTCGGTAACTCCGTGCAAAAGCTGGAATATCTGCCGGAAGCGCATACCGACTTTATTTTCGCCATCATCGGGGAAGAACTCGGCTACGTCGGTGTGGTAATGGCACTTTTAATGGTATTCTTCGTCGCTTTTCGTGCGATGTCGATTGGCCGTCGTGCTCTGGAACTGGATCAGCGTTTTTCCGGCTTTTTAGCCTGTTCGATTGGTGTCTGGTTCAGTTTCCAGGCGCTGGTTAACGTCGGGGCTGCCGCCGGTATGTTACCGACCAAAGGTCTGACCTTACCGCTGATTAGTTACGGTGGGTCGAGTCTGATCATTATGTCGACCGCCATCGTCTTTTTATTACGCATAGATTATGAAACGCGCCTGGCGAAAGCGCAGGCGTTTACCCGAGGTGGTCGATGAGCGGTAAGCGATTGATGGTGATGGCAGGCGGAACCGGTGGACATGTCTTTCCCGGTCTGGCTGTCGCCCATCATCTGATGGAACAGGGCTGGCAGGTTCGCTGGTTAGGCACCGCTGACCGTATGGAAGCCGATCTGGTGCCAAAGCATGGCATCGACATCGACTTTATCCGCATCAGCGGACTACGCGGTAAGGGCATGAAAGCGTTGCTGCTGGCACCGTTGCGCATCTTCAATGCATGGCGTCAGGCGCGTCGCATCATGAAAGCGTGGAAGCCGGATGTCGTGCTGGGCATGGGCGGCTACGTTTCCGGTCCTGGCGGCTTAGCGGCCTGGAGCTGCGGTATTCCGGTTGTGCTGCATGAGCAGAACGGTATTGCCGGTCTGACCAATAAATGGCTGGCGAAAATCGCCACCAAAGTTTTGCAGGCGTTTCCGGGCGCATTTCCTGCCGCCGACGTGGTAGGAAATCCGGTTCGCACTGATGTTCTGGCACTGCCTTTACCCGCGCAACGTCTGGCAGGTCGTCATGGCCCGATTCGGGTGCTGGTGATTGGCGGAAGTCAGGGCGCACGGATACTGAACCAGACGTTACCGCAAATTGCGGCGCTGGTGGGTGATGAGATCACCCTGTGGCATCAGACCGGTAAAGGCGCGTTGCCCGAAACAGAGAAAGCGTATCAGCAGGTTGGTCAGACGCAGCATAAGGTGACCGAATTTATTGATGATATGGCTGCTGCCTACGCCTGGGCTGATGTAGTGGTATGCCGCTCCGGCGCATTAACCGTGAGCGAAGTCGCTGCTGCCGGTTTACCGGCGATTTTCGTGCCGTTTCTGCATAAAGATCGTCAGCAGTACTGGAACGCGCTGCCGCTGGAGAAAGCGGGCGCCGCCAGAATTTTTGAGCAGCCGCAATTTACTGCGGAGGCTGTAGCGGATCAGCTACGCCACTGGGATCGTGCAACATTGCTGACGATGGCTGAACAGGCCCGTCAGGTGGCGATCCCCGATGCGACTGAACGGGTCGCTCAGGAAGTGGCTCGCGCCGCAAAGTAATCATTCCGGTCAGCGCGTCTGACCTGTACCCGGACTGGGTACAAACTGAAAGAGCAGGTAACAGAGATCGATGAATACACAACAATTGGCAAAACTGCGTTCTATCGTGCCCGAGATGCGTCGCGTCCGGCACATCCACTTTGTCGGCATCGGCGGTGCAGGCATGGGCGGTATTGCCGAAGTGTTAGCAAATGAAGGCTACCATATCAGCGGTTCAGATCTGGCCCCTAACCCGGTGACGCAGAACCTGATTGCGCTGGGTGCCACCATTTATTTTAACCATCGCCCCGAAAACGTGACCGATGCCAGCGTGGTGGTGGTTTCCAGCGCCGTTTCGCAGGATAACCCCGAACTGGTCGCGGCACGCGAACAGCGTATCCCGGTGATCCGTCGTGCGGAGATGCTGGCTGAACTGATGCGTTTCCGTCACGGCATCGCCGTCGCGGGTACGCATGGCAAAACGACGACTACGGCGATGGTGTCGAGCATTTATGCGGAAGCGGGTCTCGATCCGACCTTCGTTAACGGCGGACTCGTCAAAGCAGCAGGCACCCATGCCCGTCTGGGTAACAGCCGGTATCTGATTGCTGAAGCAGATGAGAGCGATGCATCGTTCCTGCATCTGCAGCCAATGGTGGCGATTGTGACCAACATCGAAGCTGACCATATGGACACCTATCAGGGCGATTTCGAAAACCTGAAACAGACGTTTATTAACTTCCTGCACAACCTGCCGTTTTACGGTCGTGCGGTGATGTGTGTCGATGATGCGGTTATTCGTGACCTGATCCCACGCGTGGGCCGTCATATCACCACATACGGTTTTAGCGATGATGCGGATTTACGTATTGAAAACTACGAGCAGAGCGGTGCGCAGGGACATTTCACCCTGATCCGTCAGGACAAAGCGCCGCTGCAGATTACGCTGAACGCACCGGGTCGCCACAATGCCCTGAACGCGGCAGCTGCTGTCGCTGTCGCCACTGAAGAGGGCATTGAAGACAATGCTATCCTGGCTGCGCTGGAGAGTTTCCAGGGGACGGGGCGTCGCTTTGATCTGCTGGGTGAATTTCCGACAGAACCGGTCAACGGACAGCCGGGCACCGCGATGCTGGTGGATGATTACGGTCATCACCCCACCGAAGTGGACGCGACGATTAAAGCCGCGCGGGCTGGCTGGCCGGATAAAAAACTGGTGATGGTGTTCCAGCCGCACCGTTATAGCCGTACCCGCGATCTGTTTGATGATTTCGCTAACGTGCTGTCGCATGTCGATGTGTTACTGATGCTGGATGTTTACTCCGCCGGTGAGACCGCGATTCCAGGCGCTGACAGTCGATCGCTCTGCCGTGCCATTCGTAACCGGGGCAAGGTCGATCCGATCCTGGTGCCGGAACATGATGCACTGCCGGAGATGCTGGCGCCGCTGCTGTCGGGTAATGACCTGATTCTGGTACAGGGTGCCGGTAACGTCGGCAAGGTTGCCCGCAAGCTGGCGGACACTAAGCTCCAGCCGGAACGCAAAGCGGAGGATCGTCATGGTGGATAAAGTGGCAGTGTTAATGGGCGGTACCTCGGCAGAGCGCGAGGTTTCACTCAACTCGGGTCAGGCAGTGATTGCCGGATTGCGGGAAATGGGCATTGATGCGCATGGCATCGATACCCGCGATGTCTCCGTCATGACGCTGAAAGAGCAGGGATTCACCAAAGCCTTTATCGCGTTGCATGGCCGGGGCGGTGAAGACGGCACGATGCAAGCGGTGCTGGAGTTCCTGCAACTGCCTTACACCGGCAGCGGCGTGATGGCCTCGGCGGTGACCATGGATAAGTTGCGCACCAAGCTGCTGTGGCAGGGGCGCGGTTTACCGTCAGGAAAGTTTGTCTGGCTGACGCGTCAGCAGTTTGAGGCCGGCCTGGATGAGGAGAGCAACGCGGCGATTGCAGCGCTTGGCCTGCCATTATTTGTGAAGCCAGCCTGTGAAGGCTCCAGCGTAGGCATCAGCCGGGTTAACGATCTGAGCGCGCTGCCAGCGGCACTGGAGACGGCGTTTAAGTTCGACAATGACGTACTGGTCGAGGCGTTTCTCAGTGGCGCAGAGTACACCGTCGCGATTGTGGGCGATCGTATTCTGCCCTCCATTGAAATAAAGAGCGCCAGTGAGTTCTATGACTATGAAGCTAAATACATTTCTGACGATACTCAGTACCTGTGTCCGGCCGACTTAAGCGCTGAGCGTGAAGCTGAATTACAGCAGCTGGTGCTGGCCGCCTGGCGTGCACTGGGCTGTCGTGGCTGGGGACGGGTTGATGTGATGACCGACGGGGAAGGGCGCTTTCAGTTACTGGAAGCTAACACCTCGCCGGGCATGACCAGCCACAGCCTGGTTCCTATGGCAGCGAAACAGGCGGGCATGAGTTTCCCGCAGTTGGTCGCCCATATTCTGGAGCTGGCCGTCTGATATGTCACAGGCGGCGATGAGAGTTCGAAACCGTGAACCGCAGGAGCGTATTCGCACCGGGCGCAGTAACGGTGCCCGATTGTTCGGCATTTTTTTCCTGCTGATCGTTATCGGGATTATGGTTGCTGGCGGACTGGTGGTGCTGAAATGGATGAACGATGCATCCCGGCTGCCACTGTCAAAGCTGGTGGTGACAGGACAGACGCACTACACCACCCATGACGATATTCGTCAGGCGATTTTGTCGCTGGGTCCGCCGGGGACATTTATGTCTCAGAACGTGGACATTCTGCAGCAGCAGATTGAGCGGCTGCCGTGGATTAAGCAGGTCAGCGTGCGTAAGCAGTGGCCGGACGAACTGAAGATCCATCTGGTGGAATATACGCCGGTGGCGCGCTGGAACGATTTGCATATGGTGGACGCTGAAGGTAACGCCTTCAGCGTACCCGCCAGTCATGTCGGCAAGGAGACACTGCCGATGTTGTACGGGCCTGAAGGGAGTGAGAAAGAGGTCCTTGCGGGCTATCACAGCATGGATGATGTGCTGAAGGCCCGGAAGTTTACCCTGAAGGTGGCGTCGATGACGGCGCGTCGTTCATGGCAGCTGGTCACCAGCGATGATGTACGTATCGAACTGGGACGCAGCGACACCATGAAACGACTGAATCGCTTTATTGAGCTCTACCCGGTGCTGCAGCAGCAAGGTCAGAATGAGAGCAAACGTATCAGCTACGTGGATTTGCGATATGACTCTGGCGCTTCTGTTGGCTGGACGCCGGTCGTGATGGAGCCACAGGACAGTAATCAGCAACAGAACCAGGCACAGGCTAAACAACAATGATCAAGGCAACGGACAGAAAACTGGTAGTTGGACTCGAAATCGGCACTGCGAAGGTTGCCGCCCTGGTTGGGGAAATTCTGCCCGATGGTATGGTCAATATTATTGGGGTGGGCAGTTGTCCTTCCCGCGGTATGGATAAAGGTGGCGTAAACGACCTTGAGTCGGTGGTGAAATGCGTTCAGCGCGCCATCGATCAGGCTGAGTTGATGGCAGACTGCCAGATCTCCTCTGTCTACCTTGCTTTATCGGGCAAACATATCAGTTGTCAGAACGAAATCGGGATGGTTCCGATTTCCGAAGAGGAAGTGACTCAGGATGATGTAGAGAACGTCGTGCATACCGCCAAATCGGTGAGAGTGCGTGACGAGCATCGCATCCTGCACGTGATTCCTCAGGAATATGCCATCGACTATCAGGAAGGGATTAAAAATCCGGTCGGGCTTTCCGGCGTGCGTATGCAGGCGAAAGTGCACCTCATTACCTGCCACAACGATATGGCGAAGAACATCGTTAAAGCGGTTGAGCGTTGCGGACTGAAAGTGGATCAGCTGATTTTTGCCGGGCTCGCCTCCAGTTTTGCCGTGTTGACTGAAGACGAACGTGAGCTGGGCGTGTGTGTTGTCGATATTGGTGGCGGTACAATGGACATAGCCGTATATACCGGCGGCGCTTTACGGCACACTAAGGTGATTCCGTATGCAGGTAACGTTGTCACCAGCGATATCGCCTATGCGTTTGGCACACCGCCAACGGATGCTGAGGCGATCAAAGTACGCCATGGTTGCGCGCTGGGCTCGATTGTCGGCAAAGATGAGAACGTTGAGGTGCCAAGCGTGGGCGGACGTCCTCCGCGCAGCCTGCAGCGTCAGACGCTGGCTGAAGTGATCGAGCCGCGTTACACCGAACTTTTGAATCTGGTCAATGACGAGATTCTGCAGTTACAGGAACAACTGCGTCAGCAGGGCGTAAAGCATCATTTAGCCGCAGGCATCGTCCTGACTGGTGGTGCAGCGCAAATCGAAGGACTGGCGGCCTGTGCGCAACGCGTATTCCATACGCAGGTGCGTATCGGACAGCCGCTGAATATTACCGGCCTGACTGACTATGCGCAGGAATCGTACTACTCCACTGCCGTGGGACTGTTGCATTACGGCAAAGAGTCGCACATGAACGGTGATGCAGAGACCGAAAAACGGGTTTCAGTAGGTAACTGGTTCAAGCGTATTAACAGTTGGTTAAAAAAAGAGTTTTAATTTTTGTGAAAGGGGATCATGCTGTTTTCTTTAGTGATCTCCAGGCGACAGGCACATAACGGAGAGAAATCATGTTTGAACCTATGGAATTAACCAACGACGCGGTGATTAAAGTCATCGGCGTCGGTGGCGGCGGCGGTAACGCCGTAGAGCACATGGTACGCGAACGTATCGAAGGTGTGGAATTCTTTGCTGTGAATACCGACGCGCAAGCGCTGCGTAAAACAGCTGTCGGCCAGACCATTCAGATCGGTAATAACATTACCAAAGGTCTGGGTGCGGGTGCGAATCCGGAAGTAGGCCGTAACTCTGCAGAAGAAGATCGCGAAGCACTGCGGGCTGCGCTGGAAGGGGCAGACATGGTCTTCATCGCAGCAGGCATGGGCGGCGGTACCGGTACCGGTGCAGCACCTGTGGTCGCTGAAGTGGCCAAGGATCTTGGTATCCTGACGGTGGCGGTTGTCACCAAGCCGTTCAACTTCGAAGGCAAAAAGCGCATGGCGTTTGCCGAGCAGGGGATCGCTGAACTCTCTAAGCATGTCGATTCACTGATCACTATTCCAAACGACAAGCTGCTGAAAGTGCTGGGCCGTGGTATCTCCCTGCTGGATGCATTTGGTGCTGCTAACGACGTGCTGAAAGGCGCCGTTCAGGGTATCGCCGAGCTGATTACCCGTCCGGGCCTGATGAACGTCGACTTTGCTGACGTGCGTACTGTGATGTCCGAAATGGGCTATGCGATGATGGGTTCAGGCGTTGCGTGCGGTGAAGATCGTGCGGAAGAAGCGGCTGAAATGGCGATCTCCAGCCCACTGCTGGAAGATATCGACCTGTCAGGCGCGCGTGGCGTGCTGGTCAACATTACTGCGGGCTTCGATCTGCGTCTGGATGAATTTGAGACCGTGGGTAACACTATCCGTGCTTTCGCTTCTGACAACGCGACTGTGGTTATCGGGACCTCGCTGGATCCGGAAATGAATGACGAACTGCGCGTTACTGTGGTAGCAACCGGTATCGGCATGGACAAGCGTCCAGAAATCACGCTGGTCACAAACAAACCAGCCAGTCAGCCAGTGATGGATCATCGTTACCAGCAGCACGGTATGTCACCGCTGCCGCAGGAGCAGAAACCTGCTGCCAAAGTCGTTAACGACCAGGCTGCGCAGTCGAACAAAGAGCCTGACTATCTTGATATTCCGGCCTTTTTACGCAAGCAGGCCGACTAGGATTAACCCTATAATTGGGATTGTCCGCTCTTTGTGCTAAAGTGTCTGTCCGCTGGTAAAGTATACTGGCGGTCGGAAAGGTGATACTGCGAGATAATGCGATGATCAAACAAAGGACATTAAAACGTATTGTTCAGGCGACTGGTGTCGGTTTACATACCGGCAAAAAAGTCACGCTGACATTACGCCCTGCGTCGGCTAATACCGGGGTCATCTATCGTCGCACCGACTTGAATCCACCGGTAGATTTTCCGGCTGATGCAAAATACGTGCGCGACACCATGCTAAGTACCTGCCTGGTGAATGATGAAGGCGTGCGTATTTCAACGGTTGAACACCTCAATGCCGCCCTGGCGGGTCTGGGTATTGACAACATTATTGTTGAAGTTGATGCGCCAGAAATCCCGATCATGGATGGTAGCGCAGCACCGTTTATCTATTTGCTGATGGATGCCGGTATCGAGCAGCTCAACAGCGCGAAGAAATTTGTGCGTGTTAAGCAGACCGTGCGTGTGGAAGAGGGTGACAAATGGGCTGAGATCAAACCGTATAACGGTTTCTCTCTTGATTTCACCATCGACTTCAAACACCCGGCTATTGATTCCAGTTCACAGCGCTATGCGATGAACTTCTCTGCTGACGCGTTTGTTCGTCAAATCAGCCGGGCGCGTACATTTGGCTTTATGCGTGAAATCGAATATCTGCAGTCTAAAGGCCTGTGCCTGGGCGGTAGTTTAGATTGTGCGATCGGCCTGGATGATTTCCGCGTACTGAATGAAGAAGGTCTGCGTTTTGAAGACGAGTTTGTCCGTCACAAAATGCTGGACGCGATTGGCGACTTGTTTATGTGTGGTCATAACATCATTGGCGCATTTACTGCTTTCAAATCAGGCCATGCACTGAACAACAAGCTGCTGCAAGCGGTTCTGGCGAAGCAGGAAGCCTGGGAATGGGCAACCTTCGAAGACGAAGCTGAACTGCCAGTGGCATTCAAAGCACCGAATCTGGTTCTGGCTTAACTACCCCAGAACGTGAAACGGCTGGTTATGCTGACACCCTCTCCGGTCAGCGGCACCAGCCGTTTTTTTATTGCCTCCAGTAACACGCCTGAAGACTGCAACCTCGCTCGCAACGCATTGTCTGTTCTGCTGAATTGCTGAACAATCACACACCTTTTCTCACGCCGCCACTTTAATCCCAGGTGTGGATGCCCCACATTAATGTTACTATCTGTGGCGCTTTTACAGGCCGAAATCCGTTGCGGCTCGCGGCGGGTACACGAAAACAAAAGCGCAACAGAGCGTGCGCGATGGAAAGGTTGTGATCGGGATTCTTCTGCGCTGGCGACAATTAGGTAGACGCTACTTCTGGCCTCATCTCCTGTTAGGGATGGTAGCGGCCAGCTTTGGCCTGCCGGCCTGTGCGCAAAGCTCTGAACTCAACGCGTCGTCTGAATCGCCAGCCAGCAGCCTCTTTCTTGGCAATGCCACACGCTTTGATCACTTAATCCGGCTTCAGGAAGCATCCCGACGCCCGAGCTTCAGCGTGGATTACTGGCATCAGCACGCCATCCGCACCGTTATTCGTCACCTCTCTTTCACGTTGTCGCCCCAGGCGCAGGCGGAGCAACAACAGTTACCGCTGGCGGCCCAAAAGCTGGCGCTGATCGACTCGCTGCATAATTTACTGACATCACATTCTGCGCAACATACCTCTTCGCAGCAGATGACAACACCGCCTCTCTTCATGGTCGTTACCCGCTCATGGGTAGAATGGCATGCCCGCGTGCATGGCATTCGCGCCGGACCCACCCGATTGTTCTGCTAATAGTATTGGTTCTACTCACTCTTTTTAGATTTCGCAGCCCGGAATGCCCCGGCTGAATTGAGAATATATTTATTATGTTTAGCAAAATATTAACCAAGGTTTTTGGTAGCAGTAACGATCGTACACTGCGTCGTATGCGCAAAGTGGTGGACGTCATCAATAAGATGGAGCCCGATTTTGAGAAGCTCACTGACGATGAACTGAAAGCCAAAACCGACCTGTTCCGCGAGCGCCTGAAAAAAGGTGAAACGCTGGAAAGTCTGATCCCGGAAGCGTTCGCGACCGTGCGTGAGGCGAGTAAACGTGTGTTCGGAATGCGTCACTTCGACGTGCAGCTGATCGGTGGCATGGTGCTGAACGACCGCTGCATTGCTGAGATGCGTACCGGTGAAGGTAAAACACTGACCGCAACGCTGCCAGCCTACCTGAATGCGCTGTCCGGCAAAGGCGTTCACGTGGTTACCGTCAACGACTATCTGGCACAGCGTGATGCGGAAAATAACCGTCCACTGTTTGAGTTCCTGGGTTTAAGCATTGGTATCAACATGTCGGGCCTGCCGGCTGTGGCGAAGCGTGAAGCTTACGCAGCAGACATCACCTACGGTACCAACAACGAATATGGCTTCGACTACCTGCGCGATAACATGGCTTTCAGCCCGGAAGAGCGCGTACAGCGTAAACTTCATTATGCGCTGGTGGATGAGGTAGACTCCATCCTGATCGATGAAGCGCGTACGCCTTTAATCATCTCCGGTCCGGCAGAAGACAGTTCTGATCTCTACACCAAAGTTAACAAGATCATCCCTCATCTGGTTCGCCAGGATAAAGAAGATACTGAAACCCATCAGGGCGAAGGTGACTTCTGGATCGATGAGAAAGCGCGTCAGGCGCACATGTCTGAGCGCGGTCTGGTAAAAGTGGAAGAGCTCCTGGTCAGCCAGGGCATCATGGAAGCGGGCGAGTCACTCTATTCACCGACCAACATCATGCTGATGCACCACGTCACTGCAGCACTGCGTGCGCACGCACTCTTTACCCGCGATGTTGATTACATCGTTAAAGATGGCGAAGTCGTGATCGTTGATGAACACACCGGCCGTACCATGCAGGGGCGTCGCTGGTCAGATGGCCTGCATCAGGCGATTGAAGCCAAAGAAGGCGTAGAGATTCAGAATGAGAACCAGACGCTGGCCTCTATCACCTTCCAGAACTACTTCCGTATTTACGAGAAGCTGGCCGGTATGACCGGTACTGCGGATACCGAAGCGTTCGAATTCAGCTCTATTTACAAGCTCGATACCATTGTCGTGCCGACTAACCGTCCAATGGTGCGTAAAGATCTGGCTGACCTGGTCTACATGACTGAGAAAGAGAAGATCGATGCGATTATCGAAGATATCCGCGACCGCACAGCCAATGGCCAGCCGGTGCTGGTGGGGACCATCTCGATTGAAAAATCAGAAGTGGTTTCTAACGAACTGACCCGAGCCGGTATTAAACATAACGTCCTGAACGCCAAATTCCATGCCCGCGAAGCGGATATTGTTGCGCAGGCTGGTCAGCCAGGCGCGGTCACTATCGCGACCAACATGGCAGGACGTGGTACGGACATTATGCTGGGTGGTAGCTGGCATGCTGAAGTGGAAGAGCTGGAGGAGCCGACTGAAGCGCAAATCCAGGAGATTAAAGCGGCCTGGCAGATTCGTCATGATGCGGTTCTGGCGTCAGGGGGTTTGCACATCGTGGGTACTGAGCGTCACGAATCCCGTCGAATCGATAACCAGCTGCGTGGTCGTGCAGGCCGTCAGGGTGATGCCGGTTCTTCACGCTTCTACCTGTCAATGGAAGATGCGCTGATGCGTATTTTCGCCTCAGACCGCGTGTCGAATATGATGCGTAAATTGGGCATGAAGCCAGGTGAAGCGATTGAGCATCCGTGGGTGACGAAAGCAATTGCCAACGCACAGCGTAAAGTTGAAAGCCGTAACTTCGATATTCGTAAGCAACTGCTGGAGTATGATGATGTGGCTAATGACCAGCGTCGCGCCATCTACAGTCAGCGTAATGAGCTGCTGGATGTGTCTGACGTTAGCGAAACCATCAACAGCATTCGCCACGATGTCTACAAAGCCACTATCGATACCTACATTCCGCCACAGTCGCTGGAAGAAATGTGGGACGTGCCAGGCCTTGAAGAGCGTCTGCGTACTGACTTCGATCTGAACCTGCCGATAGCAGAGTGGCTGGATAAAGAGCCTGACCTGCATGAAGAAGTGCTGCGAGAGCGCATCATGACTCATGCCATGGAAAGCTATGCAGAGAAAGAAGAGATCGTTGGCGCGGAAATGATGCGCAACTTCGAAAAAGGCGTGATGTTGCAGACGCTGGATTCGTTGTGGAAAGAGCATCTGGCAGCGATGGACTATCTGCGTCAGGGCATCCATCTGCGCGGCTATGCGCAGAAAGATCCGAAGCAGGAGTACAAGCGTGAATCCTTCGCCATGTTCGCTGCAATGCTTGAATCACTGAAATATGAAGTGATCAGTACGCTAAGCAAGGTGCAGGTGCGTATGCCTGAAGAAGTTGAAGCGATGGAGCAACAGCGTCGTGAAGAAGCTGAACGTCTTGCACAGCAACAGCAACTGAGCCATGTAGAAGAAGATCTGCTGGCAGAAGAGCCTGTGTCGGAGCAGAGTGGCGAACGCAAAGTGGGCCGCAACGATCCCTGCCCATGTGGTTCCGGTAAAAAGTTTAAGCAGTGTCATGGCCGCATCGCCTGAGACTGAATGCAGATAAAAAAGGAGCCGCTGGCTCCTTTTTTTATGGTTCTGGCCAGCGCAGTGTGTGCACCAGCGCTGAGCTAAAGCGGTTAACTTCCGCGACTGCATGCTCTAAAATCAGCCTTCATTCATCTATTACTACCGGATAGTTTCCATGAAGCACCTGCAGGTTGCAGTTGGCATCATTCGCAATGCCAATAAACAAATTTTCCTTGCCCAGCGCGCGGCGACCTCTTACATGGCGAATAAGTGGGAGTTTCCTGGCGGTAAGATCGAAGCGGGCGAAAGCGCCGAACAGGGACTGATAAGGGAGCTACACGAAGAGACCGGCATTGACGTCACCGAGGCTCGCCCGATTGGTCATGCAGACCACAGTTATGACGATCTGCGCGTGACGCTGCACTTCTTTCTGGTTGAAGGGTGGAAAGGAGAACCCTGGGGCAAAGAGGGTCAGCCGCAGCGCTGGGTTGATCAGCATTCGCTGGTGGCAGAAGAGTTTCCGCCCGCAAATCATCAGCTGATTGCGCGTCTGATCGCTGGCGAACTCTGAGCGGATGGGGCAGCGTGCCCCATCCTGCTATCAACGATCTTCTTCACTCCAGTTGTCACTGTCATTCATATCGTCGCTGCTGGGAATACGTTTTTCTTCTGCAGCCCACTCACCTAAATCGATAAGCTGACAGCGCTTGCTGCAAAAGGGGCGCCACGGGCTGAGCTCATCCCAGATCACATCTTTGCCGCACTGCGGACAGGAAACGGTCATCACTTCTTGCTGCATGTTTACCTCTAACAACAGGCCAGTTGGAAGTTAAGGCGGGCCGGAACTTCACCGCGCTCACTATCAAGTGGCATAAAACGAATGGCGTAGCGGCTTTTATGTCCGGACACCTGTGGATAGAGCGCATCGTCCAGCGACAGCTGTAGTCGCAACAGATCGGCACCCTCGGCATTATCCTGATAAAAACCATTGAGGCTGGTCTGCATGTGGAACGCGCCGGACTGGCGGATCAAATCCAGTATCATCGCCAGCGCATGATGCATTGGCTCCAGCGTATACATCCAGGCCTCGACCTGCGCATCACGTGTTTCCTGCGGCAGGTGAAGCCAGATGTGCAGGCCCGGTAAATCAAAGCTGCAGCAGCCGCCAGGGATGCTCAGCCGCTGGCGCACCAAAGCAATCAGACGATCCTCGCGGAGTTGCTGGCCCATACGCGGCGCATTCATTAACTGCGTTGACTGAATTTTGAGTTTATCACGCAGGGCATCCACCAGCGTCATGTCGACACCGGGCACATCAGCCCAGGCGCGTAACTTTTGCTGCTGACGCTCCAGCTCTTTTAACAGTTCTGTCCGCATATCGCCGCGCTCGAAAATATCGAGCAACTCGCCAATCAGGCGAAAAAAGGTCAGCGCATTAACGGTTTTATCCAGTGGAGTCGTTTCATCTAACTGATTAATCAAAAATTCAACCCGTAACCAGGTTCGCATTTTTTCATTCAGTGGGTGTTCAAACAGAACGGGTGTGCTCATGGTATTAATCCTGTTTCGTTGCCGCCAGCCTGAGATAGCGCTGATGGAGTTCGGCAACCTGTGGCAAGGCGTCGTCGGGCTCACCACTGTTATCAATAATATCATCGGCACAGGCGAGGCGCTGCTGGCGCGTAGCCTGTGCGGCAAGAATACGTTTCGCCTGATCGGTGGAAAGATGGTCACGCTGCTGAGTCCGCGCTAACTGCGTTGCCTCATCGACATCCACCACCAGTACCCGATCAGCCTGGTGCTGTAACTGATTTTCCACCAGTAATGGCACCACCCAGAGCACATAAGGTGAGGTGGCCTGGGCGATCAGTTGTCGTGTCCGGGCGTTTATCAGCGGATGGAGCAGCGCGTTTAGCCAGCTTTTCTCTTCCGGCTGCTGGAAAATAATGTCGCGAAGTCGGGCACGATCAAGTATCCCCTGTTTTGTCACTATAGACGCACCATAGCGCGCCTGAATGGCTTGCAAAGCGGGCGTGCCTGGTTCAACAACTTCACGGGCGATCAGGTCAGCATCAATAATTTCCACGCCAGACGCAGCGAATGCCTGGGCAATCGTACTCTTTCCACTGCCGATTCCCCCTGTAAGCGCGACGATATAGGGCATGTTTCTCACCTGACTTCTTTTTTGGCATGAGTTCAGGGTAATGATCTGGTTAAAAAACGCAAAAATGCGCGTCAGATCACACCGATAAAGCACAACTAAATTTAAAGGATTGTAGCGTAAATAAAGTGAAATTCGCAGTCTTGTCGTGCAGCGAAAGGCGCGTATCATAACGCCACTGGAGCTGTGCTTACTTCGTGAACGACGATTCGTTGCCACTTACCAGGACACTGTTTATGCGTATTGAAGAAGATCTGAAACTGGGCTTTAAAGATGTATTAATCCGCCCCAAACGCTCCACGCTGCAAAGTCGCTCACAGGTTGAGCTGGAACGCAGCTTTACCTTCAGACACTCGGGCCTGAGCTGGAGCGGCGTACCTATCATCGCCGCCAACATGGATACCGTCGGCACATTTTCGATGGCCGAGGCGCTCGCCAGCTTCAATATCCTCACGGCTGTCCACAAGCATTACAGCGTAGATGACTGGCGCGCGTTTATTCAGCGGATACCTGCATCGGTACTGAAACATGTGATGGTTTCAACCGGCACCTCAGAGGCCGATCTTAATAAACTGGTCGCGATTATGGCCCTGTCAGACGATTTGCAGTTTATCTGTATCGACGTTGCCAACGGTTATTCACAGCATTTCGTCGATTTTCTGCAGCGCGCGCGTGAAACTTTCCCGGCTAAAACCATCTGTGCCGGTAACGTGGTCACCGGCGAAATGGTGGAAGAGCTGATCCTCTCCGGTGCGGATATCGTCAAAGTCGGCATTGGTCCGGGATCGGTCTGCACAACCCGTGTAAAAACCGGCGTAGGTTATCCGCAACTTTCTGCCGTCATTGAGTGTGCCGATGCTGCGCATGGCTTAAGCGGGCAGATTGTCAGCGATGGTGGCTGTTCTGTGCCGGGCGATATCGCCAAAGCCTTTGGCGGCGGCGCAGACTTTGTGATGCTCGGTGGCATGCTGGCGGCGCATGATGAGTGTGAAGGGCAGGTCGTTGAAGAGAATGGCGAAAGTTTTATGCTCTTTTACGGCATGAGTTCCGAATCAGCGATGAAGCGTCACGTCGGTGGTGTTGCCCAATATCGTGCCGCAGAAGGTAAAACGGTGAAACTGCCATTGCGGGGTCCGGTTGCTGACACCGCGCGCGATATTCTGGGTGGGCTGCGATCTGCCTGTACTTACGTAGGGGCAGAGCGACTGAAAGAGCTGACCAAGCGCACGACCTTTATCCGGGTTAACGAGCAGGAGAACCGTGTTTTCAATCGATAGCCATGTGGGGCGCTGCGCGCGCCCTTTAATGCATCGCATCACCCAGCCCGAACACGGGTAAATACATCGCAATCACCAGCGTGCCGACAATGCCGCCAATCACCACCATCATCATCGGTTCCAGCGAAGCTGCCAGTGCGTCAGCGCGCTCTCGCGTTTCTGCCTCGTGCCATTCCGCCAGTCTTGCCAGCATTAAATCCAGAGCGCCCGCCTCTTCCCCGACCCGAATCAACTGCCCACATAAGGGTGTGAACAACGGATGATGCATCAGAGCCTGATGCAGAGGACTTCCCTGCGCAATGTGCTGCTGTAGCCCTGCCATCGCTTCCCGCCACAGCAATGAGGAGAGCGTCACTTCAACGGCTGCCAGCCCCTGTAACAGGGTTAATCCGGCGCGCTGCGTGAGATTCAGAATGGTATAGATCTGCGTCAGTTGAGTGCCGCGCCACAACCCGGAAAGCAGTGGGATGCGCAGAAAAAGTGCCTGCTCACGACGTTGCCAGTCCGCAGAACGTTGCCGCAGCTGATGCCAGCCAACCAGCATAAGTGAAACTCCAAAGGCTAACACGCCTCCCCATTCCTGAAGCGCCGCTGATAACTGCATTACCGCTGCTGTAAAAGCGGGCAGGGGCGCGTCAAAGGAGTCATAAACCGCAACGAACTCCGGCAGCACGAACAGTAGCATGCCGCAGGTGACTGCCATCGCCACCAGCAAAATGAACAAGGGATAGCGCAGCGCCTTTGCCACCTGATGCCATAACTGCTGCTGGCGAATCTGCTGCTGGGCAAGCTCGCTGCAACAGACGTCCAGCTGACCGGTCAGTTCACCTACCTCCATCAGGGCCGGATAGAGCGCCGGAAAGATCTGCGGCCATTCACGCAATGCCTGGGAAAAAGATGCACCGCTGAGTACCCGATGATGCAGAGCAAGCATCAGGGCGCGCCAGCCCGCATGCGGATGGCCCTCCGCCAGCAAAGCCAGGCTCTCTGCCAGCGGCAGGCCCGCTTTGAGCAGGGTAGCCAGCTGGCGAATCAGATCGGTTTTGTGCTGCCACTTCCAGTCACCCTGACGCCAGACTTTCTCCTGTTTCCAGCTCACTGGCAGAAGATCGCGCTGCGCCAGCATCAGCAGCAGGTTGTCACTGTCGACAGCCAGTAGCTGACCACTGCATAACTGACCCTGACTATTGACCGCCTGCCAGATGAATAAAGCCGCATTAGCCATCGTCCAGCCCAATCACCCGTTGCATCTCTTCCAGCGAAGTATCGCCCCGGCTTACCGCCTCGAGGCCGGAAACCAGCAGGGTGCGTAATCCCTGCTGTTTCGCCAGAGTGAGCAAATTCTCCAGCGGCATCTCGGCCGCAATCGCATTTTGCAGCCTGGCATTGATCGGCAGCAGTTCAAACAGTGCCAGCCGGCCAAAATAGCCGGAAAAGCAGTGGTCACAGCCGGGCGCCCGCCAGGTTTGCAGAGTTCCGGGCCAGAGTTCCGAAGGATAGTGCGCCACCGCCTGGGCAGGCTGACGGCAATGGGGGCAGAGACGTCGGACCAAACGCTGAGCAACGATCAGTTTCAGGGCCGGCCCCAGCAGATAACCCGGAATCCCCATCTGCCGCAGCCGGGTCAGCGTTTCAGCGGTGGAGTTGGTGTGCAGCGTCGACAGCACCAGGTGCCCTGTCTGCGCCGCTTTAACGGCAATCTCTGCCGTTTCGGCATCACGGATCTCGCCCACCATGATTACATCCGGATCCTGTCTCAACAGCGCCCGCAGAACGCGGTTAAAATCGAGGCCGTTTTTGCTATGGATCTGCGTCTGGTTAATGCCGGGCAGCGGGATCTCAATCGGATCTTCAACGCTGCACAGATTTTTTTCCGGCTTATTCAGAGCGCTGAGTCCGCTGTAGAGCGTAAACGTCTTGCCGCTGCCGGTGGGGCCGGTCACCAGGATCAGACCCTGCGGCTGGGACAGCGCGGCGCAGAACAGGCGTAACTGCGCCGCGGGTAAGCCGAGATTATCCAGTGACAGGGCCGCGCTTTCGCTTTGCAGCAGCCGGACTACCGCTTTTTCACCGCCGTAGACGGGTAAAGTCGCCAGGCGAAACGAGGCGGGTTTACCGGCGATTTCCATGCTGAACTGGCCATCCTGTGGTAACCGGCGTTCGGCGATATCCAGCCCGCCGAGGATCTTCAGTCGTGCCAGCAGCGCCGCAGGCTGAGTGGCAGGCAGTGAAGAGAGCGGATGCAGTACGCCGTCGATGCGCAGTCGCACGCGCAGGCCATCGCGGCAGGGTTCGATATGCACATCGGAGGCGCGCCTCTCCATTGCCTGACGCAGGATCAATTGTGTAGCCTCAATCGCTGACTCTGCGGGTGCCTCTTCACGCGCCACCCGTGGTGTGTCAGCGTGCTGAAGCTGATCGAGCCGGGCCTGTGGCCAGCATTCGATCTCAATCTGACACTGGCTGGCAAAATGGAGCGCTTCAGCCAGCCCCGGTGGTACGCTCTCCGCGACGGCAACACGCAGCTGGCTGACGTCGTGGTGCAGAACCAGAGCGCGGTAGCGCTGACACAATGACATAATGGCCTCATCAGGCTTGCTCATCGCTGGCTCCTTTATCCGCAAAGCGGAACTGCGCCAGGCAATTGTCGCGCAGGCTATTGTTGCTGCTGTTGCAGCTGCGTTGCCAGCTGATACCGCCATCGACGCTGTCCCAGATCGGCAGCATTTCAACGCTCAGGCCATTGAGGCTCTCCTGACCTGTCAGCGTAATCACGCCACTGGCCACACTCAGTGCCGAGACATAACGCGATCCTCGGGCTGCCGGAATCCCGGCCTCTCCGGCCTGACACTGGGTCGGGCCGCCGCGCTCCATGGCGCAAAGTTCTACCGCCGTTTTATAGGGCACCATCGTTTGCAGCATGTCGGTGAGTGCCGCGCGCTGCAGATAATTTTGATAAGCGGGCAGGCCTATAGCACTTAATATCGCCACAATGCCGACCACAATCATTAGTTCAACCAGCGTAAATCCACGTTGATAATTCATCACATCGCCTCCTGATTTAAGAAGGCGACAGGTTAAAAACCGGGGGCAATGAAAGACAGCCAGAGATCAGCAGACTGGAAGGCGGGATATGGAGAAATTTCAGCATTGCAGCGCAGTCGAAACTGCGCCGGAAGCGGGATCGCAAAATCGCCGTGTCAGGCTACGGCGAGGCAGGCTACATTTGTTTGAAACGCATCGAGAGGTCCAGCGCCCGCACATGCTTGGTCAGCGCGCCAACCGATACGTAGTCCACGCCGGTCAGGGCGATCTGCGGCAGGGTGGTTTCGGTCACATTGCCGGAAACCTCCAGCAGCGTCCTTCCCTGATTGAGTTCGACAGCTTCACGCATCGCTTCCAGGCTGAAGTTATCCAGCATCACGATGTCGGCTTCGGCCTCCAGCGCCTGACGTAACTCCTCCAGGGATTCCACCTCAACTTCAACCGGCACATCGGGCTGCAGCCATTGGGCTCTTTCCACCGCCTGAGCAATCGATCCGCTGGCAATAATATGGTTCTCTTTGATCAGATAAGCGTCAGAGAGGCCCAGCCGATGATTGTTACCGCCGCCGCACAGCACGGCATATTTCAGCGCAGTCCGGAGTCCGGGCAGGGTTTTGCGCGTATCCAGCAGTTGCGTCTTGCTTCCCGCCAGCAGCGCGACATAGCGGCTGACTTCGGTGGCAACCCCCGAGAGCGTCTGCACAAAATTAAGCGCCGTACGTTCGGCGGTCAGCAGCAGGCGAGCAGGACCACTGATTTCAAACAGCAGCTGGTCAGCTTTGATCTGATCGCCATCTTCGACATGCCAGTTCAGAGTGACGTGTGAGCCGAGCTGAATAAACACCTCTTCCACCCAGCGTTTACCACAGAAAACACCGGCTTCACGGGTGATGACCTGCGCATGGGCCAGGGTATCGGCGGGCAACAACTGCGCGGTAATATCGCGGTCAGCGTCAATCTCACCACCAAGATCCTCTTTTAACGCCAGTGCAACGGCATCCGGGATGTCGCTTTCAATGCGTTTAATCAGTGCCTGATGGCGGCTGTCGGGATCATAACCACGAGATGACATAGGTGTTTTACTCCAGAAACGGGAATGGCAGAGGCGGTCACAATAGCCTGAACCGCCGTCAGGTTCCAGCAACGAATAGCATTTTGTTTAGTATCCTTAACATGCAGTGATTTAATCTCATCAGACTGACACACTAAGAGGCAAGAATCCTTTATTATTCATGCTATTCTCAGCCTGGTGAAACAAGGAAACCGGTATGAAAATTAAACAGGGCTGGCTGACCGGTGTGCGTCATGTGCCGTCAACGCATTGCAATGAGCGGCCTGATAATGAGGCACCTTCACTGCTGGTGATTCACAATATCAGCCTGCCACCCGGTGAATTTGGCGGGCCATGGATCGACAAACTGTTCACCGGTACCCTACCGCCGGATGCCCATCCCTATTTTGCGGATATCGCCGCGCTGAAAGTGGCGGCACACTGCCTGATTCGCCGTGATGGGGAGATCGTGCAGTATGTCCCCTTTGACAAACGCGCCTGGCATGCGGGCGTTTCGCAGTTTGAAGGACGTGAAAACTGCAACGATTTTTCCATCGGTATTGAGCTGGAAGGAACTGACAGCGAGCCATATAGCGAGGCGCAATATCGGGCCCTGCAGCAGGTAACCCGATTGCTGCTGCAACACTATCCGGTAACGCCTTCACGTATCACGGGGCACAGCGACATCGCGCCGGTACGTAAAACCGATCCCGGACCTGCTTTTGACTGGGACTACTACAAACAGCTGTTAACGCAGCAAAAATCCTGATTTTTGCGGAGTCAGTATGACGTTGTTTACCTTGTTGTTGGTTTTAGGCTGGGAGCGCCTGTTCAAACTGGGCGAGCACTGGCAGCTCGAACACCGGCTGGAGCCGATCTTTCGCCATCGTCGACATTTCTCCATGATGCGCACCCTCCTGATGACCGTGCTGGCGATGGCGCTGACTGCGTTGGTGGTCTGGAGTCTGAAAGGGCTGCTCTTTGGCGTGCTGCAACTCCTGTTCTGGATCGTTGCCGGACTGCTCTGCATTGGTGCCGGTTCAGTGCGCAGGCACTACCATAGCTACCTGAAAGCAGCCAGTCATGACGACGACGCTGCGCATCAGGCGATGGCGGCTGAGCTGACGTTGATTCATGGCGTGCCGGTGGAATGTAGCGAGCGCGAGTTCCTGCGCGAACTGCAGAATGCGCTCATCTGGATAAACTTCCGCTTCTATCTCGCCCCGATGTTCTGGCTGGTGGTGGGGGGGCCGTGGGGACCGGTGCTGCTGGTGGGTTACGCGTTTCTGCGTGCCTGGCAAGGCTGGCTGGCAAAGCACGGCACCCCGATGGCGCGTGCGCAATCGGGCGTAGATGCGATTCTGCACCTTCTCGACTGGATCCCGGTGCGGCTGGCGGGTGTGGCTTACGCGTTGCTGGGCCACGGCGAAAAGGCGCTGCCCGCGTGGTTTGCTTCGCTGACCGATCGTCACCGTTCTCAGTATCAGGTGCTGACGACGCTGGCACAGTTCTCCCTGTCGCGCGATCCGCACACTGATAAAGTAGAAACGCCACGGGTTGCCGTGGCGTTAGCGAAAAAGACCTCACTGGTACTGGTGGTTGCCGTCGCGTTGCTGACGATTTACGGCACGCTGGTGTAATCGGCAGGTGGCACGCCGAAATCGGGCGTGCCATCTTCCCGCCAGCTGAAATATTTCAGTCGGGTGTGGCGGTTCGGATCCCACAACGGATCCCCTTCAATTTCAGTGTAGTTACGTGCGTGGTAAACCAGCACGTCGCGGCCCGCCTCATCCTGAGTAAAGCTGTTGTGTCCCGGCCCATACTGATGGTTATCCCAGCTGGACACAAACACCGGCCGGGCAGATTTCTGCCAGGCTGCAACATCAAGCGGGTCAGCGTCAGCAGCAATCGACAATATCCCCAGACAATAATTTTCATCCGTGGCGCTGGCGGAATAGGTCACAAACAGCCGCTCGCCATGACGGATGACCGCCGGACCTTCATTAACGCTAAATCCTGCACACTCCCACTCATATTCTGGCCGGCTCAGCATTACCGGCGTGCCTTTCAGCGTCCAGGGATTCAGCAACTCGGCCAGGTAGAGATTAGAGTTGCCGGGAATCACTGGATCTTTTTGCGCCCAGAGATACCAGTTTTTGCCCTGATGCACAAAGTGAGTGGCATCCAGTGAGAAGCTGTCAAACTGACTGAATACACGGCGGCATGGCTGCCATTCGCCCTGCAACGGATCTGCCGCCTCACACACCAGCGCATACATCCGATGCTGAAACAGTCCTTCTTTGATCTCCCGCGTCGGCGCTGCGGCGAAATAGATAACCCACTGGCCGTCAATGTAGTGCAACTCGGGTGCCCAGATTAACTCGCTGCAGGGGCCGCTATCAGGCTTGTGCCAGACTACCACCGGCTCGGCGCTGCGCAGGCCAGCCAGCGTTGTGGCGCGTCGGATCTCCAGCCGATCATACTCCGGTACGGATGCAACAAAGTAGTAGTGCTGTTCATGGCGCAGAATAAAAGGGTCGGCGCGCTGCTCAATAAAAGGATTTGGCAAAATTGCGGTCATTTTAGGTCTCCTGTTGGCGTGGCAGCACCGTCGCGCAGGCGAACAGTCTGTAAGTCCCTGAAGTTTTCGCGGCGCAACGCGAGATCCTGCTGGATGGTAATCATCATTTTGCGGTCGACCTTCATCAGTCGCACCACACCGGCAGTAATCAGATAGCCGACGCCCGGAATAATGGTGAAGAGCAGCATGATGCCGTTAATCGCCTCCGGGGATTGCTGTTTAGCGCCCGCATTGTAGCCATAGATCGACAGCAGAAAGCCGACCATCGCACCGGCTACTGCCAGTCCCACCTTCAGGAAGAACAGGTTGCCTGAAAAGCTGATACCCGTGATGCGCTTGCCGGTTTTCCATTCCCCGTAGTCATCCACATCCGCCATCAGAGACCAGTGCAGCGGAGAGGGAATCTGATGCAGGATATTCAGCACAAAGTAGGCGACCACTACCATCACGGTAGCGTGAGGATCGATCCAGTAGAAGCCGCTGGAGAAGAGCGCCAGCGCGATATTCGTCCAGAAGAAGACTTTGAGTTTGCACCAGCGATCGGTGAGCAGTTTCGCCAGTGTGCTGCCGACCATCATGCCAATCACACCCAGGCTGATAAACAGCGTGGCGAAGTGAGTGGATTGTCCCATGACCCAGGTGACGTAATACATGGTGGCCGCCATGCGGATGAAGCCGGGGCAGACGTTGCAGAAGGTCAGTAGCAGAATGCGTACCCACTGGTCATTCTTCCAGACGTCACGCAGATCTTTTTTCAGGTCATCATTGCTGGGCACGGCAGGGCGGATACGTTCACGTACCGTGGCAAAGCAGAACAGAAACATCGCCAGGCCAATGGTTGCCAGCACAGCCATTGCCATCTGGTAGCCACGCGCTTTGTCTTCGCCACCAAACCACTCGGCCATCGGCAGTAGTGACAAAGAGAGGATCAGCGTGGCGATGCCGACCATGACGAAGCGGTATGACTGGCAGGAGACGCGTTCACCGGGATCGTTGGTTATCACACCACCCAGTGAACAGTAAGGAATGTTAATCGCGGTGTAGGTCAGCGACATCAGGAAGTAGGTGACGAACGCCCAAATCACCTTATTGTGGTAGGTCCAGTCTGGCGTAGTGAACATCAGAACGCTGAACAAGACATACGGAACGGAAACCCACAGCAGCCAGGGACGAAAACGGCCCCAGCGACTCTGGGTGCGATCGGCGATAGCGCCCATAATCGGATCGGTGACCGCATCCACCACCCTGACCGAGAGCAGCAGGGTGCCCACCAGTGCCGGGGCCAGGCCGAATACATCGGTATAGAAGTAGTTCAGGAACAGCATGATGGCACCGCCAATCATGTTGCATCCGGCATCACCCATGCCATATCCCAGTTTTTCCCGAAACGGGAGGGCTGTACCTTTCATGGTTTTCTCCTGCGCATCCAGTGTGAACAGGAATTATTGCGAGCAAATCAGCGAGATGAACGGGAGTAATTCGTTATGAAGATGGACAAAACAGGTGCGCGGAGAGAAGTGTGAACTGGATCGGGGCAGATAAGGCGTGCAGGTTGGTGCGGGAACGTACTGCAACCCCTTTGGAGGGTCGCAGCACGTAGTCAGGCATCAGGCTTTCTGTGTCTGGTTCTTGATAAAGTAACCCACACCCAGAATCACCAGCCAGACCGGAATCAGCCAGACAGAGATCGCCATGCCCGGCGTGGTCGCCATCAGTACCAGAATCCCTGCCAGGAAGAGCAGGCAAATCCAGTTACCCGCCGGATAGAGCAGCGCTTTAAAGCGGGTGGTGACGCCCTGCTGATCTTTCTTACGACGGAACTTAAGATGCGCCAGGCTGATCATTGCCCAGTTGATGACCAGCGCTGAGACCACCAGCGACATCAGCAGGCCAAACGCTTCGCCTGGCATCAGGTAGTTGATCAGGACGCACAGCGCAGTGGCGACAGCAGAGACCAGAATCGTTAACACCGGTACACCGCGACGATCGACTTTCAGCAGCGCTTTCGGCGCATTGCCCTGCTGTGCCAGACCAAACAGCATGCGGCTGTTACAGTAAACGCAGCTGTTATAGACCGACAGGGCAGCCGTCAGGATCACCACGTTGAGCGCATTCGCCACCATGGCATCGCCCAGTTCGTGGAAGATAAAGACAAACGGACTGACTTCTGAGGTGACGCGGGTCCAGGGCATCAGTGACAGCAGCACTGCCAGCGAACCAATGTAGAAAATCAGGATTCGCCACAGCACCTGGTTGGTCGCTTTGGGAATGCTTACTTCCGGATTATCTGCTTCAGCTGCGGTGATACCCACCAGCTCCAGCCCCCCAAAGGAGAACATGATAATCGCCATGACGGTGACCAGACCGCCGATGCCATGCGGGAAGAAGCCGCCCTGTTCCCACAGGTTGCGCACCGTCGCCTGCGGACCGGCATGACCGCTGAACAGCAGCCAGCCGCCGAACAGGATCATGCCAATGACCGCAACCACTTTAATGATGGCGAACCAGAATTCCATCTCACCGAACACTTTTACGTTGGTCAGGTTGATGGCATTGATCATCACGAAGAAGATGGCGGCCGACGCCCAGGTCGGGAAGTCAGGCCACCAGAACTGGACATATTTGCCGACGGCGGTGAGTTCCGCCATGGCAACCAGCACATAGAGCACCCAGTAGTTCCAGCCCGAGGCGAAGCCTGCAAAGTTGCCCCAGTATTTATAGGCAAAGTGGCTAAAGCTGCCAGCAACCGGCTCTTCCACGACCATCTCACCCAGCTGGCGCATGATTAAAAAGGCAATAAAACCGGCAATCGCATAACCCAGAATAACGGCCGGTCCGGCGGATTCAATGACCGATGCACTGCCCAGAAACAGGCCGGTTCCCACTGCACCACCCAGCGCGATGAGCTGAATATGGCGGTTCTTGAGACCACGTTTCAGCGCTTCGCCTTGCTGTTGTTCCATACAAACCTCGTGATGTTTTTATTCTTCGTCCGCAGCGGAATTCGCTGTAATGAAGGAGTTACAATAACGTATTGATTATTTTACGGTATCTGGCGTGCTGAATGCGGCCATTTGCTACCCTGGCGACAAGAATAGTGATAAGCGATTCGCTTTGCACCTGCTTTCGCCTTTCGTGCTGAGACTTGACTGAAAAAACGCCGTCCTGGTCACGTCTGCCTCCCAAAACTTCTGCCATGAAATTCGGGTAATGACGAATAGCTTTCACTTATGGTTGCCGTGCTTATCAGGCGCTAAGCAGGTGTAAGGTTTGGTAAAAGTGCATTTGTTTAACATTTGCGGTAACGCGATTTTTTCATTTTTTTAACCGCAAGTTAGCGCCAGCACAGGCTTTGGGGCAGGGGGAATGTCGCCGACACCATATAGACACAAGGTGAATACTTTGTTACTTTACCGGCACCTCTTTGCAATTGGTATTACCAATTTACTCCGGACGCCTGGCTTAATAAGAAGGGATGATGGCTTACAGTAAGATTCGCCAACCTAAGCTCTCCGATGCTATCGAGCAACAGCTCGAATCCCTGATTATGGAAGGGACGTTGCGTCCGGGAGAGAAGCTGCTGCCTGAGCGCGAACTCGCCAAACAATTCGATGTCTCACGTCCGTCTCTCCGCGAAGCGATCCAGCGCTTAGAAGCCAAAGGATTACTGCTGCGCCGACAGGGTGGCGGAACGTTCGTGCAGGAGAATCTCTGGCAAAGCTTAAGCGATCCACTCGTTGAGCTGCTCGCCGACCATCCGGAATCACAGTTTGATCTGCTGGAAACGCGTCATGCCTTAGAAGGCATTGCCGCCTATTACGCGGCACTGCGCGGCACAGAGGAAGACCTGCTGCGCATTCGCGACTGCCATCTGAATATCCAGCAGGCGCAGGACAGCGGCGATTTAGACGCCGAAGCGGACGCAGTGATGCAGTATCAGATCGCTGTCACAGAAGCGGCCCATAATGTTGTGCTTTTACATTTGCTACGCTCAATGGGCCCTATGCTGGAACAAAACGTTCGTCAGAATTTCGAATTGCTCTACTCGCGCCGGGAAATGCTGGCAAAAGTGAGCGGTCACCGCGCCAGAATCTTTGAGGCGATTGTGGCCCGTGAGCCAGAAAAAGCGCGCGAGGCTTCACACCGTCACCTGGCGTTCATAGAGGAAATCTTGCTGGACAGAAGTCGGGAGCAGAGCCGTCGAGAACGCTCCCTGCGTCGTTTACAGCAACGTAAGGAATAATGTGCGACAAAGATCGTACTGACATCAGACGAGCCTGCCTGCATCTGCTTTAACAGGCTCCCGATTATTCAACGTATTAGACACAGATAAGGAATACACCCATGTCAGAACGTTTACACAATGACGTGGATCCGATTGAAACTCGTGACTGGCTACAGGCGATCGAATCGGTCATCCGTGAAGAAGGTGTTGAACGTGCACAGTATCTGATTGATCAGGTACTGGGTGCAGCCCGCAAAGGCGGCGTAAAAGTGGCTGCAGGATCTTCTGCAATCAGCAACTACATCAACTCTATTGCCGTTGAAGATGAGCCCGACTATCCGGGCAACACCTCTCTTGAACGTCGTATCCGTTCCGCAATCCGCTGGAACGCCATCATGTCGGTGCTGCGCGCATCCAAGAAAGATCTGGAACTCGGTGGCCACATGTCCTCCTTCCAGTCTTCTGCGACGATTTATGAAGTGTGCTTCAACCACTTCTTCCGCGCGCGCAGTGAGAAGGATGGCGGCGATCTGGTCTATTTCCAGGGCCACATCTCTCCAGGCATCTATGCCCGTGCGTTCCTTGAAGGTCGCCTGACCGAAGATCAGATGAATAACTTCCGTCAGGAAGTGGCTGGCAAAGGCCTCTCTTCTTATCCGCACCCGAAATTAATGCCGGAATTCTGGCAGTTCCCGACCGTATCGATGGGTCTGGGTCCGCTGTCGGCGATCTATCAGGCGAAATTCCTGAAGTATCTGGAACACCGTGGCCTGAAAGACACTTCTGCTCAGACCGTTTACGCTTTCCTGGGTGACGGCGAGATGGATGAGCCAGAATCCAAAGGTGCGATCACCATCGCCACCCGTGAAAAACTGGATAACCTGGTCTTCATCATCAACTGCAACCTGCAGCGTCTGGATGGACCGGTAACCGGTAATGGCAAGATCATCAACGAACTGGAAGGCATCTTTGCTGGTGCTGGATGGGAAGTGATCAAGGTCATCTGGGGCGGACGCTGGGATGAACTGCTGCGCAAAGATACCAGCGGCAAGCTGATTCAGCTGATGAACGAAACTGTCGATGGTGACTACCAGACCTTCAAATCCCGTGATGGTGCTTATGTGCGTGAGCACTTCTTTGGCAAATATCCGGAAACCGCTGCGCTGGTTAAAGATATGTCCGATGATGAAATCTGGGCATTGAACCGTGGCGGCCACGATCCGAAGAAAATCTACGCGGCGCTGAAAAAAGCGCAGGACACCAAAGGTAAGCCAGTATTGATCCTGGCGCATACCATCAAAGGTTATGGTATGGGCGACACCGCGGAAGGCAAAAACATTGCCCACCAGGTGAAGAAGATGAACATGGATGGCGTACGCTATATCCGTGATCGCTTCAACGTGCCGGTTGCTGATGACAAGATTGAATCACTGCCATACGTGACCTTTGAAAAAGGCTCAGAAGAGCATGCTTATCTGCACGGTCAGCGTGAGAAGTTAGGCGGCTACCTGCCAACACGTCAGCCGAAGTTCACTGAGAAGCTGGAAATGCCAGCACTCGAAGAGTTCAGTGCGCTGCTGGATGAGCAGAACAAAGAGATCTCTACCACCATCGCCTTTGTACGTGCCCTGAACGTGATGCTGAAGAACAAGTCGATCAAAGATCGTCTGGTTCCGATCCTCGCCGATGAAGCGCGTACCTTCGGTATGGAAGGTCTGTTCCGTCAGATTGGTATTTATAGCCCGAACGGTCAGCAGTACACCCCGCAGGACCGCGAGCAGGTTGCCTACTACAAAGAAGACGAGAAAGGCCAGATTCTGCAGGAAGGGATCAACGAGCTGGGCGCAGGTTCATCCTGGCTGGCTGCGGCGACCTCTTACAGTACGAACAACCTGCCGATGATTCCGTTCTACATCTATTATTCGATGTTCGGCTTCCAGCGTATCGGCGATCTGATGTGGCTGGCGGGCGACCAACAGGCGCGCGGCTTCCTGGTCGGCGGCACCTCAGGCCGTACGACCCTGAACGGCGAAGGTCTGCAGCATGAAGATGGTCACAGCCATATTCAGTCTCTGACTATCCCGAACTGTATCTCTTACGATCCTTCTTACGCCTATGAAGTGGCCGTCATCATGCATGATGGTCTGGTGCGTATGTATGGCGAAGCGCAGGAGAACGTTTACTACTACATCACCACGCTGAACGAAAACTACCATATGCCAGCAATGCCGCAGGGCGTTGAAGAGGGTATCCGTAAGGGTATCTATAAGCTGGAAAAGGTAGACGGCAGCAAAGGTAAAGTGCAGCTGCTGGGCTCAGGTTCTATCCTGCGTCACGTTCGTGAAGCTGCGCAGATCCTGGCGAAAGATTACGGTATCGGCTCTGATGTCTACAGCGTGACCTCGTTCACCGAACTGGCGCGTGATGGCCAGGATTGTGAGCGCTGGAACATGCTGCATCCGACAGAAGAAGCGCGCGTACCTTACATCGCTCAGGTGATGAACGACGCACCGGCTGTTGCTTCAACCGACTACATGAAACTGTTTGCAGAGCAGGTTCGTAGCTATGTCCCGGCCAGCGATTATCGCGTACTGGGTACCGATGGCTTTGGTCGCTCTGACAGCCGTGAGAACCTGCGTCATCACTTTGAAGTTGATGCATCTTATGTGGTGGTTGCCGCGCTGGGTGAGCTGGCTAAACGCGGCGAGATCGAGAAGAAAGTGGTTGCAGACGCGATCACCAAATTCAGTATCGATGCCGATAAAGTTAACCCGCGTCTGGCTTAAGAGGTAATAGAGTAATGGCTATCGAAATTAAGGTTCCGGATATCGGGTCTGACGAAGTTGAAGTCACCGAGATTCTGGTGAAAGTTGGCGACAAGGTGGAAGCCGAGCAGTCGCTGATCACCGTGGAAGGCGACAAAGCCTCAATGGAAGTGCCGTCGCCACAGGCTGGCGTTGTGAAAGAGATTAAAATCTCTACCGGTGACAAAGTTGAGACCGGCTCGCTGATCATGGTGTTTGATGCTGAAGGTGCTGCTGAAGCGGCACCTGCACCCGCCGAAGAGAAAAAAGCGGACGCGGCACCTGCGCCAGCGGCTGCTGCGGCCACTGCCAGCAAAGAAGTGGCTGTGCCGGATATCGGCGGTGACGAAGTTGAAGTCACTGAGATTCTGGTTAAGGTTGGCGACAAAGTCGAAGCCGAGCAGTCACTGATCGTGGTGGAAGGGGATAAAGCCTCAATGGAAGTCCCGGCACCGTTCGCGGGTGTGGTCAAAGAGATCACCATTGCGACCGGCGACAAAGTCAGCACCGGTTCAGCCATCATGGTCTTTGAAGCAGAAGGCGCAGCACCGGCCTCTGACGCGAAGCCAGAAGTGAAAGAAGAAGCGGCATCAGCACCTGCCGCGGCTGCGGGCGCAAAAGAAGTCAACGTCCCGGATATCGGTGGTGATGAAGTTGAAGTCACCGAAATCCTGGTCAAAGTGGGCGACAAAGTTGAAGCTGAGCAGTCACTGATCGTGGTGGAAGGCGACAAAGCCTCAATGGAAGTCCCGGCACCGTTTGCGGGGACTGTCAAAGAGCTGAAAGTTACGACTGGCGATAAAGTCAGCACCGGCTCACTGATCATGGTGTTCGAAGTTGAAGGTGCTGCTCAGGCTGCCCCTGCGGCTGCGAAACAGGAAGCCGCACCGGCGCCTGCTGCCAAATCTGAAGCGAAAGCCGCGGCACCCGCCCCAGCTAAAGCGGAGAGCAAAGGTGAGTTCGCCGAGAATGATGCTTACGTTCACGCCACCCCGGTGATCCGTCGCCTGGCGCGCGAGTTCGGTGTGAACCTGGCGAAAGTCAAAGGCACCGGCCGTAAAGGTCGCATTCTGAAAGAAGACGTGCAGACTTACGTGAAAGAGGCCGTGAAACGCGCTGAAGCAGCACCTGCTGCAGCCAGCGGCGGCGGTCTGCCTGGCATGCTGCCATGGCCGAAAGTTGATTTCAGTAAGTTTGGGGAAATCGAAGAAGTCGAACTGGGTCGTATCCAGAAAATTTCGGGCGCGAACCTGAGCCGTAACTGGGTGATGATCCCGCACGTTACGCATTTCGACAAAACCGATATCACCGATCTGGAAGCTTTCCGTAAGCAGCAGAACGCTGAAGCAGAGAAACGTAAGCTGGATGTGAAGTACACCCCGGTGGTGTTCATCATGAAAGCGGTCGCGGCGGCGCTTGAGCAGATGCCACGCTTCAACAGCTCACTGTCTGAAGATGCGCAGAAACTGACGCTGAAAAAATATATCAACATCGGTGTGGCGGTTGATACGCCAAATGGTCTGGTTGTTCCGGTCTTCAAGGACGTGAACAAGAAAGGCATCACCGAGCTGTCGCGTGAACTGATGGCGATTTCGAAGAAAGCGCGTGACGGTAAGCTGACAGCAGGCGACATGCAGGGCGGATGTTTCACCATATCCAGCCTTGGCGGCCTGGGCACCACGCACTTCGCGCCAATCGTTAATGCGCCGGAAGTGGCTATTCTGGGTGTCTCTAAGTCGGCGATGGAGCCGGTGTGGAATGGAAAAGAGTTTACGCCGCGTCTGATGATGCCGATTTCTCTCTCCTTCGACCACCGCGTAATCGACGGTGCTGATGGTGCGCGATTCATCACTATCATCGGCAATATGTTGTCTGACATTCGTCGTTTAGTTATGTAAATGTAAAGAAGGCCGGCGTATGCCGGCCTTCCTGCAACGATTCGTCGCGCCGCTGTTGGCAGTTTGTTAACAATTCTGTAAACTCTTGCGGTGAAAGTCCCGGTGGAACAAGGGCATTATAAGAAAGTCTGACCCGCCGGATATCAATTAAGAGGTCATGATGAGTACAGAGATTAAAACCCAGGTCGTGGTACTTGGGGCAGGTCCTGCAGGTTACTCTGCAGCCTTCCGTTGTGCGGATTTAGGTCTGGAAACCGTACTGGTAGAGCGTTACAGCACCCTCGGTGGTGTGTGTCTGAACGTCGGTTGTATCCCATCTAAAGCGCTGCTGCACGTTGCTAAAGTGATTGAAGAGGCGAAAGCCCTTGAAGAGCACGGCATTGTGTTTGGCCAGCCATCTACTGATATCAACAAGATTCGCAGCTGGAAAGAGAAGGTTATCAACCAGTTGACTGGCGGCCTGTCAGGTATGGCAAAAGGTCGTAAAGTCACCGTGGTTAATGGCCTCGGCAAATTCACCGGTGCTAACACCCTGGTGGTTGAAGGAGAAGGCGGCGCGACCACCATCAACTTCGATAACGCCATCATCGCTGCGGGTTCACGTCCAATCGAGCTGCCATTCATTCCACATGAAGATCCACGTGTCTGGGATTCTACCGATGCGCTGGAACTGAAAGAAGTGCCGAAGCGTCTGCTGGTTATGGGCGGCGGCATCATCGGTCTGGAAATGGCGACGGTTTATCATGCGCTGGGTTCAGAGATCGATGTGGTTGAGATGTTCGACCAGGTTATCCCGGCTGCAGATAAAGACGTGGTGAAAGTCTTTACTAAGAAAATCAGCAAGAAATTTAACCTGATGCTGGAAACCAAAGTGACCGCCGTTGAAGCAAAAGACGATGGCATTTACGTTTCAATGGAAGGCAAAAAAGCACCAGGCGAAGCGCAGCGTTATGACGCGGTGCTGGTAGCTATCGGTCGTGTGCCAAACGGTAAAGGTCTGGATGCCGGTAAAGCGGGCGTGGAAGTGGACGATCGCGGCTTCATCCGCGTCGACAAGCAGATGCGCACCAACGTGCCACACATCTATGCTATCGGCGACATCGTTGGTCAGCCAATGCTGGCGCATAAAGGTGTGCATGAAGGCCACGTTGCGGCAGAAGTGATCTCCGGTCTGAAGCACTACTTCGATCCGAAAGTGATCCCTTCAATTGCCTATACTGAGCCAGAAGTTGCCTGGGTCGGTCTGACCGAGAAAGAAGCGAAAGAGAAAGGCATCAGCTACGAAACATCCACCTTCCCGTGGGCTGCTTCTGGCCGTGCTATCGCTTCTGATTGTGCAGACGGCATGACCAAACTAATTTTCGATAAAGAGACGCACCGTATTATTGGTGGCGCGATTGTCGGCACGAACGGCGGCGAGCTGTTAGGCGAAATCGGTCTGGCGATTGAGATGGGTTGTGATGCGGAAGATATCGCGCTCACCATCCATGCTCACCCGACCCTGCATGAGTCAGTTGGTCTGGCTGCAGAAATCTTCGAAGGTAGCATCACCGATCTGCCTAACGCGAAAGCGAAGAAGAAATAAGTTTCTGCCGCTGTTAAAAAGAAAGCTCCCATTATGGGGGCTTTTTTTTCGGCTGGATTCTGGTGCCGGGATTCGGTGTGAGGTGGGGAAAAATCAGAGCGTTAGATTCAGCAGGGTTTTTGGGTGCCAGTAAGTATTTAATAATCAGAACGATAAATTAGAGTGTTCCCCGCGTGAGAGGGCATAAACCACGCTGTTTTGTTGCTTATCCGCGCGCCTCCCAGGACGCCACCGTTCAATAAACATCTGCGCCAGTGCGGCAATGGCGCTATTGCCGGGCAGTCTCTCTTCATTTATATGCATCACCAGCGAGCTACTGCGTCGGCGGCCCTGTAGCAGTGGCAGGGGACGGAGCTCACCGCTCTCTAAGAGCGCAGCGATATTCTGTTCCGGCAGCCAGCCATACCCTAACTGATGCTGCACCGCTTCAATGGCGGCTGACAGCGTCGTGAATGACCAGTTCTCTGCCTGATCGCCATTGACCTCTGACTGCTGCTGTTGCTGACGATCCAGAATGGTAATGCAGGGCCAGCGTGCCAGCGTAGCAGCATTAAGCGGGGCGGATTCGCGGTGCAGCGGATGGTCGCGATGGGCGACGGCGACGAAATCGACACTCATCAGGCTTTCGCCTGCTAATGGAGTGTCACCGTATTGCGCCACCAGCCAGAGATCGGCCTGATGTTCCGCCAGTCTGTCAGGCGTTTCGCTTCGCACGATTTCGCTAAACCAGATACGCACATGCGGATAGCGTTGCTGAAAGGTCTGAAGCACATCAAACAGCAAGGGTTTAGGCAGCGTCGCATCGACCATCAGATCGATGCGCGACCGCTCGCCGCGTTGCAGTGCATTGGCCTGCGCCTCAAGCGCGCCGAATCCCTCCAGCAGCGGACGCACCTGCGCGAGTAACTGATGTCCCTCTGCGCTCAGGACAGCGCGGCGGCCCTCCTGCTGTAAGAGTGTCAAACCCAGTCGCTGTTGTAACAGGCCCAGCTGATAACTCAGTGAGGACTGGCTGCGATTGTTCTTCTCCGCTGCCAGCGCAAAACTCCCTTCATTCACGACTGCATCCAGCAGATACCACTGTTCGAGGGTTGTCTTATACATGATGACTCATTTAAAAAATGAATTATTTAGCGTTAAAAATAGCGTTATTCATCGCTTTTGTAACGCGCAATAATCACCTCAAGGAAAACACATGAGGAATTAACCATGAGCACTTTTGATAAACATGACCTGTCAGGCATCGTCGGTAAACATCTGGTTTACACCTATGACAACGGCTGGAACTACGAGCTCTACATTAAAAATGCCAGCACCATCGACTACCGTATTCACAGTGGCATGGTGGGTAATCGCTGGGTTAAAAATCAGCACGTCTATGTGGTTCGTCTGGCGCATGATGTCTATAAAGTATCCTGGACCGAACCTACAGGTACCGATGTCAGTCTGGCAGTCAATCTGGCTGATAAAATCTTCCACGGCACCATCTTCTTCCCTCGCTGGGTAATGAACAACCCGGAAAAAACCGTCTGCTTCCAGAATGATCATCTGGACGAGATGGCAAGCTACCGTGAAGCAGGCCCGGCTTATCCAACCGAAGTGATTGATGAGTTCGCGACGCTAACTGTGATTCGTGATGTGGGTGAAAATAACGAAAGCGTGATTGATTGTCCGCCGAACGAACTGCCAGCCGATTTCCCCGCTAACCTGAAAAATTAACAAAAAATCAGAAGAGGTCATGACGACCTCTTCTGAATAGCAATCTCTGTCTTGTTGCTTCTGACGTGTAACGTGCGAGGACGAAAAATGGATTTATCGACGAAGGTTTTTATCAGTAGTGACCAGCACGACGTTTTCGATTACTGAACTGGAAGAGGACACGATCTGGCTGGAAGGGCAGGCGATTAAAATTCTGAGCGATCTCAGCGGCGATTGCATCCGGGTGACTCCGCTCTGGATCCCCTCGACGAAAACGCTGATCGTCTCCGATGTAGTCTTCGCTGACGTACACGTCTGGATTGCCGATATGCGCACGCCGGAGCGCATGGAGAAATGGATGGAAAGCCTGGACAGGCTGGAAGCGCTGGCGCCAAAAGTGCTCATCCCTGGCCACTCACGAACCACGCCCACGCTTAGCCCGTCGGCGATTGGCTTTACCCGCACCTACATCAAAGACTTCATCAGGGCGCTGCATAAGGTCAACAACAGTGAAGCGCTGGTGCAGGAGATGGAGCGAATCTATCCCAACCTGCCGGTGAAAATCTGTCTCGACTACAGTGCGCGAATTCTGAAAGATCACTATGTCTGGCCGGGGGACTGGCCGGTATCACTACGGGAAATGAAAACGACGCTGTAATCCTCTGACGCGTGACGATCACCAGGCTGATATCCGACCTGGTGTTGTTTTCCTCCTGAATCCCCCTCAGCTGTACGCCAGACACCTGCCGTTTCTATTCCTGCCAGTTATCTATTTCACTGAATCATTTCGTTAAAATCGCGGTTAAGCTGACGCCATCATGCTTCTGTCTGAGTGGAATGCGGTAAGCTGCTGAGAGACCTGATCAGCTGACCTGACTGGCTGATGCGGGAGCCTGAGCGGGCAGAATAGCCGTAGTGGATTATGTTGTATTTTTGTAAACAGATTAACAAACAGACGAAATCCTGCTATTCTGCCCTCCGCGAAACCGGGCACCTCAACCTGGACGAGAAAGGGAAGTTTGTTCTCCATAAGTGAGCAAGGTGGTCGGAAAGCCCTACATAATGAGAGCGAGGATAACGTCGTGCTAGAAGAATACCGTAAGCACGTTGCCGAGCGTGCTGCCCAGGGAATTGTACCTAAGCCTTTAGAGGCTTCCCAGATGGCCGCGCTGGTTGAACTGCTGAAAAATCCACCTGCGGGTGAAGAAGAATTTTTGACCGATTTATTGGTCAACCGTGTCCCACCTGGCGTCGATGAAGCGGCGTATGTCAAAGCCGGTTTCCTGGCGGCTGTCGCCAAAGGCGAAGCAACCTCTCCTCTGATATCTCCTGAAAAAGCGGTTGAACTGCTCGGCACCATGCAGGGCGGTTACAATATTCATCCGCTGATTGAAGCGCTGGACGATAGCAAGCTTGCCCCCATTGCGGTGAAAGCCCTTTCACACACGCTGCTGATGTTCGACAACTTCTATGATGTCGAAGAGAAAGCGAAAGCGGGTAATGAATACGCAAAACAGGTGATGCAATCCTGGGCTGATGCGGAATGGTATCTGTCACGCCCTGAACTGGCTGAAAAAATCACCGTTACGGTGTTCAAAGTCACTGGCGAAACCAACACCGACGATCTCTCTCCCGCCCAGGATGCCTGGTCACGTCCGGACATTCCACTGCACGCCCTGGCGATGCTGAAAAATGCCCGCGAAGGCATTGAGCCGGATGAGGCAGGCAACATCGGCCCGATCAAACAGATCGAAGCACTGAAGACCAAAGGCTTCCCACTGGCGTATGTCGGTGACGTGGTCGGGACAGGTTCTTCACGTAAATCTGCCACCAACTCGGTGCTGTGGTTTATGGGCGACGACATCCCGAACGTGCCGAATAAAAAAGGCGGCGGCGTGGTGCTGGGCAGCAAAATTGCGCCAATCTTCTTCAACACCATGGAAGATGCGGGTGCACTGCCGATTGAAGTGGACGTTAATAACCTGAACATGGGCGATGTCATCGACATCTATCCGTTCAAAGGCGAAGTCCGCAATCACGAAACCAACGAACTGCTGGCCAGCTTCGAACTCAAAACCGAAGTGGTGATTGACGAAGTGCGTGCTGGTGGCCGTATTCCGCTGATCATTGGTCGCGGCCTGACCACCAAAGCGCGCGAGTCGCTGGGTCTGCCGCACAGCACCGTGTTCCGTCAGGCGAAAGATGTGGCTGAGAGCACCCGTGGCTTCTCACTGGCGCAGAAAATGGTTGGCCGTGCCTGTGGAGTAACCGGTGTTCGTCCAGGTGCCTATTGCGAGCCTAAGATGACCTCGGTTGGCTCGCAGGATACTACCGGTCCGATGACCCGTGACGAGCTGAAAGATCTGGCTTGCCTGGGCTTCTCGACCGATCTGGTGATGCAGTCCTTCTGTCACACCGCCGCGTATCCTAAGCCCGTGGATGTGAGCACGCACCACACGCTGCCAGACTTCATCATGAACCGTGGTGGTGTATCGCTGCGTCCGGGTGACGGCATTATCCACAGCTGGCTGAACCGTATGCTGCTGCCGGATACTGTCGGCACCGGTGGTGACTCCCATACCCGTTTCCCTATCGGCATCTCTTTCCCGGCGGGTTCAGGCCTGGTGGCGTTTGCGGCAGCGACGGGCGTCATGCCACTCGACATGCCGGAATCAGTGCTGGTGCGCTTCAAAGGTAAGATGGAGCCAGGCATTACGCTGCGCGATCTGGTTCACGCCATTCCGCTGTATGCTATCAAACAGGGTCTGCTGACCGTTGAGAAGAAAGGTAAGAAAAACATCTTCTCTGGTCGTATCCTGGAGATTGAAGGTCTGCCGGATCTGAAAGTCGAGCAGGCGTTTGAGCTGTCCGATGCGTCAGCAGAACGTTCCGCTGCGGGCTGTACCATCAAGCTGGATAAAGCGCCGATTATCGAATACCTCAGCTCCAACATCGTGCTGCTGAAGTGGATGATCGCAGAAGGCTACGGCGATCGTCGTACGCTGGAGCGCCGCATTGAAGGGATGGAAAAATGGCTGGCCGATCCTCAGCTGCTTGAGCCGGATGCCGATGCTGAATATGCCGCCGTGATCGAAATCGATCTGGCCGACATTAAAGAGCCGATCCTCTGTGCGCCAAACGATCCGGACGATGCCCGTCTGCTCTCTGACGTTCAGGGCGAGAAGATCGACGAAGTGTTTATCGGCTCGTGCATGACCAACATTGGTCACTTCCGTGCTGCTGGTAAACTGCTGGATAGCCACAAAGGCCAGCTGCCAACCCGTCTGTGGGTGGCGCCGCCAACCAAGATGGATGCGGCACAGCTGACCGAAGAGGGCTACTACAGCGTGTTCGGCAAAAGCGGTGCCCGTATCGAGATCCCGGGCTGTTCACTCTGCATGGGTAACCAGGCACGTGTCGCAGATGGTTCGACGGTAGTTTCTACCTCGACGCGTAACTTCCCGAACCGTCTGGGTAACGGCGCTAATGTCTACCTGGCGTCAGCGGAGCTGGCTGCGGTCGCGTCTCTGCTTGGCAAACTGCCAACGCCGGATGAGTATCAGCAATTTATGGCGCAGGTCGATAAAACGGCCAGCGACACTTATCGCTATCTCAACTTCGACCAGCTGACGCAGTACACCGACAAAGCTGACGGCGTGATTTTCCAGACTGCGGTCTGATTTTTCACCGGGCAGTCACAGAAAGGGGCGACGATTCGCCCCTTTTTTTCGTCTCAGCATTGAGCAGAGAGACCATCAAAAGCTGGATTTCGGCAGACAGCCTGTAATAATGCGCGACGTGTCACACTTTGCTGCACAGGCAGCACTGACACTCATTAGATGACGCGACGACGTTGAGAGGACGGGCGATGGAATATGAATTTTTACGCGATGTGACCGGACAGATTAAGGTTCGCATGTCGATGGGTCATGAAGTAGTCGGCCACTGGTTCAACGAAGAGGTGAAAAACGATCCGGGATTACTGGATGAAGTTGAAGCCGCAATCGAAGACGTCAAAGGTAGCGTGCGTCAGTGGCAGCGCGTCGGCAGCGAATATACCATCCTGCTGGATGAGGAAGAGGTGATGATTCGCGCCAACCTGCTGGCGCTGGAAGATGACGGCATGGAAGAGGGGATGAACTATTACGATGAAGAGAGCCTCTCGTTCTGCGGCATTGAAGATTTTCAGCTGGTGATCACCGCCTGGCGTCAGTTTGTGAACCAGTACGGCAAACCCGTACGGTAAGCCCTTACGGTTAAAGCCGGGCGATTTTCTCCGCCCGGCCAGTTTACTAACTTAGCGACGCTCCCCCACACATCACCAGCTGCTGACCGGTAATCGCCGCCGCCGCAGGCGACAGCAGGAAGTCGACCAGCCCGGCCACTTCCTGTGGCTGAATGTAGCGACCTATCGGCGGCAATTTTGGCGGTGAACTGGCCCGGCCCGGCTGTTGCAGCATCGGCGTTTCGGTGGCGCCTGGCGCCACAATATTGGCAGTAATGCCGCGCGGAGCGAGTTCCGCCGCCCAGCTGCGCACCATGCCGATCATCGCCGATTTGGTGGCCACATACTGACTGCGGCCTGCCGCTCCCCCTGATGTCCGGCTGCCCAGCAGCACAAGTCTGCCGCCTGCATTCATTCGGGGCGCAAAATGATTCGCCAGCTGTTCTGCGGCGGCCACATGCAGTTGCCACAGACGTGCGCTGGCGCTTAGATCCAGCGCCCCCAGCGGCGCGGCCTGCATCATTCCCGCTGCATGGATCACGGCCTGCGGCACCGGCAGTTCGTCCAGTAAAGCCTGCAGTGCCGCGCTGTCGCTGATATCGATCTGATGGCTCTGCCAGCCCGCTTCTGGCCGGTTTATCGCCGAGCGGCTCAGGCCGGTAACCTGCCAGCCTTCATTCAGCAGGCGATCCACAATCGCCTGACCGATGCCGGAACTGGCCCCGGTCACCAGCGCCGTGCGTTCAATCACGCATCACCTCCCTGTACCCATGACTCCTCGACCCGCACATATTTAATCGCCTGGCGATACCACGTGTAGGCGATATGCAGTTCGCCGTTCACGCCCTGTTTAATGCTGGGATAAGAGAACTCACGGTTTAATTTCTGCTGGGAGTTATTGGTCATGCAGTAGCCGTCGCCTTCGTCCAGATTACGCTGCAGCGGCCAGCTTTTGCCGCCATCCGTGGAGATAGCCAGCGTCATCGGCGCGCGTGGCGCACCCCAGAAGGCGGTGCGACCGTTGTGCACGACCGGTTCGGCGACGACCGCAACGTCACTGTCCTCTTCCTCATCTTCAATTTCGTCATACAGCGACAACCGACGTTCGCTGGCACCTTCGGCGCTCATGGCATTGAACACCAGCGCCAGATGACCATTCCGCAGCGTCGTGACCTGGATCGAGGAGTTATTGTTAGGCAGCGACAGCGGCTCGGGCGCGCTCCAGCTTTCACCCTGATCAAATGAGCGACTCTGGTAGATGTGGTCGGCCCAGCGACTGCGATAGAGCGCCAGCAGCGAACCATCATCCAGCAGGGTAACGTTCATATGGACGCAGCCGGTGCTGTCGGGCACGCTGACGTCGCGCCAGCTCTGGCCTTTATCTTCTGAGATTTTTACCGCGCTGATGTCATAGCTGCCAACCCACTTTTCGCCGGGCTGTGTCAGGCAGTAAAACACCGGCAGTAACCAGTTACCGTTGGGCAGCACCACAATCGGCTGGCGAATAAAAGTGCCAGGCTTATCCAGCAGGGTTTTAATCTCGCCCCAGCTTTTACCCAGATCGTGAGACTGGCGATAGCGCACAATCGCGGTGTCCTGATTGCCCGCTTTCTGCGCCGTCCACAGCAGCCACAGCACCTGGTCGGGATCGAGAAACAGCACCGGATTCTGTTCTGAACGCCCCGGATCGTCGGAGAGTTTTTGGGCTTCACTCCAGCGAACGAGGCCTTTTTGCAGCCGTGAACACCAGACAGAGATATCAGCGATCCCTTCCTGCGTGCCGCCAAACCAGACGCAAAGCAGATCGCCATCGGGCAGCGGGAGCAGGTTAGCCGCGTGGTTTTGCGGGCAGGAAGAGGGCAGCATCGCAACCTGCTGCGCGCTGTCCTGCGGGTGAGGCGCAAGCAGGCCGGTACGTTCTGCGGTGACGGTTTCCTGAGTCATATTAGGCTCCACTGTTTTGTGCATTGTGTTGCGATTGAGGCTGAGACTGGCGTGACGGGATACAGCGGTCAATCACCATAATAATGGCCGGGGTGAGCAGCGCCACGTACATATTGTCGATACCAAACGGGTTACCCATCAGGAACCAGACGGACGTCACCACGCAGGCACCAATCAGACCGGCGTTGGCACCGCGGGTGCTCTTAAACCACGGCAGGTAGAACGCCATGATCGCCACCACGGTAATCGACAGGCGAATCGCACGGGTAAAGAACGAGAGTTTCAGCACTTCCGGGAAGAACAGGACAAACAGCAGCGGAAAGAAGCCGATGCCAATCGAGATCCAGCGCGTCATTTTAAATTCGCGCTCTGGCGTCGGGTTTCGATAGGGCACGTAAAAGTCTTTGACGACCAGCGAGGCGATGGCCAGCGCCACGGTGCCGACGCTGACAAAGATCGAGGCTACCAGCGAAGTGGTGACAATGCCCGCCAGCCACGGTGACATATCCTGCAGAAACACCGGCAGCGCATAGAGGCTCTTGATATCAGGATGAGCAAACTTCGCCGCCACGCCAATCAGCGCCATCGCCAGACCGATCGGCAGGCAGAAGATGAAGGCGACCCAGGTAGCACGCTTCGCTGACTTCACATCTTTGGTGGAGGAGATCGCCTGGATCACAAACTGGGTACAGAAGATCGAGCCCACGGTTCCGATCAGCCAGGCCACAATGGTGCTGGCACCGACGTGACCATCCCATGTCCAGTAGAACGCCGGCATTTTCTCCATCATCGGAGCGACGCCACCGGTCATCTTCAGCGCGACATAAAGGATGATCAGGATCCCCATATACTTGATGGCGCTATGCAGCAGCGTGACCCAGGCCACCCCTTTCATACCGCCAAATGCAAAGTAGAAGGTACTCACCACTGCAGTGATAAAGGCCGCCTGAGTCAGGTCGATCTTCAGCACGGTAGAGATGGCCGCCGCGCCGCTGATGTAGTTACCGACGTTAACCAGCAGGAGTGCATAGATCATGATCAGCGAGATAATATTTTTGGTTGAACTGCCATATTTCTCGGCGATAGCACCGGAGATCGTGATCTTTCCGGTGTTGTAGATGCGCTTGACCAGTATCAGGCCAAACAGCGGGAAGCCAATCGCGGCACCGATGACCGACCATGAAGCGGCAAAGCCATCTTCAAAGGCCGCCTGCGCGGTGCCGATGGTGGATTTTGCCCCGATATATTCAGACATCAGCATAATGCCGACGATAAAAGCAGGCATGGCGCGCGAGCCTTCCATAAAGTCGCCGCTGGTTTTACTGCGCAGCCGCCAGGTGAGCCAGGTGGTGAACAGAATATAGGCGACCACCATGCCGACGATCAGTAAGGTGCTCTCAGTTGAAAATGCTTTCATCATGACCTCGATTGTTCTGGCAGATGGCGACCATCAGGTTCGTTCTCATCTGACCGGTAGGGTGCAAAGGTGATGGACGTTATTGCAGGTAGTGGTTCACGATTTGACGGATCTGCTGCTGCTCTTCGTCGCTGAACTGCACCGCATAGCGACTGTCACCCACCTCAAAGCCCTGCAGGCTGACGGCTTTTTTCACGACGGCAGGTGAGAAACCGATGCTGTAAAGCGCGGTGCGCAGGCCGGTGACGTTCTCCTGAGCCTGATGCGAACCGGCAATATCGCCCGCACTGAAGCGCGCCCAGATGGCGTTAATCGCCTCCGGTGCCACGTTTGCCAGCCCGGAAACAGCGGCAGAGCAGCCATCAACGAAACCCTGGTGGATCATAGAATCCGGGCCGTTCAGCACATCAAAGTCCTCACAGTCGGCGGTAGCCTGCAGAAAGCCGCTCAGACTTTCATAGCTGCCTGCTGAATCTTTAATGCCGATGATGTTCGGGTGCGCGGCCAGCGTGCGGACGGTCTCTGGCTGCAAGGTATTGCCGGTACGTGCCGGGATGTTGTAGAGGAACAGCGGCACCGACAGCGCGTCAGCCACGCGATGATAGTGGTCGATCAGCGCCTGCTGTTTAAGCGGAACAAACCACGGCGTGATTGCGGAGACAGCATCTACGCCAAGGCAGGCAATCTGTTTGCCGAGCCGGATCGTTTCACGGGTCGAAATCTCCCCGATGTGCGCTACCACCGGCGCCCGGCCGTTAACCTCATCGACGCAGGTGGTGGTAACCGCGATTTTCTCCTGCTCGTTCAGCACAAAGAACTCGCCATTGGTACCCCCGCAGAAGATGCCGTTACCGGCGTTGATCTGGCGTCTGACCTGCTCACGTTGTGTCACCGGATCAAAGGCACCTTCCCGATCAAAGGTGGTGACGATGGCGGTCAGTACGCCGTTTATTTTCTTATTCATAACACTCCTCATTACGCCTGGCAGGAAGGGAAAAGCGTCAGGTAAACGGCGCGCACATCGTCGGCGGTGACTGCCATCGGCACGTTGTTCATCAGACGCTGGACGTCGAGCGCGGCTTCCACTAATCCGGGCAGGTGATCCGGGCTGATGCCCAGTGCTTCCAGGCTGGCAGGCAGTTGCAGCCGCGCCACCAGCGCGGTGAAGTAGTCGACCAGCGCGTGTGATTTCTCTTCATCGCTTAAACGGATGTCGGCGTCGGGCAGCAGATCATAGGCCTGAGCGAATTTGCTCACTGCCGCCGGACGGATAAAGCGCATGCAGGGTGCCAGCAAAATGGCGTTGGCAACGCCGTGTGGCAGGTGATATTTGCCGCCGAGCGGATAAGAGAGGGCATGCACCAGATGTGTTCCTGCATGGGCAATCGATGCACCGCCATAATAAGAGGCCCAGAGCATCTCCAGCCGCGCCTGTAAATTTTCTGGCTCGCGCAGGGTGGTTTCGAGATTAGCGAACAGTTTCTTCATCCCAATCAGCGCATAGTTGTCGCTGACCGGGTTGGCGACATTGGCGGTAAAACACTCAATCAGATGGCAGAGGGCGTCAATACCGGTTGAAGAGGCGATATGTGGTGGCATGCTGGTGGTGAGCTCCGGCAACAGTGCCACCACATCGGGCAGCATCACCGGTGAAATAATACCGACTTTGGTCTCTTTCTCCGGGATCGCCAGGATCGCATTGGGCGTCGCTTCAGAACCCGTGCCTGCGGTGGTGGGGATCAGTATTGAACGGGTACGGCGCTGCGGCTTTTCGCCTGCCAGCAAGGCGTCCAGAGAAGGCGCGGCGTCGATGCACAGCACTGAGAGCAGCTTCGCCACATCCAGCACGCTACCGCCGCCGATGCCAATCACCATGTCGACCTGGCCCTGGGAAAGCGCTGAGATAATCGCTGCTACGTCATGCTGGCTTGGTTCAGGTGGGACGCTGTTGACTACGCTGATACCCGGAATCTGATCCCGAAGTTGACCCATCAGCGCCTGCACTGCCGGAATCGCCTCAATATTCCGATCAGTGACCACGACTGCTGTTGATACCCCTTTCAGCAGATAGCGCATGTTATTTAACGCCTGATAACCACTAATCACCGTGCTGTTAATGTTCATTTCATACCCTTATTTCTGTCGTGTCTGAGCAGATGATTAATCTTGCTCAGCACAATGCGAAGTCAGTCACTCTCTGTGGCTAATTTTATAAGGCATATCGATTTCGATTAATTTGAACTTGCTCACATATAATCAATCATGATTGAATATAATCAAATGCAGCGGCAGTCACCTGACAGGAGTGAGGATGGGCTCATCATTATGGAAAACCCCGGTGCTGGTCATCGCCGATGACTTTACCGGTGCCAACGATGCGGGGAGCGGCCTGGCACAGGCTGGCGCCCGCGTACATGTGCTGTTTGGCAATGCGGTACCGTTACCAGACGACGCTGCGGATGTGCTGGTCATCAGCACCGACAGCCGGGCGGTCAGCGCCAGCCAGGCCACAGAGCGCGTCGCTCAGGTGGTGCAGCATTTCGCCGCACAGCTTCAGCAGGGCTGGCTGTTCAAAAAGATCGACTCCACGCTGCGCGGCAACGTCGGTGCTGAAACCAGTGCTGCGCTGCGTGCCAGCGGCAAAACGCTGGCGCTGGTTGCACCAGCGGTGCCACGACTGGGCCGCACTACACGCGAGGGTAAAGTGTGGGTCAATCAGCGTTTACTGACGGACACCGAATTTGCCAGCGATCCGAAAACCCCGATCCTCAGCGCCTGCATCCTCGATCAGATGCAGATCGACGGCACGGAGATCGATCTCGCGACGCTGCGCAGCGATCGACTTGATGCAGTGTTAGCGGCGGCGCATGGCATCGTGGTGGTGGATGCCGAGAATGAGGCCGATCTGGCGAGACTGATAACCGCGGCGGCGCAGCTGACAGAGAAGCCGCTGCTGGTCGGAGCCGCGGGATTAAGCGATGCGCTGGGCGCAGCGCTCTCTGTTCGCCCGTCGCGCCCCGTGCTGGCGGTAGTGGGATCGATGAGCAGCAGCGCGCAGCAGCAGATAGCCACGCTGCGTAACCAGCGGGCAGTTGAGATAGTGGATGTCGATATCCGTCAGCGCTTTCAACATCCCGCCTGGCCCGACCGGGATCGCTGGATCGAACAGGCGGCTACCGCACTGCGTGCCGGTCGCCATACGGTGATCCGCACCTGCCAGCATGCATCCCAGCGGCACGAGATCGCGCATCTCAGCCAGCAGCATAGCGTGACCCGCCAGCAACTGGGCGAAGCGATCAGTCAGTTGCTGGGCGAAATGACCTACAGCCTGTGCCAGGCACAGTTGCCGCATGCGCTCTATCTGTCGGGAGGCGACGTGGCGATTGCCGTTGCCCAGGCACTGGGGGCCAGCGGTTTTAAAATTCAGGGTCTGGTGGCGGGTTGTGTGCCGCACGGGGTTCTGCTTAACAGTGAATTTACTCTGCCAGTGATGACCAAAGCGGGTGGCTTTGGTGATGAAAATACGCTGGTAGCAGCCATAGGTTTTATTGAGGAGAAGTCGAGTGAGTAAAATTATTGCGATCACCATGGGCGATCCGGCGGGCATCAGCCCCGAAATCATCATCAGGTCGCTCTCTGAAGGTGAGCTGAATGGCATTCCTGCGGTGGTGATTGGTTGTGCCAGTACGCTGCGCCGCATTATGGCGATGAACATTACGCCGCAGGCCGAGCTGCGGGTGCTGGATCGGGTACAGGATGCGCGGTTTGCGCCCGGCATCATCAACGTAATCGATGAGCCCCTGGCCGATCCTGACGCGCTGAAACCTGGCGTGGTGCAGAAAGAGGCAGGCGATCTGGCATGGCGTTGCGTTAAACGTGCTACTGAGCTGGCACTGGCGGGTGACGTGCAGGCCATTGCCACGGCGCCGCTGAACAAAGAGGCGCTGCATGCGGCGGGCCATCTCTATCCGGGTCACACCGAACTGCTGGCGCATCTTACCGGGACCAAAGATTACGCCATGGTCCTCTACACCGATAAGCTGAAAGTGATTCATGTCACGACCCACATTGCGCTACGTAAGTTTCTCGATACGCTTAATCAGCCGCGCATTAAAACCGTGATTGGTATGGCGGACACTTTCCTGCGTCGTGTCGGTTACAGCGCCCCGCGTATCGCCGTGGCGGGCGTTAATCCGCACGCCGGTGAGAATGGCCTGTTTGGTGATGAGGAGATCACCACCGTGGCGCCCGCTATTGAGGCGATGAAAGCGCAGGGAATTGATGTCTCCGGGCCGTGTCCGCCGGACACGGTGTTCCTGCAGTGCCAGGATGGACGGTATGACATGGTGGTCGCGATGTATCACGATCAGGGGCATATTCCGCTGAAACTGCTGGGCTTCTATGATGGCGTCAACATCACCGCAGGCCTGCCGTTTATCCGCACCTCTGCTGACCATGGCACCGCATTTGATATCGCCTGGACAGGTAAAGCGAAGTCTGACAGCATGGCGATCTCTATTAAACTCGCGATGCAGCTCGCATAGGGATATATGAAGGGACAGAGCCGTCTTGACCAGATTATGGACTACCTGAAAAGCCATAATCTGGTGACTGTTGAGCAACTGGTCAGTGCGATTTCCGCCTCACCCGCCACGATTCGACGTGATTTGATCAAGCTGGATAAAGAGGGCGTGATCAGCCGCAGTCATGGCGGCGTGACCCTGAATCGTTTTATTCCTGCCCAGCCAACCACACTTGAGAAAATGCAGCGTAACCTGGCCGAGAAGCAGGCGATCGCGGAATGCGCCGCCAGCTTTGTCCGGTCGGGCGATGCGGTCGTGCTGGATGCGGGCACCACGATGCTGGAGCTGGCGCGGCAGCTTACGCATCTGCCACTGCGGGTCATCACTGCCGATCTGCACATTGCCCTGTTTTTGTCTGAGTTTAAGCAGATCGAAGTGACGATTATTGGCGGACGCATCGACGACTCCAGTCAGTCCTGTGTGGGTGAACATGGACGCCGGTTGCTGCGTAGCATCAATCCCGATATCGCGTTTGTCAGCTGTAACTCCTGGAGCCTTGAGCGCGGTATTACCACGCCGACCGAGGAGAAAGCCGGGCTGAAACACGATCTGCTGGCCAATGCGGCTCGCCGGGTGTTGCTTGCAGACAGCAGCAAATATGGTTCCTGGTCACTGTTCTGCGCCTCACCGGTGGATGATCTGACCGATGTGGTCACCGACAGTCGGTTAGATGAAACGGTCTGCCGCGCGCTGCGCGAGCGCGGGATTACGCTGGCGCTGACGTCCGCCTGAACAGAACGCGCCATCTTTTCCAGACCGCATTCTAAAACCGGTGGGGGAGAAAACAGGCGGGATAAGACGCGCAGGCTGTAACGCTGCGCGCCTGTTAATCAAAGGGTCTTCAGGCCCACTGAGGGGATATTTCTGCCGTAGTAAATCTCACGCATCTCTTTCCAGAGCAGGTCAGTAATGCGCTTGTGCTCCTGCGGGCTGAGATCTTCCGGACGGGTGTTAAACAGGTAATGTTTAAGGTCGAACTCTTTCAGTAACATCTTGGTATGGAAGATATTTTCCTGATAGACATTCACATCCACCATGTCATACATCGCTTTCATATCGTCAGACATGAAGTTCTGAATCGAATTGATCTCGTGATCGATAAAGTGCTTCATGCCTTTCACATCACGGGTAAAACCGCGCACCCGGTAATCGACGGTGACAATGTCTGACTCCAGCTGGTGGATCAGATAATTCAGCGCCTTAAGCGGTGAGATTACGCCACAGGTTGAGACTTCGATATCGGCGCGGAAAGTGCAAAGTCCGCCTTCCGGATGGCTCTCCGGATAGGTATGCACGCAGATATGGCTTTTATCGAGATGCGCCACCACCGAGTTAGGCAGCGGGCCGGGATGCTCGGAGTTATCAATATCTTTAGGATCGATCGGCTCTTCGCTGACCAGAATCGTGACGCTGGCTCCCTGCGGTTCATAATCCTGGCGCGCAATGTTGAGCACGTTAGCCCCGATGATTGAGCAGGTCTCAGTCAGGATTTCTGTCAATCGGTTAGCGTTATATTGTTCATCAATGTAGGCGATGTAACCATCGCGTTCAGCTTCAGTATTCGCATAACAGATATCGTAAATACAAAAACTCAGGCTTTTCGTCAGGTTATTGAAGCCATGTAGTTTCAGCTTTTGCAATTTTGTTAACCCCTTAAAAATGCACGATCAGCTCGCGTCAGATAACGCATTTAACAGATATTGTGGCAGGGCAAAGCTGCCGGTATGGATCGCAGGTGTGTAATAACGGCAGGTCAGGCCAGCGGCCTCGAATCGTGTCTGCAGAGTGGCGGTATCAAGCTGGCGTAGCGCCGGATTGTCACTCGCCCAGGCAAAAGTCATAATGCCGCCGTAATAGGTCGGAATCGCTGCCTGATAGAAACTGACATCGCCAAAGTAATGGCCCAGTTTGCGATGGCTGTTGACGGCCTCATCCTGCTGCAGGAAGCAGACGCCATTCTGCGCCACGAAGATGCCATTTTCATTAAGGGCTGCTTTGCAACCGGCATAAAATTCGGAGGTAAACAGACTCTCGCCCGGACCAATCGGATCGGTGCAGTCGGAGATAATGACATCGAATTTTTCCTGCGTCTGATTGACGAAGTTAACCCCGTCATCAATCACCAGCGTAAAGCGCGGATCGTCATAGGCACCTGCGCTGTGGTTCGGCAGATACTGGCGACAAAACGTAACGACGCCCGCATCGATCTCCACCATAGTGATCTTTTCGACTTCCGGATGACGTGACACTTCACGCAGCATAGCACCGTCGCCGCCGCCGATGATCAGGACGCGCTTCGCCGCGCCATGCGCCAGCAGCGGAACGTGGGTCATCATTTCATGATAGATAAATTCGTCGCGTTCGGTGGTCTGCACGACGCCGTCCAGCGCCATCACACGGCCCATCGCGGCATTTTCGAAAATGATTAAATCCTGATGCGCAGTTTTCTCACGGTACAGCTCGTTGTCTACCGTGAAATACTGGCCAAAACCGGCATGAAGGGTTTCATACCACGTTTCATTGTGGGCCATGGTGCTCTCCTCTGATGACATCGCCATGAAGATGGGCGGCACATGATAGCTAACACTGACCGTCGTTGCACGGTCAATGTCCGGCTGCAGAGGGCAGAGCTGTTACCTGACGTAGGCCAGCAGGCTCAGCGAGTCGCGGGCCAGTGACTTACATTTTTTGTCGTTAGTGATGGCGATGCCGCTGAGATCGCGATAACTGTCTTCACCCAGCGCTTTCATATTGTAGTTGCTGTAGTTGCTTAAATCCCAGCGATTCTGCTGAGCAAAAAAGACCAGCGCTTTGCGAATCTGCGCATCCGGTAAATCCTGATAGCCACAATCATTTTTCAGATAAACAAAAACCGCCGTAAGATCAGCCAGATCTTCCGCTTCGGATTCGCTTAGAGCAAAACTGGTGGAGGAGAAGCCAAGGAGTCCCGTCAACAGCAGGATCCTGATACTTTGCTTCATAGTCGTTCTCTTCAATGGATATTGCTCATGACGTTAGCACAGTTATTCTCAGGTTTTCGATTAATTTGGGGCTGCAAGCCGCTGTAACGCCTTTTTTCGTCAGATCCGCACGGGTAAGACTTGACCTTCCCATAAGGTCAGGGTTTAGGCTGTTCGCTCCAATGCCACAAGGATGATCACCATGCAACGTCGCCATTTCCTGAAACTCACCGCCGCACTGAGTGCAGCCGGAGCCTTGCCGCTCTGGAGCCGTCCGCTGATGGCGGCTACCCGTCCGCTGTTGCCGATCCCGTCACTGCTGGAACCCGATGCCAGGGGCAGCTACAGCCTCACCGCCATGCAGGGCACCACACAGTGGAACGGCAACGCGGTGCCGACGTGGGGCTATAACGGCAGCCTGCTGGGGCCGGTGCTGAAGATGCAGAGTGGCAAACCGGTGACGGTGAACATCCATAACCGGCTTAGCGAAGCGACAACCCTGCACTGGCACGGGCTGGAAATTCCCGGCGCCGTGGATGGTGGCCCGCAGGCGATAATTGCGCCTGGCGGATCGCGCCAGGTCTCTTTCACGCCCGATCAACCCGCTGCGACCTGCTGGTATCACCCGCATCTGCACGGCAAAACCGGGCATCAGGTGGCGCAAGGGCTGGCGGGCTTGATCCTGCTGGAAGACAAAGAGAGTGGAACGCTGAGGCTGCCCACACAGTGGGGTGTGGATGATGTGCCGCTGATTTTTCAGGATAAGCAACTGACCAAAGATGGGCGCCTTATCGATTATCAACTTGATGTGATGCGCGCCGCGGTGGGCTGGTTTGGCGACATGATGCTGACCAATGGTGTGCCGTATCCGCAGCATGCGGTGCCGCGCGGCTGGCTGCGTCTGCGTCTGCTCAACGGCTGCAATGCCCGTTCGCTGCACGTTGCCACCAGTGATAAACGTTCGCTCTTTGTCATCGCCAGCGATGGTGGCCTGCTGGCCGAGCCGGTGAAGCTTGACTCGCTGCCGATCCTGCCGGGTGAACGTTTTGAGGTGATGATCGATACTTCTGACGGTAAGGCCTTTGATATGGTGACGCTGCCAACGGAGCAGATGGGCATGACGTTGCCGCCGTTTGACCAGCCGCTGCCACTGGTGCAGATCCTGCCACTGCGGGTGATGGCCAGCGCCACGCTGCCGGATCAGCTGGCGACGCTGCCCGCGCTGCCCTCCACCGACGGCCTGACGGCACGCTGGCTGCAACTGATGATGGACCCGCAGCTGGACCAGCAGGGAATGCAGGCATTAATGCAGCGCTACGGTGAGAAAGCGATGGGCAAGGGCGCTCATCATTCGATGCCGCAGATGCAGGAGAAAACGGCTGCCGAGCCGATGCCGCCGATGGAAAATATGGAAAACATGGATCACAGCATGCACGGCAATACGCCGCCCGCGGGTTACGATTTCCGCAACGGCAACACGATCAACGGTCAGGCCTTTGATATGACGAAGCCGTCATTTGCGGTGAAGCTGGGTGATTATGAGAAGTGGACGATTTCAGGGGAAGGCGATGCCATGCTGCATCCGTTCCACATTCACGGCACCCAGTTCCGTATTCTCTCAGAAAACGGCAAACCGCCCGCCCCGCATCGGCAGGGCTGGAAGGATATGGTGAATGTCGACGGCTGGCGCAGTGAAGTGCTGGTGCGCTTCAACTATGTCGCCACCGCCGAACACGCTTACATGGCCCACTGCCATCTGCTGGAGCATGAAGATACCGGCATGATGCTGGGCTTCACTGTGAGCTGATTACGCCTGCTCCAGCGCCAGCCTGATGTCTTCAATCAGGTCACCGGCGTTCTCGATGCCAATCGATAGCCGCACCGTGGCGTCAGTGATACCAATACGCTGACGCACCGCCTGCGGCACGCCGGAGTGAGTGGTGCTGCCAGGATGGCTGGCCAGCGACTCCGTACCGCCCAGGCTCACTGCCTGCTTAAATAGCGACAGCGCATTAAGAAAACGGAATGCAGCGGGCTGGCCGCCAGTGATATCAAATGAGAAGGTCGAACCTGCGCCGCTGCACTGCTCGCGATAGGTTTTCCCTTCGGCGCTCTCCGCATCCAGATAGGGCAGCCAGTGCAGCTTCGCCACCTTCGGGTGATCGCGCAGAAACGCCGCGACGGCTTCTGCATTGTGAAAGGCTTTCTCCATCCGCAGCGACAGCGTTTCCAGTGAGCGGCTGAGCATCCAGCTTGAGTGCGGGTCCAGCTGCGTGCCGATTGCGCTGCGCAGGGCGCGCACTTTTGCCATCAGCACTTTACTGCCCATCGCCGCGCCCGCAATCAGGTCAGAGTGACCGCCAACATACTTGGTCAGCGAGTAGAGCGACAGATCAGCGCCCAGCGTCAGCGGCTGCTGGAACAGCGGGCCGAGCAGCGTGTTGTCACAGGCGATAATCGGTCGTGAACCCTGTTGCTGGTCAATCTCATCGGCGATGCGCGCCATCAAGCGGATATTGACGAGGCTGTTAGTGGGATTCGCCGGTGTTTCAATCAGGATCACCGCTACCCGGCCCTGAGCCATCGCCTGCTGAGCGGCTTCACGCACTTTGACTTCATCATTACCGTCGCTGAAACCGACTGCTTTGATATCCAGATTATGCAGCGTCTTACTGAGCAGGGTTTCGGTGCCGCCATAGAGCGGCTGGGAATGCAGGATCACCTCGCCCGGACGGGCAAACGTGAGCAGGGTAGTGGAGATGGCCGCCATGCCGGAAGAGAAGAGCGAGCAGCTCTCTGCCTGCTCATAGACCGCCAGCCGATCTTCAACAATTTCGCTGTTCGGGTGATTAAAGCGGGAATAGACCAGCCCACCTGATTTGCCCTCCGGTGGTTCACGTCGGCCAGAGACGTAATCGAAGAAATCCCGTCCCTCTTCAGCGCTGTCAAAGACAAAGGTCGAGGTCAGAAACACCGGCGGCTTCACCGCACCTTCAGAGAGACGGGGATCATAGCCATAGTTCAGCATCTGGGTTTCAGGGTGCAGCGGCCTGTCACCGATATGCGTTTTTTTGCTTGAAGATGAAGTCATTGTGATCTCCGGCCAGCGGCGCGAGTAGGGTAACGATCTGTTGGATAAAGGCTACCACGCAGCGAATCATGCTGGTAAATGCCAGAATGTTCTAAGGTAATGCGCATTTTAGTTACCCGCAGGCGTTGGGTAATAAATTTCGGGAGGTAATCGTTTGCGTATGGGGCTGCACAGCCGTCACGGCTGCGTCTGTGATAGACTTCGGGGCTTTTCTGACGTAACCGGGCGGAACGCTATGAAACACACTGTTGAAGTGATGATCCCTGAACAGGCAATCGCCACGCGCATCGCTGAACTGGGCAAAGAGATTAACGAGCACTACCGCGACAGCGGCAGTGATATGGTGCTGGTAGGGCTGCTGCGCGGCTCATTCATGTTCATGGCTGATCTCTGTCGCGCCATTGATGTACCCCATGAAGTCGACTTTATGACGGCTTCCAGTTACGGCAGCGGCATGTCCAGCTCCCGTGATGTGAAAATCCTGAAAGATCTGGATGAAGACATTCGTGGCAAGGATGTGCTGATCGTCGAAGATATCATCGACTCCGGTAACACCCTGAGCAAAGTACGTGAGATTCTGCAACTGCGTCAGCCAAAATCACTGGCGATCTGTACCCTGCTGGATAAGCCAGAGCGCCGTGAAGTCGACGTGAACGTCGAATATGTCGGCTTTGCAATTCCGGATGAGTTCGTGGTGGGCTTTGGCATCGACTATGCTCAGCACTATCGCCATCTGCCTTACATCGGCAAAGTGGTGCCGCTGGAATCCTGATACTGCTGTGACCGCACATTCTTCCAAGGCCTGCACCGGTTGCCTGGTGTAGGCTATGTCGCGCTTTACGCCGCGATCGGCTCAGGACTCGCTGTTCATCCGCAGATTCGCAATGCCGTGACGGTAGCGCTGTTCGAGGATCTCCCGGCTGTTTGCGGTGACATCAAGGTTACGCAGACAGCCATCCTGAATGCCGTATACCCAGCCGTGCAGGGAGACATCCTTGCCGCGCTTCCAGGCAGATTGCAGCACGGTCGAATGCCCCAGGTTATAGACCTGTTCAATAACGTTGATTTCGCACAGTTTGTCCAGACGCTTATCCGGCGGGAGTTCCCCCAGCAACACGCTATGCTTGTACCAGAGGTCGCGGATGTGCAGCAGCCAGTTGTCGATTAATCCTAACTCCGGATTATCCATCGCTGCCTGCACGCCGCCGCAGCCGTAGTGGCCACACACGATTACGTGTTCCACTTCCAGCACTTCGATAGCGTACTGCACCACGGACAGACAGTTCAGATCGGTGTGGATCACCAGATTGGCAACATTGCGGTGAACAAAAAGTTCGCCTGGTTCCAGTCCGGTCAGGCGTTCGGCAGGGACACGGCTGTCAGAGCAGCCAATCCACAGGAAGCGCGGTTTTTGTGCCTGGGCAAGCCGCTCGAAAAAGCTGGGATCTTCTTCAACCAGTAATTTTGACCATTCGCGGTTGTTTCTGATCAGGGTATTGATGTCTGTCATGGCGTTGAGCGACCGGTTACTGCGCAAAGTGCGCGCGCGTACTATATGCCAGGGCCTGATAAATTTAAACGGCATTGCAATGCCACCAAAACAGGGTATGGATGCAGAATGACTTATGCACTGGAACTTTCCCGGCTGACCAAGACCTATCCCGGCGGCGTGCAGGCGCTGAAGGGCATCGATCTTAACGTTGAAGCGGGTGACTTTTATGCGCTGCTGGGGCCAAACGGTGCCGGTAAATCGACAACCATCGGCATTATCAGTTCGCTGGTCAATAAATCCGAGGGCAGCGTGCGGGTGTTTGGCTACGATCTGGATAAAGATGTGGTGAATGCCAAACGCCAGCTCGGCCTGGTGCCACAGGAGTTTAACTTTAACCCGTTCGAGACGGTGATGCAGATCGTCGTCAGCCAGGCGGGTTACTACGGCGTCGAGCGTCGTGAAGCCATTGAACGGGCAGAGAAGTATCTGAAGCAGCTCGATTTGTGGGGCAAACGCACTGAACGTGCCCGTATGCTCTCCGGCGGCATGAAACGTCGTCTGATGATCGCCCGTGCACTGATGCATGAGCCTAAGCTGTTGATCCTGGATGAACCGACGGCTGGCGTGGATATCGAATTACGCCGATCTATGTGGGTGTTCCTGAAGGATCTCAATGCCAAAGGCACCACCATTATTCTCACGACCCACTATCTTGAGGAAGCAGAGATGCTGTGCCGCAACATCGGCATCATTCAGAGCGGTGAGCTGGTAGAGAACACCTCAATGAAAGGGCTGTTGTCCAAGCTAAAATCGGAAACCTTTATTCTGGATCTGGCACCGCGCAGCCCGCTGCCAACGCTGGAAGGGTTCCAGTACCGTCTGACCGATACCTCAACGCTCGAAGTGGAAGTATTGCGTGAGCAGGGCCTCAACAGCGTCTTCAGCCAGCTGAGCGCGCAGGGTGTACAGGTGCTGAGTATGCGCAATAAAGCCAACCGTCTGGAAGAGCTGTTCGTTGGCCTGACGACGCAGGGAAAAACAGGAGTAAAAGCATGACACATCTGTACTGGGTGGCGCTGAAGAGCATCTGGGCCAAAGAGGTTAACCGTTTCGCCCGTATATGGATCCAGACGCTGGTGCCGCCGGTCATCACCATGACGCTCTATTTCATCATCTTTGGCAACCTGATTGGCTCGCGCATCGGTGAGATGCACGGCTTCAGCTATATGCAGTTCATCGTGCCGGGATTAATCATGATGGCGGTAATTACCAATGCCTATGCCAACGTCGCGTCGTCGTTCTTCAGCGCCAAATTCCAGCGCAACATTGAAGAGCTGCTGGTTGCACCGGTGCCCACCCACATCATCATTGCCGGTTATGTTGGCGGTGGCGTAGCGCGTGGTGTCTGCGTCGGCATTCTGGTGACGGCCATCTCGCTGTTCTTTGTGCCGTTCCAGGTGCACTCATGGTCGATGGTCGCGATCACGCTGTTGCTGACCGCGATTCTGTTTTCACTGGCCGGTCTGCTGAACGCCGTATTTGCCCGTACCTTTGACGATATCAGCCTGATCCCGACCTTTGTGCTGACGCCACTGACCTATCTGGGCGGCGTGTTCTATTCGCTGAGTCTGCTGCCGCCAATCTGGCAGGCAGTCTCTAAACTCAATCCAATCGTTTATATGATTAGCGGATTCCGTTATGGCTTCCTGGGCATTAATGATGTGCCGCTGGTGTTTACGCTCACGGTGCTGGTGGCCTTTATACTGGTGTTCTACTGGCTGGTCTATGCGCTGATACAGCGCGGGCGCGGATTGCGTACCTGACGTCAACCCGAAAGGTAAGGGCCACGCCGGAATAAGGGCGTGGCTTTTTCAGTTGGCAACCAAACCGGTTGAGTTATCAGAAAAGAAAAGGGCCAGCCATTTTACGGGCGGCCCTTTTTTTGTCAGGGGAACGATTAATCAGGCGATCTGTACTGGCAGTGCTTTCGCCAGACGCTTCATCTGGTTGTCACCTTCAAAATAGGCGACTTTAGGCTGCCACTGACGCGCTTCGGCATCCTCAACCTGCACATAGGAGCAGATAATTAATATATCGCCCTCGCAGGCGCAGCGGGCTGCTGCACCGTTGACCGAAATGATTTTCGAGCCGCGCTCAGCCGCGATAGCGTAGGTGGAAAAGCGCTGACCGTTGGTGACGTTATAAATATCAATAGCTTCATATTGCAGAATGCCGGATGCATCCAGGAAATCCTGATCGATAGCGCAGGAACCTTCATAATTGAGGTCCGCCTGCGTCACTTTGACGCGGTGCAATTTGCCTTGCAGAACAGTGCGAATCATAGCCAGAAACCTTGTCAGAGAAAGAAAATAACCTTCAGCAGAAGGCGTTACAGCGTCAGGTCAACAGTTTGATTATCAATCAGGCGAGCTTTGCCCAGCCAGGCAGCCATCAGCACCACCGCGCGCTGGCTGTCTACCGTCAGCGGCTGCAGCGTTTCCGCATCACAAATCGCCAGGCCATCAGGACGCAATCCCCTCGCCAGCAATGCCTCGCTGGCGGTCTCAATGATCTCGTCAATCTGACGCTCGCCGTTCTCAAGCCGTGTCGCCATCTGATTCATCACCTGGCTCAGCACAGGTGCCAGCTTACGCTCATCTGCTGTCAGGTAGCCGTTGCGAGAACTCAGCGCCAGGCCATCTTTAGCCCGCACGGTTGGCACGCCAATAATTTCAATGTCGAAGCCCATATCGGCCACCATCTTACGAATGATAGCCAGCTGCTGAAAATCCTTTTCACCGAAACAGGCAATATCGGGCTGCACCAGATTAAACAGTTTGCTGACGATGGTCGCCACGCCACGAAAATGGCCTGGACGCGTCGCACCTTCCAGCAGGCAAGAGAGCACCGGCACCTCAACAAAGGTCTGATTCTGTGCGCCCTGCGGATAAACTTCAGCCGGTGAGGGCGCAAAAACCACATCCACCTGGTGGCGGTTCAGCTTTTCACAATCCTCCTGCAGCGTTCGCGGATAGCGCGCTAAATCATCGGCGCGATCGAACTGCATCGGATTGACAAAGATCGAGACAATGACGATGTCGCCGCGCGCCCGGGCTTCATCAACCAGTGTCAGATGGCCTTCATGCAGGTTGCCCATGGTAGGCACCAGCGCAATGCGTTTGCCCTGCAGGCGCCAGCGACGGACTTCCTGGCGCAGCATCAGCAGCGTTTCAATGATCAACACGGTGACTCTCCTGAATTACTGGAAACTGTGCTCTGCCGCCGGGTAGGTTCCGGCCTCGACTTCGGCGATATAGTGGCGAATCGCCGCGCGAACATCGCCGGTCTCCGCCAGGAAATTTTTGGCAAATTTGGGAATGTGGCCACCGGTCACACCCAGCGCGTCATGCATCACCAGAATCTGACCATCGGTGACGTTACCGGCTCCGATGCCAATTACCGGGATGGTAAGCGCGTCGGTAATCTGCTGCGCCACCGACACCGGCACACACTCCAGCACCATTAGCTGTGCGCCGGCGGCTTCCAGCGCCAGCGCATCGGCCAGAAGCTGTTCGGCTCCGGCTTCATCACGGCCCTGCACTTTATAGCCACCAAAGATATTCACCGACTGCGGCGTCAGGCCAAGATGGCCACACACCGGCACGGCACGCTCGGTCAGCATCTGCACAGTCTCAGTCAGCCAGCTACCGCCTTCAAGTTTCACCATGTTGGCACCGGCACGCATCAACTGCGCTGCACTCTCAAAGGCCTGCTTTGGCGTGGCATAACTCATAAACGGCAGGTCGGCAAGCAGCAGAGCCTGTGGCGCGCCACGGCGCACGGCGGCAGTGTGATAGGCAATGTCGCTGACCGTGACCGGCAGCGTGGAATCATGCCCCTGCACCGTCATTCCTAAAGAATCGCCAACAAGCAGCACCTGAATGCCTTCATCGGCAAACAGACGGGCAAAACTGAAATCATAGGCGGTCAGCGTCGCGAATTTTTTACCGCTGGCTTTCGCCTGACGCAGATGTGAAATCGTGGTGGGTTTCATGGCGCTCTCAACTCAGGAATTCTGATGGGCGCAGTTTACTGGATAGCGTGAGAGAGCGGAATCAGAGAGTTGCGTTTGTCTGATCAGCCGTGCCACAGCTCGATGCTGCTGCTGTCGAGAGTGGCAAGAAGGGGACTGAGTGCACGGCCATCCGGCAGGCAGGCGTCCGGCGCAATGGCCAGCAGCGGCACCAGCATAAAGGCGCGGTTCAGCAGATCATAATGCGGCACAATCAGCCGCTCCGTGTTGATCACCGTCTCGCCAAACAGCATCACATCAATATCCAGCGTGCGGGGTCCCCAGCGTTCGGCCTTGCGCACCCGGCCATGCTCCCGCTCAATCCGCTGGGTATGATCAAGCAGCGCTTCCGGGCTGAGATCGGTTTCCAGCGCTACGGCGGCATTGAGAAAGTCGGGCTGATCTGGCGGACCATAAGGCGGCGTGCGGTAGAACGGAGAGGTATTGATGCGTTGCGTCTGCGGCAACGCATCCAGTGCGGTCAGCGCTGCATCAATCTGATGCAGCGGATCGGCAAGGTTACTGCCTAATGCGAGGTAAACCCGTGTCATGAGGCGTTTTGATTGTCACGACGCGGCGCGGAAGGACGGCGGCGAGGGCGACGCGATTTACTGCGTGGCACCGGATCGTCGCCCAGGTTATTCAGCATGTTTTTCTGATGCGGCGGCGCAGCCACCTGGAATTCACCCCACCACTGGCTCAGGCGCAGGAGCTCAGGGTTATTTTCAACTTCCGCCCGTAATGCCAGCAGATCGTAAGCGGCGCGGAATTTTGGATGCTCCATCAGTTTCCAGGCGCGTTTGCCATGACGGCGCGACATGCGTAACTGCAGCAGCCAGATATCGCGGATCAGCGAAGTAATACGTTTCGGAATCGCCAGCGCACGGCAGGCCTCATCCAGCGTATCATTCATCGCCATCGCAAAGGCTTCGAAGTAAGTCAGGCCACTTTCCTGTGCAATGCGTTCGGCCGTTTCAAGCTGCGGATACCAGAACATCGCAGCAAACAGGAATGCCGGGTTAACGCGCATGTCATTGTGAATGCGGTTATCGGTGTTTTTCAGCACCTGAGCGAGCATCCGCTCCATATGGCTGTCACTGTTTTCCGTGAAGTTGCGCGCCAGCGTCGGGAACAGTGGCTGGAACAGTTGATATTCACACAGCTTCAGATAGGTGCTGTAACCGTAGCCGGCCTGCAACATTTTCAGCGACTCTTCAAACAGGCGCGCAGGCGGAATATCACGCAGCAGCGAAGCCAGACGCGGAATCGGCTCGGCGGTTTCCAGCGCAATGCTCATATTGAGCTTGGCGGCAAAACGCGCGACGCGCAGCATGCGGACCGGATCTTCGCGATAGCGGGTTTCCGGATCGCCAATCAGGCGAATAATACCCTGTTCGAGATCGCTGATACCGCCGACATAGTCGCGTACGCTGAAATCAGCCACGCTGTAGTAGAGGCTGTTAATGGTGAGATCTCGACGCTGGGCATCGTCTTCAATAGAGCCGAAGATGTTGTCGCGCAGCAGCATGCCGCTCTGGGCGCGCTGCGAACTGTTGCGATCCTCTTCCGGCTCTTCCGCCTGATGATGTCCACGGAAGGTCGCGACTTCGATCACTTCCGGACCAAACATCACGTGTGCCAGACGGAAACGACGACCAACCAGGCGACAGTTGCGGAACAGCTTACGCATCTGCTCTGGCGTGGCATTGGTGGTCACGTCGAAATCTTTGGGTTTTTGCCCCAGTAGCAAATCGCGCACGCCACCGCCTACCAGATAGGCTTCATAACCGGCTTTATTCAGGCGATAGAGCACTTTGAGGGCATTTTCGCTGATGTCTTTACGTGAGATGTTGTGGCTTTCACGAGGGATGATGGCCATCAGACGTTCTGGTTCAACCTCTGCTGGGGCTTCCTCTTCATCACGCTTCAGGACTTTTCGGCAAAAATTAGCTACTCGGGTAAAAATGGGACACCTCGACAGTGGCAATTAGGGTGTAGGTAAAATCAGCGGCTAATCATAGCCTGTTGAGAACCGTTTGAGAATGCTGTTGTCTATGCATCCGGTTTCAGGGCGTTCTGTTGCGGCATCAAAGCGATATTCCACTGCGCTACCGCATCAGACAGCAGTTTGTCCTGCGTTAAGTCCTGCCAGCCGCCTGAAACAGGCTGTCCGAGGAAGCGTAATGCCGCCACCAGCAGCGGTCTGGCATCGCCATCCGGCAGCGAAGGTGCATGATTCTGCTTCGATAACTTATTGCCATCGTGGTTGAGTGCCAGCGGCAGATGTAGCCAGGCGGGCACCGGCCAGTCAAACTGCTGATAGAGCGCAATCTGTCGCACCGTCGGCTCAATCAAATCTGCGCCGCGAACCACTTCGGTAATGCCCTGAAAATGATCATCAACCACCACCGCCAGGTTATAGGCAAACAGGCCATCACGGCGGTGAATAATAAAATCTTCCTGCGCCAGTCGCCTGTCTGCCTCCACGCGACCCCGTAATCGGTCGTTAAACGCAAAGACCGGTGCATGCTGGCGTAAACGCAGCGCGGCATTCTCTGATCCGCATTGCCGTTCACGACAGTAACCATCATAGAAACCGCCAATCTCCTGAATGCGACGGCGGGGGCAGGTGCAGAAATAGCTCTGACGATGCTGCTGCAGCCAGGTCAGCGCCTCACGGTAGGCTTCATGGCGTTGTGACTGCCACAGCACTTCACCATCCCACGTTAAGCCATAGTGCTCCAGCTGGTGCAGGATGCGGCTGGCAGCACCTGGCACTTCCCGTGGCGGATCGATATCTTCAATTCTCACTCGCCAGACGCCGTTTTGCGCGCGTGCGCTCAGGTAACTGCCCAGGGCAGCAATCAGCGAGCCAAAATGGAGTTCACCAGAGGGAGAAGGGGCGAAGCGACCGATACAGGAGGATGACATAGGATTCAGAAGTGACCACGCAGCGGACAGTACAGCTGTTGTTCCGCTGCGTGGTAACAGACCGGACACGGCATTAGCCGGCCATTTGCTTCTCACGAATTTCTGCTAACGTCTTACAGTCGATGCAGAGATCGGCAGTAGGACGGGCTTCGAGACGGCGAATACCAATCTCAACGCCACAGGAATCGCAATAACCGAAGTCGTCATCTTCAACTTTCTTCAGCGTTTTTTCGATCTTTTTAATCAGTTTACGTTCGCGATCGCGGTTACGCAGTTCCAGGCTGAATTCCTCTTCCTGCGCGGCACGGTCAACCGGGTCCGGGAAGTTAGCGGCTTCATCCTGCATGTGCGATACGGTACGATCGACTTCGTCCCGCAATTGATTACGCCAGGCTTCCAGAATCTTACGAAAATGGGTCAGCTGCGCGTCGTTCATATACTCTTCGCCAGGTTTAACCTGATAAGGTTCAACACCGGCAATAGCGAGAATACTCAGGGACGATGTTTTACGGTTTTGACCTTCTTGCATGCTGCTTCTCCTGGATAACACGCACTATACCCTCTGACTTTCGTCTCGCAGGGGCGTTGCTGCCATCCTGCATTTGACGTCTGCGGGGTACATCGATCCCCCATTGGGGAAAAAAACAGGCCGCTATAAATAACAGAAGCAGTCAGGGTTGGCAATTCTTCATGAACACACCTTGACAAGCCTGTGAGGAACAGCGTAATCAGCCCTTAGCTCAGAACATTCTTAACACATAAAATTGCAAAAGATATTACAAGGTTACGTTGATCGGCGATTTAAGAAACATACCCTCTGCCGATAAGTCTGCCTGATACGCTAAAATCTCTACGCCTTCCTTCTGCGCCTGAGCCAGTTGTTCTGCATACGCCGCATCAATGTGACGTGCCGGGGAAACGTCCTCAATCCCCGAGTGCAAAACGGCAAACAACAAAACGGCCCGATGACCCTCTGCCGCAACTGTTGCCAGTTCACGCAGGTGCTTCTGTCCTCGAATCGTCACCGCATCCGGAAAATAACCTTTTCCTTCATGTAAAAGGGTTACGGATTTCACCTCAATATAGCAGTTGGGTTGTAGATCTGCCTTGAGCAGGAAATCAATTCTGCTTTTTTCACTGCCATATTTCACTTCCGCCTGACGATGGGAATATCCCGCCAGCGTGGGCAGCCTGTTTTGATCCAGCGCTTCAGCCACCAGTTGGTTAGCGCGCAGGGTATTCACGCAGATCCAGTGGCCCTGCTGCGTTTCAGTCAGCTCCCAGCTGTGAGGGTACTTGCGCGTAAGGCTGTCGGACGTGGAATACCAGACCCGATCGCCCGGCGTAGCACAGCCCGTCATGGCGCCGGTGTTGGCGCAGTGGATCGTCAGAACCTCACCGTCCGGCGTCATAACATCAGCAAGGAAACGTTTGTAACGACTGATCAGGCGGGCAGGTTTAAGAGGAGGAGAGAAGTGCATGCGGATCCTGAGACGTTAACGGCCAGCTGGCCAGAGCGCGGTAGCGGGTGCGGCCCCGGGCATATTCAGAGGTAAACAGGGAAAAAGCAGAGACGCGAAAACGCCAGTGAAAGCCGCGTGGCGGTAATACAACCGGCTGCATGGCCTGGCGTAACAGCGTGATGTGCGGATGAAACGGCTGGGGGCTCTGGTAACAGCCATGCCGGGCGGCCTGCGCACGTAGCAGGCTGGCGAGCTGCAGCAGCCCGCGTGGCGCACGCTGGCAGCCGAGCCAGACCACGCCTGGGCGTGGCCAGTGACCGGCATCATCCAGATCGAGATCAAAGCCGGGTTGTTCAATGCGGCTGGCCAGCGTCTGCAGGCGTTGTGAGGTTTCCGGAGCGACCTCACCCAGAAACGCCAGCGTCAGATGCAGATTCGCTGCGACCACCGGCTGGCCCGCTTCGGCGGGAAAGGTGTCGGCCCGCCAGCGCACCAGCTGCTGCTGCACCTCGCCAGGCAGGCTGATGGCAAAAAATAAGCGTTGTGTCGCCATGGCGCTCTCCGGCAAATATCACGTGCTACAATGCGCGCCATCTTAGCACAGGCAGAAGCGGAGTTTGCTGTGAGCGATTTACCGGTCAGCGCGGTGCTGCCTGACATCCTGGCGGCGCTGCGTGACGCCTCTCAAGTCCTGCTGGCCGCCCCCACCGGCGCGGGCAAATCGACCTGGCTGCCGTTGCAGTTGTTACAGCAGGCGTCTCTGCCGGGACGGATCATCATGCTGGAGCCACGTCGTCTGGCAGCGCGTAATGTGGCGCAGCGGCTGGCGGAACAGCTCGGGGAACAGCCGGGAGCTACGGTAGGATTCCGGATGCGTGGCGAAAGCTGCGTCGGGCCTCAGACCCGGCTGGAAGTGGTTACTGAAGGGATGCTCACGCGCATGCTTCAGCATGACCCGATGCTGGAGGGCGTGTCGCTGGTAATCCTCGATGAGTTTCACGAGCGCAGCCTGCAGGCCGATCTGGCGCTGGCGCTGCTGCTTGATGTGCAGCAGGGGCTGCGCGACGACCTTAAAATCATGCTGATGTCCGCCACGCTGGATAATGCCCGGCTGGCGGCGCTACTGCCGGACGCGCCACTCATTGTCTCAGAAGGGCGCAGCTATCCGGTTGAGCGACGTTACGCGTCGCTGAATCAGAACGTGCGCTTTGAAGAGGCGGTTGCGCGTGAAGTCGCTCAACTGCTGCGCGACGAAAACGGCTCACTTCTGCTGTTTCTGCCGGGCGTGGCGGAGATCGAGCGGGTGAAACGTGAGCTGGAATCACGCATCAGCGACGACGTGGATCTGACGCCGCTCTACGGCGCACTGCCGCTGACGGCACAGCGCCAGGCGATTCTGCCCGCCGCCGCCGGACGGCGCAAAGTGGTGCTGGCGACTAACATTGCTGAGACCAGCCTGACTATTGAGGGGATTCGGCTGGTGGTCGACAGTGCGCTGGAGCGCAGCGCACTGTTTGACGCACGCAGCGGCGTGACGCGGCTGCAGACCCAGCGAATCAGTCAGGCATCGATGATTCAGCGCGCCGGTCGCGCTGGGCGATTGATGCCGGGAATCTGTCTGCATCTCTTGCCGCAGGAGCAGGCATCACGCGCGGCGGCGCAGAGCGAAGCGGAAATTGTGAACAGCGATCTTTCGTCGCTGTGGCTGGATCTGCTGCAGTGGGGCTGTACCCAGCCGCAACAGCTACAGTGGCTGGATCTGCCACCTGCCAGAAGTCTGGATGCGGCACAACAGCAACTGAGCCGTCTGGGTGCGCTGGACAGCAATGGCCTGCTAAACGCGCTGGGACGGCGCATGGCGCAGCTGGGCTGCGATCCCCGACTGGCTGCTATGCTCTGTGCCGCAGGCGAGGAGCCGGATGCGGTCGCCAGCGCCGCACTACTGGTCGCGATTCTGGAAGATCCCCCGCGCAGTGGCAGTGCCGATTTGCGGGATGCGCTGCATCGGCCGCAGTCACACTGGCAGCGGCGTGCGCAGCAGTGGCAACAGCGGCTTAAAATCCGTGGCGGGCGCGTTGATGAAGATCGTTTCGCCTACTTGCTGGCGGTGGGCTTTGGCGATCGGCTGGCACGGCGACGCGATCAGAGTGGTCGTTATCAGCTGGCCAACGGGCTGGGTGCCAGACTGGATGAGCAGGATGGCCTGACGCGCAATGAATGGCTGATTGCACCCGCCCTGTTGCAGGGCAGTGCCGCGCCGGATGCCCGGATGTTACTGGCGCTACCGGTCGACATTGAGACGCTGTGCCAGCAGCAACCCGCACTGATCGAGCGCCGGACCGAAGTCGAGTGGGACGAAGAGAAGGGCACGTTGCGCGCGTTCAGACGTGAGCAGATTGGCGCGCTGATACTGAAGACCCAGCCGATGGCGCGCCCGGAACCGGACGTGCTGCATGCGGCCATGCTGCGCTGGATTGCCGACAAAGGTCTGTCGGTGCTGGGCTGGACGCCGGACGCCGAACAGCTACGCCTGCGCATCCAGTGTGCGGCGCAGTGGTTGCCGGAAGAGAGCTGGCCCGCCATGGACGATGAGAGTCTGCTTGAGAGCCTGCCGCAGTGGCTGTTGCCCCAGATGTCCACGGTGCGCGATCTCCGCAGCCTGCAGGCGGTAAACCTGACCACGGCACTCTTACATTTACTCACATGGTCACAACGTCAGCGGCTGGATACTGTGCTGCCAACTCATTACACTGTGCCGACCGGAAGCCGGCTGCCGATTCGCTATGATGCGGACAAGCCGCCCGCGCTGGCGGTCAGGATTCAGGAGATGTTTGGTGAGGCGACTAATCCCACCGTGGCGGAAGGACGTATTCCGCTGGTGCTGGAGCTGTTATCACCCGCCCAGCGCCCGTTGCAGATCACCCGCGATCTGGCGGCGTTCTGGCGCGGTGCCTGGCCGGAAGTCAGGAAAGAGATGAAGGGACGTTATCCTAAATATCCCTGGCCAGAGGATCCGGCCAACGCCTTGCCAACAAGGCGAACCAAAAAAATGCCCCCGCAGGGTTGAGTCCGCTGGATCGAATTCAGAGGGTTCTGCCATGCGGCACGCGAGAAAGCAGTTAGAGTAGCGGCGCTGCCGTAAGCACTGCCTGGAGAAGAAAAGTAATGTCTGGGAACGATCGCGAACCAATAGGGCGCAAAGGTAAACCGTTGCCGCCGCGCAGCAGTGCGGGCCGGGGACGACGCAGGGATATCGAACAGGATATCGATCAGGACGATTTTAATGATGACGAGGAGGAAGCGCCGGTGCCACGTAAAGGTAAAGGTGGAAAACCGCCGCGCGGCAAACGCCGTTGGCTGGGATGGTTAATTAAACTGTTCCTGGTGTTTGTGGTGGTCATGGTCGCATGGGGCATCTACCTCGACTCGGAAATTCGCAGCCGTATTGACGGTAAAGTGTGGCAACTGCCCGCCACCGTCTATGGCCGCATGGTCAGCCTGGAACCGGGCATGGCCTACAACAAAAGTGAAATGGTAGCGCTGCTGGAAGGAACTCAGTATCGCGAAGTCTCACGAATTACCCGCCCTGGCGAGTTTTCGGTGAAGGGCAACACCATCGATCTGCTGCGTCGCCCGTTTGATTTCCCCGACAGTAAAGAGGGGCAGATCCACGCGCGCATGAGTTTCACGAAAGATGAGCTGAGCGAGATTAAAAACCTCGAAACCGGCCGTGATTTTGGCTTTTTCCGCCTCGATCCGCGCCTGATCACTATGCTGCAGTCGCCAAATGGTGAACAGCGTCTCTTCGTGCCACGCGCTGGTTTCCCGGATCTGCTGGTCGATACGCTGATTGCCACCGAAGATCGCCATTTCTATGAGCATGATGGCATCAGCCCGTATTCCATTGGTCGCGCCTTCCTGGCGAATATTACGGCCGGGAAAGCGGTGCAGGGCGGCAGTACGCTGACGCAACAGCTGGTGAAGAACCTGTTCCTCACCAACGAGCGCTCGCTGTGGCGTAAAGCGCGTGAAGCCTATATGGCTGTGATCATGGATGCGCGCTATAGCAAAGATCGTATCCTGGAGCTCTACCTGAATGAGGTCTATCTCGGTCAGGCAGGTAGCGATCAGATTCGCGGTTTCCCGCTGGCGAGCCTCTACTATTTTGGCCGCCCGGTTGATGAGCTCAGCCTCGATCAGCAGGCGATGCTGGTCGGTATGGTGAAAGGCGCGTCGCTCTATAACCCGTGGCGCAACCCGAAACTGGCGCTGGAACGACGCAACCTGGTGCTGCGCCTGTTGCAGCAGCAGAAAGTGATCGACCAGGAGCTGTATGACATGCTGTCGGCGCGTCCACTGGGCGTGCAGCCTAAAGGCGGAGTCATCACGCCGCAGCCTGCCTTTATGCAGATGGTGCGTAACGAGCTTCAGGCGAAACTGGGCGACAAGATAAAAGATCTCTCCGGCGTGAAGATCTTCACCACGCTGGATCCGGTGTCGCAGGATGCGGCCGAAAAAGCGGTAGTTGATGGCATTCCGACGCTGAAAAAACAGCGTGGCCTGAAAGATCTGGAAACCGCGATGGTGGTCGTTGACCGTTTCAGCGGTGAAGTCCGTGCTATGGTCGGCGGTGCCGATCCGCAGTACGCCGGTTACAACCGCGCGCTGCAGGCGCGGCGATCTATCGGTTCACTGGCGAAACCGGCGACCTACCTTACCGCGCTGAGCCAGCCAAACAGCTACCGCCTGAACAGCTGGATCGCGGATGAGCCTATTGCACTGAAGCAGCCCAACGGCAGCATCTGGAAACCGATGAATGACGACCGTCGCTTCAGTGGAAAAGTGATGCTGGTGGATGCGCTGACCAACTCCATGAACGTGCCGACGGTTAACCTTGGTATGACGCTGGGGCTGGATGCGGTGGTCGATACCTGGAGTAAGCTGGGTGTGCCGAAAGAGCAGCTTCATCCGGTTCCGGCGATGCTGCTGGGTGCCATGAACCTGACGCCGGTTGAAGTGGCGCAGGCGTTCCAGTCGATCGCCAGCGGCGGTAACCGCGCATCATTGTCTGCGGTGCGTTCGGTGATTGCAGAAGATGGCAGTGTGCTCTATCAGAGCTATCCGCAGGCAGAGCGTGTTGAACCGGCGCAGGCGGCTTATCTGACGCTTTACACCATGCAGCAGGTGGCTGATCACGGTACCGCCCGTGCGCTGGGCGCGCGCTTCCCGAAGGCGCATCTGGCCGGTAAAACCGGTACCACCAACGACCTGGTAGACAGCTGGTTTGCCGGTATTGATGGCAAAGAAGTGGCGATTACCTGGGTGGGACGCGATAACAACCAGCCGACCAAACTCTATGGGGCCAGTGGTGCGATGCAACTCTACCGCCGCTATCTGGACATCCAGGCGCCAATGCCGTTGCAGCTGACGCCACCGGAAGATGTGTCGATGATGAATGTGGATTCGGCCGGTAACTTTGTCTGTGGAACGGGCAGCAGCACCTGGCGTTCTCTGCCGGTATGGGCGCTGGATCCGAACGCGCTGTGTCAGCAACAGCAGCAGCAGGTTCAGCAGCAGCAACAGCTGTTCGATCAGCAACAACAGCAACAGCAGCCGCAACAACCGGCCCAGCAACCGCAGGAGCAGAAAGACAGCGACGGCGTAGCAGGCTGGATTAAAGATATGTTTGGTAAATAGATCAGTCAGACAGGCTAAAAGGGCGCTTCGGCGCCCTTTTTTTGTTTCTGATCAATACGCGTTAATCGCCCTGCAAACGGCGTCACTACTGGGATTTCTTCTTGCAGTGCCCGCTGAAGTTCGCATATTATCTAATCCGTTATAATAATCATTATCGTTTCGATTCGCTCTCCTGAGCCTTTTTAAGAGACACCTTTTTATGAATGCGCGAACGACTTTTGCAGACAACACCAAAAAAACATTTTCCCGACCGCTTCTGGGCGTCATGATCTCACTAAGCCTGAGCACCTCGCTTTACGCCGCACAGCCGGAGACCATGGTGGTCTCGGCGGATGGCGGCAGCGGTGTTGAGGCGGAAAGCGCCTGGGGCCCGGCACCGACCGTGGCAGCGAAACGCAGCGCCACCGGCACCAAAACCGATACGCCGATTGAAAAAAATCCGCAGTCTGTCTCCGTGGTCACCCGCGAAGAGATGGAAATGCGCAACGTGACCAGCGTGAAAGGGGCGTTTAACTACACGCCTGGCGTGCTGACCGGTAACCGTGGCAGCTCAGATGTGATTGATGCATTGTCGATTCGCGGCTTCAGCGAAACTAATACCAATCAGTATATGGATGGCCTGAAACTGCAGGGTGATAACTACTCTGAGTTTGCTATCGATCCTTATTTCCTGGAGCGCGCCGAACTGCTGCGCGGTCCGGTATCGGTACTCTACGGCAAAAGCAATCCTGGCGGTGTGGTCTCGCTGGTGAGCAAGCGTCCGACCCAGGAAACCCTGCGTGAAGTGCAGTTCCAGATGGGCAACGATAACCTCTTCTCGACCGGCTTTGACTTTGGCGGCGCGCTGGATGATGACGGTGTCTACAGCTATCGCCTGACCGGTCAGGTGCGCAGTCAGGATGCGCAACAGGCGATGAACAAAGAGAAGCGCTACACCATCGCACCGGCTTTCAGCTGGCGTCCCGACGATCGTACTCGCGTTGACCTGCTGACCTATTTCCAGAACGAGCCAGAAACCGGCTATTACGGCTGGCTGCCGCGTCAGGGCACTGTGGTGCCGATCACCCGTGCCGATGGCAGCCAGTACAAGCTGCCGACCAACTTTGATGAAGGGGAGCAGAGCAACAAGATTTCACGCACCACTAAAATGGTGGGCTATAACGCCGAGCACAGCCTCAACGACACCTGGACGCTGCGCCAGAACCTGCGTTACGCCGACCTGCGCACCGATTACCGCAGTATCTATGGCAATGGGTTTATCCCGGAGACTCAGGAAATTACCCGTGGTTCGGCGGTCTCTCATGAGAAGCTCAACCAGTTGGCGGTCGATACCCAGGCGCAGGCGAAGTTTGCTACCGGCCAGGTTGATCATACGCTGCTGCTGGGCGTAGATTATCAGCGAACACGTAATGATATTGATGCAGCATTTGGTAGCGCTGCTCCTCTGAATGCTATTAATCCGCAGTACGGTAATGATGCAAATGTTGGAACTCCTTTCCCTTATCAGTACCTGAATAAGCAGGAGCAGACCGGCCTGTATTCGCAGGATCAGATGGAATGGAATCAATGGGTTCTGACCCTGGGTGGCCGCTACGACTATGCCATGACATCCGCGTTTAATCGTAACGAAGATACTGAAGTTAAAAATCACGATCAGGCTTTCACCTGGCGGGGTGGTCTGAACTATGTCTTCGACAATGGCATCGCACCTTATTTCAGCTATAGCGAATCCTTTATTCCTACTGCAGGCACAACGTCTGATGGGCAGCCTTTTGATCCGTCCCGCGCGAAGCAGTATGAAGCGGGCGTGAAATATGTTCCCAAAGATCGTCCGGTGGTGCTGACCGCCGCAGTTTACCAACTGACTAAAACCAAAAACCTGACGGCTGCTCCCGGTAATGTCAATTTCAGCGTTCAAAGCGGTGAAATCCGGTCGCGCGGCGTAGAGCTGGAAGCGAAAGCGGCACTCAATGCCAACGTTAACCTGACGGCGTCCTACACCTACACCGATGCGGAATATACCGAAGACACGCAGCTGAAAGGCAGAACGCCGGTGAGCGTCCCTAAAAATATGGCCTCACTGTGGAGCGACTACACCTTCCACGAGACAGCCCTTTCGGGCGTGACAGTGGGCGCGGGTGTGCGTTATGTCGGCGAGAGCCAGGGTCTCTATAGCACTGGCACCGAGCAGAACCAGAACTTTAAGGTTGCCGGTTACACCACGGTGGATGCGGCGCTGAAATATGACCTCGGTCGTTTCGGTCTGCCTGGCTCGACGGTAGGCGTTAACGTCAACAATCTGTTCAACCGCGACTATGTCGCCAGCTGCTACCGTGAATACGCCTGCTACTGGGGCGCGGAGCGTAAGATTTTCGGCACCGCGACCTTCAGATTCTGATTTAACCGGGCGCTTCGGCGCCCGTTGTTCACAGGGATAACCATGCCGCATCCGCACGCAGAAGAGGCGACTTTTACGCTGGCAAACGCCAGTTTTGAGGTGCCCGGCCGCACTCTCCTTCAGCCACTCTCGCTGACCTTTCCACCCGGCAAAATGACCGCGCTGATTGGCCACAACGGTTCCGGTAAGTCGACACTGTTGAAAATGCTGGGCCGTCATCACGTGGCCAGCAGCGGAGAAGTGCTGCTGAATCAGGAGCCGGTCGGGCGCTGGAACAGCAAAGCCTTTGCCCGCCAGGTGGCCTATCTGCCGCAGCAGTTACCGGCAGCGGAGGGGATGACGGTCCGGGAGCTGGTGGCGATTGGCCGCTATCCCTGGCACGGCGCGCTGGGGCGGTTTGGTCAGGATGACCGCGATCGGGTAGAGGATGCCATTGCACAGGTCGGACTCAAGCCCTTTGCCGGACGACTGGTGGATAGCCTGTCGGGCGGTGAGCGTCAGCGTGCCTGGCTGGCGATGATGGTGGCACAGAACAGCCGCTGTCTGCTGCTGGATGAACCGACGTCGGCGCTGGATATCGCCCATCAGGTTGAGGTGCTGGCGCTGATAAAAGATCTGAGCCAGCAGCGCGGCTTAACCGTGATTGCGGTCCTGCACGATATCAATATGGCAGCACGCTACTGCGATCATCTGGTGGCGCTGCGGCAGGGCACGATGATTGCCGAAGGTGATGCGGCGGCGATTATGCAGCCTGACGTGCTGGGTGCGATTTATGGCATCCCGATGGGCATTTTACCGCATCCGCAGGGCGGCGCGCCGGTCAGTTTTGTCTGTTAAGGAAAGGATGATGCCCGATCTTTATCGCCGCCGACTACTGCTGGCGCTGGCGGCCTCGCCACTGGTTTGTACACTTCCCCTGCGTGCCGCCACGCCGAATCCGGGCCGGATTATTGCACTGGAGTGGCTTCCCACCGAACTGCTGATAGCATTAGGCGTCACGCCCTGGGGTGTGGCCGATCTGCACAACTACAACATCTGGGTCGGGGAGCCACCGCTGCCTGCGGGCGTGATCGATGTGGGCCTGCGCACCGAACCCAATCTTGAGCTGATGGCGCAAATGGAGCCGTCGCTGATCCTCTGTTCAAATGGCTACGGCCCGCCCAAAGAGAAACTAACCCGCATCGCGCCGATCATGGGCTTTGACCTTCACAGCGGCGACGGGAAACCCTTCACTGCCGCGCGCGCATCGCTGCATCAGCTGGCGGCGCGCCTTGGATTACGCGATCGGGCAGAGCAGCATCTGCGCGAGGTCGATGCGCAACTGGCAGAGGCCCGCGAGCGGCTGGCGCCCTATGCCGGACGCACGATTCTGCTGATGTCGCTGCTCGACAGCCGTCATGCCATTACCTTCGGCAAAAACAGTCTGTTCCTGGAAGTAATGACGTTGCTGGGCCTGAAAAATGGCTGGCAGGGCGAGACCAACTTCTGGGGCAGTGCGGTGATCGGCATTGAACAGCTGGCGCAGGCCGGAGATGTGGATGTCATCTGTTTCGATCATGACAACGACGTGGAGATGCAGCAGCTGATGCGCAGCCCGCTGTGGCAGGCCATGCCGTTTGTACGCACTGGACGCTTTCAGCGCGTCCCTGCGGTCTGGTATTACGGTGCTACGCTCTCGGCGCTGCACTTTGTTCGCGTGCTGGAACGCGCGCTGGAGATGCACTGATGCGACATGCTCTGTTTCCCGCAGGCCTCCTCAGCCTGCTGTTTCTGCTCTCGCTCAGCCTGACGCTGGTTAATTTTCACCAGGCGCTGCCACAGGAAGAGTGGTGGCAGGCATTCTGGTCACCGACGATCGATAGCCTGCCGCAGATGGTGTTTCACTACAGCCTGCTGCCGCGCACGGCGCTGGCGCTGCTGGTGGGCGCCGGGCTGGGTCTTGCCGGTCTGCTGTTTCAGCAGATATTGCGGAATCCGCTGGCCGAACCCACCACGCTGGGCGTCTCTTCCGGCGCACAGCTGGGCATTACCGTGGCGACGCTGTGGCATCTGCCGGGCGGCGCGCTGACACAGCAGTTTGCCGCGCTTGGCGGGGCGTTGCTGGTGGCCGCGCTGGTGTTTGGTGTGGCATGGGGCAAACGTCTGTCGCCAGTAACGTTGATTCTGGCCGGGCTTGTACTGAGCTTCTACAGCGGCGCGATAAATCAAATTTTCGCTATCTTCAATCACGATCAGCTGCAGAACATGTTTCTGTGGAGCACCGGCGTGCTGAATCAGATGAGCTGGGAAAATGTGCAGCAACTCTGGCCGCGCCTGCTGCTGGCATTTCTGCTGGCGCTGGCGCTGCTGCGTCCGCTGACGCTGATGGGGCTGGATGATGGTGTAGCAAAAAATCTGGGGCTGGCGCTCTCGGTGGCGCGTATCGGTGGCCTCGGGCTGGCAATCCTGCTCAGCGCACAGCTGGTGAATGTCGCCGGTATCATCGGCTTTATCGGGCTGTTTGCGCCGCTGCTGGCGAAGCTGCTGGGTGGAAGACGGCTCCTCAGCCGGATGCTGCTGGCACCGCTTACAGGCGCGCTGCTGCTGTGGCTGGCCGACAGTTGCGTGTTATGGCTCAGCACACACTGGCGCGATATCCCGACCGGCACGGCTACGGCGTTACTCGGCGTACCGATTCTGCTGTGGCTGCTGCCACGACTGCGTACGGGTTCGGTGCCGCCCGCTCTGAATCAGGGCGACAGCGTACCCGCCGAGCGACAGAACCTGCTGCGCTGGACGTTGGCTGGTCTCGCTGTTCTGGCCCTGCTGGCGTGGGGTGGTCTGGCGTTCGGGCGTGATGCGCAAGGCTGGACCGGGTCAGCGGGCGAGATGCTGCAGTCGCTGCTGCCGTGGCGCGCACCGCGCGTGCTGTCTGCGCTGGTGACCGGCCTGATGCTGGGCGTGGCGGGGAGCCTGATTCAGCGGCTGACCGGCAATCCCATGGCCAGCCCGGAAGTGCTGGGCATCAGTTCAGGTGCCGCGTGTGGTGTCGTCATCATGATGTTCTTTGTGCCGGGCGATGCGATGGCATGGCTGTTGCCCGCCGGTGCGATGGGGGCTGCGCTGACACTGCTGGTGATCATGGCGGTAGCCAGTCGTGGCGGCTTCTCGCCAGAGCGGATGCTGCTGGCGGGTATGGCGCTTAACAGCGCCTTTGTCACCCTGCTGATGCTGCTGCTCGCGAGTGGCGATCCGCGTATGGGTGGGCTTCTGAGCTGGATCTCCGGCTCAACCTATAACATCAGCGGCAGTCAGGCGATTCAAAGCGCAGTGTGTGCGCTGTTACTGGTTTCGCTGGCACCGCTGGCGAGTCGCTGGCTGACACTGCTGCCGCTGGGAAGTGCCACCGCACGCTCGGCCGGCATGGCGTTAACCCCCGCGCGGCTGAGCCTGCTGCTGCTGGCGGCCGCGCTGACCGCCAGCGCGACGCTGACTATCGGTCCGCTGAGTTTTGTCGGACTCATGGCGCCGCATATGGCACGTATGCTGGGGTTCCGGCGCGCTTTGCCGCAACTGCTGCTATCGGGATTGCTGGGCGCAGGATTGATGGTGCTGGCTGACTGGTGCGGGCGGATGCTGGCATTTCCGGATCAAATCCCAGCCGGGCTGATGGCGACGTTTTTAGGTGCGCCTTACTTTATCTGGCTGCTACGGCGTTCAGGTTAACAAAAAGACCGGCTGCTGCCGGTCTTCATCTTTAATGCTGCCGAAATTACAGCTTCGCGAAACAACGACGCGCGGCGTCGACAGTGCGCTGAATATCTTCTTCGCTATGAGCCAGCGACATAAAGCCCGCTTCATAAGCCGATGGCGCAAAGTAAACGCCTTCCTCCAGCATCAGATGGAAGAAGGTTTTAAAGCGCTCCACATCGCAGCGGGTCACATCAGCATAACAGGTCACGCTGTCAGCATCGGTGAAGAACAGGCCGAACATCCCGCCAACATGGTTAATCACCAGCGGGATATTTTGCTGTTGGGCTGCTTCGCGCAGACCTTCTGCCAGCTTGCGGGTCAGAGCATCCAGTTTGTCGTGAGTGCCAGGCTGCGCGATCTGCGTCAGGCAGGCAAAACCGGCCGCCATAGCGATCGGGTTGCCGGAAAGCGTTCCTGCCTGATAAACCGGGCCGGTTGGAGCCAGCGCGGCCATGACTTCGCGACGGCCACCAAATGCACCGACTGGCATCCCGCCACCGATAATTTTGCCGAGGCAGGTTAAGTCAGGACGCACATTGTAGTGAGCCTGCGCGCCACCCAGCGCCACACGGAAACCGGTCATCACTTCATCGATAATCAGCAGCGCGCCGAACTCATCACAGAGCGCGCGCAAGCCTGGCAGAAACGCCGGCTGCGGCGGGATGCAGTTCATGTTGCCAGCGACCGGCTCGACAATAATGGCCGCGATGGCATCAGGATATTGCTCGAAGGCGCTGCGCACTGAGCCGAGATCGTTAAAGGTACAGGTCAGGGTATGTTTAGCGAAATCTGCCGGTACGCCAGGCGAGTTTGGCTGACCCAGCGTCAGGGCACCTGAACCGGCCTTCACCAGCAGATGGTCGGCATGACCGTGGTAGCAGCCTTCAAACTTGATGATTTTATCGCGGCCGGTAAAGCCACGCGCCAGACGGATCGCGCTCATCGTCGCTTCGGTGCCGGAGTTAACCATCCGCACCATCTCCATGCTCGGCACCAGCTCACACACCAGTTGCGCCATGGTCACTTCCATTTCGGTCGGTGCGCCAAAGCTCAGTCCGCGCTGTGCCGCTTCGATCACCGCATTACGGATCGCCACGTTGTTATGACCCAGCACCATCGGACCCCATGAGCCGACATAGTCGATATAGGCTTTGCCATCGGCGTCATAAAGATACGCGCCATCGGCATGTTCAATAAACAGTGGAACGCCGCCCACACCGGTAAATGCGCGTACTGGCGAGTTTACCCCACCCGGGATCAGGCGTTGTGCCTCGGCAAACAGTTGTTCGGACTTACTCATTTTCGGCTCCAGCGTTTCAGAAAAATATTGCGCCATTCTACGGAAGAGGGGCAGCAGACGAAAGGTGGTTTCACCCGTAGCGTCCTTATCAGAGGTGAAAGCGGCACAGAGTGCGAAGGGCAGAGCTTGATTGCGCTGAAGTGCTGACTGATAATAGCGTCATTAAGGTCGTTTTCTGACCTGGGCGTTTACCGGAGTAAAACATGAGTGATGAAGTAGTAGCACTGCCGTTGCAGTTTACCGACGCCGCAGCCACCAAGGTGAAGAACCTGATTGCCGACGAAGAGAATCCGGCGCTGAAACTTCGCGTCTACATCACCGGTGGCGGTTGCAGTGGTTTCCAGTATGGTTTCACCTTTGACGACCAGATTAACGATGGCGACATGATGATTGAAAAGCAGGGCGTCTCGCTGGTGGTTGACCCGATGAGCCTGCAATATCTGGTGGGAGGGTCGGTGGATTACACGGAAGGCCTGGAAGGATCGCGCTTTATCGTGACTAACCCGAATGCCAAAACCACCTGTGGCTGTGGCTCTTCCTTCAGTATCTGATAACGCAGGCCGTCACTCTGACGGCCTCGTTTACCATTCTATTGTGACCAGCCGGTTACTCTGCTTCAGACTTCCCTGCGATTGAATCTGACTATGGGTGACGCGTGGCTGCGCGCCTGGCTGTCTGCCGCAGTTGATCTGCGGCGCGAGCTGACCGTTAGCCGTGTTGATTTCACAGCGTGAATAGATGACAAGCCTGGCGCCTATAGAGCCATTTATCGATCCCGCAAATGCAGGTCCGGTGATCGTTAGCCCTATGGCCAGCAGCAGTGCTCTGGTCATATAAGGTTCCTGGTGTTTTAAAAGCGCCGTGGCGCTAAAAGGACGGTGAGCATACGTGGCCCGTTCGTCTCTGGTATTGATTAACGGCAAAAAGTGCAGTGACTTTAATCAATTCGCCGATTTATTCATCGGGATGCAGGGCCGCACAGAGTTGCTGCGCCGCCAGCAGCAATCGCGGGCCTGGCCGGCTCAGCCAGTCTTCGTTGATGGCGATCACCGGCACGGCAAGCTGAGGTCGCCAGAATGCACGGATGTTCTCCGCCTGCTGCGCACCGCCCGCGGTCACCACGACCTGAGGATGGCGCATCAGGACCTGCTCACGGCTGACCTGCGGCCAGCTGACGCGACTGTCAGCAAAGATATTTCTGCCGCCGCACAATGTAATAATTTGATTCTGCAGCGTGGCTCTGGCGGCGGTGAATAACGGCTGCTGACCAAACTGCAAAAAAAGTGGAACCGCAGTCAGATGAGCATAGCGCTGTCGCAATACGGCCTCCTGCTCACGCAGCTGTCGGGCCGCACTGGCGGCCTGCTCCGGTCTGGGGCTCCAGCGCCCCAGCCCGGCCAGTGCCGTGAACATCTCATCCAGCGTTAGCGGATCAATCCATTTAACCGGCACGCCGAGCTGCAACAACTGATCAATCTGTCGCTGCGGATTACCGCCACGCCAGGCTAAAACCAGATCCGGCTTGAGCTGCAGGATACGTTCGGCTTTGATGCCCTGCCAGTTAGCGACCTGTTCAATCTTTTTCGCCTGTGGCGGATAGTCAGACCAGGCGCTCACCGCAATCGGGGTAATCCCGGCAGCAAAGGCGAGTTCGGTAAGGTGAGGGGCGAGGGTGACAACACGGGGTGGGGAAGCGAGCAGGCTGCCGCTCAACAGCAGCAGCCAGCAGAACAGGAGCCTTTTAGCCACGCGCCAGATGCGCCAGCAGGTTCTCCACCAACAGCGAAGATTGCTTCGCTGCAACGCTTAAGAACTCATCAAAGCTGAGGTGCGATTCTTTATCGGCCACGTCGGAAATCGCGCGCACCACCACAAACGGCACCTGGAACTGATGACAGACGTGACCGATAGCGGTCGCTTCCATCTCAACGGCAATGGCCTGCGGGAACAGATTACGAATGCGTGTCAGTGGTTCGGCACCATTGATAAAGGCATCACCGCTCACTACCAGACCGCGAACAGCATTCAGGTCCAGCTGTTTAATGCAGGCTTCTGCCGCCGCGATAAGCTTGCTGTCTGCCACAAACGCGGCCGGACAGCCCGCCATCTGACCCGGCTCGTAACCAAAAGCAGTGACGTCAGCATCGTGATAACGCACTTCATCTGACACCACGATATCACCGACGTTGAGTGACGGCGCTAAACCGCCCGCCGACCCGGTGTTAATTACCACATCCGGCTTGCAGAGTTGCAGCAGCAGCGTGGTACCCAGCGCGGCAGAGGTTTTACCAATGCCCGATTTCAGCAGTGCCACTTCAACGCCCTGCAGGGTGCCGGTATAGATTTCACAACCCGCCAGTGTCAGCGTTTGACGGTTTTCAATTTTGTCGCGTAGCAATGTGACTTCCTGCTCCATCGCGCCAATAATGCCTGCTTTCATAGTGAGTTCCGCTAATGTAAAGAATCAAAAATTAGGGCATAGTCTACCATGGCATTCAGGGGATTAATTCACCAAAAAGTAAGGGGTAATTCATGTCGGCGATCAATTTCAGGAAGAAGATCAGCTTCTCGCGCCCTTATAACAGTCGAAAAGATCCGGAAGGCGAATATTACATTACCCGCCATTTTGAGAGCGACCGTGGACGGATTATCAACTCCGCCGCTATCCGGCGTCTGCAGCAGAAAACCCAGGTCTTTCCACTGGAGCGCAACGCCGCCGTCCGCTCGCGCCTGACACACTCGCTGGAGGTGCAACAGACCGGGCGCTACATCACCAAAGAGATTCTGCAAACCCTGAAGATGCAGGGCGGGCTGGCGCAGTATGGTCTTGATGAGATGGAAGGCGCATTTGAAAGTCTGATTGAGATGGCATGTCTGCTGCATGATGTTGGCAATCCGCCGTTTGGCCATTTTGGCGAGGCGGCCATTAACGACTGGTTTGAAGAAAACCTCTCTGCTGACCTGGTTGATCCGCTGGTGGCAGGCGTGGAAGGAGAAGAACAGCGGAAAGCCTTTGATCAACTGAATGCCATGATCCGCCAGGATCTCTGTCATTTCGAGGGCAACGCGCAGGCCATTCGCATGGTGCATACGCTGCTGCAACTCAATCTCAGTTATTCTCAGGTTGCCTGCATCCTGAAATATACGGCGCCCGCGTGGTGGCAGGGGGAAAAGCCTGGCGAATTTAGCGCCTTAATGAAGAAACCCGGCTTTTATCTTTCTGAGCAGGATTATATTGCGGATTTGCGTGCTGCTACCAATATGGAAGAACATCATCGCTTTCCGCTCACCTATATAATGGAAGCTGCGGATGATATCTCCTATTGTATTGCCGATTTGGACGACGCTGTAGAAAAAGATATCTTTAATGTTGAGAGTTTGTTTGAGTTTCTCAATAAAGCCTGGGGGCCGGTTAAAAATAATGACGCTTTCAGCCGGACTATTGGCGAAGCCTGGCGTGAAGCCTGCAGTAAAAAACGCCGAAGCCGCAGCGATCAGTTTTTTATGTCATTACGCGTAAATGTTCAGAGTGTGTTGGTAAGTTACGCTGTAAAACGTTTCGTTGATAATCTGCCTGCGATATTCGACGGAAGTTTCAATCATGCACTTCTGGAAGATGAGGGTGAAGAGGGCCGCTTACTTCAACTGTTTAAAACCGTTGCGCGCCAGCAGGTCTTTAACCATTCCGAAGTCGAGCAGCTGGAGTTGCAGGGATACCGGGTGATTAAAGGGCTGCTGGAGATCTATCAGCCGCTGATGCGCCTGAATTATGAAGCCTTTACCACGCTGATAAATGAAGATTTCCTGCGACAGCATCCCATTGAAACCCGACTTTTCCATAAGCTTTCCGGTAAACACCGAAAAGCCTATTTGCATAAAATGCGTACTCTGGTGGTTGAGCATAAATATCAGCGGCTGTTGTGGGAACGTTATTATCGCTTCCGGCTGATTCAGGATTATATCAGCGGGATGACCGATCTCTATGCCTGGGATGAGTACCGGCGGTTAATGGCAGTAGAATAAGCCGCCATTTGTAAAGAGCGCGAATAAATTTTTACCTTTGCCTTAAACTTTTAAAGGAACTTCGCGCTAAAACATTTATCTCACCTTTCGACCACAGCAATGGTCTGAACAGTAATCTCATCGAGAAACGAAAAATGAAAAAAAAGACTTTAGTGTTAAGTGCGCTTGCGTTGAGCCTGAGCATGGCGCTCGCCCCTGTTACTGTTTTTGCTGCACAAACGGCTTCTTCCGATAGCCAGCAACTCCCGAGTCTGGCACCCATGCTGGAAAAAGTAATGCCGTCTGTGGTCAGTATCAGCGTCGAGGGCACCACCACGGTGAAAACGCCGCGCATGCCGCAGCAGTTTCAGCAATTCTTTGGCGACAATTCGCCATTCTGTCAGGACGGCTCTCCGTTCCAGGGTTCACCCATGTGCCAGAGCGGTGACGGTGCGGGCGGTAATGGCGGCGCTCCTGCCCCTGATACTCAGCAGGAAAAATTCCGTGCTCTGGGATCGGGCGTCATCATCAACGCTGAAAAAGGCTATGTGGTAACCAACAACCACGTGGTGAATAACGCCACCAAAATTCAGGTGCAACTCAGCGACGGTCGTCGCTATGACGCAAAAGTGATCGGTAAAGATCCCAGCTCTGACATTGCACTGGTCCAGCTGCAGCAAGCTAAAAATCTGACCGCTGTAAAAATTGCTGACTCTGACAATCTGCGCGTCGGTGATTACACTGTGGCGATCGGCAACCCGTATGGTCTGGGTGAAACCGTGACCTCCGGTATCGTCTCGGCGCTGGGACGCAGCGGCCTGAACGTGGAAAACTATGAAAACTTTATCCAGACGGATGCGGCGATTAACCGGGGTAACTCCGGCGGGGCACTGGTTAACCTCAACGGTGAACTGATCGGGATTAATACCGCCATTCTGGCGCCGGATGGTGGCAACATCGGTATCGGCTTTGCTATCCCAAGCAATATGGTGAAAAATCTGACGGCTCAGATGGTTGAGTTTGGACAGGTGAAACGCGGCGAGCTGGGGGTACAGGGAACTGAACTGAACTCCGAGCTGGCAAAAGCGATGAAGGTCGATGCACAGCGTGGTGCCTTTGTCAGCCAGGTGCTGCCAGACTCAGCGGCTGCTAAAGCGGGTATCAAAGCGGGTGACGTGATTGTTTCGATGAACGGCAAGCCGCTGAGCAGCTTTGCTTCGCTGCGCGCAGAAGTAGGTTCACTGCCGGTTGGCACCACCCTGAAACTGGGCCTGCTGCGTGATGGCAAACCGGTCGATGTCTCTGTTCAGTTGCAGCAGAGTAGTCAGGCAAAAGTACAATCCGCCACCATTTACAATGGCATTGAAGGGGCTGACCTCAGCAATGTTGAAACTGGCGATAAAGGTGTTCGCATTGATAATGTGAAAGCTGGCAGTGCCGCAGCGCGTATTGGCCTGAAAAAGGGTGACGTGATTCAGGGCGTTAACCAGCAGCCGGTCACCAACCTGGGCGAACTGCGGAAAGTCCTCGACACTAAGCCGTCCGTTCTGGCGCTGAATGTGAAACGCGGTGACAGCAGCATCTATCTGCTGATGCAGTAACTTAACAATAATTGATGAAGAGGCGGACTGCGGTCCGCTTTTTTTATGCCTGCTTTCTGCCACATCATAGTGTGACATCCACCGCAAATTCGGTAAATGACCGCCCGGCTCTGTGCAATTGCACAATGTTCTGCGCGCGGTGCATGCGTATTCTGTTTCTCCCCCCTCTTTTCAGGAGTAATGGATGGCTACCTATCACCTTGATGCCCGGCTGGCCCAGGATATTGTGGCACGCACCATGAAAATTATTGACAGCAATGTCAACGTGATGGATGCGCGCGGCCGGATTATTGGCAGCGGTGACCGGGAACGCATTGGGGAGTTGCACGAAGGTGCGCTGCTGGTGCTCTCTCAGGGGCGCATAGTGGACATCGATGAGGCGGTAGCGAAACATCTTCATGGCGTGCGGCCCGGCATTAACCTGCCGCTGCGCATTGATGGTGACATCGTGGGGGTGATAGGTCTGACTGGCGAGCCGTTGGCGCTGCGGCACTATGGCGAGCTGGTCTGCATGACCGCAGAGATGATGCTGGAGCAGGCGCGCCTGCTCCATATGCTGGCGCAGGACAGCCGTCTGCGTGAAGAGCTGGTGCTGAATCTGATCCGCAGCGATACCCTGTCGCCCCAGCTGACCGAATGGGCACAGCGGCTGGGCATCGATCTCAATCAGCCGCGTGTGGTCGCCGTGCTAGAGGTGGATAGCGGTCAGCTCGGCGTCGACAGCGCAATGTCAGAGTTACAGCAACTGCAAACGCTGCTGACCACGCCGGAGCGCGATAATCTGATCGCTATCGTGTCACTGACCGAAATGGTGGTGCTGAAACCGGCCCTGAACGGGCACGGACGTTACGATCAGGATGATCATCGCCGCCGCGTTGAACAGTTGCTGCAGCGGATGAAAGAGAGCGGGCATCTTCGGATGCGTATCGCGCTGGGTAACTTCTTTACCGGGCCTGGCAGTATTGCACGCTCTTACCGGACGGCGCGCACCACCATGATGGTGGGCAAGCAACGAATGCCTGAAGTGCGCAGCTATTTTTATCAGGATCTGGTGCTGCCCGTGCTGCTTGATAGCCTTCGCGGTGGCTGGCAGGCCAATGAACTTGCCCGGCCACTGGCGAAACTCAAGAGTATGGATAACAACGGATTGCTGCGTCGCACGCTGATCGCCTGGTTTACCCACAACGTCCAGCCGAGCGCGACCGCGCGTGCGCTGTTTATTCATCGCAATACGCTGGAGTACCGGCTGAACCGCATTTCTGAACTGACCGGACTGAATCTGGGGCATTTTGACGACAGGCTCCTGCTCTATGTGGCTTTGCAACTGGATGAGCAGGGGTAGGGGGCAGATTTGGAGCATAAAAAAGGCCAGCAAAGCTGGCCTCTCTGGTCGGACAGGGAATTAACGGCTGTTACGGGTTAATTTTTCCAGATCCGATTCAATTTCAGTGATCTTGTGGGAAACCACGCTTTCCAGGTGACGCAGGTCATCCAGAATTTTGCGTTTCAGATCCACTTCAACCTGGTCACGCTGGCAAATCTGATCCAGTTCATCGATCACATAACGCAGATTCGGGCTGATTTCCTGAACTTCTTTGTAGCCCTGGGTCGCGTGATCGGCAACAACGGTTTTGCGTTGACGCGGATATTTGAATTTAACGCTCTTCGCGAAAAACTCGCCTTTATCTTTGCGGAAGTAGATCTTCAGAATGTCGTTATTGGCTTCCTGACGCAGGCTGTAGCGATCAATGTCGTCCGGGTTACTGATACCTAAGCTTTTCAGATTGTCATACATAGCGTTTTTTCCATCAAAAGTGAGAAGCGCGCAGACTTGTTCATGACGTCCGTCAACTGTAGACATAAATAAGCGGGATGAACATTGCGCGACAGGATTTAACTGGCGCGGATTATGACCTGGATAAAAACTAAACGCACCAGTTAATTCGCGACGCGAAGCATGTTATTTGAGAATCACTGTAAAGAAAAGATGACGGGCTGGAAACCAGCCCGTTAGTTAAATCAGTCGATGGTACGCAGCAGTTCATTGATACCGGTTTTGCCGAGCGTCTTTGCATCCACTTTCTTCACGATCACGGCGCAATAGAGGCTGTAGGTGCCATCTTTCGACGGCAGATTACCCGAGACCACGACGGAACCGGCAGGAACACGGCCGTAATGCACTTCGCCAGTCTCGCGGTCATAGATTTTGGTACTCTGACCGATGTAAACGCCCATTGAGATCACTGAGCCTTCTTCAACAATCACGCCTTCAACGATTTCAGAACGTGCGCCGATGAAGCAGTTGTCTTCGATAATGGTCGGGTTTGCCTGCAGCGGTTCCAGCACGCCACCGATACCTACACCGCCAGAAAGGTGGACATTTTTACCAATCTGCGCACAGGAGCCCACGGTCGCCCAGGTGTCCACCATGGTGCCTTCATCCACAAAGGCGCCAATATTGACGTAAGAAGGCATCAGCACCGTGTTGCGGGCGATATAAGCACCCTGACGCACAGCTGCAGGCGGCACAACGCGGAAACCCGCTTCTTTAAAACGCGCTTCGTCCCAGCCAGCAAATTTCATCGGGACTTTGTCGTAAAAGCGGGTTTCTGACCCTTCCATCACCTGATTGTCATTGATGCGGAATGAGAGCAGTACTGCTTTCTTCAGCCACTGATGCGTTACCCACTCACCGTCGATCTTCTCAGAAACGCGCAGTGCACCGCTATCCAGCAGGGAGATCACCTGGTTGATGGCATCACGGGTTTCGCTGTCAACACTGGCAGGAGTAATGTCAGCGCGACGTTCGAAGGCGGATTCAATAACGCTCTGTAACTGTTGCATATTTTTTTCCTGATCTGTCATGTTCGATGCCTGGCAATTGCCCGACACAAGTAAAGAGATTAATGTTTACAAATCGAGTCTGGTCACACTTTATCGTTTGGATTAAGGGCCTCTGTCAACCGTTGTTGCAACGCTTTACGCATTTCTTCGCCCAGCGCCTGACGTTCACTGTTGGCCAGAATAAACAAATCCTCGACCCGCTCGCCAATGGTGCTGATGCGTGCGCCGTGCAGCGACACACCCAGATCGGCAAAGACTTCACCGACCCGTGCCAGCAGGCCAGGCTGATCCAGTGCCACCAGTTCCAGGTAACTGCGACGGTCGGTATGTGTCGGCAGGAAATTGACTTCGGTATCCACGCTGAAATGCCGCAGTTTGGCTGACGGACGGCGGGTACGCGGCGGCACCCAGTCTGACTGAGTGATCGCCTGCTCCAGCGCCTGAATGATCATCGGATGGCGATCGGGCGATAGTGGACTGCCATCCGGTTCCAGAACAATAAAGGTATCCATGGCCATGCCGTCCCGGCTGGTGAAGATCTGCGCGTCATGAACGCTGAGATTACGACGATCGAGTTCACCGGCCACGGCAGCAAACAGATGCGGACGATCGGGACTCCAGATAAATATTTCGGTCCCGCCGCGCGTGGCCTGTGGGCTGACCAGCACCAGCGGTTTTTTCAGATCGTGAACCAGCAGGTGGCGCGCATGCCACGCGATCTGATTCGGCGTATGCCGCAGGAAGTAGTCAGCGCGACAGCGATTCCAGATCTGATGCAGACGCTCTTCATCAATGTTGTCCATCCGCAGCAGCGCCAGTGCCTGTAAACGATGATGACGCACCCGTTCACGCAGATCCGGACTGTTTTCCATGCCGCGTCGCAGCTGCTTCTCGGTGGCGAAAAAGAGCTCGCGCAACAGGCTCTGCTTCCAGCTGTTCCACAGACTTTCGTTGGTGGCGCAGATGTCTGCCACGGTCAGGCAAACCAGATAGCGCAGCCGGTTTTCATTCTGCATCACCTCGGCAAACTGCTGGATCACCGTTGGGTCCTGAATATCGCGTCGCTGCGCCGTCACCGACATCAGCAGATGATGACGTACCAGCCAGGCCACTAACTGCGTTTCACGCGAATTCAGGCCATGCATTTCAGCGAAATCGAGCGCATCCTGCGCACCGAGAATAGAGTGATCGCCGCCGCGTCCTTTGGCTATGTCGTGTAGCAGCGCGGCCATCAGCAACAGCTCCTGCTGCGGCAGTCGTGGCCATAACTCGACGCACAGCGGATGCTGTGGACGGGTGCTTTCATTGGCAAAGCTTTCCAGCTTCTGCAGCACGCGAATAGTGTGCTCATCCACGGTGTAGGCGTGAAACAAATCGAACTGCATCTGTCCGACGATATGGCCCCACAGCGGCGTATAAGCCCACAGTACGCTGTAGCGATGCATTGGCACCAGCGCCCGGCTAACCGCGCCCGGATGGCGCAGAATCGACATAAAGGTACGCCGCGCCTCCGGGATCTGGCACAGTGGTTGTTTGAGGTGGCGGCGTGCATGGCGCAGATGACGCAGCGTAGTGGAGTAGATCCCTTTGATGCTGTCGTTACGCACCATGACGTAAAACATGCGCAGAATCGCCTGCGGTTCGCGCGTGAACAGCGTCTCATCGCGCAGGTCGATTAAATCGCCACGCAACTGGAAGTCGTCATCAATAGGGCGGGGCTTTTCGCTGGTGGAGAGCGCCAGAATCGCCTCATCAAACAGCTGCAGTAGCATCTGATTCAGTTCGCCGATACGTCGGGTGACGCGATAGAAATCTTTCATCATCCGCTCGACCGGCTCATTGCCTTCGCCCTGGTAATTCAGGCGCTGCGCGACACTGAGCTGGCGATCGAACAGCAGGCGGTTATCGTAGCGGGGCAGGGAAAGATGCAGGGCAAAGCGGATGCGCCAGAGAAACTCCTGACATTCGTTAAGTTCGCTGCGCTCCGCGTCAGTGAGGAATCCAAAGCCGACCATCTCATCCAGCGTGGTGGCACCAAAATGGCGTCGGGCCACCCACTGCAGCGTATGGATGTCGCGCAGGCCACCGGGGCTGCTTTTGATGTCCGGCTCCAGGTTATAGCTGGTGCCGTGGTAACGTTTGTGGCGCTCCTGCTGCTCTTCAATTTTGGCGGCAAAAAAGCAGGATGAAGGCCAGAAACCGTCACTGAAGATGTTTTTCTGTAACTCCAGAAATAGCGCCACGTCGCCGGTCAGCATCCGTGATTCAATCAGGTTAGTGGCAACGGTCAGGTCAGACAGTCCCTCCAGCAGACACTCTTCCAGCGTGCGGACGCTGTGGCCCACTTCCAGCTTGAGATCCCACATTAGCGTTAAGAGATCGCTGGTGCGTTGTGCAGCCTGTTCATCCAGCGGCTGGCGGCTGAGGATCAGGACATCAATATCAGAGAGCGGATGCAATTCGGCACGGCCATAGCCGCCCACGGCGACCAGCGCGATAGACGACATCTCATCAAAGCCAAAGAAGCGCCACAGGCGACGCAGTAGCCTGTCGATAAACAACGTGCGGGCATCAATGAGCGGCTCAACGGGTTCACCGGCATCAAACGCGGCAGCCAGATGCTGCTGAAACAGCTCCAGCCGCGGTTTCAGAATGTCGCGGATCAGTTGGTCGTCACCCCATTCGGCTGGCGAATCGACCAGACCGTTTTTCACATCTTCCGACAGACTCACGCTCATGCAGCTCTTCTCTTTTTTAGCCAAAAAAAAGCCGGCTCAGCGCCGGCTTGATCTGTATTGGGGGAATTACCCTTCAGCAACGAGCACAGCAGGCAGCGTGTCGTCTTTGCGCAGGGTTAAAATCTCACAGCCGTTTTCCGTCACCACAATAGTATGCTCATACTGCGCGGACAAGCTGCGATCTTTGGTTTTTACCGTCCAGCCATCTTTCATGGTGCGGATGCGGTAATCCCCGGCATTGACCATCGGTTCTACCGTAAAGGTCATGCCCGCCTGCAGAACAACGCCGCTATCATCGGCATCGTAATGCAACACCTGAGGCTCTTCGTGGAACCCCTTGCCGATACCGTGACCGCAATATTCACGCACAACAGAGAAGTCGTTTGCTTCAACATACTTCTGGATAGCACGGCCCAGTTCGCGCAGGCGAATGCCGGGTTTAATCAGCCGCAGGGAAAGATAGAGGCTCTCCTGCGTGACGCGGCACAGGCGTTCACCCTGAATAGTCGGTTTACCCACGATAAACATCTTCGAGGTATCGCCGTGGTACTCATCTTTGATCACGGTGACATCGACATTGACGATATCGCCATCTTTTAACGGGCGATCATCGCTGGGAATCCCGTGACACACCACTTCGTTCACCGAGATGCAGACAGACTTCGGAAAGCCGTGATAGCCGAGGCAGGCAGAGACCGCCTGTTGCTTCTGCGTGATGTGCTCGTGGCAGATACGGTCCAGTTCACCCGTGGTCACACCCGGTTTAACATGAGGCTCGATCATCTCCAGCACGTCGGCAGCCAGTCGGCCCGCCACGCGCATTTTTTCGATTTCTTCAGGGGTTTTGATTGAAATTGACATTAAATTAATCCGCAGCTGTCGAAATTTTCGACAATAATAAGGTCTGTGCTGTCATGTTAACAGCCAGCAAATGGGCTGCCAAATAGAGAACGCGCTGGCGCTCTTCAGCGATCATTTATTGGCGTCCCATGGCGGTTTGTGATATAAAGCGCGCCGACGATTCTCTGTATGGCCGTTTCGGTCAGCAGGAAACGCATAACTCTCATTATGTGTAATAAAACACACATGTATCGACACATACGCCGGGGTGCCTTGAAAGAGGTCGGTCGTATGGGATACATGGAGGCCCAACCCCAATCAAACTTTAGAGGTTTTATCATGGCAACTGTTTCCATGCGCGACATGCTCCAGGCTGGTGTTCACTTCGGTCACCAGACCCGTTACTGGAACCCAAAAATGAAGCCATTCATCTTTGGTGCACGTAACAAGGTTCACATCATCAACCTGGAAAAAACTGTACCTATGTTCAACGAAGCTCTGGCTGAACTGAACAAGATCTCTTCCCGTAAAGGTAAGATCCTGATGGTAGGTACTAAGCGCGCTGCTGCCCAGGCAGTAAAAGAGTCTGCACTGAGCTGCGACCAGTTCTTCGTAAACCACCGCTGGTTAGGTGGCATGCTGACCAACTGGAAAACCGTGCGTCAGTCAATCAAACGTCTGAAAGATCTGGAGATTCAGTCTCAGGATGGTACTTTCGACAAACTGACCAAAAAAGAAGCGCTGATGCGTGCGCGTGAACTGGCCAAGCTGGAAAACAGCCTGGGCGGTATCAAAGACATGGGCGGTCTGCCAGACGCACTGTTTGTTGTTGATGCTGACCATGAACACATCGCAATCAAAGAAGCAAACAACCTGGGTATCCCGGTATTTGCTATCGTTGATACCAACTCAGATCCAGATGGCGTTGATTTCGTTATCCCAGGTAACGACGATGCGATCCGTGCTGTAAACCTGTACCTGACTGCCGTTGCGACGACCGTTCGCGAAGGCCGCTCTCAGGACCTGGTTGAGCAAGCTGAAGAAGCGTCTTTAGAAAACGCTTAATAAGGTTTGCTCTGCATAAGAGCCCTTAGCATTCAGATGTGATCTGTAAGGGGCCTATACTGGCCCCTTTATTTTATCTAAGTCTGTCACGCCCCCAACCGGACGGCGGGACAGAGTAAATTTTCCGCAAATAAGTGTCTGCTGGTGCAAACGTACTCAGGCACGAACCGAGGATTCTGGAATGGCTGACATTACCGCTGCATTGGTAAAAGAACTGCGCGAGCGTACTGGCGCTGGCATGATGGATTGCAAAAAAGCGCTGACTGAAGCGAACGGCGACATTGAGCTGGCGATTGAGAACATGCGTAAGTCTGGCGCAATCAAAGCAGCGAAAAAAGCAGGTAACGTTGCGGCTGATGGCGTAATCAAAACCAAGATCGTTGGCGACTACGGCGTGATTCTGGAAGTTAACTGCCAGACTGACTTCGTAGCAAAAGATGGTGGTTTCCAGGCGTTCGCAGACAAAGTTCTGGAAGCGGCTGCAGCGAATCGCGTAACCGACGTTGAAGTTCTGAAAGCGCAGTTCGAAGAAGAGCGCGTTGCACTGGTTGCTAAAATCGGTGAGAACATCAACATCCGTCGTGTTGCAATCCTGGAAGGCGCAGAGTTGGGCAGCTACCTGCACGGCGCGCGTATCGGCGTTCTGGTTTCAGCGAAAGGCGCTAATGAAGATCTGATCAAACAGATCGCAATGCACGTTGCAGCAAGCAAGCCTGAATTCGTTAAGCCAGAAGACGTTTCTGCTGACGTGGTTGATAAAGAGTACCAGGTTCAGCTGGACATCGCGATGCAGTCTGGCAAGCCAAAAGAGATCGCAGAGAAGATGGTTGAAGGCCGTATGAAGAAATTCACCGGCGAAGTTTCTCTGACAGGTCAGGCTTTCGTTATCGACCCAAGCAAAACCGTTGGCCAGGCTCTGAAAGAGCAGGGCGCTGACGTAATCAACTTTATCCGCTTCGAAGTGGGTGAAGGCATCGAGAAAGTTGAGTCTGACTTCGCTGCAGAAGTTGCAGCAATGTCCAAACAGTCTTAATGCTTTGAAAGAACCGCCAGATGGCGGTTCTTTTTTGTCTGTGAAACGCAACAGACGATACGTTTTCAGTTTCATCCCAATAGCATTTTCTTTGCGGTAAGCGGATGATCGATCAGAATTTACTTCTCCTTTACACCCAATCTTCCAGGAAGAACTGACCATGGCGACCAACGCAAAACCTGTTTATCAACGTATCCTGCTTAAACTCAGCGGCGAAGCCCTGCAAGGCGCTGAAGGTTTTGGTATTGACGCGAGTGTGCTTGACCGTATGGCACAAGAGGTAAAAGAGCTGGTTGAACTGGGCATCCAGGTTGGCGTGGTGATTGGCGGAGGGAACCTGTTCCGTGGCGCGAGCCTGCAGCAGGCTGGCATGAACCGCGTCGTGGGTGACCACATGGGTATGCTGGCGACCGTGATGAACGGCCTGGCGATGCGTGATGCACTGCACCGCGCCTATGTGAATGCACGCCTGATGTCAGCGATTCCACTGAATGGCGTCTGTGACAACTACAGCTGGGCAGAAGCGATCAGCCTGCTGCGTAACAACCGCGTGGTCATCTTCTCCGCCGGTACCGGCAACCCGTTCTTCACCACTGACTCTGCGGCATGTCTGCGCGGCATTGAAATTGAAGCGGACGTGGTGCTGAAAGCGACCAAAGTTGACGGCGTCTACTCTGCCGATCCGGTGAAAAGCCCGGACGCGACGCTGTATGAGCAACTGACCTATGCGGAAGTGCTGGATCAGGAGCTGAAAGTGATGGATCTGGCGGCCTTTACCCTGGCGCGTGACCATAAATTACCTATCCGTGTTTTCAACATGAATAAACCTGGCGCACTGCGTCGCGTAGTGATGGGTGAAAAAGAAGGTACCCTGATTACGCATTAATACCCGAGGCGAGATAAAATAAGGTATATTCTGTCAGCGCGATGATAATGCATCGCGCACCAGTCAGGATTATCGATGCTTATCGATCCCGTTTCCGGTTATGCCGGAACTGGCCAGGTCAAACCGAATCCAAGGGTTTCAACGTGATTAACGACATCAAAAAAGATGCTGACACGCGCATGGAAAAATGCGTTGAAGCATTCAAAACTACCATCAGCAAAGTGCGCACCGGTCGTGCTTCACCTTCGCTGCTTGACGGCATCGTCGTCGAATATTACGGCACGCCGACGCCACTGCGTCAGCTGGCTTCTGTCACTGTGGAAGATTCACGCACGCTGAAAATCAACGTGTTTGATCGTTCACTGAGCCAGGCAGTCGAAAAAGCGATCATGAAGTCCGATCTCGGCCTGAACCCAAGTTCAGCCGGTACGGACATCCGTGTTCCGTTGCCTGCACTGACAGAAGAGCGTCGTAAAGATCTGATTAAAATCGTGCGCGGCGAAGCCGAGCAGGGCCGTGTGTCGGTACGTAACGTCCGTCGCGATGCCAACGATAAGATCAAAGCGCTGCTGAAAGATAAAGAGATCAGCGAAGACGACGAACGTCGTGCGCAGGATGAAGTACAAAAAATGACTGATGCGTACATCAAGAAAGTTGATGCTGCACTGTCAGAAAAAGAGACGGAGCTGATGGATTTCTAATCCCATCACTGCCGGAAAAAACGCCGTACAGAGAGGTATTCGTATGAATGCGACATCTGGCGGCGTTTTACATTGTGCCTGTCGGCACGCTGACTTCACACGGATAGCCTCATGAAGCGATTAACTCTGCTGGGATCCACCGGCTCGATCGGCACCAGTACGCTGGCGGTGGTTCGCGCCAACCCGGCGCTTTATCAGATCACGGCGCTGGTTGCCGGTCATAACGTGGCGCTGATGGCCGAACAGTGTGCGGCCTTTACGCCACGTTACGCCTGCATGGCAGACGAGGCATCTGCCGCTGCGCTGCGTGAGCGACTGAGAGCAATCAGCGTCAATACTGAAGTGCTCTCCGGCGTTCAGGCAGCCTGTGAGCTGGCTGCGCTGGATGACGTGGATCAGGTGATGGCGGCGATTGTCGGTGCGTCAGGTTTGCTACCGACGCTGGCGGCTATTCGCGCCGGAAAAACGGTGCTGCTGGCCAACAAGGAATCGCTTGTCACCTGCGGCCGTTTGTTTATGGAGGCGGTGCGTCATCATAACGCACAGTTACTACCGGTCGACAGTGAGCATAACGCCATTTTTCAGAGTTTACCGGCTACCATCCAGCATCAGTTAGGTTACGCTGACCTGCGGGATAATGGGATTGAGTCGATTATCCTTACGGGATCGGGTGGTCCTTTTCGTGACACAGATTTAGCAGATCTCAGCGCCATGTCGCCGGATCAGGCCTGTGCACATCCGAACTGGTCGATGGGGAGAAAAATCTCTGTTGATTCGGCCACCATGATGAATAAAGGTCTTGAATACATTGAAGCCCGTTGGTTGTTTAATGCCAGCGCAGCGCAGATGGAAGTGATCCTTCACCCACAGTCGGTGATTCACTCCATGGTGCGATACTGCGATGGCAGCGTGCTGGCTCAGTTAGGTTCTCCCGATATGCGTACGCCCATTGCTCACAGTATGGCCTGGCCTTCGCGCATCAATGCAGGCGTGACGCCGCTGGATTTTACCCGCATGTCGGCGCTCTCTTTTGCAGAACCTGATTTTAGTCGCTACCCCTGTCTGAAGCTGGCCATCGATGCCTGTGACGCAGGGCAGGCGGCGACCACCACGCTGAATGCTGCCAATGAGGTTGCCGTCGCGGCTTTCCTGAATCACCAGATCCGCTTTACCGACATTGCCGCCCTTAATAGTGCAGTGATGGCGGCACAAGTGTGTCCGGAGCCGGATTCGGTGGACGCTGTCCTTGAAATCGATCGTAGTGCGCGCGCGCTGGCGACAGAAATGTTGCCGCGCTTCACGTCGTGATGCCGATCGATATGAGGCCATTTGTTCGCTTCAGGTGAAAATGGTATAGTCGCTGGCTCGCGTTTCACGGTCTGTCACCGAATTCGGTGTGGCCCGGCACTCAGAGTGTGTCGGGATTTGAATCGGGCGCAATGTATTCAGAAACCACAGCATTTCTGATGAAAGGAATTGGTTAAGCGTTATGTCGTCTAACAATCAAAACAACACTGATGACCAGCAGGAACACGGTCCACGCCACGTCGCTATCATCATGGATGGCAACGGTCGCTGGGCCAAAAATCAGGGAAAATTGCGTATTTCAGGCCACAGAGCTGGCGTTAAATCGGTACGCCGTGCCGTCAGCTTTGCGGTAAGTAATAATCTCGAAGCCCTGACGCTTTACGCCTTCAGCAGTGAAAACTGGAGTCGTCCGGCGCAGGAAGTCACCGCGTTAATGGAACTGTTTGTCTGGGCGCTCGATAGTGAAGTGAAGAGCCTTCACAAACACAATGTTCGCTTACGCGTCATTGGCGATACCAGCCGTTTCAGCCCGCGTATTCAGGAACGTATTCGCCGTTCTGAGACGCTGACCGCAAATAATAGTGGCCTGACACTCAACATTGCTGCCAACTATGGCGGCCGTTGGGATATTATCGAAGGCGTGAAAAAACTGGCTGAACAGGTTCAGGAAGGATTACTGCGACCTGACCAGATTACCGAAGAGAGCCTGACGTCGCAGCTCTGTATGCAGGAGCTGGCGCCAGTGGATTTAGTGATAAGGACCGGGGGAGAGCATCGGATTAGCAACTTCCTGCTGTGGCAGATTGCCTATGCTGAATTCTATTTTACCGATGTGCTCTGGCCGGATTTCGATGAACACGTTTTTGAAGGTGCACTGAATGCATTCTCTCTGCGGGAGCGTCGTTTTGGCGGCGCTGCACCAGGCGGCGCCTGAGCAATCTGGGGGTAACCTTTGCTGAAGTCTCGTCTGATTACCGCGTTGATATTAATTCCGCTGGTAATAGCTGCACTGTTCTGGTTACCGCCTGTTGGCTTCGCCCTTACAACCATCGTTATCTGCATGCTGGCAGCCTGGGAATGGGGTCAGTTTGCAGGTATGGCATCACGTCAACAGCGTGTCTGGCTGGCTGTACTTTGTGGTCTGCTGCTGGCGCTGATGCAGTTTACGCTGCCACCTTATCAACACACGGTGCATCTGCCACAGATCGCGACATCGCTTTGGGCGTCGCTGCTATGGTGGGTCGTTGCATTGCTGCTGGTGCTTACCTATCCCGCCTCTGCGGCCTTCTGGCGCCATTCGCGCCCACTTCGTTTACTGTTTGGCATACTAACGCTGGTACCCTTTTTCTGGGGTATGGTGGCGCTACGTCAGTATCACTATGAAACCGACCATTTCGCCGGTGCCTGGTGGCTGTTGTTTGTGCTGCTGCTGGTGTGGGGTGCCGATTCAGGTGCCTATATGTTTGGCAAGATGTTTGGTAAGCACAAACTGGCACCGAAGGTCTCACCGGGCAAAACCTGGGAAGGCTTCCTGGGCGGTCTGGTTTCATCGGCGCTGATTGCGCTGCTGTTTGCCTCGCTGGCTCCGCTGACGGTCTCAACGGGTACGCTGGTGATTTGCGCGGTTATTGCAACGCTGGCCTCCGTGCTGGGTGACCTCACTGAGAGTATGTTCAAGCGTGAAGCGGGCATCAAAGACAGTGGTAATCTGATCCCCGGTCATGGCGGCATGCTTGATCGCATTGATAGTCTGACTGCGGCGGTGCCGGTGTTTGCCTGTTTATTGCTGCTGGTGTTCCGCACCCTTTAAGGACAGGCAAAGATGTTGAGTATTCTCTGGAGTTTCTTCGCCTTTATCATTGCGCTGGGCGTGTTGATTACCGTTCATGAGTTTGGCCATTTCTGGGTCGCTCGTCGCTGTGGCGTCAAAGTTGAGCGCTTTTCCATTGGTTTTGGTAAGTCGCTCTGGCAGCGCCGTGATCGCCACGGCACCGAATTTGTCATCGCGCTGATCCCCCTCGGCGGCTACGTTAAAATGCTCGACGAACGCGTCGAAAGCGTGCCCGCTGAGTTGCGTCATCAGGCTTTTAACAATAAAGCCATCTGGCAGCGCGCCTCAATCATTGCGGCAGGTCCTGTCGCGAACTTCATCTTTGCCATCTTTGCCTACTGGGTTGTGTTTATTCACGGCGTACCCGGTGTGCGCCCGGTAATCGGTGAAATTTTAAACGGTTCGGTCGCCGCAGAAGCTCAAATTACACCCGGCATGGAACTTAAGGCTGTTGACGGTATCGAAACGCCTGACTGGGATGCCGTGCGTATGGCATTGGTGGGTAAAATCGGCGACAGCAGCACGACGTTAACCGTGGCCCGGTTTGGCGAGGACGCGACCCAGCAGAAACAACTGGACTTGCGGAACTGGCAGTTTGAGCCTGATAAGCAGGATCCGATTGTTGCGCTAGGGATTCAGCCACGCGGTCCGCAAATTGAGACCACGCTGGCAGAAGTGCAGGCGAACTCGCCAGCCAGTGAAGCCGGTTTGCAAGCAGGCGACAGGATCGTTAAAGTCGATGGTCAGCCATTATCGCAGTGGCAGACTTTTGTCACTCAGGTCCGGGATAACCCCGGCAAAAGCATGACGCTTGAAGTGGATCGCAGCGGTGAATCAATTGCGCTGACGATGACGCCAGAAGCGAAAGATGGCAGTAAAGCGGGCTTTGCGGGCGTGATTCCGCGCATTGTTCCGCTGCCAGAAGAGTATAAGACGGTAAGGCAGTATGGCGCGTTTGCGGCTATCGGTGAGGCCAGTGTAAAAACCTGGCAGCTCATGAAGCTCACCGTTTCCATGCTGGGCAAGTTAATAACCGGTGATGTGAAGCTGAACAACCTGAGCGGGCCAATTTCGATTGCGCAGGGTGCGGGATTGTCAGCAGAGTACGGGTTGATTTACTACCTGATGTTCCTGGCCTTGATTAGCGTCAACCTGGGCATCATCAACCTGTTCCCTCTGCCGGTTTTAGATGGTGGGCACTTGCTCTTCCTTGCGATCGAAAAGATCAAAGGTGGACCGGTGTCCGAACGAGTTCAGGACTTTAGTTATCGCATCGGTTCGATTTTACTGGTGCTGTTAATGGGGCTTGCACTTTTCAATGATTTCTCACGTTTGTAACCGCTGTAACGCGAACATTCGAGGGATGTGTTAGGAAAACGCATAACAACGATGGCGATGAAAAAGTTGCTCATAGCGTCGCTGCTGTTTAGCAGCGCCACCGTTTACGGTGCAGACGATTTCGTGGTGAAGGATATTCATTTCGAAGGGCTGCAGCGAGTCGCCGTCGGCGCGGCTCTGCTGAGCATGCCAGTACGGGTTGGCGATACGGTGAATGACGATGATGTCAGAAATACCATTCGCTCGCTGTTCGCTACTGGCAACTTTGAGGATGTTCAGGTCCTGCGAGACGGTACAACGCTGATTGTCCAGGTCAAAGAACGTCCTACCATTGCCAGCATTACCTTCACCGGTAACAAAGCGGTGAAAGAGGATCAGCTCAAACAAAACCTGGAAGCCTCAGGTGTGCGTGTCGGCGAAGCGCTGGACCGTACCACTATCTCTTCTATCGAGAAGGGACTTGAGGATTTCTACTACAGCGTAGGTAAATATACCGCTAACGTGAAAGCTGTGGTCACGCCACTGCCACGTAACCGTGTTGATCTGAAGCTGGTCTTTACGGAAGGTGTTTCTGCCAAAATTCAGCAGATCAACATCGTCGGTAATAAAGCCTTCAGTTCTGATGAACTCATTTCCCGTTTTCAGCTGCGTGATGAAGTGCCATGGTGGAACGTCGTCGGCGATCGTAAATACCAGAAACAGAAACTGGCGGGTGACCTCGAAACCCTGCGCAGTTTCTATCTGGATCGCGGCTATGCACGCTTCAACATCGATTCGACGCAGGTTAGCCTGACGCCTGATAAAAAGGGCATCTACATTACGGTTAACATCACCGAAGGTGACCAGTACAAAATCGCTGGCGTGATCGTCAATGGCAGCATGGCAGGCCATTCCGCAGAAATTGAACATCTGACCAAAATCCCGGCAGGCGAGCTCTATAACGGCGCTAAAGTCACGAAGATGGAAGATGACATCAAGAAACTGCTTGGCCGCTATGGTTATGCCTATCCGCGTGTCGCCACACAGCCAGAAATTAACGATGCCGACAAAACCGTAAAACTGCACATCAATGTGGATGCGGGTAACCGCTATTACGTGCGTAACGTCCGCTTTGAAGGTAATGACACTTCAAAAGACTCGGTGTTACGTCGCGAAATGCGTCAGATGGAAGGCGCGTGGCTGGGCAGCGATCTGGTTGAACAGGGTAAAGAGCGCCTGAACCGCACCGGTTACTTTGAAACCGTTGATGTGGATACTCAGCGTGTGCCAGGTGCACCGGACCAGGTTGATGTGGTCTACAAGGTTAAAGAGCGTAACACCGGTACCTTCAACTTCGGCGTCGGCTACGGTACCGAAAGTGGCGTGAGCTTCCAGGTTGGGGTAACCCAGGATAACTGGCTGGGCACCGGTAACACCGTGGGCATCAGCGGGACCAAAAACGATTACCAGACCTATGCTGAATTCTCGCTTACTGACCCTTACTTCACCGTTGATGGTGTGAGTCTGGGTGGTCGTCTGTTCTACAACGACTTCAAAGCGGATAATGCGGACCTCTCTGACTATACCAACAAAAGCTATGGTCTGGATGGCACGCTCGGCTTCCCGGTTAATGAAAACAACACCCTGCGTGTGGGGCTGGGCTATGTCCATAATGACCTGTCAAACATGCAGCCGCAGGTTGCGATGTGGCGTTATCTTGACTCGGTTGGTAAGCCGCAGCAGATCAATGATAAGGGCGAATTCTCAGCAGATGACTTCACCTTTAACTACGGCTGGACTTACAACACTCTGGACCGCGGCTTCTTCCCGACATCCGGTAACCGCACCAACCTGAATGGTAAGGTAACGATTCCAGGTTCGGATAACAGCTTCTATAAGGCCACGCTGGATAGTCAGCAATATGTGCCGATTAACCAGGATCGTACCTGGGTGCTGTTGGGACGTGGTCGTGTGGGTTATGGCGATGGACTCGGCGGCAAAGAGATGCCGTTCTATGAGAACTTCTATGCCGGTGGTTCAAGCACGGTTCGTGGCTTCCAGTCCAACACCATTGGACCGAAAGCAGCCTACCTGAATAATAACTCGTCGAACTGTCGAATCGCTGATCCAAATGGCGTCTGTAAGTCTGACGATGCGGTGGGCGGTAACGCCATGGCGATTGCCAGCCTTGAGCTGATCACGCCAACGCCGTTCCTGAGCGAGAAGTATGCTAACTCGGTTCGTACCTCGGTGTTTGTCGATGCCGGTACCGCGTGGGATACCCATTGGGAAAATACGGCGGAAACGCGTGCGGCAGGCATTCCTGATTACAGCGATCCAAACAACATCCGTGTTTCAAGCGGTGTTGCGCTGCAGTGGATGTCACCGCTCGGCCCGCTGGTATTCTCTTACGCCCAGCCGTTTAAGAAAGTCGATGGAGACAAGTCAGAGCAGTTCCAGTTTAACATTGGTAAAACCTGGTAATGTTCTGAGCAGGGATGCATAGCTGAAGTATTGCTGCCGGGCAGCACCCGTTGCTGTTCCGGGGCAAACACTGTGTCGCTGACACAAACGTTGATGGTAAGGAGTTTATAGTGAAAAAGTTGTTGTGTGCCGCAGGTCTGGGTCTTGCTTTAGCGGTTTCCGCTGGTGTTCAGGCTGCCGACAAAATTGCAGTGGTAAACGTGTCCAGCATTTTCCAACAGTTACCGCAACGTGCGACTGTTGCTAAACAGCTGGAAAACGAGTTCAAAGGCCGTGCAACTGAGTTGCAGAGCCAGGAACGTGATCTGCAAACTAAAATGCAGCGTCTGCAGCGTGACGGTTCTACCATGAAGGCTAGCGAACGCAGCCGTATGGAAAAAGATGTCATGTCTCAGCGCGAAGCTTTCTCTTCAAAAGCGCAGTCTTTTGAGCAGGATAATCGCCGTCGTCAGATGGAAGAGCGTAACAAACTGCTGAGCCGTATTCAGGATGCCGTTAAGAAAGTCGCTGACAGCGATGGCTATGACGTCGTGATCGACGCTAATGCGGTGGCTTATGCATCAAACGCAAAAGACATCACTGCTGACGTGCTGAAACAGGTTAAATAATTCATGTCATCTATTCGACTGGCTGATTTAGCCCAGCAGTTGGATGCAGAATTGCATGGAGATGGCGATATTGTCATCTCCGGCATTGCTTCTATGCAATCCGCCACAACTGGTCAAATCACTTTTCTTGCAAACAGCCGTTACCGCGAGCAACTCGCCCTGATTAAGGCCTCAGCCGTGGTGCTGACGGAAGCGGATCTGGAGTGGTGCAATACCGCAGCGCTGGTAGTAAAAAATCCCTACCTGACTTATGCGCATATGGCACAAATACTCGATACCACCCCACAGCCAGCGCAGAATATTGCCCCTGGTGCGGTGATCGACCCCTCAGCCCGACTCGGCAGCAACGTCGCCATTGGCGCCAATGCAGTGATCGAAGCGGATGTTGAGCTGGGCGACAACGTGGTGATTGGTGCAGGATGTTTTGTGGGCAAAAAAACCCGTATCGGCAGCGGGACCCGACTCTGGGCGAATGTCTCTGTTTATCACGAGATCGTCATCGGCCAGGATTGTCTGATTCAGTCAGGTACTGTGATTGGTTCTGATGGTTTCGGTTACGCCAACGATCGCGGTAACTGGGTGAAAATCCCGCAGTTAGGCGCGGTAATTATCGGCGATCGCGTCGAAATAGGTGCCTGCACCACCATCGATCGCGGTGCGCTTGATAACACTCTGATCGGCAATGGTGTTATCATAGACAACCAGTGCCAGATCGCTCACAACGTAGTTATTGGCGACAATACTGCGGTTGCAGGCGGTGTGATCATGGCGGGTAGTTTGAAAATTGGACGTTATTGTATGATTGGCGGTGCCAGTGTCATTAACGGCCATATGGAAATCTGTGACAAAGTAACGGTGACCGGTATGGGTATGGTCATGCGTCCTATCACAGAGCCGGGCGTTTATTCGTCAGGCATTCCGCTGCAACCCAACAAAACCTGGCGTAAAACTGCAGCGCTGGTGATGAACATCGATGATATGAGCAAACGCTTAAAAGCCATCGAGCGCAAAGTCGGCAAAGACGACTAACCGCCATCCCAAAACTGACCGGCTTTCATAATAAAAATGTTAAGCAGGGAAGCCCGGCGCCACAGAACCTATTTGCGGCCTGCGGAAGATCATTTTGATCTGTGCAGGCCGTGTTATTGATGTCATCAGATTTTTAGGACAGGAAGAGTATTTTGACTACTGAAACTCATACTCTGAAAATTGAAGAGATTTTAGAGCTGCTGCCGCACCGCTATCCGTTTCTGCTGGTAGATCGCGTGCTCGAATTTGAAGAGCACAAATACCTGCGTGCAGTGAAGAACGTTTCTGTTAATGAACCGTTTTTCCAGGGGCACTTCCCTGGTAAACCGATTTTTCCTGGCGTTCTGATCCTGGAAGCGATGGCGCAGGCTACCGGTATTCTGGCGTTTAAAAGCGTAGGTAAACTGGAGCCAGGCGAACTCTATTACTTTGCCGGTATCGACAGTGCCCGCTTCAAGCGCCCTGTGGTACCAGGTGACCAAATGATCATGGAAGTCACTTTCGAGAAAACCCGCCGTGGTCTGACTCGCTTTAAAGGCGTGGCGACTGTCGACGGTAAAATCGTTTGTGAAGCGACCATGATGTGTGCCCGCAGCCGGGAGGCATAATTCGTGATTGATCCAACAGCCACTATCCATCCCAGTTCTGTCATCGAAGAGGGCGCTGTCATTGGCGCCCGTGTTCACATTGGCCCGTTTTGCTTTATTGGCGCGAATGTTGAGATCGGTGAGGGAACGGTACTGAAGTCACACGTTGTGGTAAACGGCCACACGCGTATCGGTAAAGATAATCAGATCTATCAGTTCGCCTCGATTGGCGAAGTGAATCAGGATCTGAAATATGCCGGTGAGCCAACACGGGTAGAGATCGGAGATCGCAACCGCATCCGTGAAAGCGTGACGATTCATCGCGGCACCACTCAGGGTGGCCATGTCACCACTGTGGGCAGCGATAATCTGCTGATGGTGAATGTCCACATCGCGCATGACTGCGTGATTGGCAACCGCTGTATCTTCGCCAACAACGCTACCCTGGGTGGCCATGTCACGGTCGATGATTTCGCCATTATTGGCGGCATGACAGCGGTACATCAGTGGTGCATCATCGGTGCTCACGTGATGGTAGGTGGCTGTTCCGGCGTGGCGCAGGATGTGCCACCTTACGTTATTGCGCAAGGCAACCACGCTACGCCGTTCGGGATCAATATCGAAGGTCTTAAACGCCGTGGCTTCAGTAAAGAGTCGTTGCACGCGATTCGCAACGCCTACAAGCTGCTCTATCGCAGCGGCAGAACGCTTGAAGAAGTGAAGCCTGAGATCGAAGCCATCGCGCAGCAGCACAGCGAAGTGCAGCCTTTCTACGACTTCTTCACCCGTTCAACTCGTGGATTAATTCGTTAATACCATGTCAGCGCGTCCTTTAACGATTGCCCTGGTCGCCGGAGAAACCTCCGGCGATATTCTTGGTGCAGGTCTGATTCGAGCCCTCAAAACCCGCCACCCTGATGCACGCTTTGTCGGCGTGGCGGGGCCACTGATGCAGGCAGAAGGGTGTGAAGCCTGGTATGAGATGGAAGAGCTGGCGGTAATGGGCATCGTTGAGGTGCTGGGTCGCCTGCGACGTCTGCTGACAATCCGCCGTGATCTCACGCAGCGCTTTACCGAACTCAGACCTGATGTCTTTGTCGGCATTGATGCGCCCGATTTTAATATCACGCTGGAAGGCAATCTCAAACAAACGGGCATTCGCACTATCCACTATGTCAGTCCATCAGTGTGGGCATGGCGTCAAAAACGCGTGTTTAAGATTGGTCGTAACACCGATCTGGTGCTCGCCTTCCTGCCGTTTGAAAAAGCCTTCTACGATCGCTATAACGTTCCCTGCCGCTTTATCGGTCACACCATGGCGGATGCCATGCCGCTGCAACCTGATAAACTGGCTGCACGCCGTCATCTCAGCATTGCCGATGATGCGCTCTGTCTGGCCCTGCTGCCCGGCAGCCGGGGTGCGGAAGTGGAAATGCTCAGCGCTGATTTCCTTAAAACCGCTCAATTGTTGCGTCGTCACTATCCGGCGCTGGAAATTGTGGTGCCGCTGGTTAACGCGCGTCGCCGCGAACAGTTTGAGAAGATCAAAGCCGAAGTCGCTCCCGAGCTGCCGATGCATCTGCTGGATGGTCAGGGACGTGAAGCAATGATTGCGAGCGATGCCGCACTCCTGGCGTCCGGTACTGCCGCACTGGAGTGCATGCTGGCAAAATGCCCCATGGTCGTCGGGTATCGCATGAAGCCGGTCACTTTCTGGCTGGCTAAACGGCTGGTGAAAACGCCTTACGTCTCGCTGCCAAACCTGCTGGCAGGGCGAGAGCTGGTCAAAGAGTTACTGCAGGATGAGTGCCAGCCTGAAGCCCTGGCCGCGGCATTAGATCCGCTGTTGCATACCGGACCCGAGCGCGAAACATTGCTGCAGACGTTTCATGAATTACATCAACAGATCCGCTGGAACGCCGATGAGCAGGCAGCGGATGCGGTACTGGAGCTGGTGAATGCCTGATTTTATCTATCCTGTCGCCAGACTGATTGCCGGAGTGGACGAAGTGGGTCGCGGTCCGCTGGTCGGCGCGGTGGTCACTGCTGCTGTGATCCTCGATCCGGCAAACCCGATTACCGGCCTGGCTGACTCGAAGAAGCTGTCGGAAAAACGCCGCCTGGCCTTGTACGACGAAATCAAAGAGAAAGCGCTGGCATGGAGTCTGGGGCGCGCAGAACCCGAAGAAATCGATCAGCTCAACATTCTGCACGCTACCATGCTGGCGATGCAGCGCGCCGTTGCTGGCCTGAGTATTCAGCCCGACTATGTGTTGATTGATGGAAATCGTTGTCCGGCACTGGCTATGCCTTCTCAGGCCGTCGTCAAAGGGGATAGCCTGATTGCCGAAATCAGTGCGGCATCGATCATCGCCAAAGTATCGCGTGATCGTGAAATGGCCGAACTGGACCTGCTGTTCCCGCAGTATGGTTTTGCGCAGCACAAAGGTTATCCGACGGCGCTGCATATGGAAAAACTGACGCAATATGGCGTCACGCCGCACCACCGTCGCAGTTTTGCGCCCGTACGCAATGCGCTGCTCGATGCTGAAGTACTGGCTGCCCGCCAGACCCTTACGCTTTAATAGCCTGACGCTGTTTTAACCGGAAACTGATATGGCTGAACCCCGTTTTATACATCTGCGTGTCCACAGTGACTATTCTATGGTTGATGGCCTGGCGAAAACCGGGCCGTTGATCAAGAAGGCGGCAGCCCTTGGCATGCCTGCGATAGCGATTACCGACTTCACTAACCTCTGTGGCCTGGTGAAATTTTACGGTGGTGCACACAGCGCAGGGATAAAGCCGGTCATTGGTGCTGATTTCAACGTTGCCAGTGAGCTGATGGGCGATGAACTGACACAGCTTACCGTGCTGGCATCCAGCAATATTGGATATCAGAATCTGACGCTGCTGATCTCCCGCGCCTATCAGCGTGGTTATGGCGTCGACGGCCCCATCATTGATCGCGACTGGCTGATTGAATTGCAGGAAGGATTAATTCTGCTGTCGGGTGGACGCCGTGGTGATGTGGGTCGCAGCCTGTTGCGCGGTAACAATGCCCTGGTTTCGCAGTGTCTTTCGTTTTATCAGCAGCATTTTCCCGACCGCTATTATCTGGAGCTGATTCGTACCGGTCGTCAGGACGAAGAGAGCTATCTGCATGCGGCAGTTGAACTGGCGATCGCAGAGGGAATACCGGTCGTTGCCACCAATGAAGTCTGTTTTATCAATGCAGAAGACTTCGATGCGCATGAAATTCGCGTTGCCATTCATGATGGCTATACGCTGGATGATCCCAAGCGTCCGCGCAACTACAGTCCTCAGCAATATATGCGCAGCGAAGAGGAGATGTGTGAGCTGTTTTCGGACATCCCGGAAGCGCTTGAAAACAGCGTAGAGATTGCTAAGCGTTGTAATGTGACGGTGCGACTGGGCGAGTATTTCCTGCCGCAGTTCCCGACCGGCGACATGACTACTGAAGATTATCTGGTGGTGAAATCCCGTGAGGGCCTGGAAGAGCGTCTGGCGTTCCTGTTCCCGGACGAAGCTGAACGTCTGGATAAACGTCCGGAATATGATGAGCGTCTGGAGATTGAGCTCACCGTTATTAACCAGATGGGATTCCCTGGTTACTTCCTGATCGTAATGGAGTTCATCCAGTGGTCCAAAGATAACGGCGTGCCGGTCGGGCCGGGTCGTGGCTCCGGTGCTGGTTCATTGGTGGCCTATGCGCTGAAAATCACCGATATCGATCCGCTGGAATTTGACCTGCTGTTCGAACGTTTTCTGAACCCGGAACGTGTCTCGATGCCCGACTTTGACGTCGACTTCTGCATGGAGAAGCGCGATCAGGTGATCGAACACGTCGCAGATATGTATGGACGTGAAGCGGTTTCCCAGATTATTACCTTCGGCACCATGGCGGCCAAAGCGGTCATCCGCGATGTGGGCCGTGTGCTGGGTCATCCTTACGGCTTTGTCGATCGCATTTCAAAACTGATACCGCCCGATCCCGGCATGACGCTGGAAAAAGCGTTTATCGCTGAACCGCAGCTTCCTGCGATGTATGACGCAGATGAAGAGGTTAAAGCGCTGATCGACATGGCGCGTAAGCTGGAAGGGGTTACGCGAAACGCGGGTAAACATGCAGGTGGCGTGGTCATTGCGCCCACGAAGATCACCGATTTTGCGCCGCTCTACTGCGATGAGCATGGGCAGTTCCCGGTCACCCAGTTCGATAAAAATGACGTGGAATATGCTGGCCTGGTGAAGTTCGACTTCCTGGGTTTGCGTACGCTGACGATCATCGACTGGGCACTGAAGATGATCAATCCGCGCCGGGAAAAACAGGGTCTGGAGCCGATCGACATCGCTTCTATCCCGCTGGATGATAAGAAAAGTTTCGACATGCTACAGCGCTCGGAAACCACTGCGGTATTCCAGCTTGAATCGCGCGGCATGAAAGATCTGATTAAGCGTCTGAAGCCTGACTGCTTTGAAGATATGATCGCACTGGTAGCGCTATTCCGTCCCGGTCCACTACAGTCGGGCATGGTAGATAACTTCATTGACCGTAAACATGGCCGTGAAGCGATCTCTTATCCTGATATCCAGTGGCAGCACGAAAGTCTGAAGCCAGTACTGGAGCCAACCTACGGCATCATCCTCTATCAGGAACAGGTGATGCAGATCGCCCAGGTTCTCTCCGGTTACACCCTGGGTGGTGCAGATATGCTGCGTCGCGCCATGGGTAAAAAGAAACCCGAAGAGATGGCCAAACAGCGTTCCGTATTCCGTGACGGCGCCGAAAGCATGGGTATCGACGGCGAACTGTCGATGAAGATCTTCGATCTGGTAGAAAAATTTGCAGGTTATGGCTTTAACAAGTCACACTCTGCGGCTTACGCACTGGTTTCCTACCAGACCCTGTGGCTGAAAGCGCACTATCCGGCAGAGTTCATGGCGGCGGTAATGACCGCCGATATGGATAACACCGAGAAGGTGGTTGGTCTGGTCGATGAGTGCTGGCGGATGGGGCTGAAAGTCCTGCCGCCCGATATTAACTCCGGTCTTTATCCCTTCCACGTCAATGACGCGGGTGAGATCGTCTACGGAATCGGCGCGATCAAAGGCGTGGGTGAAGGCCCGATCGAAGCGATCATTGATGCCCGTAATGAAGGCGGCTATTTCCGCGAGCTGTTTGATCTCTGCGCCCGTACCGACACCAAAAAGATCAACCGTCGGGTGATGGAGAAGCTGATCATGTCCGGGGCATTTGATCGCCTTGGACCGCATCGTGCGGCGCTGATGAGTTCACTCAGTGACGCGTTAAAAGCCGCCGATCAGCATGCGAAAGCCGAAGCGATTGGCCAGGCGGATATGTTTGGCGTGCTGGCAGAAGAGCCGGAGCAGGTTGAGAAGTCGTATGCCAGCGTCACGCCATGGCCTGAACAGGTGCAACTGGATGGCGAGCGGGAAACGCTGGGGCTATACCTTACCGGCCATCCGATTAATCAGTATCTGAAAGAAATTGAGCGTTACGTTGGCGGGGTGCGGCTGAAAGATATGCATCCTACCGATCGGGGTAAAATTACAGTGGCGGCCGGTCTGGTGATCGCCGCACGGGTAATGGTCACCAAACGCGGCAACCGAATTGGTATCTGTACTCTTGACGATCGCTCCGGTCGTCTTGAGGTGATGTTATTTACCGATGCGTTAGATAAATACCAGCAGTTGCTGGAGAAAGACCGAATCCTGATCGTTAGCGGACAGGTCAGCTTTGATGACTTCAGTGGTGGGCTTAAAATGACCGCTCGTGAAGTCATGGACATCGACGAAGCTCGCGAAAAATACGCGCGCGGACTTGCTATCTCGCTGACGGACAGGCAAATTGATGACCAGCTATTAAACCGGCTCCGTCAGTCCCTGGAACCTCATCGATCAGGGACTATTCCGGTGAATCTCTACTATCAGAGAGCCGACGCGCGAGCGAAGCTGCGCTTTGGTGCAGCGTGGCGAGTTTCGCCCAGCGATCGTTTACTTAACGATCTGCGCTCGTTGATTGGATCGGAGCAGGTGGAACTGGAGTTTGACTAGAACAGGAACATTATGAGTCTTAATTACCTGGATTTTGAACAGCCAATTGCAGAACTGGAAGCGAAGATCGATTCGCTGACCTCAATTGGTCGTCAGGATGATAAACACGTTAATCTGGATGAAGAAGTTCAGCGTCTGCGTGAGAAAAGCGTTGAGTTGACCCGTAAAATCTTCGCCGATTTGGGCGCATGGCAGATTGCTCAACTGGCGCGTCATCCGTTACGTCCTTACACGTTTGACTACGTTCGCAATGCCTTCGACGATTTCGATGAGCTGGCAGGCGACCGTGCTTATGCGGATGACAAAGCGATTGTGGGCGGGATTGCGCGTCTTGATGGACGTCCGGTGATGATCATCGGGCACCAGAAAGGCCGTGAAACCAAAGAGAAGATTCGCCGTAATTTCGGCATGCCTGCACCCGAAGGCTATCGCAAAGCGCTGCGCCTGATGGAGATGGCTGAGCGTTTCAAAATGCCAATCATCACCTTCATCGACACACCGGGTGCGTATCCTGGCGTGGGCGCGGAAGAGCGTGGGCAGTCTGAAGCGATCGCCCGTAACCTGCGTGAAATGTCTGGCCTGAAAGTACCGGTCATCTGTACGGTGATTGGAGAGGGCGGTTCAGGTGGTGCGCTGGCGATTGGCGTGGGCGATAAAGTGAATATGCTTCAGTACAGTACCTATTCAGTGATCTCGCCGGAAGGCTGTGCCTCGATTCTGTGGAAAAGCGCAGACAAAGCGCCGCTGGCTGCTGAAGCGATGGGCATTACCGCTCACCGTCTGAAAGAGCTGAAGCTGATTGACTCAGTGATCCCTGAGCCGCTGGGTGGCGCACATCGCCTTCCGGTTGATATGGCGCAGTCACTTAAGCAGCAGCTGCTGGCTGACCTGGCCGATCTCGATGGATTAAGCACTGAAGAGCTGCTGGATCGTCGTTATCAGCGCCTGATGAGCTACGGCTACGCCTGATTTAGCCTCATCAATAAAAGCGGACTTCGGTCCGCTTTTTTTATGCCGCCGTTTTTCTCCGCATCCTGTCCGAGGCCTTTCAGTCTCATCCGATCGTCCCCTTGCTACACCTTCCCCTGGTTAGCGGTTATGCTTGTCCGGTTGTACAACAATCACGGAGATGGGCATTGAATATTCTGGCGATCATGGGCGCGCACGGCGTGTTTTACAAAGATGAACCGTTACGCGAACTCGACGCGGCGTTAAATCTGCAAGGCTTCCAGCTGCTTTACCCCAAAAACAGTGACGATTTGCTTAAACTGATCGAACACAATCCGCGTATCAGCGGTGTCATCTTCGACTGGGACACGCACAACAGTCCGGAACTGTGCGGTGAGATTAATCAGCTCAACGAATACCTGCCACTGTATGCCTTTATCAACACCCACTCGCAGATGGACATCAGCATCAATGAGATGCGCATGCCGCTGCACTTCTTTGAGTATGCGCTGAATGCTGCCGACGATATTGCGCTGCACATCCGGCAGTATACCGATGACTATCTCGACCACATTACGCCACCGCTGACCAAAGCGCTGTTCACCTATGTGAAAGAGGGCAAGTACACCTTCTGTACGCCGGGACATATGGCGGGCACCGCGTTTCAGAAGAGCCCGGTAGGCTGCCTGTTTTATGATTTCTTCGGGGCCAATACCCTGAAGTCAGACATCTCAATTTCCGTTACTGAGCTGGGGTCGCTGCTGGATCACACGGGTCCGCATCTTGAAGCCGAAGAGTACATCGCTCGTACTTTTGGCGCCGAGCAGAGTTACATGGTGACCAACGGCACCTCAACGTCGAACAAAATTGTCGGCATGTATGCCGCACCAGCGGGCAGCACCGTGCTGATCGATCGTAACTGCCACAAGTCGCTAACTCATCTGCTGATGATGAGCGATCTGGTTCCGATCTGGCTGAAGCCGACGCGCAATGCGCTGGGGATTCTCGGCGGTATCCCGAAGCATGAATTTACCCGCGAGAGTATTACGCAGAAGGTGGCGACGACAGAACGCGGCACCTGGCCGGTTCATGCGGTGATCACCAACTCCACTTACGATGGCTTGCTCTACAACACCCAGTACATCAAAGAGACGCTGGATGTGCCGTCGATTCATTTCGATTCCGCCTGGGTGCCTTACACTAATTTCCATCCGATCTACGCCGGTAAAAGCGGCATGAGTGGTGACCGCATACCCGGAAAAGTGGTGTATGAAACGCAATCGACCCACAAATTGCTGGCGGCGTTTTCGCAGGCGTCCATGATTCACATTAAAGGCGACTACGACGAACAGACGTTTAACGAAGCCTACATGATGCACACCACCACTTCGCCTAATTACGCCATTGTCTCTTCGATTGAAACCGCTGCGGCGATGCTGCGCGGTAATCCCGGCAAGCGACTGATCAATCGCTCGGTGGAGCGCGCGCTGCATTTTCGTCGTGAGATCCAGCGCCTGCGCGAAGAGTCCGACAGCTGGTTCTTCGATATCTGGCAGCCGGAACAGATCGACGAAGCGCAGTGCTGGGCGATCCAGCCCGGTGAAGAAGAGTGGCACGGATTTACTCAGGCCGATCGCGATCACATGTACCTCGATCCGATCAAAGTCACTATCCTGACGCCGGGTATGAGCGAGCTGGGAGAGATGGCAGACGAGGGGATCCCGGCGGCGCTGGTGGCGAAGTTTCTTGATGAGCGCGGCATCGTGGTAGAGAAAACGGGCCCCTACAACCTGCTGTTCCTGTTCAGTATCGGCATCGACAAAACTAAAGCGATGAGCGTACTGCGCGGTCTGACCGAGTTTAAACGCGCCTACGATCTCAATCTGCGGGTGAAGAATATGCTGCCGGATCTCTATGCCGAAGATCCCGACTTCTATCGCAATATGCGCATTCAGACGCTGGCGCAGGGGATCCATCAGCTGATACGCCATCACGATTTGCCGCGTCTGATGCTGCAGGCGTTTGATGTGCTGCCCGAAATGAAGATGACGCCGCATCAGGCGTTTCAGCAACAGGTGAAGGGCAACATCGAAACGGTGGATCTCAGTGAACTGGTCGGGCGGGTGTCGGCCAACATGATCCTGCCTTATCCACCAGGCGTTCCAGTGGTGATGCCGGGAGAGATGATCACCGAAAAGAGCCGGGCCGTGCTCGATTTCCTGCTGATGCTGTGCAGTATTGGCCGGCATTATCCGGGTTTCGAAACGGATATTCACGGTGCCAGCCTGACGGAAGAAGGCGAGTACCGCGTCCGCGTGCTGAAAAACGATCCCGCATAAACCTTTAAACGACCAACAGCGGCAGGGTGTCTGCGGACAGCCTGCCCGAATCAGGATATCCACTATGTTGCAGTTAACCGCTATTCACCACATCGCCATCATCGCTTCTGACTATCCGCGCAGCAAAGCGTTCTATTGTGACGTGCTGGGCTTTCGTCTGATGGGCGAATATTACCGTGAGGCGCGCGACTCCTGGAAAGGCGACCTGGCCTTACAGGATCGCTATACCATTGAGCTGTTCTCTTTTCCTGAGCCGCCAGCGCGTGTCAGTCATCCTGAAGCGTGTGGCCTGCGTCATCTGGCCTTTACCGTGCCGGATGTAGCCGCCGCTGTCGCCACGCTGGCCAGTAAAGGCGTAATTTGCGAGCCGATTCGCATTGATGAACTGACCGGTAAACAATGTACGTTTTTTGCCGATCCGGATGGTTTGCCGCTGGAGCTTTATCAGGCGTAAAATAGCGCACTCAGCGGGCGACATGCAGTGGCCCGATTTTCTGGATTCTGCCATGCCTTTGCCCGCTTTTGACGCTCTGTTGCAACCTGATGCCGCGCTGGTGGTCGCCTTCAGTGGCGGACTCGATTCAACCGTGCTGCTGCATCAGCTTCGCGACTGGCAGGCGCAGCATTCTCATTCACATCTGCGGGCGCTGCATGTTCACCACGGGCTCAGCCCGAATGCTGACCGCTGGGCAGCACATTGCCTGTCGGTATGCGAGCAGTGGCAGCTGCCGTGTGAGGTACTGCGCGTCACGGTGGATGGCAGGGAAAACGGCATTGAAGCCGCTGCCCGCGTCGCCCGTTATCAGGCACTGAGTGCGGCACTGCAGCCGGGCGAGGTGTTACTCACCGCGCAGCACCTCGACGATCAGTGTGAAACTTTTATGCTGGCGCTGAAGCGCGGCAGTGGTCCGGCCGGGCTGGCGGCGATGCCCGCCGTGCGTGCGCTGGATTCTCATCAACTGATACGTCCGCTGCTGAATCAGTCGAGACTGTCGCTTGAAACTTATGCCGACGCCCATCAGCTGGTGTGGATTGAGGATGAAAGCAATCAGGATCAACGCTATGACCGTAATTTCCTCCGTCAGCGGCTGTTGCCTGAGTTATACCAGCGCTGGCCCCATTTTGCCGAAGCGACAGCCCGAAGTGCGGCGTTGTGCAGTGAGCAGGAGCAGTTACTGGATGAACTGCTCGCCGGCCAACTGGCTGAGCTCATCCAGCCAGATGGCAGCCTGCACTTTCCGCCCTTGATGGCCATGAGTGAGCTGCGTGCTAATGCGTTATTGCGCCGCTGGATTGCCGGGCAGGGGGGAGCGATGCCATCCCGTGACGCGCTGAAACGCATTCGCGATGAAGTGATGGTGAGTCGGGAGGACGCGCAGCCCCGGCTGCGATTCGGTCAGTCTGAACTCCGTCGTTACCGTCAGCAACTCTACTGGCTGCCGTTGTTGAGTTCATTGCGCGGCACCGAGCTGGCATGGCTCGATCTCTTCCAGCCGCTGACGTTACCGCAGAACCTGGGCACGCTGCGTGCCAGCCAGTCGCAAAGCCTGCTGCGCTATCCTCAGCCGGATGAGCAGGTCAGCGTGCGATTTCAGGCGCAGGGTCAAGTTCATCCGGTGGGGCGTCATGGTGGAAGGGAAATGAAAAAGCTGTGGCAGGAGTTACAGATACCGCCGTGGCAGCGAGAACGGTTGCCGTTAATCTTTTATAACCAGACGCTGATCTGTGTTCCGAATCTGTTTGTTACCCATGCTGGCGCGGCCAGTGATCAGCAGGGCTGGCAGATAGTCTGGGACAGGGCATCCAGCGCAGGAGAACAACAATGAAGCAATGGCTTGTCGCCTGTTTAGTGGCGGTTGTGTTACCGGCGTGGGCTGCGGGTGATGCGCAGCGTGGTGCGCAGAAAGCTGGGCGTTGCATAGCCTGTCATGGCGCAGAGGGGAAAGCGGTGGTGCCTCTTTACCCCAATCTGGCCGGGCAGCACGCACCTTATCTGGAACATGCGCTGCAGGCGTATAAAAAGGGCGAGCGCAGTGGGGGTCAGGCTGAGGTGATGAAGGCGTTTGTGGCGGGGTTGAGTGACGGCGATATAGCGGATCTGGCGGCATATTACAGTTCGTTGCAGCCCTGAGGTTTAACAGGGCGGGAAGGTCCCGCCCGTGATGCGTTTCTTACTCTGCGCTGACAACGACTGTACCCAACTCTGGATGGGTAAAACTGGCGATATGGTCGAGACGTAATTCGCGATGTTCACCAGAGAGATCGATAGCCAGATATTCCACGTTTTTTCGTGAAAAAATCTCTTTAGCCTTTGCCTTAAGCTGCTCGCCATCTTTCATTTCCAGCGAAAGCATCCATTTGTTCTGGCAGGCGAGTTCCAGATTATCGTAATCATCGCAATTGATAGGTTGGTACGCTTCATTTATCAACATAGTCGCTCACCAATAAGTTAGCAGCGGCATAGGCCGCCTGTTCCCTGACAGAAGAGTTTAGCTCAGTATTTGCGGCAACATCATTAAGTGCCTTCAATGCGCAGCCAATCGCATCCGGTATGTAACCTAAATCCCCGCTGCCGATTTCGGCATACTTCCGGCGAACTAACTCACAATAATTTTGCACGTGGCCCTCCTCGGCAGAGCATGAATACTCTGGTTAACTGGCGACTATATCATAGCCATTTAGAGGAAATCAGCTTGTGTAAAGCAGGAACCGTGCGTGAAACACTGCTAAAGTGACAGATTCCGCTGTCTGAAGCGGAATGAATCAGAGCACAAAAGGTTAATTTGATGAACAGGCTATCGGAGGTCAACGTGGTTAAGGTGTGGGGAGCAAGCCAATGATTATGCTATCCCGTTCGGTTGAGATTCCGGAGAGTGAGATTGAGCTGACGGCGATTCGTGCTCAGGGCGCAGGCGGACAACACGTCAACAAAGCCAGCACTGCTATTCATCTGCGTTTCGATATTGCTGCCTCTTCACTGCCTGCGTTTTATAAAGAGAGGTTGCTCACCGCCAGCCACCATTTGATTACTGTTGAGGGCGTCGTGGTGATTAAGGCGCAGGAGTACCGCAGTCAGGAGATGAATCGTGAAGCGGCGCTACAACGTCTGGTCAATTTGATCCGGGAGTTGAGTACCGTTGAAAAAGCCCGGCGCGCCACGCGGCCGACACGGGCTTCGAAAGAGCGTCGTCTGGAAGGAAAAGCCCGCCGCAGTTCGACCAAATCGATGCGCGGCAAGGTACAATAAAAAACGCCCCGCAGGCGGGGCATTTGAGTAACGCTAAGAACTTACTTATTCAGAGCCTTGAGCAGGAAATCGACGATTTCATCCTGCTTTATCATCTGCTTCTCACCAGCACGACGTGACTTATATTCAATCTCCTGATTATCGAGATTGCGGTCGCCGATGACGATGGTGTGTGGCACACCGATCAGTTCCATATCTGCGAACATTACGCCCGGACGCTCTTTACGGTCATCCAGAATAACGTCAACGCCTTTGGCACGCAGTGTGGCATACAGCTCTTCCGCCAGCTCTTTAACGCGGAACGATTTCTGCATGTTCATTGGCAGAATTGCCACCTCAAAAGGTGCCAGTGCGGCTGGCCAGATGATGCCGCGGTCGTCATGGTTCTGCTCAATGGCTGCCGCCACCACGCGAGTGATGCCAATACCGTAGCAGCCCATGCTCATCACCTGATTACGGCCGTCTTCACCCTGAACGGATGCTTTCAGTGCGTCAGAATACTTAGTACCGAGCTGGAAGATGTGCCCGACTTCGATGCCGCGTTTAATCTGCAGCGTACCTTTGCCATCCGGACTTAAATCGCCTTCGACCACGTTACGGATATCCGCAATGCTGGCCAGCGGCAGATCACGCTCCCAGTTAATGCCGAAGTAGTGTTTACCATCGACATTGGCACCCGCGCTGAAATCGCTCATCTTCGCCACGGTACGGTCGGCAATGATTGGCATCTGCAGACCCACAGGCCCGATTGAACCCGGACCCGCACCGACGGCGGCGCGAATTTCTTCTTCAGTCGCGAAGACCAGCGGCGATGCAACGATGGCTGATTTCTCTGCTTTGATCTCATTCAGCTGATGATCGCCGCGCACCAGCAGGGCAACCAGCGCGTGCTCGCTCTCTTCGGCACCTTTAACAATCAGCGTTTTCACTGTTTTTTCAACAGGCACATTGAATTGCTCAACCAGCTCCGCAATCGTTTTTGCGTCTGGCGTCTCAACCAGCTGCATCTCCTGCGACGGCGCGGCACGTTCGCCAGCGGGAGCGACGGCTTCGGCCAGCTCAATGTTGGCGGCATAATCAGAATCGGTAGAGAAGATCACATCATCTTCACCGCTCTGCGCCAGCACCTGGAACTCATGTGATGCGCTGCCGCCGATAGAGCCGGTATCAGCCTGCACGGCGCGGAAATCGAGCCCCATACGACTGAAGATCTGGCTATAGGCGTGGTACATCGCGTCATACGTTTCCTGCAGCGACGCCTGTGACGTGTGGAACGAGTAAGCGTCTTTCATAATGAATTCGCGCGAACGCATCACGCCAAAACGCGGACGCACTTCATCACGGAATTTGGTCTGAATCTGATACAGATTGAGCGGCAACTGCTTATAAGAGCTCAGCTCGTTGCGGATCAGGTCAGTGACCACCTCTTCATGCGTCGGACCCAGCACGAACGGACGCTCGTGGCGATCGGCAATCCGTAACAGTTCCGGGCCATACTCCTCCCAGCGACCGCTCTCCTGCCACAGGTCGGCGGGCTGCACAACCGGCATTAAAATCTCAACCGCGCCCGCGTTGTTCATCTCTTCACGCACGATGTTTTCAACTTTTTTCAGCACGCGAACCCCGGTCGGTAACCAGGTGTACAAGCCAGAAGCCAGTTTGCGGATCATACCGGCGCGCAGCATCAGCTGGTGGCTGATCACTTCAGCGTCGGAAGGCGTCTCTTTCTGAGTAGAGAGCAGATATTGAGTAGTACGCATTGATTACGATTCCAGTTGATCGGAAAGTCACAGACAGAATTTTGCTGGCGGCTAGTGTACCAGTGAGATCACCGGCTCAAAAGCGGGTTTTAACGCGGGTCGATAGCGATCACTTCAGTACCGGCATCGTCGATGCGCCAGCGTACATTAAAATCCATCAGCCAGGCCGCATATTCCCGCTCCTGCGTTTCGCCCTGACGGTAAGCGGGGCGGGGATCCTGTGCCAGCACTTCACTGATAAAGCGTGCCAGATTGGGGTAGCGTGACTGCTGGTGAAGTTGCTGTTGGGCCAGGTCGGAGAAGCGAACCGGCATATCAGCCGCAGGTGCCGTCTGCGCAAAACCCGCCTCGGCGTGAGGGAGCGCTTCGGCAAAAGGCAGATAAGGTTTGATATCCACCACCGGCGTTCCATCGATCAGATCCAGACTGCCAAGCTGCAGGATCACCTGCTGCTTCTCAATCCTGATTCCTTTCAGTTCAACCAGCGACATCCCAATGGGATTGGGACGGAACGTTGAACGTGTCGCGAATACACCCATGCGCGCATTGCCGCCCAGACGGGGAGGGCGAACGGTGGGACGCCAGCCACCTTCCATCGTCTGATGGAATACAAACAGCAACCAGAGATGGCTGAACGCTTCCAGCCCGCGTACTGCTTCCGGCTGATTATAAGGTGGCTGCAGATGAAGTTCGCCGCCGCCATCCTGGACCAAACCTGGCTGGCGCGGCACGGCAAACTTCTCTTTCCACGGCGAATGGATTACCCCAATTTGCGCAAAGGTGAACGCACTCATTGACTGCTGACTTTCAGCGCTGAACCCTGACAGACGGCCTGACGATAGCAGCCTGGCGTGCCGGTGACGATTTCACACTGATGCAGCAGCACTGCATTGGCTTTCATCTGTGACGCTTTGATCTGCAGACGTTTACGTGCTGTCGCGATATTGGCCGGGGAGTTCTGATTGCTGCTCTGACAATCTTCAGCGGAGACTTCACCCAAATCGCGGAACGGCTTGCTGACCAGATCGGCGGCATCGGTATAGAGCTTAACCGGGGCGGGTCGCGCTACAGGCTTGCGGGTCGGTTCACTGGATTGCTGCGGCCGGGACGGTGCGCTGCTTATCGGGTGATACTCATGAACACACCCTGTCAGCATCAATGCTAACAAGCAGAGCGGTAAAAAACGCATGGCAACATCCTCAGGTTTCAAAAAGTGGCGTTATTGAAACAAGGACAAGAATAAATAACAAGTCGGGCAGGGCACCCAATAACAGAAAGGGCGGCATAGCGCCGCCCTTAAGGAGATGTACAGCTGAATTACCAGCCTTTAACCGCGCCGCCGTTAAAGACTTTGTTAGCTTCTGCGTAGACTTCATCAGACTGGTAAGCCTTGACGAATTTCTTCACGTTTTCTGCATCTTTATTATCTTCACGCGCGACAATCAGGTTCACATAAGGTGAATCTTTATCTTCGACGAAAATACCATCTTTCGCTGGCGTCAGGCCAATCTGGCTGGCGTAGGTAGTGTTGATCACCGCCAGTGCGATCTGCTGATCGTCCAGTGAGCGTGGCAGCTGCGGCGCTTCCAGCTCAACAATTTTCAGATGCTTAGGGTTCTCGGTGATATCCAGCGAGGTTGGCAGCAAGCCCACGCCATCTTTCAGTTTGATCAGACCCACTTTCTGCAGCAGCAGCAGCGTACGGCCCAGGTTGGTCGGATCGTTTGGAATAGCAACCTGCGCGCCATCCTGCAGTTCATCCAGTGATTTGATCTTCTTCGAATAGCCTGCGATTGGGTAAACGAAAGAATTACCCACTGAAACCAGCTTGTAGCCACGATCTTTGATCTGCTGATCAAGGTAAGGTTTATGCTGGAAGGCGTTAACATCGATATCGCCTTTGCTCAGCGCTTCATTTGGCAGAACGTAGTCGTTGAACGTGACCAGCTCAACGTCCAGACCATACTTATCTTTAGCCACTTTCTGCGCTGCTTCAGCAACCTGCTGCTCAGCACCGACAATCACGCCCACTTTGATGTGGTTAGGGTCTTTCTCTTTTTGATCGCATCCTGCCAGCGCAATCGCGCCAATCAGTGCACCCACAGCGGCAATTTTCTTGAATCTGAAAGACATATCCTTTCCTTCTTAATAATGTGATATTGCTTGCTTATTTATGGGACACAGCACGCACGATGCGGTCGCCACAGAATTGAATGAGATACACCAAAACCACTAACAACACCAATACCGTATTCATCACAGTGGCGTTATATCCGATATAACCATACTGATAACCGATCTGTCCCAGGCCACCTGCACCCACCGCGCCACCCATGGCGGAGTAACCGACCAGCGTAATCAGCGTGATGGTCGCCGCGTTCACCAGGCCTGGCATCGCTTCCGGCAGCAGAACCTTACGGATGATCTGCATTGGCGTGGCGCCCATAGCACGTGACGCTTCAATCAGGCCGGTTGGCAGTTCCAGCAGGGCGTTTTCAACCATACGCGCAATAAATGGCGCTGCGCCGACTGTTAATGGCACGATGGCCGCCTGCAGTCCGATTGAGGTGCCGACGATCACGCGGGTAAACGGAATCATCCAGACCAGTAAGATAATGAAAGGAATCGAGCGGAAAATATTCACCAGCGCAGAAAGCACGCGATAAAGCCCCTGATTCTGAAGAATCTGTCCAGGCCGTGTCACATAGAGTAAAACGCCGACCGGCAGTCCCAGCACAAAACCGAAAAAGCCCGAGACGAAGGTCATCATCAGCGTTTCCCACACGCCCCGTCCCAGCAACCACATCATCGCCTCAGACATAACCTAACACCTCTACTTTCACACGATTCTCCTTCAGCCAGGCTATCGCCTCGCGGGTATCGCCCTCTGTGCCGTGCATTTCGGCCAGCATAATGCCGAACTTCACGCCACCGGCGTAATCCATCTGGGCACTGATAATGTTGTTATTGACGTTATACCGGCGAGCCGCTTCGGAAAGCAGCGGTGCATCAACCGATTTACCGGTGAACTCCAGTCGCAGCAGAGGCACGGTGCCTTCAGCGGCGGTGTCAGACAGACGCTGCTTGTAATCATCCGGGATATCCAGATGCAGCGTTGACTGAATAAACTGCTGTGCCAGAGGCGTCTTGGGATGCGAGAAAACTTCACTGACGCTATCTTTCTCTATCAGCTCACCGTGACTGATGACTGCAACCTGATCGCAGATGCGTTTCACCACATCCATCTCATGGGTGATCAGCAGAATTGTCAGGCCAAGCCGACGATTAATGTCTTTAAGCAATTCCAGAATTGATCGCGTTGTCGCGGGATCCAGTGCGCTGGTGGCTTCATCACACAGCAGGACCTTGGGATTGCTGGCCAGGGCACGGGCAATCGCGACACGCTGCTTTTGTCCGCCCGACAGATTGGCGGGCCACGCATCATGCTTATCTGATAATCCCACCAGTTCCAGCAGCTCAGTGACGCGAGCGTTGATCTGAGCGCGGGAGAGATTACCGAGTTCCAGTGGCAGAGAGACGTTGCCTGCGACGGTCCGGGAGTTCATCAGGTTGAAATGCTGAAAGATCATTCCGATCTGGCGGCGGGCCTGGGTTAACTGACGTTCGTTGAGTGCGGTTAAATCAGATCCATCGACCAGCACGCGGCCCGAAGTTGGGCGCTCCAGCAGGTTAACGCAACGAATCAATGTACTTTTACCGGCACCGGACGCGCCGATAACGCCATAAATCTGTCCGGCAGGCACATGCAGACTCACATCCGTTAACGCCGGAATACTTCTTGTGCCTTGCTGAAACACCTTGGTGATATTTTCTAGTTTAATCATTATGTTATTTATTATCGTGTTGCGTTGTCCGTGGTGTGGGAGGCCTCGTCGCTTTTATTCATGATAAAAGCTGGATGGATGTTAAGGCATCCAGACGTCTAAATCAATGGAAGTGATTCAATCTGACATTCTCCCTTTTATAGCAATCATGCGATACTGATTGGCAATTTTTACAGCAGGAGTTTCTACGTGGCGAATAAAGTCCCCGCTATTTTTCTTGATCGTGATGGCACCCTTAATGTCGATAATGGCTATGTCCATGAGATCGATGACTTCCAGTTTATTGACGGTACGATTGAAGCGCTGCAACAACTGAAGGCAATGGGATATGCGCTGGTGGTTGTGACCAATCAGTCTGGCATAGCGCGCGGTATGTTTACCGAAGATACCTTTATGCGGCTGACTGAATGGATGGACTGGTCGCTGGCCGATCGCGACGTTGATCTTGATGGCATCTATTTCTGTCCTCACCATCCTGAAGCAACAGTAGAAGCGTTTCGTCAGGAGTGTGACTGCCGTAAGCCCCAGCCGGGAATGTTGCTGACGGCGCAGGAAGAACTGCATATTGATATGGCTGCTTCTTATATGGTGGGTGACAAGCTGGAAGACATGCTGGCCGGTAAGGCTGCCGGTGTTGGCACCAAAGTGCTGGTACGCAGCGGTAAACCGGTCACGGCTGAAGGTGAAGCGGCAGCAGATTGGGTAATTAATAGCCTTGCAGAGCTGCCAGGACGCATTAAAAAGGGTTAAAACGGCGCTTTTGTGCAAATTTCAGGCGAACAGTAAAAAAGTTGAAGTTTGCACTTGCGCTCTCTCAGCCGTTCCCTATAATGCGCCTCCATCAACACGGAACACCGGCAACGGGAAACGGGCTGAGAGGCACAGGAGACTGCGCCGCCGGAGAAAAACTTCTGAAATAGAGGTTGACTCTGCAGGAGGAAAGCGTAAT
>NZ_JACBXU010000030.1 GCF_013415305.1 Pantoea sp. WMus005
TCACTTCTGAGTTCGGCATGGGGTCAGGTGGGACCACCGCGCTAAAGCCGCCAGGCAAATTCTGTCTCCGCGCCGCCCGTTAAGGCCGCGCAGATGTATCCGGTACAAGGCTGAAAATCGTGTCTCTGCAAAAACGCCTCTGGCGTTGTAAGGTTAAGCCTCACGGGTCATTAGTACCGGTTAGCTCAACGCATCGCTGCGCTTACACACCCGGCCTATCAACGTCGTAGTCTTCAACGTCCCTTCAGGACTCTC
>NZ_JACBXU010000031.1 GCF_013415305.1 Pantoea sp. WMus005
TCGCCTTTCCCTCACGGTACTGGTTCACTATCGGTCAGTCAGGAGTATTTAGCCTTGGAGGATGGTCCCCCCATATTCAGACAGGATACCACGTGTCCCGCCTTACTCATCGAGCTCACAGCATATGCGCTTTTGTGTACGGGAGTATCACCCTGTACCCTGCGACTTTCCAGACGCTTCCACTAACACACATGCTGATTCAGGCTCTGGGCTGCTCCCCGTTCGCTCGCCGCTACTGGGGGAATCTCGGTTGAT
>NZ_JACBXU010000032.1 GCF_013415305.1 Pantoea sp. WMus005
GTTCAACGTTAATCGGAGCAGGGTGAGTCGACCCCTAAGGCGAGGCCGAAAGGCGTAGTCGATGGGAAACAGGTTAATATTCCTGTACTCGGTGTTACTGCGAAGGGGGGACGGAGAAGGCTATATCAGCCGGGCGACGGTTGTCCCGGTTTAAGCGTGTAGGCGGAGGGTCCAGGTAAATCCGGTCCCTTATCAACGCTGAGGCGTGACGACGAGGCACTACGGTGCTGAAGTGATAAATGCCCAGCTTCCAGG
>NZ_JACBXU010000033.1 GCF_013415305.1 Pantoea sp. WMus005
TTGATAGGCCGGGTGTGTAAGCGCAGCGATGCGTTGAGCTAACCGGTACTAATGACCCGTGAGGCTTAACCTTACAACGCCAGAGGCGTTTTTGAGAGACACGATTTTCAGCCTTGTACCGGATATAACTGCGCGGCCTTAACGGGCGGCGCGGAGACAGAATTTGCCTGGCGGCTTTAGCGCGGTGGTCCCACCTGACCCCATGCCGAACTCAGAAGTGAAACGCCGTAGCGCCGATGGTAGTGTGGGGTCTCC
>NZ_JACBXU010000034.1 GCF_013415305.1 Pantoea sp. WMus005
GAGAGGCCCGAAGGTCCCCCTCTTTGGTCTTGCGACGTTATGCGGTATTAGCCACCGTTTCCAGTGGTTATCCCCCTCTATCGGGCAGATCCCCAGACATTACTCACCCGTCCGCCACTCGTCACCCGAGGAGCAAGCTCCTCTGTGCTACCGTCCGACTTGCATGTGTTAGGCCTGCCGCCAGCGTTCAATCTGAGCCATGATCAAACTCTTCAATTTAAGTTTGATTTGCTTAAACAAGTTAAGCGGTGCTCA
>NZ_JACBXU010000035.1 GCF_013415305.1 Pantoea sp. WMus005
ATGAATTTCATTATGTGTTCACTCGTGAGGCTTGATATATTTTTTACGTCCGGAGACGCTGATATCAATCCTGCGAGTGCCCACACAGATTGTCTGATAAATTGTTAAAGAGCAGTGCGAACAGTGCCTTAGCGTCCTGTCGCGAGGTGGCGTATATTACGCTTTCCTCCTGCAGAGTCAACCTCTATTTCAGAAGTTTTTCTCCGGCGGCGCAGTCTCCTGTGCCTCTCAGCCCGTTTCCCGTTGCCGGTGTTC
>NZ_JACBXU010000036.1 GCF_013415305.1 Pantoea sp. WMus005
AACCGAGATTCCCCCAGTAGCGGCGAGCGAACGGGGAGCAGCCCAGAGCCTGAATCAGCATGTGTGTTAGTGGAAGCGTCTGGAAAGTCGCAGGGTACAGGGTGATACTCCCGTACACAAAAGCACATATGCTGTGAGCTCGATGAGTAAGGCGGGACACGTGGTATCCTGTCTGAATATGGGGGGACCATCCTCCAAGGCTAAATACTCCTGACTGACCGATAGTGAACCAGTACCGTGAGGGAAAGGCGA
>NZ_JACBXU010000037.1 GCF_013415305.1 Pantoea sp. WMus005
CAAGCAGGTGGCGTCCCCTAGGGGATTCGAACCCCTGTTGCCGCCGTGAAAGGGCGGAGTCCTAACCGCTAGACGAAGGGGACACGATCGTGTCACGACTTCGCAGCCGTCCTGCTCATTACTTTTTTATCAGACAATCTGTGTGGACACTGCGCGGGAAGGTATCTTCAGGTAAGGAGGTGATCCAACCGCAGGTTCCCCTACGGTTACCTTGTTACGACTTCACCCCAGTCATGAATCACAAAGTGGT
>NZ_JACBXU010000038.1 GCF_013415305.1 Pantoea sp. WMus005
TCCCCCTCTTTGGTCTTGCGACGTTATGCGGTATTAGCCACCGTTTCCAGTGGTTATCCCCCTCTATCGGGCAGATCCCCAGACATTACTCACCCGTCCGCCACTCGTCACCCAAGGAGCAAGCTCCTCTGTGCTACCGTCCGACTTGCATGTGTTAGGCCTGCCGCCAGCGTTCAATCTGAGCCATGATCAAACTCTTCAATTTAAGTTTGATTTGCTTAAACAAGTTAAGCGGTGCTCA
>NZ_JACBXU010000039.1 GCF_013415305.1 Pantoea sp. WMus005
ATTTGGTAGGCCTGAGTGGACTTGAACCACCGACCTCACCCTTATCAGGGGTGCGCTCTAACCACCTGAGCTACAAGCCTGTAGAGGTTTTTTCTGCTCGTTACTTTTTATCAGACAATCTGTGTGGGCACTGCGCGGGAAGGTATCTTCAGGTAAGGAGGTGATCCAACCGCAGGTTCCCCTACGGTTACCTTGTTACGACTTCACCCCAGTCATGAATCACAAAGTGGTAAGC
>NZ_JACBXU010000003.1 GCF_013415305.1 Pantoea sp. WMus005
AAACCAGTCATTTTATTAGACATCGATATTTCCTTAATTTATGAGCCACTACGTGGCGAAGATGGCCTGTCTTTCAGAAGGTAACTTACCAGGCTTTTAGGAGGAGACTCACAAAGAAAGGGTATCTAGAGATATCGCTTGCACTGAGGGCTGCTTTACTAAAACTGCTTTGATAAGGTCTGTGTTCCAAACCGATGGCGCTATTAAGCCATGCCCGATCGACTTTGGCAAACATTATTTAATTTAATTCAAACATCCGGACGTCCGGACCCCCCGTATTGATTTGCTTGTCCTTTTTATATTCCGGCGTCGGAAAAGGATAATCATCACTGAACGGTCAGAGAATAAAAATCACAGCGCTCAATCGTTGTTGAAAAACTATACGGCGCATTTGCCATAACGCGCAGCGACAAACAGTATCGCTGCGCCCTGCTCTTTCACTGTCAGGCAAGTTGAGCCTGCTGACGGGCGGCATGTCGCGCCGTCATCACAAAAACAATAAGACCGGCAACACCCAGCGCAACGCCCACCCAGGCAGTAGAAATCCACCCGTAGCCCAGCGACACCGTCAGGCCACCGAGATATGCACCCATCGCATTGGCAATGTTCAGCGCCGAGTGGTTCATCGCGGCTGCCAGGGTTTGCGAATCATTGGCAACATCCATCAGGCGAATCTGCAGGGACGGCAGCAACACCGAGCAGGTGCCGATCAGGAAGGTCGCCAGCAGTCCGGTTGCCACATGCTGAACCAGCACCGGGAAAGCCAGCATTACCAGCACGTTCCATAACAGCGTCCAGCCAATAATGTTCAGCACCGAACCATCAGCCAGACGGCCGCCGACCAGATTACCGATGATCATCCCCAGCCCAAACGCCACCATCGCCCAGGGGATCAGCGAGGGAGCGATGCCCGCAATGTTAATCAGCGTCGGCGCGATATAACTGAAGATAGCAAACATGCCGCCAAAACCCACTGCACCCACCAGCAGGGTCAGCAGCACCTGTGAATTTTTCAGCGCGCCCAGTTCACGCAGCGGATGCGCATCTGCATCGCCAGCCGTGTAAGGCACATAGCGGCCAATCAGCAGGCAGGTGAGCAGACCAATCGCGCCGACAAAGGTGAACACCACATGCCAGCTGAAAAGCTGCCCTATCCAGGAGCCCAGCGGCACGCCAATCAGCGTCGCGACGGTCAGTCCCAGCATCAGTGACGCCAGTGCACGACCACGCCGTTCAATCGGCACCAGTGAAGCCGCCACCAGCGACGCGACGCCAAAATAAGCGCCGTGTGGCAGGCCGGTGAGAAAGCGCGCTACCAGCAGGCCGTGATAGCTATCAGCCATCGCACTGGCGACATTGCCGATGCTGAACAGCGCCATCAGGATCAGCAGCAGTGACTTACGCGCCATCCGCGCCGCCAGTACCGCAATAAACGGTGCACCTACCACCACACCCAGCGCGTAACTGGCGATGGCGTTGCCCGCCTGCGGTTCGGTAATTGCCAGAGAGCGTGACACATCCGGCAGCAGGCCCATCATGATGAACTCACCGGTACCAATGCCAAAGCCGCCCAGCGCAAGGGCCAGCAATGCCCAGCGGACAAAACCGGCATCGTCGGTTTTATGATTTTTTCTTAACACAATTGATTCCCAATGGCCTGAGCTGAAAGAACGGAAATGAGCCGGAGGGAGAAAGCAGAACGTGTTCCCGTCCGGATGAAGCGGTCAGACTATAAAAAGGAAGAACACGCTTAGCAACCCATTTTGTGATCAGGCGCACACTTGAGACTGCAACAGCGAAAGCTTTAATCCGTGCAGCTCTGGCGCAAATTGCGCGGTGTCAGTTCACAATCCTGAGAGGTCATCAGGGTGTGTGTCAGGAATGTCTGCTTAACTCGTCGGCTAGCGTTAACTGACGTAACCGGACACTTAACAGGACTCAGTAAATGACGACCAGAGTTATTCTTCTTACCGGTGCCAGCGGGCGAATCGGCCGGACGTTCTTTGCAGCCAGCCAGAATCACTACCGTTTTATCCTGACCGATCGGCGGGAGCCGGACTACGTAATCCCTGTCCCCCACCGTTTTGTCGTGGCGGATCTGTCACAACCTGATATAGCGGCGACCTTACTGGCCGAAGAGCCTGTCGATACGGTTATCCATCTTGCCGGTATCCCTGATGCACAGGCCAGTTTCGACGATTTGTTGCCGGCGAATATCCTCTCCACCACCTGGTTACTCAAGGCAGCAGCCGAACATCGCTGTCGTCGTCTGGTCTTTGCCAGCAGTGCGCAGACTATTGAAGGCTATCCGAAAGATGTGCAGATCCATCCCGGCATGGCCGTTTCACCTGCGAATCTCTATGGTGTCACCAAATGTTATGGTGAAGCGCTCTGCGCTTTCTATGCCAGCCAGCATGGTCTGAGTAGCGTGGCGCTAAGAATCGGGGCGTTTGAACCGGCACTGGATAACCGCCAGCATAATGCACGGGATTACAGCGCCTGGCTCAGTCCCGATGATGCCGTCAGATTGCTGAGCGGTGCTGTCGAAGCAGAGAACATAGCCTTCTTTATTGGCTACGGCATTTCCGATAACCGTTTCAAACGCTTTGATCTGACACAGACGCGGGAGATGCTGAGCTATACGCCGTCTGATAACGCATTCCGGACATTCAGGCCGGGTGAACTGGATTATTAAACCGTGCCGATCTGGAGCCGGGTTGTTACGCTTACCCTCCATACCCGCCGGCGAATTCGGCGGGAGTTTCATTGTGACTGCCAGAGACTGAATCCAGACTTAATATGGCCTCAAGGAAGCTACTCATTGCGAGCCTGTATTCACCCGGCGGCCAATGTCTTTCAGCTGTGAATATTTCTCCAGCAGCTGTGGACCATCATCCAGGCTCATGGCAAACATCCACATATAGGTCATGACCGAATAGATGTGACCCGCATCGGTGCCGCCACGGCCTGACATCACCGCGATAGTGACAGCAAACAGCAGCGCCGCGACGCTACCGATCGCCAGATAACCACACGCTTCCCGATCGGAGAGGCGAATCCGCAGGCTGGCCAGCACGCCATAGTGACGGCCCAGAGACGCGGCGTTTGCGTTGCTGACAAAACTCACCTCTTTCTCCAGCCGGTTATTCAGACGACCAAAGAGCGCGTCGTTTTTGCGGGTAAACCCCGGCAGGAAACAGGCGAAGAACAACAGGATCGCCAGGCAGCCTGCGCCGGTCCAGAACTCGATAGCCAGCAGCATCACGGCGGCACCGGTCATCGACGCCAGCGACGTGATCAGCACCGGCAGATGCTTCTCGAAAAAGTCGACAAACTCCCGTGACAACGCCACGCGTGCAGCAATGGTAGATGCGCTGTGGTTTTCGCTACGCTGCGCCACAATTACCGGCACGGCCAGCTCAGCGTAGATGCGGGCAAAGGTGCGGGTATCCACGCTGCGTCGTGCTGCGCCGATGGCCCACATGGTAAAGACCATCGCCGCATAGAGTACCGCGTGCCATGTCCTGCCGGAGATGATCGCATTGATCGCAAACCCCGCCAGCAGCGGATAGAGGAGATACATGAAATTTTCCGCCACCACCAGCAGCAGTGTAAGGAACAGCTTGCGGCTATGGCGACGGCCGAGCATTTTTAATGTCAGAATAGCGCTGCGGGGAGCCGCAACAGTAAGGATCGTTTTTGAGGAATGCATATTTTCTGTTTCTGATATCATCACTCTTGAGCGGTTGCTCAAGTATGAAAAGCAGTCTATTTGAGCAACCGCTCAAAGTCAACGTGACCGTTATTGGGAGAATAATGAAAGAGTCAGCTGAAGCACTGAGAATCAAAATACTGGATGCAGCGATAGTGCTGTTTATCGAAAAAGGGATCGAAAAAGTCACCACCCGGGAACTCACCGAGTCCGTGGGGATTTCGCGCAGTCATATCTACCACTATTTCAGTAACTGGCAGACGCTCTGCCTGGCGGCGCTGGAGCGTTTTATGCGAGTGGATTTCGAAGCGTTTGCTGACTCCCTGACGCTGCTCACGCCCCGCCAGCGTTTACTCACTCTGTTTGAAAGCCATCTGCCGAGCGCACCCGATGCGACCTGGCAACTCTATGCCTCGTTCTGGCAGACCGCTGCCCACAATGAAGCCTATGCTACGCTGGCCGATGAGATGACAACGGTGTGGCAGGGGCTGGTGGAAGGCATTATTCGTGACGGCGTCACGGATAATACGTTTCACTGTGCTGATGTGCCTCGCACTGCCAGGCAGATCAGCGCCATGCTCAACGGTTATGCCGACCTGCTGACCATCAATCCTTCTGAAAAGAAAGCATTTGAGGCACTGGCAGACTTAAATCAATTTATTGATATTGTCCTGTCATAAAACTGTTCATCCGGTTTATTAACGACACGAGAACGGCCAGATATTAATTAAATGTTAATGAAAGGTTTATTATTTTAATTATTGTGCGCTTTTTGCCCGCAATAAATGCGGCTTCGCCAGTTAAACTGACTTATGCTTTTTCCGTCTGAAAAGTCCCCTTTTTGATAGCGTTTTTTGCGGGAAACAGCTGTTTACACAGATTATTATCATTGATTTAGCGCAAGGTGAATCGGGTAAGTTGGTGTTTTTACGCCATTAATTAGAAAACTATGAGCGAAGCGGCAAGGATGTACACGGTCACAAACCCACCAACTGATTGATTACTAAAGCAAAGAATCCGCTATCTGCCGATAAAATTAATCATTGAGTCGGACCTTAAAAACCCCTATATTGGCCGCGCTTTATACATAGCCACCCCTTTTAATTTATTTATTCAACTGTGACGCTACGCCCGTTACGGTTGTAGGAGAGATATGATGACGGATAAAGTCCGTATTGATAGTTTGAATGCACAGAACGTAAACGCAACCAACGAAACCTATTTAGCCCGTCAGGCTGAATTTGAATCAAACGTTCGCAGTTATCCGCGCAAATTGCCGTTCGCAATTGCGAAAGCTCAGGGCGTCTGGATCACTGACGTCGAGAATAATCAGTATCTCGACTGTCTTGCGGGTGCAGGAACGCTGGCACTGGGACATAACCATCCAGACGTTCTGCAGAGTATTCAACATGTCATTACCAGCGGCTTGCCGTTACATACTCTTGATTTAACTACGCCTTTAAAAGATGAGTTCTCTGAGTACCTGCTCTCCTTATTACCGGGCCAGGGCAAAGAGTACTGCCTGCAATTTACCGGCCCATCTGGAGCAGATGCCGTAGAAGCGGCGCTGAAACTGGCGAAAAAGCACACCGGCCGTTCCGGCATCATAAGCTTCTCTGGTGCATATCACGGTATGACCCACGGTGCCCTGTCGGTCACCGGCAATCTCTCTCCGAAAGAAGCCGTTGATGGCATGATGCCGGAAGTGCAGTTCATGCCTTATCCGCACCTCTATCGCTGCCCGCTGGGCATTGGCGGTGAAGCGGGCGTGAAAGCTCTGACTTACTACTTCGAAAACCTGATCAACGACGTTGAAAGCGGCGTTCGTAAACCAGCAGCCGTGATTCTGGAAGCAGTTCAGGGCGAAGGCGGTGTTAACCCGGCTCCGGCTGAGTGGCTGCAGCGCATCCGTAAAGTGACCAAAGAGCATGGCATTCTGCTGATTATCGACGAAGTCCAGGCGGGTATCGCCCGCACCGGTAAATTCTTCGCCTTTGAGCACGCTGGTATCGAACCAGACATCATTGTGATGTCCAAAGCGGTCGGCGGCGGTCTGCCACTGGCAGTGCTGGGCATTAAGAAAGAGTTCGACGCCTGGTCTCCGGGTCACCACACCGGCACCTTCCGCGGTAACCAGCTGGCAATGGCCACCGGCCTGACCACGCTGAAACTGCTGAAAGATAACAATATCGCTGACAAAGTTGCGGCACAGGGCGAATGGCTGAAAGGTAAACTGGGTGAGCTGCAACAGCGCTATCCGGTTATCGGCAATGTGCGCGGTCTGGGTCTGATGATCGGTATCGAGCTGGTTAAACCTGACGAAGCCGCTGACCACATGGGCAGTTTCCCGGCAGACGGCGAACTGTCTGCGCTGGTTCAGAAGAAATGTTTCGAGAACGGCCTGATTCTGGAGCGTGGCGGGCGTCACGGCAGCGTATTACGTCTGCTGCCTTCCCTGCTGATCACGGATGCAGAACTTGACGTGTTTATGGATAAATTTGAAAACGCCCTGCTGTCAGCTGGCGTGAAACCAGTTTGAGTGGAGTGAATGCAATGTCCCGGTTAAACCCGATTCTGGCGGCCTCAGCACAGAGTACCGAGGCCTACCAGCAGGCGATTGCCCAGAGTAGTGCGGCTGTCGTCAAGTGGCTGGAACAACCTGAGATGTATCAGGGAAAAACCGTCGCAGAGCTACGCGAGCGCATCACGCTGGACTTTAATCCTCAGGGCCTGGGCAACCAGGCCGCGATTGAACGCGCTATTGAGTACTTCCTCAAAGACAGCCTGTCGGTGCATCACCCACAGTGTGTGGCACACCTGCACTGTCCGAGCCTGGTCATCAGCCAGGCGGCGGAAGTGCTGATCAACGCCACCAACCAGAGCATGGATTCATGGGATCAGGCACCGTCTGCCACCCTGATTGAAATGAAGCTGATTGAATGGCTGCGTACCCAGGTAGGGTATCAGCCTGGCGACGCGGGCGTCTTCACCAGCGGCGGCACCCAGAGCAATCTGATGGGTCTGATGCTGGCGCGTGACGCCTGGTTTGCCCGTCAGGGACACTCTGTTCAGCAGGATGGCTTAACCGGCGATCTGAAGAAGATTAAAGTCTTCTGCTCAGAGAACGCACACTTCTCCGTTCAGAAGAACATGGCGCTGTTGGGTCTGGGTTATCAGTCTGTCACGCAGGTGAAATGTGACCGCTATGCCCGCATGGATATGGATGACCTGCGCCATAAGCTTGCTGCATCTAAAGCCAACGGCGAAAACATTCTGGCGATCGTTGCCACAGCCGGTACCACCGATGCCGGTGCGATCGATCCACTGCGTGAAATCGCGGCGCTGGCGGCGGAAGAGAACATCTGGGTGCACGTTGATGCGGCCTGGGGCGGCGCACTGCTGCTCTCAGAAAAGTATCGCGACTATCTGGATGGCATTGAGCTGGTGGATTCCATCACCCTCGACTTCCACAAGCAGTTCTTCCAGACCATCAGCTGTGGCGCTTTCCTGCTGAAGGAAGCGCGTCACTATGAACTGATGCGCTATCAGGCGGCTTACCTGAACTCTGAGTTCGATGAAGCCCAGGGCGTGCCGAATCTGGTGTCTAAATCGCTGCAGACCACCCGCCGTTTTGATGCACTGAAACTGTGGATGGGGCTGGAAGCGCTGGGTCAGAAGCAGTATGCCGAAATCATCGATCATGGTGTGACACTGGCACAACAGGTTGCACAATATGTTGATGAGCAGCCTGCACTGGAGCTGGTCATGAAGCCACAACTGGCCAGCGTGCTGTTCCGCTATCGTCCGGCAAATCTGGGGCACTTCAGCAATGCAGATATCGCTCTGCTGAACCAGCGTATTGGTGATGCCCTGCTGGAATCAGGACGTGCTAACGTCGGTGTGACCGAGCATGATGGCGTAACCTGCCTGAAGATGACCCTGCTGAACCCGACGGTGACACTGGAAGATATCAAAGTGTTGCTGACGCTGGTCGAGACCACGGCACAACAGCTGGTGTAATCGCGCCAGGCTGATGGGTCGTAATGAATGAAAGGCTCCCTTGTGGAGCCTTTTTTTTGGTTTTCGCCGGGAAGTCTGACACGTGGAACTCAATGTACTGCTGCTATGTACAAATGAATGTAAATATAAGCATACAGAAAAAATTCAGCGCATTAGCTTGCAAGAGTGACATAAAATAATGAGTTTGAATAAAATAGTAGCGATTGCCACGGAATAAACCACAAAATAATGGACGTTTATGTGGCGCAAACTCCAATTAAGGATCTGATAAATGCGCAGGATTACAACACTCACAATAGGATTACTGGCTGCTACCTCTCTTTCAACCGGCCTTGCAACCGCCGCACAGCCTTTAGCGACGCTTGCGCCCTATCCTCAGGCAGAGAAAGGAAATATTCGACAGGTCATTGAGTTGCCGACACGTCAGAATGAATCGTCTTATAAGATTGAGCTGTTGATAGGCCAGACACTTGAAGTGGACTGTAACCAGCACGTCCTCGCTGGAAAGTTGCAGGTCGGAACCGTACAGGGCTGGGGCTACGATTACTTTGTCTTTAAGACCCCAGAAAAAGCAGATGCTGCCATGACAATGTCGACAATGATGGCCTGCCCCGACGGTAACAAAAGGAAGAAGTTTGTGACGGCTAACCTGGGTACCGCTGGCATGCTGAATTACAACAGTAAGCTGCCGATCGTGGTCTATACCCCGGCGAATGTAGAGGTTAAGTATCGCACCTGGAAAGCAAGCGAAACGCTCGGGAGCGCTCAGCAGAAATAACCGCGGGCTGCTATTGATTAACGCCTCCCGCCCTTAAGGCAGGTGCTCATTGACCTGCCTTAAATCAGCAGACCGCCCTCTGTTCTCTCCGGCTTACTCATACATCATTCCTCTTTTCACCGCCTGACGGCACATTAACACCTGCCATATGTCATGTAATCTCGCGCTTATCAGTGCGCTGGAGGCTCGTCCAGCAGCCGCAAATGGTCATCTTTGTTCAGCGTCATCAGTGCCATAATACTCACCAGCGCTGTCGCCATCACATACCAGGCGGGAATATCGGGATTACCCGTCTCTTTTATCAGCCCGGTGATGATTAATCCGGCGCAGCCGGAAAATACCGCATTGGAGAGCGAATAGGCCAGTCCCAGCCCGGTGTAGCGTACGCGCGTCGGGAACATCTCGGCCAGCATCGCGGGACCCGGCCCTGCCAGCAAGCCGACCACTCCGCCCGCGACAAACACCACCAGCGCTTTTAACAGCAGGCCGGAACTTTCTGACTGCAGCACATTGAGCAGCGGCAAAGAGAGCACCAGCAACAGTACCGCTGCGGAGACCATCACCGTACGGCGGCCAATCCTGTCGCTCAGCATTCCAGCCGGGATAATGGTGGCGGCGAAGCCGAGGTTAGATATCACCGCAATCAGCAGCGCCTGATTAAAGCCAGTGTGCAGCGAAGCCTGCAGGTAAGTCGGCATGATCACCAGCCAGGTGTAACCCGCTGCCGACCACACCATCAGTCGGCAGATGCCCAGCAGAATCGTTTTTAGCGTGTCGCCCAGGCTGGCATCAACTTTTGCTACAGGTTGCGCCTGTTGCTGAATAAATGCCGGCGTCTCCTCCATCTGCATCCGCAGCCAGAGCGCCAGAACACCCAGCGGCAGCGCGACAAAGAACGGGATGCGCCAGCCCCAGCTCAGCATCTGCTCCGGCGTCAGCAGCACAGAGAGCAGCGCGACAATGCCCGCACCGGCCAGCAAACCCAGCGCGACGGTAAAGGATTGCCACGCGCCATACAGACCCCGCTTGCCGCGCGGCGCAAATTCCGTCATGAGTGAAACCGCCCCGCCATACTCGCCCCCGGCGAAAAGCCCCTGCAGGATACGCAGGCCGGTTACGATCAGCGGCGCCAGGATGCCCGACTGAGCGTAAGTGGGAACCAAACCGATTGCTGCCGTCGCCAGCGTCATCATGATCAATACAAAGATCAGCGTGGGTTTGCGCCCGATGCGATCGCCCATCCGGCCAAAGATGATCGCACCAAGTGGACGGAAGAAAAAGGCGATAGCAAATGAGGCATAGGTCAGCAGCAGCCCGGTCAGCGCCGATTCCCCTTCCAGCCGGAAGAAGTTCTGCGCAATAACGGTAGCCAGAAAGCCATAAACCGCGAACTCATACCATTCAATGAAATTCCCTACTGAACCGGCAAGCAGAGCACGTTTACGGCTGGCGGAGCTGAGCAGATTATCGGCGGGTACCGTCAAAGCAGGCGATCCTTTTTGTCGCATCATCAGTTGCTTATGATTACCACACTCGCTGCATGCCTGCGCGCTCTTCTGCCCATCGCGTTAACCCCGACACATAAAAGTCGCGATGATACGTCGCTGGTGAGCTTTTTCACCTTGAGTCCTTGCACATCCGCTTTACGGTTGTCAGGATGTGCGGCATTGACTGAATCAGGCGGATAGATGATGAACGCACACACCTCAAAAGATCCTCTGCATGGCGTAACGCTGGAGATGCAGATTAACAGTTTAGTCGCGCAGTATGGCTGGGCGGAGCTGGGAAAACGGATCAATATTAACTGCTTTAAAAGCGATCCCAGTGTTAAATCAAGTCTGAAGTTTTTACGTCGTACGCCCTGGGCGCGGGCTGAAGTTGAAGCGCTTTATCTCGACTCGTTAAGCACGCAATCCGCAACGCGTGAAGAACCGGCAGACACCGATCAGGCCACTGCTGACGATCCCTGGGGCAACTGGCGCGGTAAAACGCCGGAGTGACACCGATAAAGCGGCAATTAAAAAGCCCGCGCAGGTTAACCTGTGCGGGCTTTTTTTACGTCAGGTCGCTGTTACAGCGCCATATCGTGTTTCGCTGAAGGCGCAGCTTTCTCAGGCTGTGCAGCCGGCGCGTCTGCGGTTTTGCCCTCCATGTTGATCACTGGTGGCGTTGTCAGCTGCAGAGTTGCAGCGGTCTCATTCCAGACCTGCTGCAGCAATGGCACATTGTCATTCAGTTTCTGACCGTAGCCCGGAATCATCTTGTGGATTTTTGCCTGCCATTCAGGTGACTTAAACTCTTCCGGGAACAGTTTCTGCATCACGCTCAGAGAGATCGGCGCGGCGGTTGATGCACCAGGAGAAGCACCCAGCAGCGCAGCGACAGTTTTCTGCTGATCGGTCACAATTTCTGTACCCAGTTTCAGCACGCCACCTTTGTCAGCATCTTTCTTGATGATCTGAACACGCTGACCAGCCTGAATCAGTTTCCAGTCCTCTTTCTTGGCGTCCGGATAGTACTCTTTCAACGCTTCGAAACGGTCTTCTTCCGTCAGCATCACCTGACCCACCAGGTATTTCACCAGGTCGAAGTTATCCATACCCACATCGGTCATCGGCACGATGTTATGGGTGGTGGTGGTGCTCAGCAGATCAAACAGTGAACCATTTTTCAGGAACTTAGTTGAGAAAGTCGCGAACGGTCCAAACAGCACGACGCGTTTGCCATCCAGATAACGGGTATCCAGATGCGGAACGGACATTGGCGGTGCACCCGTTGATGCCTGACCATAAACTTTCGCCAGGTGACGATCGGCAATCGCTTTGTTCTCGGTAACCAGGAATGAGCCGCCCACCGGGAAGCCTGCATAGTTATCTGCTTCCGGAATGCCGGTTTTCTGCAGTAATTTCAGCGCGCCGCCGCCAGCACCGATAAAGACATATTTCGCATCAACAGCACGTTCGTTGCCGTTTTTGGCGTCTTTAATAGTGACATGCCAGGAGTTGTCGCCGTTACGTTTGAAGTCAGTGACCTCAGACGAGGTTTCCAGACGGAAGTTATCATTCTTTTTCAGGCTGCCGATCAACTGACGGGTGATTTCACCGTAGTTAACGTCAGTACCCACTGGCGTCCAGGTCGCAGCCACTTTCTGCTGGGGATCACGACCTTCCATGACCAGCGGTGCCCACTGCGCGATCTGCTTGTGATCGGTAGAGAACTTCATGCCCTGGAACAGCGCGGTTTTCTGCAGCGCAGCATAGCGTTTGGTCAGGAAGTCGACGTTGTCGCCCCAGACAAAGCTCATATGTGGCGTTGAGTTGATGAAAGAGCGCGGATCGTGCATCACGCCCTCTTTAATCTGTGAACTCCAGAACTGGCGTGAAATCATGAACGCTTCGTTTATTTCCAGCGCTTTAGAAACGTCGATAGAACCGTCTTTACGCTCAGGCGTATAGTTCAGCTCCATGTTGGCAGAGTGACCGGTACCGGCATTATTCCAGCCGTTAGAGGATTCCAGTGCCACGCCATCCAGCTTCTCAACCATGATCTGTTTCCAGCCAGGCTGCAGCTCTTCCAGCATGGTGCCCATTGAGGCGCTCATAATGCCGCCGCCAATTAACAGGACGTCAGTTTTTTCTGGTGAGGTTTCAGCATGGAGGGCTGAAGAAACTAACAGGGCCGCGAGGGAAAGGGTGGGAATAACTTTCTTTGAATTCATCATTTTAATCTACAGCTCAGACGGTACTGGTTAAAAAAAGTCCTCAAAGTTTAAAATAATGTTATTTATGAGTTAATGTGAAAATAGTTATAAAATTAAAAATAGCAATTTAGCCTTATTTTAATTACAAAAGGCTTACCGAATTAATTTCATATTTTAACCACACATTAAGGATGTCCTTTGAATTATACAATCCCCTAACACAAATATTGTTAACTGGCGATCGCCCACGCGCAGCCCGCTAAAACTGTACTGATGCGGTGAGTTAGCGTATGTTTTCCGGCGATCTCCCACCCGCGCTGAACATCCATGAAAAGCCAACCACAGAAACGACATGCCGTGACTAAACGACCCATGAAACTCAGTACCCTGACCTCGCTGATGATGACTGCGGTTATCATCACCGTTCTGGTCGCTGTCCATCTGCTCTACTTCGTGCAGATTGATAACTTTGCGCAGTCGCATCTCAAAGACAAGGCGATGGCGGTCGCACGAACGCTGGCAGACACGCCAGAAGTACAGCGTGGTTTACTGTTGCCGGATAGCAGCGGTCAGATTCAGCCACTGGCTGAAGCGGCGCGCAAGCGCAATGGTCTGCTGTTTGTGGTGGTCACAGATATGAAGGGTATTCGATTCTCCCACCCGAACCCGGCGGTGATCGGCAAACATTTTGTCGGCAACGATATCTATCCGGCTCTCGGTGGTCGGGAAAATGTGGCGGTCAATCATGGCGTTCTGGTGGAGGCACTGCGGGTGTTTACACCGGTCTATGACGCACAGCATCAGCAGATCGGTGTGGTGGCGATCGGCATCGCGCTGAATGATGTGGCGGCGCAGATTGCTAAAAGTCGCTGGAATATCGTCTGGACCGTCTTATTTGGTGGTCTTGTGGGCATGCTGGGTATTTTTATTCTGGTCAGGCGACTCAAAACCATCTTACTTGGGCTGGAGCCGCACGAAATTTCCAGCTTGTTCGAGCAGCGACAGGCGATTCTCAATTCGATTAAAGAGGGTGTGATTGCGGTCGATGATCAATCGCGTGTCAGCCTGATCAACCACGCGGCGCAACAGCTGCTGCATGAGACTACGCGCAAAATGCCATTAAGCGGCGATCTGATTGCCGAAGAGAGCGTGATGCACCGCCATCAGCAGGATGCCCTGGATGCGGGCAAAGCCTGGCACGATCAGGAGCTGACGCTGGGTAACCGCATTCTGATCAGTAACACCGTGCCGGTTCGCAGTCGTGACCGCATTATTGGCGCGGTGACCACTTTCAGAGACAAGACCGAGATCAGCCAGCTGATGCAGCGTCTGGACGGCATGGTAAACTATGTAGACGCGTTACGTGAGCGGTCCCATGAATTCATGAACAAGCTGCATGTGATTCTGGGCCTGCTACATATGAAAAATTATGCACAAATGGAAGAGTACATTCTGAAAACGGCCAACGCTTATCAGACGGAGATTGGGTCGCTGATGCAGAAGATCAAATCGCCGGTCATCGCCGGCTTTCTGCTCAGCAAAATCAATCGGGTGACCGATGAAGGCCATCAGCTGATTATTGATGAAGCGAGTTTTCTGCCCGACTGCGGCAGCGAGGCGCAGAATGCCGTCCTGATCACCGTGCTGGGCAATTTAATTGAAAATGCGCTTGAGGCGCTGGACCCGGAAACCGAAGGGGAAATTCATCTCATGCTGCATTATCAGAATGGCTGGTTAGCCTGCGAAGTGAGTGATGACGGGCCCGGTATTGACGGCACACAGCTCAGCGCCATTTTTGAGCGTGGCGTCTCGTCGAAAGGCGATGATCGCGGTGTCGGATTGTTTCTGGTTAAGCAACAAACAGAAAGCCTGGGCGGCAGCGTCAGTGTTGAGTCGGAACCGGGTGTATTCACCCAATTCTTAGTGCAACTTCCGTGGGAGAGAGGAATGATTACCCAATGATCAATGTGTTAGTTGTCGATGATGACGCTATGGTAGCCGAGCTGAACCGCTGCTATATCGGGCAGATCCCAGGCTTTACCTGCTGTGGCACCGCCTCAACCTTACAGCAGGCTAAGGAGCGGCTGGCGCTGGATGAGCCACAGGTTGATTTGATCCTGCTTGATATCTATATGCAGCAGGAAAACGGTCTCGACCTGCTGCCGGAACTGCGCAGCGCAGGTCGTCCGGTCGACGTGATTATTATCTCGTCAGCCGCCGATGCCGCCACCATCAAAACCTCACTCAACTATGGCGTAGTAGATTATCTGATCAAGCCTTTCCAGTTTGCCCGCTTCGAAGAGGCGCTGACCGGCTGGCGACAGAAGAAATCGCTAATGGATAATCATCAGTTCTACCAGCAGTCAGACGTTGATCAGCTGTTACATGGTAATCCGCCAGGCGCCAACGAGCAGAAACGTCTGCCGAAAGGATTAACGCCACAGACGCTTCGCACACTGTGCCTGTGGATCGATGCGCATCCGGGCAGCGAGTTTTCTACCGATGAACTGGCAACGGAAGTAAATATCTCCCGCGTCTCCTGCCGCAAATACCTGATCTGGCTGGCGCAGATTAATATTCTGTTCACCAGCATTCACTATGGCGTCACGGGCCGTCCGGTTTACCGCTATCGGCTGCAACCGGAGTATCACACTCTGCTCAAACAATACTGTCAGTGAACCAGCTGGTAATCGGTGTCCAGTAACTGAAATGAAAAGTGACGTTGTGACGAGCAGATCACCTGCCTGTCACGGGTCACAAAAATCGCTTCAATGCCCCGTTTATCAGCCAGGCAGGCAATCCCCTTTTCGACGCCCAGGCCATAGAGCAGCGTAGTGTAGATGTCGCCATCCAGTGATCGATCAGAGATCACGGTGACGCTCAGCAGATCATTATTCAGCGGATAACCGCTATGGGGATTGAGGATGTGATGATAACAGACGCCCTCAAGCTCGAAATAGCGTTCATAGATACCCGATGTCACCACCGAGCGATTATTCACCCCAATCACCCCAATCAGCTCATCAGCCTCACCAAAAGGTTTTTTCAGGCCGATTGCCCAGCCCGCTTCATCGGGTGGCGCGCCCACCGTCTGCACGTTTCCACCCAGATTAATCAACGCACTACTGACCTGCTGCTGGCGTAAAAACGCCTGAACAAGATCGGCGATATACCCTTTGGCGATGGCACCCAGGTCAATTTCCATCCCGGGCCTTGCCAGCATGACAGTGCGGTTTGCGGCATCCAGTATCACTTCATGCGGATTCGTCAGCGCCATGCGCGCCTGAAGCTCGGTTTCCGAGGGAACGCTGTGGCCCTGAAAGCCAATCTTCCAGCACTTCACCAGCGGGCCGATAGCCAGGTTGAACAGGCTGTCCGGGAGTAAGCTCACCGCATGCGCGCAGGCAATCAAATCAAAAACTGGCTGGCTGACGATGACCGGATGCTGCCCTGCCGCGTGGTTAATTTCCATCACTTCAGACGCCGCGCGGTTAACCGTCAGGAGATTTTCCTGCTGTTTAATCAGGCGGAAAACCTGTCCGGCCAGCGTCTGGTTGTCATCGAAAAGTTTAAGCAGAATGGGCGACCCCATTAAGACAGCGGAGTAAGCATAGACACGCGCATCAGTTAACATAGGCGACTCTGCTTTTAAAAGGAAAATACCGGCACCCGCAGAATGCGGATGCCGGAGACTGCCGTTAATGTCGGGCGTAAGCGGCGGCGTTACCACCGGCCAGAATACCAAAGATGATGATATCCGCGACAGCGTTACCGCCGATACGGTTCGCACCGTGGATGCCGCCAACCACTTCACCACACGCCCAGGCACCGTTGATTACCTGTTTCTGGCTGTCCAGCACGGCTGTTGTGGTGTCGATAGTGACGCCACCCATAGTGTGGTGAACACCCGGAGCAACACGAATCGCGTAGAACGGCGCTTCACTCAGCGGATGACGCAGCGCGGTCTGACGACCAAAGTCTTCATCCTTCTGCATAATGACGAAGTTGTTGTAACGTGCCAGCGTTGCTTCCAGGGTGTGATGCTCACTCATGTTGAGTTTCACCGCCAGTTCCGCCACGGTTGGCGCGCTGATGACAAAGCCTTTGGCGATGTATTCATCAGCCGCTTTGTTGTTCATGCGCACCTGCTCGTCAAATACAATCCAGGCACTCTTCTCTGGCAGCGCGATAATCTGAGCGGAAACTTTGTCGCGGGTTTCCATTTCGTTGTAGAAACGCTCGCCCGCCTGGCTGACAAGAATAGCACCGCCGCCACGAATGGATTCGGAGACCAGATAAGAGGTGGTCTGCTCAACCGTTGGGTGAATCTGGATTTCGCCCATATCCACGGTGCCGGCACCAATTTTTTCCAGCATCGCAATACCGCTGCCGGTGGCGCCTTTATGGTTGGTCGTCACGAAGCCATCAAGTTCAGGACGGTATTTCACCACCAGCTCACGGTTCGCACTGAATCCACCGGTCGCCACAATGACGCTTTTGGCGTTCAGAATACGGCTGTCGTTGTACTCATCAACCACTTTCACGCCCGCTACAGCCCCATTCTCATAGAGGATCTCGGCGACGGAGGTTTCCAGCAGGACTTCGATGTTGCGGCTGTTGATATTTTTTACCAGGCCGCTAATCAGGAACCCACCCACCGCTGAGCGGTCAGCCGGACGGTGAGTACGGTCGATGCTCATTCCGCCGGTAATAGTGATGTCGTTAAGCTCAATGCCTTTATCTGCCAGCCACTCAATGGCCTCAGGTGCCAGGTCAACAAACTCACGCAGCAGCACCGGATTGTTTTTGAACTGGCCTCCTTTCAGGGTCTCTTCATAGAACAACTCTTTGCTGTCTTCAATACCTTTGAGTTTCTGGAAGCGGGTTTCAGCGGCGTTCATGCCTACAGACGCTTTAATCGTGTTGCCGCCAATGGTCGGCATCTTCTCGATGATCACCACGCGCGCGCCTTCATCGTGCGCCTGAATTGCCGCTGCCAGACCGGCACCGCCGCTACCCACAATCACCACATCGTAGTTCTGTGGTGCGTTAGGGTTACCGCCCTCCTCGATCACATGCTCTTTGCTGGAGGTGGTCATCGCGCGGGAAACCGCTTTTTTCAGCGCCTCACTCTGGGTGGTTGCGCCGGTAATTGCATCGACGTGTGGGCTGTTCGCCACCAGGATGCGGCTGCGCAGGCTTTCAAAGGTGGTGGTGAAGTCCACATCCAGCGTGTCATCCGGCACCAGCGAGATGTCGGTGATACGGTCGGTATCCAGCGTGACGTTAATTTTCAGTTTCAGCGCTTCGGCTTCGACTTTTTCCTGATAGACGCCCGCTTTGTATTTACGTCCAGATTCGCTGGTGTCGCGGATCATCGCATCGACCAGTGAGAAGCGCCACAGCGGTTCAGGAATCTGAAGCTCTTCGCGTTTGTTGCTGTCGATGTAGAGTTCAAGGTGCTCATTGTTGATGATGCGATCAGTCCAGTTCGGATAGGCAATACAGGCTTTACCAATCGCCACCAGATCGTAGCCTTTCTCCAGCGCCAGTTCCGCATCGGCTTTATTTACCACGCCGCCAACACCAATCACCGGCACTTTTGCCAGCTCAGGTGAACGCATCGCGACAAATTTCTCAATCAGCGGCGTCGGGTCCTGAGTATCGACAATCGACGGGCGCAGCAGCTGACCCACAGAGAAGTGAACGTAATCGAGTCCACGCGCGGCCAGTTTTTCCAGCAGATACAGCGTGTCATCAAAGCGGATGCCGGGGACTTCAATCTCTTCCGGTGAGAAGCGATAGCCGATGATGAAGGAATTATGAGCGAAGCGTTCAGCCATCTTGTGGGTGATTTCCAGCACTTCCAGCGGGAAGCGCGCGCGGTTATCACGACTGCCGCCCCACTTGTCATCACGCTGGTTAGAGTTGGGTGAATAGAACTGCTGAATCAGGTAGGTGTTGGCACCATGAATTTCAACGCCATCGAAACCAGCCTTAATGGCGCGGTTCACCGCATCACCAAATTTGGTGATCATGGTATCGACTTCTTCGGCACTCAGCGCCAGAGGTTTGGTTGCCCCTTCACGCGGTGCCGCGATAGCGCTTGGCGCAACCGGCGTTTTCCCGCCAATCAGTTCCGGCTCGACCATGCGGCCACCGTGATAGATCTGCAGGATAGCAGTAGAGCCTTCAGATTTGATTGCGTCCGCGATACGTTTCAGACCGGGAATTTTGTTGTCGCTGTCGATAGCAATGGCACCCGGAAATGCCGGGCCACGGTTATCAATAAAGCAGCACTCAACGATCACGGTTCCGATGCTGCCAGCACGTGCGCGATAGTACTCGACCAGCTCGCTGGTGACAGTGCCGTCATAAAAGCCGGTACAGGTGGTCATGGGTGCCATCACCAGTCGGTTTTTTAAAACAGCGCCATTAGGCAGGGTCAGTGGATTAAGGATGGGAGTGAGAGATTTCATTGCGATAAACTCCAAGATTTAAAAGTCTGGAAATTTTTTAGCGGACGCAAGTTATCGCTTAATTAAGTGGTCCGATGTCATGCCGTTAATATACACATTTCTTTGCTTTCATAAGCGATAAATTTACTTTTTTAACTTTTAAACCATCTGGAGTTTTTTATTTGCCGTAAGGATAAAGTGAAGTTATATTGATTGTTAACTAAGCGTTACCAAAAATCAACCAATGATTTACATTAAAAATAAATCTTTTATAATCATTTAGTTAAACAATAAAATTCGATTTCTATGAACTAATGACTTATCGACCAGCTTCACAAAACCGTCAAAATACCGATGTTGTAAATATAAATAAAAAATAAATGTTAAAAAATCGGGAATAATGATTTATTTTCTTTGATCTGGATCAAAATCTATATTTGCAGAAATCGCATCATATTTACATGGATTTAAAAAAGCTGCTCAATGGTTAAGCAGCTGATTATACAAAATCAGTGCATCGCGGTTTATTCACACTATTAAGAATAAGAAAGAAAGTCATCAGTGAAGGTCCGGGGCGCAAATCGCATTCTTCTTAACTTGCAGATAAAACACTATGAAAACACTCTCAGCTGTTACTGAACCCCCAAAAGCCGCTCCCGCGGCGCCCGGTAAAAAGAAAGCTATTATGCTGGCTCTGCCGGTAATCGTTGCCATATTACTGTTACTGGTACCGACACCCGCCGGTCTCGAACCCTATGCCTGGCACTTCTTCGCCATCTTCGTCGGTGTCATTGTCGGATTAATCTTTGAACCGCTGCCTGGCGCGGTGATCGGTTTGACCGGCGTGGTAGTCATTGCGCTGTTCAGCCAGTTCCTTCTTTTCAGCCCAGCCGAGCTGGCTAATCCGAAATTCAAAGTCGCCAGTGAGTCCTTTAAGTGGGCAGTCAGCGGTTTCGGCAACTCCACGGTCTGGCTCATCTTCGGTGCCTTTATGTTTGCCGCAGGTTATGACAAAACGCAGTTTGGTCGTCGCCTGGCCCTGATTCTGGTGAAGTATCTGGGTCGCCGCAGTCTGACGCTGGGGTATGCCATTACCTTTGCTGACCTGCTTCTCGCGCCGTTTACCCCATCAAACACCGCGCGCAGTGGTGGCACTATTTACCCGATTATCGCCAACCTGCCGCCGTTGTATGGCTCTAAACCGAACGACCCGAGCGCCCGTAAAATCGGTTCATACCTGATGTGGGTCGCGATTACCGCAGCCTGTATCACGAGTTCTATGTTCCTCTCAGCACTGGCGCCTAACTTGCTGGCGCTGGCGCTGGTGAAAAGCATCGTCGGTTTTGATATCTCATGGGGCATGTGGTTCCTGGCCTTCCTGCCACTGGGCTTACTGCTGATTCTGACCATGCCGCTGCTGGCTTACTGGTTCTACCCGCCTGAAGTCAAAATCAACGATGAAGTGCCGAAATGGGCCATCGCGGAACTGGAAAAACTGGGCCGACTGACCCGTAACGAAATCCTGCTGCTGGTGTTTGTGGTCTGTGCCCTGCTGATGTGGATTTTCGCGACATCCTGGATCGAGCCGGCGATGGCGGCGCTGCTGGTGGTGGTACTGATGCTGTGGACTGGCGTCCTGAACTGGAACGACATTACCAGTAACAAACCGGCCTGGAACACCTTTGCCTGGTTCGCGACCCTGGTAGCACTGGCCGATGGCCTGGCCCGCGTCGGCTTCATCACCTGGTTAGGTAAAGAGGGAGGCATGTTGCTGCAGGGTTATGACCCGCAGGTTTCAGCGGTAGTCCTGTTGATTGCCTTCTTCCTGCTGCACTATCTGTTTGCCAGTACTACCGCCCATACTACCGCGCTGTTACCGGCCATGCTGACCATCGCAGCCTCAATTCCAGGCATCAATATGCCGGTCTTCTGCCTGATGCTCTGTACCTCTCTGGGTGTGATGGGCATCATCACACCCTACGGCACCGGCCCAAGCCCGATTTACTACGGCAGCGGTTATCTGCCTACCAAAGATTACTGGCGCCTGGGTACGATTTTCGGTGCCATCTTCTTAGGTTCTATGATGCTGATTGCCTATCCGTGGATGGTGTGGATGTTCTGACGGATACAACATGCAGATCAACGCGTTATAAGATACCATTCCTGCACTTCCCCACCGCACCCGCGGTGGGGAAGCATAATAAACGATTAATTCGCCTATGATGTTGCGCCCCGCAGCCTGCACGCGGAGGTTCAGCCGGTCATTAAGTGAGAAAAAATGTCGAACAAACCTTTTGTCTATCAGAACCCTTTTCCGCTGTCCCACGAAGATACTGAATACTATTTGCTGAGTCGCGAGCATGTCTCCGTTGCCGAGTTTGAGGGTCAGGAGATCCTTAAAGTTGAACCTCAGGCACTCACGCTGCTGAGTCAGCAGGCTTTTCATGACGCCTCTTTCATGCTGCGGCCGGCCCACCAGCAGCAGGTTGCCTCCATCCTTGAGGACCCTGAAGCCAGCGACAATGACAAATATGTCGCTCTGCAGTTTTTAAGAAACTCTGAGATTGCCGCTAAAGGCGTGCTGCCAACCTGTCAGGATACCGGTACCGCGATCATCATGGGCAAAAAGGGCCAGCGCGTCTGGACCGGCGGTGGCGATGAGGCTGCGCTGTCACAGGGTATCTACAACACCTACATTGAAGATAACCTGCGCTATTCACAGAATGCCGCGCTGGATATGTACAAAGAGGTGAATACCGGCACTAACCTCCCCGCGCAGATCGACCTCTACAGCGTGGATGGCGATGAGTACAAATTCCTCTGCATCGCCAAAGGCGGCGGCTCCGCCAACAAAACGTATCTCTATCAGGAAACCAAAGCGCTGCTGAGTCCGGGCAAGCTGAAAAATTACCTGGTGGATAAGATGCGTACCCTCGGCACCGCAGCCTGTCCGCCTTACCATATTGCGTTTGTTATCGGCGGCACCTCGGCTGAAAGCACCCTGAAAACCGTTAAGCTCGCCTCGACGCACTATTACGATGGCTTACCGACTGAAGGTAATGAGCACGGTCAGGCGTTCCGCGACGTTCAGCTGGAGCAGGAACTGCTGGAAGCCGCGCAGCAGCTCGGCCTCGGCGCACAGTTTGGCGGCAAGTATTTCGCCCACGACATCCGCGTGGTGCGTCTGCCGCGTCACGGTGCATCATGCCCGATCGGCATGGGCGTCTCCTGCTCAGCAGACCGTAACATCAAAGCGAAGATTAACCGTGAAGGTATCTGGATTGAGAAACTGGAAGCCAACCCAGGTCGCCTGATTCCGGAAGCGCTTCGTCAGCAGGGCGAAGGTGAAGTGTTGCAGGTGAATCTTAACCGTCCGATGGAAGAGATTCTGGCCCAGCTCTCCGCGTATCCGGTCTCTACCCGCCTCTCACTCACTGGCACCATTATCGTGGCGCGTGATATTGCGCATGCCAAACTCAAAGAGCGCATTGATAACGGTGAAGGATTACCGCAGTACATTAAAGATCACCCTGTCTATTACGCTGGTCCGGCCAAAACGCCTGAAGGCTATGCTTCCGGTTCACTCGGCCCGACCACTGCAGGCCGCATGGACTCCTACGTGGATCTGCTGCAGGCCCACGGCGGCAGTAAGATCATGCTGGCGAAAGGCAACCGCAGTCAGCAGGTGACCGATGCCTGTCATAAACATGGCGGCTTCTATCTGGGCAGCATTGGCGGCCCGGCTGCCGTGCTTGCACAGCAGAGCATCAAAAGTCTGGTATGCGTGGAATATCCTGAGCTGGGAATGGAAGCGATCTGGAAAATCGAGGTGGAGAACTTCCCTGCCTTCATCCTGGTCGATGACAAAGGTAACGATTTCTTCCAGCACATTGAACGCGCGCACTGCGCAAAATGCGTTAAGTAACCTATGCGTTAAGAAAGAAAAAAAGCCCCGATTACGGGGCTTTTTTTTAACCACGCTGCAACCGCTTCAACGCCACATCAATCTGCACCTCACCCTGGGTGAGTTCGATGATCTGATACTTAATGGCCGGATTTTCGATTAACCCGACCAGTGTCGCTGCAACATCTTCGCGCGGGATTTCCCCATACGGAATAGCCAGATCGGCATGAACCCGACCTGTACCGGCTTCATCGGTTAGTGTTCCCGGCCGCAGGATCACCCACTCCAGCTTACTCGCCACCAGCTCAGCATCCGCCAGACGCTTCACACGCATGTAATTTTCAAATCCTTCTGACGGCGTTTTGCCACGGCCTGCATCCGGGAATGCTGAGACCAGCAGGAAGCGCGAGACTCCTGCCTGCTCTGCTGCGGCTACCGCCAGCTTTAGCCCGTCACCATCAATGGCATTAGTCAGCTCGATCCCGGCACCGCCCGCACCCGCCGTAAAGACAGCCACGTCATGACCAGTCATAAGATCTGCCAGTGCCGTCACGCTCAGCTGCTGAATATCCCCAGCAACAGGCTTTGCGCCTGCGGCCTGAAGCGTCTCAGCCTGTTCCGGTTTGCGGTGCAACGCCGTCACTGTATGGCCTTTACTACTCAGCTGACGGGTCAGCTGTTGGCCAACCTTGCCTGCCGCGCCGATAATGAAACATGTCGTCATAGGATGCGATCCTTCTTCACTGATTAGGTGCCAGAGTATAACCTCTGCCAGAAACATAACAGGCGCCTGATGCGGCGCCTGCTGGTTTTATTCCGGAATGACTTTTTCCGCTTTCAGCTTATCAAACAGCTGCGTAAAGGAGTCAAGCGTGCTGCGGTAACCGATGAAGCCCGCTTTGCGGCTTTTACTCATATCGGTAAAGGCTTCCATCGGACGACCCAGGTCCGCATCGGTATGCCACCATGAAGCCAGCTTAGTCACATCAGCCTCCCGCAGTTGATGCTGCTCTGCAATCACCTTCCATGCACTGGCGGCTTCCTGCATGCGATTTTCCAGCGGCATCATCTGCGCCGGATAGTCCGCGGCTTCAATACCAAAATAGTCAGCCAGTTTTGGCCACATCCAGTTCCAGCGGAAAACGTCGCCGTTTACGGCATTGAAATCCTGATTCGCGCCATTCGGTGACGTGGCAGCCCAATGCAGCTGCTCAGCCAGCAGGCCCGCATCGGTCATATCAACAATACCATTCCACTGCTCAGGGGATCCCGGGAAGATAAATGGCCAGCCCTTCTCTTTACACAGCGTCGCGTAAACCGCCAGCGTCTGCCCCATATTCATCGCGTTACCCACGGCATGCCCGATGATGGTATGCGGACGGTGCACGCTCCAGCGGTAGTCGTATTTCTCAGCGCCCGCGAAGACTTCATCTTCCTGCGCGTAGTAGAAGTTATCGACCGGCTGACGGCCCTGCTCTTCGCGGAACGGCGTGACCGGCACTGCCCCTTTGCCGTATGCTTCAAACGGCCCCAGGTAATGCTTCAGCCCGGTGACCAGCGCCACATGCGAACCCTTCAGGCGATCGCCGAGTGCCTCAATGACATTACGTACCATGCCGCCGTTAACACGAATGTTCTCTTTCTCATTTTCCTGACGCGCCCAAACGCTGAAGAACAGCGCGTCCGGTTTTACTGTTTTCAGCGCGTCACGGACGGCATCTGCGTCGGTCAGGTCGGCTGTCAGGCTCGTCGCGCCTTCAGGAACGGCACCGCGTCCGCGTGACAAACCGGTCACCTGCCAGCCTTCGTTTTGTAATTTCTCTGCCAGTGCGCGACCAATAACGCCGCTGATGCCCACAATTAAAGCGTGCTTTTTCATTTGATTTCTCCTCGTTTTGCGTAATGCTAAGCCTAATAGAGAATTCAGTTCTTATCTCTGGCATTTATTCACAGCATTCTCAACCTGAGTTCATTAATCAATGCACGATCACCGCCTCAAAGATATTCTGCCGTTTGTTGCCAGCGTCGAGTGCGGCAGCTTTACCGCCGCGGCTGAGCGTCTGCACGTGACCGGCTCTGCGGTCAGTAAAAGCGTCAGCCGCCTGGAAACACGCTTAGGCTCGCGACTGCTGGAGCGCACTACCCGGAGCCTGCACCTCACCGACGCGGGCACCGCTTATTATCAGACCTGCCTGCGCATCCTGGAGGATTTGGCCGAAGCCGAAGCGGTGCTGGCGGCCCAGCGCACTATTCCGTCCGGACGCCTGCGCCTGGCCGTGCCCACCACCTATGGCCGCCTCAACGTCATGCCGCTGCTGATGCCCTTTTGCCAGCAGCACCCGGAACTGGCGCTGAGCCTGAGTTTGTCCGATCGTTTTGTTGACCTGTTTGAAGAGGGTGTGGATGTCGCGGTGCGCATCGGCGGTGCACCTGACCTGCCCGCTTCGCTGGGCTGCCGTAACATGGGCCGCGAGCAGATGCAGTTCTGTGCCTCCCCCGCCTATCTGGCCCGCGAAGGACGCCCGGAGAATGAGGCGGCGTTGCTTAACCACCGCGCCATCCTTTACGAACGCGTGGATGGCACCCCCAAACCCTGGCTGTTCACCACCGACGATGGTCAGCCACACTGGCGCGAGGTGCCGTTCCGGCTGGCACTGGGTGACGTCGATGCCCAGCTTCAGGCGGTGATTGCCGGATTAGGCGTGGCGCAGATGCCCTCCTGGCTCATTCAGCGCGCCGTAGCAGCCGGTGAACTGGAGATTATTTTGCCGCAGTTGCAGCCCGATGGGCTGACGCTGAGCGTGGTATGGCCCCGTCGGAAACAATTCCTGCCCAAAGTTGATGCGCTGTTGTCGACGCTGAGTGCCCTCTCTATTCGCTGATCTTGCTTAATTCCCTCTATCACGGTTGGGATATTTCATCCTGACCGTATTCCACTCCCGGACCCCGACACTATTTTCTGCCTCTTCTGCCCTGCCTGAAAGGCGGCCAGCTCATCAATTCACCGAATAACCCGCTTAAATATAATACTTTTATTTTTGCTTTGATGGGATCCCATCAAAATAAAAAGGGCGAAAGGCTTGAGCTCACATAATGAAAACTAAGTTTCAAATATAATTTAACCCGAAATAAAAATATCAGTAGGGTGATGTCTTCTTCATGTTCTGACGTTTTGTCTTTGCCGTTATTACCAGGAGTATTCATGGAAAAAGAACTCTATATCTCGTCGAACCCGGCCTCCGGTCCAAATAGCGCCACTCGCACCGAGCCTTTTGTGAAGATTATTGCGCTGGTCGCCACCCTGGGTGGATTGCTGTTCGGCTACGACACGGGTGTCGTCTCGGGTGCGTTGCTTTTCATGCGCGGCGACCTGCATCTCACGCCGTTTACCACCGGGCTGGTCACCAGTTCCCTGCTCTTTGGCGCAGCCTTCGGCGCGCTAGCCGCCGGTCATCTGGCAGATGGTCTGGGCAGACGACGTATTATCATTGCGCTGGCACTGATCTTCGCCCTGGGCGCCGTCGGGTCAGCCCTGGCACCAGACGTCACATGGATGATCGCCTCACGCCTGTTCCTGGGCTTTGCCGTGGGTGGCGCAGCCGCCACTGTGCCGGTCTACATCGCGGAAATCGCGCCCGCTAACAAACGCGGCCAGCTGGTTACCTTGCAGGAATTGATGATCGTCAGTGGTCAGCTTCTGGCATACATATCAAACGCCACCTTTAACGACATCTGGGGCGGCGAAAATACCTGGCGCTGGATGCTGGCGCTGTCAATTGTGCCCGCCGTTCTGCTCTGGATCGGCATGATATTTATGCCAGAAACCCCACGCTGGCACGTGATGAAAGGCCGCAGTCAGGCTGCTCGTGAGGTGCTGGAAAAGACCCGCGCCGCTGAAGATGTTGAGTGGGAACTGGAAGAGATTGAGGAAACCATCGAAGAGAACCGTCAGCGTGGCAAAGGCCGTCTGCGCGATCTTGCGACGCCGTGGCTGATGAAAATCTTCCTGCTGGGCGTAGGTATCGCCGCCATTCAGCAACTGACCGGCGTCAATACCATCATGTATTACGCGCCCACCATGCTGACCGCCGCCGGATTGAGCAACGATGCCGCGCTGTTCGCCACCATCGCCAATGGGGTGATATCCGTCATCATGACGCTGGTCGGAATCGGGTTAATCGGCAAGGTCGGCCGTCGCCCGCTGGTGTTGATCGGACAGATGGGCTGCACCTGCTGCCTGTTCTTTATCGGTCTGGTCTGCTGGCTCATGCCGGAATACATCAGTGGTACGGTCAACCTGCTGCGGGCATATCTGGTGCTGGCGGGCATGCTGATGTTTCTCTGTTTCCAGCAGGGCGCGCTGTCACCGGTCACCTGGCTGCTGCTGTCGGAGATCTTCCCGGCCAGGATGCGCGGCATTTGTATGGGCGGCGCAGTCTTCTCACTGTGGATCGCTAATTTTGCCATCTCTATGGCCTTCCCGCTGTTATTAGCCGCATTTGGTCTGGCTGGTGCCTTCTTTATATTCGCGGCAATCGGCATTGGTGGTTCTGTTTTTGTTGTGAAGTTTATTCCCGAAACCCGGGGAAGAAGTCTGGAGCAGGTCGAACACTATTTCTATGCGCTCTATAACGGCAAAAAATAATGCCTGACGCTGCGCACTGAAAAAATACGACCCGCGTCATTACGCTGACGACCCGATTGCTATTAACACCGACACCCTACGTTCAAGGAAATTGTTATGAGCCTGAATATTCCCAACGCGCGTTTTTGCATCAACCGTAAAATCGCGCCCAGCCTCACCCTTCCGCAGTTTTTTAAACTGGTCAGCCAGCTCGGTATTAACAATGTCGAGCTGCGAAACGATATGCCCAGCGGACGCGTGACCGACGACCTCACCGGTGATGAGGTCAAAGCGCTGGCGCGTGAGTCAGGCATCCGGATTGCCACCATTAATGCGCTCTACCCGTTTAACCAGCTGAATGAAGAGGTGCTGCAGCGCGCCCGCCAGCTGTTAAGCGATGCGCAGGCGGTTGGCGCTGAAGCGCTGGTACTCTGCCCGCTCAATGACGGCACGCCCATCAGCGCCGCCGACACGATCCACGCGCTAAAAACCCTTGGCCCACTGTTCGCCGACGCGGGTATTCAGGGGCTGGTCGAGCCGCTGGGCTTTCCGCAAAGCTCACTGCGCTCAGCAACCCAGGCGCAGACGCTAATCCGTGAAGCAGGCGTGCCGTTCAGATTGCTGATCGATACCTTCCATCATCATCTGTTTGAGGATGCGGAGCAGACTTTTGAGCAGAAGATCAACATTCAGCAAATCGGTCTGGTTCACCTTTCCGGCGTCACCGACCCACGCCCGGTCAGTCAGCTCACCGACGAAGAGCGCATCATGCTCAGCGCAGATGACAGATTGCGCAGCAAACAGCAGGTCGAACGACTGGAGAAGCTGGGTTACACCGGTCTTTACGCCTTTGAGCCGTTCTCATCCGTGATGAACAGCTGGCAGGAAGCGGACATCACCCGCGAAATTCGCGACAGCATCCAGCTGTTAAACCACTCAGCTTAAGGGAACCATCATGACAATTAACATTGGTGTAATCGGCACCGGCGCAATCGGCCGTGAACATATCCGTCGTTGCAGTACCGTTTTACAGAATGCGCGCGTGGTGGCACTCAACGACATTAACCGCGATAACTGCCAGCAGATTGTTAATGCGCTGACGCCGGAAGCACGTATTTATGACAATGCGATCGATCTGATCAACGATCCGCAGGTTAACGCGGTGCTGGTCACCTCCTGGGGTCCGACGCATGAGGCCTTTGTGCTGGCCTGTATCGAGGCGGGCAAGGCGGTGTTCTGTGAGAAACCACTGGCGGTCACCGCTCAGGGCTGTATGAACATTGTGGAAGCAGAAATTAAAGCCGGACGTCAGCTGGTGCAGGTCGGCTTTATGCGCCCCTATGACAGCGGCTACCGTGCACTGAAAGCGGTGATCGATAGCGGTGAGATTGGCGAGCCTTTAATGCTGCATTGCGCGCACCGCAACCCGGAAGTGGGCGACAGCTACACCACCGACATGGCGATCACCGACACGTTAATCCATGAACTGGATGTGCTGCGCTGGCTGCTGAATGATGACTATGCCAGCGTGCAGGTAATCTTCCCGCGTAAAACCCGCAAGGCATCGTCACACCTGCGCGATCCGCAAATCGTGTTGCTGGAGACCACCAAAGGCGCACGTATCGATGTCGAAATCTTCGTGAACTGTGAATATGGTTACGACATTCAGTGTGAAGTCGTGGGTGAAAGCGGCGTTGCTCGCCTGCCGGAACCCGTTTCTGTGCAGACGCGCAGCGCGGCAAAACTCTCTACCACCCTTCTCACTGACTGGAAAAAACGCTTTATTGATGCCTATGACGTGGAGTTGCAGGCGTTTATCAACAACGTCATCAGCCGTGAGATGACAGGTCCTTCTGCGTGGGATGGCTACGCCGCTGCGGTAGCGGCGGATGCCTGCGTCGCGGCGCAAACGTCCGGAGAGATTGTGCCGGTTAAGATGGCAGATAAACCGGCGTTTTATCGCTGACAGAAACAGTGCACGGCGGGCTCCGCCGTGCATTCCCTTCTCCATTTCCCCGTTTATCAGCAGCGCGCCACGCTCCGGGACACCCGCCGATACGCACAGAAAAGGGCTGCTGGCCTATCACGGTGCCGTGATCACAATGGCAACACGCCGGTTTTGCGCACGCCCTTGCGCGCTGTTGTTGCTGGTAACCGGCGCACTCATGCCCAATCCACGCGTGACAATGTTTTCTCGCGGAATCGCCGCACCTTCCGCCCATTGCGCCGCTACCGCATTCGCTCTTTTAAACGACAGCTGCTGGTTATAATCGGGTTTGCCGTAATTGTCGGTATGTCCGTCGATGCGCACATGCTGAATGCCGGTCGACGCCAGATTTTTTGCCATCACCTGAAGAGTACTTTTGCTGGCAGGCGTCAGTTCTGATTCGTTTACCCCAAACAGAATCTTATCGGATAAACCTAATCCCCAGCCTTCCATGTTCTGCGTGAATCCAGCACTTTTCATCGCTGCGATTTGTGCCTCACTAAAACGCTCTTTCGACTGACAACCCAACAGAGCCAGAGTAAACAGCATCAGGGAAATGTTCTTCTTCATATTCACGCCTTATTTACGCCTTATTTGTTCGCTTATTCCTGTACATATCCATATCGGCACGTTCGAGAATGGACTCAACCGTATCACCGCGCTGTGACCACGCATAGCCGATGGTCACTGAGGTCGTAATCGGCATGCCGTCTGCAACAACAATTTTTTCCATCATGACGTTATGAATGCTCTGCATGAGTTGCTGTAACTGCTCCTCAACGGCGCGGCTGCTGACCAGCACGGCAAATTCATCCCCGCCTAAGCGGGCGACTAAATCCTGATCAGATGCCAGTGATAAGAGGCGCGATCCTATGGCTTTTAACACGTCATCCCCGGCAGCATGCCCCCAGTTATCATTGATGCTCTTGAAGCGATCGCCATCCAGAAACAGTAGAGCAAAACGCTCATGGGCATATTGCTGCTCAAGGAGCTGAGTCAGTCGGGCAGAAAAGGCGCTGCGGTTAGCCAGGCCGGTCAGCGGGTCTTCCAGCGCTTTGGCGGCCAGCGAAAGATTGTCACGCATCAGCGACGCCTTGAGCGATTGCATCTCCATTAGCAGCGAATTCAGATCATCTGAAAAAAGCTGAAACTCCCGGATCGGGCCGCCCGGAATACGCAGTGAAAAATCGCCAGAATGAATTACATAGTGAATCGAACTGGTGATGGTGCGCAGCGTCGCAATCATTCCCCGATGCAGAAATTCACTTAACAGAAGCGAGATAAGCAGTACGCAGAGCATCCCGCTGGTCAGAATCATGAATGAGTAGCGGATAAAACTGACTGCACCGGACACGGTACCTTCCAGCGTCAACGTACCAACGGCGGCGTCAGCGTGAATGATATTGACGTTGAGGGGCTTGAGGTAAATCCACTCACGCAGCATACGCGAATACCAGCCCGTATTTTCCTGCTGCGCATTCCACTGGACCAGAACAATCTGATCCCGGGTAACCAGTTTTGCCGAGGCGTACATGCCTTCATTACCAAGCCGTTCTATTTTATTACGTGCGTCGTAACTGTCGGCAAATACGGTAGCTGCCGTTAATGTTGTACTCAGAGTCGAACCAATTAATTCGAGGTTCCGTTTCTCATAATTTTTAATAAACAGCAAGGACGTTGAGGAGAGCAACAGCCAGCACAACAGTAATATCACCGCAGAATTGATGGTGCTTATTTTCCGCAGTTTATTGCGGATCGAGGATTTGTCATTTCTTAATTTATCGAATTTCATCTTATTCGCTTCCCTCGCGGGAGAGCAAAAGCACATCCGGACTCACCCTGACACCGCTTCGGGTAAGCGAATCAAGGTTAACGGAAAAATGCGTATGGTCAGGTTGAAAAATCAGGCAAAAAGCGGCGCCCACAGTACACTCCGCATTGTTCTCTGCAAGCGTAAGAACGGCTCTTCCGTGAAACTGCTGAATAGCCTCCACCTGCTGCTGCGGCGTCTGATCGCCGAAATAGACGGCGTCGCAGCGATGCAGCGCGATGTCGTTTACGTTAGCCAGATAGACCACGGTAAAGGTCGCCGCCGGAGATGCGGAATGTTGCGGCAAAGAGAGATGCCGCGCTGAAGATAAAGCACATAATTCAGGGTTTTTTAAACCCGGCCATTGGGTGAAGCTAATAATACCGCTGACAATACGATTGGCTTTGTCGTCTTTAATTTCGGCCCAGGCAAAATGAGGGAGTAGCAACAGAATAAGGGACGTAAAAACGATTTTCCAGATGTGACGCAGCAGAAGCAGCACATCGATTTCATGATGAATTTGATATTTATCTATCATACTGCGTTCCAGTAATACTACGCACGGCGGGAGACCTGAATAAGCGCGAAAATATTAGCACAGCGGCAGTTACAATTGCACACGGATTTTAATCAGTACCAGCCATGACTGTATTTTTATCGTTTATTCCTGATATTAATCTGGGCCATCATTACCCGTCTGGTTGATGTGCAGTTAAGCCATCTGCCCAGATTATGCGCGGTGTCATGATGCGTTATTATCTGTCCGACATGATCTTATCTGGCGTAAGCGTCACGAATCAGATTAGTCGAAATAGGGTTTGAGAATGTCTTCCGTCCATTGCATAAAGGCCCTGACACGTCGCGACAGATTACGTCGGTGGGCGACAACAAATGAGGCACTGAGCGGCTCGGGACGCAGGTCCGGGAGAACTTCCACCAGCGCGCCGCGTTCTATAAAGGGCGCGAGTGTGGCGTAGCCGCCCTGAATCAGGCCCAACCCGGCCAGTCCCGCCTCATGATAGGCTGGTACGCTGTTGACCCGCATCGCACCGGGTAAAAGCAGCATTTTGTAGCCGTCATCGGCTGGATACTCCCATCCCTCAGGCTTTGAGCCAAAGCTCCGCTGGTAATGAACCAGTTTGTGGCCCTGATTGCGCAGATCATCAATGGTCTGCGGCACCCCAACGCGTGCCAGATAGCCAGGGCTGGCGGCATTGATCATGCGAAGCTTTCCCAGCGGCCGGGCAATCAGCGTCTCATCCATGATCGGTCCCAGGCGGATGACACAGTCGAATCCTTCATGAACCAAATCAACCCGCCGGTCACTGCCTGAAAGTTCAATCTCCAGTTCAGGATGGGCTTCAAGCAGCTGTGGCAAGGCGGGGATCACTACGCTCTGGGCCAGCACGGCTGGCATATCAACACGTATCCTGCCCCGCAATGCTATCCCGTCGTGAGCGAACATGGTCTGCAACTCCTCGACTTCCGACAGCAGTTCCCGTGCGCGTGCATAAAAAGCCCGTCCATCCTCCGTTAACTGTACGGTCCGCGTGGTGCGGTGCAGGAGCGTCGCGCCGGTCACCTTTTCAAGTTCCCGGACCACCAGTGATGCACGGCCTTTCTGGATCCCCATGCTTTCGGCTGCCTGAGTAAAACTCTTCATTTCAGCCACACGCGCAAAAATCGTCAGTGCCTCGAGGTTTTTCATTGTTTCCCTTCAGAGTAACAGTGCGTAATTTTTTGCGTAATTTATCACCTTATTAATAGCTAATAGAGTGCTTTCACACCGCAGAATTTATACAACGCGACAACAAGGCAAACCTGCTCACAGAGAAAAGGTTTCCCCTTCAGGAAGGAGAGAGAAATGAACAAAGGTTATTTAATCGCTCACGTGACCGTATCAGATCCTGACGCCTATGCTGAATATGCCAGAGCAGCTGGCGAGGCCATGCAGGAATTTAATCCAAAGATCGTTGCCTGGTCAGGGCACTATGCAAATCTGGAGGGAGAGGCTCATGAACGGCATGTCGTTTTTGAGTTCAGCTCTTTTGACGAAGCCAGACGATTTTATGAAAGCCCTGCGTATCAGGCTGCCAGGTTGTTGCGCGCAGGGGCTGCACACGGGACGTTTGTGCTGGTCGAAGGAGCGAGTCTTTAAACACTTCATCGTCGTGCGCCGATGCAGACGCCAGCGAACCCTGGCCCACAGGATGTCGCCAGAATGCTGAGTGTTGCCTGACTTAACCGGTGAACGCCGCTTTTATTGTTCTTTTAATTGACGCTGCCTGACCACACTGTCGGTAAGGTAGCGTGCAACAGGCAAGAGGATGGCTGTGTCTGGCTTTGTTACTTCCGCAGAGCGTTTCAATCCTCCTCTGCTACTTTCATTAAAGCCACACAGATAAAATTTTCGTACAGACGCTCACTTTCGGGGCAGGTGCAGACCAAAGATATTCTGCCCGCTCTCATGCCGATAGTAAGCCTTTCCACCATGCAGAGCGGCGATTGCGCGCACCAGCGACAGTCCCAGCCCGCTTCCGGCCGTATGACGGACGTTGTCGCCACGCCAGAAGCGTTCAAATAATTTTTCAGGCTCCTCCAGCTCTTCGCCCGCGTTTGACGCCTCAACCTCAACAGAGTCAGCGTGATGATACGTGATGACCTGAATCGTGCCTTTTTCTGGAGAGTAACGAATGGCGTTGATCAACAAATTGCTCATCGCACGCTGGAACAGCATTTTGTCCGCGGTGAGGCTGCCTTTAGTGCTCAGCTCAATGACCTTTTCCTGCTCTTCCGCAACAGGTTCAAGAAAGTCGATCAGTGCTTCCAGCGCATCCTGTAGCAGGAAGTCCTGTTTATTAAGTCTGATATTGTGGTGCGTCGCGCGCGCCAGAAAGAGAATGTTTTCAGTCAGACGCGACAGACTCTCCAGCTCTTCAATGTTGCCTTCAATCAGCGTCTGATATTCAACGGTAGAACGTTCATGACCCAGCGCAACCTGATTCTGGCCCAGTAACACATTAATGGGCGTGCGGATTTCGTGCGCCAGATCGTCGGCAAATTGGGTCAGACGGATAAAGTCCGTGGATAAGCGCTGACGCATAGCGTTAAGCGCGTTGCCAATCGGTAGCAGCTCTTGCGGAATAGCCTGAAGCGGCACGGGCTGATTTAACCGATCACTGGCCGTTTCTGCCACGATCTTACTTAACCGGCCGATCGCCCTTAGCCCTCTGCGAATCAGCAGCGGACTGACAGCGGCGCACAGCAAAATGGCCGCCAGTGAAACCAGAATGCTTTGCTGGCGATAACGTTCCAGCATTAGTGCTCGCTCCCGCGCGACCCTGGCGAGCGTAATGGTTACCGGCCCGAGTGATGAGTTTGCCTGCAAGCTTAACGCCGACGCCTCAGTCTTATCTGCATTAATCCAGCGGTACAGCTGTTTTTCACTGGGTGGAGTGCTGGCTGGCGTGGGCGAGATCACGGGCAACGTTATCCCGGTATGATTAATACTGACGTTTTGCTCATATTGCGAGCGGATGCTGAGAATGTCCTGATGGATATCGACCATCCGATTGAAGTAGAGTGGCAGCGAGCTGGGATGGGCACCATCTTCAAGCAGTTGTCTTAACTGCGCCGCCCGGTTAATCAGCGTTTGATCGTCCCGCCATACCAGTTCGCTGCGTAAAGCTTTATACAGAATCAGGCTAATGCCGCCACAGGCCATCGCCATGATTAGCGTAAAAATCACTGTCAGCCGCAGCGTCAGAGACGGGCTAGTCACCCTCAATCCCCTTTTTGGACAGGCAGTATCCCATGCCCCTTACCGTTGTGATGAGCTTTTGAGGAAAGGGATCGTCGACTTTACGGCGCAAACGGCGGATAGCAACATCGACGATGTTGGTTTCACTGTCGAAATTAACCCCCCATATCTCGCTGGCCAGCAGCGTCCGGGGCAGAATCTCACCGTGACGGCTGGCGAGCAGCCACAACAGCATGAACTCTTTACGCGTCAGCGTCAGAGTGACGCTGTCACGTACAACCTGAAAGCGCGCTGAGTCCATCACAAGATCGCCCACCTGCAGTACGCTACTGTGCGGCTGCTGCTGCCGAAGTTGGTTTCTCACACGAGCCAGAAGCTCCGCAAAAGAAAACGGCTTAACCAGGTAATCATTGGCTCCCAGTTCCAGCCCTTTCACCCGATCATCCACCGAGTCTCTTGCTGTCAGACAAATCACCGGAGTCTGACTGGCGGTACGCAGGGTTTTCAGCACCTGCCACCCATCCATTCCCGGCAGCATAATATCCAGTATCACCAGACTGTAGGGATGTGACAGCCCGAGATGCAGGCCATCCCGTCCATCTGCGGCGTAATCCACGATGTAGCCCGCTTCTTCAAGCCCCTTACGCACCCAGGCGCTCGCCTTCTGGTTATCTTCGATCAGTAATAGTTTCATCGGCGCAGTTTGCCATGAAATTTATGACCGCCCCAGCGTTTCAGCGCCAGATGACAATATGGTCATCTTTCTGTCAGGCAGAACGAACAACCGTACCGGTATAACAGCGGGGTGATTAACACCGGAGTATTAAAAAATGAAAAAGAACCTCACTGCCCTGGCCCTCGCTGCGTTGCTTGCCGTTCCCGCGGTCAGTTTCGCAGCCAGTAAAAATCCGCTGAGCGTTCATGTGCTGAACCAGCAAACCGGCCTTCCGGCCTCAGAGGTTGAGGTGATGCTTGAACAGAAACAGGGAGAAAGCTGGAAAGTACTGAATACTGCCAATACCAACCAGCAGGGTCGGATTGATGCCCTTTGGCCAGCAAAGCCTTTTGAAGCGGGTGATTATCGGGTGATTTTTAAAACCGGTCACTATTTTGTGGTACATCATCAGCAGAGCTTTTTCCCCGAAATCCCGGTGGAGTTCCATATCACCAATACCACCTATCACATTCCGTTGCTGCTGAGCCAGTACGGTTACTCCACCTATCGCGGGAGCTGAAATAAATGAAACGTTTACTGCTAGCATTGATGCTGACAACCGGACCTGCCGTGGCGCTCGCTGCTGAACCAGCCTCCGTCTATGACATGACGCAGGCGCTGAGTAACCAACTGGCAACGGAAGCCTTGTCCGCCTGCCATAATATGCATCGTCAGGGCGTAGTCGCCGTGGTGGATCGGGGTGGAAACCTGGTCACGCTGATGCGGGACGATAACGTGGGTCCTCACAACACCCAGGCAGCCTGGCGAAAAGCGTTTACTGCGCTCTCCACCAAAACGCCGACCAGACAACTGACCATAAAAGCGCAATCATCACCGGAAAGCGTCAACCTGAATACGGTTAATGAACTCTTGCTGCTTGGTGGTGGTGTTCCCGTGCAGTATCGCGGCCAGTGGATCGGCGCTATTGGCATGGCAGGCACCGGTGGCGCGGAGTCAGACGATCACTGTGGGACCGAAGCGATTAACAAAGTGCTGGGTAACAGCAAGCAACCGTAATCATGATGAACGCGTGGCGGATATATTCCTGCCAGACATGGGGAAGAAGCAGTTCCCCGTGCTGTTCAAATACGTCGCCGCCGAAACGTCTGCTATGTTCCAAAAGCGGACGTTATAAACGACTTCTATGTTGAATATCGGAAGCCGCCATCGATGAGATCTTATGGTAAATCGAGTGTTGTCATGTGCCTGGTGGGTTGTTTATCAAAAATGACTAAGAGAGTCTCTTTGGTAATAACAATCAGGAAGGCGACTATGAAGATAACGAAGATTGACCACATACACGTCTACGTCGGGAACATTGAACTGGCAGAACGCTGGTACCAGGAGGTTCCTGGCTTTTCCCGCGACGACTCGCTGTACTTCTGGTTTGAGCAGGGAGGGCCGCTAGTTATCAGAAATAACGGCGCATCACTTTCCCTGTTTCTCAGGAAAAATCAGCATCCCGGGCATACGGTGGCTTTCGCCGTAGAAGCGGCTGCGTTTCTCAGTTTTGTGCCTGCTCTCAACGCTAAAGGCATCCCGTTTACCGTATGCGATCACGATGTATCTATGTCCGTGTACTTTAACGATCTTAGCGATAATAAGATTGAGCTGACCAGTTATGAATATCTTCTGGCAAAGCAGCTATTGGAGAGCATTGTATAGCTTTCTCCATTAACTGAAGTCGGAGCGCAATAGGGTTGTTACGTTCAATATGGCAGAACTTCCCTGTCACTATCATTTTGACGTCCGCATCTCGCTCATAGCTGACATTGCAGGGTAGGTTTTAGTGTTCATTGCTTGTCAGCGTAGCCGCCTCTTTGAACACGTCATCCTCACAGCCTCAGTAATAATTGGTTAAGGAATTTATTCCGCTCAACAGTACTGGCCGACACATTATCGCGCTAACTTGACTTTTCACACCCCAGTAAGCGAGGCCGGGCCGCGTGTTTATATCGTCATCATTAAAGCAGCCATCAGGTGGGTTTCTTTTTCTTCTTTGTACATGGCTTACGGTACATACCACTATTGTTGCCGCTGATTCTGTTAAAGAAAATCAGCAGTTTGAAGGTCTCATCAGAGAACCTCTGATGCTGAGCGTCACACTGCCGGACGGTAAACCTGCTTTACTTGATGCCTTCGTTACCCGGCCGGCCGGATTTAAACGCTGGCCTGTCGCGCTGATCACCAATGGCACAGTGGGTACGGCTGAATTCGATCGCTGGGAAATGAATCCTAACCGAATGTCGGGTACGGCCCTGACGTTCGCTCGCCATGGTTACGCTGCAGTTGTCGTACTCAGGGAGGGTTATGGTTATTCAAGCGGTGGGGCCGAGTATACAGGCGGGACCTGTGTGCGGCCGCAGCATGATCTGGCAAAGAAACGGGACACTGAAGACCTGCTGGGTGCGCTCAGCGCTATCAGGCTCCAGCCATGGGCATCCCGCAATGAGGCGATTCTTGCAGGAATGTCAGCCGGTGGATTTGGCGTACTGGCCGCCGGTGCTGGACGGCCATCCGGTATTAAAGCCATTATTAACTTCGACGGAGGACGAGGTGCTGCAGACAACGCGTCAGTGTGTGACAAAGCGGGCTTGCTGAAAACATTCGCTGCTATGGGGGCCGCTTCACACGCACCCTCACTCTGGCTCTATTCACTGAATGACAGGTTATTCCCGCCTCTTACAGGCATTTCTTTTTTTAACAGTTACGCGTCAGCAGGGGGGTCGGGGAGATTTGTCGTGATGCCACCTTATGGGATTAATGGCCATGTTTTTATGGAATCCGCTCCCGAAAGTTTCTGGTGGGGTCCGGTGGCAAAATTTCTTCGTGAAAAGGGATTGCCATATCGGGAGGAAGTTGCGGTCAGCAGGAAAAAAATGCCATTCCCCCCTTCCCTTAATAACGCAGCGGGAACGTCAGCATTCAGAGAATATCAATCTGCGCAGCTGTATGAAAAAGCATTTGCTATGGATTCCTCAGGAGACTGGGGAGTATCTTACTGGGCGCGCTCAGCCCCGGAAGCCGCAGCGACTGCACTCAGAAATTGCCAGAAACATCTGAAGAACACATGGGGAAAATGTCGGATTTACGCTGTCAACAATGCAGTTGTTCAGGACTGAAAGCCGCCACTTCATCATAAACTACCCAGGCTTGACGTCCGCTTTGTGCCAGAAGCGGACGTTGCAAACCCGGATGAATAGTTTATCTGACTAAATTTAGAGGGTGTAGAAAAAATAAATTAAGCTTTCACTCCTTTGTATGAATAGCCTCCATGGCATGTCTAAAACCGGACGTCCTTTCGGACGTCCTCGCTCGATTGCCGCCGGGTACTATCCCTTTCCCCTCCTAAGCAAAAATTGCAACGGTCTGGCGTCCCAATATGATCAAGTTCCCCTGCTCGTCCCACACCTCCATATCTTGTAAAGAATAACCATGCGCCGCCCAACGACTAATAGATCGCAGCAAGAACCATCCGCCTGGCAAGGCCAGGCGAACGAAATCGATAGTCCACGAAACTGAGCTTATGGGTGCAGGCTTGGTAAACGCAGTAAAAGCTGCAGGCGGCAACGCATCGGCGAGTGCCACAAGTGCTACAGCAGGATGCACACCGTCAGCACTCAAATGTTTTACCCAGACGAGCAACTCTGGATTTTTTGCGCCGGAGATCACTTCTGAACCACCGGCCGGGCGCATTTCAAAATTGAAAGCACAGGCGGGAACAAACCTGGGGTCACGCACTGCTTCTGGATAGTGCAGGGGAGCTTTTACAGATGGTCGCGGGACTTGTTCGTGGGCTATCTGACTTTCGCGTTCTTGGGCGAACAGCATCGTAGTGTGAAGTACCACTGAGTTTCCGGCCAGGCAGTCAGCTCCTATAGAAGTCAGGGACTTGCCACTACGCAGTTCTTTCGAAGCAAACGTCAACTCACCTGTCGCTGGAGCAACAAAAGTCACCTGCATCGTCTTGATGGGGGGTAAATCAGGCTTAGAATGAACAACGGTCTGAAGTGCTAGTGCGGCAGAAAGACCACCATAAACGGTACGTCCTTGAAACCAGCCTGCCGGAACGTGAAAAGGTACTGAAGGATCGAAACCAGTGATAATGTCAGTTAGGGAATGCATGAAGTGCGTCCTCGGTTGGTTGAGATTAGGCTCGTGGCGTAATACATCACTAGGGGGAATACTACCCCTCATTTCCCACCTCGCCATCAAAGCCACCCACGATTCCCAACCACTCTAATGGAGTACTTTGCTCAGGATCATGAATTATTTTTTATTTATACCGAAAACGAGATAGTCATATTTATTGTTGGCCGGACATCTGGGAAGGTGTAGACAAAATCATGTCGTGAGTCGGCGTGCGAGTATTCGAGCCTCGGCCAACCAAACCCATGCCTCGCTTACCGCAAAAAGACGATCGTGATGCATGATCTGTCGCCGAGCCCTCTCATTCCAGGCATGAGTTCGCTCCACTACCCATCGCTTGTGCATGACCACAAATCCAGCCTGAACAGGCCCCACTGAAAATAGATCGCCTTGTTTAGAGTGCCATTGCCCTGTTCTTCTGTCATTCGGGCCACGGGTGACTTGAAAATCGATAGCGTGCAGTTGATGGTGGCGCTGTGCCCATCAACTGCTTACGCACTATCAACAAAGAGCGTGCTCAGTGACGGATGTTTTTCCTTCGATTACGCCACCGCATCATTGGCCACGTCGAGAGCCTGCACGCTTGCAGCACTGATACTTACAGCCAGCAGCAGGCCCAATGTACCGACAACCAAACTCCGTTTACGCCCCTTCACTTTTTTGCCTGCGTCACAGCAGCTGTCACCGCCTTGATGAGAACTACGAGTCGACTGTGAATCCAGGATAGCAGCTGACGGGCTGTCAGCGCGTTCTTCCCGCTCACGCCATTGAGCTCGCAAGTGATCATGCGCTTCCAGTAACGTCCGCCGGGAGTGAAGTGGTGGCACTTTCCACCCTCCCGATACAGCAGCCATGAATGACAGGGAAACGCTTAAAGAATAGCGAATTATTTTCTTAATTGGCTGCTATTTATTCCGGCATCCAGGATGCTTTTTTCTTTACTTTAATTTACCTCTCTGCAGGGATGCCAGGTCAGTAAAATGATAAAATAATGGCAATTGGATTTCATCACAACCTACTGAATTTACTTATTATTTTTCCGATAAATAATCAGATGATTGGGAGGTATCTGTCTGTTTTCTGTTGCCAGCGCTTTTGGGAAATTTTATATGACGCAACAATCTACAGGAGTGGCCGGAAAGGTCATAAAGCCTGTGTCCGACTTTTTCAGCTCGCCGATCGCGGGCGGCATCGTTCTGATACTTGCTTCCCTTGCTGCCATTATTGTGGCGAACTCAACGCTGCATGAGAGTTATGAGTCGTTGCTAAAGCTAAAGGCAGGCGGACTGTCTGTTGAGCACTGGGTCAATGACGCCCTGATGGCTGTCTTTTTCATGATGGTCGGGCTGGAAATCAAACGTGAACTGCTGACGGGGCAGCTGGTTACCTGGAGTCAGCGCGCGCTGCCGGGCTTTGCTGCACTTGGTGGAATGGTTGTACCTGCGCTGATTTACACTGGCTTCAACGTCGGTCATGGTGATGCCCTGGCAGGATGGGCTATTCCGGCCGCCACCGATATTGCGTTTGCGCTTGGCGTACTGGCGCTGCTTGGCAGCCGCGTACCTTCCTCACTGAAAGTTTTTCTGTCTGCGCTGGCTATTCTGGATGACATGGGTGCCGTTGCCATTATTGCGCTCTTTTACACCAGCGACATCTCACTCATCATGCTTGGTGCCGCTACGATGATGGTCATACTGCTGTTTTTACTTAACCGCGCAGGCGTGACTCGCCTGCTACCATACCTCGCGGCAGGCTGTCTGCTCTGGTTCTTCATGCTGCAGTCCGGGGTTCACGCAACCATTGCTGGCATTGTACTGGCGTTCTGTATCCCACTACGGAAGAAAGATCGGGATAATAAAGTACCACTGGACCGGCTGGAACACGCCATCAATCCCTGGGTAACATTTCTTATTCTTCCCCTGTTCGGCTTTGCCAATGCCGGAGTCGCGCTTTCAGGAATGACGATGGACGACCTGCTTTCATCCGTGCCGGTTGGTGTCGCTCTGGGGCTTTTCATAGGCAAGCAGATCGGGATTTTCGGCCTGTCACTGCTGGCTGTACGCCTGGGGCTGGCGCGCCGACCGGATAACAGCAGCTGGACGCAGGTTTACGGCGTTTCTGTGCTGTGCGGCATTGGCTTTACGATGAGTCTGTTCATCGGCAATCTGGCTTTTGCGGGCAATACGCTACTGATAGATGAGGTTAAAGTTGGCGTGCTTGCTGGCTCACTTCTGGCCGTGGTGGCAGGGATGCTGATTCTACGTTTCAGCAGTGCTTCACCAGTGCGTTAATCTGCCAGTTATCTGAGCGGTACAGGGCATTGTACCGCTCAGACTTCAAGTCCTATCGCTTGCGTGTTTTTATGTGCAACGAGCTTCAAGTGCTCTGCAGATGAATACTATTACGCAATGACTGAGCGTACTCTACAAGCAATGATAAGTGATTATTCACCGCCTTCGCACCTGCAACCTGATAGCCATTTTAACTTAACAAAATGCCTTATTGGTCTGTTTCAGTTGCCATAAATATAAAGTCCGTTTTTCGGTCATAGCGGACATTGGCTCGCGTGTTAGTCCGCTTTGTGCCAGAAGCGGACGTTAACTTCGTTCAATGCATCACTCCTGAGATTGAACAGAACAATTTTCATCTGCACGTGTTTCTGCTTTCCGTCCAGAGTAGAAAAATCCTTGCATATTAATGGCATGAGTTTATTTTGGTACTTAAATCAACAGCATTTATGGCCCTTTAATGATGCAAGTGATACTTGTTCGACACGCTGAAACAGAGTGGAATGTGAAAGGTATTATTCAGGGCCATAGTGATAGCGCATTGACTCTTCGGGGGGGCGCCAAACGTCAACCTTACTGGCAGCGTTTGCAGCGAGTGATTACCAGGTAGAATGTGTTTACGCTTCTACGCTCGGCCGTGCCTTGCACATGGGGCAGAGCCTGGCCGAGAGCTTTGGTTGCTCACTGATAGCTGAACTGGCTCTGAAAGAACAGGCATTTGGTGACTTTGAAGGCATGACAACCGTACAGCTCTCGCAACACAATCCGGACGCTGCAAAGGCGTTATTCAAACTTGATGCAGAGTATTGTCCGCCAGGGGGGAGTCTCTCTCACATGCATCGCAGCGAATTATGCATTTTTTATCCAATCTGGAAAAAAACGACATCATCAAACAATATGTATTGTGTCTCACGGGCAGGTCATTCAGGGCTTGCTTGCGATTCTAAAAAGTGGAGCTGTGGATGATTTTCACAGGTTTGGACAACCCAACGCGAGTTACTCCGTTTTCCACCTGAATAATGGCATATGTGACACTCTCAGGTGGGGAATTGCTACACATTTACGTCTCCTGGAATAACCGTTACCTTTAAGTCATTCAGTCATTCAGTCATTCAGTCATTCAGTCATTCAGTCATTCAGTCATTCAGTCATTCAGTCAAAGCTATCATGATTTAAGTACAACGCTCGCTTTTCGCTCATAGCTGACTTGCCCCTGAATAATGACTCATACCCACGCACAAGACAGGTGCTTGCAGCGGGAGTCGCTAGTTTTCCAGCGGCCCCTATAACGCCGTCCCGGCACGTATCAAATACATGTCCGGGAGGGCCCACTTCTGGTTTCACTATGAATGTTGACACCTGCAACATCCTGCCCACAAGAGAGTGAAAATCATGCCTGAAACCGATTAAGGTCCACAAGTTGTCGCAGCATCTCGATATGAATCGGCTTATCATTAAGCGCCGGTATGTACGTAAAGGATGTACCCCCCGCATGCATAAAAATCTCCCTGTTCTGCTCATCAAGCTCCTCAAGGGTTTCTAAACAGTCTGATGCGAACCCAGGGCTGATGACATGCAGGCTTTTTATTCCTTCATTCGGTAGATTTTTAATCGTCTCATCAGTATAAGGCGTTAACCATGGCTCTCTGCCGAATCTTGACTGGAACGTCATCACTATTTTCAATGACGGCATATTGATTGCTTCAATGAGTAATTTTGTCGTTAACTCACATCTTTGAGGGTATTGGTCCCCCTCTTTGACAAACCTGACCGGTATACCATGATATGAAATCAACAATGCATCTGGAATGCCGTTAGCTTCGAAAGATGCCTGAACGGATGCTCTTAACGCTTCAATGTAGGCAGGGTGATCGGCATAGTCATTGATGAAATTTATAGAGGGTGTATACCGGTTCTTCATTACCTGCAGGTGACGACTCACACTATCCCAAACGGAAGAAACGGTCGAAGATGAAAACTGCGGATACAAAGGAATGACGATAATTTTATCGACGCCTTTTTCCAGTAGCCTGTCAATTGCACCACCTATACTCGGCTCGCCATAACTCATCCCCAGCTCAACGGGCATACCTGTCACTTCTTCAAGCGCACGGGCTTGCCTGACGCTGTAAACCATGAGAGGAGAACCTTCCTCCATCCAAATCGAAGAATATAATTTCGCCACTCGTTTTGCACGTAATGGGATAATCACGCCATGTAGAATGGGGCACCAAATGATTCTCGGTAAGTCGACCACTCTGTAGTCATGCAGAAATTTAGATAAAAATTTCTTTACCGCAACAGGCGTTGGTTCTTTTGGTGTTCCAAGGTTAACAATCAAAACACCCTGTTTATTCGTCATTAGGTGGGGCCCTCAAAGCCATTGTCACTAATTCACTCATGTCAGTCACTCCGTAGCAGCTTATCTTAAAGGCCTCAATTTGACCTCATTTTACAGAAGTCATTGAAATGCAGATTTACTGTTTCACGGCTTATGATGCTATGAATCTGATTGCAGCCATCGCTTTGACTCAATGGTCATGATTTTAGGACATTTCATCAGTAAAAACATTACTTTCTCTATCGTCAGATTTAACCGGTGCGGGGCTACACGACGTCATTATTGGAGTCGGCGTGTGGGGTTGGTTGGCTGGAGGAGGTGAGAAAAACCGCATCTGGATGCCCGCGCAGAAGCATGCCTTAGGCTTTATCTTTTTATGCGTATAAGTGATGAAGGCGACTGGCCTGCTACCTGTTAATGCTTACAGAACGCTGTTAGCAATGTCCGCCTCTCGCTCATTGCGGACAAAATATGCGCTGTTACCGTCCGCTTTGTGCCAGGAGTGGAAGTATCAAAGGGTTTGTGTGAGTTAACTTACGAGAGATTGATCATAACTTACGAGCAATTAATCTAAATAATGGGCATTCATGCCGGCTGGTTTGAAAATATTAAGTCTATGATTTTCATATTTGGACATAAAAACGGATGAGCGAAAATTTAGTATTCATGTTGTTAGCGCTTGAAAAATCACGTCAAGCCTTACCGGGCTGCAGGCCAAATCCACCTGTAGGGTGCGTGATTATCCATAAAAGGGCAGTGGTTTCCGAAGGCTTCACTCAACTTCCAGGTCATCATCACGCAGAGATAGACGCCATTTCAAAATTAACAGTTCCAATTAGTGAATGTGAAATCTTTGTCACACTTGAACCCTGCTCCTATCAAGGAAGAACCCCTTCCTGTGCCTTGACACTTGCTGACCTGAAACCACGCCATGTCTATGTGGCCATGGAAGATCCGCATCCTCGAAACCGTGGAGAAGGACTCAGAATTTTAGAAAATGCAGTAGTCAGCTTTACTCTAGGCATTGGTAAACTGGAGGTAGAGAATTTTCTATCTCCCTATCTGGCGAAGTACTAGGCCGTGTGGACATAACAAGACTGTATCAGCCAAAGGTCCGCTGTTCGTTCTGACCTGCTCCATTATGATTCACACAGTAGACTGTTACCAATGTCCGCTTTTCGCTCATAGCGGACCTTGCAGCACGTATGTCCGCTTTGTGCCAACGTTACGTAAGGAAGGAATTAAGCCATCCCGTAGGATGGCTTATGGAATACTGTTACTGAGATGACAGGCCTAAGAAATGCGCCTGGCAGCACGCCGTTTACAGACATATAAAAAAGCACTTAACAGAAATTTTAACCAGCGTTTGTGCGGAACACGCTAACCGCGTCCCTCAGATTAGCGGCTCGACTTGCAAGTTCATCAGCAGACGATGCTGACTCTTCAACGAGCACGGCATTCTGCTGTGTGACCTGATCCATCTGAGTAACGGCAATATTTATCTGCGATACGCCTGCACTCTGCTCTTCTGAAGAAGATGAAATCTCTCTCACCAGCTGTGCTGTCTGTTCAATCGCATCCATACTCTCCTTCACTTTTTCACCTGCATCCCGGGCCATCGAAATGCCCTGCTCAGCATTCTCCACAGACTGTTCGATCAGTCCTTTAATTTCTTTCGCCGCGCCAGCCGAGCGCTGTGCCAGCGATCTGACTTCCGCCGCAACAACCGCAAAGCCCTTACCGTGCTCACCGGCCCGGGCAGCTTCAACAGCCGCGTTTAACGCGAGAATATTCGTCTGAAACGCAATCCCATCAATGACAGAAATGATTTCCTTAATCTGCCCTGCACTGCTGCTGATTTTCTCCATGGAACCCAGCACTGATTCCATTGCCTGACCGCCACGCAATGCCGCGCTGGTAGCCGAGCTGGCCATTTCTGCAGCATGGCGGGTGTTTTCAGCATTGTTGCCGATGATCGAAGAGAGTTGTTCCATACTGGCGGCTGTTTCAGCCAGCGATGCAGCCTGTTCTTCCGTCCTCGCAGAAAGATCGCCGTTACCGCGGGCAATCTCCTCAGATGAGGTGGCAATGGTGACAGCATTACTTTTAATGTTTTCTACCGTCACCGTCAGGCGCTGACTCATCTGCAGTAATGCCTTAAGCAGACCGGCTGTTTCATTGCGTCCTGTCACGGAAAAAGATGCGGTCAGATCGCCTTCTGCCACTTCAAGCGCAAGCTTGGACGCGGCACCGATAGGTCGTGTTACAGAACGGATAATAATCAATGCGAAAACGACAGAAAGCAGGACCATAAAGAGAAGAACGCTCAGCAAACCATACTGTGCATGCCGGTGGTCCGTAATCTGCTGGTTCAGCATGTCATTCAGTTCATTACCGCCCGCAATCGCGTAGGTGCTGAATCTGTTAATCGCGCTGGTAAAAAGTGCGGCATAGTCCTGAGGACTCTGATTCGTCATACTGCGGCTAATAAATAACTCACCTGCAGTTTTCAGGGCATTTTGGGCTTCCTGTACGGCCCCGTCGGCATCGGCACTGAATTTCTGCTTCAGCCCTGTATCAGACGAAAAAAGCTTCTCTGAGTCCTGAGCAAACATATCCAGATTATAGGCACCCGTGCTGATTAATGATTCCATACGGACAGAGTCAGCCTCACTAACGGCTTCTTTCCTGGCAAGCAGTGAAGTCCCGAACGCACGAATTTTACCCAGACTTTCGGTAAGCTCAGGCAATGATGAGAAATTGCTGGTAATCAGGCGGTACGTACTGATATCTGAATCAAGCGACAGACCGTAAAAATCCAGCACGTCGCGGTTTGTGTTAAGAAGTTTGCGGATGAGTTGCGCATGTGCGTCAAGGCTGGCCGTTTGATCCAGTTTCGAAGCATCAATGTCCTGCTGCAGCGCGTCCCACTGTGCACGCACCCCATTAATTTTATCGATTAAACCCGCACTGCCTTCTGTCTGCGCCATCTCTTTCTTGATGACATCGGTGATAGTAACAATGTCATCTCTAACACTTAGACGCGATGAGGTGGCAGGATTTTTTTGCGCAATAGCGAGGGCTGTTTCAGCGCGATGGCGCTGTATCAGATTCAACAGGGCAAGGATTTTGTTTTCAGCAGGCACTCCTGTTACTTCTTTCTGCTTGTCCTGAATATATTTATTACCTTCTGACACAAAAAGCACGGTAGGAACTGAAAAAAGAACAAGGCAAAACAAGCCCAGAATTGCAAACTTAGCGGTAAGATTAATATTGTTAAGAATATTACTCATTTTTACATCCTGCTGAATTAATTATTATAAGAACAAAAATAATGCAGATTGAAAGCATCTTAATCATCATTATCGGTTAACTGTTCATTAACTTTATAGCAGGCGTAAGAAAGGGAATGTTTAGGTTGAATTGCAACAAGGTCTAACCTGTCACCCAGTAATTAGCCCATGTTGATGTTATTAATTACCTCATAAGAGGTAGGAAAGATTGTTAATATCAATTTCTCTCTTAACGAGTTTTATACATGATTCATGTCCGCTTTGTGCCAGAAGCGGACGTTGCTATCCGATCATTACCTGATAACTTTAAACCGGTTTTCGCTATTATTTCAGGTTGCGCGTATATGTACGGGCAGCAGCATCATGTGTCTGGCCTGCAGAAGAATTCCACTGAAAGCCGGTCTTCGCCTCGATTCCCGGACGCAGCCGCTGCTCATCGGTGTAATCTTCCCGGGAGTGAAAAAACAACGGCGTTTCCTGCTCAATATGACGCAGCCGGGTGGCCCACTGCTCCAGATATGCTTCTCTGTTTTCCTGCGATGTATTATCCGCCATCCATGCCATAAAAGGCAGCAGAACGTCGAAACCGGCGTAATGAAAAATGCCGTTATGGACCGGCCAGAAGATATGGTTGATATCGCCGTCCACGCCATCAGGTTCGTAAAGCGAAGAAGCGGTGCCCGTTGTGGCGCAAATCATGGCGCGTTTGCCCCTGAAGATGCCTGAATCATATTTTCGTCCGCTCTTATAGGCGAAGCCACGGGTAAACGTGCGGTCAACCCACCCCTTCATGATGGCGGGCATGCCAAACCACCACACCGGGAACTGGAAAATCATCAGATCGCACCACTGCATTTTTTCCTGCTCAGCGCGCACGTCGGGCGTGGCGCCGGTTGTGGCTTCCATCAGCTCCTGCTCTTTCGGGGCGTTAAAGAAGCCGGGATCGACGCGTTCACCGGGAATGTCATCTGCATCAAGCTGGCTTTTCCAGCCCATACGGTACAGGTCGCTGACCTGCACATCGTGTCCGGCCGCGTTCAGGGTGTTTACGGCGGCGTCTTTAAGCGCGCCGTTAAACGATTGCGGTTCCGGGTGGGCAAAAACGATAAGAACTTTCATGGATTTCTCCCTGTTGACTGACGATGGGCCTCAGCAGGCCGTCCGAATTTCGTGATAAACCACGGCCAGCCGCTGACAATGACTATGCCGCTCAGAATCAGTAATGTGCCCCAGATGAAGCCCGGCTGAGGCTGCTCGTTGAGAAACAGCATACCCGCCAGGACGCCGAAAACGGGCGTCATAAACGACAGTACGCCGAGCTGTGAGGCCAGATAAGTTTTCATCAGGCTGAACCAGGTCAGATAGCTGGCAAACCCCACGATAAAAATCTGGAAAAGCAGGCTCAGACTCCCGTTAACGCCCGGTCTGAAATGAAGCTGACCGCTGAACAGTGCGTAAAGCAGTAGTAAAATCCCGGCGCCGGTCAGCTGATAAAAGAGGGTATGTGATGCCGGAGCCTGACTCAGTGCAGTACAGCGCACCACGACAGTAGTGGCTCCCCAGGCCAGGCCAGCCAGCAGGCCCATCGCGTCACCGGTAAGCATCTTAACCACGTCACCGCTGCCGCTGTTGCCTGACAGAAACGCCACCGCAATGCCGGAAAACGCGACAAAAATACCTGCCCACTGCGCCGGTACGAGCCGCTCATCCGGATGAAACAGCTGCAGACCGACAGCGGCAAAGGCGGGGGCAGTGTAGAGAAACACGGCCATATGAGATGCGGAGGTAAAACGTAACCCTTCAGCAACAAACAGAAATTCCAGAGCAAACAGTAGCCCCACCACACATCCGGCCATCAGATATGGGCGGGACTGACGCAGTGATTCTTTTCTGCAGGTCATTACGACCAGCACAAGCAGAGCGGCAATCCCTGAACGGAGGGCAACCTGCAGTACAGGTGATATCTCATCCGCCACGCCTTTAATGGCAACCTGCTGTACACCCCATATGATGCACAGCATTGTCATTATTCCGCCTGCACGCAGGTCCGCATTTTTTCGCTTTAAAGTCACGTCTCTCTCCTGAAAATTTCAGTATGGCAGTGACGCGGATAAGGCATATAGTTTGAAAAGGACATTTTATAGCGTAAAACAGCAGGGGAATATATGAGTCTCACGGCATCTGTAATGCGTAACAAAAAGCTTATTGCGCCACCCTTCACGCGGGAGTTGCCGGGCCCGGCGTGGTTCCGGGTCGCTGACATGCCCGCCGGGGCTACTTATCCGGTGCATTCACATCCGTGGGGGGAGTTTGTCTATTCCTTCAGCGGAGTCATGGAGGTCAGGCTGGAAACCGATCACCTTACTGCGCCGGCCCACTATGGGATATGGCTGCCTCCGGGGGTTGTACATGAAGGGCTGAACCGCTATTCGGCTACCCACTGTTCACTTTATCTGATGCCTGAACTTTGCCAGGGCATGCCCGAAGCGCCCTGTGCTCTGGAGGTGAATTCACTGACCATTGCCATACTTGAGCACCTTCGTATGCATCCTCTCGCCTTGCCCCTTTCACAGCAAAATCACCGTCTCCTTGATGTGCTCCGGGACCAGCTGAGAACCGCAACGCGTTACAAAAATTTTCTACCCTATTCTGATGACCCGCTGCTTACGGTTATTCTGGAAAGACTCGAAAAAAATCCTGCGGATAATATACCTCTGGCAAAGCTGGCCTCCTTATCGGGCACGACAATAAGGACGCTGAACCGAAAATGTCAGGAAGCGCTCGGTATGCCGCTGAACGAGTGGCGTCAGCGAATGCGCGTGGTTAAGGCCATACACTTACTGGAAAAGGGCGGAAAAGTGGAGAACGTGGCCTTCGAAGTGGGTTATAGCAGCGCGTCATCGTTTATTGCCATGTTTCAGCGGCAGACCGGAATAACACCTGGTCAGGCGAGCAGCGCGCAGCCTCTCTTTTGAATGCGTCATTATCGTCTACGCGAAGTCAGCCAATCCTGATTCCGATATTTCGCTGCCATTTCCGTTGCGGCAGAACGTCCGATTTTCGCTCTAAGCAGACCTGCTACCGGTCTCGGTCCGCTTAGTGCCAGAAGCGGACGTTACTAATATCATGGTGTATTTATCAACGGGGAGCAGGTCAGCTCCAAATGGACATAGCACCGCAGAAACGCGTAAAGGGCGGCTGCGATGTTGCGGCTAAGTAGACTTTTGTTAAATGCTGTACCTCACATACAGAATCAGTGCATGCTTCATGTCAAAACTTCACAGGCAGTGAAACTTATAAACAAGGAATTTACACGTGATTGACTTTACTCGCTTTGTCGAGCGCTATGAACAGCTCAACTCCCTGCTACGGCCTCCTGAAAATATCGTCGAAAAGCAACTTAATGAGTTGTATATCAAGGCATATAAACCAAAAACGACTGTAGATGAGGTTCTTATCGTGTACCACGGTGGTGGGTTTAACTCTGACGCGGGGTACGAAATATTTGCTCGACAGTTAAGTTACACTCTGCCCGTCTGTGTTTGTCTTCTAGATATCCGTGGGCACGGTCGTTCGGCTGGGATCCGGGGAGATGCTTCAAGCCCTGATCAAATCTGGCGGAATGTTGATGCCGTCATTGATTATGTACGAGCCTGTTTCATTGATGCCCGGATTCACTTGCCTGGGCACTCCAGTGGCGGCGGCATGCTGATAAATTACTTAACTAAACACTCTTTATCGCGGGTTGTTGAAAGCCTGATCCTGCTTGCCCCTGCATTAGGCCCTTTTTCACCATCAAATCTGAACCGCGATTTTTCCATTCCCTTTGCATCAGTTAACCACTGGCCCTTCATAATCAATGCAGTAAGTGCGGGGTTTCTTTGTGGGCGTCGTAAGGGAGTAAAGCTTCATTTCCCCTGTGAGATAATCAATTCGAGGCCTGACTTTGTTCAGGTATATAGCGTAAATATGGCTAATGCCCTCACCCCCCGCAATCCTGAAAAGCAACTTAGAGAGATCTCTAGTCCAGTAAAAATCATGCTTGCTGAGCATGATGAACTGTTTGATGTAAGCCGAATGGATGAGTTTTTCAGGAGCTGCACCAATCCAAATATAAGCTGTCAGGTTGTGGAAAATAGTACGCATCTCGATTGTATTTTTGAGATAACGGATAGTATAAGGGAACACTTCACTGACCTGGCTTCAAAAATGTGATGCCTGAAAAAGAGTGTTTCGCTCGCGGTCGGGGTTGGGTTGTCTGTCGGGTGATGCAACCATCATGACTCACTGCGATAAAGTCCCGACATCAGGCTAATCAGAGCGCGTGATTCGCAGTAGAGTAACTGCCCCGCGTCCCATTTATACAGACCACCTGTTTCGGCGGTGAGCGGCTAAAGCCGCCCTATGAGATACCGGCCCTCAGACATAGCCCATCATTTTTAACAGCGACTGCACCTGATTCATCGCTTCGCTGCGATGGGTGACACCCAGCTTCTGATAGAGATTGCGGATGTGGGTTTTGATGGTAGTCGACGCTACTGCCAGCTCACCGGCGATTTGATCGTTGCTGTAGCCGGAATAGATCAGCCCCAGCACCTGCCATTCACGCTGCGTCAGCGGGCTGGTTCTAATCAGTTCCGGCACGTCAGGATGGTTGAGTAACCGGCTGACAAAACCTTCATCGAAATGGGCGAATTTGTGACGGTGATATTTGTTGATCTCCAGCAGGATGCGGCGGGCGCGATGGCTGTCCAGCTCATTCAGGGTATTTAACTGAATCAGCTGACGCAGTTGCTGCGCCATCATCTCGCCTTCGATCACAAAATGGCTGATAAAGCCGGTGCTGCGCGCCAGTTTCAGCGCGTCAATCAGCACGCGCTGCGCCTCCGCTTTGCGGTTGGTCTGCCAGTAGATCTGATTCAGCAGCAGCAGGTTACGGTTTAAGTCGCTCATCAGACGCAGGGCGCGGGCATTTTCATTCAGCTCCTCCAGCACCACTTCCGCCTGGCTGACATCACCCAGCAGGATCTGCGCGCGGGCGATATTCCGCCACTGCCCCTGCAGAAAATGGTTGTTGGCGAAGGCGGGCTTGGGTGTCTGTCGCATCCAGTCGCGGGCGTTCTGACTGTCGCCGGTCATCTGCCAGTAGATCACCCGGACTTTATCGGCATTAGCGATCCAGTCGCTGTGCCAGTTGCCATTATTCAGCAGATTTTCCAGCCGGTTCAGATAGCTGCGGGCGTTATCAATGTTGCCGCGCGCGAGGGAGCACTGCACCAGCAGCCCCAGACACTGAATCTGCTGTTGCGGCTGGTAACCGTTCAGCACGTTGATCCCTTCGCGGGCCGCCTGCTCCGCTTCTTCCAGTCGGCCCCAGGCCCATAGCAGCTGAGCGCGAATGCGCAGCAGAAACTCATGCAGCGGGAACTGTGCCAGATGCTGCTCTTCTACCAGTACAAAGGCGCGGCTCTGGATCTCATAGGCGGCCTGCAAAAAGCCCTGCGCAAACAGAATCTCGCTCTGCTGAATCATGCTCCAGAGCGCGTAGTGCCACACTTCATCACGACGGGCCATCTGTTCAGTCTGCCGCATCAGCTTGAGTGAATCGTCCAGCTCGCCTTTGCAGTGCATCACTTCGCCATGTACGGAGGTCGCCACAATGCGGCTGTAGTGACGGCTGGCTGGCAGCGTATCGAGCGCCACTTTCGCCAGCCGCTCCGCTTCATCAGTATTGCCATCGTTGATCGCCACCTGAGCACGCAACGCATTAAATTCACCGCGAAGGGCCGCATCGATCTCGCAGCGGCTGGCCTGCTCAAAGCGGGCCAGCAGACTGTCCACTTCAGAGAAACGATGCTGAGTCTGCATCAGCCACGCCTGCAGCAGCACCAGCATCGGGTTCTCCAGCATCATCTCCCACGGCAGCGCTTTCAGGGAATTCTCCAGCAGCGGCAGCTCACTCTGATTAAACAGCGTCCAGGCATGCTTCAGCAGCACGTCCCGCAGCATGGATGCATCACCGGAGGCGAGTGCATGATGAATCGCCTCGCCAGGAAAACCCTGCGCCATCCAGCTCTCGGCCGCAGCCCGATGCAGCACAGGCAGCTCCACCGCCAGTTCCCATTGACAGCGCTGGCGCAGGAAGTTACCAAACAGTGGGTGGTAGCTGAACCAGCAGCCGGAGTCGTCCATGCGCTGCAGAAATAGCCCCTGCCGCTCGATCTCTTCCAGCCGCATCTGACCGTTCTCTTCACGGGTCACGCAGGCAATCAGCTCATCGTTCATTGAACGCAGCAGCGCGGTTTTCAGTAAGAAGTGGCGGGTGGGCAGATCGACATTATCCAGCACCTCTTCCACCAGATAGTCGGCAAGATGGCTGGCATTAATGCCGGAGAGACGCCGGGCGGAATGCTGAGCCGAACTGGCACCCTGTCGCGCCGACAGCACGATCAGTTGCAGTGCTGTCGCCCAGCCCGCAACATCATCACAGAGTCGGCTGCTCTCGTCGCTTTCCAGCGGTGCCGCCAGCCGGCAGTCAAAAAACTGCTGGGCCTCCTGATGGGTAAAAGCGAGCTGCTGGCTGCCCAGCTCTATCAGTTGCTCACGCACCCGCAGGTTAGCGATACCGAGCTGCGGCAGATTACGTGACATCAGAATCAGCGTCAGATTTTCAGGCTGATGGCGCAGGAAAAAGCGCATCGCGTCGTGAATCGCCGGATTGGTGATCAGATGGTAATCATCAACAATCAGCCACAGCGGCTGCTGCCACTCCACCAGCTCAATAAAGAGCTGAGAAAACAGCGCATTGAGATTCACATATTGCCGCTTCTGCGCCAGCAGTTCACTGCGGGGACAGCCGCCGTGAGTGGCCTGTTGCAGTGCCGCAATCAGGTAATCGGCAAAGCGCTCTGGCTGATTATCGCCCTCATCTAAAGAAACCCAGCCCAGATCGCTTTTGCTCGCCGCCCACTGCGACACCAAAGTGGTTTTACCGTAGCCCGCAGGACTGGTGACCAGCACCAGCCGATAGTTACCGGCAGCGGTGAGCTTTTGGAGCAATCTTTCACGGATGACGGTGCCCTGAAGACGGACCGGGCGACTGAGTTTGGCGGGTATTAGCATGGGCGCGCGTTTCTCCATTCGTCGAGCGCATCATTATTTTACGCTTCGTAATTATTCCTTACACAGGTTCAGCATTTCGTCTGATGAATGCAAGCAAACCCATTAACTAAACTTTACAAAAGCGTGCGCTATCACACTCCTTCGCCGATTTAGGAATTGCCTCATCCTCTCCACCCTCCCTATCCTCCTGCGCTAATTCTTTTCGGGAGGATGAGCGTAAGTTTCCTCACGGGCAGACTGTCGTCACATTGACCCATTTTCTGTTTTTACAGGACATCAACCATGACACAGCCCGAATTCAACCCGCTTCAGTTCAATGCTGCCCTGACCCGTCAGTGGCAGCGTTTTGGCCTGCGCGATGCGCAGGAGATGACACATGCACAGTGGTGGCAGGCACTCAGCGGTGCACTGGCCGACATGCTGGCCGCGCAGCCTGCTCCCCCAGCCCCGACAGAACTGCGTCATGTGAACTATCTGTCGATGGAGTTTCTGATGGGTCGCCTGACCGGCAATAACCTTCTGAATCTGGGCTGGTATAACGCGGTTAACGACGCGCTCTCTGAGTGGAATATTTCACTGACCGACGTGCTGGAAAATGAAACCGATCCGGCGCTGGGGAACGGCGGCCTGGGTCGTCTGGCGGCCTGTTTTCTGGATTCCATGGCGAATGTGGGTCAGCCCGCTACTGGCTACGGTCTGAACTATCAGTATGGTCTGTTTCGCCAGCGTTTTGAACAGGGCGCGCAGGTCGAAGGGCCGGATGACTGGCAGCGCGATAGCTATCCGTGGTTTAACCATAACGCCGCGCTGAACGTGCGTGTCGGACTGGGCGGTAAAGTGGTGACGGTTGCGGGTCAGCCGCAGTGGCAACCGGCGTTTGAGCTGCTCGGCGAAGCCTGGGATTTGCCGGTAGTCGGTTTTGAGAATGGCATCAGCCAGCCACTGCGTTTGTGGCAGGCGAAACATGCTCAGCCGTTCAACCTCAGCCGCTTTAACGACGGCGATTTTCTGCGTGCGGAGCAACAGGGCATTGATGCAGAAAAACTCACCAAAGTGCTCTACCCCAATGACAATCATCAGAACGGTAAAAAACTGCGTCTGATGCAGCAATATTTTCAGTGCGCCTGTGCGCTGGCAGACATTCTGCGTCGCCACCATCTGGCCGGACGCAGCATCGAAACGCTGGCCGATCACGAAGTCATCCAGCTGAACGACACCCATCCGACGCTGGCGATTCCGGAGCTGATGCGTCTGCTGCTGGATGAGCATCAACTTAGCTGGGAGCGCGCGTGGCAGATCACCCAGCATACCTTTGCCTACACCAATCACACGCTGATGCCGGAGGCGCTGGAGTGCTGGGATGTGCGCCTGGTGCGCAGTCTGCTGCCGCGCCATATGATGATCATTAATACTCTGAATGCGCAGCTGAAAACGGCTGTCACATCGCGCTGGCCGGACGATGACGCAAAATGGGGGAAACTGGCGCTGGTGCACAATAACCAGCTCCGCATGGCCAACCTTTGCGTCACCAGTGGCTTCGCGGTCAATGGTGTCGCGGCGCTGCACTCGAAACTGGTGGTACAGGATCTCTTCCCGGAATATCACCAGATGTGGCCGGAGAAATTCCATAACGTGACCAATGGCATTACACCGCGCCGCTGGATTAATCAGTGCAACCCGGCGCTGAGTGCGCTGATTAGCCGAACGCTGCAAAAGCCCTGGCTGAACGATCTTGATGCCCTGCAGGGGCTGGAAGCCTTTGCGGATGACGCCACGTTCCGCGCGGAATATCGCACCATCAAACAGCAGAATAAACAGGCGCTGGTCGGCTGGATCAAAAACCGGACCGGCATCGAAATCGACCCCACCGCGCTGTTTGATGTGCAGATTAAGCGCCTGCATGAATACAAACGTCAGCATCTGAGCCTGCTGCACATCATTGCGCTGTGGCAGACACTGGTCACCGATCCGCAGGCGAACCGCGTACCGCGCGTGGTGCTGTTTGGCGCCAAAGCCGCACCAGGTTATGCGCTGGCAAAAAACATCATCTACGCCATCAACAAAGTGGCCGAGGTGATCAACCAGGATCCGCGCATCGGCGACCGCCTGAAGGTGGTGTTTATTCCCGATTACAACGTCTCCGTCGCCGAGCGGCTGATTCCGGCCGCTGACCTTTCTGAACAGATCTCAACTGCCGGTAAAGAAGCCTCCGGCACCGGTAACATGAAACTGGCGCTTAACGGTGCCCTGACCATCGGCACACTTGATGGGGCGAATGTTGAGATCGCTGAGCAGGTGGGCAGTGAAAACATCTTTATTTTCGGGCATACCGTGGAACAGGTGGTGGCCTTAAAAGCCAGTGGCTATGCTCCGGCGCAGTGGCGCAAAAAAGATCCGCAGCTCAATCAGGTGTTACAGGCACTGGAAGATGGCACCTTCAGTCAGGGCGATCTTCACGCTTTTGACGCAATGCTGCACAGTCTCGGCCCGGAAGGCGGCGATCCTTATCTGGTGCTGGCAGACTTCCAGCCCTACCTGCACGCGCAAGCGCAGGTTGAGCTGCTGTGGAGCGATCAGGAAGCCTGGACACGTGCCACCATCCTCAATACCGCACGCTGTGGCATGTTCAGCTCCGATCGCGCAATCCGCGATTATCAGCAACGCATCTGGCAAGCGAAACGCTAAGGAATGCCATGAAAACAGAACCTGTTATGGATGATTTTTCCCTGGCAGGCATCGCCGCTGAGTATATCAATGCTCACGGCAAGCCTCAGGCGATCCCAACCCTGACCCGCCAGCGTTTGCTGGCGGTGATGCAGCCTCCCCATGCGCTGAGCACACCGCTGCCACCGGTGGTGATTTTCCGCAGCGGCGATCTGCTGAGCCTGTCGCCACAGCTGATTGACGATGCCCACTGGCATCTCACCCGCGAGTCGGGTGAGATCAGCTCGGGCCGCTGCCAGCCCGCGCAGCCGCTGCATCTGCCGCCGCTGCCCGAAGGCTACCATCAGCTGACGCTGCAACAGGGCGCGCAGCAGTGGTCGTGCCGGGTGATTATTGCCCCGGCCCGCTGTTATGAACCGCCAGCCCTGCTGGCAGGTGAATCCCTGTGGGGCGCCTGCGTGCAGCTTTACACCCTGCGCTCCGCGCAGAACTGGGGCGTTGGCGACTTTGGCGATCTGCGCCGGATGCTACCGGACGTCGCCGCACGTGGTGGCGCGTTTATCGGCCTTAATCCAGTCCATGCGCTGTTTCCCTCCAGCCCGGAAAGCGCCAGTCCTTACAGCCCTTCGTCACGGCGCTGGCTTAATGTGCTCTACATCGATGTCAGTGCGGTCACTGACTTCCAGTTGAGCGTGGCTGCGCAGGCCTGGTGGCAACAGCCCGAAACGCAGCAGACGCTGGAGCAGGCACGCGCAACTGAATGGGTCGATTATGCAGCGGTAACCCGACTCAAAATTCAGGCGTTAAGCCTGGCCTGGCCGCAGTTTACCCAGCGCGATGCCGCCGATCCTGAGGTGCAGGCATTTACCGCATTTATCCGTGAGGGTGGCGAAAGCTTGCAGCATCAGGCGCTGTTTGATGCGCTGCATGCCGACCAGATAGCGCAGGATAGCGGGCGCTGGGGCTGGCCAGTGTGGCCGGAGGCGTTTCAGAGTCCTGGCAGTCCGGCCGTAAAGACCTTCCTGGCGCAACATCAGGATCAGGTGCGCTTCTGGCTCTGGCTGCAGTGGCTGGCCGCGCAGCAGTTTGAAAGCTGCTGGGACGTCTGTCAGCAGCAGCAGATGCCCATCGGACTTTACCGCGATCTGGCGGTAGGTGTCGCACAGGGTGGCGCAGAGACCTGGAGCGAGCGCGATCTCTACTGTATGAATGCCAGCATCGGTGCGCCACCCGATATTCTCGGCCCTCGCGGCCAGGACTGGGGATTACCGCCCATGGATCCGCAGGTGATGCGACAGCGCGCCTCGGAGCCGTGGATCGCCCTGCTGCGCGCCAATATGCGCCACTGCGGCGCGCTGCGTATTGACCATGTGATGGCACTAATGCGGCTGTGGTGGATCCCGGCCGGTGAAAGCGCGATGCACGGGGCTTATGTGCACTATCCCATCGACGATCTGCTGGCGATTCTGGCGCTGGAAAGCCAGCGTCATCGCTGCATGGTGATTGGCGAAGACCTGGGCACCGTTCCGGAAGCGATTGTCGATAAGCTGAGGGATGGGGGCGTTTACTCCTACAAGGTGCTCTGGTTCGAACAGACTTCAGAAACCGGTTTTCGCCCGCCCGCCAGCTGGCCACGGCAGGCAATGGCTGTCGCCACCACACATGACCTCCCGACACTGCGTGGCTGGTGGCAAAGTAACGATCTGACAACCGGCGCGCAACTCGGTCTCTATCCGGACAAGGTGGTGCTGGCCGGGCTGTATCAGGATCGGCTTCGGGCCAGGCAGGCGCTGCTGAACAGTCTGCATCGGGTCGGCGCGCTGCCGAAACGTGCCGGACGCGATGCACGCCACACCGGCATGAGCAAAGCGTTAAACCGGGCGATGCAGCGCTATCTGGCAGACAGCCACAGCGCCCTGCTGGGCCTGCAACCGGAGGATTGGCTGGACATGGCCGCGCCGGTGAACATTCCCGGCACCAGTGATGAATATCCGAACTGGCGACGCAAATTGAGCGTGCCGCTGGAGGCGCTATTCAGTGATTCGCAGACCGAAGGGTTGTTGCGCGATTTGACGGCACGACGGAAGGGGTCAGTGCGGAATTAAGCACTGACGTTCAGAACTCAGGAAGTATAAACCCTGGAACTATTCCAGGGTTTTAGAATCCGTTAGCTAACCTGGTTAGCATGACAACGCTCACCCCTCAACGTTCTCCTGACCGGCAACGTTAAGTAAGATCGGTTAAGGTCTCAACCCATTACATTCATGATTTACACGCCAAAAAAAGGTGCGCCAGAGCGCACCAGATGGAACAACATCAACAGTGTCGGGGCAGCTTCACCCCTTGCCTTTAACACTACTGATAAAGGTTTGCCGTGCAGAGGTAGACCCCAGCCGCTCGGCTTCATCCAGCAGTTTCAGCGCCTTGTCGATATTGCCGCTGTTCACCGCCTGGGTAATCTTCTGGTTAAAGTAACTCTCGGTGTCGCTCATGATCGGTTCCGCACGGGCTTTTGGCGCGGGCACGGCGGACGGTGCCTGAGCCGGTGCTGCGCTGTACGCTGCCGCTGGTGCGGTATTGCCGACGGTGACTGCACTCGCGCCGGATGAACCAAACAGCGGCCCGACCAGGATCGAGGAGCCGGAACTGGTCTGCATCTTCAGCTTCATGGTGCCTTCGCGGCTGTGGCTGGCGACCGGATCGGGAATATCCGGTACCGCATGGCCGGTGCCCTGGGCGTAAGCCTTGGCTGGATCAAGCAACGTGGTGGTCTGGGTCAGATCGCTGTCGGTGGTGAACACCAGCAGGTAAATCTTTTGCTGGCCCAGCGCCGGGGTTAATTTCATTACCCCTTCCAGCCGATCTGCCGCCATCACGCCCGGCTTCTGATAGGTAAAGTAGCGGCTCGGGAACCAGGCCGCTGGGCGCAGGTTTTCGTCCAGCACCAGCACGTTAGGTGCGAAAACCTGACCGTTCGCCACTTCACTGTTCAGCGTCAGCGTCAGTTCGCCGATATTCGCTGGCAGACTGTAAGCCGCGACCGGCCCGGCAATGTGGGGCGCATTCAGCGTCTGTCCGCTGTTGGCGAGTTTTGTGGTCTGCGTCTGAGAGGCCGCCAGCGGCTGCCAGCTCAGGCGTTGCAGAGATTCAGGTGCGACGACCGGTGCGGAAGAGAGATCCTGCGGCACCAGATTGACCTCCGCCAGGGCGGGAAGCGTGTGTCCTGTCAGTAACGCCGCCGTCAGGCAGAGTGCAGCCAGTTTTTTCATTTTCATTATGCGTACCTTATTGCAGGTCGCGGTGTGAACCAGGCAATGGCACACCGCGACCAAAGAGATCCATCAGGCGCGAGTCCGCGCCCGTCAGAAAAGGTTCTGGCTTACCACCAGATTTCCATCTGCGCGCCGAAGGTCACTTCGTCATCGTTGCCACGGCTGTTGGTCAGGATGCCGTTGCCGGTGGAGTCCGCCGAGGCGAAGGAGGTGAGATCGCCGGAGTTATCTTTGCTGTAGCCCCACTTCTCATCCCATTTGGCGTAGGTTGCGAACAAACGCAGCGCCGGACGTGACCAGATGCTGTCACCGGCCTGCCACTGCTGTGCCAGCGTCACTTTGTACTGGCCGTTGCGCTCGTTTGCCTGCTGCGATTTGACGTTGTCGTAGCCCAGCTCCAGCAGGGTGCTCATGATTGGCGTCCATTTGTACATTGGTCGGACACCCACGGTGTACCACTCGGTGCCACGGTTGTTGTCCAGATCGATGTTCTGATACATGGCGACGTACATCAGGTCCCAGCGTTCCGCCAGCGAGATGGCGCCGTGATCGAGAACGCGGTACATGTCACCGTTGTTATTGATATTGGTGCCCTGCGGCACGCCTTTGCCCTGCGAGGTCATCGCGTCGGTGGCGTATTGCAGCACAAATTTGTTGTAGCCTTTCAGCATGCTCTGGGTATGTTCAGCCGTGAACATCCAGCCATCTTTAGAGGCGCCATCTTCAATACGGTAGCCATCACGGGCATTAGCACGACCATAATCGACACCCAGCTCGAGCACGCCGTTCGGGTTGGTTTCCAGTCCAGCCAGACGCACATCAAACACGTCGTTGGCGGTGCTGGTGGCGAAGTCACGGATACGATCGCTGGAGAAGGTATAAGAGCCGCCCGCCTCAGAAGAACGGGTTGCGGCGAAAGAGAGCTTACCGAAGCCGAGATCCACATCTTCCAGACCCGCGCCCGGACCCGAGATATCCCAGTAGTAGAAGTCGATCATGTGAACGTCATGACGCTGATAAAAACGCTTACCGGCCCAGATGGTTGAACCTGGCAGTGCATCGATCAGGTTTTTACCTTTAACGTTGGCTTCACGGAACGCGGGTGAGGTTGCTTCCCAGTCATTCTGCTGTGCCACGGAGTAAGCCACGTTGGTGTCGAAATAGAAGCTTTTATCACCCTCTTTCCACACTTCCTGGCCTAATTTCAATTCGGCATAGGTTTCACATTCGTTGCCCAGACGGTACTTACTTTGGGCGCCGGTGGCCTGGAAACATTGCTGTTCGCCACCGCTACCGGTCCAGCCAATGCCGGAACGGGCGTAACCGGTAAAATCAACCGCCATCGTCGGGGCGGAGAGGGTTCCCACCGCGACGGCAACGGCGATGGGAAGTTTGCGCAGAGTTAACATTTTCTATCTCCTGAGGTCATTGCTTTTATTGTTTTTTGGCAGGGCTATACACCCGGCTCCTGATACAGCCTGCGGCACGCGCTCCCGTCCTCGCGGAACAGGTGACAACGCTCGGGCGGCAGGCCAATACCGAGGATGGCGCCCTCTTTTACCAGCACGACGTCTTCCTGGCGGTAGACCAGGTTCTGACGGATAGCGGGAATCTCGATGTGGATCTGTGTTTCATGCCCCAGCTGTTCCACCACCTGCACTTCCCCTTCAAGGGTGACGTCGGCGATATCGCTGGAGAGCAGATGTTCCGGGCGAATGCCCAGTGACATATTGCTGCCAACCTGAACCCCGGCACTGTCAACCGGCAGCCACACCAGTTGCTGATTAGGCAACCGCACCTGAACCTGGTCGATGGCGGTGGCGGTCACTTTGACCGGCAGGAAATTCATTTTTGGTGATCCGATAAACCCGGCAACAAAGCGGTTGGCGGGATAGTGGTAGAGTTCAAGCGGCTTGCCGACCTGCGCAATACGCCCGGCATCCAGCACCACGATCTTGTCAGCCAGCGTCATCGCTTCGATCTGATCGTGGGTGACATAAATCATGGTGCGCTTCAGGCGCTTATGGAGACGGGAGATCTCGATCCGCATCTGGACGCGCAGCGCGGCATCGAGGTTCGACAGCGGTTCATCCAGCAGAAATACGCGCGGTTCCGCCACCAGCGTGCGGCCAATCGCCACGCGCTGACGCTGCCCCCCAGACAGGGCTTTGGGGCGGCGATCGAGCAGGTGCGCCAGTTGCAGAATTTCTGCCACCTGATTAACGCGCTGATGAATTTCCGCTTTTTTCACTCCGGCCAGCTTCAGGCCAAAGGACATGTTCTCCGCCACCGACAGATGGGGATAAAGCGCATAGGACTGAAACACCATGCCAATGCCGCGTTCAGCAGGTGGTACGTCATTCATGCGCTGGTCGCCGATTAACAGCTCGCCACTGGTGATGGTCTCCAGTCCGGCAATCATGCGCAGCAGCGTCGATTTGCCACAGCCTGATGGGCCGACGAAAACTACAAATTCCCCTTCACGAATGGTGAGATCGATATCTTTCGACACCACCGTATCGCCCCAGGCTTTCGTGACATTGCGTAACACAACGCTCGCCATGATCCCTTCCCTCTTAGCTGCATAGTCGTGTCTGCTCAGCGGCAGACGGGTTCCGGGGCTCACTATGCGAGAGGAAACAATCGGTAACATCCTCCGCCATAACGCAAACTACTGGGGGAGGAGGCGGGAGGAGGAGAAATGCGGGCTGACGCCCCGGCCCGGGGGCTGCCGCGCTTTTTTGTGATCGCTAACTCAGACCCGAGGGATTTTTTGCCGCGTAAGCGCCCGCTTCAGGTGCTTTTTGCCAGCGCGATCACAGCGATTGCGCCTGGGGCGTAGAGCGGAGGAGGATGAGAAGCCCTGGCGGATACGCACAATGATGCCGACAAAGCATTCACCACTTCCGCTAACAGGATGGATTTATGACAATGAAAACCGGAACACGAATTCTGGCCCTTTCTGCCCTCTCTGCTGTGCTCTTTTCAGCCAGCGCGATGGCAAAAATTGAGGAAGGTAAACTGGTCATCTGGATCAACGGTGACAAGGGCTACAACGGCCTTGCCGACGTGGGTAAGAAATTTGAGAAGGAGACCGGCATTAAAGTCACGGTCGAACATCCTGACAAAATGGAAGAGAAGTATCCGCAGGTTGCGGCGACCGGCGATGGCCCGGATATTATCTTCTGGGCACATGACCGTTTTGGCGGCTACGCACAGTCGGGCCTGCTGGCGGAGGTGACGCCGGACGCCAGCTTCCGCGAGAAGATCTTCCCGTTCACGTGGGACGCGGTACGTTTCGACGGCAAGCTGATTGGCTATCCGATTTCGGTTGAGGCGCTGTCACTGATTTACAACAAAAAGCTGCTGCCGAACCCGCCGAAAACCTGGGAAGAGATTGCCGGACTCGACAAGCAACTGCGCGCCAAAAGCAAAAGCGCCATCATGTTTAACCTGCAGGAACCCTACTTCACCTGGCCATTGCTGGCCGCAGGCGGGGCTTACGCCTTTAAGCTCACCGACGGTCATTATGATGTGAAGGATGTTGGCGTCGATAACGCCGGAGCGAAAGCGGGCATGCAGTTCCTGGTCGATCAGGTTAAAGCCAAAACCCTGAATGCCGACACCGATTACTCCATTGCTGAAGCCGCCTTTAACAAAGGCGAAACCGCCATGACCATTAATGGTCCGTGGGCGTGGGGCAACCTCGACAAGAGCGGCATCGACTATGGCGTCACTGAACTGCCCACGCTGAAGGGTAAACCGTCGAAAGCCTTTGTCGGCGTGCTGAGCGCCGGGATCAACGCCGCCAGTCCAAACAAAGAGCTGGCGAAAGAGTTCCTGGAGAACTATCTGCTGACCGATTCCGGACTGGAAATGGTCAATAAAGACAAGCCGCTGGGCGCCGTGGCGCTGAAATCTTACCAGCAGAGGCTGGAAAAAGATCCGCGTATTGCCGCCACCATGAGCAACGCTAAACAGGGCGACATCATGCCTAATATCCCGCAGATGGCAGCCTTCTGGTACGCGATGCGTACCGCCACCCTGAATGCGCTGGGCGGTCGTCAGAGCGTTGACGCCGCACTGAAAGATGCCCAGGCCCGTCTGAAGAAGTAATCCTTCTATGCCGGGGTCATCCCCGGCTTGAGTGACCGTTAAGGAAAACCGCATCATGTCAGGAAAACCGAAAACGCGCAGTCTGCTGCTAAAAAGCGTTCTCATCGGGATCGGCTGTCTGCTGGTCGGCTATCTGCTGGTGCTGATGTATGCGCAGGGCGAATATCTGTTTGCGCTGCTGACGCTCATCCTCAGTGCGACCGGGCTGTGGATTTTTGCAAATCGTCGCGCCTATGCGTGGCGTTATGTCTATCCCGGCGTGGCCGGAATGGCGCTGTTTGTATTATTCCCCCTCGCCTGCACCATCGCTATCGCCTTTACCAACTACAGCAGCACCAACCAGCTCACCTTTGAGCGGGCGCAGCAGGTACTGCTGGGCCGCACATTCCAGTCGGGTGAAGCAGTCAGTTTCTCACTGTTCCCGGCTGGCGATCGCTGGCAGCTGGTGCTGAACGATGGTAAAGCAGACGTTGTCTCGCCGCCGTTTACGTTTGGCCCGGAACAGACGCTGAAAATGGCCCCCGCGACGCCACCCGCTGGCGAACGCGCGACCTTAAGAGTGATCACCACTAACCGTCAGGCGCTGAGCCAGATCCGTGCCGAACTGCCGGATGGCCGTCAGCTGCGGATGAGTTCACTGCGTCAGTTCTCCGGTACCCAGCCACTCTATCGGGTTGGCGCGCAGGATGAGCTGATTAATCAGCAAAGCGGCACGCATTACCGCGCCAATCCGCAGACCGGCTTCTATCAGGCCGTGAACGCGGACAATACGTGGGATAACGAAACCTTAAGCCCCGGCTTTACCGTGAATACCGGCTGGAAAAACTTTGTGCGGGTGTTTACTGACGAAGGAATTCAGAAGCCGTTCCTGGCGATATTTGGCTGGACGCTGCTCTTCTCGCTGATCACCGTGGTGCTGACCGTCGCCGTAGGCATGGTGCTGGCCTGTCTGGTGCAATGGGAGGCGCTGCGCGGCAAAGCCGTTTATCGGGTGATGCTGATTCTGCCCTATGCCGTTCCGGCGTTTATCTCGATCCTGATTTTCAAAGGCTTGTTTAACCAGAGCTTTGGTGAGATCAACGTGATGCTTAGCGCGCTATTTGGCGTGAAGCCCGCGTGGTTCAGCGATCCGACGCTGGCGCGCACCATGCTGATTATCGTCAACACCTGGCTCGGTTATCCCTACATGATGATCCTCTGCATGGGACTGCTGAAAGCCATTCCCGACGATCTCTATGAAGCCTCGGCGATGGACGGAGCAGGCCCGCTGCAGAACTTCTTCCTGATCACCCTGCCGCTGCTGCTGAAGCCTTTGATGCCGCTGATGATTGCCAGCTTTGCCTTCAATTTTAATAACTTTGTGCTGGTGCAGTTACTGACCAACGGCGGACCGGATCGACTCGGCACCACCACGCCAGCTGGTTATACCGATTTGCTGGTGAACTATACCTGGCGTATCGCCTTTGAGGGCGGCGGCGGGCAGGACTTTGGTCTGGCAGCCGCCATCGCCACGCTGATCTTCCTGCTGGTGGGTGCGCTGGCGGTCATTAACCTGAAAGCCTCGCGGATGAAGTTCGACTAAGGAGTTGTTATGGCTATGGTACAACCCAAATCACAACGGCTGCGTCTGTTCACCACGCATCTGCTGCTGCTGTTATTTATCGCAGCGATTCTTTTCCCGCTGCTGATGGTGATCGCGATTTCCCTGCGCGCCGGTAACTTCGCCACTGGCAGCCTGATCCCGGAGCAGATCTCCTGGGAGCACTGGCGGCTGGCGCTGGGTTTCAGCGTGGAACATGCAGATGGACGGGTCACCCCGCCGCCTTTTCCGGTGCTGCTGTGGTTATGGAACTCGATCAAAATTGCAGCCATTAGTGCGCTGGGGATTGTGGCACTCTCGACTACCTGCGCCTATGCGTTTGCCCGCATGCGCTTTACCGGTCGCGCCAGCCTGCTGAAGGGGATGCTGATTTTCCAGATGTTCCCGGCGGTGTTGTCGCTGGTGGCGCTCTATGCGCTGTTTGATCGTCTTGGCCAGTATCTGCCTTTTATCGGGCTGAATACTCACGGTGGGGTGATCTTCGCCTACATGGGCGGCATCGCGCTGCATGTCTGGACCATCAAAGGCTATTTCGAAACGATTGACGGATCCCTGGAAGAAGCCGCCGCGCTGGATGGTGCAACACCGTGGCAGGCGTTCCGGCTGGTGCTGCTGCCACTGTCGGTGCCGATTCTGGCGGTAGTGTTTATTCTGGCGTTTATCGCCGCGGTCACTGAAGTGCCGGTTGCGTCGCTGTTGCTGCGTGACGTCAACAGCTACACCCTGGCAGTCGGGATGCAGCAGTATCTCAATCCGCAAAACTATTTATGGGGAGATTTTGCCGCGGCGGCGGTGCTCTCCGCGATTCCGATTACCCTGGTGTTCCTGCTGGCTCAGCGCTGGCTGGTAAGCGGGTTAACCGCGGGCGGGGTGAAAGGCTAAACGATCATCATTGTACGTTGCCACTGCTTACACAACGCCTGTTGTGGTTGAATGATTCGGCGGCCTGGGGGCCGCCTTTTTTATGCTAATCCGATTCCAACGCACGGCTGCCTGCCACCAGCGCCACGACCATGGCCGATATCGCCTGCTCTCCTTCCGGTTGGCTGACATCGCCGCGTGCCACCGCGCCTGCGATGGCATCCGCGCCCCCCAGTAAGCCCCACATTCCTGCTTCAGGGATCCCGCTGCTGCCCGTGAACGGCGCAAACCAGCGCTGGCAGCGGGCAATAAAGTCGAGCTGATAGTGGCGTTTGACGGCGGCCAGTTCCGGTGAGGTGCTGAGTGCTGACAGCAATTCCGGAATCTCGCGCCCCTCTGTCATCACACAGTCGACATAACAGGTCGCGAGCACGTCCGCTCTTTGTTGCATCACCCTCGGCGCAGCATTCATCGCCGCTTCCATCCGTTCGGTCTGGCGGCAATCAAAATCGTCATACAATGCCGCCAGCAACCCATGACGGGTAGTGAAGTGATCATAAACGACCGGCTTACTCACCCCCGCCGCGTCGCCGACCCGCGCCAGGGTCAGCGCCTCGCTGCCCTCGGTCTGCATTATCTGCCACGCGACGTCCGACAATTGCCTGCGTCGGGCCTCGCGTGACAGACGCTTACGGGGCGTTTTTTCAACGGTCATGTTATTCCTGATGCGCGAATACACGCTGGCCCAGTTGCTGCGCCAGCAGATAGTGTGACTCAGGATAACCTTCATCGCCGCTGAGCAACAACTCGCTGGTCACCACCGGCGCACCACAATAATCAAAGATGCCCTGATCGATCTGATTCCGCATGCTGGCGAAATAGCCGCGCCGCAGATAAGTGCGGGTGTCCGCCGCGCCAATCGCCACCAGATGAACGGGAAGATGGCTGAGGCGTTTAACAATCCGGCCATCCTGCTCATCAAAGGCCCAACCCGCAATGAAGACGCGGTCGATCCAGCCTTTAAGCTGGGCGGGAAACGACCACCAGTAGACCGGATAGACCAGCACCAGCGCATCGGCGCGGTCCAGTCGCTGCTGTTCGGCCAGCACATCCTGCGAAACGGCCCCCAGACCGTTGAAATGCTGGTGATCGCTGAGCGTAAAACGGGGATCAAACCCTTCTGCTGCCAGATCGACTTTTTCAGCCGTATGGTGGCCTGTCGAGATAATGCCCTGCACCAGCCGATCTGCCACGCGGTGGGTATGCGCATCCTGATTGGGATGGGAAGTCACTATTAATGCATGCATTGTCGTTACCTTACCTGTTCAGCCATTAAGCTACTAAAGGTAAGTTACTATTGGTAGGTTAGCAAGTGGCAACGTCAGGTCTATTCGCTGACCGCATGTGCTGTTAAAACGTCCCTGTCGTCAGAAAGGACTGCGTTTAGCGACGATAAGCCAGCACGCGTACCAGTCGATCACCGAGTTTCTGAATCAGCATCACCAGCGCCAGCAGCACCACAATCGTAGCCGCCATGATCTGATTATCGAAGCGCTGATAACCGTAGCGAATCGCCAGATCCCCCAGCCCGCCACCGCCCACCACGCCTGCCATTGCCGAGAAACCAATCAGCATGACAATCGTCAGGGTAACACCCGCCACCAGCGCGGGCAGCGCTTCCGGCAACAGCACGCGGCTGACGATATGCCAAAGCGTGCCGCCCATCGACACTACCGCTTCAATCCGGCCACGATCGACCTCATCCAGGGCGTTCTGGACGATGCGGGCAAAGAAAGGAAACGCCCCCAGCGTAATCGGCACAATCGCCGCCGTACTCCCCAGCGTGGTGCCGACCAGCAGCCGGGTAAAGGGGATCAACGCAATCAGCAGCACCACAAACGGCAAGGCGCGTCCGGTGTTCACCAGCGTATTCAGCAGCAGTGAAATCGTGCGATTAGGCAGAATACCTGTCGGCCGGGTCAGAAACAGCAGCACGCCGACCGGCAATCCTATCGCCACCGTAAAAAGAGCCGCCAGCAGCACCATGTAGAGGGTTTCACCCGTGGCGTTCAGCAGCAGTTCCTGAAATCGATCACGACTCATGCTACGCATCGTGTTAATGCCTCACGCTGATATTTTTCGATAAACGCCCGATCTGCTTCGCCATCCTTCAGCAGCATTTTGCGCAGGCGTCCCTCTTCACGTCCCATGATCTGGCTCAGGCTGCCGCTCTCAACCAGCTGGCCATTTTCAAGCAACGCTGCGCCGTCACAGATGCGCTTTACCACCGCCATTTCATGCGTGATCAGCACAATGGTGATATTGAGCTGTTGCTGAATGTCTGCCAGCAGATCGAGAATCGAGGTGGTGGTTTCAGGGTCCAGCGCGCTGGTCGCCTCATCGCACAACAGATAACGGGGTCGGGCAGCCAGCGCACGGGCAATGCCGACGCGCTGTTTCTGCCCACCGGAGAGCTGCGATGGCCAGGCTTTAGCGAAGGACTCCAGCCCCACCAGCTTCAGCAGAGACGCAACCCGCACGCGGCGTTCAGTTTTTGAGACACCAGCAATCTCCAGCGCCAGATCGACGTTGTCCTGCACGTTGCGTGAATGCAGCAGATTGAAGTGCTGAAAGATCATTCCCATCTGCTGTCGCTGCTGACGCAGTTGCGCCAGACTCATCGCGGCGAGATCCTGGCCATCAATCTCGATTCGCCCACTGGAAGGATTCTCCAGCCGGTTCAGGCAGCGCAGCAGCGTGCTTTTGCCTGCCCCGCTCCGGCCGAGGATGCCAAAAATGGTCCCCTCTTCAATGGTGAGCGAGATGTCGTCTAATGCTGGCGAAGAGGCGCCAGCGTAATGTTTGCTGAGATGACTGATTTTAATCATGCTGCTGGTCCGCGACCGGAATCACAGAGCCCTGATAATTTTTACGGATAAATTCCGCCACCTGCGGCGAGCGCAGATCTTTTGCCAGCTGCAACACGCGCGGATCTTTCGCCCGTTCTGGCGTGGTCACCAGCAGGTTGGCGTAGGGATTATGCGCCGCCGACTCCAGACCCAGCGCATCTTTCGCTGGCGTCAGCCCGGCTTCAAGCGCGTAGTTGCCATTTATTACGGCGGTATCCACATCATCCAGCGAGCGCGGCAGTTGCGGCGACTCAATCTCAACAATCTTGATTTTTTTCGGGTTCTCACTGATATCTTTCGGCGTCACCAGCGTTAAGCCCGTTTCGCCCTTCGCATTAAGTTTTATCACCCCTTTGTCCTGCAACAGCCACAGCGCACGGCTCAGGTTGGTGGTATTGTTCGGTACCGCAATGCTGGCACCCTCTGGCAGCCCTGACAGTGATTTCACCTTGCGCGAGTAAATCCCCAGCGGCTCAATGTGCACGCTGGCGACCACCGCAAAGGATTTCCCCAGCGCCTTCTCCTGATCTTTTAAGTAGGGCAGATGCTGAAAGTAGTTGGCATCCACATCCCCGGCGGCCAGCAACTCATTGGCATTCACGCCACCGCTCAGATCAACAATTTTGATATCCAGTTTAGGATCCAGGGTTTTGACATACTCCAGGATCTCCGCGTGCGGCAACGGATCGGCTGCCACACGTAGCGGTGCGGCCTGCAGGCTTTGAGCAATCAGCAGTGAAAGACCGGCAAGAACCTGAAAGCGCTTTTTAATCATCATCATTTCTCTTTTGTTGTTATCAGTGAGTGTTATGTTCAGGGTAGAAACGCCGGGCGACTTCCGGATGCGAACGCAACCGGCCCTTGAGGTAATTCCAGCCGACTTCACGCAGTAACGGGTTAAGCGGATCGCTGCTCGGTCCCTGCGCCAGATGAGCCAGTTGGGCAGGCAGTTGATAGATTGGCACTACCGCGTCCAGCTGGGCGCCCAGGAAAAAGGCAATGGACAGGCGCTCACTGATCTGCGGTGGCGAGACCACGCGATGCACCGTCGCGCGCAGATAGCCGTTAGTCGCCAGCTCCAGTAGTTCGCCAATGTTCACCACAAAGGCGCCCGGCAGCGGCGATGCATCGATCCAGTTGTCCGATGTCACTTCAACCTGTAAGCCCGGCTGGTCGTCCTGCAATAACATGGTCAGGAAGCCCGAATCTTTATGCGCGCCAACACCCTGGCGTGATTCGCCTTCGGTGCGGCCCGGATAGCGAATCAGCTTGATATGTTCGTTGGGGTAGTCGCCATAGAGGTTGTCGAACGCGTTGCGCGGCAGCGTTAGCGCTTCGGCAAAGGCACGCAGTAACGCCAGCGCCACCGCCGTCATCTGCTGCTGCCAGCGGGTGACCACGGTCTGTAGTTCAGGCAGGGCTTCAGGCCACTGATTCGGCCCCTGCATCCGTTGCCAGGTGGGTGAATCGGCAGTCACGGGCAATGCTTCCCGTTCCGCACCAATATCAAACTGCTCGCGATAGTCAGGCTGGCTTCGGGTTATTTCCACACCCGCCCGGTTATAGCCACGAAAATGCGGGGAGTTAGCCATCGCTACCGCGGATTTTTCCGCCTGTGGCAGGGCAAAAAATTTCCGCGCGACGTCCTGAACCTCATCTGATAATTCACGGTCAATGCCGTGATTGATTAAATAGAAGAAACCGACATCACGCGCGGCCTGGCTGAGTTTTTCCAGGATTTGTTGCTGCTGCTGTTGATTACCTGACAATAACGAGAAATCAATTACCGGTAATTCTGCGGGGCTTAACGCACTCATCATTAACACTCTGTTGGCATCGAATAGCGTTACACTGCCACTTCATTTATGCGTTAACTACCAACTAATCCTGCTATGTATATGCGGCAGATGGGAATATCTCACCTGTTCTTAGCTTTTCCAGCCACAGATTACTCTGCGCGGTAGATCCTCTTTTTTGGCGATAATGATGGCGAAAACAGCGAAAAACAGATCCACACATAAAAAGAGCTGCTAACACGTAATATTTCCAAATGTTTGTGAGAGTAAGCAGTCATGAGTTAGAGCACCGTGCTGAATTTGTCATTAAAGTTAGTTATTTCGGCTGAAAACTTGCAAAACCTTACAATCGTGGTCTATGGTTTACCGGCTGCGGCTTTTGCCGCTTCACTTAAAATTTTTCGGCTTCTTATAGCTTTCATTTCCACGGTTTCTCCTGAACATTGTTTGCGGCTGCGAAAGCTATAAGACTCCTTCATTGATGCACCTGAGGAGAATATGGACACCAGAAACTCATCGTCTGAACACCCAAAGAAACATTTCTGGAACAGGAAGCCTAAAGAGCTGACTGTCGACGACATTACCGTGATCGATAACGACATGCTGAAACGTGCGGTAGGCGCAGCGGCGTTAGGTAATGCGATGGAATGGTTCGACTTTGGTGTGTACAGCTATCTCGCCGTCATCATCGGCAAAGTCTTTTTCCCGGATGCCAACAACGCGGTGCAGCTGATTGCCACCTTTGGTACCTTCGCGGCGGCCTTCCTGGTACGTCCTATTGGCGGCCTGGTGTTTGGCCCGCTGGGTGACCGCATCGGCCGGCAGAAAGTGCTGGCGATGACAATGATCATGATGTCGATCGGGACATTCTGTATCGGTCTGATCCCGGCATACTCTTCGATTGGGATCATGGCACCGATTCTGCTGCTGGTAGCACGTCTGATTCAGGGCTTCTCGACCGGTGGTGAGTATGGCGGTGCCGCGACCTTTATCGCGGAGTACTCCACCGATAAGCGCCGTGGTTTTATGGGCAGCTTCCTGGAGTTCGGCACCATCGGGGGTTATCTGATGGGTGCCAGCCTGGTAACGGTGATGACGACCGTGATGTCTAATGAGGCCATGATGTCCTGGGGCTGGCGCGTGCCGTTCTTTATCGCCGCCCCACTGGGCCTGTTTGGTCTCTATGTGCGACTGAAACTGGAAGAGACACCCGCCTTCCAGCAGCATATGGAAAAACAGGAAGCGCTGGAGCAGAGCAAACCGCGTCTGACGCTGATGCAGATGCTGAGCAAATACCGCGCACCGATGATGAAATGTATCGGTCTGGTGCTGCTGTTTAACGTCTCGAACTACATGCTGACGTCGTACATGCCGAGCTACCTGACCGGTGTACTGGGTCTGCCAGAGTTAAGTGGCCTGCTTCTGGTAATGGTGGCGATGTTTGTGATGATGCCGCTGACGCTGCTGTGGGGTCGCTGGACTGACCGTATCGGTCGTCGTCCGGTCATTGCCTTTGGTGCAGTGGGTCTGATCCTCCTCGCTATCCCAAGCTTTATGCTGATCGGGTCCGGTAATATGTGGGCGGTATTTGGCGGTCTGATGATTCTGGGGGTGTTGCACACCTGCTTCAGCGGCACTATGCCTTCGACGCTGCCCGCGCTGTTTACAACTGATATCCGTTACAGTGCGCTGGCCATCGGCTTCAACCTGTCGGTTTCGCTGTTTGGTGGTACGACACCGCTGATTACCGCGTGGCTGGTGGATACCACTAAAAACAACATGATGCCGGCCTACTACATGATGGGCGCGGGCGTGATTGGCCTGCTGACTATCCTGACAGTACGTGAAACGGCCCGTCAACCGCTGACCGGTTCATCACCTGCGGTAGCAACTAAAGCGGAAGCGCATCGCCTGATTGATAAGCTGCGTAAACGGCCTAAGCCTGCCGCGACAGCGAGTAAATAAGTGTTCTGACACCCTGCTCTGCAGGGTGTTTTTTTATCTGCCGACAATCACTTTAGCTGGCTGATTCAGCCGCCCTGAAACGCGTGACTATCCATGTCCTTGTATGTTCAAAGCAGAGCCGGGATGGGTCTGAAATTATCCTGTTTTAGCTGATGCCGGTCATCACGGCTATTCTGGATTACCTGCTGCTGGGTAATACGCTGCCGTGGTCAGGCGTCACGCGTATGGCGGCTATCATGGGCTACGTTTAACGGAAGATATTGTACGTAAGGTTATTTTTGTATCAGATAAAGATCTTTCGCAGGCGGACCTGATTACCCGCGCAGTCATAATCGCCACAATTATCATTCCATCCCACCACGCGTTTAATGGGAGATGGAATGCTTAGACATTATTGCTCTCACCACTCTATTTGCCTGAACATAACACGATCAATCATGAATTTTCACGCCAAGACAACCCCGTACAAATTCAGGGTTAAAGTGCTTTACGGCATCACCAAGCCAGTGTTTTACCCCTGGCGGGCATTGAATGACATCCCCTGCGTGCACGGTTTTCCGTTCTCCACCCCACTCCTGGACCCAACCGGTACCGGAGGTAATAACCAGTGTCTGTCCAGACGGGTGAGTATGCCAGTCAGAACGCGCGCCGGGTACAAAGGTGACATTGGCCGCCCCTGCTCTTTGTGGTGCTACCGGAGAAAAGAGCGGGTCAATATAAGCACGTCCGGTAAAGTGATCGGCGGGTTCGGCAATCGTTGCACAACTGCCGGTTTGCGACAGTTTCATTTGAGCTGAAGTGGCGGTTTCACCGTATGCGGACATACCTGTGAAGAACAAGAGTGATGCGGCTACATAGGTGAAACGGATCATCATAATCTCCTTTTGTGAATGAAATGGCTGATTCAGTACTGGAACAGAAAATGTAGTCACCCGATAAATAAAAACGGGCAGAACAGAGCGACGGCGATGCCGGTAAAAGCGTATTCGGGGGTGAAGATTACTCAGTCAGCAGTTCAAATCTGGCGCTATATACGTCAGGGTGAACGGGCAAAGCGTCCGGCTCATCTAACTGGCCTAATTTAATTAAGCCGCTGGCATAGCCATGTGGTTTATAGAAAATAGCCAGATTTCCCCATGGAGCATAAAGCGCGATATCCCCTTTTTTCGCGGCCGTGCCTGCCGGGGAACCCGCGGTAGACAAACGGCCGGGTAAATCGCTTATTTTCTCCTCCCCGGCATAATCTTTCAGATTCAATGTAAGCGGTAAAAGTGCTGCAAACTCACGGCTTGCCTGACTGTCATTGAGGGTCGCGGTAATCGTTTTGTCGTCGAAAATGATGCGTAATTTCATCGGATTTTCCTGTGTATAACGTGTAACTGCCGCAGCCGGAAATATCGTGATCAAGGCCAGCACTACCCCCCCGAGCAAGCCGGGTAGTACCGATTGCGTTTTAGAATAAATAAGCATGACCAGGCCCCGCTCATAGAGTGTTTTCAGCTATTTTTAACAGAATAAAACAGCTTGTTAATAGCGATTATCAGAATAGAAAAATGAAAAAAATTCATTAATTGTTTCGGTGACCACTGCCATTTTGTGTCGGGTAAACGGTAGCAAACCTATCCTACCGCTTCAGGATATGCACTTATTCTGCGCTGAGTGATGCCATATCAATAACGAAACGGTGTGCCCTATCCCCCTGTTCGGGACGGGCCCAAGCATCGTTAATCTGCTCGATATTAATCATTTCGCACTCTGGATAGACATTATGCGTTGCACAGAAATCCAGAACTTCCTGGGTTTCCGCCATGCCCTCGCTCAGCGAACCTGCAACACGGCGACGTCCCATGACCAGAGGGATCGTCAACGTTTCCTCCATCAGCCCAATCTGACCGACGATGACCAACGAGCCATCAATATCTAACGGCGGAGTGATGGTGTCGAAATCAAAGCTCCTGCGGCTAAATAATGATGACATAATCACGAGATAGAAAATAATAACTATCCTCATTTTTTATATTATAAATAAGGAAAATAAATGAATCACAGACAGTTACCGGAATGCATTTTCCAGAGCGGTCTTCATGCATCGTTCAGGCGAAAGAATGGAACGAGCTGAGTTACCGCTCAAATGGGCTTACGCTGCTCATTTGCGCGAACACGTTGTGGAATAGTGCTTACATAAAAAGGCCCTTAATCTTTTGAAAAAGAATGACCTGAAGCTCAATGGGTAATTGTTGTTACACCTGTTTCCACTGGCCCGTGAGCCTATTAATCTGACGGGGGATCACTGAGAGAATGGGGGGAGCGTGAGGGTAAGTTGACATTTCCTGCTATGAAGCAGGTGAATGGGCCACTGAAGCTATTCTGAGTTAGCATTACCGCCAGAGACATTATTGATTTCACTTTCAGTCAGTTCTCTAAGCATGTCATTTATCCTCTTTTGGAAACTATTTTTGTTACTACCACGTTCGAGATAATTACTGCTACACCAACTGTTAACGAAAGGGATAAAGAAGGGTGTGAAATATAGAAAGCACTTCTCGAAATGAATTTAACGATTACAGCGGTAATCACGACACACAAAAACAAGGTAAGCACCTTCTCCTGAATAACTGATTTCATAATCATGCCCTCATGTTTACATAAACCGTAATAACAATGAATGTATATAAAATGAATGTATATTAAAAAGAGCGATACGCCGAGAAAAAGGCTACCTTTTGAAACAAAGGAATTCAAAATATTCATAAGAGGTACCCGGGAAGAGTATTTGGACGGACCTATGTAACTCAACCTCACTGCTGAGTCACTGAATTGCCAGCCAACCCGACCCTGAATATTCGGACGTTGTCGGGATGTTTTTAGCCGCTATGAGGACGGCACAGGTATCAGTGCAGCTCATCTTCACCAAAACTTCGATGATCTCTGCATTTCTGCTTTGTACGGTGAGTTTAACCAGTAGATGTAAACCACTATCTGGAGCGTTCTGCGGATGACACAGCACGTTACTGCTTCACCGAACAGACGATTGTGGCATGATCCCACCATTTATTTTTATTAACTCTGAACGCCTCCACATTAAAATGTGCTTTTTGTGCTTCATCAATTAACCCCGTAAGCGGAATCAGCGTCCGCAAGGGTCGGCCTTCTTTCAGTAAATGATGCCTGAGTGGATCATACGCTTCAATATCTTCGAATTGACGGGGAGTTCCGCACATGGAACCGATGACAAATCGCCCTCCGGATCGGAGCAGTCTCCTTACCTCTGCAAAGAAGAGGTTGCGCGCGTCATCTATAAGGCAATGTAAACAACTGCCATCAATAATCAGCTCAAACATTGCGCCCTGGCATTGATGAATATTGCAGACATCGCCAACAATAAATCTTGCGGGAAGTCCGGCTTGCTGAAAACGATCTTCTGCCCATCTGATAGCCGTTTCTGACCAGTCAACTCCCCAGACAGAATATCCCAGCTCAGCAAGCGACTGCGCTGCCATTGCTCCATTCCCACATCCCATCTCAAGTATCGGTGTACCAGGGTGTGGTAAATACTGGTGTGTGTAAAGCCACCGGAATATTTCCTCCTGCTGTTTTTTGGCTCTGGGATAACCCTCACCAGCCCAGGCGAGAGCGCCATTTGCCATGAGTTGCCTGTAATGTCTCTCATAGGGATTCATGCCAGAAACACCTTTCCGATAATACCCACTCTGCTTTATACGTCAGAGCCGCTCCTGAGGAACAGAGTCTGCATCGCTCACAAACAGACAGTTTAATGCAGGTTTGCATTGAGCAGGATGATCGGCCAGAAACTACGGCCCAGCTGCCCTATGCAAACATGCAGATTACTCATTGCTGAAGCGGCCTACCGTGCTGGCCGCGCCCAGCGCATGGCCTTTAAGCTGCGCCAACAGCTCTGCCTGTGTTAATCCGGCTTTCAGCTGCCCCACCGGTAAATCGGTGGCAATCAGCACAAAGTTATAGTGATGCAGACCACTGCCTGCTGGCGGGCAAGGCCCGTAATAGTGCTGCGTGCCGGGCGTATTTTTTCCGCCGGTGTACTCTTTGCCCTGCGTCAGCGCACCCTGCGCAAAGGACTTCCGGCTGGCCGCAATGTTATAGGCCACCATGTGGGTAACACCCAGCCCTTTCGCCCCAACCGGATCGGTCATCAGCAGCACCAGACTGCGGGTGCCTGTCGGCGTCGCGGACCAGTTCAATTCGGGAGAGATATTCTCACCAGTGCAGGAAGGATTACTTTTATTAGCACCAGCGAACTTTTTATCCAGTAGCGCATTATCGCTGAAGTCCTGGGATTGCAGCGTAAACACCGACGCCGCCAGCGTGGTCACAGGCAAAACGGCCAGCACCGTTGCGCAGAGTAATTTTTTCACCAGCCACTCCTTTTATCAGATTATCCTGGAAAGTTTCCAGAGGTACGACGACACTGCCTGCTTACTATAACGGCTTTAGCGCAGTTGACCCGGCAGCCTGACTGTTTAGTACCAGCGGAACGGCAAATCTTTGATCTCCGTCGCGCAGACACGGGCAGTGGACGCGTTGCCCTGTGACGCATTACCCGATATAAGTTAACGCCTGCGGCTGAAATTTCGCCTGAATCCCCGTCACTGTCACCGATAAGTGGACATTATGCAGATTGAAGATCTCCGGATTTACGTCGCCGTGATGCATGCTGGCAACTTTACTGCAGCGGCTGAACAATTGATGTTATCGAAACAGTATGTCAGCCGCCGCATGGCCGCGCTGGAGGCGTCATTAGGCGTTCGCCTGCTAATCCGCAATACACGCAAGCTGTCAGTAACCGATGCGGGACTGCTGTTTGCGCAGCATGCTCAGCGTATCCTGGATGAGATTCAGGAAGCGGAACTGGCAGTGTCGGAGCAACAGCAGGCACTGCGCGGCACCTTCCGCATTAATCTGCCGATGTCCTTTGGTATGAGCCACCTGTCGCCGCTGTTCGCCGAATTCCTGACGCACCATCCGGCGCTGCAATTTCAGATTGAGCTGGCGGACCGTTATGTCGATGTGATTGGTGAGGGGGTGGACATGGCGATTCGAATCGGCACCCTGGCAGACTCCACCCTGATTGCCCGCCCGCTTGGCGAGTTAAAACGCGTGATCTGCTGCAGTCCCGACTATCTGAAACGGGCTGGCACCCCGCAGCAGCCAGAAGAGTTACTGCAACACGCCTGTCTGCGCTACGGACGTGAAGGTCAGAATGGCTGGGAACTGCAGGTTAACGGCAAAGCAAAATGGCTGGCGGTTCAGGGGCCGATGGTGAGTAATAACGGCGAAGTGCTGCGTGATGCGGCCCTGGCAGGCCTGGGACTGGTGTTGTTACCCGCCTTTATCGTTGAGACCGCCCTGCAACGTGGTGAGCTGGTAACGGTACTTGACGGCTGCCAGCCGCCCCCTCTCGCCCTGAATGCGGTTTACCCGCAACACAGGCAGCGTAGCGAAGTAAACCGTCAGTTGCTGGCCTTTCTGCAGGCGCGTTTAACGCCGTGAGAGAGCCGGAAAGCTTAACGCTGTTTTAATGCCGCAAAGACTCTGGCAACCGCAACGGCACCTGGATCGGGCACGCCGTTGAGGTTGGCGCTATTAAGATAAGATGATCGTCCTGCCTTTGCTTTCCCCATGCTGGCGGTCGCGTCACTGCCCTGTTGCGCCGCATCAGCTGCATCAGCAAGCGGTTTACCCGCCACCAGCGCCTCGATTGCGGGTTGCAGCGCATCAATCAGCGTACGATCGCCGGGCTGTGCCCCGCCATACTGCTTCATCTTTTCCAGACCCTGCTGCAGGGCTTCGGGAAGCGCCCCACCTTCTGACAGTTGCTGCGCGGCAGCGGTGAAAAAGATCGCCATCAGCACGCCGCTGGAGCCGCCCATCACTGTCGCAAGTCGCTCACCCGTCACCGCGAGCAGATCGGGCAAAACATTCAACGGTAGCTTTTTGTCTGCACATTCACGCTGGATCTGGCGCGCGCCAGCAGCAAAGGTTGAGCCGGTATCGCCATCACCGACCTGGGCATCCAGTTTGTTCAGCTCGCTTTCGCTGGCGATTAGCGTTTCACAAATGCGGTTTACAATCGCCGCGACTGTCGGGTTATCGGAAGGTTCCTGCGGATGCGCTGTTGCCTCTTTTGTCGCATCAACTGGCTGCAACGGCGTTATCTTAACCGCCGGAACCCAGCCGCTAACCTCAACCGGCGCGCAGATCGCCTCTTCAAACTGCGGCGTGAGTGTCATGCAGGTGACGGAAAAGCCTTTCATATCAAGCGCGGTCATCAGCGGAGCGGGGCCGATCAGATAATCGCTGCCGCGGCTGAGTGGCGACTCAATCAGGTCCTGTGTAACCAGACTCATCTCCAGCGCGGACATACCGCCAAGATTATTCACCAGCAGCGCGCGTGGCTGGTCGTTGCCCGGCATCACCTTCTCCAGCAGATGCTGCACAATTTGCTGACTGTTCTGGGTTTGCATCACGTCAACACCCGGCTCACCGTGGATCCCCAGTCCCATTTCAACGCTGCCGTCAGGGATACGCTGGCCGGTCTGTTCATCCGGCAGATGGCAGCTTGAGAGTGCAACGCCCATCGTTGCGACTGCACGACTGGCGGCCTCTGCCGCCCCGGTCACCGTCGAAAGATCATCACCGCGCTCAGCGACGAAACCCGCCACCTTATGCACCAGCAACGTGCCTGCTACGCCGCGTGGCTGGGGATTATCGGGCAACGCAACATCGTCACCGACAATCACCATATTGACGCTGAATCCCGCTTTTCGGGCCTTTTCAGCCGCCAGCCCAAAGTTGAGGCGATCACCGGTGTAGTTTTTCACAATCAGCAGACATCCCGCCTCACCGGTAATGTTGATGATAGCGTTATAAACCGCGTCAACACTGGGAGAGGCAAACACATCCCCACAGACTGCTGCCGTCAGCATCCCTTTGCCAATGAAGCCGACATGCGCCGGTTCATGGCCGGATCCCCCACCGGAAATGAGCGCGACCTGCTGTTTTTTCCAGTCCTTGCGCATCACGATGCGAATGTGTGGATCGACCTTCAGCCGTACCAGATTGCGCCACGGACTGGCATAAATCATGCCATCCAGCGCGCTGTTGACGAGATCATCCTTTTTATTCATTACGAATCGGGTCATGTCTTCATTCCTCATGGGCGTGCGGGGTTGCTGGTGAATCAGTGTTACATACCTCGGCTGATAGTGAGAAACCCCCGAAAGGGCGATGCGTCTGATGTGAGACATCACGCACAAAAGTGGCTGACCCAGGCACACTATTTTTTACTAATTGATTGATTTATATCAACTGTCTTTACCCGGAACTGAGAGGTTCTGCTCAGAAGCAGAACCGGGAATCACGCATGGTAAAAATTCATTTGTTAACAGAGGATGTTTTAATGACCCAACGTATGATTCTCAACGAAACCGCCTGGTTTGGCGCAGGTGCTTTACGTCATTTACCGGAAGAAGTCGCGCGTCGTGGGATGCGAAAAGCGCTGATCGTCACTGACAAAGCGTTGGTCGCTGCGGGTGCGCTGAAGAAGGTGACCGATCTGCTGGATAAGCACCAGCTTGAGTGGTCGGTTTATGATGAAGTGGTGCCCAATCCCACCATCCGGGTTGTGCAACAGGGCGTTGCGGTGTTCAGAGACTCAGGTGCCGACTACCTGATCGCGATTGGCGGTGGTTCACCCCAGGATACCAGCAAGGCAATCGGCATTATTATTAATAATCCTGAATTTGAAGACGTGCGCAGTCTGGAAGGCGTCACGCCTACCCGCCATCCGTGTGTGCCTATCATCGCAATCCCGACCACCGCAGGCACGGCCGCAGAAGTGACGATTAATTACGTCATTACCGATGAAGAGAATCGTCGTAAGTTTGTCTGTGTCGATCCGCATGACATTCCGAAAGTAGCGATTATTGATGCGGAAATGATGGCGAGTATGCCCGCTTCGCTGAAAGCCGCGACCGGCATAGATGCGTTAACCCATGCGATTGAGGGCTACATCACGCGCGGTGCATGGACGCTGACCGACATGCTGCACCTCAAAGCCATTGAAATTATCAGCCAGTCGCTGCGCGAATCGGTGGCGGGTAACATTATGGCGGTTGAGCAGATGGCGCTGGGACAGTATGTCGCCGGAATGGGCTTCTCCAATGTCGGTCTCGGTCTGGTGCATGGCATGGCACATCCGCTGGGTGCCTTTTATAACGTGCCGCACGGTGTAGCGAACGCTATTCTGCTGCCACAGGTGATGGCATGGAATGCCGCCAGTACGGGCGAAAAATATCGCGATATCGCCCGCGCAATGGGGGTGAAACAGGTCGCGTCCATGTCGCTGGATCAGGCGCGGGAAGCGGCGGTGGCCGCGGTTCGTCAGCTCTGTCGCGATGTGGGTATTCCGCGCTCTCTGCGTGAAGTGGGCTTACAGGAGGCGGATATCCCTGCACTGGCCCAGGCGGCGCTGGATGATGTCTGCACCGGCGGCAACCCACGGACGCCTGACCTGGAAGAGGTGATGGCGCTGTACCGCCAGAGTTAAGTCACGCCCTTCTTTGCGCTGTCATATCTTGCCCGCGGCTTGCGGGCTTTTTTACGTCCTGCGAAAGATTAACCCCGGAGTATTCGCCATCGGGTGTTACGAGGCACGCGCGTTAGCAGCAAAGGTTTCAGCGGCTTTTTGCGGTCTGGTTTCAGCCTGAAATCGCCCGCAGTAATAATGCCGTACAGAGAACATACAGGAACTTAACCCATGATTTCTTTAGATGCTAAACCCTTCCCCTCTTGATCTGGATCACAAAAATCCGCATCATGCGCAGCGAAAGCCTTCATGACGCTGCGGAGATCACGATGACACTGTACCAGGGTATGCTCATTTTCTATGCCGTTGTTGCACTGGTCGCTACGCTGATCACGTTCTTCATCGCCAAAGATAAGCTGAGTATCAAACTGCTGAGCGCCTTTTTAGTGGGTGCGACCTGGCCGATGAGTTTTCCTGTCGCGCTGATGTTTGCGCTGTTTTAGTTGACAGACTCCCCTTAGCAGCCACACTCAGGTAAGACGTCTCTGACCTGTAAACCGCCGATCTCCGACGTGACCTTATTCATGACGGTTAATAAGGAGAGGCTATGCGCGTTGTCAGTGTGATGATTCTGGTGTCTCTTCTCAGTGCCTGCAGTGCTCCGTGGCACGCTGAAAAACCGGTCCCTGCGGCCGAAACCCGTCAGCAGACCTGCCAGCCCGGAACCAATCCCAGCCAGAATGACTGCGGTCACTTCCCTGAACCTGCATTCCACTGATGGATATAATGGCCAACAGTGCTGCGAGATCGCATTTGCGCTATTTCATCGCATAACAAGGCTTTACACTCCGCTGACCGGTCAGTAAAGTAGCGCCCAGACATCAATTCTGATGCGTAAGCGTTAACGTCAAGCAACGCCCCCGCAGTACTGCTGCCTGTGATGATTCCTGCCATGAAGCCTGTACGACACCCTGCTAAACCGCTCGCTGCGTTTTCCAGCGCCACATTTTTTTTGTTCGTCCTGCTGCTCACTGCGGCAAATCTCCGTGCACCGATTACCGTCGCGGGTCCGGTACTTCAGGATATCCGCGAGACCTTTGGACTCAGCGCCGGTGAAGCGGGCCTGTTTAATTTTATTCCCCTGATGCTGTTTGCTCTGCTCGCCCCACCCGCCGCCTGGCTGGGAAATCACCTTGGGCTGGAGCGCAGTCTATGGGGCGCGCTGTGCCTGATCACGGCCGGTTCCCTGTTGCGCTGGCACCCCGCTGAAGCCGCGTTGTGGGGCGGAACACTGCTGCTTAGCGCAGGCATTGCCGCCGCCAACGTGCTGCTACCGCCACTGATTAAACGCGATTTTACCGCCCATACCGCCAAATATATTGGCCTGTATGCCGCCACCATGTCGATTACCGCCAGTATGGCTTCCGGCATTGCTGTGCCGCTGAGCCAACTATCCACAGCGGGCTGGCGACTCTCGCTGGTCGTGTGGGCGCTGCCAGGGCTGATTGCGCTGCTCGCCTGGCTGCCGCTGTTACGTCAGCGGCAATCAACCTTAGCGCCAACCGGCGCGCCCGTTGCACATCGTCATCCGTGGCGATCGGCTGGCGGCTGGCAAATCGCGTTTTTTATGGCGCTGCAATCGCTGGCGTTTTATACCCTGATCGACTGGTTTACCGTATTTGCGCAGGATAATGGTTTCAGTCAGGCCAGCGCAGGCTGGTTGCTGTTCTGGTATCAGGCGATAGCAATTGTCGCTAACCTGGGCTGTATGGTGGCGCTGAAGCGGGTCAAAGATGCCCGGCTTACTGCATTCATCGCTTCATCAGGTATTTTCCTCGGCATGCTGGGTTTGCTGCTTAATCCGCAGTGGGCTGCCGTGTGGCTGACACTGGCCGGACTGGGCGCAGGGGCATCGCTGGTGCTCTGTCTCTCGCTGTTTAATCTGCGCGCCACCAATCATCGCCAGGCCTCGCAGCTGTCGGGCATGGCGCAGTGTGTGGGTTATGCACTGGCGGCGCTCGGGCCACTGTTCTTTGGCATACTGCATGAGCTGAGCGGTAACTGGACGCTGCCCTTTAGCGTGCTGACACTACTGAGCCTGAGCCAGATGCTGCTGTCTCCGCTGGCTGCGCAGTCAAAACCTATCAGCTAAAAATGCGGCTTAGCCGTTAACAATTAACGCCTTGCTGATCGCGAATGCGGTCAGCGAAAATCGATGGGAGAAGGTGCGTGTCTGAACTGAATAATGCTCTGCTGCAGGAAATCCTGGATCAGGTGCGCCCGCTGGTCCGTCAGGGAAAAGTGGCTAACTACATTCCTGCGCTGGCGGATGTGGCTGCTGACAATCTGGCGATCGCGGTTTGTCTGCGTGACGGCACACTCTTTCAGGCAGGTGATGCTGAGACGCGCTTTTCGATTCAGTCGATCTCCAAAGCGCTGTCACTGACTGTGGCGCTGACCCGCTATGAGGACAGTGAAATCTGGCAGCGTGTCGGTAAAGAGCCGTCAGGCCAGCCCTTTAATTCGCTGGTGCAACTGGAGCTGGAACAGGGAAAGCCGCGCAACCCGTTTATTAATGCCGGTGCGCTGGTGATCTGCGATCTGCTTGAGACCCGACTGACCGCCCCGCGTCAGCGAATGCTGGAAATTGTGCGCCAGCTTAGCCAGCAGCCCGATATCAACTATGATCGCCACGTTGCCCGCTCTGAATTTGAACATTCTGCCCGCAATGCCGCCATCGCCTGGTTGATGAAGTCGTTTGGCAATTTCGATAACGATGTCACCAGCGTGATGCAGACCTATTTCCATTATTGTTCGCTGTCGATGAACTGCGTTGAGCTGGCTCGCACATTTATCTATCTGGCAAATCAGGGCAAAACGCTGGATGGCAGCCAGATGATTACACCGCGCCAGGCGCGGCAGATCAACGCGCTGATGATTACCAGCGGGATGTATGATGGCGCAGGCGAATTCGCATGGCGGGTCGGGATGCCGGCTAAGTCAGGTGTAGGAGGCGGGATTATCGCTATTATTCCAGGCGAGATGAGTATTGCCGTCTGGTCGCCTGGGCTGGACAGCGCCGGTAATTCACTGGCCGGGACCGCTGTGCTGGAGTTACTGACCGACAAGCTGGGCCGTTCGATATTTTGACTTTGTTGAGGGCGGGAGTGACAGGCTCGCCATGATGAAATGCAATGGAGTCCCATTATTCCTGCAAGCTGATTTGAATTATCCTTATGGGGCTTCGTTTGGGAAATGGAAAATATTGTACGTTAAGGCTAAAAATTGACCATTAAACCCAAAGGATCTTAAGAAGGTCCTTCGGGGGTAATTGGTGGGTTACCAGTTTCCGTAAGGGTAGTTTTTCCCTTTGATGAAATCTTTTATATCTTTGTCATATCCATAAGAAAAATCGCTCTTGGTTACCCCTTTGCAAATATCCAGTTTATCTCCAGACACTGTTTTCATAACTGATGGCGTTACGCGATAACTAATTTCCCCCCGAGCTACCCCGCTTAACCAGACAGCAACCTTCCCCTCAGGAGCCAACCCAATTTGCACAGTATTATGTGAATCATGTTCCCCATAAGGATTCTGCATTTTTTCCACAACGCTCTCAGGAAGAGTCAAGTGGGTTTCATACACCTTTTTGTCTATCACCGAGTCCCAACAAAAAAGAATATGCTTTGGGGCGTTATCAACGTGATTCCAGTGCCCATTGAGGGCGCGAGTACTATCATTCCATTCACCAATCACGCCATTCAGAGCCTTCGTGCTATCGAGAGTATTAAACCTATAAATCGTTCCGTCAGTCCCCTGGACAACGGCGAACGTTACCACCGCGGGCAGTGCTTTTGGCGTGAAAAAGTTAAATTTCCACTCAGTCGGAATATCATTTTTGACTGAGGTATTGGGCTGGTCAGTTCCGTGGCAGGCCGTCAGCACAAGCACCAGGATCAGACCGGCCAGACGAATTATTTCCATATTTTATTCCCGTCCATATCGTAGACCGTCCGCTGCCAGCGCTCGTCCGGCCGGTTGGTGAACGTCACCAGCTTCGCCGGTTTGACCGCTCCGCTGATCATCCCCTGACCGTCCCGCACCACGCTGTTCCAGTTGGCTGAGCAGTGAATATATTTTTCGGCCAGCATCAGGATTTCTGATGTAGTGAAGCCGGGTGCAGACTTACCACTTCTTATGGCACGGCCCATCACTATCGCTTTTTCACACAAACTATTGAGTTCTCGTCGAAGTTTTATTCTGCATTTGTATCTCGAATAGGATCAAATACCGCTCCCGCATCCTGCGCCGCATCGAGCATCACCCGCAGCACTACCTTCGACCAGTCATTACGCGTGGGGCGGTCAATCACCAGCGCGGCACCGCTGCGCTTTTGCTGCGTGCCGTAGCGGTCAGTGGCCAGCCTGTCGTCATACCAGGTGTCCGCATCTACCACCACCGCATTCAGCAGCGGTGATATCGCCGGATAACTATCCATCGCTTTAAGCTGCGTGCGGATCTGCCGGTAAATTCGCGTTTCCGTATCCGGGGTGGAAAGCGGCACCGTTTCAAACTCCGGCCGGGTCAGGAAACAGGCTTCGTGCTCGTCAGGGTTGTAGCCGCCGCCAATGTCGGAATGAACACCGGGCAGGGCCAGCTCCGGCCACGCCGCCTTCACGATGTTCAGCGCGAAGTTAAACCTGCACTCGTGCTGCGCGGTGATATGAAAAACCTTCTCCGCAACGCCAGGGTGCAGCACCAGATTAACCTCGCCGGTGTCCGCGCTGTGCGGATTGAGGCCGTTAACCGGCGTTCCGATAGCTGCCACGGTGTCAAATATCCCCAGAAAGCGGGTTTTACCTCCGGGCGTACCGGAAAATTCATTGCCAGCCAGTCCGGCTTTAATCGCCGCAATAATCGCGCTGTCCTGACTGAATACCCGGTTGGCAAAATGTCGCGCCGCAGCCGCTCCCCGGCTGAAGCCGAAAATATCAAACTGCAATTCCCTGACGAGTTCCACATCAGTTTCGGATGGCCTGGCTAAATAGTCTTTGATAGCAGTAGCCAGTGCCGCAACAGCCTTGTCCGTTTTTCTCACCACACCGGTGTCGCCCCGTCCGGTGCCCATTCCGTAAGTGCTGTCACCTTCTCCACGTTCTGTGCCGATCCCCTCGATATAAACAGCCTGCTGCCCTTGCGTTCCGTCATCGGGAAAATCGGTGGTATACAGCATATTGAGCCAGTGCACGTTGGTGTAATAACCGAGATAACTGCCAGCAGCAGTGCTACTGTAACCCCGTTTCAGCCGGGTGCACTGAATTAAAGCAGACTGGGCATCGGCATCATTCAGCCCAAAATGTTCACCGGTGCAGGCCTTTTGACGGTCTGCACTGTTATCCGCGTTGTTGCCGGTGCCGTCGAAGAACACTCCTATCGTCAGCGTAATTTCCCGTTTCTTTTTCTTCGCCGCCTGCGCGTACTGCTCAGGCTCAACGGACTGCTGCGCCTTTCTCTCAGCAGCCTGTGTCCGCTCTGCCGCAAGCCCGGCGTTGCAATCTCTCTCATAGGTGTGAGTCTCGACGGAAGGAATAAACTTCGCCCGGCAGGGACAGGAGCTGTAGCTGTCGAGAGACCCCGCCCACACTTTCAGCACGCCGCCGACTTCATAGGTATCCCCCATGCCGCCACAGACCTGGAAGCGCCCGGGATGCTTCCCGCAGGTCACCGGATCACCCTCCCTGACCCGCTGGCGCTCAATGCCGCCGATTTCATAAGTATCATCCTCCGCCCCCGACAGAATGCGCCCGCCGCAGGTGGTTCTGTCCAGGTGATACAAAAAGAATCCCGTTGCCATAATCCCTCATGAACAAAGTGGTTATAAAATCAGCACATCATACCTTACTCATGACTTAACCAGAATCTTCGGCTTCTGATTGCCGGTACAGTGCCTGGATGCGGCAGATTTGCGAAAGGCTGTAGCCCGTTACGTCTGAGGTTTCGCGGATACTCATTTTTTTACCTGCCGGTAGTACAGGACTTTCTGATGCCGTTCCTGATCGGCCTGTTTTCCCCGGTAATTACCCAGCGAATGGGCCCGTTCAATTCTCTGCTTCTGGCGCTGGCGACGGCTCAGCCAGTCTTTATGTGACATCGCGGCCATCAGGTCGCTAAGCATGTGATTGGTGGCGGTTATCACGGCGCGGGTGATTGGGTCAGCCTGCGAAGGATCTTTATCTGACAACGACTGCCATGAGGTGGGGACATCCAGGCTGACAATCCGCAGCTCATGTTGTTCTATCTGCTTTTTCAGTGTCATCCAGTCGCCGTTGCTCAGGCGGGTCAGGTGGTCTATCTGCTCAACCAGCAAAAGCGGAACTCTTGTGGCAAGTACAGCGCCATAACATCCCGGGCATTATCCGGCTAAGTCAGAAATTGCCGGAATATCGCCTTATGAGGCACAGGCGTGCTGTTCTTTTTCACTGGCCAGAATCCTTTCTGTTCCTGAAGCCAAGTCGGGCATGACACCTATCCCGTCCGTTTCAGCTGACCACATTAATCGGCTCGCCCTGAATAAAGGCCTCAATATTGTCCATTACGCCAGTTACCAGATTCTCGACGCCGCTGCGACTCGCCCAGGCGATGTGAGGCGTCAGCAGCAGATTGGGTAAATCCCTCAGAAGCGGGTTATCGATTGCGGGCGGTTCGCTGCTTAGCACATCCAGCGCCGCGCCCCCAATCACACCTTCTTCCAACGCGTCAGCAAGATCGGCCTCGTTAATGAGTCCGCCGCGAGCGGTATTGATCAGCAGCGCATGCGGTAGCATTTTTTCCAGCGCCGCGCGATCGATCATCTGGCGGGTACTGTCACTTAACGGGCAGTGCAGCGAAATAATGTCACTGGTCGCCAGCATCTGTTCAAAGCTGACATAACCCTCACGCACTCTGTCACTTCCTTTGCGCTCGGCGTACTGCACCTGCATTCCCAGCGCCTGAGCCAGCCTGCCGACAGCCTGACCAATATCGCCTTTGCCCGCGATACCCAGCGTAGCGCCCCCAATATCGCCTATCGGCTGTCGATGCAGACAGAAATGTTGAGCCTGTGGCCAATCGATGCGTGTAGTGCTGGCATAAGCCATTATCTGACGGCGCAGGGAAAAAATCGCTGCGATCACCGCCTCTGAAACGCTCTGGGTTGAGTAGCCCGGAACATTACTGACCACGATGCCGCAGGCACGACAGGCATCAAGATCGATACAGTCATAACCGGTCGCGGCGACACAGATAAATCGCAGTTCGGGTAGCTGCTCCAGGGTCTCAGCACGCAGCGGCACTTTGTTGGTGATAGCCACACTCGCACCCGTAAGCGCCGACACGATGTCACTGACCGGGGTCTGCGCGCGAATCTCCCAGTCCGCATCTTGCTGCCCGGTCGGCAGCGATAAAGGCAGCGTATCACCATCCAGCATGACAATTTTCATTCTCAGTCCTTAACCGATTCGGTTTAAACGCAGCCGAATCATTAATGTTATTTGTATGTGTTGCGTGGGTAACAACTAAGTTAAATGATGCTGAAATTAAAGTGAATATGTTCAAAGAGTGCGAATTTTTTCGGAACAGATGCCACTTTATTTAACCCTTTTATCCCCTTCGCGTTACACTGCCGCCCTGAATTATGGCCCCTTATACGCGTTCAAATAATGCAGAGATCCTCCTTCACACAACAACTTACTGCCGGTATTGCGATACTGGCCGTACTGCTGTTGTTTATTGCCCCGATGATCTCAAAGAATCTGGCTGAACATCGTGCCTCAATGCAGGATGCCGCTGTCATGAGTGCAGAGATGCCCATGATGGATCATCACAGCGAGATGGCCATGTCGGACCACGGGATGATGATGGGTCAGGGCTTTGCCTGTGGCTACTGTGATTTACTGGTACATGTGCCACTGATGCTTTGGGTATTTATTCCTTTCATCTGGTGGATGTGTCTGATCAGCCGCGCCCCGCCGCCTTCAGCCATTAACCCGCCTCACTGGCGACGGCTACTGCGTCTTCATCGACCACGCGCACCACCCTGTTTCACGTCACACTCAATGTTAACTTAATCGATTGCGTGACAGCGTCACTTGATCGCCTTTGTCTTTTAAAAAGTGTGGAATGCTATGTCCTCTCATCGGGAAATGTCCCCTGCACCACGCGGCACCGTTTTTAACCTGTTTCGCCGCCTGCATTTTTATATTGGCCTGTTTATTGCGCCGTTCATTTTTGTCGCCGCCCTCACTGGGACGCTCTACGTTCTGACACCGCAACTGGAACAGGCGATTTACCATGATGCCCTGACTACTGACGCGCAAGGTTTAGCACAACCGCTGTCAGCGCAGATTGCCGCTGCTCGTGCCCGAGCCGGTGAAACCGCACGCATTTACGCCGTGCGTCCCGCACCGGGCCCACAGGATACAACCCGGGTGCAGTTTGCTGAGCCTCAGCTGGGCCCATCTGAGTCACGCTCGTTGTTTATCGATCCCTACACCCTGCAGGTGAAAGGCGATATGACGGTGTATGGCACCAGCGGCGTGTTGCCCCTGCGCATGTGGCTGGATCAGCTGCATCGCGGCCTGCTGCTGGGTGATTTTGGCCGTAACTACAGTGAACTGGCGGCTTCGTGGCTGTGGGTCGCCGCGCTGGGCGGGATCGTTTTATGGGCGGGCACCCGCACGCCCCGCACCCGTAAGAAAGTGCGCAGCGGCTTTGCAGCAATGCGTCACTGGCACGTTACGCTGGGCCTGCTGCTGGCCATCGGCCTGGTCTTCTTCTCAGTCACGGGGCTGACCTGGTCACAGTGGGCGGGCAACAACATCGATAAGATGCGCAGCGACTTTGGCTGGACAACGCCGCAGGTCAATATTGCACTTAACGGTGACGCACCTGCCGAAGCCGCTGACCCGCATGCTGATCACCGTGGCACGATGGAAGGGATGACGATGTCCGGAATGACCATGCCAGCGAAAACCGCTGTGCCAGTAATCCTGAATCAGCCTGATATCAGCTGGGATAAGGCACTGGCTGCTGCACGTCAGGCCGGACTGCATGCCACGAAACTGGAATTGCGCCAGCCTAAGAACGCTGAACAGGCATGGACGGTTTCAGAGATTGATCGCAGCTGGCCGAGCCAGGTCGATGCGGTTTCCATTAATCCGGTTGATTTCAGCGTGGTCGATCGTGTTGAGTTTGCCAGCTTCCCACTGGTGGCGAAACTGACCCGCTGGGGCGTAGATGCCCATATGGGTGTGCTGTTTGGTTTGCCTAATCAGCTGATTCTGGCGCTGTTCGGCTTTGGACTCTGCACGATGATTGTGCTGGGCTATCGCATGTGGTGGATACGCCGCCCGGCTGTTCCGCAACTCAGCCCATCGCAGACGCTGTTAGCCGCCTGGCTGGCACTGCCGCGCTATGCGCAGGGCACCAGCCTGATCGTGATGCTGGCGCTGGGCTATGCCCTGCCCGTCATGGGTGTCAGCCTGCTTGTCCTGATACTGCTGGATATTCAGCGCTGGCGCAGCGCGCAACGCGCGTCGGTCGTCCAGGTAGAAATCGCGCCGGATAAGCAATCGCCACTGGCCATTGTTCAGTCGCGCTTTGCCGGTAAGCGCAAAGAGATGCGTTATTTTCTGCGCAGCGTGACGGTGCTGGCGCTGATCGTCATTTCGGTGATGGCGAATGCGATGATTGGCGGCGTGATTGATCAGTATCAGATCCCCTTCAGCCACTGGTCGCTGACCATGTATATCACTCAGGCAATGATGATCCTGCTCTACTCCACGGTTTTCACCGGACTGTTGTCGATTCCGCTCTGGTATTTCTTTCTGGGTGAAAGTGACGAACAGGGCAAGTAAGCTGCCAGCACAGCAGACTGTGCTTTAATCAAAATAACTGACAAAGCCGGGCAAATCTCCCGGCTTCTCATTCTCCGCCTGAGGTCTATGATCGGTGTTATGAGTCACTTTATTTAAGAGCTAACCATGAACATTGTGCGAGCAAATCCTGAACAACTTTTTGAATACGGTCCTTTTACCGTCCGCCGTCAGCGGCCTGGCGAGGCGTTCAGCCCGCTGGTCAGTATTGACCTGATGTCACTGAAACTGGATGCCCGGATCCCGATGCAGCATCATCAGGATGAAGAAGTGTTTACTTATCTGTGGCGCGGGTCGATGCAACATCAGGACAGCAACGGCGAGCGTACCCAGCTCTCCGCCAAACGGGTAATGGTGGTGAATGCGGGTGATGGCGTTCAGTACGAAGAGTCAGTGCCGTTGTATGAAGCGGAGCTGTTGCAGGCGGTTATCCGGCCATCGCAACCGGGCGGTGAAGCGATGACTCAGGTGCTGGAGCGCGATCAGGGCATCATGACGAATGGATGGACCGAACTGGCCGGGCCGGAAGAGTCTGACGCTCCGCTGGAACTGCGCCAGGAAGTCTATATCTACGACACGCTGCTGGAACGCAACCAGACGCTGAATGTGCCATCGATGCCGGGCTTTTTCGCCTATCTCACCGTGCTTGAAGGGATTATTCGCATCGGCGACCAGCGACTGGGTCGCGGTGATGCCGTCAGCAGTCTGGATTCCAGCATTGAGATCGTGGGCGACCGCGATGCCAATCTGGTCTGCTTCCTGGTGAAAGCCGATAATTTTGCATAACAAAGCGCGGGAAAGTTCCCGCGCTATTCTTCTGTTCCGCGCTTAAAGCGTTTTACGTTGCTGCATCGCCTGAACCCGTTTGTAAGCATGATCAAACTGGCGGACATCGTCACGGAGCCAATGGCGTTGCGTCAACGGTGCATTATCCAGCGCCTGTGGCAGCGGCACCCCTGCCAGCGATCCCCGGCAGCAAAAGGCGCGCGCCAGCGTTGGGGTGGCGATGCCGATATAACGGGCAAATTCAGGTAACGTCATCAGTGCTGTACTCATTTTCCACCTCCTGCTAACAAATTATTCCCTGTATTTTCAGCCCAGTTCTTAAATGGTTTTATTGATCTGAAACATAGATGTGGTACTAATCTTCTGCCTGCTAATGAGATAGCTCGCCTCGCCTGATGCAAAACGAGAAAAGAAGTGAGGAACCCGTGCGCCATTATGGATTGATGATTGCCCTGCTGTTTTCCGGCTTTGCCACTGCTCACACCCTGACGCCAGGCCAGCCTGTACCACCCGTCTACGTTGCCGATAAAGGCGAAATGATGCTGAATCAGGGTGACATCACTTATCAACGCTGGAACAGTCAGACCCTGACCGGAAAAGTGCGTCTGGTGATTCATGTGGCAGGGCGTCTTTCTGCGAAAGATCAGAGTGAACCCTTAATTAAAGCCCTGCAGGGAGCCAGTCTGCCACGCGACCGATTTCAGACCACCACCATCGTCAATACTGACGATGCCCTTCCGGGCAGTGCCATTTTTGTGGTGCGCAGCATCGCTTCCAGTAAAAAAGCTGACCCCTGGCAGCAATTCATTATCGACAGCAGCGGTGTGACCGCCCATAGCTGGCATCTTCAGCCAGAAGGTGCCTCCGTTGTGGTCATTGATCCAGAGGGGATTGTGCGCTTCGCTAAAGATGGCGCATTATCTGATGAGGATGTTGCCAGCGTGATGAAAGCGCTGCGCGCATTACTGGGCTGATTCAGGCAGAATGACCCACTGCGAAACGCGGAATGCTGCTGAATTTGCCGACATTTTTGATACTGTGGACTACGCTTAGTTGTAATGGAATCACCCGCCGTTCTTTGAAAACCTGCCAACTATGCTGTGGCAGTCGGGGACGATTATTGAAGATGGCATCGAAGAATTTCGACCTGCTGCGACTTCCTCTGTAGATAAGGACAGCCATGATGACGGTCTGTGCAGAACAACACGTCAATTTCAACCACAGTGATGCAGCCAGCCTGTTAAACGACATTGAGCAACGACTTGATCAGCTTTTACCGGTTGAGAGTGAACGTGACCTGGTGGGCGCTGCCATGCGCGACGGTGCGCTGGCACCGGGAAAGCGCATTCGCCCGCTGCTGCTATTACTGGCTGCGCGCGATCTCGGCTGCAACGCCACGCCCACCGGGCTGCTTGATCTTGCCTGTGCTGTGGAGATGGTCCATGCCGCCTCCCTGATTCTGGATGACATGCCCTGCATGGATGATGCGCAGTTACGCCGTGGACGTCCGACCATTCACTGCCAATATGGCGAACATGTGGCGATTCTGGCCGCAGTGGCCCTGCTGAGTAAAGCATTTGGCGTAGTCGCCATGGCAGAAGGCTTAACAGCCGCTGCCAGGGCAGACGCGGTCGCGGAGTTATCTCACGCGGTCGGCATGCAGGGTCTGGTGCAGGGCCAGTTTAAAGATCTCTCAGAAGGTGATAAGCCCCGCAGCGCCGACGCCATTCTGATGACCAATCACTACAAAACCAGCACGCTGTTCTGTGCCTCCATGCAGATGGCCTCTATTGTGGCAGAAGTCCCGAAAGAGGCACGCGAACAGCTGCACCGGTTTTCACTTAATCTCGGTCAGGCTTTTCAGCTACTGGACGATCTCACCGACGGCATGGCTGATACCGGCAAAGATGCCCATCAGGATGAGGGGAAATCGACGCTGGTGAATCTGCTGGGGCCACAGGCGGTGGAAACGCGACTGCGCGATCATCTGCGCTGCGCCAGCGAGCATCTGCTCTCGGCCTGCCAGGACGGTTATGCCACTCATCATTTTGTTCAGGCCTGGTTTGAGAAAAAACTCGCTGCCGTCAGTTAAGGATGCTGCATGAGTCACTTTGCGGTCATTGCACCGCCCTTCTATAGCCATGTGCAGGCGCTCGCGCATCTTAGCCAGGCCTTAATCACACGTGGACACCAGATTACTTTTATCCAGCAGACGGACGTTAGCGCGCTACTTACCGACAAGCGGATCGGCTTTTTCCCGCTAGGCTTAGCCTCACATCCTGCGGGCAGTCTGGCCCATACTCTGCAGCTGGCGGCGCATCCTCTTGGCCCGTCGATGCTGAAACTGATTAATGAGATGGCCCGCAGCACCGATATGCTCTGTCGCGAACTGCCCGTGGTCCTGAACACTCTGGCGATTGATGGCGTGATCGTCGATCAGATGGAGCCTGCCGGCGCACTGGCAGCAGAATCGCTGAACCTGCCTTTTGTCTCGGTGGCTTGTGCGTTGCCACTTAATCGTGAGGCGGATTTCCCGCTGGCTGTGATGCCGTTTGAGTATGGCAGCAGCGACCAGGCACGTGATCGTTATCGCACCAGCGAAAAAATCTATGACTGGCTGATGCGTCGTCACGATCGGGTTATCGCCAGAAATGCCCATGCGTTAGGGTTAACGCCACGGGAAAAACTGCACCACTGTTTTTCACCGCTGGCGCAGATCAGTCAGCTGCTCCCGGAACTCGATTTCCCCCGCCAGGCGCTGCCCGATCATTTCCACTCCGTGGGCCCGCTGCGCGCTGCGGAATCATCAACGGCGGTGTCGCAACCGCGCTATTTCCCGCATGGCGACAGAACGCGTATTTTTGCCTCCCTCGGCACCCTGCAGGGCCATCGCTACGGTCTGTTCAAAACCATCGTCCGCGCCTGTCAGGAGATCGATGCGCAGTTATTGCTGGCGCATTGTGGTCGCCTGTCACCGTTTCAGGCAGAGAAACTCGCGCAGGCCAGCCATGTTCAGGTGGTCGATTTTGCCGATCAGGCGGCTGCTCTGGCACAGGCCGATCTGGCAATCACCCACGGCGGTATGAACACGGTGCTGGACGCGGTTAATCATCTGACGCCACTGCTGGTAATCCCTCTGGCCTTCGATCAGCCGGGTGTCGCTGCCAGAGTGGTCTGGCACGGTATCGGGCGTCGGGCGTCACGTTTCACCACCAGCCACTCAATGGCCCGTCAGCTTCAGACCTTACTGGCTGATGAGCGCTACGGCCAGCGGATGAAAACGCTGCGCGCTGCCCTTCGTCAGGCCGGCGGCACAGCGCTGGCGGCAGATATCGTCGAACAGGCGATGCTGACCCGCGAACCCGTCATCACCAGGAGAGATTATGCCTCGGTTTGATCTGATTCTGGTGGGCGCGGGGCTGGCGAACGGCCTGATTGCCCTGCGACTGCGCCAGCAGCAGCCTGCCCTGCGCATTCTGATAATTGACGCCGGGAGCGAACCGGGTGCGCATCATACCTGGTCGTTTCATGCGGAAGATCTCACCGAAACGCAGCATCACTGGGTCGCCCCGCTGGTGGTTCATCACTGGCCCGGTTATGAAGTGCGCTTTCCGCAACGAAATCGTTCCCTGAACAGTGGCTATTTGTGCGTGACCGCGGAACGCTTCGCGCAGGTCATCCGTGACAGATTTGCATCGGATCTGCTATTGAACACCAGAGTGGCGAACGTTGCTTCACGGTCGGTCACGCTGGAGGATGGCCGGGTACTGAAAACTGATGCGGTGATCGATGGTCGCGGCTACCAGCCCGATTCGGCGCTGCGCATGGGCTTTCAGTCGTTTGTCGGACAGGAGTGGCAGCTCAGTGAACCACACGGCCTGACCGTGCCGATCATCATGGACGCAACGGTGGATCAGCAGGCAGGCTATCGCTTTGTCTACAGTCTGCCCTTTTCGGCTGATACGCTGCTGATTGAAGATACGCACTATATTGATAACGCTACGCTGGATGGCGATCACGCCCGGCAGAACATCCGTCACTATGCCGCGCAGCAGGGCTGGACGTTAAACCGGCTGCTACGCGAAGAGCAGGGCGCGTTACCGATTACACTGACCGGTGACGTTGCCGCCTTCTGGGAGAAACGCGATTTACCCTGCAGCGGTCTGCGTGCCGGGTTATTCCATCCCACCACCGGCTACTCTCTGCCGCTGGCGGTCGCGATGGCTGACCGGCTGGCACAGATGCGGACGTTTACCTCTGAAACACTGCACGCCAGCATTGCGCAATTTGCCTCACAGGCCTGGCAGCAGCAGCGCTTCTTCCGCATGCTTAACCGCATGCTATTTATGGCGGGTCCGGCTGACCAGCGCTGGCAGGTGATGCAACGTTTTTACGGCCTTCCCGAAGGTCTGCTCGCCCGTTTTTATGCGGGAAAACTTACTTTGTCTGATCGGCTGCGTATCTTAAGCGGCAAACCACCGGTTCCCGTACTGGCGGCGTTACAGGCTATTATGACTCCTCACCGTCAACAGGCGATGCAATGAATAGAACGACAGTAATTGGCGCAGGCTTTGGTGGTCTGGCTCTGGCAATTCGCCTTCAGGCGTCAGGCATTCCCACCCGACTGCTGGAGCAGCGTGACAAGCCTGGCGGCCGGGCTTATGTCTACGAGGATCAGGGCTACACCTTTGATGCCGGTCCGACGGTGATCACCGATCCCAGCGCCATTGAAGAGCTTTTCACCCTGGCGGGCAAAAAGCTCTCCGACTATGTTGAGCTGCTGCCAGTCAGGCCGTTTTATCGCCTCTGCTGGGAGTCCGGCAAGGTGTTCAGTTATGACAACGATCAGCCTGCGCTGGAAACACAGATTGCCGCGTTTAATCCACGCGATGTTGAAGGCTATCGTCGCTTCCTGGATTATTCGCGCGCGGTGTTTGCGGAAGGCTATCTGAAGCTCGGCACCGTACCGTTTCTGTCGTTCCGCGACATGCTGCGTGCCGCTCCGCAGCTGGCCAAATTACAGGCGTGGCGAAGTGTCTACAGCAAAGTGGCGAGCTACATTGAAGATGAGCATCTGCGTCAGGCGTTCTCTTTCCACTCGCTGCTCGTAGGCGGAAATCCGTTTGCCACCTCGTCAATCTATACTCTGATTCATGCCCTGGAGCGTGAATGGGGCGTCTGGTTCCCGCGCGGCGGCACTGGCGCACTGGTGCGGGGTATGGTCAAACTGTTTGAAGATCTGGGCGGCGAAGTGGAGCTGAATGCCAGCGTTGCCCGGCTGGAGACGCAGAAAAATAAAATTACCGCCGTGCATCTGAAAGATGGCCGGGTATTCCCGACCCGCGCGGTTGCCTCTAACGCGGATGTCGTTCACACCTACCGCGAACTGCTGAGCCAGCATCCGGCGTCTATGGCACAGGGAAAATCTCTGCAGAACAAGCGTATGAGCAACTCGCTCTTCGTGATCTATTTTGGACTCAATCATCATCACGATCAGCTGGCGCACCACACGGTCTGCTTTGGCCCACGCTACCGCGAATTAATTGATGAGATCTTTAACAAAGACGCCCTGGCTGAAGACTTCTCGCTCTATCTGCATGCGCCCTGTGTGACCGATCCGTCACTGGCGCCGGAAGGCTGCGGCAGCTATTACGTGCTGGCACCGGTGCCACATCTCGGCACCGCCGATATCGACTGGTCCGTTGAAGGTCCTCGCCTGCGCGATCGCATCTTTGACTATCTGGAAGAGCATTACATGCCGGGCCTGCGCAGCCAGCTGGTGACGCATCGCATCTTCACGCCGTTTGATTTCCGCGATGAGTTGAATGCGTATCAGGGGTCTGCGTTCTCAGTAGAGCCGATCCTGACGCAAAGCGCCTGGTTCCGGCCTCATAACCGCGATAAAAATATCAACAATCTCTACCTGGTCGGTGCTGGCACCCATCCGGGCGCGGGTATTCCCGGCGTGATTGGCTCGGCCAAGGCCACCGCAGGATTGATGCTGGAGGATCTGGGTTGAATAGTCCGTCACTGCTCGATCATGCCGTAGAAACCATGGAGGTGGGTTCAAAAAGCTTCGCCACTGCATCGAAGCTGTTTGATGCCAAAACCCGACGCAGTGTGCTGATGCTCTACTCCTGGTGCCGTCACTGTGACGATGTGATTGACGATCAGGTGCTGGGATTCAGTAACGATACGCCATCGCTGCAATCCGCCGAACAGCGCCTGGCGCAACTGGAGATGAAAACGCGTCAGGCCTATGCCGGTTCGCAGATGCATGAGCCTGCCTTTGCGGCCTTCCAGGAGGTGGCGATGGCGCACGACATTCTGCCGGCTTACGCGTTTGATCATCTGGCGGGCTTTGCGATGGATGTGCAGGAGACGCGCTATCAGACGCTTGAGGATACGCTGCGCTACTGCTATCACGTGGCGGGCGTGGTAGGTCTGATGATGGCGCAGATTATGGGCGTGCGCGACAATCCCACGCTGGATCGCGCCTGCGATCTCGGTCTGGCGTTTCAGCTGACCAACATTGCACGTGATATTGTTGAGGATGCTGAAGCAGGACGCTGTTATCTGCCCGCAGAGTGGCTTGCTGAAGAGGGACTGACGCGAGAGACGCTGGCTGCGCCGGAAAATCGCCAGGCGCTCAGCCGTGTTGCCCGTCGTCTGGTGGAGACAGCAGAGCCTTATTACCATTCGGCTTCGGCTGGCCTGCCGGGCTTACCGCTGCGCTCAGCGTGGGCGATTGCAACTGCAAAACAGGTCTATCGTAAGATTGGTATGAAGGTGGTTCAGGCGGGCTCACAGGCGTGGGACATACGTCAGTCCACCAGCACGCCAGAGAAACTGGCTATGCTGGTGGCGGCATCCGGTCAGGCGGTTACTTCCCGGATGGCGCGTCATGCTCCGCGCCCTGCTTACCTCTGGCAGCGCCCCGTTTAACGCCGTGACGTTCCCGCAACGTCGTCTGCAGTTTTGACAGCGGCGGCGCATAGAGGAAACCAAACGACACACAATCCTCTTTGCCCCGTACCGCATGATGCATGCGGTGCGCCATATAGAGTCGGCGCAGATAACCCCGACGTGGAACATAGCGGAAGGGCCAGCGCTGATGGACCAGCCCGTCATGAACAATAAAATAGAGCAGGCCATACAGCGTCATCCCTGCACCGATCCACTGCAACGGCCAGACGCCTGTGCTGCCCAGATAAATAAGCAAAATCGACAGGCAGGCAAAGACGACAGCGTAAAGATCGTTAACCTCAAACCAGCCTTTATGCGGTTCATGATGTGACAGATGCCAGCCCCAACCCCAGCCATGCATAATATATTTGTGCGCCAGTGCAGCCGTTATCTCCATACCGATAACAGTGACCAGAACAATCAGGGCATTCCAAATCCACAACATAGTTTCTCCCGAGCATGCATCCTGCAAAGTGGCGCAGAGGGATAATTTTAACAGAGATTGGAGGAAACAGGCTTCACGGGAAAAATAAGAGGAAAAATTACGTATGCATGAATGAAAAGCATTCCCCATGAGGCAGCGACTGAACCTTTAAAGCAGCTCGTTATCCATCGGCGTGCGAAAAGCATGGCGTGCGGCGATCATCAACTGACTGGCTGTCACGGTTGTGGGTAATCGCATCAGAATTTTACTCGCCTGCCAGTAACAGAGCACCATGACCTCATCCTCTTCCTGTTCAGCCAGCTCATGCAGCCGGACACGCAGTGACAGCACATCAATGGTCTGCTGCGCATCCAGCATGTCAGAGATCGTCTGATTAATGACGCGATGGAGAGTTTTCCAGGTGAGATCGGTATACAAAATTAACCTCTTCTAACGCTTATCGGCTTCCTGCAGACAGGCAGCAGGGAAGTAGCAGAAATGGCTTCGTAAAACAGGAGAGCAAACTCTGCTGATAACTATAGCGGCTCTTCAGCGGCGATGCAGGCCAGCTGTTGAGAATGCTAAAGCCGATAATTTTAACGACAAAGGGTCCTGCCTGTCGCCTGTTCCGCACAGGTCAGCGACTGATTGCTGATTTTTGTAACAATTGCGGCTGATTCTTAGCTGGCTGAAGCAGAGAGGATTTGCCAGGGTAAATACCTTTACCGTTCCGTTTCTCTTAAAGGAGTTATTCATGAGTCAGCATGCAGATACGCTGGTCTGGGGCCATGGCCCGGCAATCTTCGAAGTCTTTCTGGAACCCACCTGTCCTTTTTCGGTTCGTACATTCAATAAATTAGACGCCTTACTGGCGCAGGCGGGTGAAGATAAGATCACCGTGAAGATCCGGCTGCAATCTCAGCCGTGGCACCTCTATTCCGGGCTGATTGTGCGCTACATTCTTGCCGCCGCCTGCAAAAGTAAAGACGCGGCGAAGAAGGTAATGCAGGCCGTGGCCGATCATCGTGAAGAATTCGAGTTCACCGATCACTGTACCGGCCCGAACCGTGATGCCACGCCGAATCTGATTCTGGCCCGCCTGAAAGAATACAGCGGCGTGGATGCCAGTGCCGCATTTGATCAGCCTGATCTGCAGAGCGCCATTAAATGGCACTGCAAATATGCCCGCCAGAACGGTATCCATGTTTCACCAACTTTTATGGTTAACGGTCTGGTGCAGCCTGAACTCAGCAGCGGTGACGACATTGAGCACTGGGCAAGTGTTCTGACTGGTTAGTTTTTGTGCGCGGTTGCCGCAGGCCGCGCAACACGGTCTCTCCCCTTTGCGATTCAGCACACACGCATTCTCAATATCCTGATAATTATGCCTGTTTTCCCGTGAGCAGGCCGGGTAAGCTATACCGCTATCAGCAGCATTACACCGCTGCTACATCATATTAACGGCGTCGCTGACCTGTTTTCACGCCAGTCAGGCGCCTGATTCATTGAGGAATTGCGGATGCCGATGACGCTTGAACAGATACAGGACAAATATCCGGGTGCATTTACAGATGCATTTGGTGATTCCCCGGAATTAGCCAGCGAGCTCGCAACGCTGATTATTGCCGGAAAAAAGGTGGCCAGCTGTGGTTCGTTACGCAGTTGGCAGGAGCAGGAAGCCTTGCCTCAGCCGGGCGGTTACAGCATTGTTCTGAACGGCGAACAGCAGCCCGTCTGCGTGATCCGTACCACCGGATTGTTCCTGACGCGCTTTGACCGCGTTACGCCAGAAATGGCGATGCTGGAGGGTGAAGGCGATCTCAGCCTCGATCACTGGCGGCAGGAACATCAGCGCTACTTCGAGCGTGCAGGCTATTACCACAGCGAAATGGAGCTGATCTTCGAGACCTTCCAGCTGGTCGAGGTGATTTAAACCGGCCCTTACAGCGCATTGGCTGCCATCAGCGCCAGCCGCGTAACACCACGCGCGGCGAGAGTCTCAGCAACCTGAGCCGCGCGCATACCACTGGCGCACACCAGCACCACGCGCTGATTCAATGGCGGCTGCCAGGCCGCTATCTGCTGTGGCAGAATCCGTAATACCTGCCCGGCCACACTGACCGGTGCCTCCTCCACGCTGCGCAATTCCACTATGCAATCGTCATCAGTGAGCATGAGTCGATCGATAAACGGCGTGCCCGGCGCTTCTGGCTCAGGTGCATCGTCGAAACGGAACTGCCGCACATGCCAGTTCACAAAGTCGCAGTGAATCATGCAGCCGAGCGGCGATGGCGTCAGCTTCAGTAATACGCTCAGCGCCATCTGCGCCTGCATGGCGCCCAGCGTTGCCACGGCTGGCCCCATCACGCCAGCCGTGTTGCAGTTACCCGACGTCACAGGCAACTGCGGGAACAGCGCGCGATAGCCGGGTGAACCCCCGCAGAATCCACCGACATAGCCTTTGCGACCTAACACCGACGCGCAGATGAGCGGCAGATCGCGCGGATAGCAGGTGTCCGAGAGCTGATAAGTGATCGCGAAGTTATCCGCCGCATCCACCACCAGATCGATTCCCTTCAGCGCCTCCGGGAGATGACTGGCACTCAGCCTGTATGGATGCGCCTCGACGCGGCAGTCAGGATTCCGCTGCGCCAGCGCGCGCTGAGCACAGATTGCTTTGGGCTGACCCACATCGTCGACGCCAAACAGCGTCTGCCGGTGGAGGTTGTGCAACTCAACCCGATCGCCATCATAAAGACGAATAAACCCGACGCCCGCGCCAGCCAGCAACGGTAGCAGCGTCGCGCTAAGCCCGCCCGCGCCCACCACCAGCACACGTGCCTCGCTCATCCGCTGCTGCCCCGCTTCGCCAATCTCCGGCAACATAGTCTGTCGCTGATAACGCTCCATCGCCGCTCCTTAAAACTGTGCCAGACCAAAAATGGGCGTTGAAGCTGACGCCATGTCGCGCTGCTCCATCAATCCCGCCTGAAACGCTTCGTGACCGCCATGGATCGCGGCAGCGAAGGCCCCGGCCATCCGCACTGGATCGCGCGCTTTTGCCACCGCCGTGTTGAGTAACACCGCGTCAAAGCCCATCTCCATCGCCTGCGCCGCCTGGCCTGGTGAGCCGATCCCCGCATCAATAATCAGCGGCACATCTTTAAACCACGCACGCATGGCACGCAGCCCTTCGATATTGCGCAGCCCCTGACCGGAGCCAATCGGCGCCCCCCAGGGCATCAGCACTTCACAGCCCGCTTCCAGTAGTTTCTCGCCGACAATCAGATCTTCGGTGGTGTAGGGAAAGACCTGGAAGCCGTCAGCGCAAAGGATCCGCGCGGCTTCAACCAGCGCAAAGGGGTCGGGTTGCAGCGTATCGGCATGACCGATGACCTCCAGCTTGATCCACGGCGTGTCGAACAGTTCGCGCGCCATCTGCGCCGTCGTCACCGCCTCTTTCACCGTGTGGCAGCCTGCGGTATTGGGCAGAATGCGTTTGTTAAGCTGTTGCAGCAGCGAGCGGAAAGCACCGCCTTCACTGCCTTCACGACGCAGGCTGACAGTAATAATCTCTGCGCCTGACGCGTCGATCGCCTGATGCAGAATGTCCGGGGACGGATATCCGGCGGTACCGAGCAGAAAGCGAGATTGCGGAGTGAATTGATAGAACATGGTTACCCTCCCTGCATCGGTGACAGGATTTCCAGCTGGCTACCCGCCTCAAGCGGCTGGCTGGCATAGCGGCTACGCGGCACAAATTCGCCGTTCAGCGCGGTGGCGACGGTGCGCGGGTCAATCTGCTGCTCCGCCATAAGCTCTGCCAGCGTGTCTGCATCGGTTTCAATCGTGTGCCCATTAAGTTGAACTCGCATGAGTCATCTCCTGAGTAAGTTGCAGCATGAGTTTTTCAGCCATAATCGGAGCCAGCAAAAAGCCGTGACGGTAAAGCCCGTTCAGCGAGAAACGACCCTTTTCATAGCGGACTTCAGGCAGGTTCTGTCGATAAGCGGGGCGCAGACCGGTGCCGCTCTCCACGATGCGCGCTTCGGCCAGCGCCGGATGCAGACTATAAGCGGCACTGAGCAGCTCCATCATCGCTCTGGCACTGATCGGGCTGCTATCGTGGCTTTCGACCATCGTGGCACCCAGCATGAAGTGCCCGTCTGCACGCGGCACCAGATAGCAGGGAAAGCGTGGGTGCAGCAGCCGGACAGGACGGGAGAACTGAACATCGGGGGTCTGGAGAATCAGCATTTCGCCCCTGACGGCGCGCAGCGCGGGCTGCTGATCTGCAGCGTGGATGCCACGGCAGTCAATGATTGTGCCGGTGGGTTTACCGCTGTGTAAGGGCACGCCAGCCTGCTGCAGTTTGTCGCGCAGTTGCTGCATCGCGCGGCGGGGATCAAGATGCGCCTCCGCTGCAAAAAACAGACCACGGGCAAAGCGATTTTCCAGCGCCGGCTCGATCTCTCCGGGGGCGACCCACTGATGCTGCTGCGTCATGCTGGCGAAACGTGTCAGTTCGCGGCTGTCACGCGGTGGCGCAACCACCAGCGTGCCCTGCTGTTCCACACCCTCCACGCGTTGCGCCCACCAGCCCGCAGCGTGCTGGCCCCATTCGATCACCTGCGGCGGCGCGCTTTCTGCTTCGCACCAGGGCGCGAGCATGCCGCCCGCCCAGTGTGAGGCGGCACGACAGTCAGGCTGCGTAATGATTTCGACGCTTTCTTCCCGCTCCACAAGCAGTGTGGCGACACACAACCCGGCCACACCGCTGCCAAGTACCGACCAGCGGCTCATGATGCCCACCGGCGAGGATGAGAGAAAATCAGGATGAGAAGTTTCACTTTGGCCTCGTTATCAGTTAACGAAGACCCGTGATACGGAGGGAAAAGGCAGAGACGTCGCGAATGCGCCCCTGCGGCAAGTATCTGATGCGATACCCGTCTTCCTACGCCAGTATCAACTGGGTCAGGTTCTAAGGGTCGCTAAGCCGCGCAATGCGCTATTAGCCTCTCAGTCTCTCTGGCGAGACTCCCCTGACGGGTTTAGTTGTAAGTTAAGCGGGCAGCTTCGTCAAGCTGCAGGCAGGGTGCAAAACCAGAAAATCGTGATTAACGGGCAGAACCAGACGACCAGTCAGCAGCGGTTGCCAGCGTCACAAAGGGTCCCGCCAGCGTCTGATTGTGATGACCAATAATACTTTCCGCAGAGAGATGTGGATTATCGACAGTGGTATGCGCATCGGAAATCAGTACAACGTTAAATCCCAGCTCCGGTGCGGCCCGACAGGTGGTATCAACACAGCACTCCGTTTTCATCCCGGCAATCACCAGTTGTTTTATGCCTCTTTGCTTAAGCTGAAGTTGCAGGCCGGTATCCCTGAAACAGCTGGGGTATTTTTTTGTGAAGACGACATCTGACTGCGGGTTAACCTGCAACGCCGGTATCAGACCAGTCAGCGGACTTTGCTCGTTGAAAGGAGAATTATCAGGCCCGATGTGTCGCGCAAAAAAGACGGGAACTTCAGACTGCCGTGCTTTGGTGATGAGCAGAGTGATATTCGACAGAATACGGTCTGCAGCAAAAGGCGCCGCTGGACCATAAAAAAGGCCCTGCTGCATGTCGATGATTAAAAGTGCACTTTCAGATGTCTTCATGACCTGGCTCCATTCAGTTTTAAGAACGGAGAACAGGTCCCCGTCCGGTTCGGCGGGGAGTGGGAATCTGTTGTGTCAGGTGCCCGTCACAGACTCGCCTACGCCGCCGCTGAGCGCGGTGGTGGTGACGGTGGTGAAAGTCAGAACTGACATAAACATTTTACGATCCTGAGTTGATGAATTCGTGAGGAGTCTCACCCGGCAGGAGAGGACCGGAATTTACATTACCCGGAACACTGTGGCTTTTAAAGCGCCTGCAGCGATTGCGTCACCGCGTCGGTGATTTCACGAATACGCGGTTCGGCGCGGCGATAATAGGTCCATTTGCCCACTTTGCTGGCTTCGACCAGGCCCGCATTGTGAAGTGCTTTCAGGCATAACGACGTGGCGGGCTGTGATAAGCCCGCCTTGTCCTGTATGAGGCTGGCGCAGACGCCATACTGATCGAAGGGATAGAGCTGGGTATAGCCCGCAAACGCTTCGTCAGGATTTTTAAGCCACTTCAGCACTGCCACTCTGGTCGGGTTGGACAGTAACTTCAGGGCATTTTCGGGGGACATGCCGCCTCACAGAATATCAGGATTGAAAAACAGGATAGTCAGTATAGCCTTTCTCAGTGCCGCCATACAGGGAGGCGTGATCGACCTCATTCAGCGGATAGCCTGATTTAATGCGCGCAGGCAGGTCAGGATTGGCGATAAACGAGCGGCCAAAACCAAACAGATCGCCCCAGCCTTTTTCCAGCACATGCTGTGCTTTTTCAGCCGTGTAACGACCCGAATAGATGATCGGAGATCGGAATGTTTCCCGCAGTGCGACGCGGAAACTTTCTGGCATGTCCGGGCTATTATCCCAGTCGGCTTCGGCAATAGAGAGATAGCCGACTCCCAGCGCATTCAGCATCTGCGCAGCGCGGATGTAGGTCGTATGGGGATCGCTTTCAACCAGTCCAAGATAGACGCGCTCTTCGTCAGTGCTTGAAAACAGTGGCGCAAATCTGACGCCAACACGATGGCTGCCAAATACCGAGCTGACCGCCTCAACGACTTCGCGCAGGAAGCGCAGACGATTCTCCGCTGAACCACCATATTCATCCGTACGGAAGTTAGTGTGCTCTGAAATAAACTGGTTAATCAGATAACCGTTGGCGGAATGCAGTTCCACGCCGTCAAAACCGGCCGCTTTGGCATTCTCAGCCGCACGACGGTAAAGTGCCACAATCTCTTTAACTTCCGCTGTGGTCAGTGCCCGTGGCTCGCTGGGTGCAGTTAATATCCCCGCCCCTGGCCCTGTCTCAATAAACACCCGGACGTTGTCGGCTGCAATAGCTGAAGGCGCCACCGGGGGCTGCTTCTCTGGCTGAAGTTCATTATGTGATACGCGGCCAACATGCCAGAGCTGGCAGAAAAGGGTGGCGCCTTCCTGATGAACCGCTTCTGTGACCTTTTTCCAGCCCGCGATCTGCGCGTCGCTGTGGATCCCCGGCGTCCATGCATAGCCCTGTCCACGGGGCTCAATCTGGGTGCCTTCGGTGACCATCAGTCCCGCACTGGCGCGCTGGCGGTAATACTCCACCATCATCTCGCCGGGAATGTTGCCCGGCTGCTCACTGCGGCAACGCGTCAGCGGCGGCAGTACAATGCGGTTACGAAGCGTGAGATCGCCCAGGTTCAGCGGGGTAAAAAGTGACGGCATAACAAAAAGTCCTCTGATGTGTGAAGGGCGACATTATATTTACACATTTAAATTTGTAAATGTGTAATCTGTGCTTTTTGTTCCGGGACTGTTTATTATGGGGGGATCCTGCAGACATCGCACTCAGGCCAGCTGCAGGATCATCAGGACATTATGAAGCGTATTTTTCAGTGAAGGCCTGCCATTGCTGGCGATAGATATCCATCTGTTTCAACGCACCATCAATAGACGATTGCGCAGCGTTGCCGGGGTTGGGCGTTGCACTGATTATTGCCGCAAAGGCACTGAATACAGCGTCTGTATTACCACCTGAATTCATGGCTGCCATCATGCTGTTCAGCTCAACCTGAGGCCGTGCGGTGCCGCTTTCAAACTTGTTGAGATTATCACGCGCACTCTCCTGCATGTGGCGAGTGCCATAACGCATAGCTAACGTCAGCGTATCCTGAGCGCCCGATAACATCGCACTGTTACGAATAGCCACTTTGACGTTTATCATCTGATCAGCGATGCCCGTTGCCTGTTTCTGGTTATCTCCGGAGACATATTTTTCAATCAGTTTATGGAGCTTAGACTGCGTCAGGGTCAGCGCCATGGCTTCAGCGGTATCGCTGTTATCGTACTGACCACGCCCCGCCTGACCTTCAACCAGCACCTGATGTAAGGCAGCAGCAAAGTCATCCATCGTGCTCTGCGTTTTGTCAGCGGTCATACTCAGGAGTGGACTCAGTGTGCTGGCATCTGAGCTGGTGTTGGGGTCGTTGAACAAGGCATACGCGAGGTTAATGGACGGCCCCTGGCCTGATGACTTTAACTCTGCCAGTGCCTTCAGATTTTTTTCCTGCTGCTCTGCCGCAATGGGCTCATCGCGGGCGTGTAAAAGCCGTGCTCTTGCCTCCGGGGAGATTACCACCACACTGGCCGGTAACTCTTTAGCGGTGATACTTTCTTTAATGCTGTCCGATGCTGTATTTGGTGTGATGAGCGTGGTTGAATATCCTCTTGCCACGTCTGTGCTAATGCCACTGATTAACCCCATAATGCCCTCTACGGTTTGTCTGGTTGAACAATTAATCGGCAGGATGTAACTCATCTTTACAGGCATATATTCAATCCGTGAGTGAGGCGACTTATTTGAGGTTTAACTATCAGCGCTATTACGACAGGACTTTACTTCACCATCTGTTCAGAATTATTAAGTTGAACCTTCAGCGGGTCAGCGCAACCAGACAGGGAATCTTCAGAGGAAACGTTGTGATTAATACACTTTCTTTAGACGCGCTTGGGCCACGCATTTGTATTATGGGGCCGTCTAACAGCGGGAAATCTACTCTGGCTGCTGCTATTTCTCGCAAAACAGCCTTGCCTGCCGTTCATCTGGATCAGCTTCACCATACTCCGGGCACTCAATGGATTCCCAGAGCACCGGCTGAGTTTATGCGTTTACACGCTGACGCGGTGAGTCAGGAAAAATGGGTGATGGATGGGAATTACACAAAATGTATTGAAGAACGTCTCGCGCGCGCCACAGGATTCATTCTTCTGGATGTAAAAGTACCTGTGGCGCTAATTCGGTATATTCGCAGATGTTATTCCTCCACACCACGCGTTGGAGGCCTGAAGATGAGCAGAGAGCATGTGACCCTGGAGATGCTGAAATATATTATCCTTACTGCGCCGAAGAATCGGAAGCGTCATAAGACGCTTTATGACCAGGTCAGACTGCCAAAACTTCGGCTAAATTCTTCAGGTGATTTTCAGGCCTGTCTGGAATACTGGGGCTTATAATTAAAAAGTGACTGTCCAGCCCCGCTTCTGTTAATCAACAGGCATCAGGCTCGTCAAAAGCGCGTTCAGCGATTCACCTGGCCCGGTTAGCTACGGCTGAATACCAGTTTCAGGCCTGCCAGCGCAAAGCAGCAGGCTAACAGAGCATCGAGTCCGCGACGAATGCGTCGGTAAAAGGCGCCCATGACAGAGGTTGAGAACAGCAGAGCATAACCGCCGAAGACCAGGACGCAAATGGCTGCACAACCGCAGAGGATTATCGGCAGTGTTGAGGCACTCCCATCCGGCCTCAGCGCAAATGACATAATCGCCACCCAGGTAAGAATTGCTTTGGGATTGCCGATATGCATCAGAATGCCCTGACGATACAATCTGCCATAAGCGACCCGCTCATCGCTGGCGGTAAAGTCACCGGTTTCCGTCCGCCGCAAAGCCGATTTACCCGCTTTATACGCCAGCCAGAGCAGATATAACCCGCCGCCAATTTTCAACGCAATCAGCAACTGTGCGAAGGTTGCCAGCACGGTCAGTACACCGCAGGCGGCCAGCAGCGCCCAGATCATCGACCCACTCACGACTCCCGCCGCCAGCGCCAGTGCAGCACCTCTGCCCTTTTTCATTGCCGTGCCCATAATGGCCATATTGCTTGGCCCGGGACTCGCCGTAGCGACAAGATAAGTGGTGAAGATCAGGACTAACTCGTGCGAAAGCGCCATCATTGCCTCGGTGATGAGTGGTTATCCATCTGTTATATCGGTCGTCGTATGAATTTACAATTCATTCACACGCTGCCGCTCAGCTTCCAAAGAATGTTCGCTAAAGCATGCGCACGTTAACTTTCAGGCAGTGCCAGTCAGGGATGATTGCGATCATCCAGACGCAACTGCATAAATGTCAGATCCAGCCAGCGCCCAAATTTATTGCCGACTTCTTTCATGGTGCCCGCCTCAGTGAAGCCCAGCTTTTTATGCAGCGTGATTGACGCTCTGTTTTCCGATTCAATACCCGCCACCATCACGTGCTTTTTGCTCTTACAGGCAAGTTGAATTAACGTCCGCATCAGGGCATCACCTATGCCTTGTCCCCGCGCGTTTTTATGAACGTAAACAGAATGCTCAACGGTGTGACGATATCCATCCCAGGGCCGCCAGTCACCGTATGAAGCATATCCCAGCACGCTATCATCATTGTTCGCTGCCACTATCACAGGAAAACCCGCCTGCTGACGACTGTGTATCCATTCGATACGATTAGCGACATCTACCCTGCTTTCATTCCAGATGGCCGTGGTGTTAAGCACCGCATCGTTGTAAATCTCAGCAATCACATCAGCATCACTTTCAATAGCCGCACGAATAATCATGGTAGACACCCCTTTGCTCACTCACTAAAGTAGATGAATTGTACACAATGATAGTTATCTATTATGTTAGATGAAATGTCCAGTAAAGAAGATAACCTGAATATCCGGATCGGATTAAAGGTTAAAGAGGAAAGAGAAAAACGCGGCTGGTCACTGACTGAACTGGCAGGTCACTCCGGTGTATCGCGGGCGATGATCCACAAAATCGAGCGTGGAGAGAGCAGCCCGACGGCAGTTCTGTTAGCCCGGCTATCGGGCTCTTTTGACATGAGCATCTCGCAGCTTCTGGCCCAGACAGAAGTTCAGACAGGCACGCTGGTCAGGCACGAAAATCAGCCGGTATGGCAGGATCCTGAGACCGGCTATTTGCGTCGGCACGTTTCACCGGGTGAGATGCCGGTCGATCTGGTCAGTGTCGAACTGCCGGCCAATACCGCTGTGCCGATGCCAGCTATCTCCTATATTTCAAGACGTCAGCTGATATGGGTATTGGAAGGGTCATTGACGTTCGAAGCGGGGTCGAGCACTTATGAAATGGCGGCTGGAGACTGTCTTGAACTGGGCGATCCAGCTGATTGTGTCTTCAGAAATAACACCAGCAAGGCATGTCGATACGCTGTGATCGTCCTGCGGCCAGTCTGATACGTTTAGTGGCAGAAATCCATCCGCGATGATGGATTTATAACGCGCTGTTTCTGAAAGCATTATCGTTATAGCACTGTTTAGCCAGGGTTATTTAACGATTATTTCCGGCATAGATATCAGGCCGGGTAATCGTCCAGATAAAGTTTTCCTGGTTAACGGGTTCATAACCAAGCTTTTTATAAAGCCAGGGGGCCGTTGTGGTACACAGCAGGATTCTGCGCAGTTTTATGAAAACCGGATGGTCATGAATTGATGCCATGAGCCATCTGCCCAGCCCCTTGCCCTGATACTCTTCCAGAATATAAACATCACTCAGCCAGGCGAAAGTCGCATAATCGGTAACCAGCCGGGCAAACCCTATTTGTGACTCATCATCATAGACACCAAAAGTCAGGCTGTTCTCTATCGACACGGCGACAGTATTCATGTCGATGCCAGCCGCCCAGGTTGAACGCGTCAGATATTGATGGATAGCCTTCTGGTCTAATTTTTCCTTATCGGTACTGATGAGATATGAGCTATTTCGCCATTCAAATACTGTATTCATCTTCACCCCTCTCCCTGATGATTTATTCATAACATCAGCCGTCAGGTTAGCCTGATCATGCAGTGACATCACTTATCTCATATCAGATATACCCTGTCTCCGTAGGCAGAATATCGGCGTGAAACATTTTTTTGAAGATGCGGATGGCGGGCAAAGTGAAGGTGATGGAGATGGGTGATGGATGATGGCGTTTTTTATGCTGACACTCATCTTTGTGCAAACCCACGTCTGGCACAGGGATGAAAACTCAGTCCGGCTTTTGATCTCTCTACAGTCAAATCGCCAGCCGGGCTAAGCCTGCTCAGGAAACGTTTATTTCCCCAGAATCTCTCTGCGGACAATCTCTGCGCCAGCACTTAACGCGTGAAGTTTACCATTCGCAACCTGACGCGGCAGAGGGATCATCCCGCAGTTGGTTGAAGGATAGAGATTTTCAGCATCCACAAACTGCAGCGCTTTGCGCAGCGTCTCAGCCACGGCTTCAGGCGTCTCAATCTCATGGGTTGCCACATCGATAGCACCGACCATGACTTTTTTACCGCGAATCAGCTCGATCAGGTCCATCGGAACGCGCGAGTTCTGACACTCCAGTGAAACGATATCAATTGCCGAACGCTGCAGTTTCGGGAAGACTTCTTCATACTGACGCCACTCGGTACCCAGCGTCTTCTTCCAGTCGGTATTCGCTTTAATGCCGTAGCCATAGCAGATGTGAACGGCGGTTTCGCACTTCAGACCTTCAATGGCACGCTCTAACGCAGCGATACCCCAGTCATTCACTTCATCAAAAAAGACGTTAAACGCAGGCTCATCAAACTGAATAATATCCACACCGGCTGCTTCTAACTCTTTAGCTTCCTGATTCAGGATTTTGGCGAATTCCCAGGCCAGCTTTTCGCGACTTTTGTAGTGATTGTCATAAAGGGTATCGATCATGGTCATCGGACCCGGCAGCGCCCACTTAATAGGACGATCGGTCAGCTTACGCAGGATTTTCGCATCTTCAACAAACACGGGCTTCTGACGTGAGACTTCACCCACCACGGTCGGGACGCTTGCGTCGTAACGATTACGGATGCGAACCACTTCGCGCTTTTCAAAATCTACGCCGCTGAGGTGTTCAATAAAGGTCGTCACGAAGTGCTGACGGGTCTGCTCGCCATCACTGACGATATCAATACCGGCCCGAACCTGATCGTCCAGACACAGACGCAGCGCATCTCTTTTGCCGTCAACTAACTCTTCATCCTGTAATTTCCAGGGTGACCAGAGCACTTCTGGCTGCGCAATCCAGGAAGGTTTAGGCAGGCTGCCAGCAGTGGATGTCGGTAATAAGGTTTTCATAGCAGGTGACCTTCTGGTTTTAATTAATCAAAGAACGAATTCAGCAGACCATTGCGCGAGAAGTGTCTGATTAGGCTTAATGAAATGCGCCTCAGTAAACCTGCCCTGCTCGACGGCCAGCCGGCTGCGCTCTTCGCGATCATAAACAATGCGGGTTAACGAATAATCCTGATGCTGCAGCGTGGGCTGGTAGCACTGTCCGGCTGCAGAATTCGCGTTATAAATTTCAGGACGATAGATTTTCTGGAAGGTTTCCATCGTACTGATGGTGCTAATCAGCTCAAGGTTGGTGTAATCACTGAGCAGATCGCCGTGGAAATAGAAGGCCAGAGGCGCGACACTGCCCTGCGGCATAAAGAAACGCACTTTCAGGCCCATTTTTCCGAAGTAAAAGTCAGTCAGGGAAGGCTCATCCTGCTGATACTCGATGCCCAGTACCGGATGCTGATTACCGGTGCGCACGTAGGTGTTTTTGCTCGATACGCTCAGGCAGATAACCGGGGATTTACTGAAGCTCTCTTTATAGGCCGCTGAGTTAACGAAGCTTTTGAAAATGTTACCGTGCAGCTGACCAAAATCATCCGGCAGACTGAAGGCTGTCTGGCCTTTATTGTGCTCTGCCAGTACGACACTGAAATCATAATCACGCACGTAAGATGAGAAGTTATTACCAACAATCCCTTCAATGCGTTGACCCGTTTTATGATCCACGATATGGGTTTTTAAGATTTCAATCGCAGGGAACAATTCGTCGTTACTTTCGGGACGAAGATTCAGCTCAGCAGAAATAATCTCAAGTTCAACAGAATAGCGATCGCTTTTTGGATTGTCCCAGTGCGCAAGCGCATTAAAACGGTTGTCGATCATCGCCAGTGCGTTATGGAGGTTTTCCTGTCGTTTTTCGCCGCGCGCTAAATTAGCGAAGTTAGTCGTCGCCCGCGTATTTTTCGAAGGGTTATAGTTTTCGTCGAAACGAATGCGCTTGAGGGTAAAGGCTAAGTTGTTCATCGCTATCGGGTATCCTGGTCGCTGATATGAAGGGTTGCGTTAAGGGTTTATCCAGCGTTGCTATCCCTTTACACACATTCATATGACTCAAAGTTATTAACAATTCTTACTTTATGCCTCAACAATGAGTTGAAAAAAAGTGATTAAATTTCAACGAACATGAAGGAAATTCATGTTGGATGTGCGGAATGGTTTTTTTTTCATGAGCCGAGCGATTATTAAAACACCAGCTGTTAAATTCGTGTGTGAAACGCCTCGCAGCAGGGAGATCCTGCTGACCACGACAGCAAGACGTCATGGAGTAACAGACGAGATCATGAGTTTAATCTGTCTTTATGCCGCTGAAGATAGCGTTCTTTGACAGAATTTTTGCAAAGCACACTGCGTCCTGGCGATTGATGTAAGGACCATAATTCTCAATACGCTCATAACCCTTTCTCTGATAGAAATTTACTGCTTTAAGGTTAACAGATCGCGTTTCAAGCCAGATTTGGCTATACCCCATATTCAGGGCTGATTTTTCCAGGAAAGAGAGTAACGCATTACCAATCGCCGGCACGCTACGATCTGAAAACATTCTTTTGAGTTCAGCAATATCCCCGGCTAACGGTCTGATTGCTCCGCACCCTACTGCCTCGCCCCTGTGGTTTCGGGCGAGTACCCAGAGCGATCTCTCCTCCTCCAAAGAGTCCATGGTGAAGTTACTTTTGCCATCATCACCCGTAATCGCCGCGAGTTCTGCTGACAGTTTGCTTATCAGAAGCTGGGATGCTGCTGAACGAGGATCTGCTTTTTCTACTGTTATCATGCTCATACCCTTTCTTATGACGACGGTCAGGATAAAAGCAGATGAAGCAAAATGCATCTACCGCACTCTCTACCTATTCCTGACCCGCCCGTAATGACGGCTAACCCCGCACTTCGCATCTATAATTCAGTGGCTCAGACCCATGCACTCACTCTGGCGAGCCGTTTAACAGAGTAGGGGTATCTGGACTTCGCAGTGTTAGCGATATTCAATCCCGGGATGATGCCTGCGGGGTTAAGACGCTCATCATTTACAAAATCTAAGGAAGCCTCATGATCTTTTCTCTTAAAAATCAGGTTGCGCTGGTTACCGGTGCCAGCTCGGGTCTTGGCTATGCCTGCGCAGAAGCACTCGCTAAAGAAGGAGCCAGTGTGGTGGTCAACTACCACAGCCAGGCGGAACCCGCCGAAGAACTGGTTGAAAAAATCTGTGCAGACGGTGGCCGTGCCATCGCAGTGAAAGGAGATGTATCAAAAGAGACTGACGTAGAAAATCTTTTCGCCCGGGCCCTGGCTGAATTTGGCAGACTGGATATCCTGGTAGCGAACTCAGGGCTTCAGAAAGATGCCGCCTCCATCGATATGACGCTGGAGGACTGGAATACCGTTATTAACGTGAATCTGACCGGACAATTCCTCTGCGCGCGTGCTGCGTTGCGTCAGTTCCGCAGTCAGGAGCATCGACCGGAACTCAGCAGAGCCGTGGGTAAGATTATTCATATGAGCTCGGTTCATCAGCTCATCCCGTGGGCCGGACACGTCAACTATGCGGCGTCAAAAGGCGGCGTCGATTTGCTGATGAAAAGTCTGGCTCAGGAGGTGGGTGAAGATCGGATCCGTGTTAATGCTGTGGCACCTGGCGCTATTGCAACTGCCATCAATAAGGAAAGCACCTCGGGCGAGGCAGGCAAAGAGCTGTTAAGGCTCATCCCTTACGGGCGCATCGGTGCGGCTGAAGACGTGGCGAATGCCGTCGTCTGGCTTGCCAGCGATCTCTCTGACTACGTTCATGGCACCACCCTGTTTATTGATGGCGGAATGAGCCTTTACCCAGGGTTTCGTGATAACGGTTGAGTAGGCTTCACTGAAACAGGCTGGTGGCTGATTGATTGATAACTTTTTGGTGGCAACTTTACCCGGAACGGGACGTCCGGATTGCGCATTACCGCAGCGATTAATCAAACGCCAGCAGACCGGACGTTTCAGTCTTTGCCACACAGGCCTGTTTCCGTTGAACGGCAGGAGCCCCCATTCAATCTTTACTGGAGTCCGGACTGAGCAAACGCGCACGGGAGACATCAAGAATTTCGTCTGCCAGTCCGGAGCTTTCCGGACAAGCGCGCGAAAGCATGAGTGCACCAACAAGCTGCGCTATAGTCGTTAAAAGCTCTTCACGCGTGACATTTTCGGATTCGAGGACGGCAATTTGTCGCTCAATCCCGGCCGCAAATGTTTCCCGGATGGATTCAGACTGCCGGGCAGCATCGGTGCCCAGAGCCGACATCACGCAACCCTTTCCCATGTCATCGCGATGCTGCCGGGAAAGGTAATACGCAATAAACGCGTCACGACTCACCCCTTCGGTTTTTTCTGCCGACTGCATAAAACCGCAGGTCATCGCTTCAGCCAGCAAATCCTCTTTCGACCCAAAATGTTTGTAAAACCCGCCATGTGTTAACCCAGCGGCTGACATCAGCTCAGCGACGCCTACGCCATCGTAACCACGCTGACGAAAAAGCGCTGACGCCGTTTCCACGACCCGCACCCGGTTTTCGCGTACCTGCTCTTTAGACACTTTCATTTTATTTCTCCTGCAACAGATCCTGATTATACATTGATGATGATCATAATCAAACCGGTTGACTTTAATGATTATGATCATCATCATTAAAAAGTTGCTTTTATCCGCTCATCCGCTGAGGAATAACCATGACCAATCACTCTTTATTTCAACCTTATGAACTGGGGGCTGTCACGCTTGCGAATCGTATTGTGATGGCACCGCTGACGCGCAACCGCGCCGGAGCAGGCCTTGTCCCCGGTGAACTGGCTGCGACCTATTACGCGCAGCGAGCCACTGCAGGGTTGCTGATTACCGAGGCCACGCAGATCTCAGAACAGGCGCAGGGATATCAGGATACGCCGGGGATCTACACGCAGGATCAGATCGCGGGCTGGCGGAAAGTCACTGACGCGGTGCATGACAGAGGTGGACGCATATTTGTACAACTGTGGCACGTGGGACGAATTTCGCATGTCGATTTACAGCCAGGAGGCGCTGCCCCGGTCGCACCGTCTGCTATCCGTGCCGAGACTAAAACCTTTGTGAACAACGGCTTTGCTGACGTCTCTGAGCCACGTGCGCTCGAACATAATGAAATAAAAGGGATTGTCGACGATTTCAGAAAGGCATCGGCCAATGCCATTGCCGCCGGATTTGATGGTGTTGAGATCCACGGCGCGAATGGGTATCTGCTGGAACAGTTTCTGAAAGATGGCGCAAACCAGCGTACCGATGAATATGGCGGTTCTGTTGAAAATCGTGCTCGTCTGCTGCTGGACGTCGTGGAGGCCGTTAAAGATGAGATTGGGGCAGAACGCACGGGCGTGCGCATTTCACCCGTCTCGCCTGCTAATGCCATTTCATGCAGCGATCCACAGCCACAATATGACTACCTTGCAGACCAGCTTAACGCTTCAGGTATCACCTATCTGCATGTCGTTGAAGGCACGACGGGCGGCCCACGTGATGCATCACCGTTCGATTACGCTTCTCTGCGTCGGCGCTTTAAAAATACGTACATCGGTAACAATGGTTATGACCTGGCGCTGGCGTCAGACCATCTTTCACAGGACAAAGCCGATTTATTTGCCTTCGGTCGCCCCTTCATTTCTAACCCCGATTTAGTCGAAAGACTTAAGACGGGAGCGCCACTGGCCCCGCTTAACCCTGAAACGCTGTATGGCGGGGGTGCGCAGGGTTACACCGATTATCCAGCGCTTAGCGAAAACCCCTGACAACGCCAGGAGCATCGCAGTTGTGCGTGCATCGCTGACGGCAATTTCAATCAATTAAATGAAGAAGATAAAATTATGACTAAAGCTTCGGTTCTCATCACGGGCGCATCAGCAGGCATTGGTGCGGTGTACGCTGAACGTTTTGCGCGTCGTGGACATGATCTTATTCTGGTTGCTCGCGACCAGAACAGATTAGAAGAGCTGGCGGCCCGGCTGCGACAGGAAAACCCTGTTTCCGTCGATGTTCTGCCTGCCGACCTCACCGTAAAGAGTGATTTAGCCGCCGTTGAAGCGCGCCTGCGGGAAGACACGCGGATAGGCATTCTTATCAATAACGCCGGTATCGCCCAGACCGGCGGTTTTACCGGGCAGACGCCTGATTCCATCGAACGCCTCATCGCACTTAACGTCACAGCACTGACGAGGCTGGCCAGTGCTGTGGCTCCCCGTTTTGCAGAGGCCGGAGGTGGCTCAATCGTCAATATCAGTTCCATCGTCGGACTTGCCCCGGAATTTGCTATGACGGTTTACGGCGCAACCAAAGCGTTTGTTCTTTTCCTGTCGCAGGGAATGCACGTTGAGCTGTCATCAAAGGGTATCTATGTTCAGGCGGTGCTCCCGGCGGGGACTTACACCGAAATCTGGGAACGTGCCGGCATCGACATCACTCATGCTTCTAAAATGATGGACGTGGGCGAACTGGTTGACGCCGCTATGACGGGTTTTGACCGCCGCGAGCTCGTGACCATTCCGCCATTACACCAGGCTGAGCGCTGGGATGTTCTTGATGCCTCCCGTCAGGGTCTGCTGTCGGACATCAGACAGGAAGAGGCCGCAGAGCGATACAAAACGCTGTAGTTAATTCTGCTCAGCGGAGCCCTTTTACAGGGTTCTGCTGAGAGATAAACCACGACCCAGGGTGCGCTATACGGCGGGAACGCTGGCTACAACACTGAATTTTGTCCCCCGGTTAGCGCCCGCCTTTATCCTGGATAAGGTCGTGCGGAATAGCCCTCAGCTTGATGCGAGAAATTAATAATGAAAAATCGGACAATGAAAGCTTTTACGTTTAAGCGCTACGGAAAATCCCCTGATCTGGGATTTGAAAATGTGGATTACCCCTCTCCTGCTGAAGATGAAATCCTGGTTAAAGTTTATGCTGTGGGTCTGAACCCCATAGACAACATGATTCCTGGGGGGATGTTCAAACCGGTTTTGCATTTTAAGCTTCCCGCTACCCTCGGCAGTGATTTATCAGGCGTGGTAATTGCGGCAGGGAGTCGTGTAACGCGATTCCGTCCAGGTGATGAAATCTTCGCCAGCATTTTCGACACAGGCACAGGGTCACTGGCCGAGTTTGCACTTGTCCCTGAAAGTCTTGCGGCCCTGAAACCTAAAAACTTAGATTTCGTGCAGGCGGCCTCTCTTCCTATGGTTAGTCTTACTTCATGGCAGGCGTTCACAGAAAGAGCCCATTTACAGCCTGGGCAAAAAGTGTTTATTCCGGCGGGTTCCGGCGGAATAGGCAGTTTTGCGATTCAGCTGGCGAAACATCTGGGCGCAGAGGTTGCAACGACAACCAGTTCAGCCAATGCAGGATGGGTGCGTCAACTGGGTGCAGATGAGGTGGTGGATTATAAAAAGCAGGCATTTGAACACGTGCTGAGTGGCTACGATATCGTCATCGGTACTCTCCGGGGAGATTTGATTGAGAAATCCCTGAATATTCTGAAACCCGGTGGAAAGATAATCTCTCTCATTGGGCCATTAGATGTTGCCTTCGCACGAACCCGACAGCTGAATATCATACTACGGATAATATTTGGCCTGATGAGCCGCAAAATTTTACGGCTTTCAAAAAAGCGCGGACTGGATTATTCCTTTCTCTTTGTTCGCCCTGATGGCGATCAGCTTACCCAAATTGGCAAATTGCTCGAAGCTGAGAAAATCAAACCGGTAATCGACAAGGTTTTTCCCTTTGCAGAAACTCAGGAGGCGCTTGGCTGGCTGCAACGCGGGCATGCGAAGGGAAAAATTGTGGTGAAAATTCATCAGGAATAACCACCCGGGTTCACGTCAGAAGTGGAAAATAATCAATAACGCTGGCGGTAAGGTCCGAAGCAGGGATACGGGTCCTGCCAGGAGCACCGGCTTCGCCTGATCCCCTCCGGTGTCCGCGCTGTGCTAATGTTGACACTAAACAGGTTCCGCTCTGAGGATTACAACATGTCACCCTTTTATCAACTCACTGCCTCCAGCCTGAATGGTCAGCTTGTCCCGATGGCCGACTACGCAGGGAAGGTCGTGCTGGTGGTTAACACCGCCAGTCATTGTGGGTTTACGCCTCAATACGCCGGTCTTGAAACACTTTACAAAAAGTATGCCGATCAGGGACTGGTCGTACTGGGCTTCCCCTGCAATCAGTTCGGGAAGCAGGAACCCGGCGACGCCGACGAGATCGCGCAGACATGCCACATCAATTACGGAGTGAGTTTCCCGATGTTTGGGAAAGTGAACGTCAATGGCTCTTCAACGCACCCGATTTTTCACTACCTGAAAGGTGAATTACCTGGCGTACTGGGTGGTCGTATTAAGTGGAACTTCACGAAGTTTCTGATCGGCCGCGACGGCAAACCGATCAAACGATTTGCCCCGACCACCACGCCGGAAAAAATGGAAGCCGCCATTCTTGCTGCCTTTTGAGGGCATGACAGTGGCTGATAACCATCAACGATGAGGATGAATTAACGATGTTCAGGAGCCAGCATTTATTATTCCTGGTACCCTTCTCGCTCGGGATAGGTTGCCTGCCGGTATCAGCGAATACTCAGTCTGTTCACACTCCGCAACTCGCTGCCTGCGAAGGCCAGAATGGCCGGGATGGGCAAAGTGGTTCCCCTGATGGTCAGAATGGCAGGAATGGCGTAGCCGGCACCGATTGCCTGAATGGCGGAAATGGCGGGAATGGCGCATCAAATGGCGGTAACGGCGGGAATGGTGGGAATGGCGCAGGGGCTACCCCCGGCACTCAACACCATCGTCACAAACATGCTGGCAATACCAACATGGATGCCAACGGAGGCAGTGGCGGGAGAGGTGGCAACGGCAGTAATGGCAGCAGCGCAGGCGCTGGCGGTCTGGGAGGTCGTGGTGGCAGTCATGGAGGCCAGGACGGAATTCCGGGGATGAGCGGTGCTTAGACGTCAGAGTCACTAAGATCTATCCGCTTTGCGCTCAAAGCGGATCATTATCTCTACTTTCAGCGTAACCCGTCAGGCAACTCACGAGCTACACCTTCATACAGGCAGCCTGAGTTTAGCTTCCAGACGCTGCAGCACGAAATTTGCAGCACCTTCAAACGCGTCATTCTGTGCCACCACCTGCAGGCCTTCCAGGATTAGCGTTATCTCTTTCGCCAGCGTCTGTGGATCGGTAATGCCCGCTGCGCCGCAGAGTGAAACCAGCCTGTTAAACTGCTTCTTCTTATGGGCAAAGATCAGCTCCCTGATTTCAGGAAATTGACCTGTGGTTTCTGCCAGGGTGTTTGTGAAAGGACATCCTCGTTGTAGTGTTCCCGCAAGGTTGTCCTTCAGATAACGGGCAAAACCCATAATCTGCGCATCCGGTTGCTGTCCGTATCGTTCCGCCAGCGCCTCCCATACCCGGTTGTAATCCTCAACCAGTAAGGTGATCCAGGCCTGTACCAGAGCCTCTTTGGACGCGAAATGCCGATAAAGGGTCATTTTTGTCGACTCCGCTTTCGCTGCGATTGCATCCACGGTGACCCGGGTAATTCCTTCCTGATAAAACAGACTTTCCGCCGCCTGCAGGATGCGTTCGCGAGGAGGCAGCCGGGGTTGTGATGTTCTGTGCATAGGTTTTCCCCTGTTGTAACGATACCAATTAGTATCGTACGATACCGATCAGTATCAATAGATACTATCCAGTATACTTAAGCGTGCCTTTAAAGCACAAGCAACCCTAAGCGGAAACCATGAAACTGACAGAATATACCTCGTTCGACGGCACCGGCCTGGCTGAACTCATCTCCCAGGGCGAAGTAACAGCGCAGGAAGTCAGAGATGCTGCCATCAACGCCATCGAAGAAGTGAACGATAAAGTGAACGCCGTCATTGAGGTCTGGGATGATGAGCGTGGCCTGCGCTCAGGCGTGCTTCAGGGCGTACCCATGCTGGTTAAGGACCTGGGCATATCGGTAAAAAACCGTCGGAATGAACTGGGGAGCCGGCTGGCAGCCGGTTACGTTTCACCGCAGGATTCCAATCTGACCCGTAAAATTCGAGAAGCAGGACTTGTGCTTCTGGGACGTACGACAACCCCCGAACTGGCTGCAAGCACGACCACGGAGCCACGCTTTAACGGCGGCACGCGCAATCCGTGGAATACAGATCACAGTGCCGGAGGTTCCAGTGGAGGTTCAGCTGCCGCTGTAGCGTCAGGCATGGTGCCAGCTGCGCATGCTACCGATGGTGGCGGGTCAATTCGGGTGCCCGCTTCCGCGAATGGTTTGTTCGGGCTGAAGCCAGGCCGCGGACGAATCAGCATGGGACCTGATGTCGATGAAGTCTGGTCTGGCCTTGCCGTGCATGGATTCGTCAGCCGAACCGTTCGTGACACCGCTGCGCTACTGAACGCCGTTCAGGGTAATCAGGCAGGTGATCCTTTTATCATCGCCGCATCCCATTCAAATCTGAATGACTGCGTATCTCAGAATCCAGGATCATTGAAAATCGGTGTAATGACGCATCCGCTGAACGGTCAGCGCAGCCAGCCAGAAGTCGTCGAAGCGCTCAGTAAAACGATCGGACTGCTTATCACGCTGGGTCATCAGGTGGAGGAGGCGACACCCCAAATCGGCAGTTGGGACAATTTTGTTGAACTGAATACCCGCTTCTGGTCTGCCAATACCGCAGCCTGGATCGATGCGCTAGCGTCAGCAACCAATAATCCCGTTAATGAAGAGATGCTGGAACCGGCAAGCCTCGCACTCTGGAAACTTGGCCACTCTCTTACGGCTACTGACCTGGTCGGTGCAATGCATATGCGAAACGCCGTCACACAAGCAATGGGGCAATTTTATCAGGCTTACGACATTCTGCTGACACCCACTCTCCCCGCCCTGCCCGGTCTGCTCGGTGAGTACAATCAACATCAGCATGACGTGGATGGGCGCGGCTGGATGCATCACGTTTTCAATCAGTCACCGTTTACTGCGCTGGCGAACGTTTGCGGAACGCCCGCTATGTCCGTTCCTATGGGCTTTCATTCTTCCCTGAATCTGCCGATTGGCATGCAGTTCTGTGCAGGCTTTAATCAGGAGAATTTATTGCTGGCGCTGGCGGGGCAGCTTGAAAACGCCTGTCCTTGGCAGACAAGAAAACCGGCGGTATGGGCTGGGCACTAAAGTCCGTTCAGAAGCATCGTCTGATGTTTTTGCCAGAAGGTGAAAGCATCAACGTCCTCCCTGCTATTTTTTGTCTTTAAAATAGCGGGGAAAAGCGACAACCCTATAAAGGCGCCTGGATACCAGCAGCTCACTGCTCAGGGTTGACGTGACACGCCTTTACAGGCATACCCCTTAGCCAGTTTTGCTGTTAGCGACCAGGTAAACAACCGGGAACTTCGGCTATTAAAAGGTCTGAGGTCGTGAGCATGCGCGCACTGGTCGTTATAAGCGGAAAAACATCGATTTCGGTGATTTTAGGCGCTGAAGTCATCACCCAGGGCTGAAAAAGAAGGAGATTAATATGATGCAGTCAGTACACCTCATGGGTGAGGGATATGAACCTCATGTGACACAAGAGGAGGGGAAACTGACCTACTCCTTGCCTGTTGATTCTGGTTTTATCAGCTATAACTTTGCGTTTGAGATCAGCCGGGACGATCTGGATATTCTGCTTTCTGATGATTACAGACGTGCTGTTCTCGAAATTATTGCGCATACCGTCCTTCAGCGTTCGACGCTAAAAGGCTATGACCGTTTTATTCAGAAAGACTTCGATAACCTGGTTGTGAAAACACTTCACTCAACACCTGCTTTCCTGCGGTTATTTATTGCGGAAATAAGCCATGAACATCACATAGTTATCGAGCATTACGTTAAAGAGATCATGGACCGACGTTCCGCCGCACAATGAATACAGCTGGACCAGAACAAATCTAAGGCAGGCAAACATCAGTCTTAGACATGTTCTTAGCGGGGACGGTATGGTGAGAGCGTCTTAATGTGTCAAAACCCTCCCCGCCATACCCCCGCGCTATCCCGCATCGTTCGCCGCTGACGCCTTTAGGCCGTCATACCGCCATCAATCACCAGTTCGGTGCCGCTGACGTAACTGCTTTCATCGGACGCCAGAAAGAGTGCTGCAGCCGCCACTTCATCAGGATTACCCAGCCGGTTTGCCGGTATCCGTGCGCTCAGCGTCTGCCTGATCTCATCGCTGGCCTGGCTAAACATCGGTGTATCGGTGGGGCCAGGGCTGAGTGTGTTAACTCTGATGCCACGTGGCGTCAGTTCGCTGTTCCAGGTGCGGGCAAAGGATCGCACTGCGGCCTTGCTGGCTGAATAGGCAGCATAGCCGGGATTCGCGATGCTTCCCGCAATCGAACCCACCAGCACAATGCTGCTGCCCTCACTCATGAGTCGCACCGCGTGCTGCACCGTCAACACCATGGCACGCACATTCAGATTAAAGATGCGATCAAGGTGCTCTTCGGTGGTCTCTTCCAGGCTCGCAGGTTCAGACAGGCCAGACGAGTTGACCAGGATGTCTAGCCGGCCTGCCCGCGCCTTGAGGGTGTCAAACAGACGCTCAAGGTCGCTTGTGCGGGTAATGTCACCTGCAATCGCCTCGATGTCACCGCCAATCAGCGCCACAGCCTCAGCCAGCTGAGCTTCACGTCGGCCCGTTATAAAAACCCGTGCGCCTTCCTGGACAAAACGACGCGCAACCGCGAGGCCAATACCGCTGCTACCGCCCGTGACCAGGGCAATCTTTCCACGTAATTTCATCATTTCAACTCCGGATAGAGGGTAGACACCCGATAGTATATTTCTTATATTTGGTGTCAATTACGCACCTGATACACACCAGATATCCTCAAGGAAACCTCATGACCACTGATATCACCGCAGTACTGGCCGAGATCAACAGTACGCGCCCTATCCTGGAACAGGTGGCAAACAAGTGGTCAGTTTTGATTCTGACCGTTTTGTGTTCTCAGCCGTCACGCTTTAACGCCATCAAGCGCAGACTCGATCCCATCACCCATAAGTCTCTGACAGAAGCATTACGCCGACTGGAACGCAACGGACTGGTGAGCCGTCGCGTGATTGCCTCCTCCCCTGTGGCGGTCGAGTATGCGATCACGCCGCTGGGCAGGACATTGCAGGATCCTTTTATCGCGCTGGTGAGCTGGGCGAAGCAACATGGGGGAGCGATGGAACTGGCACAGGGGACTTATGATGGGCGGGATAGCGAAGAATCTGCATGAACTTAGCCCGGACGGCCTTCCTGCTTGTCGATAGCGTCGGGTCGATGTGCGAATAAGTTCAGGATAAGCAGGTCCGAAAGCGGAAACCTAACATCTTCTATGGCAACTACTCCTCTACCGACGCGCAAAACTGATATGAACCATCACGGCGTGCTTTGGCCTGATACATCGCCCTGTCTGCGTTTTCGAAAAGCATTTTGGCCGATGCCGTCCCGAAGCGGGCCAGGCTGATGCCAATCGCCGCGCCGATACGCACATCCATATTATTAATGGCGAACGGCTCATGCAGACTGTCAATAATCTGCTGAGCGATGGCGGATGCCGTTTCACGGTTGCTGCACTTCGCTGCCACCACGAACTCATCTCCGCCCAGTCGCGCCACTGAATCGCCCGGACGCATGCAGCGTTGTAGCCGTTCGCTAACCTGTTGCAATAACGCATCGCCCGTTGCATGGCCCATCAGATCATTCACCGCCTTGAAACCGTTCAGGTCGATAAACATCACGGTGGTAAAGACCAGGTCGTCCGCCTGCGACAGCATGCAGCCCACCTTCTCAATGATCCAGGCACGATTATGCAGGCCGGTCAGCGTATCCAGCGTTGCCAGCTTCTCAAGGTCACGCATCCGCTCTTTGTCTCGCGTGATGTCGCGTGAGACCAGCACGGCACCGATGTTTTTTCCTGTACTGGGGTTGATGACGCCACACGCTTTGGTGCCCAGCGTGATGTAATGCCCGTCACGATGCAGTTTGCGAACCTCAACCACATCCGGCAACACGCCCCCGCTAAAAAGGCATTCCAGTGCTTCAGTTGCTAACGCCTTATCGTCGGGATGCAGGAAATCTACCACCAGCTGGCCTATGACCTCTTCGGCGGTAAAGCCCATTATTTCGCCATAGGAAGGCGAAATTGAAACATACCGGCCCTGTGCGTCGCAGTGGGCAATCAGATCGGTACTGTTTTCAATTAACAGACGATATTCTGCCGCGGTGCGCAGTGCATCCTCAAGCGCTTTACGCTGTCCGGTCACGTCAAGAATGAAGCCTTTATATTGCAGAGGAGATGCACCAGGCTGACAATCCGGCAGGCCAGCAAGAAGAACCCGTCGTGTCTTGCCGTCCAGACAGAGGATTGGCACTTCAATATGAAAAGGGGTCAGCAATTCCAGTGCTGCGGTCAATTGCAGCGCGATTTTCGCATCGTCGTCAGCCTGTGCCAGTCTTAGCCATGAACTCAGCGTCACGCCCCTGAGTTCGGGCATAAGACCCGCAGGGCTTTCCTGACTGGCGACGCAGATACCCTGGGCGTCTGTAGACCAGACAGCGGTAAAAGAGGGTTTGATCATTGTGTACATGGCGACCGACTCCGACGTTGCCGACGATATTAATGACGCTCAATACGCGTCATTACTAACCTGATTATAACTATAAATGCCCGCCTGAAGCTGAAGTGGGCTCCGGGGACGGGGCTATTATTGCAGGAATACCCGTCCTGAACGGTAGCTGACGTGGCAGGTTGTCTGGCGTGTTTTCGAAACGTTGCTCACTGCAGAGAGGTAGGTAAAACGTCAATTGCAGGAGGCAGCTTCAGCCGTATGAGCTTATGTTTATCGGTTAATCAGGGTTAAATCTTTAATCACGTCGTGTTTACTCATCAGCGGGCGCTTTAAACGGTCCGATCCTGTCTGACTGGGTAAATGCCTACCCATTGGCAACCTTGACGATATTTATGCTGTTCAGGCAATCAGAATTAGTGGCTCAATGAGGCAGCATAAATGTCAGGCGTTCATGTGCAGGCAATACAGGCCCCCTCATTATTCTTTAATTTTGCTACTCATAAGCATTGCGCTGTCAGCGATATACTTTTCAGTGCGCCTGATAATCCCTGAGCGCATCTGAGAGATGCCTTTCTGCTTACCCGCATAAAAATCCTTTTACCACAAAGTGATAAAACTAAAAGCCCCGAAAGAAATCTTCCGGCATGCATGCCTTATCCCCCTTTGTTTAGCTTTTGCAGAGCAGATCAAAAAAACGTCATCGCATTCCTTCCGCTTAATGTTTCCTTAAGAATATTCTTATAGCCTCACTGTTGTATTAGCCCATGTTGGGCTGTTCCGGAGTCTCACCCATGCAAAATAACAACACAGCTTCTTATTCTCTGAGTAAAGTACCGGCCGTTACCGCGGCTTTCTGGTTAACCAAAATTGCTGCTACTACCCTGGGTGAAACCGGCGGTGATGCGGTGACCATGTCGATGAATCTGGGTTACCTGACCGGAACGCTGATTTTCGCCATCATTTTTCTGATCGCGGTGGTGGTGCAGATTAATCGCCACAGCTTTAATAAATGGATTTACTGGTTCACTGTGGTAGCGACAACCACGGTCGGCACAACGATGGCAGATTTTGCCGATCGCTCCCTCAACATTGGTTATCTGGGCGGTACCCTGCTGCTGAGTACGCTGCTGATCCTCTCGCTCCTCCTGTGGAAAATCACCTGTGGCACGGTCGCGGTGAGCTCCGTCAACAACGCGGTCACAGAGAGTTTTTACTGGGTCACCATTATGTTTTCGCAGACGCTGGGCACGGCATTAGGTGACTGGACGGCAGACACTGAAGGTCTGGGCTACGATGGCGGGATACTGTTGTTTGTTGGCGCGCTGGCGATCATCTGGGCGGCCAGTCGCTTTACGTCACTTTCACGCACGGCACTCTTCTGGGCGGCCTTTATCCTGACCCGTCCGCTGGGTGCCGTCGTCGGCGATTTCCTGGATAAACCCCTTGCTGCAGGTGGACTGGCGCTGAGTCGATACGGTGCCTCACTGACGCTGGCACTGATCATTATCGCCTGCCTGGTCGTTCTGCCACAGCGTCCGGCAATGAAAACCGTCGCTGCAAATTAAAAAGCGTCACCGGCAGATTTACCGGCAACGCTCACATCAAAATGCATCAGGGCCGCCAGCAATGGCGGCTTTTTTATTTTCTGATGCATTACGTCCACAGGCAGTGAAATCAGACTGAGCGTTCAAGAGAGATGTTATGACCATCGGATGCGGCGGAGAGCACTGGCAGACTCTCTGCAGGCCCCTGCATCTTCACCCGAAAGGCTGTATTACTGGCATCAAGAAAAACGGTTCTCAGATGACGATTACAGATAAACCATATTTCATCGCGGTCATTTGAAAGGATGTAGTAAGCATCTGAAGTTTCAGACGGGTTAAAACAGCCCAGCGCGCGATAAGCCGTCTGGGGCGTAAAACCACTTGAAAGCGGCAGCGGCCTGGGGCCATGCGCTAACTCCTCAATCCGAAGGTAAAGTCCCTGCTCAAGCCACAGCATAATGTCACTCCCTGAAGCCAATAAAATCGGGCTGAATGTATCGGGGGCCTACCGCGAATCAGAATGCACGTCACGACAGCATCAGATAGTCGGGTAATTTGTCCGACATTCAGAATAATTATCCTGATCTGAGCATAGCAGCGGTGCGTTCTTATGCTTTTTTATCTTCAGGAATTGGCATACTACTCAAGCCGGCTGGCGATCAGTCGCAGCTGTTCGGCAATCTGCTTTAAATCCCGCTGCTGCTGCCCGGCGCTACCAGTTGAACTGCGCACCACCAGTTTTGCGGGCAGAATCGATGAAGAACGCTGCTCATCCTGCTCACTGGCTAACAACAGTCGTGCAACCGCCTCTTTGCCCTGCAAATCCAGATCCAGTGAGACCGTCGTGAGCGCCGGATAGAAGAAGGCGCTTTCATAAGTGTCGTCGTAGCCAATCACTGAGATTTGCCCCGGCACCGCCACGCCGCGCTGATGCAGCGCGCTCAGCACACCCAGTGCCATCTGGTCATTGCCCACCAGTAGCGCGCTGAATTCCGGCGCTTCCCGCAGCAGTTGCAGCACGCCGTTATAACCACTCTGCGCATCCCAGTTACCGTGGCTGACGCTGACCGGCTTCAGACGATAACTCTCCAGCGTATCCAGCCAGCTCTTTAACCGCAGATTCGCGGAGACCGACTGCTCTGGCCCGGCCAGCAGCGCGAATTCACGGTGCCCCTGCTCATAGAGATATTTAACGCTGGCGCGGGTCCCGTCAGCCGGGTTAAACGAAACGTTAAACACTGAACTGTATGGATCGACATCCAGGAACAGGCAAAGAATGTCTTCATTCTCCTGCACGATCTTCTCGGCATCGATGCTCTCCAGCGGGACGTTAATAATCATCTTATCCACCCGCTGCGACTTCAGCTCATTGATACAATTCTGCAGACTTTGATTGACGTTCTCATCAATCATGGCGATTAGCACCTGATAGTCCGCTGCATTGGCATAACGTTTAACTGCTGCAGCGACCTGTGATGGCGCATGCAAAGCCAGTGAAGTGGTCACCAGGCCCAGCGTCGTACTCTGCTTACCCACCAGCTGTTGCGCCAGTCGGTTAGGCACGTAACGCAGTGTCTCAATTGACTGCTCCACCTTGCGCCGCGTTGATTCCGAGACGTTTGCCGACTTATTCAAAACCCGCGAAACCGTCTGATACGACACGCCAGCATGACGGGCGACATCCTCTAAGGTGGCATTTTTTGATTTCATAATTCGCATCCCTGATAACCGATAACGGAATGGTATCACAGCCGCTGTGCCAGCCAGACTGCCGCAGTCACATTGCGTGATAAAAAAGTAAAAGTAACACCTTCACATAGTAATATTTGGTGATCTGATTCACTAATCCTTACAAATGCCGCCATTTTATTAGCACTGCATCACACATTATCGCGATTTTGTTTGTCACCAACCTGACATAAAGCGTTTACTGCCGCTGTCATGTGAACGTATTACAAATAAAAATTGAGGATAACATGGAAACAAGGTTACGTACTGCTGCTGTGGCGCTTGCTGCGGCCCTGACTTCCCCGACGCTCTATGCGGCTATCGACAACATTGATTTCCATGGCTATCTGCGTGGTGGCGTGGGTGTATCGCAGGATGGCGGTATCGAAGAGTTTCAGAAGAACAAAGTAGGTCGTCTCGGCAACGAAGCTGATACGTATGGCGAGGTTGAGCTGGGCAGCGAGGTCTACAAAAAGGATGATGTCAGTTTCTACGTCGATACCATGGTCAGCATGTTCTCCGACGGCTCTAACGATAACGAAACCACCCTCGGCGACGATGCGCAGTTTGGTTTACGTCAGTTGAACCTGCAGATAAAAGGGCTGGTGCCGGGTGACAAGGATGCCGTGATCTGGGGCGGTAAACGCTATTACCAGCGTCACGATCTGCATATCATTGATACTAAATACTGGAATATCTCCGGCTCGGGTGCCGGTATCGAAAACTATACGCTGGGTCCGGGCGCTATCTCGTTTGCGTGGATTCGTGGCGATGCCAATGACGTAGATTACCGCGTCGATGGCGATAACGACGTGAACATCAATTACCTCGATCTGCGCTATGCCGGCTGGAAACCCTGGAGCGGTGCCTGGACTGAGTTTGGTATTGATTACGCGATGCCGAACACCACCAAAAAACAGAAAGAATATGGTGGCCTGTATGACGCAGATAACGGCGTAATGGTCACCAGTGAAATCAGTCAGGACGTGTGGGGTGGCTATCAGAAACTGGTGTTCCAGTATGCCAATAAAGGTCTGGCGCAGAATATGATTTCGCAGGGCGGTGGCTGGTATGACATGTGGAACGATACTCAAAACTCCACCGGCTACCGCGTCATCAACACCGGCCTGCTGCCGATTACCGACAAGTTCTCACTGAATCAGGTCTTTACCTGGGGTTCAGCGGATGATGTGACCGCGCAGACCAGCAAAAGTACCCTGCTGTCGCTGGTGGGTCGTGGACAGTATCAGTTCACCCAGTATGTCCGTGGCATCGGGGAAGTCGGCAGCTTCTGGCAGAAAGATGAGAACAAAGTGGGCAGCGACTACAAACAGGCGGGTCAGAAATATACGCTGGCGCTGGGCCTGGCAGCCGGTCCCGAATTTATGTCACGTCCGGAACTGCGTCTGTTTGCTTCTTACCTGAATGACTCAGAAGACGGGCACAGCTTTAAAGACAACACCAGTAACAACACCTGGAACTTCGGCGTACAGGTCGAAGCCTGGTGGTAACCGCGCAGTCTCCTCATTGTGATCATTGTTAAGCTCTTATGCAGGGGCTTATTTGGATAACCGGCGACGGTTATCCATTTTTTTTACTTCGTATTTTTTACAGTAGCTTTTTATTCTGGCTGAAAGAAACGGGCTTCCAGCAGCTGACGCAACTGGTCGGATTGCTTACCAAAGATCGCATGAACCTCATGCCCCAGAATCACCACGCCAATCGCCCCCGCCTTCTGCAATCCTGCCGTATCGACAGCCTTCAGCGACGACACCTTCACACGTAGCCGCGTCAGACAGGCGTCCACCTGCTGAATATTTTCACGTCCGCCAAAGCAGTTCACCAGACGCTCCAGCAGCTCGCTGTCTACTTCAAGCTCTTCCACTGTCAGCGGCTGCCGACTGAAATATTGCTTAAATGATTTCAGACTCACCATGTTGTTCTCCTTCAGATAATAAAAAGGCGGGCTGCTGCCCGCCACTCACGACTGATAAACGAAAACGAGGGGATCATGCCCGGGACCGCTTACAGAATATACACGCTTCCTGCCTCTATCCTGCAATTGGCCTCTAAAAACCTGCTCCCAGTCAACAAGGCCGGACCGATCTTTCTACAGACAATGCTCATGCGTAAAAGCGATGGGGCAGATGCACCCTCGACCTGAATAGTCCTACTCTACTGGCCCACTCAGCACCCGACATCCCCACGGCCCCAGCGCGAGCGATTCCCCCACATCTTTGCCATCGATTAAATCCCTCAGCCCGGCAGGCAACGACACCTGCTGCCCCTGCGCCGTAAAGTTCTGAACAAACAGAAACGCCTGCTCACCATCAGTACGGCGCTGAACCACCACGCCAGGCGGCATATCACTTGCCAGCGCACGCGGTAATCCAAGCTGCTTAATCAGCGCACCATAAAAATCCCGATGGAAAGACAGATCATTACGCGACGCGATATACCAGGCCTTTCCCTGACCAACCCGATTCACTGTCACCGCCGGGGTACCGGCATAAAAATCACTCTCGTAACTGGCCAGCGCCGTCGCGCCCTCCAGATGAATATGCTCACAAAGCTCCCGCGCCTGATATGGCCCGCTCAGCCCCAGCTCATTGCCGCGAACCCCACGCACGCCGTTCAACTCCTCGTCAGTCAGACTATCGATCTCTTCTGACCAGATGCCGAGCAGCGGCCGCAATGGACCCGGGAAGCCACCGAGGTAACAAAGATCGCTCTCATTTACGATGCCGCTCCAGTAGCTGGCCACGAAATGCCCGCCCCGCTCAACATGCTCTTCTGCACGCGCCGCGAAACCGTCGCGCACCATATACAGCATTGGCGCAATCACCAGATCGTAACCACTGAAATCGCTGTCGCCATTAATCACATCTACCGCAACGCCCTGCTCCCAGAACGCCCGATAATGCTCGTTCACCGTGCGCTCATAATGCAGACCGAGATTGCGCGGACCCTGCGCGTTATCCATCGCCCAGCGACTCTCCCAGTCGAAAATAATCGCCACACGCGCCTCAACCCGACTGCCCATCACCGGCGTCATCGCGGCCAGCATCCGGCCCAGCTCACTGACTTCGCGACCGGTGCGCGTATCCAGATGGCCGACATGATCGACGACTGCACCGTGAAACTTCTCGACTGAACCCCGGCTCTTGCGCCACTGGAAATACTGCACCGCGTCCGCACCATGCGCCACCGCCTGTAACGACGACAGAATATGCATTCCCGGCTTCTTTAACTTACTGGTCGGCTGCCAGTTCGTCGCGCCTGGCGTCGACTCCATCAGCACAAACGGCTTGCCCTGCTTCAGGGTGCGCATCAAATCGTGGTACATCGCCGTATAACAGGCGAGCGTGCTCTCATCCTTCTCGTTGTGCCACATCGGATAGCTATCCCACGAGATAAAATCGAGCGCCGGTGCCAGCTTCCAGTAATCGTAGTCGTAGAAATACTCCATAAAATTGGTGGTAGCAGGCAGATCGGGATTGGCCTGCTTCAGCGGTTTAATCTCCTCACGACAGAAGTCAGTCACCTGATCGGTCATAAACCGCCGCCAGTCCAGATTCAGGCCATGAATCGACATCTCACCCTGTGGCGCTGGTGATACAATCTGTGACCAGTCGCTGTAAGTGTGACTCCAGAAATCGCTCCACCAGGCGTGATTCAGCTTCTCAAGCGTCTCATAGCGGCGTTGCAACCAGCCACGAAACGCCTGCTGACAACGATCGCAGTGACACTCGCCGCCATACTCATTGGAAATATGCCAGCCAATTACCGCCGGATGATGCGCATAACGCGCCGCCAGCCTGCTGTTCATCGCCTGTACTTTCTGGCGATAGATCGGCGAGGTCATGCAGTGGTTATGACGGCCGCCGTGCAGAGCCGGCACGCGATCGCGTCCCACCCGCAACACCTCCGGATACGCCTGCGACATCCAGGCCGGACGTGCCCCGCTTGGGGTAGCCAGAAACACAGAAATCCCCTGAAGCCACAGCGTGTCGATCACCTCATCCAGCCAGCCAAACTCATAGCGCCCCTCTTCCGGCTCCAGCTTTGCCCAGCTGAAAATACCCACCGACATAACGTTACAGTTCGCCTGCTTCATCATTGCCACGTCATCTTCAATAATGCCCGACTGGTGCGCCCACTGTTCCGGATTGTAGTCAGCACCATGCAGCAGCCGGTTAACCCGGGCGCTGAGCGGGGGAAATTTATTCATACCTGTTCCTCAGAGGAAGACATCAGCGTTAGCGCTAATAGTTAATGAAAAACCTGCAGCGAAGGCAGTGCCTTGCCGTGACAGTCAAACAGCGCCTGGTTTTCACGGGCATTGCCCTGTTTCCATTCGTCGTGGATATATTTCATGCCTGCGGGTGTGGCCCAGGTATTACCGGGCGCGGTTATCCACGCTGGTTCCCAGTAGACTACGCCCTTGCCGCGATGGTCCGGCACCGCCAGCACGGCCTTAATCAGATCATGCAGATAAGCCGCCTGGCCCGCGACCGTGCCAGGATAGCCGCCCGCTTTCTCCTCTTTGGCCTGGAAACTGTTCCCGGCGCTGTCGCAGTTTTCCAGCGTGTAGCCGTAAGCGGCTTCCACCACCATCACGTCTTTGTTATAGCGCCGGGAGATATCCTCCATGTTGGTTTTCAGGGCACTGATGGGGCCGTTCCAGTAGGTGTACATCGACAGGCCAATCACATCGAACGGCACATCGCGCTTCACGATTTCGTCGAACCACCAGCGGAACGTGTCATTTTTCGTGCCCTCGGCCAGATGCAGCATGATCTTCACCTGATGGGGATCGCTGAGATTCTCGCGTAAACCGCTGATGCCCGCCTTCAGCAGACCGGCCAGCCGATCAAACTCGCCGCCATTCTGGCCCCAGCTCTTGCCTTCCGGCCAGAGCATGCCGCCATTAAGTTCGTTGCCAATCTGTACGATATCCGGCATCACTCCTTCTGCTTTAAAACGGGCGATGGCGTCACGCGTATAATCATGCACCTGCGTTTCCAGCTGCGGAAAGGTCAGCGACTGCCAGGCTTTAGGCTTGAACTGCTTGCCGGGATCGGTCCAGAAATCGCTGTAATGAATATCCAGCAGCAACTTGAGTCCCGCCGCTTTTACACGCTTCGCCAGCGCCAGTGTGGTCGCCAGATCGTTACCGCCGCCGCCGTAGGTGTGACCACTGCCGTCGGTGGGATCGACCCACAGCCGTAGCCGGATGGTGTTGATACCACTGGCTTTCAGGATGGCGATGGCATCCTGCTGCTGGTTGTCTGCGTTATAGAATTTCGCACCCTGCTTCTCCAGTTCAGCCAGCGAAGAGATATCTGCGCCCTTGATAAAATCAGCTGGCCATGGCCCGGCGGAAGCGATGACAGGCTGATCGGCGGCGAGCAGCGGTGTCGCCCAGGCCAGCGCCAGGGCGAGAATCAATGTTTTTGGCGTCATGATTTATCCTTTAGTACTGCCTGAGGCCAGGCCGGAAACGAAGTATTTCTGCAGGGCCAGATAGAACACCGCCACCGGCACGGCGATCAGCACGGCACCGGCTGCATAGGTGGTGTAACTGGCACCCATTTTTTGCGACACCAGGTTATAGAGGCCAATCGGCAGCGTGAACTGCTCCGGCGTGCGCAGAATGGTGCTGGAAAGAATGAAATCGCCCAGCGGCCCGGTGAAAGAGAACAACGCCACGACCGCCAGAATCGGTTTCGACAGCGGCATGATGATCTCAACAAAAATGCGGAAGTTGCCTGCACCATCCATGCGCGCCGACTCATCCAGATCTTTGGGAATCGAGTCGAGATAGCCCTTCATCAGGTACGTGTTCATCGGGATCATTCCGCCAACGTAGATCAGCACCAGCGCCAGATGGCTGTTAATCAGCCCCAGCAGTTGCGACAGCACGAAAATCGCAATCAGCGCCGAAAACTGCGGGATCATCTGCAACAGCAGAAACAGCATCAGGCCGTTCTGACGTCCCTTAAACCGAAAACGGGAAAAGGCGTAGGCGGTACAGCTGACGCTGATCAGCGTCAGCACCATGGTCAGGAAACTGATTTTCATCGAGTTCCAGTACCACGTCATATACGGCACCGTGCCGTTGAACAGGTCGCGGTAGTGCTGCAGCGACGCATTCTCCGGAATGATCGAGCTGCTGAGCAGACTGTTGCCTGCATTCAGTGATGCCCCAACCGTCCAGACCAGCGGATAGATAATGATGGTTGAGACAACCAGCACTACCAGCCAGGTCAGCGACAGGCGTATCCACCTTTCGCGTTTAATACTGCCGGACTTCGCCATAACTGTTCCCTTACGCCATCTCATCTTGTTTAAACGACCGGGTCGCGCGGAACTGCCACAGCGCCAGACCTACCACGAAAATCGATAGCAGAATGGTGATGGTGGCGGCGATAGCATATTGCGACGACGACATGGTGAGCTTGTAAATCCACGACACCAGGATATCGGTTCCTCCGGCATTCGATCCCGCCACGGCCGGACCGCCGTTGTTAAACAGATAGATGATGTTGAAATTATTAAAGTTGAAGGTGTATTGCGTGATGATGATCGGCGCAATGGCGTAGAGCACCAGCGGCAGCGTAATGGTTTTCAGCCGTGTCCAGGCGCTGGCACCATCCATAATGGCCGCCTCATAGAGGTCGTCCGGAATCGCCTGCAGCACACCGGTTGTCATCGCAAAGACAAACGGGAAGCCCAGCCAGGTCTGCATCATGATCAGCGCCGTTTTGGTCCAGAACGGATCGGTCATCCAGGCTTTAGGGGCGATGCCAAAGAAGTCGAGAATGGCGTTGTTGATCACCCCAAAGCTGTCGTTGAACATCCCTGCGAAAACCAGAATGGTGACAAAGCCCGGCACCGCCCACGGCAGGATAAAGATGGTGCGGATCAGCGGCTTAAAGCGCAGGTCTTTCTGATTCACCAGAATCGCCAGCATCACGCCCACGGTGCACTGCAGCGTCGTCGCCAGCAATGTCCAGACCACCGTCCATTGCAGCACGTCAAAGAACGTGGAGCGCCAGATCGACAGCGTAAAAATGTTGATGAAGTTTTTGAACCCCACCCAGTCCACCAGCTTCGCCGGGGGCGTGTGATAGAGGTTGTAGTTAGTGAAGGCGATGGCAAAACCAAACAGAATCGGAAACACCACCACGAACACCAGCAGAATAAAGCCCGGCGAAATCATCAGGTAGGGGAAGCCGTCGCGCAGCAGTAACTGATACTGCTGACGCACACTATTAAGCTGCTGGCCCTTGTCGCGCTTAGCGCCATTGACCCACGCGTCGCGCACCGACATACCCCAGACCGCCACGCCGAAGGCGGCAATCAGCACGCTGATAATCCCCTCCGCCAGCAGGAAAATGGAGTTATCGCGCGGCACCGATTCCCCCAGCGTATACAGCCCCCAGAATCCTTCACGCAGAAAATCGTGAAAGACGCCGGTAAAGCTGCTGAGCAGAAGCAAAAAGCACAACCCTTTCGCCCACTGACGGTGGTAAAACTGGCCAAAGCCAGGCAACAGTGCCAGCAGCGCACCGGTCGTCGCATGACGACGTGGTCGCTGAGCCGTCACCAGATGTTCATCGGAAGATATCGCCACACCCTGATCCTTATCCTGTACGGTTATCCCGCGAACCGGCATTACTGGTTGCTGGCCTGCATTGCTTCAATTTGCATGGTGATCTGCTTCACTGCGTTATCCAGCGCCGCTTTTGGCTCCTGCTTGCCGGAAACGCTCAGCTCCAGCGCCGCATTGGCCGGTCCCCACACTTCCTGCATCTCTGGTACCCCTGGCATGGCTAACGCACGTGCCGCCTGCACCGCGACCGCATTGGCCTTCTCATCATCTTTGATAATCGGATCGTTCATCAGCGCAGTCACCGGCGGGATTTCCTGGGTTTTCTGATAACGCTCTTTCACATACTGCGGCTGGTTGATAAAGGTGAGGAACTTCTGCGCCAGCGCCTGATCTTTGCTCCAGGTCGAAACCACATAGCCTTTTACACCCAGGAAGGAGCTCATCGGCTTGCCGTTTGGCAGCAATGGCAGGGGTGCCACGCCGTAGTTGATCCCGGCGGCCTGATAGGGCTGGAACGCCCATGGCCCGTTGATCACCGCCGCCGCTTTCTTCTCGGTAAACAGCGAGTCGATGGCGTTCAGGCCGTTGTCGCCCATGATGCCGCCCGGCAGCAATCCTTCGCTGAAGAAACGCTTAAGATAAGTCACCGCCTCCACGCTGCCCGGCGTGTTAAGCCCGATATCTTTGGTGTTAATCGCGCCTTTGGCGTCTTTGCCAAAGATGTAAGACCCCATCGGTGCCATCACGCCCCAGCTGTAGTAAATCTGGTCAAACTTGGCGAGCAGGCCATACTGTTTCGCCTCACGCTGCTTCTGAGAGAAAGCGCGATACTCATCCAGGGTTTTCAGCGGCGCGGGTAGCAGATCTTTGTTGTAAATCAGCACCAGCGTTTCAACCGCCTTGGGGACGCCGTAGACCACGTCGTTCTGTTTAAAAGCCGCCATCGCCGACGGGGTGTAGGCGTTCTGTTGTGCCGCGTCGATTTTCAGTGGTGCCAGCAAGCCCTGCACGACTGCACTGCCAAGCTGGTCATTGGGGATCACCAGCACATCCGGGCCAATTCCCGCCGGACCATCCAGGCGCAGCTTTTCGATCTGCTGTGCAAACGGCATCTCCTGTACTTTCACTTCAACGCCGAACTGTTTCTGAAAATCGGCGATCGCCGTTTTGATGCCGTCTGATTTTTTAATGTCTTCCCAGACGGTAAGTTGCTGAGCGGCCCAGACGGATTGATTAAGCATCAATGCTGACAGGAGTAGCGTAACGCTGATTTTAATTTTCATTGCTGGCCTCGTGTGAAGGTATGACATTTTTAGCTGTCATTTGCTGTTGTTCTTTTTTCAGATGCACACTGAATATGTATTCATCAGGCATGTGAAGAGTGAATAACGTATCGCATTTGAGCCATACGCTACGCGGAACAGGTGCTGCGCTCCAGCCCGTTTGCACCAATGTGTGATCGGTATTACAGAAATCAAAAACAGCGATAGGGCACGCTCTGACTGAACGTTATAGTCAACGCAGGCACCATCAGGGCTGACGTGAAAAAAGATGAACTGTTATACGTCATACATTTTAGCCGCCAAATTTCCTGCCGTGAGGATTAGCATGTCCAGTATCAGATTGAGAAACGTCACCAAACGCTTTGGTAAAACAGAAACACTTAAAAATATTGCGCTCGATATTGAGGCCGGTGAATTCGCGGTTTTCGTTGGTCCGTCAGGCTGCGGTAAATCCACGCTGCTGCGGCTGATTGCCGGTCTGGAAGAGATCAGTGAAGGCGAGATTTTGATTGGTGATGAGGTGATGAATGATGTCGCGCCATCGCACCGTGGCGTGGCGATGGTATTCCAGAGTTATGCGCTTTATCCTCATATGACAGTGGCGGAGAATATCGGCTATGGCCTGAAGGTGAACGGTCTGCCAAAGGCGCAGATTCAGCATCAGGTGGAGATGGTGGCGAAGACACTACAGCTGGGGCAACTGCTGGATCGTAAACCTAAACAGCTTTCCGGTGGGCAGCGTCAGCGTGTTGCGATTGGCCGCGCGATTGTCCGTAATCCTCGGGTGTTTATGTTTGATGAGCCGCTGTCGAACCTGGATGCAGAGCTGCGTGTCGATATGCGGCTGCACATTGCTAAGCTGCATCAGGAGCTGAAAACCACCATGGTTTATGTCACGCACGATCAGACGGAAGCGATGACGCTGGCCGATAAGATTGTGGTGATGAACTATGGCAAGGTGGAACAGGTCGGCTCTCCGATGGAACTCTACTACAATCCGATCAACCGCTTTGTCGCGGGTTTTATCGGCTCACCTAAGATGAACTTCCTGCCCGCACGCGTGGAGCAGTCTGGTCCAGCGGGTCTGATCGCCGTGATTAACGATGGCGAACACCGGCTGCACCTCCCCTCACCCATCCGCCCGTTGCAGCCAGGAGATGAGATCACCCTGGGCATCCGGCCGGAGCAGTTGCAGATAAATGGCGATGCACTACTGAATATCGACTTCCACTGTGAGGTGGTTGAGCGACTCGGCAACAATACGTATCTGTTTGGTCAGAGCCACGGCCACGACGGCTTCAAGATGCTGCTGCCTGGCGATGTGCATTTCCGTCCTTATCAGACGCTGCGCCCCACCTTCCATCCACACCATTGCATGGTGTTTGATGCCGACGGCGCACGTATCAGCGCGGATATCAAGATGCCGCAGGTGCGCGCGGCATGAAGTGAGTGTCTGGGGGGAGGTATCGAGAGGCCGGAAACGGCCTTTTATGTTTCCAGGCCTTGAAAAAGATTGGGTGCAGAGAAGGCATTACCGGCTGAGCAAACACATGGACACACCCGCAATCCCTTCTCTCACTGACCCGCTATCCCGGCTTATTTACCCAGAATGTTGTTAACCGCTTTCAGGTGGCCAGCTTTATCTTTGTGATTTGAAACCACCTGAATAACGGTGAATTTCTTGTTGGCAGCCGCCAGCAGCGTCGCCTGTTGCACATCATTGCCACCCATTTTGTCGGTGGCTTCAATATGATAGACCGGCAGACCATTGGCATTCTCAGTTTTCTCACTGATCACCGTATAAGTAGGTGAAGCCTGCTTCTGCTTGTCTTTAATAGACTTCCCGCCTTCAAGGAAATCGGCGTCACTGCCACCGCGTGCAATCACCGGGATCTCTTCCTCGCCAATGATCAATACGCGTTTTTCCTGCTTGTTCACATACATGGTGCCTGGTCCGCCGCCCGGAACAGGCTGCTTTTCATAGCCCTGCAGTTTGAACGTCTGTTTGCCATCCAGCAAAGAGATGGTCTGAGTCTGTGTGTTTGCAGCCTGTGCTGTTTTCGCTTCGGCTGCTGATGCGATCATCGGGGTGCTGCCAAGGGCAGCCGTCAGGCAGAGCGCACCCATAATGTTTAATGATTGACGTAATTTCACCGTGAACTCCTTCGTGTAGTGGCTATTTCCATTTCACTGACACCGAATCGGGTGTCGGCGAGGCAGAGGCATTATCGGGTCAGGTCGTAAATACAGATCCCTGAACCGAGCAGTAACAAAATTATCGGCCAGTAAAGAACGGGGATAAAAAAGAAGTTGTGGGTCTTTTCGGGTGCCATCATCGGCTCACTTTTGGTCGCCGTTGCGATGGAGTCCAGCCATTTTTCCTGCCGGAGCGCCCAGACGAAGACCGCACAAAAGAGGGCGGCAACGATAAGCGTTGCGCCTGTCGCCCATAAATGCGCGACAAAAAAACCATCGTAGTAATAAAAATCCAGCACCCATTTACACAGCAGATAAGCAGCACAAATTAATAGCGCGACAAAAAACCCGACTCCGCTCCAGGCGATCATTTTTATATCCTTTACAGGGGTGAAGACCGAGAAATTATTTTCTGAAAATTAACATATTTTTATCATTGTGGCGATATTTTCTTTGGTGCTAATATTCTCTCTGCCCCGCTCAGGGCGTTTCGGCCTGATTCATTATAAAAGGCCTGATGCCGCCAGGGTTATTTTCTGAGGTTGTTGCTCATCCCGAATCCAGTGTGCCGTTAATAGTGCACGCCGGGTGCGGCAGCGCTATTCGTTGCATTGCGATATTATTTTAGTGTGAATGAATCACGGCTGTGATATCGCTTTTTTTGACATTCACATTGGCTGTTTTGGTGGAAGAAATTTATGCCGTTTTCATCCAGATGAAACAGTAAGGTGATCGGCATATTATGTGTAAAGCATGGAGGTTCACATGGAACAACTCACTGAAAATAATGGCAAAGAGAACAGAACTAAAGAATATAGTGCGAAGTGGCAAGCCCGCTTTGATTTTTTTGACCGTTATGGTGCTCCCAGTACACCCGGCTTCAGACAGGCGTTGAAGCACCTGCCTTTCAGGCAAAAACTGAGAGTGAACATGAATTTAATTGCCTTCCTTTTCGGTCCGATTTATCTGTTTGTACTCGGCCTGTGGAAGAAGAATATCATGCTGATTTTAATTATGATGGCTGTTTATACTATTTTGATCATCGCCTTAGCGATAGCAGGCATGGAGTTCCCACGGTATCTTCAGGTCGGCCTGGGCTATGGCTTTAATGCACTGTACGGCATGAGTACGAATTACAATTATTACCTGAAAGAGAAAAAAGGCGATAACGGCTGGAATCCCTTTAAAGGTATGCGCTGGTAATTTTTTCAGCGCAACTGGAAAAATATAAAATCTGGTATACCGTCAGTAGTCAGGCAGCTTTTAAACCTCATGTCGGAGGCTGATCAAAATAAATAATGTATATTAACTCAAATTATTGCTGTCGCGCGCAACAAGAGGGACCGGTCAGGAGAATAACCTGCTGGCAACCTGATAAGCCCATTAACTCTTTCTCTGTGCTTTTTAAGAACAGGCGCTGACTGGCTCATAGCAGTTTGCATCAATTATCATATCGCTGAAGCTCGCAAACACCCCCGGGAAATATAATCGGGTCAAGGTCATTCTTTTAGGAATTTCCTGAAAAGCAGCTTCCCCTTTCACTGACATACAGGATGTTATTATTTTGAAATCATTAACGGAATTGAAAAAGGGTTATCTGAAGGTATTTCTCTGGCTGCTGTTCACACTGTTTCTCGTTCCCGTTATTACTCTGGTTTTTGCTGAATACGGCAATGCGCAACTCGACCAGCAGTACACCCAGTTCTTCATGAACGATGCGCAGGAGCAACATCAGGATACCGGCAAACTGCAGACATTTTTGCAGCAGAACCCGCCGTCCAGCGTCTGCGGTCCGGTCGATGAAAATCTGCAGGATTACAAAAATGCCGTCTGCGCACCGCAATCCGAGCTGTGGCAGTTCTACATGATGGATAAGGTGGCAATCTGGACGCTGATCGGCAGCGGCGTTGTCCTGCTGATGGTATTGCTGTTCAGCGCCCTCGCCTTTAAAAGCCGCCGGGGACAGGTCATCAGCCTGGCTTTGGCGCGCAAATTCCTGATGCTGGCCTGTTCACTGGAAGTCATGGTGCAGGGCGGCATGCTGGTCTGGCTCTCATTCTGGGGTACCGCGTTCTTTACGCAAACCTACTATCCAAAGCTGGTGATGGCAGTAGGCCTGCTGGTGCTGGCCGGCATGTATTACATGATCAAAGGCATCTTCAAAAAGCTTCCGCCGGAAGAGAGCATCGAAGGTGAAGTGGTGACACGTGAAGCCGCTCCGGCACTCTGGTCACAGATTGATATGCTGGCCGCCAGAGTAGGCACCACGCCACCCGATCATATCGTTGCGGGCATCGATACCAACTTTTACGTGACGGAAGCCCCGCTGAGCGTAAATGGGCACCCGCTCACCGGTCGTAAACTCTATGTCAGTATTCCGCTGCTGCGTCAGCTCACCGTTGCGCAGGCTGATGGGGTGATGGTCCATGAGCTGACACATCTTCATGAAGGCGACACCGCTTCCGGCGCACTGCTGGGGCCGAAGCTGCATCGCTTTGACCTCTACATGCAGCTGATGGGTCAGAATCTGGCAACACTGATCGTCTATTATCCACTCTATCTCTATCGCATGTTGTTTGAGCTGGCGTGGCAGCGCAACAGCCGTGAACGTGAGTTTGTGGCGGATCGCAATGCGTCAACGCTGGTCTCCCCCGCCGCGATTATCGAATCGCTGATCAAAGTATCGGCCTATGCCAGTTACCGCAGTGAAGTTGAGCGAAACTTCTTTAATAACCGGACGCTGCATGAAAATGAACTGGGGATCAGTAAAGCAATTGCTGCCGGTCTGCCTGAGCATGTCGCCTCTCCGGACTTTATCAGTATTGTCCGCGAACAGAATGTGCCGCATCCGTTTGATTCACACCCGCCGTTGACCGAAAGGATGCGCAACGTCGGATACAACATCGACGAAGCCGACTATGCATCGGTCGCCGCCGATTCCCCGGCCCAGAGCTGGGTTGATCTGATGCCGGTTGCCAACGAGATCGAACAGCAGTTGTGGCAGAAGTATGAGCACGACTTCTCTTCCGTGCATGAGGAGAGCCTGGCCTGGCGTTATCAGCCTGAAGGTGAAATGGAAACCGCGCTGGTACTGAAGCATTTCCCCAATGCGCCTTACACGCTGAAAGATGGCTCGCAGATCGTCATCACCTGGCAGGGGATCGTGTCACCGAAAACCGGCGAACTGCTGGATTGGGATAACGTTAAAAACATCAACGTCATTCGTAATTTCGGCCGGGATAAGCTCTACGTGCAGCATGAGCAGCCGAACGCTAAAGGTAAAAAGCGCAGTGAGATCCCCTTACCGGGCCTGAAGAAAGAGATTGACGCTTTTAAAAATACCCTTGGCCTTTACTGGCATCGCCATCAAACAGTCAGGGCGTTACTGAAAGAAGAATCGGCCGAAGCGTCGCAAAGCGCATAAGCCGTTTATCATCGGCTCCCTTATCGCCGCTGATAAGGGAGTCAATGCGAACATCCCTTTCCAGTCTGTCTTTCTGACCACCTAAATAAAGGAACGATTGTGTTTAAAAGAGCAAGCAGGGCTGTATTACCCGGGATGCTGGTGACCGCGCTCGTACTGCCTCTGGCCGCATGCGATAACAGTGACAAAGCGGATGCAAAACCGGCTCCGCAAAGCCAGCCTCAGGCCGTTGCACAGGACAGTACCGCGCAACTCACCACAAAATTAAATGCCTACGTGGGATGCTTTAACACCGCCGATGGATCGGTTCGCGACAGTGCCCTGCGCTATGTGAGCTGGATTGCGAATGTTGAAAAGGGACCCACCGGCAAAGAGCGCAGCGTGAACGTGCTGGGGGATGTCACACCTTACGAACTGGAAAAATGTACTAAAGCTATCAATGAGTCATCAAAGGCCAGCCCCAGCATGCCGGCGCTGGACGCGGCAGCCACCCAGTATCTGGCGGATTTAACGACGCTGCAGCCACTGGTTTCTGAGGCTCACCTTTACTACAGTCAGGAAGATTATAAAGATGATGGCTTCGCGAAAGGCAAACAGATGCATCAGCCGCTCATGAAGGCGTTTGACCGCTTCATGAAAGACAGCGACCAGTTTGGTGCCGAAGTTGAAAAAGAGAACAATGCGCTCACTTCCGCGCAGCTGGTTGAGATTGAAAAGTCGGAGGGCCGCCATAGCCGCTACTACCGTCTCGCGTTAGTTACCCAGGCTAAACAGCTGGCGACAGAGCTTACCGTACCCGCGCCCGATGTGGCTGAGGTGACAAAAGCGATAGAGGCTTACAGTGCGCTTCTGGCTGACGCAGGAAAAGCAACAGCCAGTGAAGCGGGCAAGCCATTAACCTGGTCCATCTTCCAGGAAAATGCCGGAACCTTCCTGAAAGACTGCAAAGATCGCATGCGTCGGGTCCGCGATAAAACACCTTACAGCACGGGAGATCAGATGCTGCTGAAAGGAAGTGGCAGTTCGGGTTGGATGGTATCGGGCTCTCCGATGCGCGTTTTAAAATCTTATAACGAACTGGTCGAGGCCAGTAACCGCATGTAAGCCGACAGCCCGCCCCACAGGTTCCGGGGCGGGCGGGTGAAGCCCGAAAAGCGCTCATCGTGTTTTTTGACCGTCAATTTTATCCTGAGAGGAGTGAGCGTGCAGGCAAACGTCGGCGATATCTACAGCGTGTTTTCACCGCAGTTGCAGCAGTACGTCGCCTGCCAGGTCACACACCTCCGGCAGCCCACGAATTCTAAAGACAAACTTCTGGCAGCCATACTCCAGCTCGACTGGGCGGGTGATCATCTGCCTGACAGAGCGGAAGCCAGCCGTATGCAGCCTTTGCGTTGCAGCTACTATTTTCTCAAAGAGCGTCTCGATCAGGGTTATGTTCCCGCCTGCGTGCCACCGGGGCATGTGTTGATTGCTAACCTGCCCCCACTGGAAGAGAACGAAGTCAGCACCTATAAATTCGGCTGGGACGTGGGAGACAGCCTGGTTCGTCAGCGCAGCTGGGAGAAGATCGACCCGGTCAGACGTGCACAGTTTAAAGCCGCCTCTGGCGCGCGCAACGTCATAGTTGGCGGTCAGACACTGCGCGAGAATACCACCCGTATTAATGACAGCGTCCTGCAAAGCCTGACTGACCTCTCAGAGCTGGATCGGCTGCCTTGCCTGATGACCCTAGAAACCTCGCAGGGCACGCCCGAGCTGATGGCCTATATCCAGCAACATCCCTTTATTAACGAACTGCACTGGCAGTCCGCTGTGGTCAGCGAGATCGATGTTGAAGCCACCCGCCTGTCGCGCTTTATTCTCCATCCAGAAGGCGTGAGTCGTGTGCGGCTGAATCCTGATCTCTCCCTGCTGTCACTCACCGCAATGCCCTCGTCAGGGTTTCAGGTTGATGCGCATCAGGAAGGACGTAATCTCTGCCTGCAATGCTCACAGTGTTTGCCGATACTCCAGGGTCTCGATCGGCTCGGGGCGTTGTCACTGACGGGCGTTAAAGAGATCGATCTGGCCCCTGTGGTTGAGCGTTTTCCTTGTCTGACTGAGCTGCGCATCTGGGGAAATCCTGGCCTGGTCACTCATGTGCAGCGTATTGCCGCTCTGCCACAGTTGCAGATGCTGACCTTCTCTGACATTTTTGGTTTTACCGCGAGCGATTTCCCTTCACCAGAACAGTTGCCGAACCTCTCCAGCCTGTGGATGACCAGCGTTCCGTTCGATGTCGTCAGTTCCCTCAGAACCGCCTATAAGCGGGCGACAACACGGGGGTTGGATCTCTCATTGAGTAAAGCCCGCAAGCCGGAGTGGCTGGCTGAGAACCTGCATAATCCGTTCCGGGACTGGGATGGTCGTGAGCATATTTCAGGCACGTATGCCCGGAAAGCGGCGCTGGCTTACAAAAATCTGCGGGCTGCGACGCATAATATTGATAGCAGCATGGATGTGGCAGCCCTGTTGACCGTCGCCGTAACCGCCTACACCGAAGCCTTTAACCTCATCGACCGGCGTTCAAAGGCGATTGAGACGGTGGAGCGTGAAGAGATCTACAGTGTGCTGTTCAATGACCTGAATTCGCTGGAACAGACGCTGGGTAAGCAAGGCGCTTCACTTGTGAATCAGCCGCGTCTTTACCAGCTTTTCGACCAGTTACGCGAGTTCTGAGCAATAACGATAGTGCCGCCAGATCAGAATGCCGCTTACTGACCCTGCCCTTTTCGCACGCCTTTCAGCAGTGCCTGCGTCACGTCAGAAGCCTTCCCGGAGGCCGAACAGACCAGCCCGAACTCACGGTGTATCGCAGGAGTTACCGGCACCACAGACAGTCCGGGAGAAGAGATATCCCGTTTTGTCACGGGTTATCAGGCCAGGCAATGATTCACCCTGATTAAACCGAACCCTCTTTTTCAATCACCAGCACGCGGGCGATACCGTGTGGACGGGCAATGTGCTCTGTCCCTTCACTGGCGTAAAAGATATCACCCGCTTTGAGTACCCGACTTTTAACTTCGCCCTGTTCCTTATATTGCATTTCAACGCATCCATCCATCACAGCAAAAACTTCCTGTCCGTCGTTGATGTGCCACTTATAAGGCTGATCGGTCCAGTGAAGTTTCACGCTGACATTGTCGAAGCTGGCAATATGCTGTGAGTCCCAGGCTCTTGAGCCGGTAAATTCTTTACTGCTATAAAAATCCATCTTTTCAACCTCAATAGACGTGCTTTAGCGTCATCAATATCAAAGAGTGGGGATGGATTCTATACGTCCGCCTTCTGTTGTCCTGATCTGTCCCCGCGTTGTCCGTTTAAGGGCAGATGGTCACTTAAGGATTAATCGAATAGCGTAAAATACCGGCCAGAAATAAGATGGAATAAGCCTGTATTCATACCCATTCCTAAAGGTCTGTCATGTCATCGATGAGTCTGCAAAACCTCTATCGCTCAACAAACGAAAACACTGCCTCCATCTGGGCGGAAAATGCAGGAATCGGGGATATTAAACAGGGAAGTTATTACGATCCTGTCAGACTTGCTCTTGCGTCGGGTATACAGCCCTCTATTTCCCTTGAAGTCTCGCGTCTTATTGGTGGATTACAGCAGCTCACGAAAGATGACCCCCTTGCCGATGTTCTTCCCATCGAGGGTTTCCATTTTACCTTCCTGCCCCTGACTCTGCCGTTCATAAACGAAAACGAGCCACTACCAGAAAAAGTGGCAGAATTAACGAAGATCTGGACCGAATTTGATGCAAAGAGAATCGTTATACGAGATCTTCGGCTGGTTGCGTTGCCCAGCCAGTTGTTGCTTGCGGGAACTCCTGACAGTACTGCAATTGCCATGCGCCAGTCATTTTGCGAACAGGTTCTGAATTCGCGCTGGAAAGATGAGTTGCGGATGCGTCACACCGGCAGCCCGTTACCGGCACCCTTCTGGCACAGCACTGTTCTGCGCTATAGCGCTGATTTTTTACCCGCGCCTCTGCGTCAGTATATTTCTGAACACCAGGCCGTTAATTTTGGCGAGGTTGCAGGACAATTAAAACTGGCGAGGGTCAACTATAACTGGACGATGTGCTACCCGCTGACGATTTAACGGAGGCGATTTCTCGCGTCCACCAGCCTGATGACGTTCAGCCAATGCCGTCTTATTTACATCATGTCACTTTTACTTGAGGAAAATTTCAGGGAAATTTAAAAATCTGTCGAGAGCTGCCGATAACCTCAGGTATCGAAACTCTGTACGCAGGAAACAACATCCATGTCACCATCCGACATTCATAGTAATCATCAGGAAATTGGCGAAATTACGGCGCGTGCTGGCTACATCCTGCGGCAGCTTCGCGACAGTCTGCAACAGCTGGGGCTTGATAAAACCATTGCCGATGTGGCGGGAAGCATCCCAAACGCCCGTGAAAGACTGGGTTATGTCATCACAATGACCCGCGAAGCAGCAGAAGGCGTAATCAACAGCGTGGAAATCACGCAGCCTCTGCAAAGCGAGCTGGCCGAAAAAGCAGAAAAACTCACGCAACGCTGGGATGCCACTTCCGGGATACCATTAGACAAACATCAAACTCAGGCATTAGCGGCAGATACTGCAGCTTTGCTGGAAGAAGTTCCCCGTATTACGGGTATGACACAACAGCAGTTGCACGCAATTATGATGTCGCAGGGGTTCCAGGATCTTACAGGACAGATTGTGCAGGCTATGATGGCCGTGCTGAATCAGGCGGAGCAGCAGCTGATACAGGTCATTCGTGATAACACAGGCTCACATAGCAGCGCCGAGCGCAATGCGCCGTCTAAACCCGCTTCCGCATCAGAAACGCCTGCCAGTCAGGATGATGTGGATGATCTGCTGGCCAGTCTGGGCATGTAAGTCGACAGAAAGCGACCTGGCGAACACTCACGATTAACAAGAAGAGGGTTTGCACCAGGGCAACCCGTCGGTCTTAATATGAGCAGGTATATCAGGAATGAAAGCCTGCTTTGTGCCAGAAGCGAACATTAACTACTGGCTTAGATATTTAAACTTTAAACCGCGCAGGTGTGGTGCCAAACACCCTGCGAAACAACGCAATAAAGGCACTTACATTGTCATACCCAAGCTCCAGTGCAACTGTCGTCACTTGCTTACCCGTAGCCAGAAGTTCAAGAGCCTTGAGTAACCGTATGCGCTGTCGCCATTCATTAAAGCTAAAACCGGTTTCAGCACTGAATCGACGTGTAAGTGTGCGTGATGACACTCCCGCCCAGTATGCCCATTCCTCCAGTCTCCGACCGTCGTCTGGGTTATCTGACAGCGCCTGTGCAACTCTGAGGAGCCGAATATCCTGCGGCATTGGCAGCCCAAGATTAACCTTAGGAAGAGTTCCTATTTCATCGAGGATAACGCCAGATAAGCGTTTTTGAGGCGCATTAAGCTCTGCATTCTTCCATGAGGCTGCTCGTGTTATCGCCTCACGCAGCAGATTTGTGACTGAGAGGACAGCAGGCTTATCAGGTAATTCGCCACAGGCCGCGGCAGATATATAAACACTCCATCCTGAATAGGGGCCGTGCGAGAGAAGACCATGCGGAACATTTGGAGGTATCCATACGGCATGCGTTGCCGGTACGACCCAGCGATAATTTTCGGCATCGATCGTAAGCAGCCCATGTTCAGCGCCGAGTAACTGTCCGCGAATGTGGTGGTGCCTTGATGTTTCCCTAATTGCATCAGACTTGCGAGCCGCGACAATCAAAGTGGGTCCATCTGAAGAAAGAGCCTGGGCTAATGGAATCAATGAATCAGTCATATTGGCATATTTGAGGTATTTGTTGTCTTTTATACCGTACCGAAGCCATTGAGTCGATTGTAGAGTACTCATAACTTTTACTGAGGACTGACCATGACAATGATTTCTATTACTACCGTATTGGATGAGATTATCAACAAACAGGAGATGGCACTGGAGGTGATACTCAATCGCCATTTTAGTCCCGGTTATCGGCAGCGCACTGATAACAAGTGGGAGGGCTTAGATAGCTTTGCCCGCCATGCACGTAAACTTCGGGAAATTCTGGCTTCCGGTAAAATTGAGGTGCACGACGAACTACGTAATGGGAATCTCTATGCAACCCGCCATCGTGTTCTGTTAAATAAGCGCAATGGTGAAAAAGTAGATATGGAGGTTTACATGTTTGCTGAAACAGATGATTCAGGGCGATTTATTCGTATCGAAGAAGCGACACTTATGCTTAAAGGTCTGGAAAGTGACCGTGACTTAGGTAGCGCCAGGTAATCAAGTAATAAAGATTTTAATGTCCGCTTTTCGCTCATAGCAGACTACGCATTTGCAGACCTGCTTTATGCCAGTCGCGTGATTACCTGTATTCGGTTAGCGCAATAAGGCACCCGCTTTGACAACCAGGATTTCTCACGGTCAGCGTAAAGAGAGGGTGTGCGCGTTTAAACATCACTCCGCGCTTCAGCAACCGTAAACACACTGCGACTGAGCAGTGCCAGCGTTATTGGCGTGCCGCAGACCTTTTGCCCTCATCGCTGTGGGGGACCCGTGTGGCGCAGCCGGCTGACGATGATTTCCTAACACGAGGCATACATTGAGACGCATGAATGAAGACCCGTCATGCGTAACTTGCTGAGTCTGGCAGCCTTAAACGCTTCAAAGATTAGTTGGCTTCGACGTTCAGCCGGTGACGATAATGTTTCAGGACAACGAGTGTCACGATCTGACTGTAAATAAATCCGCCCACCCCACCTGATATTACGGCGCCGACTATGCCGCCAACGTACGCTCCCACGCCAGCGAGGACTCCGCCGAGAACGAGACTACCCCAGGTCTGCCAGTGCCGGAAAGCCGATTTATACGCGCTACGCCAACGCCTTCCACGCTCCCGCCTGGATAAGTCTTTCAGTTCGGGGATACTTTTGTAGGTCCAGTAGATTTTCATGGCGGAGTTCTCGTTCAGATGGTTAAGCGAAGGAAAACATAAAACGACGGCACAGGAAAGGTGCAGTCAACATCTGCTTTTCGCTCATAGCGGACTTTAGCCTGCCGAACGTCCGCTTTGTGCCAGAAGCGTACATTACAAATAATGAGGTAGGTTGATACATAATGCTGGCCTGAAGTTATGACAAGCGATAGCGGTTGTTCTGTGTTGTCAGCAGCATTAAGGGAGGTCAGAGCCAGCTCCTCGTGTCGTTGCCATAAACGCTTGAGTAGACGTCGTGTCTTACCTGGCTTGAGGCTTTGACCCTGATTACCACAAGAAAATCATCAGTTAATTAGCCACGCCCTTGCTATAGACGCTATCCTTCACCGCTAAATTTCACCCTTCAGGAAACCCCTATGTCAGAAACAGCAATTTTGAGACGTTCCCCCTCGGTATTTTGGGGAGCGACCATCATTTGCGGCACGGTGGTTGGCGCTGGCATGTTCATCCTGCCAGTTGTGATGGCGGGAGCATGGTTTGGCTGGTCGTTACTGATACTGGCTTTCAGCTGGATCTGTATGTTGATTAGTGGCCTGATGTTTCACCGCGTGAGCCAGCATTTCCCTCTGGAAACCGGTTACGACAAAATCGTACGTGATTTATTAGGCCGCAGCTGGGCTGAAGTGAATGGCCTGAGCCTTATTTTTGTACTGGGCATTTTGACGTATGCTTATATATCAGCGATCGGACCCGTTTATGACCACTCTCTGAGCAAGCTGACCGGCAAAACGGTGTCATCTTCCGAAGCCAAAGTTATTTTAAGCGTGACGGTGGCCGCGATCGTCTGGTCAGGTACCAGCAGCATCGGCCGGATAATGTCTGTTCTGCTTGTCACAAAAATTATTTTGTTGCTGACTTTGTTTGGTGGATTATTAACCACCGTGAATGTGGACTACCTGTCAGACAGTCAAAATTCTTCGGGATCGTACTGGCCCTATATGCTCGGCATCGTGCCATTCTGCCTCGCGTCATTCGGCTATCATGGAAACATTTCCGGGCTGATTAGCTATTACAGTGGCAATCACCAGCGTGTCAAAAGATGCCTGTGCACAGGCACAGCTATGGCGCTTGTTATCTACCTCTTCTGGATAATATGCACCATGGGTAACCTTCCCCGCTCAGCCTTTCCGGAGATTGCCAGTCAGGGTGGCGACATTGCCGCGCTGATGCACGCGTTTAGTCTGCGTGGTTATACGCCCGGGATGTCACTGCTGTTCTCGACGTTCTCACATTTTGCCGTTATCTGTTCATTTGTGGGTGTCACGGCGGGCCTTGTGGACTACATCAGCGACCGCTTCGGTATTGCCACGACCCGAACAGGACGCCTCAAAGCCATAGCGATCACCTTCCTGCCGCCCTTGAGTTTATCTTTGCTTTTTCCCGCTGGGTTTGTCGCGGCAATTGGGTATGCCGGGTTACTCGCAACAATATGGGCAGTCATTGTGCCGGGGCTGCTACATCTGAAAATGAAATCCCGCCTTTCTTCCGGCTATCAAAGCAGCCAATGGGATGGGCTACAGTTGGGCATGATAATGACATTCGCAGCCCTGAATACCCTGTCATGGACACTTAGTGAATTTGATTTACTGCCTGTGTTTTGACGTCATCAGAATGCATTACTGGCATCATCAATTCGCATATAGAGTAGCCGGGGATGCTGTTTAATATGAACCCTCTGAACAGCCGGTCAGGTCGCGTGTAGTCCTCACCTGCTGCTCCTGGTATAATGATATTTTTGGCGAGGTTTACTGTATGTCTTTATCTGCCCTCATGGCGTTTGCCCTGATAATGTCTGCCGGTATCGTAACTCCCGGCCCTACCGTACTGCTGGCTCTCAATAATGCGGCTCGTTTTGGCATCAGGCGGGCCTGCTGGGGCATTATTGGCGCTGCAGCAGCGGATATCCTTCTGGTTGCGCTGGTCGGACTGGGGCTTGGTGTTGTTTTAGCGGCTTCGGAAACGCTTTTTGTCACTCTGAAGTGGGTCGGTGCTGCATGGCTTGCTTATATCGGCCTGCGGATGTTGCTTTCTTCGGAAACGGCTTTGCCAGACGGTTCGGAAGCCACGGCTCCGACGCGAAGACTGCTTTTTTTTAAAAGCTTTTTTGTCGCTATGAGCAACCCTAAATATTACATCTTCATGACTGCACTGCTTCCTCAGTTCGTCAGTACGGCACAGCCAGCGTTGCCGCAGTATGCAAGCCTGGCGGCAGTGATCGTTTCAATTGATGTGGCAGTAATGTTGGGTTATGCCATGCTGGGTAAGAAATCCCTTCATCTTCTGAAAGCCCGTGGCATCAGATGGATGAACCGCATTAGCGGGTCGTTTCTGTTAGTCCTCGCCGGGTCTGTTGCTTTGTATCGTAAAAGCGGCACCTAAGCTTCTGTCGAGATAAAAGCCGCCATCAGGCGGCTTTTTCGCCCTGTGTCGGCTTACCACTTTTAGCGCAGATAACCCTGCGTGTCTGTCAGCGGTTTGCCAGAAGCTGATGTGGTAAACGCGGTCAGATCTGATGCGAGCTTTGCACATCAACAATTCGGTTTCTGTTTAATTAAAGAGCACACTTCCGGGACCAGACCAGTCAATGTGCTATTAAACCGACTAGCGCAATAATGATCGTTAAAGGCGCGAGGAGGCATCCAGCCGGACCTGCAGACGGCTTATGTTTTCAGTTATCTCAGCGGTTCTGTCCGCCAGTTCGCGAATTTCACTGGCAATGACGGAAAAGCCCCGCCCCTGTACCCCTGCTCTTGCGGCTTCAATGCTGGCGTTCAATGAGATGAGTTTGATTTGAGCAGCGATATTTGCATTTTCGGAGACCAAATCAGCAATTTCACTGACAGAGGCCGCAGCCTCATGCCTTCGCTGACGTTCATGCTCAGCCTGGGCTTCCCGGTCTTTCAGTGTCTGGATATCAATCAGGGCCCCGACCGCCCGCAAAGGTACGCCGTCTTTGTCGCGTCGGGTCTGACCGCGGGCCCGGAACCATCGATAATTGCCGTTTTTGAGTTTAACGCGGTAGTCAACGTCATAACCTGTTGCGCCTGAATGATCGTTAAGGTGTTTTATAAAGGCATCCAGCGTGTGATGGCTGTCGTCCGGGTGTAGACGCGAAGCCCAGCTGTCTATCACATCAGGAAACTCTTCAACAGTTTCGAATCCGAGCAGTTTCCTGAACTGTGGAGACCACCAGAACACATTTTTCGGATGTAAGGGGTCACCATTAATAATCTGAAGATCCCAGAGGCCGTCATTCAGCATTTCACGTGACAGGTTGAAACGGGTCATGGCAATGTCGTATTCACTTTCGTGCGCAACATCATCGTTAATGTTCAGCAACATTCCTGTCAGTCTTTGACTCTGGCTGTCCGGGTTGCGCTCACGTTTTACAGCCACCTGAAACCACTCATAACTTCCGCCCGCTGTCTTAAAACGGCATTTTTGCTTTACGTCGCGAGAAACAGGGGCCTGCGTGTTTCGTAAAAGATGCCTGAAATGGCTTTTATCTTCTTCATGAACAAGGGAACAGAGCGCTGAGAGCGTCGTGGTATTACTGCTTCCACGTGACAAACCTAACGACGCTGCCGATGAAATCCATAGCGGCGTGCTCTCGTTAATGTCTTTACCCTCACATATCCATAACACTTCTGGCAGCAGGGCCAAAAAGCTGTCCAGACGTTCGGGTAGCTGACTACGTGGCTGGAACTCTTCAATTAACACTTCAGGCACTGTGGATGAAATGACCTCTGCGGCGGAGGGTGATTTTTTGAATAATTTACCTAACATGACGGCTCCCGGTGAGAAAAAATAAATAACAGTCATGTTATCGGCCATATCACAGCTTATATAAGCGAGATAAATCGTTAAATTTTCTATTGTTTGTTTTAGCGGCATGGGCTGCAGATGATTTAATGCAAGGCCCGGCGCTGCACGCGGTTATGGGAAGCCGGTCTCTTTTAAAACAGAGAACAGAAGCATTCCAGGGCTACACGATGTGATGTGATGATAAAAAAACAGAACGGAATGCCTGTTTAATAAGTGGCTTACGAGAGTCAGAGCGGCTGATTGCTGCAGAAAAATATAATGACGGGATACGCAATGGTATCCCGTCGGCACTTCAGCATTTCTGTGGTTTTTGCTTACCGGCCAACTTATGTTATGGCTTCAGGATAACCTTCGTCCATCCTTCATCGCGGTCGTCAAAATGCTTATATCCCGCAGGCGCTTCTGCAAGCGAAAGACGGTGTGAGATTATGTCTCCCGGGCTGGCTTTACCTTGATGAATCAGACGTGACAACTGACGATTATAGGCTTTGACATTAGCCTGACCGGTGCGGATTGCCTGTCCTTTAAACCAGAAACTCCCGAAATCAAAGGGCATCTTACCTTCTTTGGCAAGGTCCGAAGAAGCTCCCGGATCCTGAGGGACAAATACGCCAACGACACCAATTCCCCCGGTTGCTTTCGTTGACGTAACGAGACTGTTCATGGTGACTGAATTGTCTTCATGGCCATGTTTGTTACAGCACTGATAACCTACACATTCACAGCCACAGTCGGTGCCACGCCCGTCCGTCAGGTCGAGAATTTTTTGTACGGCTTCATCACCAACGGCATTGATGGCCGTTGCCCCCAGTTTCTCTGCCAGCGCTAAACGGTCTTTATGTGTATCCACAACAAATACCTGTGAAGCCCCTTTTATGATGGCTGAGTGTGCAGCCATCAAACCCACCGGCCCCGCGCCATAAATGGCAACGCTTTCGCCAGGCTTTAATCCGGCAAGTTCTGTTGCATGCCAGCCGGTAGGGAAAATGTCCGAGAGCATCACATAGTCATCTTCTTTTTCTGCTGCGTCAGGCGGTAGCACGAGGCAGTTAAAGTCTGCAAAAGGAACCCGAAGCAGTTCCGCCTGGCCGCCTTCCCAGGAGCCCATTTCAGCAAACCCATAGGCCGCTCCCGCGGTACCTGGATTGGCGGTAAGGCAATATCCCGTCAGACCTTTTTCACAATTCTCGCAAAAACCGCATCCGATATTGAACGGCAGACAGACATAGTCACCGACCTTAATACGCTCAACACCCGAGCCAATTTCAACCACCTCACCCATGTTTTCGTGCCCCAGAATACGTCCCTGCTCAAAGCTGGTCCGGCCCTCATACATGTGCAGGTCAGACCCACAGATGTTAGTGGTGGTAATGCGGACAAGGACATCTGTAGGACGAACAATTTTCGCATCAGGTACGTCTTTAACTTTTACGTCATAGGGACCGTTGTAGATTACTGCTTTCATGATCTTCTCCTGCTTGCGTCCGGAAGTGGACTCTCTTCCGGCCGGGTGATTGTCAACTAAGCTTAGCTGCCATGGCTGATAACGCGATCGGCAGCACAGTAATCGGGATATTTCCTGGCTGGCTGTGTTGAAGCATGCTGATGCAGGGATGACGGACAAAGGCAGTCTGAGAAAGATGACGCTTCTGAATCCTGGTGGAGTCGGTGATTACCGGGAGTCCGAACAGTGTGAGTGCAGGTAAAAAAAAAGGTGAAATGAAAGTATTCAGTTCACCTTTTCCTGATGATTTCATTTCTAGTCAAATCTTATAAGCGCTGACCACCCTTTTACTGCGAATGGGAACACCAGTTTCTTAACGGATTAATACCGCCATCAGGTGATGTAAATCCAGAGCAACCTAAAATGCTGTCAAATAGCTTTTCATGAAATACCGGTGTTTTATTGTCCTGCAGTTGTCTTAATTTTTCAAAAGAGGCGTTATTATCTTTATCCTCTAGGAATTTGTCAGAGGCCCAGACCATCACAGGAATAGTGCGCTGGGCTAAGGGTGCGTGATCGCGCGGTGTACCATGAAAATGCATATTCTCAGAAATCGACTCACCGTGGTCTGATGCGTAGAAAACGATAGCATTTTTATCTCTCAGGGTATCGAGTGTCTGTTTAATAAAGTAGTCCATATATAGCAGACTATTATCATAGGAATTCACCATCTCCTGTGTACTGCAGGCATCATCGATCCCCTGACATTCAGGTTTAAAACGTGCAAATTCGCGCGGATAACGCTCTGTATACATGTAGTGTGAGCCTTTCGTATGCAGGATGACGATATGTTTTCCTTTAGGATGCTGCTGTATTGAATCCTTTAATTCACTCACCAGAGCCATATCATCCACCGGCTGACCGGTGTGACGTTTCTCGGCCTGAATAGATTCCCTGAGCGAGTAACTGTCCGCCATAACCTTGTTATAAAACCATGCCTCACTTTGCATAGAGTATAAGTCTTCAGTGAAACCTTGCTTTTTCATTACCGTAAATACGTTCATCTCTTTTAAGGTGCGCTGTGGTGCTTCGGATGCGCCTCCCATTCTGACAAACATGCAGCGGAGCGAGAGCTTGGTCGAGGTATCACATGAGTAACCCTGCAGGTGAACCAGATTTTTTTCACGATCGAGATAAGGCGTATTATCGCGGGCATAACCGTATAACCCCATATGATCACGCCGTGCGCTCTCACCAATAATGAACACAATATATAAGTCATCTGATTTTTTGGGTGCAACATATCGGAAATGTTCGGAAGGATCGAAAAGATTATGATTATCTTCAGCCTGACTGATCGAGCTGTATGCCAGCAATCCGATGCCTGACAACCAGTTAGAGGGAGAATAAGTACCTGCAACAATGCCGCCATAACTCGCCATCATTCGATTAGTTTTTTTATCCTGTTCGTTCTGAAGTTTTCCCATGACATTTAAGGGCAGCCAGAAGCATAAAGCGGCGATGAAAAATACAGCACTTCTGCAATACCAGTTGCGCTTTTTTGTATTTTTTGAAGCAGAAAGCGTACGCGATCCGCGCCAGACTGCCCACAGGGGCGGGATGCTAACTAAGATTAACCAGATAATAAAATGCCATCCAACAGACTCTTTTGAAAGATCTAAGGAGTCAGTTGCTAAAACGGCAGCAATAATGCCATAACCAATATCAACGTTATAAAATATCATGTAGTAACTGGCAGCACTTGAAAAAATAACAAGTAACGTCAGGAGTACGCGTGTCAGAATTTTTCCTGTCAGGGAAATCAGCAGCGTTAATGACATAACAAAAAAGAAGGCGGCTATAACTTCGAAAGTTAACGCAAGTTTATTATCAAAATGCAGTTGATTATAACGGCGGATAAAAACAGGCGTGTTTAATAAGACACCAATATAAAAAGAAATGAATGCTGGCATGTAAAATTGCTTTAGCCACTGCCTTTGAAACATTATGATGCACCTCGTCCTTAAATTCTTAAAATCAGTCAGTTACCCACTGGTCCTGAGACGACAGATTAAAGAAAGGGTTCAAATATGCGACATTTTTAGTTACGTTATAATGTAACAATAAATAATAGCCATCAAGATCACAGTTCAACTCAATGAAAAATAACGTTATTTCCAGAATGGCAATTGCAGGCATTACCCTTTTGAAAATTTCTGAACGAACGCCGTTTTCAAAATTTTTCATCTTCATACGCTGATAAGCGGGGGGATAAATAACGAAGGAAGCATCATTAACAGGAGAAATTGAGATGACTAAATGCACGATCAGCAAACGACCACTTTTCTGATGCCATCAGGTTCACGGATGGCCGTAGTGCGATCGCAATTGCAACTTACTCTGTTTCGGCCAGCGCACAGGATTCGCCCGTGAAGATTAACGCCGCAAAGCATCAGAGAAACGTTTGAAGGGTAAAAGGAGTAGCGGACTGCCACACCTTTGACAAAACGGCCGGGAAATATCTGTCGGTGTTAAAATCGGGCTGCTGCATCCGGCTCTTTAACAGAAGATGATGCAATTAAGGGACACAGCCCGGGTTAGGAAGATCGTTTATTTAAGCGGTTCCGCCAGTGTTATTATCCACAACTCGCTGTCCACCTCAGGTTTATTCAGCGGCTTCAGGCCAATAGTCGTTGGGACTGGCTTATCATCTATCGTCAGTGTTCCGTGATCCGTCACCCGATAATCCTTGCGCTTCTTACCTTCAACCGGATTTTGAATGACTGCTTTCACACCAAAGTCGTTATCATTGGTGACCGCCAGCATTTTATTGTCGATCAATGCCAGTCCTTCGGCCTTTTCCTGCTGCCAGCCGAGTTGACGTAAATCGACCACCAGCGATTTCGCTGCGAGCTTAATACCGCGCTTCGCCAGCGTTTTCTCGTCGTCAAACTCCGGATACTCGCCAGGCTTATCAAATGCGGAAAGCTCGGTAGCCTCGCTCAGATTCACCTTATAGATAAGGTTGCGCATCGCGTCGTTTTTGTCGGTGCCCTGCTCTATCAGCAGGAGGTGATGATTGTCGAGCGCCACGATATCGCCAATTTTTGCGTCACTGTTTTTACTGTAAGCCTCGCTGTCGACAGGATAGCCATACATCGCGGTTTTTCCGGTCGCTGGATTGAAGCTAACCAGCCGTGTAAAACGCGCCTGCTTTTTACTTTTACCGTCGATATCCAGTGTGCTCTGCACCGCAGCGATGATACGCCCATCCGGCATGCGGGTGATCCCCTCAAAGCCACGATTAGGCTGACGCCATTTAAGTATGTTCGGCAGACCGCCCGCGATAGATTTTTCACCGTCGGCTGCCTGAGGCCCATGCATCGCCAGAATTTTACCGTGCTCATCAACGTTAATCAGGAACGGGCCATACTCATCGCACAGCCAGTATCCGCCCTTCCCATCCGGCGCAATGCCTTCTGTATCCAGACCGCGGTTATCACCCTGCAGGACTTTCAGCGTATCGCTTAATGCGATTTCATTGGTTGCTCCGATGACGCCATCCTGCAACGGCAATCCGTTAATGTTGCCCTTATCGTCATGCAACGGTCGGGCATCCGTAGCCTCGGCTTTGCCGTTCTGCACCCGAATATTCATCAACAGTGGCGCGAAATCTGGCGTGACGAAGGTTTTTGACTCCTGTTTACCAACGCCAGGCGAGTCGGCATTCGGTCCGCGATCGGTGATGGTCCCGAAGGTCAGCGCATCTCCCTGCCTGCCGGTAAACAGCAAACCCGAGCCAATCCCCACTGGCAAACCCTGGGGAAACGCGCTGGCGAAGGCACCGTTGTAGCTTACGTGCGTTCCTTCTGGAAAACTGACGATATAGTGTTCGACCTTTGGCTGTGCCGCTAATGCTGATGAAGAGAGCGCGCAACCAATAACCAGAGAAATAGTTTTTATTTTCATATTTTTATATCCATAAAGAGAAGCTACGAGCGTAAAGAATAAAAATGACAGAAAAATGAAATCTTTGGGAAACATGGGCTGCTATGAGATGGATTAATTCGCCATGACTGAAGCAGGGTGAAACAGTCTGTTCAGACACAACGGTCCGGATTCTTACATCGGTAAACGCAGATGTTTCTGGTCAGCGATACTCATGATCATAAGCATGCAATGGATCTCGCAGAGTTCCCCCTCTCCTTTGATTTACGCTGTTATATCCCGGAAAAGATGGTTACATTTGTGCAGCAAACTTATCTGCTGCTCAGCAGAGCAACTCATGGATTGATCACAGGGAAAAGCAGTGGTTAACGTCATCATCAAAGTCACACCGCAAACAGAGGCAGGGAAAGTATGAGGGAGATTGCACCCGATGGCATAACCGGAATGCCGTCACGGACGGCAGCGTATCTTTGCCGACAGATCGCTGACCTGGTGAAAGCAGGAAGCCTTACGCCGGAGACCTGCCAGCGTATCTATACTTTCTGTGGTATCAGGCCGTCAGATAATCAGTGGCGTCAGTTTCTTATCCCGGTGCTTTGCTTTCTGGGCTTACTGTCACTGGTTGCTGGCGCGGTGTTCTTTATTGCCTGGAACTGGATCTGGCTGCCGAAGATGGCGAAATTTGCCCTGGCCGAACTGCTGATCGTCGCGCTCTCGGTGTTGGTCTGGTGGCGATGGTATAGCACGCTGGCTCGCAGCGCATTGCTGGCGGCAGGTTTAGGGTTCGGCGCCCTGTTTGCACTCTACGGGCAGATTTACCAGACCGGAGCTGACAGCTGGGAGCTCTTCAGGGCCTGGTTATGCGTTCTTTTGCCGCTGGCGCTGATTGCCCGGCAAAACAGCCTGTGGTTTTGCAGCTGGCTGGTCGCTAACCTGGGGTTTCAGCTCTATTACACCACGTTACCCACGTCACTGCTGGATCTCGCTGTCTTTGACAACGTTATCCGGATCCCGACGGCTGTGCTTCACAGCTATCTGGCGCTGCTGGCAGCCTGCCTGATTGTCCGGGAAGCGCTGGCCTGGCGGGCGATTACGCATCATCCTGAGAGCTGGCTGGCAAGCCGCTGGTTCTCACGCGTCATGGCAGGATTTTTACTGTTGCTGATGACCACCATCGTGGCCGGAAATCTTTCTGACTGGGAAGGGGCTAACCACGTTACGTCTGTTACAGTCAGTTGGATGATCACCCTGCTGGCAGGCTATTACCTGTACCGTTATCGCTACGTGGACCTTTGCATGCTGACGCTGGGTGTTGCCAGTCTGACCGTTGTGGGCTGCGCGCTGATCATGCAGCTATTCCTGCTGGCCTATGACACGGGTGACCTGTTTCTGACCGGTGCACTGATGATTTTCTGGGTACTGGTAAATGGTTCTATCCTGCTGAACTGGCAACGCAAACTGGCTGAAAAGGGGCCAATTGATCTGGTTCCTGCCAGGCTGACCTTACTGACAAGCACCTTGCGTCAGCAGGGTTTGCTGAGCGCCTCGCAGATTGAGGAAATTAAGCAACGCGGTCACGCATCGGATCTGCCCTGGTATCTGAGGCTTGCGCTGAGTGTCGGAGGCTGGATCGCAGCCATCATCATTCTGTTGCTGATGGCGCTGGTGCTTTATGCCGCTGACTTACTCGACGATCCGAATTCTGCCACCCTTATTCTTCCTTCACTGCTGCTCGCCGTCATTGCGCGAGGCCTGTTACGCAATGAGCGTGATGGTAAACATCACCTCGGGCTGGCGTGGGCTATTGCAGCAACGTGCGGGCTGATCTTCGGCGTTCTGCTGCAAATCCAGAGCAGTGACTTCAGCTTTATGATGCTTGGTTCACTGTGTGCCTTGCCGATTCTTGCCGTGATGGCCGTGTCGATGCCGGACCGCACCTACCGTTTTATGGCCATCACGGCCATGACCTTTTTTCTGGTTCTGGCGGGCTATTCACTGGCCCGGCTGACCCTGTCGCCGACGGCGGGTCACTTTGCTGTTTCCATACTGGTGGCGGCGGTCATATTTTTGTGGCTAGGGATTGTCAGCCATCAACTGAGGTTACAGGCTGGGCAATATGCTGACGCGGTACATCCCCTGCTGTATGGCATTCCGGCTGGTCTGATGATGCTGAGTTTCCTGGGAATAAACGCGGCGTTTATCACGGATTTGTTCTGGTCCGCTGCGCAGTTTGCTACGCTTCAGTCTGCTATGGGCACAGGGATCGCGGCAGGTTTAATGCTGAGTGTGCTCAGTCAGAGAAGGAACGGCCAGCCGCTGTTTTCGATAATCACACTGCCCGCGGCCCTGATCTGCGGTGCTGCTGCTCTTTTCGCACCGGGTATCGGGCTGGGCTTGTGGCTGATTCTGATGGCGCGTTATCAGGGAAGTCCGGGATTGCTGGTGGTCAGTAGCGGTTTCATGGTGCTGTACGTCATTGGCTGGTATTACTTCCTGGAAGTGACGCTGTTGCAGAAATCCCTGCTGCTGCTGGCGGGCGGTCTGGTTTTACTGGGCCTGGCATGGGGAGTCAAAAAAGTGTTGCCTGCACAGATTGGAGGTGCCCGTGAGAATGCCTGAACAGAGCCGATGGCTGGCAGCCGCGGTAATAGTGCTGGCGCTGATAGCCGTCAATGTCAGCATCTGGCAAAAAGAGCAGTTGCTGAAACAGGGCGCGGTCATGATTTTACCTCTTGCCCCGGTTGACCCACGATCCCTGATGCAGGGCGACTACATGGCACTGAATTATGCCCTTACCCGCCCTCTGGAGTTGACGTTGTATCAACAGGCTGAGGCCTGCGGTGCGACACTGTCAGCGCCATGCCTGCCCACCAGCGGAACCCTGATTGTTGATCTCGATGCACAGCGTCATGCGACTCAGGCCCGATTTGATCAGGGTGAGCCTCTGCAACCAAATCAGCTGCGGGTAAAATATCATCAACATTATGGTTCCCTGACCGTCGGCACTAACGCGTATTTCTTTCAGGAAGGTCATGGCGAGCGTTTTGCGCAGGCCCGTTTCGGAGCATTCCGGGTGGGGAGCGATGGCACGGCACTCCTGACGGATCTGCTTGATGAGCAGGGTAAGGTGATTCAGCCTTAAGGGTACGGGATGCTTACGGGTCTGACTGAATATTAGCTCTGTTTCGCGCGCGGTATTTAAAACCCTGTACGTCGCTGGCAATTCATTAACCAGAAGTCCAGACCCCCGACTCTCTTCGCTGCGAACTGAATACCGGAATGACTGGCGTGCCATCCGGTTTTTCCCAAAGCTGAATTGATATATTCTCACCCGCCTTCAGTTCGATTTTACCCTCACCCACTTCCCGTCCGGAAGTACAAGGGAGGTAAAGCGATGACGCCAAAAGTACCCGGTAAAATTCAGGTCGTTCTGCTGGATGATCAGCCGCCAGTTTTAAAGCGGTCTCCAGTTTGGTTTACTTTTCGTCAGACATCAAAGCCACCTTTCACAGGATTAATAGAAGCAATCTAAAGAGGCGCTATGAGCATAATCGAGACGCGTATTGCTCACCAGACTCCTGCGTGTGCTGGAGGTTTCCTTTAACACCGCGTTACTTCAAATGAAGGCGTGGATTTGAATAGATAAACCAGAGACAGACACTTGCGGGATTTTTTCCGTTTTATTGACGCTTCCCTTAAACTACACCGTACTGATCTCAATCCATGCGCTTACACGGCCTCAGCGAACGACGTAAGCTCAGCTTTATCAGGTAAAAACATGCTTTTGGCAAGTACCCGCTATATAAACTCCCCGACTCCCGTGTCATCGGGATCATGAGTCGTCAGCTTTTTGTGACTCTGGATGGGCCCAAGGGAACCGGTAAAACCACCCTGCTGGAGTCCATTACGCAAGTGCTAAGAGCAGATAACAGGAAGGTGGTCCGGCTTAGCGAGCAAAAAAGCGATCCCTTCAGGGCGGAATCCATGGCGCTGGTCAACCGACTTGCCAGAGATCCCTCCGTCGATCTGGAACGGGAGATTTGTGAACGCTTTGCTTTAAGCCGTGCCTGGATTTCACAGAACGTACTCACTAAGCAGCCCGAGAACTGCATTATTCTGATGGATCGCTGGTATCCGTCGGATGCCGCATTTCGACGAATGGTGCCTTTCGCGGAGATAGTGCAGCTAAATATAGAGCACAACGTGCGAGCACCAGACCTGCATGTCGGGGTGGTCACGGCACCAGAGGTTTCATGGGAAAGAGCCGCAGTACGTTCGCGGGGGCTGGGAAGTACGGTGATCCACCGCCTGGAAGAACATGTCGCCTGTACCCGTGCTTTTGAGCAGGAAGTTGTCAGCCATGGCTGGTTTTTATGTCGCAATGAAGGAAGTATCGAAGAAGCAACAATGCAGATAGTCGCTGAAATCAACAGAATGCTTTGACGCCCTGCAAAGATCTTTACGCGTCCACCCCTCTTTACCTGTTGAGTAATAATTCTCCACCAGAATTATACTTGTCTGAAATCAACAATGGTCAGATTAGCGCTGGTACAGCCATCCTGCTTTCATTTATAAAATGGCTTTATTTTTCAGATAAGGCACAGGGAATTGCGCTACGCATCATTACCATTCAATCAAAATCAACTGGGCTGGCCTGCGGGTGAGCGGTGTTTTCCGCCGCAGCCCATGTTGCGGGGGGATATCACTGCCGACTGGGTCATTGTCGGTGCGGGATTTGCCGGTGTCGCCTTTGCCCGCCGCCTGGCTGAAATTAATCCCACCCTGAAAATCATCATTGTTGAGGCGCACTGCACGCGGGAAAGCGCATCGGCACGGAATTCTGGTTTCGTTATCGGCCTGCCTCATAACATTGGCAGCTCTACCGCTGAATTAAAAAAGGCTAACGCCTACCGGAATTTGCTACAGGAAGGCATTCGTCAGCTGGAGCAGATTATTTCACAGCATGATCTTCAGTGCGACTGGGAACAGGTCGGTAAATATCACTGTCAGGCCGCGAATAGCAACGATCGTGTTTTGAAAGCGTACGCCAGCCATCTCGATTTAATGAATGAGTCGTGGCAGATGTTAAGCAGCGAAGAGCTGTATCCTAAACTCGGCACGCGCTTTTACAGCAAAGGAATATTCACGCCAGGTTGCGTGTTGATTAATCCGGCGCAGCTGATTGCCGGCCTGAACCATTATTTACCTGAAAATGTTCAACGTTACGATAATACGCCAGTACTGGGTATTCGTTATGGCAGCGTGGCTGAAGTGCTGACGCCATTTGGCGTGATCAAAACACCAAAAGTGATGCTGGCTACCAATGCACTCTCGCCAGAGCTGCGTCCGGGACTCTCGCGTCAGGCCGCTATGGCCACGTTTGCCAGCATTACCGATCCACTGACAGATGAACAACTCGCGACCCTTCCTCCTATGCAGAGTTGGGGGCTGACGCCCGTCAATGCCATTGCCGGAGCAACCTTCCGTTTCACAACAGATCGCCGCTTCCTGATTCGTCAGCATGTAATACCCGCGCTTAAAGGTCAGGTGAGTACCGCCGAGACTTACCAGGCGACTCAACTGCATCAGCGTTTATTTAATAAAGTCTATCCGACCCTGAGCAGTGTCAAGCTATCTCACACGTGGTCCGGTACCATCAGCGTTACGCGGAACGGCGCGCCTGAATGGGGCATGCTGAACAAATTTGTTTGCACAGCGGGTGGCTGTAACGGTGCTGGCGTTTCTAAACAGACCGTAGCGGGCAGTCTGCTGGCAGATTTCATTATGAAGCAGGATAACCCGCATATTGCAGATATGCTGTCGCTGGGAAAAGCCAGTTTTATGCCACCCTCACCGGCGCTGGATATCGGCATTGCGTTTTCTCTGATGAAAGAGCGTTTTTCTGGACGAAAAGAGGTGTAACTGTTCCTGGTAAAAACGGACGGGGAAACCCGTTCGCTTTCTATCCGGATTGAGCCTTTTCTGATGAAGCCGATTGCGTATGACGCAGGGCTGATATTACAGAGGATAGACTGAACGGGCGCTGACTCTTTTTATTTTATAAATTCCTGTCAGATACCAGACGTTCAGCGTCTCTCAAATTGTTGTGCAATCCCACAGCCACACTAATCAATCTCAGGACCTCAGTTTAATTAATGAGATACAGATCACAAAAACCCAACATATACCGCACAAACTGTAGCAATAAGTTCATTTTAGCTTCACATTAGCTAATGTGAATACGCAAACTTTCAGGCACCCGCCATGCTCAAATTTTCATTAAGCGAATGTTTTTCTTTGGCTATTTCAGTATTTACTGTGCTGAGCTTCATCTATCTGTGGTATACGGCACATAGTTTTTATTAATTTTTACTAATCAATTTTAAAAACAATCTTTTTGGATTCGCTTCTTCAAGGTTACGGAATACCTTTATGGCACGCTTCAGAATGAGTCAGCCTGTATTGCCCCGCATTACATTCATCCTGTTATTCTCACTCTATATTTCTGTTTTTCTCAATTTCGCCTTTTACCGCCAGGCTTACTCGCTTATAGAGATGAACGGGCTTAGCAAATATCTTTTTTTCCTCTCCATGCCAATCGTCGCTTTCTGCGTCATTAATATTGTGCTGACGCTTGCCTCATTTTTGTGGCTGGACAGGATAACCATTGCACTGTTTGTCATTGTCTCCGCTGCGGCTCAGTACTTTATTCAGCACTATGGCATCGTCCTTGATCGCTCAATGATCACCAATATGGTGGATACCACGCCAGCAGAAAGTATGGCGCTGCTGACACCAAAGATGATTGCGGTGATATTTTTTACCGGTATTTTTATGGCTGCTCTGGCCTTCTGGCCTGCGTTTAAAAAGTCGGTTCCGGTATGGAAAAGCGTGATTCAGCGCGCGGTGAATCTGGTGATTTCTGTTGCACTGATAGCCATCATAGCCATGTTGTTTTATAAGGATTACGCCTCACTGTTTCGTAACAATCACGAGCTGGTGAAATCCCTGAGTCCGTCGAATTTCATTGCCGCCTCGCTCTCTTACTACAATCACCGCGAGCGGGCCAATCTTCCGCTGGTGAAAATAGGCGAAGATGCCCATCAACTTCCGATCATGCTTAATGGCCCCAAAAAGAATCTGACCATTCTGGTGGTGGGTGAAACATCTCGTGCCGCCAATTTTTCTCTGGGCGGTTATCCACGACCGACCAACCCCTTACTGGCAGAAGAAGACGTTGTCTATTTTCATGACGTCTCCTCCTGTGGTACCTCTACGGCTGTCTCTGTTCCCTGCATGTTCTCAAACATGCCGCGCAGACATTATGATGATGCGCTGGCCAGCCATCAGGAAGGATTGCTGGATGTGATTCAGCGGGCAGGTCTGAGCGTTTTGTGGCATGAAAATGATGCGGGATGCAAAGGGGCCTGTGATCGGGTACCTAATCAGGATATGACTGCCCTGAATCTTCCGGGAATGTGCATTAAGGGCGAGTGCTATGACGAAGTGCTTTTCCATGGCCTGGAGGCGTATATCAACCAGCTTCAGGGCAATGGCGTTATCGTGCTGCACACAATTGGCAGTCACGGCCCGACCTACAATCATCGGTATCCGCCGACATTCGGCAAATATACGCCCACCTGTGAAACCAATCAGATTCAGGAGTGTTCGCAGGACCAGCTGATTAATACCTATGACAATACTATCCTGTATGCGGATTACATCGTCGATAAAGCGATTGAGTTACTCAAAGCCCATCAGGAGAGGTTTACCACCAGCCTGGTTTACCTTTCGGATCATGGTGAGTCACTTGGCGAGAAAGGTATTTATCTGCATGGCCTGCCCTATACTATCGCACCAGAATTCCAGACCCGTGTGCCGCTGCTGATCTGGCTGTCGCCCGACTACCAACAGCGTTATGCGGTGGACTATGGATGTCTGAACCAGCAAGCAACCACGCAAAAATATTCTCAGGACAATCTGTTTTCAACCCTGCTGGGTATCACCGGCGTTCAGACCCGGGAATATGTTGCGTCGGACGATATACTGGCGACATGCAGGAATAAGCCTGGTCAAAAATAAGCGTGATAAAACCCACAGTGGCTAAATACCGGCAACGCCTGTCAGAGTCTGAACGTTAAGCACAGACATTGCGCTAAGCGATCCACGATCTGTTGCCGTTTAATTTGCCTTAACGCTATAAAAGAATCGATCAGTGTATCAGGCAGACCATCACAATCGAGCCTGAAAGCCACACCAGTCAGGTGAAATAGTGTGTTGAGGCAGGCAGAACAAAAGGGGTCCGGTCAGCAGGGTTGGGTGTTAACCGGACAACCTCTTCATTTAACAACTGGCGAACCGCCTTACATCGCCATATGTTCGGCAGACTTAAGGTGCTGCTCTACAACAGGGGTGTGCGCTTCAGCCAGCGCCCTGACATCCGGATCTTTGATTTTCATTGCGTCACTCTTCAAAGTCGATAGCACCATTTTATGGTCCATGACGCCGGCGTTTTCCATATACATCCGGTCAAAAGCGCCGCCGCTCTGTTTTTCAAGTTTAGTGGCCATGGCTTTGTGTTTGGTGTCCGGCTCGGTAGGGAGCGTCACGCCTTTTTGCTTAGCGACTGCCTTAACTTTGGTCAAAGCGTCACCATGGTCTCCGGCCATTTTTTGTGCAAACGTTTTGACTTCAGCGCTCTGAGCCTTATTTAACGCAATTTTAGCGGCAGCAATTTCATTGATATTAGCCTGAGCCATATCTTTCAGCGCTTTTTCGTCGCCCGCGCTGAGCTTATTATTCGCTATGGTCTGCTCTGCGTTACCGCCCTGTGGGGCGCTTGTCTGGGTCTGGGTCTGGGCCTGTACGCTGAAAGTGCTAAATACAGTGACAACGGCTGACAGAGCCAGCAGCCCTTTCAAGGTTTTATTCATTTGCATTTTGTACTCCTGAATGTCATGGAAAAGGCGCATATCAGAGAAAACCTGACCGGCCTCAGATAGAACTCAGAAACGAAATAATCTATTTGATCACTCAACGTATTGAACCAGCCACTCAGATTGCAATACCAAAAAAGGTGGCAGGGATTGGGGTAACAAAGAAATGAAAATTGCAGGCGCCACATATTGGGCAGCGCAATTTTCAATTAAACATGATGCCGTTCATGAATAACGGGTTTCACACATACCCTTCGTGCACTTTGCCTCCGCTACGGCCTGATACGCTTTTAGGACCGGCTTAAACCTGTCTTTCTGGATTATTTGTGAAATTCACGCTTCTGCACTTCCCTCCTTTACTTCACGCTACTTTCCGCTTGCGCAGCACGTCATGGGTTTTCCGCAAAATTACCCGTTCCGCCTTGATGACGGGTCATGTTTTAAAGCTTGTTTAACGCATCCTTACATTACAGATAAGCGTCGTAGCAATGTCAGATAATCGCAAATATAAACAATAAACTGCAGCTGCACACCAATAATGACCCAAACCTTTCGGCTCGTTTAATGAGCAATTTTTTTCTTTGATAAGCAAAGAGTTGAGGGCGAAATTTATGCAGAATATGAAAATATCGTACAGCTTGCCTTTGCACCCTTTTAAGATTATTCTTAATAAGGTTGTGTTTTTCGACCGCTAAATTTTTTGTAATGCGTTTATCTACAGTAAACTCATACAACAAAGTTCAGCCCAGGTTTTTCTTCGCAGTTGGATGAACACGACTGGAATCCGCTACAGCGTGCGTGCAGTAGCGCTTCAGAGCTTTCATTAACGTTCTGTGGACCGCGATATCGCTAAAGTGGCTTACTGTATCAAAGTTATTCAAATGAATGATTATGTCTATGAAGAAATGAGAATTTAATCAATGCAATGCTGCTTAACTCCGCGTTCATTCCGTGGCAACAAAAGTATAAGATTACACTTCCCTACTGCTACAGAAACAGTAGAGTGGAAGCACAGTTAACATAGTGACGATCTTTTTATCTAAAAAAGACAAAACTGTTAATATCGCCGCCTCGTTTTTTATTTCATACACGCACTGAAAAAAACTAAGGAAAGAGATCATGCTTAAACCTCTTGTTTTAAAATCAGCAATCGCGTTGGTTATAGCTTTTACAATTTTTGCTGAGCCAGTTTATGCAACCCCTGGAAACGGCAACGGTAATGGCGGCCAGGGCAATGGCAATGGCAATGGCAATGGCAATCAGGGTAATAGCGGTAAAAACAGAGAGCATGGAAATAAAGGACAGGGTAATCCCGGCGCAAAAGACAAACACGGAAATCGTAAGCACGATGGGCAACCCGATCACGTTGAGTCAGATATCAACTTCTCTCTTGCGCGTAATCTTGCCGTCAATCATGGACTGGTTGGCTATCAGTCCCTTCCGCCAGGAATAGCAAAAAAAGTTGCTCGTGGTAAACCTTTGCCTCCGGGTATTGCCAAAAAAACGTTGCCTCCATCAATGATAAATGAACTGCCCTATTATCCTGGCTACGAGTGGCGAGCCGTAGGAGATGACCTGGTGCTTATTGCTCTAAGCACCGCTATCGTAACCGCCGTCATCAATGGTGTCTTCGACTAACCACATTTTAGTGATTCAGTGTAATTAAGCCTGAACCTGACTGAATGTCCTGTTCCTGTTATTTAGCTGCCATGGGTAGTCACGATTACAACTCTGTTATTTACCGGGATTGCCTGTCGCATTCAGTTGCGCAGAAATTATAAATCACTCGACATTTAATGGGTTAGTCCATGAGGCGTCGTTATTGAGCGTAAATGAATAGCGCAGCTAAAAGTAAGCAACAGGCTTTCTCTGAAACCGTTACGGGCGGATCACCGTCAGCTTAAAGGGACCGCTATTTTCAGCGGCATGCGTGATGGCGCGATTAATATCACTCAGTGCAAATTCCGTTACCGCGTAATGGCTGAGATCCAGTAATCCTGCCCGGATCAGCCCCACGAGCGTGTACACAGCCTGAGGTTCATACATCCACTGTCCTTTAATCGTGATGAGATTGCGCATGATCCACGGATAAGGCAGCGCCAGATCATCCCCACCCAGCATGCCGACGCCCCCCATCAGCACCGCGCGACCATAGGGCCTCACCGACATAATGGCATTGCGCGCCGCGGATGCCGGAGCTGAAGGCGGGAGCAAGTCCAGCATGGCGTCAATGGGACCCTCCGCAGCACTTTTCATTGCAGGAATATCTTCATCAGCGACACCGCTGAGCGTGACGGTTTCAATCCGCGAGCCAAACCGTTTCCTGAGCTCCTGCAAAACCCGCGGGTTGCGTCCGGGCGCGATGACTTTATTGACTCCCATGGCGAGGGCAGCCAGCACGGCTGAACTGCCAAAATTACCGGTGGCCCCACTAACCAGTAAGTTCTCACCGGCTTTAAGTTCCATTGCCAGCAAACCACCATAGGCCACCAGTAGCGTATTGATGGCGCACCATGCAGCGGCTTGAGCAGGATCGATATTACCCATTGCCACAGCATTTTCAGTGGGCACACGAATCTGTTCAGCGAAGCTGCCATTCAGATGGTATTGCTGGATTTTTTGTCCGCCTTCACCCCGTGCACTCCAGCCCTGCAACACGATTTCAGGCGACTGCGCGTTATCTCTTGATCGGACGGTGGGATCGCAAAAAACCCAGTCACCCGGTTTAAGCCATGCAGCATCGGGCCCTGTTTCGCGCACCCGGCCAATGGCCCCACACCCAGGAATAACCGGTGGCGGTAAAAGATATCTTCTGGCGCCACTGAATACTTCGCTGGCGTAGGAAAGAACGGGAGCGGCTACAACATCCACGATCACCTCCCCTGTTCCGAGGATCGGCGGCGGGACATCCTGAATACGCAGTGGATTACCGAATGATTCGAGTACAGCTGCTTTCATAGTGTTACCTCTCATCTGCTGTAGAGAAGACGACTATAAAAGGGCTTAACGGTGGCGAAAATAGACTAGTTTTATAGGGGTATAAATCACGACCAGGTTAACTCATGCAGCCAAAAAGTGAATTAAGTCATTTCCTGCGTTCGCGCCGCGCCAGGCTCAAGCCTGACAGCAGGGATTTAAGAACCCGTGAAAGGCGTCGCACGCCGGGATTACGGCGCGAAGAGGTCGCAGCAAGAATTGGCATCAGTACAGAATGGTATACAAAAATCGAACAGGGCCGGGTAGACACGCTCTCAGACCGGATCGTCAGCGCGCTGGGCCGGGCGCTGGAGCTTGATAAGGTCGAGGTGCTGCATCTGCAGTCGCTTACTCGCCGGAAAACAGAGACTGAGAACGACGGCGTTATTCCGGAGGGCGTAATCAAACTGATTCGGAGCTTAGCCGAGCCCGCTTACGTCACCAACGCACACTGGGATGTGCTGATATGGAACAGCGCTGCTGCAGAGCTAATCACCGACTTCGGCCAGTTATCGGTCAAAGACAGGAACATCCTGATTTTCATGCTGACAACAGCTGAGGCCCGTGCCCTGTTCGGAGACACCTGGCATAAAGAAGCCCAAAGAATGCTGGGCCTGTTTCATGCTGACTACGATCGAAATGCGCATAACCCCGCATTTCCATCGCTCATTAGCCGGCTTGAGCGAGAGTGTCAGGAATTCAGCGAATGGTGGAACGAGCATGTGATAGCTGCCCCCGTCTCCGGGACAAAATGCCTGACAGGCAAGGATGGCGTGAAGCGAAATTTCAGTTATTCCAGCTTCATGTCGAATGATGCGCCCGCGCTGAAGATGTCGATTTATGTGCCTGAAGGATAATGTTCATCGCGACAGCGGAATCAGGCCGGTCTCCTGATAGGTCATAATCAGGCTATCGAAAAGGTTAATATCCTGACGCGTGCGGGCAATTAATTGCGCACCGGCCACTGCGGTGTAGATCGCAAGCCCGCGCTGAGCATTTTTCCCGGTATTATCAGGTTCCTTTTCATTAAGGACCTGCGTCAGCCACTCAACGTTTGCCTCAACGAAACACTGCACCTCGCGCTTCACTTCCTCCGGCAGATCGTCATATTCCGCTGCCATAAAGCTGGAGAGACAGAGCCGGTTGGCATCTTCCAGCGATATACGGAAAATCTGCGGATAACGCTGCAGCGCCTCATCCGGTAACGCACTTTGTTCGCGGATGGTTTTTAAATTCTGCGCCGTGTCCTGCCAGTATCGGTTAGCGACGGCGGCCCCCAGGTTGGCTTTGCTGGCGAAATGATAATAGATACTGGCATTCTTAATCCCCACCTCATCAGCGATGCTGCGAAAGTTAATCCCGTTATACCCATGATTCTGAGCAGCACTCTTTGCTGCTGCCAGGATAGCTTCACGTGCGTTCAGGCTCATCAGTCGGTTTTCCTTATTGAGGTTTAAACCCATTATAAAGAAAAAATTTTACCTGCCAACTGGTAGACAGAGCTTGACAGGCTAAAAGTCTGGCGCCACTATTTACCTACCAATTGACAGGTAGGTAATTTAATCATGACTGATATCAACAATGCATCTGCAGCTTCTTCACTCCCCTCGATGAAAATCTATGACTGGTATGATGGCCCTTATCCTGCACGGGTAAGAATTGCCCTGGCGGAAAAAGGATTACTTTCTCAGGTGGAATTTATTCCGATCAATCTGTGGAAAGGCGAGCACAAAAAGCCTGAATTTTTAGCGATCAATTATTCAGGAACCCTGCCAGTATTAGCGCTGAAAGATGGAACGCTGATCGCAGAGTGCACCGCGATTACGCAATATCTGGACGTGCTGGATGAAAACCCTGTTCTGACGGGCGTCACGCCGGTAGAAAAAGGCGTTATCCATATGATGACCAAACGGGCTGAAATCGAATTTCTTGATGCGGTCAGCGTCTATTTCCACCATGCCACCGCAGGATTAGGGCCAGAGGTTGAGCTCTATCAGAATGCGGAATGGGGTGAGAAGATGCGTGAAAAGGCCATCCGTGGCATGCACTATTTCGATGGCGTTTTACGCTCACAGCCTTATGTCGCGGGCAATACGTTTACGATGGCCGATATCGCCGTAACCGGCGGCATGATCTTCGCGGCTCTGGTGAACCTTGTTGTACCAGACGAATGTACTGCTCTGAAAGCGTGGTATTCAAACATCCAGCGCCGTCCCAGCTATCAGCAGTGGCAGGCACTGGTTGAAGCGGGCCGCCCTGTTTTCAATCCTTAATTTCAGGATATTGCGTTTACAGGCTCATCTGAATCACCCAGCCTGGCTGAAAAAAACCCCGGAAATGCTTCCGGGGTTTTCTGATTTTAAGACACGCAGATTAGCGGCTTAGCGGTAATACGTTCCCCTGCTGCTCTAGCCTGCATTACGCTCAAAGTGGCTGTTCACAAAGGTTCGGCAGCGTGGCGAGATGGGGTCAAGGAACACCTGCTCCGGCGAACCGGACTCCTCAATCATGCCCTGATGCAGAAACACCGCTTTGTTCGACACGTCACGCGCAAAGCCCATTTCGTGCGTCACGATAATCATGGTGCGTCCCTCCTCTGCCAGGCTGCGTATCACTCGTAATACTTCCCCCACCAGCTCCGGATCCAGCGCAGAGGTCGGCTCATCAAACAGGATCGCTTTCGGCTGCTGCGCCAGCGCCCGGGCTATTGCCACGCGCTGCTGCTGTCCGCCAGAGAGTTGCGACGGCCAGGCGTCGCGTTTTGCATAGAGTCCCACTTTATGCAGCAGCGCTTCGGCTTCTTCAACTGCCTCTTTATGACTGCGCCTCTGGACATGAACCGGCGCTTCGATGATATTTTGCATCACGGTTTTATGCGGCCACAGGTTGAAGCTCTGAAACACAAAGCCGAGCTGCATCCGCATCAGCTTGATACGACGGCGCTGCTCGCGACTTAGTTTTTCATCGGCGTTATCCAGCCTAACGTTGACCTCCCCGACCGCGATTTCGCCCGCCTGCGGCACTTCCAGAAAGGGAATGCAGCGTAATAACGTACTTTTACCCGACCCACTCGCACCAATCAGCGAAATCACATCGCCATCCTGCGCGGTCAGGCTGATGTCGTGCAGCACTTCATGTCCCGCATAACTCTTTCTGAGATGACTCAGCATGATGGTGGGTGCGGTCATGAGTGTGCTCCAAAATAGTAAGGTGATAAGCGTCGTTCCAGCATCGATACCCCTTTGCTGACCAGCATGGTGAGTATCAGGTAGATCACCGCCGCGCTCAGGAACACTTCAAGCGCGCGGAAAGTGGAAGAGACTATTGAGTCAGCAATACCGGTCATCTCCATCAGGCTGATGGTGCTGACCAGCGACGTCGCTTTAATCATCGAGATGATTTCATTGCTGTAGGCCGGTAGCGCCTGTCGAATCGCAATCGGTAAGGTGATGCGGGTAAAGATCTTACAGGACGACATGCCCGAGACTTTGGCAGCCTCCAGGGATTGCTGACTGACCGCGCGCAGCCCGCCACGCAGGATCTCCGAGGTGTACGCCGCATCGTTGAGGATCAGCGCCAGCAAACCACACCAGTAAGGATCGCGCAGCAGCGGCCAGAACAGGCTTTCGCGCACCGCCGGTAAACTGCCGAGGCCGTAATAAACCATAAAAATCTGGATCAGCAGCGGCGTACCGCGAAATAGCCAGACGTAGAAACGACAGAAGAAACTGCCGACGCGCGTCATGCGCAGCAGATTAAGCAGCAGCGCCAGCACGCCCCCGCCCAGTAGCGAGAGCAGCGCCAGGTTGATAGTCAGCGGTAATCCTTTCAGCAACGCCACCAGCGTCTGCTGTAAAAACATCATATCCACGTGGACTCCTTACCCCTTCACGCGCTGTTGACCGCGCATCGCAAACTTTTCCACGTAGCGGAAAACCATATCGGAACAGGTGGTGATAATCAGGTAGATCACCGCACCCACGCTGTAGAAGAAAAAGGACATCTGGGTGGAGTTCGCTGCAGTAGAAACCTGGTTCATGGTTTCCACCAGCCCGGTGACTGAGACCAGCGCCGACTCTTTGATCACTGATTGCCACTGGTTGCCCATGCCCGGCAACGCGGTCCGTAACGCCTGGGGCACGATGATGCGACGAAACATCATCAGCCGACCCATGCCGGTCACGGTCGCGGCTTCCAGCGTCCCGCCCGGAATGGCGTAAAACGCGCCTCGAAACACGCCGCTCTGATAGGCACCGGAGATCAACCCGATGGCGATCGCGCCCGCCACAAACCCGTTCACATCGAACGGTCCCTGCAAGCCCAGCGCGGTGCCCATCGTGGAAACGACCTGCCGTCCACCGAAGTAGAACAGATAGATCACCAGCAGTTCCGGCACGCCGCGAAACAGCGTGATGTAACCTGCCGCCAGTCTCTGCTGCCAGCGCGAACCGGCGATTTGCATCCAGCAGAGTACACTACCCAGCATCGCCCCCAGTAACCAGGCACAGAGCGACACGCTGACGGTGACAGCGGCGGCGTTAAGCAGCACGCCACCCCAGCCCTCATCCCCGAAACCCAGTATCTGCCAGTCAATATTCATCAGCATCAGCGGTTACGCTTTTGGCGCGACATCTTCGCCAAACCATTTCATCGACAGTTTGCTCAGGGTTCCGTCTTTGATCATGGAATCCAGCGCCTGATTCAGCACCTGCTGCAGCTCACTGTTGCCTTTACGCAGACCAATCGCCGATCCTGCACCCAGCACGCCACCCGAGAAACCATATCCGCTGCTGCTGATCGCCTCAGCATGTTTTTTCACAAAAGCATTGAGGTTAGTGCGTGAAGCCATGACAGCATCGACCCGGCCATTCATCAGGTCAGCGAAGGTTTCCGGACCAGCCTGATAGGTGCGGATGGTGGCGACATCACCCAGGTATTTCTGCAGGAAGTCTGCCTGGATGGTGGCGACCTGCACCGCAATCGTTTTGCCTTTGAACGTGGTTTTCAGCTCGTCGATCGCTTTTTTCATGCCGGCGTCGTCATCCGCTGTCACCACCGTCCCGCTGCCAGGTAGCGTGGCCAGCGGGCTTTTTTTCGCGGTCACAAAGCTGGAGATGCTAACGGTGTACTGATGAGTGAAGTCGATCGCTTCCGCGCGTTTTGGCGTTACGGTCACCGCATCGACTACCGCATCATATTTACCGTCAATCAGCCCAGGGATCATGCCTGACCATTTCTGCGCGATGATTTCATATTTAAAGCCTGCGCGTTTTGCCAGTTCCGCCACCATATCCGGTTCATAGCCGACGATTTTGCCGCTCGGGGTGGTCTGGTTAAACGGAGGATAGGCCGCTTCGGTGGCAAACTTCAGGGTGCCAAAATCTTTCGCCTGGCTGAATGCGGAAGTGGCGAGCAGCGCCACGGTCAGAGAAGCCGTGAACAGGTGGTTGCGCATCATCATATAAACCTCATTTAGTTATTATTAAGAGAGTAAATCAATTGCAAGGCGGGTCAGCGCCTGTGTCCCGGCGGTAATGCTGCGTTCATCCGGCTGATAGTCGGAGTTATGCAGATGATCGTCACGGCCCGGCGTGGCCGATCCAATATGAATCTGGCAACCCGGTACCCGTTCCGTAAACAGTGAAAAATCTTCGGCACCAAAGCTGGCGCTGGGCTGGGCTGTGATCGCCTTATCAAACTGGTGCGACAGAATCTCTTCCAGAGCATCAATCAGGCGATCGTCATTCATCAGAGGTGGCACACCACGCTGGAAATTAACCTCAACCCGGACGTTCTGTGCCAGCGCTACGCCTTCGCACATGCGTTTAAACGAGGCTTCCATGGCGGCGCGCACTTCCGGCGATTTGGTCCGGATGGTGCCCTGAAACAGGCAGCTGTCAGGAATGATATTGTGGGTGGTACCACCCTGAATGTGCCCGATGGTCAATACGGCGGAGTGAGCGGGATCGCGTTCCCGCGAGATGATGGTCTGTAGCTGGCTGATGAGATGCACGGTCGCGATGATCGGATCGGTGCCCATGTGCGGACGTGCCGCGTGGGTCGATACGCCATGCACCGTCACGTCGAATTCGTCGCTGGAGGCCGTGCTGGCCCCGCGCGTGAGAGCGACTTCGCCCGCTGCCAGTTCAGGCTTGTTATGCAGGGTTACAGCCCAGTCGATACCCTCAGCCACACCGTCGGCGATCATCGCCTCAGCGCCACTTTCTGGCGTTTCTTCCGCAGGCTGGAATATCAGCCGGACGCGCCCTTTGAGTTGCTGACGATAGTGCGGCAGTATTGTTGCCACTCCCAGCATCGTGGCCGTGTGAATATCGTGACCACAGGCGTGCATTTTTCCGGGATAGCGGCTGGCAAAGGGTAAACCGGTCTGCTCATGGATCGGCAGCGCGTCCATGTCGGCGCGTAACAGCAGTGTTTTGCCCGGCTCTGCGCCGTCAATATCTACCACAACACCAGTGCGGCCAACGCCGGTACGGGGACTGAGTCCCAGTGCCTGTAAATAGTCAGTTACCAGACTGGCGGTGCGCAGCGTATCAAAGCCTAATTCCGGATGCGCATGGATATCACGTCGAATCGCCACTAACTGCGATTCAAGTTCATTAACTCTGGCTTTTATTTCCCCGGCCAGTCGTGCTTTTTCCTGATTCATAGCAGCCCCGGCAATATGCGATCGGCACTCTGTTGCCGACCGTTATTTTAATCTCATCCTGACACTGGATGGTGATGACCGTTTATTTATTCACAGCACGCGACAGAAAGCAACGCATGACAGCCTGCTCTACATACTTAAAAATCAATAAGATAGTGTTATTTATTGGAAACCTGTATGAGATAACAGCGGATCAGCAATAATATTAATAATCCGCCACACGACATTACTTTCCCTACTGTCACTAAGCGGATATTTCGCTTTTATCCGAATAGGAAATAAAGAAGTTTGCCAGTATTTCAGCTAATTTCTCCGGTTGTTCTTCAGGAATAAAATGGCCGCAGTTGAGAACAGTTTCACTGCTGACCTGCTGCGCCACGGCACGTAACGGCGTGGCCATATCGGGTATCGATCCCTGGTCGGCGCTGACGGCCAGCAGCGGTAACGCCAGTTTACTCTTTAGCAGACGCTGGCGATTCTGCTCTGCTGACTGCGCAAATGCGCGGTAAAAAGCCAGTCCCGCCCGCAAGGCGCCGGGTTGCTGAAAAACGCGCAGATATTCACGACGAGCTGCCGCATCAATGCAATGGGGATTGGCTGCTTTGCGGTTAAAAAACCAGTCGAGGTAGATCGCCTCTCTGCCGTTAATCAGCGCTTCCGGTAAATCATCTACGCAGTGAAAGCCAAAATGCCAGGTTTTCCAGGCGCTATCCCCCACCATCGGCAGCCGTTCAGGCAGGGTGATACCGGGAATGCCAGCATCCAGTAACGCGAGACGGCAGACCTTTTCGGTATTGCCCGCTGCCAGTGACCAGGCGACCCACGCCCCGATGTCATGCCCGACCAGATGAAAGCGTTCAATACCCAGCGACTGCAGTAATGTCAGAATGCACCCGGCCACGCTGTCGGTGTCGTAGCCACTCGCAGGAAAATCAGAATCACCCTGCCCTGGCAGGTCAGGTGCAATGACATGGAAATGGCTGGCAAGCGAGGGGATAACCTCCCGCCAGGCGTAACTGCTTTGCGGGAAACCCGCCAGCAGGACCACAGTCTCCTGGTGTTCAGAACCTGCGCTCAGGTAGTGCATTCGCTGTGAACCAATATGAGTAAAGTCGCGTTGGTAGAGTGGATGTGGCTGCATAAAACCTCCGGATAATAGGGAAACGATCACTTCCTTAATAAGTAAAAAATTTAGTCGAGCATTTTCAGTGCCAGGGGAATGATGCTGGCATCGGGCCGGGTAGCCGCAACTTTACCGGCCACCCTCATCCCCAGCACGATGCAGAGCATCAGTGAAGCGGTGGCGTCCCGGTCCAGTGCAGAATTGACCGAACCATCCTGCTGACCCAGGCTGATTATCTGCTGCAGATTCTGCTGGTTGCGTATTAGCGCCGCGCTGACGGCCCCGGCAAGCTCCTCATCCATAGTCTGCAGCTCCACGGCGCTGACAGCCACCAGACAGCCGCGCTCACCTTCGACATCGCGCACGGAATCCACATAAAAATTCAGCAACGCCGCCAGTTGCTCACGGCCATTTTCACATTGCGCCAGCCGCGCGGCTAAAGTGCTATTACGCATTGAGAGATAGCGGTCAAAGACCGTAGCAAATAGTGTGCGCTTGTCGGTGAAGGCTTTATAAATGCTGCCGGTCGTGAGTTGCATAGCCTGGCCCAAATCGCCAATGGAGGTGGCGTGATAGCCCTTTTGCCGGAATACCAGCATCGCGCTGTCCAGTGCCGCATCGGTATTAAACGCCCGTGGTCGTCCCCGCTCTTTATAACGGTTATCGTTCATCGCAAGCACCTTTAGAGAATGATCATTTCCTTTAATATAGACTGATTTGTCCCGCAATCAAAATTTTTTCCCTGCAGCCAGACATTGTATTCAGGTGCGGATATCCCGTTTCAAAACCCTTCCCCATGCCCGGCGTCAGTAAGCTAATCAGCCTGAAGCCGCAGGGCAGCGCGTTCGGTTGCCGCACGGCGCGTGGCGAGAAAATCCGCCATTTTCGCCCGCGCCTGCTCTACTTCCTGTGGCGGTGCGGTCTGCGGCGAACCGCTGGTAAAGGGCGGTTCAGGATCATATTCCATCTGCAGCTGAACCGCTTTAGCGACCGCCTCCCCGGCGATTTCAGCCACCAGCGTCAGGGCAAAATCGATACCCGAGGTGACACCCGCGCCGCTGATACGATTGCGGTCCCGCACCACCCGCTGACTGACCGGCTCAGCGCCCAGCAAGGCCAGCTGATCGATGGAACTCCAGTGCGAAGTCGCACGATATCCCTTCAGCAATCCGGCCGCTCCCAGCACCAGCGAGCCGGTACAGACCGACGTTATCCATTGCGCCTGAATGGCCTGTTGTCGAAGAAAATTCAGCGTAATATCGTCTGACATCAGGGCGATCTGCCCTGGCCCGCCAGGCACACAGATCACATCCAGCGGCGGGCACGCATCAAACGTGGTGGTAGGCAATATCGACAGGCCGCGATCGGAACGAACGGGCTGACGATCTTTCCAGACCAGATGACATTCGACGCCGGGCGTGCGCGCAAATACTTCCCACGGACCGGTGAGATCGAGCTGGGTGACATCAGGGAACAGCAAAAGGCCAATCTGTAGCGGACGATGCATGGGGAAACTCCGGGCGGATGATGAACCCTCATCATGCCGCGATGGACGGTCAGATATCAATCCTGAGCGCATCGGGACACATCGTCTTCACGGCACGCCAGAGAAACGCAGCAGCGCTGTCATGGCCGCCGCCCCCAGAATAACCACAATCAGCGGCGCCCGACGCCAGGCCAGCAACAGGGCAAAGCCTACGCCCGTCACCCTGGCCACACCGGCAAAATGCTGTCCCTCAAATAGCGTGGTAGTCGCTGCTACCGCCAGCAGCAGTATCGTGGCGGCGTCGGAGAGCATCTGCTGGGTGCGCTCGCTGATCGGCAGACGGTTTCCCAGCCTGACGCCAGCAAAGCGCATCAGATAGGTTCCGGCTGCCAGCAAGGCAATCCCGGCGATAATCATTCCCTGATGCGTCATTTGCGCGATCTCCATGTCAGCAGACCCAGTAGCGAGAAGAGTACCGGCATGCCCGCAGGAACCAACGGCGTCGCCAGTAAAGAGAGCAACGCGCCGACGGTCGCCGGGATGCGGGCGCGCCGCTGTCGCAGCGCCGGGAAGATCAGGGCGATCAGGATGGCCGGGAAAACCGCATCCAGACCAATCACCGAGACATCCGGAATAAACTGCCCTATCGCCGCCCCGGTCATCACACTCACCGGCCAGATAAAGCCAATACCGATGCCGCACAACCAGTAGGCGCAGCGACGCTGCGCCAGCTGTGGCTGAGAGATACCGAACACCACGCTTTCATCGTTCATGATGTGACAGCCAAACCAGCCGGACGGGCCTTTTCCTACCAGATCTTTGACCGCAATGCCAAACGGCAGGTGACGCGCATTCACCAGCAGGCCCGCAGCGGCGGCGGTAAAGGGACTGCCGCCACCGGCCACAATGCCGATAAACAGGAACTCCGACGCACCCGCCAGCACCAGCGTTGACAGCGCCAGTGGCACCCAGATCGGAAACCCGTCGGCGGAGGCCAGCGAGCCATAGGATAAACCGACAATTCCATCAGCCAGGCAAACCAGGAAAATCGCTTTGATCACCCCTTTGTCCAGCAATTGCATTTGCGGAAAAAACATCACCCTGTCCCATAATGAACGTATAATCCGATATAATGAACACCGCGACAGCGTTTTACAAGGCGAACGTTATGTTCGATATAAAAAACATTTTGAGTTTCAGGAGTGCGTTTGAATACCCCTATCAGCATTATTGCCAATGCCTTAGTGCGTGAACGTCAGCGAGCGGGTCTGTCATTGGCTGAAGTGGCACGCCGCGCAGGAATCGCCAAATCCACGCTGTCACAGCTGGAAGCAGGTAATGGTAATCCGGGCATTGAGACGCTGTGGTCGCTGTGCGTGACGCTGAATATTCCGTTTTCGCGGTTGCTGGAGCCGGATGCGCGTCGTCTGCAGGTGATCCGCCGTGGAGAAGGTCTGTCGGTTACCGCCGATCTGGCCGATTATCAGGCTGTTTTACTGGCATCCTGCCCGCCCGGCGTCCGGCGTGATATCTATCTGCTGGAAGTCCAGCCCGGCAGCGAGCGCATATCACAACCCCATATTCCCAATACCATTGAGCATATTATTATGGCTAAAGGCCGTGCGCTGGTGGGCCCGGTCGACAGTGCGGTGGAGCTGGACGTGGGCGATTACATTACCTATCCGGGTGATGAGCTGCATATCTTTCGGGCGCTGGAAGCCGATACCCTGGCACTGCTGGTCATTGAACACAGCTGATTACTGCTCAGTGAACTTCTGTTGCGTTTCGGCGGGCGTGAGGTGAGTAATCAGCTGCACTTCACTGCTCAGCGTGATCTCCGGATAATGCTCGCGCATACCCTCAAGCAGCACCGCATCCGGCCATTCAGCCTCCTTCCCCAGCCGAGCGGCCACCTCATTTAAGCGCAGTGTTTCAATACACGTCACCCATACAATGATCGCGTCTGCGGCATCCTGCTCATTCACCAGTTTCAGCGGGCCAGTGACGATATCGCTTTCATGCCAGCGTATCGTTGAGGTTTTCGCGCCGCTTCTGACATCCGGCACAAGACGTGGCACCAGCGTGAGGTGTTGCATCTCTTCTCCTTCTTTCTTAACTCTTTTCATTAACAGACCCGGCAACAGAAATTCCAATTGAAAACAGAATCAATAATGTTATGTTATAACATATACATCATTCACTACTGACAGGTAACAGTATGCCACTCTCCCTTCTGACATCCGAGGATCCCCGTCTGCCGGTTGCGGTTCTCTCTGGCTTTCTCGGTGCGGGTAAAACCACCCTGCTCAATCATATCCTGAACAACCGCGAAGGACGTCGGATCGCGGTGATCGTCAATGATATGTCTGAAATTAATATTGACGCGGCGCTGGTACGCGATGGCGGCGCGCAGCTGTCGCGCACTGATGAAAAGCTGGTCGAAATGAGTAACGGCTGCATCTGCTGCACGCTGCGTGAAGACCTGCTACTGGAGGTGAAACGTCTGGCGCAGGCCGGTCGCTTCGATCATCTGGTGATTGAGTCAACCGGCATCTCTGAACCTCTGCCGGTTGCTGAAACCTTCACATTTGAAGATGAAGAAGGTGAAAGCCTGTCGGCTTATGCCCGTCTGGATAGCATGATTACCGTGGTGGATGGTTTCAACTTCCTGCGTGATTACCGTTCAGTCGATGATCTCCGGTCTCGCGGCGAATCGCTGGGCGAGCAGGATGAGCGTTCAGTGGTTGATCTGCTGGTGGATCAGATTGAGTTTTGTGATTTGCTGGTGCTGAATAAAACTGACCTGCTTAGCCAGGCGGAACAGCATGAACTACAGGGCATGCTGCAAGCGCTTAATCCGCACGCGCTTATAGTAAACAGCGAATTTGGGCAGGTTCCTCTGGACTGCCTGCTGAATACCCGTCGGTTTGATTTTGACCGGGCAGCACAGGCACCCGGCTGGCTGCAGACTCTGCGCGGTGAGCATCACCCGGAATCGGAGGAGTACGGCATTCGCAGTTTTGTCTATCGCGCCCGCCGTCCATTCCATCCGCAGCGTTTCTGGGAGGTTGTTAATCACCAGCTTGATGGAGTTATCCGTTCTAAAGGCTATTTCTGGCTCGCCAGCCGGCCCGACTATGCTGCGATATGGTCGCAGGCGGGTGCTGTGGCTCGCCAGGGTTACGCCGGGCGCTGGTGGGTCAGTGTGCCGCGAATGGACTGGCCACAGGATGCGGATTCGCTCAACTTTATCGCTGAACAGTGGCAGGAGGGCATCGGCGATGCGCGCCAGGAGCTGGTATTTATCGGCATTGAAATGGATGAAAAGCGCATTATTGCTGCACTGGACCACGCACTGCTGACACCCTATGAGATGGCTGCAGGACCTGAACAGTGGCTTACCCTGGCCGATCCGGTGCCCGCGTGGTTTGATGAGGTTGGTGCATGAAGCTGCGGTTGACGTCTTTCTCTGACTTCGTAATAGTGAAGCGAACCGGCAGGTAGCATTTTTCCACTCATCCCTGTTCAGGAGAGACCAGATATGCCACAACGTATTGCCGTAATCGGTGCAGGCGTGCTGGGTTTAGCCGTCGCGCAGTCATTGTCGCGACGGGGCGCACAGGTCACCGTCTTCGATAAAAACTATCCTGGCAGCGGAACCAGCCAGATCAGCTATGCCTGGGTCAATGCCAACGGCAAAGAACCCACCCGCTACCATGATCTTAACGCCCATGCGATAGACGAGCACAAGCGCTGGCAGGCCAGTCACCCGGCATCGCCCCGCTGGCTGCTGGAAACCGGCACGCTGGAGTGGGCAGCCGATGAAGCCTCCCTGCGCCAGCTGGCGCAGCGCGCAGCAAAGCTCACGACACTCGATTATCCCGTAGAGAAACGTAGCCGCGCCGCGCTGCTGGATGCACTGCCCGAGTTGCGGCTTGATCCCCGCGTTCAGCACGCGTGGTTTTTCCCGTCGGAGTGTCTGCTTTATCCCAGCCTGTTTATCGCCTCTCTGCTGGCAGACCTGCGTGCCAGTGGCGGGCAGTTAGTCTGCAACAATGAAGTGACGACGCTGACTGAATCGGCTCAGGGTGTGCATATTACGCTGGCCAGTGGTGATGAATGGCGCGGCGATCAGCTGGTGCTGGCAACCGGCCGCTGGGCACCGGAACTGATAAGCCAGTGCGGGCTTGAACTGGCGATGACCGATGCGAACCGCGCCGATCCGGTTGCCTGCAGCTTTCTGGCCCAGACGCAGCCTCTGCCGGTTTCGCTCAAACACAATCTTATTACTCCGGAACTGAATGTGCGGCCAGATGGCGGCGGCCGCCTGATGCTGCAGGCGCTGGATCTTGATCATCATGCCGATCCGGCGCGGCCGGTCTCGCCGGATGGATTGATCGGCAAAGAGATGCTGCGTCGATTGTATCGGCTGTTTAAAAACACGGAAGGCGCGAGAATTGAGCGGATTGAAACAGGACAGCGATCGCGTCCGGCAGATGGCTTGCCTGCATCAGGCTATATCAGCGCATCATCACGCGTTTATCTGATGGTCAGCCATAGCGGCATGACCCTTGCCCCGTTGCTGGGCAGGCTGGTCGCTGAGGAGATGCTGAGCGGCACAGCGTCACCGATGCTGAGTGCGTTTGCACCGCATCGGTTGCTGCGTCCGCTCAGTGCGGCCGCTAAAGCCGCGCCCGCTTATCTTCCCGCGGCGCAGTAAGAACTAGCGGCGATTCTTCCACACGGTCTGCACGTTACAGAATTCGTGCACACCAAAGTGCGACAGCTCACGGCCGTAGCCGCTTTTCTTCACACCACCAATGGTAACGCGCGGATCGGACGCGCCGTTGCCATTGATAAACACCGCGCCAACTTCCAGCTGCAACGCCAGACGATCGGCAATCTCTTCGTTACCGCTCCAGACGGTGGCGCTGAGGCCGAATTCGCTGTCGTTGGCGATTTCCAGTGCATGCTGTGGATCCCGTGCCACGGCAATGGCGGCGACCGGACCAAACAGTTCCTGTCTGAATGCAGTCATATTGCTGGTGACATCCGCAAGGATGGTCGGCGCATAGTAGTTACCCTGCCCTGCCACTTTCTCGCCACCCAGCACCAGACGCGCACCTTCATTCAGCGTGGCTTTAACCTGTCCATCCAGTTCGTCACGCAGATCGGCGCGAGCCATTGGACCCAGGAAGGTCTTTTCATCCAGCGGATCGCCCATCGTGAGTGCCTGAACAGCTACCGTGAAGCGCTTCTCAAATTCTTCCGCGATGGGTGCTTCGATAATGAAGCGTTTAGCAGCCATACAGACCTGCCCGGTATTCTGGAAACGTCCAGTCACGGCGGACTTAACTGCTTCATCAAGATCGGCGTCCGCCAATACGATAAAGGGATCGGATCCACCCAGCTCCAGCACGGTTTTTTTCAGTGCTGCGCCTGCCTGTGCGGCAATGGCAGCGCCAGCCCGAACGCTGCCAGTAACAGCGACGGCCGCAATACGATCATCTTTGATAGCGACTGAGACACCCTCGTTGTCAACGTTGATCAGGTTAAAACCACCCGTCGGCAGATCGGTTGCGCTGAACAGCTCAGCCATCAGTGTGGCGCTTCCCATGACGTTAGGCGCATGTTTCAGCAGATAGGTGTTACCCGCCAGCAACATGCTCACTGCGCCCCGCAGAACCTGCCACAGAGGGAAATTCCATGGCATCACAGCCAGGATTACACCAATGGGACGGAATCGCTGCCATGCATCGGCAATCTGAGTCGGCTGATCGGCCAGCATCGCAGGGCCATATTCCGCATACCAGTCGCATAAATTCGCGCATTTCAGAACCTCAGCGCGGGCCTGTGCAATGGGTTTACCCATCTCCAGGGTAATCATGCGGGAGAGATCAGATTCGCGCTGCCGCAACTGCTCGCCGAGCTGACGCAATACGCGCACTCGATCAGCCATGCTGCTGTGTTGCCAGACTGCAAAAGCAGATGCGCTTGTTGCCAGCGTTTGTTTCAGCTCTGCAGGGTTCTGTAGTGAATAGCGTGCCAGAATTTCACCTGTTGCGGGGTTACGTGATAGGGCATGTTCAGTCATTGTGCCGTTTTCCTCATTCTGTCAGTGATAGTGAGACGATACGCGCTGTAGTTAATGATGGAAAATGAATAATAGTGAGGAAGTTGTTTATTAATTGAGAATCAAGGTTGTCAGGATTTGTTCAGGCTGACAAATTACAGGAAGCTTTCATGAGGCCTTTTTGCTGGCGGTTGATTCATCTGAAGATTACGTTCTGAAGGAGTTTTCCACTTATACAGTGACCAGATCCTAATAAACGATCCTTAATAGATCATAGAGAGATCCTAAGAGATCCCCGATCGTCGCAGGCCACGCCCCACAAGGGCTGAAAGGGTGATCGTGTTCACTATAATCAGTAAAGTGTTCACTGTAATCAGTACTTTATTCACTGTACCAGGTAGAATGTTCACTGTAAACAGTGCTAATGTTCACTGTAGTCAGAAAACGATCCCTTTCATCCACAGAATGAAGATCTTACGCCATGGCAGATAAAGACAACGAAAACAAAGCGTTACTAGAACCTTTTCTGTCAGTGACAAAAAACAGTGGTGAAGTTATTCAGCTTCATCCCAACAAGAATAATACCGTTCAGCCCGTCGCATTAATGCGTCTCGGACTCTTTGTGCCGACCCTGAAATCGACTGCACGGGGTAAATCCGGTGCAATGGCCTCAACAGATGCGACGAAAGAGCTGAAGAACCTGACGCTGGTAAAAGCGGAGGGCTACGAAAAGATTACCATTACCGGCGCGCGGCTGGATATGGATAACGATTTCAAAACCTGGGCGGGCATTATTCAGTCGTTTTCCCGTTATCCGACTAAAGGCGATACGGTCACCCTGCCGTTTATCGACTTTGTGAAGATGTGTGGCATTCCCTCTGCCAACTCTTCTGCCGCACTGCGTAAGCGCCTGGATGCTTCTCTGCGCCGTATTGCGACTAATACCCTCTCCTTTGAAGGCAACGGCAAGGCGTATCATACTCACCTGGTTCAGTCTGCCTATTACGACCGCGAAAAAGATATTGTCCGCATTCAGGCCGACCCTAAGCTTTTCGAACTCTACAACTTCGATCATAAGGTGCTGCTCCAGCTTCGTGCAATCTCACGCCTCAAGCGTAAAGAGTCTGCACAGGCGCTCTACACCTTCCTGGAGAGCCTGCCGACCAATCCGGCGCCTATCTCGCTGGCTCGCCTGCGTATGCGCCTCAATCTCGGCTCCAAGACCACCACGCAGAACCATGTGGTACGGCGCGCGATGGAGCAGCTGAAAGAGATCGGTTATCTGGATTACTCAGAAGTGAAGCGTGGACGCTCAGTCTTTTTCATCATCCACAGTCGTACGCCTAAGCTTGATGGTATCGGTAATCTGGAGAGCATCGATTCGCTGGATGAGATCGAGTTCGAGGATTAACTCCCCGCGTTCACTGTAGTCAGCAATCCTGCGTTGCAGTGTCACTTTACTGAAAAAGTGACATTGCGGTGTTATGCCCATTCACTGTAATAAGTACTTCTCAGACATTCACTGCAATCAGTAACGTTCACTGTAATCAGTGACTGTAGCGCTGTGATAAAGTCGTTTTCCTTCACCTGCAGATATTCTTTCGCCTGCTATAAGGCCTAGCCAGTAAGTGTGTGCTTACATACATAATTGCTGGTGCTCAGTCTGATGTGGTTTGCTGATTACAGTGAATGTATAGATTACGTTTCCCAACGACGTCTTCTGCTGAATACAGTGAACACTACTGATTATAGTGAATGTCAGTGCTCTGCCCTGTTCAGAGATCAATGCGGTTCGCTGTCTGAGCGCTGGGGCGTGTGACACTGTTACTGATTACAGTGAACGTTTGCTGGCTCCCATCGACATACCCTCTTCATTCCGACGTCTCAAAGGTCAGCCATATCGATTACTGATTACAGTGAACGTTGCGCTGTGACGCTCTGTTCAGGGGAGATGCCTTACTGATTACAGTGAACGCTCTGCTGACTACAGTGAATATTTACTGCGATATGGCGCAATGTAAGGTGTCTGATACTGATTACAGTGAACGTTATAGCGAAGCTGGTGAGTACATGGCGAATATGCAAAGGCTAATCCTGATGTGCCTGTGTCTTGCTGCTTGTATCAGGCTTGTCAGAGTCTGAATCAGCTGAACGGTCATTGTCTGATAGCGACAACTCGGACTCACTGTGGCGCAGAACAGAGCCTGATTATTCTACTGACTCCAGTGAATGTTTGTGGATTCACTCCTCATCTACTGACTACAGTGAACATTATCACCCGCCTGGTTTTACTGATTACAGTGAACGTTTATGGATACGTTATACTGCACTGAGCACCAGTCCCTGTATTTAACAGACCGTAGTCTATTTTCTCATCTGTTCCCGATGCTTTCCTGAACGGATCAGTGTTAATCCGCATATCATTACTGACTATAGTGAACCTTTAACCCGACCCGCTTCCTTATCATGATACTCCGTAAACATGACTACTGATTACAGTGAACGTTGCTTCAACGTGTACTGAACTGAGAAGCACTACTGATTATAGTGAATGTTTGAAGCAGAAAGAGATAGAAATCAGCGCTGCGCCCTGTGGCGCTTGCCTTAACACCCATTAATCCGACTATCTTTAACGCTGAGATCCTTCCCGTAAAATCACCAGATACCACTCTGACTTTGCTGATTACAGTGAACGATTGGTTCTCTCAACGTAGTCTCCTGAGTCCGTCTCCCCTGCTCTCTATCTGTATCCCATTTGTCTGATCGTTTTTAAACCGGTCAACTGACTACAGTGAATGATCTGCTGATTACAGTGAATGTTAATCGCAAATTTTCTGCCTTAATTCTCCGTTTACAGTGAATAATGTGATGAACCTCATCAAAACCCATGTGATTACATAGAAACGCAGATCATGTTGAGAGGATAAATTATTGCCTCATGTGCAGGATTTATGTATAAAGTCATAAATCCTACATGTTTGGAGCAACTATGGCTAACGATGACAAGCAGGTGATGAAGGTTGCACAGCGTTCAGAACGCATGCTGTTAAGCCTCACTGACCAGATTCAGGCGCAAAAGCAGGAACTGCACGAAAATACTTACTATCAGGTCTATGCCAAGGCGGCGTTAGCTAAATTGCCGAAACTGACACGAGCCAGTGTGGATTACGCAGTCAATGAGATGGAGGAGAGTGGCTATCAGTTTGATAAACGCGCCGCGGGTTCATCTGTTAAATATGCCATGTCGATTCAGAATATTATCGATATCTATCATCACCGTGGCGTGCCGAAATATCGCGATCGTCACAGCGATGCCTATACCATTTTTGTCGGTAATCTTAAGGGCGGTGTCTCCAAAACGGTTTCAACCGTTTCACTTGCACATGCACTGCGTGCCCATCCTCATCTGCTGTTCGAAGATTTACGTGTTCTGGTTATTGACCTCGATCCGCAGTCTTCAGCAACCATGTTTTTGAATCACGAGCGCTCAGTCGGTCTGGTAGAAGCAACGGCAGCGCAGGCCATGCTGCAGAATGTCTCCCGTGATGAGCTGGTAAACGAATTTATCGTTCCATCGATCATTCCGGGTGTGGATGTACTGCCCGCCTCGATTGATGATGCATTTATCGCCTCAAGCTGGGATCAGCTCTGCGCTGAGCACCTGCCACAACAGAATGTCCATGCTGTGCTGTACGACAACGTCATTGCCAAACTGAAAAAAGACTACGACTTCATTTTCATTGACAGCGGCCCGCATCTGGATGCTTTTCTGAAGAATGCGATTGCCGCTTCTGACCTGCTGATGACGCCAGTACCACCAGCTCAGGTCGATTTTCATTCGACGCTAAAATACCTGACACGCCTGCCCGAACTCATTGCGATTATCGAAGACTCTGGCGCAACGTGTCGCCTGCAGGGCAACATCGGCTTTATGTCCAAGCTCTCTAATAAAGCTGACCACAAACTCTGCCATAGCCTGGCTAAAGAGATTTTTGGTGGTGACATGCTGGATGCAGCCCTTCCCCGCCTTGATGGTTTCGAACGTTGCGGCGAATCCTTTGATACGGTTATCTCCGCCAATCCTTCCACCTACGTCGGCAGCAGCGAAGCGTTAAAGAATGCACGATCCGCCGCAGAGGACTTTGCGAAAGCCGTCTTTGACCGTATCGAATTTATTCGCCTGAACTGAGGTTTGTATGAGCGCAAAAAGAATCACGATTGGCAGAACCTTCAGCCAGACTCCACTTGAAAATGATACGACTGACAGCCAACACAACCAGACCTTCGTTCTGGCAACGGGCAAGCGCGCCTTGTTTCGTTTTGAACGTATTGCTGCCAGTGAGGTTGAAAGCAAAACTTTTGTCACGATGGAAACCAATGGACGTGACCAGGCAGGTCTGACACCCGACTCACTGCGGGACATTATCCGCACCATCAAGCTGCAACAGTTCTTCCCGGCCATTGGCGTGATGCGCGAAGACCGCATTGAGATCCTCGACGGCTCACGTCGTCGTGCCGCCGCACTCTACTGTAAAACCGGATTGGACGTGCTGATTACCGATGCCGCCATCACACCTGATGAAGCCCGCAGACTGGCGCAGGATATTCAGACGGCCCGGGAACATAATCTGCGTGAAGTGGGCATGCGTCTGTTAACGCTAAAAGACGGTGGACTGTCACAGAAAGAGATTGCTGAGAACCAGGGTCTTTCCCAGGCAAAAGTGACGCGTGCCCTGCAGGCCGCCAGCGTGCCGGCAGAGTTAATCTCCCTCTTTCCTAATCACGCAGAGCTGACCTATCCCGATTACAAAGCGCTATTGCAGGCTGCTGACAAGTTGAATGAGTCTGGACAAAGCATTGAAGCGCTAATCCAATCCATATCCCGCGAAATTGATGTGGTCTGTGCCCGTGAAGGTCTGGCAGAGGACGAGCTAAAGAATCATATTCTGCGATTGATTCGGCAGGGTAGCCAGACGCTGATGAAGGTACCGGAGAAAGACAAAACGCAGGCAACTGCGCTTTGGTCTTTTGCCGATAAAGATCGCTTTGCCCGTAAAAAGGTGCGCGGACGTATGTTCAGTTATGAATTCAACCGGCAGTCGAAAGAGCTGCAGGAAGAGCTGGATAAAGTCATTGCGGAGACCCTTAAAAAATACCTCAACCGTTAACTTGTCACTATTCAAATCAGCCGGCGATGAACGCTGGCTTTTTTTTCTCTTTTTTCAGCCAGGAATTACATACGCGGTAGCATGGGGCCGAATTTCAGGGTGAAATCGCCAGCCTCTTACGGGGTTAATTAATCATAAATTTATGATTAATAAGGATTATATCGACTATCCGGTGATGAAAGAACGATGAAATCGCCATTCAGCGAATCCTTGTCGCCAGATGCTGAAGCAGTCTTTAAACCGCTTACGTGCTGATGACAATAAGTCGCACGGTTCATCTGATGCCATCGCTGACACTTCGCTTAGCTGCAAGCCACCATTTAGCCGCCGCAATAATGCAAGGTAAAATTTTTTGCCGCTGGTTTATAAGTGACCAGTCCCTTCTGGATAACCTGCACTAACTGCGTGCATGCTTCAGACAGGCTGCAGCGCCCTATGAACACCCTGTCATGGAAAACACGTACGCCAACGAAATTTCATATCTAAATTACTGTTTAATAATGTAATTAAAAAGAAATTTCAGGCTGAAATCGCCACGATTTAAGATGTTTAAGCCCCCCGTTTTTTCTTCAGGGGGGAATAAATACGATCAGAAAAGAAGCACAACTCACCTACAATCAGGCCGTGAATAGAGTGTGCAAGAAGATACTCAGAAAATATCCCTCACTTATCCACAGAAAAAGTGGATAACTTTTTTCTCAGGATAAAAATTATTTTATGAAGACGGCTTAGACAGCGTGAAGCTTTGATGGAGAACGCTCTCAGGACCTTGTAATAGAAAGCCGCTTCCAGCGTGCTGGTTTTGTGGCATTGAGAGCGTCAGCTAAAAGGAGAAAGTGCCGACCACTGCAATCAGTAGACAAAACGTCTGGAAGCGAATGCATGTACTTATGAACGATTTTTCAGACCGGATTGTGTGAATGAAGAAGAAAATCGGGCTCTGCCCGGTTTTGCCAGGAGTCAGGCCTCAAGCCATAATGTGATTTGCCTGACCAGGGCATCGGCTGAGATGCCATAGCAGTTATGCAGTGTCGGCAAGTCCCCTGCGGCAAGAAATGCATCCGGCAGAGCAATCGGTTTAAAGCGAGGGGGGCCATATTTATCCGGCACCAGCCGGACCTTACCGCGCAGCAGACGTAGTTAAACTGAACCCTGTCGTTCCGCGATAGCCGTGATCACCAGGCTAATCTTCAGAGCACCGCAGGAATCGATGATTGTCAGGTTCGGCATGCCCTGGATGATAGCCAGATCGTGAGTCGCCTGATGACCTGATACATAACCTGTCGTCAGACCCGGCAGTGCGCAGGCAGTTTTGACATCGTGATTTTATTCGGCGCTAGGTATGCAGATAAAATCATAGGCCTGGCGGGAAGCAAACACGGCATAGGGGTGACAAAAGGCATAAAACCTTCGCGCGCCATTCCTGCTGCAGCGCTCATGAGTCGCTGTTCCACCAATCCTTCTGATAAAAGTGCTGCTTCAAAACTGTGCCCGGCCAGCAGCATAAGGATAATGACACACAGATAAGCCAGACTGGTCAGCAGGCCGTTATGCAGTGGTTCACTGACGCCTGAGTTTCGTAGCAGCGTGAGTAACCAGAAGGTCAGTGCATACTGGCCCATAACCACACAGAAGCAGATCAGTCCCGGCAGCCAGAAATGACGATCGGCGACAAATGCAGGATCAGGTTGCCCGGCACATAGAATGCATAATGCGAATAATACTGGCGTGGCCGCAGTGGTTTGCATCTCAGCAATGACCCCAGCCGGATAAAGAATGGATATTTCATTTTGATCGCCTTTATATGAGTCCTTAAGCGGCAATCTCAGGTCCCGGTCTTATATCTGTAAGTGAATTGCTGGCTCAGGACTATCTGCGCAGTGGGAAACGGGTCAGTGCCCTGTCAGAGCAGGCAACTCTGCCCGTCAGCGCGCGCCATCTGGTCTTGCCGCGCATTGCCCATTTTCTGAACTGGATTCAGAAAGAACTCAAAGCGTGAATTTAATGTTCAAATAAATTTATCCTTGTCACTATTACGCTGGTTTATTTCTTCGGTTGATTATTCCTGCCATAAAAATCGCAATGCTAAAGCTAACTTTAAAATACCGTCTACACTTCTCTTCCCAATCGGTAAATATGTTCCATTTCTATTCCGTATGAAATTTAATCAAACGGATGTTTAACTTATTAATGGCAGGAATATTATGAGTACGAATACACCAGACTCTGGTGAAACGGGCGATCACGCGCCTGCGGATACGGTACGCCAGCGCATCTTTTTAGTGGTGCTTGTCGCCACCATGGGCGCGCTGGCTTTTGGCTATGACACCGGGATTATCTCTGGTGCGTTACCTTATATGACCTCACCACCCGATCAGGGTGGACTTGGACTCAACTCCTTCACTGAAGGGCTGGTCGCCTCTTCGCTGGTGTTCGGTGCCGCTATTGGTTCCTTCCTGAGTGGTTTCTTCTCTGACCGTTTTGGCCGCCGCATTACACTGCGCAGCCTGGCGGTCATTTTTGTGCTGGGTTCTCTGGGAACGGCACTGGCACCTTCCGTCAACGTCATGGTGGCCATGCGCTTCCTGTTGGGAATTGCTGTCGGTGGTGGCTCATCCACTGTACCGGTCTTTATCGCCGAGATTGCCGGACCGCGCCTGCGCGCGCCACTGGTCAGCCGCAACGAGCTGATGATCGTTACCGGACAGCTTATCGCTTATGTCGCCAGTACGCTGCTGAGCTATCTGCTGCATGACGAGCATCTGTGGCGTTACATGCTGGCGATTGCGATGGTGCCGGGATTCCTGCTGTTCCTCGGCACATTCTTCGTTCCTGCGTCCCCTCACTGGCTGGTGGCGGAAGGGCGTCTGAAAGAGGCGAAAAAGATCCTGAAGTATCTGCGCGAAACGCCGCGCGAAGTGCGTCATGAGATGGCGCAGATGAAGAAGCAGGCGAGAGCCGCAGAGCGCGGGCCGGATGCGAAAACCCTGATTCGTGAGAAGTGGGTAATCCGCCTGATGGTGATTGGCGTCGGGCTGGGCTTTGTCGCGCAGTTTACCGGCGTTAACGGCTTTATGTACTACACGCCGATCATCCTGAAGTCGACTGGCCTGGGTACCAGCGCTTCAATTGCTGCCACCATCGGTAACGGTGTGGTTTCAGTTCTCGCGACCTTTGTCGGAATCTGGGCAATCAGCCGCTTCCCGCGTCGCACCATGCTTATCACCGGGTTATGTCTGGTGATCACCGCGCAGATCATGCTGGGCAGCGTGCTGACCTTTATGAGCTCCAGCGTGATGCAGAGTTATCTAGCCCTGGCCTGCATTCTGCTGTTCCTGTTCTGCATGCAGATGTGCATCTCGCCGGTCTACTGGCTGATGATGTCAGAGCTGTTCCCGATGCAGTTGCGTGGCGTATTAACCGGTGGCGCGGTTTCGCTACAGTGGATATTTAACGCTGTAGTGGCGTTCGGCTTCCCGCCGGTCATGGAATATGCCGGTAGCACTACCTTCTTCATCTTTGCCGCAATTAACGTTGGGTCGCTGATCTTCGTGATGGCGATGGTGCCAGAAACGCGAGGCAAGAGCCTGGAAGAGATTGAGTCACACATGAAAGAGAAATTTGGCGAAAAGCCGATAGAGGCTGAAGCCTGATAAATTCCCACCGGATTCGGCCCACCGGCTGAATCCGGTTTTACTTCTTTGACTCTTCGCACCAGGCCCCGCCTTCTCAGTCTCATACCTGACTTAACCAGAAAACATTCACTGTAATCAGCAAATTCCCCGTTCTTTTATTATCCAGCTTTGGCGATTTCAGGCTGAAATCGCCAAAAACCCGCCTGAAAATTTGTCCTACACGCTGCTCGGGATGGAGCATGAAAATATCAACCACGACGGCAGTTGTTGCTGCAATGATGACTGCTGCGCCACTGCATGCTGAATGCACGCCCATCTCTTACTGATGGAATGTATTTACTGACCATATTGCGCAGACCTGGAACAGTCCTCAGCCCACCGGCCTCTGCCTGCCGTTTATCTGCTGGCTCGCCCGCTTCAGGTATGACTTCGCGTGGTTTCGCTATGCATTTTAATTTTTCAGGAAAGGACGTATGACCCGTAAGTGGAAAACCGTTAAACGCAGACTCTGACGGCTGGTGATAGGGGTCCTGGTGCTGTTACTCCTGCTACTGATTTTCCGAATCTATGAAGCAGAGCGCGGGCCGGCGTTACACCGCTGGCACACCTGGATCCCCCATGAACTGATCGTGGAGCAACTCGACAAAGCAGGTTATGCCGATTACCTGAATGCCGAAAATCAGCTGTTTGACGAGATGAAGCAGCAGGTCAGTGACAAACCTGAAGCCGAAGATAAAACGCCGCTCAACCGATACTATTCCGGTAGCGTGATCTATCCTGGCCATTTCACACAGGACTGGAACCGTTCTTATATTCTGCGCCCGATGGGCACGCCGCGTGGTGCCGTTGTGCTGCTACATGGTCTGACGGACAGTCCTTACAGCCTCCGTCATGTGGCAGAAGCTTATCGACAGCAGGGCTATGTGGCGGTGGCGATCAGGTTACCGGGTCACGGCACGGTGCCTGCGGGGCTGACCGATGTTGACTGGCAGGACTGGATGGCCGCCACACGTCTGGCGGTGCGGGAAGCGACCCGTCTGGCAGGCACGCAGACGCCACTCCATCTGGTAGGGTTCTCGAACGGTGGGGCGCTGGCGGTAAAATATGCGCTCGACAGTCTGGGCGATCATTCCCTGCGTCGTCCGCAACAGCTGATTCTGTTATCGCCGATGATCGGTGTGACGAGTTTTGCCCGCTTCGCCGGTATCGCCGGGCTGCCCTCGGTTTTTCCTGCTTTCTCAAAAACCGCGTGGCTGAATATCGTGCCGGAGTTTAATCCGTTTAAATATAACTCTTTTCCCGTTCACGCTGCCCGGCAGACCTATTTACTGACACAGGCGCTGCAGAAAGAGATCCAGCAGTATGCACGTAATCAGCAGCTGTCCGGCTTCCCGCCGGTACTGACTTTCCAGTCGGTGATGGATTCCACTGTCAGTACACCCTCGGTAATACGCTCGTTGTATAACTTTCTGCCGCAGAACGGCAGTGAACTGGTGCTGTTCGATATCAATCAGGCGGTTAGCGTCAGCCCGCTATTTCGTCACTCCTCTTATACGGCGGTTAATCAGCTGTTGCCCGCTGCACGTCGCAATTATGCCTCGACGGTCATCACCAATGCTTCCGCCACTACGCTCAAAATGGTGACGAAAAGCGTGCCTGCGGGTGAGATTCAGGAGCGGATTCAGCCGCTGGCAATCGACTATCCGGCAGGGCTCTACTCGCTGTCACACGTTGCTATTCCATTCCCGGCTGAGGATGGGTTATATGGCAGTGCGCCCGCGAAGAAAAATGAGTTTGGTATCAGTTTTGGGACGTTGTCACTGCGTGGCGAGAGTGCGGTGCTGATTGTCGGTCTGGACTCAATTATGCGTGCGACATCCAACCCGTTTTACCCTTATATGATAAAACGAATCGATCACCATATTGGTTGCAGTGACAAGCCGCACCTGGCGGCCTGCCTGCACAGTTACTGAATCGTACCAGGCCCGCATTGTACGGGCCTGATGTTACAGGGTATTCAGCTTTTCCATCACTTCATCTGACAGTTGCAGACTGGCGCTGGCGAGGTTCTCCTTAAGATGTTCCGGAGAAGAGGTGCCGGGGATCAATAGAATATTGGGCGAGCGCCGCAGCAGCCAGGCGAGTGCAACCTGCATCGGGGTGGCATTCAGGGACGCAGCCACGTCATTAAGCCGATCCGACTGCAGAGGAGAGAAACCGCCCAGCGGGAAAAAAGGCACGTAAGCGATACCCTGTTGCGCCAGCTGATCCACCAGCTCATCATCCTGTCGATGCGCAAGGTTATACATATTCTGCACGCAGACAATCGGCGTCATCGCCCGGGCTTCTGCTATTTGCGTAGCAGTGACGTTGCTCAGGCCAATGTGACGAATCAGCCCGCGTGTCTGGAGTTCCAGCAGCGCCTCAAGCTGTGGTGCCAGCGAGCCCTCTTTAGGTTTAGCCGGATGCAACATGCTGCGGAGGTTCACCACCTCAATCACGTCAAGACCCAGGTTGCGCAGGTTATCTTCTACCGCCTGTGTCAGCGCTTCCGGTTCCATCGAAGCCTGCCAGCCGCCTTTGGCGTCGCGGCGGGCGCCTACTTTGGTGACAATGCAGAGATCCTGCGGATAGGGATGAAGTGCTTTTTTTATTAAGTGGTTGGTTTCGTGCGGGCCGTAAAAGTCGCTGGTGTCGATATGATTGACGCCTGCCGCAATGGCGTTGCGCAAAACCTCTATTGCCCGGGCTTCATCTTTGACCGGGCCAAACACGCCCGGCCCGGCCAGTTGCATCGCGCCATAGCCGAGACGGTTAACTTCACGATCGCCTAACATAAAAGTCATGGTGATATCTGACATGAAAACCTCCTGCGTGAATGTAGATCAATTGTAACGGTGATTTAGCTGTGCAACTATCCGGTGAAATCAGGACAGACTGTACGGGGTAATGCACAATGGCGATCGATATGGCGCTGCTGGATGCCGTAGTCGAGGTGGCAAAAGCGGGAGGATTCAGGGAAGCGGCGCGCGTCGCGGGCAGCAATGCTTCGCGGCTGAGCGATGCGGTACGACGGGCGGAGCAGCAACTGGGGATTCGACTGTTTCATCGCACCACACGCACCGTGGTGTTAACCGAAGCGGGCAGGGCGCTGATAGAGCGTCTTCTGCCCGCAATGAATGAAGTTAACGCCGCGCTGGATGCGTTGAATCGTTACCGCAACACGCCAGGCGGCACGCTGCGGCTGAATGTCCCGGTCAGCGCCACGCGGCTGGTGCTGCCTGCTCTGGTACCAGAGTTCCTGCGGCGTTATCCCGATATCCGGCTGGAAATCGTTGCGGAAAGCAATGTGCAGGACGTTTTTCGTGACGGCTGTGACGCCGGGATTCGCTACGATGAGCGGCTTGAGCAGGATAGGGTGGCGATACCGATTGGCCCGCGTCAGCAGCGGTTCGCGCTGGCGGCTTCCCCGGCTTACCTGGCTGAATATGTCCGACCGGAACACCCACGCGATTTGATTCATCACCGCTGCCTGCGTGGCCGTTATGCCAGTGGCATCATGGCAGACTGGACCTTTAGTCTGGAGGGTGAAGAGATCAGTGTTGAAACCAGCGGGCCGCTGGTGGTCACCGTCGGTGGTGCAATGGATCTGGCGGTGGAGGCGGCCATCGCCGGGACCGGCGTGATCTATCTGTTTGATGAGTGGCTCCGCCCAGCCCTGGACAGCGGCAGGCTGGAACCGCTGCTGCAATCCTGGTGGCTGACTTTTTCCGGTCCATGGCTTTACTACAACGATCGACGTCTGATCCCGGCCCCGCTTCAGGCCTTTATCGACTTTGTCCGCGAAAAAAACTCAGCTATACCAGCTGAACCCCTGCGGAACCCGTGAAAATCCGGCATGTCGCAGCGTGTTAAGCAGCGGTGACTGCGTGACCGGTTCCCCATCCACCGTCTCCAGCGTAAAGCTGGCGGACTTATCCCGTTTCAGCGCCACGCCCAAAGCCGCCACGGCCGCCTCAAGCCGTGCAGGATCATCGCTGAAGGTCAGCAACTCCTTGCCTGATGGCGTCAGATAAAGCATCAGTGCGCCGCCTGCGATCACGATCCGTGCGCCCTGTCGCCGGGTCAGGCGAATGCCGCTGGCGTGGGACGGCCAGCTCAGCATTGCGCCAAAGGGATTCGCCGGATCAATCGCGGTCAGTGACAAAGCCTCGGTTGTGATTTCCGGGTTATCTGCCAGCATCCGCAGCCGTTCAATAGTCAGATTGTCAGCAAACTGCGCACCACCTGCACCGGCCACAAAACGCCCGCGCAGTAGCCGACCGGCATCTTCCATGCCACGTAACACCGGCTGCAGCGCGGGAAATCCGCCAGGGATTTGTTCCGATATTGCACAGCCACGTGTGATCACCCCATAACGGTCGAGTAAATTTTCCACCAGCGACAGAGCCATCCGGGCAGGCGCAATCTCCGTTCTGATAACCCGTGACCAGCGCCCCGCCAGCGTGTTGACCGCCGGACGGCGCGCGGGCAGAGCGCCTGGTGTGAAGCGCTGACCAAAGCGGGTACGCAATGCAGGCGCCGGACGCGAACGGGTCACGCCCGGCGTGGTCAGCAACCCCCGTACCGCAATCCAGCTGTCGGAGCTGACATAGCCCTGCCAGACCAGCTGCCACAGGGCGTCATAGATCTCTGTGGGCTGAGTCTCTTCTTCCATCTGCGCCATGATCTCATGAACAAACCACGAGCCACCGCGGCTCAAAACGTCAATAGTCGCCTGCTGTACAGACGTCAGAGGTTGTGTGGTATCAATCACCGGCAGTGTTTCAGCGGCATATTCAGCGAGGTGCAGCGAGATCAGACCATCGTTCTGCCCCAGCACTTTGTGACCGCACCAGATCACCTCGCCACGGGTTAACAGCTCGTCGAGCATCGCGGGCTGATAGTCGGCTATCCTGGCACGCAGGATTGGCGACTCCCATAGCGAGGCCGGTAACGGCACACCCGCCAGTTGCTCGATCACCCGCAACAGCCCGTTTGTACCCAACAATTCCTCACGCTGAGGGCGAAGCAGACCGTGACGCTCCAGCAGCAGGCTGACCCAGGCGGCGGGTGGAACAGGGCGGGTTGCTTCGCGTGCTGATTGCAGTGAACGTAAGCGCAGCCGTTTAAATATTTCGGGGGAGACCCATGCCATTTCCGATTCACCCGTTGCCGCGCCCATATTCAGCAGGCTGCCCTGCTGATGCAAAGAAAGCAGCACCGCATTCACCACGGCGACACCTGCACCAAAATGCATGGCCAGTTGTCGGGCGGTGAACAGCGTGTGGGTACGGGCAAAACGGTTAATCAGATCGCGCAGTGGATCGGCCTGCGGCGCCAGAAAGGTCGCGGGCAGATTGTCAGGTAACACGACGGCCAGCCCATCGCGCAGGCGGGCCGCGTCTTCAATCACTGACCAGCGATCTTCACCCGCGAGAGTAACCGGAATGATTCGCCGGGCGACAGATAACTGCGCGACTGCTTCTGCGATCTGCGAGTCGTTGCCGCTGAACCGTGCCGCAATACCTGCAACGGAGAGCGGACCGAGGTCGCGCAGTACGTCGATAATGCCTTCTGTATGCTGTGCCTGATAGCGGTCATCGAGGCGCTGTAGTTCTTTCTCAACCTGTTCAACAACGTCAGGTGCCAGTAAATCACGCCTGCGGGTCTGGCCGAGCAGTTCACCCAACAGGTTAGTGTCGAGCGTCAGCAATGAGGCGCGCCGTTCTGCCTGAGGTGCATCGCTGGCGTAGATAAACTCGGCGACGTAACCAAACAGGAGCGGCGCGGCGAAAGGGGAGGGTTGTTCGGTCGTCACCTCAACCATTTTTACGCTGCCCTGTGTCACCTGTTTCATCAAATGGTGAAGCGCAGGCAGGTCGTAGACATCCTGCAGACATTCGCGTGCGGTTTCGATCAGGATTGGGAAATCGTCAAACTGACGTGCGACTTCCAGCAACTGGCCGGCACGCAGTCGTTGCTGCCAGAGCGGCGAGCGCTTACCCGGATTACGTCTCGGTAGCAGCAGCGCGCGAGATGCACATTCCCGAAAGCGGGCGGCAAACAGCGCCGACTGACCGATGCTCTCAGTGACTTCCTGGGTGAGCTGGTCGGCGTCGAACATGAACAGTTCAGCGCCAGGTAACAGCCCCTCGCTGGCAGGAAAGCGGGCCACGATGCCGTCATCGCTGGCCGCAACAGACGCATCAAATCCCATACGTTGCTGGATGCGGGCGGCAATCGCCAGCGCCCAGGGCGCATTGACCCGCTTGCCCCACGGCGAGTGCAGGATCACTCGCCAGTCGCCGATTTCATCACGGCAATGTTCAATCAGCAACGTGCGATCATCCGGCAGCACACCGGTTGCGGCGCGTTGTTCAGCCAGTAAAGCCAGCAGATTGGTGACTGCGCTGAAATTCATTCCCAGCGCCTGCAGCTGTTGCTGCGCATCGTCTGGTGACGCCGCGTTAACCTGACGCAGAAACATCCCGAGGCTGGCACCTGAATCCGCTGAACGGCCAACGCCTTCTCCGCGCCAGAAGGGCAGACGGGCCGGACGGCCGGGCGCGGGTACCACCAGCACCTGATCGTGGGTGATCTGCTGAATCCGCCATGAAGTTGCGCCCAGGGTGATGATGTCGTTGACCCGCGACTCATAGACCATTTCTTCGTCCAGTTCACCGACCCGACGTGATCCCGCCTGCTCTTCACCTTCCGGCAGAATGACGCTGAACATGCCGCGATCGGGAATGGTGCCACCGCTGGTCACGGCCAGATGTTGTGCGCCGGGTCTCGCTGTCAGCAGCCCACTCTGACGATCCCACACCAGCTGCGGCCGCAGCTGAGCAAAGGCGTCCGACGGAAATTTACCCGCCAGCATATCGAGCGTGGCATCAAACAGACGACGCGACAGGCTGCGGAATGGATCGGCCCGGCAGACCTGCGCGTACCACTCATCAGCCTGCAGGGTATCCATTGCCACGGCGGCCAGCGTCTGCTGCGCCAGAATATCGAGCGGATTTCGCGGGGGAGCCAGCGCATCAAGCTGACCCTCGCGCATCGACTTCAGGATCACCGCTGAATCCAGCAAATCGCGTCGGGTGCGCGGAAACAGGATGCCGGTGGAGGTGCCGCCGACCTGATGCCCGGCGCGCCCCACACGCTGCAGGGCGCTGGCGACTGATAGTGGTGCTCCCACCTGAATCACCAGATCCACCGGCCCCATATCAATGCCCAGTTCCAGGCTGGAAGTCGCCACCACGCAGCGCAGACTGCCCTGCTTCAGGGCGGCCTCAATCTCGCCGCGCTGTTCTTTCGAGACGGAACCGTGATGCGAGCGGGCAATAAGATCGTCGGTGTCATTACGCCCTTCATGCTGATCGTCAGCGTTTGTCTGGTGCGCCATGAAACGTGCATTGAGCCGTGCGGTCAGTTTCTCCGCCAGACCACGCGAATTCACAAATACCAGCGTAGCGCGATGAGCCATGACCTGCTGCAGAATGCGCGCTTCAATATGCGGCCAGATTGATCCGCTGGCAGAGGTGGCGTCATCAATCGGGTCATCGGCGCTGGCAATATCGGTCATATCCTCAACCGGTACTTCAATCGTCAGGTGCAGCGTGCGACTGGCGGCCGGATTAACCACCTGAACCGGCTGACAGCCGCCAAGGAAAGCTGCTACCCGCTCAACCGGTCGTACTGTAGCGGACAGCCCGATGCGCTGGGCAGGTTGCGGCAGTAATGCATCCAGTCGCTCCAGACTTAGCGCCAGCTGCGAACCGCGTTTTGATCCCGCTACCGCATGCACCTCATCGACAATCACCGTGGTCACGCCCTGCAGTGTCGTGCGCGCTTTCGACGTCAGCATCAGAAACAGCGATTCGGGTGTGGTAATCAGGATATCGGGCGGGCGTCGCAATAGACGGGCACGCTCAGCGGCAGGGGTATCGCCTGATCGCATGCCGATATTCAGCGTGATCGCGGGCGCATTCAGCGCCTGCCGCTCGGCGTAAACGCCTGCCAGCGGGAGATTCAGGTTGCGCTGAACGTCGGCAGCTAACGCTTTGACTGGCGAAATATAGAGAATACGGGTGGTGGTTTCACGCGTGGGAGCGGGCTGGTCGGTTCTGACCTGAAACAGCGTGTCGATGGCGGTGAGAAAGGCTGCCAGTGTTTTCCCGGAACCGGTAGGCGCGATCACCAGCGCGTGCTCTCCGCCGGCAATGGCCTGCCAGGCCGCTTTTTGTACCGGCGTCGGTGCAGCAAAGGCCGCAGAAAACCAGCGTCGGGTAGCGGGTGAAAACCGCGCTAAGATCACATCAGATTGGGATTTCGACATCATTCTCACGGCAACGCGCAGCCACTGCGCCTGAAATTTATCCGTTGAGTGTAAGTGAAAACCGCCGTTTGTGGATCTGAGTGAACATCGCAGTCGGTATCAATCTTACGCTAGCAGCTCTGACCAATAGAACTGGAGCACCTGCCATTGCCACAACAGGTGTCGTTCAACCCGTCAGTATGAGAAGTGTGCAATCAGACGAGTCAGAACAGAACCGCATTTTAAGTCAGACGTAACGGCGCTGCTGATGGCATATCAGGTTTCAGTTAAGGTGCGGTGAGGGAGGCCACACCGCGCTTACCTGCTGGATACGGATATCAGTAAAGCGTATTTTTTATGCGTGCGGGCAGGGCAGCGTCATACGCTTCGCCATCAATGTCAGAAAGATCTTTGAGTATCGTTCCGGGACTGGGTAGCCTGTTTCGCGCGATTTGTTCAGCAGGATCCCATAATTTAGCGCGAATAATGGCCCGACTGCACTGGAAAAACACACTGTCGACGGTAATACGCAGTACGGTCCTGGGTAATTGATTATTGACGGCGAAGCGCTGGAGCAGCAACGGGTCAGTGTCTATTTCTGCTTTACCATTGATGCGTAACGTCTCGCCAATACCGGGAATGAGAAAAAGCAGCGCGACGCGGTTGTCATGCAAAATATTGCGCAGGCTGTCGATGCGGTTGTTGCCGCGTCTGTCGGGTAACAACAGGGTTTTGTCATCTTCAATGTTGATAAAACCTGCCGGGTCGCCGCGCGGTGAAACATCCAGTCCCTCCGGCCCCGACGTTGCCAGCGCGACTAAAGGCGAGGCGGCGATAAATGGACGATAGGTGGAATGAATGTGGTCGGTCACCTTAGCGATAGAGGGCCGGCCAACCGTGCCGTAAAGACGCTCAAGTTCAGTCAGTTCGGTGATGATGCTGCGCTGTTCAGCCATTATTGCACTTTCCTTTCATCGATCAGATTCCGGGACGTGGAAACGCCACAATTCTGCTACGCCAGTTTTAGCGCAACTCTACCACCATTACCTGCGGGTTCAGAACCGATACGTCACCCGTTGTGATAATGGCCTCGCATGAATGTCCTGACGCCATTGCCGAAAAAGTTTATTACCTGTCATGACTACATTTTGTCCGCTCTATGCCGATAGCAGAAAGACATTACAACCTGATTACATCCACCAGTGAGACTCGCCATTGAAAATTTCAACTCGACTGTATGCCGGCTTTGGCCTGCTCATTCTGCTATTTATTCTCTGCAGCGGTATTGCATTACACGCTCTTAATAATGCCCGAAATGGCATGAACGATGTGGTTAATGTGCAGATGAAACGCTATCAGATGGTGCTTGATATGCGTGGCAGCCTGCGTGATATGGGCATTGCAGTGCGCAATATGGCGTTACTGACCGATACCAAAGCGATGGAGCCGGAGTGGAAACGGTTGCAGACACAGAAGGCGCTTTACATCACCAACCGTGAGAAGCTGGCCCGCATGATGGACGATGCCACGCCCGCCGCCCGCGAGGCATTTAATAAAGGATTGTCGGTAGAAAAGTCCACGCTCGACTCGCTGGAAGAGGCCGGTCGTCTCGGCCTTGCTAATCGTCCTCAGGAAGCCACAACCTACCTGCTGACCGTGACGCGAGCTGCACAGCGTACTCTGCTTGATGCGCTTAATACCCTTTCAACAATCCAGAGTGAGGAGGGGCAGAGAGCGGTGGTGATGAGCAGTGATTCTTCAGCGCGTACCGGCTTCACGCTGATGATTCTGGCGGGCATTTCAATCCTGCTGGCTCTGGCGACTTGTCTGTTTACTGTGCGCACGCTCATGCGTCAACTGGGAGGAGAACCCGCTCAGGCGCAGCGGCTTGCTGCAGCCATCGCCTCTGGCGATCTGACGACTACGGTGGCATTGCGACACGGCGATACCCGGAGCCTGCTGGCCTCACTGGATAGTATGCAGACCAACCTACGCGAACTGGTTTCACGAATCAAAGAATCTGCAGGCTCTGTGGCGCTGGCGGCGGATGAGATTTCCCGCGGTAACACCGAGTTGTCTTCACGCACTGAAGAGCAGGCGGCGGCGCTGCAGGAAACGGCTGCCAGTATGGAACAACTTACCGCCACGGTGAAGAGTAATACGCTGGGTGCACAGCAGACGGCCGGTTCGGCACGTGAAACCGCCTCACTGGCGCGCAGTGGGGAAAATGATGTCCATCAGATGTCCGAAACCATGAATGGTATCTCACTCAGTGCGGCAAAAATTCGCGATATCACCAGTGTGATCGAGGGCATCGCCTTCCAGACCAACATTCTGGCGCTCAATGCGGCCGTTGAAGCCGCAAGAGCCGGAGAAGAGGGACGTGGATTTGCCGTCGTCGCAGGTGAAGTTCGTTCGCTTGCGCAGCGAAGCGCGACCGCAGCACGGGATATCAAATCGCTGATTGAGCAGACGGTCGGCCAGGTAGAGCAAGGCGTCTCGGTGGCCGCCGGCACTGGCCAGAGCATTCTGAAGATTGTGGGTATGGTGAGTGAACTGGCTGAAGCGATGGACAATATTTCCCTTTCCTCGTCCGAGCAGATGCAGGGCATTTCGCAGGTCAGTGTTGCCGTCAGCCAGATGGATGGGGTGACGCAAAATAACGCCGCGCTGGTGGAAGAGTCTTCATCGGCTTCACAGTCACTATCTGAACAGGCACATGCGTTACGTGGCATGGTTGATTCGTTTCGTGTTCACAGTGCAGCTTAACTGCCAGGTGTAAGAAAGGAACGGACGCGAGCAGATAGCGCGTCCGTTTTTTCTGATGGGGTACCGCCATGATTCAGCGGGCCTGGTTGAGATGCGGCATACTTTCCGCGGTTAGCCAACGGTTGAAGAGCCGGAAAAGTTGGTGTCAGAAGAGGCTGCTGCTATAAAGAAGTATCGGATTGGTACCCTAAAGGAGCAAAGGATGATTTGGGAATCAGAGCGATTGCTCTACAGATATACCGTTCGTGAGGATCTCGACGACCTCTTCAGAATCTATAGCGACCCCGACACGCATAAATTCAACCCGCGCGGTCCGTGGCCAGACAGGGAATATGCTGTTCAGTCCCTGGAGCGCACGCTGCAACTCTACAAAGATCAGGGTTTTGGCGACTGGACGATATGTGAGAAAGCGCATCCGGAAAAAATCATCGGCTTTGGTGGCGTCTTCCGAAGCCGGTTCGACGGCCGTCAGACTAACAATCTCGGTTACCGTTTTGAGCCAGCGGCCTGGGGAAAAGGGTATGCGACCGAGCTTTCCCGCAGAGCGATTCGTTACGGATTTGAGGAGGCCGGACTGAGTGTCATCACGGGGGTGACACGCGAGAACCACCTGGCTTCGCGCCGTGTATTAGAAAAAGCAGGCTTAACCTTTTTGAAAAAGGTCGATGATCCAGAGGGGTTTCCTCCCAACCTGATGTTTACCCTTAGCCGAGGCGAATGGCTTGCGGCAGGTAATGCCGTGAACGCATCCCTCTGATCTTTACACCTGTCACTCAGACGTGGCGAAATCTGCGCCACTTTTTCTCACTCAGACCCTTTAAAGCGTCTCTTATCCCGCGATTAACTCGCCGCTGCCTGAATTACTTTATCCATCTTGTTCCGGGGAGGATTTATGGATATTCGTACAATTTTTATTTCAGCAGTCATGGCAGTGAGTCTTTTATGGATCGGCGCATCAGATAACCGTTCGTCACATCTCACCGCCGAGCCAGTTAAGTCCGTCCTGAGTAAACTTCAGCCTTAATGTTATTTGCCGGATAGCACACCTTCTCGCCTGTTCTTTGCTGCGTCAGCGGCCATTTCAGATCAGCGCGCAATAAAGGGCAGGGCGGCTTCTGAGATCAGGTGCTGCAACAGCGCCCGCGCCGGGTCATCGCCCTGATCTGAGCGGGCCAGCGCGATACCCAGATAGCCGGGTTGTGGCAGCCGCTGTGATTCCGTCACCAGCGTTTCCGGCATTCCTGCGCGGGTGCGCAGAGTCATCCCCAGCCCGGCCTGTACTGCTGCCCAAATCCCGCTAAGACTGTGGCTGGTAAACACTATCCGCCATGGAATGCCTGCCTCATCCAGTGCCAGCGTGGCGCGTGTTCGCATTACACAGGGCGCATCAAATGCCACCAGCGGCAGCGCTTCGCCGCGCTGCAGATACCCCGCCAGATCAAACGCAGGATGTTGAATCCAGACCAACGGACACTGACCAATCAACTGTGTGCTCGCCTGTTGTTCTGCCTGCCACAGCAACGCCAAATCCAGCTCATGACGTGCCAGCGCCGTCAGCAGCGGCAGGTTTCTGTCGACGCGTGCGGTCAGCATCACATCCGGATGCTGACGGTTAAACGCACCGAGAATGGCAGGCATCAACGCCTCGCCAAAATCCTCCTGCATCCCGATGCGTATTTCACCCTGCAACGCTTCGCCTTTCACGGCCCGTAACGTCTCATCGTTCAGTGACAGCAGCCGTCTGGCGTAACTCATCAGTTGTTCACCGCTGGGGGTCAGTTGCAGATGCCGCCCTTTTTTCATCACCAGCGCCGTGCCGCACTGCTGCTCCAGTTTTTTAAGCTGCGCACTGACGGCTGAGGTCGACCGGCAAAGATGCTGTGCAGCCAGCGCAAAGCTGCCCGCATCAATGCCTGCCACGAAACTGCGCAGCGCATCTATATCGAGTGACTCCGGTAACTTAGTCATTATCGTCCTGTAAAGGTGGATGGTTAATGCTGATTAATTTGATTTTCAGGACTAAAGGCCTGAGTGACACTCTCACTGACTACTCAGGAGTGTGCAATGAAAAATTCACTGGATCGGGAAACACTGGCGCAGCGCGCGCCAAAACTGGCCGAACTCACTCAGCAGGTGCTGTTTGGTGATATCTGGCAGCGCGACGGGCTGTCACCGCGCGAACGCAGCCTGCTAACGCTGGCAACCTTAACCGCGTTGGGGCGCGTCCAGCAGCTGCCATGGCACATTGATTTTGCCCGTAAGAATGGGCTGACGCAGGATGAGCTGGTGGAAAGCTTCACCCATCTGGCGTTTTACGCAGGCTGGCCGGCCGCCGTCACCGCGCTGGGCTTTCTGGAGGATAACCACTGATGCCCTTCACCCGAATAACGTTGCGTCAGCGCTACAACGAGGCGGCCCTGCATCAGATCTCCATGCTGCTTCAGCAGGCGCTGGTGGAAGAATTTGACGTGCCTGAGCACGATTGTTTTCAGGTGATTGAGATGCTTCCTGCTTCTCAGCGGGTATTTGACCGCCACTATCTCAGCGGTGGGCGCAGCGATAATTTCGTGCTGTTTCAGGTGACGGCAGGCCGACCGCGATCCCGGCAACAGAAGCAGCGGTTTTATCATGCACTCTGTGTGGCACTTCAGGCTGAGATGGCAATTGATCCTGACGACGTGATGATCATTATTCAGTTCAACAGCACCGAAGAGTGGAGCTTTAGCGGCGGCCAGATGCTGGCACTGGAGGCGTTATGATTATCATGCACTATCGTTTTACTCTGCCTGCTGATTACGATATGGGCATCATTGAACAGCGCATCAGGCTAAACGGTGCCCGGCTGGATGGCTTTCCGGGTCTGGTGGCCAAAGCGTATCTCTGTGCCTGCCTTGACGATGGCGGACTGAATGAAAACCGTTATGCGCCGGTCTATTTCTGGCGGGAGGCGAGTGGCATGCAGCGTTTCCTGCAAAGTCATGGCTTCGCGACACTGGTCAGGGATTTTGGCTGGCCGGGCATCGAAAGCTGGCTGACGCTGGAGGGGCAAACCCACATCACGAATCTGGCTGAAGCCCGCTTTATGACGCTGAAGCGCTGGACGATTCCAGCGCATTCCGATCTGACGGCACTGCCGGAAACCGCAGGTTTACGCGCCTGGGATGTGACCCGCTGGCAGGGAATAAACATTGACGCGTCTCAGCATCGACCTTCCGGCGAGCAGGAAGTTTATCGCATCGGTTATCTGGCGCGGGGTGCAGCGGCTGCAGATTTACAGCTGTAGCCGCTGAGAGATCGCGGTTTGCGCCTTAAAGGGCAAAAATAGCTTCAATCTCGATGCGCAGGTCTGTGGAGAAAAGGCCGCTGACCTGAACCAGCGAGCTGGCAGGCAGATGCTCACCATAATGGCGATAAAGCACTTCCCGCAGCGCGGCGATCTCCGTAAAAGAGGTGATAAATATTGTGACTTTCAGCAGCGCGGCGAGGGACGTCTTCTCAGCAGCAGCAACAGCTTTAAGTTGTTCAAAAATAGCCTCTGCCTGTTCAGCGATATCGCCCTGCTGAGCCGCAGTCCCAAAGGCGGTCAGCCCGGAGACATAAAGCGTTGCGCCATGTTTAACGGCGTGGACATACGGTGCTTTGACTTCGCCCAGTTGTGGATAATTCTTACGTTCTGGCAGGGTCATACTTTCTCCTTCACTCTTTGAATGATCAGATAATACTCCCCGCCATCTTTCAGCGCCTCAGCAGTTGCTGGCAGATAACATTATCCTGCGCGGCGCGCTGTTGCTCATCAGTCGTCAGTTGCTGCCAGCGGCCAATGACACTGCGGCCCAGCGCGGGTTTATAAGCAATTTTTTGCAGTGCATAGTCAGAGTTGCCGCCTTCAATAACGTTTTGCATCTGCCGGTCGAGCGGTTGCGCACTGTCATGATCAATTGCGCAGAAAACCGCAACGTAATACGCCTTATCTTCCTCACTGTCGTGAGGGATAATCCACCAGGCAACCAGAGCAAGGATCAGCAACAGGGGAAAGATGTATTTTATTTTAGCCATTGAAGTCACCGGTTGTGTGGCGTTAAGTCAGCCGGATATGGCCAGACGCAGGGCGCGTATCCTGCCACACATTCAGGTCATCGTTAACCCTGTTTAACCGGTGTTAAGGCAATGTTCAACTTGCTGGCGCTTCAATCAGCGTCGCACTGACCTGCACACCTGGCATCATCTGCTGCAAGCCTGTGACCAGATCGTCGCTGGCCTGCTGCAGTGCGGAGAGCGGCATCGCGGGCAGGCTTTCCAGAATGAACCACATCTGACGTGCGCTGGCATCCAGTCGGGTTCGTACACCCTGACGCCAGTTCCAGCGGCGGCAGGTTACGCCTTCATCGTCACGCCAGATCACTTCACCCGGTTCCGGTGACTCGTAAACCACCTCGCCCTCTTTGACGGTATCGAAACGTTCACTGCCGTCAGCAATCACCAGACGCGGCGCGCCAGCATAAGCAGCGATATTTTCACCGCCGACAGGCAGGGCGTAACGAATGCTGATGGCGTTATAGAGATCGACAACCGGATCGATAGCCGGCAATGCGCCATCCCGCAGCACGCGCTTGCGTAATGCTTCAGCAGAACAGGGCGTTCGTTTTGCTTTGGCACCAAAGGCTTTGAACACCTCAGCCCACGCAACAAGATGCGCGTCTGCCCAGACCACATCATCATTTAACACCTGCTGGCAGGCGCTTTTCAGTGCTTCGCTGGCGACCTCCGGTCGGGTGAGCGGTGCAGCCTCCACCACAATACTCATGGCACGAAAGCCTGGGGCGAGCGCGAAAACGGCGGGATCGATTGACGGATGAACAGATAACATCGGATACTCTCTCAGTGACTAATTTATTTCATAGTAATGACCGATGACCAAAAAAGTCAATATAACGACCGATGCAGGCGCCGATGTTGCCAGTGTTAATCAGGCTGTTTCAGACAGCATAAAAAGCTGGCGTAAAAGCCAGAAGCTCTCGCTGGACGAATTATCCCGCCGCGCAGGCGTCAGTAAAGGGATGCTGGTCGAGATCGAAAAAGGCGCTGCCAATCCCAGCATTGCCATTCTCTGTAAAGTGGCTGCCGCGCTGGGCGTCTCGGTGGCCGATATCGTTAACGTTTCGCATGCGCCGGACGCCTGGCTGATAGAGACCAGCGATATGCCGGTATTGTGGCAGGGCGAGCAGGGCGGTAGTGCGAAGATGCTGGCAGGAACACGCGGGCCGGATATGATCGAGCTATGGCGCTGGCAGATGTTTGCGGGCGAGGTGTTCAGTTCAACCGGCCATTCTTCGGGCACGCTCGAACTGCTGCACGTTGAGCAGGGCACGCTGGCACTAACAGTGGGTGAGCAGTCCCTGGTGGTGCAGCAGGGCTGTGCTGCTGTTGCGCGTACCGATATACCGCATGCCTATGCCAGTGCTGATGATCAGCCAGTTATCTTCACCATGACGGTGGCCGAACTCCAGCGCTGACGGTGCTATCCTGCTTCGCCGGGAAACGCCAGCAGCAGTGTTTTCAGCAGCCTCTCCAGCTCGGCGCGTTCTGACGCGGCCAGCGGCGCCAGCACTGCCTCCTGCGTTGCAGTATGAACACGGAGTGCGTCCTCAATCTGTTGCTGCCCGTGAGGCGTCAGCCCTACCAGCATACTGCGCTTGTCATCCGGTGCGGCAACACGTTCAATCAGTTGCTGCTGTTCAAGCCGGTTCAGGCGATTTGTCATCGCGCCGGAGGTCACCAGTAGCGCCTGGTAGAGCTGAGTGGGCGACAGGCGATAGGGTGAGCCCGCCCGTCGCAGCGTCGCCAGCACATCAAATTCCCCCTCCTGAAAGCCAAACGACGCCAGTGCCTGACTGCGCGCTTTCGCCAGATGTTTCATCAGACGCAGCACTCTGCCGAAGATTCGCATGGAAGAGGCATCAAGATTGGGCATCGCGTTGTCCCACTGACTGACAACGAAATCAATATGGTCATGCATAAATCACCTGTAGATGCTGGGGTTATGTTGTCGGGTTGTGCTAAGCCTCTTAACAGAGTGCGCTATTTATCTTAACGTTAAGATAAATAGTGACAGCTCGCTGCTGTCATCGTCAATCCTCAGTCAGGGCCCCGATGATGAAAAATAAAATGTTATTCCCCCTTCTCTTTGCCGCGATCGTTTTTCTTGTTGGGCTGAACCTGCGGCCAATGCTGGCTATTATCGGCCCGCTGTTTCCGGTGTTGCAACAGCATGCCGGTCTGTCGGGCACGTCGTTCAGCCTGCTGACCACGCTGCCGGTGGCGATGATGGGCCTGGCCGCACTTTCTGGCCCGTGGCTCACCGCCCGTATCGGGCCGGTAACAGGCATCGCCGCCGGGTTGCTCTGTCTGACGGCTGCCTGCCTGTGGCGCGGTATTAACCTGACCGCCTTTCAGCTGATGCTTACCGCGCTGGCGGGAGGCGCCGGAATTGGCGTGATACAGGCGCTGATGCCCGCGCTGATTCGGCAACGTTTTGCTGAAGCTGCAGCGACGCTGATGGCACTGTTCAGCACCGGGATTATGGCGGGCGCGGCACTGACCGCAGCCAGTGCCGAACCGCTGTTCTCATGGCTGGGCCTTCAAACCACACTGACGATCTCCGGCGGGTTAGCGCTGTTGACGTTTCTGATCTGGCTGATCTCGGTCAGACGGACATCGCCGATTAATGTAGCCCCGGATGCGACGACACTGACTGTGCCGCGGACTGTGCTGCTGACACTGTTTTTCGGCATTGGCACGGGAGCCTACACGCTGGTGCTGGCCTGGCTGCCGCCATTCTATATTCAGCTGGGCTGGAGTGCGCGTCACAGCGGCTATCTGCTCGCGGCGCTGACCTTAACCGAAGTGGTAGCCGGCTTCATCGTCTCGGCGACATTACATCGTTTTCCCGATCGTCGCCCACTGCTGCTTGGCGTGCTGGCCCTGTTGCTGGCGGGGCTGCTGAGTCTGGTATTTTATCCGGACACGATGCCGGTTTTCTCTGCGCTGTTGCTGGGTTCAGGCATCGGCGCACTCTTTCCGCTGTCGCTGATTGTGACGCTGGACCATGCGCGAAGCGCAAGAGAAGCGGGGGTTTTGCTGTCCAGGGTGCAGGGTGGGGGATACCTGATTGCGGCGCTGATGCCGCTGGTGGCGGGCTGGGTGCGTGACAGCGGTGCGTCACTGAACCAGGCCTGGCTGATTATGAGCGCTGGCGTAGTGTTGCTGATGGTGATGGCCTGGCGCTTCAGACCTGAGATCAGGGCAGCCTGAATAAAGCCGTTGCTGAACACGGCCGATCTGGCATGCTGAAGTGAACCCCCTGAACCCGGAGCGCAGTGTGAAAGTCATTGGTTTGTTAGGCGGCATGTCGTGGGAGTCTACCGCGCTCTATTACCGCATTCTCAATCAGCAGGTTAAACAGCAACTGGGTGGACTGCACTCGGCGGAGCTGGTGCTCTACAGCGTCGATTTTCAGCGCATCGAATACCTTCAGGCAGCGGGCGAGTGGCAGCAGGCGGGCGAGATCCTGGCTGAAGCGGCATGTAATCTGGAGCGGGCTGGCGCGCAGTTTATCGTGCTCTGTACCAACACCATGCATAAAGTGGCCGCGCAAATCAGCGCCGCTACAGACATCCCGCTCCTGCATATCGCCGACGCCACCGGACGCCGCATTCAGCGGGCTGGCGTCTGTAAAGTCGGGTTACTGGCAACGCGATTCACCATGGAACAGGATTTTTATCGCGGGCGACTTCAGCAGCACTTTGGCCTTGAGGTCATCACGCCAGATGAAGCGGACCGTCTGTTGGTGCATGAGGTGATTTACCAGGAACTTTGCCTGGGCGAAATCAATCCTGCCTCGCAACGTCGTTACAGGGAGATCATGCAGAAGCTGGTGGCGCAGGGCGCCGAGGCCATTATTCTGGGCTGCACTGAAATTACACTGCTGGTGGATGCTACGGATGCCAGCGTGCCGCTGTTTGATACCACGCAAATCCACGCGGAAGAGGCGGTGCTCCAGGCTCTGTCTTAATGTTTATCCTCAATAAGGGAATCGCATGAAAATAGACAATCTGCCGTTTGGCCTGACGCAATGGGATCAGGTTGAAGAGACCATTCATCCAGGCGACCAGGGAAAGGCGACGTGGCGAACCGTAGAATTTAACGATATCCGGGTTCGCATGGTCGACTATTCGCCCGGCTATGTGGCCGATCACTGGTGCATAAAGGGCCATATTTTGCTCTGCATGGCGGGCGAGCTTCACACTGAACTGGCCGATGGACGCCGTTTCGTACTGACACCGGGCGTCAGTTATCAGGTGGCGGACGATGCTGAACCGCATCGTTCGTTTACCCCCACCGGCGCGCAGCTCTTTATCGTTGACTGAGTTTGCTATCCGCCTCTTTTGTGGTCATCTGCTGGTGAATCATCGCGTCGTTGACACTTTTAAAAGTAAACTGAATCTGCTTTATAAAAATCAGCAAAATTAATGGCTTATTTCATCAGAGTTATCTGGTTCTGACAGGAATAATTCTCATCAGGTTGTATGCTTGAAGCCTTATAAGACCGTTTTGTATTCACCTGATGTGGGGAAGCCTGTGCTGATAAAAAAGAAGAAAGTTCGTTCGCATACCGAAGACCGACTGCTGGCGCTGGTGCTGGCCACTACCGCCGGCATCCTGAATGCTATGGCGCTGGGCGCGTTTGGATTTTTCCCGTCGCATATGACGGGTAACACCTCGCAGATCTCCCAGGAAGTGACCACCAGCGACCTTCACACCATGTTGTTTTTAATGGCACTGATTATTGCCTTTGTGCTGGGCTGTACCGTTGCGCGGCTGGCTGTGGTTGTCGGGATCAAACATAAGTTGCGCACCATTTTCTGTCTGATCATTATGGCGGAAGGGGCGGCGCTCACGGCGGCATCGATCTTTGAGATCGTGTTCTATCGGCCAAGCTTTAATGGGGAAGTGCTGGTGATGCTGGGCTTTTTAATGGGGATTCACAATGCGACCTCAACGCAGCTCTCCAACGGCCGCGTCAGATCCACACACATTACCGGTACGCTGACCGATGCTGGCATTGCGCTGGGTTCCTGGATCTTTGCCCACACGTCGCATGCAGTGCATATGGAAACCGACGATCGCCGTTTTTTCCAGAAAGTGCTGCACACCCATCTGACGACAGTATTCTCCTTCCTGAGCGGCTGTATAGCCGGTCTGCTGCTGTTTAAAGCCTATGGCTTCAACGCAATGGTTGGCCTGGGTGTGTTTCTTATGCTGGTGGCGCTGACAGCTATCGCCGTCACCGTGCAGCGCACCCGAAGAAGTCTCTACTGATCAAGCCAGTCCCGGGGCGGCTTTCTCCCTGGGGCTGGGCCGTTATCGTGTGCTATGACGACATGATGAGCATCATGTTAGCGGAATGTTGATACGTGCATTCGGGCAAACTATTTTTATCTCATCAGCCACTGTACGGGCTGAGCTACTCTCAATCAGCGTTTTGAATCGGAACTGTTGATTAATGCCTGCTGATGAGCAATCCGTTGTGTTCGCAAGATTGACAGCTGTGCTGTAAGCGTTGTAACAACGGTTCACGTCGGACACTTCAGTTTTACACTGGCTAAAAATTCTAAAGGCCGTATCAGGATGACCGGTCAGATAGTCAATTTCAGAATTGTGTTTAAGTCTGCTCAGCCCTGGCACGACCAGAAATCCGGATAAAAGCGTTAATGCCATTAAAAGTAAGATAAAAGATTTATAAGTCACCGATTTTTCCTGTCGAAATTCGGATGCAGTAAAACGAAGCATTTAGCTTTAATGCTAACAAATTTGTTTAAACTGAACGGCAATAAAAGGGTTAAAATTTGTCTGGGGATATTTACGCGCCCTGGTCGCTTACGTCAGACACTCAGGCTGAGCAGTAAGCGCGCACTTAACATTTTACTGAAAGAGGGGGCGGGCAAAATGCCCGCTGCCCTTTAGCGCTGATATTGCTGATCGCTGACGTGCTCCAGCCAGTCAACTGGCGAGCCATTCAGTGACTCAGCGATAGCAATGTGTGTCATGGCATTATCCGGCGTTGCGCCATGCCAGTGCTTCACATTTTCCGGGATCCAGACGATATCCCCGGTATTCATCACCTGAATGGCTTCACCTTCACACTGAATCCAGCCCTGTCCCTGCGTGACGATCAGGGTTTGCCCCAGGGGATGAGTATGCCATGCGGTGCGTGCGCCCGGTTCAAAGGTCACCGTCGCACCGCCCACGCGGGCAGGTTCGGATGCCTGAAATGGCGCATCAATCCGGACTGTGCCGGTAAAATATTCGGTGGGCCCTTTGCGTGAAGGTTGGGATCCGCTGGCGATAATTTTCATAACTGATTCCTGCTGTTAAGGGTGAGTAAAAGTGTAACCTGTGGATCGGCGGGTGATTAGCCAGCGCGGTGCGTATAGGGCTATAAGCAGGGTTTATTAATAAGAACGCGTTTCAGGCCGTCATGTTATATCGGGTAATGATATTGATTTTAGAGTAAGGCGCAGGCGGTGCTGACGCTGGCAGAAATCCATGAAACTCCAGTAGCGTTCTGAAGGCATACAGCGCATCAAGCTGTAAATTATGCTCAATCAGCGCATCAATTTTACCAGCCTGCAGCAGGGCACAATTCTCCTGATCGAGATCGTGACCGATACAGGCATTCACCTGGCGCTTTTGTTCTGCAAACGCACGCAGTATCCCTGGATTACCGCCTCCGACAGTGTAAATCGCGTCTGCGTCCGGATGGTTTTGCAAAAACTGCATCACTGAATGATGCATCCTGTCATCAATGCCATAACCGCCTGCGACCACGCTCACCTTATGCTGGGGCGCAAACTGTTGCATCGCTCGCTGAAACCCCTGGATCCTCTCCTGTTCGCCTATAAAATCCCGGCAGCCGGTTACCGCCACGATATGAGATGGGCTAATCCGCAGCCATTTTGACATCAGAAACGCCGCCACTTTACCGGCATCAAAATTATCCATGCCGATATAGCGCAGTCGCGCGCTGCCAGGCAAATCGCTCATCATGGTAACCACCGGAACACGGTGTTTCAGCAGCGATTCGAGGGTGAGGTTCAGCTCTTCGGAACAGGCCGCCTTGAGAATGACGCCGTGACTGTGACACGCTTTTTTGTTCAACAGCGCCTTAATTGATTCCGCCGTAAGATTCGCCCCGAAATGGAAACGCAGCTGAAGTTTAAAGGCGGTGAAACTGGCGATCTGACTGCTGAGCGCCTCACGTATCAGTGGCTGAAAGCGGTCAGGTGTATGCATGATCACGTCGAAATAGATCGTTCTTCCTCTCGCGAGCCCTGCTTTTTGCATCAGTTCCAGATCCGCTATCGCCTGCTGAATTCGATGCTGTGTCCTGGCAGGCACGTTGCCGCGCTGATGCAGGGCGCGGTCAATGGTCGCAAGGCTGAGCCCAGACTGGGCTGCGATCTGTTTCAGGGTGAATTTAGCCATGTGCTACTCGTGATACCAGTGAATGAAGATAGTTTTATCATAGTGCTGGCCATTGTCTGATGATCATTTGACAACGGCAGGTCAGAACCTGTCAGACCGGGAAGCCTGCGTGCTGGTGACCGGGATAAACGGTAATCGAAAGACTGTAATAAATACATTTAGCCAGGTTTCTGCTTCAGGATATTGAAATCAGATTACCGTCAGATTAGGCATGAAATAGATTGCAGCGGTTATAACCTCGTTTTAGCCATTTACAGGTTCAGGGCAATGTCAGGAAAAAATAAAGCCAGATAATATTCCGGGTCTGTATAATTAATAATCTCTTTGCCGCTTCGCTTATATTTATGTCATGACGGCTTTTTTGTTTTTTACCTCCTGCTGATGATAGACTGTATATGCATACACCGTCGGGAGGTCGTGTGAAGTACGACAACGATAACGAAATCCGCGCGCTGGTTGGTGCGGTAGTCAGTGATTTGATCAAGGCGGGAGAGCCGGTTCATTTTCACGATATTACGGACGCCTTGTTTCGCCTGAGCGAAGAAACCCGTGACAGCAGGCTGAAAGCACTGTGTCAGGAAGCGATAAGCTTTTTTACCCGCAAGATGCATTAAGATTGACAGGACGACTATTGAGTACACGCACAGTCTGCCAGGCAATCTTTTTATGTCGACAGGAACAGAGGGATTGAATAAGGGTGGCAGCTTGAAAAGGGCTTTTCTGTCAGTCTGTTGTTTCTTTTTTATTCAGCACGTCAGTTTAAAATCTGAATAAAAAATTCAGTCAGAACCTTCTGCGTATTGTTGATTGTCAGTCGCGGCTTTCAGATTAAGAAATGCCTGATTTCAACAGTCACAATTATTAAGCCTGAATGATTATTACCTGAAAGGTTTGTATAAAAGCAGTATCGCCAGAATAAAATGCCTTACAGTTCCTGTAGGGGCAGGATAATTTTCTAATCCGATTTTTTAGGTGGCCTGCAGAGTTTATCGCTAAAGTCACGGCAGTTTAAAAAGGGCCGAGGCGGGCAGGGTATCCTGCGTTAAACGCAATAACGCAGGATGAGATGTCAGATGCCGGTATCGTCTGGCGTACGGCCAACCACGATTTCCAGCGTTTTGCGCAACACATCCAGCCTGACCACATCTGAGGTGCATTCCAGTTCCGCGATCAGATACAGGATGATGGATTTATTGGTTACACGCCCCTGATCAGCAACAATGTCACGAATCACTGCACCCAGCAGTTCGGTTTCCGGCGCAAGCTGATCGCCTGCACTGCGAAAATAGTCAATGATTGAAATATCTGATGAAGAATGTTGCATGATTTTTCTTTCTCTGAGGAAAATGAGTCAGATGCAATGGTTGAAGTCAAAACGAGCGTTGATGCTGTTTTCGTTTTGCCCAGGCCGTTTTAAATAATTCTATGTGGATCTGCCGCTTCGCTTAAAGGTAGCCGCGTATATCAGGCACGCATTGCGCTTAATCAGTGTTTTTTCGAACCGTCAGGCGGACCATCACTGTTCATACGATGAGTGTTTTTATCACGTTCAGTACCGTCAGCCTGCACGCGTTTGCGTGCGGCTACCATGCCATTTCGGACTTCAGTGATGGCTTTGCGAATAACAGACACTTTCGCGTTGTCATCAGCATCAGCGGCCATCAGTTCGAGCTGTGCGATTAAGGCATTACTGGAAACGGGTTTGTCTGACTTGAGCAATGTCAGAACGGCTTCACCGATCATGACATCTGTCAGTTTCTCATCTTCACTTCTGTACATACTGGCTTCTCTGATTGCGAATCAATGGCCATGCTGCGGATCCGTATACCTGAGCGGGTGCGACTTAGCACACCTTATACGGGAAGCAGTACTGGGCTTTTTACTACGGTAAATCTTCCTGGATAAAGGCTGAAACAGCGTACTGATTAACACCTGCGACTGTAAGTAGAATCAATCCTCGCGGCGAAAGAGCATCGCGATTAATTCCTGCAGATGGCTCTCTTCTTCAGGTGTAGCGGCAAGTTCGAGACGACTCAAGAGTTTACTGCAAATCGTTTTACGACTAAGGCTATGACCTGCGCGCAGAATTTCGACCACAACCGAACCCAGCGTCTCCTGTTGCGAAGGTGAGTTGGCCTGATTGAAGTAACGGGCAATATCGCTGATAGGTTCCGGGGTTTGTCCGTTCTGACGCATGTTGTTGTCCTCAGGTGGTTTAAATGTATGCACTCTGGCTGCGCAAGTTATACATCACTAAGCGCGCAAGTTATACATCTTTCCAAAAAGTTGTACAAGATTTTGGATTTTTGGAAGAATTATTTTTGTGCAAAAAATGCTATAGCTTGTAAAACAAGATGTTACGAGGATTTTGGAGCGAGGAAGAAATTGTACCATATTCTTGTACCGTTAACACCCCGCCAGCACTCAAGCCTGAATATTAAGGCCAGCAGGGGGTTATCTACTGCGTCAGTGTTTGAAAAAGATATCATCAGCAGAGACGGGAGCGGCAGGCTCTTTGCCCAGAGTACTGGAAAGCCAGTTTGCCGGGGCGGTTGTACGCGAACTGATCGTTTTGAATCCCATCAGCCATTGACGCGCATGCTGCATCTGCTCAAGGCGATGCTCATTTACTTCAGACTCAGCCATAACCTGTAGCTCTTTAATCAGCAGTTCAACATTAACTTCCTGACCAGCATTAAACAGGTTCATTGCGGCTTCGCCAATGATGACATTCGCTTTTTCGTCGCTGGAAAAATACAAAATATCCTCCTGGGTGATTGCGGTAAGTAACATTAACTGTAGCAAAAAAATTCACAATGCTTAATCAATTCAGCCTATCAATAAGATTATTTTAATTGTCGAACTTCTGTGCGACTGACGCATGTGGAGTCTGGTGACAAATTCCACGCCGTAAATGGAAAATTGTGGCGGGTCTGTTTTTTAATCCTGTTTTTGCCCTCCAGCTCACCCAACCGGGATAAGAGGGCTGGGAAAATCCGCTTTTCACCCTGCGGCACCTTTCAACAAGCGCTCCGCTGTTAAATTTAAATCATTACACATCAATAGTTAAGAACCCGTATTTACAAAACTTCACACCCGAACTTCACTGCTGAAGAAACTTCACAACCCTGCGCTAGCGCAAATGTATAGCCTGTGCTATAAAAATTAGCATATGCTATTTATGTTCTCTTTTTAATCACCTCTGGAGATCGCCCGATGGTCCCGATAACTAAAATCACCACTCTCTTACTGAGTGCGCTACTGACAACCCTGATGACAGCCAGCAGCTATGCAGCAGAAAAATTTAAGATAGTGACGACCTTTACCGTGATTGCTGACATGGCAAAGAACGTAGCGGGTGATGCAGCAGAGGTCACATCCATTACCAAACCCGGTGCTGAAATACACGAATATCAGCCGACGCCCGGCGATATCAAACGGGCGCAGGGCGCGCAATTAATCATGGCGAACGGGCTGAATCTCGAACGCTGGTTTCAGCGTTTTTATCAGCATCTGGACGGGGTGCCGGAAGTCCTGGTCTCCGCAGGGATCAAACCCATGGGCATTGGAGAGGGGCCTTATAATGGAAAACCGAACCCGCACGCCTGGATGTCTCCTGACAATGCGCTGATCTATGTCGATAACATTCGCGATGCGCTGGAGAAATATGACCCGGTTCATGCGGATACCTATCGGCAGAACGCCGCCGTTTATAAGCAAAAAATTACCGCTGCATTGGATCCGTTACGTCAGCAGATTGCCGACATCCCGGAAAATAAACGCTGGATGGTGACCAGCGAAGGCGCCTTCTCTTATCTGGCTCGTGACCTGGGCATGAAAGAGCTCTACCTGTGGCCGATCAATGCTGACCAGCAGGGCACACCGCAGCAGGTGAGAAAAGTCATCGACCAGGTGAAGAAACAGGCTATCCCGGCAGTGTTCAGTGAAAGTACGGTGTCGGACAAGCCAGCCCGTCAGGTCGCACGGGAAACAGGGGCGCATTACGGTGGTGTACTCTACGTCGACTCCTTAAGCAATGCGCAGGGACCTGTGCCGACCTATCTTGATTTGCTCAGGGTTACCACAGAGACGCTGGTGCAGGGCATTAAAGCGGGAGAGAAAGCGCAATGACAGACACCATCGTGGTTTCCGATGTCACCGTGACCTATCGGAACGGTCACACTGCGCTGCATGACGCCAGTTTTAGCGTGCCAGGCGGATCCATTGCAGCACTGGTGGGTGTTAATGGATCAGGCAAGTCCACGCTATTCAAAGCGCTGATGGGATTTGTCCGGCTCGCCAGCGGCAGCATCTCTGTGTTAGGCATGCCGACACGGCAGGCGCTGCGGAAAAGCCTTGTAGCTTATGTCCCGCAGTCGGAAGAGGTCGACTGGTCGTTTCCGGTGCTGGTGGAAGATGTGGTGATGATGGGCCGCTACGGTCACATGGGCTTGCTGCGCCGACCTAAACCGCACGACCAGCAGATTGTCAGTGAGGCGCTGGCGCGCGTCGATATGCTGGATTATCGGCATCGCCAGATCGGTGAACTCTCTGGCGGGCAGAAAAAAAGGGTATTTCTGGCGCGTGCCATTGCTCAGCAGGGCAGCATTATCCTGCTTGATGAGCCATTTACCGGCGTAGATGTGCAGACCGAGGCCAGAATCATCAGCCTCCTGGATGAGTTGCGCGACGAAGGCAAAACTATGCTGGTCTCTACCCATAATCTGGGATCGGTCACAGCGTTCTGCGATTACACGGTGATGGTAAAAGGCACCGTTCTGGCAAGCGGTCCGACCCGGACCACTTTTACCGCCGCCAATCTTGAGCGTGCGTTCAGCGGTGTATTGCGGCATGTGATGGTGAAAGGGCTGGACGATCAGATTATCACCGACGATGAGCGGCCTTTTATTGCCCCACGCGCCGCACCTGAAGACGGGAACTGATCATGGAACTGCTACTGGAACCCTTTGGTTATCACTACATGCTCAACGCGATGTGGGTCTCCGCCATGGTGGGCGGCCTCTGCGCGTTTCTCTCCTGTTATCTGATGCTCAAAGGCTGGTCGCTGATTGGTGATGCGCTTTCACACTCTATCGTACCGGGCGTAGCGGGCGCTTACATGCTGGGTCTGCCGTTTGCGCTGGGGGCGTTTCTCTCGGGTGGGCTGGCGGCGGGCAGTATGCTATTGCTGAATCAGCGCACGCGCTTAAAAGAAGATGCAATTATCGGCCTGATCTTCTCCTCTTTCTTTGGTCTCGGTCTGTTTATGGTGTCGCTCAATCCGACTGCAGTGAACATTCAGACCATCGTGCTCGGCAATATTCTGGCGATCGCACCCGCCGATATTCTCCAGCTGGCTCTGATTGGCGGGCTGTCGATCATCATTCTGCTGTTTAAGTGGAAAGATCTGATGGTCACCTTTTTTGATGAAAATCATGCACGCGCCATCGGTCTGCGGCCTGAACGCCTGAAAATTCTTTTCTTTACTCTGCTGGCGGTCTCAACCGTGGCGGCGCTGCAAACCGTCGGCGCGTTTCTGGTGATCTGTCTGGTGGTGACGCCCGGCGCGACGGCCTGGCTGCTCACCGACCGCTTTCCACGTCTGCTCATGATTGCTGTCGCCATTGGCAGCATCACCAGTTTTCTCGGTGCGTGGGCAAGTTATTACCTTGATGGCGCAACGGGCGGAATCATCGTGGTGGCGCAGACGTTGCTGTTCCTGCTGGCGTTTGTTTTTGCGCCGAAACATGGCCTGCTTGCTAACCGGCGTCGTGGACGTCAGCAGCCCGAAAAGGAGCCTGGCTGATGTGGATCCTTGAACCTTTCCAGTTTGCGTTTATGAACAGCGCGTTACTGATCGCGCTGGTGGTGGCGATCCCCTGTGCGCTGCTGTCAGTATTTCTGGTGCTGAAAGGCTGGGCGCTGATGGGCGATGCCATGAGCCATGCAGTATTCCCTGGCATTGTGCTCGCCTGGATGGTGGGACTGCCGCTTGCGGTGGGTGCGTTTGTTGCGGGTCTGTTCTGCGCAGTTGCCAGTGGCTTTTTACAGGACAACAGCCGTATTAAACAGGACACCGTGCTGGGCATCGTATTCTCCGGCATGTTCGCGGTGGGGCTGATCCTCTACATCGCCGTGAAACCTGAAGTGCACCTCGATCACATTCTGTTTGGCGACATGCTGGGCATTACCGGCGCGGACATTATTCAGACATCCTTAATCGCAGTGTTAGTTGTGTTAGTGATTGCGGTGAAGTGGCGTGATTTTATGCTGTTCAGTTTTGATCCGCAGCAGGCGCAGGTCTCTGGCTTACCCGCACGTTTACTGCATTACGGGCTGCTCTGCATGGTTTCGCTGACTATTGTCGCGACCCTGAAAGCGGTGGGGATTATCCTGTCAATTTCTCTGCTAATTGCGCCTGGCGCTATCGCGGTGCTGCTTACCCGACGTTTTTCACATGCGCTGCTGGTGGCGGTCCTGGTATCGGTGCTGGTGTCGTTAAGCGGAGTTTATCTCTCGTTCTTTATCGACAGCGCGCCTGCGCCGACCATCGTTGTACTGTTTGCGCTGGTATTTGTTGTTGCAATGGTAATTTCGGGACGGAAAACCTGTCGGCTGGAGCGTCTTAAACTTCGCGAAAGCGGCAGGTCTGGGTGAGGTGATGACCAATATGAAAGCGGTGAGCTGGAGTCGATGAAATCGCAGACCACAGGGCAGGTGGGCTTACCTATGCTCTTTGTTTTCGTGCATTTCATTGATTTTAAAAGTGAAATTCGCTTAACGCTGGATGCAGTGCTGATGTCCACTTTGTGCCAGAAGCGGACATTCATTAGCTCTTTTATTATAACTTGACGCACAATTTCAGCGGTTTTCTTGTCGCAGTTGGTTGTGTTGATCGAGTTCATAATCGATAAACGCACCGATCATAGCCCGGTAGACCTTTTCGATAATCACTGTGGGAAGTCCTGCTTCAGTCGCCTGTTTACTTACCTTATCGATTACCTGCTGGACGCGGTCTGGAGCACGCACGGCTGAATGGTCACTTTTGAAAGCTGCTGCAGCTTTAACACACTGGCTGCGTTGCGCGATCATTTTAACCAGTTCACTGTCAATCTGATCGATACGGTTCCTAACATCCTCAATTGACGAAAAATTCATTGCAATCCACCTGACTAGTACATGAGTGTGATAGGTTACATAAATCTTCGATTCAAAACAGTTTTAAATTTCTAAAGTCTGTCTGAAAGAACGATAAACGAAAGAATTCAATCAAGAATATGTGGTTATTGAGAGTGCGATAAAAGAGATAGAACGAATGACTGCTCCTCGCTCATAGCGGACATTAGCCCGACGTCAGTCCGCTTTGTGCCAGAAGCGGTCTTGATTTTGACTCATCAATGCAGATAGTAGCGTTCAGTTGTGTTAAAAAATTGCTTCAAGACAGCTATATTCAGTACCTGATGGAGCAGAAATGAGAACGCAAAAAAGATGCATGGGTTATGTGGCCATCGTAGTCGACGACTATGACCGCGCAATTGAGTATTACACAGACAAGCTGGGCTTTACGCTGGTTGAAGACACGCCGCAACCCGGTAAGCGCTGGGTCGTTGTAACGCCAAATCCGGAAAGCGATTGCAATCTTCTCCTGGCCCGTGCTTCAAACGAGCGACAGGAAGGCTTCATTGGCAACCAGTGCGGCGGCCGGGTATTCCTGTTCCTGCAGAGTGACGACTTCTGGCGCGACTATAACGCCATGAAAGCGAAGGGCGTCCACTTCTGCCAGGAGCCGCGAGAGGAGGAATACGGGATGGTCGTTGTGTTTGAGGACATCTACGGCAACCGTTGGGATCTTTACCAGAACAGGCAAAATTAAATCACTGAGGGTCAGATTGACCATACGCAATCGGCCCCAATACCACATACGCTTTTTGCTCAAAGCGGACGGGCATGCCTCAACAGCTTACCATTACTTTTACCAGGCAAGCCGCGCAGCGCTGCGACAGTAGAATGTAATAGTTACAGTATACTAGTGCGATTTAATAACAGGTGCGGATTAGGCCGGCGAACCGGCCTGAGGCATTATCAGATGGCGCAATAAACGCGCGCTTCACGTGGCGTGTAGATACCAAACGTCACCACGCTCAGTAAGCCATTAACAAACGTCTGCTGCACTTCAACCCGGTTAACTTTTTCCTGGCCGCCGCATACCTGTGCCGCATCAATGCTCTTACGCTGACCGATACCTGAAACAAAGAACGGCTGGCTGGTTGTTTTCGTCGCTGCGCCAACCTGATTCTGTTTCATTACGAAAGTCTGCTGCGCACAGCCGGTTAAACTCAGAGCCAACAACGCCGCAACACAAAGCTTGTTCATAAATATCCTTATCGCCTTAAATGAAAAAATAAATGCTGAGTGAAATCATCACTCAGCCAGCAATCAGGTTATCGACAACGAAAGCTGAAACATGAGAAAGATTTTTTAAGTACGCCTGACGGATAGGTTTTGCTGAATAGTACAGCAATAAAAAAAGCCCCTGCAGAGCAGGGGCTTTTTATGTCTACCGCAGCGTTTCCGCTTAGCGGGTCAAATCGTCGAAGAACTTTTGACGCCATCGAGAAAGCATTTTTGAATGCGGACTGTTCTTCTCGCTTGCCGCAACACCAAAGCTCAATTCCCGCTCACGCAGCAGCGATTTATGCAGCGGACCCTGGCCTGCCGTCAGTCCGCTCTGTGCCAGAAGCGGACGTTGCCAACTCTGTATCACATTGATTCCTAGATAACAGCTCACGATCTTATAGGCTAGTGATTTCTGCCACGGTAGACCCCACCTTTGAAGGTTCAAATGCTACATATTTTGTTTTTAAACAACCGTGGGTTAAAATCTTAAATGTAAAAAGCAAACATCTTTAAATGTGAGGGATAATTTGGGAATCATTGACTTATACAGAAAAAATATTGAACGTAAGCGCAGTGACTTAAACCGATTGAGCGAGCAAAAATCTAAAGAATTAGCCAAGATTTCAGGTTTGAACAATAAAATTCAAACCGCGATTCGGCAAATGAACTCGTCTAAGTCCGCAACAACAATTAACAACCGGCAAAAGGATGTTTTCAAACTTCAGGTGGATATATCAAAAATAGAAAAAAAGGTTGCCGATTTTGAGGCAAAAATAGCTTCAAAAAACAGAGAGTTACAGGATGAACAGCGAAAACTAGATGCTCAAGAGCTAAAAGAACATAAGAGTCGCCAAAAAATGCAGGAAAAATTTCAGCGTCAGCAAAAAAGCGCATTGAGCGATGTTAGCAAAACTCTCTCGGAACACACCGACATGATAAACACTTTGAGTAAGTTACCTAAAGAAATTACGGTACTTTTTTTTGCCTCTAACCCTCAAGATCAAGGACAACTGAGATTAGATGAAGAGGTAAGGTCTATTAAAGAGATGATAAGAATGTCACGACATCGTGATGCCGTAAAACTGGAGTCATGTTGGGCAGTCAGACCGGGTGATATTTTGCAAAACATAAACGAGTACTCACCAACTATTGTGCATTTTAGTGGGCATGGAAGTTCTGATGATGAATTGGTTCTCATGGATAATCAGTCCAATACTAAACTGGTTTCTATGCAATCCATTGTACAGGCTATGAGTGTGGCAAATGACAATCTGAGACTGGTTTTTTTCAATACTTGTCACTCGCAAAATCAAGCAAGTAAAGTAATCGAACATGTCGAATGTGCTATTGGAATGAGTACATCTATAAGAGATGATGCAGCAAGAGTTTTCTCAGCTCAATTTTACTCCTCGCTAACTTTTGGACTTTCAGTTGAAAAATCTTTTAATCAGGCAAAAGCAGCTCTGATGCTTGAGGGTATTCCACAAGAAGATACTCCTATGCTTTTTATGAGAGATGGTCTTGAAGCAGCTGATATGTACATTATCTCACAGTAATCTGAGCTTGCATGAGAGTGACTTTGAGAATTTGTATAATGTGGGCAAACGTCCGCCTTTCGCTCATAGCGGACATTGGGTCAATGTCAGTCCGTTTTGTGCCAGAAGCGGCCTCACCAGTTTGGCGCAAAAGTGAAGCCAGCCGCTGGCTGTCAGGCCAGTGCGATCAGATTGACCATGATGACACTTAATGCCAGACCGATCAGAATGACGCCTGAGACACGCTCCAGCCAGGGCAATATCTGCGAAAAGTATTTCAGTATGACGCGGTTGCCAATGAAGATAGCTACCAGTAAATCCCACAGCAGCACAATGCTGAACATCCATACGCCATAGACGACCTTCAGACTCATCACGGTTGTACCGCCAATAAGCGTGGCCAGACTGACATAAAACAGCGCATTTTTTGGATTGAGAATACCGGATAAAAATCCCATGCTGAACTCACGGCAGTGTCTCCATCCGCCAGCAGACTCTGTAACTGAGCCATGGTTTTTTACATTGTATTCAGAAACAGAGTTTGCTCCCGCAAAGCGAATAAAAAGCACACCCATATAGAGCAGATAAGCACAGCCCGTGAGCTGAATAACGATGAAGCTGATGCTGTCAGGACTGAACAGCGTGATACCGCTGAAGGCGGCAAGAATGAACAACCCGTTCGCTATCGCTATTCCCAGACAGACATTTGCAGCGTGACGCCAGCCGGCTCTGATGGAGGTGCGCGCAACGAGAAAAAAATCCGGACCGGGTGACAGCAACGCCAGAAAATGCGCTGCAGCTAAAAAAAGAAATTCATGCATCCAGGTATTACCCTCTTAAAAATTTTTAACAGGGTGCATTCCTCGGGAAGGATTGTATTGAACAAAATTGCAGATTTTCAGCTCCGATAGCAGCCTGGCGTTACGCCGGCATGCGCCTTGAATACGCGCTGGAAATGACTCTGATCAGCGAAACCCAGCCGGTAAGCAATTTCGGCCATATCATGACCTGACTGCAGCCACCGCCGCGCCTGATTGATGCGTGCATTAAGCTGGTATGCATGCGGTGTCATCCCGGTCGCAGCGCGAAATGCCCTGATGATCTGATAACGACTCATGCCTGACAAATGTGCCAGCTCCGCTAAAGTCCAGGGCTGCCTTTCGGTCTGCTGCATCATATCAATAACGTTTTTCAACGTCCGCCTCACTTCAGACGACATGACAGGAAAAGCCTTCGCCCCACAGGATTCATATTCGCAGTCGCCGATAAACTCAATTAACGCCACATTTTTGTCTTCTGCACTGACTGTCGAAAACAGGGTGGCATTCAGTTCACAGAAGCGACGATACAGGTCCTCATCAGTTGTCACCCGAACACTTTCGTCACAAATAAGACTGCCTGAAACATCATGCATTTCAGCAATCAAAGCCCTTAACCACGCGGCATCAATATGCAGCATCTGATAGCTCCAGTGCTGATCGGGTAAGGGATTACAGGAATGAACAGCACCGGCTGGAATGAATACCATCATCCCCGGTCGCAGAGACCAGGTATCACCCGTCGCCCCTGTGAACACACTGCTGCCCGCGTCAACAGCGCCCAGAGAAAAAGTCGGATGACTGTGTAGCTTGTAACACGCGCGGCTGTGGCAGGCGCGACGGCTTTCTACAAAATTCATAGACGAATCGCGCCAGAATTCTGCAAGGTTACAGGTGCTGCCATTATCGCACCTGCAGCTGGAAGTACATGGGGGCAGGGTGAGCATACTGGTTCCATCCTTGTACAAATCATTGCGGTGATGCCTGCAAGGTGTTGAGCCAGACATAATACGATTAATTCCGATATTACCTCAGGCAGGCCTGCACATATCTATTAATATGTCCGCTTTTCGCTCATAGAGGACATTAGCCTGATGTCAGTCCGCTTTGTGCCATAAGCAGATGTTGTCGCCTTACTCGAATTAGATAGTTATGCTTAAAAATTTTTATGGCACATGCAAAAGGCTCGTAGAATAAAACTCACCAGGAAAAGCGATGACAATCATGCTGGCCTGCTCCAAAAAAACTGACTGGCGGCGTTATGTCCTTATTGTCAGGATGCCCGTCGCAGGTCGTCATGAGGATGCTGTGCCTGAAGCGTGTTTTGCAGTCAAGCCTCGTGCCGAAAATTTTAGCGGGTACGGTGCATCAATAAAGCTGCTCAGACAAAGAGAGAGTTATGGCGAACATTATTGACGATAAATGGATTAGGATATCTGTGATATCAGCAACATTTAGTAGTCTCGTGGGTTCATTACTGGTTTTAATCTATCTTTCCCTGGGGAAAGACAGTGCACCGGTAATAGGCCTCATATTTATTTATTTTTTCATCGTTACGATGAGTATTATTGGGACCACGATGGGAACAATGATAATCGGCATGCCATTAGCGATGATTTCGAAGCGATTTTATCCTGATGCCGCCCTGAAGGGGAGCTTTTGTATTGTGTGCTCTGTGCTCTTCATGTGGCTGTTTATACTGGCATGGCCTGTTATCAGGATATGTGAGGCGTCTTATTCGGATATTTTGCTTTTAAGCCCCTATGCTTTCTGTTCAGCTGCTGCACTTGCTTACCTGGTTTACTGGGAATGATGCGTATACATCAGATAGTGCAGACCGAAGGTAAACGGCGAACGCGCCGCCTGGCATGAACGCTGTTCAGCATATTTAATGTTGTTCCGGGCTCATGCATTCTATAGCAAAGCCCGCATTTAATTTTATATCTGCCTGCATAGCACTGTTTGTCTGGGGTAAGGAGCGTAAATGGCCAATGTCATCATTTTACCTGTTCACCTGAAGTAGAGGTCAGGCCTGGGTTGTTTACCATCCTATCGACTTGCACCGGCTGAATTCAGTCTGTGGAACAATGAGCGCCATATGATTTTCTGCCATGCACTGTTTAAAAACCTCCTTTTTGTAATCCCCTGCCTGTAAACCCAGCAGGGTGCTGGTCCGTTCGGCTGCGTTTTTTTCAATGTAATAGCCACAACTTTCTTTTAAATACTTAGCGTTATCGCTCCCAGAAATCGACCGTCTCAGCTGGGCTTCAACTGTATTAACTGACTTATCCTGGGGTACGGCTTTTGCTGATTTCAAGCCAGAATAGAGTGGGTTGACCAGTAACTTCTGTGCAAATCTCTGATTTTCTCCGGTTAAATGGCCGGTTTTACACAATTGCAGATAGACCTGCGAAAGGCGTTGCTCCTCAGCGTTGGCAGCATGAGTGCATTCTTCCTGGACTTGTTCATCAGACTTAGCCGGATGTTTTTCAGTGGACCTCCAGTAACTATTTTTAAAGTCCGGAACCGTGCCTTCAAAGCTGCCAAAAGGGCATAATGCACTGGCACAACCCAGTAAAAACATGGGTACGCACGTCAGCATCAGAATACGTAACAGGGGAAAGGTTTTAAGACTGCTTTTATTCATATTATTCTCATTTTATTTAGCTTCGGAGAGAAGGTACGGACAATGTAATTATTTTGACAGACTGCGTTCAGATGAGGCCCGGTCTTCTGCACAGAGTAACATAATCGGGGCAGACCTCGCTTTTTAGGGCAAGTTCGCATATCGATCTAAGTAAAGAAGGGGGCGTGATATTTTATCAATTCTCACTCTCACACCGGCTGCGTGCTATTCTGTTTCCTGCCTGCAACTTTGCTGCGTGTCGTCAGAGTGTGGCCTCATTCATTAATTTCAGATAACGGTAACCCGATATATTTCTGCCGCTAACCACGCAGACGACCTTACGTCCACTCAGTTCTTTTGCATAACGAAGGACTGCCGCAATTGCAGGTGCTCCCGAAGGTTCAATAACATGGCTGTGCTGATTCAGCATTAACAGCATCGCTGCTTTGATCCCGGCTTCTGAAACAATAAGAACACGATCAACGCGGTCGCGTACAAGGGGCCAGGTTATTGCTTCAGGCTCAATATAGCCACTGATGCCTTCGGCGATTGACGGGGATAATTCAACCGGGATCGTTTGGCCAGCCTCTTTCCAGTGTGCAAAAGTCGGGCTGGCTTCACTTTGAATTGCCCACACTTCGGCTGCAGGGTTGATAGCTTTGACGGCCGTCGCAATACCTGACGCCAGCCCGCCGCCGCCAATATTTACGAGAATGACGTCAGCGTCTGCCCAGTCTTCCATTATTTCCAGACCGACGGTGCCGGCTCCGGCTATCATCTGCTCATTATCGTAGGCGGAGACAAACGTCGCGCCGGACTCCTGCGCAGCCACAATCGCGGCCTGTCTCGCCTCTTCAATATTTTCAAAGAACGTAACCTGAGCACCATAGCTTTTCATTGCTGAGACCTTAATCGGGTCTGCTGAATAGGGCAGAAATATGGACACCGGTACACCTGCTGCGTGACCCGCGCATGCAAGCCCCAGTCCATGATTTCCCGCCGTCGGGGCAATGACGCCGGCAATGCGCTGGTCTGCATTAAGACTGGCAATGACGTTTGCAGCCCCCCTCAGTTTAAAGCTACCCGTATGCTGAAGACTCTCCATCTTGAGCCTGACCTCTGCTCCTGCAAGAGTAGACAGCGCCTGCGAAAGCTGCAGCGGGGTTCTGCAAACCGTTGTTTTGATGCGCGCGGAAGCAGCATAAATCGCCTTTAGCGTGACACTGTCCATTGGTCTTTGTGTGTGGTTTGTCATAATATGACCTCAGAGTTTATATAGGAAAATAACTATATAGGAGGTTGGCTATATGAACAATCCTGAAACATCAATGGCAGACCTTTTCCGCGCTCTCGGCAATGAGCACCGGCTCGTGATGGTGGAGTGGCTTTCCGATCCCAGGTCGCATTTTCCGGAACAGCAGGATGGCGATCTGGTTGAGGATGGGGTGTGTGTCGGGTTTATTACCGAAAAGATTGGTCTCAGTCAGCCGACCGTGACAGGCCATCTTCAGATTCTGGCTAAGGCCGGAATAGTGACCTCGAAACGTATCAAGAACTGGGTGTTCTATAAACTCGACCGTCAGCGGATGGATGAAGCAACAGTAATGCTGTCAGGATATGGGTAGCTTGCTACAGGTCCAAATTAACAGCCATAATCGGGCAGAGTGTCCATAACGAAGCGAGCAAAACCGGTAAGTAGGTATACTTCGTTTATAGTACTCCCGCCTTTCAGAGGGACATATCGAATCATCGTTATCTGCCGTCATCTTATGTGCAGTTTAAACTTCAGAAACTACACTGGCTGATAACCATCCTGCAGGTCAGGGTGCGCTTTTCGCTCTTAGCTGACGTTCATCTGATTCCTTCCGCTCTCTGCCAGAAGCGGACTTTGCCAAATCGCTTTTAGTTGGCCGTTGCCGCATAGCGCCCGGCGGATATCCATTGATGCGCTTAAAAGCTCTGCTGAATGCAGCCTGTGAGGCATAGCCAAGACGTAAAGCTACGGTGTCTATCGAAATTTTATCATGAAGAATCCAGTGACCTGCGAGGCGCATGCGCACTTCCCTTGCATAGCGCAGGGGAGGTATTCCAATGATTGATGTAAAGCGTTCAGCAAAAACAGAACGTGACACATGAGAGAGAGCAGCAAGCTCAGCAACAGACCACTCACGGCCCGCATCGCGATGAATGGCCAGAATCGCACGGGCAAGGCGTGGATCACGAAGCGCAGCGATAAGTCCAGCGGCATTCTCGCTGCCGTTTTCAATCCATCCACGCACGATCATGGCAGCAGCCACTTCTGCCAGACGTGCCAGAATGCCTGCGAAGCCCGCGCGTCCGGAACAGATTTCAAATTTCATCGCACCCAGAATGGGAACCAGCCCCGAATAGATCTGTTCATTAGCCTCGACCACTATAGCGTGCGGCATCAGTTTACCCAGACCCTGCATTCCACCGAGGTCGAACTCCATACAGCCATAAAACAGAACTGTACTGGGCGTCGGATGCGAACTGGGGCAGGTATTAATTCCGCTAACGGCCTCGCCCAAAGGCGCAGAGCCTAATGTATCGATATCCTGGAATGCACAGCCAGCTTCCGATATAAGCTGATGCTCCTCACCCTGGGGCATAAATACCATGCTTCCGGCTTTCAGCTCGTGAATTGCACCGTCGTTTGTGCGCAGCAGTGCAGTTCCCACCGCAATGTAATGAAAATAGGCATGTCCCGGCCTGTTACTAAAACCGATGCCAAACTCAGAGCCAGTCTGTAAACGGCGGTACTGCACACCACGCAGACGCATCTCCAGCAGCAGCTCACTGACGAGATCGGATGACAGGGCAAAATGTTTATTCACATACACGTCCGGGGTTTCGGGTAAAAAATCAGGATGTGGCATCATAGATCGTCCAGCTTCTCACCTCTAGACTTGGAACTGAAATTTTTTCAGAAAGAGTATGTTATGAGAAATGAAGCTACTGAAGCGGTATCCGCTTGTTTGTATAGTTCAGAACCTAAAGAATCCTCATGGATGGCTGTTATTTCACTGACTATGGGAGTTTTTGGATTGCTGACGGCAGAATATCTTCCTGCCAGCCTGCTGACACCTATGGCCGCCGATCTTGGTGTGACCGAAGCCCTTGCAGGTCAGGCTGTGACTGTAACTGCAGTGGTAGCCCTGTTTGCCGGCCTGATGGTTCCCCGCCTGACGCGTAATTATGATCGTCGAAATGTCTTGCTGGGTTTTACTTTGCTTATGATTGCCTCCAACCTGCTGGTCGCACTTTCATCAAGTCTGGCCGTTTTGTTAGTCATGCGCATTCTGCTGGGCATCGCGCTGGGAGGCTTCTGGAGTATGGCTGCCGCCGTAGCTATGCGACTGGTCCCTGCTAAAAGCGTCCCGCGCGCTCTCTCCATTATTTTTAGTGGTATTGCCGTTGGCACCGTCATTTCAATTCCACTGGGGAGCTATTTAGGTGGGCTATATGGCTGGCGCAGTGCATTTATCGCTGCAACCGGTGTAGGTGTTCTGACCCTGGTCTTTCAGCTGTTTACGCTTCCTGGCATGGCTCCGCGCAAAATGAGGGTGACAGCATCTGTCATGGATGTCCTTCGACGCCCGGGCATTGCGATTGGAATGACAGGATGTGTTATTGCGCACACGGGCCAATATGCCCTATTTACCTACATTCGTCCGGCTCTTGAAAATATTGCTCATCTGGATTCAGACCATTTGTCTTTAATACTGCTTGGATTCGGTGTCGCTAATTTTATTGGTACGCTACTGGCGGGATGGCTAATGGAAAGAAGCCTGCGCTTAACCCTGATAATGATGCCGGCACTTGTGGGTTTAGCCGCATTGAGCATGATTTTATTTCCACTGGAAGAAAAGGGATTGATCGGGCTTGTGGCGTTGTGGGGGATGGCCTTTGGTGGCGTGCCTGTAGCCTGGTCAAACTGGGTTGCGCGTTCCGTTCCCGATCAGGCTGAAACAGCAGGTGGGATGGTAGTCGCAGCAGTACAGTCTTCCATTGCTGCTGGGGCTGTGTTGGGAGGCTTACTGTTTACTATCAGCGGTGTACCCGGTGTTTTCATCACAGCGGGTTGCATAATGTTTCTTGCCACGCTCGTTATTGGACTGAAAGTGAAGGTCGCGGTGATCTGATCATTACGAATATGATCCCGATTTATATAAAGGCCAGCTGAATTCGATTGCTGGCCAGAATAGAAGCCTTAAGATTTCCTGCGTTGTTCCGCTTATGTTCGTGCAGGATAATGCCACCATAATTGAAATCGAATTTGACGCAACACTCCAGGCGTTGTGACGCAATCTGCCAACCCACCTGCTACATCCAGGCAGGTGGGTTGCTTTTGGAAATATTATTCACCAGGGCGCACGCTTTTCATCGAAATAGAAGCCTGCGGTAAGTGTCTGGGCTGCTTCAGCCGCGAGCCAGACGATTCCTCTGGCCGCTTCGGAGACCGTTCTGTAACCGGTATGTCCGTTAAAATCGGTGGCCGTATAACCCGGGTCAACTGCGTTTACGCTGATGCCATATTCTGACAGCCCGTTGGCAAATGCCACCGTAACGCCATTAAGTGCTGTTTTCGAACTGGTATAGCCCAGTGCCGCTACCTGAGAGTAAGGATGCGTTCGGTCGGAAACCCACTCCAGAGATCCCAGTCCGCTGCTGACCATTATTATCCGCGGCGCATCGCCCATTTTGAGCAGTGGCAGAAAAGCCTGCATTACCCTGATGACGCCAAAAACATTGGTGTTATAAACCGTCATAATATCGCTGATGCTCTGTGCCTCTGGCGCGCTGGGGTAGATTCCGGGAATACCCGCATTATTAACCAGCACATCAAGCTTTCCATCTTCTGACTTTAACTGCCCGACGGCCGCATCAATACTCTCCTGGTCTGTCACGTCAATGATAGCCAGCCGTGCGTCAATTCCTTCCGAGAGCAACAGACTGACTGCATCCTTACCGCGTACTGCGTCGCGACATCCCAGCCAGACCTTAAATCCCGACTGCCCCATCTCTCTGGCCGTTTCAAAGCCAATACTTTTGTTTGCGCCCGTAATTAAAACTGTTCTTTTGCTCATGTTGTTGCCTCAGTAATTTATGCAGGTGTAGTTGAGTTATAAATCTCTCAGGTCTGTTTGATAAGAGGTCACAATACGAATACGCTGTTCGGATATTCGAACAATGGCGGAATTGAGATGGATGATATCGCGATATTTCTTGCCGTATTCAGAGGCCGGGGTTTCCGGGCCGCAGCAAAGGCGTCAGGACTGGCACCCTCAACGGTTAGTGAGAGGGTCACCGCGCTGGAAGTGAGCCTGGGCGTTCCGCTGTTCATCCGCACAACCCGCAGCGTAACGCCGACCGAAGCGGGCAGGATGCTGGCTGAGCGCATGGCACCTCTGCTGAGCGAAATGAGATCGGTGATGAATGACGTGGCAAGTTCTCAACACGAGGTGCGTGGGCTACTCAGGCTAAACGTGACGGGCGCGGTGATGGTCGATATTCTGCCGCCTTTACTGGAGCAATTTCTCAATCGCCATCCCCTGTTGCGCGTCGAGATCATGGTGGACGATCGCCTGATTGATGCCACGGCAGAAGGTTGCGATGCAGGCATACGTTATGGAGAACATCTGGCCCAGGACAGCGTTGCCGTTCCTGTCGGTCCGCGCCGCCAGCGTCTGGCACTGGCGGCGGCTCCCGACTACCTCATTTCCCACGGTGCTCCTGTTCATCCGACTGAATTGACCGAACATCATTGCATCCGCCTTAAATATTCCAGCGGCGCGCTGATACCCTGGGAATTTGAACGTAACGGCGAAACCTGCAGTGTTAACCCTGCTGGTCGCCTGACGATCGGCGTCAATGGGGCTTCAGGGGCGATTGAGCTGGCAAAAAAAGGGCAGGGGATTATCGCCGTCTTTGAAAACTGGCTGCAGCCCAGCTTTACGACAGGTGAACTGCAACCCGTTCTTCCGGACTGGTGGCCTGAATTTGAAGGTCCCTGGCTCTACTTCCCCAGCCGATTTATTTCAGCACCGCTGCGCGCCTTTGTGGATTTTCTGAAAGAGGTACAGGAACAGCCTGAGCCGCTCAGTTGACTGCCGCAACAATAAAAAAGCCAGATTCTCATGTGAATCTGGCTACCAGAGTCAAAGCGGAGATAAATGCACCTGAACTTGCTGCGGTTTGCCATGCTGATCGGCGGTGCCTTTCACAATCACCAGGTAACGGCGTTCATCCCCATGAAGGCTATTCGAACAGGATCAGCGTGGTCGCGGGCAGCACGCTTTTTACGGCATTCACGGCATTCACCGCTTTCAGCGTTAAAAGCTACTCTGGCAGCAAAAGCGCAGGTGGCAACAACGTCCTTTCTGACACCGCTGATATTTACAAATAAGCAGAGTAATGCCCGGTAACGCAATGCAGACCGTATGCGTTCCGCGTTGCGTTTACTGCATCTGCTACTCGCATATAAACTGCTTTTTTGTCAGCATGCCCTGTTTTTCACTCATATCCCGACGTTACGTCAAATTTACTAAAAGGAATAAACATGGAAGTCACGGTAGAACGGTGTCCACCAGATGAATGGGAATCTGTAGTAACAATCTTTACTGAAATGGAAGAACACTATTATGGAAAAGGCATTATTCAGGAACCACTGTTGAAGCATTATCTCCGCCATCAACTTTTCAGCCAGTCCTCCGGTACATGGGTGATCAGGGCTCGCTGCGAGACGCATATTATTGGGCTGGCCTGCTGCAGTATTCTCTATCCCTCACCCCGATACAGCGGACAACTTCATATCAAGGAGCTTTATGTTTCACAAAGCGAGAGAGGGAAGGGTACAGGAAAATCCTTAATGCGCTTTATGGCGAAACTCGCTCTTGAGCAGGATTGCCGCAGCCTGAGCTGGAATGCTGAGAAATCAAACCACCGGGCTAATCATTTTTATCGCTCTTTAGGTGGAAGAGTAGATGACAGCATTGTGAATTATGCCCTTCAGGGTGAACGCCTGAGCGCGCTGGCTTCCGGGGATTAGGTCGTACCTCAGGCTGCTGACGAACGGCGCAATGAAAAAAATAATTAATGTTTTTTAAAAAGAAACCGATGAAGGAATTTGCCTTAACGGTTCAAACCTGCGAGCAAAAAGGTTTAAGCGTCCCCGGGGCTTTAGACGAGTCATAGCGCCGGGTTTCGTCAGTTTTCCAGGTTTCGTGCCCCACAGGTGAGTATAGAAACGCAGTGGTCGTGCTACGAAAAGAACGGCACTGCTGTACAAGGATTACCTTCATGGATATGGAATTAAAATGAAAAAAAGCACCGTTGCAGTGATGATGATGACTTTGTCAGGCGGAGCCTGTGCAGATTCAGGTCGGTTTGCACCGACTCTTTCGCCTGAAAGTTTTACCGTCTCGACGTCAGCCGGGATGCTGAGTGGCAAATCTCATGAGATGGTTTACGATACAGAAACAGGCCGCAAAGTGAGTCAGCTGGACTGGAAAATAAAGAATGTGGCTATTCTGAAAGGCGAACTCTCATGGGATGCATATTCATTTCTGACACTGAATGCGCGAGGCTGGACTTCCCTGGCTTCTGGTTCAGGTCATATGGATGACTATGACTGGCTTGATGACAACCAGTCTGACTGGACAGACCATTCCTCCCATCCCCGCACGGATGTTAATTACGCCAATGAATACGATCTCAATATAAAGGGCTGGGCTTTACAGGGAGATAACTATAAGGCCGGGTTAACTGCTGGTTATCAGGAAACGCGTTTAAGCTGGACGGCCTTTGGCGGATCCTACAATTACGATAACGGCGCTTCTACCGGTGATTTCCCAAGAGGCGAACGTGGTATTGGCTACAGCCAGCGTTTTTCCATGCCGTACATTGGCCTTGCGGGCCAGTACCGTATTAACGACTTTGAATTTAACGCCTTATTTAAATTCAGTGACTGGGTCCGGGCGCATGACAACGACGAGCACTATATGCGTGATCTTACTTTCCGTGAGAAAGCGACTAATTCGCGATACTACGGAACATCGGTAGATGCCGGATATTATGTGACCCCAAATGCCAAAGTTTTTGCCGAATTCACTTACAGCAAATACGAAGAAGGCAAAGGCAGTACGCAGATTATTGACAGGTTTTCCGGTGATTCGGGAACAATTAACGGAGATGCGGCTGGTATATCAAATAAAAACACTACTATTACCGCGGGTCTGCAATACCGGTTCTGATCCAGAGCGTTGCGTCATATGATTGTTTAAACATAAAGCCCCCATGGGCTTTATGTTTTTCAAAAAATCACCAGATGCATCAATCCTGAAAAGAGGGCTTTGAATAAGCCGACAGCCAGTTATCTGTTTCAGCGATACACATCAAGTGCAGCGTTGCTTCTCTAACCGGATAAAATCACCATCAATTTTTGTCTTATTATCCCAGCCGAGTTGCATATAGAATTTCGCCGCGCGGCTATTTCCATCGGTTTCAAGCCAGGCAATATCGTGATGCCTGAACAGCTCCTGTTCCGCAAGCAGGGTCAGTCTGCGACCGATGCCTTTGCCTTCATAGGCAGGAAGAACAAAAAGACCATAAAGACAGCCTTTCTCCGTTAAAATCATCGAAAAACCGATAACTTCATCATCTTTTGTCGCAACCCATGTGCAATGACCCTTTTCGATCATTTCGCCTACAGTACTTTCGGTGATGCCCATCTTCCGCATTTCTTCATGGCTAAGATGATTTTCGATAACAGATGTTCTGACAGTGAAAATACTCTCAACATCAGATAATTTGGCTGGTCTGATATTTATGTTCATCAGTCTTACTCCCTGTATGACAAAGATAAATGTCAATGATAATGCAGTTATATCCTTAAGAGCCGAATAACACAAAGTGACATTGCTGCTGAAGATGATGCCCGCTTTTTTGCTCTTAACAAACCTTATATCAGTCTCCTGATCTCAAAATTTATATCGTCCAGACGTCACGCCAGATACACGGCGAAAAAAGATGATAAATGCACACACATTGTCGTAGCCCAAATCCAGCACGATTGCCCTTGCAGACTGAACCGTAGCCAGACGTTCAGGAGCCGCACACGCTGTCTATCTTCAGGGAAGCCAAAGCCGGTTTCAGCGCTGAATCACCGCGTGACTGTCTGTGGCGATAGTCCGGCCCATGTCGCCCATGTACATGTGTTCAGTCGCCTGATCGGCATTACTCCAGATGTTGATCAGAAAATGATGAGCCGTGATTAGCGTTACTGACAAAGACGCTTATCCACAGAGCGTTAAAGCCACATTGATGTCTGGCAGATTGGCGATCCTGAAAATGGCTTTCACGGCTGCGCTTTTTACGGCAAAGTTGATGAAAAAGCTGTAAATCCCTCGTAAGCTCCCCGGACAAGAGGTGTTTCCAGTAAATCGACTAAGATCAGACAGATAAAAACGTTATATCATTATTTTTATAGCGTTTTATTTCCTTATACACCTCAGATAACGCTGACTTTTACCGACTTCTCCACCAGATCCCAAAAAAGCTGCTAAACATAAAGGCAGAGATACGCGCGTAAAGATTAGGGTTATCACAATTTCCCCGATTTAACTCCCGTCAGAAAAATACCAATAAAAACTTATCTTTTTAGCCCACAACAATGGGAAGCAGACAATGTCGGAAAAAATATCGCTAACAATGCAGGTTAATGGCCAGTCGCAGCAGATGCAGGTCGATCCGCGTGTCACGCTGCTCGACGCGCTGCGCGAACAACTGAACCTGACCGGCACCAAAAAAGGGTGCGACCAGGGACAGTGCGGTGCCTGCACGGTACTGATTAATGGTCAGCGTGTGCTGAGTTGTCTGACGCTGGCGGCCCAGGCGGACGGCGCAGACGTGACCAGCATTGAAGGGCTGGCCTCCAGCGAGGGTGAACTGCACCCGGTGCAGCGCTGCTTTATGGAAAATGATGCCTTCCAGTGTGGCTACTGCACGCCGGGCCAGATTATGTCCGCCGTCGCCTGCATCAAAGAGGGCCACGCCGGTTCGGACGATGAGATTCGTGAATACATGAGCGGCAACTTATGCCGTTGCGGGGCTTATCCGCACATCGTCGATGCCATTAAACAGGCTGCCGCAGAGATGGCGAAGGAGATCGCATGAATGAATTCAGCTGGAAAGTCGCCCAGTCTCCTCTGGATGCTGCATCACTGAAACAGCAGTCAGGCAGCCAGTTGCTGGCAGGCGGCACCACGCAGCTCGATCTGATGAAGTGTGGCGTCTTCACTCCCCCGCAGTTAATTGGCATCAGCGGCTTAACGGAGCTAAAAAACCTGCAGTTTGGAGAAGATAAGATCACCGCTGGCGCGCTGGTCACCATGAGCCAGCTGGCGGATGATCCCGCGTGCCAGCAGAACGCGCCCGCCATTTATGGCAGCCTGTGGCAGGCTGCGTCTCCCCAGATTCGAAACATGGCGACGCTGGGTGGCAATTTACGTCAACGCACCCGTTGCGCCTATTATCGCGATCCGGCGACCTTCACGGCCTGCAACAAACGCAATCCAGGATCTGGCTGCGCCGCGCTGGATGGCGTCAACAGCAACCATGCCATTCTCGGTGCCAGCAACAGCTGTATCGCGGTCTATCCCGGCGATCTGGCCGTTGCGCTGGTGGCGTTTGACGCCATTGTGGTCCTGCAGAATCAGCAGGGCGAAACCCGCCGCATTGCAATTGATGATTTCTTCCTGCTGCCAGGTGATACGCCTGACCGCGAGCACGATCTGCATGATGACGAAATTATTGTGGCGATTGAAGTGCCGCAAACCGGGTCACTTCGTCGCTCTCACTATCTTAAAGTCCGCGACCGCAGTTCCTATGAGTTTGCTGCAGCCAGCGCAGCCGCAGGCTTTACGCTGGAAAACGGTGTGATGCGTCAGGTGCATATCGCCCTGGGCGGCGTGGCAACCAAACCCTGGCGGGTCAGGTCAGTAGAGCAGGCGCTGGAAGGCCAGCCGTTTAATGAAGAGACGGTGTTCCAGGCGGCTGAACTCATTACTCAGGAAACGCAGGCGCTGACTCATAACGCCTATAAAGTGAAACTGGCACCGCGCGTGATTGCACGCGCGCTGATGGCAGCAGGAGAAACCGCATGAGTGACGTAAATGACAAGGCGCGTCCGGATTTAACAAAGGCGAACTCAGCGGCAGACACAGCGATTGAAGGGCTGGGTGCTCCACGCTCGCGAGGCGACGGTAAAGTAAAAGTCACCGGCGAGGCACGTTATGCGGTCGAGCATCAGCCGGAAAATCCGCTCTATGGCGTGGTGATTCAGTCCACTGTCGCCAGCGGTCGTATCAGCCGCATGTCGACGGAAAAGGCACAACAATCCTCGGGTGTGCTGGCGGTCTATACGCACCTGAACACGCTGAAGATCAACAAGCCAACCGCAATTGCAGACGGCGGTGCAGCGCAGACAACCTATACCCCCATTCAGGACGATGTGATTGTTCACAACGGCCAGAACATCGGTCTGGTGGTGGCAGAGACGTTTGAGCAGGCGACCTATGCGGCCTCGCTGGTGGAAATTGAGTATGAAACCTCACCCGCGCTGATTTTTGCCACGGATGAGGGCGTCGAGCCGAAACCGGTCTCGAAGCAGGATATCGATATGGGCGATGCGCAGGCGGCGATGCAGCAGGCCGAGGTGCGTCTGAGCCAGCGCTACACCACACCGCGCGAATACAACATGCCGATGGAGCCGCACGCCTGTGTAGCGCAGTGGCAGGATGGACGCATCACCGTCTGGGAGCCGAGCCAGTGGGTAGCGGGCGCGCAGGTTGAAATCGCCGAGTGGATGGGCATTGAGGTTGAGGACGTGCGCATCATCTCGCCTTATGTCGGCGGCGGATTTGGTTCAAAGCCGGTTCCTTATACCCACGTCGCGCTGGCGAGTGTGGCATCACGGGCGCTGAACCGTCCGATCAAGGTGTCGCTGACCCGTCCGCAGATCTTTACCGGCTTCGGCGGACGTGCCGCCACCTCACAGCAGCTGGAGCTGGGTGCATCCCGTGACGGCAAAATCCAGGCGATTATCCAGCGTAGCTTCAGTGAAACGTCACTCATTGACGTGTTCGCCGAGAACTGCAGCAAAGTCACCGCCCGTATGTATGCGGTGGAAAACGTCTCTGCTCAGCATCAGATCAGGCCGATCAACACCGTGACCCCAGGCTGGATGCGTGCACCGGGTGAAAACCCCAGCGCTTTTGGGCTGGAAGTCGCGATGGATGAGATGGCCTATGCCCTGAACATCGATCCGCTGGAGCTGCGTCTGCGCAACTGGGCAGACAAAGATTATCAACTCGACCTGCCGTGGAGTTCGCGCCGTCTGAAAGAGGCCTATCAGAAAGGCGCAGAAGCCTTTGGCTGGGACCAGCGGATCATGACGCCGCGATCGATGCGCGAAGGGCGTGAACTGATTGGCTGGGGCATGGCTTCCGGCACCTATCCGGTCAACAAACTGCCCGCTGAAGCGAAAATCATTCTGACGCCGCAGGGAACATTTGTGGTGCAGTGCGGCGGTGCGGATATCGGCACCGGAACCTATACCATTCTGGCGCAGACCGCCGCCGACATTCTGGGCGTCGCTTCCACTACCATTGAGGTTCAGCTGGGTGATACCGAGCTGCCGCGCGCGGGTGTAGCAGGCGGTTCGCAGCTGGCAGGTAACGTAACCGCCGCGGTGGACGACACGGCTAAACGTATGCGTGACCAGCTGCTGAAGCTGGCCAGTGAGCTGCCGCAGTCGCCACTGAAGGGAACGCCCGTATCCCAGCTCACGCTGAAAGGCGACGGTGTGCAGCATACTCAGGGCAGCAATCTGGCGGTGTCATTCGTGGAGCTGGCGAGCCTGGCACCGTCGGAGAGTCTGGCGGTGAAAGGCGGAACCTTCCCGGACGATATGTCAGAAAGTGAGCGCGACAAGATGGTGCGCAACCTCAATGACGGGACCCGTCCTGAAAAATTCTCTGCCCACAGCTGGAGTGCGCATTTTGTTGAAGTGCGCGTCGATGAAGATTTCGGCACCATTCGGGTAAAACGAATGGTGGCGGCACTCGACAGCGGCCGTCTCTACAATCCTAAACTGGCGCGCAGTCAGTGGATTGGCGGCATGATCATGGGTGTCGGTCAGGCACTGATGGAAGAGGGCATTATCGATCCGCGTAACGGTCGGGTGATCAACAACAACCTGGCAGATTATCTGGTGCCGGTTAACGGTGATATTCCTGACATCACGACCATCAACGTTGGCGAGCCGGACTTTGAGGCGACCACGATGGGGGGTAAACCCGTGGGTGAACTGGGTATCGTCGGCGTTGCGGCAGCGATCAGTAATGCCGTGTTCCATGCCACCGGCAAGCGTGTACGCGACCTGCCCATTACGCTCGACAAGATTATCTGAGCCGGTTCCTGATCTGCTGACAGCAGATCAGATTGTCGTTTTGCGGGCGTCGGCTGGAGCCTGCGCCCGTTTTGCACGTCAGGCGGAGAAGAAAGTGAAGATAGCATTGGTCATACTGGCCGCCGGGCTGAGCCGCCGTTTTCGGCAACAGGCTGGCGAGCATAAGCTGCTGGCTGACCTGGCGGGCAAACCGGTACTGCAGCACACGCTGGAGAATGCCGCTGCCAGCGGGCTTGACCTGTTCGTGGTGACACGTCCTGATGCTGTTGCTATCCACATGCTCTGCTCGCAGGCGACTTTAGTACCCTGTGACAGCGGCGGGCTGGGCGAATCGATCGCTGCCGGCGTTGACGCCAGCCGCGACTATGATGGCTGGCTGATTGCGCTGGGCGATATGCCGTTTGTCACGCCTGAAAGTTATCGTGCGGTCAGTGCCGCGCTGGCGGATGCGCCGATCGTCAGGCCGTGGATTGACGGCAGGGCAGGCCATCCGGTGGGCTTTCAGCAGCAATGTTATCCGATGCTGAGCGTTTTGCAGGGCGATGCCGGGCCGCAGGCGGCAGTGAAGTCACTGGCCGTCCGGCTACCGCTTTACGATCGCGGCTGCCTGTGTGATATCGACCTCCCCGCCGATCTCCAGTTAATAAAGGAATTTTCATGATAACGCTGGATCAACGCGTCATTGATGCGGCACTCAGCAGTTGCCAGGCGGGCCAGCAGGTCTGGCTGTGCACGGTGCTGCGCACCTACGGCTCTTCACCGCGCGCGCCGGGCACGCTGATGACGGTTAACGAAACCGGGGCTTACTGCGGATCGCTGTCAGGCGGCTGCATTGAAGAGGATTTTCTGGCACAACTGGCGGCGGGTGCCTATCGCGCCAGTAGTCAGCGTGTGCGATACGGCGAGGGCGGCATGCGGCCTGACGTCAGTCTGCCGTGTGGTGGCAGTCTTGAGATCGTCATAGAGTTTCTGCCGCCTGATGACACCACGCTGGCGCTGCTGACGGCGATGCAGCGCGCGCTGAGTGGACAACAGCCAGTGGTAAAAATGATACGGCCCGGCGAACGCGCGCAGTGGGAAATCCTCGCCGCCGATCGGGTTTTACCCGCGCTGGATGCCAGCGAAGACCACATGTTACTGCCGGTCGGTGCGATACCGGAACTGCTAATCGCGGGCTACTCCAGCGTGGCCCATGAGTGCATCCGCCTCGGGCAGATGCTGGGATTTCACGTGCGGGTCTGTGAGCACCGCCCGGAGATGCTGACGGAACTGGAAAGCCACTTCAGTGGCGCAGATAACGTGACGCTGGTATCACAGCATCCGGCGCGCTGGCTGGAGCTGAACGGCGCGCACGCGGCGGTGGCGATTGTAGCATTGACCCACGATCCGCGTATTGATGACCTGACCATGATGGAGGCGATTGCCACACCCGCATTCTATATCGGCATCATGGGATCGGTGAAAAATAGCGAGAAACGGCGGGCGCGACTAAAACAGATCGCCGGACTGGATCGTGCCGAACTGGACCGCATCCATGCGCCCATCGGCCTGCCCATCGGCAGCAAAACGCCGGCAGAGATTGCGCTGTCGGTTATGGCCGATATCGTCCGGGTGAAAAATCGCGGGGAGTCAGCCGCCTGATGCCGGTTTCTCCTCGGGAGCCAGCCGATAGAGGTAGCTGCCCGAATAGGGGACAGGCAGGAAATCCCGAAACAGCTGTCGTAACGTCTGTTCAGGATCGACGTCATGAAACAGCTGTGGATAGAGCGTAGTCGCGAAAAACTCGGTCGCGACCACATGCCACGGACTGAGATAAAAGTTGTGCCAGATGGCGCCGGCATGACCGTCGCGCAGTGCTGTGAGTTGCTTCAGCGCATTCTGCTGACCCGTCAGCGCCAGCAGGCTTTGCCGGGTTTGCGCCGTGGTGACGGCGGGACCAGCCTTCAGCGCGCCTGCGTCATCAGCGCTGCCGGTGCCGGTGGCGAAGTAGTAATCTGGCTGGGCCGCAATCACGCTTTCCTCACTCAGCCGCCCAAACACACCTTTGATCTGCTGGCTGGCAAGATTGTTGCCACCGGCAAACTTCAGCAGCTCACCCAGATTGCCATTGACCGACGTCACGCAGCACTCACTGCGGCGTCCAAGATGCAACTGCAGCAGCACGGACGGTTTCGGGCCATGGTAGGCCGCCAGCCGGCTCGTAATGCGCTGCATATGGCTGCGGTAAAAGCGATTAAAGTCAGCAGCACGCTGGGGCTGATTCAGTACCTCACCCAGAAGCGTGATGCTACGCTCGGTGTTTTTCAGTAGCTCAACCCGCAGATCGATTTTCACTACCGGGATATTCGCCGCCGCGAGCATCTTCTCCAGCACGGCGCCGCTTTCACTGCTGCGGGCCAGCTGCGGGAGGATGACCACATCAGGCTTGAGCGCGATCACCTGTTCAGGGTTCATGTCATTGACGCCATCCAGACCCAGTACCGGGATAGTGTTCATCTGCGGAAACTGGCGGGCAAAGATCTGCCAGGTCTGGGGATCATACTTTTTCAGATCCTGCGGCCAGCCAGCGATATGCTTTAGCGGATTGCCTGGCGTCAGCAGCGCAACGCTGTAGAGCATCCGGCTTTCACCCAGCACAATACGCTGCGGATGGTCTGGGATGGTCACCTGGCGACCAGTGATGTCGGTCAGCGTACGGGCGTGTACCCCTGCGCTGACCAGCATCACGCCGAGCATCAGCATCGCAGATCGAAGCGATTTAAAATTCAACACGGGCCTGTACCATCAGGTTGCGGGTTTCGCCTTCACGGACGCGCAGATTGCCGCCGCTTGAAGTGTAATAGTGCTGATTAAACAGGTTATTGACGTTCAGGCGCAGCTCGGTTTTTTCGCCGAACAGGTGGTTTTTCCACGCGACGAAGCTGTCTGCCACCACATAGTCGGGCAGGGTGAAACTGTTATCGGGATCGCCTGCGCGACTACCGATATAGCGCGCGCCGCCGCCGAGTCGCAGCGAGCCTGGCAGGCCACTGACCTGCAGGTCATGGCTCAGATAGAGCGCACCGGCATGACGCGGGGCGTTCTGCAGACGATTGCCGTTGTTATCCGGATTAACCCGGTCGCTGACGATTTCCGCCTGATCATAGCTGTAGTTCGCACTCAAATCCCAGCCTTCAGCAATCTGGCCGTTCAGCTCAAATTCAGCACCCGTCGATCGCGCTTTATCAATCGCCCGCGTGCTGCCATTGATATTCAGTGACATCGCCCTTTCATCTATCCGATAAAGCGCTACGCTGGCCAGCAGTGCCGGTGATAGCTGCCATTTACTGCCGACTTCCCAGCTGGTGCCCTGTTCCGGTTTACCGACGTTGCCGTCATCATCGACATCGGTTGAAGGCGTGAACGACTTGCTGACGCTGGTGTAGAAAGAGAGATCTGGCGTAAGTTTGTAGATCACCCCCGCCTGCGGCAGGAATTTATTGCCCTCGTCGTTCAGAGTCTCCACCTGCGGATTAAAGCCGCGCGAGGCGCGCTGTTCATAATGCTGATAACGACCACCCAGCACGACAATCCAGTCACGTGACAGGGAAATGCTGTCTTTAGCGTAGAGCGAGCGGCTATGAATACGGTTCAGATTATTGGCTGCTGCGCTGTTTTCCGTACCGTTGTCCGTGACCGGTGACAGCAGGTCATAGTCGGGATTGAAATAGTTGAACTGGCGGTTAATCTTGCCCTGATACTGATGGGCACGATAAGTCTGGTTCATCTCATAGTCGGTGCCTGCCACCAGCGCGTGCTGCATCCCCAGGATTTCCGGGTTACCCAGCAGATCCCAGCTCAGGTATTTGGTTTTATGGTTAAACCCGCGATTGGCATCGGCACGACGTGTCACCACGCCGCTGGTGGCATTCACCGCTGTCACGCGCACCTCGTTATTGTCATAACGTCGTTGATTCCAGCCCAGCGTTAACCGGGTTCGCCACTCATCATTAAACTGCCAGTCATAGTGGGCATTCAGGGTTTTGTTATGGCCCCAGGCGTGGTTGGCTTTGTCATCCAGGCGATCTTTATAACCGATGTCGATCGGCTTGCCGTCGATAAAGGCCGTGCCGCGATCGTAGGGAATGTCATAGCGATAGTCGGCATAGCTGATGAGAAAGCTGGCCTGCTCGCCGAACCACTGCAGTGATGGCGCCAGTAGTGTGTGATCTTCACTGCCAAAGTTGCGCCAGTAATCCTGATTCTGCTTTTCGGCAATTAGCCGGAAGGCAAAACCGTTGCCCAGCGGGCCGGTAACATCCACCGTGCCTGCGCCGCCACCTTCGCTGGCGTAACGCCCGGTGACGCTGGAGTGCCAGTTGTACTGCGGCTTTTTGCTGACCACATTGATAATGCCGCCAGGATTCTGGATGCCATACAGTAGCGAGGAGGAGCCTTTCAGCACCTCAACCCTTTCGGTGGTGGCATCAAAATTGAGTCCCTGACTGCTGCGAATGCCATCCCGGTAGACTGACCCATCAGCGTTGCTGCCAAAACCGCGTCGGACAAAACCATCTTCGGTGCCTGCCAGCGTGTTCGCCTCGGAGACGCCGCTGACAAAGCGCATCGCATCCGCCAGAGAGCTAGCCTGGAAGTCCTCCAGTTGCTGTTGTGTGACGACGCTAACCGATTGCACCTCGTCAAGCCGCGCGGTCGGCATTTTGCTGGCGACGCTGCTCTCGCTGGCGATGTAATTTCCCTCTGCGCTGGCATCCGCCGTCACGGTCATATCCGGAGCGCTGTCGGCTGCTGCACGGACCTGCGGCAGCATCATGCTGCCACACATCGCCACGACCAGAGCGGGGTGTCGGGCCGGATATCGTGAGTCTTTGTTTTTCATTTTTCTTTTCGTGTCTGTAACTGGCAGTTTCTAAAGCTAATACGCCCTGATGGCTGTCATTCACGCAGGGCTTCCCTGGAGGTGGTCTGCAATATGCAGCGCGTTAAGCAGAGGAGAGCACATCAGGGTCAGACACCATTACGTCGCCCGGACGACAATACTTCTCATCTGTAATTGAGAATCATTCAAACATCCGATAATGTAGTAGTAAACATAAATCGCAGTGTTTCTGCTACATTTTTGACGCATCGCTTTTGATAAAGTAATTGCTCAGGGTTTATTAGTAATATATTGAAAAAATTGAATATCAATCCATTAAAGGATGCGGTGAAAGGTCTTTATCCCTGGCTTTTGCAGGTGAAATGCATAACAGCATGGGACTTTTACTACATTTTCGGGTTCTGAAAATGTCACTGTGGTAACAGACCGGTAGTGAGCCTTTCTTACTTTTAACGTCAGCAGCAGGAACAGCATGAAACTGAACAGGCCGATCAAAAACAGAGTGGATGTGGTGGCAGAGCGTCTTCGTGCCCGCGAAAAGCAGCTCTCTCCCCGTCTGCTGGCCGTGGCGCGTTATATTGACCAACAACGCGAAACGGTGCTCGAAAGCACCGCGATGGAGATCGCCGTGGCGAATAATACTTCTGATGCCACGGTGATCCGCGCTATTCAGGCACTGGGCTTCAGCGGGCTGCGCGACCTCAAGCAGACGCTGAAAGCCTGGTTTGGTCCGTCGCTGACCTCTGAAGATAAGATGGTCACCACTGTCAGTGAGGTGACCAGCGACGTGAACAGCGCCATCGACTTTGTGCTGAGCGGCCACCGGCACGCCTGTGAGGTGCTGTCGCAGCCGCAGAATCGGGTGGCGGTGGCCGATGCCGTAGCACTGCTGGGCGAAGCGCGGGAAGTCGCTATTTTTGGCATAAATGCTTCGGGAATTCTGGCGGACTATACCGTGCGGTTGCTAAACCGTATTGGTCTTCCCGCCTTCTCTCTGAATCGCGCCGGTATTGCGCTGGCAGAACAGATGCTGGCGCTGCAGCGTGGTGACGTGCTGGTGATGATGGCGCAGCAGTCGGCACACCGGGAAGGCACTACCGTGGTACGTGAAGCGAAGCGGCTGGGTATTCCAGTCATTCTGTTGACCAACGCCACCGATTCCTTTTTCGCGCGCGAGGCGGATGTGGTGATTAATGTGCCTCGCGGTGGCGAGAAGGGACGCATTCCGCTGCACGGCACGATTATGGTCTGCCTGGAGATGCTGATCCTGTCGGTGGCCTCGACACTGCCGCAGCGCACGGTTAAAACTATGAAACGGTTACAGGATCTCTATCGCGGGCTGAAATCTGCCAGTAAAAAGTAACAAATATCACTAAGCCGTGACCGGAATTTCCCGATAGACCGATCGTCATGGCTTCCTTTAAGTCAAATTTCTCCGCTTTGCGACGTCGATCGCGTCTTTTCTTCTGCCTCTTTTCTCAGACGTCTACGCTTACAGCTGCCGCGCCACCGGGTGCGACACTTACTTTCATTTTAATGTTGATTTGTGCGGAGCTGCTGATGAAACCCCTTCACGCGCAATACCTTTTTTGCTGTGCAACCCTGAGCCTGCTATCCCCTCTGCCTGCTTTTGCCTGGAGCGATCTCACCGTTTTTGGCGATAGCCTGAGTGATGGCGGCAACGTAGGCCGCTTTACCTACGATAGCGCGACCCATCCGCTTTATGACGAAATCCTGGCGCAATCGCTGGGCGATACCCTGCGTCCCTCATCCCAGGGTGGACAGAACTATGCCGAAGGTGGCGCCGTTGCAGTGCCGGCGATCAATCCCCTGTTTAATACTCAGGATCAGCTTGATAGCTACCTTGCGGCGCGTGGCGGACGGGCCGACCCGAACGGTCTCTACATTCACTGGATTGGCGGCAATGATTTAGCGGCGGCAGCCCTGGCGCCGCTTGCTGCGCAGCAGATCGTGGATAACAGTGCCAGTGCAGCGGCCTCACAGGTCAGCCGGTTGCTGAATGCCGGGGCCGGAACGGTGATTGTGCCGACGGTACCAAATGTGGGAGCGACGCCTGCTTTGTTGCAGGCGATACTGCAGGTGCTTGGCCCGGCCGCGCAACCCGCTACGGCGGCGCTGTTTCAGTCGCTGAGCACCACCACCACACCGGACCGTGCTGCAAGAGAGCAGGCGATTGAAACCGCACTTAACGAGGCGGCGGGACAGGTCTCTTCGATTCCGCTTATCCGCGACGCCCTTGCGCAACAGCTGATTGCCGCCTGGCAGTTACTGAGTCAGGAGGCTGCGTCCCTTACCGATCGTTACAATCAGGCTGAAGAACAGGGGCTGGTGGCAGCACACGGGAACATCGCGCGGGTGGATATCAATGGCCTGTTTAATGAGGTGATTGATAATCCGCGTCTGTATGGACTCAGCAATACGGCGGGTATGGCCTGTCCGCCTGGCGTCTCATCCATGGACTGTACTTCCTCAACGCCAGGATTTTCGCAGTCACAGCAATATCTGTTCGCCGACCGACTGCACCCCAGCCCGGCAGTGCATGCGCTGATCGCCGATTATATTGAGTCGGTACTGAATGCTCCGCTGCAGGTGGCGGCGCTAAGTCAGGCGCCGTCGATGCTGGTGGGCGATGCGCATAATACGCTCGATGGACATCTGCAGCAGCAGCGTCAGCAGCCCGCTAGCGCGGGTGAGTTGACAGTTTTCGGCGGTTATGCCGGGCAGCAGCGTGATTTTCGCGGCGACAGCCTGCTCGATGGCGATGCTACCAGCGCCACTGGCACCGTGGGTGTCGGCTATCAGCTGACCGATCACTGGCAGGCCGGAGCGATGCTCTCCACCACCTCGCAACGTCAGGATCCCTCATCGCGCTTTGATTACCGTTTACGCGGCAATCTGGTGGCGCTCTGGAGTCAGTTCAATTATCTCGAGAGTGGATGGATTAATGCGGATGTCCATTATGCCGATCTCAACTTTGATGATATCAAGCGTCAGATCAGGCTGGGACCGGCAACACGCACTGAAAAGGGCAGCAGTGACGGCACAGTGCTGGGTATGCGGGTACAGACCGGCTGGGATTTACCGCTGGGTCGCTATGTCTCCACCGGCCCGATGGCCAGCTATGCGCTGGATTACACCCAGGTCGATGGCTATGAGGAAGAAGGCAACAGCAGTACTTCTATGCGCTTTGGCGACCAGACACTGCATTCCCAAATCGGCTCAGTCGGCTGGCGTATCGACAGCAAAGATCTGCTGATCAATCCCTGGGCGCAGGTCAGCTATAACCGCCAGTTTGGTGACAGCGACTCTGCAGTCACCGCCGGATTGAAGTCGACCCGCACCGCCTTTACCCGCAGCAGCGGTTCCCGTGATGATAACTGGATCGATATGGCGGTCGGTGCGAGCGTGCCCATTGGCGCATCGGTCAATGCGTTCGCGGGCGTCTCTGCTGTGGCAGGCAACAGCGACACGCATCAGGTGACATGGAATGTCGGGCTTAACGCCCGCTTTTAAGCGTTCAGCGTTGTCTGTCGTTATCGCAGGAGGAGAGCGGCGGGCAATGTTGGAGCGGGATGGCACCCTCATTATGCCTCCGGCACGCTCAGGTGTTTCACTCTCCTGAAGCGTGCTGTTTTCACGCATCTAACCCCGCTGCAGTGTGATAACGTAACGGCTCAGTCCAGGAGCCGGAGGCCATCATGATTGTCAGACAGGCATCGCCCGAAGAGGCATACACGTTATGGAATATTCGTAATCTGGCCATCCGTCATGGCTGCCAGAATGCCTATCCACCCGATGTCCTTGCGGCGTGGACGCCGGACCGCATGCCCGCCAGTTTTCCTGCGATGATTCGTGTAAATCCCTTCTTCGTGATTGATGGCCCGGACGGCGTGCCAGTGGCTACGGGATCGCTGGATCTGGCTGCCGCGAGTGTGGAAGCCATTTTTACGCTGCCCGATTTCGCCGGACAGGGAATGGCGGGTCTGATCATCGACACCATCAAAGCGGAGGCGCTGCAGCGTGGCTACCGCCGATTGACGCTTGAGTCGACGCCGAACGCCGTGAGCTTTTATCAGCAGCATGGCTTCCGGCCGCTGGGTGAAAGTCTTTATCCATCAAAGCTGGCGGGCTGCGCGTTGCGCTGTATGGCGATGGAGATTGACCTGTAATTGCGGACACTCCCCGGCCTGACGAAGAGTGGGAAAAGTTTCCCGCGCAAAGACTTCGCAAGCCACCGCCGGTAAGGTATAGTCCGCGTTTTTTGGAGGAATCATGCTGACTGGATCATCAACACGTCTTAATAAATACATCAGCGAGAGCGGTATCTGCTCCCGTCGTGACGCCGATCGTTACATCGAGCAGGGCAACGTTTTCATTAACGGCAAACGCGCCTCTGTAGGCGCGCAGGTATTTGCAGGCGATGTGGTGAAGGTGAATGGTCAGCTGATTGAACCGCGCGACGAAGACGATCTGGTGCTGATTGCGCTCAATAAGCCCGTGGGGATCATCACCACCATGGAAGAGGGTGAGCGGGATAACATCAGCGACTTCGTCAATCACAGCAAGCGCGTCTTCCCGATAGGCCGCCTTGATAAAGACTCTCAGGGCCTGATCTTCCTCACCAACCACGGTGATCTGGTCAACAAGATCCTGCGCGCCGGTAACAACCACGAAAAAGAGTATGTCGTGACGGTCGACAAGCCCATCACCGACGAGTTTATTGCCGGAATGAGTGCAGGCGTGCCGATGCTGGGCACGGTGACTAAAAAGTGCAAAGTGAAAAAAGAAGCGCCGTTTGTCTTCCGCATCACACTGGTTCAGGGTCTGAATCGTCAAATCCGCCGCATGTGTAAGCATTTTGGCTTTGAAGTCACGAAGCTGGAACGTACCCGCATCATGAACGTCAATCTTAAAGGCTTACCGCTGGGGGAATGGCGCGATCTTACTGACGACGAACTCGTTGAGCTGTTTAAACTGCTGGAAAACTCCTCCTCAGAAGATAAACCCGCAAAGAAAGCCAAAGCCCCGGCAAAAGCCGCCGCCGTTAAAAAACCGCAGAAGAGTGCCGCTAAACCGGCTGAAAAAGCGGACGCCAGCGGTGCATCACGCAAGCGCTTTGTGCAGCCGGGACGTAAGAAGAAAGGGCGCTAAGATCCGTCCTGTGCAGAGAGCGATAACCTCGCTCTCTGTGCTTTCACTACGCCATCACGGAATAATCCCTGCCACCCGAAAGCGGGTAAACAGATCGCAGAACATCTCATCGGTTGCACGATAACCGTGAAAACCCGCCCGTCGCAGTTTGCTGCCATCGCCAAACATGTCGTAGTTCCAGCCAAAAACAAAATCTGCGAAAGCGCCGTCACTGAGCCTGAGAATATCGGCTTCGACCAGTGCGTTTTCGGCGGCGATGCCCCCCCACAGCGCACGATAGTCCTGAAACATCTGCCGGAACGACAGCGAGACGGGTGGCGCGACGTCCAGTTCAAACCAGGCTGCAATCACCGGCCACAGCTCACACCAGCGCCAGAGATCGCCATTGTTGATGTTAAACGCCTGATTGTGTGTATCAGGGCTGCGCGCGGTCCAGATCGTGGCGTCGGCCAGCAGCGTGGCATCGGTAAAATCGACTAAGCTGTTCCAGGTTTTCTGCGAACCGGGAAAGCGTAAGGGCAGTCGTGTCGCACGACAGATCGACGCATAGATCGCCAGGCTCAGTGCCAGATTCATACTGTTGCCAGGCCGGTTACTGCCGACGACACCAGGCCGTAAAGCACTCCAGTGCCAGGCTTTACCCAGCTGCTGTGCAGCCAGCCAGTTTAGCTGTGCGGCATTGAATTCGGCACCGGGTACGCCAGCATCGCTTTCCCGCGCCGGCGTTTTAAACTGCCCGAGATGGGCGCCATACACTTTGTATCCCTGCATCAGGCTGACATGTTCAAGCGGAGCGATATCTTCCATTACCTGAACCAGATTCTGCAGCATGGCGAGATTGGGCCCAACCATCGACTCCCAGTCAGCGCTATTCAGCCAGGCGCTGTAAAAGATATGGGTGACGTCAGTGAGCGAGGCCAGCCGTTCATGGCTCTGCTGCGGGTCGCGCAGATCCACTGCGATGACCCCGGCTCCGTTAACTGCAAAGTCTGACCGATGAGTGAGCGCGGTTACCTGCCACTGGTCTGCCACCAGTGCCTGGCTCAGTTGCTGGCCGACAATCCCGCTGGCTCCTGCCACCAGCGCAACCTTTTTACCTTGCGTCGTTTTCATGTTTACAGCCTTGTTAAGAGAGAAGCCGCATTCTCACCTGCGCTTAATTCTGATTAAATACCCTCAACCGGATATCACTTATCAGAAAAATCAATAAATGCAGAACAAACTGACGGCGATACAGACTTTCGTCCGGGTGGCGGAAGCGGGATCTTTTTCAGCAGCGGCACGGCAAAACGGCATGAAGCAATCGGCAGTGAGCCAGCAGATCGCAGCACTCGAGGAGACGCTGGGTGTGGTGCTTTTGCACCGCACTACACGAAAAATGGCGCTGACGGAGCAGGGGCAGCATTATCTCCAGCAGGTCAGGCTGGTGCTCAGCGCAATGGAGGAGCTGGAAGAGCAATTGCGGCCCGGATCGCAGCCGCTTCACGGCAAACTGCATATTCAGCTGCCGAGCGGCATCGGGCAGCGATTGATGCCGCATCTCATTGCCTTCCAGCAGACATATCCTGCGCTGCGTCTGAATATTGCGCTGGAGGATCGCCTGTCGGACCTCATCGCCGAGGGCGTGGATGTGGCGATTCGCCTCAGCGAGTCACCGCCTGCCACTTTAGCTGCCCGCCCGCTGACCACGGTTGAAACCGTGCTGGTGGCTTCCCCGGAATGGATGGCACGTAACGGCACACCGCAGACACCCGATGATTTGCAGCGCCATCCCTACATACGTTTCAGCGGTGTGTCACCCAATGCGCCGCTGCAGCTGATTTCGGCGGAGGCAAAAGTATCTGTGCCGGTAGAGAGTGTATTTCGCTCTAACAACAGTGATGCACTCATGCAGGCGCTTGAAGCGGGGCTGGGGATCGGCGGCTTACAGACGCTGATCGGTGCAGACGCGCTGGCATCTGGCCGACTGATACGGGTGTTACCGGACTGGCGACTTCCCGACCGCTATCTGTATGCGGTGTTCCCTGATGCCCGTTTTATTCCTGATAAAGTCCGCAAGCTGGTGGCGAAGGTGAGTGAGGTACTGGTGGTGCGGTGATAAGGGTGATCCGGTAAGGCTCCCAGCCTCCAATGCCTGACGGGTTATAACGGCATCCTCTTGCCTCCAGATCAAACAGTGAGCTTCTCCCCCTATAGACCTTAATGTGCTCATATTCAGAACAACGACACTTTTCACCCTGATCCGGGCGTGGCAGGATAAGCGCAATCAATCAAGGAGTGTCCCTGATGTTACTGAAAGGTATGAACGATCCGCTGCTGAAAGCGTATCAGCATCCCAAATCACGGATGATGATCAGCCGTTTCAGGGGGCTGGCGGGGGATCGAAGACTCAGTGACTGGCAGGCGTTCTGTATTCTGGTCACCGGTTTTACCAATTACTGGTATGTGAAGGCGGGTCACTACGCCATTAATGTCTCGCTCACTAAAACCCGCCAGTTTGACTTCCTGCAGGACTTTTTGCATTTCACGGTTACGCTGGATGGGTTGATTGGGGATGAACATTTTCGCAGCCCGGACTTTGTGCTGCCGCATTACGATGTGCCCTATGAATTCTGCCGCTGGCGCAACAAACGCGGTTATGACGCCTTAACGACCTATGTCAGCAAACAGGGTGTGAAATCCCACAAAGGGATGTTCGTCGCTTCTGAGGGCGCTTCTCCAGAGGAGCAGGTGATGAAATGGGAAGGGGTGGTCAACGTCTATGACAAAACTTTTTTCAGCGTCGGTAACTTCAATACTACCCAGGAATTCCTGATCAAAGACATCAGTAAAGCTATTCAGGAAGGATTACTGAAGCACCTGAGTTTTTACCGCGATCTGTTTCACTATATCTTTCCGACCCCGGCGGAGGCGCGGTTGCAGGCGCGTGATGACAGGCGCTATCTGGCTAAAAAATAGCACCTGAGCATCTCTGCTTTAGTTCAGGGATGTCACCGCTGAAACACGACGCCCCAGGCAGTTAACTGGCCGCACAACGGATTTTACCACTTCATCTCGCCGGTATTGACTTTGGCGCTGAGTTCCAGCGAAGCCGGCTCAGCCAGTTCTGGCCAGGCGGCTTTCATGGTGGTAACCACCTTTGATGAGGTTTTGTCTTGTGACAGTGCCGCTTCAAAAAGCTTCAGGTAATTCAGTGTGAAATCAATCGCCTGCGAACCCGCAGGACGTGCACCGAGGTAGTGACCCGGAATAACCGTTTTCGCATTCAGCGTCTGCATTTCTGTAAGGATATGACGCCACTCCGCGCGGCTCTGAACGGTCTGGGTGTCAGCCGTCCAGACGTGAATGCCAGAGGAAAGGGCCGTTCCACCCAGAATGGTGCGCGCAGCGGGGATCCAGATGTAGGCGGCATAGTGCTCAGGATGTCGCAGTTCCAGCACCTCGCCGTCGACGCTGAAGCTTGTCTGATGCGTTACTTCAGGCACGAACACCTTATCCGGCGCGCCCTGCTTCATCTGTGGACCCCAGTACTTCAGCTTGGCGTCATGTGTCTCCTGAATATGTTTCACCACCGCAGGCGCGGCAACCACTTTTACATCCGGCCAGGCCTTAATAATCGGCTCCAGACCAAAGTAAAAATCAGGGTCGCCTGAGGTGATCACAATTTCCTTCAGCTTTTTACCGTTCTTTTTAATCATCTCCACCAGTTTTTCCCCGTCGAGCGTGCTGAACTGTGCATCAAACAGGATCGCTTCGGTTGGCCCGGAAACCAGCGTGGAGGAGACAGGAAAGATGCCCTTCTCCTGCGGATTATAGGTTTCCAGTTGCAGACTGGCCGCGCTGGCGGAGGCCGAAGCCAGAATCAACATCACAGGTAATAGTGTGGCTTTCATTGAGAATCCTCAGAGATAAATGCCCGCTTCAGGCAGGTGTATCGGGCGCGGTTTAGCGTCAGTGGCGCTATTCTACCCATTTGAGAATCTGTTAGAATTCCCGCAATCAGAGATGCTGAGTTTCATAATCCGAACAGGTGGATGTAATGGACAGAGTGACGGCGGCAGCCGTTTTCAACCGGATATGTGAGCTGGGCAGTCTGAGTGCCGCCTCACGTGCGCTGGGGATTTCGCGTCCGATGGTGAGCCGGTATCTGGAGGAGATGGAAAAGTGGGCGGGTACGCGGCTGCTGCATCGCTCTTCGCGGCGACTCACCCTGACGCCTGCCGGTGAGGCGATTCTTCAAAAGACCCGTCAGCTGGCGCTGCTTTCAGAGGCGATCCAGCAGGAGACCACCCAGAATGTACCCGGCGGAACGCTACGCATTGCTTGCGCTCACTTTACGGCGCTTCACCTTGTCGGCCCGGTGATTCCCGATTTTCTGGCGCGTTATCCTGCCTTACGCATCGAGCTTGAGATCAACAATCAGCCGGTGAGCCTGATTGGAGAGCGCATCGACCTTGCTGTTCGCATCACCGATGCCCCAGAGCCGGGCGCTATCGCACGCCGCCTCGGCGAATGTCGCTCAGTACTCTGCGCCTCACCTGCGTATCTGCAGCAACGGGGCATCCCGGAAACGCCGGACGATCTGGCGCTGCACAACTGCCTCTACTACAGTCGCTTTGCCGGGCAGAGCTGGCATTTCACCGCGACCGGAGGAGAAACCATTGCAGTTGCCGTTAAGGGGAATCTCAGTGCTGGCATCTCTTCGCTGTTATGTGATGCGGCAATTGCGGATTGCGGGATAGCGATGGTGCCTGAGCAGGAGGCTCGCCATGCACTGGAATCCGGAAAGCTGGTGACGTTACTGGCCGATTATGAGCCGCAGCGTATTGGGATTTGGGGGCTTTATCAGTCGCGTGAGCATCAGTCTGCTGCACTTCGGCTGATGCTGGATGAATTGCAAAGCAGCATGCGAGCCGGGAATGAACAGAGGTCGTAACTGACAACAATGGACGCACTTATGGATAACAATCAAAACCTGTACTGGAACCGAATGGTGCCAGAACTGACCGTCACAGACTTTACCGCTTCGCTGCACTTTTACACTGTGGTGCTGGGGTTTGAGGTGAGGATTCAGCGTCAGGATCCTGAATTCGCTTATCTCTGTTATGGAGAGGCGCAACTGATGATTGAGCAGTTCCATCCACAGGGATGGAATACAGCCGGTCTGCGCTGGCCACTGGGGCGGGGAATCAATTTTCAGATTGAAGTCGATGACATTGAGACCGTCCTGGTGCGCTTGCAGCAGCACGCCATTCCGCTTTATCGGGCGCTTCGTGATAACCACTATGACATCGGGGAGACCACCGCCTGCCAGCGGGAGTTTCTGTTACAGGATCCGGATGGTTACCTTCTGCGCTTTAGTCAGTATCTGGAATAAACTGAAGAGTTGTTGGGAAATATCTAAATTCGTGAGGCTGGCGTGAGTTAATTAACTCATCAAGTATCACCTTTAGATTTTTATGTCCGAATATACTGATATTGCGAAAAAATAGAAGTGTGGGGCATTTATAATGAATGCTTTTGTACCCTGCTACGTTAGTGGTTCCTTTAATGCCATGTCGATCGCCAGAATGAATCCCAACTGAAGAGAATGTGAGACTTTAATGCGGGTTCTTTGATTTTTTGTCAATGTGCTTTAAATGATATTAAAATTAAATCAAGTGCATTAATTACACTATACTCATTTTTACTGGCAGGATCGGGATAATTCGTCACAACACATCTTAATGGATTTCATTGGGCCAGGCGTCTGAAAATTTACATTTTTTTTCACTCAGCACTTAATCTTTGAGTCTGTGAGCCGATAACCGGTAACACATACTCTGGAGGACGAAAAATGAAATCACTTTTAATAACCTGCTTTACCACGCTGCTGATTACCCTGGCGGGTGCAGCAAGGGCAGATTCACATTCAGGTCCTATCACCTTCAGTGGCGCCATCATTAATGGTTCATGTAATATGAATATCGGCCAGAATCCAGTCGGGTTTGACTGTTACGATCCTGCCCGTGGCAAGTCTGTTGTGACTGCTGTTAATCTGATGAACCCAAAATCCCTTACCGGCCTGCCGTTAGCAGTAAAGATGCAGTGGTTTAATCCTGAGAAAACCAAAGGGATTATTGAAGTCAGCTATCTGTAATTCTTAAAACAGGTTTTGCTATCACCGGATAACGCCAGCGCAATCTGCCTGTGATAGCACGTATGTAGTGAGTTAACGTTAAAGCCCTTGCTCAATCAGGTTCGATTATTAACTCACCTATTCTGGGGAGCACAGTAAGCGGAAAGTAAACCGTTAAGTTCAGCCGGTCGGGCTCAAAAGGGCATACTGGTGAGGCTGGTAATTGGTTAAACCCCTTTCATTTACGGGGTTGTTGAGTTCTGTATTGCTTTGCTGGTGGATAAAGAGAAATGCCCACCTTTATTACTGAAGGTGGGCATTATTTATATTCAGATAAAATGTCTGAGAATCAGTAAGGGTCTGAAGAGCGTTGAGTAAAGTACTTCGTGCTCTGACGCTTTTCCTTTTTACGACGCAGAACCAGGCTGGTGGTAATAATCAGTAGCGTTAAGCCGCCTGTAGCCAGTAATTCAGTCTGATGTTTCGCGTCAAACAACATGATCACCAGCACTGTCACGATAAACAGAATAGTGACCCACGTCAGGCCGGGGAATAGCCACATCCGGTAGCTCAGGACTTCACCTGCTTTCTCGCGCTTTTTACGTAGCACCAGATGCGATGCGGCGATCACCAGATAGACCAGCAATGCAATCGCCCCCGAGGTCGCCAGTAAAAATTCAAATACCACGCTCGGTGCCAGATAATTCGCGATCACCGCCAGAAACGCCGCCGCGGTTGAGAGCAGTACAGCAACCCACGGTGTGCCGCTGCGATTGGTGCGTGAAGCGGCAGCCGGTGCATCTTTACGGCGTGACAGCGAGTAGAGCATGCGCGATGAAGTATAGAGCGCGGAGTTGAGACAGCTGCATACCGCCATCAGCACCACCAGATCAACAATCAGTCGGGCGTGCGGGATGTTCATCGCCGTTAATACTGTCTGCCATGAACCCTGTTCCACCAGTCCTGGCGTGTTCCACGGCACCAGCGCGACCACAAAGAAAATCGACAGCAGATAGAAAAGCGCAATACGCCAGATAACCGAGTTAGTCGCCTGAGTGATCTGCTTGCCGGGGTTTTTTGATTCGGCAGCGGCAATCGTGACGATTTCTGTGCCCATAAAAGAGAACATCGTTGTAAGGATAGCCGCCACGACCGCGCCCATCCCATTCGGCATAAATCCGTGCGTGTCATAAAGATGCGACAGGCCACTGGTGTTGCTGTCAGGCAGCAGACCAAACACTGCCGCACCCGCCACACCCAGGAACAGGATGATAGCGACCACCTTGATCAGGGCAAACCAGAACTCAAACTCCCCGTAATTCTTCACGCTGAGCAGGTTGGTGATGGTCAGCAGTAAGGTGATGGCGAAGGTAAATTGCCAGATAGCGACCTCAGGGAACCAGGCGTGCAGAATAGTGCCTGCTGCATTGGCCTCCAGCGGGATAACCAGCACCCAGAACCACCAGTAGAGCCAGCCGATGGTAAATCCGGCCCAGCGGCCCAGCGCCCTATCCGCGTAGGTTGAGAACGAGCCGGAATCGGGTGAGGCGACGGCCATCTCGGCCAGCATTCGCATAATCAGCACCACCAGCGCACCGGCAGCGGCATAGGAGATCAGCACCGCCGGGCCTGCTTCAGATATAGCGTGGCCGGAGCCGACAAACAGCCCTGCGCCAATCACACCAGCAATTGAGAGCATACGCACGTGGCGCGGTTTCAGGTTTTGAGCGAGCGAGTCTTCATTCGCACTCTGAGTCATCGTCATGTAAACGTCTCCTGGCGGCGTCCGGCCTGTGTGGCCGGACGCACGGGGGAATAAATTTGCTTAACGCGCCAGCGACATCAGGCTGGGACGACGGGATTTCCGGCAGATGCGACACAGTGATCAATCACCGCAGAGAGAATGGTCAGCGCCTGGCTGAACTGGGCATCAGGAATGGTGAGCGGATAGAGAAAGCGGATGACGTTGCCTTTCGCTCCGCAGGTCAGCAGCAGCAGGCCCTGTTCCATCGCCCTCTTCTGAACGGCCTGCGCGGTGCCGGACTGATAGAACTCCATCGCCACCATTGAACCCAGCGCACGCACTTCGGCAATATCCGGATGCCTGCGCTGATGCACCTGCAGTTCAGCTTCAAGCCGGGCGCCGAGATCAACCGCGCGCTGACAGAGCTGCTCCTCTTCAATCACATCCAGCACCGCATGGGCTGAGGCGATTGCCAACGGGTTGCCGGCATAAGTCCCACCCAGGCCACCTGGTGATGGGGCATCCATCACCTCAGCGCGACCGGCGACGGCAGAGAGCGGCATTCCACCGGCCAGACTTTTCGCCATGGTGATGATGTCGGCCTTAACCGGATAATGTTCCATGGCGAACAGCTTGCCGGTACGGGCAAATCCGCTCTGGACTTCATCCGCAATCAGCAGAATGCCGTGGCGATCAGCCAGCTCACGCAGCTGCACCATAAATTCTGCGGGTGCCGCATGGAATCCACCTTCGCCCTGAACCGGCTCCAGTACGATTGCGGCAACGTCATGCGGCGCAATATCCTGGGTAAAAATCTCGTCGAGGCTGGTCAGTGCGGCCTCAATGCTGATTCCCTGAACTGTGCTGGGGTAGCGTGCATGGAATACAGACGGTGGCATCGGACCGAAATCCCGCTTGTAGGGTGCCACTTTGCCGGTCATCGCCATGGTCATGAACGTGCGGCCATGGAATGCATTGCCAAAGGTGATGATGCCGTGACGACGGGTATAGGCGCGCGCCACTTTGACTGCATTTTCTACCGCTTCCGCGCCAGTCGTGAAGAAGGCGGTTTTTGCCGGACCATTAATGGGCACCCGCTGATTAATGCGCTCAGCCAGGGCGATGTAGCTTTCATAAGGGGTGATCTGAAAAGCAGTATGGGTAAACTTTGTTAACTGTTGGGCAATGGCCTGTTCAATGCGTGGATGGCGGTGGCCGGTGTTCAGCACCGCGATACCGCCCGCGAAGTCAATCCAGCTATTACCGTCCTGATCCCATAAGGTGGCGTTCTCTGCCCGGGCAACGTACCAGTCGCACAGCGTGCCGATACCTTTGGGGAGAGCCTGTGCTTTGCGTTGCTGCAGCAGGTTATTTTTTTCGCTCATTTATTCCACCTCGTTGATATGCGTGTTTACAATTCCCGACAAACACGTTTATTTATGCCTGAGGCGTGGTGAGTTGCCAGAGCCAATTGTGAGAGGAAAGGTGGAGCCAATTGCGACTGTTGTACGCAGATCATCTATTAGCACGGTTACAGTTTTTAAGAACAGGCTCATTACATCAGCGGCTGCTGAACTGCATGCAGGCTGCGATCGCTGAAGAGGTGTTCCCGCGCGGAAGCCGTTTACCACCCACCCGCGATCTGGCGCGCGAACTGGGCGTGTCGCGAAACACCGTTATGCATGTCTATGAGAGCCTGATGGCGCAGGGCTATGTCACTGCGCGAACCGGCAGCGGCACCTGGATTGCCGAGACGCTGCCGGAAAACTGTCTGCAGAGCGATGCGATTGCCGATCTCCAGGCGGTGAGGGCGCAGCGACAGGCAACGCTGTCTAAGCGTGGCGCCAGTCTGCTGGGGCATGCCACCGCATCGCCTTACCAGTGGGGCGCATTTGTTCCCGGCGCGCCCGATGTCACCGAATTTCCCCACAAGCTGTTCAGTCAGATTCAGGCGCGGCTGAACCGCGAACCTGACGTCCATCGCCTGGTCTACAGCAGCGGCGGGGGCTGTCCCGATCTGCGGCATGCACTGGTAGATTATCTGCGCGTGGCGCGCTCTGTGCGAGCCGATGCCGACCAGATCCTGATTACCGAAGGGGTTCATCAGGCGGTCGATCTGGTGACGCGGGTATTATGTGATCCTGGCGATCGGGTCTGGATGGAGGAGCCGGGCTACTGGGGTACACGCAATCTGCTGCGCATGAATGGTCTGAAGATTCGCGCGATGCCGGTGGATGAGCAGGGGCTGGTGCCAGACAGCGGCCCGCCACCTAAGATGGTATTTGTGACGCCTTCTCATCAGTATCCGCTGGGTGTGCATCTCAGCCTGGCCCGTCGTCAGGCACTCCTCGCCCTGGCTCGCCGTCATCAGAGCTGGATTGTTGAAGATGACTATGACAGCGAGTTTCGTTTTTCGGGGCAGCCCCATCCTTCCCTGCAGGGGCTGGAAGCGGATGCACCGGTCATATACATGGGCACGTTCAGCAAAACGCTCTATCCCGCCTTGCGCATCGGCTACCTGGTCGTGCCGAAACCGCTGGCACAACCGTTGCGTATCGCGGCGGCGGAACTCTATCGCGGTGGGCATCTGCTGATTCAGCGGGCGCTGGCGGAGTTCATCCGGCTGGGTCATTACATGGAACATATCCGACGGATGCGTCTGCTTTATCGTCAGCGGCGACAGTTTCTCTGCCGCCTGATTGAGCGCTATCTGGGACCCGCCTTTTTACCGGCATTCAATCATGAAGCCGGGCTGCATCTGGTGATGCCGCTGCCAGCGGGCGCGGACGACGTGGCAATAGCCGCAGAAGCGTTAAAGCGCGGAGTTAAAGTGCGGCCACTTTCTCAATATTACATGCACCCGCAGGAAGAGCGCGGATTGCTGCTGGGTTACGCCTGTGTCAATGAGCGGCAGTGTCAGGATGCCTTTGGCACCCTTAAAGCCTGTCTGGCGTCTGCGGGTATTGAGTTCACACCGCAGCGCTAGTGGGTTCAGAGGTTGATATTGAGGGCGGCGATTTACGTTTGCCGCTGAGCGAGCGCATTGACATTTAACCAGACTCACCGAGAATACACCTCTTTGCGTCCCGACCAGACAATACTGGAGTTTATCATCGTCCTGAATCCCTTCACTGCACCGGCCAGAACCGCTATTAAGCGAGGCGCCGCACTGGCTGCGGCGTTGTTGCTGGTCAGTTGCGCCTCTGAGCCGCCGAAATCGCTGGTGACCCCTTTTCCGCCCGTGACCAAACAGCCATTACCTGCACCCGGCAAGCCAGACCGCCCTCAGGTGCATGAACCGGTGCGGGGCGTCTGGCTTGCCACGGTGTCGCGCCTCGACTGGCCGCCGGTTGCGTCGGTCAATGGCACCAGTCCCGCGCAGCGTATCCGCCTGCAGCAGCAATCGCTCACTGACAAGCTCGATAAGCTGAAAAGCCTGGGGATTAACACGGTCTTTTTCCAGGTCAAGCCCGATGCTACCGCGCTATGGCCCTCAAAAATCCTTCCCTGGTCAGATATGCTGACCGGCAAAATCGGCGACGATCCGGGCTATGATCCGCTGCAGTTTATGCTGGATGAGGCACATAAACGCGGTATTAAAGTCCATGCCTGGTTTAACCCTTATCGGGTATCGGTAAATACGAAGCCTTCGACCGTCAGCGAACTGAACCGCACGCTTTCACTGCATCCGGCCAGCGTTTTTGTGTTGCATCGCGACTGGATCCGCACTTCAGGCGATCGCTATGTGCTCGATCCCGGTATCCCCGAAGCTCGTGACTGGATCACCAGCATTGTTGCCGAGGTCGTCGCGCGATATCCCATTGACGGTGTGCAGTTCGATGACTACTTCTATTCCGAATCTGCGGGTTCGCTGCTCAACGATAATCAGACCTTCAGCCGTTATGGCCAGGGTTTTGCCAGCAAAGCAGACTGGCGGCGTCACAACACTCAGCAGCTGATTGAGCAGGTATCTCGCACCATTAAGCAGCTGAAGCCGGAGGTTGAGTTTGGCGTCAGCCCGGCGGGCGTCTGGCGTAATCTGTCGCACGATCCCGCCGGTTCCGATACCCGCGGCGCGGCGGCCTATGACGAAGCCTTTGCAGATACTCGCCGCTGGGTACAGCAGGGCCTGCTGGACTACATCGCGCCCCAGCTCTACTGGCCATTCTCCCGCCAGGCTGCCCGTTACGACGTGCTGGCAAACTGGTGGGCTGAAGTCGTGAAACCAACTAAAACCCGGCTCTATATTGGTCTCGCGCTCTATAAAGTAGGGGAGCCTTCAAAAATTGAGCCTGACTGGACACTCCAAGGTGGCGTGCCAGAGCTGAAAAAACAGCTCGATCTCAATGCATCGAACCCCAACATCAACGGCACCATTCTGTTCAGAGAGAACTATCTGAATCAGCCACAGACTCAGCAGGCGGTGAGCTATCTAAAAAGCCGCTGGGGACGCTGAAAAATGCCACACCAGTATGACCAGTGCGGTTAAGTTTTTCCCTGTGAGTTACTGCTATTCTTGCGCTTTAAATGGGAGGAACCATGAGCGAACTGATTAATATTTTTACAAGTCATAAAAGTGAACGCAGTTTCACTGAGCAGCCTGTCGATGAAGCGGTGTTGGATCGTATTATCAGTACCGCTTATCGCGCACCGACATCAGTAAACTCGCAGCAGGTTTCTGTCGTGATTACGCGTGATGCCGGACGTCGCGCAGAGATCGCCGCTATCGCGGGCGGTCAATCGTGGATTGCCAAAGCACCGGTGTTCATCACTTTTGTGCTGGATATGCATAAATCAGCGGTGGGCATGTCCGCTGTCGATCAGCAACAGATCGCGCATCAGAGTATTGAGAGCATCGTGTCAGGTTCTACCGATATCGGTATTGCGCTGGGATCGGTAATGGCCGCTGCGCGTGCAGAAGGCCTGGGAATTGTGCCGATTGGGGGGATTCGTCGCGATCCGCAGGCGATGATTTCACTGCTGGAACTGCCGCCGATGACCTTCCCGGTTGCGGGCGTGGTGATCGGTCACGTTGACGAGCCCGCTCATCAGAAACCGCGTCTGCCTCTGGCAACGTTCCGCCATGATGAGACTTATCAGACCCAGGGTCTGGAGCAGCAGATTGCGGCTTATAACGAAGAAATGGTTCAGCACTGGAAAAACATCGGTCGTAACGACGGTGAAAGCTGGAGCGAAAGCGTTAGCGGTTACTACAAAAACATCTATTTCCCGGCGGTATTGCCAGCACTGTTAAAGCAGGGTTTCGGCACGGATAAATAATCCGCACGCTACATTGAGTGACCAGCAAAGGCCATCCGTACTTCGTGACGGGTGGTCTTTTTCATTTTGTTACTATAACGAAAGGTGACTTCTCAGGTTGTAACACATAATTTCTCTGTTAACCGAAGCGCAACTGCCTTTAACTCATACTTTCCAGGGAAATAACATGTCTCAGCGTTCACTCTTTGCGCTCTGTTTAATGAGCTTTTTTCTGGCCGATGTCCGCGACGGTCTGGGGCCCTTTCTGGGCATCTTTCTGACGGAGCGACACTGGCGTCCCGATGAAATTGGTCTGGTGATGACCTGCGGCGGAATTGCCGGATTACTTGCCACGCTGCCTGCCGGGATCGCCGCCGATGCAACCCGCTATAAAAAAATGATTGTGCTGCTAGGCTGTCTGGTGATTACCGTTGCTACGCTGCTTCTGTGGTACAGCAATCAGACCTGGACGGCGATGGTCTCGCAAATTGTGGCGGGAATTGCGGCGGCGTTTATCGGCCCGACCGTAGCTGGTATCACCTTAGGACTCACGGGTCAGCGCGGCTTCAACCATCAGATGGGACGCAATGAAGCCTTTAATCATGGCGGTAACACCATTGCAGCGTTGCTGGCCGGTTTTTCAGCCTGGTACTGGGGAATGGGGGCTGTTTTTATTCTCATGACGGTAATGGCCGTTTTCGCTGCTTTTGCCACGCTGGCGATTCGGGGTGATGAAATCGACAATGATGTGGCACGCGGGTATGAACAGCATGAAGAGCGTCAGCCCGCGCTGAGCTTATCAATGCTGATGCGTAAACCGGCGCTGATGACCGCGGGTGTGACGCTACTGTTGTTCCATCTTGCCAATGCCGCGCTGCTGCCGATGCTGAGCATGCGTGTCGCCTCCGCCGGTGGACAGGCGGCGGTCAGTCCAGGTCTGTATGCTGCGGCGACAGTGGTGATTTCTCAGCTGGTGATGATACCGGTTGCGCTGTGGGTGTCGAAGCGAGTTGAAACGCATGGTTATCGACTGTTCATCATGGTTGCTCTTATGATTTTGCCGCTACGCGCGGTTATCGCGGCAGGCTTTGCCGGGCCGATTTTTGTGATTCCGGTTCAGGTGCTGGATGGTATTGCCGCCGGGATCCTGGGCGTGGCGGTGCCAGGGTACATCGTTTCCCTGATGCGGGGCACCGGCCATGTCAACGCCGGGCAGAGCGTCATTATGCTGATGCAGGGCGTGGGCGCAGCGCTAAGTCCTGCTATGACTGGCATGATAGCTGCACGTTATTCCTACAGCACGGCATTTGCAGTACTCGGCGCAATAGCGCTGGCAGCACTGATTTTATGGTGGCGAACTGGCAGTTCCCCAGCCACGCGTCTTGCCTGATCTGACACAAAAAAGGCTGCCCAATGGGCAGCCTCTTCTGGCAAATCCGTTTGCGACCATCCGTTACTTATACAGTTCTGCGGTCATGTGAACACGGTTATTGGTGTTCGCTTCCGTAATTTTGTACTGCGCGCCCTGTTCCTGAGCCTGAGCAGCGATTTTTGATTCTGCGCCATCCAGGGTGGAAGAGGTAACAGAGACAGTTTCAGCAAAGCTACTAAATGAGATCATTGAAAGGGCAGCGATTGCGGCAATTGAGAGTGCTTTTACGTTTTTCATGGTCATATTCCTGAGTTATGAATGGGGAGGTTGTTGGCCTCCGATGGGAATAATAGTAACTCAGGTTACAATATCAATATTAACTATTAGTGCGGCAATGGTGATCATGCTAATTGTTTATCGCAGGATCAGATAGCGACTGGGCCGTCTCCGAAATTAACGTCCTGAACCAGCGATGGGCAGGATCATCGCGATAGCGTGCATGCCAGCCCATCTCAACCGGAAAAGTACCCAGGTCAACCGGCGCAGGAACGATTCTGAGTCGCTCATCGCGTGACAGATGCTGACAGATCAAACGTGGCAGGGTTGCGCAGTAGTCTGTGACCGCAATCATTTCCGGCACGGCCAGAAAGTGTGTGACGGACACGGCAACCTGGCGACGCAGGCCCCTTTGTTCCAGTGCCTGATACAAACCAGCGCGCATACGCCCAGGCGGCAGAACATTGACGTGCTTTAGCTGTTCATACTGTTCTGCGCTGAGGTTATCGTCTGCCAGCGGATGATCCGCGCGTAATACGCAGGCCAGACCTTCATTCATCAGGTGCTGCACCACCAGATTATCGGGTGGATCAACGATACGGCCCAACACCATATCGGTGTTGCCTGAAATCACGCCGGTTTCTGCGACGTCATTGCCGAAAGGGGTGAGACGAAGTCTGATGCCGGGCGCACAGGCCCTCAGGCGAGCCACGACGGCTGGCATCATGATGAATTCGACATAGCTGTTAGGTGCAAGCGTGAAAAGCCGCGTGGCGTGCAGCGGATCAAAGTCCTGCTGACCAAGGATAACCTTATCGATGGATGACAGCGCAGCACCGACCACCTGGGCCAGTTGTTCTGCTTTGGGAGTCGGACGCATCCCGTAACGCTCACGGATAAACAGGGGATCGTTGAGCGTTTCGCGTAACCGGTTCAAAGCATTAGAAAGCGCCGGCTGAGTAATACCCAGCCGTTCCGCAGCGCGGGTGACATTGCGCTCTTCCATCATTACCAGCAAAACCGGCAGTAAATTCAGATCATATTTCATCAAGGTATAATGCTATGTGAATAGCTGAAATTGAAGAAATAAATTTCATAAATATTCTGAAGCCCGCCATGATTAAAAGGTCAACGCAGAAGACGGCGGTTAACACGCTGGTTCTGACTATCCTTACATCTGAGACCGACTAACGGTTATATGGAGCGTAAATGAAAATTTTAATGGTTTTGACCTCGCATGATGAGTTGGGCACCACTGGTAAGAAGACCGGTTTCTGGCTGGAAGAGCTTGCGGCTCCTTACTATGCATTCCTGGATGCGGGCGCTGACATTACTCTGGCTTCGCCAAAGGGTGGACAGCCTCCACTCGATCCAAAAAGTGATGAACCCGATTCTCAGACTGATGAGACCCGCCGCTTCCACGCCGACTCTGCTGCTCAGGCCGTGCTGGCCTCTACCGTCAAGCTTGATACGGTTGACCAGGCCGCGTTTGATGCCGTTTTCTATCCAGGCGGCCATGGCCCTTTATGGGATCTGGCAAACGACAAACACTCTATCTCGCTGATTGAACAAACCCTGCAGGCGGGCAAACCGGTTGCGCTGGTCTGTCATGCTCCGGGTGTCCTGCGTAATGTGAAAAATGCGGATGGCACGCCGCTGGTCAAAGGCAAGAAAGTGACTGGCTTTACCAACAGTGAAGAAGAGGGCGTTGGCCTGACCGACATAGTGCCGTTCCTGGTAGAAGATGTGCTGAAACAGAATGGCGGACTCTACTCACGAGGCGATGACTGGCAGTCCTATACGGTTCAGGATGGTTTGCTGATTACTGGTCAAAACCCAGGTTCGTCAGCCGAGACCGCGAAGGTTTTACTGGCAAGTCTGGCTAGTAAAAGTGCTCGTTAGTGTAAAGAGTTATAAAGGCGCCTGAGGGCGCCTGTTTTATTGCACCCTTAAAGTACTGCGGCGGATAGTAACAGGGTAAATTATTCAAATTCATAAGGTCAGTCTTCTATTTTTATTAAGGTTGATAATCGTTGTACAAGAATTTTACGGCCTGAATTACGTGTCATTTGCTCCACTGAGAATATAAACATGTTTTTAAAACCAGTGTTGACATCGTTTTTTATATACGTAAAGTAGGACTCATCAGCGGCGTGCAGTTGCCCTGATAAACCGAAAAAAGTGTTACGAGTAAAGTAAAAAGGCCCGACAAATTTGAGAATTGAACTTGTCGGTGGTTCTGTTAAACATTGTTTTTAAAAAACTGTTCGTTAGTTAATGATAACCCTGTTAAATGGAGTCGAAGTAAGTCTTTAGCAGTTTGTAGTATCGCGTCGCGATGATGTAAGGCCTCGTAGTTCTGAACGTTACGTTACGACAGGATACGGTTGCGGTTTAAACGTCGTAATGAAAGTAAGGCAACGCATCAAAATTATATATCGCGATGGGGGTGTGCAGGTTTATACGGGCCTGACCTGTCTTTGTCTCCTGAAAGACTATCAGGTGGTTGAAACCGCTAATAATAGTGACATTTTAATATTGTGATCATTATTATCCGCAGGATCTGTTCATAAATAGCAGTACCGAAGTAGTACCTATCAATTAAGTTAGTTAATGGTAAACGTAAAATCTGTAGTACCTTAAAAGCCCTGGCTATTTCAGTCAGGGCTTTTATCATTTTGTGATGTCTGTCAGTTCTTTTCAGGACGTTGATATTAGTAATGACGCTTACCATGGCAACGTGTACCGATAAAAACTCGTTTGAGTCACGTGCGATTTATTTCCCTGCTATTCTTTCGTCAATTCAACACACTTTTTCCTGCTCAACCCGGCATCAATTTTTAAACCACTATCGATATACAAAGAGTGATTCTACCTTTTCAGCCATGGACGCCAGTCGTTCACGCAACCACTTATGCCCCTTATGGTGATAGGTTAGGTGATGCCGGGCCATGTTTTGCTGAAGCCAGGGATGCTTAGCGTTAGCAGCAATATGATCAGAAAAGCACGGATGATCGCTAAACCTCATCCGATAATCAATGGGTAACAGCAGTGGCTGAATGGACTTGTCGCTGCGGCAAGGTCGGCTAAACGCTAACGGGTGATAAGCTTGATAATTTATGACCAGCGCGTTTTCAGCATGTTGGTTGCCTCTTCCTGCAGGGTTTACTATTAACATAAGCCTCGAATAACGCCGCCCTCTTATGTTTGTAATACGAGAAATAGGGTGCGCCGTTTTATGTCTCACAAAATTGATATTTTCAGAAGAGTTTACCTGACAGGTCTGAGGCATCTTTTCTATATCGACAATTTTTACCTCTTTATCTTTGTTTCTCTGAGGAACAGAGTCTTTAGTGGTATCGCGCTTCTCGCACCCAATGAGTACCTGAGCTTAGATCGTGTACAAAAATGTCAGGAAAACTCAATAAATCAGCAAAAATAAATTAATCCTCATTTGAAGTTGGATAAACTTTAAAGTTGAATTCATTAGATTTAACTTATTGATTTAAATCAATTAAGTTATAACTTTTTATTATTACTATTCACTCATCCATTTAACAGGGGAAAGGTGGGTACTTAAAAAATAAAAAGAGCTGAAGTCTATATCAACAACCCTATTGGCTGTTGATAATGTTGAAAATATATGTATTTATCGTATCAAATTATTTTTCGCTGATTGAATCATGACGAATAAATACCCCGTTTAAAATCACTGCATTACCCAGTGTTTCAGGGTGTTGTATGTAAAAGGGTCGCTTTTTTTTGCATCTGTTACGCTGAATGAGGTGAGGCAGCTTTATTTATTAATTTTACTCCTTTTCCATCGCGAAGGATTTTCGTTTAATGATGGTAAAAAAATCATTCTGCGTCATAGTCAATATTCGCTGATTAATTGCGCTATATCTTGTTTTTAAATCATCTGCGTATGTTATGTGCGCTATTACCACAGAGGTTAAAATGTCTACTGAATCTCCAGAGAATATTTCAGGCGATCTTTCTAAGTTCGTTGGTACGCATTTTGTCTATACCTATGATAATGGCTGGAAATATGAGTGGTACGCTCGTAACGAAACCACCTGCGATTACCGCATTCATCAGGGATTAGTAGGTGGCCGCTGGGTGACTAACCAGAAGATGCACGCGATTCAGTTCGCCCCGGGCATCTACAAAGTAGACTGGCATGAGCCCACCGGCACCTGCGTCAGCCTGCTGTTTGATCTGAATCGCACTCTGGTTCACGGCACTATTTTCTTCCCGCAGTGGATTGCCGGAGAAGGTCAGCACCCGGAGAAAACTATCTGTTATCAGAATGACTTCATTGAAGATATGCACCGCTTCCGTGATGAAGGTCCGGCCTATCCCTACGTGATCATTCCTGAGTTTGCTAAAGTCACTTATATGAAAAACGAAGGACCTGATAACGATGAAGTGATCAATCAGGCACCCGGACAGATGCCTGCTGACTATTTTGATGGTAAATGATTAACCTGGCTACCTGCTCATTGTGAGTGGGTAGCTTCTGTCTGACGCGCCAGCGTGCGGGCCAGAATGGATGAATAGAGTGGTTTTCCCCCCAGAAATTGGGCCAGCAGTGTCGCCCCAAGACAGGTAATAATCATCGGCAATATCAGCTGATAGTTATCGGTCATCTCCAGCACCAGCACAATCCCTGTCAGCGGTGCTCTTACCGATGCTGCAAACAGTGCGCCCATTCCCGCAATTGCAAAGGTGCCTGCTTCCAGATGATAAAACGGGAACAGGTCTGTCATTGCCACCCCAAAGGCGGTTCCGAGCAGCGTTCCCAGTGCCAGCATTGGCGCAAAAATACCGCCCGGAGCCCCTGAGCCAAAACAGAGCAGTGTTGTTACCAGTCTGACCAAAAAAACAACCAGCAGCAGGGCGAAAGGGAACACACCATGAACTGCCTGTGGAATCAGCGATGAACCTCCGCCTGCCCCAGGTGCGAACAGTAGAGCCAGAATACCGCAGCCGCCGCCAAGCAAAGCACCCGCCAGCACCACGCGTGCTGTTTTACCGGCATAAAGGCGGGCAAAAAGATCCTGAGTTATAAATATCAGGCGATTAAACAGCACGCCGACCATGCCGATGATCATGCCGAGCACCAGATAGAGCCACAGCGTTTGCACCGGTGCATCAGCCAGCTTGCCCACAGAGATTACCGCCTGTCCGCCGTTGAAACAGCGAAAAACGATGCTCGCCATAATCACGCCGGTAAACACGGCTTTGATCGAAATCAGGTTATAACGGAACTGCGGACGCATCTCCTCGATGATAAACAGGATGCCCGCCAGCGGCGCATTAAACGCCGCCGCAAGACCGGCCGCCGCACCGGTTGCCAGCAGCGTATGACGTGCTTCATTGCTGCGCATCCCCAGAATATCGATGACCATGCGGCCAATGTTGCCACCCAGCTGCACCGTTGGGCCTTCCCGTCCCAGCACCATCCCGGCACCCAGCGTGCCCAGACCGCCAAAGAATTTCACCGGGATCACCCGCCACCAGCGAACCGGCCTCAGCTCTTCCAGCGCACCTTCAATTTCAGGAATACCGGAACCGCCCGCTTCGGGAGCGAAGCGTCGTACCAGGAAATAACCTACCATCGCCAGCAGAGCTGAGATGGCAAAGGCCGCGGCATAAAGCATCCAGCCCTGAAACTGTTCAGGCGTCAGCGTGTCGGCGCGCCACTGCTGTATTGCCTCAACGGACCGGGCAAACGCCACGCCCGCCAGGCCAACCAGTGTACCGACCAGTGCGGCGCAGAACAGCATCGCCAGCGGCGTTTTATCCCGATGTAGCAGGGCGCGAAACATCCGGCTGCGCGCCGCGATGGAGCGGGGAACATAAACAGGCTGCGGTGATTCTTCATTCATTGAGAGAGATTCTTGTTCAACCAGACCAGCGTGCCAGTTTACTGAGTGATAATGTGAAAACAAACGGCAGGATCAATTTCAACGGAGTAAAAGTGTTAATCGGTTTGTGGTGGACAAACCACTTGAGCTATGCGTTCGCGGTAGGCTGGATTGTCCTGATTTTTTAGCGCCTGAACCGCTGCGGTCAGCGTGACCTGATTCTGTTTCAGGTTGGGCTTATCATTGAGAAATGTCTGGCGCAATTGTTCGTCAGAAGTCGCTGGCGGAAGTTGACACTTCTGGCGCAGGTCGTCGGTAATTTGCTGCTTACGCAGCGCAAATTTCAGCGTGTCATAGGGCGCGGCTGCCACAACAAGTGGACTTAATAGCGGCAGAATAAACAGCGTATTGAGGATCACGTTCATGATGATCTCCTGGCTGCGGATTGCGTCTTCGGCAGTTTTCAGTTGAGTTTAATCGCATTGAGTGATTAGCCTGAGCACAGCACCATTGACCGACTGCGGTTAGTTCGCAACGGCTGGCATAATTATCATAGCAATACTGGCGTGACAGGGAGCTGACATGCAGCCACATTCCACTGAAATTATTACCGCTGACTGCTGTATTGTCGGCGGTGGCCCGGCCGGATTGATGCTGGGCTATCTTTTTGCCCGCGCAGGTCTGCGCATCGTGGTGATTGAAAAGCACGCCGATTTTCTCCACGATTTTCGCGGAGACACCATCCACCCCTCGACGCTGGAGATTATGCATCAGCTCGGTCTGCTGGAATCTTTCCTGACGTTGCCGCATCAGCGTGCCGAAAAGCTGGAGGCGGAAATTGCAGGACAGAGTATTACAATGGCCGATTTCTCACGTTTGCCGGTTAAATGCCGATTTATCGCTTTTATGCCGCAGTGGGATTTCCTGAACTTTATGGCAGAGCAGAGCGCCCGTTACGCGGGCTTCAGCCTGCTGCAATCGACTTCGTTTGAGTCCCTGACGTTGGAAAATGGCACGGTCAGTGGCGTGACGGCCTCACGCGGTAATCAGCAGCTGCATATCACCTGTAAACTGGTGGTCGGTGCAGATGGCCGCCATTCGCGGGTGCGCGAAGCGGCCGGACTCACCGGTCAGGAATTTGGCGCAGCGCGCGATGTCATCTGGTTCCGCTTAAGTAAGCAGCCGCACGATCCCGAACTGGGCATGGGTCATAAAGGACCACGGCAGAACTTTATCGTTATCGATCGTGGCAACTACTGGCAATGTGGGCTGACGATCCCGAAAGGGGAGTTTGAGGCTAAACAGGTCGCCGGACTCGACGCGTTTAAAGCAGAAGTGGCCGCACTATCGCCTTTTGAAGCGACGCGCATGGCGGAGATCACCCACTGGGAAGCGTTTAAGCTGCTGTCGATAAAGATTGACCGGCTGGATAAGTGGGCAAAACCCGGCGTGCTCTGCATTGGTGATGCTGCACATGCTATGTCACCGATTGGCGGCGTTGGCGTTAATCTGGCGATTCAGGATGCCGTAGCGACGGCGAACCTTCTGAGTGCCCCCCTGAAGCGGGGTGAACTGCAGCCACGCGATCTGGAAAAAGTGCAGAAGCGTCGTCAGTTCCCCACTGTCGCCACACAATTTTTGCAGATCAAAATGAGCCGAAACAAAGCGAAAAGGAAACCTACGGGAAGCAGCAAGGTTCCCGCCATAATCCAGCGCCTGCCGTTCCTGCGTTTTGTGCTGGGGCGCCTGATTGGTCTTGGCTTCAGGACGGAATCGCCACAGATCGCGCGCGTAAAAGAAGAGCGTTAAATGATTTCGACAGCGATTCTATATCGTGCGACACTGTTTCGCTGTGAAAGTACTGTCAGGTTGAGCCGCTATTCATCTGATAATTGGGCGCTAATTGAGCATTGTTAAGCTAAATTATTTTCGATTTTTGCGCCTGCATAAGAGAGGTTTCAGTGCATAACGAGCAAAATGGCAGCGATGTAAAACGTCGGAGCGCAATCAGGGCACTTTTGTCTCCGGACGAAGCCCGGGATAAAGTGCTGCAGAGATTTGTTAATCTCGCCAGCCAGGTGCTGGGTATTTCAGGCAGCTTCATTTCGATTATTGACGATCATAATCAATACATTAAAGCATCACGGAACTTCGATCTTAAACAATCGACCCGGGATGAATCTCTTTGCCGCCACGTTATCGATGGGGATGGGCATCTTGTGGTGGTGGACACGTTACTGGACGAGCGCTTTGTGACGCATCCCTTCGTTAAAGGGGAGCCGCATATTCGCTTCTATGCTGGTGTCTCTCTGCAGAATCTCGACGGTGCGACGCTGGGTACGCTTTGTGTGACCGACACGCAGCCACATTCCTTCAGTGAAGAGAAACTCGTCACGCTGCGTTCGCTGGCTACGCTGGTAACCTCTTTTCTGGATGTCTGGAATAACGCAGGTTATGCTGACGTTATTACACACCTCCCGAATCGCCCACGCCTGATTCGTGATATTCAGCAACTGACGCTTACTGCACCCCATAGCCGCTTTCGCCTGATTCTTATCGACTGCCTCGACATCATTCGCGCATATGAGCTTACCCGCGCGGTGGGTATTGGACCGATGGAGAAACTTCTGAAACAGATGGCACAGGATGTCGCACATCGGCTCAATCTGGCTGAAAATGACACGCTTTACTCTTTTGCCCCCGGCCGTTATGCGATCGTTCAGCCTTATTCAGGCCGTTTTACCGCACATAATTTACCCGACCTGTTTAAGGGCATGAAGGCCGATCTGTCAGAAAATATCACGCTCGACCTGGATGTTTTTGCCGGTGAAACAGAGTTTGTACCGGGTAAGATGGATGCCAACGAAACGGTGCGTCAGGCTGTGAGTGCGCTGCATGAGGGGATTGATGAAAACATCAGTGCGATGTGTTTTGAACAGAGTTACGACTCGCGACGCACCGATGACTTCATGATCATGAACGACCTGGCTCAGGCGCTGAATAAAGACGAAGAGCTTTACCTGGCCTGGCAGCCAAAAGTCTGTCTCAAAACCGGTAAAACGGTCGGGCTGGAGGCGCTGATCCGCTGGAATCACCCTGAGCGGGGCGAGCTCTTCCCATCAGAATTTATCCCGTTAGCGGGTAAAACTAACCTGATCTCCGATCTGACTAACTGGGTTATCGACCATACCGTTGAACAGCTGGCGCGCTGGAATCGTGAGTATGACCTGATTCCGGTCTCGATCAACGTCAGTGAGCGCGACTTCGCAAAAGCGGATTTTGCCGACAAGCTGGTGGCGAAATTAGCGGCGGCTCAGTTGCCCAACGCTATCCTGGGCATTGAGTGTCTGGAAAATGAGTTAATCACCAAAAGCGATGTGGCGATTAAAGGGCTGGTAGCGCTGAAATCCAGGGGCTTTGTGATATCACTGGATGATTTCGGCACCGGCTACAGCAACATCAGCTATCTGCAGGATATTCCGCTCGATGTGATCAAGATCGACCGGTCACTCATCTCACGTATGGGTGAAGATGATGCATCGAAAATCATTGTCAGATGTATTATTCAGATGCTCAAAGAACTGAATTACACCGTGCTTGCCGAGGGCGTCGAGGCAGAAGCAACCCTGGGATTGCTGAAAGCTTACGGTTGCGATCAAATCCAGGGCTACTTCTTCTCAAAACCGCTGCCCGCCAGCGATATTGAACACTGGTTGTATCCGAAGTCACGCTAGTAACCTGCCCGCAGCATTCGCTGCGGGCTCTCTTATCACTCACTGCCGATGGCGTAGCGCTCTACCGGGGTAATGCTTTTAATCAGCTTATTATCAAACAGAAATTGCTCATAAGCCTGATAACGTGCGCGATCCAGTTTAGCCGGGTCGGCTGCGAACAGCGGCAGGGTGGCACGCCATGCCTGATGGTTTAACGGCGTGTTCAGTTCCGGATGGGCCCGGACAAACGTCAGCCAGTTCTGCTCGGGATGCGCCTGCAATTCTGCATTTCCCTTCTTCAGTGCCCGCAGAAATTTCTGGATTTTCTCCGGGTGGGCTTCATCACGGTTAGCAACGATAATCAGCTCATCATAGGCCGGAACACCATAATCTTCGACGTTAAGCACCACCGGCGCTTTGCCCGCAAGTTTCATCTCCAGGGCTTCAATATTGCGATAGCCGCCTATCACTGCATCCACCTGGCCTGTCATTAGCGCGCTGGTGAGCTGAAAATTGACGTTAACCAGCTTCACCTGATTGGCGTTGACCCCATCATGGGCCAGCATAGTCGTCAGCGTCGCCTGCTCAATGCCGCTGACCGAGTAGCCGATGCGCTTCCCTTTTAAATCTGCCGGTTTTTTTACTGTTTTGTCTAACGTCATCAGCGTGTTCAGCGGCGTGTTAATCAGCGTACCCACCCGCATCAGCGGCAGGCCCTGGTCGGCGAAAAAATGCAGCTGCGGCTGATAGGTAATGGCTAAGTCCGCCTGTTTAGCTGCCACCAGACGTGGTGGCAGCGCCGGATCGGAAGGCGGCACGATGTTTACATCCAGCCCTTCAGCTGCAAACGCACCGGTCTGTTGCGCCACCATGATAGGTGCGTGATCGGGATTAATATACCAGTCGAGCACCAGCGTCAGTTTTTCCATCGCCTGAGCCTGAGTGGCTAAGGCGGCGCTGAACAGCAGGGTAAACAGAGGCAGTTTAGTCATGAGTTTTCTCATCTTTGGAGGTCATTAAATTGTCTCGGGAGCCCAGGAAATCAGGCGGCGCAGCAGGAAGTCGATAGTCAGCCACAGGCCCAGCGTCATCAGCACCAGAATGAAAAGCGCAGCGAAACAGAGGTCGCTCTGCATCCGTGCGTTAGCATTCAGCATTACGAAGCCCAGCCCTTCGGCTGAGCCAACCCATTCACCGATGATTGCCCCGATTGGCGCGACGGCCGCCGCCATCCGCAGCCCTGAACCCAGCGCGGGCAGCGCGGCTAACAGTCGGACATGACGCAGTTGTGAGGCACGTGAAGCGCCCATCGTTCGAGCCAGATCGAGATAGCCGGGGGTGACGCGGCGCAGTCCATCAAAAAAGCTGGAGGTTACCGGAAAGAAGATCACCAGCACGGCCATCGCGACTTTGGCGCCTATGCCAAAGCCAAACCAGAGCACCAGCAAAGGCGCCAGGGCAAACACCGGAATCGCCTGGCTGGTGATTACCAGCGGCATCATCCAGCGCTGTAACCATGGCGAAAATGTCATGCCCAGCGCCAGCGCGCCACCCAGCAGCACGCCGAGCGCCATGCCGCTGAGGATTTCGGTCAGGGTAATCAGCGTGTGATGGCTGAGATAGTCAGCGTTCTGCCACAGCGCGGCGGCGACCGCAGCGGGCGAGGGCAGCAGAAACGCCGGAATGGTGGTCAGCGTGGCGAGCCACCACAGCGTAATCAGTCCGGTAAACAGCGTCGCGCCCCGGCGAATACCGGTAAAATGGTTTCTCATCGGACTATCCTGCACAGCTGCTTCAGTAACGCGGAGTGACTCTGGATGACATGGATGTCGTCTGGAGCCCGCGGTGGCTGACCCTGCAGAGGCGTGCAGGCTTCTATCCCCGCCACACCTATCACCAGCAGATGATGACTGAGTCGGCAGGCTTCTGCGGCATCATGAGTAATTAACAGCACGGTATGCCCGACCAGCACTTCTGCGGCCAGCGTCTGTATCTGACTGCGTGTTAGTGCATCCAGCGCGGAAAACGGCTCATCCATCAGCACAATGGGCTGACGGGTGTAAAGAGTACGGGCCAGCGCGGCACGCTGACGCATCCCGCCGGAGAGCGTCGCGGGTCGTGCGCGGGCATATTTGCTTAGGCCCACCCGCTCCAGCAGATGCTGCGCCCAGTCATGGTCGGCTTTCTCGCCCTTCAGGCGACTGGCGAGGCAGACATTCTGTTGCACTGTGAGCCAGGGATAGAGCAGATCCTGTTGTCCCATCCAGGCGATGCGACCGGTCAGCGGCAGACCGTCGCTACCGCTAATCTGTCCGGAAGTCGGTGGCGTCAGACCGGCAATGACCCGCATCAGGCTGCTTTTACCAACGCCGCTGGCACCCAGTAAAGCGGTAAATGCACCGCCCGCAATCTCCAGATCAAGCTGGCTGAAAAGTTGCTGCTGACCCAGCGTCAGGCAGAGCTGGCGAATGGAAATACCAGGCGGCACGCCATCAACAGGCGGGTTCATGGGCTGACCCGAAAAGCGGCAGCATGGTTGAGCCCCATTTGCCAGAATGCTGCTTCCAGCCGGGTCGCAGTGTTGAAAATCTCCGCCAGCCGATCAAAACGCTGTTCACCCGCGCGCTGCTGAGCGAGAGCTTCAAACAGCAAAAGTGAGGAACCGACGCCTGCCAGGTAGGATTCATCGCCGTAATTCTCTATCCATGGGCCGTAAGGATTTCCCTCAAAGCGAGTCGAGGGATCATCCAGCAGCGTCAGACCAATTTCAGCGTAGCCAGCGACACACGGCATCAGTGCCGCCATCAGCTCCAGCGCATCCCCGGTGTGCCCTACGTCCAGCACATAGCGGGTGTAGTTGATCGTTTCCATTGCTTCGGGTTCGCTCGCCATCTCTGCCTCGGAGATACCCCATTGCTGACAGTAAGCCAGATGCAACGGCAGTTCGTTGACGATGGCGTTAAGCGATGCGGTCGCAGTGCGTAACATGGCGGGCTCAGAGAGTTTGCTGATCAGCAGACCCCAGGCACGCGCGAAGTGCAGCAGGAACAGCATGTCCTGAGTGAGGTAGTGGCGGAAAGCGGCGGGTGGCAGCGTGCCCTGACCGAGTTGCTGCACAAAATCGTGCCTGACATACGCGTGCCATTGAGTGCCTGCCTGCTGGCGCAGACGACCATAAAAGCCGGTTTCGAAAAGCGGATGTGACATGGGATCTCCAGTAACAGGGAGATCCGGGCATACGGTCTGGAACAGGGATAGTGCAGGAGATGACGCAGAAAAATCTGCCGACCCGTCCCTTCGCTGGCATGACCCAGATCAGGTTCAAAGGGTTCGGCTTACGCCATCTCAGCCCATTACAGGACACCCCTCGGAGACATTCGTTATACGATAATTTGTGCCAGAGTACAACGGCACGAGCGAGCGATCTTAGGTGACATTGTCACTCAAGATCGGCTCCGTTGCTGGCAATCACTTTCTTATACCACCAGAACGATTTCTTACGGGTGCGCGCCAGTGTGCCGTTGCCCAAATCGTCGCGGTCAACGTAGACGAAACCGTAGCGCTTGCTCATTTCACCGGTCGATGCAGCAACCAGATCGATGCAGCCCCAGCTGGTGTAACCCATCACCGGCACACCATCTTCGATGGCATCGCCCATGGCGCGGATGTGTTCACGCAGATAGCTGATGCGGTAATCATCGTTAATCTCGCCATTCGCATCGATTTCATCGCGCGCGCCCAGGCCGTTCTCAACCAGGAACAGCGGCTTCTGGTAACGGTCATACATCATATTCATGGTGATGCGTAAGCCTAGCGGATCGATACCCCATCCCCATTCGCTGCGTGGCACGTGAGGATTGGTCAGGGATTTCACCACATTGGCGGCGCTGCTGTTCTGCTCATTCATCTCCGCCGAAGCGCAGCGTGAGGCGTAGTAACTGAATGAGACAAAATCGACGCTGTTTTTCAGGATGTCAGCATCACCGTCTTCAATCTCAAGCGTCACGCCTTTTTCACGGAACACGCGCGCGGCGTAGGCCGGATAGGCGCCGCGCGCCTGCACATCAATAAAGAAAAGGTTTTCGCGATCTTTCTCCAGTGCCGCCCAGACATCTTCGGGTTTACTCGACCACGGGTAGAAGTTTCCGCCTGCCAGCATGCAGCCGACCTGATTGGCCGGATTCACTTCATGCGCGATCCGCGTCACCATCGCACTGGCAACCAGTTCATGATGTGCCGCCTGATACTTCACCTGATCCCTGTTCTCACCAGGCTCAAACACCAGGCCAGCTCCGGAAAACGGGCTATGCAGCAGAATATTGATCTCGTTAAAGGTCAGCCAGTATTTCACCAGCCCGTTAAACGCCTCGAAACAACTGCGGGCATAACGGGCAAAAAAGTCGACCATTTTGCGGTTGCGCCACGAGCCATATTCCGTGACCAGATGCATCGGCACATCAAAATGGCAGAGCGTCACCAGCGGTTCGATATTGTATTTACGGCACTCTTCGAATACCGCGCGATAAAAAGCAATCCCTTCCGGATTAGGCGTCAGTTCGTCGCCGTTGGGATAGAGGCGGCTCCAGGCAATCGACGTGCGGAACACGCTGAACCCCATCTCGGCCATCAGCGCGATATCCTCCGGATAGCGGTGATAAAAATCGATGGCCTCATGGCTGGGATAGAATTCATCATCACGCAGGGTAAAACGCTTCTCCAGACCCAGCTTGACCGGCATACGGTGCGGACCATGCGGAATCATATCAACGGTGGTTAAGCCCTTTCCGCCTTCACGAAAACCGCCTTCACTCTGGTTGGCAGCCAGTGCGCCACCCCATAAAAACCCTTGCGGGAACCTTGAATCAGACATGCAATCCTCTTTTCCGGGTCAGCATGACCCTTTCCTTAAGTGGCAGTTTAAAGGCTATTAACCGCGTTGGTGCGCTCAGTAACAGGCGCAGGTGGCGGGACGGTCCCGGATTCGGGTTTCGTTTCAGGCTCTGTTTCAGGAATATCTTCAAACCCTAACAGCAGCGTCAGCACAAACGACAGCACCACCGACAACACCATGACCGCACCGACCCAGACAATACTCATGGGATTAGCAGGATCGAAGAACTGTACGCTGGTAAACAGGCCGGGAGAGGCCATTGAGTGGCTGGCCAGCCCGCCGATACCCGCGACCGCGCCACAGATAAAACCGCTGATCAGACAGGCGATCAGCGGACGCTTAAGCCGGACCGCAACGCCATACAGCGCCGGTTCTGAAATTCCGGCAATAATGGCGGAAGCCGCTGCCGCCAGCGCAGTCTGACGCAGTTCCCGGTTTTTGGTGCGAAACGCCACCGCCAGTGATGATCCACCCAGCGACAGGTTGGCACCGATCTCTGACGGCATTACCATGCCCTCTTTGCCGGTTTCGGCAATGGTCTGGATGATGGTCGGCGTAAACACCCGATGCATCCCGGTCATGACCAGCAGCGGCCAGATAGCCCCCATAATGGCGACGGACAACCAGCCAAGATAGCCATGGACGGTGTAAACCAGTGCGGAGATGCCGCTGCCGATCCAGATGCCAATCGGGCCAATCAGCACAATCGCGATAGGGGCAGCAATCAGTACGATCAGCATCGGTTTAAGGAAGTTTTTCGTCACGGCAGGCGTAATGCGATCTACGCCGCGCTCAATGTGCGACAGGATCCAGGTCATCACCAGCGCCGGAATCACCGTGTAGGTATATTTCACCGCCGTCACCGGGATGAAGGCGAATTCGACCGGTTGACCCTGTGCCGCTTTGGCCATCAGATCAACAAAGTTGGGATGGACCAGCACCCCAGCAATGGCGATCGCCAGCGACATATTGGTTTTGAATTTCAGCGCTGCAGAGGCGGCTACCATGATCGGCAGGAAGAAGAAGGCCCCGTCGCCAATGACGTTAAGGATCACCAGCGTTGACGACCCTTTTTCAAACACGCCCGCCATATCCAAAATCATCGCCAGCAGTTTAACCATCGACCCGCCAATAATGGCCGGGATCAGCGGCGACATGGTGCCCACCAGCGCATCCAGAATACCCGCACCGATGCCTCTCAGGGTGATTTTACGTTTCACCGGCACCCTCGGTGCAACGCCAGGCGATCCCAGTTGCAGTACCGCCTGATAAGCCTGCGAAACATTGTTGCCAATGATTACCTGGCACTGGGTATCGTTATGCACCACACCCATTACGCCCTTGATGGCTTTGAGGCGGGGAGTATCGACCTGCGTTTCATCTTTCAGCACGAACCGCAAACGGGTCATGCAGTGAGTGACGGCTTCGATATTGGTGAGGCCGCCTAGCGCATCGACGATGGCGCGTGACACCTCGGCATAATTTATGGGCATGATCGTTTTTCTCTGTAGGGTAAATCGGTCAAAGTTTTTTATGTTTTAGCGCCTGCACGCAGGCAAATAGGAAACCGGTTTCACAAAATCATGAAGTGCTTTGATTGCGTCGACAAGAGGTTAAATCAGCCACATTTATTTTTTGTGAAGTGGATCACCCGTCTGGCTCAGATTACTTCGTGCTGAGTCCGGGTAAATATTTCCAACATTGAGAGGCTTAGGTAAACTGCAGGACGACGCAGAAAAGGGACATCATCATGGCAACGATTCAGGAAGTGGCTAACAGGGCGGGCGTCTCAAAAGCGACAGTGTCACGTGTGCTCTCCGGCAATGGCTATGTCGGGCAGGAAAAGCGTGAGAAAGTGTTGAAGGCGATCGCAGAAACCGGCTACCGGCCCAATCTGCTGGCGCGCAACCTGGCGACGAAAACCTCTCAGACTATCGGGCTGGTCATCACGAATACGCTCTATAGCGGCAGCTACTTTACTGAGTTAATGGCGCATTCCGCGCGCATGATGGAGCAGCAGGGGCGCCAGCTGATTCTGGCGGACGGCAAACACACCGCTGAACAGGAAGAGGCAGCAATACAGTTTTTGCTCGACCTGCGCTGTGACGGCATCATCATCTACCCGCGCTTCCTGAGCATTGACGCGCTTGATGCGATTATCACCCGCCACAAACAGCCTATCCTCGTCATCAACCGGCGGCTGCGCGTCAATCATAGCTACTGCATTTACAGCGATCAGCACGCCAGCAGCGCTATGGCGGTAAGCCATCTGCTGAATCAGGGACATCGTGATATTGCATTTATCACTGGCTCGCTGGATTCCCCGACCGGTGCAGAACGCCTTTCCGGCTATCACGCTGCAATGGCTGCAAAGGGTGTTGAAACCGACGACCGTCGGGTGGTGGCGGGTAAATGGACGGCCAAGAGCGGGATGGCCGCCGTGGACACGCTGCTGGAACGCAGCGTGCCATTCACAGCGCTGGTGGCGAGTAATGATGAGATGGCGATTGGTGCCATCAAGCGTCTGACCGAGTGCCATATTGCGGTGCCTGAACAGGTCTCGGTGATTGGTTTCGATGATATCCCGCTGGCACCTTATATTACGCCGTCATTATCCAGCATGAAGTTGCCGGTCACGGAGATGATCGATGAGACGATTAACCGGCTGCTGACGATGCTGGATGGCGGTGACTGGCGTACCCCGGCGCCGTTCACAGCCAGCCTGATGTTGCGCGATTCCGTCACTAAAGGGCCAGGATTAACTTAACCCGCCGTGATCTGCATGACCTCAATCGTCTGATCTCTGAGCTGCGCGACCGTTGCTGCATCCAGCGTCTCATCAGTGATCACATGCCCGACCTGATAACCGGAGGAGAGCGGATAAGGGTGAATCAGACCAAATTTGGAGGCATCAGTCAGGGCATAGCTTTCAGCGCCTTTCGCCAGCACCGCATCCACCACATCACAGCGCAGCATGTTGCGGCCGGTAAAACCGGTCTCCGGATGCCAGCCATCCACGCCAACAAACGCCCGGTGAAAGTGGATCTGTTGAATGGAATAACGCGTCAGCGGACCGACTACAGACTCACTGCTTTTCTGCAGTAATCCCCCGAGCACAATCACTTCACAGGCGGCTTCCCGAAGAAGCTGGGCAATATAGTGGCTGACGGTAATCAGCGTGAGATCGGCCCGGTCAGCCAGCGCACGCGCCAGCAGCGCATTGGTACTGCCGCCTTCGATGAATACCGATTCGCCTGCCTGAACCAGGCTGGCCGCATGTCTCGCCAGCGCCTGCTTGATGGGATAACGGGTATTCATTCGGGTGCCGACGTTATCGCTGTCCAGCGCCAGCGCTGAGCCGTGAACCCGGCGCAGCAGACGATCGCGTTCCAGCAGCGTGAGATCCTGACGCACCGTCACTTCAGAAACCCCGGTGAGCTGCGCCAGTTCACTAACGGTCACGCTGCCACGGCTATTAACCAGTTGAATAATCTGATGATGTCGCGGATTCATAATTGCGTTTCGCAGAAAAAAAGGAGCTTCAGTGTAACAGGGATATCCCGCGCCGGTGTACAACGCGGGATTCGGGTCAGGACAAATCCAGCGATCGGCGTCCGTTAAGATTGAGATCCTGCAGCGTAAAACGCTGGTCCCACTCTGTTTCATAATCTTCCGGTGGAAAATCTCCTGGCGAACGTCCGTGCTCCAGCGCCTGTGCAACCCGCCGGGCATAGGTGCGATTTTTGTCGCACATCGGCGCAGCGGGGATATACATTACATTGCCCCAGCCCTGCTGATCCTCCACCGGCGCTACAGCGTGGATCACATCACAATGCCACCATACCGAATCGCCCGCCTCTAAGGCAGGTATCGAACAGAGTCCGGCCATCAGGTGTGGATGCCACTGCTCATTGACGGGCAATACCCGACCCGGTGCGACGCCGCACAGTTCATCTTCTGGCACATCTGAAAGCAGCGGACGCAACAGAACATAAGCCATCGCCTGCGGCACAGGCACCACATGCAGCAGCCCCTGACCTGGGATCATGTCGGACATTGCGGTCCAGCCCTGAAAAGTGCGGAATACGGAACATTTGGTGGTACCCGGCAGATCGTATTCATCCACTTCGGTGCGGTATGCCGCATCCCAGGGATCGTAAGCGGCAAAATCACCGTGAAAAAGCTTACTGAAAACCTGCTGATACGCGGGGAGTAACCAGCGTTCCAGCGCGCCAGAATCAGTGTGGGCGCCCAATCCTTTTGAGGTCGTGCCCGGCAAGCGGCGACGGATACGATCGGGATAGATAACGCTGATATCCGGATTGAACCACTGCTTACCCTGAGATTCAAACGTCCATAACCGGTTCAGAAAGGATTGCGCATCAGCCATTGCCGCGCTCTGCCGCGCCTGCATTTGCGCCTGCGACCAGTAAACGGGATAGATTTCGGGGCGGGAGGCGGCCAGCGATCCAAAGAAGTCATCGCCAGGGCCGCGATACTGTTCGTCAAACCGGTTGTGATCGAGATAGTCGAACATTGACTTATCCCATGCCAGCGCCTGCTCACGCGCGAAATGCTGCTTAATTACCACACAGCCGCGACGTTTAATCCGCGCCCGGGTTTCATCCGAAACCCTTCCTGCTGCAATGTCCTGCATTGGCACCCTCGGCCAGGCGCTGCCCGTGCGCTTTTCATCTGCTTTTGCTTCATCAATCGCGGCTGTGATGTTGTCGCACACCTGTTGAAACAGCGTATCGACATCACCGATTTGCTGGCGTAACTGCTTTTTCATCGCGCGGATTGCAGCTTTAACGTCGTCAGGTAATGGGGTAGATCGGGTTTCATCACGCATCACATGCTCCTCAATATTCGGGTTGAGTTACGAATGTAATTAAAATAACCTTCATTCGTAATTTGCGATTGAGGCTAACATTTTTTTAACGGAGAAAAACGTGCTTGATAACACAACTTTTGAACCGGAACGCTCTGAAAGCCGTTAGCAAAGTCACTATTTGCATTCTCATTAATCCACACAGCGAGTAAGCTTTATGAATCAAATCAATCAGCCGAAAGGACAGAACGGCGAACGTAAAGGGGCAGGCGAGATGGCGGTTAAGATGATTGCGGTGGATATGGATGGCACCTTTCTGGACGACAATAAGCAGTACAATGTTCAGCGGTTTTCACGTCAGTATGCGCTGCTGAAGCAGAAGGGCATCCGTTTTGTGGTGGCCAGTGGTAATCAGTATTACCAGTTGCAGCGCTATTTTCCCGATATCAAAGATGAGATCGCTTTCGTGGCGGAAAATGGCGCATGGGTCTCTGACTGCAACGAAGAGATTTTCTGCGGCGAGTTAGCGCAGGAGAAGGTGCATAAGATCCTCGATATTCTGGCGCATGAGCCTGACATCGCGGTGGTGGTCTGTGGACGCAATGGCGCGTATATGCCTTCATCCACCTCTGACGAGGTGATGGCGATGCTTGCTAACCACTATCACCGGCTTGAAAAACGCGATGACCTCTATGCCATCGACGACACCATTTTCAAATTCTCGCTGAAGCTGGAGAATGAAGGTGTAGAAGCACTGCTGCAAAGACTGCATTCCAGCCTGGGCGAACTGGAGAACATCATGCATCCGGTTTCCAGCGGGTTTGGCTTTATCGATCTGATTATCCCCGGCTGCCATAAAGCACATGGTATTGCGCTGCTCCAGGAAAAATGGGGTATCAGCGACTGCGAAGTACTGGCGATTGGTGACAGCGCCAATGACATCGAGATGCTGCGTCAGGCCTGCTTTAGCTTCTCAATGGCGAATGCTGCTGATGCTGTAGCCGCCGTGGCGCGCTATCAGACTCAGAGCAACAATGACGAAGGTGCGCTGAATGTGATTGCGCGCGTGCTGGCGCGCGAATTCCCGTTCGATTAACCTCTTTAACGTGCAACACGGGCGGTTCTACCCGTTACTCTCGTGATGGCTGCGCGCGTGATTTTCCATTTCATCCAGCGCAGCCTGATTCTCCAGACCCCACTCATACATCAGTTCAATCGGCTCTGCGAAAGTATGACCGAGTGCCGTGAGGCTGTATTCCACTTTTGGCGGCACCACCTGCCAGACCCGTCGTGACACCAGTCCGCGCTGCTCCAGCTCCCGCAGCGTCTGAATCAGCATCTTCTTTGAAATGCCCTGCAGGCTGCGCTCAAGTTCCCCCGTGCGTGCCCTGTTATCTGGCCAGTGATAGAGCGCATGCAGCACCATCGTGCTCCATTTCACTGAAAAAAGTTCCAGCAGTCGGCGCGGCGGTGAGTCCGCATAAAAGCACAGTTTTCCTTCAACCCAGACCGGCATAATCACACATCCTTTTTCATGGTAACCAAAAGGTAACTACTACCAAATGAGTTTCCGTGTGTCTATAGTTGGCCGCTTTCTTTACGACCATCAGGTGATAAGAGGCAACAGATGAAAATTAACGCGCTGGTAGCATTCCACTCAGATCAACCGCTAAAGGCCGGCCAGATTGAGCTACGTGACATGCAGGCTGACGATGTCAAAATCGAAATCCTTTTCTGTGGCGTCTGTCATTCTGACCTTCACATGGCGCGCAATGAATGGGGCGTCAGCCGCTATCCCCTGGTTCCGGGGCATGAGATTGTTGGAAACGTCGTTGCAGTGGGTGACAACGTCACTAAGTTTTCGGTCGGTGATACGGTAGGTGTTGGCGTAATGGTCGACTCCTGCCGCGAATGCCACTTCTGCAGGCAGCATGAAGAGCAATATTGTGAGGCGGGTTTCACGCCAACCTACAACGGCACTGATAAATACACGGGTAACACAACCTCTGGCGGCTATGCGCAGCATGTTATTGCCGACCAGCATTTCGTGGTTACGGTACCCGACAATCTGGCGCTGAACGCGGTGGCTCCACTGCTGTGCGCTGGCGTGACTGTCTGGTCACCATTGCAGCACTTCAATGTCAAAGCGGGCGATCGTGTAGGTGTGGTGGGTCTTGGCGGGCTGGGTCACATGGCAGTCAGGCTGGCTAGCGCGATGGGCGCAGAAGTTACCCTGTTTACGACCTCTCCGGCGAAAGGGGTGGATGCACGCCGTCTTGGCGCTGAACATGTAGTGATCTCGCGCGACGCTGCACAAATGGCAAGGTGTCAGGCATCGCTGGATATCATTCTGGACTGTGTCGCTGCGCCGCACGACCTCGATCCCTATCTCAACGCGCTGAAAACCAACGGCCAGCTGGTACTGGTTGGGATCCCCGATCAGCCGCATCCATCACCGAATGTCACACCAATGGTGTTTCGCCGCCTGAGCATTACGGGCACCTCAATTGGCAGTATTCAGGAAACGCAGCAGATGCTCAACTTCTGTGGTCAGCACAACATCACAGCTGACGTAGAGATGATCTTGGGGGATGAGGTGGAAACGGCTTTTGAGCGTATGCTGACCAGTGATGTGAAATATCGTTTTGTCATCGATATGCAGAAAACCCGCTGGTAAGTCATTGACCCGCTGTGAAAGCGGGTCTATTTCCTCCCTGCAGCAGGTCTGAACAGAGAAAGGCAGATGAGAGGCTTATAGTTACAACATACTTTAATCTGCTGACGTTATTGCCTGTTGAAGCCTCGGTACTCAATCGGTCTTGCAACAAAATCCGGGCAAAAAAAAACCCGGTTTAATGACCGGGTATCTGTTTAACCTTATAAAGATGCCAGTTAATCCTGCTCTTTATCCCCGTCACGCTTTACTGTTTGATCCTGCTCAACCACATGAATAAAAGGTTTAAGCAGCTGAATGTCCAGGATCACATACACCATGGTGCTAATGAACAGAGAAATCACACTGCCAAACACGCCGCTGGTGGTAAAGGTCAGATAGTTGTAAATCACCAGCCAGGTCACGCAGATAAACAGCGAGAGCGAAATGGAAAGATTGGGCACAGAGTAATTGCTGGTGCCACCGCCCTGGGTGTGTGTCGCTTTGAACAGGTTTCCGATGGAGTATTTCTCCAGCACCAGAATACTCTTTTCCCAGTTGCGCTGTTTCCGCGCACTGGTACGGGTCAGAAACAGATAGAGGATGGAGATGAAGAACCCGGAGAAGGCGATGAGTACCGGTATGGCTTCCAGCGCATAGGCAATACTCTTATGTGCCGTGCCGGCGGCGCTGAGATCAAGCGTCAGTGAGGCGCCCAGTGCAGCATACAGAAAGAGAAACAGCAGCAGAAAGGTCAGGCTACGTTTCCAGTCGCCATCGGCCTCTAATCCTTTTTGCTGAATGGCCAGCTGTAGCGATTGCTGAATCTGTTGAGCTTCAGGTGAGCCTGTTTCAATGGTGTGGCATGGCGCGGCAAAGAAGTTGTGCATAAACAGCTCATCTTCTTTGTGAATGGTGATTTTCATCAGAAACCTGTATTCGGGGAATTTTCTTTATTCTAATCAGCACGCGATGAATTAACAGTAACTTTGGCTAAACCGGCGGCCCCACACCGGCTTACCGGGATATCAGGCTCAGCAGACTGCTTATTACTGAATCAGTTGCAAAGGAGTGTGCGGCATTCTCTTCTTCATAACGCATCTGTTGATAGCGCAGCAGGGCGGCATCCGCGTTATCGGCATGCACCTCGTGCCACACTTTCTTATAACCCTCGGAAGTTAACGCGTCTTGCTGCTCCTGCCGCACTATGTTCACGGCTTTGAGTGTGTGATCTTTCTGAAACAGGCGATAGTCTGGCATGGTTATTTCTCCACAGGATTATCCAGCGCTTTAAACTGTCTGATGGCTTCATTAATATTATTCGTATCGACAGTCGCAATGCAGCGATCACCGTTAAAAACATCATATCGGGTATTGTGCAGCTGAAACAGCAGATCCCTGCCGCGAAAGTGTATACGTTTTTGTTTCACGCCAATCCCATGCCGCCGTAATAATGCCTGTGACAGGCGATCGGTCTCTTTTATCATTCCTTCAGCTCCTCGGCAGTACGTGGTCACTGCCAGTAAACCTGATAAACATTAGTTTTATATTAAGAGATAACCCTGTTTTTAGCAGGGCTTAAGCGTGAGTTTCTGAAGAATTACCCGGTGGGTGGGCTGTAGAAACTATCATGCGATCTGATTAATGCCATTCGCTGCGTTAACGGACCGCAAATGCGGTACACTTGCCCGGATAACTCGCCACAGGACACGCCGCTATGAACGATAAAAAGATGATTTCCATTGATCAGTTCAACGCTGATGAACGACTGGCCGTCGAGCAAACCTATAAGGGCCTGGCGGAGAAGTACCGTCAACGAACCGGTAAAGAGCCCGATAGTAAGAAAGATAAAGAATTTAATAGCGAAGCGCGTCAGATCGTTATGACCAGTAAAATGGAGAAGGAAAGAGCGCTGGCAGAAAAGGCGAAGAAAAAACCGCTGCGCAAAAAGAAACCTTCTTCACTGACCGCCAGTGAAGTCAGCGATTTCAACTGGTCGGCTTCAATCGTTAAAGGCCGCAGATAATCCACAACCGCGTGCCATGCAATGGCGCGCGGCCTGTTTTCCCCGCTGGTTTCGTTTCAGGCCTGCCACTAACGGCTATAATTTGCGAGAATTTTAAGCTGCAATAAGAATATTCTGCAAAATACTAACCCTGCTCCATCATTTGCCGATAAACTGCCATAACCTTTAGCTGCTTCAGTACGCATATGAATTATTACACACACGATGATGTTCAACTGAAGCAGCGCTCAAAGCGATTTGTGCGTCGCATGTTTATGATGCGCCAGCTGGGCACTTTTCTCTGTTTTCTGCCTATTTTGTCCGTTCTGATGGAGATGGGTAAAAGCCCGGAACTCTGTGCTCTGCTGTTTACTAATGCCTTTGCCTGGCCTTATGCAGCCTACAGACTGGCATTGCAGTCGCGCGATCCCACAGGATTTGAGCGTAAGAATCTGACGCTGGATGCGGCTTTTGGCGGTTTCTGGGTGGCCTCCATGGCGTTGAGTCCGCTCCCCTCGATTATTATCATGGCGGTGCTAATCTCCGATCGTTATTCGGCGGGAGGCTGGGTCCAGCTTAAGTCCGCATTGCAGGCCTTTCTGTTAGCTTTCGTGCTGGTGTGGCTGGCGGAAAGGGCAACTCTTTTACTGACCTTTAGTACCCGTACCGTCTGGCTGACACTACCGCTTGCAAGCGTATATCTACTGGCATTAAGTATCGTTTCGCACAATCTGACCCTGACTCTGCGCAAAAAGAACCGCGAACTCGAACGCATTGCGCTGATGGATCCCGGTCTGAAGATTCCAAATCGTCGTCTGTTTGAGCGGCGGCTTGAAAGTGAATTTTTGCGGACGCAGCGAGGTGAGGGTAAAGCCTGGTTAATGCTCCTGGATGTCGATCACTTCAAACAGGTTAACGACACCTTCGGGCATGAAGCGGGTGACTTTTTACTGTCAGAAATCTCGGCACTGCTGCGAGACAGCGTCGGCCTGAAGGATATTCCTGCCCGTTTTGGCGGTGACGAATTATGTGTGATTGTACGGGACGCGGATGAACCCAGCATCCTGTTGCTGGCAGAAAAGATTAAACAGGGGATTGCCCTGTTGCGGTTGCCAGCGTCATCCACCTTTCAGTGTTCGGTGAGTATCGGCATTGCACCAGCGAGTGATGCATCATCAATTCATGAGTGGCTAAGATGCGCTGATGAGGCGCTTTATCAGGTCAAGCGCGCCGGACGCAACAATGTTCAGGTGTGGCATGCCGGTACGCGGGAAACGCTGAGTGAAGTCAGCAGCAAACAGAGAATCTAGCCTGAGACAGCATCTCAGGCTGAAGGGTTAAATCGCCGGGTAGTCGCCGGTGCCTTCAGGCCACGGCGTCAGCAAATCAAAACCCTTTTCGGTGACGGCGATGGTATGTTCCCATTGCGCAGAAAGCGAACGGTCTTTGGTCACGACCGTCCAGCCATCTGACAGCACGCTGGTTCCGGCTTTACCGGCGTTAATCATCGGTTCGATGGTGAAAATCATCCCCGCCTTTAGCGGCATGCCTTCGCCTGGCGTGCCGTAGTGCAGCACCTGCGGATCAGTGTGGTAAATCTCACCGACGCCATGACCGCAATACTCCCTCACCACAGAGAAGCCAGCGCCTTCCGCTACACGCTGAATCGCCGCGCCCACATCGCCCAGCGTTGCGCCAGGACGGACGGTTTTAATGCCTGCGACCATTGACTGATAGGTGATCTCAACCAGACGTTTGGCGCGAACCGACGGCGTGCCGACAAAGTACATCCGGCTGGTATCGCCGTACCAGCCATCTTTAATAATCGCCACATCGATATTGACGATATCACCATCCTTGAGCTTCTTGCTGGCCGGAATACCGTGGCACACTACATGATTGACCGACGTGCAGGTGGTGCGGGTATAGCCGTGATAACCGATGTTAGCGGGCGTCACCTTAAGTTCATTCACAATGAAGTCGTGGCAGATATCATCCAGCTCTTCAGTCGTAATGCCAGGGCGGACGTGAGGGGTGATCATTGCCAGCACCTGAGCCGCAGCCTGTCCGGCTGCCCGTGCCATTTCAATCTCCGCGGCGGTATGAATTTTAACGGTGTTCATGACACGTCTCCTTGTGTAGTGAGGCTCTCTTTAGGGAGCATATTGCGGATGTCAGCGCTGCCTTCCAGTTCGAGCCGGATCAGCATCTGCGCCAGTTGGTGTTGAGTTTTCTGTGGATAGAGTTCAGCCAGCATGCCAAGCTTAAGCCAGTGTTCTGCCTGCGAATTAATTGAGCGGCTCATCGCCTGACTGGCGATGCGCAGATTCTCATGCATCAGGTCGGAGATTTTTACGATACCCATGTGAGCCTTATATAAAACGTATATGTTTTATATATATTAACGCCAGCGGGGTGGTTTGAAAAGAGGTGAAATTGTTGCCTGGCTGAAAGGCGGTATAGCGCTTTCACCTGCAGCCATGCATTTGTTGAAAACAGAAAGACTTACACGTCACAGAGAAGTTCATTTGGCCGGGTAACTGTGATGCAAGCCTCAACAAACCACACTGAAGCGATGCGAGGTTCGAATGAGCTGTGTATGCGCTGGCGGAGAGTGAGTAAATCTATCGTCTGCTGCGTGGCTGTACATCATAGCCGCTGAAACCTGCCTGGAGTAAGCGATCAACATGGCGATCTCTGGCGTCATAGGTTCCGGGACCGACTGCTTAAACGTGAAGTGCAGATGTACACTGTGAACCGTCATGCGTCATACGTTGCCAGCTGCAGACTGCAAATTCTTACGTCGGTACGCACTCCATTCTGGCCAGCAACGTTCAGGATTGATATCAAAATAACCGCGGCATTCAGCCATAGCGAAAGCAACGTCACCCGGCACTTCAATACAGATAGCATTATCCCGGATGTGGCTGACTTCTGCCTCTGTAAGCGGGCTGCCTTTCTCATTCTCATTTTTCATCAGTAATGGGATAAGCGCGGGTATGTAAACAATGCTCATTAGCCATTTCCTTTAATGCTTAAAGTCCACATTGCCAGGGAGAAATCAGCATGTGGCCTCTCCGTTATGTTGCAAATACCGTTCCGGACGTTTCTGCTTCCTGTAATATATTGATTCATAGTCGTTCCAGTGCCGCGAGGCTTCTAAATAAATTGATGTTGTCCTTACAGACAGTCAGGGCAGAACGCCATTTATGACTTCTCCCGTTTTATTCTTATTCACTAGTCATATTTTCGACAAGCGTCGGGATATCTTCAGCCATATATGCAATATTTTTCAGATTGACTTAAGTTATTAACGACAGGCTGTTTATGCACAACATCCGTAATTTGACTTACCGGGACTGAAGACCGATGAAATTATTGATATCGCATTGCTACTATGCTGGTCAGGTGAGATATTTACTTCGTGATCGGCGCGTTTAAGGCGGTTATTATCAGATATAGCCTTTTCTAAAACCAAATTCAGGAGGTTCTTTTGCAGCCAGACGCTATGCGGTTGTTTATACGTCCCGTCACGCCAGCAGATGTCGATGATCTTTTCAGAATCTATGGCGATCCAGCGACCAACACGTTTAATCCAGCGGGTCCGCATCCGGATATTCATCATTCCTGGGAGGTTTTGTCCCGCGCGATTAGCCACTGGAAATCGCATGGTTTTGGCAGTTGGGCTATCCTGCTCCGGGACCATCCTGAAAGAGTCATCGGTTTTGGCGGATTGAGCATCAGAAAATTTGCCGATATCACCATCAACAATCTGGGTTATCGCTTTTCTACTGATTCCTGGGGGAAAGGTCTGGCGACGGAGTTTGCGAACTATGCGGTCGGTTACGGATTCAATGAATTAACACTCCCTGAGATATCTGCAGTCGTGAGAGCGAATCACCTGGCTTCACAAAAAGTTCTCGTCAAAGCGGGACTAAGGCATATCAGGGATATTCATGATGTCGAAAACGCGCCCGCCAGCATGCTGTTTAGCCTGAAGCGGGATGAGTGGCACCATGGAGAAGGGTGAGGCACTCCCGTCAATTTTTGCCATTGCTTTCACGGTTGCTCAGTTTGACACCAAACACGCAGAAACCCAGTAAATCCTTTGCTTCATCTTCCACTCGCGTCACCATGACAAGATCGGACGAACCGTCAGGCAGCACCACCTCATAAGGAGGATAGGGAAGTCCTTTTTTACGGAACGCCTGCAACCAGAGTAACTTGTCAGCCTGAGACGGTATCACCTCATAAATATATTTATGGATAACATCCTGCGGGGCCCAGCCGACCCTTTCCGCAACTGTGTCGCTTGCATCAACAATCATTAACTCTGGATTAAGAAAGCAAATGGAGGTGCCTGGAACAGCATACATTGATGATATCTGATGCGCTCGCTGATCGAGAGAAAGTCTCGCAACCCGCTGGATGAACCCCTTGTCATTGGCCGTCGTTAGCAGCTGGCAGCTTTCTGCAGCTGATACCGGCCGTCCAAAAAGATAACCCTGCGCATACAGACAGCCAATGCCCCGTAACATTTCAGCCTGCTCCACTGTTTCAACCCCTTCAGCAATGACATCCATATCAAGGCTTCTGCCCAGACCGACCACGCTGGAAATAATTTTCCGGCTGTCTTTTTTGTCCAGCATGGACCGGATAAAGCTGCTATCAATTTTAAGTGTGTTTACTGGTAATTGAATCAGCCACGCAAGGCTGGAATAGCCTGTACCAAAGTCATCCATCGCGATCGTACAGCCCATCTCTGATAAGGCTTCAATTTCGGTCCGGGCGGATTTTATGTCATTTAGCAGGGCCGTTTCGGTAATCTCAATCTTTAACCTGGCCAAATCAAACTGAGATTTAAGGGCCGTTTTCCTGATGGTTTCAGTAAGATACCTGCCGTTAAGCTGAGATGGGGAAACATTCATTGATAAAAATTGATGGTCCGGCCACGCCGCCGCCGCTTTAAACCCCTGGACCATAAGACTGAACATCAGTTCGTCAAGCAGGCCTGCTCGCTCCATAGCCGGAATGAAATTTGCCGGAGGCGTGATCGACCCTTTGGGCGAAATGTGTCGCGCAAGCATTTCAAACCCCATCACGCGCAGATCTTCCAAAGAGACTATCGGCTGGAAAAACGGATGAAATTCTCCTCTTTTTATACGCTGCTGCAAAAGTTCGCGCGGCTCGCCATTTCTTACGCCATGTTTCATTTTATTCCTGTTACGACCTGATTTTCTGAGGGTTAACAGACAATCGTTCAGGTCTTATGCGTGGTAATATTCAGCAACATCAGTTGAGCTTAATTATTTTATATTGTGTCAGTAAAGCTATTCAGGAGAATACTGTTTCACGGGGTGGATATATTGAGACTCCCTTAATTTAGATGGGTCATTAACAATTCAAAGTAAGTACAGTTATATTATAACTCTGACACAGAATACAATTTTATCATTATCGGCTAAGGCTCATTTTTCATTAGATCGCAATAGCAGGACCGTTAGTAAAATATCGCTCGGCATTATGGCATTCGTTTAGCCTTTCTGAGGTCGGGAGCGTGTGCGCAACCGGTTCCGTACGAAATCACGAGGTCATAATCCGAATCAATGTGGGCTCGTTACGGCGTTTCCGTAAGAGAGTATAAGAACATTTATATCATGTTGTAAAAGATCATGAACGATTGAGTAGTCTGGGTCATTTACATGATACAACGTAACATCATCAAAAAATAATGGTGTCCAGCATGATCAAAATCGAGGATTTTTGATGGCCATTCATATTGTCATTCCAGATGATTATCAGCTTGCAACTAAGCCGTTAGGTTTCCTCCAGCAAAACGAGAAATTCCACTGCTCAGCATTGGGAGACCTTAGCAAGGACTCGCGGGCAGATCTTCAGTTATCCTCTGCAGAGGCATTAATTCTGATCCGGGAAAGGACAGTGATCGATGAAGCCTTTCTGCGACGCACACCAAAACTTAAATTAATCAGTCAGACGGGCAAGCTTGCCAGAAATGTAGATATTGATGCCTGTACACGGGCGGGTATCGCCATTGTGGAAGGCAGTGGATCCCCGATTGCGCCTGCTGAGCTAACCTGGCTCCTGATCATGGCCTCCCGAAGGAAATTAGTCTCGTCAGTGCAAGCGATGGTTCAGGGGAACTGGCAAACAGAAATCGGCTCGGCGGTTCACAATCAGGTCATTGGCATTCTGGGTTATGGAAAAATAGGTAAACGCATCGCGGCCTGTTCAGCCGTTTTTGGGATGCAGGTGCAGGTATGGGGAAGCCCGCGTGCGCAGGAAGAGGCGCGTGCTGACGGATGGCGGGTTCCCGGAAGTCGCGAGCAATTTTTCGCCACGTGTGATGTATTAACCGTGCACCAAAGGCTGGTGACGGCTACGGAAGGTAACATTACGCCAACAGATCTTGCGTTGATGAAAACAGATGCGTTATTCGTGAATACCAGCCGTGCCGAACTTGTTGCTGAAGGCGCGTTGTTGAACGCCCTGAAACAGGGTCGACCTGGATTTGCGGCACTGGATGTTTATGAAGAAGAACCGATCTACAACACCCAACACCCTTACCTGCAGATGCCGAATGTGCTTTGCACGCCACATCTGGGCTATGTCGAGAAGGCCAGCTATGAACTTTATTTCAAAACGGCCTTTGATAATGTCGTGCGTTACTTTGAGGGCGACAGGTCACATGTCATTAATGGCTGAGGACCTGGGAGTGAAAACTGCTTACTAACAGGCCGATTAATCGCTCTGTCCTGATAGGGAACGGCTTGTGACTCAGTCAGATATTTTTAGCCAAATCGAAGAAACGGTGATGGGGTCTACTGTTTTGCGTAGGAGAGTGTCATGTTAATACTGCTTCTGATTTACAAAATTGACTCTGCATACTGGAGCGATGATGGCCGTCGATCTTAATGCCGTAATTTCTCTGCCTAAACGGATAGAAATCCAGCCTGCATATTCAGAGGTAGTTAAATCTGTTGTCACCAAACTCACACTTAGTTTTCCTGAGCTTGTACATAGCTTATACGTCTATGGGAGTGTGGCTGAAGGCAGGGCAGAGGCTGGTAGATCTGATCTGGATATGACTATTATTCTCACGCATAAAGCCAATCAGGCTGATTCAGAGGAACTTGAAACTGTTCAGTCGATGCTTGAAAAAGCTAATCCACTTATCAGCAAAATTGATTTTGATTATGGTCATCTGGAACAGGTGCTGGATCCGGAAAATCTACTCAGCTGGGGATACTGGCTTAAACACCACTGCCGCTGCGTTTATGGCGAGGATCTAAGCTGTCGTTTTCAGGCCTTTAAACCTTCAAAAGCTATTGCTTTAGCCGTAAACGGGGATTTTTTGCAGGTACTGTACAGTCTGCTCATTCAAATGAAAACCTCTTCTGATGTGCATAAAAAGTTGCAGCTTCAGCGCTCTGCTGCGCGAAAACTCATAAGGGCAACCAATATCCTTCGAAGCGAAGGGGATAAGGACTGGCCTTTCTCGCTTGAAGAGCATCGTTACAGATTTAATGCACGATATCCGGGTTTGGCTAAGGAGATGGATTACTTACTCAAGATGAGTAATCAACCCGCAGGAAGCGTCAGTGTATTCGAAAATCGGCTTCTGGACTTTGCTCGCTGGCTTAATGCTGAGTTCCATTACGATACAACCTAAAAATTTTGCCTATAAGCTCTACGAACTTTAAAAGTAACCTGTCGTTTGCTATCTTTAAGAAAAAGAGTCACTTCGATTTATTCATATTTTAATGCTTATCTGAACTCTCAAATTTGCTTCCCGCTGAGTTACTTTCGACATTCAATCATTAAGGTCTTTATGTTAATAGCGCAGATTTCAGATATTCATGCGTTTTCAGATAATGATCACTTATGCCGATTTGACCGGTTGCTGACGTGGCTAGCGAACCTGCAACCTGCCGTACTGGTCCTGACAGGTGATCTTACAGATGGACATTGGCGTGAAGGTTACAAACAGATTGCCGCGCGTCTTGACCAGCAGAGTTATCCTTCATTTGTGTTGCCGGGTAATTCTGATGACCGTGATTTAATGCGTGCAGAGTGGGGTAGTAAAAAATGGGCACACGATAGCCCTGATGAAGCTCTGCACTTCTCATATGATGCTGGGGATCTGCGATTAATCGGACTGGACTCGACGGTTGATGCACAAGCTCATGGTAGCGTTTGTGAACATGTCGGGTGGCTGGAAAAACAATTCAATGATGCTGATGCCGCCCCAGCATTGCTGTTTATGCATCATCACGTAGTTAAATCAGGTATACCTACGTTGGATGAAACGATTTGCAGAGGCGGGGACAAGTTAGAAAAGTTCATCAAAGATAATCCGCAACGCGTGCTGGCTGTTTGCTCCGGGCATGTTCACCGACCGATAGCTGGCACGTTTGCGGGAATTCCGGCTTATATCTGTGGCTCCGTCTGCCCGGCCAATCCTGTATGGTTTGGAACACCCAACATCCCCCCTGTAAGTGACCCTCCCGCGTTAATGATTCACCGCTTCGCCAGTAATATTCTTACCAGCCATCATGTCTGTGTTTAACAATTAAATGCTGTCCCTGTTTATTCAAATGTCAGGTGCTGTCCTCATTCCTGGATATACAGAGGTGGCGTGACAGAATATAGGAAATGTGGGGCTTACGGATAACTTCATACTCCATCCAGACGCAGCTTTGGATGTTTTAATGACCCTTGAAGCGCTCTTTGAACTTATTCTTATCGACGCTAATAAAGTGAATAGTCCACAGTATCTGGAATGAGCAATAAGATTATCGCATTCAGGCTCTATTATTATCGATGATAATACGGTGCATGGTAGCAGTGTTATTGATTCAGGAACTCATGATCCAAATGTCATAGGCTTTAAAAAATTATTCAGATGATCTCTGGAGATGAGCGACTTGATTTTACCGCGATTCAGACTGTGCGTTAAAAGGGATGGGTTAGTAATATCTATCGTCAGGGTGATATAAATCATCTAAAAAAAACTCATCAAAAGAAAATAATATTTATCGTTCTTAACCCATTTTTTGCTAAGGTTGATTTTACTAATGTATTTTTTTGATATTAAAAGTAGATGCTCGTCACTCCTGGCGGGCCGCAATGCAGCCAGCCAACGCTAATAGGCGCCGGAGCGTCTTTATTATCAACTCACACATTGTCGTAGTAAGGATCTTTACCAGTATTACGTCATGCGCGCCAACCAGCAACACAGCGTAAACTGCCAGCAGCACCCGCATAAATTCACTTTTTGTCTGGCTTACATCCCCGTTAGTGAAGGTCCTTAAACCGCCCAGGATTCTTCTGTTTGCTACCAACACACTTTATGTGCACATGACCAGCAAAAATAGTCATTGCATCCCGCCTCATCTTATTTTAGTGTTTACTTAATTTAGCAATCTCTAAAGTAATGAAATGAAAAAAAGTCAGCTTGTCCGGTTGCAGGAAAGCGCTTCGCTGGCAACCACGTTGCTTAAGTCGATGAGTAACAGCCATCGACTTTTAATCCTCTGCATCCTTATCGAAAAACCCGGAACATCGTCAGGGGAGCTGGCCCTGCAGAGCGGTCTGACGCCTTCAGCCACGTCTCAGCATCTGGCGAAAATGAAAGAGGACGGTCTGATTTCGTCTTCGAGGGTGGCGCAAAGAGTGAATTATTTCATCAAAGACGACGCCGTCAAAAAAGTGGTGTCCACGTTAAAAGAGATTTACTGCCCGGAGGATTTCAAATGAAGCCAGAAATACTATCGCCGTTGCAAGCCAGTAAACTCCTGGAGCAGGGCGCGGTGTTGGTCGATATCAGGGATCGTGCTGATTTTCTTAGAGAGCATATTCCACAAGCCCTCTCCCTGCCGCTGACAGAAATTACCACGGGTAAAACCGTTGAAGGTTCAGACCAGCAGCCAGTGATTTTTCACTGTCAGGCAGGCATGCGAACCACCAATAATGCTGAACAACTCATGAGAGCAGTCAGTTCCGGGAACGTGTTCCTGATGTCTGGTGGTATTAATGCGTGGAAGAGTGCCGCACTCCCGATTATTGAAGATAAAAAACAACCACTGCCCATCATAAGACAGGTTCATATCACCGCAGGTATTCTTGTTCTGGTGGGTGTGATAGCGGGTTATGCCGTTGATAGTCGCTTATTTTTACTGTCAGGCTTTATTGGTGCCGGGTTAATTTTTTCTGGCGTCAGTGGTTTTTGTGGGATGGCGAGCCTGCTGCAAAAAATGCCCTGGAACAAAGCCGCTAAATAAACGTGTGCCCTGTTTACCCATAATAATCGCAGCGCCTGACGGGTTACTGCGTTCGCCTGAAGGTTTCAGTCTGAAAAAATCAGGGCGCGCGGCATGCAACGCACTTCCTGTCATGCACCGTCATTCAACGCGAGTTGCAGATGATGCTCAATAAACTTCGCTTTTAGCGCACTGTAGCCTTGCGGATCGTTGTGACAAACCCGTGCAGCAGCACGCTTTATCTCCGCATAGGCTCCAGCAGAATCACTGTTTTTTCTGAGATAATCACGAAAGGCAAGGTGCCTTTCAATCTGTTCATGTCCCGTCGAAAAGGCATGAACCTGGTGGCTGCGGCGATTGCCACCCTTTATGAAGTATCTGCGCCCCGGTATGTCGTTCTCACCGCGACCAACGTATCCAGCGTTGCTCATTGCTGTCTGGCACTTATCCAGTTCGTCTATAGTTGAAACCTCCAGCAGTATGTCGATCACGGGTTTTGCTGACAGACCCGGTACTGCTGTACTGCCAATGTGGTAAATAGTCACCGCGACGTCGCCGAGCATTTCCTTTATCAGCGAACGTTCATCAGAAAAGGCTTCAGGCCATTTTTCATCGTATGGCACCACTACGATTGCGCGCATAATTACGTCCACTCTTTATGTATCGATGCCTGCATTCAAACTGTTTGAATGATCTTGGCAGGACTGATTAGCCGGTTGGTCAGCATATAATTATCAGGACAAACATGAATATGCTGAACTTCATAAAAAAATGAATCTCTTAGTCCTTCATATTTTCTCCCTTTAACAGGCTGACATCAAACCTGAGTTTGCCAGCCTGCTCCGCACAAAATCGTGACGTCTGCGTTTTTTCATTACTGTAATTTCCTTGATTGCTACCGATAACCAGATCAAGTACCAGCGAGCCATAGATGCGGAACGTCGGTGATAACCCAATAAATCAGACGTGAGGTCTTCTATGTATCGGAATAAAAAAATGAAATTGAGCGTGATGCTCACTGGCGCATTCCTTGCTGTCATCTTAACGGGTATTTTTGTGACAGGCTTTGCCGGATTCAAGCTCAACACGGCCAGCGATCAGCAGGAATTGACGCGCGCGCGACTGGGTGATCTCCAGGCCCTTCAGACGCTGAAAGACAACTTAACCCAGCAAACGGTGCTTTTACTTTCGGTAGCATCAGGCACTCAGCCTGAGGAAAAATTAAAAACGCAGTTCTTTGCATTGCAGACCAACAGTGACAACACCACTGCGCATTTTCGGGAACTGATCAACGGTGCCAAAAGTATTCCGGGGATCAATCTTGCTGAAGTTGAAGAGGCTTCCACGCAACTGAATAAAATTGAAGTCGCGACGGGTCCGCTTCAACAGGCAGAGAAAAATCTGTTTATGTCCGATGCCGTTGCATTCCAGCAAAAACTGCGTAGCGAACTGATTCCCGCACTCTCTGTTTACCGCAGTGCGGTGGATGGGATGGTTGATTATCAGGCGAGGGTAACGAGTAAAACGGCGGAAACGTCCACGCAGGCGCTCTCTGGTGTCTACATGACGCTGGCTGGACTGACTACTCTGTTTGTGATTATGGGCTTTGTGATGAGTGGCCTGATTACCCGCTGGCTTAAGGTGCAGCTGGGTGGGGAACCTTCCCATGCGCAGGGCCTGGCTGCCGCGATCGCGGCTGGTGATCTGACGACAACCGTAACCCTTCGTCAGGGAGATACCACCAGCATGATGGCGTCGCTGGATAGCATGCAGAACAATCTGCGCAGCCTGGTTTCGCATATCAAAGACTCTTCCACTTCGGTCGCGATGGCCGCCGATGAAATTTCTCAGGGCAATACCGAACTCTCTTCCCGCACCGAGCAGCAGGCCGCCGCTTTGCAGGAAACCGCTGCCAGTATTGAGCAGCTTACCGTCACGGTAAAAAGTAACGCGGCAGGCGCACAGCAGACCGCAGATTCAGCCCGTGAAACCGCTGCGCTGGCGCGTTCGGGTGAACACAATATGCAACGCATGTCAGAGACAATGAATGATATTTCAAAAAGCGCGGTGAAAGTCCGGGACATCACTTCCGTCATCGAAGGGATTGCATTTCAGACCAACATTCTGGCGCTTAACGCTGCGGTCGAAGCCGCAAGAGCAGGCGAGCAGGGCCGCGGTTTCGCCGTTGTTGCGGGTGAAGTCAGGACGCTGGCTCAGCGCAGTGCGACGGCAGCCAGAGACATTAAACATCTGATTGAAGAAGCTGTGGCGCAGGTTGAAAGTGGCGTCGTCGTGGCAACCGGAACCGGCAAGAGCATTCTTGATATCAATGAGATGGTCGGAAAATTAGCCGTCGCGATGGATAACATATCACTGGCCTCCGCTGAACAGATGCAGGGTATTTCACAGGTCAGCATCGCGGTAAACGAGATGGATGGCGTCACGCAGAATAACGCCGCGCTGGTTGAGGAATCCTCTTCCGCTTCGCAATCGCTTTCAGCTCAGGCGCACTCTTTACGTGAAGCAGTGAATGCCTTCCGCATTTAAATGATGGGATAAGATGAGCCCTGCTCAGGCGGGCTCATGCGATATCGCCTTAGCCTGAACGTCCCTGCTCAAAAAAATTAAATTTTTTTGCATCCGTTTTCCTTCCTCATTCGTATTAACAGGTAAGGGCACTCTGGCCCTGCCTGTAAACTCAATAGGGGAAGTGAAAATGAAACCAATCCTGCCAACTCTGATTTTTTCTGCCTTAGTCTTCAGCGGCGCCTCTTACGCGGCCAGCATGAACAGTGACACGGTGATGGTCGGTGGTGCTGCCATGTACCCATCTAAGAATATTGTTGAGAACGCTGTTAACTCGAAAGATCACACCACGCTGGTGGCCGCCGTTAAAGCTGCCGGACTGGTCCCGACACTGGAAGGCAAGGGGCCGTTTACCGTTTTTGCCCCGACGAATGCCGCTTTTGAAAAACTGCCTAAGGGCACTGTTGACTCCCTGCTTAAGCCTGAGAACAAACAAAAACTCACCAGCGTGCTGACCTATCACGTGGTCGCAGGAAAACTGGACATGAAAGCACTGGAGAAAAAAATCAAAGCCGGAGGCGGTAAAGCCGAGCTTAAAACGGTCAATGGTGAATCGCTGTGGGTGATGGCGAACGGGCCACACAACATTCAGCTTAAAGATGCTCAGGGCAATGTTGCCAGTATCACCACCTATGATGTGAACCAGAGCAACGGTGTGATTGACGTTATCGATACCGTTCTGATGCCGTAAAGCATTACCTATACTGAGTGTGGCCACTTATTTCGTGGCTACACCATTTACAGGGAAGCCGATGACAAAAAATGTGCCCCACATTCAGGCCGACTTAATGAACCTGATAGCCTGCGGCGATAAAGCTGCTCTTGAGCAGCTTTATCGCGTCCTGTCGCCCCGACTTTATGGGATCATCCTGCGGATGGTCAGACGCCGGGACTGGGCAGAAGAGATTCTGCACGACACGTTTATTCATATCTGGCAGTCGGCAAATTATTACGACGATAAGCGCAGCGAACCGCACATCTGGCTCAGCCACATCGCCAGAAATCGGGCGATTGATTTCCTGCGTAAGCATGAGAACAGATGCTGTTCAGTGGATGATATCAGTGAAGCGGAAGCGGGTGTCCAGATGCCACTCGTTTCAGATGAGAGTCATGCGGAGGCTCGTCGCCTCCAGCACTGTATGGCGCACTTACCTTCAGAACAGCGACAGAGCATCTCGCTCGCCTATTATCGTGGCCTGTCGCAGAGTGAGATTGCGCTCTCCATGAGCCAGCCTGAGGGTACGGTGAAAAGCTGGATCCGTCGCGCGTTAATCCATCTTCGGGAGTGCATAGGCCTATGACTGCTCAGGAACACCATGATCTAACTGCGGCGGAATATGTGCTGGGTCTTACCGACGATGCGACACGTCATCGGCTTGATAAACGCCTCAACGACGATTCACACTTTGCTGCAGAAGTGCTGCACTGGCAGAAAGCATTCAGCGGCATCGATCTGCTCACCCACGATGTTATCCCGCCTCCTACAGTCTGGCCGCTGATTGTGCAGGATCTTCACCTGAATGCTGGCATCTCAGGCACGTCATCAATACGCAGGCAACCTGGCTTTTGGCTCGGCTGGGGTCTTGCAGCAGCAATGGCAGGCATCCTCATATACAACCAGGTGATTAAACCGGATACCCCGCATTCCCTGCAGCCCATTGCGGTACTCAATGGCGCGCAGCCCAACGCACAGTTTGTTGTGAGTCTGGATAAGTCAGCGTCACGCATTCAGGTCTCCGCGCTCAACATCACGCTGCCAGAGAATAAAGCGCTGCAACTCTGGCTGATCAGGGGCAGTGCTGCGCCACAATCGTTGGGACTGATCAATCACACGAATAACAATGCTTTCCGTTTACCGCCCGGTGAGTTGAATAATCAGACGGTACTGGCGGTAAGTCTGGAGCCGGTGGGGGGATCTAAGCTCAGCGGGCCGTCCGGGCCGGTGATTTTCCAGGGCAAAGTGACGCTGCTTTAAGCTTTGGTGGTGCGGATTAAGGAGGCGTGCGTAAAAATGGAAATCCGGGACGCGACTGCATCAGATACGGTAAGCATCAGTAAGCTGATACATGAGGTATCGTTGCAATGTAATTTTTCAGAGATGGAGCCCTGTCCGCAATGGTTTGCCGACAGTATAAAACCCGATGTGCTTAAGCCATTTATCGTTTCAGATGACTATCTCTGGCTGATTGCCGAGGAAAGAGGTGAGGTAACAGGCGTACTCACCCTTTTCGAAGGCAACTTAGTGAAATACTTTTTTGTGCATCCGAAGTTTCACCGTAAAGGGGTAGCGAGGGCACTCTGGCAGCAGGTAGTTCCCGTGCTACATTCAGAAATCAGTGTACGGTCCTCACTCTTCGCTGTTTCCTTCTATGAAAAACTGGGATTTAAGAAAGTGGGCGAGGTTAAGTTTTTCAACGGCGTATCATTTCAGACAATGATGGCTACGTTCTGAAAGAGCATAGGAATGTTCAGACTCTCTGCTTCTGCACTAAACGACCCGGCGACGCATTCATCAAACCCGCTTCGGGGGCGAGTAGACCTGGGGCACCCCCTCCTCTTTATTTATTACTGCATGCCCTCCCTGTATTCAACTCGCTGATTTTTCGCGGCCGCTCATGTTGAGACGGCGGAGACTTTGCGGCGTTTTTACATTTCATCTGCCACTTTTTACGCCTTTTTTACAGGCCGAACGGTTTAATTAACGGCACCGGGCGCTGATGCGCCTATCTTCAGGGAAGCCGTGGATGAAATGTATTAACAAGCCCTGGTCCATATCGGGATGCAGCGATGCTGCAGTTGCTGAGCTTGCTGAACAGCAGCGTCTTCGCCTTATTTCGCCTCGCAAATGGTTCAGAGATGCCATAGAAGCCAGTACCGATCCGGCACTGCTGAACTATCGCCTGATTGCTCAGTGGCTGGGCGAATCGATACCGGATACCCGTTCTCTGACTCTGGCGCTGAACAACAGCCTCTGTTTTGGACTTTATCGCAATGGCCGTCAAATTGGGTTTGCCCGTGTTGTGACTGACATGGCGGAGACCTGGGTAATCCGCAATTTGTACATCTCGCCGGAATATCGCTTTATCGGCCTCGGCTCATGGCTGCTGCACTGCTGTCTGTCTCATCCTTGCGCCAGAGGCTGCCGCAGCATCGTTGCGATGGGTGAGCCCGCACCGGATTTCTTCGAACGCAACGGATTTATGGCTTTTCCCTCTTTGCCCGGCATCTATGTAACAACGTTGCACGATGGGGGCTACGACCCGATTTGCGCCCAAAGCCGCAGCCGGCATTAAGTCCAGGTGCACGCTTATGAGCGGTTTTCTCCAGTTCATTCTCCGACCTCCGATTAATAGCGGCTCGCTGCCAGGCACGATTGCCTTTTCGCAGCGGGTTCTTAAGGAACACACCATGTCAGGCCTTGTCCTTGTTTCTCATAATCAGTGTCAACGATCGACGCTTACTGCCGTCTATGAAGGCATACTTTCCCGTCAGGGAGGGCTGTGGATTAGCTGGGATGGTGAAAGCGCTGTCATGCCTCGGGATGTGTCAGGATCCTACTCCGTGCAGCAGGCCGGCCAGTATGAAATCGTAACTTTCCCCTATACGCCGGGCGAATTGAATGAGGGTTACCACAACTATATTCACAAAGGACTCTGGCCTGTGTTTCACCAGCGCCCTGACATGGCCCGATTTTCAACCAGTGGCTTTCAGGAATATAAAAACCTTAATAAGGCCTATGCGCGCGCCATTTGCGAAAATGCCACACCCGACGATGTTATCTGGATTCAGGATTATCATCTGCTTGGCTGTGCTTTTTATATTCGTGAGGAAGGACTGATTAACCCGGTGGGTATTTTTCTGCATCAGCCTTTCCCGGCTGGCAGAATGTTTGAAACCATTCCCGAATGGCGCTGGTTGACGGACTCATTACTGTGTTGTGACCTTATTGGCTTCCAGACAGTACAGGATATGAATAACTTTCTCGTCTGGCTGGAGAGCGAATTCCGGCTGGAGCGGCTGGAGGCCCAGAGCTTCCGCATTCATGGCCGGATTATCCGGGTGGGTGTGTTCCCGGTCGGAATTGACCTTGATGACGTCCAGTGTCTTCGCGAGAGCAACAGTTGTGCTTACATGGAGATGCAGTGCCGTGAAAGCCTGCCAGAAAATACCGTGCTCAGCGGTGGCCATCTTGATGAGAGTTCAGGGCTGCCTTACCGGATCAGCACCCTGGAGGTGCTACTGAGAAGGCATGATTGCTATCAGAAAAATATCACGTTGTTGCAACTGGCACCGCCGTCAGCCGGACACGCACATGATGCGTCAGAACTCGGCCATGCACTGGAAGCACTGTGCGGCGAGCTCAATGGCGTGCATGGCACAATGAACTGGTATCCGGTCAACTATCTGACTCACACCTACAGCCGGGAAGAACAGGCCGGTATCTATCGTGCCTCACGCGTTGCGCTGGTAACGCCATTAATGGCGGGCATGAGCCTCATGGCGAAAATGTATGTCGCCCTGCAGGACCCGAAAAATCCCGGCGTGCTTATTCTCTCGCAGTTTGCCGGGGCAGCAGAGCAAATGGAGGGTGCCATCATCGTCAATCCTTATGACCCAGATGCCATGGCGAGTGCAGTGCATCGTGCCCTGCAGATGCCGTTACACGAACGGCGAAGTTTGCATGCCCGTCTGATGAAAGGTCTGCATATGCACAACAGTCATCATTGGGCTGGGTCATTTTTGCGCCTGCTGAACGCTGAGCCTGCTGCCCCGGAAGCCTTGCCGCCGCCTGCCTTTTCTCCGCGCCTTAGCAGTAGCCGGGCGAGGTACTGAGTTTTAAAGTTATAAAGCAGGAATTGATAAACTGAGTGTATCGGAGATCAGGATTCACTATTAATTAAGGGGGCTTTGTGCGTATTCGACCGTCATCCCGACTCATCATTCTTTCACCTGAAAATCACGTTCTTCTTTTTAGTTTCTGCCATAAAGGTGATGCTCTGAGCGGAAAATCATACTGGGCGACACCGGGTGGCGGGCTTGAGGACCAGGAATCTTATGAGCAGGCGGCTTTGCGCGAGTTATTTGAAGAAACGGGTCTGAGAAGAACAACGCCAGGGCCGCAGATAGCGTCGCGGGACTTCACCATGATGTTGCCCGATGGGGAGAATGTTCTTGCTAAAGAGCGTTACTTCATCATTTATGCAGAAAGATCAGATCCTGACGCCTCAGGATGGAGTCGCAATGAAAAGGATGTCATTCGCGGGCATCATTGGTGGACTTTAGAAGAACTCATAAAGTCTGATGAAACGATCTTCCCACGCGACCTCATCATTAACCTGCTTAAAAGCAAATTAGCGGGTTCCTCAGCGCTTACGCCATCCTGATCCGACGTTCGCTAACCCGTCTGTTGAGGGGCAGTCTGACTCACAGGTGTGCATGATGCATGTGCGGTACAGCACAGACGACCCCGTTTTTCGGGCTATCAGGCTACTGATCGGCTCATACCGAGCCGATCAGTAGAACGTAGCCGGCACGTTGAACTATTTTATTTACTGATTGCGTCAGCTACCAGGTTTGCTGCGCTGGCCAGTACATCTTTCCGCGCGGCTGCGTTTTTACCGTGCTGCGTGAAGTAGGCCGTCAGAATGATGGGGGCGTGATTCTTTGGCCAGATGACGGCAATGTCATTAGTTGTGCCATAGTCTCCGCTGCCGGTTTTATCTGCCACTATCCAGTCAGCCGGAAGACCCGCTTTAATGCTATTTACACCCGTAGTATTGCCCTTCATCCATTCTGAAAGCTTTGTTCGTTGCTCTTCTTTGAGTGCAACTCCCAGAACAAGCTTGTTAAGTGTGTCAGCCATCGCTGATGGTGTCGTTGTATCACGCACATCACCCGGAATTGCTGTATTAAGTTCAGGTTCCTTTCTGTCCAGACGAAAAACTGTATCACCTGTTGTCCGGGCAAATTTGATGGCCTGCTGCGGGCCCCCCAGATAAGTGAGTAATTTATTCATCGCAGCGTTATCACTGTATTGCAACGCCGCAGCACTCAACTCAGCGACAGTCATGGATGAGTCGATATGTTTCTGGGTAATTGGGTTGTAATTAACCATGTCACTTTTATTTATATGAATTTTTTTATTAAGCAAACCAGGGTTACTTTCACTTTTCTTTAATATTGCCGCAACCACCATCACTTTACTCGTACTGCAGAGCGGAAATCTCTCATTGCCTCGCCATGAATATTTTGAACCATCTGAGGTGTCAAAAACTGTCACGCCGAGTCTTCCACCTGATTGCTTTTCCAGTGTCTCAAACTGGCTTTTTAACGTTTGCTGGTCGAACGCAGCATAGGCTGAGACTGAGCAACCTGCAGCGGCGAGCAGTGCAATGCCGGCCAGGCTTGTTTTAAAATTCACCTTCATATTTTACCTTTTTCAGAAATCAATAAATCAGAGTGTGCTTGAGTTCACGCGGGAATAACTTCTCATCCCTTAAATTACTTGCCTCAAAATAAATCAATTTTCCTGTAAGAAAAAACGGTATAAATTGATGCCAGTCATAAGGATTTCTGGGGTCTGATGTGAAAAGTGACATCCCGCTCAATGCGCTGCGTGCGTTTGAAGCTTCTGCCCGACACCTCAACTTTACGAGGGCTGGCATGGAACTGTTCGTCTCTCAGGCGGCGGTCAGTCAGCAGGTCAGGCTGCTTGAAGAAAGATTAGGGTTGGTTTTATTTAAAAGGCTTTCACGGGGCCTTGAGCTGACCGATGAAGCCCGGTTACTTTTCTCCAAAATTTCAGAAGAATTTCATGGAATTGAAAAGGCTTATCGCCAGTTTGAAGGAGGGAAAGTCAGGGAGGCACTGACTATTTCCTGTGTGGGCACATTTGCACTGGGCTGGCTTTTACCACAAATTGAAGATTTTCAGCAGAGGCATCCTGCTATCGAACTGAGTATCCAGACGAACAATAACGTTGTAAGCCTCGCCGGAGAGGGTGTCGACTTTGCTATAAGATACGGTTCTGGCAACTGGACCTCATCGCATAACCTGTTAATCATGGATGCGCCGCTAACGCTACTGTGTCGGGCTCAAACAGCGAAGAGACTGCTAAAGCCTGGTGATATATCCGGCGAGACTTTATTACGTTCTTATCGTCTGGAAGAGTGGGAAAATTGGTTTGCTGCGGCAGGCATCCCGCCATTCAGAATTAATGGACCTGTTTTCGATTCTTCACGCCTTATTATTGATGCCGTGATGATCACTGGCGGCGTAGCACTGGCTCCTGATGTCATGTTTCAACCGGAAATAAAGCAAGGCTTACTTGCCAGACCCTTTGATATTTATTCAGGACATGATGGGTACTGGTTAACGTGGCAGAGATCCAGAAAAATAACCCAGTCGATGCATATATTCCGGGAATGGATTATTCAGCAAATAATTACACCGTGATTTATCCAGTTCGATCTGTCATTACGTTACGCAGTTCCTCCCTGAGCCAGCTCAGCGGCATATCGTTATCAAAGCGTTTATGCCAAAGCAATGAAAGGGCGATTTCAGGCGTTGCTACTGGTACAGGACTGCAGCATAAGCCGTAATGAGTCACCCAGTCATCGGTCAGCCCGGCAGGGACGGTAGCCAGGGCGGGTGTGCGAACCAGCAGTGGAGGCAAAGAGGAAAAATGCGGCGTCACGTAGCGAATCGAACGTGCCTTTCCCACTGCTGCAAGCTGGTCATCAATGGCGCTCCAGGTCGCTCCACGATAAGAGACCAGCAGATGATCGTGCGCCACGTAATCCTCCAGTGTTAGTGGTGCAGGCAACGAAAGCTGTCGCGGGTGCCACACCGTACAAAATTCATGTGAGACAATCTTCTCGCGCCGCAGCGTGGCGAGCATATTATCACCCACTGAAATAGCAAGATCGATCTCTCCACGCGCGACCAGTTCCGCATCCCGAAAGGGATCGCTGGCTATGACCTGAAGCGTAACGCCCGGAGCGGTGCGCGAAATGCGCGTATACAGTTCTGGCATCAGCCAGCGTTCAACCCAGTCACTCATCCCCAGTCGGAAAACATGCGTCGCCTTAGAAGGCGTGAAGGATGCTGGCTGAAACAGAATGTTCTGCATATGCGCCATTAAAGGGCCCAGCTCAGCGATCAACGATTCAGCTCGCGGGGTAGGCTCCATGCCTCTCGCCGTGCGCACAAACAGGGGATCGCTGAACATCACCCGCAACCGGGCCAGAGCATTACTGACCGCAGGCTGACCCAGATGCAGCTTTACTGCTGCACGAGTAACGCTGCCTTCCCGCTTCAGAACTAACAGCACCATCAGTAAATTCAGATCGATACGATGAAAATCATCTTCTTTGATAGTCAGCATCAGTTTAATCAATTTGAGTGATACAGGTTGCGTAAGGATACTGCCCACCAGGTTGTGATGACACTTTCCAGGAGAGAAATTGATGAAAATTTCACTAATACTGTTGGCTTCACTTATCGCGTTCGGTTCTGTCCAGGCTGCCGAACAGCCGTCTGCACTGGATCAGCAGGCCCCGGGCTATTACCGGATGAAGTTGGGGAAATTGCGCATTACCGCCGTTTCCGACGGCACGGTGACGATTCCTCTTGATACATTACTGACAAATATTTCACCGGATAAACTCAGCAAAGCAATGGCCACAGACGCAATGACGCCGCAGGCCGAAACATCGATTAACGCCTTTGTCATAGACGATGGCAAACAGCGAATCTTAATCGATACCGGAGCCGGCGAGCTATTCGGTCACCATGGCGGCCATCTGCTAACTAATCTGGCAGCCGCTGGCTATCCGGCAGAGTCGATCGATGCCGTGCTTCTGACCCATATCCATGCCGATCACTCAGGCGGTGTCTCGCGTGCAGGCAAGCCTGCCTTTCCAAATGCCGGGGTGTTCGTCGATAAACGGGATGTCGATTTCTGGCTTGATCCGGCTAATGTCAGCAGGGTGGAGGCCAGTCAGACTCATACCTTTGCTGAGTCTGAACGGACGCTTCGCCCGCTCATCAATGCTGGCCTGCTTAGAACGTTCATGGCGCCAGCCACCTTACCGGGAGGAATTCGCGCTGAGTCGACAGCCGGTCACACACCGGGCAGCGTACTTTATCACGTAGAGAGTGAAGGGCAGACGCTGGTATTGTGGGGCGATATCATCCATGCCAGAGCAGTGCAAATGCCCGATCCGGAGGTAGCTATACACTTTGATGTCGATCAGAAACGGGCTGTCACTACACGTGAAAGGGTACTGAAACAGGCTGCTGATAAGGGCTACTGGGTCGCTGCGGCGCATATCGCCTTCCCTGGTCTGGGCCATGTTATGTACGAGGGTGATGCTTATCGCTGGGTGCCTGCTAATTACACCACGCAGCTCGGGCAGTAAGTTTTTAGTGAGGCTAACTATTGCAATACGTTATAAATAATTGGTTTAGTTAAGCGTTTTAGGCGGACTTATCCGTCACAAGCGTAAAACTAAGCAGGTTGAGCCATCATCGGGCATCCATTCCGGATGCCCCTTAAATTCACTCTTTCATCGTGCTGCCTCTGGCACCAGGCCTGAAGGCATGCTCTCTTGCACGCCAGGCGATGATAAACGCAACAACCATAAAGGCCAGGAGCGCCCAGGGGAAAGAGACCGCACCGGCGTTATTAAGAAGCAGACCTCCAATGACGCCACCGCTGGCGATGGCCAGATTCCATGCGGTTGTCACCATCGCCTGAACGACATCGACATGATTGCCTGCCGCGTCAGCAGCGGCCGTCTGCATCTGAGTGGATGCCCCCCCAAAAGACCATCCCCATACAATGACAGCCACATAGACCACAATCTGTTCCCACATGCCAGCGGCCAGCGCCACAGAAACCGCCGCCAGTGCCACAAGGCTGAGCAGAACCAGATTACGCAGATGGCGATCCACCAGCATGCCGGTAATCCAGATGCCAGCCAGTGCCGCAATGCCAAACATCAGCAGAATAAGCCCAACGTTTTCGGTCAGCCCCGACAACTGCAGAAACGGCCCGATGAACGTATAAAGAATGTTGTGAGCCGTCATCCACAGAAAGATAACCGCCAGAACGGGTCTGACGCCGGGCATACGGAAAACCTGCCATACCGGCAGTCGACGGTCAGCCTGCTGGCCCGGCAAGTCAGGAACCGCGACCCATGTCCAGATAAAGAGAATAATGGCCAGTGCTGCCATGATCCCAAAGGGGACTCTCCATCCCATCATACTGCCCAGCCATGCGCCTGCCGGGGTTCCCAGCGACAGGGCAACCGGTATTCCGACCATCGCAATGGCCAGCGCGCGGCCCTGCAACTCAGCAGGAACGAGGCGGCGCGCATAGCCCGCCAGGATTCCCCATGCAAGTCCGGCAGCCACACCGGACATGAAGCGGGCTGCCATCGTCAGCCAGTAGCTGGACGAAAGGGTGGTAACGGTGTTGAAAATCAGGAATATCCCAACGGCAAGCAGCAGCACTTTTTTACGTCGCCATCCACTGGTCAGAACCGTTAACGGGATCGCCGCCAGCAGCGATCCAAGCGCATAGATGCTGACCAGCTGGCCTGCCATTACCTGAGAAACACCCAGCCCTTTTCCGATCTCCGGCAGCAGACCCGCCGGAAGGGTCTCGGTCAGGATGGCAATAAAGCCTGTCATGGCAAATGCCAGCAGGGAGGCCAGAGGCAGGCCTCGGTGTGTTGTGGTTTCACTGAATGCGCTATTGGCGTGCACGTTGAGTCCTTTTTTAAGTTTGTAACGCTTAAAAATTGAGAAAATCCGTGTGGTCACGGGTGGGTTGATATATATAACGATCGGTATATATATTCGAAAGTATAGGCCGTCACGTAGCTTGTCAAGCACATATGTATCGATTAGTATTTATCTAAGGCAAGTTTAAAAAGGAACGGATGTGGCTCAGATGGGACGTCCACGAACATTTGACCGTGACGCGGCAATTCGTCAGGCAATGACACTTTTCTGGCAGCATGGTTACGAGTCCACTTCGCTTGCCATGCTCAAGGCGAATCTTGGTAACGGTATCACCGCACCCAGTTTTTACGCCGCGTTTGGGTCTAAAGAGGCGCTATTCGAAGAGGTTGTCGAATGCTATATGACGACATATGGTCAGGTGAACGATTGTCTTTGGGACGACACGCTTGAACCACGACAGGCTATCGAACTCGCGTTGCGGCGTTCCGCAAAGATGCAGACCGATCAGGGGCATCCCAGTGGTTGCCTGATCGCGCTATCCGTTAATACCTGTTCACCTGCAAACGCACACATTCGTGAGATTCTGGCAGCGCAACGCGCCAGGACCAGAGCGGGATTTTTGCGATGTGTTAACAGCGCGAAAGAGGCGGGAATTCTGGCTTCCGATACAGACGTGCAGGCACTGGCCAGGTTCTTTCACAGTTTTGAAATCGGCCTGTCTACCGAAGCCCGCGATGGTGCAACCGGTAAAGAACTTGATGCGGCGGTATTAACCGCCATGAAGACCTGGGATGCCGCTGTCCTTAACGCTGTTGATTGACAGAAAACGACGCCCAGGCTTAATACGACGCGTGTTCATCTCAGAGGGCAGTTGTGCGTGAACGTAATACCCGCCGTTCTCAATAAGGAAAAGACGAATCGTGGCAATCAAGCTTATTGCTGACGCGAAAACGTGGGCGCGAAACATCAAACGAGATGTGCATGCGGTATGGCTTGCCGCACGCGATCCCCTTACGCCGTTGGTTGCTAAAGTGCTGGCGTTGATCGTCGCGGCTTATGCGGTTTCACCCATCGATCTGATACCCGACTTTATTCCCGTTATTGGCTATCTCGACGACCTGATTATTGTACCGCTGGGGATCATGCTGGTGGTGCGTCTTATTCCCCCCGAGGTGATGCGCGAACATCGTGAAACTGCAGCGCAAGCCAGTGAACGTCCGGTCAGTCGTATAACGGCTGGGATCTTTATCGTGATATGGATTGTTTGTACCACCGTACTGTTAAGTCAGCTCATGGCTGCGTTCAGGCATCATTTTTTCTGAAAGCACGGTAGTCGATTTTCCATGCATTCAGCTTGTTATATAACGCCGTGCGTGAGATCCCGAGCAGTTGCGCCGACTGACGCAGATTCCCCTGTTGTTCACTGACAACCTGTAAAATATGCATGCGCTCCAGGTTTTGCAACGAGGGTTGACTATCCCCGGACGCATCACTGGCTAAGACGTCCTGCAGAGATTCAGGCAAATCGGCTCGGGTAATCTCTAACCCTTCACTCAGGTTGATGACCCGCTCGATGACATTTTCCAGCTCGCGCACATTTCCCGGCCAATCCCAGGCTTGCAGACAGGCCATTGCGTCAGGCGCGACCACCGGCGGAATACGCTTTATACGGGTACAGAGTGCCTGAATAAAGATGTTAACCAGCTCCGGAATGTCTTCGCGACGATCGCGCAGCGGCGGGATTTCCAGTGAAATCACATTAAGACGATAATAGAGGTCGCGCCGGAAGGCGTTTTTCTCCACGGCGTCCAGTAAGTTGCAGTGGGTTGCCACGATAATGCGCACATTCACTTTCACTGGCTGCGCCGCGCCGATACGCAGCACTTCGCTCTCCTGTAAAACCCGTAATAAGCTGGTTTGCGCTTCGAGTGGCATCTCACCAATCTCATCCAGAAAAAGGGTGCCGCCGTCAGCCAGTTCAAATTTGCCCGCTGAACCGCCACGCCGTGAACCCGTGAAGGCACCATCGGCATAGCCAAACAGCTCGCTTTGCACCAGATCCCGCGGTAACGCGCCGCAGTTCAGGGCGATAAATGCTTCCTGCTGGCGCGGACTGGCATTATGAATGGCCTGAGCAAATAACTCTTTGCCGGTGCCGCTTTCACCGCTGAGCAACACTGTGCTGTCGGTACGGCTGCTGATACGTGCCTTGTGTATCGCCTGCTGCAGGCGGGGTGAATGGCCGCGAATCATCTCAAACGTGTAACTGGCGCTGACACCCATTACCCGTCGCGTAATGGCGCGGATACGCTGATTTTCACGCAGTGACAGTACCCGCCCGCCATCCGGTGCGGGCATCAACGATATCAGGCAGGAGAGGGGCGCGAGGCCGTCAGGCCGGAACTGCAGTTCGAGGTCATTACAAAAAGGCATAGAAAGCAGCGATCCACTCTGCGGCTTGAGCAGTTCATCAATCGGAGTATCGCGTGGATCCAGCCCGCTGAAAATCTGGCGCGCATAGCGGTTAAGCGTTTTGATGCGCCCCTGTTTATCACAGACAATGACACCTTCATTCAGCGTCTCAAGAATGGACTGCTGTTCAGCCAGCAGGCGTCGTAACATCAGTTGCTGCCCGACAGCTTCCGCTGCCGCCTGTACGGTACCGAGCGTGTGGGCGTTAAAGTTATCCGGCGTGGCGGTCAGCGTCAGCACGCCAATCAACTGTCCATTTTCATCGCGCACTGGTGCCGCAGCACACTGGCGGCGACGTTTACGCAGATCAAATTTCCAGTTCTCACCGCTCAGCACATACACCAGCCGCTGTTCAATCAGGCAACGCGCAGTACAGTTAGTGCCCAATATCTCTTCACGCAGAATACTGCCGACGGGTGTCAGGTCGGCACCGCAATAATGCAGCGTCACGCCCTGGGCGTCGGTGAGGTTTATGTGCCCGTCCGGATTATAGGCGAGCAAATTTTCCATAATGCTGCGCGCAACAAGTATCAGTTCAGCATTGTTCTCAAGAATTGCTGTCAGCTCACTGGCTGGCGGGGCGGTATAGCTAAAACAGTGGGGATCGATAGCGTACTGCTGCGAGCGCTGCCAGGAGTGCAGAATCGTTTGTCGCAGCGCTGGCGGTTGTTCGCCCTGGGTAAAACGCTGCCAGCTCTGCCATAGCAGGGCGTCCCAGCTATCAGCGCCTTCCCGGTCCGGCAGGCTGAAAATCGCATCACTCTCATCCCGTAATAACAGTTGCTGATTCACCGGCTACTCCCTCTCAATTTAATGTCCATTTTATTGACATGTTAAGTTGACATGTAAACTTTGCTGCCAGTTTGTGACGTGGCGCTGTGGCAGCGCTCACAAAATTTGCCCGATTCCGGTTGGCATCACCTTTGCAACAGGAGTTGCAACGACATAAATCCAACAAGCCAGGGGAAATAAGTGGTTATGCGCAAACATAATTTACGGCTGATTCTGTTTATCTGTGCCATTGCTTCACTGAGTGGCGTGATTCTGGGTTATGACGCTTCCGTGATTTCAGGGGTTATCGATCCGCTGACAGAACATCTGAATTTAACCCCGTGGGAAAGTGGCTGGGCGGTGTCAAATGTCATTCTTGGCTGCATCGTCGGTGCATGGGGCGTTGGCTTTATTTCAGATCGCATCGGCCACAAATCAACCTTAATTGTCACCGCCATACTCTTTTTGATCTCTGCGGTGGGCGCTGCGCTGGCCAGTTCGCTGACGGATTTCGTTATATGGCGACTCACCGGCGGGCTGGCGGTCGGGATGGCTTCTGCGATTACGCCGCTTTATATCGCGGAGATTTCGCCGAAAGACTGGCGCGGACGGATGCTGGGCCTGCAGCAGATGCTGATGGTCGGCGGACAGGTAACGGTCTATATCGTGAATTACCTGATTGCACGCGGTATGCCGCATCAGTGGATTGTCAGTGAAGGCTGGCGCTGGATGCTGGCCTCGGGCGTTGTGCCCTGTTTGCTATTCCTGTTGCTGGTGCCGTTCATGCCAGAGTCGCCGCGCTGGCTGGCACTGAACGGCAAAAAAGAACGTGCCCTCGCCGTGCTGACCCGTCTTTCAAATGCCCGGCACGCCGAGCGGCTGCTACAGGAAATCCTGACGGCAAATCGGGATGACAACATCCAGACCAGTCAGCGCGGCATCCTGCGTGATGCGCGCGCCCGCTATATCCTGATGATTGGCTGTGCCATTGCTATTTTGCAACAGATCTCAGGTATCAACATCCTGCTCTATTACGCGCCGTCACTCCTGCAAAACATCACCGGCAGTACGCAGGCTTCCCTGTTTCATAGCATTTTCCTTGGCCTTGCGCTGCTGGCAGGTGTGGCCGTTTGTCTGAGTACCATTGATCGTCTGGGCCGGACGCTGCTGCTGCGCTGGGGGGCGCTGGGATGTGCACTTTCAATGGCCTTCACTGCCTGGGCTTTTATCGCCGATGCAGGTGGCATGCTGCCAGTGATTGGGCTGTTAGCCTTCGTGCTGATATTTGGCCTCTCATGGAGCCTGGGTGCCTGGCTGTTGATCTCAGAAATCTTCCCTAATCGTATACGCGCCGTGGCGATGGGCTTTGCCTTTGCCTCCATGTACGTCGCGAATTTTATCGTTACCCAAAGCTTCCCAATGATGAACCGCAGCCGGGTGCTGATGGAGCAGTTTCATGGTGCCTTCCCGCTGATGCTGTGTGCAGTGGGATGTGTTATCGCATTCTGGTTTGTCCGCCGTTTTTTACCGGAAACCCGGGGCGTTTCGCTGGAGCAAATTGAACCGCTGATGCTCTCCAAATCCCGTCGTTTCGCCGCTGATGCGCAGCGACCTGATCAAAACCCTTCCTCGCCCGCCTGGGCTAAAGCGAAATAATAAGGAGTTTCTATGAACCATCAAACAGTGCGCGTGGGTTTAATCGGCGCAGGGCGCATGGGCAGCTTCCATGCAGAAAATCTGGCCTGGCGTGTGCCTGGTGCTACTCTGGCGGCGGTGGCCGATCCGTTTCCTGGCGCGGCGGAAAAGCTCGCCAGCCGGCTTGGGGTTAGCAAATCATACAGCGATCTGCATGCGCTGCTTCAGGATGATGAAATCGACGCCATTGCGATTGCCGCGCCAGCGCGGACGCATGCGGAGTGGGTGATTGCCGCGGCCAGAGCCGGTAAACATGTGTTCTGCGAAAAGCCTATGGCTGTCACGCTGGAAGAGGCTGATCGCGCCATCGCGGCGGCAAAACAGGCAGGCGTTGTGTTACAGGTGGGCTTTAATCGCCGCTTTGATTCCGGGTTTGCGGCAGCGATTGCGGCGGTAAAAAACGGTGAAAATGGCACGACGCAGCTTAGCCGCTCGGTGACCCGTGACCCGGGCCTGAACGATCCTGCCCCGATTCCGCAATGGACAATCTTCCTTGAAACGCTAATCCACGATTTTGACACGCTACTGCACTTCAATCCTGGCGCAAAGCCGGTAGAAGTCTATGCGCTGGCCGATGCGCTGGTACGGCCAGATTTTAAAGACAAAGGACTGCTGGATACCTCAGTTGTCACTATTCGCTTCGACAACGGCGCTATTGCTATTGCTGAGGCTAACTTTCAGGCGGTCTATGGCTATGACGTGCGCGGCGAAGTCTTTGGCAGCAAAGGCATGCTTCAGGCGGGCCACATTAATGCCAATCACTGTGTGCGTTACACCGCCAGCGGAATAGCGGTCGATACGTCGAGGCTGGATTCAGATCTGCTGCGTGAAGCTTATGTGGCTGAAATGACAGAGTTTGCCCGCTGTATTCGCAGCGGTGAGACGCCTCGCGCCACCGGAGAAGATGCGCGTAACGCGCTGGAAATTGCGCTGGCCTGTATTGAATCTGTGCAGTGCAACCTGCCCGTTAAGCTGGGAGTTCGCTGATGGCCGGTTATCAACTTTCCGTATGCGCTGAAATGGTTTTTCTGGAACTGCCATTTGTTGAGCGCGTAAAACGCATTCACGAACTGGGTTTTGGCGTTGAAATCTGGGGGTGGGCCAATAAGGATATTGATGCGCTGGTGTCGACCGGTGCGCGCTTTACCTCTATGACCGGTTACCTGAGCGGCAACCTGACGGATGAGGCGGAAATACAGCTGTTGCTACAGAGTGCTGAAGCGTCGCTGGCGGTGGCTGAACGTCTCGGTTGTCCGGTACTGAATCTGCACGGAACCGGGCTGGATGAGCGCGGCTTGCCGGTAAAACCTGTGGAAACGGTAACGGGCGCAATGTGGCTCAGGGCCGCCGATACGCTGCGCCAGGTCGCGCTACTGGGCGAACGTGCCGGACGGGTTTTCACCCTGGAGAACCTTAATCTGCCTGTTGATCATCCGGGCACGCCCTTTGCCCTGGCCTCTGAGACACTGGCGCTGGTTGAAGCGGTTAACAGCCCGGCCCTGAAGATGAATCTCGATCTCTATCATGCACAAATTGGCGAAGGCAATCTGATTGAACTGTTGCGGCGCTGCGGAACCGCCATTGGTGAAATTCAGGTTGCCGATGTCCCGGGCCGTCAGCAGCCCGGCACCGGAGAAATTAATTACCGTGCTATTGCCCGGACGCTACAGGAGATGGGTTACAGCGGCACCGTCGCCATGGAGGGCTGGGCCAGCGGCGATAGCACGGTCGCTATCCAGCAGTTCCGCGATCACTTTACGTTGTAAGCAGCATGCGTCGGGTATTTGCCTGTTACCCGACGCAGAAATAGTCAGTGAAAACAATAACAACCTTAACCCTACAGGAACACACTATGAACATCAGAAACCTTTTTCTTTGCTTTTGCTCCCTGCTAGTGAGTTTAAGTGTCAGCGCCAAAACGCCGACCGTTGGCGTCGCGCTGGCTAACTTTGATCTTAACTTTGTCTCGATCCTGCGCACTCAGATGCAGCAGGAACTCAATGCCAGCCAGCTCAACAGTCAGTTTGTCGATGCCAAAGGCGATGTCGCACTACAGGTACAGCAGGTGGATGACTTTATTAACCAGGGCGTGGACGCCATTATCCTCAATCCGGTTGATACCCAGGGCGTTTTACCCATGATCAATGCGGCAAAACAAGCCGGTATTCCGCTGGTTTTTGTGAACCGAAAACCGGAAGTGAAACTACCCGCAGACATGGCGTATGTCGGCTCTGATTCGGCGCTGGGTGGTGACATGCAGATGGAAGCACTGGCCAAAAAAATGAACTACAAAGGCAATGTTGCGATACTGATGGGCGCGCTGTCGAATGAAGAGGCCCGTGAGCGCACCCGCGCCGTGGAAGCGGTGATCGGCAAATATAAAAACATGAAAGTTATTGAAAAGCAGACGGCGAAATGGCAACGCAATGAAGCGGTCGATGTGGTGTCTGGCTGGCTGCTGAATCAGCGCCCGATTGACGCCATTGCTGCGAACAACGACGAGATGGCCATTGGTGCCATCATGGCGTTAAGCCAGGCGAAGAATGACAAAATCCTTGTGGCGGGTATTGACGGAACCCCGGACGGTCAGCAGTTCATTAAAAACGGCAAGATGGCACTGACCATTTTTCAGGATGCGAAAGGGCAGGCCACCGGCGCCGTTCAGGTGACTAAAGCCCTGCTGAATAAGCAAAAGGTAGAGACGCTTAACTGGGTGCCTTACAAGCTTATTACACCTGAAAATTACCAAAGTTTTACTGCTGAAAATTCAAAATAGTTTTTCGGTTAACATTTTTCTCACTCGCACATCATCCATGAGAAGGTGAATCACCCTGACGGAGAAATAATGAATATGCGCGCGGGTTCAGGATCGCTCTAAGTAAAAAGCGGTAAGTGGTCAGGACCGTGCGCATATTGCCAGTTTACCTTTCTTACATTTTCATGCCCATCAGCGACCCACTGCTGTTTATTCAGGACGCGCATGATGTTCTGTTCCAGAGCGGCAGCCCTGATGGACGGCTTCTCTACCGTTCTATCAGAGTGCCTGGTCAAGATAACGTGAGCACCAGGCCACGATGCATTCCCCCACATAGTCGGCATCTTTATTATCCGACAGGAGGTGATCGGCACCGTGCAGGGCAATGAAGCTTTTCGGATGCCGTGCCGATCTGAATATATGCTCAGCCTGCTCTATCAGAACCGTATCATCTTCCGGCGCGTGAAAGACAAGAAGGGGCTTATTCATGCTGAAAACTTTTTCCGCTACTTTCTGATGTAACCGCGGGCCGGGTCCGCCTGTTGATCGATATTGCTTCGCCTTATCCGCTCTTTTACTGGACGTTCTGCCCGGTTGCGGTGGCGATACAGATTCACGGACTGCGGGACTTTTCAGCGCCACTGATCAGGCCAATGCCAGCCAGAATAATGACGGCAGACACGATGATGTGCAGATCCAGCGTTTCCCCCATGAACATGACGCCGCCCAGCACGGCCAGACAGGGAACGCTCAGCTGGACGGCTGAGGCCATCGTGGAGGAAAGACCGGGCAGGACCGAGTACCAGACTACGTAGGCAAGGGCAGACGTGATGGCGCCTGAAGTCAACGCCAGCAGGATACCGGCACTCTCTGCATGGGCATCATGCCGGTTCAGCAGCATTAACAGCGCAGCAAAGGGCGCTGCCATCAGAAAATTGCCGGCGGTGGCCGCAGTTGCGTGCCTGACTTTTTTACCGGTAATACAGTAAGCTGCCCACGCTGCGCCAGATATCACCATCAGCAGTGCCGCAGAGGGTGATGGCGCTCTGGCTGTCGGGAACAGTAAAATGCCTATCCCCGCCACGGCCATCGCGACCCCTGTTGCTTTAAGCACCGTCATTTTTTCACCCTTACAGAGCCCCCATGCCGTCATAATCAGCTGAACCGTGCCGAATAAAAGCAGGGCACCTGTTCCGGTATCTATCGCAACATAGGCCACCGAGAAGGCAAATGCATACGCTGACAGCAGCGATGCATTGACCCAGCTTAATTCCGGATATCGCCGGGGGCGGGAGCCCAGAAGCATAAGACCCAGCATTACCGCGCCACCGACGATCCTGAGCCCGCTAAAGCTGATGGGATCGATGTGCTGCTGTTGAAGTGCAAGGCGACAAAGCACTGAATTAGCCGCAAAAGCCACCATTGCCAGTGCAACCCGGCTGTACATAGGCATTCCTTCATGTTCAGAAATAAGGGAGTCAGGACGGTAAATTACGTAATAACCTGATCACCTTCAATGAGCATCCCTTTACCGATAATCCATCGGTTAGGCGAGGTGGCTATGACGGACTGATGGATCTTTTCAAACTGGGAAACGGAGCCGGAACCGCTTACGGTGATTACGTAGCGCACGATTTCCCGTCCCGGTGTTCCTGTGATTTCCAGACCCAGAAAGCGATTCACATCGAGCGTACCTGACGTCATGATCTTCAGCCTGTCGAGATGCACTTTTTCTGCTCGCGCCGCCATGACATAAGATGCGGTCAGGCAGGCATTAAACGCGGCCAGAAGTAGTTCCTGAGGGCCTGGTGCGGAACCGCTGCCGCCCAGCAATTCAGGTTCATCAGAATAAAGGCGGTGTCCTTCGCCGTGGAGTGTCTGGCCATTGACGACGGAGGCATGACAAACCGTCTCACTTTTCAGTCCACCCTGCCAGCACGTACTGACGCTGAAAACCGCCTGTCCGGGAGCCTGTTCAGCTGAACAGCTCCCCGGCTGATGATGCAGCGGGACCGGTACAGCCTTATTCGTGTATGTGTCCATTTGAATGACCTTTCTGGCCCGGACCCAGGGGGCCGGGCCGGGTAAAATCAGGCATTACGGCCAGCCATCACCCCACCATCAACGTCCCATACAGCACCGGTGACCCAGCCGGCTTTGTCAGACAGCAGGAAACACACGGCTTCAGCAACGTCCTGCGGTGTGCCGACACGTCCAATCGGATGGAAGCTGTCAAAGCTGTTCATTACGCTCTTAACGTCATCTTTGGGAATAAAGCCTTCATAGATTGGCGTATGAACCACTGCCGGGGAAACAGCGTTCACGCGGATCCCTTTTTCACCCAGTTCAACAGCCAGATTTTTTGTCAGGGCATGAAGTCCGGCCTTCGCCATGGAATAGGCGGATGACGGCGTTGCGCCGATAGCCTGCTGTGCCCACATAGAACCGATGTTCACGATAGAGCCTTTGATATTCCCGCTCACCATATTGCGGACCACGTCACGGGTAATGAAGAATGACGCACGGTTAATGGACATATACATGTCGTAATCCGCTTCTTCATGTTCGGTGAACGGTTTTGGGAAGAAAACGCCGGCAGCGTTAACCATCAGGCTGATATCTTTGTGCTCACGGTTGATGACGTCAGTCACGTGCTTCAGGCCTTCTTCTTTCATCAGATCGGCAATAATGATCGAGACCTGACCGTCTGCTGACAGCGTGCTGCGTGCCTGCTCAGCTTTATCCTGACGATTCCCTACCAGAACCACGCTGCCGCCGTTTTTGAGCACCTGACGGGCGGTTTCAAAACCCATACCGCTTGTACCACCAACAACCAGAAGCTTTTTACCTGAAAATAATGCTGTCATCGTATACCTCGACCTTTAAATTAATTTATGGAGTAGCGGAATATGCCGCTCTCTCCCTGCCAGAAAGAGATTGCCATGTCAGCATGCGCTGCACGAGGCATAAGAACTAACCTAACGGGAAAGAAAAACTATCTCACTGCGCGGCACTGTGGCAGCATAAAGGCCGGAGGGAACGTATGCGATCACTTAACAGGTTGAAATGGCTTCATGCTTTTGAGGCAACAGCGCGTCATGGAAGTTTTAAAGGGGCTGCTGACGAGCTGGGCGTAACGCCTGCAGCCGTTGGCCAGCTGGTCCGGGCACTGGAAGAGTGGGTCGGACATCCTCTGCTGTTGCGTTCACGCAGTGGAAAAACGCGATTAACGCTGGTCAGTGAGGCTCAGGAGGCCTTGCAGGACATCTCACATGGTCTGGATGAGCTTGAATCAGGGCTGAACAAGCTGCGCGGGCGCAGAGCACGTTCAGTGATCCTGTTGACGGCTTCTCAGGTTCTGCTGATGAACTGGCTGATGGAGCGCCTGAACCGCTTTTCTGAGCAGCATCAGAACATCGACATCCGTTTTGATGTGACAGAAAGGTTGTCTGATGTGATTCACGGCGAAGCCGATCTTGGTGTGAGATGTGGACCTGGCGACTGGGCAGGGCTCAGCAAAACCTGGTTGATGAATGAAGAAGCCGTCATCGTCTGCAGCCCACGGCTTCTTGCGTCGGGCGTCCGCCCCTCGCCGCAGTGCCTGGCCAGCGAAAAACGGATACAGGACGATACCCCCCATCCGGGTGCCGGATTTCCTTCATGGGAAACAATTTTTGAACGCCTGAAGGCACCGCCTGCAGACACGACAAATTTACACATTAACTCAACGGCAGCTGCGATCATGACTGCGCTCAGCGGACGAGGCGTAGCGGTCGTCCGACGCGCACTGGTTCAGCAACTTATCGACACTAACCAGCTGATATTACTTTTCCCGGAGTATCGCTGGCCCCTGACGTGGTCTTATTATCTCGTTATGTCAGAGCACTCAAGGATGCGTCCTGAAGTTAAAGTGTTGCATGACTGGCTGGTTCAGGACGTCACAGATCTTCATACTGGAGATTAAGGTTTATCGCTACGGCCTGCTCAAAGTATCCACTGCCATCACAGCCCATCGTATCCTCAAGCGTTTTGACCCGTTGTCAGACGGCTGCCGGGGTGACATCGCATTCTTCTGGCGCCGGGCAAAAGCTTTATGGTGCGTGCTGGCTTCTGCTGCACGCAGCACATTCAGAAGGACAGCTATTCTCACCTGAGAAAGAAATTCTTTTTCGGTAGTCAAGATTATCTGAGTTGTCCACCCCTGGCAATCTTCCCATAATGCCTAACAGCAACAGGGTACTGCATGATGCGGTCGGGCAAGTTTCCCACTGAAAATATTAAGCTGTATGAATTTATTGCGATGTCAGGTTACGGAGACCGTTTCCGCCACGACCTCCGACAGGCAATACCGTATGGCTTATCTGCAAATTACGCTGAACATCAGTGAAGAATATCGCTGCCGCTCGTTCCAAAGAACGGCTCGTGCAGGATGACGACGTGCATGTGTGACATGGCGTTATGTCTGTCACTCAGGCGCCTGCCTGCATGCCTGCCTGACCTCACCGTTGTCTGACATGCTGGCGAACACTTCGCTTTAATTTTTTATTAACTACCGGAGATTATTATGCTTTTAGACTGGAATGGCCATCGCGATGAACTGCTTGGCGTAGTGGGCGAATATGCAAAACTGCAACCAGAGTTCATGAAAGGCCTGATGAAAATGGATGCCGGTGCGTCGGCAATGGGGCATCTGGATAAGAAAACGCACGAACTGATTGCGCTGGCCGTGGCAATCACCACTCGCTGTGATGGCTGTCTGTCCGTTCATGTTAAAGCGGCAGCCAGACATGGCGCTACGCGGGAAGAAATCGCCGAAGCGCTTGCCGTTGCGATTTCACTGAATACCGGTGCCGCACTGACCTACACGGCTCACGCACTTGATGCGTTTGATGCATTACCCAACGCATAAGCAACTGATGACGGCGCTTCGCACCCGCGTGCTGAGCGCCGCCTTTTCTGAAATGGATATAACCATGTTAGTTAATCACGATTTCACTCGCCGGGCCTCTGTCAGACCCACAGATTATGACTGGGTTTCTTCGCCCCGGGCCGGAGTCGATCGTGTCATGCTTGATCGTACCGGCGCAGAAAAAGCACGTGCCACCAGCATTGTTAAATACCATCCGGATTCTCATTTTCCTGAACATCATCATCCGGATGGTGAAGAAATCCTGGTGCTCGCCGGCGTGTTTTCAGAAGGAGAGCATCACTATCCTGCTGGCTGGTATATGCGTAATCCGCCTGACTCTACACATCAGCCATCAAGTGTCAGTGGTGCCACGATTTTTGTGAAACTCCGGCAGATGCAGCAGGGCGAACATACCCATTTAAGGCTGGACACAAACGACAGTGATAACTGGCATAAAACTGTTGACGGTGAGGAGTGCCCGCTTTTCAGCAGTGCGCATGAAAATGTGTCGCTCCGCCGGTTTCATCCCCATCGCCCGATTCTGCCGGATGACCTGAACAGGGGAGCTGAAATTCTCGTGCTAAGCGGCACCCTTTATGAAAAGGGAGAGGTGTGGCCTGCAGGTAGCTGGCTCCGGTTTCCCGCGGGTGACATTCCTGGCCTGACTTCCGGAGAGACGGGTACGTTGATTTATCTTAAAACCGGCCATCTTGATCAGGTCGCGCTGACAGGAGCCCAGCATGAATGAACATGTGCAGGTCGCCATTATCGGCGCGGGCCTCAGCGGGCTTTATGCCGCTTACCAGCTTGAAAAGGCTGGTATCAGTTATGTGGTCCTGGAAGCGCGAGCGCAGACCGGAGGCAGGATCCTTTCCTGCGCTAACGAACCGGCTGACGCCGCACGCTCTGCGGACGCGGAAGGGCGGGTTGACCTTGGCGCAACCTGGATCTGGCCTGCTTTTCAGCCCCTACTGGCAGCCCTGACGACAGAGCTGGATATTGCGCTGATACCGCAGGCTGAAGAGGGCGACATGCTCTATGAACGCGCTCACCATCAGCCTCCCTCCCGCCATCCCGGCTATGCGTCGTCTCCTCCGTCTATGCGGATCGCCGGCGGGATGCGCCAGCTCACTGAGCGGCTGGAGGCGCGGATAGCGGCTGAGCAGGTTGTCACCGATGCCCGCGTCATGCGCATTGAACGGACCGTCAGTGAGGTTCAGGTTCATACCGTTTCGTCTGACGAACACGGTCGCATGTTTACGGCGCAGACCGTTCTGCTCGCGCTTCCGCCTGCTCTCGCTGCCGGTATCGAATACCTTCCGACACTCCCTGCCGGTTTAGCCGGTGAGTGGGCCGGAACCGGCACATGGATGGCTCCTCATGCCAAATACGTAGCCATTTATGAGCACGACTTCTGGCGACAGGCGGGACTGTCAGGTGAAGCCCGGAGCAGCGTCGGCCCGATGGCTGAGATCCATGACGCCTCCGTTCCCGGCCAGGTTCATGCTCTTTTCGGCTTTATCGGCATCCCGGCACGGTCCCGCTGGACTACCAGTGAAGAGAACCTGAAGGCCTTATGCCGGGCGCAGCTCACCCGGCTGTTTGGTGAGAAAGCCTCAAAGCCCGTGGCTGAATACTTCAAGGACTGGGCAGATGATCCCTTTACCGCCACGGAAAAAGATTTACTTATTCAGGCCGGACATAGCGTGCCTGCGGCTTATGCCGATCGGGGACCCTGGGCGGACTGCCTGCGCGGAATAGGCAGTGAATGGTCAGCGCAGTTTCCGGGATACCTTGCAGGCGCAATTGAGGCCTCACTGGAGGGCGTCAGGCAGGTGCACCAAAGCATCGCCCAAAAGAACTGAGCAAATATGGCTGGCGGCCTGAATCAGCACGCGCCGGTTTCCCGTTTCTGAATACAGGCTGGAGAATAATGATGACCCGACACTTTGATTACATTGCAATTGGCGGCGGCAGCGCCGGAATCGCCTCCGTAAATCGCGCGGCTGCACATGGACAGAAATGTGTCCTTATTGAGAAAGGGCCCATCGGCGGAACCTGTGTGAACGTGGGATGTGTGCCAAAAAAAGTGATGTGGTATGCCGCACAGGTGGCAGAAACCCTCCGCACTTACAGTCCTGGCTATGGCTTCAGCGTGTCGGGATGGGAATTTGACTGGGCTACACTGGTGAAAAACCGCAGCGAGTACATTGAACGCATTCACGGTTCCTATGATGCGGTGCTCAGCAGGAACGCGGTTGAAGTCATTCACGGAACAGCCCGTTTCACAGGCCCCCGCAGCATTGAGGTCAATGGCGAAACGCTGACGGCCGATCATATTCTTATCGCCACCGGCGGGCACCCCGTTCGTCCTTCTGTACCCGGCGCAGAGCTGGGCATTGACTCGGATGGTTTTTTTGAACTGAGCGCACTGCCCCGCAGGGCAGCCGTCATCGGCGCTGGCTACATTGCCGTTGAACTGGCGGGCGTGCTGCATTCTCTCGGGACGGAAACACATCTTCTTGTTCGAGGTGATAAACCTCTGCGCCATTTTGACCCCCTTCTCGGGGATACCCTGGCTGCCATGATGGAAGAATCCGGGCTCCGCCTCCATCGTCAGACCGTTACCACGTCACTTTCAGAAGAGCCGGATGGTTCTGTCGCAGTGGTCACGGGTTCAGGAGAAAAGATTGTTGTGGATGTCGTGATCTGGGCAACTGGCCGCAAACCCAATACCTCTGGCTTAAACATCAAAGCAGCAGGGGTGGCGCTCAGTGACGAAGGTTACGTCACTGTGGATAAATATCAGAACACCTCTGCGGAAGGCATCTATGCCGTTGGTGATATTACCGGTCAGCTTGAACTCACACCGGTTGCCGTTGCCGCCGGTCGTCGCCTGGCTGAGCGCCTGTTCAACAACAGGCCGGATGAGCATCTGGATTACCAGAATGTCCCCACTGTCGTATTCAGTCATCCGCCTATCGGCACTGTCGGACTTACTGAACCCCAGGCCCGTGAAAAATTAGGCGACCAGAACGTTAAAATTTACAGTGCGTCATTTACCGCGATGTTCACTGCAGTAACGTCCCACCGTCAGGCGACAAAGATGAAGCTGGTATGCGCCGGGCCCGATGAGAAGGTTGTGGGTATTCACGGCATCGGAGAAGGTATGGACGAAATCCTTCAGGGCTTTGCGGTGGCCCTCAAAATGGGCGCAACCAAGCGGGATCTGGACAATACCGTGGCCATTCATCCCACCGCTGCCGAAGAGTTCGTCACGATGAAGGGCTGAGCGGATAAATAGCCGCCGAATGTGGCTCTACCCAATCGGTGACCAAATTTGCGCTTCCCGGCAGTCTCACGGCACCTGCGCGGCAACCAGTTTTACATATCAGAGAGTGGGGTAAAAATGAATACATTCAAGGCAATGCAGATTACCGAACCTGGCAGGATGGAGATGGTAGAGCGTCCTGTGCCGGAACCCGGTCACGGCGAGGTTCTGCTGAAGGTGGAGGCCTGTGGTATCTGCGGCGCGGATGCAGGTGCAGTCGAAGGCTTTGAAAAAAGCACAACCTATCCGCGCATTCCCGGCCACGAAGTGGTGGGCCGCATCCTGGCATTGGGGCAAGGTGTGCCCTCATATCTTTCTCCAGGGCAGCGGGTCGGCGTAGGGCGCCTGGGGGGATACTGCGGCGAGTGCGAGCAGTGCCGGCAGGGTAAGTTTGTTCTGTGTACTGACCAGCCCGTCACCGGCAGCTCCTGTGATGGTGGCTATGCGGAAATGATGCTGGCACGTGCCACGGGTCTGGTGATCATTCCCGACGAGCTTCAGGCAGCAGAGGCCGCTCCGCTGCTTTGTGCAGGCATTGCCACTTTCAACGCGCTGAGCAGGTCAGGCGCCCGACCCGGCGATACAATTGTTGTTCAGGGTATCGGTGGTCTGGGTCATCTGGCCATACAGTATGCACAAAAAATGGGTTACCGGGTTATTGCGGTCGGACGCGGAAGTGACATCCGGCAGGATGCCCTGAACTTAGGGGCACATCAGTATATTGATACGTTACAGTCAGACGCCGTGGCAGAAATCAAAAAAGCGGGTGGCGCGCAGGTTATCCTGACCACCATCACTGACAGTGAAGCGGCTTCAGCACTGGTAAAAGCACTCGCGCCACAGGGTAAATTTTTGGTCGTGGGCGCAGGCAGTTCTCCGCTTTTAATCATGCCCGGCGCGATGGTCGGAAACGAGCTAAAGCTGGAGGGCTCTCTTACCGGTACGCCTTACGAAACGGAACGTGCCCTTAAATTCAGTCTGCTGACCAGCGTTCGCGCACAGATTGAAACCGCGCCGCTGGCTGAGGCTGAAAAAGCTTACCAGCGTATGCGATCCGGTGATGTGAAGTTTCGTATGGTGCTCACAATGGATCTTTAACTTTTGTGAAAGATGTTTGCCCGACACACGACCCTTTGCTGGGGTTGGCACCCTGATAGGTGTGCCAGCTGTATAAGCGCTTATGCATGGCGGCGAGCATTGAAATAATGGACAGGCATCGTCTGAATAACGCGACAAGAGGCTTGATGTGAATAAGGTTGTATCGGTTATGTGTTGAGAGCACAACAACGTCCTGAAAGCGAGGAGGAAGCCTGACGCAGAATGTCATAGCGGGTGTCTGTTTTGCGCTTCCAGATTCCTCTCCTGACAGTCTAAACCCGCGCTACACGGGCTTTGTCTGCATTACAAACCCACCAGCGTAATATGCTTTTTGGTTGTCAGCGCTTTATACAGCGCCTGTGCCAGGCTGCCGGGTTCCACGCCCGAATGAACCCCATCTGGATCGGTCCAGAAAGATTTAATGCGCAGTATGGTGTTGATACTGGTGACACGCTCCATTTCCAGCACGGCCAGCACAGGATGGCGCATTTCGCCGTGTTCCTCTGTCGCGTCCGCCTCAATTACCGCGGCGCGGGAGGCCTGACTATCGAAAATAACGTGGCAGCGTATGCTATTCAGGTTGAGCATACCGATGACTTCATAAAGGCACTCAACAGCCTCTGCACTGTAGGAGGCGGACGCAATAAACATAACAGATCCCTCTGACCCAAAACGTAGTGAGCAGCCAGCATAGGCGAACTCTAATCAGAGGAGAAGTTACTGTTTTTGAATGAGAAATGTAGAGTTCTAATGTTACGATAACGCGCGTTATTTTAACTCCAGTTTAGACTGGCACTATAAATAAACGAAGCGTAAGCGGCTCCTGGCGGTAGAGCGCGGATTTGACTTAAATAAACGCCAGCACAGTGAAGACTAATCGTTCCAGTGAGGAATGTATTTACAGACGCGCTTAACGCTTTAAGGGCGTGTTTCAGCCATTTTACAGAATGAACATTAGATTAAGTTTAAGATTTATCGCTGTGTTAAGGCATCGATTCTTACTCTGACCATCATGTTTAATTAAAGGGCCTGTATGTGAAATCTGCTGATGACTCACTCGCGTTGCCTTCAGCGCACAAACGTCACACACAGGTGATGTCGGTATGCCTTGCTGCGGAATACCCTTAACCGAAGGCGGTTGTGAAAGATGACGAGCCTGTCATTAGTAACAAGTAAACTCCTAATAATCATCTAATAATTTACTGGTATAGTGACGCACAAAAATAGTGACGGGAGTTTATTTATGCTGAAGAAATACAGAGGTTCTCAAATCCTTTTTCACTGGCTGACGGTTTTGCTGATTATTGTGGCCTACGCTACGGTTGAGCTGCGCTGGATGGCGGAGAAGGGAACCTGGCAGCGCAATGTGGTGATGATCACGCACTTCTCCGCAGGCTTCTGCGTGATGATTCTAATGATGGCCCGTCTTTTCCTGCGCACCCGGACAAAAACCCCGCCGATCACGCCACCTGTTGCGCGATGGCAGACCGGTATTTCTCATCTGGTGCACACGCTGCTTTATGCGCTCTTTGTGGTCCTACCGGTGCTGGGGCTGAGCTCGCGTTTCCTGCGTGGCAAGGAGTGGGCCCTGTTCGGGATAAACATGCCTGTCGCGACGACTCCGGATCCCGTCACAGCCAGTATGCTAATTGACTGGCACGAAACCCTGGCGCCACTGGGCTACTGGTTAATTGGTCTGCACGCGGTAGCGGCTTTATTTCACCACTATTTTATGAAAGACGACACGCTGCGCAGAATGATGCCGTAACCACGCGTTTAACAATCCTGAGCGTGATGTCCTGGCAGCCAGAGGAAAGTAGCTCCTGGCTGTCAGTAACCAGGCACTCACTCTTCTTCTGGTCGTGCCGTTTTTAGCTACAGTTGATATCACCACAATCAAAGCACAATGGTTTTACGATGCCGACATCTTTAACTGCCACGCTTTATGCACGCCTGCGTTTGCTGCTCTCTATCACGGCCGGACTGATTTGTTATTTTTTGCTCTCAGATAACTTTGGACAGATGCAGCGTTTATTGATTAGCTGGAACGTCTGGGCCTGGCTCTATCTCTGTATTCTCTGGTTTCGCATGTTGCGTACCGATGCGGCGGGGATCAAGCGGATTGCTCAGCAGCAGGATCAGAGTGCCGCGCTGGTGCTCGGCATTGTGATCGTCGCCTGTATGGTTAGCATTGTTGCCATTCTGAGTGAACTCCCCACGCTTAAAGGGCTCTCTGACACGCCGCGATTGCTGCATCTGCTGCTGACAGCCATGACGTTAATAGCCTCGTGGGCCATGCTGCCCAGCGCGTTTGCGATGCATTATGCCCATCAGCACTACCTTTACCGTAACAACGAGGTGAGTCCGCTGATCTTCCCGGATAAAACGAAGAATCCCGGCTACTGGGATTTCCTCTACTTCTCCTTCACCATCGCGGTTGCCTCGCAAACGGCGGATGTCGCCACCGGCACCACAGAAATGCGTAAACTGGCGCTGCTGCAGTCTGTCATCTCTTTCATTTTTAATCTGGCTATTCTTGGGTTATCAGTAAATGTCGGGGCAGGGTTGCTTAACTAAGCTGTTTTATAAATCGACAGACAAGCGTCATTTTAACGGCATGACCTCGCGCAACCATCTTGTCACTTATCGTGATTATAACAATGTGTAATAAGGTATTATCAGCCTCTTCAACAGACACCTGATGCCGTGTAAGTTCCTAAGTGTCTTACGCTTGTTGTCCCCATAATCCGATAAGGAGATAGAGAGTGAAAGTAACCGCAATGGTCACGACCAGCCTGTTAATGATGATGAGCAGTGTTCATGCTGAAGGTCTGACAACGGCAGAGGGTAAAAATCTCACCGTCAGTTTCGGCCGGCCTGCTATCAAACAGGTTCTCCACTACCGCAAAATGTATGACAAAAAGCCGTTTCCTGATGCTGAGATTTATTATTACGACAACGGGACGTATAAGATCATTTCTCAGGGCGAAAACCACTATGGCGTTTATGTTTTGCAGGGGAAGTTTGATGATGAAACCTTCACCGTGCGTTTTATCTCTTTGCCTTCTGCTGACTGGGGCAATAAAACGGCCTTTCACCAGTTAACCTTTATTAAAAGTGAGAAGCAGAACGTCTTTATTCAAAACGCCATTGTGGATACCGGCGAGGCCATCGCGCAGCAGAATGGCACCTATACTCAGGAACAAAATACGGTTACCAATCCGGTCTCCACCCGCTGGGAAAACAAATAATCATCGGGTGGCAGCGGGTCTGCCGCCCTGATTCAACCTGATACAACCCCATCATTCTTTAAAGCTCCTGAGGCGTAAAAATGGACGATGCTTTGCCCCTGCTGGATGTTAAGGACGTTGCTTTTTCAGTCGGGGACCGTCAGCTACTGCGACCGGTGTCTCTGCAGTTACATGAGGGCGACTGCGTGTTACTGACCGGACCATCCGGCAGCGGAAAAAGTACGCTCCTGAAAATTATTGCTTCGCTTCTCACCCCCACTTCCGGGCAACTTATTTTCAGGAACAGTGACATCACCACGTTGAAAGCAGAGGCCTATCGGCAGCAGGTGTCGTACTGTTTTCAGACGCCGCAGCTGTTTGGCCAGACGGTTTATGACAATCTTGCGCTGCCGTGGCAGATTCGTCGCCAGAAACCTCAGCAGGAGAAACTCGTTGCGCACCTGGAAAGCGTTAACCTCTCACCGGACATGCTGAATAAATCGATTGAACAACTTTCAGGGGGAGAAAAACAACGTGTCGGACTGCTCCGCAATCTGCAGTTTATGCCTCAGATACTGCTACTGGATGAAGTCACCAGCGCGCTTGATGAAGAGAACAAACTGGCCGTGCTTTCCCTGATTAACCGGATCGCAGCGGAAGAGAAGGTGGTCGTGGTGCGGATCAGCCATGATGTTAACGATATTCAGCAGGCTGAGCAGGTGCTTCGCCTTGAGCCACCAGAAAAGGAGAATGCGCGTGAATCAGCATAATATCAGTGACACTTCTCTGATGCTGTCGCTGACGCTGGTCGTTATCGCGCTGCTTATCAGCCAGAAAGAAAAGCTCGGTATGAGCAAAGACATTATCTGGAGTGTCTGCCGGGCGATTATTCAGCTGGTCATCGTGGGCTTTGTGTTGAAGTCCATTTTCGATATCAATAACAGCTGGCTGACGGTGTTAATGGTGTTGTTCATCTGCGTGAATGCTGCGATCAATGCACGCAAACGTGGCCGCAATATCGATAACGCCTTTACGATATCGTTTGTCGCTATCCTGAGTGGCACCGTCATCACGCTGACTATTCTGGTGCTTAGCGGCGCGATAGCCTTTGTGCCGATGCAGGTCATTCCCATCTCAGGCATGATCGCAGGTAATGCGATGGTCGCGGTCGGACTCTGTTACAGCAATCTGAACCAGCGCTTTCGCGATAATCACCAGCGCATCATGGAGATGTTGAGCCTGGGCGCATCGGTGAAGCTGGCGTCGGGACGTATTATCGCTGACAGCATTCGTACAGCCATGATCCCGACCGTAGATGCCGCCAAAACCGTTGGTCTGGTCAGTCTGCCAGGTATGATGTCAGGATTAATTTTCGCCGGGATAGATCCGCTTAAGGCGATTAAGTATCAAATTATGGTAACGTTTATGCTCATTGGTACCGCCAGTCTGTCCACCATCATCGCAGTCTACTTATCGTATCGACGTTTTTATACTGCAAGGGCGCAGCTGAAAGTTATGGATGGTTCGCTGGGTGAGTGAGACAGGTTTGCGGCTCGGTAGGTCAGGCCACTGACATAAGCACTACCACCGTGCACTACCACCGGAACATAATTACCCTTGGGGAGCCGGTAGTTCGGGCAATTGCAGAATCATCTCTCTCAGCTTTGCACGATGACTTATATCTTCTCTTCGACAAAACCTACATTTCCACCGAGCCAGCAGCCCTGAACCTGCCCCTCGGCATTGTGCCGAAAGCGCAATGAAATTTCGGAAGGTCGGCCCATGGCTCGGCCCTGCCGAATTCTCACCGTTCGATCATCTGCGCTGACCAGGCCGAGTTCCAACAGTCCGAAGGCCAGTGCGGCCGCAGCAATGCCGGTTGCTGCATCTTCGGGATATCCAGAGGACCTGGGAAACTGCCGCGCATCGAATTGTCGGGCATCAGGATCCGAGGCAGCGTAGGGATATAAACCGGTCGAGCCAATACGCTCACACAACGGTTCTATTCTGCGGAAATCAGGTTTCAGACTGTCCAGCACGGCGACGTCCCTGAGTGGGATTAAAGTTTTGACCCTGCTGGTTGAGGCATTCTGGATTGGTAGCGGTGCTAATTCATTTGAACTGATGCCAAGCACCGAAAGGATCTCTGCTTCGATGTCTGGCGCCAAAAGTGTCTCAACTGAGCCTTGAGGCTGGGTGATTTCAACGTGCGCCCTATGGGCTTCGTCACGCGACACTCTCGCCTCTACCCGGCCACTCAGCGTCCAGATTGACAACTGATCCTTCGGCAGCAGTCCGAGTTTGTCCAACAACCATACCGCCCCGACCGTGGCATGTCCGCACATCTCCATCTCATGATTAGGCACCCAGAAACGGAACGCGAAATCGTAGTCCGAATTGGCCGGCGGTGAACAAACAAAGCCACATTCATGCCCGTACGCGTGGGCGACCGCCTGCATGTCGGCTAATGTCATGCCATCCGCATGAGCCACGATGGGCGCCGGATTACCGCCGTTACGGTCCGCAGGAAAAACATTAATCAAATGAACTTCTGGTGTCATTTCGGTGTTCCTTAAGCTTGAGGCATCGCAGGTGCAACTGCGTCTACGATAGCTTTTGTGTATTCCGCTACAGACGCCGTGCGTCCGTTTTGCTCATCGTTGAAACATAGCAGTCCATGCCTCGGCACCACGAGCGCCGGTTTCGTAAGCACCGCTGGAATTAAAGACGCTGTAAATCCCACGCATTGGCGGCACCTATTGCGCATCTGAAAGCCAATATTGGGACATGGCAGTCGGCTGTAGATTCAGTCGGTGGATGCAACACACTGGCCAAACCTCTGGGCTTGCGTGTCATAGTTTAGTGTATTGCGCGGTCGTTGATTAAGGACGCGAGCAATATCGTGGCGTTGTCTCTGTAAGTAGAGGGGGAGGTCGCTCCCTTCTGAAAGGTATTGTCCTGGCAAGCCGTTAGTCTTTCCGATGGCCCTCATGACCCTGGCTTTCGAGGTTCACAGAAACTGCTATATCAGCAGACTTCAGCCTATAATTTCTACAAATCTTTGGCGTGGGTATCAGATATGTTTGAGGGATTTACGCACACACAAATCAGCACTTCAGAAGCAGTACTCGATGTTCGTTATGGCGGCTATGGTCCGCCGGTGCTGCTATTGCATGGCCATCCCCGTACGCACGTAACCTGGTCAAAGGTGGCCCCGCAACTTGCCAAATCTTTTACCGTTGTTTGCACTGATTTGCGGGGCTTTGGCCGCTCATCTAAACCTGCTGACGAGCCTGATCACGCTGGCTCTTCTAAACGCGCTAAAGCAAAAGATTGTATTGAGTTAATGAGCCAGTTAGGGTTTCAGCAATTCGCGATAGTGGGGCATGACAGAGGAAGTTACACCGCTTACAGGGCCGCACTTGACTACCCGGAGCGAATTACGCGACTCGCTGTACTGGACTGCATCCCAATCCTCGAAGCGCTCAATCGTTGCAATGATAAGTTTGCCAGACAGTGGTATCACTGGTTCTTTTTTGCTCAGCCAGAAAAACCTGAGCGGGCAATTTTAGCCGATCCGGATAAGTGGTATGGAGGCCAGCCTGAAACAATGGGGAATGAGGAGTACACCGAATTCAGGCGCGCCATACATGATCCTGACACGGTACATGGAATGATAGAAGATTATCGCGCTGGTTTTTCTATAGACAAAGAGCATGAGCTTGATGATCGTCAGAATGGGCGACAGATCAAATGTCCGACACTCTGTTTATGGTCAAAGTATGATGATCTGGAAGATATTTATGGCGATGTACTGGGTATCTGGAAATCATGGGCACCGCATGTTCAGGGTCATGCCATAGCCAGCGGTCACCATATGGCTGAAGAGGCCCCGCAAAAAGTTACCGCTGAACTCCGGCATTTTTTATCGCAAGAAATCCAGTAGCCAGCGTCACTGCTAATGAGGCATCAACCTTAATGCCCCATAAGCCATAGACATTGCTCATTCTAAGAAACGTGGATCACGACAGGGGCTGCCCCCATGGCCAGTGACTCTTTTGAACCCGTCATTGAAACTAAAAACAACACGAACATAAGCATACACCAGCGCCCTAGCTGGTGACATTACCGGTCAGATGGCCTGATTTTTCTAACATGTTTAGCGCATATTCAATGCGTTTATCGATAGCTTCAGAAGAGGTTTCTTCAGAATGGCCTATCAGCGCTGCCAGCAAAATTGGCGAAAACGTCAAATCTAAAAAGTGCCGGGTAAGGGCATTCGCATCAGCCTTACTGAGCATATCGTTTTCCATCAAGCTTTCAGACACAATCTCTATGACACGATCCCGAGCCATTTGGTCGAAAGATTGAATAAGCCCATTAAAGCGTGGGGCTTCAGTCAGAAAAAGCCGCATCAATCCAAGCGGAACGGGCTCTATTGCTTGCCTGATTACGGCTTTACCTGCCATCGCCAGTCGGGTACGGAGCGAAGCCGAAGGGATGTCTGCTTTCGTCAGTAATAATTCGCTGTTATCAATCGCCTGGCGGATAACGGCCTCAAACAACGCATTTTTGCCAGAGTATCGTGAATAAAGACTGGCTTTCCCAACCTTAGCTTTTGCAACGACTGCTTCGCAACTCGTCGCAGCCAATCCTCTTTCTAAGAAAAGCGCTGTCGCGGCAGAAAGGATTCTTGTGTCTACATCCCCTGCGGCTTCGCGTCGGGGACGACCGACTCTTGAAGGCTTGTCTGTTTTAGGTTCATCTGTCATGTGCCGAGTATACCAACAATCAACAGAATATAAAATTGAACGGTGCCGTTCCATTTTTTGCAGAAGTGCCTATACTGACTTTTTAGTCCACCTGAATGCGGGAATAAAATATGGGACTGAACACAGTGGTTCTGGCTGGTGTTACCGGAGACCTTGGAGGTCGCATTGGTCTGCAGCTTATGCACAAAGGGGGGCTGGTTCGGGCCATCATAAGGCCGACAACATCAAATGAAATCAGACGTACTCTTCAGGCACAAGGATTTGAATGTGTTGAAAGTTCGTATGATTTAGCCTCTTTGACCGCCTTATGTCGCGGGGCTGACTGTGTGGTATCTGCTATTAACGGTCTTGAGGATACGATTATCACTCAACAGGGTGCCTTACTTGATGCGGCTGTGGCCGCTGGCGTACCACGATTTATCCCTTCAGATTTTTCACTGGATTATACCAGGACACAGCCGGGCCAGAATCGGAATATGGATCTACGGCGTTTATTTCGGGCACGGTTAAACGCAGCACCGATTCAGGCTACATCAATACTGAATGGCGCTTTCTCAACGGTCCTGACTCAGGATGCACCTATCTTGCTGCCGAAATGGAACCGTGTGTTGCATTGGGGACACAAGAGTCAAATGCTGAACTTTACGACTAAAAATGATGTTGCTGACTTTACGGCAGATGCGGCATTAGATAGAAACTCACCGCGTGATCTCCGAATTGCGGGTGGCAGCGCTTCACCTCAGGAAATAGCAAGTATTGCCTCCCAGCTCTCTGGAAAGAAGTACCGAACTATACGCGCGGGCAGTATTAACACGCTTAGCTGGGCAATTTCATTGATTAAAACAGTGGCACCCTCTCCTCATGATATTTTCCCTGCCTGGCAAGGTATGCAATACCTGCGCGATATGATGAGCGGACGAGGTTTGCTGACGCCGCTGGACAACGAGCGTTATGGAAAAAAAGACTGGACGAATATTGAAACAATGTTGGCGACGCTCTTAATTACCTGAATTAAAAAGGATGTATCATGAAAGCCATTATTTCACCCATGAAACTGGATATTGCTCAGGCAGATCTTGATGACCTTACCGATCGTCTTGATCGAATTCGCTGGCCGAGTGCTTCGCCAATAGAGGGTACTCAGCAAGGGCCGTCATTACAAAATCTTCAGGCACTTGTAACGCACTGGCGTACATCGTATGACTGGCGGCGATGTGAGCATAAGTTAAATTCTTTAGGTCAAAGCCTCACGACTATTGACGGCATTGACATTCATTTTTTGCATATTCGATCAAAACACGAAAACGCAATGCCGTTGCTTCTTACACACGGATGGCCTGGCTCGGTACTTGAATTCAGACATATCATTGACCCCTTAGTTAACCCTACAGCGCATGGAGGCACTGAACAGGACGCTTTTCATTTAGTTATACCGTCTATGCCCGGTTTTGGCTTTTCGGGTAAGCCAACTGAACCTGGCTGGCATATCGGTCGTATTGCGCAGGCCTGGGTTGAATTAATGTCCCGTCTTGAATACAGCCGCTGGGGAGCACAGGGTGGAGACTGGGGGGCTTTGGTCACTCAAACACTCGCTCAAATGAATCCGCCAGGCCTGACCGGTATTCACTTAAACTTTGTGCCTTTTCAGCCCACCGGGCAGGAAGTCGCAGACGCAACAAAAGAAGAGCAAAAAATGCTCGCTGATGCCAAACGATACAGTACTGACTATGCTGCTTACATGAATCTTATGAGTACACGTCCACAATCAGTTGCATTTGGTCTGTCCGATTCACCAGTGGGTTTGGCTGCCTGGATCTATGCTTTATTTCAGGACGTTTCAGACAGCGACAGGCAGCCTGAACGTATATTTTCACTCGATGATATGCTCGATGACATTATGCTTTATTGGCTTCCAAACGCTGGCCCCACTTCTGCCCGATTATATTGGGAGAGTATGCAGGCAATGCGTAACCGTCCTGAAGCGTATGACAAAATACGGATACCCACCGGCATCAGTATGTTTCCTGCAGAACAAGTCCGACTGTCCGAACAATGGGCAAAGAATCGATTTGAAAAGTTAGTGCACTTTGCAGAACATATTCGTGGTGGTCACTTTGCCGCAATGGAGGCGCCTGAAAGTTTAGTTTCAGATATTCGCCAGACTTTTCTCACGCTGCGCTAACAGGTTTATTATCGGGAAAGCCCATTTAGCGCTGTCCTTTTTTTGATCACGTACTACTGATAAATTCTTATTACTGTCAGCGTTCATGTCGGGAATGAAGCCTGACCGCTCAGTCTTGCGCCGCTGGCTGCTAAAGAGGGTTCCTTTTCGAAGCTGAATGTTATTTTTTCTATAAAACCATGAGGGAGTCCCTGCATACGTACTTTATTTTCTAACGAACTGCGGACGCAATCTGTTGCTGACTGTGTGAATTCATTTAATTCTCTTCATGGGTCCTGTGCAGCATCGCTGCTGCTTTACGGGTACAGAAAAAAAGGGGGGTGAGTGGCGCAACAGCCATAATGCATAAATTATCGCGGAAAAGTATTTTAACGGCGGGGAATATTAACGATCAGCTGAGTACATCATCTTAGTAGATCTGCTGTTATCCTGAAGCAGTGTTAATAATTAACAGATTCAGAACAGTTGACGCTCATTAATTACCGGACAAAACGTGTCCGGTAACCGCTGGTTTACCTCAGCATTAGCTTTCAGCTTAGTTTTGTGCCGGCTGAGCCTGCTGGTTTTTGTCAGCTTCTTTATGTTTTTTCTTCGCCATATGATGGCCGACTGCGCAGCCTGCTGCTGCCCCGGCGACACCATGATGAGCAACATGACCTGCAACGCCTCCCACTGCGGCGCCTTTCAGACATCCTTCGGCATTAGCCGGTAAATTCACTGACAAAAACAGGCCAGTAGCAATAACGATAACTGATAATTTTTTCATCACGTAATATCCTGATAGTCATAGTTGCACATTGAACTCATCAGAGCATAGCCATAGTCTGTGGCGTTTCGCTGTCCGCGATACAGTAATCATGAAGTTAGTTACCTGTGGTTACGCTTTTCACACAATAAGCAGAGCAGTTGGCGATTTATTAATCATAACTTCAACTCTTCAGCACCCTGAGATGGCATTTCAGTCAGATTTTATAAGCCACCTGCCCGGGGGACTGGCCTTCACACCTGGAAGCCATCAGCCTCGCGTTCAATGTAAAACATGCCAGTGGCCCGAGCAGAGTAGCCAGTTAAGACTCCCGCAAGGTAAGCATCACTTCTGACAACGGTCACTGCGCGCCTCAGGATTCTGCTGGCAGTTATTTTAAGACAGGAAAAAATTGATATTAATTAAACAATGATTAAACACAGTTGCTGAATAATAATTTAAACCTGCTTCGTTTAACATGCAGAAATAGTGTGCAAAGCTTCCGGCCTAAATAAATTCTTAAGAAGCCGCATTTATAAAATCCCTATAAAGTTCATCAAAAATAAAATAAATAAAACTTGATCCTGAATAGCGGAAATTGTTCAAATCAGATCATGCAATCAGCAGGAGTGTGAGTGTTTAAGCATTCTTTTTTGAGCATTAAGCATAAACAGAATCTAAATAGAAAATTTTCATAAAATATCTGCAGTGCTGTTTAACCTGGCGATACTTATTAGCGATATACTGATTTGGTGTAACGTGATGTGTGATTAAGACATGAGGATGAGATTTAGCGTCAAACCTTAATTTATCCTTAAGCTCAGCATAAATAATCCATCCACAACAATTTCTTTTATTTTTAACCTGTTCGGAAAGCGTTCCGTTAATGCTCTCCTTTGATCAACTAATTTAAATGGCACTATCATGAAAAAAATCCTTATTACTGGTTCTACTGGTTTTTTAGGCGGGGCTGTCGTTGCAAATTTATTACAGAACAGGGTTAAGGATCGACTGTTGCTGCTGGTCAGAGGCGAGACTGTTGAGGAGGCGCTAAACAGGCTTAAAGCAAACCTGAAAAATTTTGGCTTAAGTGAGTCAATTATCAACACGATAGCACCTGAAAACATCATTCTGGGTGATCTGGCTTTAACTGAGAACTTTATTAGTGACTCACGTATTGACGACATTACCCACGTCATTAACTGTGCTGCCGTTGCCTCTTTTGGTAACAATCCCACTATCTGGAAAGTGAATGTTGAAGGCACATTCAGGTTCGCTGAACGCATGAGCCGCGTCGCGGGACTAAAGAAATTCATTCACGTTGGTACCGCAATGTCATGCGCGCCGGAACCTGGCTCGCTGGTCACTGAGGGCGGACTCAATTCCAGCCGGGATCAGCATGTCGTCGAATATACGTGGAGTAAGGCCTCGATTGAAAAGCTAATGACCGAAAAGCTACCGGATCTGCCGCTGGTTATTGCCCGGCCATCAATTGTAGTGGGTCATTCCGATCAAGGCTGTCTGCCGTCAGCCAGTATTTTCTGGGTATTCCGCATGGCGCTGGCACTCGGAAAATTCACCTGCGACCTGGATGATCGTATTGATGTGGTTCCGGTTGATTACTGTGCCGATGCGCTGGTCTTACTGCTTGACGCACAAGACGTCATCAATGAGGTGATCCATATCTCTGCCGGCACACAGAGTAGTGTGACTTTCGCAGAAATTGACGAGGCAATGGCAAAAGCATCCGGGAGCAGGGCGCTCGGCGTTGATTATCAGAAGGTTTCCTATAAACAGCTTTCTGACAGCAGAAGAACCTTTAAGGATCTGTTCGGGCCTTGCAACGAACGAATCATGCTGCGCGCCATGAATTTGTACGGGCATTTCTCAAACCTGAATGTGGTCTTTGATAATTCCAAACTGCTGCAGCTTGGCATGAAGAAACCTTCCCGGTTCACTGATTATCTGGATCGCTGCGTAGTAACGACGCGTGATTCAACGATTGCCGAACTGATGCAGGTCGATTTCAAATAGTCAGTCAGGATAGCCCGGGAATAAAACCCGGGCTATTGCCCGTTAAAACCCCATAGAAAGACCTGCATCAGACATCGAAAACTTTCTCAGAATCCGTCAAAACACGCCTTAATGACTCCAGACTTATTAGGTCTGGAGTCACAGATAAAGTGTCGTTAGAATGGCCCGCTTCACATGTAGTAAACAGGCATCAAAATGACGACAGATTTAACTCACACCGACGACCATTCTGCGCATGTCGGGCGCCATGTCATGATCTGGCTGAAGCAGGTGAAGACCGCTTCGCTTGGCGAGCTGGATAATTTTGGTGATGAAGGCACGGTAGAGCAGGTGATGAAGGTCTGGGTAAAACTGTCTTTGCTGATCAGCCGGCGACGGCCTGAGATCGCCATCTCTTCTCTGCTGAAACATGTCCTGCCCAACATCGGTTCGCAGCCACTCAAAACGCTAAACCGTCTCCGCCTCAACCGGCTTTACAACATCCTGATCGCTGACGGTAAAAAAGAAGAGGCGCGTCGGGTATTTGCACTGACCAAACAATTCCTCGCCTGGGCGGAGATGCAGGGCTATCTCGAACATTCACCCCTCGCTTCCATGAAAAAACGGGATGTTGCAGGTCGTGCTACGCCGCCGCGCAGTCGGCAACTCACTGACGCGGAAATCTGGGTTTTCTGGCACGGACTGGATAACTGGGCATTATCGGAGCAGGCGCGCTGGGCGCTGCGTTTATGTCTGGTCAGCGCCCGACGGCCGGATGAGATTGTTCAGGCGCAGAAAGCCGAGTTTGATCTGCCGTTAGGATTGTGGATGCAGGGTACACGCAATAAATCGCAGCGCGAGCATGTGCTGCCGATTTCACCCCTGATGCGTCAGTGCATTGAAGCGTTGCTGCGCGCCGCCGATCCCGACTCACCCTGGCTCGTTCCCGCGCCCCGCGATCCCCAACAACCGCTGTCAAAAGGCGCGCTGAATCAGGCACTGCGCCGGATGATCCGCGCGCCAAGAGGGCTGGGGCTGGAGGCTTTTACCCCTCGCGACCTGCGTCGCACCGCGCGGTCCAAACTTTCCGCCCTCGATTCGCCGAATGACGTTGCCCGAAAAATCATGAACCATGCGCTGGAAGGCATCGACAGGGTTTACGACACTCATGACTATCTGAGCCAGATGCGCAGCGCGATGAACATCTTTTCAGATGCGGTTGAGCAGATTATTGAGTGCGACAGTTATCATCTTCTGCGACATCGCTATGAGGGTGAGACTCTCTCCCTGGACGATCTCTCTGTCATGGCGATGTCGCGCTAAATAACGATCAGAAGTGATAGCGAAGCCAGGCAAAATAAACATTCCCGTTGTTGTGGGTGCCCGGAATATAGGTCATCTGGAAGTCGAGATCGCCATAGCCGATGGAAGCCAGCGGCAGGACGGCAGGCACCGGCATATAGTCCCAGTTATGCCTGGCAGTGACGCCCACTGTGTAACCTGCGCCCCAGTGAAAATTCTGGTCGGCCAGCGGCCGCCAGGTTGCCACCCAGCCATAGCCACCAAAGGGTTCCCATTTGTTAAAAGAATCCTTAAATGCCATCAGGTAGAGGCCGTGCCAGTTTCCTTTTTCATCGTAGCGGGAGATACCACCGCCCGCGCCCCAGGGTCTTTCATTATATTTATCGATGTGTTCACGGTCATAAGTGGCACGATTGTGCCAGGTAATGGCGGGCAAATAAAAGTCGATACCCTCTGGCTGGTGCCATGTCGTGGCAACATTATCACTGAAGCTTTCCCAGCCCGCATTTACATTCTGCATTAACGTGGCGGCATGAGCTGAAAACAGACTAAAAACGGACGTCATCATCAGCGCTTTAAGAGGTAAGATTTTGCGCATGTACTTATTCCTGCAATATCTGGTGTTAAATAAGGAAAAAAATGGCTTAAGGCGGGTATTGTTGCATCAGGAAGGAAAACTTCAGTTAAATGAGCGGCTATTACAGGATTTTTTAATTAATTAAAGCGAACGAAATTCACCTGGCCTTGCTCATTCAGCAGGCATAATCAGGTAAAGCATGTCTTCTTCTGGTTATCGCCTTGTATAACCTCATCTCGCCCAAAAATCCCCTGAAAAATTTCGCATTATTCATTAACAAAATCTTGCATTGATAATCGCAATGCGTATATTTCTCATTTGCTTTAAATGTTAATCACACCCGCGCGAAGGCGCTCACGGAAAGGTTTTGATTCCTCAAACCTTAAGCAGGGCAGCAATGCTCGCAGGACGCAGGGTCGTGACAGTGGCAGCTCAAAAACATAAAGATAATTGAGGAATTAATGAACGCTTTCGATCTTCAGCACGCCAGGGTGAAGAGCGCCTCTGCTCTTCAACGTCCATTCCGCCTCTCCTTACTGACTTTTTTGGTCGGCTCATCGCTGACGCATAATATTGCTCATGCGGCAGAGACGCCTGTCAGCAATGATAAGACTCTGACCGTGACAGCTTCAGCCGATGATGCCGTGACAACGTCACCTCAGACCGATTACAGCGTTCCGGTTACCCGTGCGGGCACGAAAATGCTGGGTACCGTGCGTGATGTGCCGCAGTCAGTTAGCATTGTGAGTAAGCAACGAATGGCGGATCAGCAACTTCAGTCGCTGAATGATGTGCTGGTAAACACCACCGGCATCCGGGGCATCAGTGGGGATATGGACCGCACCAACTACTATGCGCGCGGGTTTATGATCGACAACTACATGGTTGATGGTATTCCTACCGCGTTTGCAGAACGCTGGAATCTGGGCGATGCGCAGACCGATATGGCGCTGTATGAGCGCGTTGAAGTGGTTCGCGGGGCGACCGGCCTGTTGACCGGGCCGGGAAATCCTTCAGCCGCCATCAACATGTTACGCAAACATGCGGACAGCAAAGAATTCGGCGGCACCGTCTCTGCCAGCTACGGCAGCTGGAACAAACAGCGTTATGTTGCCGATCTCTCTGCGCCGCTGAGTGAGTCAGGCAATGTGCGTGGCCGCCTGGTGGCTGGCTGGCAGGACAACAATAGCTTCATCGAACGCTACGGCGCGAAAAAACAGTTCATCTACGGCGTGGTAGACGCCGATCTGACTGACTCTGCCACACTCTCTGTCGGTTATGAGTTCAGCCAGGTTAATACCGACTCCACCATGTGGGGCGGTGCACCACGCTGGTATACCGACGGCACACAGATTCATACCCGTCGCGGCTACAACACCGCGCCTGACTGGGCCTACAACGACAAAGAGAACCGCAAACTCTTTGTGAATCTGAAGCAGGATTTCGACAACGGCTGGAACATCACCCTGAACGGCGCGCACAACGAGATGCGTCTGGACAGTAAGCAGATCTATCTCGATGGTTATTTCGATCGTAATACCGGCGCGGGTGTCTCTTCCTATGCTAATTATCCGGTAGTGGGCGGAACCGGTTATAACACCGGCAAACGCAAAGTGGATGCAGTGGATGCCTTTGCCAGTGGACCGTATGAACTGCTGGGGCGTCAGCATGAGCTGATGGTGGGCGTCAATTACACCCGTCAGGATAACAAGTACTTCAGCACCTTTGAGAACATCTCTTCAGCGTCACTGGGTAATTACAATGACTTTAACGGTCAGTATCCGGAATCTGCCTGGACGCCACGTTTGCCAGCCAGTGATAGCCAACTGGTCCGTCAGAAATCGACTTACATGGCGACCCGTCTGTCACTTGCCGATCCGCTGCACCTGATTCTCGGTGCCCGCTATACCAACTGGAACCGTGAAACCTTAACGGGCGAAGCGGAGGAAAATAATATCACTCCGTATGGCGGGCTGATTTATGACTTCGCAGAGAACTGGTCGGCTTACGCCAGCTATACCTCGGTATTCCAGCCTCAGGATTATCGTGATGCCAGTGGCGCCTACCTGTCGCCGGTCATCGGTAAAAACTACGAGGCAGGCCTGAAATCGGACTGGCTGGACAGCCGCTTAACCACCTCGGTATCGGTATTTCGCACTGAGCTGGATAACGCAGGTGAAGCGACTACCCAGACGATTCAGGGTTCAGGCGATGTTGCCTACATTGGTCGTAAAGGCGTGGTGAGTCGTGGCGTGGAATTCGAAGTCAACGGTGCATTAACTGACAACTGGCAGATGACTTTAGGTGGCACGCGCTACATTGCGGAAAACCGCGATGGCAGCACCTTTAATCCGCAACTGCCGCAGACCAGCTTTAACCTGTTCAGCAGCTATCGTCTTCCGATGCTGCAACAGCTGACGCTGGGTGGCGGCGTGAACTGGCAGACCCACGTCTGGAACGACGTCGGCGGCCCGGAAGGCAATGGCACCTGGCGCGCGCGTCAGGGCAGTTATGCGCTGGTTGATCTCTTTGCCCGCTATCAGGTGAACAAAAATCTTTCGCTGCAGGGCAACCTGAACAATCTGTTCGACAAAGAGTATGACACCAACGTGGCCAGCTCCGTGGTCTATGGTAAACCACGTAACGTCTCGGTAACGGCCAGTTACACCTTTTGATTGTGGTAACGGTGAAAAACGCCTCAGTTGAGGCGTTTTTCACCTCTGTCTGTGCCTTGCGCCGCCACAATCTGCAGCGCACGCGGCACCAGCTGGGTGAAGTACGCCACCGCCGGGCCGATCAGGGCTTCATCCGGATCGAAGGCGGCATGATGCAGCCCAAATTTACTGGCGCTGCCGATGCTGACAAACGCACCCGGCACCTGTTGCAGATAGAAGGCAAAATCTTCCCCGCCCATCTGTGGCGACTCAGCATGCTCCGCGAGATAGCCGCTTTGATGTGCAACCTCCAGGGCTACATCTACCCAGCCTGGCGTATTAATCAGGGCAGGCGGACCCTCTGTCCACTCCAGCTCAGCCGTTGCGCCAAATCCGGCGGCGATACCCTGGATCAGCGTCTGGATGCGGTGCGGGATCTGCGCGCGGATCTCGCCGTTGTGAGTGCGCACAGTGCCCTCCAGCTCTACGCTTTGCGGCAGCACGTTCCAGGTATTCCCGGCGGTAAAGCGGGTCACGCTCAGCACCACCGTTTCCAGCGAGCTGAATACCCGGCTCGGCAGAGTCTGCAGAGCCGTCACGATATGGCTGGCAATCACAATTGAATCGATCCCCTCCTGTGGTCGTGCGGCATGTGCGCCTTTGCCCTCAATGCGGATCGCAAAGCGGTCGACGTTGGCATAAAACGCGCCCGCCCGGCTCTGAAGCGTACCCAGCGGTAAATCGGGCGCGTTATGCAGGCCAAATATCGCCTGAACGCCTTCCAGCGCACCGGCTTCAATCAGCTGACGTGCGCCATTAAACGTCTCTTCAGCGGGCTGAAACAGAATTCTCACCCGACCCGGCAGTGTTTTTTCCTGCTGCTGGAGCTGCAGGGCGACGCCGAGCATCACGGCGCTGTGAACGTCGTGACCACAGGCGTGCATCACGCCCGGCTGTTGTGATCGCCACGGGCGCCCGGTGGTTTCTTCAATCGGTAACGCATCAATATCCGCGCGCAGGGCGATCAGGGGTTCGCCTTGACCGATTTCTGCCACAACGCCGGTTTTCAGCCCCAGCGGCAATAGCCGGATTCCGGCCTGACCCAGCCAGCGGGTAATACGTTCCGTGGTGGCAAATTCATGATTCGAAAGTTCGGGGTGCTGGTGCAGTTCGCGACGCCACTGCACCAGTTGTTCGGTTAAAGGCAAAGTCATGGTTATCCCTGTTATTCCGGCAGAAAAGGTTCGCCCAGCGTCGATCAGGATGCGTTTGTCAGCCAGGATGCTGTCACGGGTCAAAACGTAAATACCTTTAAAGGAGCCTGCGGGGGCATGAAGAATGATGTGCCTGCTAAATCAGCGTATGGCTTTTAGCCAGCGTGTAAGTTGAGATTGCCTCAGCAGGCGGAATCATCATCGAATGACGCAACACACAGATAAAGTAACGATTTGGTCAAAGCTTATCTGAAAATAATCAATGCGGAATCACAGGGATTTAAACGGTGTGGTGAGTTTGCGGAATGACTAATAAGGTTCAGCCATTCCGCGATTTCTTTAATTAATGGCTTACCGCAGGTTAATTATGTTTCCACGCATAATTTTCGCTCACCTGCGCGCAGGAAAGCACTCACCAGACCCAGCCATAGCAGACCGCAGACCATATTCACCATGCTGAAGCCCCCGTTGCCAAAGCTGAAATAGGCCGTTTTGGCGGCTTCAATGCCCAGCGCAATGATCAGAATACTCACCATGCCGAGCATCGCCGCCACGCTGCCTTTTCCGCCACTGCTGGAAAACAGCGTCATGCGATACAGTCCGGCGTTAACCAGCCCGGTGCCGAAACCGTAGAGACTCATTCCGGCGGTGAGCCACAGATAGCTTTGCGCGTTCAGCACAGTGGCGGTCACCGCGATTGCCAGCCCGCAGACCACCGGCCAGGCACCGAGTCTTATTGGCTGTTCAATCGGCAGACGGCTGGATAAGCGCCCCAGCGTCAGGTTGCCTGCAATCATGGCGGCAAAAACGGGCAGCTGAAGCAGGGCATAGTCGATGCGGCTAAGTTGTGCGCCGTGAATTAAAATCACGGGCGACAGCGCAACCCAGGCGATGCAGGGCACAGTGACCAGTCCGATAGCCAGCGAACCGCGCATCACCTGACGCTCTTTCAGCAATGCCGCATAACCGCTGATAATCGATCGCAGTGACAGCGGTGTCTGCCGGTCACCCGCCGTTTCAGGCATGGCATACCACAACCCCGCCAGTGACAGCGCCGCGACAGCGCCAATCAGCCAGAACAGGGTACGCCATTCTCCTACGGTAAGAAAAGCCGCGCCGGCCAGCGGACCGGCCAGGGGGGCCAGCAGGGCGACGTTGGCCATCAGCGCCATCATTTTTATGCTGAGCGACTCCGTAAAGGCTTCCTGCACCGCCGCGTAGCCTACTGCGCCGATAAAGCAGAGGCTGATTCCCTGCAAAAACCGCAGCAGGACGAACTGCTCAATACTCTGCACCCAGTGGGTTGCAATGCACGAGAGCATAAAAAAGGCCACGCCGCTGAGCAGCACCGGACGCCGCCCGATACGATCCGATAGCGGGCCAAGCAGCCATTGCAGCAGTATGCCGCCGGCCAGATAGGCGGTCAGCGAGGTAGAAACCCATTCAGGCCCAACCTTAAATTCCTGCGTCACCAGCAGCATGCCGGGCTGGATCATGTCGTGGGCGATATAGGTGGCGAATTCAAACAACACCAGCGACAGCGGAAAGATCAGATGTCGGCGGGTCAGTTGCGCCACCGGTAGAAAAGAAGCCATTACGAATACCTGCAATAAAACCATTAAAAAGCGGCCACCAGGGTGACCGCATAGCATTAGAGTGACAGCGTAACGTTTAGCGCCAGCGCGCTATCGGGTTGACCAGCGTTCCAGCGAACTTCAGGTTCTCCGCGGGATCAGCGAGGTTGATCATCTGCTGATTATTCGCCAGCTGCAGGCGGTTCAGGCAGGAGCGGGTAAACTCCGGCGCGAACATGTCATAGCGCGCAAACTTAGTGGCATGCTCCGGGTGCGCCTGCTGGTAATCCTTTACGCACTGCGCCACCGCCTGCCAGAATTCATCCTCGGGTAGCGTCGCTGACTGATGCAGGATCGCGCTGACAAAGCGGAAGATGCAGTCAAACACATCCGTGAAGATCGACAGTAATTTGAGGTTCTCCGGCACATCCACCGCCAGGCGCTGCACGCCCTCCGGCAGCACCGCATCCGGGTTCATCACGGCGATCTCTTCGCCGATATCCTTCATGTATGCACTGACCGGCACATTGTTTTCCAGCAACATGATCAGGTTTTCACCATGTGGCATAAAGACCAGGTCATGCTGATAGAAGCAGTGCAGCAGCGGGCTGAGATAGCAGGTCAGATAGCGATCAATCCACTGCTTCGCAGGCAAACCGGAGTCCGCTATCAGCGCGGGCAGCAATGCCTGCTGGTGGTGATCAACGTGCAGGAATGAGGCCATGGTCATCAGACGCTGGCCGGGTTGCAGGCTGGCCGCAGGATTATCCCGCCAGAGCGCCGCGAACATCTTTTTATAGGCGGAATCGCCTTTGATAGCCTGCTCGTAGTAGCGGTTTTGATAGCCGACGGAGGCGACTTCGCGCAGGATGCGGAAATCACAGCGCTGCAGCCAGGCATCGCCCGCCACCAGCTCCTCAAGCCAGCCGTTTATTGCGGGTGTTGTCGCCATATAGTAGGGCGACAGACCGCGCATAAAGCCCATATTCAGCACCGACAGCGCGGTCTTCACGTAGCGCTTCGCGGGCTGGCTGCGATTAAAGAAGGTGCGGATAGACTGCTGCGCCTGATAAGCATCGTCACCGCTGCCGAGATAAACAATATCGTGATTAGCAATGTCCGCCGCAAACACAGTCAGCAGTTTGTTCTGCCACTGCCACGGATGCACCGGCATCAGGATATAGTCTTCAACCGCCAGCCCTTTGTTCACCAGCTGCGTATTAAAGTGTTCCACGGTGCTGTCGCCCAGCTCATCACGCATCAGCTGCTCATAGCTCAGCTCGCTGAGGCTGGAGAAGTGGGCGTTGCGCCGGTGAACCGCAACCCAGATGAGGTGAACGGGCGCGGCGGCTTCCGGCGCGTACGCCAGATAATCCTGTGCATCGAAGCCAATACGGCCGTTGTTGGCGACAAAGCAGGGATGGCCTTCGGTCATCGCCGCTTCTACCGTCTGGAAATCGGCTGCGACCAGCGCCTGGCTGTCAGGATTATTCTTCTGCAGCTTGTAAACGCTGCTGCACAGCGTGCTGCTGATCTCTTCCATGTAGGTCGCCAGCAGCGCCTGCGGAATCCCGATCTCTCCGTTGAACTCGACAATAAATTTCAGCGCATCCAGTGGCAGATCACGACCGTTCTCCTGCTTGCGCAGTGAATCTGCATCGATCTCCCAGTGATCCAGCGCCAGCCGCGCTGCCCGGAAATGGTATGTCGCTTCACCGCCCGGCACCGCAAGCTGATAAGTTCCGTTACCGGATGCCTGCGGGGCAATGATTTTTTCATGCGCGAACTCGGCAATTGCTTTGCGGATCAGCATGCGGTTTGCCTTCGTCCAGTTGTCGCCCGTCAGATGTGTGCCGTCGGTCAGTGAAGAGGGGGTGTTCATAGTCTGCGACTCCTGCTGTAACGCGTGTTGATAATCTTCCCGCTGGCAAAAGGCCAGCCAGGCGGTTTTATGACCCATGTCGATGGTGTGCTGGTAGCGGAATCCGGCGCGTTTATTCAGCACGTGAATCTTTTCGTTGCGCTCGTCCGGCTCCACCACCACACGCTGCACCTCGGGGCGGCTGAACATGTAGTCCATCACCAGCGTGAAGACCTGCCAGCTAAAGGCTTTGATCGGCTGGCTGGCCGGGGCAATCAGAATGTGCATGCCGTAATCATCAGGCGCGGCCGGATAAAATTTGCCCACCTCGTCGTCGCAGGCGCGATAGCACTCAATCAGGCAGACGGGCTCGTCATTGCAACATCCAATCAGCGCGGCATGGGGATCAGATGCGGTCAGCGTCTGATAAAACGCCGCGACCTGATCCAGGCTCTGCTGCTGCATGCCCCAGAAGCGGGCGTAATCGCGGGTGACCCAGCTGTGGATGAGCGACGCATCGCTCTCAAGCATCGGTCTCAAGGTAAAACGGCCTGCGGGACGATCGGCCCTGAACAGTATGGGTGAACTCATCTCAGTGCTCCGATTTAGCCGGGAAGGTCTGGAAGGCGATCTGACGTTCGATGGGATAAACCTCGCGTCCGGTCAGTTCACGCAACAGCACCGAGTTGCGGTAGCAGGCCATACCAAGATCAGGCGTGACAAAACCGTGTGTATGCAGCTCGGCGTTCTGCACGAAGATCTGATTGTGATGGTCGATGCTGTAGTTGCGCTGCACGTCATAGCGGCCTTTGTCATCCCAGCGCAGACGGGCGTGGATGCCTTCTAAAAACATCGGTGGCTGGTAGTGATAGCCGGTTGCCATCACCAGTCCCTCGGTGCGACGGGTGAAGGTGCAATCCTGCTCCTCCTGATGCAGCGTCAGCTCGAACTCGCCCTGGGGCAACCAGCGCATCGCGGTCAGCGCCGAATGGGTAAAGAGGTTGACGTTGAGATCCCCGTCGAGCTGTTTGACATACATCAGGTCGTAAATATCGTTGATTAAGCTGCTGTTAATCCCCTTGTAGAGATTCTTATGGCGGGCATTCAGTTCGTCGCGGGTGCTGGCGGGCAGGGCGTGGAAATAGTCCACCCACTCCGGCGAGGTCATCTCCAGCGTCAGCTTGGTGTACTCCAGCGGATAGAAACGCGGCGCGCGGGTGATCCAGTTGAGCTGATAGCCAAAGCGATCGATATCGGTCAGCAGATCGTAGTAGATTTCCGCCGCGCTCTGGCCGCTGCCCAGTACCGTAATTGAACGCTTCTGCTGCAGTTCCGCTTTGTTGGCCAGATAATGGCTGGAGTGTGTCAGGCGCTGACGGTGCGGCTGGCTGCACGCCGGCATCCAGGCTTTTGGTCCGGTGCCGAGCACCAGATGACGCGCCTGATAGTGCTGCTTCTCGCCGCTTCGGGTATCGGTCACCTGAAGCTGATAGATCCCGGCTGCTTCATCGTAGCTGACATACTCGACATGGCTGTTCCACCGCAGGTTGGACAGGCGCGAGCTGGCCCACTGACAGTACTGGTTATACTCTTTGCGCATCAGGAAGAAATCTTCACGGATATAAAAAGAGTATAGTTTTCCTTTTTCCTTCATGTAGTTAAGCAGGCTGTAAGGACTGGTGGGATCGGCAAGTGTCACCAGGTCGGCCATAAACGGCGTCTGCAAATGAGCACTTTCCAGCATCATGCCGGTGTGCCAGTCAAAGCCCGGATTCTCATCCAGGAAAATACCGTTCAGTCCCTCAACCGGCTCACTCAGACAGGCCAGACTCAGGTTGAAAGGGCCAATGCCGATGCCAATAAAATCGTAAACAGGATTATTCATTTCAGATTGCTCCCTGATTTGCCGCGCTCAACGCTGAGGCACGAACCTGTTCGCGGCCATAATGCGCAATCAGGCTCAACACATCTTCGATGTCGGCAATGGTCGTGGTGGGATTTAACAGGGTGAATTTCAGATACTGGCGTCCATCCACTTTGGTTCCCGCAATCACCGCATTACCGGAGCGGAACAGCGCTTTACGGATGGCAGCATTGATCTCATCGATCTGCGCGTCGCTGGTATGTTTGCCGGGAACGTAACGGAAAATCTGCGTGGTCAGCTCAGGCGCGTGCAGCACTTCAATGGCCGGATGCGCCGTTAACAGCTGATGCGCGGCCTGTGTCAGATCTATCAGGGTATCGAAAGCGTCACCCAGCGCCGCCGGGCCCATGACGCGCAGTGTCAGCCACATCTTCAGCGCATCAAAGCGGCGGGTGGTCTGAATACTTTTATTGACCAGATTCGGCGTGCCTTCCTGCTGTGCGCTGAGTGGATTGAGGTAATCCGCATGGTGCGTGACATGCTTCAGATTGTGGCTGTCCCGCACAAAGAACGCGCCACAGCTGACGGTCTGGAAGAACGATTTGTGATAATCAACGGTCACGGAATCCGCGCGCTCAATGCCATTCAGACGGGAACGATGATTTTCAGAAACCAGCAGGCCACAGCCATAGGCGGCGTCAACGTGCATCCATAAACCGTAATCGTCACAGAGACGAGCGATTTCCGGCAGCGGATCGATGCTGCCAAAGTCGGTGGTGCCGCTGGTGGCGACCACGGCAATCGGGATCAGCCCTTCACTGCGGCAGCGCGCAATCTCCTGCGCCAGGCACCCGGCGTCCATGCGGTAATGATCATCGTGATCGACGGCGATAACCGCGTCATAGCCCAGCCCTAAAATCGCCATCGACTTCTGAATGCTGAAGTGGCTCAGTTTTGAGGTAAACACCCGCCATTTCGACGCGGTCTCTGGCAGGCCACGATGCTTGATCAGGTGTCCCGGATGATGCGCGGCACACCAGCTGTCTCGCGCCAGCAGCATCGCCATCAGGTTGGATTGGGTGCCGCCGCTGGTAAAGATCCCATCGGAACCGGCAGGCAGACCGATACGACCAAGCGTCCAGTCAATCACCTTCTGCTCAATCAGCGTGCCGCCTGCACTCTGATCCCAGGTATCCACTGAACTGTTCACCGCGGCCATGATCTGCTCTGCCATCAGCGAGGGCAGCACCACCGGGCAGTTCAGGTGGGCCAGGTATTTAGGGTGGTGAAACCAGACGGCGTCACGAAGATAGAGCTGGCTCAACTCCGCCAGTGCATCATCGTTATTGCCCAGCGGGCGATCGAGATCGACCTCGCTGAACTCCGCCGCCAGTTCGTGGGGCAGAATACCGCTGAAGGGCTTCTCTACGCCGGTAACGGTACGGGTCATCAGCGCCAGCACCTCCTGAGTCTGCTGCGACCAGGCCGCCAGTTGCTGATCGTTAAAAATGGCCGTTTCGGCACCGCTGGCATTGGAGGCTGGCGCGAGATCCAGAGCCGCCTGAGTGGATGAGCGTAAAAGCATGTTCAGTTCCTGTGCGTGATTACCAGTGACCCTGCCAGCAAAAAGCCAGCAGCGTTGGATGTCCGCTCAATAACTCCAGTACACATAAAACTAACTAACCAGATAAAAACCCTGACAACACTGTGGGCCAGGGTTTTTACCTTAAAAAGGGAAAATACCGCATATTATTTGTGGATTTAGCAGCGTTTAACGCTTTGTTATATGCGGATGAGAGTGTAAATGTTAATCATTATCATTCAAATGTTTTGTTGTTAAATTTTATTTATTAGCATGCCTAATGTGGAAAATGTGATTCAGATCACGTTATGCGATCGGAATCGTCCTTTTTTTGCAGCAGTCAGTGCCAGTAAATGTCAGGTAAAGAGGGCTGCGATGAGTGACTACACATCAGTGGCGGGCAAAAAAGAGCGGGAAAAGAGACTTTTGTTGACGTTAAGCGCGGGTCATTCTGATGGGAACCAGGGTGGAATTTAAGCGGAGCCGGTAAGGGATTTACAGAAACTCCCGGAAAGGGCGCATTGCCCTTACCGGGTTGCATTACACGTTATGTTTACTCTGTATGGGTTTCAGCAGGGACCTTCTTTTTGGCCATGAAGTTATAAATCACTAACAGGCCAAATATACCCGTGATGATCAGGGTAATGGTGCCCTTATTCATAAAGTGAGCCATATTACCCAGCAGGATGCCGGTCACGCCGAAGTCAGTATCTGAGAAGGTGGTATTGGTCAGTCCAATCTGTCCAAGTACCGGTAGCAGGGCAACAGGCAGGAAAGTAATTAACAGGCCATGAGCAAAGGCACCGCAAATCGCCCCGCGCTTACCGCCGGTAGCATTACCAAATACACCCGCCGTGGCACCACAGAAAAAGTGGGGAACCACACCCGGCAGAATCAAAACCCAATGTAGCTGACCGAGGACAAACAGCCCCACCAGGCCACCCACAAAGCTGGAGATAAAGCCAACCAGTACTGCATTCGGCGCGTAGGGGAAGACAATCGGGCAATCCAGCGCAGGTCTGGCATCCGGGACCAGTTTTTCAGAGAAGCCGGTAAAGGCCGGGACGATCTCAGCCAGGATTAAGCGCACACCCTGCAGAATGATAAAGACGCCCGCTGCAAACGTTATGGCCTGAATGAAGGAGTAAACCAGGTAGTTCTGACCATTGCTGAAGTTGGCCTCTACATACTCTTTACCTGCAGACACCGACAGGATTAAGTAGATAATCATCATCGTAAGAGAGATGGAGATCGTACTGTCGCGCAAAAAACTGAGGTTTTTGGGCATGTTCATTTCTTCGGTGGATTTCGAGCCTTTACCCACTAAAGAGCCTATCCAGCCTGATAAGACATAGCCAATGGTTCCGGTATGCGCCAGGGCGACATGGTCACCGCCGATGATCTTACGCATATAAGGTTGTGCAATCGCCGGGAAGGTGGCCATCAGAATACCCAGGAGCAGTGACCCGGTGTAGATCAGCTGAATACCTTCAAAGCCAGCAACCGATAAAATAATCGCGATCATACAGGCCATATAGAACGTCACATGCCCTGAAAGATAAATATATTTCAGTCGGGTAAATCGGGCGACAATGATATTGGCGACCATACCAAAGGCCATGATCATCGTGGTCGGTGCACCATATTTTGCCAGTGCGATAGAGACCATCGCTTCGTTATTAGGAATGATGCCCTGAACATCAAACGCATGTTTGAAAATGTCGCCCAGTGGCGTCAGGGAACCGACCAGGACAGTCGCTCCGCCAGCCAGCACCAGAAAGCCCAGAATGGTTTTAACCGTTCCCTTGATAACATCAGGAAACGGCTTCTTCTGCGCAATGAGTCCGAAACATGCCACCAGTCCGACTAATATGGAGGGCACTTTCAGCACATCGACGACGAACTGCAAAAGATTTTGAGTAAACATATTAACCTCGAGGGTAAGGTGTTTATCTGATTATTCGTGTCAGTTTTTCTCAAAATACTCGCGTATTTTTTGCTCCACTTCGTTCAGGTCGATAATGTTATTGATGATGATGACCTTCTGTTCCGGAAGGTTAGCGCTGTAGGCAATGTCTTTCGCCATAACAAAAACATCTGCCACATCAGGTGTAACAGAACCGAGATCCGAATGTTCGACTTCCGCTTCAACACCGATTTTTTTAAGCACCTTCTTGATGTTCATTTCCATCATAAAGCTGCTACCCAAACCGGAACCACAAACCGCCATAATTTTCATATCCAACCTCATTAACTGTTAATGATATTTCGCGTTTCAGCGGGCAGATTAGACGCCCGATAAAATCGCCATGAGCGCTTCTTTGCTGGTCACATTAAAGAGCTGTGTCATGATCTCTTCATCGGACAGCACCTCTGCCAGTTCGGAAATCATTTCGATATGGCTATTACTGTCCGGTGCGGCAAACATAAACAGGGCCTTTACCGGATCGTTCTCTTCAGAGTCAAACTTCACGGGTGTACCCAGCAGCACAATCGACAATCCCAGCTTGTGTGCGCCCTGTTCCGGACGCGCGTGGGGCATGGCAATCTGCGGAGCGATAACAAAAAAGGGCCCGATCTCCTCTTTTTGTCGAATGATGGCATCAATGTAATCCTGCGATATAGCGCCCTCAAGGAGCAGAGGACGCCCCGCAATGACTAACGCTTCCCGCCAGTCTGCAACGCTTTCGACGTACTGGATTTTTTCGTTATTTAACCACTTAGCCAGGTGTGACATCGCCTTGCTCCTGCTGAAAAATGTCTGAATATGTACAGTCAGTTTATTGAAAAAGCTGCCTTTTAACGTTGTCACTTAAATTCCTGACAACCACTGTGCATGAAAAGCGAAACAAACTGAAAAACACAAAATGGTTAAAAAAAACGTTTTTCATAGAGTTACGGAAACAATAGTTTCTCACTGTGTTCCTGAGTTAATATTTCGCCGGCGCTATCAAATCTGTACATGTTTAAGGTGTCTAGTCATCCTGATGATGTCCTTCGACGTGTACGGACACAACATGTAAAGTTAAAATTTGGCTGCACAGGCTTAACATCAGTGCCAATTTGATAAGTTGATCACATATTCAGCGAGCCGTAGTGGTACTCATCCGGCAATGTCAGGCAGAACTGTACTGACACGGATTAGAGGGAGACTGTCCTTCACTCAAATGGGAAGAAAGCCAATGGCTGATGGCATGACTGAAAAGCAAAAAGAGGTGGTTAATTACATCCTCAATAAAATTAAGGATGATGGCCTTCAACCCGGAGAAAAGCTGGATACCGAAATATCAATTGCCAAAAATATTGGCATTACACGTGCTACGGTGCGTGAGGCGACACGTATTCTGGTGGAACAGCAGAGAATATATCGGGTAAAAGGTTCGGGTATTTTTGTAGGTTCCACGGAGATAAGTAGCCAGGCGCACAGGTATCATGTGCTTTCACCTTTTGATTATCAGGCGCAGAGAAACGGCCATAAAGGTGTCAGAAAAATCATTTCTGTGAGTATCATCAGGGTGCCTTCAGCGGACATGGCCCAGGCACTGCGTATCAAGAACAGCGATCAGATTTATAAAATTTTACGACTGATGTGTTTCGATGATATTCCCGTGGCGCTGGAACATATTCATTTGCCAGTAAACCTGTTCAACAGCATGGAGTTCAGCAAGCTGGAAATCTCCAAATATGCCTACATTGAAGAGGTTACTGGTAAGAAAGTCCAGCTCAGAGATCAGCATTTAACGGCCGTCAATCTTGCGGATACACAGTCAATTGCGTTACTTAATTTAACGGAAGGCGATGCGGTCATTCAGCTGAATGAAACCGTTTTTCTCGACGACGGTGTCCCCTGTGAAGTCAATGTAGCAATCATTAATACCCGGTATTTCCCGTTGAAACAAAATTCGCAACGGCCGTAGAAAAAATAATGCTGTAGTCACTTATCTTCTCCTCAATTGAAAGCTCAGTATGCTTATTTAATTGCCTGACGTTCTGCGCTTTCTTCCGCCAGTACAGAATGGACTTCAATGTATTGTATTGCAGATGTCTGTTATTAAGGCAGCGTCGATGCAGAACGCTTGAGAGCTTTCCATACTTAAGATGATTTTCTGCATAACTTTGCCAGTTTGCTGGTTTTAATCGCATTTCCTTCAGGTAATAAGCCGTGTTATCCGCGAGAGCTTACTATCAAACCCTGTTTCAGCGCCGTTACCCGCCTTTTTCCTTTCAGCCTTTCCCATTATGACGAATCCAGAAAATCATAAAACAATATGATGTTTTACCAATATTCGACTGCGCAGCACACTGGTCAGCAACCGGAATCAACAAGGACCAGGTGAATGGCATATCGATTAAGTCTGTTAGATAAGGCACCCGTGCTGCAGGGCGAGACGCCCACCGCAGCATTGCAGCGTACCCTGGAGCTGGCCCGGCTGGCAGAAGAGTGGGGATATCATCGTTTCTGGCTGGCGGAACATCACAATACCTCACAGCTTGCCAGTCCTTCACCGGAAGTGTTGATTGCCTGGATCATTGCCCAGACCCGTCATATTCGCGTCGGGTCAGGCGGAGTGATGTTGCAGCATTACAGCCCCTATAAAGTGGCAGAAAACTTTAATCTGCTCGCCTCCCTGGCCCCGGGCCGTATCGATCTCGGCGTAGGGAAGGCACCAGGCGGGTTACCGCTCTCAACCCATGCGCTGCAGCAGGGTGTCGATGCCGCCAGAAAAGGAAGCTTTGCTGAACAGCTTCAGCGGCTGGATAACTGGCTGAAGCCTGCGCAGGCACATCCTGACGACGAGGGTTTAGCCGCGACGCCGCTGCCGTCACGTCCGGCCAATCGTTTTCTGCTGGGTGCCAGTGAAGAGAGCGCCCGGCTGGCCGCCTCTCTGGGCTGGCAGTTTGTCTTTGCAGCCCACCTGAATGGCGATCGTCAGTTGCTGGAGCACGCATTGAGTACCTTCTCCCGTCTGAGTCATGGCCAGCGCGCATTGGTTGCCGTGCAGGTGGTGGTGGCCGATTCACCCGCCGGAGCAGACCTGCTGGTTTCCGGTCTGCGTCATTATCACGTGGCGGTGAAAGATGGCCCGGGCGTTAACGTTGCCAGTCTGGAGCAGGCTGAACGTTATGTACGGCAGGGTGGTTATCAGGATTACACAATAGAGCCACGCACGCCGTCACTGCTGAAAGGCACGGCGGCACAGGTTCATGCCCAGCTGGACGCGCTTCATCATAATTTTGATATCGACGAGTTCATTATCGACACGCCGATTACCGAGCCGGTTGCCCGCCTGAAGTCACTTGAACTGCTGGCCACGCATCATCTGGTCGCAGCCTGAACCTCAGTGGAGAATCATCATGAACCCTACGTCACAACTGATCGAATGGCGACGCGAACTGCACATCTGGCCAGAGCTGTCGGGGCAGGAGTTTGCGACCACCGCGCGACTGCGGGGCTGGTTAGAGGCCGCGGGCATCAGGCTGCTGGATTATCCACTGGAAACGGGCCTGGTGGCGGAGACGGGCAGTGGGGAGACGGTCATTGCGCTGCGCGCCGACATTGATGCACTGCCGATCCATGAAGCGAGCGGGGTACGTTTTCATTCCCGCCATCCTGGCGTGATGCATGCCTGCGGTCACGACCTGCACAGTGCGGTGATGCTGGGCGCGGCGCTGCAGCTCAACGCGCAGGCCGATCAGTTGCCTGGCCGGGTGCGTATCCTGTTTCAACCCGCCGAGGAGATTGCTCGCGGTGCGCGTCAGTTTATTGACGCGGGCGTACTGGATGAGGTGCAGGCCATTTTTGGTATGCATAACGAACCTTCGCTGCCCGTCGGCACCTTCGCTACCCGCAGCGGGGCGTTCTACGCCAATGCGGACAAGTTTATTATTCGCGTTACCGGCAAAGGCGCACATGCTGCGTATCCGGAACAGGGCGTCGATAGCATTGTCACCGCCAGCCAGATCATTCAGGCACTGCAGGGACTCACCAGCCGCAGCTTCAGTGCGCTGGATAGCCTGGTGCTAAGCATTACCCGCATTGACGGCGGCAAAAGCTGGAACGTGTTGCCGGGTGGCGTTGAGTTTGGCGGCACGGCCCGAACCCACGATTTGCAGCTGCGTGCGGAACTCGAACAGCGGGTGCGCACACTGGTTGAACACTTTGCCGCAGCCAATGGCGCGCAGGCGACACTGAGCTGGCATCCCGGCCCGCCGGTGCTGATCAACGACGCGCACTGGGCGAACTTCAGCCGTGAAGTGGCGCAGCAGTCGGGTTATCGGGTGCAGGCCGCCGATTTGCATCTGCTGGGTGAAGATTTTGCCTTCTATCTGCAACAGGTGCCGGGTGCGTTTGTCAGCATCGGCAGCGCCAGTGATTTTGGTCTCCATCACGCCAGTTTTACCCCGGATGAGGCGCTGATTGCCCCCGCCGCCGACTACTTCGCCCGACTGGCCCGCCAGGCGCTGCAACATCTTAATGCGCGATGTCGGGAAGCCATTCTGAACTGACTTCATCTGCAGCCCACTCAATCACGACGGTTCTGATAACCGCCGTCGGGCATCGCTACGACAAAAAAAGAGAGAGCATCATGACTACAAGACAACTTCGGCTGGGCACTATTCTGCATGGCGCATCGGGAAATATGTCCGCCTGGCGTCATCCGGCGGCGCAGGCCGATGCCAGCATCAATCTGGATTATGCAAAAAAAATCGCCCGCAAGGCGGAGCAGGGCAAGCTCGACTTTCTGTTTGTCGCCGACGGATTGTTTATTAATGAAAAGTCGATCCCGCACTTTCTCAATCGCTTTGAGCCGCTGACACTCCTGTCTGCCCTGGCAGGCGTCACGGAACACCTGGGGCTGGTCGGCACAGTCTCCACGTCCTACAGCGAGCCATTCACCGTGGCGCGTCAGTTTGCCAGCCTCGATCACCTCAGCGGCGGTCGCGCGGGCTGGAACGTGGTTACATCACCGCTGGAAGGGTCTGCGAAAAACTTTTCCCGCCAGAAACATCCCGAGCATGCGTTGCGATACCGCATTGCGGATGAGTATCTGCAGGTAGTGAAAGGCTTGTGGGATTCGTGGGAACAGGATGCCTTTGTACGCGACAAAGAGAGTGGGCAGTTCTTCGATCCGGCAAAGTTACATACTCTCGATCATCACGGTGATTTCTTCCAGGTGCAGGGGCCGCTGAACATCGCCCGCACGCCGCAGGGGCGTCCGATTATCTTCCAGGCTGGTGCCTCTGAGGACGGTAAAAAGCTGGCGGCACGCCATGCTGATGCCATCTTTACCCACCAGCCTACCCGGGAAGAGGCGCAGGCGTTTTATCAGGATGTGAAGCAGCAACTGGTGGCGAACGGTCGTCAGCCAGAGGATCTGCACATCTTCCAGGGTGTCAGTGTGATTGTTGGCGATGATGCAGCCGACGTGGAGCGACAGTATCAGACTACGGCGGCGCTGGTATCGATTACCGATGCGCTCAATTACCTTGGGCGTTACTTCGACCATCACGACTTTTCACAATACCCGCTGGATCAGCCATTCCCGGACATTGGCGACATCGGTCAGAACAGCTTCCGCAGCACCACCGACGAGATAAAACGCAAAGCCAGAGAGCACGGTCACACCCTGCGTCAGGCGGCGCTGGAAGCGGCAACGCCGCGCCCGCTGTTTCACGGCACACCGGAACAGGTAGCCGATGGTCTTCAGCAGTGGTTTGAGACCCAGGCCGCTGACGGCTTCATCATCAATGGCGGCACGCCCGATACTTTTGAGCGTTTTGTCGATCGTGTGGTGCCTATTCTGCAGGCTCGCGGCCTGACGCGCCGCGACTATCCGGGCAGCACCCTGCGCGACAGCTTCGCCCTGAAACAACCCGTTAATCAGTTCACCTTAAAACAGGGCACAAGCCATGAATAAAAACTCGCGTCTTCTCGCCCTGCTTGTTCTGGCGGCCAGCAGTCATGCGCTGGCTGAAGAGAGCAGCGTTTCCTATAACGGCCAGCGCGTCAGCCTGGAAGCGAATAAAGCGCCGATTAATACCGTGAAAAATCCGGACGCCATCGCTCAGCTACCTGCCAGTCATCACTTTGTGGTGCCGGGTTCGTTTACCGTGGCGGTCGCGGCACTTAACTCGCCACCGCTGACCGTGTTTTCCGATGACAACAAAACCCTGCTCGGCAGTGAAGTCGATATTGCACGGCTGGTTGCTGACAGTCTGGGACTGAAACTCAACGTCGTGCCTGCGTCGTGGGAAGACTGGCCGCTGGGCGTGACCTCGGGCAAGTATGACGCGGCGATCTCCAACATCACCGTGACCAAAGATCGCAAAGAGAAGTTTGACTTTGCTACCTACCGCAAAGACTCCCTGGGTTTTTATGTCAAAACCACTAGCCCGATAAAGTCACTGACTAAAGCAGAGGATATCGCCGGGCTGCGGATCATTGTGGGGTCCGGTACCAATCAGGAGGCGATCCTCCTGGCGTGGGATAAAGAGAATCAGGCAAAGGGCCTCAAAGCCTTTACGCCTATCTACGCCAAAGATGACGCTGCTCAAACGCTGGCGCTGCAGGCGGGCCGTGCGGATGCCTACTTTGGTCCTAACGTGATTGGCGCCTGGAAAGCGGCACTGACCGGTAAAACCCGCCTGGTGGGCAGCGTCGATGGTGGCTGGCCAAAAGCGGCGCACATCGCCGTTACCGTGAAGAAAGGCAGCGGCCTGGCGGTACCGATCAGCACCGCGCTGAACGGCGTGATCGGCAACGGTGACTATCAGAAGGTGCTGAACCGCTGGGGCGAGGGTGTTGAGAAGATCGACCGTTCAGAAATCAATCCCGCCGGGCTGGGCGACTAAGGAGCTGACTATGTGTGAATCCACTTTTCGCGAAGTTTCACCCGATGCACCAGAGCTCCAGCCCATTCTCAGCGGCCTGTTTGGTGAATATTCCGCGCGCTACGGCGACTACTTTGCCCGGCATAAAGAGCAGGAACTGACCGAATGGTATCTGCCGCCGCAGGGGCTGTTTATTGTGCTGGAACGTGACGACGAAATCATCGCGATGGGCGCTTACAAACCCTATGACTCGCAGACTGCCGAGCTGAAACGCATCTGGACCCGCAGCGATCTGCGCCGTCAGGGGCTGGCGCTGGTGGTGTTGCAGGCGCTGGAGCAGCGTGCGCTGCAGGCGGGTTATCAGCGGCTGTTCCTCACCACCGGCTTCCGCCAGCCGGAGGCGGTGCGGCTCTATACCGGTCACGGCTATCAGCCTCAGTTTGACCTCAGCGGCGATCTGGAGCGCTACGGCCAGCCCCCGCACGACGGGCGACTGCGGTTTATCAAAGTGATCGGCGGCTATAACGTCGCCGAAGCGAGTTAAGGAGTAAAAATGAGCAAACATCAACAGTTACAGGTGGTGCCGGCGCGTTATCCGGCACGCACTGCCGGGGCTATCGTGGCGCTGTTTATTCTGGCGGGCGTGGTGCAGTCGGTCGCCTTTAATCCGCGCTGGGAGTGGAGCGTATTTGCCCGCTGGTTCTTTGATCCGGTGATCCTGCATGGACTGGGCCAGACGCTGCTACTGACCCTGCTGGGTACGGTATTCAGCCTGTTTTTTGGCGGTCTGCTGGCGCTGGCACGGCTCTCCTCGTCGTGGCTGCTGAGCACGCTGGCGTGGGGGTATATCTGGCTGTTCCGTTCACTGCCGCTGATTGTGGTGCTGATTATTCTTTATAACTTCTCCTATCTCTACGACACCCTGTCGCTTGGCATTCCATTTACCAGCCTGTCGTGGGGCGCGTTTCAGACGATTAACGTGCTGGGTCAGTTTCAGGCAGCCGTTATCGGTCTGACGCTGGTGCAGGCGGCTTACAGTGCGGAGATTATTCGCGGCGGAATCCTCGGCGTCGATCACGGTCAGGTAGAAGCCGCCTCCGCGCTGGGTCTCTCCGCCACGCGCCGCACCTTCCGCATCATTCTGCCGCAGGCGTTGCGCGCCATTATTCCCACTGCATTTAACGAGATCATCAGCCTGGCGAAGGGCACATCCGTGGTTTACGTGCTGGCGATGCCGGAGCTGTTTTACACCATCCAGATGATCTACAACCGCAACCAGGAAGTGATCCCGTTGCTGATGGTGGGGGCCGCCTGGTATCTGATCATTACTACCGTCTTGTCCGTGATTCAGTACAACGCTGAACGCTGGATGGCCCGCAGCGTCACGCGTGAACCGCAACTCTCTCGCTGGCGACAGTGGCGCAACCGCGTTACACCCCTTCATCCAACCGAGGAGACCAGCCATGTCCGAAGCCATTGATTACCGCACCTCAAACACGACAGGTGCCATCAGCATTACCGGCGTCAGTAAACGATTTGGTAAACACAACGCGCTGGATGATGTCTCGCTGTCGCTGGAACCCGGATCGGTTACGGTGATCCTCGGACCGTCCGGTTCCGGTAAATCCACGCTGCTGCGCACCATCAATCATCTGGAGCGGGTTGACAAAGGATTCATTCAGATTGATGGCGACTATATTGGCTATCAGCAGCGCGGCAATAAGCTCTATGAGCTGAAAGAGAAAGCGATTCTGCGCCAGCGCATTAACGTCGGCTATGTGTTCCAGAATTTTAATCTGTTCCCGCACCTCAGCGTGCTGGATAACCTGATTGAAGCGCCGATTGCGCATCGGCAGTTAACGAAAACGGAAGCGATACAGCGTGCGGGCGAACTGCTGGATATTGTAGGGCTGCGCCATAAAGCGGATGCCTGGCCGCGTCATCTGTCGGGCGGACAGCAGCAGCGTATCGCTATTGCGCGCGCACTGATGCTTAATCCGCGTGTCATGCTTTTCGATGAGCCGACCTCGGCGCTGGACCCGGAGCTGGTCGGTGAAGTGCTCGACGTGATTAAAAAGCTGGCGCGTTCCGGAACTACGCTGGTGATTGTGACGCATGAGATCGGTTTTGCCCGTGAAGTGGCAGACAATGTGGTCTTTATGGTGGATGGCCGGATTGTAGAGCAGGGCAGCACGTTGCAGGTGCTCAATAATCCGCGTCATGAACGTACCCGCCGTTTCCTGGCGCGCGTGTTATGAGAGCGCTGACGTTAACGGTACTGGCGTTGCTCCCGTCACTGGCTTGTTCGGCGGACGAAAGGCTCAGTGTCCAGCAAAACGAGACGCCGATACATGCCCCGGCCAATCCGCAGGCAATCAGTAAAATTCCGGCTGACTTCCACTTTATTGAACCCGGTACGCTGACGGTGGCGACCTCGGCGACCAACTCACCGCCGCTGTCACTGCTGGCGTCAGACAATGTCACACGGATCGGCAGCGATCCTGATATTGCCAGGCTGCTGGCTGACAGCCTGGGATTAAAGCTGAAACTGGTTCCGGCTTCGTGGGAGGACTGGCCGCTGGGCATCAGCGCCGGACGCTATGATGTCGCGATGTTCAATATTGCCGTTACCGAAGAGCGCAAAAAGAAGTTCGATTTTGCGACCTATCGCGCCGACAATCACGCCTTTGCGGTGAAAAGCGACAGTAAAATCAGCCGTATTAACAGTCCGGCTGATATTGCCGGTAAGCGGATTATCGTCTCGTCGGGCACCAATCAGGAGCGCATATTGCTGAGCTGGGATCAGCAGAACCGGGCCAAAGGTCTGCCTGCGGTAACGCCTGTCTATCTGACTGATGATGCATCCGCAACGTTGACATTGCTGTCGGGGCGGGCCGATGCAATGTTCGGGCCTCACTCCATGGCGGCCTGGAAAGTGGCGTCACGCGGGCAGACAAAGCTGGTTGGCAGTGGGCCGTTTCGCGCCTGGGTTGCCGTGACCACCAAAAAGGGCAATGGTCTGGCCCCCGCGCTGCAGGCTGCACTCGATGACACCATCACGGGCGGGCAGTATCAACAGGTGTTGTCCCGCTGGGGCGAACAGGATGAAGCCATTGCGCACTCCACGATCAATCCACCGGGCATTGTTTACTGAGTCTGCAGAACCGGCTCGCCTGCTGCGGCCGGTTCTCAACCTGATGAGCACAGAATTGAACTACACTCTCCAGCGTTAGTGATTTATCCTGCCCGCCTGTTTCCGTAAAATCCTCACTGTGTGGCGGAGTAATTGACCTGGAAGCCCCATGAAAATCAGATTCCTTTCTGCCAATGAGCCAAAACTGGCTGAGGTGCGCAAAATACTCGAACCCATCGGGGTCGAAGTCCTGCCCATCGCCCGTCGCATCGAAGAAATTCAGACAGAAAATGAGCTCGACCTGGTACGCGATAAACTGACCAAAGCTTTTTCACTGATTGGGCGACCGCTGTTTGTGGAGCATACCGGCCTCTATCTGGATGGCCTCAATGGTCTGCCTGCCGGTCTGACCCGCATCTTCTGGAACCGTCTGGACGCGGAGCGCTTTACCGCGCTGGTGCAGGGGCTGGACAGTCAGGCCGTGACGGCCAAAACGGTGCTGGGCTACTGCGATGGCCGCAAAATGTACCAGTTTTCGGGTGAGCTGCGCGGTACTATCGCCGCGAAACCTGCCGGGACGCGCGGCTTCCAGTGGGACTGCGTGTTTATTCCTGAAGGCTATGAGCAGACCTTTGCCGAAATGGGCGAACTCAAGAATGAGATTTCGATGCGGCGCATCGCGCTGGATCGCTTCGCCACCTTTTTAAAAACCTCGCGGGGAGTGGCATGAAACCTGAACTCAAACGCGCCTATGATTCCGGCAAACTGATTCTGTTTGCCGGTGCCGGTATTTCGCGCAATTTTGGCCTTCCCGAGTGGCATGAACTGATCGCTCATCTGGCTAACGAACTGGGCTATGACCCAAAAATCTTCAATACTTATGGCACGCATCTGTCGCTGGCGGAGTATTACAAACAGAAAAAGGGGTCGCTTGGCCCGCTGCGCAGCTGGATGGATCGTGAGTGGCATCGCCCGGATATCGATGTCCGGTCTTCTGAAATTCATACCATGATTACGCAGGGTAACTTCTCGCGTATCTACACCACCAATTACGATCGCTGGCTGGAAGCGGCGCATGAAGCGCACGGCGTACCCTATTACAAAGTGGCCAACGCTGCCGATCTCGTCTCTTTAACAGAAGATAAGCGTCACATCATCAAACTTCACGGTGACTTCGATGATGACACCTCAATCGTGCTCGATGAGAGCAGTTACTTTGAACGTCTCTATTTTGACTCGCCGCTCGACATCAAACTGACTCACGATGTGATGGGCAATTCCGTGTTGTTTGTCGGCTACAGCATCAGTGATTTCAACATTCGCCTGCTGTTTTACCGCCTGACCAAAATGTGGGGCCGCACCGGGCTGGCGACCGCCAGGCCAAAATCGTATCTGTTCACCAACCGCAATAACCCGGTGGCTAAAGAAGTGCTGGGGCAGTGGGGGATCGAGGTGATCGTTTCCGAAGAGGACGATCCACGCAAGGCGCTGGCGATGTTCCTTGAAGAGTTGCTGGTGTAGTCGGCCTGATTTCCCGCAGAGAAGCGTCAGGAAAAAGAAAAAAACCTGCGCCCGGTTAAGGTTAGCCTGCGCACGACGGATATATCCTATTCTCTGCTGGCAAAGGCTAACTGGCATGATATACTGTATGTATACACAGTACCTGAGGGCGAAAAGATGGCTGTTGAAACAAAATTTGTTGTAGTCAGAAAGGGTGAAGAGAAGATGACGTTTGCCAACAAGAAAGAGGCCGATGCCTACGACAAAATGCTCGATATGGCCGAAGCTTTCACCGACTGGCTGTTACAGCATCAACCTGCACTGGATGAATCTCAGGCGGAAACGCTGGGCCTGCTGATTGCAGAACAGAAAGATGCGGTTCAGCATATTCTGCGTACCAGCAAACTGCCTGAAGCCGCAGCAACGATCACCCAGGCTGAAGCCGTGCCAGACGATGGTACGGATGAGCAGGCAGACGAGCCTGCAGCAAAGAAAGTGCGCGCCGTTAAAGCCGCTTAATCGCCACAACGCCGGAAGCGAACCTTCCGGCGTTGCTGTTTCAGAGGGGATAATTCGTTCCTCCCTGACTATTTATAACTTTTGCTTTTGTCGTTACATTCTCCCTATTCTGTCGCCTGTAATTTCTTATCCCAGCACCTCATTGTTATCCGGAATGTTGATCTGATTCACCCTTATTCTCTGCGCTTGTCTCTGTTGCATTAAGCTGGAGCCAATAATATTGATTTTACACTATGAATTTTAGAATCTCGTTTCCACTGGCTTCGTTCCGCCCTTCGCTAATAATTATCATCAGGTTTCATTACATGCGTTAGTGGGAAGGGTTATCTGACCTGCTGTTATATTTCTCTTGCTCTGACTCCAACAAAAAAACCTGTCATAACCAGGCGGGAATAATAGTGCTGTTAATTTTTAATTAACTCACAGTTTCTCGAAATAGAAATATTCGTTCCTGTTCATTTTCAAAAACCAATGATAAGGTGGCCCTGTTTTCAGCGAAGGGTTGTTACTGGATAACAGGCAAAACCTAAGCGTCCCCTGGTGTTTACCGCTATGGGTCGCTTAGGTTTTTTTTTGCACTTTATTTAATTTTTTTGAAAAGCACTGTTAATCAATAGTTTATTTAATTAAAGCACCTCAAGGTAGTTAAGGTCTGAGCATGATGATAGGAGAGCTGACGCTCTCTTGTGAACCATGACGCCATTAATATTTAATAACAGGTTGCCAAAATGAAATATAAAAGCATGCTGTGCGCATTTTCATTTTTAATTTTCTCGCCCCTATCAGAAGCACAGGAGTGGAACGGGGCTGTGCCAGGATTTGAATCTCCACCTGACCCTCTTTTCGGCGAGATGTTCGGCCTTCGTAAAACGCTTAGTGATAATGGATTTACCTATAACTTTGGCTACCTCAGTCAGTTCGGATGGAATGGCGGTGGCGGTTATAACCATGATTCACATCTCGCCTATATTGATCAGTTCGCACTAACGTTCAATCAGGATCTCGAACACTGGACAGGTATTCCCGATGCGCGTATCGAAGGAAATATCGTTAACCGTAATCACAATGATAACCTCACTACCAAACGGACACAGGATACCCGAGTCAATTTTAATGATTTAACGCAGGAGAGCTGGGGCGGACAATCAATTACCCGACTGGGTTGGCTGACTTTTGCCAGGAGTTTCGATGACAGGCGTCTGACATGGCGTATCGGAATGATGAACAAGGTTCAGACCTTCGATCAGATTATACCCTGTGACTTTCAGATGCTTTCTCAGTGTGGCGGAAAATCCGCAAACTCACTGACCTGGAACAACTGGAATGTTCACACCTGGGGAACCACACTGGAATATAACGTGACGCCTGTCGTCACCCTGAAAGGCGGTGTGATGGAGCAAAACCCTGACGCTTCCAGTCGTCATCACGCCTGGAGTAGTTCCACCAGGGGCAGTAAAGGCGTCTTGCTGCCGGTGGAGATCGAAGCCCGCCCGATATTTAATGGTCTGCCCGGTGCCTACAATCTGGGGGTGGTTTTTACCAATGCCCCACAAACTGATCTCTACCGCGGCCGCTCAGGCGGCGCGGGTGCAGATGATCCCAGCGGTTATGATAAGCACAATCGAACGTGGTTTCTTTACGCCGGGCTTAACCAGCAGTTGACGCGACATCAGGATGATGTGAATCGCGGGTTAAGTACCTCCGTCAGTATGAGCCTGGCCGATCAGCGCACTAACTACATGCATTCGGTTTATGCGGCTTCGCTTCGCTATCGTGGTCTGTTTGACGCCCGTCCGGAGGACTGGATCGGCGTTGGCCTGACCTGGACGGAGATGAGCAATCAATACGCGCGTAATCAGCGCTTCATGAATACAATGGGCGCCTTTTCTGACTATAACGATTCTGCTTATCATCCGGTGCCGGGGCATTCGCTGAATGGGGAATTTTATTACCGGTTTCGTCCCTTCTCATGGCTGGAGCTACAACCTGGTATTCAATACTGGCACCATCCGGCTGGGATTTCCCGCACGCAGGATGCCTGGGTCACTGAACTTAAAACGGTCGTCACTTTTTAAGTTCATCAGCGGATGACGATCGCTGTCACGTTTCTGTTGGTGAGATATTGAGGTCACAACTGGAAATGATACAGTGCCCGAACTGGATTGTTACTGCTTAGGCAGGCAAAACCTGATTTCTGGCCTTTGCCGGAGGTCAGGTTTTTTTGTTTCTGGGGTTCCGATGAAAATCGCCAAAATTCTTAATAATAACGTGGTGATGGCTCAGGATGAACAGGGGCGCGAGCAGGTCGTTATGGGGCGTGGGCTGGCGTTCCAGAAGCGCGTCGGTGACGCTCTCAATAGCGCGCAAATTGAGAAAGTGTTCGCACCGCAAAGTGATCTGCTGGTCCGTCGGCTGGAGGAGCTATTAAATCAGATCCCGCCAGAAGTGATGACCACCTGTGACCGCATAATTGATCTTGCGACACAGCGCCTGGGTAAACTGCAGGAGAGTCTGTATATCACTTTAACCGACCACTGCTTTTTTGCCATTGAAAGGCAGAATAAAGGACTGCCGATTAAAAATGTGTTGCTGTGGGATATCAAACGCCTCTATCCCAAAGAGTTCGAACTGGGGCAGGAGGCCAGGGCAATCATTGCTCGTCGTCTGAACGTTGAACTGCCTGAAGATGAAGCTGGTTTTATCGCGCTACATCTGGTGACGGCACAGCTTCATAACGAAATGCCGGAAGTGATGGATGTCACACGGGTTATGCAGGAGATTCTGCAACTGGTGAAGTATCAATTGCAGCTGGAGTACAACGAATCGTCGCTGAGTTATCAGCGGTTCGTCACCCATCTGAAATTTTTTGCCCAGCGGATGCTGACGCGGACCGTGGTAGAGGATGACGATGTTTCGCTGCATACAGCAGTAAAAGATAACTATCCCAAAGCCTGGGAATGTGCGGTGAAAATCGCGCTGCATTTGCAACAAAGTTATCAGCGTGAGCTGACCGCAGAAGAGATCATGTTTCTCGCCATTCATATCGAACGGGTGAGAAAAGAGGGGCATTAAGTCCCATAAACTGGATTGTTACTGCTTACCGCAGGCAAAACCTGAGCGCGGCCTCTGAAAAGAGGCCGTTCTCGGGTTTTTTTATTTTTGGCTCAGTACCGGATTATCCACTGACATTGGGTGTAAGGAAATAGAGATGGAATATCACACGCTGGCGCAGGATATCCTTAGCCATATTGGTGGCAGGGAGAACATCGTAAGCCTGGTGCATTGTGCCACCCGGCTTCGTTTTAAACTGAAAGATAACGACAAAGCGGATGCTGAAGGACTAAAAAAAAATCCGGGCGTCATTATGGTCGTCGAAAGCGGCGGGCAATTTCAGGTGGTGATCGGCAACCATGTTCATGATGTCTGGCAGGCAGTCCGTGCTGAAGCGGGACTGTCGGATGATAGCCCCGCATCAACAGAGGATGAGAAGTCAGGAAACCTTTTCAGTCGCCTGATCGATATTGTGTCAGGCATTTTTACGCCGTTTATCGGCATTCTTGCCGCTTCCGGTATTCTCAAAGGTCTGCTGGCGCTGGCCGTGGTCTGCGGCTGGCTCTCTGTTGAAGGTGGAACGTATAAAATCTGGTTTGCGGCAAGCGATGCACTGTTTTACTTTTTTCCGCTGATATTGGGCTACACCGCGGGTAAAAAGTTTGGTGGTAATCCCTTTATCACCATGGCCATCGGCGGAGCTCTTACCCATCCGACATTGATTGCCGCCTTTAATGCCAGCCAGCAGTCTGGTGAAATGACCCAGGCGTTTCTCGGCATCCCCGTTATCTGGTTCAACTATAGCGCGTCGGTCATTCCTATTATTCTTGCCGCCTGGGTAAGCTGCTGGATGGAGAAAAAGAGCACCCGACTGCTGCCCGCCTCGATGAAGAACTTTTTTGCGCCATTGATCTGTCTGAGCGTCACTGTGCCGCTGACCTTCCTGTTAATTGGCCCACTGGCGACGTGGCTGAGTCAGCTACTGGCGAACGGCTACCAGTGGATTTATGCGTTTGCACCCTGGCTGGCTGGCGCCGCCATGGGGGCGCTGTGGCAGGTCTGTGTGATTTTTGGTTTGCACTGGGGACTGGTGCCACTGATGATCAACAATCTTGCCGTACTGGGACATGACTCAATGCTGCCTATGCTGTTGCCAGCTGTTATGGGCCAGGTTGGCGCAGCGCTGGGGGTGTTTCTGCGGAGTCGGGATACACGACAGAAGATGCTGGCAGGTTCATCCGTGACAGCAGGGATCTTTGGTATCACTGAACCCGCTGTCTATGGTGTTAACTTGCCGCTGCGCCGTCCCTTTATCTTTGGTTGTGTAGCCGGTGCCATCGGCGGTGCCGTTGTTGGCTTCAGCAGCACCCACGTTTATTCCTTTGGCTTTGCCAACATCTTTACCATCGCTCAGATGATCCCGCCTGGCGGTGTCGATGCCACGTTATGGGGCGGAATTGCTGGCACGCTACTGGCACTGCTCCTGAGCTGTGGTATGACGCTGGTAGCGGGTATGCCCCGTAACAGCACACCAGACACAGCGATCCCGATTCCCCCTGGCGATGATGACATCCTGTCACCGATGACCGGCACGGTGCTGGCGCTTGATCAGGTGCCGGATTCCACCTTCGCCAGTGGCCTGCTGGGACAGGGCGTGGCCATCATTCCTTCCGACAATAAAGTCATTGCGCCCTTCGCGGGTGAAGTTGCCTCGCTGTTTCAGACCCGACACGCTATCGGACTGTTGAGTGACAGCGGGATTGAGCTGCTGATCCATGTGGGTATCGATACCGTCCGGCTCGACGGCAAACCTTTCACGTCACATGTCCAGGCAGGCGATAAGTTTAAGTCCGGCGATCTGCTGCTGGAGTTTAATCGTCAGGCCATTCTTGATGCCGGATATGACCTGACAACACCGATCATTATTACTAACAGCGATGAGTATCGTGAGGTAATGAAAGTAGCAGGGAGCGCTGTTACTGCCGGAACACCTTTACTCAGCATCATTCATCAATAAAAGGAGAACAGGATGAAAACTTTTCCGGATTCATTTTTATGGGGCGGTGCGATTGCCGCTAATCAGGTTGAAGGTGCATGGCGCGAAGAGGGCAAAGGCCTCTCAACCTCTGACATGCAGCCACAGGGGATTTTTGGCCCCGTAGTGGAGCGCGTTGCGGGAAGCCAGAGTCTTAAAGATGTGGCGATCGATTTTTACCACCGCTACCCGGACGATATCAGGTTATTTGCAGAGATGGGATTTAGCTGTCTGAGGGTTTCAATCGCCTGGACGCGTATTTTCCCGAACGGTGACGAGCAACAACCCAACGAGGCGGGACTGGCTTTTTACGACCGATTATTCGACGAACTGGCCGCACATAACATTACTCCTCTAGTGACACTGTCACATTACGAAATGCCCTGGCACCTGGTTATGCAGTATGGTGGCTGGGGGAATCGTGAGGTGATTGGCTTCTTTGAGCATTATGCCCGTACGGTGTTTGCCCGCTACAGGAAAAAAGTCAGGCTCTGGCTGACCTTTAACGAAATCAATATGTCTCTGCATGCGCCACTCACCGGCGTGGGTCTGCCGGAAACCAGCAGCAAAAGTGAGGTTTATCAGGCTATTCATCACCAGTTGGTCGCCAGTGCGTGGGCGGTGAAAGCCTGTCGCGAGATCAACCCTGATGCCAGCATCGGTAATATGTTGCTGGGTGGTCTGGTCTATCCGCTAAGCTGTAAGCCTGATGATGTGCTGGAAGCACTGCAGGAAAACCGGAAATGGCAATTTTTTGGCGACGTTCAGTGCCGTGGCGCTTATCCGGGCTACATGTTGCGGTTCTTTCGCGAAAACGACATTCACCTCGATATCACGGATGCCGATCGCCAGATACTCCAGTCGACCGTCGATTTTATCTCGTTCAGCTACTACATGTCCGGCTGTGTCACCGCCGATCAGGCGCTGAATGAGAAGATGCGCGGTAACATTCTGAGTATGGTGCCCAATCCCCATCTGCAGAGTTCTGAATGGGGCTGGCAAATTGACCCGGTTGGCTTGCGTACCTTGTTGAATTTACTGTGGGATCGTTATCAAAAGCCGCTGTTTATCGTTGAAAATGGCCTGGGGGCCAAAGACGTTTCGGATGCTACGGGCGTCGTGCAGGATGACTACCGCATCAGCTACCTCAATGATCATCTGGTTCAGGTGCGCGAGGCCATTGAAGATGGCGTTGACGTCATGGGATATACCAGCTGGGGGCCGATCGATCTGGTCAGCGCATCAAAAGCCGAATTGTCTAAACGTTACGGTTTTATTTATGTTCGCCGCGATGATAACGGGGAAGGTTCGCTGGCCCGCAGCCGTAAGAAAAGCTTTTACTGGTATAAAGAGGTTATTGCGACAAACGGGGCCTCACTGAAAGCCTGATTCCCGTGCTCAGTGGTACAGCGCGGTTGCCGCGCTGTACCACTTATTTTATTCCCACTCAGTCCGTTTCGCGGGATTTAACCTGATAGCGGGTGCTCCTGCCACCTCCCTCAAGCCGGTAAAGACAGCCTTTTTCAACCAGATAGGCCAGATGACGGGTCGCGGTGGCTTTACTCACTTTCGCCACCTTCTGATACTGGCCGGCACTGATTCCCAGTTCAAAACCCTGCTCGCCGCCATCTAACAGTCGGTTCAGTACTTTTACCTGCTCCGGACTCAATCCTATCCCCTGATGCCGGAGCCAGAAACGCGCTTTGATCTGGATACGATCAATAACGCTCATCGCCTGTTTCAGGCTCTCATCCAGAATATCCAGAAACCACACCAGCCAGCTGGTGATGTCCAGACCGCCTTTCTGAGTCTGCTCCAGGATGCGGTAATAACCGGCACGCTGCGCCAGAATGGCCGGTGACATGGCATAGAGGCGAATACTCTGGCTGTCGGCCTGCGCCAATGCCAGGTCGGTTAACGCGCGCGTGATACGACCGTTACCGTCATCAAAAGGATGCAATGTGACAAACCACAGATGGCAGATGGCGGCACGCAGCAGCGGGTCCAGCATCACATCATTCTGACTGCTATTGAACCACTCAATAAATTGCGTCAGCTGGGATTCCAGACCCTGTCGCGGTGGAGCCTCAAAATGAACCCTGGGCCGATCGATTCGTCCCGAGATGACCTGCATCGGTTCACTGCCACGCAGCGTGCCAACGCTCAGGCGCTGCACTGTCCATTCATCGGCCGGGAAGAGCCAGTGATGCCACTGACATAATCGTTCCAGCGTCAGCGGCTGGCTGCGATTGTTTATCGCATCCAGCATCATCGCGGCCAGGCCTTCTGATCGATCAGAAACCGGATAGGGTTGTTCTTCCGTCACGCCTAACCGGCGCGCCAGCGAGGAGCGCACTGACTGCACGTTGACCCGCTCCTCTTCAATCGCAGAAGAGGAGAGGATATTGCTCAGCAGGGTATCAAGTGTCTGGGACTCGCTGTCTGACTGAAGGCTGGCACGGCCCAGCAGCAAACCGCGCTGCTGTTGCAGGTGGCGCAGACGAGGTAACAGCACAGCATCCTGCCACTGAAAATGGGGCCAGTCCGGCTGTTGCCAGATCCAGTTCACGCTCATAGTCGGCTCACAATCAGAAAGAATGAGCCGAATAGATGATTCTATTCGGCTCACATAATGAGTCGATAATAACGCATATTTGGCTCACAGGCCAGTCGGGCGGAATTGAGTGCAAAAAAAAGGACCCGAAGGTCCTGTTTGCTTAGCGGGAGAACTGCATAAAGGTGTCTGAATAGTAGTGAACGATCCAGGCGACATACGCTAACCAGACAACCATCCCAACAGCCAGTCCTGATTTACCGATCATTGTTTTTTCTCCACTGCGATAAGGGGGCTACAACAACTGTTGACATAAACTGACAGTAATAGCGGGCAGCAGTATTGTTGCAGATCAAAAAAAGCCCCGGTGATGAGCAAAGGCATAACCCCTTTGCGATCAACTTCCCTGCATCACGCCCAGTGAGACGCCTGTCACGTCGGGATGACCCCCATTAAAGTTCAAAAAAACGCCGCCGATAGATGATCTCAGGAGCACCACTAACAAAAGGAGTTATAGAAACGGGTAAATTCCAGGGGAATCACTATGGCCAGTCAGGTAACACATAAGAAAAAAATGAGCACCCGTGCGCAGATGTTAATCATGGGTGGTTTAACGATAGTGCTGGGATTTACCGTGACTATCGGGGTCCTCAGCTGGCAGTCAGGTAAAGAACAGAAAGAACTGGCAGAAAAGTATCTGCATCAGATTGCCCAGAGCCGCGCCTTACAGGTACAGCAGGAGCTGGGTCATGCACGCGATGTCGCCAGTCTTCTCGGCCAAAGTCTGATCGCGTTACCTCAGGCTGGCATTACCGATCGTAAAGCCGCCGATAAGGTGATGGAGTATGCGCTGCGCGCGAATCCTGACTATCTGTCGATGTCAGTCATATTCGAACAGAATGCCTTTGATGGCCGTGATGCCTCGTTCGCCTCACAGCCGGGTCAGGCCCCCCAGGGCCGCTATGCCTTTTTTGTGGATCGTGACGCATCAGGGAAATACGCGATGCATCCGCTGCTCTCCTATCTGACGCCGGGTCAGGGCGACTACTATCTGGTCCCGCAAAAATCACAAAAAGATACGCTCACCGAACCTTACAGTTATGCCTATAACGGCGTGCCGACTCTGCTCACCTCCGTCGCTGCCGTGATTGTGGATCAGGGCAACTTAAAGGCGGTTGTCACCTCTGACATTTCACTGGCATCACTGCAACAGAAAGTGAATCAGATTAAACCCTGGCAGGGCAGCGGCTATGCGCTGTTGCTCTCCAGTAACGGGAATGTCGTCTCCTCGCCGGTGAAAGATGAAGCCGGGAAACCCTGGAAAGGCGAGAAAGATGGTTTTACGTCCAACGTCGTACAGCATTTTGATGCCGTACTGGGTGAAGACGCACTGGTCACCTGGCAGCCGGTAGTGATTGGAAACAGTGACAAGCCCTGGTATCTTGGCGTCGTTGCACCAGTCAGTCAGGTAATGGCGGCGACTAACCGTCAACTGACCTGGGCCGTAGGTTTAATGGTACTCAGTGTGCTACTGGTTGGCGCCGTACTCGGCATGCTGTTCAGCCGTAAAGTGCTGCGCCCAATTGGTGGCGAGCCAATTGAAGCAGCCCATATTGCGCTGGCCGTGGCCGATGGCAAGCTGGATAACAGGATTGCGGTGAAAAGCGGCGACAGTAGCAGCCTGTTCTTCGCGCTTCACACTATGCAAAGCCAGCTCCGGCAGATTGTTGGGCAGATTAAAGACTCCAGTGAATCGGTGCGTCAGGGCGCGGGCGAAATTGCCAGCGGTAACCTGAACCTGGCATCACGCACTGAAGAACAGGCTGCCGCGCTGGAGCAGACTGCAGCCAGCATGGAGCAGATCAGTGCCACGATTCGCCTGAATGCCGACAACGCGCAGCAGGCAACCAGCCTGACTGAAAATGCCACGCATATTGCCAGTCGCGGTGCGTCGCTGGTGGGTGAGGTGGTGCAGACTATGGCGCAGATCGACGATAGTTCGAAAAAGATCGGCGACATTACTACGATGATCAACAGCATCGCCTTCCAGACCAATATTCTGGCACTGAACGCGGCGGTAGAAGCGGCACGTGCTGGTGAACAGGGCCGGGGTTTTGCGGTGGTCGCCTCCGAAGTGCGTAATCTGGCCCAGCGCAGTGCGAATGCGGTAAAAGAGATCGGCGCACTGATTGAAGAGTCGAGTGTACGGGTTGAGAGCGGTGTCCGGCTGGTAAACGATGCCGGTAAAACCATGCAGGAGATGATGCACGCGGTGAATTCGGTGCAGGGCATAATCGGTGAGATTGTCACAGCGTCAAGCGAACAGGCGCGTGGTATCAGCCAGGTAACGATTGCCGTCAATGAAATGGATGGTGTCACTCAACAGAACGCCGCGCTGGTGCAGCAGATGTCGGCAGCCGCCAGTTCGCTGGAAGATCAGGCGCAGCAGCTGTCACAGACGGTGGAACAGTTCCACCTGGCATAAGGCGAGCGCAGGGTTCCTGAGCCAGCCTCCGCTTTGCAAAAAAACAGACCCGCCATCGGCGGGTTTGTTTTTATCCCTGTTCCATCAGCCGCACGCCGCTGCTGGCATCAAACAGATGCATTTTATCTGGATTTACAGTCACCGAAAGCGTGCCGCCCGGCACGGCGTCACTGCGGCCACTCAGCTGCATATGCAGCGGAAAACCCTGCCAGTTCAGATGCAACAGCGTCGATTCGCCGGTAATTTCTACAATATTCACCGCCGCCGGTTGCCCGCTGACATCACTGATCAGATCGTGAGGGCGTACGCCCAGCGTAACAGGCTGATCAGCCTGCTGCTGCGCGGCACTGTGCCAGCGAGTCGGCAGTGGCAGCCACTGCTCACCACAGAGAACGCCAGGCACGCGGTCTCGTATCTGAAAACGGGCATCCAGCAGATTCATCGGCGGTGAACCGATAAACCGCGCCACAAAGGTGTTAACCGGACGATCGTAAATCGCCAGCGGCGCACCCTGTTGCACTATCACCCCTTCTTTCATCACCACAATCTGATCCGCCAGCGTCATCGCCTCGACCTGATCGTGAGTGACATAGACCATCGTGGTTTTGAAACGCTGATGCAAAGACTTAATCTCGGCGCGCAGCTCCATGCGCAACTGCGCATCAAGGTTAGAAAGCGGCTCATCGAACAGAAAAACCTGCGGGTTGCGCACCATCGCCCGTCCCATCGCCACGCGCTGCCGCTGTCCACCCGACAAGGCGCGTGGATAACGCTGCAGCAACTGATCAATACCGAGAATACCGGCGATTCGGGCAATTTTGCTTTTCTGCTCGTCGCGCTTCACCTTTTTTACCTGCATATGAAACGCCAGATTCTCGGCGACGGTGAGGTGCGGATAGAGTGCATAGCTCTGAAACACCATGGCGATATCCCTGTCGGCAGGATCGAGATCGTTAATCTGCTTTTTATCCAGCATGATCGCGCCGTCAGAGACCGTATCCAGACCCGCAAGCAGTCGCAGCAGGGTGGATTTACCGCAGCCGGAGGGGCCGACCAGCACGGTAAAACTGCCGTCAGGGATGGTTAAATCCAGCGGGTGCAGCACGCTCTGTTTACCGAAGCGCTTTGCCACCTGTACAAGTTCAACACTGGCCATGTTCAGCGCACCTCATGTGATAGTTGGAGTTGTTGCCAGCTGGGGTAGCGGCGCGGAGAGCTGCTTATCGCCTGTGAGGCCACGTCAATGCCCCAGCGCAGCGCGGTGAGCGATGACTGGCGGTAGAGCAGTGCAGTGAGAAAACCGGCATTAAAACTGTCACCGGCACCAATGGTATCGACCACCGTCACCGGCTGGCCGGCGGCAAATTGCACAGAGGCGGCAGACCAGAGACGCGCGCCCTCTGCGCCACACTTAATCACGCAGCCGCCGCGGCCACTGAGCTGAGAGGACAGCCATTTACCGCTTTGTTCCAGCAGGTCTGCACCTGCTAAACCCAGCGCTTCTACCTCATTCAGCAGCAGCCAGTCACAATCCGCTAACCAGGCCCCCATCTCCAGACGAAGCCCATCGCTCCAGCCCGCGGGCGGCCAGCCGGTGTCCACGGCCACACAAAAGCCACGCTGCTGCAGCTCGGCCAGTAGCGCCGGATAGTGATCATAAAGTTCAAGACAAAGAAAGGTGCCGCATAGCAGCACGATGTCGCCGGGTGTCGCCTGCAACGGCAGCTGGGCCAGCACATCGTCTGCGGACAGTACGGTAATATGGCCGTGATTGCTGAGAAACGATCGTTCGTTATCGGGATGGGTCACGCCCACCGTCAGTGAGGTTTCACAGGCATAACGCGGCCAGTGTGCGGCGCTGTGGGGAAAGTGACTGGCGAGCCAGTGGCTGAATCCATCGTCACCCTGATTGGCGATGGCCCGATGCGGCACCTGCATTGCCTCCAGCGCCAGCGCGCAGTTACCGGCCGATCCACCAGGACGTAACTCGCTGTGCTGCAGCATGACTTCTGTGCCGCGCTTCGGCCAGTCGCTGAGCGTACTCATGATTAAATCGACATTAATATTGCCCACCACATAAAGCGTGGACGCGTGGGTAGTATCCATATTTATCCCTTACTTCCGCCGCTGGTGAGGCCGCTGACCAGCGTCTTCTGCAACCAGATGGCAATAAACAGAGGCGGCACCGAAGCCAGAATGCCAATCGCCGCGACCAGTCCGTCGTCAGTCGCGCGTCCGGCGGTAAAACCGGCAATGGCGACCGGCAGGGTCTGTGCCGAAATGTTGCTGGTGAACAGCAGCGCGTAGAAAAACTCATCCCAGGCGAGCAACCAGCCAAACAGCGCAGCGGCACCCAGAACCGGTTTCGCCAGCGGCAGTGTGATGCGCAGCAGAACCTGCCAGAAGCGCAGGCCATCCAGCCGTGCCGCCTGTTCGATGTCACGTGGCAGCGAGTCGAACTGGTTCTTGAGCATCCAGGTCAGGAACGGCAGGATTAGCGAGCAGTAGACCATCACCAGGCCGGGACGGGTGTTGAGCAGCCCCAGTTGTTGCAGCAGAAAATAAAGCGGCAGCACAAACGCCACCGGCGGCACCATGTAGATTGCCAGTGCGCCGGAAAGCCAGGCATCGCGACCGCTGTAGCGTGAGAAGCTGAACGCCGCCGGTATCGCCAGCAGCAATGAGATCACCGTGGCCACCGTCGCCACCAGCAGGCTGTTCCCCAGCGCATGCAGGAAAATGTTGCCTGGCTGGTTCGGTGCCAGCGAAACCAGCCCCTGATAGCGACTGAAATCCCACTGACGCGGCACCCACTCCAGCGGCACGCGGGAAAGATCGCTGGCAGAACTGACGCTCATCAGAAACAGCCAGCCCATCGGGGCCAGAATGCTGATGGCCACCAGCAGCGCCGCCCCATAACGCAGCACCCGTCGCAGTTTAGTTTTCATAAGCAGAACTCCGGCGGCGCTGATGCCATAACATCAGCAGATAGAGCGTGATCAGCAGGGCGCACATCAGGGTCATGAGTATCGCATAGGCGGCACCACTGCCGGCACGCAGGTAACTGAACGACTCCTGATACACGAAAAAGCTCAGGGTTTTGGTACTGTCTACTGGCCCGCCGCGCGTCATCACGTAGATGATGTCGAAGATCTTAAAGGCATCGATAGTGCGTAACACCAGCGCGACGCCGAGTGGAGCGACAATCGCCGGGAAAGTAATTGCCCGGAACCGGCGCCAGGCAGATGCGCCATCCAGTCGTGCTGCTTCAAACAGATCTTCCGGGATTGACTGCAGCGCCGCCAGCACCAGCAGGGTGACCAGCGGATAGTTTTTCCAGATATCCGCGAACATCACCGCATTGAGCGCTGAATCCGGCGATCCCAGCCAGCTGCGATAGCCATCAATGAAGCCGATCTGACTGAGCAGGGCGTTGATGCTGCCGTAATCGGGGTTAAAGTTGAGTCGCCACATCATCGCGTTGACGATGGTCGGCAGCGCCCAGGGCAGAATCACCAGCACCCGCAGCACATTACGCCCGATGAATTTCTGATTCAGCAGCAGCGCGACCAGCACGCCGATGATTCCTTCAACGGTGACAGAAACCAGAGTGAAATAGAGTGTGCGCCAGATCGACGCCCGGAAATCGGGATCGCTAAGCGCATAAAGATAGTTTTCCAGCCCAATCCAGGCAGGGGTTTCACCGCTGCCAATGAGCGCCGCATCGGTAAAACTAAGCCAGATGGTACGCAGAAGAGGCCAGGCGGTTAACAGCAGCATCACCAGCAGCATGGGTGCCAGTAGCACCCATGCCTGACGCTGTTCGCGTTGACGCAAACTCAGCATCATGACTCCTTAACGCAACCGGGCGGCGCTTTTATCAACCGTCGCCATCGCGTCCTGCGCGGGCATTTTACCCAGCAATACCTGCTGTAACTGCTGCTGCAGCTGGTTCGACAGGCGCGAATAGTCAGCCGTCTCCGGACGTGACAGCATCACGTTTAACGATTTGTCCGCTGCGGCAATCAGGCTCTCCTGATCCTTTTTCACCGCCTCATCCTGATAAGAAGATTTCCAGATCGGCAGGCTGAGCTTCGCATACTGGTTCTGAACCGGCTGTGAGGTCATGTACTGGATGAACTGCCACGCCTCATTAGCATGCGTACTGCCTTTGGTGATACCCAGTCCCATTGAGCCGTTCACTGCACCCACTTTTCCAGGCGCATCGCCCGGCGCGGGCATGATGCCAACGTCGCCCGCCACTTTGCTCTGCTTAGGATCGTTCGCCATGTTGTACATGTAGGTCCAGTTCAGCGCGAAAGCTGCATCACCATTAGAGAATGATTTACGCACATCTTCTTCCAGATATTCACGCGAAGCCGGATTGCTCAGCCCATCATCGAGCGAACTTTTCATCATGTTCAGCGCTTTAAGTGAGGCCGGACTGGAGAAGTCGAGTTTGCCGTTCTGATAGAACTTTCCACCAAAGCCCGACACCAGCGTGGTGTAGTCACACACCAGCGCCTCAGCCTGAGACCAGCTCCAGACCAGCGGATAGGTGACAATCTTCTTATCTTTGATGATCTTCGCGTCATCCAGCACCTGCTGCCAGGTCTGCGGCGGCGAGGTGATGCCCGCTTTAGCCAGCATCGCTTTGTTGTAATAGAGGTATTTGGTATCAAGGATCCACGGCATACCCAGCGTTTTACCTTTGTAGACCACCGTGTTCATTGCGCCGGGGAAGACCTTCTCTTTCTCCTCTGGCGTAATGCGTGCGCTCACATCCTGCAGCAAATCGAAACGGGCAAATTCCGCAGGCCAGATGGCATCGAACAGCACGACATCATAGCCATTACCGCCTGCGCCGCGCGCCGCCACGATTTTGTCGTGCAGCGCTTCATAAGGAACAAACTCCAGATTGACGGTGACATCCGGATGCTGCTTCTGAAAATTTTGCGTCATCGCGCGGATATCATTTTCGCTATAGGCCGCCTGGGTCATAAACAGCGCATTGATCTGGCTGGCCGCCGCCGCGCTGCCTGCGCTTAACATCAGTAAGGCGGCAAACCCGGCTTTCAGTTTAGGGGTATAACGCTGTGACATGGTCTTCTCCACTATGCAGCAACAGGCTGATGGTTAATTAAATCAATTTGATTGATTTAATCAGGGGCAAAATTCTGGTCAGTGTGCAGACTGACCGTAGAGAACTAAGCAAACGGCGTGCCACAAGTAGTAGAAAGCAAGCAACAAAGCCGTAACAACGCTGAAACTCAGACTGCACTTTTATGGCAAAATTGCCTATTCTGATGCGCGAGAATTGCGTGCTGCATCAAAGATATTGTTTGCCGGAATGCTCCCGGGGACGAATACTGTCGGGTCCCGCTGTAATGGAAAACAACATGAAAACCTCGGGTACCAACCTTGAACATGCGCGGGCGCATAACCGGCGTGTGGTGATTGAAGCCATTCGTCTGCACGGTGAGCTGACCCGTGCCGAACTGGCCCGAATGACGGCACTGACGCCGCAGACCGTTTCGAATATCGTGGCAGAGCTGGAGCAGGCCGAACTGCTGACCAGCCGCCAGCCGCGCCGTAGCGGACGCGGTCAGCCATCCATTCCGGTCACGCTTAATCCCACCAGTGCCTGGTCGATCGGCATTCATCTTGATCATCAGACATTGCTGCTGGTGCTGGTCGATCTTAGCGGCGAAGTCCATTTCCGCCGCCTCGTTATGGTGCAAAAGCCGCAGCCTGCTGCCACTCTGGCGTGCATTGCCGGCGTGCTTGAGGAGATGCGTGCCTTCCTCGGCGCGCAGTGGCAGAAAGTCCTGGGGATTGGCGTGGTGATGCCGGGTCCTTTTGGGGTTGAGGGCATCTCTTCAGTGGGGCCAACCACACTGAACGGCTGGGAGCAGGTTGATATCGGGACGGAGCTCGGCACCCTCAGCGGCCTGCCGGTGACGCTGGAAAACGACGCCACAGTAGCCGCTATTGGCGAACGCTTCCACGGTACGGCGCGCCACCTTAACTCCTTTATCTATCTCTACATCGGCACCGGCCTTGGCGCGGGGATCTTCACTGATGGCCACATCTATACCGGCCACGCCCATAACGCAGGCGAGATTGGACACATTGTGGTGGAGCCGGGCGGTCGCGACTGCTACTGCGGTAATCAGGGCTGCCTGGAACGGTATGTCTCGTTACAGGCAGCTTATGAATTCTGCGGTCTCGATCCGATGCGGGCGTTACCTGACGATCTGCTGCAGATTGAACCCGCGCGTTTCACCGCATGGATTGAGAGCGTGATGACGCCATTGCGCCAGGCGATCAATATTCTGGAGTCGGTGTTTGATGCAGAGGCGGTGATAATTGGTGGGATGATGCCTGCGTCCTTGCTGGAGCAGATCGTAGAACGGTTGCCACCCCTTTATCAGTCAGTGCGGGGACGGTATCTCTTTGATATGCGATTAAAGACTGGCATGACCGGTAGCGATACCGCTGCGCTGGGTGCTGCAGCCTTACCGATTTTTGATGAGTTTAACCCGAAGTTTCAGGTGCTGATGAAGTAGGCAATGAAAACGGCGCTGTTGCAGGCAACAGCGCCATAAGCATTAACCCGGATAGATACCGCGATCTTTACGCGCCATCAGAATACGTTCGCAGGCCACGATATAAGCCGCCGTGCGCAGTGAGCAATCTTTCTCCTTCGACTTCTCCCAGACGTGAACCATCGCTTCCGTCATAATCTTGTCTGAGCGACGATTGATCTCATCTTCACTCCAGAAGAAGCTGGCCATGTCCTGAACCCATTCGAAGTAGCTGACGGTCACGCCGCCGGCATTACAGACCACATCCGGAACGACGATAATGCCGCGCGTTGCCAGCATGTCATCCGCATCCGGATAGGTCGGACCGTTTGCCCCTTCCAGCACGATTTTGCAGCTCAGGACTTCAGCACGCTCGCGGGTAATCTGACCTTCCAGTGCCGCCGGAATCAGAATATCCATTCCTGTGGTCCAGAACGCCTCTTTCTCAATGCTCTGCGCGCCAGGGAAGCCGGCAATCTGCTTGTTGGCAATCTGCCACTCGGTCAGGGCAGCCATGTTGATGCCATCGGCATTAAAGAGTGTCGCGGTATGATCCTGAATCACAACCACGCGGGCGCCCGCCTCTTCAAACAGGCGTGCCGCTTCGCTGCCAACGTTACCGAAACCCTGCACTGCAACGCGCGCGCCTTCAATCTCAATGCCGGCACGACGTGCCACTTCTCGTCCAGTGATAAATACACCGCGACCGGTGGCTTTTTCACGGCCCAGAGAACCACCCAGATGAATCGGTTTGCCCGTGACAACGCCGGTAATCGTTGTGCCGTGGTTCATGGAATAGGTATCCATCATCCATGCCATCACTTTGCTGTTGGTGCCGACATCTGGCGCAGGAATATCTTTTTGCGGTCCAATGATGATGCCGATCTCGCTGGTATAACGGCGGGTCAGTCGCTCAAGTTCACCATCGGACAGTTTGAAAGGATCAACGCGAATACCGCCCTTAGCGCCGCCATAGGGCAGGTTAACCGCCGCACATTTGATGGTCATCCATGCGGAGAGCGCCATGACTTCATTAAGGTCGACATCCGGATGATAACGAATACCGCCTTTACCTGGACCGCGCGAAAGGTTGTGCTGAACGCGATAGCCTTCGAAGTGGCGAATTGAGCCATCGTCCATCTGAAGAGGAATATCAACAATCAACGCACGTTTTGGATGACGCAAAGTATCTATCCAACGTGAAAGATCGCCCAGATAAGGCGCAACCCGGTCAATTTGCTGTAAGTAGGTGGACCAGGCAGATGTGCTGCTTTCAGACGCATAAGATAACTTATCCATAAAAAACCTTTCTTAATGAAGTCATTTATTGGGTGGAACAGTGGACGGTGAGCGCATTATCTTGCGCGGACATAATCTAACACTTCTGAAACAAATATGATGGGGGCACTGCCCTGTTTAAGTGCAGTGGCGCCCCGTTTTGGGGCAGAGAAAGTGAATAGATAAGGTTCAATGACCGCTTTAAGGCGAATAAAGATGCGACAGAAGTGCGTAATGACTGCATATCAAAGAAAAATCGCTATCTTTCAATTCTTTGAGGATGTTCAAAAAGTTAAATAATTGATCGTTACCTGATTGACTTTGATGCCCCGGTTCAGTGCATGAGAATAAGTAATCAAAGGATTACCTTAAGTAATGAATCGAAGAAGAATTGCACAGGCTAATCAGTGATTTAGAGCAGTAAGAACAGTGATAAGTAAAAAGTGTATAGCAGTGGGCCAGCAGACGGGTCTGGCCCGGAAGGATTACTGATGCAGAGCCTGTTCGGCTTCTTTCAGCTCCTGGCGAGCGTTGACCAGTTTATCTTCACGCTTCTGGATTTTGCTGGCGCTGCGTCCTTCCGCTTTCGCTTTTGCCAGTTCCTGTTCGCGTTCCTGCACCTTAACCTTTTTCTCAGCTACTTTTTCCTGGCGCTGCTTTAACAGACTGCCTTCGGTGCAGTTCTGATTCACTTCGCGAAGGGCGGTCTCAAGGCCGGCAACCTGATGGGTATTATTGTGCTGGCGGGCAAAAGAGAGCTGGGTCTCAATCTCCTGCTTTTTGGCGGCACAACCGGTCAGGGCAGACGCCGCATGAGCAGCAGTGAAAGTCAGTGGAAACAGGCAGAGGCTGAATGTCAGTAACGTTTTTTTCATCGTAGTCTCGTCAATGAGTCAGGGTTGAGGCGTCAGTATACGCAGTCACCTTAAGTGATTCTTAACGGGAAAAAATATTTACTGGAGCAGAAAAGCGGAGAGCAGAAGGAGCTGCCTGCTATCAGGCAGCGCTGGAGGCGTCAGAGTGTGAATAATGCAGGTTACGATCAGGGCCACTAAGCATCACAGGATGACCATCCTGACTCTGCTGTTCGAAATAATCCTGCATCTGCTGACTAATCCCGGCCCCACACCACATTACATGATGCTGATGGAGTTCAGTTTTTATGGCGGGCAAGCCGGTCGCACGTGAGTCAACCGCAACATTAAAGCCCATCGCAGTAAGACGAATCGCTTCCAGCCAGATTTCAGTTTTATCAAGCACGCTCACCGCTTCCAGGAACAGAGGAATCGCAGATTCATTACGCGATGAAACGCGCATAACTTTGTCAGCCTGCTGCTTAACGGATTGCTCAAAACGATCAAGGCGTCGTGACGCTCCCCGACGGTGATCAGCATTAAGCCAGACACTCAGCGGCCGCAGCAGATTAATGATGAAATCATCACCGCTGTAGTTACTGGACATGTTATGCATCTGACGTGAAAGCGACAGCGGTGTGCCAAATTCCAGTTGCCAGAGCATGTCGCCTTTGCGCGCCGCCCAGCCATGCGTGATCACCGTTGAGGCGGCCAGCTGCCCCTGTCTGATTTCTTCGAGCGTGGCACCTGTGGCAGTTAAGCCAACCAGGGTATAGATTTCGCTGAGGTGTTCATCACTCCAGCAATCCGGATTTTGCTGTGGCGTCAGCAAACCCTGCTTCATCCAGCGTTTAAGGTTCGCGGGATGGGCGCCCGTTATGGCGCAAACAGTATCGGTAGTAAAAGAATGCATATCGTGCCCTCTTTTGAGGGAAAGGCCGCCGACAGTAGCCGGGGATGAGCAACCACTATGAACCTTCTTACAGCCGATTAACAGGGAAAAGCAGTCTGAAATCAACGAACAGGCCCTGTTACGCTACGCTTATTCACCTTTATTCGCTGGTTAAATTCATGATGATCAGAGGGTTAAAAGCGCCTCTGCAAGTCAAAAAAGACTGTGTATTTATTCAGTAAATATTCTTTACACAAACTGAACCGGTTATGAGCCTGATCTATCGTTTTTAAGAGCATGCCGACTCTTTTCCCTCTTACATCCGCCGATCAAATTGCTAAAATAGCGGGTTCTGATGATCAGGAGAAAGAGTGCCCAATGCGTTATCGTTATACTCTCGCCGTTGTGACGGTTGCTGCTGTGCTGACCGGCTGCGCGAAGAAAAATGCCGCCGCCGATGCACAAAATGAATTTGCTGCTGGTCCGACACAAATTGATGTCTCACACATTTTGACCCGCGCAGATGATGGCTCCAGTGTCTTCCTGACTGTAGATGGTAAAGACGCAGGCAGACTGCCTAACGGCGAAAGCATGCTGCTGCATGTTCCGGCCGGAAAGCATCAGATTGGTGGCTATGTGCCAACGCTGTTTGGTATGGGACGGGTTACCATTGCGCCGGTAGAAGTGACCACGTCACCGGAAGATGTCAAAAAAGTGGCTTATACAGTCACGCGCAACAAAGCTACCTTTGTTGAGAACAAGGGCGAGCAGGGCTGAGCAGATAACGGCGGAGAGCAGCGCTCTCCGCTGAATGCGCCTCCGCTATAAGCCGAGTTCGCTTAGTGAAGGGTGGTCGTCAGGGCGCCGTCCCTGTGGCCAGTGAAACAGCCGCTGTTCTTCACTGATTTTCAGATCATTAATGCTGGCAAAGCGCTGCATCATTAATCCCTGCTGATCAAACGCCCAGTTCTCGTTGCCGTAAGAGCGATACCACTGGTGCTCCTCGTCATGCCATTCATAGGCAAACCGCACCGCAATCCGGTTCTGGTCAAAACTCCATAACTCTTTGATCAGCCGATACTGCTGCTCCCGCTGCCATTTCTGCTGCAGGAAGGCGACAATGGCTGTCCGACCGGTCAGGAAAGTATCGCGATTACGCCACTGGCTTTCCGCTGAATAGGCCAGCGCAACGCGCTCAGGATCCCGGCTATTCCAGCCATCCTCAGCCAGCCGGACTTTTTCAATCGCCTGTTCGGGCCGGGTAAAGGGGGGTAAGGGCGGACGTGAATTTTCCAACTTTCTCTCCTTAACAACACAGGAAGATGCGTGAGCCGCATCCAGAATAATCAGAGTTCCAGTGCGTGGATCTGGCAGACGGCACGCGCCGCTTCCTGACCTTTCTTCACGAAGTGCTGCGTATAGAAGTCGATAAACTCTGCTGATGGCTGGAAATTATGAGGCGTCAGGGACACCGAGAAAATGGGTACGTTGGTCGCCAGTTGTGCCTTCATCAGACCACTGACCACCGCCTGTGCGACGAAATCATGGCGATAAATGCCACCATCGACGACCAGTGCCGCACAGACAATCGCATCATAGTTGCCGGTCTGCGCCAGACGTTGCGCCAGCAGCGGCATTTCAAAAGCGCCCGGCACGTCCCATGTTTTCATCTCATATACCGCACCACGGCTTTCCAGTTCCTGTTCGAAACCGGTAAGAACCTGATAAACGATCTCGCTGTGCCAGTTTGCTTTAATAAAGGCGACTTTCAACGGCTGCATGACTTACTCCTGTAAAAGGTGACACCCAGTGGTAACGGGCCAGATTGCGCCCCTGCACCCCGAATCAAAAAATAGTGTGCCTGACAGGTCAGTAACCTGCTGACAACCTTCACTATACTGTAATGTAAAGAGTCTGTGTCCATCATTGTGATTATATGTAAATAACAGATGCCCTGATTACCTCTGTATGCTGCAGCAAAGGCAAGCAACGCGTGCTTTTCGGCGTTCAACACTCACTCCCCAGCGCCCCTCACTGACCTGTTTGCGTAATCGCTTCCAGTTACGTCACTGCTTAAATAAAATACTGGATATTTGAACAGGTATTTGTATAATAAATGGACTGCCCGCCGGGTATTGGTAGCGTAAGTGAGGGGTGAACCCATGATGATTTCGACTGAAAGCCTCAGGTCTCTGGAACAATCGGTCACAATGAGCAGCCGCGAGCTGGCTCAGATGACGGGTATTACGCACGGAGAAGTGAAGCGGTTAATCAAAAGTCTGGAGACGGCTCAGCGTCTTTCCCAGCCACTCATCGTGAATGACTATGAGCGTGAAGGGGAAGTGCGTCAGGAGTACAGTCTGAACAAGCGTGACTCGCTGCTGGCTGTGGCGCGCCTGTCGCCGGGTTTCACTGCTGAAGTGCTGGATCGCTGGCAGGATCGCGAGAAAACTACCCATCTTCCTGACTTTACCAACCCGGCTGAAGCGGCTCGCGCGTGGGCAGAGCAATTTGAGCAGCGTCAGGCGGCAGAGCAGCAGCTGGCTCTCTCAGCTCCCAAGGCAGCGTTCTTTGATAACTTCGTCGAGGTCGATGACTGTCTTGGCTTTCGCCAGCTCTGCAAAATGCTGAAAGTGAAAGAGCCGGAATTCCGCCAGTTCCTGCTGGAGCGCAATATTATGTATCGCTCCAAAGGCACCCTGACGCCGCAGCACTATCATCTGCAGGCGGGCTACTTTACGCTGCATACCGGCACGGGCGAAAACCAGCACGCGTTCTCTCAGGCGCGCTTCACTTCTAAAGGGGTGAAATGGGTCGCCAGCCTGTGGGCAGGGCATCTCTCAGCTCAGCCTAAGGGCGCAGCCGCGTAATTGCGTCTCTGCAATTCCGGGGAATGCTGACGGGTGAGCGCAGGCTGAAAACGCAAATGTAAAAAAGGCCGCAACAGAGTGCGGCCTTTTTGATCATTCAGGATCGATTAACGGGCGAATTACCAGCCTTTAATCGCATCCCCTTTATAGACTTCTTCCGCTTTAGCCGCGACTTCCGGTGACTGCAGCGCAGCCTTCAGTTTCTGAATTTTATCGCTATCTTTATTGTCTTCACGTGATACCAGCGCATTCACGTAAGGCGACGAGGCACTTTCCATAAATAACCCATCACGGTGTGCTGACAATCCAGCCTGAGCCGAGAAGTTAGTATTAATGATCGACAGGCTGACGTTTGGATCATCCAGCGTGCGGGTCAGTTGGGGAGTGTCGACTTCAACCAGCTTCAGGTTTTTTGGATTTTCGATGATATCCAGCGAAGTGGGTAAATAACCCACACCGTCTTTCAGTTTAATAAGTCCCTGCGCCTGCAGCAGCAACAGGCTGCGACCCAGCGTGGTGGCTTCGTTAGAGATGGTGATAGTGGCACCATTCTGCAGCTCACTGATGTTTTTGATTTTGTGCGAATAAGCCGCAATCGGGAAGACAAAGGTTTTACCCACTACCGCGAACTTATAGCCTCGCTCTTTAGACTGTGACTCAAGATACGGCAGACTCTGGAAGGCGTTGGCATCGACTTCTTTGTTATTCAGCGCTTCATTAGGCAGCACATAGTCATTGAAGTTAAGCACTTCAACATCGAGCTTGTATTTATCTTTAGCAACCTGCTGAACCACCTGCCAGATCGCTTCATCGGGCCCGGTATTAATCGCGACTTTAACTTTGTTATCGTCGTCTTTTGAACAGGCAGATAATAATAAAACAGAACTGGCGAGTAATGCCGTAAACAGACCTTTCATTATCAGAAATCCCTCAGATGGTTGATGGCTTAAAAGATAATACAGAACGCACAGGTTGCGTACTGACTGGGGAATATATCTTATAACCACAACACTGTTTTCGAACATTAATTAACCAGACTCTTAATGTTTCTCTGTACGTATTACGGGATTTAAAGGCCTTATCTTTCCGGTCAATAATCGCAACAGGCACCCATGTGATTTTCTTCTACGCTTATTAACGAGTCACTACTGGATTTCCATTGAATATTTACAGGGATTAATCATGTCTAAGCAAGATAGCGGGATCACCGCAGTTGAAGTTATGCGCAGCAGTCAGGCCTGGAATGGTGAAGTTATTGAATCCTATCCTGCTGGCGAACCTGAAATCACGGTTATGCGGCTGTCACTGCCTGCTCACACTTCATTGCCCTGGCACACCCATCCGATGCCGAATGCTGCGTTTATTCTTTCCGGCACCCTGATCGTTGAGGATAAAGAGAGCGGCGAGCAGCGTACATTCCATGCGGGTGAAGCTCTCAATGAAACGGTCAACAGCGCGCATCGCGGCTATACCCTGGATGAGCCTGCCGAACTGGTGATCACCTATGCCGGAGTAAAAGGGCAGGAACTGACCGAGCCCTTGCCGGGCGAGCCGGAAGAGTTTTAAATCATGACGCCTCACGGCAGTGTCTCCCGCTGCCGTAAGGCAGCACTGTAGTAAACCCCGCTTCCTCAAGAACCGCTTTTGCCTGTTCCGAACGCAGAAACGCCGCCAGACGTCCCGCCTCTGGCGTGATAACCGCACAGGCATAGCGGGCGACGGGGTTAACAGCCTCTGGGATATCAATCACCGTCAGCCCGGTAATCTGACTCAGGGCATCCCGATAACTGGCATAACCGATAAACAGATCTGCCTGATACGTGTTAATAACCCATTCCGCCGCGAGCCTGCCTGCGGGAATAGCTGCGGAATCCCGTCCGCCCACCAGCGGGATTGCGCGCTGTCGCACTGCTTTACCCGCCTTGCCCATCCGGGTGAAAAGTACCTGCGCGTAATCTCCCGACGGATCGGCGGCTGGCGTGGAGGTTGCGATCCGCAGTGAGTCACGGGTGAGCAACTGATACCAGTCATCTCCCGCCTGAAGCCGATCGCTGCGCACCGTGATGCAGAGCTTATTGGTCGCAAAAGAGATGATCGCCAGTGCCCGCCCGGCAGCCAGCAGTCTCTGCGGATGTGCCTCACTGGCGGAAGCAAAGAGATCGCAGGGCTCACCGGCTTCAATCTCTTCGCGCAGCAGACCGGCGGGGCCAAATCGGGTATCGACTGATTCCTGGAAGTGCGACATCAACGTGGGCCAGACTGTTTTCAGGCTACCCGCCGCCAGTACGCGCATTATTCGGGCCCCTGATATGTGGTGCGATAGAAGCGCTGATACCAGCGGTTAGCCAGCTGGTTCATGTCCACATCCTGAAACTTCTGCGGATAGAGTTTTTTCGCCATCCACACTTCGCCAATCCCCATCGCTTCCGGCATCGGATAACCCCAGGCTTTGGCGTAGTCCGGCATCAGCCAGACGCGATGATTTTTAACCGCGTCAATTGCCTGCCATTGCGGTGAGCTATTGATTTCATTCACAACAGCGGGATAGCGATTCTGAACAAAAATCACCTGCGGATCCCAGGCGATCACCTGCTCCATCGACACGGTTTTAAATCCTTGCACGGTCGCCGCAGCGACGTTGACCGCGCCCGCATGCAGCATCATCAGGCCGGTATATTTCCCTGAGCCATACGTGGTCAGTTCCGGATTGGCCATATAGGCGCGAATACGTTTCTCCGACGGGATATCCTTCAGGCGGTCGCTGACAATTTTGCGCCCCTGATCGGTCGCCTCAATCAGCGCTTTCGCTTCTGCGGGTTTATTCACGATCTCGCCAATCAGCGTAATCCCTTCGCGCAGCCCTTTGTCGTAAGCCATCTCCTCGTCATCAAGCGTCGGATTCATTTTAGCTTTTTCACCCGGCTGGTCATGACGCAGCGAAATAGCCACGACAGGGATCCCTAGCGCGGTAATGCTGTCGATCATCTCATGCGGCGCATAGTTGGTAACAAACACGACCTGCGGATGCAGCGCCACCAGTTTTTCAGGATCGACATGCGTCAGATCGCCCAGCGTGGCTTTCTGCCTGAGTTCGGGAGCCAGACGGGCATAGCTGTCGCCGAGCTGCTGCTTCCAGTTCGCCATCAACCCCACGATTTTATCGGTGGCGTTCATCTGCACCAGCAGGTTGAGGGTCTGATGCTGGAGCACCACAATGCGATCGACGTGGTCTGGAATCGTGACCTGGCGGCCAATCTGATCGGTAATCTGGCGTGATGCCTGGGAAGAGAGCGGAAGGAGTATCAGTAAACCGAGTGTGCATACCTGGCAGAAGCGCTTCATTAACTATCCTCAAAAATCGTTATGCATGCGATTATATAGCGATGGGTTGTGCACGTCACGATTTGGGTCATCATTTTGGGAAAGCAGTATGAGGATAAATCAAATTGTTATAGATAAGACTCACGGTAATTCGACATTTTCCATTGCACGGTCAATAAAATCCTGAGCGAATCATAATGATTTGCCGTTTTCCCTGTCTGTCATCAACTTTTGCATAATTGAAAATGCGTTAATCTGCGACCTCTAAGATTTCAGACCTGACAGGAAGTCAACTGTATGATAATCAGCCCGCCTTTTATCCGTCCCCGGAACACCAGAGAAAATGACCGGTCATGGGTCAGCAGAATGATGCCCGTGGATATAAATCGGGATTTCCCGCTCAACCGGCACGCATCATGGCACGGGGGCGTGCACGTTCTCCACACCGACCGTACTGAGGAAGGCTACGACCGCGTTGAGTTTGTCCGCGCGATTGCGGATGGGGAAGTTGTTTCTTTTCGGTCTCCTTCTTCCACAAACAAACGTGATACTTTTCCGCTGAATTACAATGGCAGAACTGATGACGGCTATGTCCTGCTAAAGCATGAAACCGATATAGGAGAAAACTGCAGCGTCGTGTACTACTCCGTGTACATGCATCTCCGGGAGCGGCTGGACGCCGCCATCAGGGACGGAGCCAGAGTCTGGCGCAAGGACCGCATCGGGCAGAGTGGTATGGTTAGCGAAACCAATGCCTTTCATTTTCAGGTATTCTGTGACAACGAGAACATGCTGAAGCTGGCTGGACGCACCACCCCAGAACTGGATATTACCCGTGACGGCAGAACCGATACCCTTTACGGCGATATCCATTTTTATCTGCCTCCCGGTACGCGCTTTTACGAATCTGTGCCTGACGCGGCCTCGCCAGATACGGGGCGCCTGGATGCTGTTCATACCAGTGCCGAATCACTGTTCGTCAGCATGACCTTCGAAAAAGGCGACTGCTCGATGATTACCCGCAGGCAGAACACCATCACCGAGGCACGTTTCGACATGGTGGGAGAGCCTCTGGTGAATGCTGATGCTGACCAGCTTGATAATGGCCAGGATACTGTGCTGAAGTATGAGTACAACCTGTACAATACGGCTAAACGTCTGTACCCCCAGAACCCATCAGCTGGATTTGAATTGCTTCGTTTCGGGCGGGTAATTAACACCGAATATGAAATCCTGACGCCTGCCGATGCCCCGCTGTGGCGTACCGTCAGATTCCCCGGCGGAACGGGTATGGTCAATCTGGCCTCCCCTGGCATCAAAAAATTCAGCGATGCTGACTTTCCACACTGGATGGGGTGGCGGATGGTGGACGATGACACCGACAATAACAGCCAGTGTAATTCTCCCCTTATCGCCGGATTGCAGGATAGTGGGCATTTCAGCGATCTGAGCGGCTGTCTGGTCTGTCATTTTCCGCTGGAATGGAATGCCACCACCTTTGACCAGCGCTATGCCTGGCTTAAAGCAGGCTCTGACGATGCGCCTGCCATGTCAGAAGAAGACTTTGACCGGCTGAAAAGTCATGCTTCGGCGCTGTGTTTTGACACGGGCGAACTCGGTACAAGCAGGATGTGGCATTTTCATCCGACGGCTTTTATTGCCCATTTCCGCAAGTGCTGTTGGATAAGTAAGCAGGAGCTAAAACAACTTATCCCCCTTAACGTGATAAGAATGGCTCGTCGTAATAGTTATCTCTGGGAACCAATAGCCTATAGAGATGCGACTGGAAGTATGGCTGATAGTATTCGTATTCACCTGAACAAGGGAATGCAAAAATATCTGATCAATACACCTCTTCGTATTGCCTGCTTTCTTGGGAATGCTATACAGGAAACTCAGTGGTTATCCCAAAGAGAAGAGGTTGGAAGCCGACAAATTTGGTATTATCCATGGCATGGCCGAGGGTTATTGCAACTAACTAGCCCAGGTAACTACTTTGACTACTTTAGTTTTCGTGGTCTCATATATATTAATGATATAAAAAATAGATTATCTGCAGAATACAATCGTCTATACAAATAGAAATGCCAGACAAACAGATAATCATCTATCAGATACAGAAAATGATATTCCGCATAATATTATTACATGGAGAAATAACGTCAGCAGTGACGATCATGATGTCGTTGGCAGTGCTGGTTTTTATTGGGTTTCGGCTTATATGGCTTATCATTCAGATGCAGAGCATGAGCTTGAAAGATGTAGCGTAAATACAAACTCCAGAATAAAAATATACTACCGTAGTTCTGCCTTCTGGAAGGCCAGTGCTTCAGTTAATCTACCTGGAAGAATAAACACTCTATACTCAACAGCCCTCAATGGATTCAATGATCGCTGCTGCGTATATGGCAGTGCTATTACAGTACTCACTGAGCAAAAATTCCCAGATAACAATGGCATTAAAATAGTCGAAAAACCTGAGTCAAACCAGTTAAGGAGAGGGTGATGAAAAGAGTCCTATTATTTCCAATTTTAACTTTCTTTATCGTATCACCACTTTTCGCTGCTCAACAACGCAGTCAACATGATGTAGAGTCTGACAATTCTGCATTGACATTACTTCATAATACCATGGCAGAGATGCTTCAAAAAGAGCCAAGGCAAGGGCTGGAAAAAATAGCAGATAAATTTCCATTATCCAACTACACTGACTTTAAAATCAACACTGAAGCATCAATAAAAACAATTAAAAAGCCTTCCACTGAAATTAGTAAAGATGAGTGGCAGGCTTTTATCAAGACAACTTTCAATGCTGACTCGGAAAGTGGAGAGGTTAATTGTAAGCTTGTTGATCTTGATGATGATGGAGAGCGAGATCTAATTATTAGTAGCTACTCAGGAGGGACCGGATTATTTAGTTACACGGGGGTTCTGAAACGGGTTGGTGATAAATTTGTCGATATAAATAATTATACAGAAAATGACACTCAGGTTATAACAGGTGCTCTATATTCAGAAAATGGGCGAGGAGCCAATCAGTGGGGGCAGTGGGTTCGCATTAATAATCAAGTCTATGCACTTTGGTTTAATGGTGAATATGATGAAGATACCTTTTATTTATTGCGGCCATTTAATAAAGACAATAAAATTCCAAGTATAACCATTTATTATCAGTACGAATACGATAATACCGCGATTGAACCGCAAGACGAAGGAAAACAGTTAAACCTGGCATTAAACGATCACGATAAAAAACAGTTAATTAAGTCACTCAATACTAAGAAGTATTATTTCAATAAGCAAAAAGAAGAACAGGAACAAGAGACTATTTGCCCAATCCCAGCAGGTACATCATCTGAAGATGCAGCGCATTATTGGACTGAAATTGCTGGAAATTATGTGACTCAACCCGTCGCAGTTATCCCTGTTTGGTTGAACGGGACGTGTTTCATCGGTTCTGTTGAAAGCTATTTTGGTCGCGGTGAGCTAATGACAATTAGTTCACCGAAAGATTTGAATATACTTGGCACTTACTCGATTACGGGGGTACGCCATATAAAATCAATAAAAAGTGGATGGAAATCCAGAGAGGAAAACATTCCCTTATAATCGGAACTTTTGAAGATTCAGAGGAACCGGCTGAGCATTACATCCTCTTTCAGCGACAGTAGTAAGACACTGCGGCGTTGATGGAGGACCGTTTGCTAAATTTAAATTCAATATAAACAATGAATTATCGTCTTAACGTACGTTTGCGTTCCATTGGCCCTCAACCCCTATGATAATCAGCCCGCCGTTTGTCCGTCCCCGGAACACCAGAGAAAATGACCCGTCATGGGTCAGCAGAATGTTGCCCGTGGATATAAACCGGGATTTCCCGCTCAACCGGCATGCATCATGGCACGGGGGCGTGCACGTTCTCCACACCGACCGCACTGAGTAAGGCTACGACCGCGTTGAGTTTGTCCGCGCGATTGTGGATGGGGAAGTTGTTTCTTTTCGGGCTCCGTCTTCCACAAACAAACGTGATACTTTTCCGCTGAATTATGATGGCAGAACCGATGACGGGTATGTGCTGTTAAAGCATCAGACCGATATCGGTGAAAAATGTAGCGTCGTATATTACTCACTGTACATGCATCTCATGGACCGGCTGGACCCGGCAATCAGAGCCGGAGCAAAAGTCTGGCGCAAGGACCGTATCGGGCAGGGTGGTATGGTTAGCGAAACCAATGCCTTTCACATTCAAGTGTTCTGTGACAACGAGAACATGCTGAAGCTGACCGGACGCATCACCCCTGAACTTGATGTCACCCGTGACGGCAGAACCGACACCCTTTATGGCGATATCCATTTTTATCTGCCGCCCGGTACAAACTTTTATGAATCGGTAACTGATGCTGCCTCATGCACACCGGCATCTTCGCTACACCGAGAATCACCTGTCTGATGCAGAAAACCACGTCCCGGAGAACATTATCCGGTGGCGGAATAACGTCAGCAGCGACCTGCATGAGGCGGCCAGCAGCGCCGGATTTTACTGGGGGGCAAGGGATATGGCCACCTACGCGGATGCCGAACATGTGCTGGAGCGGTGCAGCATCACTCCCCGGTTTAGCGGGATAAAGATTTACTACCGCAGCCCGGCCTTCTGGCGGGCCAGTGCCACCGTCAACTTGCCCGGCCAGATCGATAACGACCGATATCAGAGGCTGAATGGCTTTGATACCCGCTGCTGTGTCTACGGCAGTGCGATAGCCGTCCTCACCGAGCAGAAATTCCCGGACGGCCATAACAACCCGGCCAACGAAAAACCCGAATCAGACCAGCTAAGGAGAGGCTGATGAAAAAATTATTACTGTTGATAATAATCCCGTTTTTTTCCTCAGGAGAAATAACCCCGGAGATTAACACTCCAGATAACTTCAGTGAGTTGTCTTTCGACCAGCTAACATTACAGAGAGGCAACTACCTGGCAGATGCAATTGACTGCAAAATAATTTCATTAAAATTATTCCACCCATCTGAACATAATAAATACCCCCCATCAGCATCCTGGCTTCGTCTGTTCGCTGTTGATGTCATCAGAAACGGATACGGACCGGGGCAAGCATTACCTGAAAAAGTCTATCTTGATAAAAAAGCATGACTCTGGAGAAAGAAAAAGTCCATTTTGAACAAGGAAGGGACTCAGCGATCCCTTGAAATCTATGGCATCAAAAGCCTGAGCGAGTTACAACCTCTGGAATTGTATAATATCCGGTCCGTCAATGCCCGTGGCTATGCGGTAGTAAACCGCAACATTCCACTGGAGGAAAAAAAGAAAGGGGTGAAGAAAAAACTCTCATTCTGCCTGCTACAAAACCAGGGTTCTGCTGCTTTCTGCGGTTTCGGCTCAATAACTAATCTCATTGACGGTAAGGAAGTCGATTTCACCACCTATATGCTCAAATCACTTGAGACAGTTGAAATGGGGCTACCGAAAAGTGAAATAATTTTCAGTGATTAAATTCACCATAGGCCTGATTCAAATTTATATAAACAGCTAAGATGCTCATAAGCAAAAGGATCTGATAAGGATCTTTTTGCTTGTCCAGGCCTATCCTGAATTCTTACTCTAAGTTTACATTCCACAGAGCGTCAGCCACCCTCATCGCTTACTCCCCCAGGGCACTGATTATGTGCAACGCCCGTTACTGGCTCACCATCCCGGTGCCTTACGAATTCTGTTGCCGCTATTTATCTGATTATTATGATTTTAATTCCTGGCACGCCATTTGCTGAAGTCTGAACAGTAAGCAGCGTTCGACACAACTGATAGCAAATAGCTGGCTAGGGTTCCGGTTCACGCAGGTGAATGTCTGGTCCGAGAGCTGGCGACCTCTGCGAGGTTACACGGCGGGACAAAAGCCCGGGAGACAGCGGCACCATCTGGTGTCTTGCGCTGCTCCCGTTTTTTTGTGCCAACCAGAGGTCAACCATGAAGAAATTACCCCTCCTGACGCTTGTTATGTCTCTGGCGCTGCTGGTCAGCGCGCCGTCTTCCGCCGCAGTCAAAAAAGAGTTCAACATCTGCTGGACCATTTACGCAGGCTGGATGCCGTGGGGCACCATCAGCAATGAGAAAATCATTGATAAATGGGCCAGTAAATATGGCATTAAAATTCATATCACCCAGCTCAATGACTATATCGAGTCGATTAACCAGTACACCGCCGGACAGTTCGATGGCTGCACCATGACCAACATGGATGCCCTGACCATTCCTGCGGCAGGTGGTGTTGATTCCACGGCGCTAATCACCGGCAGCTATTCCGAGGGTAACGATGGCGTGGTGCTGAAAGGGGAAAATAAGAAACTCAGCGATCTGAAAGGGATGTCGGTCTATCTTCCGGCGCTGTCTGTTTCTCATTACCTGCTGGTGCGAGGTCTTGAGAAGGCCGGACTGCAGGAAAAAGATGTCAAAGTCGTGAACACCTCCGATGCCGATATCGTTTCGGCCTTCGGCACCAGCAACGTCAAAGCGGCCGTGGCCTGGAACCCGCAGCTTTCGGTCATTAAAAAGACCCCGCAAACCACTGAGGTCTTCAGCTCATCGGCCGTGCCGGGCGAGCTGATTGACATGATGGTGGTGAATACCGACACCCTGAAAGACAATCCCGCACTCGGCAAGGCGCTGACCGGCGCGTGGTTTGAGATGATGGCGAAAATGCAGGCCGGGGATACGCAGGCGCTGAGCGCAATGGCTGCCGATTCCGGTACTGACCTCGCAGGTTACAAGGCGCAGCTGAAAACCACCCACCTGTTCTGGACCCCCGCCGAAACCCAGACTTTTGTCGCTTCACCTGATATTGCGAAAACCATGCAGCGCGTCGCCGCGTTCTCCTTTGATAAAGGCTTACTGGGCGATGGCGCACAGAGCGCTGACTTCATCGGCATGAGCTTCCCTGGCAACGTCACCGTCGGCGATAAAGCCAACATCAAACTGCGCTTTGACGACAGCTATCTGAAGATGGCCGCTGCGGGCAAGCTCTAATCACCGATCTCAGGAGTTTTTGCCATGCGCCACATTAACCGCTATCCCCGACAGGGAATGCGCCTGACGCTGATGCTATTACCTTTTGTGTTGCTGATCGCCGTCTGGTTCATCAGTTCGGCGGTGCGTCTGGAGGCTAATCCCCAGGACAAACTGCTACCCGGTCTGTCGCAGATGATCGCGGCCATCGACCGGATGGCGTTTACCCCGGACAAGCGCAGTGGGGAATATCTGCTGTGGGCGGACACGTGGATCAGCTTAAGCCGCCTGCTGACCGGCCTCGTCATCTCTTCACTGATTGGTCTCTGCATCGGAGTGGCGGCGGGCGTCTTCCCGATGACCCGTGCCGCGCTGTCTCCGTTTATGACCGTGGTATCGATGATCCCGCCGCTGGCGCTGCTGCCGATGCTGTTTATCGTCTTTGGGCTGGATGAGCTGTCAAAAGTGATGCTGATCGTCATCGGCATTACGCCGATGCTGGCGCGTGATCTGGAACATCGGGCGCGCGAGATCCCCGCCGAACTGTTCATCAAAGCGCAAACCCTTGGGGCAAATAGCTGGACGGTGGTGCTGCGGGTCGTGCTGCCACAGCTCTTATCGCGGCTAATCACCTCGCTGCGTCTGCTGCTTGGCTCCGCATGGCTGTTTCTGATCTCAGCCGAAGCCATTTCCGCTACCGCCGGCCTGGGCTATCGCATTTTTCTGGTGCGTCGCTACATGGCGATGGATGTGATCATTCCTTATGTCATCTGGATCACGCTGCTGGCGTGGCTGATGGATCTTGCGCTGCGTCAGCTGCACAAAGCCTGTTTTCCCTGGGCGGAAGGAGGCCGGGAATGAGTTTTATCGATATCAAAAATATCTGGCAGGAGTATGGCGACCACGTGGTGCTGGAACGCATTAATCTGCAGGTGAAAGAGGGCGAGTTCTGCTCGCTGGTGGGGGCGTCCGGCTGCGGTAAGTCGACGTTTTTACGCCTGCTGCTCGGTCAGGAAAAGCCAACGCGGGGATCGATCACGCTGGATGGTGAACACCTGCCCGGAGAGCCGGATCGCAGTCGTGGCGTGGTGTTTCAGCGCTATTCCGTTTTCCCTCACCTCAACGTGCTGGATAACGTCGCCATTGGCCTCGAACTTCCGGCTTCACCCTTTACCGGTCGGCTGTTTGGTGCCAGGAAACGTCAGGCCCGGGAACAGGCAAAACAGATGCTGGTGAAAGTCGGGCTGGGCCATTCGCTGGATAAATATCCGGCTCAGCTTTCTGGCGGAATGCAACAGCGGCTGGCCATTGCTCAGGCATTTGTGATGCAGCCACGGGTGCTGCTACTGGATGAACCCTTTGGCGCGCTCGACCCCGGCATCCGCAAAGATATGCATGCACTGCTGCTCCAGCTGTGGAGCGAAACCCGGATGACGGTGTTTATGGTCACGCATGACCTCGCCGAAGGCTTCAATCTGGGTACCCGGCTGCTGGTGTTCGACAAAGTGCGCATCGACCCGCAGGCTCCCAATGCGTGGGGTGCGCGCATCACTTACGACATCCCGCTTAATGAAACGCGACTCTCTCAGCTGGCGGCCGGCAGTAAGAACAACATTTATCCTCTAAAGGAGATCGCTCAATGACAGAACTTTTTCATTCATCCCCAAGCCTGCGCGAAGAGCCGCTGCCCGGCGGCGCACATACCTCGCTGATTTTGCGCAAAGGGCAGATCCTGCGCCTGACCGATATCGAGGGCGGTGCGAACGTCAGCATGATGATGCTCAATCCGCACGAGAAAAGTGAACGGCTGAATCTGCCGGATACCCTGAAAGGCCAGCACACCGCACGCCTGACCACAGGCCACTGCTTCTACTCCGACATGGGCCGTGTATTGGCCGCGATCGTTGCGGATAGCTGCGGCTGGCATGATCCGTTTGGCGGCGTACTCAACGCGGCGGAAACACAGGAGAAGTACGGCGCCGGTCGCTATCAGGAACGGCGCAACGGCTTCACCCGTAACGGCATGGATAATCTGCTGGTTGAAATGGGCAAATGGGATCTGGGCCTGGAAGATCTGCTGATGGTCGTCAACTTTTTCAGCAAGGTTACCGTCGATGAACAGGGCCGCTTTGGGTTCAGCGCAGACAACAGCCGGGCCGGAGATTTCGTTGAGCTTTATGCGCCCATGGACGTGCTGATGGTACTGACCGCACTGCCACATCCGCAGGATCCTGCCACCGACTATCTCCCGCGTCCGGTCCAGCTGAGCTGGTATCAGGCCGACGATATACATGCCGTCAGCGCAGCAATGGTCACGCGCGGTGAAAACCAGCGCGCGTTTCACAACACCCAACTTTTTTCCCTGTAAGGAGACTGCGATGACACTTATCAATTTTGATCGTCGTCCTGAAGATGCTGTCTATCGCCACGTGATCCCGGCAGGTGAGCCGTGGCTGTTCGAGGTGAAAAAAGGGCAAACGCTGCGCCTGCTCGACCTCGAAGGGAATCAGGCGATTGATACCCTGTTTTACAACACCGATAACCCGCGGGAACGCTACGACCCTCAGCGAACGCTACGTCGTCAGGGAAAGGTCTATCTGACCACCGGCAGCGTGCTCTATTCGAATCTTGGTAATCCGCTGCTGACGATCATTGCCGATACCTGTGGCCGCCACGATACCCTGGGCGGTGCCTGTTCGCAGGAGAGCAACACCGTCCGTTATGCCCAGGATAAGCGTTACATGCACAGCTGTCGGGATAACTTCCTCTGCGCCTGCCTGCACGATGGCCGTCTTCATAAGCGCGATATCGGCGCTAACATCAACTTTTTCATGAACGTTCCGGTCACGCCTGAAGGCGGCCTGACCTTTGAAGACGGGTTATCTGCGCCCGGCAAATACGTTGAACTGGTCGCGATGTGTAACGTGATGGTGCTGATCTCCAACTGTCCGCAGCTGAATAACCCCTGCAACGGCTGGAACCCGACACCCGCTGAAGTGCTGGTCTGGAACTAAGCCAGCCCGCTGAACCACCCGCCGGCCGCCCGTTACGTGCCGGTCAGCCCCGGGGACGGCCCCAGGGAATTTCGAATTTTGCGGGACGACCCGCATCCCTGAGAGTTCGCTTATGTTTGATACCTTACTGATTGCCAATCGCGGTGCGATCGCCTGTCGCATCCTGCGCACGCTGCGTGCCATGCAGGTGAAAGGGGTCGCCGTCTATTCTGAAGCTGACCTGAGCAGTTTACATATCCGTGAGGCGGATTTGGCGCTGAGCCTGGGCGAAGGGCCTGCTGCACAAACCTATCTGGTGACGGAAAAAATCATCGCCGCCGCGCAGCAGAGCGGAGCCAAAGCGATCCATCCGGGCTACGGTTTTCTTTCTGAAAACGCCGCCTTTGCTGAGGCATGTGAGGCTGCGGGACTGATTTTTGTCGGTCCGACGCCCCAGCAGCTGCGGACCTTTGGCCTTAAACACACGGCCCGCGCGCTGGCAAAAGCCGAAGGTGTGCCGTTGCTTGAAGGCAGTGAACTGCTGACGGATGTCAGCGAAGCGCATCGCGCCGCAGAGCGTGTCGGCTATCCGGTGATGCTCAAAAGCACCGCGGGCGGCGGTGGCATTGGTATGCGCGTCTGTCGTGATGCGCAGGCGCTGTCAGACGCGTTTGAAACCGTGCAGCGTCTGGGCCAGAACAACTTCAGCGACGCCGGTGTGTTTCTTGAAAAATATATCGAACGCGCCCGGCATCTTGAAGTGCAGATTTTCGGTGATGGCAAGGGCAAGGTTATCGCGCTGGGCGTCCGCGACTGCTCGGTGCAGCGACGTAATCAGAAAGTGATTGAAGAAACCCCTGCGCCGAATCTGCCAGCTGGCATGGCCGACGCACTCTGCTCGGCGGCTATCGCCCTAGGGAAAGCGGTCAACTATCGCAGCGCCGGAACCGTAGAATTTGTCTATGACAGCGCAGCGCAGCAGTTCTATTTCCTCGAAGTGAATACGCGCCTGCAGGTTGAACATGGCGTGACGGAGCAGGTCTGGGGCGTGGATCTGGTGCAATGGATGATTGAGCTGGCGGCAGGCGATCTCCCCTCGCTTACCGCATTAGCCGCCGGGTTGCATCCGCAGGGCCATGCCGTGCAGGCACGCATTTACGCCGAAGATCCGGGTCGGCAGTTCCAGCCTTCGCCCGGACTATTAACCGAAGTCGTTTTCCCGGTGGCGGACGGTAAATCCCTGCGCATTGACCGCTGGGTGGAAGCGGGATGTGAAGTCCCGCCATTCTTCGACCCGATGCTGGCAAAAGCGATTGCTTTCAGCGCTACACGCGATGAAGCCATCGCCACCCTGGCACAGGCACTGGCGGAAACCCGTCTCTATGGCGTAGAAACCAACCGCCTCTATCTGTTACAGATTTTAGCCTTTGCCCCTTTCACGGCGGGTGAACCCTGGACCCGCTGCCTGGAGCAGCTCGGCTATCAGGCGGCAACGGTTGAGGTGCTGAGTGCAGGAACCCAGACCAGCGTTCAGGACTACCCCGGACGTCTGGGATACTGGGCAGTTGGTGTGCCGCCGTCAGGGCCGATGGATGATCGCGCCCTGCGTCTCGGCAACCGTCTGCTGGGCAATGCTGAAGGCGCCGCCGCGCTGGAAATCACCCTTAACGGACCCACCCTGAAATTTAACACTGCGATTCAGGCGGTGATCTGTGGCGCGCCGCTGAGTGTCGCGCTGGATGGCGTTGAACAGGCGATGGACACCGTGTTTACCATACCGGCCGGATCAACGCTGAAGCTGGGCGCGATGAATGGACCTGGCGTCAGAAGCTATCTCTGCCTGAGCGGTGGCATTCAGGTGCCAGACTATCTGGGCAGTAAAAGTACCTTTACCCTCGGACAGTTTGGCGGACACGCCGGACGGGCGCTGCGCAGCGGTGACGTAATGCATCTGGCTCCACAAGCCGCGAGCCCAGGCGGCGCGGAGCTGCCCATTGCGCTGCGCACAGAACTCGCTACGGTGCGCACGCTGAGAGTCATTTATGGTCCACATGGTGCACCTGAGTTCTTTGCGCCGGACTATATTGCGACGTTCTTTGCGACAGAATGGGAAGTGCACTTTAACTCCAGCCGTACCGGCGTGCGTCTGATGGGACCAAAGCCGATCTGGACCCGCGACAGCGGCGGCGAAGCGGGGCTGCACCCCTCGAACATTCATGACAACCCTTACGCCATCGGCGCGGTCGATTTTACCGGCGATATGCCGGTCATTCTGGGACCGGATGGCCCGAGTCTCGGCGGATTTGTCTGCCCGGTGACGGTTATCGAGGCGGACCTCTGGCAGCTGGGACAGCTCAAAGCCGGTGACAAAGTCCGGTTTGTGGCGGTGGATATCCCGACGGCCCGGAGACTGGCAGAGGGCAGACGCAGCGAGCTGACCATGCTCCAGCCACAGAACATTCACTGGAAGCCTGCGCCGCTGACTTCGCCCATCGTGATGACCTGCGGTGAAGCGGCTAAACGCCTGGTGGCGCGTCTCTCTGGCGATACGCACTTGCTGCTGGAGGCAGGCGAGCCGGAACTGGATCTGGTGCTGCGTTTTCGCATTCACGCGTTAATGCAGGCGCTGGAAGCGCAATCCCGTATGGGCATTATTGATATCACGCCAGGGATCCGCTCGCTGCAAATCCACTTCCAGCCGGAAACACTGACGCTTGATGTGCTGCTGGCATGGGTGCGCGGAGAGTGGGAGAGGGTTTGCATGAGTGATGACCTGCAGGTGCCCACACGTGTGGTGCATCTGCCGCTCTCCTGGGACGATCCGGCCTGTCAGAAGGCCATTGAAAAATATATGACCACCGTGCGACCGGATGCGCCCTGGTGCCCGAGCAATCTTGAGTTTATCCGCCGGATAAACGATTTGCCGGATGAGCAGGCCGTCTGGAATACCGTGTTTGAAGCCAGCTATCTGGTGATGGGGCTGGGCGATGTCTATCTTGGCGCGCCGGTCGCCACGCCGCTGGATCCCCGCCATCGGCTGGTGACCACGAAATATAACCCGGCCAGGACCTGGACGGCGGAAAACTCGGTTGGTATCGGCGGCGCTTATCTGTGCGTTTATGGCATGGAGGGGCCAGGCGGCTATCAGTTTGTCGGACGCACGCTGCAGATGTGGAACCGATATCACGAAGTGGCCGATTTTGGCGGTAAACCCTGGCTGCTGCGCTTTTTCGATCAGATCCGTTTTTATCCGGTTTCAGCGGAAGAACTATTGCAGATTCGTCGCGATTTTCCACTGGGTCGCTATCCGCTGCGTATTGAGCACAGCACACTGCGGCTGGCGGAGTATCAGGATTTCCTCGTCCGTGAAGCGGAAAGTATCGGCGAGTTTCGCGATCATCAGCAAAGCGCATTTAATGCTGAACGTGACCGCTGGATAGCCAGCGGCCAGGCGCATTACGACAGTCAGGAAAGTGCGGTGAATGAAGGCGGCGATGCACCGCTGCAGGCAGGTGAGCAGGGCGTTGAAAGCCCGGTTTCGGGTAATCTATGGCAGGTGCAGGCGACGGCGGGCAGCCGGGTGCGTGAAGGCGATATCCTGGTAGTGCTGGAGTCGATGAAAATGGAGATCCCGCTTCTGGCGCCGTGCGACGGCATTATTCAGCAGGTCAGCGTGCAGCCAGGCAGCGCAGTGCGTGCAGGGCAGCGCGTGGCGGTCATTGTTGAGGATAATGCACGAGGATGAGCAGAGTAGGTGGTGCCGTGAAAGTTGCGCCCACTGCTTTAGAACCGGGCGCAGGTTATGAGCTCGCGCCCGGCTCGCTTAACCAGCGGAACATCGCCTCACTGCCAGGCTGGCTCAGCGTACGTTGCGGCCAGGCAAGGAAGTAGGGCTTGCTCAGCGGCAGGCAAAGATTATCCACCACAACCAGATCGCCACGCGCCAGTTCCGGCGCGATGAGGCGTCGCTGCCCCAGCAGCAGTCCTGTACCCGCGACCGCCGCGTCAATGGCCAGCGAGGTCAGATTGAAGCTGAATGCGGGCTGCGGCCGGGGTTCATCCATGCCTTTGGCCTGAAACCAGCTTTGCCAGTCCGGCAGGAACCGTCCTTCATTACCCCAGTCGAGATGGATTAAGGGTGCCTCGCTCAGAACCGTTTCTGGGGTGAAGCGTTGCAGCAGAACCGGACTGGCCACCGGCAGCACCTCATCATGAAAGAGCTTAAGTTTGTCTAACTGTGGGTAACGATCTTCACCAAAGCAGATGACAAAATCGGCAGGCATCGCGGTGAAATCGACCTGAGCATGCGTGCCGTATAATGAGAGATCAATATCCGGACAAAGGTCACGCCAGCTCGCCAGCCGGGGCAAAAGCCATTTCGACGCCAGCGCCGGTAATGCGTAGACCGTGAGTTTTGGCGCACTGGCCGCATGGCGGATGTTTTGCTGACCGAGGTGAAGAATATCAAAGGCTTCGGTGACATAGCGCAGATACTCTTTACCCGTGTCAGTCAGCATCACGCCGCTCTGCGTGCGCAGAAAAAGGGTGCTGCCGAGTTGCTCCTCCAGCTGGCGAATCTGCTGACTAACTGCCGCGGGGGTTATTGCCAGCTGGGCGGCAGCTTTTGCCAGGCTGCCCAGTTCGGCGGCCACCTTAAATGACTGTATAACGCTGATTTTTGGCAGCCGTGGCAATTGGGCAGGCATTAACTCTTCCTTATGCGTGCAGTAAGTTTTTATCGTTACGCAGCGTGGCGGGTGACAGGTAGAGTACCATTACACCTGCCCATCGTGAGAATGGTTACTATGTCTGGTTCCCTTGTTCGTCTCGATCTTCATCCGCTGGCCGATCATGGCTGGCGTCAACGCTGTCGTGAGCAATTAAAACAGTCGGGCGCGCTGGTACTGCGTCAGTTTTTAAAACCACAGGCTTTAGAGGCGATCATTGAAGAGGGTAATGCGCAGCGTCATCTGGCCTATCACACCCACAGCAAACACAATGTCTATCTGATGAAGCCTGATGACGCTTTCAGCGCCGATCATCCGCGCAATCGGGATGTGCTCAGTACCAAAGGTTGTATCACGGATGATGTGATCGCTGCCGACTCACCGCTGCGTCAGCTTTATAATGACATCCTGTTCCAGCGTTTCCTGTGTGATGTGCTGGAAGAGAAAGCGCTCTATCCTTACGCTGATCCGCTTTCCTCAATCAACCTGCATTACGCGCCTCACGGACAGGAACTCGGCTGGCATTTCGACAACTCCTCCTTTGCTATCACCTTGCTGGTACAAAAACCACTGGCGGGCGGGCTGTTTCAGTATGTGAAGGATCTGCGGGATGCCGATGCCGGTGAGATGAACTTCGCAGGCGTTGACGCAGTGCTGGACGAGCGCCAGCCGGTTGACGCGCTAGAGATTGACGCCGGCGATCTGGTACTTTTTCGCGGTCGGAACTCTTTGCATCGCGTAACCCCAACCGAAGGCGAGGTCACGAGGATGCTTGCCGTGCTGGCTTACAATACTCAGCCGGATATTGCCTTATCAGAAACCGCGCGTATGACGTTTTACGGCAGACTCTGACATCAGGGCGCGTCGGTCAGGGCACGCCAGCCGATTACTTCAGCGTCATCGGCAGGTTGCCAGCAGAAGCCAGATGAGGTTTGATTACAGGATTAACCTCTGTCAGGCTTCCAATCACAAGTGCGCATAATCTATCTTATGTTAAATAAGAGAGAATGACGCATTGCCAACCCTGCTACCACCTCACAAAGGTGCGTTATAAGCAGAGCTGACGCCGGGTATCAGGCATTGAGCTGATTAATGACAGTAGAAAACTCATTCACGCCGCTATTAATTTCCTGGAAGCTTCTTCCCAGATCGCTAATTTTGTCATTTTCACTTGAAATGATATTTTTTATTTCATCAAGCTGATGATACATATCATTGATAAGCCGGTTGTTCTCTTCAATGACAGCGGTAATTTTCTGCGTTGATGTGGAGGTGGATGCTGCCAGTCGCCTGACCTCTTCCGCCACTACAGCGAATCCTCTGCCAGCTTCGCCGGCTCGTGCAGCTTCTATAGCTGCGTTGAGCGCCAGAATGTTGGTCTGAGACGTGATACTGCTGATTGTTGATATTATCTCACTGATATTGACTGCAGATTCGTAAAGTTTTTTGCTAACTTCAGCAGCGACTTCCACCTTATCGGATACCAGCATGGAATTTCTGACAGTTTCATCTAATACTTCTTTGGCATTATGCGAGATCTGAGAAGTCTCTTCCGAAGTAGTCACTGCAATATCAGCAATTCTTCTCGCATTTTCGACTCTGACAGTGATGTCCGACGCAATTTTGATGACTTTTTCGATCGCGCCATTGGCATCAAGAACGGGTGTATAGTTCGCTTCGAGCCAGACCCGCTCACCTGCAATGTTTTTTCTTTCAAATCGCCCGCTGAAAGAGTGTCCCCCTCTTATTTTCGCCCAGAAATCCGGATTTTTAGTATAAAAATCATTAAAACAAAATATCCGATGATGTTTACCGATAATATTATCGCGCTGATAACCCATTAACTTCAGAAAGTTGTCGTTTGCGCCTAATACCTCACCCTCTGTGGTAAATTCTATCAGGGCCATCGAAGCGTTAATCGCACTGATTATGGCTTCTTTACTTTTGAGTTTTTTATGTTCTTCTGTGATATCACTCGCTATTTTTATTACTCTTATCACCTCATTATGTTTATTCCTTACAGGGAAATATGAACCGCCAATATAAAAAACGGATTTATCTTTCCTGCAACGTTCAAACACACCGTTTATCGACTCTCCTGAAGATAAAGCCTGCCAGAACCTCGCATACTCCGGGGTTTTGGTGTACCTGCTTTGGCAGAATAAACTGTGATGCATACCGACAACTTCATTCAGGGAGTAGCCTGTCATATCGAGGAACATATCATTCGCCATAATGACCTGACCCTGGGGAGAAAACTCTACCCATCCCATCGCGCATTTGATTGCGCTGACGTCATCAGCCATGTCCAGGGAATTGGGTTTTGTCACCCTGTGTACGACTTTACTAAGATTAAACATGCAAACCTCACGAGGCGACGGTTATCTATCTTCGTTTTTCATTCACGTAATTCCGCATCAGCTGAATACCTGTGACATGCAATAAAAATCGTTTTGCACACATGTGGCGTTACTGATGTAGTCCTGCCAATCTGGTTATTCCCGGAAAAACATGTTTATGCCTGAAAGCATACCTTCTGTGTATTATCGGAAGAGATTATCGGGACTTTAGTTTTAGTTAAGTTTTCAGGGCGCATCGAATCAGCCAGCGTTAAATGAAATTATTGGAATTAACAGGCGCGTCAGTGAAAGGAAGAGATAAGTCCGAAGAGCATCAGGCAGGCACGGTAGTTTCGCGCTTAAGAAACGTTAAGGAGTGAACAGCAATTTCAGGTCAGTCAGATTAAAATGGCCCCGGCACACTGACCGGGGCGTTATGATGATTACTCTTTTGCTATCGGCGTCTCGCTCACATCAATCTTCGTCTCACCCTGCATGCCCTTAATGCGTTTCTCAACGTCATTGACCTGCTCGCTGCTGTGCAACAAGGTGTATGTCAGATCAAACGCTGTGCTGGCTCCAGGCTGCAGTTGCTTAACACGCTTTTGTTCGCGTTCAATTGTGACCGGATAGGCATAACTTGTCCCTGGCTCGATGCCGGTCACATAGCCCTGTTTCAGCGTGTCGGTGTTTTTCCATAACGTCAGCATCGGAAGCTGACGGGTATCGAACTGAATCGATGCACCGCTGTTTCCGGCTTTATTGATCACCGCAGCGACAGTCTGATGATTGCTGTCTGAAAGTGGCTTGATGTTGAACACCATCTCATCAAAGTCTTTGGTCGGACCTTTGTAGGTCTGCCAGTCCTTTAGCCCGGCTTTCGCGTAGTCATTGAACGGGCTGATGCCGGACATGGGTGCCAGGAAGCGCGCGCCCTCTTCCAGAATAGGTTTACCGAAGTTGCTGTGATAGATGATCTGGTAATCGTGCGGATAGTCACCGTGATTCGTTAACACATCGTGCAGGCTGAAACTGTTGCTGCCTGGCACGTAACGCAGCTCGGTCATGGTCTGCAAATCAGCTTTCTTGAAGGTACTCTCTTTTATCAGGCCGCGAATACGGATTTCGTGTGGTGCCGCATCTGCCACTTCAACTTCCAGCTGAGAAACCGGAGTATTCCCCGCTTTACCGTGCAGCGTATAGATTCGTCCCTGATCGGTGACCGGATGACCGGTCCATTCGTAGCCGCAGCGCACCATCATCTCGTTGAAACCGTCCAGCCAGCCCAGACCGTTGCGGCTCTCAAGATTGATGTAGGCAGGATTGACGACCTCTTTAACCGGTGAATCCCAGCCCATACGAGTGCCAAAGCCTTCAACGCGCAGTAAGTTCATGCCACGGGTCGGGCTAAGCGTGATGGTAAGACCATCCTGACTGTGGATTGTGATGATTTTACTGCCTTCCTGCTTGCCGCCATGCAGGACTTTCTGCTCGATGCTGAACGGCTTGCCCTGAGACTTCAGCTCACTACTGGAAATCTTCCAGTTTCCCTGTTCTGTGCCCTGTTCAGCACTTGTCAGCACCCAGGTTTTTGCCGCTGCAGAACCTGAAACCAGTACTGCCAGTACCGTTAACGCCAGTTTGATCTTCATCATTCGCCCCAATTTGCTGAATCGTTTTTTCATGCCGTAAGGGAAATTTACTTAATGGGACTGAAGATAAACGTGATGATGCTCACCTGTTGAGAAAAGGCAGTGAGTTAGCCGCATTATTGTGGCCTGAATCACACTGATGACAGCGAGAGAGGGATAAAAACAGGGAATCAGGTGAAATTTGCTGACACTAGCTTTATTCGATTCAGCTTAAAGGCAAGGTTCTGATAAAGGCGGGCTGATGAAGCACAATGAAAAAAACATGAAAAAAAAATCTTCTGCCGCGCAACTTTTTCCATTTTTAAACGAACCTTTTATCAGAGCCGTCAGACAACCCCGTCTGTTCGTCAATGGAGAGAGTAATGCCAATGAAAAACACCCTGAAAACCCTGGCCGTCGCAACGCTACTGGCACTGAGTGTTCCGGCAACATCCGCCTTTGCGGCGTTACAGGTTGGTGAAAAAGCGCCGGACTTCAAACTCGACGCCGCTCTCGCGGGTAAATCGACCACCTTCTCTTTGCAGCAGGCCCTGAAAAAAGGCCCGGTTGTCCTTTACTTCTTCCCGGCTGCGTTCAGCGCTGGCTGTACGCTCGAAGCACATGACTTTGCTGAAGCGACAGATGAATTCAAAAAACAGGGAGCGACCGTGATCGGTGTCACCGCAGGCAATACCGATCAGATTGCTAAATTCTCGCAGCTGGAATGCCGTGACAAATTTACCGTCGCAGCCGATCCCGGTGCCAAAGTGGCGGCAGAATATAAGAGCACGATGGAGATGAAAGGTCAGAAGCTCTCAGACCGCACCTCTTATGTGATTGCGCCCGACGGCAAGATTCTGCTGAGCTTCACCGATAAAAATCCTGATACGCATATTCAGAAAGCGATGGATGCCGTTAAAAAATATCGTCAGGCCAATCCGGCATAACTTCATCTTCTGAGCAGGTACATCATGCTGACTGCGATTGCAGCCGCCTTCCTGGGCGGCATTATTCTGAACCTTATGCCCTGCGTGTTTCCGGTGATCTCGCTGAAAGCGCTGAGCCTGATCCGCCATCATGAATCGCCTTCGCACGCCCGCGCAGAGGGCCTGGCCTTCTTACTGGGCGTCGTAGTGACGATGGTTGCGCTGACCGCGGTATTGCTTCTGGCAAGAGCAGGTGGTGCTTCGGTGGGCTGGGGGTTCCAGCTGCAATCGCCGCTGGTGATCGCCGCGCTGATTCTGGTGATGCTCGGCTCAGCACTGAACCTGCTCGGACTGTTTGAAGTGGGATTATCAGTACAGCGGGTTGGCGAAATGGGCGGCAGTCGCGGAGGTTTCGTGGGTTCAGCACTGACCGGCGCGCTGGCCATCATTGTCGCCACCCCCTGTAGCGCTCCCTTTATGGCCAGCGCGGTAGGCTATGCTCTGACTCAGCCTCCACTGGTGAGTCTGGTCATCTTTATTTCACTGGCGCTGGGCTTTGCTGCGCCTTTTACCCTGATCTCTTTCTTCCCGGTGCTGGCGAGGATATTACCAAAGCCGGGTGCATGGATGATCACCTTAAAACAGGGTCTGGCGTTCCCGATGCTGGGCGCGGTCGGCTGGCTCATCTGGGTACTCGAACGTCAGGCGGGATCGTCGGCACTGGCTGCGATTCTGGCCTGCTGCTTACTGTTTAGTTTTGCCGCCTGGCTGTATGGTATGGCGCAGAAACGCCGTATGATGGGACAGCGCCATGTGGTAATGCATGTTGCGACTGCTTTCTTCCTGGCGCTGGTCATGGTGCCATTATTAAATCTGAACAGTTTTGCCAGCGCGCCCGCTGAAACGGAAACGGCCTCACAGGCCGCTGCCGCCGTAGCCTGGTCGCCGCAGAACGTTGATGCTATTAAAGGCCAGGGCAAGCCCATCCTGGTGAACTTTACCGCGTCCTGGTGTATTACCTGCCAGGTGAACGATCGCACCTCGCTCTCGACGCAGGCGGTAAAAGCCGCAATGGCGCGGACCAGTACCATTTATATGGTCGCAGATTCGACCAAATACAATCCTGATGTTGAACAGGCGCTGAGCGATTTCGGACGCGGTGGATTGCCACTCTACGTGGTCTACCCGGCCGACGGCGGTAAACCGGTGGTGCTGCCGCAGGTGCTCACCCCTGGCATTGTGATTTCAGCGCTGAATCAGGCGACGGAAAAAGGAAAGAAAACCTGAGACGATTAATGAAGCGATTTTCTGGCGTGTTGTCAGGCCACGGCGACTGTGTGCTGAACTGCTGATGATTGATGTCAGCCACTGATCCACGCGCACAGCAGTGGCCAGCCTTAATGGCCCGGGCGCAGGCGGGCGACAAAGCTGCCTATAACCAGTTACTGAAAGCGATGGTTCCGGCCATCCGGGCACTTGTGTGCAGAAAAATCCGTGACGAGGTGCTGGTCGAGGATGTGATTCAGGAAACGCTGCTGGCTATCCATCGTGTACGACATACCTACGAGCCGCAGCGCCCGATACTTCCCTGGGTTGCCGCCATCACGTCTGCCCGAACTGTTGATGCATTGCGGCAACACGGTCGTCGTCAGGAAGTTCAGGACGATGAGGAGCTTGAACGACAGCCTGCTGAAAGCGCAGAGTCCGCCTGGGATACAGATATCCTTTCCGGGTATCTGGACACCCTTCCGCTGCGCCAGCGGGAGATCGTCGAATCGGTGCATCTGCGCGAACAGAGTCTTGCGCAGACAGCGGCTGAAACTCATCAGTCTCTCTCTGCGGTCAAATCCCTGTTGCATCGCGCAATGGTCAATCTTCGAAAATATGGACGGGGTCATCATGAGAAATCATGACCAGTTAATTAATCACCTCAGCGCGTCTGCGCAGCCGGTGCAGCGCATCTGGCCTGTTACATGGCGCGTTGCGGGCTGGATCGCGCTTGCCCTGCCTTGTGGGGCGCTGAGCAGCTGGGCGTTTCATACCCGTCTGACTGACTGGTCTCAGCCTGGCGCGTTGTTTGCGCTGGTTGCCGTGATGCTGTCGCTCGTTATCGCGGGCAGCACGCTGGCGGCCGCTTTTACGCTAAGTATTGCAGGACGAAAACCGATCAACCTGCGCTGGCCACTGCTGATGGCCGTTTTGTGGCTGGGGCTGAATCTGATCAATATGTCATCTGAATCCCCGCCTGCGGGCGGGAACCGGTTTGGTGAAGGGATACACTGTTATCTGTTTATGCTGTCGGCCAGCGTGCCGATGATGCTGTTGTCGGTGATTGCCCTGCAGCGCACCCGTTCACTCTATCCTTCGCGCAGCCTGGCGTTGAGCGGTTGCGGCAGCGCGTTTACTTCATCAATGCTGCTGTCGCTGTGTCATGACACCCATCTGCATATCGTTGATTTCTCCATGCATCTGGCTGCAGGCATTACTATTGTGGCGCTGACGGTGCTGGCCGGACGCCGCTGGATTCGGCTGGGAGAGTAATGACTTTGTTAATATTCTGTTTGCTCAGGCATTTATTGGCGGCTGTGCCATGAGTCCCGAGGCCGGGCTGACCGGTTTTAACCGCACGATGTATCGTGGCGAAATGGCGTGAAATCTCAACGCGGGTCGTGGAAGAAAAGCTTGATAAATAATGGCATGAGGCGTTTGAGGCTGAAGAGATAGGTGTGAACCTGCGCAATAGTCAGCATGGAATAAACCCGCTCCTGCGAGCGCGCGACAGAGGTCAGCGAACACCAAATAGGAGCGAGCCTGATTCAGATTACAAATGTGCCGCGAACCACGCCGTCTGCACCTTAATCACTGACGCGAAGTGCTGACCGCTGTAAATATCGTAATGGCGGGCCTCTTCGGCCACAAAGAGCTGCTTATCCGTTGCGGCTACCGCATCAAACAGCGCACGTCCTTGTTCCGGCGGGTTCACGCTATCCTGACCAGCGACCACGACCAGTGTCGGACAGGTGACCTTCGCGGCATTGATCGCGGGTTTGTAGAGCAGCGTTTCCCGTACGGTTAAAAACGGGATTTTGATGTCCATTTTCGGGTGCTGATAACGGTTCTCCTCGAAGAACGCCTTTGACTCATCATCGTTCAGGACGCGAGTAATGGCCACAAACATCTCTTTGCCGCTGGTCTGCCGCTTTTGATCCATCTTCTCCAGCGTAGCAATAAAGCCCGCCTTCTCTGTCACGTCCAGTTGCCCGGTGACAATCTCTTCCCCGTCCGCAAAGGCGAGCTGGCTGACAACACATTTTACATCCGGGTTGTTCGCTGCCGCGCCAAAGAGGTGACATCCGCCAAAAGAGGTGCCCCATAAACCTATTCTGCTCGGGTCCAGCGCCGGTTGTTGTTTTGCCCACGCGATAACCGAGAGGATGTCCGCGATCTGCATCGCAGGCACCAGACGGCCCCGCTCGCCTTCGCTGTCACCAAATCCGCGATAATCAAAGGTCACGGTAGCGAAACCTGCCTGGGTAAATGCCTGTGCGAACGCAGGCAATAAGATCTCCCGGATACCGCAGAAGCCGTGACACAGAATAATCACCGGGGATTTAGTGGCCGCTGCAGGCTGACGCAGCGTCAGCACGATGCCTTCTGGCAGTGTGTGGGTGGATAACGCCATCGTGGGTCATACTCCTTGCTGAGGTTGAAGATCATAAAATTCAGCAAGCACCCTTTCACATCTCCACCGTTTTTACTTCGATCCAGATCAGACGGGCGACACTTTCCGTCTGAGTGGTCGACAAATCAGCACCCGATGCTGCCAAATCGCAGGCTTTGGCGTAGGCTGAAAGCGGGCGTGTTTAACAAAACAGGAGATCACGATGCAGAATGAAATGACAGCACAATGCCACTGTGGCGCGGTGGCGTACCGGGTGACGCTGAAGGATGGATTTAACACGGTGCGCCGCTGCAACTGCTCGTTTTGCCGGATGCGCGGCGCGGTGGTGGTGTTTGCAACAAAGGTTGAGCTGACGCAGGGTGAAGCGCAGCTAACCGAATATCGCTTTAACAGCAAAGAGGTGGGGCACTACTTCTGCTCCGTATGTGGTATCTATACTTTTCATCAGAGCCGCTCTCAGCCCGATCAGTTTGGGGTCAATGTCGCCTGTCTGCAGGGTGTTTCACCGTTTGATTTCACCGATGTGCCCGTCTCCGATGGCATCAATCACCCAAAAGATGGCGGCAAAGGCGGTGTAGCCGGTCATCTGGTCTACACCCCCACCCAATCCTGAATAACCGCGGACTGAACTACTGCCGGGTGGGCTTGCCACTGAAGCGGGTAATCGGCTTCTCCTCTTCACGGTCGATCTGTTGTGAGAAGACTTCCAGCGCAGCGAAGATCGGCCGCAGTCCGCGCCACAGATCCTCATCATTGAGTAACCGGATGATGCCACGTATGCCCGGCGCGACTTTTTCCTGCCGCGCCTCATCCCGCGCCGGCTTAACGGCCATCGCAGCATCACGCACCGCCAGCAGCAGATGACTAAAATGCTCCGGCGGTACGCTGCCCAGTGTCATCATCAGCAACGAAAGATTCTGAAGCGCATTCTGGGTGCCGGGCTGATTAAGGCCTGATACCAGAATTTTCCCTACTTCGTTATTCGACTTAACCAGATCGTTCGCCAGCCGCAGAAAGCCGTGCTGGTGGAGATTTTCGATCAGCTCATCCATTGCCTCCCGCGCAGTCGGCTCGGTGCGTGTCGGCGGGACCTGATACTTCATCCGTTCTGCCATTAGAATTTCTCCGGTTTTTCGACATGTTCTGGCGGTTCACGATAGCCAGCCTGCTGCCATTTCTGCTCAATCGGCAGGTGATCCAGTGGCGTACGACTGCCGTAGCGAAAGTTATGTAGGGGCATCGGATTAGGCTGCGGACGTCGATCGACGCGTTTCATGTTGACGGCGATCTCTTTGTAAGCAGGCGTATTCACATCGGGATCGTGATGTTCGCCAGTCAGCGCGTTGACGCCATCTTTACCGTGATGAATCGGCATAAACAGCACGTTGCCCGCCACACGTTCCGTGATTACAACCGGCACATCCAGCGATCCGCGCCGCGAGGTAATGCGCACCCACTCTCCTTCATTCAGCGAACGCTCGGCAGCCAGCTCCGGTGAGATCTCAACAAAGGCATTGGGCGACAGCGACATCATGCGGCCACCCTGCCCGGTCTGATTCATCGACTGGAAATGCTCCAGCATCCGGCCATTATTCAGCAGCAGATTGTATTCGGCATCCTCCTGCTCGGCGGGCGGCTGCCAGCTTAGTGGATAGAGGCGCGCTTTGCCATCCGGGAAATTGAACCTCTCGGTGTAGAGACGCGGCGTGCTTTCACCCTCAGCGCTGACGGGCCAGAGCTGCGACTGCCAGCCGATCAGTTGCTCATAGCTGACTCCCGCGAAAATCTCTGCGATGCCTGCTGCTTCTGCCATAATCGCGCCTGGATTCGGGTAATGCCACGGATGACCAAGGCGCGCAGCAAGTTCGGTAAAGATCTGCCAGTCAGGACGACAGTCGCCCAGCGGTTTCATGGCGGGCGAAAAGTGCTGGATGCGCCGCTCGGTATTCACAAACGTGCCCTCTTTTTCCACGCTGGGCGCACCGGGCAGCACGACATCGGCAAATTCGGCGGTGCGTGACATAAAGATGTCCTGAACCACCATAAATTCCAGCTTGCTGAAGGCGGCATGCACCGACGTGGCGTCGGCATCCGCAAAGGCCGTCTCTTCTCCGGTGATGTACATCGCGCGAATTTTACCTTCACCGGCCTGCTGCACCATTTTGAAATTATCTGCACCGGGCTGATCGGAAAGCGCTTCAGGCGAGACGCCCCAGGCACGCGCCCATTTTTCACGTACCGCTGCATCAGTGACTTTTTCATAGCCCGGATAGAGATTGCTCAGGCAGCCGAAGTCACTGGCGCCCTGCACATTGTTGTGTCCACGCATCGGGTAGCCGCCGGTGCCGGGTCGTCCATAGTTGCCGGTGACCAGCAGCAGGTTTGACAGCGCTGTACTGGTGTCAGCCCCATGGCTGTGCTGCGTAATGCCCATCGCCCACAATACGCAGGCGCTACCCGCCTGGCCGATCATTTCCGCTGCCTGAATCAGTTCGGATTCACTCAGTCCACATATCTCACTGGCAAAAGCCAGCGTAAAGGGAGCAAGTGAGCTGCGGTACTCCTCAACCTGATTGACCCGCTGGGCCAGAAAAGCGTCATCCGCATAATCGTGATCGAACATATATTTCGCCATCGCCGAGGCCCAGACAATGTCAGTGCCAGGTCGGATGCGCAGATAGCAGTCCGCCCGCTCCGCCATTTCATGACGGCGGGGATCAACGACCAGCAGTTTCTGACCACGATGTTTGTGGCTTTGTTTGATGTGCGATGCAATCACCGGATGGTTCTCGGAGAGATTGCTGCCGACCAGCACAATCAGAGCGGTCTGTTGTAAATCTTCAATCGTTCCGGCATCGCCACCATAGCCCACCGTGCGGAACAACCCTTCTGTCGCCGGGTTCTGGCAATAGCGGGAGGAGTTATCGACATTGTTAGTGCCGAAGATTAAACGGGCGATTTTCTGAGTAAGATAGGCTTCTTCGTTACTGGCTTTACTGGAACCGATAAAGCCAATCGCATCGCCACCATAATTTCGGGCAATGCCCTGTAAACCTTCGGCAACCCGCTGCAAAGCCTCATCCCAGCTGGCAGGCCGGAACCGGCCATTTTCACGTATCAGGGGCGTCGTCAGACGCGCCGGGCTGTTAACGAAATCCCAGCCGAACTTACCTTTAACGCAGGTAGAGATGCCATTAGCTGGCGCTTCCGCGACCGGTTGAATTTTCAGGATGTGACGATCGCGGGTCCAGATTTCAAAGCTGCAGCCCACCCCACAATAGGTACAGACCGTTTTAGTGCGTTTGATCTCCGACTGGCGCAGCGCGACATCAATGTTGGAGACGCCGGTAATCGGACCCATGCCGATACTGTTTTCCATCGTTTTGACGAAATCGATTAACGGACGCTTCAGTCCCTCATCCATCGCGGTAAACGGACCTGCATCGGGCTGCATGGTTTTTTCCAGCAATGCATTACAGGGGCAAACTGTGACGCAGTGTCCACAGCTGACGCAGCTGGAACCAGCAATTTCGGTTCCGCCATCCCACAGCACGCGCGGATGAGCCTGAGTGTAGTCAATCGACAGCGTCTCATTGACCTCGACATTCTGGCACGCCTCGACACAGCGCCCGCATAAGATGCACTGATCGGGATCGTAGGTGTAAAACGGGTTGGAGTGATCTTTCGCGTATGGCTTGGGCTGATGAGGATAGTACTGAATCGGGATGTGCATATCGGCCACGGCATTATGCAGCGTGCAGTCACCGGTATTGTGCTCACAGACAGTGCAGTAAAGCTCATGGCGGTTGAGCAGCCGATCCATGCCTTCCTGCTGTGCGGCTTTGAGTGCACTGCCTTCACTCTGCACCGCCAGGCCCTCTTCAGTGCGAAGCGTGCAGCCGCGAACCCGCTGGCCATTGGCATCTACCCAACAGACATCGCAGCTTTGCAGCGGCGGCAAGGCTGGGTGATAGCAGACATGAGGTAATTTTTTTCCGTGTGCGTCCAGAAAGTCGATCAGCGGTTGATCAGCTAACCCTTTTAACCGTTCACCATTGAAGAGAATGGTACAGTAATTTTCACTCATATAAGCCTCATGACGACAATGCAAAAAGATTCCGGCTGGAAAAATACCCCTGTATTTAAAGGGTTGCATCACAAGCTTAGTGAGGATTAGCCGCCGCGCCATGGATACCGCTACGCTTATTGAGGTTAATAGCTGACAGGTAAGGTTTTTTTAAATGTAATGACTTCTTACCGCGTGAACTCCGTCGGGTTTTCTGGCACATCATTAATAAATGTGAGCGGGACTTTTTATGGTGCCAGGCGATAGCGGCTCGGTGGTTTAAGTTGCAATGGATAATGAATATATTTGTATGTTGTAACTATATAAAGCGCCAAATCTCCCTTATTTCGAAAAGAGGTGAGATCACCACCAATCTGCACATTTTGCCGTATTCAGGCTGCGGTCATTATTAACCCTGCCCTCATCTGCAGTACCGATTAATACCTGAATTAATTACGCACCGTCACTTCGTTATTGCACATTGGGTTCTGCTGAAAAAAGGTAAACCGGCTTATGGACTATTTTCACCCTTTCAGGGCACTATCCTCCTGGCCGCAAATAAATAACTCATGCATGGCAGGAATATGGCGCTTAAATGACAACGCACGACAATCACAACGAGGATTACTTTACAGCCCCATGACTGGATGCTCATAATTTAATCATATCTATCAGTGATTTATCTTAAATTTAACAGGACGTTATTTATAAGATGATAATGATTACTGTTATGGTAACATCCTGTTAACCCTGCCCGATGTACACTCCTCAGGGCCTCTTTACGCATCATGCTTGATTAAGTCATCATTTAAACTCTGGCTGAAATGAGGTCATTATGAATCCCATCGTATATATAGTTGACGACGACGCGGCAGTGACTTCTGCACTGTGCAATCTGCTCGCCGCCGAGGATTACACGGTTATCTCTTTCTCTTCAGCTGATGATTTCCTGGCTCACGCTTTGACTCCCCTTCCCTGTTGCCTGATTCTGGATATTAATTTGCCCGGCGCAGATGGGTTTGATGCTGCTCAGGCGTTGATCGATCGCGGCTATGCCATTCCCACTATCTTCCTGACCGGCTTCGGAACTATTCCGGTCACGGTGCGGGCGATGAAAACCGGCGCTTACGAGTTTCTGACGAAGCCCGTTGATCCCGAGCGTATTTTGCAGGCGGTTTCGGAAGCGTTACAGATTGCAGAGCAGAATCTGGCCTCTTCTGAAGAGCGGCGTGAGATTGTGCAGCGACATCAGACCCTGACGCCGCGTGAAACCGAGGTGATGATGCTGGCCATTAGCGGCCTGCTGAATAAGCAGATCGCCGCCGAAATGGGCGTCAGTGAAATTACGGCTAAAGTCCACAAGCGCCGCGTCATGGAGAAGATGAATGCGCGCTCGCTAACCGATCTGGTGCGGGCTGCAGAGCGGCTCAATATTGATCATAGCCGACGTCGCTAAGGCGAGGCAGACAAAGGGGCCCGCTCGCTTATCCCAGCGGCAGCGTAAACCAGAAACGGCTGCCCCCTTCCGCCCGATTCTCTGCACCCAGCTCCCCACGATGCTTTTTGATGATCCCTTTACTGATGGTCAGCCCCATGCCCATACCACTTTTTTTCGTGGTATAGAACGACTCAAAGATCTTTTCCCGCACGTCGTCAGCCAGACCACAACCGCTATCCAGCACCTCAAAACGCAGTGTATCGGGCGTCGGATTCTCTGAGGTCAGGCGCAACACTGCCACACGCGGTAAATCGTCTGACATGGCATCGAACGCATTGATCACCAGATTCAGCAGCACCTGCTGAATCTGAACACGGTCACAGAAAATATCAGCCTTAGCGGCCCGCAGTTTCAATTCCAGCGAAATCCCGCGTCGCTCCAGCTCAATCCGGGAAAGCGCCAGAATGTCACGCGCAATCAGATGCAGGTTTTCCGAAGCAAAACTCGATTCATGATTGCGGGTCAGCGCCTGCAGACCACGAATAATCTCCCCGGCACGCTGTCCCTCTTTGATAATTTCATCCAGACCACTTTTGGCATTTTCCAGCATCAGCGGTTCCCGCTTCAGCCAGCGCAGGCTGGCACCTGCATTCGCCACGATCGACATCAACGGCTGGCTGATTTCGTGGGCAATGGATGCGGTCAGCTGCCCGACGGTGGTGGCGCGGGTGACACGCGCCAGATCCGCCTGTGCCATTCGCGCGCTATCCTCCGCCAGACGCTGCGAGGTGATATCGGAAATGGTGCCGAAATACTCTTTTACCTCGGGGAAGTTGTCTACCGGCTCCCCTATACCCTTGATGTAGCGACATTCACCATCCGGCCTGAGCACACGGAACTCAGCCTGCATGCTGCGTCCCTGACTGACGCTTTGCGTTACCAGTTCGCTGATGCATTCATGATCATCAGGATGAACGCGGGTCAGGAAGTCTGCCATCGACAATCCCTTCTGATCTGCTGGCAGGCCCAGAATACGGCCATACTCTTCAGAGACCATCATCATGTCCTCGGTCACTTCCCAGCGCCAGGTCCCGGTATGACTGATCTTCTCGCCAAGCATTAGCGAAGTTTTACTGGCACGCAGCTGTTTCTCAACCCGCCGCCGATGGTTGTTCTCCTCCAGCAGTTCCGCGTAGAGTCGCGCCGTCTCCAGGGAAACCGCCGCCTGCGCACTCAGTGTTTTCACGATATGAGAATGCTCAGCGGTGAAGGCATCGGGCATCAGCCGATTTTCCAGATAGAGCACCCCGACCATGTTGGCCTGTCTGAACATCGGAACACAGAGCACCGCCGCACCTGAGGCGACCAGGTAAGGATCCTGACTGAACGGACTGAACGTCTCTGGTTTGCCAGTGCGAATCTCCTGGCCAGTGCGGATTACCGCTGACAGCACCGATAATGGCAGGTCGGTCGCGTCGGGCCGCTCTTTGACAATCTGCACCCGGACGCCATCGGCCGTGCTTTCCGCCCAGGCCTGCGTCTCTGGCAAATTGCCATCCAGAATGCGGATAAGGCGACAGCGCTGGGCACCGGCCCGCTCCAGCAGCATCCGCATCAGGGTGTGAATCAACCGATCCAGGTTGATCTCTTCCGTCAGGACTCGCACGGCGGTCAGGACACTTTCAAGGTCGTAGAAAGTGGCATCCTGGGTAAACGGAATGGTCGCCAGCGCGCTGTTTTGCAACGGCGCAGCCAGATGCGGATAGTGCTGTTCCAGCTGACGTACCATAGCCTGTGCACCCCAGTTCTCCCAGCTGACCATGGCGGCCTTAATGTAAGCCTCTGCGGCGGTATCCAGCTGCAGGGCTTTACAGCAGCGGCCCGCCAGCTGATTTGCCAGCGCATGAATGTGAAGATAGCCGGCCTGACGGGAAAGACGAATCGCACTTTCATACTGCTTCAGCGCCTCGCCTGTGTCGCCCTTAAGTCGGGCGCACTCGGCCCTCAGCAGGGCATATTTGTCCGCAAACAGACCAGGATTGAGATCAGTCCAGCCGGCAAACTTATCCAGATGAAAGCGTAGCGCGTCGCTGTCAGCCGCTTCTGGCTGATGACTCAGGGACAATGCACTGTAGAAATGTAAATCCATCAGGTAGATATACGCAGGCACCGCATTAATCAATGACTGGATTTCTGTCAGGCAGCGCAGGGCGTCACCGTATTCAGCTGCATAGAAATGGGCCATTCCCCGATACAGCCCCGACCAGAACCGCACCATTGCTTTAGGGCCGGAGAGTAGCCCAGGCTCACTGCCCGCCACCAGCGGCAAAACCTCATCGCGTTCACCCGCTCTGAATCCGTTACTGTTACGCACCTGCATCACCAGTTGCTTTTGCATCAGCAAGACGTTCTCTACATCGGGATAAACCGATTTGCGGGTAAAGGCGAGTCCGCGCTCAATGGAGGTCATCACCGACTCCAGGTGATCGCCTCGTGTCAGCGAATTCATGATCTGGTGCCGCAACGAGAGACAGGCAAAGGAGCGATCGCCGTGCCTTACCGCAACGCGGAAACTTTCACGGGCGCATTCTACGGCGACAGCCAGCGGCTGCGTCCAGATCCCCACCTGATCCAGCGGCAGTAGCGTGCGGGCTTTGTAGCGTATAAAGTCATGCTGCTCCACCAGCTCCCGTGCTACCCGGCCACAGGCATAGCTAAAATGCCAGGCCTGATAGCGTTCGCCCGTCAGTACGCTGAACCAGGCCAGGCCAAACGCAGAAGCACCGGTCATGCCGTGTTCCAGCGTCATCTCCAGCATCCGGCACACCAGAATCAGATGCAGCTGCGGGCAGTCGTAGGCAGAGACAAAAATGGTGCTGGCCATCAGATTAAGCACCGATTCAATTTCAGAATCCGTGTTCAGCGGCAGCCGGGAAAAAGCAGTTTGCGGTGAATCGCCGATACGCGCCCTGAGCGCCAGCCATGCGGCGTCAATTTCCGCGTCACCAGGATCCCGGTTCAGATGCACACCAAAGACCGCCAGCCAGGCCAGCGCCGTTTCCAGCGCAAGATGGTTGTCAGACTGGCGCATGTGAATTTCCGCAGAAAGACAGGCGGCCATCGATTTTTCGCTCAGCGTGCCCGGCTCACCAAGCAGTCGGGTACAGAGCGTTTGTGCTGTAGTGAGATTACCCTGCAGAAACTCGCACTCCGCCTCATCAAAACCGAGCATAAAGTCATTGCCGGTCACCATCCTCAGACTGAGGCGCTGAGCGGTGCGCAGATAGCGCAGCGACGAGAGATAGTCCCCGGCACGTTTCGCCGCCTGCGCCGCGCGCAGACAGAGAGGATAGTAACGCTCGCGGTCTGCGACACTGAGCGGCAGTTCAGCAATCATGCCAATGTGATAAACCGCGCGGAACAGCATCTCACTGTTATCAGCGCGGATAACTGTTGCTGATAGCCATGCTGCTGCCTGCTGGTGAAGATGCTGTTGCTGGCGGAGGTCGGGAAGCAATAACGCCGCGTTGTGCACCCGATCGTGAGTAAACGCATAGTGCACACCCGTCAGAGTGATGAAACGTCCGCTGACAGCCGGTTCAAGCTGCCGCTGGATTAACGTCACAGGCGTCGCGGAGAGATGACTTAACAGCGACAGCTCGCCACTGGCGCCCAGGCAGGCCAGCGATCCCAGCAGTTGTCGGGTGATCTCCGGCATCCGTGCCAGCTGATTTAACACCAGCGTGGCCACATTGTCGGTGTAGTGACGCGCAGTCAGTGCCTGGCTGTCGTAATGCCATTTCGGTGGGTTCTGACGAAAGTTAATCACCCCATCTTCCACCGCCTGCCGAAAGAACTCCTGCATCGAGAGCGGGTTACCACCGGTTTTCTCGAAGAGAATCTGTGCCAGCTCACGATTGCCGCCGGGTCGTGAATGAAGCATTCCCGACAACCAGCGGCCGATGCTTTTAACACTCAGCGGCTGCGGCGTTAGTGACACGACCCGTGGCGCAGCGGCTCTGAGCCGCAGAAGAAACCCGGCAATCATCGGACAAGGCATTGATTCGCCCTCCCGGAAGGCAAGCACCAGCATAAACGGCAGGTGCTCATTGCGGGTTACCAGGTTTTCCAGCAGTTGCAACGTGGCATTGTCAGCCCAGTGAACATCATCAATCAGCATCACCAGCGGACGGCCCGGCGTGGCAAAAGCCTGTATGAGCGCAGAGGCCATCTGATTAAACTGCTCGCGGGCATCCGGCGCATGGCGCACCAGCGGCTGTAAGGTCTGGATATTCAGCAGCTGTTTTAACTCAGGCACCAGCTCAATGGCCAGATCGGTATACCCACCTAGCAGCCGCAACAATCGTCCACGCCATTTGCTGACTTCCAGCGATGACAGTCCCAGCAGATAAAGCGTAACCGTGCGGAAAGCGGAGGCCACTGCGGCATAGGGCGCGCCTGGCGAATGTTGATCGGCTTTGCTGGCGGCAAGGAGAATTTGTCGGTGCTGCAGCGTTTTAAGGGCGGAAGCGATAATAGCCGATTTGCCCGAACCGGGCGCACCGCTCAGCATCACCAGACTCTGCGTTCCCGTGCGGTTGACCGACTCCAGCGTGGTCAGCAACACGCGGGCCTGCGGATGCTGAGTGAACAGTGTCTCGGCCCGAAAGCTGGTGCTGAACCGCTCCTGCAGACCAGGCGTAAACGGTGCAATGGTGTTCTCTGTTGTCAGCGTCGCCTGGCAACGTCGCAGATCGGCCATCAGTCCCTGTACGCTCTGATAGCCGTCAGCGGGTGACTTTGCCATCAGACGCAGCAGAATCATCGAAAGCATCGGCGGCACATCTTCTCTGACCTGATCGGCGGGTCGCGGGGCAGTGGCAATGTGATGATGAATCCACTCCGCTTCACCTGCATCAGGCGAGCCAAACGGCAGCTTGCCAGTGAGGTATTCATACAACACCACACCCAGACTGTAGAGATCGCTCAGGCTACTGACTGGATGTGGCGTGCGCCCGGTATGCTCAGGAGACATATACGCCAGCGTGCCGCCTGAGGCGCGCAGGTTGTTTTTTTCTGCTGACTGCGCCGCCAGCGAGGCGAGTCCAAATCCGCCCAGCCGGAACCGGCCATCGTCAGTGATGAAAAAATGGCCCGGCTTGATATCTCCATGCACGATGCCCTGATGATGCGCCTGACCCAGCGTGTAGCAAAGCTGCAACGCGACCTGCAGGAAGTCGGCGATTTTATCAGGCGGTGTCGCGAGATTGTTAGCCAGGGTTCGAAAAGGAAACGTGGGGTATATCAACGCATAACGGTTGAGATAACGGGTAGAGCCGGTGGCGGTGATGGCCCAGCGAGGGGAAAGATAAGCGGCCAGCGCACGCTCATTTTTGAGCTGCTGCGTCGCCTGAAACGTGACGTCGTCACTGTTAGCGGTGGCGATAATCACTGACTCACCCGTGTGACGGCGCGCCAGCATCCAGAGCAGACAGCCCTGCTGCGCCAGCGGCATCAGCGTGTCACAATCTTCGATCGCGATCCCTGCGTCGTCATTCTCATTGAAATTAATCGAAAGGATGCTCATCAGCGCACATCTTCCTGAGATAACTGGCCATGTATCAGTGTCAGCAGATTATCAACATCAATTGGCTTGCGCAAAAAAGTGACGGCACCCAATGCAATGGCGTACCACAAGGTAGTTTCTTCGGGATCGGCCGAAATAAAAATCACTGGCGGTAAAACGGGTCGTTGCTTCAGGATTGTGTACAGCTCAAAACCAGACATGCCTTTGAGTCCAACATCAATAATCAGCATGCCCGCCTCAGAAAGCGCATCATCATCGCTCAGCAGCGCCTCACCGGACTCAAATAATCGGGTTGAATAGCCGTCTGAATGCAACAGATTGCTCAGTCCACTGCGGACCGCGCGTTCATCATCAACAATGACAATACGCTGAGAGAGCGCCATGCAGGTTTCCTCTGGAACGCCTCACTGTGCGGCATGCGAGGACTTAGGGGGTATGATCACCGTCGGGTGGCGGCGTCCCACTGATTTTTGGCACACACTCATGGCGGAACCACTTCAGCGTCACCGGCTGTCGACGGATCAGACGTTTAGCCAGCGGAATTAACTGTTCGCCCACCAGCATGCCAAACAGCCCCACCAGGGCAATAATCGGCGGTGCCGGGGAGTTGACGTCAATCAGGGTATAGATTACCCCGGCGAGCAGGCCCACCGCGAGTGATATTATGTAGGATTTCAACATGTTCAGCTTATCCGGATTAAGATGAAACGGATGTCGCATCGGGTTGTTCCAGGGCGGTTGACGGCTTTTCAGCGGGTGTGACCGCATGCACCAGTGCACCACCCAGCAGCATTCCCAGCAGACCCACCAGCGCAATCGCGGGCGGGGCCGGTGAACGCACCTTAAGCAGACCATAAAGCAGGCCTATCGACACCCCGGCAGCCAGGGAAACAAGTAACGGATTCATGACCAGCTCCTGTTGTGCCTCGCTGCTGACTGGCAACAGCTGCCAGTCAGCAGGACGCCGCTTAGCGGACCGGTGCGTGAACCGGTGCCAGGGTACGATGTTCACTTTTCTGACGTGAAGGTGCTTTGTGTACCATCGTATAGGCGTAATCCACACCGATGCCGTAGGCACCTGAATGCTCTTTGGCGATGTTCATCACCGCATCGTAAGTGTCACGATTGGCCCAGTCACGCTGCCATTCCAGCATCACCTGCTGCCAGGTCACCGGCACAACTCCCGCCTGAATCATGCGCTGCATGGCGTAGTCGTGTGCTTCCTTAGTTGTGCCGCCTGATGCATCCGCCACCATATAGATCTCGTAGCCGCCTTCCAGCATTGCGCAGAGCGCAAAGCTGTTGTTGCACACTTCGGTCCAGAGACCTGACACCACGATTTTTTTCTTGCCGTTGGCCGCCAGCGCATCACGCACCTTCTGGTCATCCCAGGAGTTCATTGAGCTGCGTTCCAGAATATCAAGGCCCGGGAACACGTCCAGCAGCTCCGGATAGGTGTGACCCGAGAAGCTTTCTGTTTCAACGGTTGTGATGATGGTGGGGATATTGAAGACTTTCGCCGCCTTCGCCAGCGCAACGGTGTTGTTTTTCAGCACCTGGCGGTCAATAGATTGCACGCCAAAGGCCATCTGCGGCTGCTGGTCGATGAAGATAATCTGGCTGTTATGTGGCGTGAGGACTTCAAGTTTAGCGTTGGACATGCGTTCACCCATAGAGGTTATGTACCGAATTTTCCGCCAACTGGCGCGGAGCAAAATGACGGTCAGTGCAGGTTTATCGCGCTGCTGCTGGCTGTCTGGTCGTAGTGTAGGGCGACGTGCAACTGCAAACTATTATCTCTGCGTATAACTATACGAAGGTATAGGTATCCCTCTGTATAACTAGACGACCCATTAGCCCGCTCACCATAATCCGGCGTATTCGTGCCCTGTTGTCTGCGGCACTTCCTGTCCCGCGCTGAGTGGGACAACCCCGTTGAGGAGCATCTATGGTTACGCTGGGTAAAGCAGAACTGATACTGACCCATGGCAAATTTCATACCGTCGACCGCAGTAATCCGGTGGCAGAAGCGGTTGCGATTCGCGATGGCAAGTTCGTTGCGGTAGGCACGCTGGCAGAGGCGATGGCGTTTCACTGCGACGGCACCAAAGTGGTCGATCTTAAGGGCCACACCGCCGTGCCGGGTTTGAACGATTCACACCTGCATTTGATTCGCGGGGGACTGAACTACAACCTTGAACTGCGCTGGGAAGGTGTTCCATCGGTTGCCGATGCGCTGCGGATGCTGAAAGAGCAGGCGCTGCGTACGCCATCACCGCAGTGGGTTCGCGTAGTGGGAGGCTGGACCGAGTTTCAGTTTGCCGAGCGCCGGATGCCGACGCTGGATGAGATTAACGAAGCGGCACCCGACACGCCGGTCTTCGTTCTGCACCTCTATGACCGCGCCCTGCTCAATCGCGCCGCACTAAAAGTGGTTGGCTACACCAAAGAGACGCCAAACCCGCCGGGTGGTGAAATCCAGCGCGACAGCAATGGCAATCCCACTGGCCTGTTAATTGCCCGTCCCAATGCAATGATCCTTTACGCCACGCTGGCGAAAGGACCGAAACTGCCGCTGGAACAGCAGGTCAATTCCACCCGTCAGTTTATGCGCGAGCTGAATCGTCTGGGCCTGACCAGCGCCATTGATGCGGGCGGCGGCTTCCAGAACTACCCCGAAGATTACGAAGTGATCGCGGAACTGCATCAGAAAAAACAGATGACGCTGCGTATCGCCTACAACCTCTTCACGCAGCGTCCGGGTCATGAACTGGAAGACTTTGAGAAGTGGACGGACATGCTGACGCCAGGTCAGGGCAGCGACTATTTCCGTCACAACGGCGCAGGCGAAATGCTGGTGTTTTCTGCAGCTGACTTTGAAGATTTCCTGGAGCCGCGTCCGGACTTAGCACCCGGCATGGAAGATGAGCTGGAGCGCGTCGTGCGCCACCTGGTTGAGCATCGCTGGCCTTTCCGTCTGCATGCGACCTATGACGAGTCGATTAGCCGGATGCTGGATGTGTTCGAAAAAGTGAACCGGGATATTCCGTTCAATGGTCTGCACTGGTTCTTTGACCATGCGGAAACTATCACTCAGCGCAATATCGATCGTATCAAAGAGCTGGGCGGCGGCATTGCCGTGCAGCATCGTATGGCGTTCCAGGGTGAATATTTTGCTGAGCGTTATGGCATTGAAGCCACTCGCCATACTCCGCCGGTTCAGAAAATGCTGGAGACCGGCGTGCCGGTCGGCCTGGGCACCGATGCGACCCGCGTGGCCAGCTACAACCCCTGGACCGCACTCTACTGGCTGGTTTCTGGCCGCACCGTAGGCGGCATGCAGATGTACGATGTCAGTGCCCGCCTTGATCGCGAAACGGCGCTGATGCTCTGGACACAGGGCAGCGCCTGGTTCTCCAGCGAGCAGGGCAAAAAAGGCCAGCTTAAGATCGGACAGCTGGCGGACCTGGCGGTGCTGAGCAAAGACTTTTTCAGCGTGTCTGAAGAGGAGATCAAAGGCATTGAGTCGGTGCTGACCGTGGTGGATGGCAATATCGTCTATGCCGCCGGATCGTTCAGCGCGGATGCACCGCCTGCTATTCCGGTCCTGCCGGAGTGGTCACCGGTGGTGAATGTGCCGGGTCACTATCGTAGTGCCCCACCGGTTGCGCAGAGCCGGGCAGGCATGATGCCCGCCGTCCACCACTGCAGCGGCCCGTGCGGTGTTCATCGTCACTCGCATGAGATCGCCCGTGGATCCAGCGTACCCGTCGCCGAAGATAACGCCTTCTGGGGCGCGCTCGGCTGCAGCTGCTTCGCGTTTTAATCATGAATAACGCTATCACGCTTTCGCCCCGCATCAACGCGGGGCTGTTCTTCCTGCGCCTGACCGGCGGCCTGCTGCTGTTAAAGGTGCATGGGCTGCCGAAAATTCTGCACTTCAGCGAAGAACTGACACGCATCGAAGATCCCTTCGGGCTGGGACCGATGATGAGCCTGTTACCGGCCATAGTGGCGGAGGTCATCTGCCCGATTTTTATCATTACCGGCTGGGGAACCCGGATTGCCTGCCTGCCGATCATCGCGGTACTGCTGGTCGCCATGCTGGTGGTTCATCCTGGCTGGTCACTGGCGGAAGGTCAGTTCGGCTGGCTGCTGCTCATTATCTTTACCACGCTGGCGCTGACCGGGCCAGGCGGCTGGCGCATTGGCGCGGCAAAACATCAGGGGGTCCGTCATGGCACAGGTTAATGATATCCACCAGCTGGAGCAGGAGCAGCCCGAGGTGCGGCCCGCTTCGGAGGTTTCGCCGTTACAGCCACTGCGCCAGCCGGTGTTCCGCATGCTGTGGATCGCCACCGTAGTCTCCAATATCGGTTCATGGATGAACGATGTCGGCGTGAACTGGACCATGCTGACGCTGAGTGCCGATCCCCTGGCCGTGGCGCTGGTGCAGGCAGCCAGCAGCCTGCCGATGTTTCTGTTCGCACTGCCTTCCGGCGTCATGGCAGATATCGTTGACCGCCGTAAGTATTTGCTGTTTTCTCAGCTGTGGACCTTTACCGCCGCCGCCGGGCTGACCGTACTGGCCTGGACCGGCCATGTGACACCCGACGTGCTGCTGGCCGCTGCCTTTTTACTGAGCGCAGGTGCCGCCATGAGTTCGCCGCCCTTCCAGGCGATCGTGCCGGATCTGGTAACCAAACCGGAACTCGGGCCTGCCATTGCTCTTAACTCACTGGGCATTAATATCAGTCGCGCCATCGGACCGGCCCTGGGTGGCCTGATCCTGTCGTTCGCCGGCCCCTGGATGGTCTTCCTGCTTAATGCGCTATCCGTGCTGGGTGTCACCTGGGTGCTCTGGCGCTGGAAAGCGGAGCCGAGCGTGCAGCGCCTTCCGCCCGAACACTTCTTCCCGGCGGTACGGGCGGGTTTGCGCTACGTTCACGCGGCACCGGTCTTACGTAACGTGCTGGTGCGAACCTTCTCGTTTTTCCTGTTTGGCAGCGCGGGCTGGGCATTGCTGCCGCTGGTAGCGCGCCGTGAGCTGGGCCTCGGCCCTGGCGGCTACGGTGTCATGCTGGCCTGCATCGGGGTTGGCGCGATTACCGGCGCGGTGCTGCTGCCGCGTCTGCGTCGTCACCTCAGCTCCGATCGCCTGATGGTGCTCGCCAGTCTCCTCTTCGCCCTGACCATGCTGGCGCTGGCCTATGTGCGGCACGTCTGGCTGCTGAATGCGTTTGAGTTCTTTACCGGATTCGCCTGGATTGCGGTGCTGTCGACCCTGAATCTTGGCGCGCAGCGCAGTGCCGCGAAATGGGTGAAAGCGCGTGCGCTGGCGGTCTATCTGACCGTGTTCTTTGGCTCGATGACCGCAGGCAGTGCCCTCTGGGGACAGCTCGCCTCACACTTCGGCATTCCGCTGTCGCTCTGCATCGCCGCGCTGGGCATGGTGCTCGCCAGCACTACCGTCTGGCGCTGGCGGCTCGATCAGGATCCCGATCTTAATCTCGATATGATCGGCGATGGCGTTAATGCCCCTGCGCTGGATATCCGACATGAACGTGGACCGGTAATGGTGAATTACGAATACCGGATTAATATTGATGATGCACATGCCTTTACCGTCTGCATGCAGGATATGCGGCGGGTAAGGCGTCGTGGTGGCGCCATCAACTGGTCACTTTATGAAGATATCCTGCAGCCCGGCATTTTCGTTGAGACGTTTGTGGTCGGCTCCTGGGTCGAACATCTGCGTCAGAAAGAGCGCTACACCATCAACGACAAAAAGATAGAGCGGCGGGTTTTCGCTTTTCATCAGGGTGAAAACTCTCCCGAGGTTCGTTATCTGGTGGCGCCAGTGTGACTGGCTTCACCTTCTTATCATTCATCACGTCATACAGAGGGCAATACCATGAGCACCTTTAAAACGACCGACGGTACACAGATCTACTTTAAAGACTGGGGCACCGGCAAGCCTGTTTTGTTCAGCCACGGCTGGCCGCTGGATGCCGACATGTGGGACAGCCAGATGCACTTCCTGGCCGACCACGGCTATCGGGTTATTGCGTTTGACCGTCGTGGCTTTGGCCGCTCAGATCAGCCCTGGACAGGTAATAACTACGATACCTTTGCTTCTGACATCAACGACCTGATCACCCATCTCGATCTGCAGAACGTGACGCTGGTGGGTTTCTCCATGGGTGGCGGCGACGTCACGCGCTATATCGGCAGCTATGGCAGCGATCGCGTCGGGGCACTGGTGCTGCTCGGGGCCGTCACACCTATCTTTGGCAAAACGGCAGACTATCCGCAGGGTGTCGATATGTCGGTATTCGAAGGAATACGCGATGGCCTGCTCAAGGATCGCGCGCAGTTTATCAAAGAGTTTGCTACACCGTTCTATGGTACCAACGCCGGACAGACCGTTTCTGATGGCGTTATGGCACAGACGCTGAACATCGCGCTGCTGGCCTCACTGAAGAGCACCGTGGATTGCGTGACCGCCTTCGCGGAGACCGATTTCCGTGCTGACGTGGCGAAAGTGAATGTGCCGACACTGGTGATTCATGGCAGTAACGACCAGATCGTGCCGTTTGAATCCACCGGCAAAGTGGCGGCTGAGATGATTGAGGGGGCTGAACTCAAGGTCTATGACAACGCGCCGCATGGTTTCGCGGTGACGCATCAGGATCAACTGAATCAGGATCTGCTGGCGTTTCTTAACGCCCGGTAAGGCAAAAAAGCTGCGCGGTGTAAACCGCGCAGCTTTCGTTTTAACGGCCTGGATGATTCACTTCATTTGGGCGCAGATCGAATAGCAGCACCTCCGCGCCTTCACCATGGCTGAACGACAGCGTTTTCTCGTCGCGAACCCGTGCGCCATCTCCGGCATTAAACTGCAGGCCATTAACTCTGACACTGCCGCGCGCCACATGAATATAGGCGTAGCGATCGTCCGGGAGCGTAATCGTCTGCTGCTCATCGCCCTGGAACAATCCCGCATAGATGCGAATATCCTGACGTACCCGTAATGCCCCGTTTTCACCTTCCGGCGAAATAATCAGTCGCAGATTACCGCGTTTATCCGCCTCACTGACGGAGATCTGCTGGTAGCCTGGCGGGCTGTTTTTCTCTGCCGGTACCACCCAGATTTGCAGGAAATGCACACCCTCGGTGCCGGAGTGGTTGAACTCGCTGTGGGTCACACCACTGCCCGCACTCATCAGCTGCACGTCGCCTGGGACAATCACCGAGCCGGTCCCCATCGAGTCTTTATGCTCCAGCGCGCCTTCCAGCACATAAGAGATAATCTCCATGTTGCTGTGCGGGTGGGCACCAAAACCGCGTCCTTTGGCAACCCGGTCATCGTTGATCACCAGCAGATCGGAGAAGCCTGCCTGTTTCGGATCCCAGTAGTTTGCAAAAGAGAAAGTGTGGCGTGAATTCAGCCAGCCGTGATCGCCCACACCGCGTTGCTCTGACAATCTTTGCTCAATCATATTCTGCCCCTTAGTTATCCTGATGAAGTGCGGATGCCCTTCGATAGAGACAGCATATAAGTAAACCTGTCAGTCACACAATGACGTGAATCGGCAATTACTGTCTCATTTAAGTGGACAATATGAGCGCAGGTTTAGCGCAGGAAGGGGTTAAGGATGACGCTTTCAGCTGCTGGCTCGCACGACCAGCTCACCCTGCATGATCACACATTGCGGCAGAGCGTCGGGCCGGGCAATTTTTTGCAGTACCAGTTCACAGGCACGACGTCCTATCTCTTTTGAGGGCTGCGCCAGCGTTGTCAGCGGCGGTGAGACCATCCCGGCCAGTTCACTACCGTCAAAACCCACCACAGCGATGTCCTGAGGGATACGCAGGCCCGCCCGTTGAATCGCAGCCATTGCCCCGGCGGCCAGCGTATCGGAAACCGCAAATACCGCGTCAGGCGGTATCTCAGCAGCTAACAGCTGATCCATCGCCGCTTTACCGGCGCTGAAACTCAACTCCCTGGCGAACGCGACAGCCTGCCAGGTCAATTGCTGGTTATCGAGCTGGTGGATGTAGCCCTGCTGACGCAGACGGGCATAGCGGTAGCTGAGGTCGTGGTTGATCAGCGCGATCCGCTGACGCCCGTGCTCAGCCAGATAGCGCACCACTGACTGCGCAGCCGCGTCATCATCAATGCCGACGCAGGAGATCTGCCCGTTATCATCATGTTCGGCACACTGTACCCAGGGCGCCGTGCCTATCAGCTGACTCAGCTCCGGCAGTTTGCTGAAGGCATCCATGGTGATAACGCCATCCACCATCTTGCCGGAAAGCAGTTGCAGGCTGGATCGCGAACGGGCGATATCCGTGCCCGAGTTACATAACAGGATACGATAGCCGTTTTTCTCCGCCTGCTCCTCAATGCCTTTGACCACCTCGGCGCAGAAGGGATTGGAGATATCGGAAACCAACACCAGAATCATTGAGCTACGCGCCGTGCGCAGCTGGCGCGCCAGCAGGTTAGGCTGATAGTTACTCTCTTCGATTGCTGCGAGGACTTTCTGCCGGTTCGCCGGTTTTACGCTGTCACTGTTATTCAGCACTCTGGAAACGGTAGCGACTGAGACGCCGGCCATCCGCGCGATTTTCTGAACAGACATAGAGTTCCTTCTGTTTTAACGCCTGCAAAACTCACCCACAGTAACCCCGCTTCAGGCGTCGCGATTCAGACCCAGTTGCTGACGAACCGACGGGCCGTTTTCTGCCAGAGCAAAATCATCAAAGGCGCGGTCAGACACAGGAATGATGTGCCGACGGATAAACGCGGCCCCTTCACGCGCCCCGGTTTCACCCTCTTTCAGGCAGCATTCCCATTCCAGCACCGCCCAGCCGTCATAGTCGTACTGCGCCAGCTTGCTGAAAATACGACTGAAGTCGATCTGGCCATCGCCCGGCGAGCGAAACCGTCCGGCACGCGCCAGCCACGGCTGATAGCCGCCATACACCCCGCTGCGCCCGTTGAGCTGATACTCAGCATCCTTGACGTGAAAGGCTTTGATACGCGAATGATAGAGGTCGATAAACTGCAGATAGTCGATGTGCTGCAGCAGGAGATGGCTGGGATCGAACAGAATATTGCAGCGCGGATGATGGTTCACCTCCGCCAGAAAACGCTCAAACGTGACACCGTCATGCAGGTCTTCGCCAGGGTGAATCTCATAACAGAGGTCAACGCCATGCTGATCAAACACCTCCAGCACCGGCAGCCAGCGGCGCGCCAGCTCGGCAAACGCCTCGTCAAACAGCGCCTTATGATGCGGTGGCCACGGGTAGAACCAGGGCCAGGCGAGCGAGCCGGAAAAGGTGGCGTGAGCCCGCAACCCTAACTTCTCAGAGGCCGCGGCGGCCCGCTTCAGCGTGGTGATAGCCCATTCGGTACGCCGGGCGGGATCGCCTTTTAGCGCCGCGGGCGCAAAATTATCAAACGCGAGGTCGTATGCCGGATTAACCGCCACCAGTTGCCCTTCAAGATGGGTTGAAAGCTCACTGATCTCCAGATCAAAACCGGCCAGCAATCCCCGCACCTCGTCGCAGTAAGTCTGACTCACCGCTGCCTTTTCAAGGTCGAAAATAGTGGGTTGATGACAGGGAATTTGAAGGGCGCGGTATCCCAGCCCGGCGGCCCATTCTGCCAGACCCGCCAGCGAGTTAAATGGCGGCTGCGTGGTGATGAACTGTGACAGGAAGATGCCCGGTCCCTTAACTGTTTTCATCAGTCACCTCTGTGTTCCGCTACCGCCTCATCACGGTATTTGAACGAGAAGAAGAAGATCATCGCGATCAGCGCGGCGGCAAATGCAGGGATCCACCAGAAGATTGCCCAGCTCTGTGCGCTGGCATGCCCTGCAACCACGTGATTGTAGAGCGCGCCGGAGATTTGCGATCCCAGCAGCATGCCGATGCCATAAGTGAACATCACCACCATGCTCTGTGCCTGGCCTTTCACCTTTTCCCCGGCTATACGATCGGTGTAGATAAATCCCACCACGAAGAAGAAGTCGTAACAGATGCCATGCAGCAGGATACCTGTGTAAATCAGCATGCGTGTCTCATCGCTCATGCCCAGCGCAAAAAAGGCATAGCGAATGAACCACGCCGTCATCCCCATCAGCAGCATGGTTTTAACGCCCAGGCGACGAAACAGCAGCGGGATGATCAGCATGAAGGCAATTTCAGATACCTGCCCCAGCGACATGAGCGTACTGACTTCCCGGATACCGGCATCGGCCAGCCAGGAAGCGGTAAAGGCGTAGTAGGTACCTAGCGGAATTGAAATGAGCGTGGCACACAGCGCGAAAACCATGAAATGACGCTCTCTCAGCAGTGCAAAGGCATCGGCGCAGAAGAGATCGCGGACTTTTAAGGGTAAACCTTTGGCGGGTGCCGGCGTATGCGGCAGCGTCAGGCTGTAAATCGCCAGCAGTACCGAACAGAGCGCAGCCAGCTGGAACACCGCTACACTGTCAGCAATGCCGGTCACACCGATAAAGATCCCCGCCACGATCCAGCCGACGGTGCCAAAGACCCTGACGATGGGAAAACTCAGCCTGCTGGCGAGACTGTGAAAGGCGATGTTATTTGAGAGTGCCAGCGTCGGCATAAAGCAGAGCGTATAGCCAAATAACAGGGCGATCAGCAGCACGCCGTTCTCCGCAATCAGTGCCTGCGGCACAAACCAGAGGATGACTGCGCCTGCCAGGTTCATCACCGCCATCATTTTTTGCGAGGGAAAGAAGCGGTCTACCAGCATGCCGAGCACAAATGGCGAGAGAATTGAGGCTATAGGTCCGGCTGAAAACGCATCCCCAATCAGCAACGGCATGTTGTGTCGGGTCATCACCAGCCCCAGCGTTACCGACCAGCTCCCCCAGATAAAGAACTGCATGAACATCATCAGAGAGAGGCGCGGCACCAGCAACTTATGCTGCATCCGCTGGCCTGCACTCTCCTGCACCGTTGCACTCATAAGAACCTCTGGAATAAGTAATCGATTACTTTTGATGGTTTGAAAGTAAACCATTACCGCAGCAGGTTCTCTTACCCTGATCACAAATTACTAACCCTGCGTTATCATTTTGTTGGCGGCAGAGCCCGTAGCGTGAGTCCGGTGATTAGCTGGTGGCGTTGACCACCCGCGCTTTACGGAAGCGGTAGCGCTCATACAGCACCGAATAGAGGCCGCCGATGACCACCAGAATTGCACCGATCACTGTGGTGGACGTGGGCAGGTTGCCGAGCAGCAGATACCCCACCGCTACTGACCAGATTAAGGTGGTGTAGTCGAACGGCGCCAGCAGTGAGGCTTCGGCATAGCGCAGACTCAGTGTCATCAGAATCTGAGTGATACCGCCCAGCAGTCCACATCCCACCAGTAATGCCAGCTGATTACCGTGCGGCACTTTCCACCCTCCAGGCAGGGTGACCAGCGAGGTTAACGCCGTGGTGACAGCAAACCAGAATGCGATAGCGCCCGGCTTCTCTTTGCCATTTAGAAAACGGATCTGCACCAGCGCGCAGGCGGTACATAAGGCCGCCATCAGCGCCAGCAGAATGCCCGCCGATGCAGAGAGCGAAAATGTTGCCTGACTTGTCAGCGAGAGGTGCCCGGAGAACATCACCAGAATGCCGCTAAAACCGGTAAAGACAGCAACCCAGCGATGGTGCCGGACTTTTTCACGCAGAAGCAGCGCCGCCAGTAGCACGGTAAACAGCGGCGCAGCATAATTAATCGCGGTGGCGTCGGTCAGAGAAATGTAGAGTAGCGACAGATAGCTGAAATAGAGACCGCCGGTTCCGGCCAGCCCGCGCACAAAATGTCCGCGAATGTTGCGGGTGCGGATGCCATCCAGCACGCTGCCCTGACAGCGCAGCCAGATGAGCAGCGGAACCAGTGCCAGCACAGAGCGGAAAAATATCACCTCGCCAACAGGGATTGCACCATCCAGTCCTTTTACACAAGCCAGCATCAGGGTGGAACTCAACGCAGCTGTGATCTTCATCGCTATGCCAGCGGAAGCGTTCATCAGGTTTTTGATCTCTCAGTGGGGAAAAATAAGCAGGGGAATCAGTACACTTAACATTCATACTGGCACAAAGCGATAAAGCAATCTGCCGGGATTACGTCGCAGACGGCATTTTATCTTTTTTTGGCGCAGCGTCACGGCATGAACAGGCATGTGGCTCAGCCCCCCGGCTGGTACACTCTGCCTTCTGCCCTGCTCTATGGGCCGCTTCTCAAACGGAACAGGAGTCTCCGATGTCCACGCTGCGTTTACTGCTATCTGAATCTAACGATCCCTGGTTTAATCTGGCGGTTGAAGAGTGCATTTTCCGGCAGATGCCCGCCACCCAGCGGGTGCTATTTTTGTGGCGTAATGCGGAAACGGTGGTGATCGGGCGGGCGCAGAATCCCTGGAAAGAGTGCAACACCCGACGAATGGCGGAAGATGGCATCCGGCTGGCACGTCGCAGCAGCGGCGGTGGCGCAGTATTTCACGATCTCGGTAACTGCTGTTTTACCTTTATGGCTGGCAAGCCCGAGTACGATAAAAGCGTCTCGACCGCCATTATCCTGCGTGCACTTAATGCGCTGGATGTTCCTGCGGAAGCGTCCGGACGTAACGATTTAGTGGTCAACACCGCTGAGGGACTGCGTAAAATCTCCGGTTCCGCCTACCGTGAAACACCGGACCGCGGTTTTCATCACGGCACCATTCTGATGGATGCCGATCTTTCCCGGCTGGCGGACTACCTTAATCCTGATGTGAAAAAATTGCAGGCCAAAGGGATTACGTCTGTCCGCGCCAGGGTAACCAATCTGGCGGAATTAACACCGGGTATCAGCTATCAGACGATCTGCTCCGCAGTGACTGATGCCTTTTTCGACCATTATGGAGAGCGTTGTGAACCGGAGAGGATTTCGCCAGAAGCCTTGCCCGACCTGCCGGGTTTCACAGAGCAGTTTGCGCGGCAGAGTAGCTGGGCGTGGAATTTCGGTCAGGCACCTGACTTCTCTCACCTGCTGGACCAGCGTTTTGTCTGGGGCGGCGTGGAGATCCACTTCGATGTTGAACGCGGCGTGATCACCCGCTGTCAGATTTTCAGCGACAGTCTCAATCCTGCGCCGCTCGAAGCGCTGGCGCAGCGGATGCAGAACGTCACCTACCGGCCAGACGCGCTTGAGCCGGTACTAAGTCAGCTGGTTGCGGATTTTCCGTTGCAACAGGCAGAGCTGACAGAATTGCAGCACTGGCTTGTCGCCAGCGTACGCTGAACAGTTTTTGTCACTTGCCCGCGCGGAAAACTGTTGCGGGCAACCCTCTCCATCCCAGCATCCCGTAAATCACCAACGCAAAAAACCCGCACAAGGCGGGTTTTATTAATTATCAATTTCAGGCTTAACTGCTCAGGCTGTTGCCGTCATCGCGATCGTAAGCGCTATTGATAACTAAGGCTTACATAGGCACTACGTTTGCCGCTGAAGGGCCTTTAGCGCCGTTTTCAATCGTGAATTCGACCTGCTGGCCTTCGTCAAGAGTTTTATAATCGTTGCTCTGGATTGCAGAGAAATGTACGAATACATCTTTGCTGCCGTCCTGAGGAGAAATAAAACCGAAACCTTTACCAGCGTCAAACCATTTTACTAAACCAGTCATTTTATTAGACATCGATATTTCCTTAATTTATGAGCCACTACGTGGCGAAGATGGCCTGTCTTTCAGAAGGTAACTTACCAGGCTTTTAGGAGGAGACTCAC
>NZ_JACBXU010000040.1 GCF_013415305.1 Pantoea sp. WMus005
CTTTGTGATTCATGACTGGGGTGAAGTCGTAACAAGGTAACCGTAGGGGAACCTGCGGTTGGATCACCTCCTTACCTGAAGATACCTTCCCGCGCAGTGTCCACACAGATTGTCTGATAAAAAGTAACGAGCAGAAAAAACCTCTACAGGCTTGTAGCTCAGGTGGTTAGAGCGCACCCCTGATAAGGGTGAGGTCGGTGGTTCAAGTCCACTCAGGCCTACCAAAT
>NZ_JACBXU010000041.1 GCF_013415305.1 Pantoea sp. WMus005
AAGTTGAAGTTTGCACTTGCGCTCTCTCAGCCGTTCCCTATAATGCGCCTCCATCAACACGGAACACCGGCAACGGGAAACGGGCTGAGAGGCACAGGAGACTGCGCCGCCGGAGAAAAACTTCTGAGAAAGAGGTTGACTCTGCAGGAGGAAAGCGTAATATACGCCACCTCGCGACAGGACGCTAACGCACTGTTCGCACTGCTCTTTAACAATTTATCAGACAA
>NZ_JACBXU010000042.1 GCF_013415305.1 Pantoea sp. WMus005
TCACTTCTGAGTTCGGCATGGGGTCAGGTGGGACCACCGCGCTAAAGCCGCCAGGCAAATTCTGTCTCCGCGCCGCCCGTTAAGGCCGCGCAGATGTATCCGGTACAAGGCTGAAAATCGTGTCTCTCAAAAACGCCTCTGGCGTTGTAAGGTTAAGCCTCACGGGTCATTAGTACCGGTTAGCTCAACGCATCGCTGCGCTTACACACCCGGCCTATCAACG
>NZ_JACBXU010000004.1 GCF_013415305.1 Pantoea sp. WMus005
AAGTTTTTCTCCGGCGGCGCAGTCTCCTGTGCCTCTCAGCCCGTTTCCCGTTGCCGGTGTTCCGTGTTGATGGAGGCGCATTATAGGGAACGGCTGAGAGAGCGCAAGTGCAAACTTCAACTTTTTTGTTGATCGTTCAATTTGCACTCAAAAGGAATAATAAATAAGCAAAACCGCCTCAGAAGGGCCAAAAAAAACGGGCCAGCGGCCCGTTTTTTGATTCCCACTATTACTGATGTGCAGTAATGACGTCGTTTTCCACATCCATTTCGATGGTTTTGCCCGGCACCAGCGACCCTGCGAGGATCTGCTGAGCCAGCGGGTTCTCGATCTGCTGCTGTATCGCACGTTTTAGCGGACGTGCACCGTAGACCGGGTCATACCCATTCTCGGCCAGCAGTTTGATTGCCTCATCAGAGATGTGCAGCTGATAGCCACGTTCATCCAGACGTTTGTACAACCGCTGCAGCTGAATCTGCGCAATAGACGCAATGTGTTTCTCAGCCAGCGGATGGAACACCACTACCTCATCAATACGGTTGACGAATTCAGGACGGAAATGCTGGCCGACCACTCCCATCACAATATCTTTCATCTCCGGATAGCTGAGATTGCCGAACCGCTCCTGGATTAAATCTGATCCCAGGTTAGAGGTCATGATCACCACGCTGTTACGGAAATCGACTGTACGACCCTGCCCATCCGTCAGACGCCCATCATCTAGCACCTGCAGCAAAATGTTGAAAACATCAGGATGCGCCTTCTCGACTTCATCCAGCAGGATTACTGAATAGGGGCGACGGCGCACAGCTTCGGTCAGATAACCGCCTTCTTCATAGCCGACGTAGCCCGGAGGCGCGCCCACCAGCCGTGACACTGAGTGTTTTTCCATAAATTCGGACATGTCGATACGCACCATCGCATCGTCACTGTCGAACAGGAAGTTAGCCAGGGACTTACACAGTTCGGTCTTCCCTACCCCGGTGGGTCCCAGGAACAGGAAGGAACCGATCGGCCGGTTGGGATCAGACAGACCTGCACGGCTTCGGCGGATAGCATTCGATACCGCTTCAACCGCTTCATCCTGTCCGATGACCCGGCCATGCAGATCCTGCTCCATACGCAGCAACTTATCGCGTTCACCTTCCATCATTCTTGCCACCGGGATACCCGTCCAGCGAGCCAGCACATCGGCAATCTCCACATCCGTTACGCGGTTACGCAGTAACTTCATGGTTTTACCTTCCGCCTGAGTCGCTGCGGCTAACTGTTTTTCCAGTGCCGGAATTTTACCGTACTGCAGCTCTGACATCTGAGCGAGATCACCCTGGCGACGAGCCTGCTCTAGATTAAGACGCGCCTGCTCCAGTTCAGCTTTGATGTTCTGCGTGCCGGACAGTGAGGCTTTCTCAGTCTTCCATTCATCTTCCAGCTCGGCGTATTCACGCTCTTTCTGATTCAGCTCGGTTTCCAGCATCTCCAGACGCTTAATACTGGCATCGTCCGCCTCTTTCTTCAGTGCCTGCTGTTCCAGCTTCAGCTGAATGATACGGCGCTCCAGGCGATCCAGTGACTCCGGTTTTGAGTCCATCTGCATACGAATGCTTGATGCCGCCTCATCAATCAGGTCAATCGCTTTATCCGGCAACTGACGGTCAGCAATGTAACGATGAGACAGAGTCGCCGCCGCGACAATAGCCGGGTCAGTGATCTGCACATGGTGATGCAGTTCGTAACGCTCTTTCAGGCCTCGCAAAATGGCGATGGTATCTTCCACACTCGGCTCAGCCACAAAAACTTTCTGGAAACGACGCTCCAGCGCGGCATCTTTTTCAATGTACTGACGGTACTCATCAAGTGTAGTGGCACCCACGCAGTGCAGTTCACCACGAGCCAGCGCAGGCTTAAGCATGTTACCGGCATCCATCGCACCGTCCGCTTTACCGGCGCCTACCATAGTGTGCAGTTCGTCGATAAACAGAATGACGTTGCCTTCCTGTTTCGACAGGTCACTAAGCACACCTTTCAGACGCTCTTCGAACTCACCACGATATTTCGCCCCGGCCACCAGCGCCCCCATATCCAGCGCCAGTACCCGACGACCTTTCAGCCCTTCAGGCACTTCGCCGTTAATGATGCGCTGAGCCAGCCCTTCAACAATCGCGGTTTTACCCACACCAGGTTCACCTATCAGTACCGGATTATTTTTAGTACGGCGCTGCAGGACCTGAATAGTGCGGCGAATCTCTTCGTCACGGCCAATGACTGGATCGAGTTTGCCCTTCTCGGCACGCTCGGTCAGATCAATCGTGTATTTCTTTAATGCCTGGCGCTGATCTTCAGCCCCCTGATCGTTCACGTTGTCTCCTCCCCGCATCTGTTCAATCGCACCGGTGATTTTTTCGCGTGTTGCACCCGCTGCTTTGAGCAGATCGGCCAGTGAGCCACGAGATTCCAGGGCGGCCAGAACAAATAATTCTGATGAAATGAAGTTATCGTTGCGCTTCTGCGCCAGCTTGTCGCACAGGTTTAATACCCGGACGAGGTCAGATGAGGGTTGTACATCCCCTTCGCTGCCTTCAACTTGTGGCAGGCGATCAATGGCCTGCTCAACCTGAGCGCGAAAAGATGCTACATCGACACCGGCCGACGTCAGTAAAGGTGAAACCGATCCGCCTTCCTGTTTGAGCAACGCGCTCATCAGGTGCAGAGGTTCTATGAATTGATTGTCGTGTCCCAGAGCCAGGGACTGCGCGTCGGCGAGAGCCAGCTGAAATTTGTTAGTAAGACGATCCAGACGCATAATTCCTCCCATTACAGGTCAAAATGCTACTGGAGATTAAATGAGGTCATCCCTCAAAATTTCAAGGTTAATGGCCTGAGATTTGAGTAAAAAACACGCTAACTGGACCGTCTTATGGCGTAAGGTTATAACAGCCAGATCAAAGTTGCCATACGCCCGGTCATCCCATCGCGGCGGAAGGAGAAGAAATCGTCGCGCTGCGTAAAGGTACAACGGTTGTCGGCGCTGATTGAATTCACGCCCGCTGCCTGCAGTCGCATACGCGCCAGGAGCCAGATATCAGCGTAAAAACGGTCGCCTGAAGGACGGAAAGCCTGCACGGCGAGGGGATCCTGCATCATAAAGGCCTGACGCACTTCTGCACCGACCTCAAACGCATCCGGTCCAATCGCCGGTCCCAGCCAGGCATGAATCTGCTCAGGTGGCGAGCGAAACTGCGCCAGCGTCTTTTCCAGCACACCCGCACAAAGTCCGCGCCAGCCTGCATGTGCCGCCGCCACCTCCGTCCCATCCTGTGAACAGAACAGAACCGGCAGACAGTCAGCGGTCATGATGGCGCAGACGACGCCAGGCTGATCGGTAATACAGGCATCAGCACGTAATGGCGTACTTTCTCCCGCTGTCAGACGCACCACTTCAGTACCATGTACCTGCTCCAGCCACTGCGGCATTGCAGGCAAACCCGCATTTTTCACCAGCAATTGCCGATTACGCGCCACCGCATCCGGATTATCTCCCACGTGTGCACCGAGATTCAGTGCATTCCAGGGCGATGTACTGACGCCGCCCTGCCGCTGCGTCGAGCAAGCCCGAACGCGTGACGGAGCGGGCCATTGAGGAGTGATCAACTTCATCACCAATTCATCTGGTCTTTAAACTCTTCAGTGTCTGCTTTTAACGCCGCGATCAAATCAACCATGTCCTGCGGAAGCGCAGCATGGAATTCCATCTCAATACCGCTTATAGGATGATAGAGGCGCAACATCGTGGCGTGAAGCGCCTGACGATCGAAACCACGCAGCGTAGTAATGAATGCCTCTGATGCTCCTTTTGGCGGACGCGGACGGCCACCGTAAAGCGGATCGCCCACCAGTGGATGGCTGATGTGCGACATATGCACACGAATCTGGTGCGTACGACCGGTTTCCAGACGCAGACGCAGACGGGTATGAGCCCGGAAGTGCTCCATGATGCGATAATGCGTCACCGCCGGTTTACCCATGGGGTGCACCGCCATGTGGGTGCGTTTGGTTGAGTGACGGCTGATAGGCTGCTCAACAGTGCCGCCCGCAGTCATATTTCCAATCGCAACGGCTTCATATTCACGGGTGATTTCGCGACGTTGCAGCGAGTCCACCAGATGCGTCTGAGCCGGAACGGTTTTCGCGACCACCATTAAACCGGTAGTGTCTTTATCCAGGCGGTGTACGATGCCCGCGCGTGGCACATCCATGATCGCAGGAAAGTGATGAAGTAAGGCGTTTAATACCGTGCCATCCGGATTACCGGCGCCAGGGTGAACCACGAAGTCGCGTGGTTTGTTGATGACAATAATGTCTTCATCTTCATAAACGATGTCGAGTGGCAGATCCTGCGGTTCCCAGCGCTGTGCCTCTTCGATCTCAGCGTCAATCGTGACCAGCTCGCCGCCCAGCACTTTTTCTTTGGGTGTATCGACCATGACGCCGTTTACAGTAACGCGACGGTCAAGGATCCACTCTTTTATGCGAGAACGTGAATAATCAGGGAACAATTCCGCCAAAGTCTGATCTAAGCGTTGTCCGAGTTGTGATTCGGATACCGTTGCGGTGAGTTGAACTTGTTGTGCCATATACAGCTTCTTCGTTAACGTTGGGTTTTCACGGCGATGCCGTTTAATATAATGTGCTATCGTACCTGGTCATTACCGGGAGCTATACGGACAGCTTCCGCCATAACATTTGAGGATAATCACTTCGTCATGACGCGTATGAAACATCTGGTGGCTGCTGCCACACTGAGCCTGGCACTTGTTGGTTGTTCCGGCTCAAATGACGCGGTACCGGACAACCCGCCTTCTGAAATCTATGCTACAGCGCAGCAAAAGCTGCAGGACGGTAACTTTAAAGCCGCGATTAAGCAACTGGAAGCGCTGGATAATCGTTATCCGTTCGGTCCTTATTCGCAGCAGGTGCAGCTGGATTTAATCTACGCGTACTATAAAAATGCCGATCTGCCCCTGGCGCAGGCCGCCATTGCCCGCTTTATGCGTCTGAACCCTACGCATCCGAACATTGACTATGTCATCTATATGAAAGGTCTGACGGATATGGCGCTGGATGACTCCGCGCTGCAGGGCTTCTTTGGTATCGATCGTTCTGACCGCGATCCGACGCACGCTCGTGATGCTTTCCGCGACTTCTCCCAGCTGCTGCGTAATTACCCAAACAGCCAGTATGCGGCTGATGCTCAGAAACGTCTGGTCTATCTGAAAGACCGTCTGGCTAAATATGAGCTGTCAGTGGCGCAATTCTATACTAAGCGTGAGGCTTATGTCGCGGTTGTTAACCGTGTCGAAGGTATGATGCGCGATTATCCGGATACGCAGGCGACACACGATGCCCTGCCGCTGATGGAAAATGCCTACCGTAATCTGCAACTGAACGCAGAAGCCGATAAAGTGGCGAAAATCATTGCAGCAAACAAAAGCTGATAGCCCGAGAGATTTGAGCCATAAAAAAAAGCAGCCTGCGATGGCTGCTTTTTTTTGCTCAAAGAACAGTCAGAAGTGGATCTGATGCCAGCGAGCTAACTCATCAAGCATGCCGTGTTAATCGTTTCGCTTCAAGCCATTTCAGACAGTTTCTCTGCCTTTCTCACAGAATGTTGTGACTGACAAAAAGTGACATTTTTTCGTGATAGAAATCTCACATTCAACGCTTTTTCGCGCTATGCTGAGAAGACCAAGACGGAAATGACAGAGAGGTAAGAACGATGATTCTGAACATTACCAGTAAACAAATGGACATCACCCCGGCAATCCGAAGCCATGTTGAAGACCGTCTCGCCAAACTCGAAAAATGGCAAACCGACCTTATTAATCCGCATATTGTCCTGTCTAAAGAGCCCAAAGAATTCGTGGCTGATGCCACTATTAATACACCGAACGGGACTCTGGTGGCCAGTGCCAAACATGATGATATGTATACCGCCATCAACGATTTGATTGCGAAGCTCGAGCGTCAGCTGAATAAAGTTCAGCATAAGTCTGAAGCGCGCCGCGCCAGTGCCAGCGTAAAAGACATTATCCCCGCCGACGAAGAGTCCTGATTTTCATAACGCGCCTCCGGGCGCGTTTTTTATTGACAGCTTTTAAGCAGTACGGTTACTCTCAGGTCACTCTCTTTACGGACGTTACCATGAAACTTGATCTGTTTTTCTTCGCTTTCTTTTTTACCTTCCCCTGAACGGGAGGCCATTCGTCGTGTGAAAATGAAAGCGAAGACGAACAACGAAGCCTCCCAACCGGGAGGCTTTTTTATTGGATAGCATACAGGTGAGCCCTATGAATCCCGACAATCCATTGCTGGCGCTACGCGATAAGATCAGCGCAGTGGATAACAAACTTCTGACGCTGCTGGCCGAGCGTCGTCTGCTGGCAGTGGAAGTCGCACAAGCAAAACTGGCAACGCATCGCCCGATTCGTGATGTGGAACGTGAACGCGCCCTGCTGGAGAATCTGATTGTGCTGGGAAAAGCGCACAAACTGGATGCGCACTTCATCACCCGCCTGTTTCAGCTGGTCATCGAAGATTCTGTGCTGACTCAGCAAGCGCTGCTACAGAAAAACCTTAACCATCCCCATGCACACGCCGCCCGTATCGCATTCCTCGGCCCGAAAGGCTCTTACTCACACCTTGCCGCACGTAACTACGCATCACGTCATTTTGATAGCATGGTGGAGTGTGGCTGCCTTAAGTTTCACGACATCATTAAGCAGGTCGAGAATGGCGTAGCGGATTACGCGGTGATGCCGATTGAGAACACAAGTTCTGGCTCGATCAACGATGTTTACGATCTGCTACAACAGACCAGCCTTTCCATCGTGGGCGAGCTGACCTTACCTATCGACCATTGCGTGCTGGTGAATGGCCCCACCGATTTGCAGCAGATTGAGACGGTGTACAGCCATCCTCAGCCCTTCCAGCAGTGCAGTCAGTTCATTAACCGTTTCCCACACTGGAAAATCGAATACACCGAGAGTACTGCGGCTGCGATGGAGAAAGTGGCTGCGCTCAATTCGCCTAAGGTGGCGGCGCTGGGCAGTGAAGCCGGTGGCGAGCTCTATCAGCTGCAGGTGCTGGAGCGTAATCTGGCGAATCAGCAGCAAAACCACACCCGCTTTATCGTGCTGGCCCGCAAAGCCATCGAAGTTTCGGATCAGGTGCCAGCCAAAACCACGCTGATTATGGCGACCGGCCAGCAGGCGGGTGCGCTGGTCGACGCGCTGCTGGTTCTGCGTCAGCACAACCTGATTATGAGTAAGCTGGAGTCCCGCCCGATTAATGGCAATCCGTGGGAGGAGATGTTTTACATTGATGTGCAGGGCAATCTGCAATCAGAACGGATGCAGCAGGCTCTTCAGGAACTACAGACCATGACCCGCTCGCTGAAGGTGCTGGGCTGCTATCCCAGCGAGAATGTGGTACCCGTTGAACCTGGCGATGAAACTGCCGAATAGAAAAAAGGCATCCGCAAGGATGCCTTTTTCATTTATGGCCGGCTGTCATTAGCCGAACGCAACAGGCTACGACTTTCCACCAGGAAACGTTTCGCGTGATCGCCAAACCACTGTTCAACCCGGTTAAAGCTGGCAATAAATGCCTGCTTGTCACCCTGCTCAAGCAGCGCGATCGCTTCACCAAACCGCTGGTAATAGCGTTTGATTAGCGCCAGATTACTCTCTGACGACATGATGATATCCGCATAAAGTTGCGGGTCCTGAGCAAATAGTCGCCCTACCATCGCCAGCTCCAGCCTGTAAATCGGTGACGAGAGCGCCAGAAGCTGATCAAGATTGACGTTCTCTTCGGCTAAATGAAGGCCATAGGCAAAGGTGGCAAAATGACGTAGCGCCTGAATAAACGCCATATTCTGGTCATGCTCAACCGCGCTGATGCGATGCAGACGCGCCCCCCAGACCTGGATCTGCTCCAGGAACCACTGATAGGCTTCCGGCTGTCTTCCATCACACCAGACCACCACCTGTTTTGCCAGGCTACCGCTGTCCGGGCCAAACATCGGATGCAGACCCAGAACCGGACCGCTATGGGCGGCCAGCATTGCCTGCAGAGGCCGGTTTTTCACAGACGCCAGATCAACCAGAATACAATCTTCCGGCAGTGGTGGCAGTTGGGCAATAACCTGCTCAGTCAGGTGAATGGGTACGCTGATAATTACCATACCGGCATCGCTGAGCAGCGTTTCAGCCTGCGGCCAGTCCTCTTTATCCAGCGTTTTTACCGTATAGCCCGACAGGCCGAGCATTTTTTCAAAAAGTCGGCCCATCTGGCCCTTACCACCGACGATCACCACCGGCCGCAGTTCAGGACAGAGGGTTTTAAAGCCTTTGTCATTCTCGCTGGTATAGGACTCACGCATCACGCGACGCAGTATATCTTCAATGAGATCCGGTGGTACACCGAGCGCCTCAGCCTCTTTGCGACGGGAAGCCAGCATTGATGCTTCACGCTCAGGCACATAGATAGGCAGACCGTAACGGCTCTTGACCTCCCCAACTTCCGCTACCAGCTCTAGTCGTTTAGCCAGCAGATCCAGCAGCGCTTTATCAACACTGTCAATTTGATCGCGTAACGCGGTCAGTTCAGCCACCATTGCTCTTACACCTCTTGTGACAGACGCGCCGACAGCACTCCCTGCAGATTCTGATGCATCTCACGCAGCAACGTTTCGGTCACTTCCCAGCTGATACAGGCATCAGTGACGGAAACGCCATACTTCATTTCGCTGCGTGGCTGCTCAGAAGACTGGTTACCTTCATTGATATGGCTTTCCAGCATCAAACCAATGATTGAACGGTTTCCGTCTTTGATCTGCGCAATAGCGGATTCCGCTACGCCAGGCTGACGGCTGTAGTCTTTGTTCGAATTGCCATGGCTGCAATCTATCATTAAGGCTGGACGCAGTCCCGCCTTCAGCATCTCTTTTTCACACTGCGCAACATCCTCAGGACCGTAGTTGGGCGCTTTGCCGCCACGCAGAATCACGTGACCATCCGGATTGCCCTGGGTCTGCAGCAGACAGACCTGACCGGCCTGATTAATGCCGACAAAACGGTGCGGCATTGCAGCAGCACGCATGGCGTTAATTGCCGTTCCCAGGCTGCCATCGGTGCCATTTTTAAAGCCGACCGGCATCGACAGGCCCGAGGCCATTTCACGGTGGGTCTGAGATTCTGTCGTCCGTGCGCCAATGGCGGACCAGCTGAACAGGTCGCCCAGGTATTGGGGGCTATTCGGATCCAGCGCTTCAGTCGCCAGCGGCAGGCCCATTTCAACCAGGTTTACCAGCAGCTGGCGCGCAATGTGCAGACCCGCTTCCATATCAAACGAGTTATCCATGTAAGGATCGTTGATCAGCCCTTTCCAGCCGACGGTAGTACGAGGCTTTTCAAAATAGACGCGCATCACGATAAAGAGCTGATCTTTCAGCTGTTCGGAAAGGGTTTGCAGACGACGAGCATATTCCAGAGCCACTTCGGTATCGTGAATCGAACAGGGTCCGCATACCACCAGCAGACGCGGATCGCGGCCGGCAATAATGTCAGAGATAGTCTGGCGGGATGCCGCGACCTGAGCCTGCTGTTCAGTGGTCAGTGGGAACTTTGCTTTCAGCTCTTCAGGCGTGATTAATACCTGTTCACCGGCGATATGCACATTGTTCAGCGCGTCTTTTTGCATGATGACGATCCTTTGGCTCGTATGGGCGGATAAGGGCTCCTCGTTGAGGAATGCAAATACTGTATCACAGGCAATACACAGTGCAATATTATATGTACACTTTTATTACCACGGATCAAAACCTGTAGCTCAACTCCTTAATAAATACACACAAATCAAACAATTAAATTATAATGAATTTTAAAAACATCAATCAATATGTACACATATCTTTACGCCAAGGTTTGTTGCGTTTCTGCCTTCTGCAGGCAAAATGAGGATATTGATTATTTTCATCCGGGTTCACCATGCACTCTTCCTCACCTGCCATTCATCTGCGACCTTTTGAACTTAGCGATGTCCCCGGATTTACCGCTGCGGTTAATGCCTCTCTGGACAGTCTGATACCGTGGATGGTCTGGGCGCATCACAATTATCAGCCTCATGACGCCGAAAGCTGGATCCGCTTTACCCACTGGCAAAGGATGAAACAAGAAGCCGAAGAGTTTGCGATTGTTGATCAGCATGACCAGTTGCTGGGTGGTGCAGGAATACGCTTTGCCCGTCATCCGGGCGACACCAGCGCAATTGGTTACTGGGTTCGCAGTGACGCTCAGCGTCAGGGAATCGCCAGCCGCGCGGTGGCAAAGCTGCTGCCGCTGGGGTTTTCACGACCTGAGACCAGGGTGATTGAAATTCTGGCGGCTGAGGATAACCTGGCCAGTCGGAGAGTCGCTGAAAAGTGCGGTGGCCAGTTTATTGGCTGTCGCTATGGCCTGATCGTATTAGAAGCCGGGCCGGTTAATACGGCGATTTATCATTTTCAGCGGCCGGATGCCGGGTAATTTCTGCCATCTGGCTGCCATCAGGACAAAAAAAGGGGCTGGCAGATGCCAACCCCTTGTTTGCTATTAACTTTTAGATGTCGCGTTAGCGATACCTTAGTTAAGACGCTCTTTAATACGAGCAGACTTACCAGTACGCTCACGCAGGTAGTACAGTTTGGCTTTACGCACAGCGCCACGACGTTTAACAGCGATGCTGTCAATTACAGGTGAATGAGTCTGGAATACACGCTCAACGCCTTCGCCGTTAGAAATTTTGCGAACAGTGAATGCAGAGTGCAGACCGCGGTTACGAATAGCGATAACCACGCCCTCGAATGCCTGCAGACGTTTTTTAGAACCTTCAACGACCCATACTTTCACTTCCACGGAATCACCCGGGCGGAAGGAAGGTACGTCCTGTTTCATCTGCTCTTGTTCAATTTGCTTGATAATGTTGCTCATAATTAAATCTCATATCCTGGGTAAACTGATAGTCGGGGAAGATCACTCTTCCACATCATCGTTTTGTTGCTGTTGAGATTCCCGCTGGAACTCATTCAGCAACCTTGCTTGCTCTTCAGTCAGAGCCAGGTTTTCCAGAAGTTCAGGTCTTCTCAGCCAGGTACGGCCTAGCGACTGCTTCAGACGCCAGCGGCGAATATCAGCATGGTTACCTGACAGTAATACTGCCGGGACTTCCACGCCATCTAACACTTCAGGTCGGGTATAGTGCGGACAATCCAGCAAGCCATCAGAGAACGAATCCTCGTCGGCTGACGCCTGCTTGCCGAGTACGCCAGGAATAAACCGGGCGACTGCATCAATCATCGTCATCGCTGGCAGTTCCCCGCCACTGAGAACGTAATCACCGATTGACCATTCTTCATCAATTTCGGTCTGGATTACGCGCTCATCAATCCCTTCATAACGGCCACAGACCAGAATTAACTTGTCCCGTGCCGCCAGTTCGCAAACGCCCTGTTGGTCTAATTTGCGACCCTGAGGTGAAAGATATATCACCCTGGCCCCATCACCTGCCGCTGCTTTCGCTGCGGAGATGGCATCCCGTAAGGGTTGTACCATCATCAGCATTCCCGGTCCGCCACCGTAAGGACGATCATCCACGGTACGGTGCCGGTCGTGCGTGAAGTCACGAGGACTCCAGCTCTGAATGCTGAGCAGACCGTTTTTTACAGCCCGGCCAGTTACCCCGTAATCGGTAATAGCGCGAAACATTTCTGGAAACAGGCTAATAACACCAATCCACATTGTATTCGCCGTTACGTTACCGTTCGATTCGGAGATCAAAAACCAGGATCCCAATCTACCTCAATGACGCCAGTAGAGAGATCGACTTTCCTGATAACCTGTTCATCAAGAAACGGAATTAACCGCTCCTGAGCACCGAACGCATCCTTCAGGTTTGCCTTAACGACGAGAACGTCGTTCGAGCCGGTTTCCATCATATCGATGACTTTGCCCATCTCGTAGCCTTCGAGGTTAACCACCTGGCAGCCCATAAGGTCTTTCCAGTAGTAGTCGCCCTCTTCCAGCGATGGCAACTGCGTCGAGTCAACCTGAATTTCGCAATTGGTTAACTGAGCCGCCGCATCCCGATCTTCAATGCCTTTGACTTTGATGATCAGGTCCTGATTGTGGTGCTTCCAACCTTCAAGTTCGACTTGCTGCCATTTACCGGCACGCTGGATGAACCAGGGTTGGTAGTTGAAGATGCTTTCAGCGTCTTCAGTGGAGGAAAACACTTTGAGCCAGCCGCGAATACCGTAGGCGGCTCCCATCTTACCCAATACAATTGGGTTAGCAGGAGGCTGTGCGGCAAGTTGTCTGCTCATGCTCACCACCGTGACAGATTAAGCTGCTTTCTTAGCTTCTTTGACCAGCGCGTTAACGCGATCAGAAAGCGTTGCGCCCTGGCCAACCCAGTGCTCGATACGATCCAGATCAAGACGCAGACCTTCAGCCTGACCAGATGCGATCGGGTTGAAGAAACCAACGCGCTCGATGAAACGACCGTTGCGTGCATTGCGGCTGTCAGTGACGACGACCTGATAGAACGGACGCTTTTTAGCGCCGTGACGTGCCAAACGAATTGTTACCATAACATCCTCTTCAGTTAATAAAACACCCGGCCCCCATCGAGGAACGGGGTCCGGGTGCTGTATAAAAAGCCCGAAAATTTTAATCATTTTGGCGAAAAAAGCAACCTAAACCGTACCTTTTCGAGCTTTTTTGTGGAACGCTTTAGCGGCCAGGGAAACCTGGCGGCATCATACCTTTCATGCCGCGCATCATTTTCGCCATACCGCCCTTCTTCATTTTCTTCATCATACGCTGCATGTCGTCGAACTGCTTTAATAAGCGGTTAACGTCCTGCACCTGCATACCGGAACCGGTAGCAATGCGGCGCTTGCGCGAGCCTTTGATGATTTCTGGTTTCTCACGCTCTTTGCGTGTCATCGAGTTGATGATGGCTTCCATGCGCACCAGGACTTTGTCATCCATCTGTGACTTCACATTATCAGGCAGCTGTCCCATACCCGGGAGTTTACCCATCAGGCTGGCCATGCCGCCCATGTTGCGCATCTGCTTCAACTGCTCAAGGAAGTCATTAAGATCAAAACCGTCGCCGGTTTTCAGCTTCTTAGCCAGTTTCTCGGCCTGATCGCGGTCAACCTTACTTTCGATATCTTCGATCAGTGACAGTACGTCACCCATGCCGAGAATACGTGAAGCGATACGTTCCGGATAAAACGGCTCAAGAGCTTCGGTCTTTTCGCCGACACCCATGAATTTAATCGGTTTGCCGGTTATATGACGAATTGACAATGCCGCACCACCGCGTGCATCACCATCAACTTTCGTCAGAATAACACCGGTCAGCGGCAGCGCTTCATTAAAGGCTTTAGCCGTGTTAGCCGCATCCTGGCCGGTCATGGCATCGACCACAAACAGCGTTTCTACCGGCTTGATCGCGGCATGAACCTGCTTGATTTCGTCCATCATCGCTTCGTCAACGTGCAGACGACCAGCGGTATCCACCAGCAGCACATCGTAGAACTTCAGGCGAGCTTCACGTAGCGCATTATTGACGATATCAACCGGCTTCTGGCTGAGATCGGATGGGCAGAAATCTACACCAACCTGTTGTGCCAGAGTTTCCAGCTGTTTGATTGCCGCCGGACGATAAACGTCGGCCGAAACCACTAAGACTTTCTTTTTGTGCTTCTCACGCAGGAACTTCCCCAGCTTAGCGACGCTGGTCGTTTTACCGGCACCCTGCAGGCCCGCCATCAGTACTACGGCTGGCGGCTGAGCGGCCAGGTCGAGTGCGTTGTTCTCAGCACCCATCGCCGCAACCAGTTCGTTACGAACGATTTTGATAAACTCCTGACCTGGGGTCAGGCTTTTATTCACATCATGACCGACCGCGCTCTCTTTCACACGGTTGATGAAGTCACGCACCACGGGCAGCGCAACGTCAGCTTCAAGCAGTGCCATACGCACTTCACGCAGGGTCTCTTTGATGTTCTCTTCAGTCAGCCTTCCGCGGCCGCTGATATTTCGCAGGGTTTGCGACAAACGATCGGTTAAATTATCAAACATGGTCTCTCACTAAAAAAAAGATCGCGAGGCGCCTGATCGGCAGAATGCGGCGGATTATAACACGAAGCCTCGGCGATCTCTGCAATTGCCCCTCAGATCGTTTGGAGCCTGCTTCGGCTGGCGCTATACTGCCTTTTCCTTATCTGACTGAACCTGAAAGGATCTATGTTCGTTTTCGCGATAGTGGCGCTATTCGCCTACTCCTTAAGTCTTGCCCTGATCATTCCCAGCCTGTTGAAACGCAACGGCGGCTGGCGGCGAATGGCGATGCTCTCTGCCTGTGTGGCGCTGGTGACACACGCGGTGGCCTTGCAGCAACGCATATTTGCTGTTGATAGCGGACAGAATTTAAGCCTGCTCAACATAGGCTCGCTGGTTAGTCTGTTGATCTGCGCCATCATGACCATTGTGGCGGCACGTAACCGTGGCTGGCTGCTGCTGCCGATTGTTTACAGCTTCGCGCTGATCAATCTGGCCTTCGCCACTTTTGTCCCTAATGCATTCATCACCCATCTGGAAACCACGCCAGGCATGATGATCCATATCGGCCTGTCCCTGTTCGCCTACGCAACGCTGATCATTGCTGCGCTCTATGCGCTTCAGCTGGCGTGGATCGATTATCAGTTAAAAAACAAACGACTGGCCTTTACGCAGGATATGCCGCCTCTGCTGACCATTGAACGTAAGATGTTTCATATCACCCAGGTCGGCGTCGTTCTGTTAACACTGGTGCTCTGCACCGGTCTGTTTTATATGCAGGATCTCTTCAGTGCAGAAAACGTTGATAAAGCAGTGCTCTCGATCATCGCGTGGTTTGTTTATATCGTTTTGCTTTGGGGGCACTATCATGAAGGCTGGCGTGGTCGCCGCGTCGTCTGGTTTAACTGCAGCGGTGCGGTGCTGTTGACCATGGCTTACTTCGGCAGTCGCATCCTGCAGCATCTGCTTGTCCCTACCTCTCGTTAAAAAGGAAGTTCTGCGTTGGAGAATGTTTCAACCACCACGCTGATTATTATTCTCTGCGTCATGGTACTGGTTTCAGCTTATTTCTCAGGTTCTGAAACCGGCATGATGACGCTGAATCGCTATAAACTGCGCCACCAGGCTAAAAATGGTGATCGCGCAGCTCGACGTGTCGAAAAACTGCTGCGCCGCCCTGATCGTCTGATCAGTCTGGTCCTGATTGGTAATAACCTGGTCAACATCCTTGCTTCCGCGTTAGGCACCATTGTCGGAATGCGTCTGTATGGTGATGCCGGCGTCGCCATTGCAACCGGCGTGCTGACCTTCGTGGTACTGGTCTTTGCTGAAGTGTTGCCCAAAACCGTGGCGGCGCTTTATCCGGAAAAAGTGGCCTATCCCAGCAGCTTTTTACTCACCCCGTTGCAATACGTCATGTTACCGCTGGTCTGGCTGCTGAACACCATTACACGGTTGCTGATGCGCATGGTGGGGATTCGCTCTGACGGCTCTGTTAACTCCGCGCTGAGTAAAGAAGAGTTACGCACCATCGTCTATGAGTCGCGTAGCCTGATGTCACGCCGTAATCAGGACATGCTGCTCTCTGTGCTCGACCTGGAAAAAGTGAGCGTGGATGACATTATGGTGCCGCGTAATGAGATCGTGGGTATCAACATTAACGATGACTGGAAGTCAGTCGTTCGTCAGCTGAGCCACTCGCCACATGGCCGCATTGTGCTGTATCGGGACTCACTGGATGACTGCGTCGGCATGCTTCGCGTGCGTGAAGCCTGGCGCATGATGACAGAGAAAAAAGAGTTCACCAAAGAGATGCTGCTGCGCGCCGCCGATGAGATCTACTACATTCCCGAAGGAACGCCACTAAACACCCAGTTGGTGAAGTTTCAGCGCAACAAAGAGAAAGCGGGCGTGGTGGTGGATGAATATGGCGACATCAAAGGGCTGGTGACAATAGAGGATATTCTGGAGGAGATTGTCGGCGACTTTACAACCTCCATGTCACCGTCGCTGGCAGAAGAGGTGATGCCGCAGAATGATGGCTCTGTGCTGATTGAAGGCAGTGCCAGTGTGCGTGAAATCAATAAGGCGTTTAACTGGCATCTGCCAGAGCAGGAAGCCCGCACCATCAACGGCATGCTGCTGGAAGCACTGGAAGAGATCCCTGCCATCGCCACACGTGTTCAGATCGGTCACTACAATGTCGATATTCTGGACGTGCAGGACAACATGATTAAGCAGGTGCGGATAACGCCTGCTACGCCACTGAAAAAGTCGGTCGGATCCTGAAGCCATAAAAAAACGCCGCAATCGACATGATGCGGCGTTTTTATTAGCAAAGAAGCCCTGACTACCTGACTAGATGTGCAATTCTTTCAGCTTTTCAGCAGGCAGTTTCAGATCTTCATTGCGGTTAACGCCGATCTCATGTGCCAGCACATTGCGGGCGATCTGCTGCGCTTCATCCAGTGAGTGCAGCTTGTAGCTGCCACACTGGTATTCATTCAGCTCAGGGATCTGGTTCTGGTCTTTGACTTTCAGAACATCTTCCATCGCCCCTTTCCACGCTTTCGCAACGCGCTGCTCGTCTGGCGTACCAATCAGGCTCATATAGAAGCCGGTGCGGCAACCCATTGGCGAGATATCAACGATTTCCACACCGTCACCGTTCAGGTGGTCACGCATGAAGCCTGCAAAAAGATGCTCCAGCGTATGAATGCCACGCTCAGTGAGGATATCAATGTTCGGGCGGCAAAAACGCAGGTCAAAAACGGTAATCGTATCGCCATGCGGAGTCTTCATGGTTTTCGCAACGCGTACTGCCGGTGCGCCCATGATGGTGTGGTCAACGGTAAAACTGTCCAGTAGTGGCATACGTCACCTCCTGTTCTGAGAATTTTTTTTAAAACGATGAAACTTTTCTGTTCGCCCAACGTCTGAATATATGAAAGACGCGCATTTGTTATCATCATCCCTGACAACAGAGATGTTAATTTGGCCACATTGATGTGGCCTTTTTCTTTTCTACCCTTCCCGGCCTGCCAGATACGCTTCAAAATCCAGCTTATCATCAGCTTCCAGCTGCTGCTGTGCAGTTACAGATTCCTGCGCCTGACGCGTGAAATCCTCTTCTGTCAGCACTTCCAGTGGCTCTTCGCAGAGCAGATGGCGATACTGTTCAGCCAGCGCCACACCGGTTCCGGTGACACCATTCTCCTTCATTGCCTGAAGGATGCGCGCCGAGTAGGTTAGCTCAGGATCGTCGAACGATGCTACCAGTTGATCGCAAACCTGCTGATATTCCGTGCTGTCCTCATTGTGACTGTCTAAGACTTCAGCAACCCGACGCAGATCGGCAAACAGGGTTTTGCCCACTTCAACCAGCGAATGTTCCGCTTCTCCACAGCCCACAGCAATTTTCTGATCCGGTTTACGCCCTTCCAGCACCACACGATTCCAGTTTTTGCGGGTGCATTGCAACTCATCTGCACTCATTTCCGGCGCATCGGCCAGAGTACACCAGATCAGGAACAGGTCGAGGAAACGAACCTGATTCTCATCAACGCCGATGGCAGAGAACGGGTTAATATCCAGCGAACGCACTTCAATGTATTCGATGCCACCACGCAGCAGCGCATCAGAAGGCGCTTCACCCGAACGTGTGACACGCTTAGGCCGGATTGGGGCATAGAGCTCGTTCTCAATCTGCAGCACGTTGGTGTTGAGCTGCAGCCAGTTACCGTCAGCATCTTTAGTGCCCATCGCCGCATACTCTTCTGATGGCGTTTTGATCGCCTTCTTCAGTGCAGTGACATAGCCTTCCAGCGAATTAAACGTGATGCCCAGAGAGCTCTGCGATTTATTGGTGTAGCCTAAATCGCTCAGACGCAGCGATGTGGCGTACGGCAGCCACATCGTGTCTTTGTCATTGGTTTCGAAGGGCAGCGCGCTCTCACGGCCCTGCAGGAAGCTGGAGCTGATAGCTGGCGAGGCACCAAACAGATATGGGATCACCCAGCCGAAGCGATAATAGTTGCGGATCAGCCGCAGGTAGCCCGCTGAGATGGTCTCTTTTCCGCTTTCCTGATCTTTCACGTCAGCCCACTCCTGCCAGAATGAAAGTGGCAGCGAGAAGTTGTAGTGAATGCCGGAGATGGTCTGCATCAACGCGCCATAGCGGTTTTTCAGGCCTTCGCGATAGAGGGTCTTCATCTTACCGATATTGGATGTGCCATATTGCGCCAGCTCGATGTTGTCTGCGTCGTCAATCACACACGGCATACTGAATGGCCACATGCGTTCATCACCCAGTTCACGGGCAACGTGGCGGTGAATATCGCGCAGGAATGCCAGCATATGATCGATGCTGTGATCCACTGGCGTAATAAATTCCAGTAACGTTTCGGCAAAATCAGTGGTGATCCAGTCATGCTTAAGCGCAGAGCCCAGAGATTCCGGGTGGCCGCTTTTTGCCAGATCGCCATTTTCCTGTACACGCAGCGTTTCACGTTCGATGCCACGGCCAATCCCTTTAAGGGCATTGGGATGCGCTTCCAGCCAGGAAAGCGCTTTAGATACGTCCGGGATCACATTACCCCCCCGCTGTGATAATAATTTATTTTTGTTCAGCATAATGTTAACCGTAGCCTCGAATCTGTGCGAATCAATGCCACCATTGCAAACCCTGTAATGTGGCAGTCGCGATAACGATATAACGCAGTGTTTTGCCGATAGCGAGAAACAGCATCGCGGGCAGCCAGGCGAAACGTAACCAGCCTGCGAGAACGCAAAGCAGATCACCTATCACCGGCAGCCAGCTGAATAACAGTGCTGCAGGTCCCAGTCGGTGCAACCACGTCATTGCTGTGTCATGCCATCGCCCCTGACGTTTTAGCGGCAGCAAGCGACCAATAAGAATGTTGGTTAAACCGCCCAAGGTGTTTCCCAGTGATGCGGCTAAAAGCAACCCGTAAACTGATGTCTTTTTTGCGATTAATAGTGCTATCAGCAATGCTTCAGAGCTTCCCGGCAGGAGTGTCGCACTTAGAAAACTGCTGCCAAACATTGAGGCATAGGTAAGAACGTCACTCACAGTAAGCGGACATCCACCACAGCCATGCCTGCCGCTTTCGCAGCCTGAATACCAAAGTCTGCATCCTCAAACACTACACAACGTGCCGGAGCCACACCCATCAGCTCAGCGCAGCGTAAGAAGGTTTCAGGCTCAGGTTTATGACGCTGTACGTCGTCAGCACCGACAACTGCCGTAAAGAGCTCACGCACGCCCAACTGCGTTAATAACGCCTCTGCCATGCTATGTTCGCTTCCTGTACCTACCGCCATCGGACGACGCCCGTGGTACGCTTTCACCACGTCCATTAAAGGCAGCGGCTTAACGTTTTCCAGCAGCATCGCTTTCACAGCAGCGGTTTTTTCTGCGGCAAGAAGATGGGGATCGTGTGACGACTGATTGGATTCAATGATGAACTGCGCAAGCCGCCAGGCGGGTGCGCCATTGAAGTCGATAATACGTTCTTCATCCAGCGTTAATCCGTAACGCTGGAGAACCTGACGCCACGCTTTTCGATGTGTCGGCTCAGTATCAAGAATCGTGCCGTCCATATCGAAAATCAGGGCGTCATATTGATCGTACATTGTCACTCCGGACGTTCACCAAATGAGACATTACTTTAGCCTAATGTGGACAGGTTGTCGCCAGGGTGGATGAACAGCAAATGCTTTGAAAGCATTAGCAATTTTTGTTTTCAGATAAAGGTGATCGTGCGCGGCCAGTCATAACCGTACGAATTTTCAGCGATTTTTTAACATTATTCTTGCAAGCAAGCAGCTGCGGACGGGCGTGGGCAGTAAAATGGAGAGCGCTGACGCGGAAAAAAGGTGTTACGTGTCGCTTAAGTCAGGATGATGAATCAGTGAGGCAGATTACGCAGAAAAACAGTGCGGGTAAAGCCAGAGGGTAACTGCAGGGGAGAGGTCTGAATAGTGATTCAATTCGCGCCAGGCTCTGCGGAGATGATAAGCGTGATATCTGCCTGTGAGCGCTAAACGATTTTTACGTCATAACAAAGTGGGGGTTTTTGAAACTGAAGATAATGGTGCATCCAGGAGGATTCGAACCTCCGACCGCTCGGTTCGTAGCCGAGTACTCTATCCAGCTGAGCTATGGATGCATTGGGGTCTGTCTTTTGAGGTACAGCTTTTTATGGACTTACAGAAACCAACCTGAGGATGTTACAAAGAATGGTGCATCCAGGAGGATTCGAACCTCCGACCGCTCGGTTCGTAGCCGAGTACTCTATCCAGCTGAGCTATGGATGCATATATCTAATTCTTGTACAGCGCAGGGTGCTAACTACTCACCATGAAAGGAATTGCTAATTCGCTTTGTTTTTTTCGATGGTGCATCCAGGAGGATTCGAACCTCCGACCGCTCGGTTCGTAGCCGAGTACTCTATCCAGCTGAGCTATGGATGCATCGAAAATGGCGGTGAGGGAGGGATTCGAACCCTCGATACAGCTTTTGACCGTATACTCCCTTAGCAGGGGAGCGCCTTCAGCCTCTCGGCCACCTCACCATACGCTTTCTTTCGAACTGTGCGTCTGAACGTTGTTTCTGCTCATCGGCACTGCGTGGCGCACATATTACTTTCCCGGACTTTTAAGTCAAACAATTTTTCTGAAACTTTGTTTGATTGAGCAAATCACACACAATTGGGACAAAATGGCGACAAAAAGAGTGATTTATCAACAACGAAAGATGATGAGGTTAACAAAACAGTAGGGAAGCGGGAGAAAAGAAAAGAGACGATTTTTAGATAAAGCGGTAGCGCCTCGCACAGGTGCGAGACGCTGAATCCGTTAAACGCTGGTTTGTTGCGTTTTTTCAGCCTGGATGCGTTGATAGATCTCTTCGCGATGCACAGACACTTCTTTCGGCGCGTTAACCCCAATACGAACCTGGTTACCCTTAACACCCAGCACCGTTACAGTTACCTCATCACCGATCATGAGGGTTTCACCAACTCGACGAGTTAGAATAAGCATTCTTTGCTCCTTGAAAGATTAAAAGAGTCGGGCTAGTACAGGCTCCCGGCATTATCCATCATTTAACGCTGCACATTGACTATGAGAAATACACCAATGCACATCGATGCGCCAATACATTCTGCTGATAGTTAGTTTAGCCGAAATACACTACATCAACCTGACTTTGTCATTTGCTGCTTTAGCACCGTATTAAAAAGCGTCGGAACTGGAGTTCTGACGCTTTTTACAATGCCTTGTTCTATATGTTACAGGCGGCTGTTAACCCAGCTCTCAACCCCTGCCAGAGCCCCTTTCAGCGCTTCAGCATCAGTACCACCAGCTTGTGCCATGTCAGGACGCCCACCGCCCTTCCCGCCAACCTGCTGTGCCAGACCGGCAATCAACTCACCCGCTTTAACGCGGTCAGTCAGATCTTTGGTCACACCCGCAATCAGCGACACCTTACCTTCAGCAACCGTCGCCAGCACAATAATCGCCGACCCCAGTTGATTCTTAAGATCATCAACCATGGTACGCAACATTTTAGGTTCAACATTGTTGAGCTCACTGACCAGCAGTTTCACTCCCTTAACGTCGATGGCATTGCTGCTCAGTGAAGCGCTCTCCTGCGCGGCTTGCTGATCGCGCAGTTGCTGCAACTCTTTCTCCAGCGCCCGCACATGATCAACCAGACCACGCACTTTCTCGTTCAGGTTGCTGCTGTTCGCTTTTACCAGCTGCGCCAGATCCTGTAGCTGGCTGCTCTGCGCATTGACCTGCGCCAGCGCGCCTTCACCCGTAATCGCTTCGATACGACGAATACCCGCTGCAGTCCCTGACTCAGCCTGAATACGGAACAGGCCGATATCACCGGTGCGCGTAGCATGGGTACCACCGCACAGCTCAACCGAGAAATCACCCATAGTCAGAACGCGCACGCGCTGATCATATTTCTCGCCAAACAGTGCCATTGCACCTTTAGACTTTGCCGCATCCAGATCCATCACTTCGGTTTCTACCGGCAGGTTGCGACGAATCTGCGCATTGACGATATCTTCGACCTGACGAATCTCCTGAGGTTTCATCGCCTCAAAATGCGAGAAGTCGAAACGTAGGTATTTATCGTTAACCAGCGAGCCTTTCTGCGCAACATGCTCACCTAAAACCTGACGCAATGCGGCATGTAACAAGTGGGTTGCAGAGTGGTTAAGACGAATGCGCGCACGACGTGCCGCATCAACCTGCGCCTCAAGACGATCACCGATACGCAATTGCCCTGCGGTCAGCTTACCGACATGACCGATTGCCTGACCATATTTTTGTGTATCCTGGACGCTAAATTCAGCATTCTTCCCTTTCAGCAGGCCGGTATCGCCTACCTGACCACCTGATTCACCATAGAATGGCGTTTCATCCAGCACGACCACAGCATCCTGACCCGCAGACACTTCATCAACCGCTTCGCCCGCAACATAAAGCGCTTTAACTGTGGCGGCTAAATCGAGCTGGTCGTAGCCTTTGAAGGAGGAGGCGGCATCGATGCGAATAACGTTGCTGTAGTCAGCGCCGAAGCCACTTGCTTCACGTGCGCGCTGACGCTGTTGCTCCATCGCCTGCTCAAAGCCCGCTTCGTCGATTTTCAGATTACGTTCGCGGCAGACATCAGCCGTTAAATCAGCCGGGAAGCCAAAGGTATCGTAAAGCCGGAAGACGATTTCGCCATCCAGCGTGTCACCCTGCAGTTTTTCCAGCTCTTCGTCCAGCAGGGCCAGTCCGCGCTCCAGCGTTCTGGCAAACTGGTCTTCTTCGCTTTTCAGCACCAGTTCAACCTGAGCCTGCTGACGCTGTAACTCTTCGCCTGCAGCACCCATGACCTCAACCAGTGGCGCAACCAGCTTATAGAAAAAGGCTTCCTTGGCGCCCAGCATGTTGCCATGACGCACGGCACGACGAATGATACGACGCAGCACATAGCCACGGTTCTCATTCGACGGAATCACGCCATCGGCAATCAGGAAAGCACAGGAGCGGATGTGGTCGGCAATAACGCGCAGCGATTTATTACTGAGGTCAGTCGCACCGGTAACCTGTGCAACAGCCTGAATCAGTTTCTGGAACAGGTCGATTTCATAGTTGGAGTTGACGTGCTGCAGAACGGCAGAAATACGCTCAAGGCCCATTCCGGTATCAACCGACGGTTTTGGCAGCGGCAGCATAGTGCCATCAGCCTGGCGGTTGAACTGCATAAAGACAATGTTCCAGATCTCAATGTAACGGTCCCCATCTTCCTCCGGGCTTCCCGGCGGGCCACCCCAGATGTGATCGCCGTGATCGTAGAAGATTTCGCTGCATGGACCACAAGGACCGGTATCGCCCATCTGCCAGAAGTTATCTGACGCATACGCGCTGCCCTTGTTGTCGCCGATACGAATAATGCGCTCGCGTGGCACACCGATTTCATTCGCCCAGATATCAAAGGCTTCATCATCGGTTTCATAAATCGTCACCCACAGACGCTCTTTTGGCAGGCTGAACCACTGCTCGCTCGTCAGCAGTTCCCAGGCAAAACCAATCGCCTCTCTCTTGAAGTAGTCACCAAAGCTGAAGTTACCCAGCATTTCAAAGAAGGTGTGGTGACGTGCGGTGTAACCGACGTTTTCAAGATCGTTGTGTTTACCGCCTGCGCGTACGCAGCGCTGTGACGTGGTCGCACGTGTGTAATCACGTTTGTCCTGACCGAGGAACACATCTTTAAACTGGTTCATCCCGGCGTTAGTAAACAACAAGGTTGGATCGTTATTCGGTACGAGGGAGCTGCTGGTTACAACCTCATGTCCCTTGCTATGAAAAAAGTCGAGAAACGCTTGACGGATCTCAGCAGTGCTCTTGCTCATATATGTCCTGGAATCACGCTAACGAACGTTCCCTCTGATCGGCGCGGCCACATTCTCGTGGTGCCTGATTAGCGGAACAAAAAGTGGGAATAAGATAAATTTTCTTCAGTGGGAAGTAAAATTACATCGGCTTTTAGTCATCAAAATTTCTGAAAACAGACTGGATATCGTCGGTCTGAAAGCCCTTTGACTGCAGATAGCGTAAGACTTTCGCCTTCTCTTTCCACTCTGTAGGCAGCGGGTGTCCGAATTTTCGTTCAGCCAGCTGAGCCGCGCAGGCTGCCCAGTCGACTTCCGTCTCTTCCATTGCAATATCAATGGCTTCACGGTCGATGCCTTTCTGGGCCAGTTCAAGACGCACGCGCTGCGATCCAAAGCCTTTACGGCTTCGACTCTGAATAAACCGTTCGGTGAAGCGTTCGTCGTTTAACCAGCCGCTGTCCTGGCACCAGTCCAGTACCTGCTCCAGCAGCGCTTCGGTAATAATTTCGGGCTCTTTTTTTTGCGCCCATGCAGCACGCTGAGCTGACTGTTGCAGCTTACGGGCTAATTCTGCACGGCTGTGATCGCGCTGACCCAGGATACGCATCGCACGGTCAAGCAGACGAGAGTAAGAGACGGCATTAGGTTGGGGCTGAGAGGGTTCAGTCATACTGCGCACCTTGTACAAACAGAATGAGATTATGGCGACAGAACAGAGCAGAGGGAAGGCAAGAAAGGCAATAGAGGGGCTAAAAAACTACGGGAGAGGCTTTCGCCCCTCCCGCATCAGAGATTAGAAGTCTTCGTTCGCTTCACTTGCTGCGTCTTCTTTCTCGGCAGCCTTGTCGGCTGCTGCGAGTTTGTCATCCGCGCCGTTGAGCAACATCTCACGCAACTTCAGATCAATTTCGTTTGCCACAGCCGCATTCTCTTTCAGGAAGTTGCCAGCATTCGATTTACCCTGACCAATCTTGTCGCCATTGTAGCTGTACCAGGCACCCGCTTTTTCAATCAGCTTGTGCTTCACGCCCAGGTCGACCAGCTCGCCAAAGGTATTAATACCTTCGCCGTACATGATCTGGAACTCAGCCTGTTTGAATGGCGCAGCGATTTTGTTTTTCACCACTTTAACGCGTGTCTCACTGCCGACCACGTTATCGCCCTCTTTAATTGCACCGATACGGCGAATATCAAGACGGACAGAGGCATAGAACTTCAGCGCGTTACCACCCGTGGTGGTTTCCGGGTTACCAAACATGACACCAATTTTCATACGGATCTGGTTGATGAAAATCAGCAGAGTATTGGACTGCTTCAGGTTACCGGCCAGTTTACGCATCGCCTGGCTCATCATACGTGCCGCGAGGCCCATGTGTGAGTCACCGATTTCACCTTCGATTTCCGCTTTAGGCGTCAGAGCGGCAACGGAGTCGACGATGATGACATCAACGGCACCAGAGCGCGCCAGCGCATCACAGATTTCCAGCGCCTGCTCACCAGTATCGGGCTGTGAGCAGAGCAGGTTATCAATGTCTACGCCCAGTTTTTTGGCGTAAACCGGATCCAGCGCATGCTCGGCATCAATAAAGGCACAGGTTTTGCCTTTACGCTGTGCTGAGGCGATAACCTGCAGAGTCAGCGTGGTTTTACCGGAAGACTCGGGTCCGTAGATCTCAACGATACGGCCCATTGGCAGACCGCCTGCACCTAATGCGATATCCAGCGACAGCGAGCCGGTAGAGATCGTTTCCACATCCATTGAGCGGTCTTCACCCAAGCGCATGATGGAGCCTTTACCAAATTGTTTCTCAATCTGGCCAAGCGCGGCAGCTAAAGCCTTCTGTTTGTTTTCATCAATCGCCATTTCAACTCCTAATCAAGCCGGGTAAACACGCACTCAGGGTGCCTGTACTCTTTCTGTTGCCGACAATTATACTGTATAGTCATACAGTATCAAGTTTAATTTGTCAGAAATTCGCCATACAGTTTCTGTAAGGCCCATGCCACCGACTGGCGGCGAACGGCATCGCGATTGCCATTAAAAATCTGTTTAAAAGTCAATATTTTATCCTGCGGCCCGGCAAAGCCAAACCACACCGTGCCGACCGGTTTTTCTTCACTGCCGCCATCCGGACCGGCAATGCCGCTGACAGAAATAGAATAGTCAGCATGAGCCGCCTGGCGGGCTCCCAGCGCCATCTCACGCACTACCGCATCACTTACCGCGCCATACTGCGCCAGCGAGTCAGCCTGAACATTCACCAGCTGCTGTTTGGCCTCATTACTGTAGGTCACGAAACCGCGTTCGAACCAGGCGGAACTGCCGCTGATATCGGTAAAGACTTTGGCAATCCACCCCCCCGTGCAGGATTCCGCACAGGTTACGGTGGCATTGCGCTGCTTCAGTTGCTCACCTATCTGCGCACTGAGTGCCTGTAATTGCTGATCATCCATTGCAGCTCTCCCTTAAGCTATGAGTTGAAGGTGGTGCAGAAAGACCACTTTTTCAAGGTCACTCGATCCTGTTGCACTGTTTTTGCGACCGGCTTTCCATCACGCTTACTCTTTTTTCACTGCAACCATGAAAAGACGCGGGAAAGCGAGCAGAACCTGACCATTGGCCTGAGCCGGATAGGCGGTGAGCAGACGCTGGTGATAATCAGACAGAAAATCTCTCTGTTCAGATGCATCCAGCGTCGCCAGGAAAGGCCGTAATCCGGTCGCCTGCAGCCAGCTGATAATCGCCTGCGCATCGGCCATCACGTGATAATAGGTGGTACGCCAGATATCCACTTCACAGCCTGCCTGCGTCAGCAAATTGTAATATTCACCAGTGGAAAGCAGCTGTGTACGCTCAGCGGCATCGGCTTTAATCCGTGAACGCCAGCGCTCCGTGGCTGCCACCTCGCGCATCAGTTGATGTGAGGGCTCATTGAGGTTATCAGGCATCTGGATCGCCAGCACGCCACCGGATGCCAGTTGCCTGACCAGGTGGGGAAACAGCGTGACATGATTATCCAGCCATTGCAGAGACGCGTTGGCATAAACCACCTGCTGCGGCGCATCCGCCTGCCAGCTGCTGATGTCCGCCTGGACAAAACGACAGTGCGGCAGGCGTTCACCCGCCTGAGATAACATCGCCGCTGAACTGTCGAGCCCGGTGATCTGCGCCAGCGGCCAGGCATCGGCGAGCAGCTCGGTACTGTTGCCAGGCCCGCATCCCAGATCGGTTACCTGCTCAACCTGTTCCAGACTGATACGCGCCAGCAGTTCGCGGGCTGGACGGGTTCGTTCCGCTTCAAATTTACGATACAGCACAGGATCCCACTCTTTCATCATCACCTCTCGCTCGTTTATCAGATGCATCCGCTTACTGAGACGGATAAAAGATGAAAAAGTGCGACCCGTTGCTCATTTTTGAATCATGCGCTGGCAGAGGCTGGCTGGAATAATTAAGTTGAAACGCTGTTTCACTTTTTAACATCCGATACAGGAGTCAGCTATGAGTGAAAAATCGGCTTTTGCCGGTGTCTGGTGCCCTACTGTCACGCCGTTTAATACGCAGGGTGCCGTCGATATTGATGCGCTCGGACGACATTTCTCCCGCCTCAATGACGCCGGTATCGATACCCTGCTCGTGATGGGCAGCATTGGCGAATTTGCCTCACTGACGCAGCAGGAGCGTTTACAGCTGATTCAGGAAGCCCGATCCTTATCACCGCTGAAAATGGTAGCTAACGTCTCGGCCACCTGTATCCCTGACATGCTGAAGCTGGCTGAAGCCGCCTGGAAAAATGACTTTGATGCGGTGATGGTGCTGCCGCCCTACTATTACGGCCAGACGCAAAAGCAGCTGATGCACTACTTCGAAGCACTTGATGCGCAGCTGGGGGGGAAATGGTTTGCCTACAATTTTCCTGCACGCACCGGTTGCGATCTGACACCAGCGCTAATTGCCGCGCTGGCGGCAAAGCTCCCCAACTTTATCGGCATCAAAGATACGGTGGATTGCCTGTCGCATAATCGGGCGATGATCGAAGAAACCCGCAAGGTACGCAGTGATTTTGCCGTGCTGTCGGGGTATGACGAATATCTGCTTCCCAATCTGCTGGCGGGCGGTGCCGGGGTGATTTCAGGCCTGAATAATATTGTGCCGGAGTACTTTGCAGAAATGATGGCGGCCTGGCGGACGGGCAATCTGCCTGAGCTGGCGCGTCTGCAACAGCAGATTGGCAGGCTGATGGCGATTTACACTGTTGGCGATGATTTTGTGACAACGATTAAAACGGCCGTGGCACGACGCTATAACTCGATGAGCAGCACCTCAAGAAACTACGGTGGCACGCTGAATGCGGAGCAGTGTGCCGCGATCGATCGACTGTTCAGCTAATAGAATAACGGGCGCGTCCCTGCGCCCCGGATCTCAGTTCTTTTTCACGAACTCAGATTTTAATTTCATCTGACCAAAGCCCTCGATTTTACAATCGATGTTGTGGTCCCCTTCCACCAGGCGAATACCTTTCACTTTGGTGCCGATCTTCAGCGATGAAGAGCTGCCCTTCACCTTGAGATCTTTGATCACCGTGACGCTGTCGCCATCTGCCAGCAAATTGCCGTTGGCATCACGCACTTCCAGCGATCCGTTGCTGCTGTCAGCCTCTCCTTCGGTCCAGATATGACCGCAGGAGGGACAGTTGAGGTTCTCGCCATCTTGCCAGGTGTAATCGGCGTGACAAGCTGGGCAGGAAGGTAAAGACATAACGACTCCAGAGGTATCAGTGGCTGTGTGGCCTGAAAAAGGGCGTCATCATATAACCTTACAGTTAACAAGGATAGTCTTTATAACAGGCCGCCCTGCCGTGCTTTGCTTACGGCCTCACCCAGTTGCCATACCGCCATCGCATAATGGGTACTATGGTTGTAGCGGGTGATGACATAAAAATTCGGCAGGCCGTACCAGTACTGGTAGCTGGTGCCTAAGTCGAGGCGCAGCAGACTGACCTGATTGTTACCGTCCAGCGAGCCCTGTGGCGACAGGCCTGACGCCGCCAGCATGCTCACGCTGTAACTGGTTTTGAAACCATCTTCCAGCATCGGTGCCTGACCGCTGGCCGGAACCGCCACATTTTCACCGCTGCGCCAGCCGTGCTTCTGGAAGTAGTGCGCCACGCTGCCGATAGCATCCACCGGATCCCACAGGTTTGCATGCCCGTCGCCGTTGAAATCAACTGCATAATCGTTGTAAGAAGAAGGCATAAACTGACCATAACCCATCGCCCCGGCGAAAGACCCTTTCAGCGCCAGCGGGTCATCCTGCTCTTTACGCGACATCAGAAGGAAGGTTTCCAGCTCGCTGCTGAAGTATTCGGCGCGGCGCGGATAGTTAAACGATAAGGTCGCAAGCGCATCCAGAATCCGCGTTTTCCCCATCACGCGACCCCAACGGGTTTCCACGCCAATGATGCCGACAATAATTTCCGGCGGCACGCCATAGACCTGCTGCGCGCGTTGCAGCGCATCCTGATACTGGTTCCAGAATGCCACACCGTTTTGCACGTTATCCGGCGTAATGAACTTGTTGCGATAGCGGATCCAGGCCCCATTAGGGCCCGGCGATGGCGTATAGCTTGGTGCCTGTCGATCCATTAACCGCAGTACATAGTCCAGTCTTTTTGCCTGACCGATGATGTTGTGTAACTGCTCACGATCAAAGTCATGCTTCTCCACCATCTTATCGATAAATTGCTCTGCTGCCGGATTACCGGCGAAGTCACCAAACATCGCCTGTCCGCTATGCGACGGCTGCAGTAAAAAACCGCCCTGTGGCGCAGCCAGCATCTTCTGCTGGGTCGGAACTTCAGGTTTGCTGCTGCAGGAGGCCAGAAGCGGAATGAACGCAAGGAGGGCTAACTTGAGACGCATCGGTTATCCATAAACGAGGAGGGTAAATTCAGATGCGGTAATAGTAGTCGTTCAGCGCGGTGACATACAGTCCGGAATCTTAAAAAAACGTCAACGCAGCGGTAGGTTAAAAACGGCTGCGGGGTGGAGTCTCCTCCGCAGCCATCCTGCGTTTAGCGGCGGTTTCTCACCAGCTGATAACGACGGGTCAGATACTCAACCGGCGCGCTCCAGATATGTACCAGGCGGCAGAACGGGAACAGCAGGAACAATGTCATCCCCAGCACCATGTGCACGCGGTAGATCACGGCTACGCCTTCCAGATGCTGCGACGCACCACCGTGGAAGGTCACCACCGCCTGCGCCCAGCCCACCAGCTTCATCATTTCACTGCCGTCCATATGCTGGGCAGAGAACGGAATGGTCAGCAAGCCCAGCGTAGCCTGAGCCACCAGCAGGGTCATAATCAGAATGTCGCCGACGCTACTGGTCGCCCGCACCCGAGGATTGGTCAGACGGCGCTTCAGCAGCAGCGCGCCACCCGCCAGCGTCATCGCACCGAATAGCCCACCGGCAATCATCGCCAGCTTCTGCTTCACGTCAATTGGCAGGAACGATTCATACATCCAGTGTGGCGTCAGCATCCCGACGATGTGGCCGAAGAAAATACCGATGATGCCGATGTGGAACAGGTTAGAGGCAAGACGCATCCCTTTTTTGTCCAGCATCTGACTGGAACCGGCCCGCCAGCTGTACTGCCCGTAGTCATAGCGCAGCCAACTCCCCACCAGGAAGACTGTTCCGGCCAGATAGGGGTAAATATCAAAGAAGAAAGTGTTAATAAAATTCATGCTGATTCTCCTGTGGTGCGCGCAGTCGCTGCGGCGATATCGAGATACTGCGGCGCGACCGCATCGGCGAAGCGACGCTGATGCATCGCCTGCTGGGCCGAGGCGCAGCCCTGTTCGCCGAGAAACTTAATCTGTTCCTCTTCCCACACCGCATCGAGTGCTGCCGGAGTATCATCGCGCGCTTCCTGCGCCACCTGGGGTTTGAGGGCCGCAGGATCGACCGTACTACCTGACAACGTCAGTAACACCGTGAAGAGATCGGCGTAAGGACTCTGGCGATCTTCCAGACGCGCCGCCAGTAAGGCCAGAATCGGCACGATGTCATCCAGTCCCTGACGTGCGGCCTCATCACTTTTACAGGCGAGATATTCCAGGTAGAGCGGCAGATAATCGGGCAACTCTTTGCTGTCCAGCTCCAGACCGTCGGCCCGGTACTGTTCCAGCAGATCGACCATCGCCTGACCGCGATCGCGGGATTCACCGTGCACATGTTCAAACAGCAGCAGCGAGGTGGCGCGGCCGCGATCAAACAGCTCGCAGTAGTCAGCCTGCACATCCAGCATTGGCCTGGCGCAGAGCTGACTGATGAAGCACAAAAGCCGTGCGCTCTGCTGCAGATTGAGTTCAGGGGCGTTTTCCAGCGCCGCGATCAGATCGGGATAGTGGGTAAACAGCGCCTCATCCGGGTAATCCAGCAGGCGCGACAGCACGCGCAGCGTCATCATGAGGCATCCTCCGGACGCGTGGTTTTCTTACTAACGTCGATAGCATCGATACGGCGGCTGTTGAACAGGTTGAATTTGCTGTCGCTGCCGTGACAGCCATCGCCAAAGCTAAAGCCGCAGCCTTTGCTTTCAGGGAAGGCTTCACGCGCCAGTTCGCGATGACCTGAAGGCACCACAAAGCGATCTTCATAGTTCGCAATCGCCAGATAACGGTACATCTCCTGCGCCTGTGCTTCAGTCAGACCGACCTGCTCCAGCGCCCGAATGTCATGCGCACCGTCTACGCTTTCTGCGCGCTTGTAATGGCGCATCGCCAGCATGCGTTTTAGTGCCAGCAGTACCGGCGCGGTGTCACCTGCGGTCAGCAGGTTTGCCAGATACTCAACCGGAATGCGCAGGCTTTCCACATCCGGCAGCACGCCGGTGTGCGCCAGCGCCCCACCATCCACGACCGACTGAATGGGTGACAACGGCGGCACATACCAGACCATCGGCAGCGTGCGGTATTCAGGGTGAAGCGGCAGCGCCAGCTTCCACTCCATCGCCATTTTATAAACCGGTGAACGCTGTGCTGCGTCGATCACGCTCTGCGCGACGCCATCTTTCAGCGCCTGCGCAATCACCACCGGATCGTTGGGATCAAGGAAGATATCCAGCTGGCGCTGATAGAGATCTTTCTCGTTTTCTGCTGCGGCAGCCTCTTCAATTCGGTCAGCGTCATAGAGCAGCACGCCGAGGTAGCGGATACGGCCAACACAGGTTTCCGAGCAAACAGTCGGCTGACCCGCTTCGATGCGTGGATAACAGAAAATACATTTTTCTGATTTGCCGCTTTTCCAGTTGAAGTAGATCTTCTTGTACGGACAGCCGGTCAGGCACATGCGCCAGCCGCGACATTTATCCTGGTCGATCAGCACGATGCCATCTTCGCCACGCTTGTAGATCGCGCCGCTTGGACAGGTCGCCACACACGCTGGATTAAGGCAATGCTCACACAGGCGTGGCAGGTACATCATGAAGGTGTGTTCAAACTGGCCGTAAATCTCCTTCTGGATGTTATCGAAGTTCTTGTCCTGCGAGCGTTTGGCAAACTCGCCGCCAAGGATCTCTTCCCAGTTCGGGCCGTTTTCGATCTTTTTCATCCGCTGACCGGTGATCAGCGAGCGCGGACGTGCGATCGGCTGATGTTTACCGGCAGGTGCATTGTGCAGATGCTGATAATCGAAATCGAACGGCTCGTAGTAATCATCCAGTGCAGGCACATCCGGGTTGGCGAAGATCTTCGACAGCAGGCCGACGCGACTGCCCATGCGCGGCTCCAGTTTGCCGTTGATCTTACGGATCCAGCCGCCCTTCCACTTCTTCTGATCTTCCCAGGCGTGCGGATAGCCGACGCCAGGTTTGCTTTCGACATTGTTGAACCAGGCGTATTCCATGCCCTCGCGGCTGGTCCAGACGTTTTTACAGGTCACCGAGCAGGTGTGGCAGCCGATACATTTGTCGAGGTTCAGCACCATGCCGACCTGTGAACGAATTTTCATAGTTTTACCTCCTGCTGGCTGCCCTGGCAGGCATCGTTGCCTTCCCCATCTAACCAGTTAACGTTGTTCATTTTTCTCACCACCACGAACTCATCGCGGTTAGAGCCGACGGTGCCGTAGTAGTTAAAGCCCCAGGAGAGCTGCGCATAACCGCCGATCATATGGGTCGGTTTCGGGCAGGTTCGCGTCACAGAGTTATGGATGCCGCCACGCTGGCTGGTGATCTCCGAGCCGGGGATATTCACGATGCGTTCCTGGGCGTGGTACATCATGGTCATGCCGGCCGGGATACGCTGGCTCACGACCGCACGCGCGGTCAGCGCACCGTTAGCGTTGAACGCCTCGATCCAGTCGTTATCCACAATGCCCAGCTCGCGGGCATCATCTTCACTCATCCAGACGATGGGTCCGCCGCGTGACAGCGTCAGCATCAGCAGGTTGTCGCTGTAGGTAGAGTGAATGCCCCATTTCTGATGTGGCGTCAGGAAGTTCAGCGCCTTCTCCAGGTTACCGTTGGGCTTGCTGTTCAGCAACGGCTTCGCCGCGCGGGTATCGATGGGCGGACGATAGACCATCAGACTTTCACCGAAGGCGCGCATCCACTCATGATCCTGATAGAGCTGCTGACGGCCGCTCAGGGTTCGCCACGGGATCAGCTCATGGACGTTGGTGTAGCAGGCGTTGTAAGAGACATGCTCATCTTCCAGGCCTGACCAGGTCGGGCTGGAGATAATTTTGCGCGGCTGCGCCTGGATATCGCGGAAGCGGATCTTCTCGTCTTCCTTGTTCAAAGCCAGATGCGTGTGGTCACGGCCGGTAATCACACCCAGTGCCTGCCAGGCTTTCACCGCCACCTGACCATTAGTTTCCGGTGCCAGCGCCAGGATCACTTCTGCTGCATCGATCGCCGTGTCGATATTCGGCCGTCCCGCCGCCGGGCCATCCGCTTTGACATAGTTCAGCTGTTTGAGGAAATCGACCTCTTTGCTGGTGTTCCAGCTGATGCCTTTGCCGCCATTACCCTGGGTATCCAGCAACGGTCCCAGCGAGGTAAAGCGCTCCCAGGTCGCCGGATAGTCGCGCTCGACCACCATAATGTGTGGCGCGGTTTTGCCTGGAATCAGGTCGCACTCGCCTTTTTTCCAGTCTTTTGCCTCAAACGGCTGCGCCAGTTCAGCAGGCGAGTCATGCAACACCGGCAGCGTAACCACATCCGTTTCAACGCCTAAATGTCCAGGGCAGAGATCAGAGAACGCTCTGGCAATGCCTTTATAGATCTCCCAGTCGCTTTTGGAATCCCAGGCCGGGTCAACAGCGGCCGAAAGCGGATGAATAAACGGATGCATATCCGAGGTATTCATATCGTCTTTTTCATACCAGGTAGCGGTAGGCAACACCACGTCGGAGTAGAGACAGGTGCTCGACATGCGGAAGTCGAGTGTGACCACCAGATCCAGTTTGCCTTCGGCGCCCTGGTCCAGCCATTCCACTTCTTCGGGCTTCACGCGACCCTGCTGGCCCAAATCTTTTCCCTGAATACCGTTTTCGGTGCCCAGCAGGTATTTCAGCATGTACTCATGCCCTTTACCGGATGAGCCAAGTAAATTGGAACGCCAGACAAACAGATTGCGTGGGAAGTTCTGCGGGTCATCCGGCTGTTCAGCGGCAAACCGCATGGTGCCCTGCTTCAGGCTTTCCACGGTGAAATCCAGCGGTGACTGACCGGCGGCTTTCGCCTGCGCTGCGATGTGCAGCGGGTTGACGTTAAGCTGAGGCGCGGAAGGGAGCCAGCCCATGCGTTCAGAACGAACATTAAGGTCGATCAAACTGCCGCTGTAACGGCTTTTGTCCGCCAGCGGTGACAGCAGTTCGCTGGTGGCCAGGGTTTCATAGCGCCACTGACTGGAGTGGTTATAGAAGAAAGAGGTACTGTTCATCTGACGTGGCGGACGCTGCCAGTCGAGGCCAAAAGCCAGCGGAGTCCAGCCGGTCTGCGGACGGAGTTTCTCCTGGCCAACATAGTGCGCCCAGCCCCCCCCGCTCTGACCGACACAGCCGCAAAAAATCAGCATGTTCATCAGGCCACGGTAGTTCATATCCATGTGATACCAGTGGTTCATACCGGCACCGACGATGATCATTGAACGGCCACGGGTTTTCTCTGCGTTTTCGGCAAACTCGCGGGCAATGCGAATGATGTTTTGACGCGAAACACCTGTAATCTGTTCCGCCCAGGCCGGACTATAGGCTTTAATCTCGTCGTAGTTTTGCGCGCAGTTGGCATCATCCAGACCGCGATCCAGACCGTAGTTCGCCAGGGTCAGGTCGTAGACGCTGGTGACCCACGCTTCACTGCCATCGGCCAGCTGCAGACGTTTTACCGGCAGCTTGTGCAGCAGGATCTCATCCAGCGCGACGCTGTTGAAATGCTCGCTGGTGATGCCACCAAAGTAAGGAAAACCAACCTCAACCACCTCATCGTGGCTGCCGAGCAGACTAAGCTGAAGCTCGACTTCCTTCTGTGACAGGCCGTCACGCTGCTCCAGGTTCCATTTGCCTTTTTCGCCCCAGCGGAAGCCGATAGAGCCCTGCGGTGCAATCAGTTCACCGGTCGCCTGATCCAGCGCCACGGTTTTCCATTCCGGGTTATTTTCCTGACCCAGGCCATCCACCAGATCGCTGGCGCGCAGCTGACGGCCCGCCGCGTAGTAACCCCCCTCACGGGGCTCCAGCATGACCAGCATCGGCATATCGGTATAACGACGTACGTAGTCGCGGAAATAACCGACTTCGCGATCAAGATGAAACTCTTTCAGCATCACGTGGCCCATCGCCAGCGCCATCGCGCTGTCGGTGCCCTGCTTCGGACTCAGCCACTGGTCGCATAGCTTCGCGACTTCAGCATAGTCCGGGGTGATCGCCACGGTTTTTGTCCCTTTATAGCGGACTTCGGTAAAGAAGTGCGCATCCGGGGTACGGGTCTGCGGCACGTTCGAACCCCAGGCAATGATGTATGAGGAGTTGTACCAGTCGGCCGATTCCGGCACGTCGGTCTGCTCACCCCAGGTCATCGGTGACGCAGGTGGCAGATCGCAGTACCAGTCGTAGAAACTCAGGCAGGTGCCACCAATCAGTGACAGGTAACGTGCGCCGGCAGCGTAAGAGACCATCGACATCGCCGGAATCGGCGAGAATCCCATAATACGGTCAGGGCCATAGGTCTTCGCGGTGCAGATGTTCGCGGCGGCGATCATCTCGTTCACTTCCTGCCAGCTGGAGCGAACAAAGCCACCGCGTCCACGGGCCTGCTTGTAACTTTTGGCCTTTTCAGGATTGCTGATAATGGATGCCCAGGCATCCACCGGATCGCTGTGCTGCGCTTTCGCATCACGCCACAACTGAATCAGCTTCTTGCGCATTAGCGGATATTTCAGGCGGTTAGCGCTGTAAAGATACCAGGAGTAGCTGGCACCGCGTGGGCAGCCGCGCGGCTCATGGTTAGGCAGATCGGGACGGGTACGCGGGTAGTCGGTCTGCTGGGTCTCCCAGGTGACCAGACCGTTTTTCACGTAGATTTTCCAGCTGCATGAGCCGGTACAGTTAACACCGTGTGTGGATCGCACAATTTTATCGTGCTGCCAGCGGCTGCGGTAGCCATCTTCCCAGTCGCGATTACTGTTTAAGGTCTGGCCATGCTGGCCGGAAAACGGCTCAGCCAGCTGTTTAAAATAACGAAATCGATCAAGAAACTTGCTCATCCGGAATACTCCTGAAGGCCTGGTATGACATTGCTGACTCTGCATCTGTCGCGACACAGAAAGTAAAATTTTGCCGGTGCGCCACACCGGCTTTGTCGTTATCAGGCGCGTGCTTTTCGTCCGTAAACCACCCAGGTCACGGCGATACAGCAAAGGTAAAAGACCAGGAAGATTTTCATCGCGCCAGCGGGTGAACCGGTCATGGCGAGCGACAGGCCAAAGGTCTGCGGAATAAAGAAGCCGCCAAGCGCGCCAATCGCAGAGATAAAGCCCAGCGCAGCCGAGGTTTCTGTCGCCGCTTCACGCTGTGCCAGGGTATCGTCGCCACCCTCGGCTTTGATACGTTCCAGCGTCAGCTTGCGGAAGAGCACCGCAATCATCTGATAGGTAGAGCCGCTGCCCAGACCGGAGGTCAGGAACAGGCCCATAAATACGGCGAAGAAGGCGATAAACGAACCGTCATGTCCGTTACCCGGCAGGGTGAGGAACAGCAGCGCGGCAAACAGCGCCATGAGGATATAGTTGACCAGCGTGACGCGGGTTCCGCCGAGGCGGTCAGATATGATGCCGCCTGCTGAACGGGCCAGCGCGCCAATCAACGGACCGAAAAAGGCGTAGTGCATGATCACGACATCAGGAAACTGTGTCTTCGTCAGCATGGCAAAACCGGCAGAGAAACCAATAAAGGAACCAAAGGTCGCCAGATAGAGCAGCGCCATGACCCACAGGTGTGGACGTTTCAGCACCGGCAACTGCTCACGTAGCGAGGATTTCGCCGCTGCCAGGTCGTTCATGCCGAACCAGGCTGCCAGCGTGCCGATTGCCAGGAACGGCACCCAGATCCAGGCCGCATTTTCCAGCCAGAGGCTGTCGCCGGTGACGGTGGTATGGCCCACATCAGCAAAATCAAAGATGGCACAGGAGATCGCCAGCGGCGCGACAAACTGCATGACGCTGACGCCAAGATTACCGAGGCCGCCGTTGATGCCCAGCGCGCCGCCCTGGCGGGCTTTGGGAAAGAAGAAGCTGATGTTGCCCATGCTCGAAGCGAAGTTAGCGCCGCCAAAACCGCACAGCAGGGAAATCACCATGAAAGTCGCAAATGAGGTCTGGCTATCCTGCACGGCAAAGCCTAGCCACAGGCAGGGAATAATCAGGATACCGGTGCTGAAGGCGGTCCAGCGGCGTCCGCCAAAGATAGGAATAACAAAAGAGTAAGGGACGCGCAGCAAGGCGCCGGAGACTGACGGCAGCGCGGTCAGTAAAAAGAGCTGTTCAGTACTGAAGTTGAAGCCAACTTTGTTCAGGTTCACCGCGACGGTGCTGAACAGCATCCAGACGCAGAAGCCCAGCAACAGGCAGAAAACAGAAATCCACAGGTTACGGCTGGCGATACGTTTACCGCGTGACTGCCAGAACGCATCGTTTTCCGGTTGCCAGTCCTGAATTAACGCGCCGCGCGTCGGGGTTTGCAAAGAGGCGGATTGGGTCATAAATCTCTCATCAGCAGAATAATAATTGTGCATATCCTGCGCATCCGGCCTGGCGGCGTGCTTGATACAAATCAACGGCAAGGCAGGTTACGAAGGTGTGGCACCCCCAGCCTGTCCCGGTTAAGTAGTTTAGTGAATCCGGATAACCCTTATAAATCATGCGGTTTAATTGAGGCGACAGATGCCATCAGCAAAAGGAAGCCAGAATGGAAATAAAGGAGTAGTCCATTAGGGGTATATAGCGACCCCGCTTCATCGGTAAGATAGGCCTCCCGCCCGCTCAGGCCGGCGAATATGACAGGAACAGGAGCCATTGTGGCGACAGAGAAATTCACGCTCTTATTGATCGACGACCATCCCATGCTGCGTAACGGGTTAAAGCAGCTGATTGCGCTGGATGAACGACTGCAGGTGGTTGCCGAAGCGGGTAATGGCATCGATGGACTGGCGCTGGCACAGCAGCATGATCCCGACCTGATCCTGCTTGATCTTAATATGCCGGGTCTGAACGGACTGGATACCCTGACCCAGCTGCGTGAAATTGCTCTCTCTGGCCGGGTGGTGGTATTCAGCGTTTCAGATAATGAAGAGGATGTGGTCTGCGCGCTGAAGCGCGGCGCGGATGGCTATCTGCTGAAGGATATGGAACCGGAAGCCTTGCTAAAAGCGCTGCATCAGGCTGCTGCCGGGCAAATCGTGCTGAGCGAAGCGCTGACTCCGATTCTGGTTGCCCGATTACGCGAAGCGCAGCCTGCTCAGATGCGCGATATCAATCAGCTGACCCGCCGTGAACGCGACATCCTGCAACTGATCAGCGACGGGATGACCAACAAAGCGATTGCCCGCAAACTGGACATCAGTGAAAGCACAGTCAAGGTCCACGTCAAATATCTGCTGAAAAAGATGAACCTTAAATCCCGGCTTGAAGCCGCCGTCTGGGCGCTGCAGAACGGGCTGCACTAACCCGCCCCCATCCTGATGCGGTGCATTGCCGCCCTGCCCGCCGTAAACTGTCGCAGAAATCGCGAGCCACCTCGCAGCCCCGGGTCAGAGTCCTGAAAAAAGGCTCTTTTATGTCGCCAGCCGCCGCCACATTTGCCAGGATGCCCTTCAGGTTACACCCGGTCAGGATCAGGGCGATGTATCAGGCTGGCATATGCCCTGCCCTATTCGTTATCATCTGACTATCCTGCACGCCTGGAATCCCTTTCGGTTTCATGGGCGTTGACCCCCAGAAATTTACCGCATTAAAGATGAGTCAAAACCTTATGCAAGAGCCAACTGAAAAGGACTTTCCTTCTCACACGCCCATGATGCAGCAGTACCTTCGCCTCAAGGCAGAGCATCCTGACATTCTGCTGTTTTACCGTATGGGTGACTTCTACGAGCTGTTTTATGACGATGCGAAGCGCGCCTCACAGCTGCTGGAGATTTCACTCACCAAACGCGGTGCGTCAGCGGGCGAACCGATTCCGATGGCCGGGGTACCCTATCATGCGGTGGAAGGCTATCTGGCTAAACTGGTTCAACTGGGCGAGTCCGTAGCCATTTGCGAGCAGATAGGCGATCCGGCGCTGAGCAAAGGCCCGGTTGAGCGTAAAGTGGTTCGTATCGTCACGCCAGGCACCATCAGTGATGAGGCGCTGCTACAGGAGCGGCACGACAATCTGCTGGCAGCGATTGTGCAAAGCCCGCGCGGTTTTGGTTACGCCACGCTGGATATCAGCTCCGGCCGTTTTCGCCTGAGCGAACCTGCCGATGCAGAAACCATGGCGGCAGAGCTGCAGCGCACCAATCCGGCTGAGCTGCTCTATCCCGAAGATTTTCAGGCTATGTCGTTGATCGATCAGCGACGTGGCCTGCGCCGGCGCCCGCTGTGGGAGTTTGAGATTGACACCGCGCGCCAGCAGCTGAACCTGCAGTTTGGCACCCGTGACCTCAATGGCTTCGGCGTGGAGAGCGCACACCTCGGACTGAGTGCGGCGGGCTGCCTGCTGCAATATGTCAAAGATACTCAGCGCACCACGCTGCCGCACATCCGCTCGCTGAGCATGGAGCGGCAACAGGACAGCATCATCATGGATGCCGCCACCCGCCGTAATCTGGAGATTACCCAGAACCTGGCCGGTGGCACCGACAACACCTTAGCGGCCGTGCTGGATAAAACCGTCACGCCGATGGGCAGCCGGATGCTGAAGCGCTGGCTGCATATGCCGCTGCGCGATGCGCGCATCATTAACCAGCGTCAGGAATCGATTGCTGAGCTGCAAAATCTCAGCGACGTGCTACAGCCAGTGCTGCGTCAGGTCGGCGATCTTGAGCGAATCCTGGCCCGCCTGGCGCTGCGTACAGCACGTCCGCGCGATCTGGCCCGCATGCGTCATGCATTTCAGCAACTGCCAGAACTGAACCAGTTGCTGGCCGATGTCGAAGCACCGCAGCTGCAGAAACTGCGCACACAGATGGGCGAGTTCACCGCGTTACGTGAGCTGCTGGAGCAGGCGGTAATTGAGTCACCACCGGTGCTGATCCGTGATGGCGGAGTGATCGCGCCCGGTTATAACGCAGAGCTGGATGAGTGGCGCGCGCTGGCCGATGGCGCAACCGACTATCTCGATCGGCTGGAGATTCGCGAACGCGAGAAGCTGGGACTGGATACCCTTAAGGTTGGTTTTAACGGTGTGCATGGCTATTACATCCAGGTCAGCCGTGGGCAGAGTCATCAGGTTCCGATGCACTATGTCCGTCGTCAGACCCTGAAAAACGCTGAGCGCTATATCATCCCGGAACTGAAAGAGTACGAAGACAAAGTCCTCACCTCTAAGGGCAAAGCGCTGTCGCTGGAGAAAAGCCTGTATGAGGCGCTGTTCGATCAGCTGCTGCCGCATCTTGAAGCGTTGCAGCTCAGTGCCGCCGCGCTGGCAGAGCTGGATGTGTTAAGCAACCTGGCGGAACGCGCCTGGTCACTTAACTATTGTCGCCCGGTGTTGCAGGATAAAGCCGGGATTAAAATCAGCGGCGGTCGCCATCCGGTGGTTGAACAGGTCCTGAAAGAGCCGTTTATTGCCAACCCGCTGTCCCTGGCACCCCAGCGCCGAATGCTGATCATTACTGGCCCTAATATGGGCGGTAAGAGTACCTATATGCGGCAGGCCGCGCTGATTGCGCTGATGGCATGGATTGGCAGTTTTGTTCCAGCCGATGAGACACTGATTGGCCCGCTGGATCGCATCTTTACCCGCGTCGGTGCCGCTGATGACCTCGCCTCCGGGCGCTCAACCTTTATGGTTGAGATGACCGAAACCGCCAACATCCTGCACAACGCCACTGAAAACAGCCTGGTGTTGATGGATGAGATTGGACGCGGAACCTCCACCTATGACGGTTTGTCGCTGGCCTGGGCCTGCGCCGAAAACCTGGCGAACCGCATCAAAGCGATGACGCTGTTTGCCACCCATTACTTCGAGCTGACCACCCTGCCGGAAAAAATGGAAGGCGTGGTCAACGTCCATCTGGATGCCGTTGAGCACGGTGACACCATCGCCTTTATGCACAGCGTGCAGGAAGGAGCCGCGAGTAAGAGTTATGGTCTGGCGGTAGCCGCACTGGCTGGCGTGCCCAAAGAGGTGATTAAGCGGGCGCGCAACAAGCTGAAGGAACTGGAGAACGTTTCAAATCACTCCGCGTCATCGACGGTCGATGGTTCTCAGCTGCCGCTGCTGGTCGAAGAGACCTCGCCTGCCGTAGAGGCACTTGAGGCCCTGGATCCGGATACACTGACACCGCGTCAGGCGCTCGACTGGATTTATCGTCTTAAATCGCTGGTCTGATAATACGCTGCACCGCTTAATGCGCGGTGCTTTTGTTTACCCGCAATCACTTTTCTGCAGACATAAAAAAAGCGATGGTTTTCACCATCGCTTTTTGCATTCGTACTCAGATAATCTTATAAACGATTATTCACGAAAAAGTGCTTCAATGCTCAGGCCCTGCGCCTGCAGGATTTCACGCAGACGGCGCAAACCTTCAACCTGGATCTGGCGTACACGCTCACGGGTTAAGCCGATTTCACGACCTACATCCTCAAGCGTTGCCGCTTCATAGCCCAACAGGCCGAAACGACGTGCCAGCACTTCACGCTGCTTGGCGTTCAGTTCGAACAGCCATTTGACGATGCTTTGTTTCATATCATCGTCCTGCGTGGTGTCTTCCGGGCCGTTGTCTTTCTCATCGGCCAGAATGTCCAGCAGCGCTTTTTCAGAATCACCGCCTAATGGCGTATCAACCGAGGTAATGCGTTCGTTAAGACGTAACATGCGGCTTACGTCATCAACCGGTTTATCCAGCTGTTCGGCGATCTCTTCTGCACTCGGCTCGTGGTCGAGTTTATGAGAAAGTTCACGCGCAGTACGCAGATAAACATTCAGTTCTTTCACAATGTGAATTGGCAGACGAATGGTACGGGTTTGATTCATGATCGCCCGTTCAATAGTCTGACGAATCCACCAGGTGGCGTACGTTGAGAAACGGAACCCGCGCTCCGGGTCAAATTTCTCTACGGCGCGAATCAGGCCGAGGTTACCTTCTTCAATCAGGTCCAGCAGAGCTAAACCACGATTGCTGTAACGACGGGCGATTTTTACCACCAGGCGTAAGTTACTTTCGATCATGCGGCGACGGGAAGGGATATCACCCCGCAATGCACGGCGAGCGAAGAAAACTTCTTCCTCTGCCGTTAACAACGGAGAATAGCCAATCTCCCCGAGATAGAGCTGCGTCGCATCTAATACACGCTGCGTCGCACCCTGTGATAGCAACTCTTCTTCCGCTACGTCGCTATCACTGGCTTCGTTTTCAACGAGTGCCTTCTCGTCAAAAATTTCAGCTCCGTTCTCATCGAATTCCGCGTTCTCATGTAACTCGTTTACTTTCAGCGTATTCTGGCTCATAAGCGGCTCCTACCCGTGATTCCAGGGCAGAACATACATCTGTTTTGTTCTGCCGGATTATCGCTGCGGTAAATAACGCAACGGGTTTACGGATTTCCCCTTGTAACGAATTTCAAAGTGTAATCTGACTGAACTGGTTCCGGTGCTACCCATGGTAGCGATCTTTTGCCCCGCCTTAACTTCCTGTTGTTCCCGAACCAGCATTGTATCGTTGTGGGCGTAGGCGCTCAGGTAATCATCGTTGTGTTTAATGATGATTAAATTACCGTAACCCCGGAGTGCGTTACCTGCGTAAACCACTCGTCCTGAAGCAGTGGCCACAACAGATTGTCCGCGCGTCCCGGCGATATCGATGCCTTTGTTGCCACCTTCGGCGGCAGAGAAGTTATCGATAATCTTCCCGTCAGTCGGCCAGCGCCAGCTTCCGACCGGCGTTGAACTGTTGGTTGTACTGCTAACCGTTGGGGGTGCGGTAACCACTGGAGCTGTTGTCGTTGCAACATTTGCTCCTTTCGAAGGCAACAATTTGCTGCCACCCGAATTACCCGAATCATCAGAATACGTAATAACAGGTTGCTGTGCAACAACAGGCGCTTTAATTTGCGGTGCCGCCGGAACCCCGCCCTGCGTTGCATCAGCAACGGTAATGGGATTGCCGCCAGTAATCGGCTGACCCGACCCATTGCCAATCTGTAAAGTCTGGCCGACATTCAGGCCATATGGCGCAGGAACATTGTTGCGCTGGGCTAAATCACGGAAATCGTTGCCGGTAATCCAGGCGATGTAAAATAATGTGTCGCCTCGCTTAACGGTATAAGTTTCACCGGAGTAGCTACCCTTAGGAATGTTCTGATAACTGCGATTGTAAACAATCCGGCCATTCTGCGTCTCAACATTACTGTTGGTACTAATCATTCCACCAGTAGCGGGGACAGATGCTGAATTTTTGCTTAACATTTGTCCCTGGGCTGGTGTGGCAGGAACGCCGCCTGAAACCGTGTCTGCTCCAGACTGGTTTGTGTTCATGCCGCCATTATCGCCAACGCGACTGATGGGGGCCTGTGAATTGTCGCTGGAGCTGCAGCCTGCCAGCCAAAAACCTACCAGTGAAAGCGCCGCCAGACGGCGTAACTGAAAAAGTGTGCTTCCCGTGCTCATTAATCCCCCGTGATGGCAACTCTGATCTATCTGTTTCACTGTATCTGCCAGCAGGATACTCTGCGCGGCGCGATAAAATCTGCGTTTTCGTTGTATAAACCGGATAGTAACAACATCAGGTACGTGGTGCCATGAAACAGTTGTGAAGAAATACGAAGAGGGTCAGGCCAGATCGCCCTGCACCAGTGGGACAAAACGTACTGGTTCGATGATCTCTTCTGTGACCTCTTCGCCCTGACGACGCAGGCGCTTCAGTACCTGCTGATCTTCGCCAACCGGCAGCACCATGATGCCGCCTTCTGCCAGTTGTGCTATCAGCGCAATCGGAATTTCCGGTGGTGCGGCAGTGACGATAATGGCGTCGAACGGGCCACGTGAAGGCCAGCCCTGCCAGCCATCGCCATGACGGGTCGAGACATTATGCAGATCCAGCTGTTTCAGGCGACGCTTAGCTTGCCACTGCAGCCCTTTGATGCGTTCCACTGAATAGACATGGTCCACCAGATAGGCAAGAATCGCCGTCTGATAACCTGAACCCGTCCCAATCTCAAGTACGCGAGAATGCGGATTAAGTTCCAGCAGCGCGGTCATCCGCGCGACCATATAAGGCTGAGATATCGTCTGGCCAGAGCCGATAGGCAGGGCAACATTGTCCCAGGCTTTATGCTCGAACGCCTCGTCAATAAAACGTTCGCGCGGGACCTCGCTAATGGCTTTCAGCAGGTTTTCATCATCAATGCCCTGCTGACACAGTTGTGACAGCAGTGTCTCAATACGCCGATTCACCATGCCAGGTTTACCTCAGCTTTTGCCAGCCAGTCACTGAGCACGTCCTGCGCGCTGTGCGCCGTTAAGTCGACATGCAGCGCGGTGACCGAGACGTAGCCCTGATCCACGGCAGCAAAATCCGTATCCGGACCCGCATCGAGCTTTTCGCCTGGTGGTCCAATCCAGTAGAGGGTATTGCCGCGCGGATCCTGCTGCGCAATCACCTGATCCGCTGGATGGCGGCTGCCACAGCGCGTCACGCGGATACCTTTTAGTTCGGACAACGGCAGATCAGGGACATTGATGTTGAGAATGCGGCCGGTACGCAGCGGTTCATGCGTCAGCGCCCTGAGGAGTGCGCAGGTCACCGCCGCTGCGGTGTCGTAATGCTGATGGCCATTGAGCGACACCGCGATTGCCGGTAAGCCAAGATGTCGTCCCTCCATTGCTGCCGCCACTGTGCCGGAATAGATCACATCGTCGCCCAGATTGGGGCCAGCATTGATGCCTGATACCACAATGTCGGGACGCGGCTGCATCAGCGCATTCACCCCCAGATAGACGCAGTCGGTCGGCGTCCCCATCTGAACCGCGATATCACCGTTTTCATGGGTGAACGTACGCAGAGGTGTTTCCAGCGTTAATGAGTTTGAGGCACCGCTTCGGTTACGATCGGGGGCAACAACCTGTACGTCAGCAATCTGCCGCAGGGCTTTCGCCAGAGTCTGAATACCTGGCGCATGAATGCCGTCATCGTTGCTGAGCAATATCCGCATTTCGTTCTGACCTTTTTTTATTCGACTGGTCGCCGTGACTGAACCTGTTTTAACGGCATGGCAACAGGTGAGAAATGGACAGCGATTTTTGCATTCTAGCGAGGCGCGCCAGGAAGTGGTAGGCGTAAATCACACGACAGTGGGGGTTTGCCGCAACATTACCCACACAGCGGGTCAGGTTGCGGCGAAGATTACTCATCAATCTGATCGGGCGAGTCTGCGGGGGTCAGTAGCTCACGAACCACGCTGGTCGCAAAGCTGCCTGCGGGCAGCCAGAATGACAGCGACAGCGTGACGTCATCCCACCAGCTCCACTGCATATCGCGCGGCACCATCAGCATGGCGCGACGGGCTGCATCAACCTTTTCACGTTCAATCAGTCCCAGCAGCAGCGTGTCATTCGCCAGCGCCTGCTGTTCGAAGGCAAGCGCGTCAGCCTGCGGGCCCGGCTCACCACGTCCGGGTAGCGGCGCGGTAATGCGCAGCTCATGCTGATCAACCCGGCGCTGTGACTCTTCAAGTTCATCAGGTTGAGCGATAAACCAGCTGCCGCGTCCGGTCAGCTGTAAAGCATCGCCGTTAAGCACCTGAGTCAGGCCGCCCTGCTGTTGCAGACGCGCACTGGTCACCTGATTAAACAGCGCACTGCGCGCGGCAGAGAGCATCAGGCTGCGCTTGTTGCGGTCACGAACAATGATTTCATTGCGCGCCCATTTTTCCGCCATCACCAGGTTGTTGCCACCGCGACCAAAGCGCTGTTCACCAAAATAGTTGGGTACGCCCGCATCGCGAATCTGCGCCAGTCGCGTTTCGACTGCATTACGGTCACTAATCTGGCGGATGACCAGACGGAACGCATTCCCTGCCAGCGCGCCGATGCGCAGCTTGCGTTTGTGGCGCACCGCCTGAAGGATCTCGATCCCTTCCAGCGCAAAACCGCGCAGGTCGGGCATTGCATTACCCGGCAGACGAAAACAGAGCGTCTGTTCTGTCACCGCATGGCGATCTTTCATCCCGGCATAGCTCATGTCGCGCTGATGAATACCGAGATACTTAGCCAGTGCCTCCGCTACAAAGCGGGTATTGGCCCCGACTTTGCGGATGCGCACCAGTAAGTGCTCACCTTCACCATCCGCGCTATAACCGAGATCTTCAATCACCACGAAATCTTCCGGATTGGCTTTGATCACGCCAGAAGCCCTGGGTGTGCCGTGCAGGTAATTCAGAATCATTGGCTGTCAGCTTTCAGGACTAACGCGACCGCTTCGCAGGCAATGCCTTCGCCGCGCCCGGTAAAGCCGAGTTTCTCGGTAGTAGTCGCTTTAACGTTGACCGCGTCCATATGGCAGCCCAGATCCTCTGCAATGTTAATGCGCATCTGCGGCACGTGCGGCAGCATTTTCGGTGCCTGAGCAATAATCGTAACGTCGACATTACCGATGCGATAGCCTTTGGCTTCGATACGACGCCAGGCTTCACGCAGCAGGCCGCGGCTGTCGGCTCCTTTGAAGGCCGGATCGGTGTCGGGGAACAGCTTGCCGATATCCCCCATTGCCACTGCGCCCAGCAGCGCATCAGTCAGCGCATGCAGCGCCACATCGCCATCCGAATGGGCGATAAAACCGTGTTCAAACGGGATCCGCACACCGCCAATCACTAACGGACCCTCTCCGCCAAAGGCGTGAACGTCAAAACCGTGACCGATACGCATCATGCGCTCTCCTTTAATTGAATCTGATTCAGATAAAAAGCCGCCAGCGCCAGATCCTCTGGCCGGGTGACTTTGATGTTATCACTGCGTCCGCTGACCAGCAGCGGATGGTAACCGCAATACTCCAGCGCCGAGGCTTCATCGGTGATGGTTGCGCCTTCTGTCAGCGCCCGCGTCAGGCAGGCAGTAAGCAGCGCATGCGGGAAAAATTGCGGTGTTAAGGCGTGCCAGAGATCGTCGCGTTCCACGGTATGGGCCACTGCGTCTTTGCCTGGCTCGCCCCGTTTCATGGTGTCGCGCACTGGTGCAGCGAGAATTCCACCCACGTGGCTCTGTTCACGCACGTTAAGCAGTTTCTGGAGGTCGTCGGGATGCAGACAGGGACGCGCAGCGTCATGAACCAGCACCCAGGCGGAACCCTGTGCGGCCTGCAATCCGGCCAGCACCGATTCGGCGCGGGTCTCTCCGCCTGTGACCCTGAGCACACGAGGATCGCGAGCCAGCGGCAGCGAAGCGAAATGCTGATCATCAGGGCTGAGGGCGACAATCACCTGTTTGATGGCGGGATGGGAAAACAGACGAGCAATGCTGTGTTCCAGAAGGGTGTGCTGACCAATCGTCAGATACTGCTTCGGACAGGTTGATTGCATGCGGCTGCCGATCCCGGCAGCAGGCACCACGGCAATCACATCCGCAAGGGAGGCCAGAGTGTTCATGTTTTATCGTTGTTGGTTGAGCGCTGCTTGTTGCGCGTTGCGTTTGCTCTGGTCAGGCACCAGACGATAGAAAGTCTCACCGGGCTTAATCATGCCCAGTTCATTGCGTGCGCGCTCCTCGATCGCTTCCGAGCCGCCATTGAGATCGTCAATTTCGGCAAACAGCTGATCGTTTCGCGATTTAAGTTTGGCATTGTTTGCCTGTTGCACCGCGACATCATCATTGACGCGCGTATAGTCATGGATGCCATTTTTCCCCAGCCACAACGAATATTGTAGCCAGCCAAGCAGCACCAATAACAGTAACGTCAGTTTTCCCATCCCGCCCCCTAAAAACGGCCCAATCATCCCATAACTTTGCACAGGACTCCACACCAGCGGCGAAAATGGCGCGCTTTGCTGCGCGTCTGTGTAATCAGTACCGATTCTGACGGGAAAAGATTTGTAACCTGCCGATGCGTTTGCACATCAGCGCGGACGCCGTAATGGCTTACCAGCCGGAGAGAAAAGAGAACATTAACCAGAAGAGAGTCACCACCATAATGACCGTGGCGAGGGCGGCCCAGAGCCAGTGTCCGCTCAGCAGCGTACTCAGTGCGATGCCCGTAACCACGGCAACCGGCAGCAGCGCCAGAAAGAATGGCCAGGTATAGAGAAAGAAGAACAGGGTGTTAGAGCCGAACAGCAGGAAAGGAAGTGCCAGCGCACACCAGTAAGCGAGTAAGCCGATAACGCCGCCCGGCAGCAATGAGCGTGGCTCATCCTGGGGGGAGTCATCTTTACGAGCGAGCATGGGTGTGATGTTCTGCATAGGCATCCTGTTGTAGCGAGGGCGGCAAACCCGAAGCGATTTGCCGCTGTCTCTTCAGGATCTGATGATATCGCGGTCGCGCAGTACGTCTAACAATTGGGCGGCCAGTTTTGTAACCAATTGTTCTCCATCCAGCTGGATTTCCGGGCTTTCGGGTGCTTCATAGACGCTGTCGATACCGGTGAAATTACGCAGCTCACCAGCGCGTGCTTTGCGGTATAACCCTTTCGGGTCGCGCGCTTCGCACACCGCTAACGGCGTATCGACAAACACTTCGATAAACTGCCCCGGCTCCAGCAGGTCACGCACCATCTGACGCTCGGCGCGATGCGGCGAAATAAAGGCCGTAAGCACCACAAGTCCGGCATCCACCATCAGTTTCGCCACTTCGCCGACCCGCCGGATGTTCTCCTTGCGGTCATCATCGCTGAAGCCGAGGTCACGACAAAGGCCGTGACGCACATTGTCACCATCCAGCAGATAGGTGCTGACACCGATGCGGTGCAGCGCCTGCTCCAGCGCACCTGCGACCGTCGATTTCCCCGAGCCCGAAAGCCCGGTGAACCACAGCACCACGCCCTGATGGCCGTGCTGCTGTTCGCGTGAGGCTCGTGTTACCGGATGGTCATGCCACACCACGTTATCATCGTGCTGAGCCATTATTGACCGCCCAGCAGATCGCGTGCATTCCAGTGTGGGAAATGACGGCGCACCAGCGCATTCAGTTCCAGCTCAAATGCGCTGAACTCACCAGCGTTAACCGGGGCATCATGGTTTGGCTGATGAATCATGCCGGCACCTACGGTGACGTTGGTCAGGCGATCGATAAAGATCATGCCGCCGGTCACCGGGTTCTGCTGATAGCTGTCGAGTACCATCGGTTCGTCGAAGGTTAACTCAATGCGACCTATACCGTTCAGCGGCAGTGCATCAACCTGACGCGTCTCCAGCGAGTTGATCTCGACCTGATGCAGCACCTTCTCTACCCGACCACGGGTTTTCTTACCGGCGATTTTCAGATCATAGCTCTGACCGGCCTGCAGCGGCTGTTCTGCCATCCAGACCACGTCAACGCTGGCAGACTGAACCGCAGCCAGCGTTTCGCTGGCATCGACCAGCAGATCGCCACGGCTGATATCAATCTCATCCTGCAGTACCAGGGTGATCGCTTCGCCAGCGCCCGCTTCCTGCAGATCGCCATCAAAGGTCACAATGCGGGCAATGGTCGACTCCACGCCAGACGGCAGTACTTTAACGCGCTGGCCCACCTGCACGCTGCCTGATGCCAGGGTACCGGCATAGCCACGGAAATCCAGGTTAGGACGGTTGACATACTGCACCGGGAAACGCATCGGCTGATGATCGACGACGCGCTTCAGCTCCACAGTCTCCAGTACATCCAGCAGTGTCGGGCCGCTGTACCACGACATCGTCTGACTGGCAGAGGCCACGTTATCCCCTTCCAGCGCCGACATTGGCACAAAGCGGATATCGAGGTCGTCCGGCAGCTGGCCAGCAAAATCCAGGTAATCCTGTTTGATCTGCTCGTAGCGTGCCTGATCGTACTCCACCAGATCCATCTTGTTGATCGCCACCACCAGGTGTTTGATCCCCAGCAGCGTCGAGATAAAGCTGTGACGACGGGTCTGATCCAGCACGCCTTTACGCGCGTCGATCAACAGGATCGCCAGATCACAGGTAGATGCACCGGTCGCCATATTACGGGTGTACTGCTCATGTCCCGGCGTGTCGGCGATAATAAATTTACGCTTTTCAGTCGAGAAGTAGCGGTAGGCCACATCAATGGTAATGCCCTGCTCACGCTCAGCCTGCAGACCATCTACCAGCAGCGCCAGATCGAGTTTCTCGCCCTGGGTGCCATGGCGTTTGCTGTCGTTGTGCAGCGAGGAAAGCTGATCTTCATAGATCTGACGGGTATCATGCAACAGACGGCCAATCAGAGTACTTTTTCCGTCGTCAACGCTGCCGCAGGTCAGAAAACGCAGCAGGCTCTTGTGCTGTTGAGTGGTCAGCCAGGCTTCAACGCCGCCCTGGTCAGCAATCTGTTGTGCAATTACGGTATTCATCTGGCGTCTCCTTAGAAATAACCCTGGCGTTTTTTCAGTTCCATCGAACCGGACTGATCGCGATCGATCATGCGGCCCTGACGCTCGCTGGTGGTGGAAACCAGCATCTCTTCGATGATCTCAGGCAGCGTCTGCGCTTCGGACTCGACTGCACCAGTCAGCGGCCAGCAGCCGAGCGTACGGAAACGGACCATCCGCTGGGTGATCTCTTCACCCGGCTGCAGGTTGATGCGATCGTCATCGATCATCATCAGCATGCCATCACGCTCCAGCACCGGACGTGGCGCGGCGAGATAGAGCGGTACGATCTCGATGTTTTCCAGGAAGATGTACTGCCAGATATCCAGTTCGGTCCAGTTCGACAGCGGGAAGACGCGGATGCTCTCGCCCTTGTTGATCTGACCGTTGTAGTTGTGCCACAGCTCAGGGCGCTGGTTTTTCGGGTCCCAGCGATGGAAGCGGTCACGGAAGGAGTAGATACGCTCTTTGGCACGTGACTTCTCTTCATCGCGACGTGCGCCGCCAAAGGCCGCATCAAAACCATATTTGTTCAGTGCCTGCTTCAGCCCTTCGGTTTTCATAATGTCAGTGTGTTTAGCACTGCCGTGGACAAACGGGTTAATCCCCATCGCCACACCTTCCGGGTTGCGGTGAACCAGCAACTCTGCGCCCATCGCTTTCACGGTGCGGTCGCGAAATTCATACATTTCGCGGAATTTCCAGCCGGTATCCACATGCAGTAACGGAAATGGCAGCGTGCCTGGATAGAAGGCTTTACGCGCCAGATGCAGCATCACCGAAGAGTCTTTACCGATGGAGTACATCATCACCGGGTTGCTGAACTCCGCCGCGACTTCGCGAATGATGTGAATACTCTCCGCCTCCAGCTGACGCAGATGAGTGAGTCGTTTTTGGTCCATGATTTTCCCTCAAGCCAGATTGACAACGGCGGACTCGCGAGCCCCCTGCTGTGCCGAATGTTTAAACCAGGCGAGTTGCCCGTGCAGATTAACCACCTCGCCGATCACCAGTAGCGCCGGAGTAGGTGCTGAGGCGGCCAGCGCCTCAAGTTGTTCTAAGGTGCCGGTCAGCACCTGTTGATCCTGACGGGTGCCGCGACTGATTACCGCCACCGGCGTTGACGGCGCACGACCGTGCTGAATCAGCGCCTGGCTGATGGCAGCCGCTTTAACCGTTCCCATGTAGATCGCCAGCGTCTGACGCGCACGCGCCAGCGATGGCCAGTCAATGTCATCCCCATCGGGACGGCAGTGACCGGTAATAAACATCACGCTCTGCGCGTAATCGCGATGGGTCAGCGGAATACCGGCATAGGCTGTCGCCCCGGCAGCCGCGGTAACGCCCGGCACCACCTGGAAAGGAATGCCCGCCTGCTGCGCCGCCTGCAGTTCTTCGCCGCCACGGCCAAAGATAAACGGATCACCACCTTTAAGGCGGACAACACGCTTGCCTTTCAGCGCCAGTGAAACCAGTAACTGGTTTATCTCTTCCTGCGGCAACGTGTGTGCGCTGGCCCGTTTGCCGACGCAGATGCGATCGGCGTCGCGGCGCACCAGATCCAGTACTTCTTCGCTGACCAGATGGTCATAGAGCACCACATCGGCTAACTGCATCACCTGCAGCCCGCGCAGCGTCAGCAGGCCGCTGTCACCAGGCCCGGCTCCCACCAGAAAAATTTCGCCCTGGCGGGTCGGCTCTTCCTGCAGTTCACGGTCCAGCGTGCGTTTCGCCTCTTCGACGTTACCGGCTGACATCTCACTGGCGAACCGGCCGTTAAAAGCCCTTTCCCAGAAGCGCCGACGATCAGACATGCGGCTGAAGCGCTGTTTGACTTTATCGCGCCAGAGTCCGGCCACTTCTGCCATCTGGCCGAGGCTGGCGGGCAGCAGCGTTTCGATTTTTTCGCGCAGCATGCGTGCCAGCACCGGTGCAGTGCCGCTGGAGGAGATCGCCACCACCAGCGGTGAGCGGTCAACAATCGAGGGGAAGATGAAGGTGCATTTTGGCTGGTCATCCACCACGTTAACCAGCTTATGCCGCGCGTTAGCGGCTTCAAACACCTGGGCGTTGAGATGGTTGTCATCGGTGGCAGCAATCACCAGGAAAACGCCATCCAGCTGGGACGGATCAAATTCGGTCGCCAGCCACTCCAGCTCCTGCTTATCCAGCAGTTCCTGCAGTTCAGGGCAAAGTTCACGAGAGGCGATCAGAACGCGCGCACGCGCACGACGCAACAGTTCAATTTTTCGCGACGCAATATCTCCACCGCCGACAACCAGAACCGGGCGGCCAGAGAGATCGGCAAAAAGAGGCAAATAGTCCACGTTAACCCTGATGTTTTAACTTTGTATTAACGCGACTATACGTCGCTGGGTTTATCCAGATGAAATTACGAATTGGAATGAGTAGTTACCGAATGGAATAACGACGCCGCAAAGCACAGAACAATTTGGTCTTAGCAGATGAAATTTAATGCCTTTTTCGTGAACAGGTTCACAGATTCGCACTCGTTCCTGCGGCTGTAAAAGCAGATAAGTGCCAGCGATAAGTGCGCGTCGCTTCTTTCTGTTCACGCAGCGCCCGATTCCGCTAACCAGGTCGCAGAACAAAAAGAGTATAATACGCGCGACATGACTGGCCCTGGCCGGCATGCAGCACGCCTCCCGGATAATGAAAAGAAGGATGCATTATGTTTTGTTCCCTCCGCTTGAGGGTAGCGACAGCTTTTTTTGGCGCACTCATTTCCCCGCTGGCGCTGGCCTCGCAAACTGGCCAGTTTGCCGAACAGCAGGTCCGGCACATCGCCACTTATTTCCCTGGCCGCATGAGCGGCAGTCCGGCTGAGCTGATGGCCGCTGACTACCTGCAACAGCAATTTACCGCGCTGGGTTATAAAACCAATACCCGCCAGTTCAACACCGGCTATAAGTGGCAGGAAGATGACGGCACGCAGCGCTGGCATAAGCTCACGGCCACTTCGGTGATTGCTGCGCGCGCAGGCAGCGTGCCGCAGGAGATTCTGATCGTGGCGCATCTGGATACCTGGACGCCGCAAAACAGCAACCAGGTCCATCATAATCTGGGTGGCTTACGGCTGCAGGGTGTTGACGATAATGCGTCCGGCCTTGGCGTGATGCTGGAGCTGGCACAGCAGCTGAGTCGCAAGCCGCTGCACTATGGCATCCGCTTTGTAGCCCTGAGCGCCGGAGAAATGGATTTGCACGGCATGGATGATTATGTTGAGCGTATGAGCGCGCGCGAAAAGAAGAACACGTTGCTGGTCATCGATCTCAACAGCCTGATCACCGGCGATCATCTCTATTTCAATAGCGGCATGAACACGCCCAGGGCGGTGCGCAAGCAGACCAGCGATCGCGCCCTGCTACTGGCGCGTCAGCAGGGCATTCCCGCCGCCAGTCATCAGCTGAATCGCAAGGACTTTAACGGTCTGAATGCCTTCGACAAGGCGGGCTTTCCGTTGCTGGATGTCACCGCCAGCAACTGGACGCTGGGTAACAAAGATGGCGCGCTGCAGCGTCATCGCAGCCCGCACTTTCCTGATGGCGTGACCCGTCATCAGACTGACCTGGATAATCTGAGCTATATCGACCGCTGGCTGCCGGGTCAGATAGCCGTGCGAACCCGCGACAGCATCCGCGTGCTGCTGCCGCTGATCAGCGAACTGAGCAATCCCAAAGTGTGATGGTCTGATAGGTACGTGGTCTTTCTGAATTATTTTCGTCCGATAGAAGACGTTGACGCGCTGCTGGTCAGGGAGATGGAACGTGAAGCGCTGGAGGCGATCTTAGCGGAAGATCCGTTTGTCGCGGTGGCAGAGTATGAGGTGACGAAAGTGAATGTGACCCGTGCAGCGGAGGCGTTTGCCGGATTAAAAGGCGTTTAACCTCCCGCCTGACGGTCGCGAAACACTTCTCTCCCTGATTTCAGGGAGAGAAGTACGGCATTAGCCTTCGTGCAGACCACACTCACGCTTAAGACCGAAGAAGCGTGTCTCTTCTTCTGCCATACCCGGCTCCCACTTGCGGGTGGTATGGGTATCGCCCACCGAAAGATAACCTTCATCCCACAGCGGATGGTACTTCAGCTTGTGCTGCTCCAGATACTGATGAATCTGGCGGTTATCCCAGTCGATAATCGGCAGCAGCTTGAAGACGCCACGCTGCACGCCCAGCACCGGCAGATTCGCCCGGCTGCCGGACTGATCGCGGCGCAGGCCGGCAAACCAGGTCTGCGCGCCCAGGGTTTCAATAGCGCGGTTCATCGGCTCGACTTTGTTAATCTCGTTATATTTCTCAATCCCCTCAACGCCCTGCTCCCACAGTTTGCCGTAACGCGCTTCCTGCCAGGCCGGTGAGGTTTCAGCGCGAAACACTTTGAGGTTGAGATTGAGCTGGTCTGCCAGCTCATCAATAAAACGATAGGTCTCCGGGAACAAATAGCCGGTGTCAGTCAGGATCACCGGAATATCGGGCTGCTGACGCGTCACCAGATGCAGCGACACCGCGGCCTGAATACCGAAACTGGAGGAGAGCACATAGGCGCCCGGCAGATTCTCCAGCGCCCAGCTGACCCGCTCTTCCGCTGATGACTTCTCCAGCTGCGCATTGGTCGCAGCCAGCGCCATTGCACGCTGGACTTTGGACATCTCATTCAGTGCTGCGAGGTCGGGCTGACTCATTTTGCTTCCTCCCAAAAATCGCGTGCCGGGTCCAGCACCGGCGCAACAATGCCCGCGCGGATGGTGAAGTCACCAAAGCCTTCTGCGGCCTGGCGCTCGGTGGCCCAGCGTCCCACCAGCTCATCAATCGTGGCGAGAATTTCGCTTTCGTTAATGTTTTCACGGTACATACGGGGAATACGCGTTCCGCTGCGGTTTCCGCCCAGATGCAGGTTGTAGCGGCCTGGCGCTTTACCCACCAGACCCAGCTCAGCCAGCATGGCACGGCCGCAACCGTTCGGACAACCAGTAACGCGTAACACTATGTGCTCATCGCCGACGCCATGCGCGTGCATGATCCCTTCCACTTTGGTCACAAACGCTGGCAGGAAACGTTCGGCTTCTGCCATCGCCAGCGGACAGGTCGGAAACGCGACGCAGGCCATCGAGTTTTCGCGCTGTGGGGTGACGTGATCCATCAGACCATGTTCACGGGCGATCGCTTCGATCTGCGCTTTTTCACTTTCCGGCACGCCCGCCACAATCAGGTTCTGATTAGCGGTCAGGCGGAAATCACCCTGATGAATTTTCGCAATTTCCGCGATGCCGCTTTTCAGCGGTCGGCCCGGATAGTCGAGCAGTCGGCCATTTTCAATAAACAGCGTGAGGTGCCATTTATTGTCGATGCCTTTGATCCAGCCAATGCGATCGCCACGGGTGGTGAACTCATAGGGACGGATCGGCTCAAATGTCACACCGGCACGTTTTTCAACTTCTGCTTTAAAGGTCTCGACGCCAACGCGTTCCAGAGTGTACTTAGTTTTGGCGTTTTTACGGTCGGTACGGTTACCCCAGTCGCGCTGAGTCGTGACAACCGCCTCGGCTACATCAAGGATCTTCTCAACCGGGAAATAACCAAACTCGCTGGCGGTGCGCGCATACGTTGCTTTATTACCGTGCTCAATCGACAGGCCGCCGCCCACCAGCAGGTTGAAGCCCACCAGCTTGCCGTGCTCGGCGACCGCGACAAAGTTCAGATCGTTGGCGTGCAGATCCACATCGTTATGCGGCGGGATCACTACCGTGGTTTTGAATTTACGCGGCAGATAGGTTTCACCGAGGATCGGTTCTTCATCGGTGGTGGCGACTTTTTCTTTATCCCACCAGATCTCTGCATAGGCACGGGTGCGTGGCAGCAGATGCTCAGAGAGCTTCTTCGCCCACTCATAGGCTTCCTGATGCAGTTCCGATTCCACCGGATTCGAAGTACAGAGCACATTACGGTTCACATCGTTGGCGGTCGCCAGCGCATCCAGTCCGACTTCATGCAGCATCTGGTGCGTTGGCTTGACGTTCTTCTTCAGAATACCGTGAAACTGGAAGGTCTGACGGTTGGTCAGACGGATGCTGCCATAAATGGTTTTATCGGTGGCAAATTTGTCGATGGCCAGCCACTGGGTCGGCGTAATGATGCCACCCGGCAGTCGGCAGCGCAGCATCATCGCATGGCGCGGTTCCAGCTTCTGCTCGGCACGTTCGGCGCGAATGTCGCGATCGTCCTGCTGATACATGCCGTGAAAACGGATTAACAGGAAGTTGTCGCCGGTAAAACCGCCGGTCAGACCTTCTTCCAGATCTTCTTTGATGGTGCCGCGCAGATAGTTACTCTGCTTCTTCAGACGCTCAGCGTCTGTTAATTTGCCTTCGACAACCAGCGGTCCAGGGTGTTTATCACTCATTAGTAAACGTCTCGCTGATAACGGCGCTCAATGCGCAGCTCACTTAAAAATTCGTCGGCCGTTTCACGATCCATTCCGCCGTGTTCGACCACCACATCCAGCAGTGCCTGCTCGACGTCTTTTGCCATACGGTTCGCATCGCCACAGACATAAAGATGCGCGCCCTCTTCAATCCAGCGCCAGACTTCGGCCCCTTTCGCGCGGATCTTATCCTGTACGTAAATCTTCTCTGCCTGATCGCGTGACCAGGCGAGATCGATATTCGTCAGCAGACCATCCTTCACATATTTCTGCCACTCCACCTGATAGAGGAAATCGTCGGTGAAGTGCGGATTACCAAAGAATAGCCAGTTTTTGCCGCTGGCACCGTCGTTGTCGCGCTGCTGCATAAAGGCGCGGAACGGCGCGATGCCGGTGCCAGGGCCAATCATGATCACCGGCGCGTCCGGATTAGCCGGCAGGCGGAAATTGTCGTTGTGTTCGATAAAGACGCGGACTTCGCCCTCTTCTTCGATGCGATCGGCCAGCCAGGTCGATGCACCGCCGCCGCGCTGACGACCTTCAATATCAAAGCGCACGGCACCCACGGTGATGTGCACTTCGGACTCGGTTTCGGCCTGCGAAGAGGCAATAGAGTAGAGTCGCGGCGTCAGGGGTCGTAACATACTGGTCAGCTGTTCTGCAGTGAGTTCAGCTGGCGCCAGACGCACCATATCCACAATCGGATAGTGCTGCGCATACTGCTGCAACCTGGCTTTATCATCCACCAGCGACAGCAGCTCGGCGTTGCGGGACAGCTGGGCATACTGCGACACGATCTGCGCAGTATTCACCGTCAGCTCGAAATGCTTCTGCAGCGCCTCAGCCAGCGGCAGGGTTTTGCCCTGAACCTCTACTGACTCATCGCCTTTCAGCCACACCAGCTCCAGCAGCTCGCTGACCAGCGCCGCGTCATTTTCATACCAGACGCCCAGCGCATCGCCAGGCTGGTAGCGCAGACCCGAGTCGCCCAGATCGATTTCGATATGGCGTACATCTTTATCTGAGTCACGTCCGGTAATTTTCTGATTCACCGCCAGACTGGCGCTGAGCGGAGACTCTTTGCTGTAGGGACTGGTAGTGACTTCGTTGACGCTGCCTGCCGCTGTCGCTGCAGCCTGCGCCGGGGATTCGGTCGGCACGCGCTTTTTCAGAATTTCCGTCAGCGCACTGCGCCAGGCGGTAGCCTGCTCAGCATACTCGACGTCCGCATCGACGCGATCCAGCAGACGTTCGCCGCCCAGTTCGGCCAGACGAGTGTCAAAATCTTTGCCCGCCTGACTGAAGAATTCATAGGAGGTATCGCCCAGGCCAAACACCGCAAAAGCTGCACCGGCCATTTTGGGTGCCTTTTTCGACATCAGGAATTTATGCAGCGCCACCGCCTCTTCCGGCGGCTCGCCTTCGCCCTGGGTGGAGGTCACAACCACCAGCATTTTTTCCTGGCCAATCTGTTTGAATTTGTAATCACCGGCATTCACCAGATTGACGTTCAGCTTCGCGGCCAGCAGGTCATCACGCAACTGTTCAGCCAGACGACGGGCGTTACCGGTCTGGGAAGCGGAAAGCAGCGTAATGGCGGGCACTTCAGCCGGAGCAGGCGCGGATGCAGTGCTGGCGACGGCGCTACCCGGCGTCTGTTCAACCCGGCCCCAGAAATAGCCTGACAGCCACGCCAGTTGAGTCGGGGAATAATCTGTCGTCGCCGCCTGTAAGCGGGCGAGTTGTTCCGGGGAGAGCGGAAGCATTGAACCAGGTGCCTGAGTCGTCATCGCGTTAAAAATTCCAGTATCAGAAGTCCGGACCGTAAAGTGGCGGAAGAGTGCGTAGGTTACCGGTCCGTATATTAACGATTAAATACACCTTCGACATATCAAATAACCAAAATGACTAAATGGTTTTCCAGATAGTCGTAATCGTTAAAAGTGGTAAGCAAAGCGGTGATATATCAGTTAATTAGCTGGAAGTAAGGGAGAGAACGCACAGGAAAAGTATCGCTTTGTGCGGTGCGGGTGCGAAAAAAGCGGTAATCAGGTAGAATTCAGCGGTTTTTTAATGTCTGAGAACCACTATGTCTACCACCTTGTTTAAAGAGTTCCAGTTCGAAGCCGCGCACCATCTTCCGAATGTGCCGGCCGGACACAAATGTGGCCGTCTGCACGGTCATTCGTTCCTGGTTCGTCTGGAGATTACCGGCGAAGTGGATGCGCATACCGGCTGGGTTATGGATTTTGCTGAACTGAAGGCGGCGTTTAAGCCGGTCTACAATCGGCTGGACCACTACTATCTGAATGATATTCCTGGCCTGGAAAATCCCACCAGCGAAGTGCTGGCGAAATGGATCTGGGATCAGATGAAGCCAGAACTGCCGCTGTTGAGCGCGGTAATGATCAAAGAAACCTGTACTGCAGGCTGCGTTTACCGCGGCTAGGCCTGTCGGATCGAACCCTTCGATCCGACGCTATTCCCCTCTCCGTCACGCATCTGAATTCCCTCTTCCCTGCGGTTAACCACTCAACGCACTTTATCAGGCGATATTGAGGTATTTATGGGTCTGCATCGACAGACGCCAGTTGCGTGCAATGCAGGTTTCAATACAGAGTCGGGTGGCATCATCTTTGCGGCTGATCGGCTGTAACGCGATGATCCGGGCTTTGGTGTCATTTATCCCTGCCAGCAGCAGATCCAGCGCTTCCACATCACGCTCGCGCGCCACCGGATGTTTGATTTCATCGGCCCGGCTCAGCGCCTGGGGCAGCACATCGTAACCGCCGCGCATATTCACCTTCGGGGAAACGGTTACCCAGGTCTGTTCGGAGCAGTGGATCTCGTGGGTGCCGCTGGTTTCAATCTGACACTGGAAACCGTGTTGTTCCAGCGCAGTCGTTAACGGACGCAGGTCGTAAATCGCTGGTTCACCGCCGGTGATCACCACGTGGCGCGCCGTCCAGCCCTGCTGCGCAATGGCGCTCACCAGGCTCGCCGCGTCGGCATCACCCCAGGCATCGCTTTCCACTGTCTTGATCAAAATATCGCCCAGCGACGTTTCCCGATCTGTCCGCTTTTCCCAGGTGTGCTTGGTATCGCACCAGCTACAGCCCACCGGGCATCCCTGCAGGCGAATGAAAATGGCAGGCACGCCGGTGTAATAACCTTCGCCCTGCAGTGTCTGGAACATTTCGTTAATCGGGTAGAACATTTTTTACTCGCCTGGAGAAATCGGGGCGCTGATTATGCCAGCGTGTGCCGCACAACAACAGCTGCGCGACACGAAAAAGCAAAAGCCCCGCACAAGGCGGGGCTTTCAGAATATGCGATGCCGCTTAACGCGACATCAGCACAGGGTCATTACTGACCTTTAACTTCTTTCAGACCGTTGAATGGCGCTTTAGAACCCAGCGCTTCTTCGATACGGATCAGCTGGTTGTACTTAGCAACACGGTCAGAACGGCTCATTGAACCGGTTTTGATCTGGCCCGCTGCAGTACCTACCGCCAGGTCAGCGATGGTCGCATCTTCGGTTTCGCCTGAACGGTGAGAGATCACGGCAGTGTAGCCCGCGTCTTTCGCCATTTTGATCGCAGCCAGAGTTTCGGTCAGAGAACCGATCTGGTTGAATTTGATCAGAATGGAGTTAGCGATACCTTTATCGATACCTTCTTTCAGGATTTTGGTGTTGGTGACGAACAGGTCATCGCCCACCAGCTGGATTTTGTCGCCCAGAACTTTAGTCTGGTAAGCGAAGCCGTCCCAGTCAGATTCGTCCAGGCCATCTTCGATGGACACGATCGGATACTGTTTAGTCAGATCTTCCAGGAAGTGGGTGAACTCTTCAGACGTGAACGCTTTACCGCCTTCACCGGCCAGAACATATTTGCCATCTTTGTAGAACTCAGATGCCGCACAGTCCATCGCCAGGGTGATGTCTTTGCCCAGCTCGTAGCCTGCTGCTTTTACCGCTTCAGCGATAACGGCCAGCGCTTCGGCGTTGGAAGCCAGGTTAGGCGCATAGCCACCTTCGTCACCAACTGCAGTGCTCATGCCTTTGCTTTTCAGCACTTTTGCCAGGTTGTGGAAAACTTCAGAACCCATACGGATAGCTTCTTTCAGTGTAGAAGCGCCAACCGGCTGGATCATGAATTCCTGGATGTCGACGTTGTTGTCGGCATGTTCGCCGCCGTTAATGATGTTCATCATTGGCAGTGGCATAGAGTATTTGCCTGGGGTGCCGTTCAGTTCAGCGATGTGCTCATACAGTGGCTGACCTTTTGAAGCTGCAGCAGCTTTAGCCGCTGCCAGTGAAACAGCCAGAATGGCGTTAGCACCGAAGTTAGATTTGTTCTCAGTACCGTCCAGGTCGATCATGATCTTATCGATGTTCGCCTGATCTTTCGCGTCTTTGCCTTTTACCGCTTCAGCAATCGGACCGTTTACTGCAGCAACGGCTTTAGTTACGCCTTTGCCCATATAACGTGATTTGTCACCGTCACGCAGTTCCAGCGCTTCGCGTGAACCGGTAGAGGCACCTGATGGCGCAGCGGCCAGGCCTACGAAACCGCCTTCCAGATGCACTTCAGCTTCAACAGTCGGGTTACCACGTGAGTCGATAATTTCGCGACCGATGACTTTTACGATTTTGGACATTACGATTTTCCTCAGTACAAGTTAGTCAATCCTAAGACAAGCAACGCGCGAAAAGTTCGCGCACTGCCTGTGAAACTTACTTCGCTAAACGCTTCTGATGCTCATGCGCGGCTTTAACAAAGCCGGCAAACAACGGATGGCCGTCGCGTGGGGTCGAGGTAAACTCAGGGTGGAACTGGCAGGCCACAAACCACGGATGGTTCGGGATCTCAATAATCTCAACCAGTTGATCATCACCCGAGCGACCTGCTACGCGCAGACCGGCTGCTTCAATCTGCTTTAACAGCATATTGTTCACTTCATAGCGGTGGCGATGGCGCTCAACGATGGTGTCAGAGCCGTAGAGCTGGCGAACCTGGCTGCCCGGCGTTAACTGACACTGCTGGCTGCCCAGACGCATGGTGCCGCCCAGATCGCTCTGCTCGCTGCGGACTTCGACGTTGCCCTCTTCGTCACGCCATTCGGTGATTAATGCCACCACCGGGTATTTACAGTCTGGCACAAATTCAGTGGAGTTGGCGCCAGGCATGCCAGCGACATTGCGGGCAAACTCCATCAGCGCGACCTGCATACCCAGGCAAATGCCGAGGTAAGGCACGTTGTTTTCACGTGCGTACTGCGCGGTCATCAGCTTGCCTTCCACGCCACGGTAACCGAAGCCCCCTGGAATCAGAATCGCATCCAAATCTTTCAGTAATTCGACACCACGTGACTCAACATCCTGCGAATCGATCAGTTTGATGTTCACAGTAACGCGATTTTTCAGACCGCCATGTTTCAGCGCTTCGATAACTGACTTATAGGCATCCGGCAGCTCAACATACTTGCCCACCATGCCGATGGTGACTTCACCACCTGGATTAGCTTCCTCGTAGATCACCTGCTCCCACTCGGCCAGATTGGCTTCCGGTGCGTTCAGGTTGAAGCGCTTGCAGATATAGTCATCCAGACCCTGCGATTTCAGCATGCCAGGAATCTTGTAGATGGAATCGACGTCTTTCAGCGAGATAACCGCTTTTTCAGGGACGTTACAGAACAGGGCGATTTTGGCGCGTTCATTAGCCGGTACGGCACGGTCAGAACGGCAAATCAGCACGTCTGGCTGGATACCAATCGACAGCAGCTCTTTTACAGAGTGCTGAGTCGGTTTGGTTTTCACTTCACCCGCCGCCGCCATATAAGGCACCAGCGTCAGGTGCATATACATCGTGTGTTCGCGGCCCACATCTACGGCCATCTGGCGAATCGCTTCCAGGAACGGCAGTGATTCGATATCCCCTACCGTGCCGCCGATTTCGACCAGCACCACATCATGACCTTCACCGCCTTCAATAATGCGTTCTTTGATGGCATTGGTGATGTGCGGGATAACCTGAATGGTTGCGCCCAGATAATCGCCACGGCGCTCTTTGCGCAGGACTTCTGAGTAGATACGGCCGGTGGTGAAGTTGTTACGACGCGACATTTTGGTACGGATGAAGCGCTCGTAGTGACCCAAATCCAGATCGGTTTCAGCGCCGTCATCAGTGACGAAAACTTCACCGTGCTGCGTCGGGCTCATGGTGCCTGGATCCACGTTGATATACGGGTCCAGCTTCATGATGGTCACGTTCAGACCACGGGCTTCAAGAATGGCTGCGAGGGAGGCTGCGGCAATGCCTTTACCCAGAGAGGAAACGACCCCGCCGGTCACAAAAATATAATTCGTTGTCATGCTGAACCTGAGAGTTTAGGTTTAAAGACGGTGGAATAACCAGGACGGGAAAACAGTATACTGGAAACCGCTATCAGCCACAATTGATGAATCACAGCCATCCTCCAACGCATTGCTGCGCCTTAACATAGCGGATAGCTGCCGATGAAATGTTGATGTGCGTCACAAAGTTGCCGCCACGCTGAATCGAGTAAGCGTAAGCGGCGACGTAATGCACAGCGCTGGAATAATCAGCACTTCTCGCCCTGTTTCACCTGCTGCCAGGCCGCTTCCATCTGTTCCAGCGTGGCACCCGGCATGCTCAGCCCCTGCGCAGCGATGATCGCTTCCACTTCGCGGAACCGGCGCTCAAACTTGTCATTGGCCTTTTGCAGCGCGGTTTCTGCTTTGCTGCCAAGATGGCGTGACAGATTAACCGTGGCAAACAGCAGATCGCCAATCTCCTCTTCCAGCTTCTCGCCATCCACCACGCTCTGCTGCGCCTCATGCATCACTTCATCAATCTCTTCATGCACTTTCGCTACCACCGGTCCCAGCGTGGTCCAGTCAAAGCCGACATTGTGGCAACGCTTCTGAATCTTATGGGCGCGCATCAACGCAGGCAGGGCTTTGGGGATATCGTCCAGCGCGGAATGCTGGGCTTTATCAGCCCGCTCGGCAGTTTTAATCGCTTCCCAGTTTTTCAGCACTTCGCTGCTGGTTTCTGCCGTGGCATCGCCAAAAATATGCGGATGGCGGCGCTCCAGCTTGTCGCTGATCGCGTGGCAGATATCTTCAAAATTGAAGCGTTCCTGTTCGCTGGCCATCTGCGCATAGAACACAACCTGAAAAAGCAGGTCGCCCAGCTCGCCGCGCAGGTCGTCAAAATCTTCACGCTGAATAGCGTCCAGCACTTCATAGGTCTCTTCCAGCGTGTAGGGCGCGATGGTGGCGAAGGTCTGTTCACGATCCCACGGGCAGCCATGGAGTGGATCGCGCAAGGTTTTCATAATGCCAAGCAGGCGCTCAATAGCGTTCATTCAGAGAGGTCCTTGAGTAGTCAGGTGACAGGCAACGGGCGAAGAGGCAAGGCGTGCACACGGCCGGACGCAGTGAACAGCGTCCGGCCATGTTTTAAGGTGCAGAAAACGCCCTCGCAACCTCCTGTTGCCGGTTGCCGCAGTGCCTGACTGAATATCAGTGCAGGCGGCGGGCGTCAATGATATCAGAGACCTGGTTCAGGCGTGCCAGGACACGTCCCAGTACCTGGTGATTGTAGATCTCGATATCCATGTCGATGGTCGCCAGCTGCTTTTTAGTGTCGCTGCGGCTTGAAACGCCCAGTACATTCACTTTCTCGTTAGCGAGAATGGTAGTGATGTCGCGCAGTAAGCCGCTGCGATCATTGGCGGTGACACGCACCACCAGCGAATAGCCGCTGGAGTAGCTTTCGCCCCACACCGCATCGACGATACGTTCCGGCGCGTGGGAAGTGAGTTCAGCCAGCTGGTCGCAGTCGGCACGGTGAATGGAGATACCGCGCCCCTGTGTGATGAAGCCGACAATGTCATCTCCCGGAATCGGCTGGCAGCAGCGGGCAATGTGGTGCATCAGATTGCCAACACCTTCCACGACCACGCGTCCACTCTCTTTACGGGCGGAGGGGGTATACGATTTCTGGGTCAGCTGACGCAGCGCTTCGCGATCTTCCTCTTCGGCACTTGGCTTGTTGAGCTTCGCCTGCAGGAAGTTAACCATCTGGTTAAGACGAATATCCCCGCCGCCAATCGCCGCCAGCAGCTCTTCAAGCGAGGTCACGTTATAACGCGGCAGCAGCAGTTTTTCCGCTTCGCGCAGGCTGATATCCAGTTGATTCAGTTCGTTATCCAGAATTTGTCGTCCGGCGACAATGTTCTTGTCACGATCCTGTTTGCGGAACCAGTTGTGGATCTTCGAGCGCCCGCGGCTGGTCGTGATGTAGCCCAGATTCGGATTAAGCCAGTCACGGCTCGGGTTCGGCTGCTTCTGGGTGATGACTTCAACCTGATCGCCCATCTGCAGCTGATAGGTGAACGGCACGATGCGGCCACCAATTTTCGCGCCGATGCAGCGGTGACCGATATCACTGTGAATATGGTAGGCGAAGTCGAGCGGCGTCGATCCGGCAGGCAGATCCACGACGTCGCCTTTCGGGGTAAAGACGTAGACCCGGTCATCAAACACCTGGCTGCGGACTTCTTCCAGTAGCTCGCCAGAGTCTGCCATCTCTTCCTGCCAGCTGATCAGCTTACGCAGCCAGGCAATACGCTCTTCGTGACCCGCTGCGCCACGTGCGCTGCTGCTGGACGGGCCTTCTTTATATTTCCAGTGCGCCGCGACACCCAGCTCGGCATCTTCATGCATCTGGCGGGTACGGATCTGTATCTCCACCGTTTTACCCTGCGGGCCTAATACCACCGTATGAATTGACTGGTAGCCGTTGGGTTTGGGGTTAGCGACGTAGTCATCAAACTCGCTGGGCAGATGGCGATAGAGCGTATGCACCGTGCCCAGCGCGCCGTAGCAATCCTGCAGGCGATCGGCCACGATGCGCACCGCACGCACGTCAAACAGCTCATCGAAGGCCAGCGACTTTTTCTGCATCTTGCGCCAGATGCTATAGATATGTTTCGGACGACCATAGACTTCGGCGCGCACGCCCTCTTTGGCCATCTCTTTACGCAGGTTGCTGACGAAATTATCGATGTACTGCTCGCGGTCGATTCTTCGCTCATGCAGTAATTTGGCAATGCGCTTATATTCGTCGGGATGCAGGTAGCGGAAGCAGTAATCTTCCAGCTCCCATTTGAGCTGACCAATACCCAGACGGTTGGCCAGTGGCGCATAGATGTTGGTGCTCTCTTTGGCGGCCAGTACGCGCTCATCTTCCGGCGCATCTTTCATTTCGCGCAGGTTCATGATGCGTTCGGCCAGCTTCAGCACCACGCAGCGGAAATCTTCCACCATCGCCAGCAGCATACGGCGGACATTATCGACCTGTTCAGAGGCCATGGAGTCGTTGTGGATCGCTTTCAGCTGGCGGATGGCGTCCATATCGCGCACGCCATGTACCAGCGAGACGATGCCTTTGCCGACGGCATTTCCCAGCTCCTCTTCGCTCACCACTTCATCGTTAGCCAGCGGGAAAATCAGCGCCGCACACAAGCTTTCGATATCCATGCTGAGCATTGAGAGGATTTCCACCATCTCAATACCGCGCCACAGCAGCAGTGACTGATCGGGATGGCTCTGCGTCTGCGCTTCGCAGTAGCGCCAGGTCTCAGCAACGCGTTGACATGATTGCGGGTTGGCAATACCGAGACTGGCGATCCACTGGTCGAGGGCGAAATCCCCCTCAGTATTTAAATGCGCACTTCTGACCGCAACCATAACCTCTCCTGCACAACGACTTACATCGCTTATGTTTTTCTGAACAGCACCATGGATTCGAGATGACGGGTATGTGGGAACATATCCAGCATCGCGACCCTTTCCAAGTGGTAGCCTGCCGACAGCAATGTCTGGCTGTCGCGGGCGAGTGTTGTGGGATTACACGAAACATAGACCACGCGTTCTGGTGCAAGTTTAATCACATGCGCCATGACGCCCGCAGCCCCGGCGCGTGCCGGATCGAGTAATACCTTGTTAAAACCCTGTGCCGCCCACGGCTGGCGCGACACATCTTCTTCCAGATTATGCTGAAAGAAACTTACATTTTTAAGATTATTCAAATCAGCATTATACTCTGCCTGCCGCACTAATGCTGCAATCCCCTCCACACCAACCACATTATGTACGAAGATTCCTATAGGAAGTGTGAAGTTTCCCATGCCGCAAAACAGATCCAGAACCCGGTCTTCCGGCTGCAGCTCAAGCCAGTCGATCGCCTTCGCCACCATCTGCTGATTAATACCATCGTTAACCTGAATAAAATCCTGTGGGCTAAAGGTTAGCTTAAGCTGATGAGATTGATAAAACGGCGTCGACTCACTAAGCGCGATCAATGCTTCATCGCCGGCATCCAGAAACAGCATCAGCTGATGCTTATGCGAAAACTGTTCCAGTTTTTCACGGTCATCGGCATGCAGCGCATCAAGATGGCGCAGAATCATCAGCGGGCCATTGTCGGCCAGCACCAGTTCCACATGGCCGAGACGCCTGACGGCACGTAAGTCGCTGAGACACTGATGCAACGGAACCAGTAATGCCTCAAGTTCGGGCGCTAAAACAGGGCAATGCTGAATATTCACCAGATCGTTACTGGCTTCCTGTCGGAATCCCATCTGCAGCCGCTGCGCTTTATTTTGCCATTGCAGACCCAGACGAGCGCGACGGCGATAGCCCCAGGGTTGACCGGCAATCACCTCATCCACCGTCACGTTCTGTGCCGAAGTCTGGCTCAGCATCCGGCTTAGCGCCTGGGCTTTACTCTGCTGTTGCAGCGCCACATCGGCATGCTGCTGCTGGCAGCCACCGCAGCGATCGTAGTGTGGGCAGCGCGGTGTTACGCGCGCCGGGCTGCGACTAATCAGTCGTGTGACTTTCGCCCGGGCAAATTGACGTTTATCCTCTGTCAGCATGACCTCCGCCTGTTCCCCCGGCAGGGCACCCGTGACAAACAGGGTTTTGCCCTTGTGGCGCGCCACCCCTTGTCCGAACGGGTCGAGCTCCTCAATGGTGACGGTGATCCGTTGTTGCGTCGTCACGCGCTGTTTTGCAACGTAGAATTGCGCCATAGTGTTATTCATTCTCTTTATCGAAAACGGCCTGCATCGTTTTTATCGACAGCATGCACAGGGACGTTAATGCCGGAGTAGCCAGGCGACTATTATGACCAAATACAGCCTGCGGGCGCGAATGATGATTTTAATTCTGGCACCCACGCTGATGGTTGGCCTGCTGCTCAGCTCATTTTTTGTGGTGCATCGCTACAATGAACTGCAGCGTCAGGTGATCGATGCCGGAGCCAACATCATCGAACCGCTGGCGATCTCCAGTGAATACAGCATGACCTGGCACAACCGTGACGCCATGCGTGAACTGGTGAGCCTGCTGCACCGTCGCCACTCCGGCATCGTCCGGGCGATCTCGGTGTTTGATAATCATAACCAGCTCTACGTCACCTCCAATCACAAGCAAAACCTCAGCCTGCTGCAACAGGATGATATCCGCGGCCTGCCCGATGATGTCTCGATGGAGCGTCATGGCAACATACTTATTCTGCGCACGCCGATTACCAGCGAGCGTTACGATGTGGATGAATTACCGGATGAAGATGCTAAGCCATCGGGCAATCCGCTGGGCTATGTGGCAATAGAACTGGATTTGCAGTCGGTGCGGCTGCAGCAGTACAAAGAGGTGTTTGTCGCCACGCTGATGCTGCTCTTCTGCCTGTGTCTCGCCATGCTCTTTGCCTATCGTCTGATGCGCGATGTGACCGGACCGATCCGCAATATGGTCACCACCGTTGACCGCATTCGTCGCGGCCAGCTCGACAGCCGCGTTGAGGGCTACATGCTGGGTGAACTCAGCATTCTGAAAAACGGTATCAATGCGATGGCGATGTCTTTAACCGCCTATCACGAAGAGATGCAGCACAATATCGACCAGGCGACCTACGATTTACGTGAAACGCTGGAACAGCTTGAAATTCAGAACGTTGAACTGGATCTGGCGAAAAAACGCGCCCAGGAAGCGGCGCGTATTAAATCTGAGTTTCTGGCCAATATGTCCCATGAGCTGCGAACGCCGCTCAATGGTGTGCTGGGCTTTACCCGGCAGATGCTGAAAACTCAGTTGCGCACAACGCAGCGCGACTATATGCAGACCATCGAACGTTCCGCTAACAATCTGCTCAGTATTATCAATGACGTGCTCGATTTTTCGAAGCTGGAAGCGGGCAAGCTGATGCTGGAGGCGATCCCCTTCCCGCTGCGCGCCACGCTGGATGAAACGCTGGTGCTGCTGGCCCCGTCGGCGCATGAAAAAGGGCTGGAGCTGACGGTGGTCTGTGACAGCAGCGTGCCGGACAACGTGATTGGCGATGCGCTGCGCCTGCAACAGATTCTGATTAACCTGATCGGTAACGCCATCAAGTTTACCGAAAAAGGATATATCGGCCTGCGCGTGGGACAGCGGGTAATTACGCAGTCGCGCGTCGAGCTGGAGATTCAGGTCGAGGACACCGGCATCGGCATCTCGGAGCTGCAACAGACGCAGCTGTTCCAGGCGTTCCGTCAGGCTGACGCCAGCATTACACGTCGTCACGGCGGGACCGGGCTGGGGCTGGTTATCACTCAGAAACTGGTGCGGGAGATGGGCGGTGAAATCACCTTCAGCAGCCAGCCGGATCAGGGCTCTGTCTTTGTCATTCGCGTGCAGCTGGATCTCAACCCGAATGCGCCCGGCATGCCACGCGTGCTGGAGGCGCTCTCCAATGTGCGCATTGCCTATGTGGAAGCGGATGCAAACGTTGCCAGCCCGGCGCTGGAGATGCTGAGCGCCACACCATTGCAGATCGACTACAGCGAAACACTGGAGGGATTGAAAGAGCCTCACTACCCACTGCTGCTGATGGCGATGCCGATCGATATCAGCCAGCCCGAACTGCTCAATGAGCGCCTGATTAATGGGCTGCTGGACCGGGCAGACAATGTGCTGATGGCGCTTCCCAGCCCGATGATGTTGCTGGCTGATGAACTGAAGGTGCGCGGCATTGATGGCTGTATCGCTAAGCCGATCTCCCTGACGCGACTCCTGCCGATGTTACTGGATCTGCATACCCGTCAGATCAGTGAAGTGCCGCTTTCGCCGCGCCTGCCGCTGACGGTGATGGCTGTAGATGATAACCCCGCCAACCTCAAGCTGATTGGCGCGCTGCTGGAGGAGCAGGTGCAGAGCATCCTGCTGTGCAGCAGTGCTGAACACGCCATTCGTGAGGCGCGCCAGCAGTCGCTGGATGTCATTCTGATGGATATTCAGATGCCTGAGATAGATGGGATTCGCGCCAGCGAAATTATTCGCAGCATGTCCCATCACGCAAGTACACCGATTGTAGCGGTGACCGCCCATGCCATTGATGGCGAACGTGAACAACTGATCAAGGCGGGCATGAATGACTACCTGGCCAAGCCGATTGATGAAAGCAAGTTAAGACAGCTGCTGGCGCGCTATACGCCACCGCCAGTGGTCTCTGTGCCGGAACTGCTGCCGATACTACCCACGCTGGACTGGCAACTGGCGCTGCGACAGGCGGCGAATAAACCCGATCTGGCGCGTGATCTGCTCCGGATGCTGCTGGAGTTTTTACCGGAAGTGCATGCGAAGATGGCGCAGTCTATGGCGGCCAATGAGGTCAATGCCCTGCGTGAGATCATTCATAAGCTACACGGCAGCGCCAGCTACAGCGGCGTGCCGCGTATGAAGCAGCTTTGTCATCAGCTGGAGCGTGGGCTGCTGGAGGCCAGCGATATTGCCGCGCTGGAGCCGGAACTGCTGGAGCTGCAGGATGAAATGGAGAACGTTGCCAGAGAAGCCCGGCAGTTCTTAGGCATTGTGTAAGGCTTCTGCGATTCTGTCGCTATCGCAGAAGCTCACCGGGCTGCGGATCAGCGCTGACTGACCGCAACCGGATGTAATAAAGATTGCCGGCTGCCGTCGTGAGTGCGCGCATCGCGTCAGACCTTCAGCCTGCTGAATCCCGCAAGGGTCAGTTGACCGTCCGCTTCCCGCTTATTTAAACCCGGCGACTTTAAGTGTGGCGGCCACATTACGCGCCGTCATCTCAACATTCTTTCCGGCACTGGCAAGTGCCTCATCCAGCGTGCAGATACTGTAGAGCACGCTGAATACCGCATCGATACCATGCTGATGGACCACGCCGACATCCGCCGTCAGGCTTCCGGCGATACCAATCACCGGCTTGTTAAAACGCTTTGCCACACTGGCAACCCCAATCGGCACCTTGCCATTAATACTCTGGCTGTCGATGCGCCCTTCACCCGTAATCACCAGGTCAGCATCTTTCACCTCTTCAGCCAGCCCCAGCGCCTCCGTGACAATCTCAATGCCGCGCCGCAGTTCCGCCTGACAGAAGGCGTGAAGCGCCGCACCCATACCGCCCGCAGCGCCGCCGCCTGGAATATGCAGCACATCAATATCGAGATCGCGATGGATAATCGCGGCGTAATGGGCCAGCGCCTGATCGAGTTGCTGCACCAGTGCCGGTGTCGCCCCTTTCTGCGGGCCGAAAATGGCCGAAGCGCCCTCTTTTCCGGTTAGCGGATTAGTGACGTCGCAGGCCACTTCAATACGGCACTGATGAATGCGGGCATCCAGAGCATCAATATCAATGCTGGCAAGATCAGAGAGCGCACCGCCACCGTAACCAATCTCGCTGCCATGATCATCCAGCAATCGTGCGCCCAGCGCCTGCATCATCCCGGCGCCGCCATCATTGGTGGCGCTGCCACCGATACCAACAATGATGTGGCCGACGCCCTTATCCAGCGCATGTCTGATCAACTCGCCGGTGCCGAATGAGGTCGTTATCAGCGGGTCACGCTGTGAAGCAGGCACCCGCTCCAGTCCGCTGGCCGCTGCCATTTCGATAAAGGCAGTGGACTCATCACCGGACAGACCATAAAAGGCATCAACCTGCGTGCCCAGCGGCCCGGTCACCTTCAGCCTGACGATTTTTCCCTTCGTCGCCGCCACCATCGCTTCTACCGTTCCTTCACCACCGTCGGCGACCGGTATTTTCACGTAATGCGCATCGGGGAAGATGTCACGGAAACCCGCTTCAATCGCCGATGCCACATCCAGGGCGGATAAACTCTCTTTATATGAATCCGGTGCGATTACGATTTTCATAGGCAATCCGAGCGCAGTTGAGTGATTGAAATGGCGCTTAACCAGTCCGGTTTTGGGAGACCGGTACCCGGTTTTAGCGGGCGATTTCAACCTTCGCTAACTTCTCATAATAGCAGGCCAGCGCGCTGTGGTCGGCGCTACCCTGTCCGTCGTTACGCAGTGCCTGCATCATCTCCATCACCGCCGCAGTCAGCGGCAGATGCGCACCGATGCTGTGCGAAGTATCCAGCGCGTTCGCCAGATCCTTGATATGCAAATCAATACGGAAGCCAGGCTTGAAGTTACGATCCATCACCATCGGCGCTTTGGCATCCAGCACTGTACTGCCGGCAAGGCCGCCGCGAATCGCCTGATAGACCAGATCCGGATTCACCCCTGCTTTGGTCGCCAGTGATAACGCCTCTGACATCGCCGCAATGTTCAGCGCCACAATGACCTGGTTAGCCAGCTTCGTCACGTTACCTGCACCGATGTCGCCGGTATGCACCACCGATCCCGCCATGGACTTCATGATGTCATAGCAGGCATCAAACACCGCTTTATCACCGCCAACCATCACAGAAAGTGTGCCTTCAATTGCTTTGGGCTCACCACCACTGACCGGCGCATCGAGCATTTTTATCTGCTTTTCTGCCAGCGCATCATGCACTTCCCGGCTCGCCAGTGGCGCAATCGAACTCATGTCGATGACCACCAGGCCTGGCTTCGCCCCTTCAATAATGCCGTTTTGACCCAGACAAACATCAATGACCTGCGGTGAGTTAGGCACCATGGTAATCACCACGTCACACAGCTCAGCCACCTCTTTAGGCGTTTTTGCCACGGTTGCGCCCAGTTTAGCCAGCTCCGCTTCGTTTTCGACGTTGTTGTCGCGTACCACCAGCGAATAACCGGCTTTCACCAGATTTTTACTCATGGGTTTGCCCATAATGCCCAGGCCGATGAATCCAATTTTCATTGCGTTTCCCCTTAATCGATTAGCGCTTAAATTTGTCGCATAACGCCTGTGAGGCGTTGCGGAACATCCCGACATCGCTGCCGACGGCCACAAAGGTGGCGCCCCACTCCAGATAGCGACGCGCGTCCGCTTCTACCGGTGCCAGAATGCCGCTCGGCTTACCGGCGGCTTTGGCACGTTCAAAAATGTGTTTAATCACTTTCAGCACGTCAGGATGTGCGGGCTGACCGAGATAGCCCAGCGCAGCGGAGAGATCGCCCGGCCCGACGAATATACCGTCGACGCCGTCCACCGCTGCGATCGCGTCAATGTTGTCGACTGCCTGCTGCGTTTCGATCTGCACCAGCACCGTGATGTTGTCATTGATGGTGCTGTTGTAATCCGGCAGCGTGCCGTACATGTTGCTGCGGTGCGACACCGAGACACCGCGAATACCGGCTGGCGGATAGCGGGTTGAGGCGACGGCTCGCAGGGCTTCCTCTTCGGTCTCGACAAAGGGCACCAGGAAGTTGTTAAACCCGATATCCAGCAGACGCTTAATGATCACCGGCTCGTTGCAGGGCGGCCGCACCACGGGCGCACTGTGGCTGCCTTTCAGTGCCATCAGTTGCGGTACAAAGGTCGTGATGTCGTTGGGCGCGTGCTCTCCATCCAGGACCAGCCAGTCGAAACCGGCAAGCCCCAGAATTTCAGTCGAAATCGGGCTGGCCAGCGCGCACCAGCTGCCAATCAGGGTGTCGCCCGCTAACAGGCGACGACGAAATCCATTGGGCCAGGCTGCATTACTCATGGTTGAACTCCTGTGACGATGGCTCCGCAGGGGAGCCGTAAAGGTTAACGTACCAGGCACGGGCGTTTATTGTCGAAAGTCCATCCCGGCACTAAAAATTGCATCGCTTCGGCATCGTTACGCGCGCCCAGACCCTGCTTCTGATAGAGCGCATTGGCCTGCATCACCTGATCCATATCCAGCTCCACGCCGAGACCCGGTTTCTGCGGCACCTGCACCATACCGCCTTTAATCTGGAACGGCTCTTTGGTCAGACGCTGATTGCCCTCCTGCCAGATCCAGTGGGTATCAATGGCGGTGATCGCGCCCGGCGCAGCCGCGGCAACGTGGGTGAACATCGCCAGCGAAATATCGAAGTGGTTATTGGAGTGCGAGCCCCAGGTCAGGCCAAAGTCGTGACACATCTGCGCCACCCGCACCGAGCCCTGCATGGTCCAGAAGTGCGGGTCAGCCAGCGGAATGTCTACCGACTGTAGTGACAGGGTATGGCCCATCTGCCGCCAGTCGGTGGCGATCATATTAGTGGCAGTTGGCATGCCGGTAGCACGGCGGAACTCGGCCATCACTTCGCGGCCAGAGTAACCCTGTTCAGCTCCACAAGGGTCTTCCGCGTAGGCCAGCACATCTTTGAGCTGTTTACCGAGCATGATCGCCTCGTTGAGCGACCAGGCTCCGTTGGGATCGAGAGTAATACGGGCTTCAGGAAAACGTTTTGCCAGCGCGGTAACGGCTTCGGCCTCTTCACCGCCACGCAGCACGCCGCCTTTGAGTTTGAAATCGTTGAAGCCATATTTCTCATAAGCCGCTTCCGCCAGACGCACTACCGCATCCGGGGTGAGCGCCTCTTCATGGCGCAGGCGATACCAGTCGCACGGATCGTCCTGCTGGTTCTGATAAGAGAGCGAGGTTTTATTGCGGTCGCCGATGTAGAACAGGTAGCCGAGCATCTCAACGCGGTCGCGCTGCTGCCCGTCGCCCAGCAGCGAGGCGACATTAACGCCCAGGTGCTGGCCCAGCAAATCAAGCAGCGCCGCTTCAATGCCGGTCACAACATGGATTGTGGTACGCAGATCAAACGTCTGGTTGCCGCGCCCATTCGCATCGCGGTCCGCAAAGGTGCTGCGCACCAGGCTGAGGGTATTTTTGTACTCACCCAGCGTTTTGCCGATCACCAGCGAGGCGGCATCTTCCAGCGTCTGGCGGATTTTCTCGCCGCCCGGGATCTCGCCGACGCCAGTGTGTCCGGCGTTATCTTTGATAATCACAATATTGCGGGTAAAGAATGGCGAGTGAGCGCCGCTGAGGTTCAGCAGCATGCTGTCGTAGCCTGCGACCGGAATAACCTGCATGGCAGTCACTTTCGGTGTTGAACTCATCTCCTGCTCCTTATGCTGTTGCCCGGCCAAATGCCGGGCGCTTGCGATCAAAAGTCCAGCCGGGGACCAGATACTGCATCGCCGTGGCGTCGTTACGCGCACCGGCGGGCAGTGACTGATAAAGCTGATGGGCTTTGTTTACCTGCTCCCAGTCGAGCTCAATGCCCAGGCCAGGCGCATCCGGTACGGTAATTTTCCCGTTACGGATTTGCAGCGGATTTTTGGTCAGGCGCTGATCGCCCTCCTGCCAGATCCAGTGGGTGTCAATCGCGGTAGGATTACCCGGCGCTGCTGCACCAACATGGGTAAACATCGCCAGCGAAATATCGAAGTGGTTATTGGAGTGGCAACCCCAGGTGAGGCCCCACTCATCACATAACTGCGCGACACGCACAGCACCGCTCAGCGTCCAGAAGTGAGGATCGGCCAGTGGAATATCGACCGCATTGACCATCACCGCATGATTCATCTCGCGCCAGTTGGTGGCGATCATATTTGTGGCGACGGGCAGGCCGGTTGCGCGCCGGAACTCGGCCATCACTTCACGCCCGGAATAGCCCTGCTCTGCGCCGCACGGATCTTCAGCGTAGCTCAGCACATCCTTCATCCCTTTACACAGCGCGATTGCTTCATCCAGCAGCCAGGCACCATTGGGATCGACTGTGATACGGGCATCGGGAAAGCGCTGCTTCAGGGCTGCCGCTGTGGCGATCTCCTGCTCGCCGGGGAGCACGCCACCTTTGAGCTTGAAATCTTTAAAGCCATATTTATCCTGTGCCGCTTCAGCCAGGCGCACTACCGCATCGCTGGTCAGTGCTTCCTGATGACGCAGGTGATACCAGTCGTGGCTGGCCTGCTCGCCGCTGAGATAAGGGAGGTCAGTTTTGCAGCGGTCGCCGAGATAAAACAGATAGCCCAGCACCGTGACTTCATCACGCTGTTTACCTGGCCCCAGCAGTTCAGCCACCGGTACGCCCAGGCACTGTCCCAACAGATCGAGCAGCGCCGCTTCCAGCGCGGCCACCGCATTGACCCGCAACTCAAAGGTCCAGGCACCGTTGCCGAAAGTGGTGAAGTCGGCCGACTGATTGCCTTTGTGCACCTGCTGCACCAGACGATTCATTCGGGCAATCTGCTGGCCTTTCACCTGCGGAATCGCCTCCACCAGCGTCTGATAGATGGTGTCACCGCCGGGCGCTTCACCGACGCCGGTGTGACCGGCACTATCGGTGAGCACCACGATGTTGCGGGTAAAGCAGGCGTTGTGCGCACCGCCAATGTTGAGCAGCATGCTGTCGTAACCGGCGACCGGGATCACCTGCATCTCAGTAATCACCGGTGAACTTTGCGTATTCATGATGCGTCCTTACCGGGCCAGGTTTTCAGTTCGACACGTTTGATATCGCCAGCAATGACCAGGAAGCTGAATGCCGCGACAAAGGCATGAATGCCGACATAGACCAGCGCGCCTTCAAAAGAGCCACTCGTGGCAATGATGTAGCCGATGGCGATAGGGGTCACGATGCCGGAGAAGTTACCGAACATGTTAAACAAACCACCGCTCAGGCCGCTGATCTCTTTCGGCGCAGTATCTGCCATCACCGCCCAGCCCAGTGCCCCGATGCCTTTACCAAAGAACGCCAGTGCCATAAAGAACACCACCACCCATTCGGTGTCGGTGTAGTTACACATCACCATTGAAATAGAGAGCAGCATACCGAGTACGATCGGTGTTTTACGGGCGATATTCAGCGAGCCGGTTTTACGCATCAGCCAGTCGGAGATCACGCCGCCCAGTACACCGCCGAGGAAGCCGCACACCGCCGGAATCGAAGCAATAAAGCCCGCTTTGAGAATCGACATGCCGCGCGCCTGCACCAGATAAACCGGGAACCAGGTAATAAAGAAATAGGTTAAGGCGTTAACACAGTATTGACCGAGGTAGATACCCAGCATCATGCGTGACGTCAGCAGCTGCTTGATCTGGAACCACTTCTCGCTCCAGCTCACTTTGCGGCTATCCTTTTTCACATCCATATTGATCAGCGCGCCGCCCTGCTCCATGTACTCCAGTTCAGCCTTGTTCACGCCAGGATGATCGGTAGGATCGTGGATCACTTTCAGCCAGATAAAGCTGAGGATGATGCCCAGGCCGCCCATGAACCAGAATACATGCGCCCAGCCCACGGATGAGACCAGCCAGCCCATGATCGGTGCGAAAATGACGGTAGCGAAGTATTGTGCTGAGTTGAAGATCGCCACGGCCGTGCCACGCTCCTGCGCCGGAAACCAGGCCGCGACAATGCGGCTATTACCAGGGAAAGATGGCGCTTCGGCCAGCCCCACCAGGAAACGCAGGATAAACAGCGACATGATAATGCCGAAGCCGCTGAACAGATCGACGAATCCCTGCAGAAAGGTAAACAGCGACCAGGTGAAGATGCTCCAGAAGTAGACGCGTTTTGAGCCGAAGCGATCGAGCAGCCAGCCGCCCGGAATCTGACCAATAACGTACGCCCATGAGAAGGCAGAGAAGATATAGCCCAGTCCGACCGAATCAAGGCCGATATCTTTGGACATCGCCGAACCGGCGATCGAGATGGTAGCGCGGTCACCGTAGTTGAATGAGGTGACGATAAATAACATCACCACAATCCAGTAACGGGCATTGGTGCGTTTCTGCACCGTTTCCGCGGTCTGGCTAAAACTATTCATGATGCACTCCTGAAATATAGCGTGAGCTACATTCGCTCTGACTGCATACACATCGCGTTGGGTATCAGAGAGAAGTTGGGTTAAACACGGCGATCTTGTTGTTTTGGCAAACCTTTATTTATTCATCCAGCTGCAGGCTGACGCGGCCGTAACAGGCCACTTCAACCTCTGCGGATGAGTAATACGTCGTGACAGATAACCTGACTTTGGCTAACGGAACCCAGTATAAGAACAGGGTTTAGCGATCACATTGGCGAATCGCCCTAGAATAATCGCGTTATTGAATTGAATGTCTGGCGGATGCACAAAAGCCTGCGGCGTGGCTCACGAAAGTGGCAAATACCCGTTCGAAAACCGTCCCAAATGACGCTCTCCCGCATTGTTTGTGAGGCTCTTCACTTGCTTTTGGATAACCGACCCAAAACAGCGAGCTGAATCACCTTAATGGTGGTCATTTGCACAATGCGCCATTTACCCCGCCTCCCTATACTGAAGCTGGCAAACAAGCGTGTGACAGGTCAGAACATTACAACGTGCCGCACAAGTACGGTACGACAGACAGGAAGGTGAGCGATGAACCCCAATAAAGATGAACAACCGCTCTATATCAAAGTCCATGAGCACGACAATGTGGCGATTGTGGTCAACAGCCTGGGTCTGCCAGCCGGCACGCAGTTTGCGGATGGCCTGACCCTGACAGAGCATGTGCCGCAGGGCCACAAAGTGGCACTGAGCGCGATTAACCAGGGTGCAGAGATCGTGCGTTATGGCGAAGTCATAGGCTTCGCATTACGGGATATTACCCAGGGTAGCTGGATTGATGAATCCCTGGTGGCGCTGCCGGAAGCCCCTCCGCTGGAGAGTCTGCCGTTAGCCACGCAGGTTCCCCCTGATTTGCCGCCACTGGAGGGCTATACCTTTGAAGGTTACCGTAATGCGGATGGCAGCGTAGGTACGCGTAATCTGCTCGGCATCACCACCAGCGTCCACTGCGTGGCCGGTGTGGTGGATCATGTCGTGCAGATCATTGAACGGGATTTACTGCCGCGCTATCCGAATGTCGATGGTGTGGTCGCCCTGAACCACCTTTATGGCTGTGGTGTGGCGATCAACGCACCGGCCGCAGTCGTGCCGATTCGCACCATTCATAACCTGGCACTGAATGCGAATTTCGGCGGCGAAGTGATGATCGTCAGCCTTGGCTGTGAAAAGTTACAGCCAGAACGTCTGCTGACCGGCACGCCTGACGTACAGGCAATTTCGCTGGACGATCATGACATCGTGCGTTTGCAGGATGAAAAGCTGGTGGGGTTCGGTGCGATGGTCAATGAGATCCTGCAGGTGGCGGAACGTCATCTCCAGCGGCTCAATCAACGCCAGCGCGAAACCTGTTCCGCGGCAGAACTGATTGTCGGTATGCAGTGTGGGGGCAGCGATGCGTTTTCGGGCGTGACGGCTAATCCGGCAGTGGGCTTCGCCTCTGACCTGCTGGTGCGCTGCGGTGCTACCGTGATGTTCTCGGAAGTGACTGAAGTGCGTGATGCGATTCACCTGCTGACACCGCGGGTGATTAATCAGGAAGTGGGTAAGCGCTTGCTGGAGGAGATGGCCTGGTATGACAATTACCTCGACCAGGGCCAGACCGATCGCAGCGCTAACCCGTCTCCAGGCAATAAAAAAGGCGGGCTGGCCAACGTGGTAGAAAAGGCACTGGGGTCAATCGCCAAATCGGGACGCAGCGCCATTGTCGAAGTGCTTTCACCTGGCCAGCGGCCCACGCGGCGTGGATTAATTTATGCGGCGACGCCCGCCAGCGATTTTGTCTGCGGTACGCAGCAGCTGGCGTCCGGCATCACGCTGCAGGTGTTCACCACGGGACGGGGTACGCCTTACGGTCTGGCTGCGATTCCGGTGATCAAGATGGCGACACGCAATGCGCTGGCAGAGCGCTGGCACGATCTCATGGACATCAATGCCGGGACTATAGCTACCGGTGAAGAGAGTATTGAGCAGGTGGGCTGGCGACTGTTTGAGTTGATTCTGGACATTGCCAGTGGCAGGAAGCAGACCTGGTCCGATCGCTGGGGCATCCGTAATCAGCTGGCGGTGTTTAATCCGGCACCTGTCACCTGATATCGCGATGTACGCCAGGCTTATCTGTATGCTACTAAAGCAGAGATAAGCCTGACGTCGCTATCAGAGCTGCGCGCCCCAGGCTTCAATCCAGGGAGAAGTGACTGCTTCCGGCTCAGGGTTTTCAGTGGCATCAACCAGTAATACCTCACCGACCCGCTGTGCGCCCTGTTCCTGCAGCAGCGCATCAAAGGCTTTACCCGCGCCACAAAAATGGTCATAACTGCTGTCACCCAGCGCAATCACGCCATAGCGCAGCGTGGGCTGATGACCCAGCTTATCTTTAACCGCATGGAACAGACCTGAAATCGTGTCGGGAAAATCGCCCTGTCCGGTGGTTGACGTGACGACCAGCGCCACGTCGCTGGCATAGTTCTGCCAGTCAGCCAGCGTCGGATCATCAAACACGGTGACGCTGTGCCCCTGTTGCTGCAGTAACGGCTCCGCTTCTTCCGCCACCAGCAATGCATTGCCATATACCGTACCTACAAAAATGCCAATCTTTGCCATCTGCTTTCTCCCTTATTCTGAAACGTTATCCTGTCCTGGCGCTGCGTCAAACTCAACCCGCGGCACCTCAGGGATCTGATCCTGCCAGCCAAACTGATTCATCAGATTTTGCCAGACGCCATCCAGTCCTGCACGGATCAGCAAAGGTTCACCGGTCACCGGATGGGTCAATGCCAGGCTGCTGGCGTGCAGCATCAGTCGGTTAGCGCCGAAATGTTCGGCGGCACCCCGGTTCTGACGCAGATCACCGTGCGCCGAATCACCAATAATCGGATGACGCAGGTGTGACATATGGCGACGCAGCTGATGCTTGCGACCGGTTTTAGGGGCCATTTCAACCAGGCTGTAACGCGACGTGGGATAACGGCCAATGCCGACCGGCATCTCAACGGTGGCCAGTGACTGATAATCGGTGACGGCGGGCTGCGCGATACGCGCTTCCGTGGCATGCTTATCAGCAATTTTATCCAGCTCTTCCACCAGCGGATAATCAAGCGTCCCGCTGCTCTCCAGCCAGCCGCGTACCACGGCGTGGTAGCTTTTCTGCATCTGGTGCTGTTCAAACTGCAGGGAAAGCAGACGTCCGACTTCACTCGAAAGCCCCATCAGCAGCACGCCTGACGTGGGTTTGTCCAGTCGATGCGCGGTAAAGACATGCTGTCCGATCTGATCACGAACCGTCTGCATCACAAACACCGTTTCGTGGCGATCCAGCCAGCTGCGATGAACCAGCCAGCCGCTAGGCTTGTTGACGGCAACCAGCCACTCATCCTGATAAAGTATTTCCAGCATCAGTGGGCAGCATCCGTGAGCAACGCATCCAGCTGACGCAGGGTCAGCAGTAGCGGTGCAATACCGGGCTGATCAGGCACCAGAGCAATCTCGTAATAGGGGGCAACGGCAAAGTTTTGCGGCAGCGGGTGCTTCGCGGCAATCAGGGCATGCATCCGGGGGATTAAGACCCATTGCAGCCACTGCAGTGGCTCCAGCGTATCCAGACAAAAAGGTTCCCGGCTCTCGAGCGCGCCCTCGGCCGGAGGGGTACTTTGCCAGAGATGGTTCTCACGCATCACCGCTTCCAGTTGCTCCAGCCGTTGCGTAATCAATTGTTCAGGCGTCATGCGCCACCTCCAGCGAGCAGTGAAAAATGGGCGGCAAGCATATCACTTGTTGGCACAGGCACAAAAAAAGGGAGCACTGTATAAACAGTGCTCCCGGTTCGTTTGCAGCCATCCTGCTACATTTTTGCTCCCTGCTCTTCCATGACAACTTGTCCAGTGCGAACTCCTGTCGCGCATCGTCCTGATGTATCCTTAGCATCCTGGCCCACCACCTCTTCTGAGGGGTTCTCATTCTCCATCCTGGAGGTGTCCCTTACTCAACCCTGAGTGATCCTGTTTCGTCCTGAAACCTTCCGTGTGCCGTAAGCTCCGTTACGTTCCTGCCTCATGGCTTATCATCATCCTGACGATATCTGTTTCCTGAGCGTCCTGCAGTGCGAAACATTTTGACAGAACTCGTTACGTGCACAAGGTACTCACAGCAGAACTTTACGAAATGTGCTGCGCAAATTAGGATAAACGCCATTAAGTTTATGATTCACAATATTTTTACATCCTGGCCTTCCAGATGTCTCAACTGTTATATGGCGATCTCTCACAGCAGATGTAAGAGATGTCTTACAAGGTAAGCAGCAAATCACTGCAAATCAGATGATAACCGGTTGTAATGACTTAAGAAATATCTCAAGACTTTCGGCTAATACGCTGTGCTGTTTGCGGCCAGGCTGCTCCAGAATGATTTCGCCACTGAGATTGGAAAGCGAGATGATCTCCTCTTCTGAATCCGTCGTGGCAATAAACAGCGTAGGCGACTGTTTCAGGCGGCGCTGCATCACCAGATGCCCAATCAGATTCTCCTGTAACCGCAGGAAATCCTCTTCACTCCACACCTGCAACAGTGTCAGCTGATTCTCACCAAAACGAGCCTGCATATCCCCGGCAAACTGCGTGGTATAGAAATCCGTGATCGAAGGCTGGAGCTGGATATCGATTGCCCGCTCAATCGCATCCAGTGTCGGTGGCAGACTAAACGGCTGCGGTTGCCAGACGACACGCTGATCGCGTTCCTCCAGTGTACAGGGCGAGGGGACGCCATAAAGATCGCTGCTGGCTGGCCCATGTCCTGCCTCCTGAAGCCAGTGCTGGCAGTATCGGGTGGTGAAGTCGCGCAACGTGGCGGCAGTTTGCTGCATCATTCTTATTCTCACTTCTGATGGGTTACACTTACCCACTTTGATTAATTTTGGTGGTAACCGCAATGACTACGCACGAACAGGATCAGGCACTCAGTAACCTGACGCTGGGTAAACCCACAGCCTATCACGATCAATATGACAACAGCCTACTGCAGTCGGTGCCTCGCAGCCTGAACCGTGAACCGCTTGGCCTGTTTCCCGACAGCCTGCCCTTTACCGGCAGCGATATCTGGACCCTGTATGAACTCTCGTGGCTTAACAGTAAAGGTCTGCCTCAGGTTGCCGTTGGCGAAGTGGTGCTGGATGCGCAGAGCCGAAATCTTATCGAGTCGAAAAGCTTCAAGCTTTACCTGAACAGCTTCAACCAGACCCGCTTTGCCGACTGGGGCGAGGTCCGGCAGACGCTGGAGCGGGATCTGAGTGCCTGTGCAGAAGGTGATGTCCGGGTCGCGCTGTTCCGTCTTAATGAAATAGAGGGTCAGCCTATCGGTCACTTTGAGGGTTACTGCATTGATGAGCAGGATATCGCCATCGAGGATTATCGCTTCAATGCTGATTATCTGGCGGATGCCACAGGCAGCGAAATTGTTTCAGAGACGCTGGTCAGTCATCTGCTCAAGTCAAACTGCCTCATTACCAATCAGCCTGACTGGGGCTCGGTGATGATCCGCTATACAGGCCCGCGTATCGACCGTGAAGCGCTGCTGCGCTATCTGGTCTCATTCCGCCAGCACAACGAATTTCACGAGCAGTGTGTCGAGCGGATCTTTAATGATGTGATGCGTTTCTGTCATCCGGAAGCGCTCACGGTTTATGCACGCTATACACGTCGTGGCGGGCTGGATATCAACCCATGGCGCACCAATGTGCCCTTCTCTCCCGGTTTTTCACGCCTGGTTCGTCAGTAGTTTGCGAGACTTCTCGCAGGCTGCGTGCAGGAAGCGCAGTTCCGCTTGAGCTGTGCGGGCCGACAAGGCTACTCTGGTGATAGCGGTAACCTGCGGGTTGCCGACCAGGGATTTTCGTCACTGCCTTTGCAGTGCCAACACGCACCCAGGCGGGTGTAAAGGAGTTCATTTGATTACCCATATCAGCCCACTTGGTTCAATGGATCTGCTTTCGCAGATGGAAGTCGACATGCTTAAGCGCACAGCCAGCAGCGACCTCTATCAGCTATTTCGCAATTGCTCTCTGGCCGTGCTTAACTCCGGCAGCCAGACTGACAGCAGCCAGGAGCTGCTCTCCCGCTTTGAAAATTTCGATATTAATGTGTTGCGCCGGGAGCGCGGCGTCAAACTGGAACTGATCAATCCACCGGAAGAGGCGTTCGTGGATGGCCGCATCATCCGTTCCCTGCAGGCAAACCTGTTTGCGGTGCTGCGTGACATCCTGTTTGTCAGCGGCCAGCTCAACATGCCTGGCCGCTTCACGGCAGCCGAAGAGAACGATTCCGCTACGATCACCAACACCGTCTTTTCCATTCTGCGTAATGCGCGGGCACTGCATATCGGCGAGTATCCCAACACCGTGGTGTGCTGGGGTGGTCACTCAATCAACGCCGTTGAATACCAGTATTGCCGCAATGTTGGTACGCAGCTTGGACTGCGTGAACTGAACATCTGTACTGGCTGCGGGCCGGGCGTGATGGAAGCACCGATGAAAGGAGCCGCCGTTGGTCATGCTCAGCAGCGCTATCGTGACAGCCGCTTTATCGGCCTGACCGAACCCTCAATCATTGCGGCTGAACCGCCGAATCCGCTGGTGAATGAGCTAATTATCATGCCAGACATTGAAAAACGTCTGGAAGCGTTTGTGCGCATCGCCCACGGCATCATCATTTTCCCTGGCGGCGTCGGTACGGCAGAAGAGTTGCTCTATCTGCTGGGCATCCTGATGAATCCGCACAACAGCGATCAGGTGCTGCCGCTGATTCTGACCGGACCAGAAGAGAGCGCCGACTACTTCCGCGTGCTGGATGATTTCATCGTTAACACGCTGGGTGAACAGGCGCGTAAGCATTATCAGATTATTATTGATGATGCAGCCGAAGTGGCGCGCCTGATGAAGAAAGCGATGCCGCAGGTGAAAGAGAACCGTCGCGAAACCGGCGATGCTTACAGCTTTAACTGGTCGATTCGCATTGAACCCGACCTGCAGGTGCCATTCCTGCCAACCCATGAAAATATGGCGAACCTCAATCTCTACACCAATCAGCCTCCTGAAAAACTGGCTGCCGACCTGCGCCGTGCCTTCTCAGGCATCGTCGCGGGTAACGTTAAAGAGATGGGCATCCGCGAAATCCGTGAGAAGGGGCGCTTTAAACTGCATGGCGACCCCGACATCATGCACCGCATGGATGAACTGCTGCAGGGATTTGTTGCCCAGCAACGCATGAAACTGCCAGGCACCGCCTACATCCCCTGCTACGAAATTATCAAATAAACCAGGAGGCAGCCCCCGGGCTGCCCATACTCTCATGGCTCTTCATCTTGTTATTGTTGACGCGTTGAATCTGATTCGCCGTCTGCATGCGGTACAAGGTTCACCTTGTGTCGAGGGCTGCGTGGCTGCGCTGCGCCAGGTTCTGGGTCACGCCCACCCTACCCACGCCGTGGCGGTGTTTGATGGCGAAGCGCGTCATCAGGGCTGGCGGCATCAGCTGCTTCCTGACTACAAAAGCGGTCGCCCGCCAATGCCCGAGGATTTACAGGCAGAGATGCCGGCGTTACAGGACGCCTTTCGCGCCGCAGGCGTAAGCTGCTGGATAGCAGGCGAGGATGAGGCAGATGATTTAGCGGCGACGCTGGCGGTAAAAATGGCCCAGGCCGGACATCAGGCCACCATTGTTTCCACTGACAAAGGTTACTGTCAGCTGCTGGCACCCGAGATCCGCATACGTGATTACTTCCAGAAACGCTGGCTCGATCTGCCCTTTATCGACGCTGAGTTTGGCGTGGCGCCCCAGCTGTTGCCCGATTACTGGGGGTTGTGCGGCATCAGTAGCAGTAAAATTCCGGGCATCACCGGTATCGGCCCGAAAAGCGCGAAACAGCTGCTGAGCGAGTTTCACTCGCTCGAAGGGATCTATCAGCAACTGGATAAGGTGCCCGCAAAATGGCAGGAAAAGCTTGCTGAAGGTCAGCAGATGGCAGAAATCAGCCGTCAGGTAGCTACGCTGAAGCGGGATCTTGTGTTGCAGGGGAATCTGAATACGCTGCGTTATACCGGCTGAGTGCAGCTGCACTCAGCCCGGCGATTAACGTTCGTCGCGACGGCCACCGGTTGCAGCCCACATACGGCGCACATGAACCGTCACTTCTTCGCGGTCATGATAGAGCTGGCGGGCGCGAATCTGCACGTTGATGCCATTCTCATCAAAGCGCTCCTGCATCATTGCCAGATTCTGCGTAACCTCTTCATAACGCTTTTTCATCGGCAATTTCAGGTTGAAGATCGCTTCACGGCACCAGCCGTTGACCAGCCAGTCGGTCATCAGGTTAGCCACGCGAACCGGCTTCTCTACCATGTCACACACCAGCCAGCTGATGTTGGTACGTGGCGGACGGAATTTAAATCCATCGGCTTTCTCGTGCATCACCTGCCCGGTATCCATCAGGCTCGGCGCCATCGGTCCATTGTCCACCGCATAAACCATCATGCTGCGCTGGACCAGTTGATAGGTCCAGCCGCCCGGACAGGCTCCGAGATCCACGGCATACATGCCGCTGGCTAAACGCTCATCCCACTCATCTGCAGGAATAAAGACGTGGAACGCCTCTTCCAGCTTAAGCGTGGAACGGCTTGGCGCATCGGAAGGAAACTTAAGGCGTGGAATACCCATGTAAAACGGCGAGCTGTTTTCCCGAACGGAGTAGCCGACGTAGCAGGTGCCAGGTGCGATGAAAAACACATGCACGACCGGGCGTTTCGCGCTTTCATAATTCAGCAGAATTTTGCTTTCGCGTAGTGCTGAACGCAGCGGCACGGTAAACTTGCGGCAGAATTTGGTCAGCTCTTTGGCTTCGTTGGTGTCAGGCACTTCAACACGCAGTTCACCGCCCTTTTCCACCACGCCGGTCAGCATGCCGACAATCGGGGTAATGCGATCTTCCTGTGGCAGGTCACGCAGCATTTCACCGACGACCAGCATCTGGCGCGCAAAGATCAGCTCATCAAATGGCAACTCACGCGCCAGACGGTCAGCATCTTCGAACTGATAGCACTCAAACAACACGTAGCCAGAGTCATCTTTAACACGGGGAAAGCCGTAGATTTCACGTTCCGCCGCTTTGGCGCTGATTTCCGCCGCACACTCTTTTTCAAAACCGGGACGACAATAGAGTAAAACTTTATTCATGGCGTTCTGCCTTTCGTTTAAGACGCAGAGCGCCAATCAACATCAATACCCAACCGGCAAGGAAACAGATCCCGCCCACGGGGGTGATAAAAACCCAAAACTTCAGGTGTGACAGTGCCAGACAATAGAGGCTGCCACTAAACAACACGGTGCCGAGCGCCATCAGCGCACTGCTCCAGTAAAACCAGATATTGGCGCGGCGTAACATCGCGGCACCCAGTCCCATCACCGCTAAGGTGTGATAAGCCTGATATTCCAGCCCGGTATGAATCCAGGCCATTTCAGCCGCGCCAAGCGACTGACTCAAAACGTGGGCACCAAATGCGCCAAAAGCCACCAGCAGAAATCCGCTGATAGCCGCAAAGACAAACATGGCACGACTGGACATTAACCGATCCTCAGGGTGCTATTGCATCTGAATGCAAACAAATCAATACGTTACTGTTGATAGCGGAAACGGAATTTTTCTTGTTCGGTTGCAGCTTTTTCCAGGATCCACTGTCGGAAGGCGGCTATTTTACCCAGTTCTGCCTGACTGTCATGACAAACCAGATAAAAAGCGTTTTTACTGACTAATACGTCATTAAACGGACAGATTAATCGTCCGGCTTCTATTTCACTCTGCGCCATCACATTGTTCGCCAGCGCCACGCCCTGACCATGAATCGCTGCCTGCAGAACCATGGCGCTGTGACTGAAGATAGGCCCCTGCTGCACATTAATGTGCTGCAGGCCCAGTTGACGGATATACGATTGCCACTCACGACGGGACGCATCATGCAGCAGAGTAAAGCGCGACAGATCCATGGGTGTTTTCAGCGGGTTCTCGCCTGTCATCAGTGACGGTGAACAGACCGGCAGCAGATATTCGGCATAGAGTTTTTCCACCCGCAGTCCGGGCCAGTTTCCTCGTCCGTAAAAAATCGCCACATCGACATCATCGGCCAGTTTCTCTTCGTCGCGGTCAACTGCCTGGATACGCACGTCGATTCCCGGATAAGCCATATTAAAGCTGGAGAGCCGGGGAACCAGCCACTGAATGGCAAAGCTCGGCAATAAACTGACCGTCAGCGCACCTTTGGCACTACGCGCCTGCAGTTTGCGGGTCGCTTCATTAATTGCCGAGAAAATCTCTTTAATATCGAGATAGTAACTTTGTCCTTCTTCGGTCAGTAACAGCGAACGATTCCTCCGGCGAAACAGCTTTAACCCCAGAAAATCTTCCAGAGATTTAATCTGATGGCTTACAGCAGCCTGGGTGACAAACAGCTCTTCAGCGGCTTTGGTAAAGCTTAAATGGCGCGCAGCTGCATCAAAAACACGCAGTGCGTTGAGAGGAGGAAGGCGTTTCGACATGTTTTACCGTATCCGGATCGGCGAAAAGTACGCAGGCTCATACAAAGCATTTACGTATTAGGATTTTTAATCCGAGGCATTATAATTTGTCCGTTGAGGAACCTCCAGCAAATACCTATAGTTGCCGCACTTCCTGAGCCGGAACGAAAAGTTTTTAGAATTGTGAGTGAGTTCGCAGATTTTCTGAAAGCTTTTGGCTTGTGGTCGTGATGTTGTGTTTGCAATTTTTGGTCCGACGATTGCGGATCGAGCGCTTAATTCCTGTAGATTTACCCTGTCTGTCCATAGTGATTTTTAAATAGCACCGCTAATTGCGGTGCTTTTTTTTGCTTATTACTTACCAGACTCGACCATTTCTTTCACATCAGAGCGGTTGATTTGCTGCTCGTTGCCATTCGCATCTTTATAGCTGATCATACCGGTATCGTTATCGACTTTAGGCTTGCCGGCAGCGACAATGGTGCGTCCATCATTGGTATGCATCACGTAGTTGCTTGAACAGGCAGTCAGGGTGAAAGCCAGGGTACACATGGCCAGTACTGCGGTTAATTTTTTCATCTGCTATCTCCTTGTAGATTGATTGCATCAAACCACCCGCGTTACGCTAACCCGAGGCAGCCGATAAGTGAGTTCGACTAGTAAACGTCGCGTAGTTATGCGGGTTTGGTTCAAACCTTGCAATATTCAGCATAACGCGCTTTTCCAGCTTTGCCAGACGCAGACCATTCTTTCAGTGTGGTCCTAATTTTTCTTATCATGGACCAGGCATGACCGCATTTAATCCCACCGCATTCCGCCAGCAGTTTCCCGCGCTCGCCGACGCCGGCGTTTATCTCGACAGCGCCGCGACCACGCTAAAGCCGCAAGCCGTTATAGATAGTACGCAGCAGTTTTACAGCCTCAGTGCGGGGACGGTACATCGCAGCCAGTTTGCCGCCGCCCAGGCCTTAACCCATCGCTATGAGCAGGCACGCAATCAGGTTGCCCGATGGCTTAACGCCGCAGACGATCGTGAGATTGTCTGGACGCGCGGCACTACAGAGGCGATAAACCTGGTGGCGAACAGCTGGTTGCGCCCGCGCCTGCAGCCCGGTGATGAGATCGTGGTTAGCGAGGCTGAACACCACGCCAACCTGGTCCCCTGGCTAATGGCTGCCGAAGCGTGCGGCGCCCGCGTCGTAAAATGGCCATTGGGGTCGGACCGTCTGCCAGATATCAGCCAGCTACCTGCCCTGCTCAACAACCGTACCCGACTGCTGGCTGTCGGTCAGATGTCGAATGTCACCGGCGGGTGTCCTGATCTCGCTCAGGCGATTCCGCTGGCGCACGCTGTGGGTGCGAAAGTGATGGTCGATGGCGCGCAGGGCGTGGTGCACTGCCCGCCTGACGTACAGGCGCTGGATATCGACTTTTACGCTTTTTCCGGCCATAAGATTTACGGCCCGATGGGCATTGGCGTGTTATATGGCAAAGCGGAACTGCTGGAGGCGATGGCGCCCTGGCAGGGCGGCGGTAAAATGATCACGGATGTCGATTTCAGTGGTTTCACGCCGCAACCGGTACCCTGGCGCTTTGAGGCCGGCACGCCAAATGTGGCGGGCGTGGCAGGCCTGAGTACAGCACTGAGCTGGCTGGCGCAGTACGACCTGCCAGAAGCTGAGCGCTGGAGTCAGCAGCTGGCTTCACTGGCGGAAGAGCAGCTGGCTGAATTACCGGGCTTCCGCAGCTTCCGTTCGGGCAACGCCAGCCTGCTGGCTTTTGAATTTGCTGACCTGCATCCCAGCGATCTGGTGACGCTGCTGGCTGAGCAGGGAATCGCCCTGCGCGCTGGCCAGCACTGTGCGCAGCCGTTGCTGGCGGCGCTGGGCGTCAGCGGCACGTTGCGGGCTTCTTTTGCCCCCTATAATAGTTTGCAGGATGTTGATGCGCTGGTGCGCGCCATGAAAGGCGCCATCTCGCTGTTATCGGAGTTTTGATTATGTGTTCATCGCTGTTAGCGCCACACCCGTTTGGCGAACAGATTACCGTTGCCAGCCTGAAAGAGAGCTTTGGCCGCTTTCATCAGTGGGAGGATCGTTATCGTCAGCTGATCCAGCTGAGCCGTCAGTTGCCTGCCTTGCCGGAGGAACTGAAAACAGCGGAAATTGAACTCAGCGGGTGTGAAAACCGGGTGTGGCTGGGCAGCCAGTCATGTGAGGATGGCTCAATGCACTTTTACGGTGACAGTGAAGGACGCATTGTGCGAGGCCTGCTGGCCGTGCTGCTGACAGCCGTGGAGGGGCAGACACCGCAACAGTTGCTGGCCACCGATCCCTTAGCCCTGTTTGATGAACTGGGCCTGCGCACCCAGCTCAGCGCCTCCCGCAGCAGTGGCCTGCAGGCGCTGGCCACCGCAGTCGGGCATGCCGCGCGTCAGGCACTGACAGCGTCCTGACGTGCGGCGCGCGCCAGAAACTTCTTCAGCGCATGCGAAACGGCGACAAAGCCGAAGGTGGCGGTGACCATGGTTGCCGCGCCAAAGCCGGATGCACAATCCATTCTCTTCGGTCCTTCGGCCGTGCTGCGTGAAGCACAGACGCTGCCATCTGCCTGCGGATAGACCAGCGCTTCGGTGGAATAAACACAGTCGATGCCGAGTTTGCCTTTGCTGTTTTTCACCACGCCCAGGCTTTTCAGTCGTTCGCGCAGTTTCGCCGCCAGCGGATCCTGAATGGTTTTTGCCAGATCGGTTACCTGGATCTGAGTAGGATCAATCTGCCCGCCTGCCCCGCCCGTGGTGATCAACGGGATATTATTCCGGCGACACCAGGCGATCAGCGCCGCTTTAGGCCGCACACTGTCGATAGCGTCGATCACGTAGTCGAAACCGGCAGCCATCAGTTCGGCAGTGTTCTCGGGCGTAATAAAATCATCTATGCAAGTCACTTCGCAGTCAGGATTGATCGCGCGCAGCCGATCTGCCATCACGTCCGTTTTAGCTTTGCCGACGTTGCCCTGCAGCGCATGAAGCTGTCGGTTAGTATTGGTAATACAGACATCATCCATATCAATCAGGGTGATTTTACCAATCCCGGTGCGCACCAGTGCTTCCGCCGCCCAGGATCCGACGCCGCCAATACCGATGACGCAGAAGTGTGCGTCAGCAAAACGTTGCAGCGCATCCTGGCCATAGAGACGCGCCGTGCCGCCAAAGCGCTGATGCCAGGCGTCGTTTAACACTTTCATAGTTGAACCTGTTACATCGTGCGGGCCCAGAGGCCCGCAGAGAAGAAATTAGTTAGCGCCGAGAAGCAGTGAACCATTATGACCGTTTTGCGTGCTGGAGAACAGCGACTGTCCGGCCCCCGGTGCGGCTTTGATCACCCAGACGCGTCCGTAGTGATTATAGAAGCCCGCCAGATGTGCGGCGTCCGGACCGATACCCTGATAGATATCAAAGTGCTGCCCTTTAATCGCACCACCCACGTCGAGCGCCACCATCAGGCGCATCTCATATTTGCCGTTGAATTTGCCCTTTTCATTTAACTGCGGCACTTCCGCCAGCAGTACGGTACCCGCCGGAATTATTGAGCGGTCAGAGGCAACGGAAGCTTTCGCGACCAGCGGAACGGCGCTGGCACCGCGCACTGGTGTAAACGGCTCAGCTTTAAAGAAGACGAATGACGGATTGGTTTCCAGCAACGCACGCACTTCCTGTGGTGAGTGCTCCTGCGCCCACTGGCGAATCGCCTGCATCGACATATCTTCGCGTTTCACTTCGCCGCGATCGATCAACTCTTTACCAATACTGTGGTAACCCCAGCCATTTTTACCGGCGTAACCAAAGAAGGTCATCGGGCGGCCATCGCCAAAGTCGACATAACCACTGCCCTGTACATCCATCATAAAGTTGTCAATCAGCGAGTTGCTGTAGGCAATGACGTAGCGGTCATCAAGTCCGCCACTATAGATAGAGGCACGGCTCGGCAATTTTTCACCGCGTTTGCGCGGTGGCATGCGGTAGATCGGATACTGGAACTCGCCCTGACGGGTGTAACGCGCTTCCACGACCGGCGTATAATAACCGGTGAACTGCACGTTACCGTAGTTATCCGTGCCCTCCATCTGCCAGGCGTTGAGGCCATACTGACGAAGCTGTCGGGTATCGGCTCCCGCCATCAGCCAGCTTTCAATCGCGCTGTAGGTCCCGTTCTGACGACTATAAAGCGCAGATGAGGCGGACTGAATCTGTCGAACCTGATCGCCAAAGTCTTTGCCATTAACCGGCGCGCCTTTGGCATTGGGCTGATTTACCAGCGCCAGCGGCTGTTCCAGTTTTCCATCTTTATATTGCTGACCGCGATCGGTCGGTTTAGAGCTACAGGCCGCCAGCAGCGTGATTAACGCGCCAGTGAGTGCATACTTCGCCCAATGTGATTTCATTATCTTCTCTTTTTATAACTGTTCGCCCCGCGACGATAGCAAAGCCCCCGACAGAATGAAATGCATCCGCTTTGACCGGGCACATATCAGTTCAATAATTAATCAGATGGTTGAATCCTTCAGCAACTGGCTGTTAATTTGACGTTTATCTGCAAAAAGGGGTTGCATGAATTAGCGCGGAGAGTATAGTGCGCTTCCACGGACGCGGGGTGGAGCAGCCTGGTAGCTCGTCGGGCTCATAACCCGAAGGTCGTCGGTTCAAATCCGGCCCCCGCAACCAATACTTCTGCAGGCGTTTTACAGAAGTCACAATGTGAGAAGTAAAAGTACTAGAAGCAATACGGACGCGGGGTGGAGCAGCCTGGTAGCTCGTCGGGCTCATAACCCGAAGGTCGTCGGTTCAAATCCGGCCCCCGCAACCAATACTTCTGCAGCTGTTTTACAGAAGTCACAATGTGAAGAAAGTATGATACGGACGCGGGGTGGAGCAGCCTGGTAGCTCGTCGGGCTCATAACCCGAAGGTCGTCGGTTCAAATCCGGCCCCCGCAACCAATCATTTAAACACCTGAAAGGGTGTTTTTTTGTTTCTGCCGTTCCCGGATACTTCTTTGCCCCCCACTTCGCTCCGAAAAGCGAGCGGATAGCCTGGCTACCCGCCTGTCTTTACCGATGGGCCAGTGCCGCCCCACTTTTCACATACGCTTTAATGCCCTCCAGAATCGCCTCCGCAACCTGATGCTGATAGCGGGTGGTTCGCAACTTTCGCTCCTCCTCCACATTACTGATAAATGCGGTCTCTACCAGGATGGACGGGATATCCGGGGCTTTCAGCACGGCGAATCCGGCCTGATCCACAGTGCGTTTGTGCAGATGGTTGATGCGCCCCATGCGATGCAGCACCTCTTTTCCAAACTTCAGGCTGTCATGAATCGTCTGGCGCTGCACCATATCGAACATGGTGTGATCAAGATAGCGGTCACCGCTTTTGCTGACACCGCCAATCAGGTCAGATTCATTCTGCGTCTGCGCCAGGAAACGGGCTGCTGCGGAGGTGGCGCCGCTGGTCGATAAGGCAAACACCGAAGAGCCGCGAGCTGCGCGGCTGGTAAAGGCATCCGCATGGATCGACACAAAGAGATCGGCGCGCTGTTTACGGGCTTTGGCGACCCTGACGCGCAGTGGAATAAAGACATCCTCATTGCGCGTCATATAGGCTTTCATGTTGGGCTGTTTATCGATCAGCGCTTTTAGCCGCCGTCCGATCTTCAGCACAATATCTTTCTCGCGGGTTTTATATTTGCCGTGCGCGCCCGGATCTTCCCCGCCGTGACCAGGATCGATCATGATGATGATCGGACGATCACGCCCCGCTTTACCCGGCAACGGTGCCTGCACACCTTCATCTTTCTCCAGATCGCCCTGATTATAATCTTTCAGCAAGGCCAGCAGCGGATCCTCTTCTACCGGATTCTGGCTCGGATAGAGATCAACCACCAGCCGGTGATTGATTCCGGCGACCGGCGAGAGATTAAAGATCTTCGGGGCAACGTTGCGCTTCAGCTCAAGAACGACACGCACCGTGTTGCTGTCGAACTGGCCGACCCGCGCATTTTTAATGAAGGGATCGTCGACCCGTACCTGCTTATCCACCCCTTTCAGGGCCGAATTGAGATGCAGGCCCTGAATATCGATCACCAGGCGTTCGGGATTGCTCAGCGCAAACTGCTTGTACTTCAGCGCGACATTGGACTCCAGCGTCATCCGCGAGTAGGTGGATGAGGGCCAGATACGCACCGCCACAATGTGATTTTTCGCCGCCAGCCCTCTGCGGCTGACGCTTAACAGCAGTAAGGCGCCCGTCCCCTGTAAAAATCGTCTGCGTGAAAATTGGGAATTACCGTCTGACATGCCGCTCCAGCTGCTGTGTTATGTCTAAAAAATCGCCAGTTAATCAAATGGCGGCAAAAACTTTATCCAATCCGCAGCATGATGTCACTCCGGAAACCCTAAATAATGCAGGCTGTTAGCGGCTTTGACACTCATAAAAACGTAAATTTTCGTCAGGATTAAGACTTGCAAAATTGGGTGCAAAAGCATAAAAATACAAAAAATACGAATAAACATTCACTGAGGGTTGGCCGTGAAGGAACGTAGTACCGAACTGGTTCAGGGTTTTCGCCATACCGTTCCCTATATAAATGCCCACCGGGGTAAAACCTTTGTCATCATGCTGGGTGGCGAAGCAATTGAGCATGAGAACTTCTCTGGCATCGTTAATGATATCGGCCTGCTGCATAGCCTGGGCATCCGCCTGGTCGTGGTTTATGGCGCACGGCCGCAGATTGATGCCAGCCTTGCCCAGCAGCAGCTGGAGCCGGTTTATCATAAATTTACCCGGGTGACCGACGCGCAGTCGCTGGAATTAGTGAAGCAGGCTGCGGGCCGGTTGCAGTTAGATATTACTGCCCGCCTTTCAATGAGTCTCAACAACACCCCACTGCAGGGCGCGCATATCAATGTGGTCAGCGGTAACTTCATTATTTCACAGCCACTGGGCGTGGATGATGGCGTGGACTACTGTCACAGCGGGCGCATCCGTCGTATTGATGAAGAGGCGATTCATCGCCAGCTGGATAACGATGCCATTGTTCTTATGGGGCCGGTGGCAGTCTCCGTGACCGGCGAAAGCTTTAATCTGACGTCGGAAGAAGTAGCCACCCAGCTGGCGATTAAGCTCAAAGCGGAAAAAATGATCGGCTTCTGCTCTGAACAGGGCGTGCTGAACAGCGAAGGTGAAATCATTTCCGAGCTGTTCCCGAATGACGCGCAGGCCCGTATCGACGAGATTGAAAAGGAAGGCGACTATCTTTCCGGAACGGTTCGCTTTCTGCGTGGCGCGGTTAAAGCCTGCCGCAGTGGTGTGCGCCGTAGCCATTTAATCAGTTATCAGGAAGATGGCGCGCTGTTGCAGGAGCTCTTCTCTCGCGACGGTATCGGTACGCAGATCGTTATGGAGTCGGCAGAGCAGATCCGTCGCGCCAATATCAACGATATCGGCGGCATCCTCGAACTGATTCGTCCTCTGGAGCAGCAGGGTATTCTGGTGCGCCGCTCACGCGAACAGCTGGAAATGGAGATCGATAAGTTCACGATTATTCAGCGCGACAATCTGACTATCGCCTGTGCTGCACTCTATCCATTTATGGACGAGAAGATTGGCGAGATGGCATGTGTGGCGGTTCATCCTGACTATCGTAGCTCCTCACGCGGTGAGATGCTGTTGCAGCGTGTAGCGTTGCAGGCAAAGCAGATGGGGCTGGAAAAGCTGTTTGTGTTAACCACCCGCAGCATCCATTGGTTCCAGGAACGCGGCTTTACGCCGGTAGATATCGAGTCACTGCCTGAGAGTAAAAAAGAGATGTATAACTATCAGCGCCGCTCAAAAGTGCTGATGGCCGACCTTACCTGATCCAATCATAAAGGGACAGACACCACCCCGTTGCTCTGTCCCTTTCCGTCTTAAATGTTTCCCCCCAGTCTATCCACCAGACCGCTGCGTCGCTGCGTTTGCAACTGTACGGCACGCTGAAACACGCCCGGTTCGCTATAAATGGTCAGTTGTTTGCGGGCACGTGTAATCGCGGTATAGACCAGTTCACGGGTCAGCACCGGCAGAAACTGTGTCGGCATGACCAGCGCGGTGTGTTCAAATTCCGATCCCTGCGATTTGTGCACCGTCATCACCCAGGCAGTTTCATGTGAAGGCAAACGGCTCGGCTGAATCGCTTTAATCGACCCGTCCGGCAGCGGAAAAAAGACCTTCAGGTTGCTCTCTTCATCCCGCAGCATAATACCGATATCGCCGTTAAACAGGCCGAGTGCGCTGTCATTTCGGGTAATCATCACCGGACGGCCTTCATACCAGCGACTGCCCATACCGGGACGCCGGATGCGCTGCAGCTGCATCAGTCGCTGCTCAATACGCTGGTTCAGCCCCTGGACGCCAAATGGCCCATCACGGAGTGCACACAGTAGCTGATAACGGCCAAAAGCGGCTATCACCTCAGCAGGCGATGCCTGCTGTCTGATGAGTTGCAGGAAAGGCTGATAGCCCTGAGCGATCTCATCCAGCATCGCCTGATACGCTTCCGCGCTGTTCAGCGGCTGATAGCTGATATCCTGATGCGCCGCTGCAAACACCGCTCTGACCTGCTCAGCATCACCCTGATTGATCGCTTTTGCCAGCTGGCCGATGCCGGATGAGGCGTCAAAACGATAACTTTTCTGCAGCAGACAGATGCTGTCACGCACGGCCGGTGCCTGCGCATCATCACTGCCCTGCAGGGTGCAGCCAGTCAGCAGAGCGAGCTGCTCTGCCCGCGCCAGGCTGTAGCCGCTTTCCGTACAGCGACAGATATCACCCAGCACCGCTCCGGCTTCAACGGAGGCCAGCTGATCGCGATCGCCCAGAAACACCACGCGCGCATGGGCAGGCAGCGCTGCGATCAGTTTTGCCATCATTGAGAGATCGACCATCGACGCTTCATCTACCACCAGCACATCAAGATGCAATGGATTACCGGCATGGTAGCGCAACCGCTGGGTATCGGGCTGCGCGCCCAGCAGGCGATGAAGCGTAGTGGCTTCGGCAGGAAAACGCCGCCGTTCTTCGTCGCTGACCGCCAGGTCCTGCAGTGCCCTGCCCAGTGACTCAGTCAGCCGCGCGGCGGCTTTGCCGGTCGGTGCCGCCAGCTGAATGCGTAATGTGCCGGGGTTCAGGCGAATCAGGGCTGCGAGCAGTTTCGCTACAGTGGTGGTTTTGCCGGTGCCCGGCCCGCCGGAAATGACTGCCGTCTTGCGGGTCAGCGCCACGGCCGCAGCGATTTTCTGCCAGTTTTCCGGCTGGTCGCCAAACAGGCTATTAAGGACTTCGCCTGCGGCGCTGATATCAAACGCGGTTTTCACTTCCTGCGCAGCAAAGAAGTCAGCGACCCGGCCTTCGCTTTGCCAGAGCCGATGCAGATATAAACGCTGATTACTCAGCACCAGTGGCGTCACCCGGCCGCCGTCACTGACCGCCGGCCAGTCTGCAAGGTGTGATGGCCAGTCATCCGGCGCGCCAGCCGCCTGCCAGATGGCCTGCGCCAGCGCAGGCTGACGCCCGGCAAACAGGTTCGCTTCACTGAGATTGCTCAGCGGTAAACAGACGTGCCCTTCACCGGCCTCAGCGCTGACGCAGGCGGCCGCGAGCAACAGCGCAGGCTGTAATTCCGGCGCCACCAGTTGGGCAAACTGAATATCCAGTGGCCGCAGGAGACGCTTCTCTACCGCCTGCAGCAACAGATCCAGCATGTCACTCATAACATCTCCCCGGTTTCACCAAACAGTGCATCGATCTCTTCCACAAAGGCTTCGTCAGGCCGGGTGGCAAAAATGCCGTTGTCCGGTGAGCTGCCATCCATCCCGCGTAAAAACAGATAAAACACCCCACCAAAATGTTGCTGATAGTGGTAGTCCGGCAGGCGATGCTGCAGATAGCGATGCAGCGCCAGCGTATAGAGCTGATACTGCAAATCGTAGCGATGACCAATCATCGCCTGTGCCATCGCCTCTGGCGTGTAAGCGGCGTGACTGTCACCCAGCCAGTTGGATTTGTAATCGAGCAAATAATATTTTCCCTGCCAGCGGAAGACCAGATCGATAAATCCTTTCAGCATGCCGCGCACCTGACGGAAATCCAGGGCAGCGGCCTGCTGAGAGAGTCTGTCGTGCCGGCGCAGCAGATCGTCAAGATCGGCCGCCGTCAGCAAATTGTTGATCGGCAGATAGAACTCCATTTCGATCAGTCGCTCGCTGCTCTTGATCGCCGAGAGCGTCAGCCCCTCCGCGTTAAGCGGCGTGTGTAAAACCCGATCAATCCACTGTTCTACGACCGGCAACCAGCTCAGCGGATAGCCATTATGCTGCAGCTGATCTTCCAGCCAGATGCGATCCGGTGGCTCGGTAAAGTCGATTGACTCAAACAGGCCGTGCAGGAAGGTACCAGGTGCCGCGCCGCGTGGAAAGTGGTGCGGCGTCAATGCCGCCTCTTCACCACGCTCTTCTTCACCCGCCGCATCAATATCGAAATTCGGAAGCGCATCCAGCAGCGGCGAGCTGTGATGCTGTTGCAGGCCGGAGTAACTGGTTACCCGCCACACATCCGCCAGCGCGCGGGTCACGTCGCGACTGCTTAACGCCTCATCCCCCTGCTCAGCATCCTGCCATCTTTCACCCGGCATCAGCCCCGCTTCGACCAGTGCAATACCTTCACCGGTTAATGCGTTGAGCCGCTGGCTGAGCTGCTGCGCATCGGCCGCCTGGCCCTGCTGCACCAGGTAGCCCAGCGCGCTCTTGTGCAGATCGCTTTCACCCTCTTTCTTGCGGGTGCCCTTGATCAGCGGTGCAATGCCGACGCTGCAATGATAAACCGAACGGGTCAGCGCCACGTAGAGCAGACGCAGATCCTCTGCCAGACGCTCCTCTTCGGCCAGCGCCAGACTCTGTGCATCGCCCTGTACATCGAGCAGTGCCGTGAAATTGTCGCGATCGTGATAGAGCGCGCTGCCTGCCTCGCGGAACCCGGCGGCAAAAGGCAGCCAGACCAGCGGATATTGCAGCCCTTTTGATTTGTGGATGGTGATGATCTGCACCAGATGACGGTCGCTTTCCAGACGCAGCTGCTGGCTGGAAGCCTGGCTGTTCGGTCGGGCAATCTGCTGCGCCAGGAAGCGCACCAGGGCATGCGGACTTTCCAGCTGTACTGAAGCTTCCTGGAGGAGTTCACCCAGGTGCATCAGGTCAGTCAGGCGACGTTCCCCATTCTCCGAGGCCAGCATATTTTCCGCCAGCTGCCGCTTAATCATGACATCACGCAGCATCGGTAATACACCGCGCTGGTGCCACAGCTGCTGCCAGACGGCAAACTGCTCAACCAGCGCATCCCACTCGCGTTCATTCTGTGTCAGCGCGTCGAGTGTCGCCGCATCAATGGCGAAAACAGAGGTCGCCAGTGCGCTGCGCAGCAGCCGCTCCTGCTCAGGAGCCTGAATCGCCTGCAGTAACCAGAGCAGTTCGCGCGCTTCCGGCGTGGTATAGACACTGTCCCGGCTGGAGAGATAGACCGAAGGAATCGACAGCGCATTCAGCGCATCGCGGATCAAGCCAGCTTCATTGCGACTGCGCACCAGCACGGTGATATCGGAAGCCCGCACCGGCTTCAGCGTCTCGCCTTTGCCCAGGCAGGCGCGTCCCTGCTGTCCTGCTACCAGCCAGCGGCTGATATCGGCGGCACACTGCTGGGCCATAAACTGCTGATAATCGCTGTTACCGACGCCCTCACCAGGCTGCAGCCAGAACCGTAATGCCGGTTGTTGCTGCTCGTCAAAAATCAGCTTTAACGTCTGATTGGGCGCAGCGGGCATAACCGGCTGAAAGGGAATCGCTGAGAACAGGAAAGGCGAATCGAGCTGAGAAAAGAGGCGGTTAACGCTCTCTACCATCTCGGGTGAAGAACGCCAGTTGGTATCCAGTGTGTAGTGAGCACTGACTTCGTTTCTGGCACGCAGATAGGTAAAGATATCCGCACCGCGAAACGCATAGATGGCCTGCTTGGGATCGCCAATCAGAAACAGCGCCTGTTCCGGCTGATTAATATAGAGCGAACGAAAGATACGATACTGCTGCGGATCGGTATCCTGGAATTCATCAATCATGGCCACCGGGAAGCGTGCCCGGATGGTTTCTGCCAGCAAAACGCCGCCCGGCTGCTGCAATGCCTCATCCAGCTTACTGAGCAGATCGTCGAAGCCTAACAGCGCACGTAACCGTTTCTCACGCTGAACCGTGGCACGCACATCGGTCAGCGCCTGCGCAATGATCACATCCCGCAGCGACAGCGGTTCTGCCAGGAACTGATCGATCGCCTCAAACAATGAATGACGTGGCGCTTCACCTTTTTTGGTTTTCTCATCCAGCACCTGCTGACCAAACCGTTCCAGTTCTTTAGGCAGCTGATAATCCAGCGTTTCGCTGCTGGCCCACTGCGTAACGCGGGCGACCCAGTTGGGCAGGTGTTTACTGCTATAACTGCGTTTATCCACGCCGGATGCGCTGATCATCCCCTCAACATCGGCGCTAAGCGCCTGCCACTGCTGCTTGATGGCATCAATACGGGCCAGATTGCGGGCATGGCGTGATTCCAGCGTCTCACCGGCGGCGGGCGGACGTTTCAGGCCCGGCGACTCACCCTGAAGCCAGGGACGCAGCGTCGTCAGCAGGCTGTCCGGGCCGCTCCACTCTGCGGCGATAATTCGCGCCACATCAAGCGTCAGTGGATAGCACTGGCGACGCCAGAAATCGGCGGTCGACTGCTTCAGCAGCGCCTGCTCATCTTCAATCAGTTCCTGTTCGAACAGCATGCCCGATTCAAAGGCATTGAGATTCAGCATCCGCTGACAAAAGCCGTGAATGGTGAAGATGGCGGCTTCATCCATCTGGCGCTCAGCCGCCAGCAACTGCGCGGCGGCCTGATTCAGATCCGGCATCTGCTCCAGCAGTAGCTGGTGCATCGGATTGCTGCTTTTACCGCGGATACAGGCCAGGCGCAGCTGATGGATATTCTCGCGGATGCGGCCGCGCAGCTCAGCGGTGGCGGCCTCGGTGAAGGTCACCACTAAAACTTCTTCTACCGACAGCGGTCGGCTATACGCGTTTTCTCCGCCCAGTCCCAGCAGCAGGCGCAGATAGAGCAGACCAATGGTAAAGGTTTTTCCGGTGCCCGCTGACGCCTCAATCAGCCGCTCGCCTCTGAGCGGCAGGGTTAAAGGATTCAGCGATACGGGAGGTAACTGCGTCATTGGGTCTCACTTTTTACCGGCAGCGACTGCTGCAATTGCGCCACTTCATTCCAGGTTTTCCAGCCAGGCTGGCGGGCAAATTCAATTTTGCCATTGCCATTGCCGGCAATCTGCGAGGTCATCACCATGCCCTTGTGTTCCATCACGGCCTGCCGGAAAAAGTCAGCCAGGCTGGCCGGGGTTAACCGCTGAACCTGCTCTGTCATTTTTTGCCGGGTATCAAATTGATCGTTCTGCCGATCAAAATCGCGACTGAAGCGATCCGCTTCCTCAAAAAGCGTCTGAGGACGCTGCTGCAAATCATTGATCATCGCCTGCTGATACTGAGCAAAGTCAGCCTGACTCATACTGCGCAGCCGTTTTTCCGCCTGCGGATAGAAGGCCTGATAGCGCTGCAACAGCCAGCCCGGTTGTTTGCTGTTACTTTGCAGCAGGAAGCCGATACCCCACTGGCGACCCACTGGCATCTGGAAAGCAAAGACCGCATAGCCGAGCTGCTCTTTGGTCCGCAGCTGATTGTAGAACCAGGGCTGCACAATCTGGCTCAGCATGGCGCTGTGCGCCATACTCTGATATTCATTGTATCCCAGGGGAACATAGAGCGCGGCAAGGGCGGAGTCGGTGCTGCTGCCCTGCTGCTGCAGGTTGGCTTTCAGCGGTTTTTTAATGGCTATATACTGGCTTCGCCAGTCGCGGGTCGCATTACTCTGCATCTGCTGCTTAAGCTCATGCCCCAGTTGCTTCACGCTGTCAGCACTGAGGTTACCCACCACCAGCATCTCCGGCGTGGCGTCACGGAACAGCGTATCGCGATAGCTCGTCACATCCCTGAGCGTGACGGTGCTTACCAGCTTGCGGCGGGTTTCGCGCTGGGTATAAGGCAGCTGCGACAGCAGCTGCATCGGCTGAATCGCCTGTTCAAACGCCTTGCCTTTTTCCGCCGCGTCCAGCCGCTCGAGATACCAGGATTTGGCCTGCTCCAGTTGCTGTTCTGTTGGCTGGAAGGTGGCATAACCTTCCACCAGTTTCTTCAGCAGCACGGGCAGCCGCTGAGTGAAACCACTGGCGCTGAACACCAGTCCTTCATCTTCGCCAGTTGAGAAGCTGATGCCGCCCACCGAAGCCTGCGAATTAAGCTCGTCCAGTGCCAGGCTGGAGAGATAGTCATTAAGGCCAAAAAGCACCTGCTGACGGGCGTCGCTAATGGCATTTTTATTGCGTAACGCCAGCGTAATCGCGGCTTTAGGCTCGCTGGCGTAATAACGGCTGGGCATCCAGTAAATGCGCATACCGTCGTTATTATCCAGCTTCACCGGATGCTGATACGTTTTACCGCCTGACGGCAACAGGGTGAAGTCATCCGGGATATACGGATTCAGCACAGGCATCGCCAGCGTAATCTGGCTGGCGCGCTGCTGCCAGTCGGCAACAGTTTGTGGCGATATCTTCTCAACCTGATAAGGCGCATCCACAAAATAGGCGGTTTTGTTGTGCGGCTCCTGCGGGCTGATGTACCAGATGCGCGCATGTTCAGGGGTCATCTCGTCCAGCCGGGCTTTTATCGCGGCGGCATCGTACTGATCTGCCAGATAAGGCGCATCCAGCGTGTGTTCGACCGGCACGCGAAGCATGGTGTCGACCAGCCATTCGATGTAATCCATATCGCGGGTGATGGAAGGATAGCGGAAGTCCAGCGCCAGCACGTGTGAGACTTCGTCGAAATAGCGCTTATCATCGGCCTGCTGACGCAGCAGATTGATGTAGCTGAATATCGCCGCCACCACTTCGTCACGCTGTGCCAGACCTTTATCCGTGAGTGAAGCGGTAATCGCAAACACGCCGCTATTACGTTCGGTCATGGGGTCTGCGCCCGCGTTCACCCCGTCCGCCAGCCCCTGTTTTTGCAGCCAGTCGGTCAGCGTGTTTTTACTGCGGTTACTGATTAAGTAACTGATCAGCGTGTCGGTTTTACTGCGGAAGCAATCGCTGTTGTTAGCAATACGGAATTCAATTTTGAGCTGCTTGCGGGGTTGGGCCGGAACGTAATGAATGATGATGCCCTGCTGCGCATCGGTCACCACTGGCACCGCAATCTCCGGTACGCTGGCGTCATGGTTTTGCACCCGACCAAAGGTTTTAGCCGCAATCGAGGCCATCTCCGGCAGGGGTTTGTTGCTGTAGATCACCGCCTTCATAAGGTTGGCAGAGTAATGGGTGTGGTAAAAATCCAGCAGCGCCTGGTGCAGTTTGCTGCCTGGCTTATCTTTCAGGGTCTCAAGGTTGCCGCCCGAGAAACGTGACGCCGGATGTGCCGGGTTCAGGGTTTCCGCGCCAACCTGGGCCATACGCAGGCCATCACGCGAGCGCGCCATGGTCAGCTCGGCATTCACGGCATGGCGTTCACGGTCAGCGTTAACCGGATCCAGCAGTGGCTCAGCGACCGCATCCGCCAGGCGATCGACCGCCGGCTCCAGCGAATCATTTTCCACTTCCAGGTAAAAAGCAGTGCGGTAAGAGGCGGTGCTGGCGTTGTGGCTGCCGCCATGCTTTTTCAGAAATTCAGCCAGGTTATCGGGCTGCGGATAGTGCTTTGAGCCCATCAGCACCATATGCTCAAGGTAGTGCGCCAGCCCCGCCTGCTGATCGGGATCATCCAGCGATCCTATCGGCAGCGTCAGCGCCGCCAGCGATTTCGGAGCCACGGGATCGGAAACCAGTAACACCGTCATCCCGTTATCAAGCCGGATAGCCTGATAGTGACGAGGATCCTGTTCACTTTTGCGAATGGTGTCGTTAACTGGCTGCCAGCCTGAAGATGTCTGCGCCTGTGCTGTGCAAGCCACCAGGCTAAACAGTAGCGCCGCTATCCAGCGTGCGTATACCCGCATGTAAACCCCTCTCGTTTCCCGATAAACCGCCAATGTCGGACGCGGCGGCTCAAAGCAGAGCAAAATTTTTGTGTAATGAGTCAGTAAGCATAAACGCCTGCTGACCTGCTATTCATCATCCTGATGTGCAGCCAGGACCGGTAAATACCAGCGCTGTGCCGCCTCAGTTATCTGCTGTAGTTGCGGCTCGTCCAGTACCCGGCAAAGCCGTTGCAGATAGGGATCTCCGCCCTCGCCCTCAACCTGATAGTTACCCTGCCAGGCGTTTAGCAGGCGATTACGCGCTTTGAGCTGCGTCGCTTCATCGGTCAGTAACTGCTGACTTTTTTTGTCGTAACAGGCAGTGAGCCAGGCGCCGCCGCTTTTGGAAAGCAGCATCAGCGGCTGACGCATACCGGCGAGATATCCCGCAACATACTCATTCAGTGCAGCAATCGCTTCTGTCTGCGGCACGGCAAGGAAAGACCAGCGGCTCTGCAGCCGGCCAAACATCCGGCTGCTGCCGGTTCCGCCCAGCGCGCAGTAAACAAGGTGCTCCAGCCAGAGTAATAATCCGTCGTTCATGTTGAGCACGCCAGGCCGCCAGCGAAGTAATCCATCACTCTGCACCTGCGTCAGCCAGCCGGTTAAGCTGACCTGCTCCAGTTGCAGATTCACTTCCCAGCTCTCGCCTTCGCTGCGTTGCGTCACCACTTCTTCCGCCACTTCCTGCATCTCATCGCGCTGCGCCTGCCAGAACAGCTCACCGAATGCGCCGTAAGGCAGATTCCCGGCCGCACGATGGTGCGCATAAAGCCGCTGAGTATCCTCGCCTTCGACCAGGGCATTCAGCAACTGGGCGTTGATCTGATAACGCTCCAGGTTGTCGAGGGCAAACGGCTCACTGTCGGGCAGTTCGTTCTCCTCCAGCCAGAAACTCACGCCGAGACGCTGATGGAACCAGGCACGCACCGGATGTCGCCAGAAGCGCAGAAATGCCTCCAGCGTCAGTGCATCTATGCGTGGCGTTTCAAGAGGCTGAACAAAATCAGGTTGGCGCTGCCCCGCGCCCTGCGCAGCAGGCAGCCACTCACGCGCGAAACTCTGCAGTCTGGCCGCTGGCTGGAAGTTCTCTGCAGCAAACGGCATCCGGCTGTGCAGGTGCTGCAGATGCATCCGCACCCGTTCGGCACTCTCATCCAGCTCAAGATGACTATCACCGTCCAGATAAAAACTCTGTCCAATGTAATCCAGCAGTTCTGTAACCAGCACCGAAGGGTAGCGTTCCGTATTGTCCTGAATCGCCCGGCCAATATAGCTGATATAAAGCTGCTGCTGTGCCGAGATCATCGCTTCCAGGAACAGATAGCGGTCATCATCACGGCGACTGCGGTCGCCTTTGCGGGACTGCTGCTGCATCAGATCAAAACCTAACGGTGCTAAGGTGCGTGGATAGACGCCGTCGTTCATGCCCAGCAGACAGACCAGCTGAAAAGGAATGGAGCGCATCGGCATCAGGGTACAGAAGTTAATCTGCCCCGCCAGGAATCGCTGGCTAATGCGTTGCTGATCAAGCCGGCTGCGCAGATCATCGCGCAACAACGCCACCGGAATCGCCTCTTCAAACCGCGCATCCAGCCCATATTCAATCAATTGCTGCCACTGCTCCTCCACCAGCAGCAAGGCGGCCTCGGTTTCTGTGTCGGGGCTGAAAAAAGCGTTCAGCAGTTCCCGGCACAGGGGCAGCCAGGCCGACAGTGGCCGGTGTTCAGCCAGCCGTTGTCGCCAGTGATTAAGCCGTGAGAGCAGTTCTGCCAGATGACCCGCCAGCTCCCCCACCAGACCACCCGACTCGTCATAAGGCAGAATCCCTTCCCAGTCACCGTTGTGGCTCTCCATCGCATAGCCCAGCAGCATGCGCTGCAGGCCAAAGCGCCAGGTATGCTGGCCGGTAATCGGAAGTGAAAGGGCTTCTACGCTGGCATCATCCAGCCCCCAGCGAACACCCGATTCGCTGACCCAGCGCCGCAGTAAACGCAGGCCGCTTTCATCGATTGAGAAGTGGGAAGCCAGCGCCGGAACATCCAGCAGCGCCAGCACATCCTCGGAGACAAAACGGCTGTCCGGCAATGCCAGCAGATGAAGAAACGCCACGATGGCCGGATGAGCCTGACTGGCACGGCGATCTGAAATTGCAAAAGGCAGATAGCGATCAGCAGGTGCGTTGGCGAACACGGCCTGAATAAAAGGCGCGTAGGCGTCGATATCCGCCACCATGACGATGATGTCACGCGCTTTTAGCGTTGGGTCGGCCTCCATCATCGCCAGCAGATGATCCTGCAACACTTCGACTTCACGCTGGGCGCTGTGACAAACCTGCACCGCAATTGAGCGATCATCCGGATCCAGACGGCGCTTCTGATCGCTGTGCGCCAGTTCTTCCGCATTCAGTCCGATGACGGCGTTATCCTGCAGATTGAGAAGATCGTGCTGCATGCAGTGCAGCAGGTTATCCGGCTCCACATCCACAAACGCATCAATGTCGTCATTCGACTCCATCTGACTGAGCAGAAACAGGTTGTCGCGGCCCAGCTTGCCCCATGAGGCGAGCAAAGGGTTAGTCAGCTGCTGTTCGCCAGCCTCATTAAACAGCGCCGCTGCCTGCTCTGCATTCCGGAAGAGTCCGCAAGAATCATCTGCTCCATGACGTCGGCGCTGACGGCTTTGCAGTTTCGCCAGAAACGCATAGTCCTGAATGTCGCCCCAGTAATCGCGGCAGGGATTGGTGAACAGCAGATGGATATCAATGTGGCGTCCCAGCGCCTGTAACGCCTGCAGATAGACCGGCGGCAGCGCAGAGATGCCACAAATGAAGACCCGCTTAGGCAGGTTTTCTGGCGTGCTTTTCGCCTGCTCCAGCGTCTGGATAAAGCGTGAATAGAGATTGGCACGGTGCCATTCAGGCTGGCGCAGCGCCTGGGTATAACTCACCAGATCGCGCCAGAGTGCGGCCTGCCAGCGCTGAGCATCGCCGAGCCCCTCAATGGTTTCGCCGCGCTCCCAGCTGTTGAGCCAGTCGGCACGATAGACCAGATACTGGTCGAACAGATCGGCCACGCGGGAGCTGAGCTGAAACAGTTTTCGCTTGTCGCCGTCGTCATGGAGATAGTGACGCAAAGAGGTGAATTCTTCATGCTCCAGCATTACCGGCAGCCGGTGCATCAGCTTCCAGCCCATGCTGGCCTTACTGAAGGCACTTTCTACCGGGATATCGGGCAGTACGCGGACGAACATCTCCCAGATAAAACTGGCGGGCAGCGGGAATTCGATATTGGCTGCAATCCCAAAGGTTTGCGCCAGCTCCATTTGCAGCCACTGCGCCATACCCGGGCTCTGCACCAGCACCATTTCTGAAGCGAAAGGATCATCAAGAGGATCATGTTTAATCACCGCAGCCGCCAGAATCTTCAGCACATCAAGCTGATTTGAGTGATAAACGTGAAACATGAAAACTCCTGTGATAATTCAGAACATGACTGCGGTAATGCGGCTCTGCCACTTTACCGCGTATCGCGGTTGAAACCCATCAAAAGGGCGACCCGTGGCGTTTAACAGCGCAGTCGTGTCAGGGTGGCACTACGCTGCCAGGGGCCCGTTACTTCAGCCCGCTCCAGGGTGCAGCCTGAGGGGCCGCTCTGCTGTTGCAGCGTGGATTTCCACCCTATTACTTCATGCCCTGCCAGACGCTGCTCAGCAACCCGCCATGCCTCACGCTGATACCACTGCTGGCTGAATCCCACTGCCAGTGCGCGATGATAGTGCAACAGGGTGCTGCTGCTTAATGCCATTAACAGCAGAGCAAACAACACTTCCGGCAAGCTGAATCCACCGCACTTACAAACAGGCTGCCGGAGGCGTGAGCGGGCAGTAGTCGATCCAGCCGTGCGGCAGCGCAGTAATTTGATTACCCCGAAAGCGGACCCAATGCCAGACAGCCATACCACTGCCGCTCGCCTCACCTTTAAGCAGTCCTTCATCCTTTTCACCTCGCTGTAAGCAGCTGCGCCAGCCCTGGTGATTATCCTGCTGACAGCTGGCCGCCTCAGTGACAGGCCAGTTCAGGGATAAGCCCCATTGCAGTGCCGACTGCGCCCGCCAGAAATCCTGCAAAAACTGCTGTTCATCGGCCAGAAGCCGCATTCCCTGCTCTGACATCTTTCGGCTGGCATGCAGCGTAAAGCTGCCGATGACCATTATCATCAACACCATGCCCAGGGCGCTGCTGCCTTGCTGCTTCACAGGTTTTCTCCCTCAACCCAGCTCTCCACGGTTTCAAGCCAGTGACCGGCCTGCCCCTGCAGCACTATTCTTACCTGGCCGCCCTGCTGGCTGACGCTGAACTGCTCAAGCGTCATGAACGCGGGATCGGAGAGTCGCTCCCAGCCCGCTGACTGACACTGGTCAACACCACGCTGCATCTCAAGCTGCTTCTGTCGCAGGCGATAACCGTAGTAGTCACTCTCTGCATGGCTTACCGCTTCCCATTTACCGTTGCTGTTCTCGTCCCAGCGCAGCAGCAGGCAATTCTCACTGATTTTCAGTGCGCCACTCCCACACGCACCGTGACAGTAACCCGCCCGTCGCACCGCCTTTTCCAGTGTCGCCATCATCTGCTGTAACTCCTGCCGCAGCTGCGCCCGTTGCAGCACGCCAGCGTTTTCAGCCAGCAGCAACGGCAGAAAACGGCCCGCACTGAGCATGAGCACCGCGCTGATTGCCATGGCGATTAGCATCTCCAGCAGGCTGAATCCCTCACTTTTCAACGGCACGTCTCTTCATCTGTCATGCAGAGACGAATCCGGGCTCTGGCCGAGATAATCAGCCGCATGCGTCCGGCGCTATTCCCCAGTTCAATACTGCCCGCTTTAGCCACATTGCGGCGGCCATAAAAACCCGGATCCCCCCGGATGCCATAAAGTACAACCCCCGGGTACGGCGCGATGAAATGCAGCCGTTTCCCGTGACCACAACCGGCAACGGGGCGACTTCCGGCACCGATGCACCAGGGATCGTCAGGCTGTGACCATAAAACCAGGTCGCTATTTTGCCGGTTGGCCTGGGCGCGCAGGCGTAGCAGGAATCCCTGCAATTGCTGAGCGCTGTCGCGCAGTTGCTGCCGCTGGTGCCAGCGCTGCCAGCCGTGCAGCGCAGCAAGACTGAGCAAGCCGGCAATCACCATCACCAGCAGCAGCTCCGGCAGGGTAAAACCCCGTAAGTGTGCTGTTTTCATGGCGTCAGCGTGCGGGTTAAAGAGAGGCGAAACAAGGTAAGTGATGTCAGTCTGGAAAGCGTGCCGCAGAGAATATTTCTTATGCTCAGGCAATGTCAGAAGCGTGCGAGCGGTGCCGCAGACTGACCGTTGTGCAGGCAAAAAAAAGCCCTGGCGACGTTGCCAGGGCGTTATCTTTATCGCGAATCAGATAGCGACAGGGGCTTTGATCGCAGGATGCGGATCGTAGCCTTGAATCTCAAAATCGTCGAACTCGTAGTCAAACAGTGACGCCGGTTTGCGTTTGATAACAAGTGATGGCAGCGGACGCGGCTCGCGGGTCAGCTGCAGGCGCGCCTGCTCCAGATGGTTGCTGTAGAGGTGCGTATCACCACCGGTCCAGACGAAGTCACCCACCTGCAGATCGCACTGCTGCGCCACCATATGCACCAGCAGCGCATAGCTGGCGATGTTAAACGGCAGGCCCAGGAAGATGTCACACGAGCGCTGATAAAGCTGGCAGGAGAGCTTGCCATCGGCCACGTAGAACTGGAAAAACGCATGACACGGAGCCAGCGCCATCTCGCTGAGTTCGCCGACGTTCCAGGCAGAAACGATAATCCGGCGAGAGTCCGGATCGCGCTTCAGCTGCTCCATCACCTGACTTAACTGGTCGATCTCCTGACCGCTGGCCGTTCCCCAGCTGCGCCACTGCTTGCCATACACCGGACCGAGATCGCCCTTCTCATCTGCCCACTCATCCCAGATTGAGACGTTGTTTTCCTTGAGATAACCGATGTTGGTATCACCTTTCAGGAACCACAGCAGCTCATGAATAATGGAGCGGATGTGACATTTCTTGGTAGTGACCAGCGGAAAACCATCCTGCAGATTGAAACGCATCTGGTGACCAAAAATTGAAAGCGTACCGGTGCCGGTACGGTCAGCTTTTGGTGTGCCTTCGTGCAGCACGTGTTGCATTAAATCCAGATACTGTTTCATTTTTCCTCGCGAAATTGTGGCTGCGGACGACGACGATACGCCCAGATCATCATAATAATACCGGCAACAATCATCGGCACAGAGAGGATCTGTCCCATACTGATGCCGCCTTCAAACAGGCCAAGCTGAGCATCCGGCTGGCGGAAGAACTCAACGATAATACGGAAAGCACCATAGCCGATCAGGAACAGGCCAGAAACGCTGCCCATCGGGCGTGGCTTGCGAATAAACAGGTTCAGGATGATGAACAGCACCACCCCTTCCAGCGCCAGTTCGTAAAGCTGTGAAGGATGACGTGGCAGCACGCCATAGGTGTTGAGCAGTTCCTGATATTGCGGATTCGTGGCGGCCAGCGCGACATCTTCGCTGCGGGAGCCTGGGAACAGCATGGCGTAGCGGAAGCCCGGATCGACACGGCCCCAGAGCTCGCCGTTAATGAAGTTACCGAGACGACCGGCACCCAGACCAAACGGGATCAGCGGCGCAATGAAATCCGCGACCTGGAAGAAATGGCGCTTAGTACGGCGGGCAAAGACCAGCATCACCACAATGACCCCGATCAGGCCACCGTGGAATGACATGCCGCCATCCCAGACTTTGAACAGGTAGAGCGGATTTTCCAGGAACAGCGGTAAGTTGTAGAACAGGACATAGCCGATACGGCCGCCCAGGAATACCCCCAGGAAACCGGCGTAAAGCAGGTTCTCAACTTCTTCTTTTTTCCAGCCGCTGCCAGGCTGATTTGCACGACGCACAGCCAGCCACATGGCGAAAACAAAGCCCACCAGATACATCAGACCGTACCAGTGAAGCGAAACCGGTCCGATCGAGAAGATCACCGGATCGAACTGCGGAAATGCAATATAGCCGTTATTCATCATTCACCGTCTATTTTTCAACCCTGAAAAGGGGCGTTGTCAGGCACATAAATTAAGGCTGCGCATAATAGCACAGCCGGTTTTCTGAATTGTCTTGCAAATGTAAACGCGGATAACCCATCTGGTCTGACGGGCCAGGCAGTTAGCGACCGCCGCGGATCAGCCCACCCAGACCACGCCGCTCCATAAAGGCCGAAACCTGATGGCGAACTTCAGTGGCAGTGTGGGCATTCATCGCCCTCTCGCTGAGCTTCTGCGCTTCTTCGTGATCCAGATGCCGCAGCAGGTATTTGACGCGCGGGACATTTTTACCGTTCATGCTGAGATGGTGATACCCCAGGCCGACCAGCAGTGCGACGCACATTGGATCACCCGCCATTTCACCACACAGGCACAATTCCAGATTGGCCAGGCGGGCTTCCTGCGCAATTGCATTCAGCGCGCGTAGCATCGCCGGATGCAGTGAGTCATATAGGTTAGCGACGCGGGTGTTGTTACGGTCCACCGCCAGCAGATACTGCGTCAGATCGTTGGTGCCGACCGAAACAAAATCGACCCGTGACGCCAGATGCGGGATCATAAACAGCATCGACGGCACTTCTATCATGATACCAATGCGCGGCCTGGGAATCGGGAAGCCCAGCATCTCTTCCACTTCGCGTCCGGCGCGATCGATCAGCTGTTTTGCGTCATCGATCTCGTCGATATGGCTGATCATAGGCAGCAGAATGCTGAGGTTGCCGGACGCGGCGTTGGCACGCAGCATCGCGCGTACCTGCACCAGGAAAATTTCCGGCTGATCCAGCGTCAGACGAATGCCGCGCCAGCCCAGACAGGGGTTCTCTTCACTAATCGGCATGTAAGGCAGCTGCTTATCAGCCCCCACATCCAGCGTTCGCAGCGTGACCGGTTTGTTGCGAAACAGCTGCAGCATGCCCTGATACTGTGCCACCTGCTCCTCTTCGGACGGGAAGCCGTTCTGCAACATAAACGGGATTTCGGTGCGGTAGAGGCCGATGCCATCCACCCAGCTGCCAAGTGCCTGCTCATGCTCCGGGCTTAGTCCGGCATTCAGCATCACCTGCACGCGTTCGCCACTTTTCAGCTCACCTGGCTGATCGACTGCGCCTTCCGCCATTTTACTCAGCGCGTTCTCTTCGCTGATCAGCCGCTGATACTCCTGCACCAGTACCGGCTCAGGATCGATCAGCAGCTCACCGCGATAACCGTCGACAATCAGCAGCCGTTTGTTGAGCTGATGAGGCTGGATGTCAGCGCCCATGACTGTCGGGATCCCCATCGCGCGGGTCAGGATCGCCGCATGGGAGTTGGCTGCACCGTCACGCACTACCACGCCAGCCAGCCGCTCCTGCGGCAGCTCCGCTAAGGTGGTGGCAGTAAGTTCATCGGCCACCAGCACAAAGCGTTCCGGCCAGGCGTTCGTGCCGACCAGCGTGTCATCGAGGTGGAACAGCAGACGCTGGCCCAGTACCCGCAGATCACCCGCGCGTTCACGCAGGTAATTATCCGTCAGGCTGGCGAACTGTTCAGCAAACTTCTCGATCACCTGTTTTACCGCCCATTCAGCGACCGATCCACGCTCGATCTCATCGAACAGATCTTTCTTCAGACGGGCATCGGTTAACAGGTGCGAGTAGAGATCGAAAATGGCCGCGCTCTCTTTCTGTGCGCTGGCGCTGAAACGTTTGCTGAAACGGCGAAATTCATTGGTTGCTTCGCTCATCGCGAGCGACAGACGCTCACGTTCACGCTGAACATCCAGCGTTGAGGCGGCCGATACCTGATCGAGCAGAGGCTGCGTCTCATCGACCCAGCCCGGCGCCACCGCGACGCCAGGTGCCGCTGCAATCGCGCGCACCCGCGTCTGGCGGAACTGACCAAACAGCTGACCCATCTGAGATTGCGACAGCAGCGCCGCCATCTGGGTAGCCAGCGTGACCAGGAATGACTCTTCGCTTTCATCAAACTGACGGTGTTCGCGCTGCTGCACGACCAGCACGCCAAGGAGCTGACGACGGCTAATCACCGGCACGCCGAGGAAGGAGCGATAGCGCTCCTCTTTTACTGCGGGGATATATTTAAAGCTGGGGTGACTCTGGGCGTCAGCAAGGTTGATCGGTTCAGCCAGACGGCCCACTAAACCAACGATACCCTCGTCAAAAGCCAGCGTTACGGTGCGGCCACGCGGTTTTTTGAGTCCGCGCGTCGCCATCAGGTAATAGCAGCGACGGTCCTGGTCGGCGAGATAAACGGAACAGACTTCCGTATCCATCGCCAGACAGATCTCATTGACCAGGATGTCGAGTGCTTCATTGAGACGCGGCGCACTCGCCACTTTTTCTACAATTTCGCGCAACTGAGTGAGCATAAAGGGCGTGGCCTATCCTCTCTTACGTCGATGGGCAGGATTATTTCGCTGCCCCGCACTCTCCTGCATAGACATCACCACGCCAGCGAATTCCTTCATTACCCGACGATAAACGTCGCGCTTAAAGGAGACAACCTGACGCACCGGATACCAGAAACTGACCCAGCGCCAGCCGTCAAATTCCGGCGTACTGCTGTGCTGCACATTGATATCCGCGTCATTACACATTAACTGCAGAAGAAACCACTTTTGTTTCTGGCCGATACATACCGGCTTTGTGTCCCAACGCACCAAACGTTTTGGCAACTTGTAACGCAACCAGTTGCGGGTAGAGGCAAGTATTCGAACATCTTTCCGGTGTAAGCCGACCTCTTCGAACAGTTCGCGATACATCGCCTGCTCTGCGGTTTCACCGGGATTGATGCCTCCCTGAGGAAATTGCCAGGAGTGCTGTCCAAAGCGCCTGGCCCATAACACTTGTCCCTGCCGGTTACAGATTACGATACCAACATTCGGGCGGTAGCCATCATCATCGATCACCGGACTACCTCAAAGCAAAATTTGAATGCGCTGATTGTTTCACACTCCTTACAGGCGGTAAACCACTGGATTCATGGGGTATCAGCTCATCAAAGCTGGGATAACTCACAGAAAAGGGCAAAGTTATAAACAAAGACCGCGAAAAAAATCGATCTTATTCACGTTTTCTGTGGATAGCTTTGTGCAGAACGCGGGAGTTAACTGAATAACATTTTCAGGGGCCGCCTGCGGACTGAAAAGCATTATTACCTTATCACTATGAATTTAAACAAAATTAAATCTTTATGACCAACCATAAAACTTTCATAAAACGGCAATATGTTCGCGACAACTGACAATCGATTAAAATATAAGCACACTGCTTTTTATCCACAGTTAATCGCTCAGGGTTAGGCCAGAGAGGCGAAATTATGCTCATATCGTGAAAAGTCAAGGCTGTAAATGGAACCAGTACTGCACAGAAACAGTGTTATCCCATTTTTCTGTGGATAACCGGGCTGGAGATCCTGTTCATTGTTGCGGGTAAGCTGGGATAACCCTGACTGTCCGCAGATGTTGAGCAGGAGATGCGCTAAAAAAAGCATGATCAATCATGTTATTATCGATCCGTGACGCGGTTTATTTTAGCGAAAAGATAAACCCGGCCGCCACTGTACAAATTTTAATCACTGCGAGTCATCAACATGAGTTACCTGCCAGGACCACCTGAAGATGAGGCCAGCCTGCTGGCACGCGCGCATGATTTAGCCGGATTGACGCTGGAAACGCTGGCCGCCCGCGCCGGTCTGGCCATGCCTGCGGATCTTAAACGCGATAAAGGCTGGGTCGGCATGCTGCTGGAATGGCATCTGGGTGCCAGCGCGGGCAGCAAAGCGGAACAGGATTTTGCTCATCTGGGTATCGAACTGAAAACCATCCCAATTGATGCGCAGGGTAAACCGCTGGAAACCACCTTTGTCTGCGTCGCACCGCTGACCGGCAACAGCGGCGTCACCTGGCTCACCAGCCATGTGCGTCACAAGCTGGCGCGGGTGTTGTGGATCCCGGTTGAAGGCGGGCGTGAGATTCCGCTGCGGGAACGCCGTGTTGGCGCGCCGCTGTTATGGACTCCGAACACAGAAGAAGATGAGATGCTGCGTCAGGACTGGGAAGAGCTGATGGATATGATTGTGCTGGGACGCGTTGAGCAGATTACCGCACGACATGGCGCCTGGCTGCAGATCCGCCCTAAAGCCGCCAACAGTAAGGCGCTGACAGAGGGCATCGGCGATCAGGGCCAGCCAATCATGACCCTGCCGCGCGGTTTCTACCTCAAGAAGAGCTTCACCGGGCCACTGCTGGCACGTCATTTTCTCCTCTGAATGTCACCACGCACGCCGTCAGTTCGGAATTTTATGGGAGATCGGCGGATTGAATGCGTATAATCGCCGTTTACTTTTCGTTTAGGATTGAATGTCGGTATGTTTGAGTGGATTTCTGATCCCAACGCCTGGCTGGCGCTGGGCACCCTGACCATCCTTGAAGTGGTGCTGGGTATTGATAACATCATTTTCCTGTCGCTGGTGGTCGCTAAACTGCCAAAGCACCAGCAAGCCAGCGCACGTCGCATTGGTCTGATGGGCGCGATGCTGATGCGTCTTGGCCTGCTGGCCTCTATCGCGTGGGTTGCCCGTCTGACTAACCCGCTGTTTACGCTGATGGATCATGCGTTTTCGGCGCGCGATCTGATTCTGCTGTTTGGTGGACTGTTCCTGCTGTGGAAATCGAGCATGGAGATCCATGAAACGATCGAAGGCAGCGAAGGCGAGCACAACACCCGCGTCCATTCGTTCCTCGGCGCGATTGTGCAGATCATGATGCTCGACATTATTTTCAGCCTTGACTCGGTCATCACCGCTATCGGCCTCTCCGATCATCTGTTCATTATGATGGCGGCCGTTGTAATTGCGGTGCTGATGATGATGTTCGCCGCACGCGCCATTGGTGAGTTTGTTGAACGTCACCCATCGGTGAAAATGCTGGCGCTCTCTTTCCTGATCCTGGTCGGTTTTACCCTGATTCTGGAGAGTTTTGCGGTCCATGTACCAAAAGGTTACATTTATTTCGCGATGTTCTTCTCGATGGCGGTTGAGTGCCTTAACCTGATGCGCAGTAAGAAAAAACACGCCTGATAAAGTCAAGGGCGAGCCTGCTCGCCCCGTAACTTTCAGATTTCTGCGATTAACCCTGCCGGCAAAACCATTTATTACTACACTGTTTGCACTTGACCATTTGTGAGGATAAGGCGTGATGAAAGGGTTGGCAGGAGTAGCACTGGTGATGGTAACCGCCGCATTCTTAAGTGGATGCAGTTCTGATTATGTCATGGCGACCAAAGATGGCCGGATGATCATGACCGAAGGCAAGCCGAGCATTGATAAAGAGACCGGCCTGGTGGAGTACACTGACCAGACGGGTCATATGGTGCAGATTAACAGCGATGAGGTCTCAACGATCATTGAACGTTAATTGCCCGATTTAATCTCCTGCCACCGATTCCCCGCTGGCAGGTGATTTCCCCGACTTTTCCCCCTTCCTTCCCCGCCATTGCTCGCGCTATAGTCCCTGAGAACACAACATTCCATTCCATAAAGAAAAGGAAGCTGGCAATGCACTATCATCGTATTCCTCACAGCACGCTGGAAGTGAGTCAGCTGGGATTGGGCACCATGACGTTTGGCGAACAGAACAGCGAAGCCGACGCGCATGCTCAACTGGATTTAGCACTCCGTTCCGGCATCAACTTTATTGATACTGCCGAGATGTATCCGGTGCCTCCGCGCCCGGAAACCCAGGGTCTGACCGAACACTATATTGGCAGCTGGCTCAAACAGCGCGGCAGTCGTGACAAAATCATTCTGGCCAGTAAAGTGGCCGGACCGTCGCGCGGCAATGATGCGTCGATCCGCCCGGATATGGCGCTGGACCGTAAAAACATCCGCGCCGCACTTGATGCCAGCCTGAAACGTCTGAACACCGATTACCTTGACCTCTACCAGTTGCACTGGCCGCAGCGTCAGACCAACTACTTCGGCAAACTCGGCTATCAGTACAGCGAGACCACCGCTCAGGTGACGCTGCTGGAGACGCTCGAAGCACTGGCCGAACAGGTGCGTGCCGGTAAGATCCGCTACATCGGGGTGTCGAACGAAACCGCGTGGGGTGTGATGCGTTATCTGCAGCTGGCAGAGAAGCATGAACTGCCGCGCATCGTCAGCATTCAGAATCCCTACAGCCTGCTGAACCGCAGCTTCGAAGTGGGTCTGGCCGAAATCAGCCAGCATGAAGGCGTAGAGTTGCTGGCGTATTCCAGCCTGGCATTTGGTACGCTGAGCGGCAAATACCTGAATGGCGCGCAGCCTGCGGGCGCACGCAACACGCTGTTCAGCCGCTTTACCCGCTACAGCGGCGAGCAGTCACAAAAGGCGATTGCCGAATATGTGGCGCTGGCTCAACAGCATCAGATCGACCCGGCGCAGATGGCACTGGCCTATGTGCGTCAGCAGCCGTTTGTGGCCAGTACGCTGCTGGGTGCCACCACGCTTGAGCAGTTGCAGGTCAATATCGACAGTTTCAATCTGACCTTAAACGCTGAGATTCTGGAAGGCATTGAGGCGATCCACCGTCGTTATACCTACCCGGCACCATAAGTGCGCCTTTGCCAGCTGCCGCGGTGGCGGCTGGCCTCTCTTACAGGTCGCGATAATAGAGTTTTACCGGTTTATCGGGATACTCCAGCGCTTCGCCCTGTGGCAGCCAGCCATAACGTTCGTAGTAGCCCCCAAACGTTGACCATAACCACAACCGTGGATAGCCCCGCGCCTGTGCATAAGCAATGACATGCTGCTGCAGCGCCTCACTGACACCTTTGCCGCGCGATGAATCATCAACATACAGCGCCGCCAGCCACGGGAAAAGATCCTGACGGCTGATCAGGTCGCAGCGCCAGAATCCTACGGTGCCGACCGCCCTGCCCGCCACCAGAGCGACAAAGGTTACGGGGAAGTCAGCACCGTTAAGGCTGCTGTTCACCACACTGGCAAAGAACGCGTGGCTACTGGCTTCACCAAATGCGCGCCACTGCCAGTCAATAATCTGATCGGCAAACTGTGGGGCATCACTGAGCGAGACAATCTCAATCACATCAGTTTCCCCTGAAAGATCGGGACTGAATCAAACAGGTAGCCATCAAAATCAGGCGCATCGGCGTCGGAAAGCTCCAGCAGCGTATTTTTGACATTTTCAAGGTGCTGCCAGGTCGACTGCCAGGCCCCCATCACATCGCGCCGACGCAGAGCAGCCAGGATAGTCTGGTGATCGCCGAGCCACTTCAGGCGATAGGCGCGGGTTTCAAACTGCGGGCGCAGCTGCTGCCAGAGCGGGCTGCTGTCGTGATGCCGCCAGATACTGGTAACGGTATCGAGCAGCATCTGATTCTGACTCGCACCCGCCAGCAGCAGATGAAACAATTTGTCGTTATCCTGACTGCTGTCGTTGGCGGCGATGGCACGTTGCTCCTGTTCCAGCGTACGTCGCAGATTTTCAATGTCCGCTTTAGTCGCCATTTTTGCGGCAAAGGCGGCAATATTGCTCTCCAGCAACTGACGCGCCTGTAGCATTTCAAACGGGCCTACGTCGCTGCGGAAAAAAGCCTCTTCTTCATCATCACTGGCGGAAGGAATACGCATTACATAGACGCCGGAGCTCTGACGGATATCCACCGTACCTTCCAGCTCAAGCATCAATAATGCCTCGCGCACGATGGTCCGGCTGACGCCCCAGGTTTCAGCCAACTGACGTTCAGGCGGCAGGCGCGATCCCACCGGATAGTGTCCGTCACTGATCTGCTGACGCAGGTGCTGACCAATTTCCTGGTACTGCTTTTTTTCTTGCGGCGCTTCGGCTTTGTCCACACTTTCACCCTTTGCAATCAACGCGCTAACGGCATTGCCGCCGTTCCCTGCGCGACAATGCCCGCGAACCGGAGAGGCTGGCTCGCAAACTGGGGCTCAGTGTATCAAAGCCAGCGCCTGATCGAGTACCTTTGCACCATTCAGCGTACCGTAAGCAACCGTATCGATTACCGCGATAGGCAACTGATAGCTGTCAGTGAGTTTTCTGTTCTCCTCCAGTTTGAAGCGCACCTGTGGCCCGAGCAGCACCACCGCCACCTCGCTGCCGTAGTTTTGCAGCTCTTCAAGCAGGTTTTGCTCCGGAATAGCGTAGATCTGAAATGCCAGTCCGCGAGCGGCGACCTCTTTTTCCATCCGCGTGACCACCATTGAGGTCGACATGCCTGCAGCACAGGCCAGAACAATTCGTTTCATGCTCGTTTCCTCGCGTTATTTCGGCTCATCATCAAGCCACAGGGTAAATTGCTGCGTGTCACGCAGCGTACGGAACCAATGGGCAGATTTCTTCATACGGCGCTGACGGTGCTTATCTAAGTCGATTTCGATCAGACCATAGCGGTTTTTAAAGGCATTCATTGGTGAGACGTTGTCGGTAAACGCCCACAGCATGTAGCCCTGACAGTTAATGCCCGCCTGGCTGGCGCGTATCGCCTGATGCAGGTGTTCGCTGATAAACGCGATACGGTAATCGTCCTGAATTTCCCCACCGGCATCTTTGAATTGGGTTTCGTTCTCAATGCCCATACCGCTTTCCGCCACAAACCACGGGATATTGCCGTACTCATCGCGCATTCGTTGTGCCATATCCCAGATAATTTCAGGCTGAATTTCCCAGCCGCGCGAACGATTCATCCGCCGCCCAGGCAGTTCAAAGTGTTCGTAATACCATGCAGGATGAAAGGGCGTCTCGGGATGCCAGGCGCGGGACGGCGCCTTCACGCGATGGGGATAGTAGAGATTAAGGCCGACCTCATCGACGGTATTGGCAGCAATAATCGCCAGCTCTTCCGGCGTGGTTTCCCACTCAATCTGATGCTTATCAAGCAGCGCCAGCAGCTCCGCCGGATACTCGCCTTTAATCGCGGGGTCGAGAAACACCCGGTTGTAGAACAGGTCATAAATATGCGCCGCCTTCTGGTCGTGCGGGGCGGATGATCGCGGATAGGTGACCTCCGGGTTAAGAATGGTACCAATGCGACCGGCATAGCCACGCTTGCGGAACAGCTGCACTGCCCGGGCAGTCGCGAGATTTTTATGGTGGTTCCACTGCATCCATTTATGCGTGTTCTGCTCATAAGGCCAGCGCAGCGCGTCGAGATAGACGCGGGTCTGCACCACAATGGGCTCATTAAACACAAACCAGCGTGTGACCCGACCGGCATAACGTTTAAAAACCTGTTCGACATAACGAATAAACAGTTCAACCACATGCTTTGACTGCCAGCCTCCATATTGCTCAAGCAGCAAGGCTGGCAGCTCGTAATGCTCCAGACAGAGCATCAGTTCAATGCCCTGACGCTGCATTTCATCAATCAGCCGGTCATAGTAAGCGGCATATTCCTCATCGACCGTGGCGGTTTCATAATCGATCAGGAAACGCGACCAGTTGATGGAAGTCCGGTAGTGGGTCAGCCCGCTGGCCTTCATTAGCGCCACATCTTCACTAAAGCGATTGATAAAGTCAGTGGCAACCGCCGGGCCATAGCCGTTGTGCCAGACGTGACGATCCTGCTGATACCAGGCGTCAGGCCAGGAGTCCTGGCCCGGCTTTTTTCCGCTCCAGCCTTCCGTCTGCCAGGCGGAGGCAGCAGCCCCCAGAATGAAATTCTCAGGTATGTGGACAGTCTGACGACTCATAACACCTCCGTTCGGTTGGGGTTCAGCTCAGGTTGCAGGCTCTTTGCTTCCGCTGCATCCGCGCGGCGGGCTGCGACTTTCACAAAGGGCAGATAGATGAGTACTGACACCAGAATGCAGACGATCTGCGTCACCACTGCACCCATCGATCCAGCCGTTGAAAGCCAGGCATTGATAATCGGAGGCGTGGTCCAGGGCACCATCACCACGGCTTTCCCGGCAAAGCCCATCACCGTCGCGAAGTAGCCAATAGAACCTGTCACCAGCGGTGTGATGATGAAAGGGATAGCCAGAATCGGATTAAGCATAATCGGCATACCAAATATAACCGGTTCGTTGATATTGAAAATGCCTGGGCCGAACGACAGTTTGGCAATTTCACGCATCTCTTTGCGTCGCGTTGCCAGCATTACGGCAGTGAGTAGCCCGATGGTCAGGCCGGAGCCGCCGATGCTCATATAGACATCCCAGAACGGCATGGTGATGATGTTCGGTGCCTCTTTTCCCTGCTCAAAAGCGGTCATGTTGACCAGAATTGCGCCCAGCAACAGTGGCTCACGGATCGGTTTCACCATCTGGTTACCGTGTATGCCAATCACCCAGAACAGCTGGGCAACGAACATCAGAATCAGAATGCCCCACAGACTCTGCACCACCGACTCCAGCGGCTGCTGAACCACCTGGTATACCGCGTCGTAGAGGTACATGCCGGTAACGCGATGGAAGATAAAGCCAAAGGTCGCTACCAGCGTCACAGTAATAATTGAGGGGATAAGCGCAGAGAATGAGGCGGCCACATTGGGCGGCACAGTGTCGGGCATTTTGATTTTCAGCCGCTCAACCTGTTCAAGGCGGCAGTAGATCTCTACCGACAGAATGGCGATAAACATGCCGAGAAACAGGCTCTTGGTATCGGAGAATTGTTTGGCCAGCACATCGGTGACCAGATGCATCTGCCCATCGACCATCATCTGTAAGGTGGTCGGCGTCACCGATATAAAGCAGATGATTGCCAGCAGACCGGGAAACAGCGTTTTTATACCGTTGATGCGCCCAAGCTCAATACCAATCAGGAACACCGCACCAATGTTAAGAAAGCTGAGCGTGGCGTAATTGATACTGCTGGTGATGGGCTTGAGGTCAGCTAAGAAAGCCAGAGCGGCAAAGCTGGCAAGGCCATTTTTGCTGTCCAGCACCATGTTAGAGATCAATACCGAGAAGGCGCCAACAATGATTACCGGCATCAGGGTAATGAACGAGGCTTTAATCGCCATGATGTAGCGATAACTGTTAAAGCGGGTGGCGAAGCTGCCCAGGGAATCGATAAGGCGGTCCTGTAAAGACATGATCAATCCTCAGAGATGTAAGATCGGTAGTCCTGTAATCATCATGATCTTCCTTGCTAGTGGCATACCAAAATGACGAATACCCGCGTTTTTTTCTGTGATGAATCTCCCGGAAATGTTTTTTGGCATTCCAGTATGATTAAAAAGGCCAATTTGGCATACCAATAGCGGAGGCGTTATGGATTACGAACAGACTATGATGGAATTACTGATCAATGCGGGAGAGGCACGCTCGTCGGCGATGATGGCGATTCAGTGCGCGCGCAAACGCGACTGGGCCGGGGCTGATGCGGGGCTGGCAGCCTCTGATACTGCGGCAAAAGCGGCACATAAAATCCAGACCGCGTTGATTGGCGCAGACGAAGGAAGCGGAAAACTACCGGTCACGCTGATTCTGGTACATGCGCAGGATCATCTGATGAATGCCATGCTGTGTCGCGAACTGGCCGAGGAACTGATCATGCTGCGAAAAGAGATCTATAGCTGACAGGCGGCACGTGGGCCGCCTGAGCGAGGTGATTAGATAATTTCCAGTGCCAGCAGCGACTCGATAGTTTGTGCACGTCGAATTTCGCGCGGCTGGCCATGGTCAAACAGCACTTCCGGGATCAGCGGACGGCTGTTGTAGTTAGAAGACATGGATGCGCCGTATGCGCCGGTGTCGTGGAACACCAGATAATCGCCCACTTTCGCCGCCGGAATCGCGCGTGGTTCGACCATGCCGCCCTCCAGCTGGGTAAAGACATCACCCGATTCACACAGCGGGCCAGCGACTACCGTGTCGAGGGTCTGCTGCTCATCAATCGCCCGCCCATCGCCCGCCATCAGCGAGATATGGTGATAGCTGCCATACATTGAGGGGCGCATCAGATCGCTGAAACCGGCATCGACCAGCACAAAGTGACGGTTTCCCATCGCTTTCACCGCCCGCACCTGTGACACCAGCACGCCAGCCTCAGCAACCAGAAAACGGCCCGGTTCGATCTCCAGCTTTACTGCGTGCCCCAGATGCTGAGCGATACGCTGCCGCGCCGCGTCCCACAGGCCGAAATAGTGATGGGTATCGATCGCCTCTTCGCCATAGCGATAAGGGACAGAAAGCCCGCCGCCCGCAGAGATTGCCGTCAGGTCCTGACCTGACGCCATCACCAGTTCAACCATTGCATCGCAGACCTGCTGCAGATGCGCATAATCGACGCCAGAGCCGATATGCATGTGAATACCCACCAGCTGCAGACCGTGCTGGTTAATAGCTGCCAGCGCCTCGGCTAAGTCGCCATGCCAGATCCCGTGCTTGCTGTTTTCGCCGCCAGTATTGGTTTTCTGACTGTGGCCATGACCAAAGCCAGGGTTGACCCGCAGCCACACCGCGTGTCCCGGAGACACTGCGCCGAGCTGATGCAGCATATCGATCGAACCGGCATTTACTGGCACCTTCAACGCCGTTACCCGCGCCAGGGTAGGTTGATCGAACAGATCGGCGGTAAAGACGATCTCGTCACCGCCGGGCTGATAACCAGCGGCCAGCGCACGTTCGATCTCGCCCAGCGATACCGAATCCACTTTTACACCCGCCGCGCGCATCAGCCGCAGGATATGCGTATTCGAGCAGGCTTTCTGCGCAAAACGTACCACATCAAACGACTGCAGCTGAGCAATACGCGCCTGGATAATCTGCGCGTCGTAGGCCCAGAATGGCCCGGCATAGCGGCGTGCCAGTGGCAGCAGATTAACGACGTTGAGTGCGGTTTCAGTACTCTGTAATGAACGTGGCATAGCAATTCTCCTGTGGCGATAACCGCATTAAGCCAGAATCGTGTCATAGCGAAAAATATCTGTTTTAATAGCATCTATTCAGAATGGATATAGGTAAGCGGCGTGGCCAACATTAACTGGCGGCATATCGAAATTTTTCATGCGGTGATGACCAGCGGCAATCTGACGCAGGCCGCCACACTGCTGCACACCTCACAGCCTACCGTGAGTCGGGAGCTGGCCCGTCTGGAGCAGCAACTGGGATTAGAGCTGTTCGGGCGGGTACGCGGTCGCCTGCAGCCGACGGTGCAGGGATTGCGTCTGTTTGAAGAGGTGCAGCGATCCTGGTACGGTCTGGACCGTATCATGGAAGCGGCGGAAGGCCTGCGCCAGTTTCGTCAGGGCGAGCTATCGATCGCCTGCCTGCCCGTTTTTTCGCAGTCGCTGCTGCCCCCGCTGTGTCAGCCCTTTTTACAGCGCTACCCGGATGTGAGCCTGAATGTGATTCCTCAGGAGTCACCGCTGCTGGAGGAGTGGCTATCAGCACAGCGCTACGACATCGGCTTAACCGAGACCCAGCACGCGCCGGCCGGAACTGAGCGCCTTGCCCTGTTGACCTGCGATGAAGTGTGCGTGTTGCCGCAGCATCACCCCTTAAGTCAGCGTGAGGTGCTGACACCGAACGATTTTGCGGGCGAAAAGTATGTAAGCCTGTCGCGCAGCGACAGCTATCGTCAGCTGCTGGATGCGTTGTTTCAGGAGCAGGGCGTCGAACGGCGGCTGGTACTGGAGACGCACAGCGCCGCTTCGGTGTGCGCGATGGTCAGGGCGGGCGTAGGGATTTCTATCGTGAATCCGCTGACGGCGCTGGATTACGCCGACAGCGGTGTCGTGATGCGTAAATTCAGCGTAGCGGTGCCGTTTACCGTCAGCCTGGTGAGGCCGCAACACCGCCCCGCCTCAGCGCTGGTTGATGCCTTTGTCAGCCATCTGCAACAGCAGGTGGCTGACTTTCCGGCACGAATCACCGCCCGCCTGGCTTAAGCGCGAACTCTGGTGGCCGCGTGGCCCGATTTACGGAAGGTAATCAGGCAGACCAGCAGACCAATGACGGCCAGCGCAGCCGCCGCTACCGGTACCGCCGTCAGGCCGAAACCCCGACCAATCACTGCGCCGCCAACCCAGGCACCCAGAGCATTACCAACATTAAACGCCGAAATATTCAGGGTTGAGACCAGGTTCGGTGCCTCTTTGCCGTGACGCACCACGTTGATTTGCAGGCCCGGCACCGTTGCAAAGGTCGCCATCGCCCACAGGAACAGGGTGATCTCCGCCAGCCACAGCGCATGGCTGGTCCAGCTAAACAGCAGCGAGAAGATAGCAATCAGTGAGAAGCTGAGGATCAGGCTGAAGGAGACTTTCCAGTCGGCCAGTTTACCGCCGAGAATATTACCGACCGTCAGACCCGCACCAATCAGGAACAGCGTCCAGCTGACACCGCGATCGCTGATGCCCGTCACTTCTAACAGCAGCGGCGCAATGTAGCTGAACAGCGCAAACATTGCCGCCGCGAAGCACACTGTCATCAGCAACGACAGCCACAGTTTGCCGTTAGCCAGTGCGCCAATTTCACTCGCCAGATGAACCGGTTTTTCCTGTTTGTTGTTGGGCAGACTGACGATTAAGGCGATAAACGCCAGTACGCCGATGACTGCCACGCCCCAGAAGGTGGCACGCCAGCCAAACATCTGTCCGAAGCTGGTTCCCAGTGGCACGCCCAGCACGTTGGCTAAGGTGAGCCCGGTGAACATCAGCGCGACAGCGGAAGCCTGTCGACCGGCAGGGACCAGACTGGCGGCCACCACCGCGCCAATACCGAAGAAGGCACCGTGACAGAGCGCGGTAACGATGCGTGCCAGCATCAGCAGGTTATAGTTGTAAGCCAGCGCACACAGCAGGTTGCCGACGATAAAGATCACCATCAGCAGGATCAGCGTTTTTTTGCGTGGCAATCTGGCGGTGAGCAGCGCCATAATCGGCGCACCAATCGCTACCCCCAGCGCATAGCCGCTGATCAGCCAGCCCGCCGACGGAATCGACACCTGAAGGTCGCGCGCCACCTCCGGCAGCAATCCCATAATGACAAACTCAGTGGTTCCGATGGCGAACGCACTCAACGCCAGCGCCATTAATGCTACAGGCATAATACTCTCCCGGTTTCATATGCAGGTGAACCGCGCAGACACGCAGCCCCTCGACGTTTATTAAAATTTGATCTGCGTCACGTTGAGTATTACAGCACAGCGCTGATGCGCCACATAGCCTGCTTACAGCAAAGGATTATTGCCGCGACCGCAATAATCCTGCCTTCTTCCTGAAACAAACCGCTCACTACCTGCCTGCACATAGTCCGCCAAAAGGCCTTACGCCCAGGACACAGTTGTCATTTCCCGCTAAGCGGTTACGCTTTTTAGTGCGTATTTAATTAATAAATCCTTAACGTTGCCGATATATCCCTAATTAATTGCCAGGTGATGTAATGAACTTCGGACGCAGGGAGAGAGAATGCAACGACTCATAGCCTTAATGGTTTTTGGCTTAACCGGCTGCTCGGTGGGTCATTATGAGTACAGTAAAGAGGCTGAAAAGCGGGTTGATATGACCGTGACCGGCATTCCTACCGTGCTGGGTTTAGGCACGCTTGGTACCACCATCCCGCTGACGCCGGAGTATAGCCTGACTGCCGCGCATGTTGCGAAGTTCTCCCTTTATCGGGTCAAAGCCTGGCATCCGGAATGCGATCTGGCCTTGGTCTACCATAAAAACAGCGAAATGAATTTGCCACCCAGCTTCCGCAACAGCCATATCGGCGATCAGGTCAATCTTTATGGCTACAGTTTTATTTCGGCCATGCCGGTCAGTTCCAGCGGGCAAAACCTGATCAATACCACACTGGCGAACAGCTGGAACAAGCCAGACTGCGTCGTTGTGGCGGCGAATGCGGGTGTGGTCAAAGGGATGTCAGGCGGCGCGGTCTATAACGCCTCTGATGATACGCTGGCGGGCGTAATTATTGGCTACAGCAATAACATCAACGACAATGTCAGCGGTAAGACACTCTATAAGAACGTTGCACTCTATGTGCCCTATGCGCGGTTTCAAAGCTGGCTGGATCAGGCGATTAAATCCTGATATCTGCTGAACGAATAGAGGTAAAAAAGGCCGGAAGATCCGGCCTTTTGATTGATGACGCTTACTTGCTGCCTGGACGCAGTGCCGGGAACAGAATCACATCACGGATCGTGTGGCTGTTGGTAAACAGCATCACCATACGGTCAATACCGATACCCAGACCGGCGGTTGGCGGCAGACCATGTTCCAGCGCGGTGACATAGTCTTCGTCGTAGAACATCGCTTCGTCGTCACCCGCATCTTTGGCATTCACCTGCTGCAGGAAACGCTCAGCCTGATCTTCCGCATCGTTCAGCTCAGAGAAGCCGTTACCGATTTCACGACCACCAATGAAGAACTCAAAGCGATCGGTGATTTCCGGGTTCTCGTCGTTACGACGGGCCAGCGGAGAGACTTCAGCCGGATATTCAGTGATGAAGGTCGGCTGAATCAGATGCGCTTCTGCGGTCTCTTCAAAGATTTCGGTCACGACACGACCCAGACCCCAGCTCTTCTCCACTTTGATATGCAGGGATTGGGCAATCGCCACCGCTTTATCAAAGTCTTCCAGATCGGCCAGATCCGTTTCCGGACGGTATTTCTTGATCGCTTCACGCATGGTCAGTTTTTCAAACGGCTTACCGAAATCAAACTCCTGCTCGCCGTAAGGCACGACCGTGCTGCCCAGCACATCCTGCGCCAGGGTACGGAACAGGCTTTCGGTCAGTTCGATCAGATCTTTGTAATCCGCATAGGCCATATAGAGTTCCATCATGGTGAACTCTGGGTTATGGCGTGGCGAAATACCTTCGTTGCGGAAGTTACGGTTGATCTCGAACACGCGATCAAAACCGCCCACTACCAGACGCTTCAGGTAGAGCTCTGGTGCAATACGCAGATACATGTCGATATCCAGCGCATTATGATGGGTGATGAACGGACGTGCAGAGGCTCCGCCCGGGATCACCTGCATCATCGGGGTTTCCACTTCCATAAAGTCGCGGCCCACCATGAACTGGCGAATGCCGGCCATGATCTGTGAACGGATTTTGAAGGTATTGCGCGATTCTTCGTTGGCGATCAGATCAAGGTAACGCTGACGGTAACGGGTTTCCTGATCGGCCAGGCCATGGAACTTGTCCGGCAGTGGACGCAGGGCTTTAGTCAGCAGGCGCAGTTCTGAACAGTGAATCGACAGTTCGCCGGTTTTGGTTCTGAACAGTTTGCCACGCGCGCCGAGGATATCGCCGAGGTCCCATTTCTTGAACTGCTCGTTGTAGATGCCTTCAGCCAGATCGTCACGCGAAACGTAAAGCTGAATCCGGCCGCCCACATCCTGCAGGGTGACGAAAGAGGCTTTACCCATGATACGACGGGTCATCATACGTCCGGCGACGCTGACTTCGATACCTGCCTCTTCCAGCTCTTCGTTGCTCTTCTCGCCATAGCTTTCCAGCAGCTGGTTTGAAAGGCTGTCACGACGGAAGTCGTTGGGAAACGCCAGACCATTGGCACGCAGCGCACTCAGCTTTTCCCGGCGCGTTTTCAGTTCGTTATTTAACTCAACGGCGGCATCAGCGCTCTGCGGTTGTTGTTCAGACATGTCTATAACCCTGCTTTTAAACTAGCTTCAATGAATCGATCCAGATCGCCGTCCAGCACCGCCTGGGTGTTACGCGTCTCTACGCCGGTGCGCAGATCTTTGATGCGTGCATCATCGAGAACGTAAGAACGGATCTGACTTCCCCAGCCAATGTCGGACTTGTTGTCCTCCAGCGCCTGCTTCTCAGCATTTTTCTTCTGCATCTCAAGCTCGTACAGCTTCGCCTTCATCTGCTTCATCGCCTGATCTTTGTTCTTGTGCTGAGAACGGTCATTCTGACACTGGGTGACAGTCCCGGTTGGAATATGGGTAATACGCACCGCAGATTCCGTCCGGTTAACGTGCTGGCCGCCCGCACCCGACGCACGGTAAACGTCAATGCGCAGATCGGCTGGGTTGATGTCGATATCAATATCGTCATCCACTTCCGGATAAATAAAGGCGGAGCTGAATGAGGTGTGACGACGGCCGCCAGAGTCAAACGGGCTCTTACGCACAAGGCGATGCACGCCGGTTTCGGTGCGTAACCAGCCAAAGGCGTAGTCGCCTGACACGCGAATAGTGACAGACTTGATGCCCGCAACTTCACCTTCAGACTCTTCGATAATTTCTGTTTTAAAGCCTTTGGCTTCAGCCCAGCGCAGATACATACGCATCAGCATGCTGGCCCAGTCCTGCGCTTCGGTGCCGCCGGAACCTGCCTGCAGATCGATATAGCAGTCGGCGCTGTCATACTCGCCAGAGAACATGCGGCGGAATTCCAGTTCGCCCAGCTTGCCCTCAAGGACATCCAGCTCGACGACAGCTTCGTTGAAAGTCTCTTCGTCTTCCGCTTCTACTGCCAGTTCAAGCAGGCCCTGCACATCTTCCAGGCCCTGCGACATCTGATCCAGCGTCTGCACGATCGCTTCCAGTGAGGAGCGCTCTTTGCCCAGCGCCTGAGCACGCTCAGGTTCGTTCCAGACATCGGGCTGTTCCAGCTCGGCGTTTACTTCTTCGAGGCGTTCTTTCTTGGCATCGTAGTCAAAGATACCCCCGAAGAACGTCGCTGCGCTCACTGAGGTCCTGAATACGGTTTTTGACCGGGTTGATTTCAAACATGGCTTTAGCGTCTTTTTTATGTTCGATGGGACAGGAAAATTAACGCACAAGTTTACCCGAAACTGGCGGCAGATTGTAGCGCTGAGACAGGGGGCTGATGCCGGGGTTGCGTGAGGGCTCGCATTTGCGCGACATCTTCGCGCGCAGCAGATGAACGCCGGGGATAACCAGGCTGACGCGCGTCTGCCGTAGACGGAGACGCGCGCGCCCTGTTTAACTCAGTTCAGCGGCCAGATATGGTCGATGATCAGCTGCACCGAACGGTTACCGCGATACTCATTGATATCCAGCTTGTAGGCCAGTTCAACCTGACGAATGCTACTGTCGGGCCACAGCGTGGTATCAACATTAAAGGCGATACCGTCGATCAGCGGCCCCCCATCCAGCGGCTCAACCATCACTTTCAGATGCCGCTCGCCCACCAGTCGCTGTTGCAGCAGCTTAAATTTGCCGTCAAAAGCGGGCTCCGGGAACGCCTGGCCCCAGGGGCCGGCTTCGCGCAGCATTTCGGCGGTCTGCAGGGAAAACTCCTGCGGCTGCAGGGCGCCATCTGACCAGATGATGCCCTGCAGCGATTCGCCATCCAGCCACTCTCCGACCAGATCGGCAAAGCGCTGACGAAACTCCTCGTAGCGTGCGGTTTCCAGCGATAAGCCGGCCGCCATCGCGTGACCGCCAAACTTCATCATCAGACCAGGATGCAGCGTATCCAGACGCTCCAGCGCATCGCGCAGATGCAATCCGGCAATCGAGCGGCCCGATCCTTTCAGTGTGCCGTCGCCCGCCGGAGCAAAGGCAATCACCGGACGATGGAAACGCTCTTTCAAACGCGAGGCAAGAATACCCACCACGCCCTGATGCCATTCGGAATGATAGAAGGCCAGGCCCAACGGCAGATCGCTCTGCTCGCGCTCCAGCGCCTGACACAGCGCCAGCGCTTCGCTCTGCATGCCCTGCTCTATCTCTTTGCGTGTCTGGTTCAGTGCATCCAGTTCGCTGGCTAACATCCGCGCCTGGCTGAGATCGTCAGTCATTAACAGCGCCACGCCCACCGACATATCATCGAGCCGGCCTGCGGCATTGAGCCGTGGCCCCAGCGCAAAGCCGAGATCGCTGGCCGCCAGCTGACGGGCATCGCGATTAGCAATTTCCAGCAGCGCCCGGATGCCTGGCCGGCATTTTCCAGCCCGGATACGGCTGACCCCCTGCCACACCAGAATGCGGTTGTTGACGTCGAGCGGCACCACATCAGCAACCGTACCGAGCGCGACCAGATCGAGCATCTCCGCCAGATTCGGTTCCGTGCGTGTAGTGCCAAACCATCCCTGGGCGCGCAGATGGGCACGCAGCGCCAGCATCAGATAGAATGCCACGCCCACGCCCGCCAGCGCGCGCGAGGGAAAGTTACAGTCCGGCAGATTGGGATTCACGATCGCCTCAGCGGCCGGTAAGGTCTCGCCCGGCAGATGGTGGTCGGTAATCAGCACCGGAATCCCGTGCTGGTGGGCGAAATCAACGCCAGCGTGGGAGGAAATGCCGTTATCGACGGTCAGGATCATCGCGGCGCCGCGCGCACGCGCCTGCTCAACCACTTCCGGGCTGAGGCCATAACCATCTTCAAAGCGGTTAGGCACCAGATACTGCACATTACCGCCGCCCATGCTGCGCAGCGCCATTACTGTTAGCGCGGTACTGGTCGCGCCGTCGGCATCAAAGTCGCCCACGACCATAATGCGACGTCCATCCAGCAGCGCCTGATGCAGCAGTTCCACTGCACTCTCTATCCCGCTTAAGGACTGATACGGCAGCAGGTTTTTCGCACCGCGCTCCAGCTCAGCGGCGTCACGCACGCCGCGTTGCAGGTAGAGCCGCTTCAGCAGCGGTGGCAGTGTGGCCGGTAACGCATCGTCAACCGTCACCTCACGGCGACGCAGTTCCACTTCCTGTTTTACCACCGATTAACCACCACGCTTCTGATTGTCCAGTACCTGCTTCAGCTCCTGCGGCGACTGATAACCCGGGATCATCATGCCGGTATCCGTCAGCATCGCAGGGGTGCCCTGAATGCCAAACAGCACACCCAGTTTGTAATGCTGAGAAATATCGATTTTGCAGCTGTCTGGTGCGGCCATCTTCGGCGCATTGCCTTTCATCGCCTCATCAAACGCTTTATTCCGGTCAGCGCTGCACCAGATCGCCTTCATCGCCGGTTCAATCTGACCATTCAGCCCCTCTCGCGGGAACGCCAGATAACGCACGGTAATACCCAGCGCATTGTAGTCGGCCATCTGCTCGTGCAGCTTGTGGCAATAGCCACAGGTGATATCGGTGAAGACGGTGATCACATGCTGCTCTTTCGGGGCTTTGTAGACGATCATCTCCGGCACCAGCGCCTCGACTTTTTTGTCCAGCAGCTGGTTGGTGACGTTGACCGGCTGTTTGCCGCTGACGTCATAGAGCGGACCCTGGATCATATGTTTGCCGTCATCGGTCACGTAGAGCACACCGCTTTCCGACAGCACGGTTTTAAAGCCCGGCAGGGGTGACGGGCTGATCTCCGTCTGGTTCAGACCGAGCTTTTTAAGTGATTGCTGAATGGCGCTGTCATCGGCCTGTGCGAGACCGGAAAAGGCGCTGGCTAACAGAGCCAGCATGGCAAAATGCTTGTTCATTTTTATCCTTATGGCCGCGAATCAGGCTCGCGGATGGTGTTGTTGATGTAACTGACGCAGCCGCTCAGTAGCGACGTGCGTATAAATTTGGGTAGTGGAGAGATCGCTGTGTCCCAGCAGCATCTGTACGACACGCAGATCGGCGCCGTGGTTCAGCAGATGGGTCGCAAAGGCATGGCGCATCACATGCGGCGATAGCTTTTCGCTGTCGATGCCCGCCAGCGTGGCGTAGTGCTTGATGCGATGCCAGAAAGTCTGGCGCGTCATCTGCTGCGCCCGATTGCTGGGAAACATCACGTCCAGCGTCTGCCCATTGAGCAGCCAGGGACGACCATGTTCCATATATTGCTCCAGCCAGTAAACCGCTTCTTCACCTAAAGGCACAAGCCGCTCTTTATCCCCTTTACCGATAACCCGCACGACGCCCTGACGCAGGCTGATGTCGCTGAGCGTCAGGCCAATCAGTTCAGAGACGCGCAGGCCGGTGGCATAGAGCAACTCCAGCATTGCTTTGTCGCGCAGCTCCAGCGGAATATCGATATTGGGTGCCTGTAACAGCCGCTCGACCTGCGCTTCACTCAGATCTTTCGGCAAGCGTTGCGGCAGTTTTGGCGCGGACAGCAGCGCGCTGGGATCGTCCAGGCGCAGCTTTTCGCGATAAAGATACTGAAACAGGCGACGCATGGCGCTGAGCAGCCGCGCGGAGCTGGTCGCCTTGTAGCCACCCTCCAGCCGTTCAGCCAGGAACTGCTGCAGATCCAGCGGCGTCACGCTAAGCAACGTCAGCTGGTGATGCGCCAGCCAGCCGGTCAGCGTCTGGAGATCCTGGCGATAAGAGGAGAGAGTATTCTGCGCCAGATTGCGTTCAATCCAGAGCGCATCAAGAAACTGTTCTGTCAGATCGCTGTCCTGCACGTTGTCTCCGCCGTCTGGTGTAAAATCATGCTCATTATGCCTGATTCAGCAGCGCTTCTGGTACAATTGCGCCAAAGTCAGTATTTACAGAGTGTTATCTGCATGAAAATCGGTCTTTTTTACGGTTCCAGTACCTGTTACACCGAAATCGTAGCGGAGAAAATTCGCGATTTTATTGGCGAAGAGTTAGTGACGCTGCATAACGTGAAAGATGACGACCCGCGCCTGATGGAGCAATACGACTTGCTGATCATGGGCATCCCGACCTGGGATTTCGGTGAGTTGCAGGAGGACTGGGAGGCGATCTGGACGCAGCTGCCCGCACTGAATCTGCAAAACAAGATTGTCGCGCTCTATGGCATGGGCGATCAGATTGGTTATGGCGAGTGGTTTTTAGATGCGCTCGGCATGCTGCACGATTTGCTGCAGCCAATGGGCGTGCGTTTTGTCGGCTACTGGCCGCTTGAGGGTTATGAGTTCACCAGCCCTAAACCGCTGAGTGCCGATGGTTCGCAGTTTGTGGGTCTGGCGCTGGATGATGTAAATCAGTTTGAGATTACCGATGAGCGCGTTGAGCAATGGTGCGAGCAGGTGTTAACCGAAACCGCCGCGCTGCTCTGACCGGCCAGCGCTCTGGATTGCCGCTGCTGAACCAGAGCGCCAGCAAATGAACGGCTGTCACCGCCCCTCGCCGACCCCGCTGCCATTAATGCCGCGCTTTGCTGAAACAGCAGGCGCGTAAAGCACGCCATTCTCCAGGCTGCATATTGTCCCGCATCAGCCACCAGCGCAGCGTGGCCCCGTTTTCACTCCGGGCCACCATCAGCACGCCAATCGGTAACCAGCGTAGCGGTTGAGTTGGCCGCCAGCGTTTTCCCTGCCAGATCCAGTAATGGGGGCCTTCCCGCTGTAATCCGCCGTGCCGCTGAATCAATCGCCAGACGCTGAGCCAGCCCTCAGCCAGCAACAGCAGAATAATCGGCGTCTTAATCAGCCAGCCGCCCACAGGCAGGGGCATCATTAAGACACCGGTGACGGCGGCCAACAGCCAGGCGCACAGTATGGCGCACGCCAGGCGAGAAGGCTTCAGCTTACATTGCCACGGGGCCGCGGTCATGGTTACGCTGCTGGATCAGATTCACCATCCGCTTAAGCTCCGGATCTTTTGGCTCACCGTGATTCATCAGCCAGTTGAACAGATCGGGATCGTCACTCTTCAGCAAATCAACAAAGACCTGCTTATCGGTATCGTTCAGCGTGTCATACTCAAATTTGAAGAACGGCATAATAGCCACATCCAGCTCCAGCATGCCGCGACGGCAGGCCCACTGAATACGTGATTTATCATTAATATCCATGCAGCAATTTCCACAATTCACAACGTGGCCGCTAGTGTAACCTGGTTTAATGCGGCTCGCAGGCACAGCGTCGCAGGCTGTGCAACCTGCCACATTTCAGATTGTATCTTTTCAGGGTTATCACGCCTTTTGTGCGCCGTTTTCCGTAAACAGGTTGCATTGCCAGTCGGCTCTTTTAACATTAAAGATAATGTTCCGGATGAACCTTCTTATACAGGATATCTCCATGCCCACTTTTACTTTACCGCCGCGCCAGCCTGCCGCGTCGTCTCGTTTGCCATTAACCCTGATGTCACTGGATCGCTGGGCGCTGGTTTCTATTACCGGTGCCGACAGCACCGCTTACCTGCAGGGTCAGTTAACGCTGGATGTCGCGGCGCTGGATGCAGACCATCATTCGCCTGCCGCACACTGCGATGCTAAAGGCAAAATGTGGAGCAATATGCGCCTGTTCCATCGCGGTGAAGGCTATGCCTATCTGATCCGTCGTGAACTGCGCGACACTCAGCTGCCCGAGTTAAAAAAATACGCGGTATTTTCGAAAGTGACGATGGCAGCTGACGATGAATCCGTGTTGCTGGGCCTGGCCGGTTTTCAGGCACGCGCCGCGCTGGCGAATCTGTTTGATAGCCTGCCCGACAGCGAGAAACCGGTCGTGCAGCAGGGAGAAACGACGCTGCTATGGTTTGCCCAACCCGCCGAACGTTTTCTGATTGTCACCTCGCTGGCCCAGGCAGAAACGCTGAAGCAGAAGCTTAATGACGATGCACAGTTCAATGACAGCCAGCAGTGGCTGGCGCTGGATATTGAAGCGGGGATTCCGGTTATCGATCCCGCCACCAGTGTGCAGTTTATTCCGCAGGCCACTAACCTGCAGGCACTGGATGCTATCAGCTTCAAAAAGGGCTGCTATGCCGGTCAGGAGATGGTCGCCAGGGCGAAATATCGCGGTGCCAATAAACGCGCACTCTACTGGCTGGCGGGTCAGGCAAGTCATCTGCCAGAAGCCAATGCTCCGCTGGAGTTACAGATGGGTGAGCGCTGGCGTCGTACCGGCAGCGTGCTGGCTGCGGTGCAGTTAGATGATGGAATCAGCTGGATTCAGGTGGTGATGAATAATGATCTGGAGCCAGATAGCGTGTTGCGGGTTGAGGGTGATGAAGGCGGGCATCTGACCATTCAGCCGCTGCCCTACTCGCTGACTGAAGAGTGATTTAACGGCATAGCCCTTCCATTAACCGAAGGGCTATGCCGCCATCTACTCAGCGCACATAGAAGTAGATGGCGCAGAAGTGACAGAGACTGCCGCCCAGTACGAACAGATGCCAGATGGCGTGGTTAAAGGGAATGCGGCGCGCCACATAGAAAATCACCCCCAGCGAATAGATAATTCCGCCTGCGGCCAGCAGCCAGATGCAGCCCGCCGGCAGGATCATCGCCAGCTGATAAACCACAATCAGCGATAACCACCCCATACAGAGATAGGTCACCAGCGACAGCGCTTTAAAGCGATGCGCAATCGTGAGCTTGAACACGATACCCGCCATTGCCAGCCCCCAGATCACCGCCATTAATCCATACGCCAGCGGCGTCCTTAGTCCGACCAGCAGAAACGGCGTATAGGTGCCTGCGATCAGCAGATAGATGGCGCAGTGATCCAGCTTTTTCAGCCAGGGTCTGGCCGCTCCATCCGGAATAGCGTGATAGAGCGTTGAGGCCAGAAACAACAGGATCATGCTGCCGCCATAGAGGCTGTAACTGATGAAGGTGAGGGTGTCAGCCTGCCTCACAGTGGCCTGATTGAGCATCAGTATCAGTCCGACGATACCAAACAGGCAGCCCAGACCGTGACTGATACTGTTGGCAATTTCTTCGGCGACGGAATAGCCCGCAGCGGGCCGGTGTTTTTGAGAAAGTGTGGTGGTCATATCAGGTTCCTGAACAGCGCCATAGCAGTGATAACTGTTACCCAGCGTAGACAATAATTTTTTCAGTGTACACGTGTACGCTAAAAATACTCACTGAAATTCACTATCCCTTAAACCCCGTACTGAATCTGGTAAACTGACCGCCGGTCAACTGTTCAATGAGTCCTCCATGTTTTCGCATCGCGATCTCGCCCGCCTTAACGACCTGGAAATGCAGGTCTATCAGTTCATCATTAAGCACCGTGAAGGCGTCAGCTACATGACGATCCGCGAGCTGGCTGAGCAGGCCGGTGTCTCCACTACTACTGTGCTGCGTTTCTGCCGCAAGATGGATTGCGAAGGCTGGTCGGAGTTCCGCATCCGCCTGCGCTTAAGCGAGCAACAGAGTGCGCCACTGCTTAACACGGCGGGCGTCAGCGAGATGCTGAGCTTTTTCAAAAGTATTAATAACCCGGAATTTGAACAGCTCATCACCCAGGCCGCACAGAAAATCAATCAGTCAGATCAGGTCTTCTTTATTGGCGTAGGCACCTCCGGCAGTCTGGCAAAATATGGCGCACGTTTTTTCTCTAACCTTGGTAAATTCAGCCATGCGATTGACGATCCCTATTATCCGGTCAGCCCTGATCTGTATGACAATGCTGTCGCCATTATTTTATCGGTCTCTGGCGAAACGGAAGAGATCCTGCGCATAGCCAGCCAGTTCAGCCTGAATAAGTGCAAAATCATTGCAATAACTAATACGGAAAGCTGCTCACTGGCGAAAATTGGTGATTTCAACCTCTGCTACCATGTGCCGATTATCCGCATGGCGGACAATTCTGACATTACGACTCAGGTGCCGGTAACCTATATTATTGAAGCGATCGGTCGCCAGCTCGGGAAATAAAACAGGCTGTTTTTTAGATGTAACAAACGCAATTATCTGCGCGCTGTTATATCGTGACTTTCATTATTGCCTTGCTACACTCAGCTCAATTTCAATATCCGTAATGGGGTGAAGCATGAGTGCAGAATTGCAGTTACCAAAAGGCTTTCTTTGGGGCGGCGCGGTCGCGGCACATCAGGTTGAAGGCGGCTGGGATCAGGGCGGCAAAGGCGTCAGTATTGCTGACGTGATGACCGGCGGTTCACACGGTGTTGACCGTGTCATCACCGATGGCGTGCAGCCTGGCCACTTCTACCCGAACCACAAAGGCGTGGAGTTTTACTCCCATTACAAACAGGATGTCGCGCTGTTTGCCGAGATGGGCTTCAAGTGTTTCCGCACCTCTATAGCCTGGACCCGCATCTTCCCCAACGGGGATGAGCAGCAGCCTAACGAAGCAGGCCTGCAATTCTATGACGATCTGTTTGATGAACTACTGAAATATGGCATTGAACCGGTCATCACCCTTTCGCACTTCGAAATGCCTTATCACCTGGTCAAAGAGTATGGCGGCTGGCACAACCGCAAAGTAGTCGACTTCTTCGTACGCTTCAGCGAAGTGGTGCTGAACCGCTATAAGAACAAAGTAAAATACTGGATGACCTTCAACGAGATTAACAACCAGCGCAACTGGCAATACCCGCTGTTTGGTTACTGCTGTTCAGGCGTGATCTTTACCGAGCACGAAAAACCTGAACAGGCGATGTATCAGGTCATGCATCACCAGTTTGTTGCCAGCGCCAAAGTGGTGAAACTCGGTCACGACATCAATCCTGACTTACAGATTGGCTGCATGATCGCCATGGTGCCGATCTATCCCTTCTCCTGCCATCCGGACGATGTGGTGCTGGCGCAGGAATCGATGCATCAGCGCTATGTGTTCAGTGACGTGCAGATGCGCGGCTACTATCCGGCGTACACCCTGAAAGAGTGGGCACGCAAAGGTTATGACATTCAGATGGAAGCGGACGATGCCGAGACGCTGCGCCAGGGCTGCGCAGACTATGTCGGCTTCAGCTACTACATGAGCAATGCCGTGAAGACCGATGCCAGCGGCGTTGACGATCCGATCACCGGCTTTGAAGGCGTAGTGAAAAATCCGCATGTGAAAGCATCAGACTGGGGCTGGCAGATCGATCCGGTCGGCCTGCGCTATGCCATGAACGAGATGTACGAGCGTTACCAGAAGCCGCTGTTTATTGTGGAAAACGGCTTTGGTGCGATCGATAAGCCCAATGCGGAAGGCGTGATTGAAGATGATTACCGCATCGACTATCTGCGTGCGCACATCGAAGAAATGAAGAAGGCCGTGGCGTATGATGGTGTGGATTTAATGGGCTACACACCATGGGGTTGCCTGGATTGCGTCTCTTTTACCACCGGCCAGTACGACAAACGTTACGGCTTTATTCATGTGAATAAAAACGATGATGGCAGCGGCGATTTTTCTCGTGCGAAGAAGAAGAGCTTCAGCTGGTATCAGCAGGTTATCGCCAGAAACGGCGAAAACCTCTGATTACGCAAGACGCATAAGCTACGAAGCAAGTTAACGACCACCGGCAGCGTCAATGATGCTGCCGGTGATGTAAGAGGCCGCGTCGCTGGCCAGCCAGACGATCGCTTCCGCCACCTCTTCTGCCTCACCGCCGCGCCCCATCGGAATGACACTGGCCAGCCTGTCCACCCTGCCCGGCTCTCCGCCATCGGCATGCATCTCTGTATAGATGAATCCCGGGCGTACGCCATTGACCCGAATCCCCTGCTGCGCCACTTCCAGCGACAATCCTTTGGTCAGCGTATCCATCGCCCCTTTTGAGGCGGCGTAATCAACATATTCGCCAGGCGCACCGATACGCGACGCGGCCGACGAGACATTTACAATCGCACCACCCTGACCGCCATGATGGGTACCCATTCGCTTAACCGCCTCACGACAGCAGAGAAAAGATCCGATGACGTTGGTCGCAAAGACCTTATGCAAGCGAGCCGCATCAAGCTGTTCGGTGCGGCATTGCTGAAACAGAATCCCGGCGTTGTTCACCAGCAACGCCAGCGGTTCAGACTGCTGATCGAGCTGCGCAAACATCGCCATCACCTGAGGTTCATCACTGATATCTGCCTGAACCGCAAAGGCTTCACCGCCCTGCTGCCGGATCTGCGCCACCAGCTGTTGCGCTTCGGCCTCGCGATGACGATAGTTTACCGCAACCCGATAACCCCGGGCTGCCAGTAACAGCGACGTAGCCCGCCCGATACCGCGACTGCCTCCCGTGACCAATGCCAGTTTCATGCTGATTCTCCATAACAAAGGGCCGACAAATCGGCCCTGTAAAGTTACTGCCTGCCTGCGAGGCGATTACTGATAGTCGCTCATCGGCACACAGGAGCAGAACAGATTGCGATCGCCAAACACATCATCCAGACGTTTTACCGTCGGCCAGTATTTGTTATGGCTGCCCGCCGGGAAGACCGCCAGTTCACGGCTGTAAGGATGTGACCACTCACTGACGATTTCCAGTTGGGTATGCGGCGCATTAACCAGTGGGTTGTCGTCCAGCGGCCATTCACCTGCCGCTACCCGGTCAATTTCCATACGAATCGCCAGCATCGCGTCAATAAAGCGATCCAGTTCAATTTTGCTCTCTGACTCGGTCGGCTCCACCATCAGCGTACCCGCTACCGGGAATGACATGGTCGGCGCGTGGAATCCATAATCGATCAGGCGCTTCGCAATATCCAGCTCACTGATACCGGTCTGCTCTTTCAGCGGACGGATGTCGAGAATACATTCGTGCGCCACGCGACCCTCACGGCCCGTGTAGAGCACCGGATAGGCAGACTGCAGGCGGCTGGCAATATAGTTAGCATTCAGAATCGCGACTGAACTGGCCTGTTTCAGCCCTTCGGCGCCCATCATGCGAATATACATCCAGCTAATCGGCAGAATAGAGGCGCTGCCAAACGGTGCTGCGGAGACCGCGCCCTGCTGCGTCAGCACACCGTCGATCTGCACTACGCTGTGTCCCGGAACAAAGGGAGCCAGGTGCGCTTTCACGCCAATCGGTCCCATACCCGGACCACCACCGCCGTGCGGAATGCAGAAGGTTTTGTGCAGATTGAGGTGCGAGACATCTGCGCCGATGTAGCCTGGCGTGGTGATGCCGACCTGCGCATTCATGTTCGCGCCATCCAGATAAACCTGACCGCCGTACTGATGCACGATCTGGCACACTTCACGGATGGTCTCTTCATAGACGCCGTGGGTAGAAGGATAAGTCACCATGATGCAGGAGAGCCTGTCGCCCGCCTGCGCCGCCTTTTCACGCAGGTCGCCGAGGTCGATGTTGCCCTGTTTATCACAGGCCACCACCACCACGTCCATGCCGGCCATCTGGGCTGATGCCGGGTTAGTTCCATGCGCCGAACCTGGGATCAGACAGAGATGACGATCGCCCTCGCCACGGCTTTCGTGATAGCGGCGGATCGCCAGCAGCCCGGCATATTCACCCTGCGCGCCGGAGTTTGGCTGCATACAGAGTGCGTCATAACCGGTGAGTTGTACCAGCCACTGCGAAAGCTGACCGATCATCTGCAGATAGCCGGTAGCCTGCTCAGCCGGACAGAACGGATGCAGCTCAGCGAATTCCGGCCACGTGATCGGGATCATCTCGGCGGCCGCGTTGAGCTTCATGGTGCAGGAGCCGAGCGGGATCATCGCCTGATTCAGCGCCAGATCCTTTTTCTCCAGGCTGTGCATGTAACGCATCATCTCGGTTTCGCTGTGATGACGGTTGAACACCGGATGGGTCAGAATTTCGCTGTGACGTTGCAGGCCAGCAGGAATCGCGTGGCTTTCGCTGGCGACTTCGCTGTCGAGTTTCTCCAGATCCTGGCCGTGTTCATCACTCAGCAGAATGGCAAACAGCACCAGAATATCTTCACGGCTGGTGGTTTCATCCAGCGTGATACCGACGGCGTTATGGATGTCGCTGCGCAGGTTAACGCCAAAGCTCAGGGCACGGTTCAGCACGGCGGCTTTATCCGCCACTTCCACCGTCAGCGTATCGAACCAGTGCTGATGGCGCAGCTTCAGGCCACCCTGCTGCAGTCCGGCTGCCAGGATGTTGGTGAAGCGGTGAATGCGAGAGGCAATACGCTTCAGACCGGCAGGGCCGTGGAATACCGCGTAGAGACCCGCGATGTTTGCCAGCAGCACCTGCGAAGTACAGATGTTGGAGTTAGCCTTTTCACGGCGGATATGCTGTTCACGGGTCTGCATCGCCATGCGCAGCGCCGTGTTACCCGCGGCATCACGTGACACACCGATGATACGGCCTGGCATAGAGCGTTTATGCTCGTCGCGGCTGGCGAAGAAGGCAGCGTGAGGGCCGCCATAACCCATCGGCACGCCGAAACGCTGAGCGGAACCAAAGACAATGTCTGCACCCTGCTTGCCTGGCGCTTCCAGTAACACCAGCGACATAAAGTCCGCCGCCACGCTGACCACGACTTTGCGTGCTTTCAGCCCGGCAATCAGCGCGCTGTAATCGTGCGCCTCACCGGTGGTGCCCACCTGTTGCAGCAATACACCAAACAGGTCGTCGTGATCGGATGCTTTATCGGCGCTATCGATGATCAGTTCGAAACCGAACGTCTCCGCACGAGTCCGCACCACATCCAGCGTCTGTGGATGAATATCATCGGCAATGAAGAATTTGTTGGCGTTTTTTAGCTTACTGACGCGTTTTGCCATCGCCATCGCTTCGGCGGCGGCAGTGGCTTCATCCAGCAGTGAGGCGGACGCGATATCCATTCCGGTGAGATCCAGCGTCAGCTGCTGGAAGTTGAGCAGCGCTTCTAAGCGGCCTTGCGAGACCTCAGGCTGATACGGGGTATAGGCGGTGTACCAGCCCGGATTTTCCAGCATATTACGCAGGATAACCGGCGGGGTGATGACCGCGCTGTATCCCATACCGATCCAGGATTTGTAACGCAGATTCTGGCTGGCAATGGCTTTCAGTTCGGCCAGCGCCTGCTGTTCAGTCGCGGCTTCACCAACCGCGGGCGGGCCCGGCAGCTGAATGTCTGCCGGCACAATCGTGCTGATTAACGCGTCCAGCGAACGGGCACCAATCGCGTCAAGCATCTGCGCCTGCTGCTCAGGTGAAGGACCGATATGGCGCTCAATGAATGCACCGTTGTGTTCAAGCTGGCTGAGAGTCTGGGTCATTAGCTGTAAATCCTGAATCGGGCTGGGGGAACCGGAGAGCAAACAGAAATCTGCGGCCTCTGTACGAGGCCGCCTGACGACTACTCGTCGATGGAGGCTTTATAAGCATCCGCATCCAGCAGCGTGTCGATTTCAGACGCGTCGCTGGCTTTAATTTTAAATAACCAGCCGCCGTCATAAGGCTCGCTGTTGACCTGCTCCGGTGAGTCAGTCAGTGCTTCATTGACCGCGACAATCTCACCGCTGACTGGCGCATAGATATCTGAAGCCGCTTTAACGGATTCTGCAACCGCGCACTCTTCACCAGCGGCAAACGTCGCGCCTACTTCCGGCAGATCGACAAATACCATGTCGCCCAGTAATTCCTGCGCATGTTCAGTAATCCCCACCGTGTAGCTGCCATCGGCTTCTTTGCGCACCCATTCGTGGCTGTCGCGGTACTTCAACGTATTCGGCACATTGCTCATTGGCCATTTCTCCTGAATAAAATTTACTGGGCGACCGGTTTACCGGCGCGGACAAAAACGGGACGGGTAACCTGGACGGGCATCTGGCGGTTACGGATCTCAACAATGGCGGTGGTGCCTACGGAGGCTGGTACACGCGCCAGGGCGATGCTGCAACCCAGTGTCGGTGAGAAAGATCCACTGGTGATGATCCCCTCCTGCGGCTGCCCCTGGTCATCGGTGAAACGCACCGGCTGGCCGTTACGCAGCACCCCTTTTTCAGTGAGGATCAGCCCCACCAGTTTTTCGGTGCCGCGTTCACGCTGCAGTTCCAGCACTTCCCGACCAATGAAGTCGCGGTCAGCGGGTTCCCAGCACACCGTCCAGCCCATGTTGGCAGCCAGCGGTGAAACGCCTTCGTCCATCTCCTGACCATACAGATTCATTCCGGCTTCCAGACGCAGCGTGTCGCGTGCGCCCAGTCCGGCAGGTTTGACGCCAGCGGCCAGCAGACGCTGCCAGAAATCGGCCGCCTCATCTGCAGGCATCGCAATTTCATATCCCGCTTCGCCGGTGTAGCCGGTGGTCGCGATAAACAGGTCACCTGACTGCACACCAAAAAACGGCTTCATGCCAGCAACAGCCTGACGCTGCTCCTCACTGAACAGCGTCTGCGCTTTCTGCTGCGCCTGCGGGCCCTGCACAGCAATCAGCGCCAGGTCATCACGTTCCGTCAGCGTAATGCCATAGCCCTGCGCATGTTGCGTGATCCAGGCGAGGTCGTTTTCACGGGTCGCGGAGTTCACCACCAGCCGGAAGAATTCCTCGCTCATAAAGTAAACAATCAAATCGTCAATGACGCCACCCGAAGCATTCAGCATTCCGGTATAGAGCGCTTTGCCTGGCTGCGTCAGTTTTGCCACATCATTTGCCAGCAGGTAGCGCAGGAATTCCCGGGTACGCGGGCCTGTCAGATCGACAATGGTCATGTGAGAAACATCAAACATCCCGGCGTCAGTGCGCACCACATGGTGTTCATCCATCTGGGAGCCATAGTGCAGCGGCATCATCCAGCCATGAAAATCCACCATACGGGCACCGCAGGCCTGATGCTGTTCAAACAGAGGTGTTTGCTGAGTCATAACCATCCTGTGCAGAAGCGAGTGAGGGCAAAAGTGCGTCGGAATTTGTGCCGACGCAAACGTTCTCTTATGGCTGACGTTACCACCGAATTTGACGTTTAACCATAAGCAAACCGGGGTCGAAAGCAGATACACAGCCTAACCAGGAACAGGCACTGACAGGATAAAAAACTGCAATTTTGTGATTAATCGCGCAATAAATGCAGGGCTTTTAAATATACACAGCAAATTTATGCGGGATGGCGTTCAGGATGTTAAAAAAAACCCTTTGCGCGCAGAGAGATGAATGAGAAAAAGTAATGCGAATTCGCTCGCAAAATTAGAATAAATCAAACGAAGACCTCTGCTGGTGCAGCGTTGCCTTTTCGTGGTGCAGAGGGATTCAGGCATAAAAAAAGCCAGCAGACGCTGGCTTATAAGAAGGCGTGGATTTAGCGTAACCAGGCGGGCAAATCATTCAGGCCCATCGCCTGCTTCAGCATTAGAGGTTTTACTCCTGGCAGCCGATCAGCCAGCTTCAGACCGACGTCACGCAGCAGTTTTTTCGCCGGATTATTGCCTGCGAACATCTCCCGGAAGCCCTGCATTCCTGCCAGCATCATTGCGGCGCTGTGTTTACGGCTGCGCTCGTAGCGACGCAGATAGAGGTGCTGACCAATATCTTTGCCCTCCTGATGCAGACGGCGAATCTCACCAATCAGCTCGGCAGCATCCATAAAGCCAAGGTTAACGCCCTGGCCCGCCAGCGGATGAATGGTATGAGCCGCATCGCCCACCAGCGCCAGACGGTGTGCCGCAAAGTTGCGGGCATAGCGCGCCACCAGCGGAAACGACTTGCGCTCGCTTTCCAGCTGGCACAGGCCGAGTCGCATATCAAACGCGACAGAGAGCTGCTGATTGAACAACGCTTCCGGCATGGTCTCCAGACGGCTCGCTTCCTGCGGCGAGAGCGACCAGACGATGGAGCTTATATGCGGATCCTGCATTGGCAGGAAAGCCAGAATACCATCGCCGTGGAACACCTGTCGCGCCACCGCGTCGTGCGGTCTTTCAGTGCGGACGTTAGCGACTAACGCATGGTGATCGTAGTCCCAGAAGGTGAGCGGGATATCGGCTTTGTTGCGCAGCCAGGAGTTAGCGCCATCAGCGGCAATCATTAATCGCGCACTTAACATGCTGCCATCTTCCAGGGTAACAAAGGCTTCATTATCACCAAACGCCACCTGCTGTAACTGCGAGGGTGCCATTATCGTCACGTCGCTGCAGGCGCTGGCACGCTGCCAGAGTGCATTGTGGATCACCGGGTTTTCGATGATATGGCCCAGATGTGACAAGCCCTGATGCTGATCATCAAAGGCAATGGAACCGAAGCTGTCCTTATCCCACACTTCCATGCCGTGATAAGCGCAGGCACGCAGCGAGAGAATGGTCGACCAGACATCCAGCTTCTGCAGCAGCCGTTCGCTGGCGGCATTGAGCGCCGACACGCGAATGGACGGTGACGCACTCAGCGCCAGCGGTGGCTCCGGCGATTTCTCCAGCACGGCGATGCGCAGTCCGCTGCCCTGCAAGCCGCAGGCCACCGCCAGTCCCACCATTCCGCCACCGGCAATCACCACATCAAAAGTTTGCATCTGAGCCTCTTTATTAACGCTTAACCCAGCCAAGCGTACGCTCAGCCAGTTGATTTCGTAACCACGGCAGATGATCCATCGCCAGCAGGCCCAGGTTACGTCCAGCTACCATCGGGCCATAGCGATTCGCAAAGACGCGAACCAGTCCGTCGGTGATACCGATAGTGGCGGCGCGATCGGGCTGACGGCGCTGCTGGTAATGATGCAACACCGCATAGCCGCCGGGATCCTGCTGTTGACGATGGGCGGCTGCCAGCGTTTCAGCCAGCGACATCACATCGCGCAAGCCCAGGTTGAAGCCCTGCCCGGCAATCGGATGCAGCGTCTGTGCTGCATTGCCCACCACCGCCACCCGATGCGTCACTGGCGACATCGCCCGGTGCAGCGCCAGCGGGTAATATTCACGCTGGCCGGTGTGGGTGAATTTGCCCAGTCGCCAGCCAAAAGCACGTTGCAGATGGCTCAGGAATTCGGCCTCGCTCCACTGCTCAATACGTTCACGCTGCGAAACCGGATGACACCAGACCAGTGACAGACGGTTGCCGGACATCGGCAACAACGCCAGTGGGCCGTGTTCGGTGAAACGCTCGAATGCCCGGCCCTGATGGGGAAGCGCGGTGGAGACGTTGGCAATCACCGCAAGCTGCTGATAATCGTCCCGTTGCCACTGAATGCCGCACGAGGCAGCCAGCGCAGAGCGCGTGCCATCTGCTGCCACCAGCAGTTTGCCGCTGAGTTGTTCGCCACTGTCCAGCGTTACCTCAACCTGCTGTTCGCTACGGTGTGCCTGGGTAACGCGCGCCGGACAGCGTAACGTCACGCCGGGGGCTTTTTTCAGTTCAGCGAAAAGACGCTGACCGACGTCAAACAGCTCAACAACCTGTCCCAGCGCCGGAATGGCGTAGTCAGCCGCCGCCAGCGACACAAAGCCCGCATGACCGCGATCGGAAACATGGATATCGGTAATCGGCGTAGCACAACGGGCGATGTGCTGCCACAGATTAATGTCAGCCAGCTGCTGGCAGGTTCCGGCAGAGAGCGCAATGGCGCGGCCATCGAAACCAGGATGCGCCCGGCTGCCTGGCTCGCTGCTTTCAATCAGCGTCACCGGCAGTGTGCCCTGGGTCAGATGGGAGATCGCCAGCGCCAGCGTCGCCCCGGTCATGCCGCCACCGGCAATCAGAATCGTCATGCCTGTTTTGCCGCCGCCATCAGTGCTTCGATCTCATCGGCCTCTTTAACTACGCTGTCGGTGAGATTCTCAATGCCATCTTCAGTAATCACGATGTCATCTTCGATTCGGATGCCGATGCCGCGATACTGCGCAGGCACATCCGCATCCGGTCCGATATAAAGACCCGGCTCGACGGTTAACACCATGCCCGGTTCCAGAATCCGGTCGCGGCTCGGTGTGCCGTAGTGGCCGACGTCGTGAACATCCAGCCCCAGCCAGTGGCCCAGGCCATGCATGTAGAACTGGCGATGCACTTCCCCGGCGATCAGCGTATCGACGTCGCCCTCCAGGATGCCCAGCTCAACCAGACCGGTGATCATGATGCGTACCACTTCATCATTCACTTCCCGAATGCTGACGCCAGGCCGGAACATCTCAAGCGACCGCTTCAGCGAAGCCAGTACGATGTCATAAATGGCACGCTGCGCCGGGCTGAACCTGCCGTTCACCGGGAAGGTGCGCGTGATATCCCCGGCATAGCCATGGAACTCACAGCCTGCATCGATCAGCACGAGATCGCCGTCACGCATTTCACTTTCATTTTCGGTGTAGTGCAGAATGCAGCCGTTTTCCCCGGCACCCACGATGGTGTTATAGGAGGGATAACGCGCGCCGTGACGAGTAAATTCGTGATGAATTTCCCCTTCGAGCTGATATTCAAACATGCCCGGCTGGCAGGTTAGCATCGCACGGGTATGCGCCAGTGCGCTGATTTTCCCGGCGCGACGTAACAGCTCAACCTCGTCCGCATCTTTAAACAGACGCATCTCATGCACCCACGGACGCCAGTCAATGACGGTAGCAGGCGCGCTGAGATTCTGGCGGAATCCGCGACGCAGTTTATCCAGCGCGCTGAACACAAGGGTGTCCGCATGGGCATATTCGCCCTGCGCATGGTAAATCACATCCAGACCATTCAGCAGCAGGTGCAGCTGTTCACCGATATCGTTCCAGGGCAAAGCGCGATCCACGCCCAGTTTATCTGGCGCGGCCTCCTGGCCCAGCCGACGGCCAGACCAGACTTCCGCTGCGGGGTCACGCACGCGGTTAAATAGCACACTGTGATTATGATTTTCATCGCTTTTGATCAACACCAGCAGCGCCTGCGGCTCGTTGAAGCCGGTGAAGTAACTGAAGTCACTGCTCTGGCGGAATGGATATTCCGTGTCATTACTGCGCGTTACTTCAGGCGCAGCAAAAATCAATGCTGCGCTGCCAGGCACCATCTTCGCCAGCAGCGCCTGACGACGCTGCAGGTATCGTTCCAGTGAAATCATCTCTGCACTCCCTGTAAACTGACCGGTTAAATTCGTTGACCTGAAATTAGTGTAGCGTCGGTTTTTGCACTTCTGGCGCGGTTGGCTGCGGACGGGTGAAGGTATCGTGGCACAGCAGTGCAGCGACACGCACATACTCGATCACCTCTTCCAGCGACTGCTCCAGCTCTTCCTGGTCTTCATCTTCTTCGTAACCAAGCTGTGCGATAGTGCGCAGATCATCGATTGCTTCGCCGGTTTCGCCGGTGACTTTATCCAGTTTAGGCTGTGTTACCCCCAGGCCGAGCAGAAAATGGTTAACCCATCCTGCCAGCGCATCCGCACGGTCAAAGACAGTGATGTCGTCATCAGCAGGCAGCAGCAGCTGAAACAGGAAGCCGTCATCTTCCAGCGTGGTGGCGGTGTGCTCGTGCAGGGCCGCCAGCGGCACCGCAAGCGTGTGTGAAAACGCCATGCCTTCGTTAGCCAGATCGTGTACCAGCGTCTTCCAGCTGGTGTCCTGGTTGCCGCCACAGAGGATCCCGCTTAGCAGGCCGTGCATTTCAGCGGGCGTCATTCCAATGCCCTGCTGTGAGAGCACCGCCGCGAGCGCGTTGTAATCGGGGGTTGCGTTCTGTAAGGACATAAGTTTTCATCGTCGTTGGCAGAATAAGTTCGTGTTATGCTACCACTAGCTGCCTCAAGGTTTCCAGAAAAGGGGTTGTATCTTATTTCGTGGGTCTATATAGTTGCCCGCCTCCCAAGCCATTGACTGCTAAGGGAGTTGCGAGCGAAGTAATCAGTCAGGAAGGTGGCATGTCTGCACAACCGGTAGATTTACAAATTTTTGGTCGTTCGTTGAGAGTGAATTGTCCGCCAGAGCAGCAAGATGCGCTCAATAGCGCGGCTGAAGATCTCAATCAACGGTTGCAAGATCTAAAAGTTCGCACTAGAGTCACCAATACAGAACAACTGGTGTTCATCGCCGCGTTAAACGTCTGCCACGAGCTGGCGCAAGAGAAAGTGAAAACGCGCGATTATGCTGCTAATATGGAACAGCGTATCCGTATGTTGCAGCAGACGATTGAACAGGCATTAGTTGAGCAAGGTCGTATCTCTGATCGTGAGGGTGCGAAGTTCGAATAAAACTTCATGGTTGCTATACTTAAAGTAACGGTGAGGTAAATTTTCTCTGAGATGTTTGCATGTGGGCCAGTCCCCTGAGCCGATATTTCGAAAAAACAGAATGTGACGCTCGTAACCTGTGTGCATGCTCGGTTCGTCCGAGAAGCCTGATGGTTATGACGGCATGTTCACCTTGAACCAAGGGTTCAAGGGTTACAGCCTACGGCGGCATCTCGGAGATCTCTCTTCCTGTAGTCCTGCTTTATTCCCCATACCGACATGTTATAGTCGCTGTTCAGCGACTTATCAGGCGGGGAATCATGTCTGAATCTTCCATGTCATCACCTTCAATGATACAGCGTCAGGTTATCCGTCAGCAGGTACGCCATCTGCGTCGTGCGATGACTGATGAGCAGCAGGCCCTGGCGGCCGAACAACTCGCTGACCTCGCCCTTAACTACGCTCCCATGACTGCCGCGCGCAATATTGCTCTGTTTTTGTCGGTTGATGGTGAGCTGAATACCCGTCCGCTGATTGCCAGACTCTGGCATCTGAAGAAAGCCGTCTATCTTCCCGTTTTACACCCCTTCTCCCCCGGTAATTTACTGTTTTTGCGCTACTCGCCCGATACTCCCTTGCACATCAATAAACTTCGTATTCCTGAACCGCCGCTGGATATCCGGCAGTTGATTACGCTTGATCAGCTGGATCTGATGATGGTGCCGCTGGTGGCGTTTGATCAGCATGGGCAGCGACTGGGGATGGGCGGAGGCTTCTATGATCGCACCCTGCAGAACTGGCGGCAGCATGGCTTTTTGCCCGTGGGTCTGGCACACGATTGTCAGCAGGTTGATAACCTGCCTGTGGCGGAATGGGATGTCCCTTTGCCGGCAGTGATGACGCCGTCAAAACTCTGGCAGTGGGAGTAGCAGAGCCGCTGTTATAGGCTTTTTCCGATGGCTCAGAACCCCGAATCAGGGTGAAGCCTGCAACAATGGAATAGCACCACGCATAGGAAATACGGTTGAAGAGGAAAGCGTCCCGCGTGCGGGACGAGCAGTCAGGGATGACCTGTTTGCGACTTTCCGATCTGACCGGGTTTACTGAGCAGACTCAGTAAACCCGGTCAGATCGTAACTGACAACATGAAGTGGGGCTATTCAGCGCCACTTCATGTCTGCATCGCTTAGTAAAGCAGACGGGCGCGGATAGTACCCGGAATGGCCTTCATCAGCTGCAGCGCGTTCTCTGCCACTTCCGGCTCTGCATCAATGTCGATGACCACATAACCCATAAACGGCGAGGTTTGCAGATACTGGGCGGCGATATTAATGCCCTGCTCGGCAAAAATCTGGTTGATAGCTGTCAGCACGCCAGGACGGTTCTCATGGATGTGCAGCAGACGACTGGCGCTGATGCCGTGAATCGGCAATGACACTTCCGGGAAGTTAACAGCCGACAGGGTAGAGCCGTTATCGGAGTATTTCGCCAGCTTACCTGCAACTTCAATCCCGATGTTCTCCTGCGCTTCTTCCGTCGATCCGCCAATGTGCGGCGTCAGGATCACGTTGTCGAACTCACTCAGTGGCGAAATAAACGGCTCGCTGTTGGTGGCGGGTTCTGTCGGGAAGACGTCGATAGCCGCGCCACCGACATGTTTACTGGCCAGCGCATCGCACAGCGCCGGAATATCGACCACGGTACCGCGTGAGGCGTTAATCAGCAGCGCACCGGGCTTCATCTGCGCCAGCTCCTCTGCACCAATCATATCCTGTGTAGAGGCTGTCTCCGGCACATGCAGGCTGACTACGTCGCTCATGTTGAGCAGATCGGCAAGATGGCGTACCTGCGTGGCATTACCCAGCGGCAGCTTGTTTTCAATGTCGTAGAAAAAAACATGCATACCCAGACTTTCTGCCAGTACGCCCAGCTGCATCCCGATATGACCGTAACCGATGATACCCAGCTTTTTGCCACGCGCTTCAAATGAGCCTTTGGCAATCTTGTTCCAGATGCCTCGGTGCGCTTTCGCATTCGCTTCCGGGATGCCACGCAGCATCAGCAGCATCTCACCAATCACCAGCTCCGCAACCGAACGGGTATTCGAAAATGGCGCATTGAACACCGGAATTCCCCGGCTGGCAGCGGCCTGCAGATCAACCTGGTTGGTACCGATACAGAAACAGCCAACAGCGACCAGCTTCTCAGCCGCCGCAAAAATCTCTTCAGTGAGCTGGGAGCGGGAACGGATACCAATGAAGTGCGCATCGCGGATCGATGCTTTTAACGCATCGGAGTCCAGCGCGCCCTTGTGGAATTCGATGTTGGTATAGCCTGCAGCCCGCAGGTTCTCCAGCGCGCTCTGATGGACACCTTCCACCAGCAGGAACTTAATCTTATCTTTTTCCAGTGATACCTTTGCCATTTCCCGATCCTATTCAGCATTCAATGAGGACTACCATAAGCCAGCCTTCTGTCAAAATATCAAAAAAATCGCGTCCGGCAATACAAACGATTGCCCGGCAGCCAGCACGGCAACGGCTGACAGCCGCACATTGCCGGACAAAATCATGAGGTCGGCGGAGATGAGAGAACGAACCCACTGCCGATGACGCTTATGTGACATAAGTCACCAAATTTCACCGGCGCGAGAAAAGATGATTTGCAGGCAGAAATAACCGGCGCCTTTTCAGCGCCAGACAGATCATTTTTTGATGGTTTTCACCCCATCAGGTCCGCCAATTAACGCGATATCGGCTCCGCGCGCAGCAAAAAGGCCCACGGTGACCACGCCAGGTAAGGCGTTGATGGTTTTTTCCAGCTCAATCGGGTCGAGAATACGCAGATTATGCACATCGAGAATAATGTTGCCGTTGTCTGTGACCACGTTCTGACGATACTCCGGTAAGCCACCCATTTTTACCAGCTGACGCGCCACATAGCTGCGCGCCATCGGAATCACTTCAACCGGCAGCGGGAAACGGCCCAGCACATCCACTTCTTTTGAGGCGTCAGCGATACAGATAAAGGTCTCTGCCACCGCAGCCACGATCTTTTCACGCGTCAGCGCTGCGCCACCGCCTTTGATCATCTGCATCTGTGGGTTGATCTCATCCGCGCCATCAACGTACACCGACAGCACGTCAATCTCGTTCAGATCGAACACCTGAATGCCCAGGCTTTTAAGCTTCTGGGTGGAGGCATCGGAGCTGGAGACAGCACCTTCGATCTGATGCCTGACCGTGGCAAGTGCATCAATAAAGTGTGCTGCGGTGGATCCGGTGCCTACGCCAACAACGGTGCCCGGCTGCACGTACTCAAGTGCAGCCCAGCCAACGGCTTTTTTCAGTTCATCCTGGGTCATGGTATGTTTAAAACCTGTGCGACAACGAAGTGCGCGTAGTATAAAACAAGGCTTGCTGAAAATGCTCGGCTGACCGCCGTGGATTTATCGCTTTGGAAGCCAGCCCACAAAAAACAAGAGAGCCATCACAGGTGACACTTTTGTGGCATAGTGACGTCCACCCTGAGGAGAGAGAACAATAATGAAACGCCCGGATTATCGAACGCTTCAGGCGCTGGATTCAGTGATCCGCGAACGCGGATTTGAGCGTGCCGCACAAAAATTGTGTATCACCCAGTCGGCGGTTTCACAGCGTATCAAGCAGCTGGAGAACCTGTTTGGGCAGCCGCTGCTGGTGCGCACCGTGCCGCCGCGTCCGACCGAACAGGGTCAGAAACTGCTGGCGTTACTGCATCAGGTTGAGCTGCTGGAAGAGGAGTGGCTGGGCGATGAGAACAGTGGTACCACGCCACTGCTGCTGTCGCTGGCGGTCAACGCCGACAGTCTGGCGACCTGGTTGTTGCCTGCGCTGAAAGATGTGCTGGCTGATTCTCCCGTCCGCCTTAATCTGCAGGTCGAAGATGAAACCCGCACCCAGGAGCGTCTGCGCCGGGGTGAAGTGGTGGGTGCAGTGAGTATTCAGCCGCAGCCGCTGCCAAGTTGTCTGGTGGATCAGCTCGGTGCGCTCGACTACCTGTTTGTGGCGTCACGCGACTTTGCCGATCGCTTCTTCCCGAACGGCGTCACCCGCTCTGCCCTGCTAAAAGCGCCTGCGGTGGCGTTTGACCATCTTGATGATATGCATCAGGCCTTCCTGCAACAGAACTTTGATCTTTCACCGGGCAGCGTACCCTGTCACATCGTGAACTCTTCTGAAGCCTTTGTGCAGATGGCCCGGCAGGGTTCGACCTGCTGTATGATCCCGCATCTGCAGATTGAGCGTGAGCTGGCGAGCGGTGAGTTAATTGATTTGACGCCGGGCTTGTACCAGCGCCGGATGCTCTACTGGCATCGCTTTGCGCCGGAAAGCCGGTTAATGCGTCGGGTGACCGATGCGCTGATTGCGCATGGACATCGCGTGTTGCGTCAGGATCATGTCGCAGCCTGAAAACAAAAACGGGGCATCAGCCCCGTTTTGCATTACGGCGTATCAGGCTTGATTTCAAACACCACATCAACCTGATCGTCAAAGTTGATGCTCTGCTGATCATAGGTCTCCTGAGCCGTGGTATCTGCCGCTGCAGCCGCTTTATACATGCGGTTCATTGGCATCGGCTGATAGTTGGCGACCTGATAACGAATGCTGTAAATCGATCCCAGCTTCGCGTTAAAGCCTTCAGCCAGTTCGGATGCCTGCTGAGTCGCGTTTTTAATCGCGGCTTTACGTGCCTGCTCTTTGTAGCTCTCCGGGTTTGCCACGCCCAACTCGACGCTGCGCACTTCATTCAGACCGGACTTCAGCGCCCCGTCCAGCAGATCATTCAGCTTGTCCAGTTGACGCAGGGTGACCTGTACCTGACGCACCGCACGGTAACCTTTCAGTACCGATTTACCCTCTTTGGTGTAATCGTACTCTGGCTGCGTGCTCAGGTTAGCCGCATCGATGTCTTTCTTCTCAATACCATTTTTCTGCAGAAAATCGAAATATTGCGCAACGCGGCTATCCGCCTGCTTCTTCGCATCTGCGGCATCTTTTGATGACACGTTCACCACGATAGAGAGCGTTGCGATATCGGGACGGGCATCGACCGTTGCCTTGCCTGAGGTCACCACGTGCGGTCCGTTCGGTAACTCATCAGCGTGTACGCCAGGCAATACGCCAGCGCTCATGATTGCGGCCAGAGCCAATGCTTTCAGTTTCATGAAAGTCCTCCTTGAAAAGGTCACTATGACGGCTTCCAACCGGCGAAGCCCAAAAGCGCATGGGTATGCGCCATGCTTTGAGTGGTCATTATGGCAAAAGTTCGCCCGCAGCGCGGCAATTACTGCCACGGATCGAGGCTGGGATCAAAAACCAGCAATGCCCTGGCGCGCCAGCTGCAGGGCGATAAACCACATCACAGCACCTACCAGCAGGTTAATAATGCGCTGTGCTTTCGCCGTGCGCAGGCGCGGTGAGAGCCACGCAGCCAGCAGGGCCAGACCGAAGAACCAGAGAATCGACGCGCTGATAGTACCCAGCGCGAACCACTGACGCGCCGTGGTGGTCGGCAACTGACCGCCAAGACTCCCGAGCACCACAAAGGTGTCGAGATAAACGTGCGGGTTAAGCCATGTCACCGCCAGCAGCGTCGCAATAATACGTCCTCTGCTGTGCTTTAACGGCTCGCCATCCACCAGAGCGGCGTCGCCACGAAAGGCGCTTCGCAGCGCTCCCCAGCCATACCAGACCAGAAAAGCCACGCCCGCCCAGGTAATCATCATCAATAGCAGCGGAGACTGGCTAAGCAGCGCGCTACCGCCAAAGATGCCAGCGCATATCAGCAGAATATCGCTCAGCGAGCAAAGTGCCGCCGTCAAAAGATGATACTGGCGCTTTACGCCCTGATTCATCACAAAAGCGTTCTGCGGCCCCAGCGGCAGGATCAGTGCAGCACCCAGGGCAAGCCCCTGAAAGTAGAGAGATATCACTGGATTTTTTCCTCACATGGTCAGATGTGGGGAAGTATAAAGAGAGGGAATGATTAGCGGAAATTGAAAAAATTAATCTGCTATTAGCAGAATTAATGGGCGACCGATGCCGCCCATTAAAATCGTTACTGCGGCTGTGTCTCTGGTGTAGGTGCATCCGACTGTCTGACGCGGTGCAGATGCACGTCCATCTGCGGATAAGGAATACCAATCCCTTTACCATCCAGCGTACGCTTGAAGTTCTTCATCAGGTCCCAGTAGACGTTCTGCAGGTCTCCACTGTTGCTCCAGCAGCGCACGACAAAATTCATTGAGGATGCGGCTAACTCATTAAGCCCAATCTGGATACCCATCTCTTTTAATACACGTTCATCTGCTTCTACGACTTCCCGCAGCAGCGTCAGAACCTGATCAACATCTGCATCGTAGGAGACGCCGATAATAAATTCATTGCGGCGTACCGGCTCACGCGAAAAGTTAACGATGTTTCCGGCAAGAATTTTACCGTTCGGCACCACCACTCGCTTGCCATCAGCTGACTTGAGCGTTGTGGAGAAGATCTGCACGTTCATTACCGTCCCCATGATCCCACCCAAATCAACGAATTCACCGGTTCGGAAGTGGCGGAAAATCACCAGCAGCACACCAGCAGCAAGGTTTGACAGGGAATCCTTTAATGCCAGACCCACGGCCAGACCGGCCGCACCAAGGATTGCGATGACCGAGGTTGTCTGTACACCAATGCGTCCGAGTGCGGCGATAAGTGTGAATGCGATAATACCGTAGCGCACCAGCGCCGACAGAAAATCAGCAACAGTCGTATCAATGTGGCGCGCAAGCAGCAGACGATTAGCGGCGTTGGAGATGATGCGTGCAATCATCATACCCACAAAGATAATCGCAATGGCTGCGACAATGTTTACCGCATAGCTAATCAGGAGCTCCTGATTGCGTACTATCCAGTTACCTGCGTTGTTGAGTTCATCAAACATACCCGTATCCTGCATGGAACCTTCCTGTAATTAAATTCCCAAGGGAAGTAACAACATATTGTCAGAACCGCTCTGACAATCCCTGACAAAAGGGTAAACAATAAATGCCAGCGTGCCAATCCTGCATGACTTTTGACGCAAATCAGGCAAAAAAAGGACAAAAAAAAGGCCCTTTCGGGCCTTTTTTGTACTGAAGACGATTAATACAGTAACTGAATGTCAGTTACAGAACGTCGACAGCGTTAAGCTCTTTGAAAGCCTGCTCCAGACGCACCACCATAGAGGCCTGGGCAGAACGCAGCCAGACGCGTGGGTCGTAGTATTTTTTGTTTGGCTTGTCGGCGCCTTCCGGATTACCCAGCTGCGATTGCAGATAGCCTTCGTTCTTTTTGTAGTACTGCAGGATGCCGTCCCAGGTTGCCCATTGGGTATCGGTATCGATGTTCATCTTGATCACGCCGTAGCTGATAGACTCTTCGATTTCTGCAGCTGAAGAACCTGAACCGCCGTGGAAAACGAAGTCCAGCGCGTTGTGCGGCAGGCCATGTTTTTCACATACATATTTCTGTGAATCACGCAGAATGGTTGGGGTCAGTTTCACGTTACCTGGCTTATAAACGCCGTGTACGTTGCCGAATGAGGCCGCAATGGTGAAGCGCGGGCTGATAGCATTCAGTTTTTCGTATGCGTAGTTCACATCTTCTGGCTGAGTGTAAAGGGCAGATGCGTCCATATGGCTGTTATCAACACCATCTTCTTCACCACCGGTGCAGCCCAGTTCGATTTCCAGCGTCATGTCGAGTTTCGCCATGCGCGCCAGGTACTTGCTGCTGATTTCGATGTTTTCTTCCAGTGACTCTTCTGACAGGTCGATCATGTGAGAAGAGAAAAGTGGCTTACCGTTTTTCTGGAAGTACTCTTCACCCGCGTCCAGCAGACCGTCGATCCACGGCAGCAGTTTCTTAGCGCAGTGGTCAGTATGCAGGATAACCGGCACGCCGTACTGCTCTGCCATCAGGTGAACGTGGTGTGCACCGGCGATAGCACCGAAGATTGCCGCACCCTGTGGTTTGTCAGTCTTGAAGCCTTTACCGGCGATAAATGCAGCACCACCGTTAGAGAACTGGATGATGATTGGCGCTTTAACTTTCGCCGCCGCTTCCAGTGCTGCATTGATAGAGTCGGTGCCGACGCAGTTTACGGCTGGCAGTGCGAATTTGTTCTCTTTCGCAACTTTGAAGATCTTCTGTACGTCATCACCAGTGACAACGCCGGGTTTTACGAAATCAAAAATTTTAGACATGATTGTGTCCTGTTTCGTGACCGTTGTTCCCCTTGAGGAACGTCGATTTAAACGCCCAGACGGGCAAGACTTCAGGCGATACCGAAAGGCATCGCCCCCAAAGGATTACTGCTTCGCACGCTCTTCCAGCATGGCAACTGCAGGCAGTTTTTTGCCTTCCACGAACTCAAGGAACGCGCCGCCGCCGGTAGAGATGTAGGAAATTTTGTCTTCGATGCCGAACAGGTCGATAGCCGCTAAGGTATCGCCGCCGCCTGCAACAGAGAAAGCATCGCTGTCTGCAATGGCGTTAGCCACGATCTCGGTGCCTTTACGGAAGTTAGGGAATTCAAACACGCCTACCGGGCCGTTCCACAGGATGGTTTTCGCATCCTTCAGGATGGCAGCCATGGCCTGAGCGGTTTCATCGCCGAAGTCCATAATCTCTTCGTTATCCGCCACTTCCGAAACCTTTTTCACGGTTGCTGGCGCAGTTTCAGAGAATTCTGTGCCGACACGTGAGTCAGTTGGAACCGGGATACCGTGCTGATCGCGCAGGGCCTTAGCCGCTTCAACGAAGTCGGGTTCATAAAGTGACTTACCGACATTATTGTCGATAGCCACGAAGGTGTTTGCGATGCCGCCGCCTACAATCACGGTATCCGCGATTTTGACCAGAGACTGCAGCACGTCAAATTTGGTAGAGACTTTAGAACCGCCTACGACAGCCACCAGCGGACGCTCAGGGTTGCTCATGACTTTACCCAGTGCTTCCAGTTCTGCTGAGAGCAGCGGACCAGCACAGGCGATAGGGGCAAATTTGCCAACGCCGTGGGTAGAAGCCTGCGCGCGGTGCGCAGTACCAAACGCGTCCATCACGAATACGTCGCACAGGGCAGCATATTTTTTAGACAGCGCTTCGTCATCTTTCTTCTCGCCTTTGTTAAAGCGAACGTTTTCCAGCACAACCAGTTCGCCAGCGCCGACTTCAACGCCATCGAGGTAATCTTTTGCCAGGGTGACGGTGGTGCCGCTCAGCTTGTCTTTCAGGTAGTTAACTACCGGCAGCAGGGAGAACTCTTCGTTGTATTCACCTTCGGTCGGACGACCCAGGTGAGAGGTAACCATTACTTTCGCGCCCTGTTTCAACGCCGCTTCAATGGTTGGCAGAGAAGCACGGATACGTGCATCAGACGTCACTTTACCTTCTTTAACAGGCACGTTCAGATCGGCACGGATCAGAACGCGTTTACCCGCCAGATCCAGATCGGTCATCTTAATTACAGACATGGTGAATCCTCTCGTTGATTCTCATAAGTTTTGCCAGACGCAAACCGCGTCTTACCTGAAACCGCTTGCGGCCATCGCTAACGTCGTGTCGAGCATTCGGTTAGCAAAGCCCCATTCATTGTCACACCAGACCAGTGTCTTGATAAGGTGTTGACCGCTGACCCGCGTTTGTGTTCCGTCCACAATGGCACTGTGCGGATCATGGTTAAAATCTACTGAGACTAACGGTAATTCCGTGTAGTCAACTATACCACGAAATGCCCCTTCTGCCGCGCTTCGCAACAAGGTGTTAACGTCACACGCTGTTACCGCGTTATGCACTGAGACGCTGAGATCAATGGCCGTCACGTTAATCGTCGGGACGCGAACGGCTATCGCCTCAAAGCGATCGTTGAATTTCGGAAAAATACGGGTAATGCCTGCCGCCAGGCGAGTATCCACCGGGATAATCGACTGACTGGCGGCGCGGGTCCGGCGCAGATCGCTGTGATAGGCGTCGATCACCTGCTGATCGTGCATCGCCGAGTGGATCGTGGTAACAGTGCCGGATTCGATACCAAACTCATCATCCAGCAGTTTAATGACCGGGATAATGCAGTTCGTGGTACAGGAAGCGTTGGAAACGATGCGGTCGCTGGCGGTGAGATCCTGCTGGTTAACGCCGAACACGACGGTGGCGTCGAGATCGTTTCCGCCGGGATGAGAGAACAGCACTTTTTTGGCACCCGCCTGCAGATGGGCTTCGCCATCAGCCCGTGAGCCATAGACGCCGGTGCAGTCCAGCACCACATCCACATCAAGTTCACGCCACGGCAAATCGGCTATTTCTGCACGGTGCAAAATGCGCAGGGTATCGCCCCCCACCCACATGACATCACGCTCCTGGCGGACATCGAAAGCAAAACGGCCATGGCTGGTATCGTATTTCAGCAGGTGCGCCATACCGGTGGCTTCTGCCAGCTCGTTAATCGCGACGACGGTGATCTCTGCACGTCGGCCCGTCTCATAGAGCGCACGCAGGACGTTGCGTCCAATCCGGCCAAAACCATTTATCGCTACCCGTACCGTCATTTCTCTCCTGCCACGTCAGACTGAAAAAAACGTGCCGTTAGCCTGAGCGTTTCACTGCACTTTGTACAGGAGATTCTTACCCGGCATTGTCCGAAATCAGGGCGGTTCGCCCCGCAACTGAAACGGTTCAGCCAGAATAATAGAAGGAAGGAATAACAGGAATGATTGCGATCAATCTGACTGCTTAAATTTGGATCTGCGTCACAAATTGAAGCCAGAATTGTTTATTACTGCAGGAATAAAATAGCAAAAGGGACGAAACGCTCGTCCCTTTAGTTTCACTGCCAGACGGGAGCAGGCCCGCCTGGCCGATTTTTACGCCAGCAGCGCTTTCGCTTTCGCGACCACATTGTCGACGGTGAAGCCAAACAGCTCGAACAGCTGATCAGCCGGAGCAGATTCGCCGAAGCTGGTCATACCCACGATAGCACCATTCAGGCCGGTGTATTTGAACCAGTAATCCGCGATGCCCGCTTCGATAGCAACACGAGCGCTGACCGCTTTCGGCAGCACAGATTCACGGTACTCATCGCTCTGCTTGTCGAAAGCATCGGTTGACGGCATAGAGACCACGCGCACTTTGCGGCCTTCGCTGGTGAGTTTGTCCCAGGCACCGACAGCCAGTTCAACTTCTGAACCGGTCGCGATCAGGATCAGCTCAGGCGTACCGTCGCAATCTTTCAGCACATAACCACCGCGCGTCACGTTAGCCAGCTGTGCAGCATCACGTTCCTGCTGCGCCAGGTTCTGACGGGAGAAGATCAGCGCCGTCGGGCCATCCTGACGTTCGATGGCATATTTCCATGCCACCGCGGATTCAACCTGGTCACACGGACGCCACAGGCTCATGTTTGGTGTGGTACGCAGGCTCGCCATCTGCTCTACCGGCTGATGCGTCGGGCCATCTTCGCCCAGACCGATTGAGTCGTGGGTGTAGACCATGATCTGACGGATCTTCATCAGTGCCGCCATACGCGCTGCGTTACGCGCATATTCAACGAACATCAGGAAGGTGGCGGTGTAAGGCAGGAAGCCGCCGTGCAGCGCCAGGCCATTGGCGATGGCGGTCATGCCGAACTCGCGTACGCCGTAATGGATGTAGTTACCTGCCGCATCTTCGTTGATAGGCTTAGAGCCAGACCAGATAGTCAGGTTACTCGGAGCCAGGTCGGCAGAGCCGCCCAGATATTCCGGCAGGATTTTACCAAAGGCTTCGATAGCATTCTGTGAGGCTTTACGGCTGGCGATCTTCGCCGGGTTCGCCTGCAGCTGCTCAACGAATTTCTGCGACTGTTCCTGCCAGTTCGCAGGCAGTTCGTTGCTCACGCGACGTTTGAACTCGGTGGCCAGTTCAGGATGTGCCTGCGCATACGCAGCGAATTTCTCATCCCATGCAGCTTCTTTCGCCTTGCCTGCTTCTTTCGCGTCCCACTCAGCGTAGATGTCTGAAGGAATAACGAAGGGTGCGTGGTTCCAGCCCAGCTGTTTGCGGGTCAGTGCCACTTCGTCATCACCCAGCGGTGCGCCGTGTGAATCGTGGGTGCCCGCTTTGTTCGGTGAACCGAAGCCGATTACTGTTTTGCACATCAGCAGTGAAGGCTTGTCGCTGACGCGCTTCGCTTCGTCGATCGCTTTAGCAATCGCATCTGCATCGTGACCATCAACGCCGCGCACCACGTGCCAGCCATAGGCTTCAAAGCGCTTAGCGGTGTCATCGGTGAACCAGCCATCAATGTGACCATCGATAGAAATACCGTTGTCATCGTAGAACGCAACCAGTTTGCCCAGCTTCAGCGTACCCGCCAGTGAGCAGACTTCGTGAGAAATACCTTCCATCATGCAGCCATCACCCATGAAGACATAGGTGTTGTGGTCTACGATGTCATGACCCGGACGGTTAAACTGCGCGGCCAGTGTGCGTTCAGCAATGGCGAAGCCGACGGCGTTGGCGATGCCCTGCCCCAGCGGACCGGTGGTGGTTTCAACGCCCACGGTGTAGCCATATTCAGGGTGACCTGGAGTTTTTGAGTGCAGCTGGCGGAAGTTTTCCAGCTCGCTCAGTGGCAGATCGTAGCCGGTCAGATGCAGCAGGCTGTAGATCAGCATGGAGCCGTGACCGTTAGAGAGCACGAAACGGTCGCGGTCAGCCCACAGCGGGTTGGTTGGGTTATGGTTCAGGTAGCCGCGCCAGAGTACTTCAGCGATGTCCGCCATGCCCATTGGGGCACCCGGATGTCCCGATTTCGCTTTCTGTACTGCATCCATACTTAACGCACGAATGGCGTTGGCAAGCTCTTTACGAGAGGGCATTTTCTACTCCAGGTCGGATTAATGCTTCGCACCTTAACTGATTGTTATTAATGAGTTATCGGGCAAAACAAGGAAAAAGTTGCCCATCAATGTACATGAAAGTCAGGTCAAAAGTACATGTTGTAAAACGCTAAATGTCACCGCTTCGTATGGCTTTTTCGGCGAGGTCTGCTAGCAAAGTGCAGACTGGCACGCTATAACCAAATCGTTTATTCATCTGAGTGTGTTTCAGGTGTTTGTTTTTCTTACCTTGTTATGGATGGGATACAGCATGAAAACCAAAAAAATGGTGTTAGCACTTGGCCTGACGGCAATGCTCAGCGGTTGTCAGGGTTTAGACAATAATGCGCTGATGCAATCTGGCGCGCAGGCGTATCAGGCTTATAGCCTGAGCGACGATCAGGTAAAGCTTCTGAGCGATAAATCCTGTGAGCAGATGGACAAAGATAATCAGCTTGCGCCAGCCAACAGCGAGTATCAGCAGCGTCTGAACAAGATCGCGGCCGCGCTGGGCGACAACATCAACGGGGTTCCCGCGAACTATAAGGTTTATCAGACTAAAGATGTCAACGCCTGGGCGATGGCAAACGGCTGCATCCGCGTTTACAGCGGTCTGATGGATATGATGACCGACAATGAAGTGGAAGGCGTGCTGGGCCATGAAATGGGCCACGTGGCGTTAGGCCATACGCGTAAAGCAATGCAGCTGGCGTATGCCACGACCGCCGCCCGCACGGCAGCGGCCTCAGTGGGCGGCGTAATCGGTTCACTGTCACAGTCGCAGTTGGGTGAAATGGGTGAAAAGCTGGTTAATGCTCAGTTCTCCCAGACTCAGGAATCGCAGGCAGATGACTACTCTTACGATCTGATGAAGAAGCGCAACATCAATCCAGAGGGTCTGGTGACCAGCTTCGAAAAACTGGCGAAACTGGAACAGGGACGTCAGAGTTCAATGTTTGACTCGCACCCGGCTTCTGAAGCGCGTGCCGCGCACATCCGTGAGCGCATTGCTGCTGACGCGAAGTAACGCATAATGCAGGCGCATGCACGGTGCATGCGCCTGTCGTGCCGGTCAGGTCAGCATCACAGACCTACCGTTTGAATATCTGATCCACCATCGAACCTAAATCGAGTTTGTTCTCGTGCAGCGACGCCTCATCCATATGCCCCTGGGGCGACATTTTGTCGATCAGCTGCGGCAGAATGACCGCCAGCGTGCCCGCTGCGCCATGCACGTCGGTTCCCAGCTTATCCGCCAGTGACTGCAGTTCAGCCTGCCCAAACGCAGAGTGGATGTCGCTGTGTTCTACCGGCTGATTACTTCCAGTGCCGATCCACGAGCCAAACACCTCACCCAGCCCGCCCTGCTGGAATTTTTGCAGCAGCACTTCAATACCGCCCTGCTCCTGCACCCAGTGCCAGACCGCCTGCAGTTGCCCGGGCAAATGCCCATCACTCTGATTACCCTGCAACGATCCCGCCAGTTCATCAAGAAAGCCCATGATTGCCTCCACGTTAAGAATTGATATCTGTCAGTTTAGTTGCTGATGCGCGGTTACGCCTGAGGCGCGTGCGCTGTCACAAGGGGAAATGATCTGGAGGGGAAAAGCGGATGGAGGTCGTTACGGGTGCTGCGCCACATTTGCCGGCGGCGCAGAGCCTGCCGGATTAATCCGGCAGGCTCAGAACGGGATTAACCTTTGTTTGCAGCCTGAACATGCAGCATATCCAGCGCGAGCGTCGCCGCCGCCAGCGCGGTCAGGTCAGCGTGATCGTAACCCGGGGCCACTTCCACCAGATCCATGCCGACAATGTTCATACCCTGCAGGCCACGAATCAGCTTGGTCGCTTTATCGGTGGTCAGGCCGCCAATCACCGGTGTGCCGGTGCCAGGCGCATGCGCCGGATCCAGACAGTCAATGTCGAAGGTCAGATAGATCGGCAGATCGCCGACAGTGCGTTTCACTTCGGCGAGGATATCGTCAACGCTGCGATCATTGACCTGCGCCGCATCCAGCACGTTGAAGCCCAGGCTCTTGTCGAATTCGGTACGGATACCGATCTGCACAGAATGCTGTGGATCAATCAGCCCCTCTTTCGGTGCGGTGAAGAACATGGTGCCGTGGTCAAAGGTCGGGCCGTTGGAGTAAGTGTCGGTATGCGCATCAAAGTGCACCAGGGCCATCTTGCCGAAGTGTTTCGCATGGGCACGCAGCAGTGGCAGCGTAACGTAGTGGTCGCCGCCGAAGGTCATCATGCGTTTACCATTGGCCAGCAGTTTTTCAGCGTGGGCCTGTAACTTGTCGGAGAGATCCTGCGAATCACCAAAGGCGTAAACCAGATCGCCGCAATCCACGACGTTCAGACGCTGACGCAGGTCGAAATCCCACGGCCAGCGGCAGCCTTCCCAGGCCAGATTGGTGGAGATCTGACGAATCGCGCCCGGACCCAGGCGGCTGCCCGGACGACCCGATGTTGCAGCATCAAACGGCACGCCGGTGATAACCCATTCGGCGTCGCTGTCGTAAGGCTGGAAATTCAGCGGAAAACGCATGAAACCAAAGGCGTTAGAAACCAGGGAGTTGTCGTACTGATTGCCAAGCGTGTTATACATGATTGCTCTCTCTATGTGCGTAAATCGGGCCATGCCCGCAAGCCATCAGGCTGAGATAAAAAAAATCCCCTCCGCGTCGTTAGGCCCGACGAGGAAGGGATTGAGTGAGTCAGATTATCGACATAGTTAACGGCAACTGCAATATGCGATTGCGGGCTGCCCGGGCCGTTTACTCATCTTCTAAATAGGTGTATCCGTAAAGGCCACTCTCAAACTCTTCCAGGAACTGCGCGCGCAGCTCTTCGTCGAGATCGGACGCCTGCACCTGATTACGGAAGAGCGCCATCAGCTCGTTGGGATCAAGCTGCACGTAGCGCAGCATGTCCGCCACGGTGTCGCCTTCATCAGAAAGCTGCACTTCCACATCGCCATTTTCGCGTGCGTAGACATCCACCGCTTCGGTGTCACCGAACAGGTTGTGCATGTTGCCCAGGATTTCCTGATAAGCCCCGACCATAAAGAAGCCCAGCATTGGCGGGTTATCCAGGTCATATTCCGGCATCGGCATGGTAGTTGCGATACCGTCGCCATCCACGTAGTGATCGATGGTGCCATCGGAGTCACAGGTGATGTCGAGCAGCACGGCGCGGCGCTCCGGCTTCTTGTTCAGCCCTTCCAGCGGCAGTACCGGGAACAGCTGATCGATACCCCAGGCATCCGGCATGGACTGGAACAGTGAGAAGTTAACGTAGATCTTATCCGCCATCCGCTCCTGCAGCTCGTCGATGATCGGACGGTGCGCACGGTTGCTGGGATCGAGATGCTGCTGAATATAGTGGCAGATGCTCAGATAGAGCTGCTCAGCCCATGAACGCTGCTTGAGATCGTAGGTGCCAGACGAGTAGCCGGTATGGATATCAAACAGATCCATCTGGCTGTCGTGCAGCCATTCACGCAGAGAACGGCGGGTGCTTGGCTCATGCATCTCCTGCCAGGTTTCCCACATGCTGAGGATCGGGCGCGGCGCATCCGCATCCGGCGTTTCAGGTTCGCTGAACTCGTTACGCTCCACACCAATGATATTGGAGACCAGCACCGTGTGGTGCGCGGTCACAGCACGACCCGACTCGGTAATCACCGTCGGATGCTCCAGACCGTGCTCATCACAGGCTGCACCAATCGCCCAGATCACATTGTTGGCATACTCATTCAGGCCATAGTTGACCGAGCAGTCAGACTGCGAGCGCGTTCCTTCGTAATCGACGCCCAGACCGCCGCCGACGTCGAAGCATTTGATGTTAACGCCCAGCTTCGCCAGTTCGACGTAGAAACGCGCCGACTCACGCACGCCGGTAGCGATGTCGCGGATATTGGACATCTGCGAGCCCAGATGGAAGTGCAGCAGCTGCAGGCTGTCGATGCGACCGGCTTCACGCATGATCTCAACCAGCTTCAGCACCTGGGTCGCTGACAGGCCAAACTTCGACTTTTCGCCGCCACTCGACTGCCATTTACCCGAGCCCTGTGAGGCCAGACGCGCACGGATACCGAGACGCGGCACCACATTCAGACGCTCCGCTTCTTCCAGCACCAGCCGCACTTCCGTCATCTTCTCCAGCACCAGATAGACCTTGTGGCCCATCTTCTCACCGATCAGCGCCAGACGAATATATTCGCGGTCTTTATAGCCGTTGCAAACGATCACTGAGCGGGTCTGACCGGCGTGCGCCAGTACGGCCATCAGCTCTGCTTTCGAGCCGGCTTCCAGTCCCAGCGGTTCGCCCGAGTGGATCAGCGATTCGATGACGCGTTTGTGCTGGTTAACTTTGATCGGGTAAACCAGGAAGTAGTCGCCTTTGTAGCCGTAAGATTCACGCGCACGTTTAAAGGCGGCGTTAATCGAGCGAAGACGGTGTTGCAGAATCTGTGGGAAGCAGAACAAGGCAGGCAAACGCTGGCCCTGTGCTTCGCGCTCTTTAACCAGGCGGGCTAAGTCGACGCGCACGTCCGGACGGTCCGGATCGGGGCAGACACTGATGTGGCCCAGTTCGTTAACGTCGTAATAGTTGTTGCCCCACCAGGCGATGTTGTAGGTTCGCAACATTTTACTCGCATCCTGATCGTTCATTGCAACCTCCTGCATGGAGCGGAGTGCACCCTGTTCGCCAGCTGACGAACCTTTGATATTCTTCATGTCGTCAGACATCGCGAACCTCAATTTTCCGTTGAAAGATAAAACTGTTAACCGGCTTTATGGCCGCTAATCTGAAAACCTGTTGCCACATTAAACGCATTGTCCTGTTCACCTGACGTTGCCGTCAGCGCGATTCACGCATGAGAGTTAAGTGTAAAACACCCTGGCCATTTCCGTTTAAACAGAGAACATTTAACTGTCTGGTATTGACCATGGATAACCTGCGTCGTTCCGCTGCGCGGACGCAGAGAAGAGACAAAACGGGTCGAACAGAGATAAAGATTAGCCTGCGCCTGTGTCGGTAAAATTACCGCATCGGACATAGTGTCGGCAGGAAAAAGAAACAGATGGGAGGCAGGAGAGAGCCAGCGCAGCGTCGCAGCGCGAAGAACCGAAAGAAGAAAAAGCGTGGTTCATTACTTGTATCACCTCCGCATATGCCAGCGGCACATGGAAAACAACCTGGGTGAAAGCCAGACCAGAGTCTGACAGGCGCGACGCAAACAGTGGCGTCATCCTTGCTGCTGCTATCGAAGCAGCGGCGTTTTATACAGTTTACAGCCCTAAAATGCAAAAATATTATCCGGGAATTGCGTGGAGTGTCAGCAAATTATGCCGATAACGATTACAGGTTAAGCGCCGAAACAGAAAAAGGGCTGGTAATTGGTTTACCCTCTATCCTAAAATAGCCGTCCAGATGGTTTTCCATCTAAACAGGTTATTATCCAGGCGGTGTCAGCCTGCTGTGCTGATACACCTCACTGCTCGCGGCTTTGCCTGAAGGGGCGTCAGGTCAGACAACCTCACTGGCGCTATGCAGTCGAACTCAAACCATATTTAAGGTAAAGAACAGAATGGCTAAACACCTTTTTACGTCCGAGTCCGTATCAGAAGGACATCCCGATAAAATCGCCGACCAGATTTCCGATGCTGTGCTGGATGCAATCCTGGAACAGGATCCTAAAGCACGCGTGGCCTGCGAAACCTACGTTAAAACCGGTATGGTGCTGGTTGGCGGTGAAATCACCACCAGCGCATGGGTCGATATCGAAGAGATCACCCGTCAGACCGTACGTGAAATCGGCTATGTTCATTCCGATATGGGCTTTGATGCCAACTCCTGCGCGGTATTAAGCGCGATTGGTAAACAGTCTCAGGATATCAACCAGGGCGTTGACCGCACCGATCCGCTGGAACAGGGCGCAGGTGACCAGGGTCTGATGTTCGGCTATGCCACCAACGAAACAGACGTGCTGATGCCCGCGCCCGTGACCTATGCGCACCGTCTGGTTCAGCGTCAGGCTGAAGTGCGTAAAAATGGTACTCTGCCGTGGCTGCGTCCCGATGCCAAGAGCCAGGTCACTTTCCAGTATGACGATGGCAAAATCGTGGGTATCGATGCAGTCGTGCTTTCTACACAGCACGCCGAATCCATCAGCCAGAAAGATCTGCAGGAAGCGGTGATGGAAGAGATCATCAAGCCGGTTCTGCCAGCAGAATGGCTGAGCGCCTCAACCAAATTTCACATCAACCCAACCGGTCGCTTTGTGATCGGCGGCCCGATGGGCGATTGCGGTCTGACCGGTCGTAAAATCATTGTGGACACCTACGGCGGTATGGCGCGTCACGGTGGCGGTGCGTTCTCGGGTAAAGATCCTTCCAAAGTTGACCGCTCTGCAGCCTATGCGGCGCGTTATGTGGCGAAAAACATCGTGGCAGCCGGCCTGGCTGACCGCTGTGAAATCCAGGTCTCCTACGCTATCGGCGTGGCTGAACCGACTTCCATCATGGTGGAAACCTTCGGCACCGAGAAAGTTTCAACTGAACAGCTGACCCTGCTGGTACGCGAGTTCTTCGACCTGCGTCCATACGGTCTGATTCAGATGCTGGATCTGCTGCACCCAATCTATAAAGAGACCGCGGCTTATGGTCACTTTGGTCGTGAACACTTCCCGTGGGAAAAAACCGACAAAGCGGCCCTGCTGCGTGAAGCTGCAGGCCTGTAAGGTCAGCGGCTAATGATAAAAACCCTGCCCCTGCGGCGGGGTTTTTTATTGCCTTTTCAGCCCCAATGCTAACCGGAGAATTTTTGCTTACGCCATCGTCCAGAAAGACCTGACCGCACCGTTTTCAGCGCGCGCCCGGCGATGGAAAAAACGAATCTTTCCGGCATCTCCTTCACTCTGCAGCAAATTTTCAATTCTCAACTACAATTCCTTTCGCTTTTTCTGACGACGAAATGTTAACGATTACAAATTGAAATGCTTTGTTTATCCGATATTTAGGAATTAACGCACGTAGTTATTATGCTGAAAATGCGTTATTTTCAGCGTCGTCTGATAGCCACTAAATAGACCATTGTCAGAAACTTAATGAGTGCTATACCTCACTGGTTAATTAATCTTTCCGGGAAAAATATGCTGAATTTCAGGGTTTCAGCGTGTGTAAACGATTACACTGATGTGATCAGGCTCACTTTTTTCCCGCAAAAGGTTTTTTAACATTGATAAAAACAATGATGGATAAACCTGGAGGCTAAAATGCCTGGCAATACACACAAAAGCAGAACTTCAAATAAGGCGATGACCTTATTTGTCTGCTTTCTGGCGGCCCTTGCGGGACTGCTGTTCGGTCTGGATATCGGCGTCATCGCCGGTGCTCTGCCGTTTATCGCAAAGGACTTTAACGTCACCCCTCATCAGCAGGAGTGGATCGTCAGTTCCATGATGTTTGGTGCGGCGGTCGGTGCTATCGGCAGCGGCTGGATGTCATCCCGCCTGGGCCGTAAGAAAAGCCTGATGGCTGGTGCGATTCTGTTCGTCATCGGTTCACTCTGGTCAGCGATGTCACCAAACCCGGAAATGCTGATCAGCGCCCGCGTTCTGCTGGGCCTGGCTGTCGGTATCGCCTCTTATACCGCCCCGCTTTATCTTTCTGAGATCGCGCCGGAAAAAATTCGCGGCAGTATGATTTCGCTTTACCAGCTGATGATCACCATCGGTATCCTGGGTGCTTACCTTACCGATACGGCCTTCAGCTTTACCGGCAACTGGCGCTGGATGCTGGGCATCATCACTATTCCGGCACTTCTGTTGCTGGTCGGTGTTTTCTTCCTGCCAAACAGCCCACGCTGGCTGGCGGCGCGAGGCAACTTCCGCGATGCACAACGCGTCCTGGATCGCCTGCGTGACACCAGCGAACAGGCAAAACGTGAGCTGGAAGAGATTCGTGAGAGCCTGAAGGTCAAGCAATCTGGCTGGGGTCTGTTCACCAGCAGCAGCCACTTCCGTCGCGCGGTCTACCTCGGCATTCTGTTGCAGGTGATGCAGCAGTTTACCGGCATGAATGTCATCATGTACTACGCGCCAAAAATCTTTGAAATTGCGGGCTTCACCAATACCACCCAGCAGATGTGGGGCACGGTAATTGTGGGTCTGGTCAACGTACTGGCAACCTTCATTGCTATTGGTCTGGTGGATCGCTGGGGTCGTAAACCTACCCTGATCCTCGGCTTTATGGTGATGGCAGCCGGTATGGGCGTGCTGGGCACGATGCTGCACTTCGGCATTCACTCAGCGGGTGCACAGTACTTCGCGGTCGGTATGCTGCTGATGTTCATCGTCGGTTTTGCCATGTCAGCCGGTCCGTTGATCTGGGTACTCTGTTCCGAAATTCAGCCGCTGAAAGGCCGCGATTTCGGTATCACTGTCTCCACGACCACCAACTGGATCGCGAACATGATCGTGGGTGCGACCTTCCTGACCATGCTGAATACGCTGGGCAACGCGAACACCTTCTGGGTCTACGGACTGCTTAACCTGTTCTTCATCCTGCTGACTGTGATGCTGATTCCTGAGACCAAAAACGTCTCGCTGGAACACATCGAACGTAACCTGATGGCAGGTAAGAAACTGCGCGACATCGGTTCACGCGACTAACATTACGCGGTAAAAAAAAACGGCGGGGTTTCTCTGGAAACCCCGCCGTTTTTATTGGTTCAGACCAACACTATGCAGACGTCACCCGCGTCACCGGCAGCGGCCGCCGTATGCAGCAGAGCGCCAGCGCCATCATGAAGATGGTCGCAGTCTGATTATAAGGCAGCACTGAATCGGTCAATCCGGCGATAAACAGCCCTAGCATCGGCAGCGCTACGCCGCGCAGATCGCACTTCTTCAGCACGCCTGTCAGCACCGTCAGATAGATCAGCGCCAGCGACAGCGTGCCCAGCCAGCCCTGCAGCGTGGTCACTTCCAGAAACTCGTTATGCATGTTGTATTTGACGTTGGTGTAGCCTTCAACGTTGAGGGGATAGTGCGCCATGATGAACTGACGCGCCTCGGTGGTGCGTGCATCCGGTGTCGCAAAGCCGCCGCCATGATGCTCAATAAAGTTAACCGCCCCGCCCCAGATAGCCACACGTGCGCCCAGCGAGGTCGAGCTGTTTGAGCCGTAGTTCTCAATATCCTGCATCCCTTCCACCCAGCGGTTGCTGGTCATCAGAATCAGCACCGCCAGCACGCCCACCAGCAGAGCGCTGATCCGCCAGTTAGTCAGCAGCGACAGCCGATAAGTCTGCACCAGGAACAGCAGCCCCACAACAATCATCGCAATCAGGGTCACGCGGGTACCGCAGAGGTAAAGCAAGGCAAAGGTCACGGCCAGCACAACGACATCGGCCACCTTCCAGTATGCATGTGTCTCAAAGCGGCTCAGCCACAGCCAGGCACAGTAGATAAACAGAATCATATACGAGGACATCGAGGCCGCTTCGGTGGTGAGTTTGATGCGGATATTCTCGGTGTAGAGATGCTCGTGGATACCAAAGCCCAGCGTAATCAGCAGTCCGACAAGGATTAACCCTCTTCCGATGCGGAGCGTGGTTGTGGAGACCCGATGCCCATAAATTGCCAGACTGAGCAGCACAAAAGCTCCGAGTAGCAGCCGCTTCGCCCCCAACAGATAATTGCCGATATTGGTCATGGCATCGGTTGAGGGCGCAGTGTCGATTCCTTTCACATGTATCGCCCAGAAGAGACGGATCAGGGCGAAAATAATCAGCACAGCAAACAGGGCGAGATAAAAACCATTTTCTTTAAAGTCACCTCGCCTGCGCGCTACGCCATACAGGATGGATGCGACGGAGAGATAAGAGACCAGATAGAATATTTTTTGCGGCAGGCCGGTGACAAACATATTCAGTGACAGCGCCAGACAGAGCGCAATGACTGAAAAATTAACCATTAACGTTAATCCATTGCGACTGATTTTATTCGTCATGCTTAACCTCAGTAAGGCGGTTAAACACACTCATCAGGTGCTTCATATAATTTTCCTCATAAAAACCGGTGATGCTCGCTTTAATAACCTGATGGTCGGGGAAGTGAAAATCCCCGCTCATGGCATTGAGAATAGCGGCCAGCGCCATGCTGTCATTGGTGGGATAGAGCTGACCATTGATTCCGTTCTGAATAATTTCTGACGGGCCGCTGATGCAGTCGGATGACACGCAATAAACGCCACGCGACATCGCCTCCAGCAGGATCAGCGGGAAGCCTTCAAAGTTGGAGGTCATAAGCAGACAGGTAACCTGTTTAATATGGTGGCGGACATACTCCCAGGCGTTCTCCTGCCAGCCATGCCAGGTAATGCGCTCCTGAATCCCAAGTTGCGCCACGTAGTGCTGACACTGCTTCAGGTCTTCCCCGTCACCCACAATCTCCAGCGTCCACGGCGCATCCAGATGCTTTAACGCATCAAAAAGATCTTTAAGCTGTTTCTGCCGCTGAAAATGGACGCGACCGATATAGAGAAACTTCAGCCCCTGCGGTCTGCCGATAACGACATCATTGCGCCTGATGGGGTTGTAGATGACGTCAACGTCATTGGCGCGTGCGCCTAACTCCACCAGTTGCTCTTTGATCTGATTACTGATGGCAAAATGGTGCTCGGCCCGCAGCAGATAATGGGGGCGATACCGTTCACGCGGCGGCAGGTGCATCCAGCTCGACAGGACGATTTTACGCCCTGAAAGCGTAATGGCCCGGCGCGTCATCAGACAGGGAATGGTGTTAAGCGTCAGGACATGATCGGGCTGATAGCGACGAAAGAAGGCGGCCATTCTCAGCGTGTGAATAAGATTTTTTATCTTCTTATTCCGCAGCGTGCAGAGGCTCTCTGCCAGAACGGCATTGGCGGTCCAGGCGCGGGACTGGCTCTCCTCTCCGCTGTTAATAATAAACAGCCCCGCTTCGGTGCCGGGCTCCGCATTCAGAGCCGTGATCAATTGACCGGTGACATTTTCCATTCCCCCCCGACCGGCCATCAGATCCGTCACCAGCACAATCCGTTGTTTCCTGACGTTATCATTATTTTTCATTGCCTTATCCCTGCTCTGTGCCGTTCGCTTCTCATTCATCCACTCTGCGGTGAATATTATCAATAGGATATTCTAAAAAACGCCATAACCATATTTAAACCAGAATTTTCCTCCCCGCCAGAACCGCGCCGGAGGTTGCCAGCGTTGAGTTCCTGCACGGCGGCGATTATTCTGAGCACCATGAAAACTTCTCGTCTCCCCATTGCTCTGCAGCAGGCTGTGATGCGTTCACTGCGCCAGTCGCTTGAGCGTGCAAATCAGGCACTGAAAACTGCCTACCCGGAACCGAAACTGCTCTACCAGCAGCGTGGGACGGCGGCAGGTACCGCCTGGCTGGCGTCCTGGGAGATCCGCATCAATCCGGTGCTGCTGCTGGAAAACCAGCAGGCATTTATCGATGAAGTAGTGCCGCACGAGCTGGCGCATCTGCTGGTCTGGAAGCAGTTCGGTCGCGTCGCCCCCCACGGTAAAGAGTGGAAGTGGATGATGGAGACTGTGCTGGGTGTTCCGGCACGACGCACCCATCAGTTTGAGATAGCCTCCGTGCGCAGCAAGACCTTTGCTTACCGCTGTCAGTGTCAGCAACATCAGCTGACGGTGCGCCGCCACAATCGGGTGCTGCGCAAAGAGAGTGAATATCGCTGTGTGCACTGTGGCAGCCTGCTGATCGCAGGGGAGTTTATCGCCTCCTGAGAACACTCCCCATTCCGCACTATTCCACATTCTGTTAACCTGCCGCCCTTTTTCATATTAGGTAGAAGCTGGAATATGTCTCGCATAATAAGTCTGGCGGTTGCGCTGCTGTTCGCACCCGCCGCTGACGCCCTGAACCTGAATAACTATCATCAAAATAATTTTCAGCAGGCAAAAACCTTTGCTGCGGCGATTAACGCCGATGCGCCGGGTTCGTTCTACTGTGGCTGTAAGATTCAGTGGCAGGGGAAAAAAGGCATTCCCGATCTCAACAGCTGTGGCTATCAGCCGCGTAAAAACGCGAATCGCGCCGCACGCATTGAGTGGGAACATGTGATGCCGGCCTGGGAGTTTGGTCATCAGCGCCAGTGCTGGCAGGACGGTGGCCGCAAAAACTGCAGCAAAGATCCCGACTATCGCCGCATCGAAAGTGACCTGCACAATCTGGAACCGGCGGTGGGTGAAGTGAATGGCGACCGTGGGAACTTCGCCTACAGTCAATGGAACGGCAGCGAGAAGCAGTATGGCCAGTGTGAGATGAAGATCGACTTTAAACTCAAACAGGCAGAGCCACCTGCACGGGCGCGTGGCGCCATTGCCCGCACCTATTTCTATATGCGCGACCAGTATAATCTGCGTATTTCGCGCCAGCAGACGCAGCTATTTACCGCCTGGGACAAGCTCTATCCCGTCACCCAATGGGAGTGTGAACGCGATCAGCGCATTGCAAAGGTTCAGGGCAATCACAATCCTTATGTGCAGCAGGCTTGCCAGCGCTAAAATCCCTGCCCTACACTAGCTCTTTTTCCCATGACGCCGCTGCGCGGCGTCCGGTCTCAGGAACCTTATGCGCATACCTCGCATCTATCACGCCGGGCCATTAGACATCGGCAGTGAAATTACCCTGGATGAAGATGCATCCAATCATGTGGGCCGGGTACTCCGGATGACGGCAGGTCAGCGTCTGGAACTCTTTGATGGCACTAATCTGACTTTTGCAGCAGAGATCACGCATGTTGATAAAAAGCGTGTAAAAGTATCGGTCACAGAGAGCCAGCCGGACGATCGCGAGTCGCCTTTACATCTGCATTTAGGTCAGGTGATGTCGCGCGGTGAAAAAATGGAATTCACTATCCAGAAATCGATCGAACTGGGCGTAAATGTCATTACACCCTTGTTTTCCGAGCGCTGTGGCGTAAAGCTTGATGCTGAGCGTCTGGCGAAAAAGATCCAGCAGTGGCAGAAAATTGCTATTGCCGCCTGCGAGCAGTGCGGCCGTAATCGCGTGCCGGAGATTCGTGAAGCGATGACGCTGGAAGCGTGGTGTGCAGAAGCGGATAGCGGTCTGAAGCTCAACCTGCATCCGCGTGCCAGCCACAGCATCAACACGCTGCCACAGCCTGTTGAGCGTGTAAGACTGCTGATTGGCCCTGAAGGCGGTTTGTCTGCGGACGAAATTGCGATGACGGCGCAGCACGATTTTACTGACATTCTGCTTGGCCCACGGGTATTACGCACCGAAACTACCGCACTGACCGCCATTACGGCACTTCAGGTGAGGTTTGGCGACCTGGGTTAAGCGATACTTTCAGCGGACAGAGAGCAGGCATGATGTCCTGACCGATCGGCCCACTGCAGACAGAACCAGACGAGACGGTAAATACCGCCTCACCGAGGAGATAATAATGATTAAACTTGGCATCGTGATGGACCCTATTTCGTCCATCAATATTAAAAAAGACTCCAGCTTCGCTATGCTGCTGGAAGCACAGCACCGTGGTTATGAAATTCACTACATGGAGATGCACGATCTCTCCCTGCGCGGTGGCGTGGCGTCTGCCCGCACCCGCCTGCTGACCGTTGAGCAGAACCCTGAGAACTGGTACCAGTTCGGCAGCGAGCAGGTGATCCCGCTGGCTGATCTGAACGTGGTGCTGATGCGTAAAGATCCGCCATTCGATACCGAGTTCATCTATGCGACTTACATTCTGGAGCGCGCTGAAGAGCTGGGTACGCTGATCGTGAATAAACCGCAGAGCCTGCGTGACTGTAACGAAAAACTCTATACCGCCTGGTTTGCGGAATTTACGCCTGACACCCTGGTAACCCGCAGCAAAGCACAGCTGCGTGACTTCTGGCAGGAGCATGGTGACATCATCATGAAGCCGCTGGATGGCATGGGTGGCGCGTCGATTTTCCGCGTGAAGAAAGATGATCCTAACTTTGGCGTGATTACCGAAACCCTGACCGAGCATGAGAGCCGTTTCTGCATGGCGCAGAACTACATCGCGGCGATCACCGAGGGTGACAAACGCGTGCTGGTCGTGGATGGTGAGCCGGTGCCTTACTGCCTGGCACGTATCCCGCAGGGCGGTGAAACGCGCGGCAACCTTGCCGCCGGTGGTCGTGGTGAAGCACGTCCGCTGAGCGAAAGCGATTGGGAAATTGCGCGCCGTGTTGGCCCGACACTAAAAGCAAAAGGGCTGATTTTTGTCGGTCTGGACATCATCGGTGATAAACTGACTGAAGTTAACGTAACCAGCCCAACCTGCATTCGTGAAATTGAGGCTGCGTTCCCCATCTCCATCACCGGCATGTTGATGGATGCCATTGAGAAGCGCCTGGGCTGAGCATGACGCCGGGGCGTGGCTCCGTGATCAACCCAATACCGGTGCGGCAGTCGCGTGCCGGTTATTTTTTTGGTACATCGTGTGAGAATGAATTTACAACATCACTTTTTGATTGCCATGCCTTCATTGCAGGATCCTTTCTTCAAACGTTCCGTAGTTTATCTCTGCGAACATAACGAAGAGGGTGCAATGGGACTGATCATCAATAAACCCATGGAAAACCTGACGGTTGAAGGCATTCTGAAGAAGCTGAAAATATCTGCTGACGATCGCGATCCGTCGATCAAGCTGGATAAACCGGTGTTTACCGGCGGCCCGCTGGCAGAGGATCGTGGCTTTATCCTGCACTCAGCACAACGTACCTTTACCTCCAGTATTCGTGTCTCCGATAACACGATTATCACCACGTCCCGTGATGTGCTGGAGTCAATCGGCACCGCCACTCAGCCCACCAATGTCCTGGTGGCACTGGGTTACTGCGCCTGGGAAAAAGATCAGCTGGAAAATGAGCTGATGGAAAATGCCTGGCTGACTACGCCCGCTAACAGCAACATCCTGTTCCAGACGCCGATTTCAGAGCGCTGGCGCGAAGCGGCGCGCAGTATTGGCGTCGATATTCACAACATGGCCAGCGACGCAGGACACGCCTGATGTCAACTCAGACTCTTTTAGGTTTCGATTTCGGCACCAAAAGCATTGGTGTCGCCGTAGGTCAGGAGCTTACTGGCAGCGCCCGTCCGTTGACCGCGATCAAAGCGCAGGATGGCATCCCGGACTGGCAGGTGATTGAAAAACTGCTGAAAGAATGGCAGCCCGATTTCGTGGTCGTCGGCCTGCCGCTGAATATGGATGGCACCGAGCAGCCACTGACTGAGCGCGCGCGTAAATTTGCCAACCGTCTGCACGGTCGCTTCGGCATCCGGGTAGAGTTGCAGGATGAACGGCTCAGCACGGTAGAAGCGCGTGCTGGCCTGTTTGAGCGCGGCGGCTATCGCGCGCTTAATAAAGGGTCGGTTGATTCACAGTCTGCCGCCATCATTTTGCAGGACTGGTTCGAAAACCATTACTGATCTACTTATTCTAATAGTCCGGCCGCCTGGCGTGCCAGCCGGCTCTGCTCAAACGTCTGCATACCGGCCTGCGCGCCGGTCTGCAGCAGCGCGGGGATCTGGTGCATCTTGCCTTCCCGGATCAGATTCGTGATGCCGGGTGTGGCGATCAGTACTTCAAACAGTCCGATGCGCGATCCAGCAACAGAGGGTACCAGCCGCTGCGCAATCACGGCTTTCAGGCTGCCCGCCAGCTGAGTACGCACCAGCTGCTTCTCCTCCGCCGGAAAGACATCCACCAGCCGATCTACCGCCTGCGCCGCGCCACGCGTGTGCAGCGTTGCCAGCACCAGATGGCCGGTTTCTGCCGCCGTGAGCGCCTGACGGATGGTATCGCTGTCGCGCAGTTCACCCAGCAGAATGACGTCAGGATCTTCACGCAGTGCCCCCTTTATCCCTAGCGAGAACGAACCGCAGTGCAGGCCGATTTCGCGCTGCTGAATCAGCGACTGCTGGCTGTGATGAATAAATTCAATCGGGTCTTCCAGCGTGATGATATGACGCGCCTGCTGGCGGTTCAGCGCATCGACCAGCGCCGCCAGCGTGGTCGATTTCCCGCTGCCGGTCGCCCCCGTCACCAGAATCAGCCCATCCTGCTGTTCCAGCAGCGTCGGCACAATCGCGGGCAGTTGCAGACTCTCCATCGTCGGGCACGTCGTGGCGATAATGCGCAAGGCCAGAGACAGGCCGTTACGCTGCATAAACAGATTCGCCCTCAGACGCTGGCCGCTGGCCAGGCTCAGGGCGAAATCAAGCTGCCCTGCGCGCTCCAGCGCCTGCCGTTGCGGGTCACTCAGCCAGCGGGCCATAAACTGCTCCATCCAGGCGGCAGAGAGCCTGGCCTGCTGCGGAATCACTTCCAGCTTTCCCTCCCGCCGCCAGTAGGGCAAATGTCCGCTGCAAAGGTGCAGATCGGCGGCATTATGCTTTACACTAAGCCCCACCATTTCATCCAGATTCATAATTTCTCCTGACTATGACCTCAATCCAGCAGAACCTACAGCAAGTGCGGCAGCGAATCGCCGCCGCTGCCGCGCGTTGCGGCCGCGCACCAGAAGAAATTACCCTGCTTGCAGTCAGTAAAACCAAACCTGCGAGCGCGGTCGAAGAAGCCTTTGCCGCTGGCCAGATGACCTTCGGTGAAAATTACGTTCAGGAAGGGGTTGAAAAGGTTCAGGCACTGGCCTCACATCCTGAGCTGGAGTGGCACTTCATCGGCCCGTTACAGTCCAATAAAAGCCGTCTGGTGGCAGAAAATTTCGCCTGGTGTCACACCATTGACCGCCAGCGTATTGCGCAGCGGCTCAACGATCAGCGGCCCGCGTCGCTGCCACCGCTGAATGTGTTAATTCAGGTAAATATCAGTGACGAAAACAGCAAATCTGGCATCATGCTGGAGGCTGTTTCCGGGCTGGCGGAGCAGATCGCTGCCCTGCCGCAACTGCGGCTGCGGGGATTGATGGCCATTCCGGCAGCGGAAAGTGATTACCCGCGGCAGCTGGCGGTATGTCAGCAGATGGCGGAAGCCTTCAGGCAACTGCAACAGCAGTATGCTGACATTGACACGCTTTCACTGGGAATGAGCGATGACATGGAGGCGGCTATCGCCGCAGGCAGTACGATGGTGCGTATCGGCACCGCCATTTTTGGCGCACGAGATTATGCGCACAACTCACAACAATAATAGAGGAACTTCATGTTAACACTGACGTTTTTAGTAAAAACGCTGATCGATCTCTACGTCATGGTGCTGCTGTTACGCATCTGGATGCAGTGGTCCCGCTGCGATTTTTACAATCCAGTGGCACAGTTTGTCGTTAAAGTTACCCAGCCAATTGTTAAGCCGCTGCGCCGCATACTCCCGGCTCTGGGGCCGATTGATACTGCCTCGCTGCTGCTGGCCTTTGTGCTGACCACGCTGAAATACCCGATTTTATTGCTGATCCAGGTAGGTGTATTCTCAGTCGATCCGACTAATCTGCTGGTCGGCCTGTTGTCGCTGGTCAAATCCGCTGGCTACCTGGTCTTCTGGGTCATCATCGTACGCTCTCTGATGAGCTGGATCAGCCAGGGACGTGGCCCGGTTGATTATCTGCTGGTTCAGTTAACCGAGCCGATGATGGCACCGATTCGCCGTATTCTGCCTGCGATGGGCGGCATCGATTTCTCAGCGATGATCGTTATCCTGGTGCTGTATGCCCTGAACTTTCTCGGCATGGACCTGTTCCCGGGTCTCTGGTATTTGCTGTAAATGAATCAAACTGGAACTGTTATGCAAAAAGTTGTCCTCGCAACCGGCAATCCCGGCAAAGTGCGTGAGCTGGCGGAGTTACTCTCCGCCTTTGGTCTGGATATCGTCGCACAGACTGACCTTGGGGTTGAATCGGCGGAAGAGACCGGCCTGACCTTTATTGAGAACGCGATTCTCAAGGCGCGTCACGCGGCACAGATTACCGGATTACCGGCCATTGCCGATGACTCCGGTCTGGCTGTAGATGCACTGGGCGGCGCGCCTGGCATCTACTCAGCCCGCTACGCCGGTGAAGATGCCAGTGATCAACAGAATCTGGAGAAGCTGCTGCAGGCGCTGGAAAACGTGCCTGACGGTCAGCGTCAGGCGCAGTTTCACTGTGTGCTGGTCTATCTGCGTCATGCGGAAGACCCCACTCCACTGGTGTTCCACGGCAGCTGGGAGGGTGAGATCACCCGCTCCGCCTCTGGCACCGGTGGCTTTGGTTACGACCCGATTTTCTTTGTCCCGGCGCTGGGAAAAACAGCCGCCGAGCTGAGTAAAGCGGAAAAAGGTGCAGTTTCTCACCGGGGTAAAGCATTGACGCTGTTGCTGGAAGCGATGCGTAATGCCTAATCTGCCGCCGTTAAGTCTCTACATCCACATTCCGTGGTGCGTACAGAAATGTCCCTACTGTGATTTCAACTCCCACGCGCTGAAAGATGAGGTGCCGCACGTTGAATACGTGCAGCACCTCCTGCGCGACCTGGAGATCGACTTACCCCTGATCGGGGACCGGGAAGTGCGCACTATCTTCATTGGTGGCGGCACGCCCAGCCTGCTGAGCAGCAGTGCGATGCAGATGCTGATGGATGGGGTTCGGGCGCGTCTGACGCTCTCTCCTGATGCTGAAGTAACCATGGAAGCTAATCCAGGCACCGTGGAAGCGGACCGGTTCAGCGCCTATCAGCGCGCCGGTATCAACCGTATTTCGATTGGTGTGCAAAGTTTCAGTCCGCAAAAGCTGCAGCGTCTTGGCCGCATTCATGGCCCGGAAGAGGCCGTCCGTGCCGCTGAACTGGCGGAGTCGTTGTCGCTGCGCAGCTTTAACCTCGACCTGATGCATGGCCTGCCCGATCAGTCGCTGGAAGAGGCGCTCGACGATCTTCGTCAGGCGATTGCGCTAAATCCGCCGCATCTCTCCTGGTATCAGCTCACTATCGAACCCAACACTCTGTTTGGCTCACGCCCGCCGGTGCTGCCGGATGATGATGCGCTGTGGGATATTTTCGAACAGGGCGATCAGCTGCTGCAGGCTGCCGGTTATCAGCAGTATGAGACCTCCGCCTACGCGAAGCCGGGATATCGCTGTGAACACAATCTCAACTACTGGCGCTTCGGCGACTATCTGGGGATTGGGTGTGGCGCGCACGGCAAGCTGACGCAGCCGGATGGCCGCATTGTCCGCACGGTGAAAACCCGTCATCCGCGTGGATTCATGCAGGGAAACTACCGCGAAAAGCAGTATGACGTTGCCGATAGCGACAAGCCGTTCGAATATTTCATGAACCGCTTTCGCCTGCTGGAAGCCGCACCACGCGATGAGTTCAGCCGCTACACTGGTTTATCAGAGCAGGTGATCCGTCCGCAGATGGATGCCGCGATTGCCGCCGGTTACGTGAATGAAACCCCGCAGCAGTGGCAGATTACGGAAAAAGGAAAGTTGTTCCTGAATTCACTGCTGGAGCTATTTTTAGCGGAAGAGTAAAAAGCGGAAGAGAAAAAAAGCGCCTCAGCCCGGCAGGCTGAGGCGCTTTTTTATTTTTTCAGTGCGCCGGTAAGCTGTTTACGCTGATCTTCCAGCGAAATAACGCGATTACACACCTCATGACCGAAGTTCTGGAAATCCTGCTCCTGCTTGCTCCACTCAGCCTGAATTGACTGCTGCAGACCGCCCAGATTTCCCATAATCGCCTGCAGCGGATTACTGCCGCCGCTGCCCTGCTTACTGCCCATTTCATTCAGGCTATCCTGCATCACGCCGCCCAGCGTTGACTGCACCAGTCTTTCGCCTTCGGCGCGCACCTGATCGATCGCCTGGTGGTGGAACGTCAGCCCATCTTCACGGTGTTCAATGATGCGGTTCATCTGCTGTTTCAGCTGGCCATTCAGCGTGGTCAGGCGGTTACGTACGTTGCTGTCGGTGCCCAGTTTCTCAACGATGACCCGATCCAGCGCCGCGCGCCCCTTCTCCAGACGTGACGTCGCCCCGCTGTCGATCCACGGCAGATCGCGACGGAGCGCGTTCTGATAGTCGATCGCTTTCTGACGTTCAGCGTTATCCAGCGTGACCTTCTGTCCATTGAACTGCACGTCACCCTGCGGCGAGATTTCCATATTACCGTTAGCACCGACCACCTGCACACTCTGCGGCCTGATGACCACATCGTCCTGTGGCTTAACGCTGCATTCATAGGCTGCCTGAGCCTGAGTTGCTGCTACCAGCAGCACAGCAAGAAGCGCTTTACGCATCATATCTACTCCCTAAGATCGGATCTGAAACCCTCTGATCGGGCATGGGCCCGATACGTTGTGACGGCTTAGTCCCACCAGACGTCAAAGAGTTCAGTCATCTGCACGTCCTGCAGTTTGCGGTCTTCCAGCCATTTGCGGACCAGCGCACGATGCTCATCGGTACATTTGCCGGTTTTCTGCAGGCAAACCAGACCTTCCCACACCAGGTAACCGCTGCCATCGAAAGCCAGACCGTTAGGATCGATCGCTTCATTGATGAACTGGTTCAGCGTCTCATCAATTTCGCTTTCGCTGGTGCCTTCCGGGAAGCGCCAGGCAACCGAGAAGCCCAGTTCCTGAAACTCGTCGATGTGCAGTTTTTTACGTAAACGGCGGCTGCGTTGTGTGGCCATTATTTCACCCTCTCAAACATTAAATCCCATACGCCGTGGCCTAAACGCTGCCCGCGCTGCTCAAACTTGGTCAGTGGACGCGTCTCAGGACGCGGCACGTAATTCTGTTGTTCTGACTGGTTGCGGTAGCCATCAATGCTGTTCATCACTTCAAGCATATGCTCCGCGTAGGCTTCCCAGTCGGTCGCCATGTGGAAAACGCCGCCCAGTTTCAGTTTACGCATCACCAGCTCAGCGAAGGGTACCTGAACGATACGGCGTTTGTTGTGGCGTGCTTTATGCCACGGATCGGGGAAGAAGAGCTGTACCATGCGCAGCGAGTTATCCGGAATCATCTTCTCCAGCACTTCCACGGCATCGTGACACATCACCCGCAGGTTCTGTAAATCGGCTTCTTTGGCGGCGGCGAGACAGGCACCCACGCCCGGTGCGTGCACTTCAATACCCAGGAAGTCCTGATGCGGCGTGTTCTGCGCCATGGTCACCAGCGATGCGCCCATGCCAAAGCCAATCTCCAGCGTCACCGGGGCTTCACGGCCAAATAGCGCGGGCAGATCGACAGGCGTCGGCTGATATTCCACCCCCATGACCGGCCACAGGGTATCCAGCGCCTGCTGCTGGCCTTTCGTTAAGCGACCCTGGCGGCGCACAAAACTGCGGATCCGGCGCAATGGCCGCCCGTTCTCATCAAATTCTGGGGTGATGACGTCATTAATCATGTAAAAGCCTGCTGGTTAGCCTGTTCCGGGAAACGGGCATTATGCAAAGTTCATAAGCAGAAGCAAGCCTTTGCAATCTTCCGGTTTACACCCAGGTGCGCATGTGCTGGAATTCCTGCCTGAGTGTAGAGTAAACACGGAAAATTTCCTTCTTATGATGCAAGCGCCGCAGTTCGCGCAACAGGTGCTGGACTGGTATCAGCGCTTTGGTCGCAAAACCCTGCCGTGGCAGCTGGAGAAAACGCCTTATAAGGTGTGGCTCTCCGAAGTGATGCTACAGCAAACCCAGGTTGCCACGGTAATCCCCTATTTTGAACGCTTTATGGCGCGCTTCCCCACGGTCACCGATCTGGCTGCGGCTCCGCTGGATGAGGTGCTGCATCTCTGGACCGGCCTTGGCTATTACGCCCGTGCGCGTAATCTGCATAAAGCCGCAAAGCAGATTGTCGAGGTGCATGAGGGCACGTTCCCGCGTAATTTCGACGATGTCTCTGCTCTGCCCGGTGTCGGCCGCTCAACGGCGGGCGCGATTCTGTCGCTGTCGCTGGGGCAGCATTTCCCCATTCTGGATGGCAACGTTAAGCGCGTGCTGGCTCGCTGCTATGCCGTCAGCGGCTGGCCGGGTAAGAAAGAGGTTGAAAAGCGGCTCTGGCAGATTAGCGAGGAGGTCACGCCTGCCGAGGGCGTCAGCCAGTTTAATCAGGCGATGATGGATCTGGGGGCTATCGTCTGTACCCGTTCGAAGCCGAAGTGCGAAATCTGTCCGCTGAACAGCGGGTGTGAGGCCTATGCCACCAGCAGCTGGGCGAGCTATCCCGGTAAGAAGCCTAAGCAGGTGCTGCCAGAGCGCAGCGGCTGGTTCCTGATGATGCAGGATGGTGATGATGTCTGGCTGGAGCAGCGGCCGCCTGTGGGCCTGTGGGGCGGTCTGTTCTGCTTCCCGCAGTTTACTACGGAAGCGGCGCTGACCGACTGGCTGGCGACGCGCGGCATCCATGCAAAACCTCAGCAGCTCACCGCATTTCGTCACACCTTCAGCCATTTCCATCTTGATATCGTACCCATGTGGCTGGCATGGCCTGTTGCCGGGTCGGCGATGGATGAAGCAGGCGGTCTCTGGTATAACTTAGCGCTGCCACCATCTGTGGGACTAGCCGCACCCGTTGAGCGCCTGTTAAACGAGCTACGCCATCCCCGACAACTGGCTTTAAGCCGTTGTGAGATCAATGAGGAAGAATAATGAGCCGCACCATTTTTTGTACTTTTTTACAGCGCGACGCCGAAGGACAGGATTTTCAGCTCTATCCAGGCGATCTGGGTAAGCGCATTTACAATGATATTTCTAAAGAAGCCTGGCAGAAGTGGATGGCGAAACAAACCATGTTGATTAACGAGAAGAAGCTCAACATGATGAATCCCGACGATCGTAAAGTGCTGGAGAAGGAGATGATCAATTTCCTGTTCGAAGGTAAAGACGTTCATATCGAAGGCTATACACCGCCAGAAGCGTAAACATTCCGGGCCTCATCGCTGAGGCCGGTTATCCAGGTCAGGCTTGCACTCCCAATGAATAAAAAATTAATCGCCCTGCTGGTGATAGCACCACTTTTGGTTTCCTGCTCCGGGTCAAAGAAGCCGCAGTCCCACGAGGAGTGGGTAAAAGATACTAACGCCTTTGATATTCTGATGGGGCAGTTTGCTCACAATATTGAGAATATCTGGGGTATCAACGAGGTCCTGATCGCCGGACCTAAAGATTACGTCAAATATAGCGACAACTATTACACCCGCAGCCACATCAACTTTGAAAGCGGTAAGCTGACCATCGAGACGATTTCCGGTACCGATCCGATGGCAAGTCTGCGTCAGGCGATCGTGACCACGCTGTTGATTGGTGAAGATCCGGGTAATGTCGATCTCTATTCTGATGCCAACGACATTGAAATCAGTAAAGAGCCGCTGCTGTATGGGCAGGTGCTGGATAATACTGGTCAGCCGATTCGCTGGCAGGGCCGCGCGGAAGCTTTTGCTGACTATCTGATTCAGAATAAATTGATGCGCCGCACCTCGGGTCTGCATGTGATTTACAGCATTTCGATTCCGATGGTGCCGAACCACCTGGACAAGCGTGCGCATAAATACCTGCCAATGGTGCGTAAAGCTGCCGAACAGTATGGTGTTGATGCCTCGTTGATCCTGGCGATTATGCAGACCGAGTCGAGCTTCAACCCCTACGCCGTGAGTCATTCAGATGCGCTGGGTCTGATGCAGGTGGTGCAGCATACCGCCGGTGTTGACGTATTCCGCATGAAGGGGAAATGGGGCAAGCCGAGCCGCAGCTATCTGCTGGATCCGGAGAACAATATCGATGCCGGTACGGCTTATCTGTCGCTGTTGCAGCGTAGCTATCTGGGCGGCATTCAGGATCCGGTCTCACGCCGCTATGCGGTGATCACCGCCTATAACGGTGGTGCAGGCAGCGTGTTGCGCGTCTTCTCCAGCGATAAAGATCGGGCGTTCTCGATGATCAACGGTATGTCATCCAGCAAGGTTTACTCGACCCTGGCAAACCAGCACCCGTCTGCGGAGTCGCGTCGTTATCTGTATAAGGTGAGTACTGCGCAGAAGAGCTATCGGGGATTCTGATCGGCGCCGCTGCAGCGGGGATTATTGTTCGCTGCGCGAACGGGCTATGAGAAGGTTTCGTTCGCCTGGCAGGCTGGACAGTTTCAGACACGCCTCTGCAGGCGACCCACAAGGGGGCGCCAGTCGCCGCGCCCCCTTGACCCCGCGCTCCGGCCTGCTTCACCGCCGCTTCGCGGTCCCTTCGCCTCTTCCGGATTTCTCACGGACCGCCGGGACGCGCCATCCCTGGCACGAACCCGCCTCTTCGCGACATCCCTGTCGCTCGTCCTGAAATCCCTCATCCGCTCAGCGGTTCTGACGGCCTTCCTCCCCCGCTTTTATCTCTTCTTTTTGTGTTGAGTACTTTATCGCTTTACGTTTCCGGAGCTGTCTTTATCCGGCAGATAACGCAGCATCAAAATACATAAAAAATTCACAGGCGAGGGTTTGTGAGAGGCATCCGAAGCGCTGAGGAACAACCGGAGGCCAGGATGAGCCGACAGGACGTCGGCGAAAGGACGGTTCGCGCCAGGGATGGCGCGTCCGGACGGTCCGTCGGCCGCAGAGCGTGACGAGGGCACCCCGCAAAGCGGGGCGCGCAGGCAGCCGGACGCCGGGATTGTTAAGGGGCGGGCGTACGCCCCTTAACGCGTCCGCCTGCACGGGCGACCTGAAACTCCCTGCCGCCTGGCGGGCGTAACCTTCTCATAGCCTCATTCGCGCAGCGAACCATAGGCCTGACGGGCGTAACCTGCTCATAGCCCGTTCGCGCAGCGAACAAAAAGGCCCGGCGGGCCGCTAGCCGCCTCTGCCCCGCTCAGATCAGTGCCCCACCATCATATTCGCCACCAGATACTTCTGTCCCTGCTCATCCTCTTCGGTGTAAACGCCCTGCAGCTCCGGTGAGAAGCCCGGCAGCAGATTAAGTCCCTCTTCCAGCGCCAGGAAGTAACGCTGCACCGCGCCGCCCCAGACTTCCCCTGGCACGACGCACAGCACGCCTGGAGGGTAAGGCAGCGCGCCTTCAGCAGCGACACGACCGGCTGCATCAGCGATGGGGACTAGCTCCACTTCGCCGCGAATATAAGCCTGATGCGCATCCTGCGGATTGACCCTGACCGGGGGGAACTCCGCAGCGCGGAACATCAGTCGCTGCAGATCTTTAACGTTGTGACTGACGTAAAGATCGTGCATCTCCTGACAGAGGCGACGCAGGGTATAACCGGCATAGCGTTGCGCGTTTTTGCGATAAATCGTCGGCAGCACTTCGGCCAGCGGCGCATCCTCTTTAACGTGCTGCTCAAACTGCGCCAGCATCGCCACCAGATTCGCCATCTTCTCCGGACTCTCAGCCGGGGTCAGCAGGAACAGGATCGAGTTGAGATCGCACTTCTCCGGCACAATGCCGTTCTCACGCAGGTAGTTCGCCAGAATGGTCGCAGGGATCCCAAAATCACTGTACTCCCCGCTGGCCGCGTCAATGCCCGGCGTAGTCAGCAGCAGCTTGCAGGGATCGACCCGATACTGATCGCGCGCGTAACCTGCAAAGCCGTGCCATTTCGCCTGTGGTTCAAAGCTGAAATAGCGCAGATCGCGGGCGATCGTCTCCGTGGGTGCATCCTGCCAGCGCTGACCCTCTACCGTCTCCGGCACAAACGGCAGGATCATTTCACAGCGATCAAGTATCGCTTTACGCGCTTCAATACCCAGCACGACGCACTCATCCCACATGCGACGCCCCGCTTCGCCCTGATGCATTCTGGCGTTGATATCCAGCGCGGCAAACAGCGGATAAAACGGACTGGTTGAGGCGTGCAGCATAAAAGCGTTATTCAGTCGCTTGTGCGGGCAAAAGCGCCGCTGTCCACGAATGTGATTATCTTTTTTATGGATCTGCGAGGTCTGCGAAAAGCCTGCCAGCTGCTTATGCACGGACTGCGTGACAAAGATGCCGGGATCGTTCTCATTCAGCTCCAGGGTCAACGGTGAACAACCTTCCATCAGCGGAATGAACTGCTCATAGCCGAGCCACGCGGAATCAAACAGGATGTAATCACACAGATGACCGATGCGATCCACCACCTGACGTGCGTTGTAGACCGTGCCGTCGTAGGTACCCAGCTGAATAATTGCCAGACGGAAAGGCCGCGCCTCTTCCGCGCGCTGCGGATCCACTGCCGCGATCTGCTCGCGCAGATAAGCCTCATCAAAACAGTGCGCGTCAATACCGCCAATAAAGCCGAAGGGGTTGCGTGCTGCTTCCAGATAAATCGGGGTCGCCCCCGCCTGAATCAATGCGCCGTGATGGTTCGACTTGTGATTGTTGCGGTCAAACAGGACTAAATCGCCACGGGTCAGCAGCGCATTAGTCACCACTTTATTGGCGCTGGAGGTGCCGTTAAGCACAAAGTAGGTTTTGTCAGCGTTAAACACTTTTGCCGCATACTTCTGCGCATCTTTGGCTGAACCTTCGTGGATCAGAAGATCGCCCAGTTTGACGTCGGCGTTGCACATATCAGAGCGGAAAACATTCTCGCCGTAGAAGTCATAAAACTGTTTGCCCGCCGGATGTTTTTTAAAGAACGCGCCGCCCTGATGTCCGGGACAGGCAAAGGTGCTGTTCTGCATATCGACATAGCGGGTCAGCGTCTCGAAGAAAGGTGGCAGCAGCTCAGCTTCATATGCCTGCGCAGCCGCTTCCAGGGCAATCCACTCCTGCGGCTCGCCATTCAGTTCACCGCTGACGCCCGGCAGGTGCATCACCTCTTCTTCAAACGCATTCGCGACAAACACCGGCAGATTAAAGCCGGTGTGACGCAGCAGCGCCAGCACACCGCTACGGGTATCCGCCAGCGAGACGACAACCGCCGCCACATCCGTAAAGTCGGTGTTATCCAGTGTCACTACGTCACGCGCGGTGTTCAGGGTCAGACTGGGCGCGACAGCGGCGCTGGCAGCAATTTTCAGTGGAGTCATAACAGAATCCCCAACGTCAGGGAGGAAGTGCCTGAGGCACAATCATGGGGACAACGCCCCGGCGAATTATTAGCAGTCAGGAGGCATTACGCAGTCTGTGGAGCAAAAACCCCCAGCCGCGGCCTGGCTGGCCTCACCGGATGAGGAATAACGCAGAGTCCGGAAATGAGGAAAACCCGGTGAGCGCCGGAAAAAGCGAACGGTAATCCGGGCTAGTGCGCGGTGAACCGGACATGGCGACGTCCTCTGTGGTGGTGAAGCAGGGTCAAAAAGTGGCGGTCATAATGTCATCTTTTTTACGCATGAACAACCCAGGCCGGGCAATTACTCAATCACACCTGTAAACGTAACGACATGATTTATATAGTCTATTTATCATATAAGATTCATAATACGACTAATCAGATGAATTATATGCAGATTTATGCAAATAGCTTGCTGCGCGATTTTTGGGGCCGGCCGCTGCTTTAACGTCCAGAAGTGGCCATTGCCCTACCGCATTCCTTTTGCCAGGCGTAAACTTATCCCCTCTTTCCCACTCTGCCGGAGGCTGCATGTTCAAGGCACTGGTCATTGAAAATGACGAACAAGGTTACCGTTCCCTGCTGAAAGATCTCCCCGAATCCCAACTGCCCGATCATGATGTCACGCTCGACGTCAGCTACTCATCTCTGAACTACAAAGATGCCCTGGCTATCTGCAACAAAGGCCCGATTGTGCGCCAGTTCCCGATGGTGCCGGGTATCGATTTTGTGGGCCGGGTGACAGCAAGCCGCCATCCCGACTGGAAAGAGGATGATGTGGCGCTGCTGACCGGCTGGGGTGTGGGCGAAAAACAGTGGGGCGGACTGGCGCAGAAAGCCAGCGTCAGCGGCGACTGGCTGGTGCGGCCGCCCGCCACGCTGAGCCCGCTGCAAACTATGGCCATCGGTACGGCGGGGCTGACCGCGATGCTCTGCGTGATGGCGCTGGAAAAACAGGGCATCACACCTGACCGCGGGCCGGTGCTGGTGACCGGTGCCAGTGGCGGCGTCGGTAGCTACAGCGTCAGCATGCTGGCACGCCTCGGTTATGAGGTGATCGCGTCGAGCGGACGCGCCAGCGACCATACGTATCTGATCGAGAAGCTGGGCGCAGCATCGGTGATTGACCGTGAAGCGCTCTCCCAGCCTGGCAAGCCGCTGGCTAAAGAGCACTGGGCTGCCGCGATAGACAGCGTCGGGAGCCACACGCTGGCGAATGTGCTGGCCGCTACACAGCGGGACGGCGTGGTTGCCGCCTGCGGGATGGCGCAGGGACTCGATCTGCCAGCCAGCGTCGCACCCTTTATTTTGCGTGGCGTTACGCTGGCTGGTGTCGATAGCGTAATGTGTCCGAAGCCGCTTCGTGAACAGGCGTGGCAGCGACTCGGTGAGCTGATGGATAGCGAACGGCTTAATCAGTTGAGCCGGGTCATTCCGCTGAGTGAAGCCAGAGAGGGTGCGCAGGCACTGCTGGATGGCAAAGTGCAGGGCCGTCTGATTGTCGACTGTCGCTAACCGGATTTAAAAGGCGCGTACACCGCGCCTTTATCGATCGGCCCGCTGCAGCCGTTTAATCAGCCCTTCCAGCGCAAACTGCGTGCCCTGCTCCATCACCGATTTGGGATCGCCACTGAACTGGTGGCACTCCGCCTCGTCACTGCCATCGGGCAGTACCCAGCCAAACCATATAGTGCCTGGTGGTGTGCCATCTTCGCCGCCACCCGGCCCCGCATAGCCGGTGATCGATAATCCCACCGGTTCACCAGAACGGGCGCAGGCTCCCTGCACCATCTCCCGCGCCGTCTGCTCACTCACCGCCGTATGCTGTTTCAGGGTTTCGGGCTTTACGCCCAGCAGACGGATTTTGGCATTTTCGCTGTAGGTTACGAAGCCGCTGGTGTAGAAGTCACCGCTATTTTCCACGGCGGCCAGCGTCATGCTGATCAGCCCGGCGGTACAGGATTCGGCGGTCGCCAGTTGAAGTCCGGAGGAGAGTAAAATATTCCCCAGTTGCTCAGCGGTTTGATCTAATGATTTTGCCATTATGGTCTCCTTAAGACGGTCCGGAACTCCAGGTATAGCGCAAAATCATCGAATAAAACTCCGCAAGGCAATGTTTTTAAAGCGAAACGGTCGAATTCCTCAGCTGAATGCCGGGCGATTTACGCCTCACCGAACTCCCCTTAACATCTGAGGCGGAGAGCTGTGAGTCGCTACTTTATGAGTCTGAGAGGGTCGCGAAAAACGTCTGCTAAAACCGACGCGGTTTAGTCAATCTCCTAAAACAAGGTGGCACAGGCGCGAATCCCCTGATTAGTTGTTAGTATTCACTCCCTTGCTTGCTGGAATAACAAAAATGGCGCTGCATAAAAGCCATAAAAAAGTTCATCAGCATGCTGATGAAGCAAGGTTCGTACCCGACAGGATGCAATTCAGAACTGTTTTAAAAGCTTTATAAATTCATAAATAAACCACAGCGCACACTTTTTTAACCCGAATGCACTGGCATTTATCAACACGTAAAGGAATAGAGTTATGGCGCAAAAACCTGTGGTTGTTATTCACTACTGTATGCAATGCAACTGGCTGATGCGGTCAGCGTGGATGGCACAGGAACTCCTGCATACTTTCGCTGAGGATCTGTCAGAGGTGACGCTGAAACCGGGCACTGGCGGTATCTTTGAAATTACGCTGGATGAGCATCTGCTGTGGGAACGTAAGCGCGATGGTGGCTTCCCGGATGCGACTACGCTCAAACAGCGCGTACGCGACATCTGTTTCCCGGATCGTACCCTGGGCCACATCGACAAAAACAAAGCTGAAATCAGCTGATTAACTGTGAGTGATTTTTTCAGCCGCGTCGTGCAGCGCCTTAATCAGCGTCTGCAGCGCGGCTTCTGAGATATCTTCCTGCGCCAGTCGCCGGTTCAATGCTGTTTTGAGCCCGTGAATCGCCTCTTCAACAGCAGGAATACTGCGGTTATTGACCAGGATCGCCAGCGTAGAAAGCCGCGTAATCAGGCTGGAGACCGTTTCACGGTTATCAGCCAGCTGGCCCTCTCCCGCTGTCGTCAGGCGGTAGGCTTTGCGGGTTGCTTTCGTATCCACCACCTCAATTGCCTCCATCTCTTCCAGCAGCGTCAGATTGGGATAGATGATACCCGGACTGGGTGAATACTCGCCCTTGGAAAGCTCCTCAACAGACTTGATCAGCTCATAGCCGTGCGCCGCATTTTGCGCCAGGAAATGGAGCATCAGCAGGCGAATCTCACTCGCCTCCAGCATTTTTTCACGTCGTTTGCGTCGTCCGCCGCAGCCACCTGCGTGCCCGGACTGACCGTCAGAAGATGTGGAATTCGGATGCTGTTTCATGGCCTGCCCTGCGGGAAAAAAGTCGGATTGATGGTAGTCCGCTACCTGACAAAACTCAATTACCAGAGCCGCTTACTTCTGGTGCCAGTAAGCAACTGCCCGAACAAACTCACTGTTGAGGCCGCGCTGTACGGTGAAGTAGTCAGACAGCGCTTTGACGAACTCACCTTCCCCGGTCAGCCAGATAAAGTAATCTTCCGCAGGGAGCGTGAGCTGATCCAGTCGGGCAATCAGCTGGCTGAGCTGCGCTTTCTGCATCTGACCGCTGCCCATCCAGTTTGTCGTTATGCCCGCCGTATCGGATAAATAGTCCAGACCCGTCGCTTCATCGGTAAAGGCGTAGAGATGCAATGCCTGCGCATTTGCGTCACGCTGACGACGTGCGAAGGCGGGCAACCCGGTTTCATCGCAGACGTAAAGCTGGAATGCATAATCGGCCGGCACCACCAGCGAACCCCGTGGCCCGCCGACAATTAACTTATCGCCCACTTTCGCCTGCGTTGCCCAGTGACTCGCTACGCCCTGCTGATGAATATAGAAATCGAGGGTCAGTGAAGAGACACCATCGAATTCCAGCGGCGTGTAGTCGCGCGCCTGCGGACGTAAACCTTCGGGCCAGACAATGCCCGCGTCGGTGATCTGTGGCAGAGCCAGTGTTTCACCTTCAGCGGAAGGGAAAAATACCTTGATGTGGTCATCAAAGCCCTGAGACGTAAAGCCCGCCAGATCGCTGCCAGTGAACCGGATACGCCAGAATTTACCGGCAATATTAGTTTTACTGGCGACCTGGATGTGACGGAAACGCAGTTCATTACGGATGCGCTGGGGTAAACGCTGATTAGCTGATGCAGTCAAAATGTTTCTCCTCAATCGGGATCACTGCCCCTGATTCAGGGGCATGCTCACTATCATAAAACTGACATGTAATAACAATCATTCTCATTACAAGCGGGCAGATTAGCTATGATATATCTTGAGAACAAGAACGAAAAATGCGATTCAGCAAGTTAAGATATATTTTATGAAGATGCAGCTGTGCGCATAACAGGCGTGAAGCGGCCCTGACAAAAGCGTTCACGGAAAGGTGACTGATGGGTTTAGTGAGGGAGGCTAATCAGGTTAAGGCTTGCCGGCTCCAGATGAGCCGGTCATGTTGCACCGCCGGGATTTGGCAGCGCAACAGCACTTACAGCGTGTCGTTGAATCCGGAGAGGGAAGCATTGCTGCTGGTGTGTTCCGGCAGCTCACCGTCACCCAGAATTTCATGCTGAGAGGTGTGAGAGTGCGGATGCAGTCCAGCGGGCGGTGAGAAAGGCTCAGCCTGCTGTGCCATTGCCATAACAGGCAATGCCAGAACCAGTGAAATCATTAAGCGTCGCATAGTTTTCTTCGTTTGTCGTTTTGGCCGGAAAAGGCCTGAAATGCAGATGAATGTTCCAGCCCCATCACGGATGAACGATGATTCAGGTATGACGGGGTTTCAGTGGAGGATTTTACGCCAGACTGGCGAGTTATTTTATAAAATCGTGCGGTTTGTCACGGTTTACCGCACGAATTATGCATTTGAGCCTCTCTCCCTGCCCTGCAGGCTATGCCTGCATGACCGGAACAGAAAAAACGCCGCTTAACCAATCGGGCTTACATTGTGCAAAATCGAGACGCAGCAGATCTTTGCCAGGACGGCGGGACATTCCCAGCGCTGGCAGATGCTGATAGTAGATATCCTCGATAAAGCGCGTCAGCTGCTCCGGTCTGCCGCTCCAGTGAAGCGACGCATAGAGGCCCGGCACTTCACTCCAGTTGTCGGTGTGGTCACCCAGCAAACCGGCATATTGCGGCTCCAGCGCCTGAAACAGGCTGATATTCTGCTGGTCAGCAGAGCTATGACCGGGACTATACTGAAAGCCTAACCAGCCCTGCGCAACATGACTGCCCGCCAGCGCAACCAGTTGCCGCGCCTGCTCAGCCACCCGGTGATCGCGATCGGCAATGTAATCACCGAACTTACATTCCCACTCCTGCGTCTCTCCGCGCAGATGCAGCTCCTCCTTGCGTTCCACCAGCGTGGCACGTTCTGCCAGCGAACGCGCCAGAATGCGTCCATGGAAATTTTTCACCGGCAAATGGGGAATACGGCGAAACGCGCCAGGCGTCAGCGAAAAGTGACCTTTGAACACTCGGGTGAAGTTCTGCTGGTTATCAAAACCAAAACGCACGGCGATATCGATCAGCGTCATGTGCGTCAGACGCAGCGCCATGGCTGCCATCGTCAGACGCCGTTTACGGGTATAGGCCGCCAGCGTCTGTCCGGTCATCTCCTTGAACATGCGCTGCATGTGCCATTTCGAGTAACCTGATTTAAGGGTAATTTGATCGATATTGAGATCATCGGTGAGATTGGCTTCTATCCACTCGACCAGATCGGTAATGTGCTGTTTTTTAATGGCCTGACTGAGCATGATGGCGATTTACGACGCGGATGAGGACTGGGATTTTCGTCACAAAAGGATAACAAAAATCGCGAATCGGTGTAAGGAAAGGGTAAGGCACATGCGCCTGTTCGGGGCGATTCCGCATTAATTGCTTAGGTTACTAACTAAAAAGGCTGACCAATGTCAGCCTTCTGATTATTGATAAAAACTGCGCCGGATAGCGGTGAGACGCAGTCTGCGACAATTAATGACTACGCATACCCGCGGCAGTCATCATCATGCGGAACAGCGAGGCGACGACGCCCAGTGCCAGCACGCTGGCGGCATAGATAAACACCAGCCACATCACGCGCTTCCACCAGGGTGCTTTCGTCTCTTCATGGTGATTGTGGTCTTTCATGCTGCTGAGGCTTTTCATATCAATGATATCCTTCATCTGCTTTGATTTTTCCACGGAATACATAGTAGCTCCAGAAGGTGTAGCCCAGGATCATCGGGATAATCAACAGGCTACCCACCAGCATAAACGCCTGGCTCTGCGGCGGCGACGCGGCGTCCCAGATGGTCACGGATGGCGGAATAATGTTTGGCCATACACTGATACCCAGCCCGGAGAAGCCCAGGAAGACCAGTGCCAGCGTCAGCAGGAACGGTGAATAGTGCGCCTCACGCTTAATGGCGCGCACAATGCCCCACGAACAGAGCAACACCAGCACCGGAACCGGCAGGAACAGGAACAGATTCGGCTTGCTGAACCAGCGATGCGCGATATCTGCATGCGCAAACGGTGTCCACAGACTGACGATGCCGATAATCACTAACAGTGCGATCACCAGCGGCGTCGCCAGCGCAGACATCTTACGGTGCAGCTCGTTCTCGGTCTTCATGATGAGCCAGGTACAGCCCAGCAGCGCATACGCCACAACCAGACCTACGCCGCAGAACAGCGGGAACGGTGCCAGCCAGTCCAGCGCGGAACCGGCGAAACGGCGTCCCTCAACCGGAATGCCATCCAGGAACGCACCCACCGCGACACCCTGACTGAAGGTGGCGATAACGGACCCGGCAATAAATGATTTGTCCCAGAATGCCCGATGACCTTCAACTGCCTTGAAGCGGAACTCAAAGGCGACACCACGGAAAATCAGGCCAATCAGCATGGCAGTCAGCGGAATCGACAGCGCATCGGTAATCACTGCATAAGCCAGCGGGAACGCACCGAACAGGCCTGCGCCACCCAGAACCAGCCAGGTTTCATTACCATCCCAGACCGGCGCAACGGTGTTCACCATCATGTCACGCTCGCCAGCATCTTTATTGAACGGGAACAGCAGACCAATACCCAGGTCAAAACCATCCATCACGATATACATCAGGGTTGCGAAGACGATAATCACAAACCAGATAACGGAATAATCGATCATCTTAGTGGTCTCCATCCTTAAAGGTGGCAGCGGAAAGCGGACGCGCTGGCGTTTTTTTCTGACCCGGTCCACCCTCTTCAGTGATGTGACCTTCGCCGACAACCGGTCCCTGCTTAATCAGACGCATCATGTAGTGATACCCCACACCGAACACCGAGCTGTAGACCAGAATAAAGGCCAGCAGGCTGATGCTCATGTGCATATCACCATGTGCCGAGACCGCATCAATGGTGCGCTGCACGCCATACACCACCCACGGCTGACGACCGATTTCAGTGGTAAACCAGCCCGCCAGAATCGCAATCAGACCCGATGGCCCCATCAACAGCGCAAACCACAGGAAAGGACGCGACTCATAGAGACGGCCTTTGAAACGCAGCCACAGACTGACCACGCCCAGCGTAATCATCAGCAGGCCCAGCGCCACCATCACGCGGAACGACCAGAAGATCACCGTGGAATTAGGCCGGTCCTCTTTCGGGAACGACTTCAGCGCCGGAACCTGCTTGTCCAGGCTGTGCGTCAGAATCAGGCTGCCGAGGTAAGGCACTTCCAGTGCATATTTGGTGCGCTCCTGCTCCATATCAGGAATACCAAACAGGATAAGCGGTGTGGCTTCACCCGGCGGGTTTTCCCAGTGTCCTTCAATTGCCGCGATTTTGGCAGGCTGATGCTCCAGGGTATTCAGACCGTGTGCATCACCAATCATCGCCTGAATCGGCGCGACAATCAGCGCCATCCACAGCGCCATGGAGAACATTTTACGGATAGCGGGATTGTTATTCCCCTTCAGCAAATGCCAGGCCGCCGACGACCCCACAAAGAAGGCACTCGCCAGGAATGCCGCCACCGACATATGGAACAGGCGGTAAGGGAAAGAGGGGTTAAAGACAATTTTGAACCAGTCCTGCGGAACCACAATGCCGTTTTCGATGATGAAGCCCTGAGGCGTCTGCATCCAGCTGTTAGAGGCAAGGATCCAGAAGGTTGAAATCAGCGTTCCCAGGGCCACCATGCAGGTAGCAAAGAAGTGCAGGCCCGGACCTACGCGATTCCAGCCAAACAGCATCACGCCCAGGAAGCCCGCTTCCAGGAAGAACGCTGTCAGCACTTCATAGGTCAGCAGCGGACCGGTAATACTGCCCGCAAACGCCGAGAAGCCGCTCCAGTTAGTGCCGAACTGATAAGCCATGACCAGTCCTGAGACCACACCCATACCGAAGTTAACGGCAAAGATTTTCGACCAGAAATGGTAGAGATCGCGATAGGTTTGATCGCGGGTTTTAAGCCACATACCTTCGAGTACGGCCAGAAAGCTGGCGAGACCGATGGTGATGGCGGGAAAGATAATATGGAAGGAAACAGTAAATGCGAACTGAATCCTGGCCAGATGAAAGGCATCTAATCCGAACATTGCTTACCTCTTTGCCACATAGAAAACCACGTGTTTACTTATAATTAACAACTTAAGCCTGATGCGCTGACTTCTCTGCGCTTATTGAAATTCCCGACGCAAATTTAGAGCTATTTGCGTCGGGGAAACAGAAACAGTGGGGTTAATGAAAACTATAACAGTCTTTATTGATTTTGATCATTGTTTTTAGCGTGAAATATTTATTTAAAAATAAGGCGTAAAGGTTAATCAGAGGGGTTTTATGTATCTTTAATGTTACGGTATTTCTTACATTAAAAACTGAAGAGTTAAAGCAAAGCCTGCCTGTAAAATATGTCCAACGGCCTGTTTTCAGGCGATTTTTTTCAAAAAAACTGTATATAACTCGGCTAAAAATGAGGATGGGTAATTTAAAATAAGCTTAATTTTTAACAAGTTAAACCCATAAACATCTGCATCTGACGCTTTGTATTATTTTTTGTTATATCCATTCTAATCACGCAATCAGCTTTGATAAAACAAAGTGGAAATGGCACAGTTAAACGCCAGCGTAAATGTTAAATAAATGAGTCAAAAATCCAGCCTGAATTAACAGCGCACCCTATGCAGTCAATTATTCCAGCGCGGCCCCTGGTAAAACGATTTAATAATGATCAACCGTGCTGAACGCCCGCCAGAATTATTTCCCTGCTGCGGCGTTGTTGCTGTTTTGAAGGGTGAGATCACAGACGAGCGAAAACAGACATTTTCCGGAAAGGATAGTCATGCCGTCACATTCTGGCGGATAAGTCGGGATGATTTTGCGCTGCTGCGGATTTTTCGCGCTGTGCCAGAATCCGGCTAAGGTTCAGCTCCAGCCAGTCTGCCAGACCGACTACCTGTTCACCGACTTCACGTCCGAGCGGCGTCAGGCGATATTCCACGTGCGGCGGCACCACATCGTAAGCGATGCGCTGCACAAAGCCATCTTCCTCAAGGTAACGCAGATTCTGCGCCAGCATCCGTTCGCTGACGCCACCGACCGCCCGGCGCAATGCACTGAAGCGCAGCGTCTGGTCCTGCAGGGCCAGCAGAATCAGTACGCTCCAGCGGCTGGTTACGCGTTTCAGCACATCACGCGACGGACAGTTAACATTAAGCAACTCGCCACGACTAAATTTTTCACTCAATTTTTCAGTCATTTAACCTGCACACCTTAAGCTAACAATTCTGTAAGTACTTACTAAAAATTAGTTTATATCTTAGTCTGAATTTCACCAACAGCCACAGGAGCAACAACATGATTGCAGTAACAGGTGCCACCGGCCAGCTGGGCCGTTTTGTGATTGATGCATTACTGAAAAAAATGCCGGCGGGAGAGATCGTCGCCGCAGTGCGTACGCCCGCCAAAGCGGCCGATCTTGCCGTGCTGGGCGTCGTTGTCCGCCAGGCCGATTATGGTCAGCCAGAAACGCTCAGGGCCGCTTTTGCAGGCGTCGATAAGCTGCTGCTGATCTCCGGCAGTGAAGTCGGCCAGCGTGAAGCGCAGCACAAAGCTGTCATTGAAGCGGCTCAGGCGGCAGGCGTGGGCTTTATCGCCTATACCAGCCTGCTGCACGCGGATACCTCACCCCTGGCCTTAGGCGTGGAACACCGCGCAACAGAAGCGCTGCTGAAAACCTCTGGCATTCCGTTCGCACTGCTGCGTAACGGCTGGTACACCGAGAACTATGCCGCCAGCATTCCACCGGCGCTGGCGCATCACGCCTTTATCGGCGCAGCAGGTGAAGGCCGCATCGCTTCAGCTGCCCGCCGGGATTATGCAGAAGCCGCAGCTGAAGTGATGACCCGCGATGATCAGGCGGGTAAAGTGTATGAACTGTCGGGCGACGATAATTATACGCTGGCGCAGTTTGCTGCGGAGATTGCCGCACAGAGTGGGGAGAAGGTCGATTACGTCAATCTGTCTCAGGCTGACTTTGCCGCCGCGCTGAAAGACGCAGGTCTGCCCGCGGGTCTCGCAGAGATGCTGGCAGATTCCGATGCCGGTGCAGAAAAAGGGGGGCTGTTTGATGATTCACGACAACTCAGCAAACTGATTGGTCGCCCGACCACGAGCTGGCAGGCGGTGATTCGCGCGGCACTGGCGAACCCATAATTTGACAGCCGCTGAGCGGGCAACCTGGCTCGCTCACTTCTCTATCACCCGGATTTCCGTTGCGTATGCCACTTTCTGCACCCTTTGCGGGTGCGGTTTCTTTTACAAAATGTGAATAAATGCCAGTTTTCTTCAGCTTAAATTTTTTTATTCATGCCGCTAAGAGATTCATCCGAAATGTGTTTTTTGTGAACACCGTTATATTTGGTTGAATTGTCTGGGATTTATTAAAAAAGCTCGATTAATCGACAATTTTTATTACGCTCATAGATATTCTGCGTTGTTGTTCCGCTCGATGAGAGGTCTATAATTTGTCTTTTGTGCAACCACGACCGCTCAGGAGGCCGTTATTAATACCCATCGCCAGCAACAAAATGCACTTGAAGAGGTTCGTGCCGGGGCGGAAGTTGAGTATCAATACGATCCCCATGAACTGAAACTGGATCGCATGCAGGATTCTGAACCGGAACCGGAGCTGATTGAAGGCTTACCGGCTCCGGATGCGCTGACGCCTGCCGATCGTTATCTGGAACTGTTCGAACATGTCCAGATGTCGCGGATTTTCGAGGACAGCAAAACCTTCCCCGACTGTTCGCCTAAGTACGATCCGCTGGATGTACTGATGCGCTATCGTCGACAGAAACGCAGCAGTGATTTCGACCTGTCACGTTTTGTCGCCGATCACTTTTATCTGCCTGGCGTAAACGAAAGCTTTTATGTCTCCAACCCGGATAAAACGCTCAACGAGCATATTGATGACCTGTGGCCGGTTCTGACCAAAATGCCGCAGCAGCATATGCCGCATTCATCACTGCTGCCGTTACCAAAACCCTATGTCGTGCCCGGCGGACGCTTTGGCGAAACGTACTACTGGGACTCCTACTTCACTATGCTCGGGCTGGCAGAATCGGGCCGTGATGATTTGCTACGTCACATGGCGGATAACTTTGCCTGGCTGATCGATAACTACGGTCATGTGCCTAACGGCAACCGTACCTACTATCTCAGCCGTTCTCAGCCGCCCGTGTTTGCACTGATGGTGGAACTGTTCGAAGAAGATGGCGTGCGCGGTGCGAAACGTTATCAGGAACAGCTGATGAAGGAATATCAGTTCTGGATGGATGGTGCCGGTTCTCTGATGCCAAACCAGGCCTATCGTCACGTGGTGCGGATGCCGAACGGCTCACTGCTGAACCGCTACTGGGATGACCGCGATACGCCGCGTGATGAGTCGTGGATGGAAGATGTCGAAACTGCCCGCGAATCTAAACGTCCGGCCAGTGAAGTCTATCGTGACCTGCGAGCGGGTGCGGAATCGGGCTGGGATTACTCCTCGCGCTGGCTGCGTAACCCGAAACGGCTATCGAGTATCCGTACTACACAGTTTATCCCAATCGATCTGAACTCGTTCCTGTACAAGCTGGAGCTGATGATCGCGACTCTGTCGCACGCGAAAGGTGAAGAGCTGACGGCGCTGGCATGGCAGAAAAAGGCGGAAGCGCGTAAACGTGCTATTACCCGCTATCTGTGGGACAGCACCGCCGGTGTGTTCCGCGACTATGACTGGCGTCGTGAGCGTTTTGGTGCCTTTACCGTGGCCTCGGTCGTGCCACTTTTCGTGGGCCTGGCGACGCCGCATCAGGCGCACCTGCAGGCGATCTCATTACGTCATCTGCTGTTGAGCAACGGCGGTCTGCTGACCTCGATGGTGGAAAGCGGTGAGCAGTGGGATAGACCTAACGGCTGGGCACCGATGCAGTGGATGGCGATTGTTGGCCTGAATAACTACGGTGAAGAGACGCTGGCTACTGAAGTGGCGGTGAACTGGCTCAATACGGTCAGTAACTTCTATCAGTTGCACCACAAGCTGGTCGAGAAGTATGACATCAGCGGCGATCGCGCCCGTCCAGGCGGCGGCGGTGAATATCCGTTACAGGATGGCTTCGGCTGGACTAACGGCGTTACCCGCAAGCTGATGACAATGTACGGGCATTTAATGGCTGACTAAACATCGCAGACTGATTAGCATTAACGTAAAAAAGCCGGGAATTCCCGGCTTTTTTTATGCACGTATCTAAGCGCTATTTTTTCGCTTCAGTGCCTGGCTGTGACGCACGCTGCAGGAATTGCTGCGTGACGTCAGGCAGGTTCTGCAACAGCCACTCCGCCATTGCCACTTCCTGATCACGGATTTCATTCAGTACACGTACGCCCTGTGTATCGCCTACCTGCTCAGCCGCGGCAATCAGGCTGGTGTAGCTGGCAATCTCGGCATTCTCGAATACATAGCCACTGATGGCACCCTTCACCACTTCATCCGAGTTAAACATACCGCCAACAGCCTGGCCTGTAGCCGCCATTTTACCCATCGCATCTTTCATCACAGAGTGGTCGATACCATGGCTGTCGAGCAGCTGTTCCAGCAGCGTCAGCTGATGTTTGGTCTCTTCCAGATGTTGTGCCAGACGCTGTTCCAGTGCCGGATAGTGTTCAAGACGGCCTGACATCTTGCTCAGCATGCTTTCTGCTTGTTTTTCCATTGCATGCGCATCGCGCAGCCAGTCGTGATAATGTTCAATCGCAGTCATGTGTTACTCCTTAAGAGACAGTAATGGACTCAGCTACCTGGGTAAGCTTCTCATCCGTTTGCTTCTCTTCATTCAGGGTTGCTTCCAGCAGTTGCGCGGCTTTCGTGTAACCCAGCTTTAGCGCCAGCGCATGCAGGGTGCCGTACGTAGCAATCTCATAGTGTTCGACTTTCTGCGCCGCACCAATCAGCCCCTGATCGCGAATTTCGCCCTTCTCGACCGAGTCGATAATTTCCTGCGCTTCTTCAACCAGACCTTCCAGCGCATGGCATTTCATTCTTTTGATTTTGACTTCGGGCGTCACTTCCACCAGTTCGTCAAGTCGTTCAATCTGAGCCCGGGTCTCTTCCAGATGCTGATGAAACGCAGCGATAAGATTTTCGTCACTGGCTGCACGCGCCATTTTAGGCAATGCTCGGGTTATCTGCTTCTCAGCGCTGTATACATCGGATAAGTCATGGATGAACAGATCGTTTAACGTTTTCACTGTCATAAGATAGCCTCATTTATTAGAAAGCCGCGTCAATAATAACGCAGCGCCAGTCATATCGTTGGCACCTGAAAAGTCTAGTGGAGATTTTTAATATCGCACGCCACATCAGTATGAATTCAACACAAAAGTGGCATGTAAAATGCATTTTCCTTTTTACAGCAAACATTTAGCTGGAAAAATGTTTTTACCTTTGCGGCTTCGCTTGCTTAACCAGAATTGTACAAAGCTATAAATCGCTGTATACATTTTATCAGATTAAGCGCATAAAAAAGTACCAGCCAATTCTCACCTGTACAAAGTTGAATTAAACCGTATAACTTCAATCTATCGGAAATAAAAAACCGGAAGGGAAAACCCTTCCGGCTTAATTAAAATGTCCGGCCATTGCCAATGATTCAGCACCGACATAATTCAGGACGTAATTATATTGCAGAATAACTAAATAGCGTCAAAATGCCCGGCTGACAGAGTAACCCTGCTGTCACAGCAGTGTTAAAGACGTTCAGCTCCGGCGGCTAACCTTACCTCCCTTGCGCCCCGCTTCAATGGCACGTTCAGGATCGTTCTTAAAGTTACCGCCGCTTTTCTGGCCACCTTTGCGTCCTGCTTCAGCAGCACGCTCTTTATCGGCCGCAAAATTCCCGGCCCCACCGCGATATTGAGTCATATGCGTCCTCTTTGAATTTTAAAAATCAGAACTTGCACACTTAACGCTTCATCAGGCCGATTCAGCAACATAAATGTAGACAAAAAATCGGACCGTTAAAGTGAGATAAATAAAAAACCCGTCACAGTTCTGGTTTATTGCTTGTACCAGGCTTAACCGTATTGATAACGGATTTCAACCATCGCTCTTTTCTTTTCATAAAAGAGTCGCGGCGTGAAAAACCTTTATACCGGAAGTCGCCGCGCCCTATTAATCGATCATTTTCAAAAAAAGTCCAATTGAAAAAAACATAAGCGAAGCGGCATAGTGATAACTTCACTAATACCAGGTAGTGAAGATGATCAACAAACGATCAATTTACCCAAGCGAAGCGCTAAATAAAAATCAGGCATTCTGCTTTTACGTTAAAAATAAGCGAAGCGTAATGCAGTGATTGCACCTGATTAAAATAACCAATATCGATCAATAAACAATCAATTATGCTGATTTAATGAATGTTTTCTCTAAAAGGGACGTCAGATCTCTCACTGACACGTGAATCCAGACGAAGCGGCAGAATTTACGCTTTCTAAAAGCAAAAATCAGGTTTTCGGATTAGTACTAAAAAGGGTTTTCTACAGGAGTATGCATACATCCTGGCCACCTGCAAAAAGGGGAGCTGAAAAGTTATGGCGTAAGACAGGTGCTATGCCAGAAGGGGGGATAACGCGTGACTCTCGCCTGCAAGGCAAATGCCCGACTCAGCGGAGTCAGAGGGGCCCCGAAAAACTGGAATCAAAAGCAACACCGCGCTTGCCGTTTTTCTTAATGCGGTACATCGCTTCATCAGCCCGTGCCAGAGCGGTATCAAAGTCATCTTTCAACTGCGCCTGAGAAACGCCCACTGAAGCGCCTATAAGCGCATGGCCGTTGGCCATATCAAATGGGGTAAGCACGGCATCAAGACAGGCGTGTGCCAGCTGTCTGACCTGAGGATGATCAATCGCAAACGGCAATAACAGGACGAATTCATCGCCGCCGAGCCGGCCAATCATAACCTCTGCCGGAGCGAGTTCAGTTAACCGATGGCTTAACTGGATTAACACTTCATCACCGCTGCGATGCCCCAGGGTGTCGTTGACGTGTTTGAAGTTATCCAGGTCGATAAAGACAACGCAGAGGGGGCCCTGCGCTTTCAGTTCACAGAAATAGGTCTGCAGGGCATGGCGATTGTTGAGCAGCGTAAGAGGATCGTGCAGCGCCAGCAGAGCAAGCTGCTCTTCATATTGCTTCTCTTTGGTCATGTCGATGTGCGTGCCGATGACTTTTACTGGCTCTCCGTGTGCATTCCACTCGCTTACCCGGCCCCGATCCAGCACCCACGTGATGCTGCCATTTTTGGCAATCATGCGGTGAAGCGCTTCGTAGTAAGGCGCTTTCCCGGCAATGTGATCATTGAATGCCTGCAAAACTTCGTCAGCATCATCGGGATGCAGACTCTCTTTCCAGGACTCGAAGTTGGCGTCGGTCTCTTTAGGCTGGAAGCCCAGCATCGCCCCCCAGCGCCGGTTGAAGATCACCAGTTTGCCGCTGGGAATATCGAGCTGCCACAGGAACAATCCGGTGCCATCGAGCGCAGCATTGAGTTTTGTGCGGGCGTCATGCGCTATACGCTTCAGACGCGCATTATGCTTTTTCAGGTTCTGTATCTGCAGACGCAACGTTTCTTCTGACATGACCGTGACAGAGCTGGAAAAAGGGCTATTGTGCCTGTCAGGTTGATTCTGTAAAGGGTGGCTTATAAAACACGATTAGCCCCGGTCAATTGCAGGCTGGACAGGATATCAGGCGGTGACGCTCTGGCAACGCAGCACAGAGCCGGGACGGCAAAGTGGTTTCGACGTGAAATCTATTTGTGTTGCTACAGGATTGAGGGGGATATATGGCCAGAAGGCGTTGAAATTCGGAATGTTCGGGGATAGAGGGGAGTCTGGCTAACCAGGTTCGCCCTGGAACGCAAAAACCCGCCAGAGGCGGGTTCTTTAAAGATGGTGCCCGAACCCGGAATCGAACCAGGGACACGGGGATTTTCAATCCCCTGCTCTACCGACTGAGCTATTCGGGCAACGGGGCGCATTAAACCAAAGCGGCCCGGCAGCGTCAAACGCTTTTCGCCAAAACCCACCCGACTGACCGCTTTTCCATCAACTCAAATACCGTCTTTGACGTGGCACCTGAATTTCCCGGCTGCCCGGATAAATTTCAATCAGAAGCCAGCCTCAACCTCCATTGTGCCGCGATTTTGCCGATATAGCATGCGAGACCAACACTAATAATAAGGATCGCCATGTTTTCCACCATTACATCAGGCATCGCTTCGCGCCATAGCTGGCAGAAGCGCTCACACTCAGCCGCGACGCTAAGCTCCCTCAACGGCTCCATTGCCATGATTGAATTCTCCCCCGATGGCGCCATTCTTAGCGCCAATGCGCTGTTTCTGGCGCGCATGGGTTACACGCTGGCGGAGATCGAAGGCCAGCACCACAGCCTGTTTTGTACCCCAGAGCAGCTTCAGTCGCGGGCGTATCAGGATTTCTGGCAGCGACTCAACCGGGGTGAAAGCTTCAGCGATAAGTTTCTGCGTATGGCGAAAAACAGCCGCCCGATCTGGCTTGAAGCCAATTATGTGCCGGTACAGAACCGCCATGGCCGCGTGATTAAAATCGTCAAACTGGCCACCGATATTACCGAGCATATTAACGATGCGCATGAACAGCGCGCCATCACCACCGCCATTGAGCGGTCAATGGCGGTGATCGCCTTTAACCTTAAAGGTGAAGTGCTTAAAGCCAATGACAACTTCCTGAAAACGATGGGATACCGTCGTGAGGAAGTCGAAGGCATTCATCACAGTCATTTCTGCTCGCAGGCGCTGCGCGACAGCCGCGAATATAGCGCGTTCTGGCAGCAGCTGAATCGGGGTGAATTTGTCTCGGGCCAGTTTCCCCGGGTGAATAAACGGGGCGAGACGGTCTGGCTGCGCGCCACCTACAATCCGGTGTTTGACGAACAGGGCAGACTCTACAAGATCGTGAAATTCGCAACGGATGTCACCGCACAGGTGGAAAAGAATCAGCAGGAGCATGACGCGGCACAGCAGGCTTATCATACCGCACTGCAAACGGATCAAAGTACAAAGCTGGGTGCCGATGTTATCGCCAGCAGCGTGCAGACCATGAATGCCCTGGCGGGTGAACTCCAGGGGATCTCCGGTGATATTACCGGCCTGAGTGAATCCTCAGATCGTATCGGCGAGATTGTGGAAGGTATTCGTCGGATCGCCGATCAGACTAACCTGCTGGCGCTGAATGCGGCTATTGAAGCGGCACGGGCCGGAACCCATGGCCGCAGCTTTGCGGTGGTGGCTAACGAAGTCCGCACACTGGCGGCGAACATCAACCGCGCCACTACCGATATTGAAAATCGGGTACAGCAAAACCATCTTCTGGCGAGCCGGGCACTGAAAGGGATTGAATCAAACCTGAAGCGCGCCGATCAGGGCGTACAACTGGCCCAGGAAGCGGGCGGCGTGATTGCAGAAATCCGTGAAGGTGCAACGGACGTCGTGCGCGCCATTGGCCATGTGACCAAGACGCTTAAAATCTGACGCTCTGTGGGGGAGCAGTTGTCCCTCTTTACGGTGTTGCCTGAACCGGCGCTTCTGGCGTCGGCGGAATAAAGATGTGGTCCAGAATCGCCCGCATCACGGGTGCCGCCGTAATCCCTTCATTGCCGCCGTTCTCCAGAATTAACGCCACCGCCACTTTCGGGTCGTTAAACGGCGCGAAGGCAGTGTAGAAGATATGGTCTCGCAGCCGTACCGGGATCATCTTCGCGTTATAGGTCTGGTTCTGGCGCAGGCTGAACACCTGCGACGTCCCACTCTTCGCGGCGATGCCATAAGGTGCCGTGTGGAAATATTTATAGCCGGTGCCGTTTGGCGCGTTAGCCATGCCAAACATCGCGTGGCGAACCAGCGACCAGTAGGGTGAGTGAGGATCGCCAATCTGCGCCTCGCGCTGCCCGGGATGGTAATTCTCCACCCGCGTGCCACGCTGGGTTTTCTCCAGCAGATGCGGTGCGATGACCCGACCATTGTTAATCAGCGCCACCATCGCTTTCACCATCTGAATCGGTGTCGCAACCCAGTAGCCCTGCCCGATGCCAACGGAAACCGTATCGCCCTGATACCATGTCTTTTTATGCACCTTCTGCTTCCATTCACGGCTCGGCAGTAAGCCGTTGTACTCTTCATTGAGGTCGATGCCGGTCGATTTACCGTAACCAAACTGGCTAAGCATGGTGTGAATCCGGTCAATGCCCATCATAAATGCCACCTGATAGAAGAAGGTGTCGGCGGACTCTTCAATCGCACGGGTGACATCCAGCATGCCGTGCCCGGTTTTTTTCCAGTCCCGATAACGCCGGTCCGTGCCTGGCAGCGTCCAGGTGGGCGCACCAAAGAACTGCGTTTGTGGCGTAATCACATGGGTCAGCAGCGCCGACATCGCCATATAGGGTTTCACCGTGGAGGCGGGCGGATAAAGGCCCTGCGTGACGCGGTTAATCAGCGGCAGGTCTTTATCCTGCAGCAGCTTTTTGTAAGCCTGATAGCTGATGCCTTTCACAAACGGATTAGGATCGTAGCTGGGACTGGAGACCATGGCCAGCACGGAGCCGTCGTGCGGATCTTCAACCAGCAGCGCCGCACGCTGTCCTGCCAGCAGACTCTCAATATATTGTTGCAGATGCAGATCAAGCGTCAGTGTCAGGTTTTTGCCCGCCACAGGCGGCACCTCTTTCAGCACCCGCACAATGCGGCCGTGGTTATCCACTTCCACTTCCTGATAACCCGGCTTGCCGTGCAGCAGCGCTTCATAATAGCCCTCAATTCCCTGCTTACCGATGTTATGGTCAGCGGCATAGTTTTCGGCGATGCCCTCTGCATTCAGTCGTTTGTAGTCGTTATCGTTGATTTTCGATACATAACCGATCACATGTGCCAGATCCGCGCCATAGGGATACTGGCGATCCTGATAGGTTTCAAGACTGGCACCGGTAAAGCGAAACTGATTCACCGCAAAGCGCGCGACCTGCTCTTCAGTCAGCTCCTCCTTCAGCACCACCGGCTTGTAACGACTGGTCTGTTTCAGGGCGTGGCGGAACGTATCAATCTCATCGGGCGTCAGATTAATTAATGGTGTCAACGCCCGCAGTGTGGCATCCATATCGGTGATTTTGTAAGGGGTCAGCGTAATGGCGTACCAGCTGACGTTGCGCACCAGCGGAATACCGTTGCGGTCATATATCAGCCCGCGCGTCGGGGCAATGGGGATCATCTTGATGTCGTTCTGGTTGGATCGCGTCTGGTAGTAGCTATGATCGCGCACCTGCAGACGATAAAGGTTTACGCCAAGAATAGTGAAGCAGATACAGACCAGAGCAAAGGCTATTGCGGCACGACGGGCAAACAGCTTCTCTTCAGCGTCGAAGTTACGAAAGTTCATCAGGAGGCATATCAGGCGATTAATTTTTATCTGTTATTGCGCACTATGATAAAGCGGGATCACAGCGGTGCCAGCGCGAAGATGCACAAGCCTCAGCAAAAGTGTGTCATTTGATGTGAATGTTACCAGGACGGCGAGGCGGGAAAATCAGATCCTCCGGCAGAGGAGGATCTGAACAGGCGAATCAGGCAGCAGGCATCAACAGGTACCCGCCGCGCCGATTAATCACCCAGCAGGACAGACTCCAGCGCAATAGTGATCATATCGTTGAAGGTGGTCTGACGCTCAGCAGCGGTGGTCTGCTCGCCGGTACGGATGTGGTCTGACACTGTGCAGATGGTCAGCGCTTTGGCACCGAACTCAGCGGCTACACCGTAGATACCTGCGGCTTCCATCTCAACGCCGAGGATGCCATATTTTTCCATAACGTCGAACATCTGCGGATCCGGCGTGTAGAAAAGATCGGCAGAGAAGATGTTACCTACGCGCGCTTCAACGCCCAGGTTTTTCGCTGCATCAACTGCGTTACGCACCATGTCGAAGTCAGCAATCGCAGCGAAGTCGTGATCTTTGAAACGCATACGGTTTACTTTGGAATCGGTGCTGGCACCCATACCAATCACGATGTCACGCAGTTTTACGTCGGCACGTACGGCACCACAGGAGCCAACACGGATGATCTTTTTAACGCCGAAGTCCGTGATCAGCTCTTTGGTGTAGATGGAGCAGGAAGGAATACCCATGCCGTGACCCATTACAGAGACTTTGCGGCCTTTGTAAGTGCCGGTGTAGCCCAGCATGCCGCGCACGTTGTTCACTTCAACCGCGTTTTCCAGGAAGGTTTCTGCGATGTGTTTTGCACGCAGTGGATCGCCAGGCATCAGCACGACGTCTGCGAAATCACCCATTTCAGCATTAATATGAGGGGTTGCCATTGTTTAATCCTTATTAAATTGCTGATTTACAGCATGTTCTTGCCATAGTCCATCTCGGACAGGCCAAAGTAATGTGCAATTGTCTGACCTATATCGGCGAACGTTTCACGGTATCCCAGAGAACCCGGCTCCACATTCGGTCCGTAGATCAGAATCGGAATGTGCTCACGTGTATGTTCAGTGCCCTGCCAGGTCGGGTCACAGCCGTGGTCAGCGGTCAGGATCAGGATGTCATCTTCGCCAACCAGCTTCATCAGCTCAGGCAGACGACGGTCAAACAGCTCCAGCCCGCCCGCATAACCGGCTACATCGCGACGATGTCCCCAGGTTGAGTCGAAATCAACAAAGTTGGTGAACACAATCGACTGATCCGGCGCGATTTTCATCTCCTGAATCGTCGCATCAAACAGCGCATCCAGACCGGTCGCTTTGACCTTTTTGGTAATGCCCTGCTCAGCATAGATATCCGCGATTTTACCCACGGAAATCACGTGACCACCCTTCTCGTCCACCAGCTTTTTCAGCATGGTGGCGGATGGCGGCTCGACCGCCAGGTCGTGACGGTTACCGGTACGCTCGAACTGACCCGCTTTGTCACCCACAAACGGACGGGCGATGACGCGACCAATGTTATAGCCACCTTCAGTCAGCTCTTCACGGGCGATTTCGCACAGTGCATAGAGACGATCCAGACCAAAGGTCTCTTCGTGACAGGCGATCTGGAACACGGAGTCCGCAGAGGTATAGAAAATCGGCTTGCCGGTTTTCATGTGCTCTTCGCCCAGCTGGTCGAGGATCACCGTACCTGACGAATGGCAGTTACCGAGATAGCCCGGCAGGTCTGCACGCTCAACCAGCTTGTCCAGCAGTTCCTGCGGGAAGCTGTTCTCTTTGTCGCTGAAGTAGCCCCAGTCAAACAGCACCGGCACGCCGGCGATCTCCCAGTGGCCTGATGGCGTATCTTTACCTGACGAAAGCTCGCTGGCGTAAGCATACGCGCCGGTGATCTTCGCTTCAGGATCAAGACCCAGTGGGAAGCGACCCGTCGACAGCTCAGCGGCTTTGCCCAGCCCCAGGGCGGTGAGATTAGGCAGATGCAATGGACCTTTACGGCCCTTGTCTGCTTCACCTTTAAAACAGGCTTCGGCAATATGACCTAAGGTATCTGAACCCACGTCACCGAATTTGTCGGCATCTTTACTGGAGCCAATTCCAAAGGAATCGAGCACCATAATAAAAGCACGTTTCATGCAAGTCTCCTGCGCATTGGCGCGTGACAAGTCAAAAAAAAGCGATCAGATCAGTATACCCGAATGCATCACAGCTGGCACCGGTTACTGCTCAGTTAGCTGATATCGCTCACACGGCGATAAACAACCGGCGTCTCCGCCGGGGCAGAATCCCCGAGCACCAGCGCGGCTTTGACCGCTGCGGCGGCCTGCTGCCATTTGTCTTCGCTGCTGGCATGAATCATCGCCAGCGGACGCTGCGCATCGGCACGTTCGCCCAGGGTGATCATCTCACTGAAGCCGACGCTGTAATCGATGCTGTCGCTGGCGCGCTGACGTCCGCCGCCCATTGCCACGACAGCCAGACCCAGCGCACGGGTATCCATGCTGCTGACGATGCCAGGATTGTCGGCATAAACCGGTTTGCTCAGCATTGGCGCGGGCAGATAAGTGTCGTAGCGTTCGACGAAATCAGCCGGTCCCTGCTGGGCAGCCACCATGCGACCAAACACCTCGGCGGCTTTGCCGTTATCCAGCACCGTCATCAGCTTCTGACGCGCTTCGGTGTCGCTGGCGGCCAGTTTGCCGGAGATCAGCATTTCGCTGCAAAGCGCCAGCGTCACTTCCAGCAGGCGTGGATTGCGCTGTTCACCGGTCAGGAAGCGAACCGCTTCACGCACTTCCAGCGCATTACCGGCTGAGGAGGCAAGAACCTGATTCATGTCCGTCAGCAGCGCGGTGGTCTGACAGCCTGCGCCGTTAGCGACGCCCACAATCGACTGCGCCAGACTTTCTGAGGCTTCATAGGTGGGCATAAACGCACCGGAACCCACTTTGACATCCATCACCAGCGCATCCAGCCCTTCTGCCAGCTTCTTCGCCAGAATCGAGGCGGTGATCAGCGGAATAGAATCGACGGTGGCGGTGATGTCACGCGTGGCGTAGAAACGCTTATCCGCCGGTGCCAGCGAACTGGTCTGGCCGATAATGGCGACACCGACCTGCTTAATGATTTCGCGGAAGCGGTCATCGCTGGGGAAGATATCGAAGCCCGGAATCGCTTCCAGTTTATCCAGCGTGCCGCCGGTATGGCCGAGGCCACGACCGGAGATCATCGGTACATATCCACCACAGGCGGCGACCATCGGCCCTAACATCAGCGATGTCACATCGCCGACGCCGCCGGTCGAGTGCTTATCCACCACTGGCCCGTTAAGGTTAAGGGATTTCCAGTTAAGCACCGTACCGGAATCACGCATCGCCATCGTCAGCGCGACCCGTTCTGGCAGCGTCATGTCGTGGAAGTAGATGGTCATCGCCAGCGCGGCAATCTGACCTTCTGAGACGGTGTTATCACGCACGCCATTAATGAAGAAGCGAATCTCCTCTTCAGTCAGCGCATGGCCGTCACGTTTTTTGCGAATAATTTCTTGTGGCAGGAACAAGGTAGCCCCCTGGTTCAGGGAAAACAGAATGGAGAACAGGCGGTCAGAGACCGCCTGAAGAATCAGTAACCCGCTTTGCTGGTGTCGCTGTCATGACCCAGTGTGTTGAGCAGGCTCGCCAGCAGGCTTGATGCACCAAAGCGGAAATGGCGCGCATCAGCCCAGTCGGCACCCAGCGTATCTTCTGCCATTTGCAGATAGATCGCGGCATCTTCCGCGGTGCGTACGCCGCCCGCAGGCTTAAAGCCAACGTCCTTGCTGACGCCTTTATCACGGATCACATTCATCATGATCTGCGCCACTTCTGGCGTGGCGTTAACCGGCACTTTACCGGTGGAGGTTTTGATGAAGTCGGCACCCGCATCAATGGCAATTTCAGAGGCCTGACGGATCAGCGCGTCCTCCTTCAGCTCACCGGTTTCGATGATCACTTTCAGCAGCACGTCCGCTTCAGCACAGGCGGCTTTACAGGCTTTCACCAGATCGAAACCGACCTGACTGTTACCGGCGATTAGCGCGCGGTACGGGAACACTACATCCACTTCATCAGCACCGTAAGCGATAGCGGCGCGGGTTTCTGCCAGTGCAATGTCGATGTCGTCATTGCCGTGCGGGAAGTTGGTCACCGTGGCGATGCGGATCTCCGGGGTACCCTGCTCGCGCAGCGTTTTGCGCGCAATGGGAATAAAACGCGGATAGATACAGATTGCCGCGGTGTTGCCTGCCGGGGATTTAGCCTGATGGCACAGGGCAATCACTTTTGCGTCGGTGTCGTCGTCATTCAGGGTGGTTAAATCCATCAGTTTCAGGGCGCGCAGGGCAAGGTGTTTGATATCGGTCATGAGGCTCTCCAAAGAATCGGGGTGCAACCCACCGGCTTGCCGGCGGAATGTTATAATAATAACACTCTGAAGCGGCCTGATATGTGCCAGCAGTCACATAGAAATAAGAAAATGGTGCAATCACATCACGTAAAACGTGACTAAAATCGCAGATTACACTACCTGATGGTGATTATACGTCAGCCGGAGCAATGTTACTATTATCACATTTTAGCGCAAGGGGTGTCGTTCAGGCGAAAGACGGACAGTCAGTTACGCAACGCCGGGAAAGCGGGATCGAGCTGAAACAGCTGCTGACTGTTGTGCCACAGTGCATCAGCAATGTCTTCAGGTGACTCTTCCCGCAGGCTGCAGAGCACTTCCCACACCTGACGTGCCCGCTCCGGACGGTTTGGCTGGCCCTGAAAACCCTGCAGCGGCATATCGGGTGCATCGGTTTCCAGCAGCAGTGAAGAGAGCGGCAGATGTGCCACGGTCTGACGGGTCTTGCTGGCACGTTCATAGGTAATGGTCCCGCCAATGCCAATCGCATAACCCAGCTTAATAAAGGCCTGCGCCTGTTGCAGGCTGCCAGCGAAACCGTGCACCACGCCACGGCGCGGCAAATCGTGACGACGCAGAATCTGCGCCAGCTTGTCATGGGTCCGGCGCGAATGCAGGATCACCGGCAACGCATAACGCTTCGCCAGCTTAAGCTGCGCGTCAAGAAAGCGCTGCTGCTTATCAAACTGCGGATCGTCGCGGTAGAGATCCAGTCCGATCTCGCCGATCGCCACCAGCTTACGCGGCCGCTGTTGCAGAAAGTTTTCCAGCTGATCGAGATGGACATCCTGATGATGTTCGATGGCAATCGGATGCAGGCCCAGCGCGGCATAGAGCGGTGGATGCACCGCGGCCAGCGCGCAGACCCGCTCAAAGCGGCTGGCATCGACCGCCGGAATAATAATCTTCTCCACCCCCGCTTCAGCGGCGCGTGCCAGGCTGGCGGCAATATCCCCTTCGAACGGCGGAAAGTCGAAGTGACAGTGCGTGTCGATAAACTTCATGCCAGCGATCCTTTGTCGTAATCCGCATCATTGTCCGCCAGGGGCGGTGTGACGATCAGTCGGGTATCCGGCGCATTGGCGACCGGCGCAGGCGGCGTAACGATACGCGCTGAGATCATGGGTTCTGCATCGCTCAGCCACTGGCCCAGCGTGGCGAGGAAATAGCGACCGCAGCGTCGTCCCAGATGATAATCCTGATTCAGCGCCGCGATGCTGCTACCCAGCGCACTGCTCGCCAGCACGTGCGGCGGGAAGATTTCAATGATGCGCAAATCATCGGGTGGATTCTCAATAAACTGCTGAATTTCCTGATAGCTCTGCTCATGCTTATTCAGCACGTTAATCATCGGCTGCAGCGCGCCGGTGCTGAGCCAGCGCTCCATCCGCTTAAACCATTTCGGGGTATAGAACATCTGCGACGGCACGGTGCGGATCACCACAATGGTATCGGCGCCGCGCCGCGCGGCTTCACGCACCGGAATCGCATCGCTGATGCCGCCATCGTGATAGCTGATCCCTTCCAGATTGACGCCCAGCCGGTAAAAACCGGGAATGGCACTGGAGGCTTTAATCAGATCCAGCCAGTTATCGGCGTTGGGATTGAAGTAGCCGGGCGTGTAGTCATCGCTGCGGCAGGCGCACATATAGAATTCGCGACCGCTGGAGAACAGCTGTTCCGCACTGCTCATCGCCAGCGGAAATTCACTGCGGGTGATATCGATCAGCCAGTCGAGGTCAATCAGATTGCCTCCACGCACAAAGCGCAGCGGATCAAAAAAGAGTTTACTGGTGGTATAGCGGGTAATGACACGACGGGCATAGCCGGGCTGAGCACAGACAAAGGCAGAGAGATTTTGCGCACCGGCAGAAGTGCCGAGCATCAGCTGAAAAGGGTTAAATCGGGCGCGCTGAAATTCGTCGAGTACGCCTGCGGTGAAAATGCCACGCTGACCGCCGCCTTCACATACCAGGGCTATTTTCTGAGATTTAAACGGTGTCAGGGCCAGAGGTTCAATGGCGCCGAGTGTGACGGGAATGCGTATACCCACTGTGCGAACCTCAAAAAGGGGTTCCGGGTATGCTGGAGGGTTAATCCATTTATTACGGCAGCATTCCGGAGAACCAGTCATCTAATCCTTTAACCGGCAGGCCAGCTGGGCTGGCTTACCTTGTAGCGATGTGAAGGTGTTCCTCTCTTCACGTCAGTCGCTACAGATGACTGGTCTCCGCTCTATGCTTTACGTTGCATTAGACTGCAGAACTCATCGGCTAAAGCTTTTTACGGCCGGTAAACAGGCTGATGAGGAACAGGATAATACCAACGACGAAGACAACTTTAGCTGCCCATGCTGCTGTGCCCGCTAAACCACCAAAACCTAACGCTGCAGCGATCAGTGCGATCACCAGAAAAATAATGCCCCAACGAAACATAAGCCTCTCCTTACCCAATTTAAAATCGAACTGGTTATTTCATCCCCGGATGGGTGTCTTTTATTCGTGCGGCCACCTGGGTGACCGCACATAAGCTTAAGATTTAACCGTCAGGTCATTCTTAACGCTTTTCACGCCTTCAATGGCTTTAGCGATGCTTTCTGCACGATCTGACTGTGCCTGATTAGCAACATGCCCTGAAAGCTGAACAACACCGTCGGTGGTCTCAACTTTAACGTTGCGCGACGGAACAATGTCGTCTGCTAATAGCTTAGCTTTAATTTCGCTGGTCGTAGCGGCATCGCCGGCATAACCTTTCATTGAAGATGATTTGCTGTCTCTGACGTGTAGTTTATCGCTGACGGATTTAACACCTTCGATTTTCTGCACCACAGCCACAGCCTTTTCAGCCTGATCCTGTGAGGTGACGAAACCGCTTAAGGTTACGACGCCGCTATGCGTTTTTACCGAGATATCCGTACTTTTAATTGCGTCGTCATCTACCAGTGCCGCTTTGGCTTTGGCAGTGATGCCGCTGTCATCCATATAACCATCGACTTTTTTCATAGAACTATCGATTTTTGAACCCGCGCTGTCGGCTGTCTGTGACGCTTTCTGCGACATTGATTCGTCAGCCAGTGCGCTGCCGCTGATCAGTGCTGAGCCAATCATGGCGGCCATCAGGGTTTTAGCAATCTTAGTCTTGTTCATCGATATCTTCCTTCTATCAGTTAACTCACCCAAAAACTGTGGGCGCAACAGAGGCAACCAGGGCCTCTGCGTTACAGGACGTAAGGACAAGAGAAGTCTCTTCCGCCGTCCGATAGGATAATCATAGACGGCATTTTGCAATTTGCCTGGCTAACTGGTTGATCACACGTCAAAACAGAAGAAATATGAAGTTTTTAGGAGGAGTCTGTAGCGGGGAAAACAGGGCCATTCCCAGCTGGAATGGCCCGGAAACAGGGGATTAGTGCTCGCGCGTTTTGCGGAAACGGACGTCAGGATAACGTTCCTGCGTAATATTCAGATTTACCATGGTCGGCGCGATATAAGCCAAATTATTACCGCCATCGAGCGCCAGGTTAACTTCATTTTTACGCTGGAAGTCTTCAAACTTTTTCGCATCGTCGCATTCAACCCAGCGTGCGGTAGAGACGTTAATCGCTTCGTAGATGGCTTCGACGTTATATTCGCTTTTCAGACGTGCGACCACCACATCGAACTGCAGCACCCCGACCGCGCCCACGATCAGATCGTTGTTATGCACCGGACGGAACACCTGCACAGCCCCCTCTTCCGACAGCTGAACCAGCCCTTTCAGTAGCTGTTTCTGCTTCAGCGGATCGCGCAGACGAATACGGCGGAACAGTTCCGGCGCGAAGTTCGGAATACCGGTGAACTTCATGTTTTCACCCTGCGTAAAGGTGTCGCCAATCTGAATGGTGCCGTGGTTATGCAGACCGATGATATCGCCAGGATAAGCTTCTTCAACGTGCGAACGGTCACCCGCCATAAAGGTCAGCGCGTCGGAGATCACCACATCTTTGCCGGTACGAACCTGACGCAGCTTCATCCCTTTTTCATATTTACCGGACACCACGCGCATAAAGGCTACGCGGTCGCGGTGTTTCGGGTCCATGTTCGCCTGGATCTTAAACACAAAGCCGGTGAACTTCTCCTCTTTCGCTTCTACGGTACGGGTGTCGGTATCACGTGGCATCGGACGTGGCGCCCACGCAACCAGGCCATCCAGCATATGATCAACGCCAAAGTTACCCAGCGCGGTACCGAAGAAGACAGGCGACAGTTTGCCGCTCAGGAAGGCCTCCTGCTCAAACTCGTGCGATGCGCCCTGCACCAGCTCCAGTTCTTCGCGCAGTTGGGCCGCCAGATCTTCACCCACTGCGGTGTCGAGATCCGGGTTGTCCAGCCCCTTCACGATGCGGACATCCTGAATAGTATGGCCTTTACCGGTCTGGTAGAGGTAAGTCTCATCTTTGTAGAGGTGATAAACCCCTTTGAACAGCTTGCCGCAGCCGATAGGCCAGGTGATAGGAGCGCAGGCGATTTTCAGCTCGCTTTCCACCTCATCCAGCACTTCCATCGGGTCACGGATGTCACGGTCAAGTTTGTTCATAAAGGTCAGGATCGGCGTATCGCGCAGACGGGTCACTTCCATCAGCTTGCGGGTACGATCCTCGACGCCTTTCGCGGCATCGATCACCATCAGACAGCAGTCGACTGCAGTCAGCGTACGGTAGGTATCTTCCGAGAAGTCTTCGTGACCTGGGGTATCCAGCAGGTTAACCAGGCTATCACGATAAGGGAACTGCATCACCGAGGTCGTAATGGAGATACCACGCTGTTTCTCCATCTCCATCCAGTCCGACTTGGCGTGCTGGTTAGAGCCACGGCCTTTTACCGTACCGGCGGTCTGGATAGCCTGTCCGAACAGCAACACTTTTTCGGTAATGGTGGTTTTACCGGCATCCGGGTGCGAAATGATCGCGAAGGTGCGGCGGCGTGCCACCTCTTCTAAAAAGGGATTAGACATGGAATTCTTCTCAATAGGCAGCGCAACGTACTGGCGCTGCTGATAAATCACGGTGGCCGGCAGAACCTTACCGGCGGGTAAACGGTGCCAAAAACGATCTGTGATCGCTGGCGGGTCAGCGCGAAGTTACATTGGCGTGAAGTCCGGTTACCTGGTCAGCTTTAAGGCGGCATAGCATACAATATTTTGCGCGCGCGGCCTACAGGGAAGGGGGCAGGATTTCATGGGCAGGAAATCGGGGAACAGTGGATGCCACAACAGGGCGGGACGGATCGGCATCCGCCCCGCCGCCATTATCCCAGCACCTTTCTGACGCAGGCTTTGAAGATCTGCACACCGATCTCAAGCGAGCTGAGATCAAAATGCATATCGGGATGATGCAGTCCTGGCGTCAGGTTGGTGCCCAGCCCCCAGAAGCCCGCTTTCACACCCGGACGCTTAACCGGATAGTAAAAAAAGTCCTCGCTGCCTGGCGTGGTCCGGGTCGACAGTGCGCCCTCTTCGCCCAGCACCTCGACGATGGCGGCGCGGATCACCGCCGTCGCCTCATCATCAATCTCTGCGGCGGGCATCTCTTTCAGCACCCGGACCTCCGCAGTGGCACCCAGTGCCGCCACGCTGTGGGTAATGGCGCGCGTGACCTGCTCTTTCAGCAGCGTCATCGGCCCGTTCTCCTGCGAACGCAGATCCCACACCACGCGGGCTTCATCCGGCACCGAGTTGGTGACACCGGCATCACACAGGAAGCGGGTCGCTTTGACGCTCCAGGTGAGGCCAGGCGAAAGATGGATGGCATTAACCGCCTGGACCGCTTGCGCGGCGGCATCCAGCGCGTTTACGCCAAGATGCGGACGCGCCGCATGGGCGGGCTGGCCTTTGATGGTCGCTTCCAGCGTGCTGCAGGCGGAGTAGAGCACCGCAGGCACCGCCTGACCCACTACGCACTCTTCAAGCGGCCGCAGATGGAAGCCCAGAATCATCTCCACATCGTCCAGAGCGCCCCCTTCGATCATTGAGAGCGCCCCGGCACCCAGCTCCTCGGCGGGCTGGAACAGGATCTTCAGCCGGCCCCGTTTCACTGTGCCCTCCGCAAGCAGCGCTGTCGCCGCCGTCAGCACCACAGAAGAATGACCGTCGTGCCCACAGGTGTGACGCGCACATGGCACACCATCAATGATGTGGCCCAGCGCATCCATATCCGCACGCAGCGCCAGCACCGGCCCCGGCACCCCACTGTCGATCTCCGCCACGATGCCGGTGGTGTTATTGATATTACGTGTCACCTTCAGGCCCGCTTTCTCCAGCTGGTCTGCGATGTAAGCCGAGGTTTTCACCTCCTGAAAACCCAGCTCCGGAATTTCGTGCAGATAGTGGTAATGCTCTAATACCTTAGACACAGCGTTACTCCTGAATAAACAGACGCATAACAGACATCGCGATCAGCGCGTTAATGATGCTCACCAGCATCAGTAGCGGCCAGTATTTTTTGGGCACATCAGCCACGCCCAGCAGCCGTCCCATATATTGCAGCTGCGATCCCATCAGGAAAATCGCCGGGGCCAGAATAGTGATATCCGCGCCAGTCAGTAGCCCTTTGGTCAGCAGGCTTACCGCTACGCCGGTGCCCGCCGACGATGAGAGCCAGGCGGTGAGCAACACGGTAATCGCCTCGCCCGGCAGGCCGAACAGTCCCATCACCGGCGCAAAGACATGCCCGAGAAACTGCATGATACCGAGCAGATTCAGCACTTCTGCCAGCACATAGGCCATCACCACATTCGGCATCAGGTTGTGAATGGCGATGTGGAAGCCTTTACGCGCACCGGTCACAAACACATCAAATGGATTACTGCTGGTCGTGATCTTATTTTCCATCGGTGAAATCCTTCTTATACACACTGTTTAACACAGCGCGCGTTATCGCCGCACCGACAAATTTAAGGACGAACATTAATAACAGCGGAATAATAATTGGCAGCGTCATTGAAGCGAACAGCGCTGAACCAATGGCGAAATAATTATTAATTAATCCGGCACCCGAATATTGCCAGGCGCTCATCACCACCACCTCTTTTTTACCGATCTGTTTCTGATCAGCCATCTCTTTGGTTAATGCCGCGCCCGCATCGGTACTTTGCAGGTCGGTGATTAACGCCAGACCGCAATGGCCAGGCAGCCCCATCAGGGGTTTTAGCAGCGGGGTCAGCAACCGGTGTGCCGCGCGAATGGCGCCGTAATGGGTGAAGATTTCCAGTACGCCCAGCGCCAGCATTACCGTGGGCGTCAGCGACAGCGCAAACAGGAAACCTGCTTTGGCGCTGAGTCCGCCTGCGCCCAGAAAGGTGTTACTGGCGGGATCTTTCATTGTGCCAAAACGGCCACCCAGGGTGGTGAAGTCAAAGGCACCCAGCCATGCAAGCCCCTCAACGTGATAAAACAGCCCTGAAAAAAACAGAATGGCAAAAATTAACGCGACATAACTGCCTTTGGTCGCCGTCATATTTACCGGATTAACCACACTCTCTTCTGACATTTCTTTCTCCTGATAAGCTGCTTTGCCGCAAATTCCCTGGCGTAGCAAATTTCAATTTAGGGAAATGATTCTTAAGCAGGATTTATGCCAGAGCCGACCAGAGCGCGATGATTACTATCGCGCCTGTCGCTTCCGGACGTTTAATCCCTGCCAGCCGTCATTCGCTTTCCGAAATAACGTTTTCCGACCGCGAGGTAATATTTTCGGTTCGTCATCAGATGACGGCTATTTCGCCTGCGTTTGTGATGGTTGCACCAGCAGATCCACACCCGCCCGCACTATCATGGTGCTGATTACCCTGGCGTTATTGCCCGATAACCTGTGATACCCAATGAGAATTGGTCGCATTCAATTTCCGAAATAATTCTATTTAAATCAATCAGATAAATTAGCTTATTTTGCCGAAAAGGCTTCACTTTACTAACATGTTTGATGCATAATTCACCGACTATATATCTGTATTTAACATCTTCTTAAAAGGACTCGGCCATGCTGACTGCTGAAATGACTGGGCGTTTAAACGACCAGCTGAACCTGGAATTTTTCTCTGCCAATCTTTATCTGCAAATGAGCGCCTGGTGCAGCGACAAAGGATTTGAGGGTGCCGCTTCCTTCCTGAAGATGCATTCACGCGAAGAGATGCAGCATATGCAGCGTCTGTTTGATTACCTGAGCGATACCGGCGGCATGCCAGTGCTGGGCACCATCGCTGCGCCGCCCGTCTCTTTCACCTCACTGAATGAGATTCTGCAGCAGGCGCTGGAGCATGAGCAGCTGATCACCAGCAAAATCAATGAACTGGCCCATGCTGCGATGACCTCACAGGATTACTCTACCTTCAACTTCCTGCAGTGGTATGTTGCCGAGCAGCACGAAGAAGAGAAACTGTTCAAAACCGTGCTGGATAAACTGGCGCTGGTCAGCAACAGCGGCAACGGTCTGTTCCTGGTCGATAAAGATCTGGGCCGCATGAGCACCGAGAGCCACGCAGAATAAGCGTTATCGGCCCCTTTTCGGGGCCGATCTTATTTCCGTCTTGCTGACACCACTGCACCGCTATTCCAGCCGGTAACTCGCCGCTTGCTCGCCATTCACCCACAGTTCACGACGTTCACCTTCAGGCAGTAACAGTGCGATCTCTCGCCAGGCAGGCTGGTAATCACCACGTTTTTCCACCGTCAGGTCGATGCGGTCAGCGCTGCTGCACAATGTCCAGCTCAGCCACAGTGCATTACCCTGCTGCCAGCCGTGGCTCTCGCCATCGTCATCAAACATTTCGCCCTGAGTCGTTATGCCTTCTGGTGCTGGCCATAGCTGCCATTGCCGCACCGTATCGCGCCGTGCATCGGTGGTGCTTTCGCACTCGCCCAGCGGGATCACTGCACCAGCCCGCACCAGCAATGGCAGCCGATCCAGCGGTGCATCCAGCGTGATGGTCTCGCCACCTGCAAACGCCTTACCGCTGTGCCAGTCATACCAGCCGTCACGGTTACGTGGCAGATAGACTTCACGGCTGCGCGCCCCCTGCTCTACGACGCTGGCGACCAGCAAATCGCGTCCCAGCATAAAGTCATCGCACTCCTGATACGTCTGCGGATCCTGCTCGTGATCGAGGAAGGTCGGACGCAGCATCGGCTCATCTTCCACACTGGCCTGCCACGCCAGATTATAGAGGTAAGGCATCAGACGATAACGCAGCCGGATCGCCTTGCGGATCATCGGTGTGACTGCCGGGTACATCCACGGCTCGTTCACCGTGTGATCGTCATTCCACGAATGGATAGTAAAGCGCGGATGCATTACGCCATTCTGAACCCAGCGCACAAACAGCTCGGCATCCGGTTTATCACCAGAGAAGCCGCCGACATCGTGTCCGACATTAAACAGCCCGGACAGGCTCATTCCCAGCCCCATGCGGATGTTGTAACGCAGGGTCTGCCAGCTGGTGCGGTTATCGCCGCTCCAGGTCTGCACATAGCGCTGCATCCCGGCACAGCCGGAACGGGAGATCAGATAAGGACGTTTCTCTGGAGCAAACTGCTGCTGCGCTTCCATTGAGGCGCGCATCATCAGCAGCGGCATCACCGGCCGGATATGCTTGATGGCAATGGGCTGACCAAAACCGTGACAGCGCGCTTCGCCATCCCACACCTCATATTCATTGTTATCGTTCCAGGTGGAATCGATGCCTTTTTCCAGCAACTGCTGAGTAACATTCTCCTGCCACCAGCGCACCGCCTGCGGATGGGTGAAATCCAGGTGCGATCCCTCATCATCCCAGAACACCGAACGCTCAGGACGATCCTGCTCAGAATCACGAATAAACAGCCCCTGTGATGCGACTTCCTGATAGCGAGGATGATCCTGCAGCAGACAGGGCTTGATGTTGGCCGCCAGCTTCATTCCGGCACGATGAAACGCGTCGCTCAGCGCATTGGGATTCGGGACTTTGTCGTAGTTCCAGTTGAAGACGTAGCGCTTGTTATTAATCGAGGTATAACCGGATGAGAGCTGGAACGAGTCGCAGGGAATCTCATGCTCACAACACAGGCGGATAAAGGATTGCAGCTGCTGCTGTGCGTCCGGCGCGTCGGTGTAATGCATGGTAGAACCGCTGTAACCCAGGCTCCACTTCGGCTGAAACAGCGTGCGTCCGGTCAGGCGTACAAAGGCTTTGGTCACGTCGAGCAGCGTCGGGCCAAGCATCATGTAGTAATCAAGATCACCCGCCTCGGCGCGGTAACGGCGATAAGGCAGATGGTAGTTATCCAGCTCATTTCCCAGATCGAGCCAGCTGCTGCTGAGGTTGTCATAGAACAGGCCAAAGCTGACGCCATCGCGCTGCGTCAGGGTAAACGGAATATGTTTGTAGAGCGGATCGGTACTGGCGGCGTTGTAGCCCATGGCGTCGAGATTACGCATCTCAAAACGGCGGTTAACGCGGTTCAGGTCGCCACTCTTCTCACCCAGACCATACACCCGATCCTGCGGCTGACGACGCTGATAGTGCTCGACACCGTCGCCGTGCGCATTCAGCAGATAAGCGCCGGTGTGGCGATCGGCCGTCAGTGGCTGCCAGTTCTCGCCATCGAACTGCTCCCAGCTCAGGCAGAGCGGCTGATGCACGGTGACGCGCAGCTGTTGGGTGCTGAGACGCAGTTGCTGCGCATCGTGTTCCACCTGAAACGTCGGCAACGTAAAACCATCCAGCGCCTCGCGGTCACGTCCCTCCCAGGGCACATCCTGACCGGGCGCAATACTCCAGGTGCGGTTCAGCGCCAGCTCACCGTCGCGTTTCAGCAGCACGCGCATCAGCTTTTCTTCCAGCACATAAAGCCGCAGGAAATGACGTTGTTCGACTTTGAGCTCAACAAAGTGATCCGCCTGCTGATGCAGCGTCCAGTTCTTCAGGGTTTTCATCGCGATATCCTTATGGGTTAGCAGGGCGCTGGCGGCGTTCGGCGATCAGCATCACCAGGAAAACGGCACCAATCAGGTCAAAAAAGCCCATCGCCACAAACAGCGGATTGAAGCCGATGGTATCGGCGGTGACACCGATAATCAGCGAGAAGATAAAGCTGGCGATCCAGGCGCAGGAGCCGCGCATGCCGTTGACCGTGGCCATCTGGCGGCGATCAAAACGCTCTACCACCAGCGCGCTCAGCATGCAGGAGATCACCTGATGACCGAAGCCACCGACGGAGATCAGGGCGATAGCCAGCCAGGGATCTTTCACCAGCGTCATCAGCGCCAGCGAGACCATCAACAGAGCGCCGGTCACCGAACTGGCGACAATGGAGTTGACGCGGGTAAGTCCAAACCAGCGCACGTAGATTTTGGTCAGATAGCCGCTGGCGACGCTGCCAAGGTCGGCGGCCAGGAATGGCAGCCAGGCGAACATCACAATCTGCTTGAGATCCATGCCGCGCTCATTGGCAAGATAGAGTGGCACCCAGAAGCTCAGCACCGCCCAGGCCGGTTCAGCCAGAAACGCAGGAATAGCGATGCCGTAGAATTTCTTCTCTTTACCAATCACTTTCAGCGCGGTGAAAAACGGCAATTTTTCACCGATCGTTTCGTTGTCCTGATTAATAAAGTTGCGCTCTTCATCAGAGAGACGAGGATGGGTTTCCGGCGAGTGATAGCCCCACCACCAGAGTCCCACCCACAGCAGGCCCAGGCCGCCGGTCAGCAGAAAGGCGCCCTGCCAGCCAAAAGTAATATGCGCGACATAGATAATCGGGGGAGCCAGCATGGCACCAATTGAAAAGCCGACGCCCGCCCAGCCCGCAGCAACCGGACGCTCCTTTTTGGGAAACCAGTCACCGATCGCTTTGGCGTTAGCCGGTGTGGCCGCCGCTTCTGACGCCCCCATGACGAAACGCAGCAGCGCCAGATGCAGCCAGCTTCCCGCGCCAGCGTGCAGCAGGCAGGTCACCGACCAGATGAGCGCGCAAATCAGGAACCCCATCTTCAGTCCGATCACATCGATCAGCCAGCCGCAGATGGGCTGAAACAGGGTATAGGCCAACTGAAACGCGGCGACCACCCAGGAGTACTGTTCGGTACTCATATGCAGGCTGTTTTTCAGTTCCGGTGCCAGAATGCCGAGTGAGTTGCGGGTGATGTAATTGACGGTGACACCCAGCAGGAACATGCCCAGCATCCACCAGCGTAAATTTTTAATCACGCGCACCGTGCGTGACGCACTGATGGGTTTCGTTGTTGATTCGAGGCTCATTGTGCCACTCCTGATTACCATTGATGACGCACACCGCCAGCAGGCGTACCGCGTGTCCTTTTCACGAACTTAGAAAAGTGCGAAACGTGGGTACAGCCCCTTTTTTGCAACGATTTTCATGGCAGGCTTAATACCAACAGGAAATAGCACTGAAACGCTTATCTGACACGATTCAGCACACTATGAAAAATTTTTCATTAGCAGATTTGAAGGCGATCACAGAATGAAACAAAGGCTGAAAGTAGGCGAAATTGCAGCACTGAGCGGCGTCTCGATCAGCACGGTATCGCGCGTGCTGGCGGGTAAAGCGAATACCCGGCCCGCTACCCGGGACAAAGTGCTGGCCGTGGCGCAGCAGCAGGGCGTGCTTAACAACCTGCATAGTGGTCGCCTGCTGCTGAATAACCTGATGGTCTTTGCCCCACCCCGCGCCTTCGACGTGCGCAGTGACATCTTCTACTACAAGGTCATTCAGGGGATTAGCCAGGCGGTGGAGCCTCACGAGGTACGGCTGCGCTACTGCCCGCTGGAAGAGGTGGAAAGTGATGCCGCGCTGTTTATCGATAAGATGCAGCAGACCGAAGCGGCGTTGCTGATTGGCATTGATGATGAGCATATCCATCAGCTGGCGGCGGAGATGAACAAACCCTGCGTGCTGATTAACGCCCGCGATCGTCGTATGCGCCTGCCGTCGGTCTCGCCGCATCATCAGCTGATCGGCGAGTTTTCAGCGCGTTATCTGTTTGAGCAGGGACACCGGCAGATCCTGTCGCTGCACTGCCTGCGCCGTTACACCATGGAGCAACGACTTCAGGGCGTGCGCGACGCCTGGCATGCCATGAACCTGCGCTTTGACAGCCGCCAGCATCTGCTGACCCTGAATAGCTTCAGCAGCAATGAGGCGGCGGAACGATTAGGGGAATATCTGCGCCACTGCCCGGATGCGCTGCGCCCAACGGCGATTCTCGCGAGCGGAGATTACATTGCCGCTGGCGCCGTCACTGCGCTTGAGCAAGCAGGCCTGCGGGTGCCGCAGGATATTTCAGTGATGAGTATGGATGGGTTTAACCTGGCCGCTATTCACGATATTCCGCTGACGTCGGTGCAGGTGCCGCGTGATGAGCTGGGCGCTGCAGCAGTGAGAATGCTACAGGAGATGCGACTGAATCCCGGCACACCCACCGGTAGCCTGCTGCTGAATGGCAGGCTGGTGGTGCGGGAGTCTGTGCGTCGCATCCGCGACAATCTCAGCCATGCGCCGGTCCAGCAGCATGGCCTTTATGATTAATGCGGGAGGATTAACTCAGCGTCTTCAGTCGCAATTCTGACGGCTGAGGCCGTCCAAACAGAAAGCCCTGAAACAGCGTGCAGCCCTCATCGCGCAGCTTAGCGAACTGCTCATCGCTCTCTACCCCTTCGGCGGTAATCTGGATATCCAGACTGCGGCTCATGCCCGTAATGGCACGGATGATTGCCAGCGCCTCGCGGCTGTCGCCCATATCGTTGATAAAGGATTTGTCGATTTTGATTTTGTCGAACGGGAAAGAGCGCAGGTAGCTCAGCGACGAATAGCCGGTGCCGAAATCATCCAGCGCAATCTGCACGCCCAGCGCCTTGAGGTTTTGCAGGGTACGGATATTCCCCAGTGAATCATCCAGCAGCACCGATTCAGTGATCTCAACTTCCAGCCGCGCCGGATCGAGACCCGACTCCTTCAGCGCGCCTTCGACCACCGGCACCAGCGAGCTGTTTTTGAACTGCAATGGTGAGAGGTTGACCGAGACCGACTGCACCCCTTCCCAGCTCGCCGCTTCACGACAGGCTTCGTAAAGCGCAAACGCTCCCAGCATATGGATCAGGCCGGTCTCTTCCGCAATCGGGATAAAGTCGTTTGGCATGATCAAGCCACGGATCGGATGATGCCAGCGCATCAGCGCCTCATACCCAATAATTGTGTGGTGATCGCCATTGGTGATGGGCTGATAGTAGAGCCGCAGATGCCCGCCACTGATCGCATCACGCAGATCGTTTTCAATCAGACGCCGGCTGCGCGCCACATCGTCCATCTCCAGCGTAAAATGCTCATAGCGGTTACGGCCGTTGCGTTTGGCTTCATACAGCGCCATGTCCGCACAGCGCAGCAGCTGCTCTGGCGTATTGGTAATAGTGGTGCTGAGTGCAATACCTACGCTCAGCCCAACCGTCAGATTATGACCTTCCACATTAACCGGCGAACGAATCGCCTCGATCAGGCGCTGCGCTACCGCGCTTGCCTCATCACTGTTCGCCACCGAAGGCAGCACGATGGCGAACTCATCGCCACCGATACGCGCCAGCGTATCCTGGTCGCGCAGCACGTTGCGCAGACGCTTTGCCACGCTGCGCAGCAGCTCATCGCCAATCTGGTGACCCAGTGCATCGTTTACATTTTTAAAGTTATCGAGGTCAAGGCAGAGCGCGGCGGTCTGACGCTGTGCCTGACCAGCGCTGCGTAAGGCTTCACTCAGACGCTGGCGGAACAGCATGCGGTTCGGCAGGCTGGTAAGGTTATCGTGGTGCGCCATATGGTGAATACGGGCATCGGCGGCGCGCTGGTCGGTGACATCTTCTACCAGCAGCATCAGATAGTTACGACGCGCATCCTGGCCATTAATCGCGGTAGCGCGGGTATGCAGAATGCGTTCGCCGCTGGCGGTCATCAGCAACTGCTCGCGCTCATGCATGCCTTCACTGCGCAGCGCAACATCGGCCAGATTATTAAAGTAGTCACTGAGTTCAGGCGACATGCATTCGTGCGGACGCTTGTTGACGATCAGTGATTTGGACAGGCCGAACAGCTGCTGTGTGCGGTCATTAACCAGCAGGATTTCACGTGTGATCGCATCTTCCACAATCACGCAGGAGGGGATGTTGGCGATGATGTTATCGAGGAATCTGGAGAGCGCCGTTTTCTGGGTGCTCTGAGCTTCGGCCAGATCGCGGGCGCGCAGGATCTGCTGCTCCTGTTCACGGCGTTCCGTGCGGTCGCGGGTGATCTTGGCGAAGCCGACCAGTTTACCGTCATCATCATGGATGGCGTCGATCACCACATGCGCCCAGAAAGCGCTGCCATCTTTGCGGTAACGCCAGCCCTCATCTTCAAAGCGGCCGGTTTTCAGCGCGATACCGAGGTTGGCTTCCGGCGTCCGGTTCAGCCGCTCCTGGGAACTGTAGAACAGTGAGAAGTGCTGACCGACCACTTCTTCCGCTGTGTAACCTTTGGCGCGCTGTGCGCCGGCATTCCAGTTCACCACCACGCCCTCGACGTCGAGCATATAGATAGCGTAATCGGTAACGCCTTCTACCAGCAGACGGAAACGCTGCTCCTGCTCCCGTTGCTCACTGCGGATGCGCTGCTGTTCGGTGCAGTCGCGGGTGATTTTGGCATAGCCCAGCAGCTTGCCCTGATCGTCGCGGATCGTGTCGATCACCACATTCGCCCAGAAGGCGCTGCCATCTTTGCGATAGCGCCAGCCTTCATCTTCAAAACGGCCGGTGCGATACGCGGTTTGCAGGTTCTGCTCAGGAACATGATTCAGCCGATCCTGCGCGCTGTAGAAGCGGGAAAAATGCTGACCGACGATCTCTTCTGCCACATAACCTTTGGCCCGCTGCGCGCCAGCATTCCAGTTCACCACGTTGCCGTCGTGATCGAGCATGTAGATGGCGTAATCGGTGACGCCTTCCACCAGCAGACGGAAGCGCGACTCCTGCTCCCGCTCTTTGTGCTGCTGTTCCTGTTGCCGGGTACAGTCACGGCAGATAGCAGCAAATCCGACCAGCTGGGCCACTTCATTGCGGATCGGATAGATCACCACGTGAGCCCAGAACGTACTGCCATCTTTACGACAGCGCCAGCCTTCGGTTTCAAACCGTCCGGTGGTCGCTGCCGTATCGAGTTCGCGCTGAAGCTGACCGCGACGGCGATCCTCTTCGTTGTAAAACAGAGCGGCATGCTGACCAATAATTTCGTCTGGCCTGTAACCCAGGACGTGCAGCCCCCCGCCGTTCCAGCTGGCGACGGTTCCATCCGGTTTAAGCATGGTGATCGCATAATCGATCACGCTTTGTACCAGCATGCGATAGATGACATCAGAGTTATTATCCATTGTTATTTGCCTGCTGCTCGGGAGCCGGTTAATGGCTTAAGAATGTTCTTAATAAACTGGCCGAGACTAAAGCGGAAAAGGTCTGCAAACACAAGCGTATCAAGAAGAATAACTAATCTTAGCAGGTGATATATCGGCAGCGGTGGCCAAATATTCAATGGTATGACAACAGGATTACGCGCATGGCATTGGCGTTTAAAACAGATTTCAGGGCAAAAAAGCAGAAGCGCGAGACGTGCTCGCGCTTAATTATTTCGTGACGGGCGCAGATATTTACAGATCCATCTGTTGCTGTAAATGCAGTGCGGCAATGGGCTGCCAGATCTCGGTTAAGGCGCCCTCTTTGCCGGTAAAAGGATCCTGCGTCGGCAAGGGCACTTTTTTCACCTGCTCGTGGGCCACTTTCAGCTTCGCAGGCTCATCGCGCATCGTCTCTGGCGACATGCCCTGCGGATAGGCACCCACCACCATAAAATCTTCGCTGGCGCTGACCTGACGATGGCCGACACCTGCAGGAATCAGCACCGCATCGCCTGCGCGCAGGGTGACCATCCGGCCACTGTCGCCGCCAAACAGCACTTCCGCCCAGCCTTCCGCCACGCCCAGCAGTTCATGGGTGTTGGGATGATAATGGGTATAGGGGAAAATCGGATAACGCCAGGCAGGCGGCCAGCCGTTTTCTTCGAAGGTTTTTTCAAACCACGTCGCGATCTCCTCATCTTCCGGCACCACGCGCGGCCAGATAATCAGAGGTAACGGGTTATTAGGCACGCCGCCCGAGGGGATACCGAACATAAGATGCTGAGGATTATCAGAGGCCCCGGCCGAGAAGGTTCCCGCAGCAAAGGACATCATTAACATCAGACTGGAGGATGTGGCACGCATACAGGTTCTCCGTTTTTTCTAAGTGTGGCAAACCTCCAGCACAATGCAATGTGCGCCAGAGAACACAATTGAGATAATTGACTGATATTGCTGACTAAAGCCAAATGTGTCGTTAACAATATTGCAACGAGGTCGTTGCGGGACGGCGGGAAGCGGTTCTTACTGCGGCAAAGTGTTGCAAAATGTCACATGTACAGACCCCCGCCGCTTCAGCCGGTTTTTCTGGCACGCATTTTCTCAACTGTTATAGAAAAATCGAACAAATCTGTTTCTGATATGCTTGACTGTTATCTGTTGTAATAGCTAACAGATGACAGTGAGGTAACCAATGGACGCTATTAAACAAATTCTGATTGACGAGATCGCCACGCTGAACCGCGAAGAACGTCGCGACAATTTGCCGCGCTTTAGCCTCTCGTTTCTGAAAAACCATCCTGGCCTCTGGGCAGTCATGTACCTCTGCTATGGGCTGTGCGTGGCGCTGATTTTCACCACCGAGATGCTCGGCTGGCCCGCTTTCTGGTTTGCCACCGTGTTTGTGCTGGTGATGAGCGTGCTGATGCTGCTGGATATCAACCCGAAATATCGCTTCGAAGATATCGATGCGCTCGATTTGCGCGTCTGCTACAACGGCGAGTGGTATTACGTCCAGCCGGTGCGCGAACAGGCTATTTCCCGCATTCTGTCGCTGCCTGAGACGCCGGAGCGGGTAAAAACCGGCATCCAGCGTCTGCTGACACAAAAAGGGGAAGTGGACTTCTATGATGTCTACTACCTGACCTGGGGCCATCAGGAAGCGGCACGGGTTTAATCGCTCTGCGGCTCCGCCATCAACTGACCCAGCGTTGCTATTGCCGCCTCGGCCCGGCTATCCCACGGCCAGGCGGTATTCAGCCGAAAACAGTGACTGAACTGCTCCCCTGCCGAAAATAACTGCCCCGGTGCAATACTGATCCCCCGCGCCAGCGCCTGCTGATAGAGCCGGGTAGTATTGATGCGATCCGGCAGCGTCACCCAGAGAAAATAGCCGCCGCGCGCTTCGCTGACCATGGCCTGTGGTGGCAGCACCTTCAGCAACGCCTGCCGCACCATCTGCTGCCGCTTCGCCAGAATCTGCCGCAGCCGCTTCAGATGAGTGTCGTAACGCCGCGTGGCAAGAAAATCGGCCAGCGCCAGCTGCATCGGGGCGCTGGTCGAGAGCGTGCTCATCAGCTGTAGCCGCTGAATACGCTGCGCATGTTGTCCTGCCGCAACCCAGCCAACGCGAAATCCCGCCACCAGCGACTTTGAAAACGACCCGCAGTGCAGCACGTTACCCTGGCGATCCCAGGCTTTCGCCGGCAATGGCGCCACATTCCCCGCCCAGAGTTCGGCATAGACGTCATCTTCGATCATCGGTACCTGATAGCGTGCAAGCAGCGCCACCAGCGCTTGTTTGCGTTCCGGGGTTAACGTCACGCTCAGTGGATTCTGCAGGGTTGTCATTAGCCAGCAGGCCTTTACCGGCCAGCGTTGCAGAGCCTCCTCCAGCTGAACAAGGTCGATGCCCTGGTTTGCATCGACCGGAATCGCCAGCGCTTTGAGCTTCAGTCGCTCTATCGCCTGCAGCGCGCCATAAAAACCCGGATGTTCAATCACTACATAGTCGCCGGGTTCGGTCAGGGATTGCAGGCTGAGGTTCAGCGCCTCCAGCGCCCCGCTGGTAATAACAATCTCATCCGGCGACAGAGTGATGCCCTGACGCGCATAACGCTGCGCGAGGAGCTGTCGCAGCGTGGCGTTGCCGGGTGGAAGATTGTGCAGCGCATCGGTTGGCGTCAGATGATGAGAGACGTTCGCCAGTGATCGCATCAGCTGGCGCTGTGGAAAGAGCGCGGGATCGGGAAAAGCGGAACCAAATGGCACGATAGCGGGATCGCGCGTGGCCTGCAGCACATCAAACACAAAATCGTTGATATCCACCTGTTCGCTGATTGCCACACTCAGCGGTGCGGGGGCTAAGGCTCGCGGTGCCACGTAGTAACCTGACTGTGGGCGGGAGACGATCCAGCCCTGACTCTCCAGCAATTCATAGGCATGCAGCACCGTCATCAGACTGACGCCCTGCTGCGCCACCTGCTGACGCAGAGAGGGTAAACGGGTGCCCGGCAGCCAGATGCCGGCCTCAATCTGCTGCTGAATCTCATCCATCAATCGCTGGTATTTCGCCACGGGTCGCCTCTCCCTGTTTAACCGTGAATAGTTAAACCGCAAGTAGTTTAAGCGCGAGACTTTACCACGGCAGGCGACCAATGGCAGGCGGCTATCGCTTAGCGCATGCGACCGCGCGGATTATGAGCGGCGTCAGGCGTCTCAGACCGCCGCCACTTGCGGCGTCAACAGTGGATCGACTTCAGGGCTCAGGCTGACATCCGCCAACGCCTCATCGGTTTCCGCCAGCACAAAATTAGCCAGGTCTGGCACCCGATCCGGGGGAACCGGCTTGCCCAGCAGATAGCCCTGAAGCGTGTTACACCCCAGGCGGGTCAGGAAAGCCTGCTGTTCGGCGGTTTCAACCCCCTCAGCCACCACTTTCAGTTGCAGCGACTGCGCCAGTGCCACAATCGCCGACACAATGGTGGCATCTTCTTTCTGATGCTGGAGTTCATTCACAAAGGCCCGGTCGATCTTCAGCTCGCTGGCCGGCAGACGTTTCAGATAGAGCAGGCTGGAGTAGCCCGTGCCGAAGTCATCAATTGAGGCTTTTACGCCGAGCTGGGTCAGCTCGGTGAGAATACGTACGCTCTCATCAGGATCGCGCATCGCGGTCGTTTCCGTCACTTCCAGGGTCAGCAGTTCAGCCGGAATCTGATGTTTTTCCAGCGCATCCACCACCGTCTCTACCAGATTCGACTGCTCAAACTGCAGCGCTGAAAGGTTCACCGCCACCGACCAGTCCGGATGGCCCTGCAGATGCCACTGGCGCAGCTGGCGACAGGCTTCATGGATCACCCAGTTGCCGATGTTGACAATCATGCCGGTCTTTTCCGCCATCGGCAGGAATTTATCCGGCGACAGCAGGCCGCGCTTCGGATGCTCCCAGCGCAGCAGCGCCTCGAAACCGAGAATCGGGCCACACGGGGCGCAATATTTTGGCTGATAGAACAGGCGCAATTCATCGTTATCCAGCGCCTGCCAGAGATCGTTATTCAGCTGAAGCTGGCTCTGCGCCTGAATGTTCATTGAGGGCTGGAAGAAGGTATAGCCGTTGCGGCCATTATTTTTGGTGTGGTACATCGCCGCATCGGCGTTAAACATCAGTTCGCGCTCATCCATGCCATCGCCAGGATAAACCGCGATGCCAAGACTCAACGAGACCACCAGTTCATAGCGTGAGATATCAAACGAACGCCCCACCGCTTTAACCAGCTTATCGGCAATGGCCGCCGCATCGTTGGGATCATCAATCTCCACCAGCAGCACGAACTCGTCACCTCCGAGCCGCGCCAGCGTGTGGTAACCGTTCATCTGCTGGCTCATCCGCTCGGTCACGCCGACCAGCAGACTGTCGCCAATGTGGTGCCCGAACGCGTCGTTAACTGCCTTAAACCTATCGAGATCCATAAACATCAGGGCAAACTGCGTCTGCTCACGGTTCGCTTTATTGATCGCCTGCTCCAGCCGGTCTTCCAGCAGAATACGGTTTGGCAGGCGCGTCAGGTTATCGTGCAGCGCCAGCTGTGCCAGCTCGCGGTTCGCTTCAGCCAGTGAGCTGGCAAGAATCGACGTACGCGCCTGCATCCGCGCATCCAGCATCGAGACCAGCAGCGTTATGCCCAGAATCGAGATCGTGACCACCGTGACCAGAATCGCCAGCCAGTTGCTGTTAACACCCTGACCGACCGGATGACTGTGGACAGGAAACTCTGCCGCCATCATGCCGGTATAGTGCATGCCCGCAATCGCACAGCCCATCACCACCGAGGCACCAATGCGCAGCAGAGTGATCCGGCTGGTCTGCCCTTCCCGAAGATTAAACGCCAGCCACAGCGCTGCACCAGAGGCGGCCAGGGCGATCACGACTGAAAGCCCTACCCAGCCCCACTTCCAGACAATGCCGGGCGAGAACATCAGCGCCGCCATGCCGGTGTAGTGCATCGCCACCACGCCACTGCCGAGGATCAGTGCCCCCCCCACCAGACGCGATAAGGGCAGATCGGCACTGCTGCAGACCAGCCACAGCGCAAATATTGATGCACAGACCGCGATGGCGGCGGAGAAGGCCGTCAGTCCGGCGTTGTAGCTCATGACCATCTCCATGCTCATCGACAGCATGCCGATAAAGTGCATCGCCCAGATGCCAATGCCCATGGAAAACCCGCCGCCGAATAGCCAGACCAGCGCGACTTTGCCGGTGGAATGCACCACTCTTCCCGCCATATCTAAGGCAGTAAACGAAGCCAGCATCGCCACAAGAACGGAGACGATAACGATAAAAGAGTCGTATGAGGTTGCTAACATAGTGCATTCCCGCAAAAAGCCATGCTGATGGTCAGGCAGAGGTATTTTAAATTTATACTCTTTGTTATCGGCACGGCCCGGCGGTAAATAAGCCGTGAACCCTGCGCCCTTTCCACTCATTCTGAGTGATGAAATCTATCGCCAGCGTCAGACCGGCACTGAGGCTGTCGGCGTTCGCAGCAGGGGAAAATTAAACGCATCAACCCGGTCCGCTGGCGTCGGCTTGCCCAGCAGATACCCCTGCAGCGCATCAAAGCCCAGGCTGGTGAGCAACTGCTGCTGCTCTTCCGTCTCAACACCTTCCGCCACCATGCGCAGGTTAAGGCTCTGCGCCAGCGTCAGCATCGCGCTGACCACGGTCGCATCTTCACTGCCAGGGCGCAGACAGTTGATAAAGCTGCGATCGATTTTGAGTTCACTGGCATCCAGATCCTTAAGATGCAGCAGGTTGGCATAGCCGATGCCGAAATTATCAATGGCCACGCTGACGCCCGCCTGCTGCAGTTCACGAATACGCTGCTGGCTGAAAACGGGATCGCGCATAGCTATCACTTCCGTGATCTCCAGCATCAGCGCACTCCCGGGCAACTGATACCGCGCCAGCGTCTGCGTCAGGGTGTTCAGCAAATCACGCTGGTGAAACTGCAACGCGGAAAGATTCACCGAGACCGTCCAGTCGCTGTGGCCCTGACTGTGCCAGATTCTCAGCTGACGGCACGCCTCATCGATTACCCAGTTGCCGAGCGCGACAATCTGGCCGGTTTTTTCGGCACGCGGCAGAAACAGTTCCGGCGTCAGAATACCGCGCTGCGGATGCTGCCAGCGCAGCAGTGCTTCGAACCCCATGAGTCGTGTGCCACCGGAACGGAATTTAGGCTGATAGAACAGGCGCATCTGCTGGCGATCGATCGCCTCCCAAAGATCGTTTGCCAGCTCCAGCTGATGCTGTGTCGCAATTCTCATCTCCGCTTCAAACAGGCACCAGCCGTTTCGTCCGCTGTGTTTGGTGTGGTACATCGCTGCATCGGCGTTCAGCAGCAGCTCCTGCCGGTTGAGGCCGTGCAGCGGAAATATTGCGATGCCCGCGCTGAGTGAAACGTGCAGCACGTAGCGATCCAGCTCGAACGGCGTACTGATTACTTTAACCAGTTTTTGCGCCAGCTGACAGGACGGGCTAATGTCGCACGCCTCTGCCATCAGCACAAATTCATCGCCGCCCAGACGCACCAGCAGCATCGTGTTACTGAGCTGGCTGCGCAACCGCTCCGCTACTGCCACCAGCAAGCGATCACCGACGTGGTGCCCCCAGGTGTCATTCACCGCTTTGAAGCCATCGAGATCCATGTAGATCACGGCAAAGCGATGCTCATGGAGCATCGCCTGTTTAATGGCCAGATCGAGCTGCTGCTCCAGCATCACCCGATTGGGCAGCGTGGTCAGGTTGTCATGCAGCGCCAGCTGACGCAGCTCCTGGTTAGCGCGCCGGAGTCGGGTCGCCAGCCGCGCGGCGCGCAGCTGCGCATCCAGCATGGAGCTCAGCAGCGTGACACCCAGAATGATCAACGTAATCAGCGTCACCCACAACGCCAGCCCCGGATTACTGACGCCGCCCGGCTGCATTGTGCTGCTCTCACTGAAGTGGGCTGCAGACATGCCAACATAGTGCATACCGGCGATGGCGATGCCCATTACCAGCGAGGCAAGGCCCCGCCTCATCAGCAGAGGATGGTCGGCCTGACGCAGATGAAACGCCAGCCACAGCGCCAGACCTGAGGCCGCTAAGGCAATCAGTATGGAGAGCGCGATCCGCAGTGCATCCCACTCCGGTCGCGGATCAATCAACAGTGCATACATGCCGAGATAGTGCATCACTACGACCCCAGCGCTGAGGATTAGCGCGCCGCGCAGCAGCCGCGGACGCGTGAGATGCAGACCGCCCACCGTCTGACCAAAGGCGAGCATAGACGCCAGAATAGCCACCAGCAACGAGAGGATCGTCAGCCGTGTGTCAAAACGCATCGTCATCGGCATCATCATCGCCAGCATCCCGATAAAGTGCATCGCCCAGATGCCAATGCCCATGGCGGTGCCGCTCACCAGCAGCCATAACCGGGCGCTCCAGCCACGGGATACTGCCACCCGTCCGGCGGTATCCAGGGCTGTAAAAGAAGCAATAAACGCCACGATCAGCGAAACGCCGATCAGAACGTTATCCCAGGTGACAGGCAACATCTGTAGCTCCTCACCACCCGCGCAGAAACGGATGCTGTGTGTAGTCTGATAAATGATCTAAAAACACCTGATGGGTGAAGGTGTTTAAATTTCGGTATGTTGTGAACCCGAAGGCCCGGCAAAACATGTCCGCAGACGCAGGCCCTTAAAGGCCTGCGTCTTATTACCCGTCTGCTTTGCCAGCGGGTAAATCGTTATTATGTCTGATTGGTAAAGGAACATATCACCGAAGCAGAAAGCCTGTCAGATGCCAAAAAAACCCGGGATTTTGCTTTCCCGTTTTGCTTATACGCCTTGCTGTAACTGGGTTATCGGCCAGAGAAGTCATTTGATTAATGGAAAATAAATGGCAGGACTTCGCGTAATGCATTAAGTGATCTATAGTAAGTAAAATTGATATAAATCATCATTCTTAAGTCTAAGATTTATCTTAAGACAGCGGCACTGCCCGCCTTGCTACTTTTATTTCCTTACTTTGGGTTGAATCGTTAAGAAACACCGGGTGAAAAAGCACTGACTCTCGATAATCCGTAAGGAAATATTATGAAACTCAAGCTTTTTCTGTGTGCCATTGCAGGTTTTACTGTCGCAATTCCCGCATTAACCCAGGCGGCGACGACCTCGGGAACCATCAATGCTACGTTAACGCTGACCACCGGGTGCCTGGTGAACGGTCAGTCAGCCACGGCGGGTGTCAACTTCGGTACCCTGAACTTTGGTAGCAGCGCCGCCACCTTTGATACTCTGAACGCCACACTGGTTGGTGCGGCAGGTAACGGTATTTTTGTCCGCTGCACCACGGGTCAGGACTACAGCGTGGTGGTGACCAGCAGTAATGCTGCGCCGGCGACCATCTATGGCACTGCCTCGACATCGCCGCGTTATCTGATTCTCGGATCGAATAATGCGCAGGGCATCGCCTATACCCTTTACAGTGACGCCTCCTTCACCACGGCGATCGCCAACAATACACCTATCGCGGCCAGTGGAACCACTGACCCGACGCGGGGAACCAACTACGCCATTTATGGCCGGGTGGTTGGCGGTGGTTTTAATCCCCTGATTCCTGCCGGAACCTATACCGATACGATTAACGTTGCCGTGAACTATTAACTGCTGTCGCAGGTAAATAAGGGTGGTTCTCTGGCGATCCTGCCTGATGATCGCATGCGGTCTGCCTCTGCTGATAGTGAGCATCAGCGCCTGGAGTCTGCCCACCAGCACCTTCCAGGTTACCGCTTCGGTGGTGGCAGGCTGCGTGATATCTGGTACCAATACCGGCGTTTTTGGCACGCTTAATTTCGGTTCGCAGTCTGGCGTGGCGGCCACAACCGTCAGCGCCAGCTTTCTGCAAAGCACCTCTATAAATCTTGCCTGTACACCGGGCACCACACTAAGTATGAGCATTAATCAGGGCAGCAATTTCACCACCACCCGCAACCTGAAGCTGCCCAATTTCAGCAATACCGTTCCCTATACGCTCTTTAGTAACGCCAGCCACACCACGGTGATCCCGGTCAACCAGGCGGTGCCGCTGAGCTACAGCAATGCCAGTAATATTACGCTGCCGATCTATGGCCAGCTACAACTCCCCGGCACCGCGCGCGCCGGCGTTTATACCGATACGCTGACCGTCACCCTGAGCTGGTGAGGCAATAGAAAACAAGGATATGAACATGAAGTCACTGCGCGCCCTGCTGCTGCTGAGTCCCACCCTGATCTCTCCGGTCTTTGCCGCTAATTCGGTGATGATCTGGCCTATTGATCCCGCGATTAATCCTGAAGAGAAAGCCAGTGAGCTCTGGCTGGAGAATCGCGGTAGCAGCACCACCATGATGCAGATCCGCGTCTTCAACTGGCAGCAAATCAACGGCCAGGAGCAGTATCAGACCCAGCAGCAGGTGGTCGCCAGCCCGCCGATGGTGCGGATGGAACCGGGCCAGAAACAGCTGGTCAGGCTGATTAAACAGACGCCGCCCGCGGCCGGTAAAGAGCTGGCCTACCGGGTGTTGCTGGATGAGATCCCGACACCGCGCACGCCTGGCGAGAATCAGGCCGGACTGACTTTCCAGATGCGCTATTCGGTGCCGCTGTTTGTTTATGGCGCCGGGCTCTCCACCGACACCGCCCGCCCGGCTCTGCGCTGGCAACAGGTCAGCGAGGGCGGCAAACGCTGGCTGCAACTGACTAACAGCGGCAACGGCCATGCCCGGCTGAGCAATGTCGCGATTGGGGGTCGCAAACTGGGTGAAGGTTTATATGGCTATGTGCTGGCGGACAGCGCTTACCGCTGGCCGCTCACTTCGCCGGTCAGCGGCGAGCTTACCGCAGAGGTCAACAAGAGCCCGTGGCGCAGCGCTGCCCAGAAGTAAGCGCTGAATGAGACCTTTTTCCCTGCATCCCTGCGCGCTGGCGGTGGCCAGCGTCATCTACGCTTTTACGCCGGAGCCTGCGCTGGCGGAGACTTACTCATCCCTGCCACCGCCACCCAGCCTGCAGACCAGCAACAGCGGTCAGCAATATATGCTGGAGCTGGTGATCAACCAGCAGGAGAACGGCAATATTGTGCCGGTCGAACAGCGCGACGGTCATTTCTGGCTACGCAGCGGCGATCTTCAGCGTGCCGGTCTGCCACCGGATAAGCTGGGTCAGCAGGAACAGGTGGATATCAGCAGCCTGCAACCCGTCAGGGTGGAGTATGACGCTGCGCGGCAGCGACTGCTGCTCACCGTGCCGCCTGAGTGGCTGCCCGGTCAGGTGATTGGCGAGGCGAAGAACGGGCCGCGCTATCCGGGGCGCACCAGCAGCGGTGCGCTGATCAACTACGACCTCTACGCCAGCCGCACCGATACCACCGGCACCCGACTTGCTGCCGGAAACGAACTGCGGCTGTTTGGTGATGCCGGACACTTCTCCACCAACGGCGTCTGGCAGCAGCAGCTGGAAGGCCGAACGACGTCTCAGGACAACGGCTATATCCGCTACGACAGCTGGTGGAGTAACGAAGATGAGAACACGGCGGTGAGCTGGCGGGTCGGCGATCTGGTGACTGACTCGCTCGCCTGGAGCAGCAGCGTGCGGCTCGGCGGTATCCGCGTCGGTCGCGACTTCAGCGTCCGTCCCGATCTGGTGACTTATCCGCTGCCCGCCTTTTCCGGCCAGGCCGCCGTTCCCTCCACTGTCGATCTTTTTATCAACGGCTATCGTTCCAGCCAGGCAAACGTGCAGCCAGGCCCCTGGTCGATGACCAATGTGCCGTTCGTTAACGGCGCAGGTGACGCGGTGATTACCACTACCGACGCGGTGGGCCGACGCGTCACCACCACCATGCCGTTTTACGTCTCCAGTAACCTGCTGAAATCGGGGTTGTCGGACTATGCCTTCTCTGCCGGAGCAATACGCGAGAACTACGGCCTTAAAAACTTCGATTACGGTGCGGCTGCCGCCAGCGGCTCATATCGCTACGGCATGACCGACTGGCTGACGCTGGAGAGTCATGCCGAAGGCAGCGAAACTCTGGCGATGGGTGGGCTGGGGGGACAGCTGCGTGTCGGCAGCTGGGGTGTGGTTAACGGCGCAGTGGCGCAAAGTCAGCTCGATGGTGAAAGCGGCAGGCAATATAGCTGGGGTTATCAGTACAACAATCGCTGGTTCAACATCGGCACGCAGCAGACCCAGCGCAGCAGCGACTTTGGCAACCTGGCTCTGGTCGGCAGCCGTGCCGGTAGCCAGGCGGATAGCCGTTACGCGCTGTCGCGCCGCAGTGCCCAGTACAGCGCCAGCGTCTCACTGAACCGCTTTGGCAGCATCGGTGCCGCCTTCATCGATATCACCGACGGCCAGGGCGATCGTACCCGCTTGTGGAACCTCTCCTGGAGTAAAAATCTGTGGGGCAACAGCAGCCTCTATGTCTCAGCCAGCCGTGATCAGGAGGAGAAGCGCTGGACCGGCGCCCTCTCGCTGGTGATTCCGTTTGGCGAACAGGGCAGCGCGGCAATCAGCACCGAACGCGATCAGCGCGGCCGCGACAGCCAGCGTATCTATGCTTCCAGCGCCATGCCCAGCGACGGCGGGTTCGCCTGGGATGCCTCATGGGCGAATCAGAGCGGTGACAGCGGTGATTACCGTCAGGGTAGTCTGCGCTATCGCAACAACCAGATCGACACCTCCGGCGGCTTCTACGGCGATAATGACAACCTGACGCAGTGGGCTGATCTCTCTGGCGCGCTGGTGTTAATGGACAACAGCGTCTTTGCCGCAAACGCCATCAACGACGCCTTTGTGCTGGTGAAAACCCGCTATCCCGACGTGAACGTGCGCTATGAAAATCAGTCGATGGGACGCACCAATCAGCAGGGCTATCTGCTGGTGCCCGCCATCAGCAGTTACTACCCGGCCAAATATGATATCGACACGCTCGACCTGCCCGCCGATATGACTACGCCTCATGTTGAGCAGCGTTTTGCGGTGAAACGTCAGAGCGGCTACCTGCTTAACTTCCCGGTGGAGAAACTGCGTTCAGCCAGCGTGATCCTGGTCGATGCGCAGGGCGAGCCGCTGCCGGTCTCAAGCCTGGTGCAGCGTCCTGACCACCCCACCGAGTATGTTGGCTGGGATGGCATCGTCTGGATGGAAAATCTCACTGCTCGTAATCCGGTGAAGGTGGTGACGCCCGATGGCCGCCACTGTGAAACCGAACTGCGCATCGCCAGCGGTCAGCCGCAGGCGCTGAAAACTTACGGCCCCCTGACCTGTGCGCTGCCCGCGCCCGCCGCTGGCAGCGCCGCCTCTCCCGCTGAATCTTTTACGTCCGGAACCCAACCATGATGAAATCGCTGTTACTGGCTGGCCTGCTGCTGATACTGCCTTCACTGGGTTACGCTGCCTGCACCCTGCCCGCCTCCACCGCCAGCTTTGGATCGGTTACTACCTTTGTAGCGAACACTGCCGTCAGTTCGGTCACCACCAACGCCAACGTCAACTGTGGGTCAGGCTCGGCGGTGTCGCTGCTCGGCAATAACCAGATCACATTTCAGCTGACCAGTGCGACCAATATCAGCGGCACGCGCGGCGTCCTGAAGCGCAGCGGAGATACCGGCAGCGATAATGTGCCGGTACGGCTCTGCACCGACAGCGCCTGTGCCGGTGAACTGACCATTGGCGGCACGCCGTTTGTTTATAGCTCCCAGACCCTGGCTAATCTGGCCGGTCTGCTGGGCAGCCTTAACTTCGCGATTCCGGTTTATCTGCGTACCGTGCCCGGTCAGGTGGTGGCCGCGGGTACCTATACCGTCACGCTGAATATGGCGGTGACTTACCGCATCTGCACCAGTGTCAATGTCGTCAATTTCTGTTTAAACGAGCAGAATGGCAGCGGCGTGATCCCGATTAACATCACCGTTATCCTCACCAATGATTGCACCACGATTACGGCGCCCAATATCAGCTTTGGCAGCGCGCCGCTGGTGGGCAGCTTCTCTGCCGTATCGCAGACCATCAATGTGCTGTGCAGTAAAGGCAGCACCTATACCGTCGGGCTGAGCAATGGCAGCTATCCGGTGGGCAGCGTCAGAAATATGGCGAGCGGGACGAATCGTCTGAGCTATGAAATTTACCAGGGCACCACCAGCAATCGCTGGGGACCAACGGGCACGGAACGCTGGAGCAGCACCACCTCGACGGCGGTATCCACAGATGGACTGACGCGCGGCTTTAATTACACCGCGCGCATCCTGACCACTCAGAACACGCCGCCTGCGGGAAACTACAGCGACAGCGTGGTGGTCGATTTGTCATTTTAAAGTGAGGCGCTGACCGCCGTCGTGCCGTTATGACGCAACCGATACTGCTTCACCATCCGGCCAATCAGCAGCGTACCAATCAGCCCGCAGACGGCAGCAAAGGTCAGCCAGACGCCAGGCATCGCTTTATCGCCCGTGGCGTGGATCAGATAGCTGGAGATAGCTGGCGTGAAGCCGCCAAACAGTGCCGTCGCCAGGCTATAGGCCATGGAGAAACCGGCTGCGCGCACCTCGGCAGGCATAATCTCCGCCAGATAAACCACCATCGCACCGTTGTAACTGGCATAGAGGAACGACAGCCACAGCTCCGCTTCCAGCAGGTGGGCGAAGCTGGCCGACCCCACCATCCAGTGCAGCACCGGCCAGGTGGTGACAATCATCAGCAGGGTAAAGCCAATCAGCAACGGACGGCGTCCGACGCGGTCCGACAGCGCGCCCATCAGCGGCAGCCAGAAGAGATTGGAAACACCTACACAGAGCGTCACCAGAAACGCCTGCTTGTCACTCATCATCAACACGGTTTTGCCAAAGGTCGGCGTAAAAGCGGTGATCATGTAGAACATGACCGTGGTGGTGACCACCATCAGCATTCCTGCCAGCACCAGCGCCCAGTTGCTGGCGACTGAGCGCATGATTTCCGTCATGCTCGGATGATGTTTACGTTTGCTGAACGCTTCAGTCTCTTCCAGCATCCGGCGGATATAGAACAGGAACGGCACAATCAGGCAGCCGACCACAAACGGGATACGCCAGCCCCACTCCGTCACCGCCTCTTTCGCCAGCAGATGATTCAGCATCAGACCCAGCAGCGCAGCAAAGATCACCGCAATCTGCTGACTGCCCGACTGCCAGCTGACGAAGAAGCCTTTGCGTCCTTCGGGCGCGACTTCGGCCAGATAGACCGACACCCCGCCCAGCTCAACGCCCGCCGAGAAGCCCTGCAGCAGTCGTCCCAGCAGGATCAGAATGGGCGCTGCCACGCCCAGCGTGGCATAGCCTGGCACCACCGCAATGGTCAGGGTACCTATCGCCATCAGGCCCAGCGTCAGTAACAGGCCTTTACGACGACCATGATGGTCGATGTAAGCCCCCAGAATGATCGCCCCCAATGGGCGCATAAGAAAGCCAGCACCAAAGGTCATCAGGGTCAGCATCAGGGAGGCAAACGGGTCATCACCAGGGAAGAAGGTTTTTGAAATGGCGGTCGCGTAGTAGCCGAACACCATGAAATCGTACATCTCCAGGAAGTTACCACTGGTGACGGTGAAAATGGTTCGGGCGGCACTTTTCGGTGGGTTTTGTAAAGACGGGGTGTGACTCATAACGGCTTCCTGTTGTTTTTTAGCCGTTTTAGCCTGCCTGAAGCAGGATTAATGTGACCAGAGTCACCATTGCACTTTACAAATCTATGTACATAAGTAACAACCAATTAACAATTCAGATCGGGCAGCATAAGTGATCAGTCTGGCCGACGATCTTCCTGATTTTATCTGGCTGGCGCGCGAGTATAAAAAAAGGCGACCTGAGCAGTCGCCTTTTATTCGTGCCGGATAACACGCTATTTCTTCACGGTTTCCATGCCCATCAGACCAATTTTCAGATAGCCCGCTGTCCGCAGCTTGTCCATCACGCTCATCAGCGTTTCATAATCCACCGACTTATCCGCCTGGAAGAAAATGGTGGTCTCTTTGTTGCCCTGAGTCTGGCTGGTCAGCACGTTCACCAGCGAATCCGGCGTGACCTGATCGTTACCGACGTAAAGCTGCTTATCCGCTTTAATCGACAGGTATACCGGCTTCTCTGGTCGCGGCTGCGGGGCGCTGGTTGAGGCGGGCAGATTGACACGTACGTCGACCGTAGCCAGCGGCGCGGCCACCATAAAAATGATCAGCAGCACCAGCATGACGTCGATAAACGGCGTCACGTTGATTTCATGCATTTCACCGTCGGTTTCCAGATCGTCGTTTAATCGCATTGCCATAACAACTTACCCTAAACGCAGTTTCTGAGCGGTCGCAGGACGCGGAACGTCGGTGGCGACGGTGCCCAGGTCGATATCACGACTCTGCAGCAGCATCACCTGAGCGGCGACATCACCCAGCGAGGCTTTATAGTTAGCGATCATGCGGGCAAAGATGTTGTAGATCACGACGGCCGGGATGGCGGCCACCAGGCCCACCGCCGTCGCCAGCAGCGCTTCGGCGATACCCGGAGCCACTACCGCAAGGTTGGTGGTCTGGGTTTTCGCGATGCCGATAAAGCTGTTCATAATGCCCCAGACGGTGCCGAACAGGCCGATAAACGGGGCGACAGAACCGATGGTTGCCAGGAAGCCATTGCCACGGCCTGCATGACGGCTGAAAGCAGCAACGCGACGCTCAAGACGGAAACTGGTGCGATCTTTAATGCCGTTGGTGTCTTCCACGCCCGCCGAAAGTTCAAGCTCATTCTGCGCATCGTTCAGCAGCACGATGCTGTGGCTGTGGCCGGTAAACGACTGAGCAATGCGGGCGGCGTCATTGAGACTGCGGGCTTCGCCCAGTGCCAGTTGCTCACGCTTCAGACGGCGTTTAGCGGCGCTGAGTTCGGCATATTTGCCGAAGAAGATCGCCCAGGTCACCACTGAGGCCAACAACAGGCCAATCATGACCACCTTTACCACGATATCGGCATGTTGATACATGCCCCAAACGGAGAGGTCCGTTTGCATCAAATCACTGGCTACCACGCTGCTTCTCCAACTTCTGATTCAGGGATGCGAAACAAGCGCGAATAATAGCAAAATAGCGGCGAATTGATAGTAGTTCTCATTAGTATTTACAAACCCAATCGCCGTTATTGACCTCCCATTGACCTTGTTTAAACACTTTTTTCAGGGATGTTTCGAAAATGTGAAGTTGCATGAAAATTTATTAAAACAACGTTTCAAAATGTGACGTGATTCATTCAATCAGCATTGCTGCATTTTACTCAGACGCGTTTTCACTATGCTGGCTGCACACGGCCCTGTGCGGTTAGCCCAGACTCCAGGCCGTCCTACCTCTGCGGGAGACAATATAATGAGAATGACGAAAACATGCCTGGCCAGTGCCCTGGCGGCGATGATGATCAGCGCCACCGCCACGGCACAGGTGATTAAAGTGGCTGAAGTCCAGCCTGCCGGCTATCCCACTGTGGTCGCCCTGCAACACATGGGTGACAAACTGAAACAGGCCACCGATGGACGGCTGGAGATGAAGCTCTACGCCGGTGGCGTGCTGGGCGATGAAGATCAGACGCTGCAACAGGTGCAGCTGGGTGCCATTGATATGATCCGGGTCTCGCTGGCGCCGGTCACCTCGATTGCTCCGGAAACCAGCGTGCTCACCCTGCCCTACATTTTCCGCGACGTTGACCACATGCACAAAGTGCTGGATGGCGAGATAGGCCGCGACATTGCTGACAAGTTCGACAAAGATTCCAATGCCCGCATGGTGTTCCTGGGCTGGACCGATGCCGGTGAGCGTAACATGATTACCAAGAAGCCACTGGCAAAACCGGACGATCTCAAAGGCATGAAGATCCGGGTTCAGAACAGCGCTATCTCACTGGCGACGCTGAAAGCGATGGGCGCGAATCCGGTGGCGATGGGCGTCAGTGAAGTGTTCAGTGCGATGCAGACCGGCGTGGTTGATGGCACCGAGAACAACCCACCCACCTTTGTTGCTCATAACTACATGCCGGTCGCGAAGTACTACACCCTCACCGGCCACTTTATCCAGCCAGAGATGATCCTGTTTTCAAAGCGCGCCTGGGATCGTCTGAAGCCCGAGGATCAGGCACTGCTGAAGAAACTCGGCAAAGAGGCGCAGGATGAGGAGCGCCAGCTCTGGGCGACCTACACCGAACAGTCGATTGCCAAAATGAAGGCGGGCGGCGTGACCTTCCAGCAGACAGACCGCGACTACTTCGTTAAAGCGACCCAGCCAGTGCGCGATCAGTTTGGCGGCAAATATCAGGATCTGATGACCCGGATCGCTGAGGTGAAATAACCCAGACGCCACACTGTTGTGTGGCGTACTTAATCAGGGATCAACTATGTCTGCTTATACGCGTCTGATGGATGGGCTTTATCTGCTCTGTATGCTGGTGGCCGCCGTAGCGCTGTTGATCATGGTGACGGTAATCCCGATTGGGATCTTCGCCCGCTACGTGATGAACGGCGCGCTCTCCTGGCCTGAGCCGGTCGCCATTATCTGCATGATCATTTTTACCTTTATCGGTGCGCCGGTCGGCTTTCGTGCCGGAACCCATATATGCGTGTCAATGGTTACGGATCGTCTGTCACCTGCCCGGCAGCGTCTGATGCTAAGGGTCTGCGATCTGCTGATGATCATCACCTGTCTGGTGATCTTTCAGGCCAGCTACAGCCTGTGCGAAGCAATGTGGGTGCAGACGCTCGCTTCCCTTCCAGCGGTGACCTACGGCGAGATGTATCTGCCGATCCCGATTGGTGCCCTCTTCACCCTGCTGTTTGTCATTGAACGATTGCTGACCGGCGATCAAAGTCAGCGGCCTATTGTCACACTGGGCGGCACCCACTAATCCGGAGCAGAAGATGGATGCATTAATCTTGATAGGCAGTTTGCTGGTGTTGCTGTTAGTGGGTTTTCCGGTCGCCTTTGCGGTCGGCCTGAGCGCCTTTATCGGTGCCTGGTGGATCGATCTGCCGCTGGAAGCGGTGGTGATCCAGATTACCAATGGGATTAACAAATTTTCGCTGCTGACCATCCCGTTCTTTATCCTCGCAGGTGCGATCATGGCGGAAGGTGGCATTGCCCGGCGGCTGGTCAACTTCGCCTATATCTTTGTCGGCTTTATTCGCGGCGGCCTCTCGCTGGTTAACATCGTTGCCTCAACCTTCTTTGGCGCCATCTCCGGGTCGTCGGTGGCGGATACCGCCTCGATTGGATCGGTGATGATTCCGCAGATGGAGGAGAAAGGCTATCCACGCGATTTTGCCGCGGCGGTGACCGCCAGCGGCTCCGTGCAGGCGGTGCTGACGCCGCCCAGCCATAACTCGGTGATTTACTCGCTGGCGACTGGCGGTCTGGTCACCATCTCCTCACTGTTTGTCGCGGGTATCCTGCCGGGACTGATGCTGGGGGGCTGCCTGATGGTGATGTGTCTCGGTTTCGCGCACAAACGTGGCTACCCCAAAGGCGAGCGCATCCCGTTTCGTCAGGCGCTGAAGATTTTCTTCGACGCGTTCTGGGGCCTGTTCACCGTCGTCATCATTATGGGTGGGATCCTCTCCGGTATTTTCACCGCTTCAGAATCTGCGGCGATCGCCTGTATCTGGGCCTTCTTCGTTACCATGTTTATCTATCGCGACTTCAAATGGAATCAGCTGCATATCCTGCTGTTCCGTACCATTAAAACCGTCACCATCGTGATGGTGCTGATCGCCTTCGCGGCCGGGTTTGGCGCGGTGATGACGTTCATGCAACTGCCGACGATGATCACCGAAGCCTTTACTAGCCTCTCCAGTAATAAATATGTGATTCTGATGTGCATCAACATCCTGCTGCTGGTGGTGGGTACGCTGATGGACATGGCACCACTGATTCTGATTCTTACACCCGTATTGCTGCCGGTGGCGACCTCACTGGGCATCGATCCGGTGCACTTCGGCATGATCATGCTGACCAATCTCGGAATCGGTCTGATAACCCCGCCGGTCGGCACGGTGCTGTTTGTCGCCAGCGCCGTCAGTAAGCAGAAGATTGAACAGGTGGTGAGCGCGATGCTGCCCTTCTACGGCATGCTGTTTATTGTTTTGATGCTGATTACCTATATTCCCGCCATTTCGCTCTGGTTACCGCGCCTGATGGGCGTGATGTAAGACAATGAAAACGGGCCCGCTTGCGGGCCTTTTTTTCCTGCGGCGCACTCTGATAATCACCATTGAATCTCAACCCTGCTGGCTGTTTCGTGGTAACGTGAGGGCTTAGTCTGAAGCGGTAAAGGCGACTCATGACCACCAGAAAAATTGATACCACGCTCGTCAGTGCAGGACGCAGCAAGCGTTATACCCAGGGCTCGGTGAACAGCGTGATTCAACGGGCCTCCTCGCTGGTTTTTGATACGGTCGCGGAAAAAAAACGCGCCACCGCCGGTCGGGCAAAAGGTGAACTCTTTTATGGCCGTCGTGGCACCCTGACGCACTTCGCGTTGCAGGATGCGATGACCGAGCTGGAAGGCGGCGCAGGCTGCGTCCTCTACCCCTGCGGCGCGGCTGCCGTGGCGAACGCGATTCTGGCCTTTGTCGAAGCGGGCGACCACGTGCTGATGAGCGGTGCGGTCTATGAACCGACGCAGGACTTTTGCACGAAAATCCTGGCTAAGCTGCAGGTGACAACGGGCTGGTTCGATCACTGCATCGGCAGTGAAATTGGTGCACTGGTGCAGCCCAACACCCGGGTGGTTTTCCTGGAGTCGCCTGCCTCAATTACCATGGAAGTTCAGGATATTCCGGCCATTGTGGCGGCGGTTCGTGCCAAAGCGCCTGAAGCGATCATCATGATCGACAACACCTGGGCGGCCGGTATTCTGTTCAACGCGCTGGCGCACGGTATCGATATTTCTATTCAGGCCGGCACCAAATATCTGATTGGTCACAGCGATGCGATGATTGGCACCGCAGTCGCCAATGCACGCTGCATCGATCAGCTGCGCGAGAACTCCTATCTGATGGGCCAGATGGTCGATGCCGATAGCGCCTACATGGCGAGCCGGGGTCTGCGTACGCTGGGCACCCGTCTCCGTCAGCATGAAGAGAGCGCGATTCAGGTGGCTGAGTGGCTGGCGGCGCGTCCCGACGTGGCAAGGGTGAATCATCCGGCGCTGGCGCAAAGTAAAGGCCATGAATTCTGGCAGCGCGATTTTAACGGTAGCAGCGGCCTGTTCTCATTTATCCTGCAGGAAAAATTAGACGCGCCCAAGCTGGCGGAATATCTCGATCACTTCCATCATTTCAGCATGGCTTACTCCTGGGGCGGCTATGAATCGCTGATCCTGGCCAATCAGCCGGAAGAGCTGGCAGAGATTCGTCCGGCGGGCGGCGTGGATTTCACCGGCACGCTGGTGCGGCTGCATATTGGCCTGGAGCATGTTGATGACCTGCTGGCTGACCTGGAGGCCGGTTTTGAACGCCTGATGCGCTGAGTCAGCGCATCAGAAAGTAAACAAAAGATAAACCGGGTTGCGGTGGCCCGCAGAGTTTGCCGGGCAACGCCCTATTTATTGTTAAAATTTATCCCGCATCGTTCAGGTTGTCAGTGAGATCACTGAGCTGTCTGAACGCAGACGGAATGTTCCTTGTGACGTGATGGAATCGCTAATGGGTGTTTTACACGAGATTGTCCAGGCGCTCTGGCATCAGGATTTTGCTGCGCTGGCAAATCCGGATGTGGTGTGGGTGGTGTATGGCGTGATGTTTCTGACGCTGTTTCTGGAAAATGGTCTGTTACCCGCCTCTTTCCTGCCGGGCGACAGTCTGCTTCTGCTGGCAGGCGCGATGGTGGCTAAAGGGGTGATGGATTTTGTACCGACCATGGTGATCCTGACGACGGCCGCCAGCCTCGGCTGCTGGCTGAGCTATCTGCAGGGCCGCTGGCTGGGCAATACGCGACTGGTGAAGAGCTGGCTGATGCATCTGCCCGCGCAGTATCACCAGCGTGCCTGGAATATGTTTAATCGTCACGGTCTGATGGCGCTGCTGGTCGGCCGTTTCCTCGCTTTTATCCGCACCATCCTGCCGACTATGGCAGGCATTGCTGGTTTACAGAATGGTCGCTTCCAGCTGTTTAACTGGCTCAGCGGCATGTTGTGGGTCGGCATTGTCGTGACCTTTGGCTATGGCATTAGCCAGGTGCCGTTCATCAAGCGTCATGAAGATCAGGTGATGGCAATTCTGATGATACTGCCGATGGTGTTGCTGGTGCTCGGCCTGTTCGGCAGCATTCTGGTGATCTGGAAACAGCGTCGGCAGAAACGGGCCTGACGCGCTTAGCACACTGACCCGCCGCCACTCAGGCGGACGGGTCTGCTACTGTCTGTCTGACACGATTGACCTCTTCCCCCGGCGTTACGCCAAAGTAGCGTTTAAACTCCCGCGAAAACTGTGAAGGGCTTTCATAGCCAACCCGCACCGCCGCCGCACTCGCTTTCAGTCCATCGTGCAGCATCAGCAATCGCGCCTGATGCAGGCGATAGCGCTTGAGATACTGCAACGGCGAGGTCTGCGTTACCGTTTTGAAGTTATGGTGAAAGGCTGAAACGCTCATGTTCACTTCTGCCGCCAGCGTATCGACGCTGAGGTTCTCCGCATAGTGATTCTCGATTCGCCGCAGGGCACGCGCGATCAGGCTGAACTGCGTCTGTCGGCTCACGAGAGAGAGCAGCGCGCCGCCAATCGGGCCGGTCAGCACATAGTAGATAATCTCCCGCACGATGTGCGGCCCCAGTACACGCGCATCACGCGGCTGGGTCATCACATCCAGCAGCCGCTCAGCGGCACATAGCATCGGTTCCGTCAGCCATGCGGAATGAATGCCCGACGTCTGCGGCTGCGGCTGAAACTGATCGTCATCGCCGATTTCAATCAGCAGATCCTGCAGGCTGGCGGTATCGACGTTAAGGCACAGTCCGGCAATGGGTATCTCCGGTGAGGCCCAGGTTTCGCACTCCACCGGGAGTGGCACGGTGAGCATCAGATACTTGCTGGCGTCATACTGAAATACGGTGCTGCCGAGATAGCCGGTTTTGCTGCCCTGAAACAGGATCACAATGCCGGGCTGATACATCATTGGCGTGCGGGGACGATACTGATTCGCATAAATCAGTGACACATTTTCGACCGGACAAAGACGGTCGTGACCGTGGGTCATTAAGGTGACTACCTGCTGTGCCAGCCGGTGACACAGTGCATCATGCGCCATAGCGACTCCTGTTTCGGACAAAAAGCCAGTGTGCCCCGTGAATGCCTGAATCGCCAGCAATCTGGAGAATCAGGCAAGAAATTTACTGAATCGGGCATGCCTGCAGAACTGCTGTTGTGACAAGAGCTGAGCAGGCTGACAATTGTTGGCTAGACTTAAGCACAGTGAAATCTCACGGATTAACCGCAACGGAAAGGAGCAACTATGGCAGACCAACCCATTATCAAACTGCGCGATGGCAATATGATGCCGCAACTCGGACTCGGTGTGTGGCAGGCCAGCATTGAAGATGCGCGCCATGCGGTGCTGAAAGCGCTTGAGGTCGGCTATCGCTCAATCGATACCGCCGCCGCCTATAAGAATGAAGAGGCGATTGGTCAGGCACTGCAGGAAACCGACGTGCCGCGTGAAGAGATTTTCGTGACCACCAAACTGTGGAATGACGATCAACAGAACGTTCAGCAGGCGATGGAAACCAGCCTGGAGAAACTGAAGCTGGATCAGGTTGATCTCTATCTGATGCACTGGCCGTGCCCGGAGAAAGACAATTATGTTGATGCCTGGAAGAAGATGATCGAACTGCAGCAGCAGGGTCTGACCAAAAGCATCGGTGTCTGTAACTTCCATGAAGCGCACCTGAAGCGCCTGCTGGATGAAACAGGTGTGACGCCAGTCGTGAACCAGATCGAGCTGCACCCGATGCTGCAGCAGCGCACGCTGCACGCGTGGAACGCACTGCATCAGATCCAGACCGAATCATGGAGTCCGCTGGCACAGGGTGGTAAAGGCGTTTTCGATCAGGACATCATTAAGTCGCTGGCGCAGAAATATGGCAAGACACCGGCGCAGATCGTGATCCGCTGGCATCTGGATAGCGGCCTGGTAGTGATTCCGAAGTCGGTAACGCCAGCGCGTATCGAAGAAAACTTTAAGGTGTTCGACTTCCGTCTGGATAAGCATGAAGTGAGTGATATTGCGAAACTGGACAGCGGCAATCGTCTGGGGCCGGACCCGGAAACCTTTAACTAAAGTCAGAGTGATCTGACACGCTCTGCCCTGCTGCTGCAGGACAGAAAGCGATTAACGCGGTCAGTCGGGTTCTTTCCGCCTGACCGCGCTGCTATGCGGTGGGTTGCACCACCAGTTGGCCCGCTGTCCCGCGGTCGGCCAGTTCCAGCGTCTGACTGTAGTAGACGAACGGGAAGTGATCGGACGAACTTTGCGGGAAGGTAACCAGCAGTTCCACGCTGCCATCGACCCACACCGTATCTTTCCAGCCACGATCTTCACCCATCGGCTGAGCCCCATTGACACTTTTAATCAGGAACATCACGCCCTGAATATGCAGCGCCTGAGGCCGATCAGCGTGCAGAATCCAGCGCTCAAAGGTGCCCTGCTGCGTGGTGGTGTCGATGCGGTTCACATCCCAGAGCGCGCCGTTAATGCCCGGCATGCTGTCACCGATGCGGAATTCACGGGTGCGAACCGCCACGCCATCCAGAATCTGATCGGCCAGCAGTCGCATTGGCAGATTATCTGTCACCAGCGGCAGCAAGCCGGTAGGTCGCAGTGTCAGGATCAGGGTAGAGGTAAGAATTGAGGATGGCTCAAAGAAACCGCGCAGCCGATCCATAATGCCCGCCGCCGCCCCCGCAGTAATCGACACTTCATCGCCCTGCGACATATCTACCAGTACTTCACGGCGTTCGCCCGGCGCCAGTGACAGACGCTGCACCGCCACCGGTGCAGGCAGATAGCCCTGATCGCTGGCAATGACCATAAATGGACGGTTGTCGCTGAGCACCATCTCATAGCGGCGCGCATTTGACGCGTTCAGCAAGCGCAGACGCACCCAGCCGCGTGACACTTCCACAAACGGATTGCGCACGCCATTTACCAGCAGCGTGTCGCCCAGGAAGCCGCCATCCTGCGGCGGGTCATAGACCGGCGTGGCAAAGTTATCGAGCCGTTTGTCCTGAATGATAATCGGGAAGTCATCGACGCCGTAATGCTTCGGCAGCGGTAGCTGCCGGCCGATATCATCTTCCACCAGCCACATGCCCGCCAGACCGTTGTAGATGTGCGGAGCCATGCGGTTTGGGGTGTTGGCATGATACCAGCAGGTTGCAGCCGCCTGACGAATCGGCAGCACCGGCGACCAGTCGACACCGGCCGACATCATACGCGGCGCACCTCCCATCAGTGCACCCGGCAACTGCAGGCCGCTGATGGTCATTGAGACAGGCTCATTCAGACGGTTGCTGTAGATCAGTTTAACGTCGTCGCCGCTGTATACCCGAACGGTCGGGCCAAGGTAGAGGCCGTTGATGCCCCATACCGGCACTTTGTTATTGTCGCCATTAAAAGACCAGTGGCTGCGCTGCATCGTCAGAAACAACGGCTGGCCGCGACGGGATTCCAGCAACGGCGGAATCGGAAGTGGCGTATCGCCATTAGCTGAAGAAGCGGCGTGCGCCGCATGAGGTAGTACACTGGCGCTAAGCGCCGCTCCGGCAGAAAGCTGGATGAACTGACGTCTGCTGAAAGACATAAAACTTCTGACCCTTTACGCGTGGCGCTAAGCGCCGACCCTGTTTTTATTGCTCTGATTTGCTGTGCTGCGTTCACGGCGAGCCGGAGAAGGCCCGCCGTGCGGCATCCATGCAGGATAGTTCGGCGAGTGGTTCGCCGGTCAGATTTTTCCGTTTTTTTCGCGTTCTGCGACTTCGGCGTTCAGCTCTTCCAGCTTCGCCGCCATCTGTTCGCGACAGTGCGTGGCCAGCTTACGCACCGACGAGGACTCAAACGCTTTTACATCAACCGGTGGCAGCATCTCAACAATGACCAGGCCGTTGTTCCAGCGGTTGAGATTGATCTTGCCATGGGTGTTTGAGACCACGATCGGAATGATCGGTACGCCCGCCGCCACGGCTGCATGGAAAGCCCCGGTTTTAAACGGCAGCAAGCCACGACCACGACTGCGCGTTCCTTCCGGGAACATCCAGATCGAGATACGCTTACTGTTGAACTGATCCACCAGCTCACCAATGGTGCCGCGCGCTTTAGCACGGTCATCGCGGTCAATCAGCAGGTTACCGGTCAGCCAGTAGAGCAGGCCAAAAAACGGCACCCACAGCAGGCTCTTCTTGCCCACGGTGACCGTATAGGGCTGAACCATTTTGGCCGCCGTGACCATGTCATAATTGTTCTGATGGTTGGCGATGTAGATCGCATTACCATAATTCTCTGCGCCTTCCGGTCTGCGCAGCTCTACTTTAAGGCCAAATACCGTCGACAATTTGCCAAACAGACGACCAAAAGTCGCGACGTGGCGCGGATCACGTGGTGAAAAAAGACACCAGATACAGCCAAAGATACAGATTAGGATCGAATAAATGACGACGATAATGGCACGCAGAATCAGTAACATAGTTCCCTCATTGAGCCACGGCTGACGCAGGGTCAGCCGGGTAGTTTACGCTTCGCTATCCGGGCTCGCCGGACGCGCAGGCGCATCCAGTTCAACACGATCAATTTTTTGCAGGCCGCGCGGTAACAGCGTACCGCGACGTCCGCGATCGGCGCGGAATTTCTGTAGTTCTTCACTGCGCAGCAACATTTTACGCTTGCCCACGTGCAGTGTAATCGCGCTGCCTGGCGGCAGGATCATCAGCCAGGCCAGTTTATCCTGACCAGCCGCCGCTTCCGCTGACGGAATCGAGATGATTTTGTTGCCCTTGCCTTTCGACATCTGCGGCAGCTCGCCCACCGGGAACATCAGCATCCGGCCCGCCTGCGTAATCGCCAGCAGCATGTCATCTTCATGATGCACTGCCATCGGTGTCATCACGCGGGCATTTTCCGGCAGCGTCAGCAGCGCTTTACCGGCGCGGTTACGTGATACCAGATCGTTGAAAGTACAGATAAAGCCGTAGCCTGCATCAGAGGCCATGAGCAGACGCTGGTCATCCGGCTCCATCAGCACCTGTTCAACCACCGCACCTGGCGGTGGAGTCAGTTTGCCGGTTAGCGGCTCGCCCTGCCCACGCGCGGAAGGCAGCGACGTTGGATCCAGTGTGTAGCTGCGGCCGGTAGAGTCAATAAAGGCCACCGGCTGGTTGCTCTTACCGCGTGCCGCAGCCAGATAGCTGTCGCCCGCTTTATAGCTCAGGCCGGCCGGATCGATATCGTGACCTTTGGCGCTGCGCACCCAGCCCATCTGCGACAGCACAATAGTGACCGGTTCAGACGGCACCAGCTCGGTTTCGCTCAGGGCTTTGGCTTCTTCACGCTCACGCAGTGGCGAACGACGATCATCGCCGTAACTGGCGCTGTCAGCCTGTAACTCTTTTTTCAGCAGGGTATTCATCTTGCGTTCAGAGGCCAGCGTAGCCTGCAGCTGATCGCGCTCTTTTTCCAGATCCGCCTGCTCGCCACGAATCTTCATCTCTTCCAGTTTTGCCAGGTGGCGCAACTTCAGCTCGAGGATCGATTCGGCCTGAGTTTCGCTGATGCCAAAACGCGACATGAGAACCGGCTTAGGCTCATCCTCAGCACGGATGATCTCGATGACTTCATCAATGTTCAGGAACGCAACCAGCAAACCTTCAAGGATATGCAGGCGACGCAGCACCCGATCCAGTCGGTAGTTAAGACGGCGTTTGACCGTATCGCGACGGAACACCAGCCATTCGGTCAGGATCTCATGCAGGTTTTTCACCGCCGGACGGTTATCCAGCCCGATCATGTTGAGGTTAACGCGGTAGCTCTTCTCAAGATCGGTGGTGGCGAACAGATGATTCATCACCTGATCGAGATCGACGCGGTTGGAGCGCGGCACGATGACCAGGCGGGTCGGGTTCTCGTGATCCGATTCATCACGCAAATCCTCCACCATCGGCAGCTTTTTATTGCGCATCTGGTTAGCAATCTGCTCCAGCACGCGCGCGCCTGAAACCTGATGTGGCAGCGCGGTGATCACCGCCTCGCCCTCTTCCTTCTTCCATACCGCACGCTGGCGAATAGAGCCGCGACCGGTCTGATACATTTTGCGGATCTCGTCACGCGGCGTAATGATCTCCGCCTCGGTCGGGTAATCAGGCCCCTGGACAATATCCAGCAGCTGTTCCAGCGTGGTTTTCGGCGAATCGATCAGCGCAATAGCAGCCTGAGCCACTTCACGCAGGTTGTGTGGCGGAATATCAGTCGCCATGCCGACGGCAATACCGGTGGTGCCATTGAGCAGAATATTGGGCAGGCGCGCCGGCAGAATTTTCGGCTCCTGCAGCGTGCCGTCAAAATTCGGCTGATATTCCACCGTTCCCTGGCCTAACTCACCTAATAACAGCTCGGCATATTTGGATAGACGGGATTCGGTGTAACGCATCGCTGCAAACGACTTAGGGTCATCCGGTGCTCCCCAGTTACCCTGCCCATCCACCAGCGGATAACGGTAGGAGAACGGTTGCGCCATCAATACCATTGCTTCATAGCAGGCGCTGTCACCGTGTGGATGGTATTTACCCAGTACATCACCTACGGTACGCGCCGATTTTTTAAATTTGGCGTTGGCATTGAGACCCAGTTCTGACATCGCGTAGATAATGCGTCGCTGTACAGGCTTAAGCCCGTCGCCGATATAAGGCAACGCGCGGTCCATGATGACGTACATCGAATATTTTAAATACGCATCCTCGGTAAAGGTATGCAGGGCAAGACGCTCTGCACCATCCTGCGTCAGTTCACTCATGAATTTCTCATCCTCACATCGTGACCCACAACGGCGGGACACCCGGCGGTGGTTTGGCGAGGATAGTACCTTATTCGCTGGTGTTAGTCACAGGGGAAGCGCGGGACAAGGGGCGTCCCGCTACGCGATTTAAGGTGCCGGAGGGACGCCGGATTCAGACCGGCAAGTGCCTGACCTGTCTGTGGAAGTGAATCAGGACTTTGCGCCCATCCACTGGCGGGCAATGTCACCATATTCACCTGTGGCGGTGCTGAGATGCACCCACTGATCGACATAGAGCTTCCAGCTGATATCGTCACGCGGAATCATATAAGCCTTCTCGCCATACTGTAGCGGTTTGTCGGGATTGATCGCACAGAGCGTCGGGTAATGCTGCTGCTGAAAACGCGCTTCAGAGGCATCGGTGATCATCACATCCGCCTTGTTATCCACCAGTTGCTGGAAGATGGTGACGTTATCGTGAAACAGCGTCAGTGAGGCTTTCGGCAGATGGCTGTGTACAAAGGCTTCGTTGGTGCCGCCTGCCGGTTCAATCAGCCGCACGTCAGGCCGGTTAAGCTCTTCGATGGTCTGGAAGCGATCTTTATCCGTGCAGCGAACCAGCGGGATTTTGCCGTCTGCATCCAGTGGCCGGGCAAACCAGGCAGTCTGCTGGCGTTTTAGCGTGACAGAGACGCCACCCACGGCGATATCACACTGCTTTGCCAGAAAATCGGGCATCAGGGTTTTCCAGGTGGTCGGCACCCACTGCACTTTTGCACCAAGTGAAGTCGCCAGCGCGTTCGCCATGCTGATATCCAGCCCTTCATACTGACCATCGGATCGCAGATAGCTGTAAGGCTTGTAATCGCCGGTGGTGCAGACCTTAAGCGTTTTAGAACTGAGAATGGTGTCGAGATGAGATTGTGCCTGGACAGCACCACTGGCCAGCAACAATGCGAGGACGATTTTTTTCATTCTGGTTTTTTTCTTTGATGTTTTGATGATGAGTTTGCCAATCGATGGTGCCATAAACCGGCGTATTGTTGCTGCCACAGCAAAAGTCTTGTGATCAACCTCCCATTTTTCTGCGGTCCCGGCACGCGTAAGCTGAGCACCATATTCAGAAAGCGAGGCAACCTATTCATGAGCAAAATTTTAATTATCGATGGCGGCAAAACCTTTGCCCACTCCAAAGGCGAACTGAACCATACCCTGACCGATGTCGCAGCAAGCCAGTTGCGTGACATGGGGCATGAGGTGTCTGTAACTGTGGCTGACAGCAATTATGTGGTCGCCGGGGAAGTGCAGAAATATGTCGACAGCGATGTGGTGATTTATCAGATGCCAGGCTGGTGGATGGGCGAACCCTGGACCGTGAAGCGTTACATCGATGAAGTCTTTACCGAAGGCCACGGCTCGCTCTACGCCAGTGATGGTCGTACCCGCGCTGATGCGGCGAAGAAATATGGTTCAGGCGGTCTGCTGCAGGGCAAAAAATATATGCTGTCACTGACCTGGAATGCACCGCTGCAGGCCTTTACCGACCCGGAGCAGTTCTTTGAAGGCGTCGGCGTCGACGGCCTCTATCTGCACTTCCACAAAGCTAACCAGTTCCTGGGAATGGAAGCGCTGCCGACCTTTATCTGCAATGACGTGATTAAAGCGCCGGACGTGCCACGCGATATTGCTGCTTATCGGACCCATCTTAGCCGCGTTTTTGCGTAAGATGGTTGAGGGGCTATCCCCCTATTTTCCCACGAAAGAGGAATTCACGAATGTTAACAGTCGTTGCTGAAATTTGTGTTAAACCCGGTCGCCGTCAGGCCGTGCTGGATGCGGTGAAAAAGCTAATCCCGCTGGTCTTAGAAGAAGATGGCTGCCATCAGTATGACGCGCTGCTGGACCATCAGGCACAGGTGCCGTGGAAGCAGAATTCGCCAGACTCGATTTTCATGCTGGAACAGTGGGAAACGCTGCGCCATCTGGAGCAGCACCAGCAAATGCCACACATGGATGCGCATCGCGCCATCATTAAAGATGATGTGGTCGATGTGAAGATTCTGGTGCTGGAACCCAGCGCCTGATTATTGCTAAAGGCTTGATTCCGGTTGTGTCGCTGGGGTCAGGCTGGTGATAAATTCCGGCCACCGTCGCTGTGAGATCGAGCCGGCACAGGGATCAGGGTCAGATCGGAAAAACGCAAAAGCCGTCATCCATGACATGCTCGACCCGCGTCGTCCCTGACGCGTGACGTTTTCCTCCTCTGACTCTGGTCCCTGCGCGCTAAGCAAATGCATTGCGGTAAGATGCGCCCGAGTGCAGAATTATCACCCCTCTGAACCTCTGCTCTGTGACAGAGGTTTTTTGTTTCTGACAGACCGGTTTACAACAGTTGTCGCCGATCAATCTCGCTACGAAGAAAATCCAGAAAGCAGCCGATGCGCGAAGAGAGCGTGGTGTTACGGTAATAGACCGCATGCACAGGCAGCCGCAGTTCGCGGGTTTCAGCGGTTAAAACCTGCACCAGCCTGCCCGCAGCGCAATCTTCCCGACTGACAAAGTCCGAGAGCCGTGCAATTCCCTGTCCTGCCAGCGCCAGCTGCCGAATAGTTTCGCCGCTGGAAGCAGAGAGAGTTGGCTTGATACGCATGAAATCGCCATCTGACTGCCAGACTGGCCAGACGTTGAGGGTGTCAGGATAACTGAAGCCGATGGTTTGATGCTGGGCGAGATCGGCAACGCTCTGCGGCGTGCCCGCTTTCGCCAGATAAGCCGGACTGGCCATCAGCCGGATCGCACTGCTGCCGAGCAGCCGGGCGCGCAGCGTTGAGTCACGCAGTTCGCCGATGCGAATGGCAATGTCAGTCTGCTGCTCTAAGAGATCGATCAGGATATCGTCAGTATTCAGTTCAAGCTGGATCAGCGGATAGCGGGCGCGGAAATCGTCCACCAGCGGCACAATCACATGTAGCATAAAGGGCGTTGCAGCGTTTACCCGCAGCCGTCCTGACGGCATCTCGCGCCGCAGGGCAATCTGCTCCTCGGCCTGCTCAACCGAAGCCAGGATCTGGCGCGCATGCTCCAGAAAAACCTGTCCCTCTTCGGTCAGCGCCAGCCGTCGGGTGGTGCGATGCAACAGGGTAGTCTGCAGCTTGCTCTCCAGCCGGGACAATGCCCGGCTGATGCCGGAACTGGTCTGTGCCAGCTGGGATGCCGCTGCTGTAATGGAACCGCTGTCCACCACCGCCACCCAAGCGCGTAGCTCTTCCAGGGTAATCTTCACAATGGTTACTGTCTCTGCTCTGAATCTGCCGGGTTCTCTAAGGATGTGCCTGCTGAAGCACAAAGAGAACAGGACGCTTTCGCGTCCTGTTTTTTACACATCGATATCGGCCTTATCGCCTTTTTCCTGCAACCAGTTACGCCGGTCTTCGGAACGTTTCTTGGCCAGCAGCATATCCATCATGCGCAGCGTCTGGTCGATATCCTCTTCGCTGATGGTCAGCTGAACCAGGCGGCGGGTATTCGGATCCAGCGTTGTTTCGCGCAGCTGCAGTGGGTTCATCTCACCCAGCCCTTTAAAGCGCTGAACGTTAGGTTTGCCCTTTTTGCGTTTCAGCTGCTCCAGCACGCCCTCTTTCTCATCCTCGTCCAGCGCGTAGTAGACCTCTTTACCGAGATCGATACGGTAGAGCGGCGGCATGGCGACGTAGACGTGTCCGTTACTGACCAGTGAGCGGAAATGTTTCACAAACAGCGCACAGAGCAGTGTAGCGATGTGCAGACCATCGGAGTCCGCATCCGCCAGAATGCAGATCTTGCCATAGCGCAGCTGCGAAAGATCTTCGCTGTCAGGATCGATGCCGATCGCTACCGAAATATCATGCACTTCCTGCGACGCCAGTACCTCATCGGAAGAGACTTCCCAGGTGTTCAGGATCTTGCCTTTAAGCGGCATGATCGCCTGATATTCACGATCGCGTGCCTGCTTGGCCGATCCGCCTGCCGAGTCCCCTTCCACCAGGAAGAGTTCTGTTTTATTCAGATCCTGCGCGGTGCAGTCCGCCAGTTTGCCAGGCAGCGCCGGCCCGCTGGTGAGCTTTTTACGCACCACTTTTTTGGCGGCACGCATACGCCGCTGGGCGCTGGAGATTGCCAGTTCAGCCAGCTGTTCTGCCGTCTGAATATTCTGGTTCAGCCACAGGCTAAAGGCATCTTTGACGACGCCAGAGACAAAGGCTGCGCATTGGCGTGAAGAGAGACGCTCTTTAGTCTGCCCGGCGAACTGCGGATCCTGCATCTTGACCGACAGCACATAGGCGCAGCGATCCCAGATATCTTCCGCAGAGAGCTTCACGCCACGCGGCAGAATATTGCGGTATTCGCAGAACTCGCGCATCGCATCCAGCAGTCCCTGACGCAGACCGTTGACGTGCGTCCCGCCCTGCATGGTCGGGATCAGGTTAACGTAGCTTTCAGTTAACAGCTCACCGCCTTCCGGCAGCCACAATAGCGCCCAGTCCACCGCTTCCACATCACCGGAAAAGCTACCGACAAAGGGTTTTTCCGGCAGCGTCGGTAAGCCATTCACCGCTTCGCACAGGTAATCAGTCAGGCCATCTTCGTAGCACCATGTCTGCTCGGTATTATTCAGCTTGTCTTTAAAAACAATCTCAACGCCAGGACAGAGTACCGCTTTGGCTTTCAGCAGATGGGATAAGCGTGACACCGAAAAGCGTGGACTGTCGAAGAAGCTTTCATCGGGCCAGAAATGAACGCGCGTGCCGGTGTTGCGTTTCGCCACCGTACCCGTGACGGTCAGATCCTGAACCTTGTCGCCATTTTCAAACGCCATGTCATAGATTTCGCCATTACGGCGCACCGTGACTTCGACGCGTTTTGACAGGGCGTTAACCACAGAAATACCGACGCCGTGCAGACCGCCAGAGAACTGATAGTTTTTATTGGAGAACTTGCCGCCCGCGTGCAGACGACACAGGATCAGCTCGACAGCGGGCACGCCCTCTTCCGGGTGGATATCCACCGGCATGCCGCGACCATCATCAATAACTTCCAGCGACTGGTCAGCGTGCAGAATCACTTCAACCCGCTTCGCATGGCCGCCCAGCGCCTCATCGACGCTGTTATCAATCACTTCCTGACCCAAATGGTTGGGCCGCGTCGTATCGGTGTACATGCCCGGACGACGGCGAACAGGCTCAAGGCCAGTCAGGACCTCAATGGCATCCGCGTTATAGTTTGATTGACTCATCGTAAATGTCTGATTAGAAGGGTGAAATGGGGTGCGATTTCCGCATTACTTAGGAATGATTCAGACCGAGAAAGTTCAGAATCTGCGGGAAATGGCGCTCGAATCCAGTAAATGCATGATTGCCGCCCTCTTCTACCGTGTGACGGCACGCGCTGTAATAGTCGAGCGCCTGTCGGTAATCGAGAACTTCATCGCCAGTCTGTTGCAGCAGCCAGAGTAAATCGGGCGCTTCCAGCGGTTCAATCTGCATTACTTTGAGATCGTAAATGTGGCGTGACTCTAACACATATTGCTGGCCCGTGTAGGGATTCTGATTTTCGCCCAGGAAATCTGCCAGCAGCTCAAAAGGCCGTACCGCAGGGTTGACGACGACGGCCGGCAGCATAAAACATTGTGACAGCCAGGTGGCGTAATAACCGCCCAGCGAAGAGCCCACCAGCCCCAGCGTTTCGCCGCTCCGGCTCAACACCAGATCTTCCAGCAGGGCGGCAGCATCGGCTGGAAAGGTCGACAACTGTGGCACGATCATTTCGATCTCAGGATGCTGCGTCTCTAACCATTGCCGGAACTGAGTCGCCTTGGCCGACTGCGGCGAGCTGTTAAAACCGTGCAGATAGAGCAATGCCGCCACGCGTCAGTATCCTTCTGAGTCTAAGTCAGGACGAAAAGCATCGGTGTCGAGCCGGTTCACTTCGGTCTCAAGCCCGCCGTCCGGATGCAGGGTAAACCAGCGCCAGCCGGGGGCTACGGTGTCGATCGCAAAGCTGGTACAGTGCGGTTTGAACTGGACACAGGTTGACGGCGTGGCCAGTACCCGGCGACCATGCCACTCCATATCCAGCTCCTGGTGAATATGACCACAGACCAGCGTCCGGGCTAACGGGTAGCGCTGCAGCACGGCATCAAGCTGATGGGAATTGCGCAGGCTGTGCTGATCAAGCCAGGTACAGCCAGAGGCCAGCGGATGGTGATGCAGCATAACCAGCGTATGCCGTTGCGGAAAGCGCGCCAGGGCATTGTCGAGCCAATCCAGTTGATAGTCGCTCAGCATCCCATGCGGAACACCGTAGACCTGGCTGTCGAGCAACACAATCTGCCACTGCTCGCCCACCAGCACCTGCTTGTGGGCATTGATGTGGGATGCGGCCAGCGTGTCGACCATCGCGGGCTGAAAATCGTGATTACCAGGCAGCCAGACGCAGGGCCGTGGCAAACGTGAGATACCCTCAGCGAAATGCTGATAGGCTTCGATAGAGTGATCCTGGGCGAGATCGCCGGTGGCGATGATCAGGTCGTAGTCGCGATGTTGCGCAATAATCGCGTCCAGCACCGCTTTATAGCTCGACCAGGTATTCACCCCAAGCAACGATTCATGTTTTCCCGCGAACAGGTGGGTATCCGTGATTTGCAAAATCCTGATTTCGGAACCGTTCGCTGCAGGAAGAGTTAGCAGGCTATCCAAAGCGTTTCCTTCGTCTCCACGCCATTTACTGCATTATACGCATCAGCAGACCGGAACTGCCATCGCGCCATGTGCCAGGCAGTAGCGCAGCCAGTCTGCGAGGAACTGGTTTATCTGATGTTTTTCATCGCGCTGATGCAATTTTTTATTAGGATAATCATAGCGCGCTTTGAAACGATAGATCTGTTGAGTTGAACACACTTCAGCGACCATCGCATCGTGATAGAGCCTGACCGACATCGAGGGCAGACTCCAGTAACTCACGGCAGGCGCGACCTGGCGGATCTCCACCAGCGTGGTGTAGCGTGTCGACTCCTGGATCGTCAGCTGATAACGGGCGCCACTCACCTGATAGATCACCGATTCTCCCGCCTCATCGTTACGCGGCAGCAGGCGGCGTAACTGGGCGAAATTGGTTTCGCAGAGCCGCATCATTTCGGGAAAGTCAGGGGTATAGCGCTGTTTCATTTTTGTATCCACTCTTCGCGTAGTTTTTCATGGTGCAACGCCAGCCATTGCAGGGCGATGACAGACGCCGCATTATCGATTATCCCCTCTTCCACCCAGCGGTAAGCCTGTTCGCGGCTCACGACATGGACAAGAATATCCTCATTCTCTTCCTCCAGACCATGGCATCCCTCTGCCTGGCTGGCATCCACTTCCCCAATCAGCACCGACAGACGTTCGCTGGTGCCACCAGGGCTGGCCAGATAGCTAAGCATAGGCTTAACGCGGCCGACTTCTAATCCTGCTTCTTCAACGGCTTCGCGGCGCACAACCTGTTCGACTGTTTCACCCGGCTCGATAATGCCGGCGACCATCTCCAGCAGCCAGGGTGAAGCACTGCTGTCATAAGCCGGGATGCGGATCTGTTCAATCAGCACCACTTCATCGCGTAAGGGATCATAAGGTAGCAGCACGGCGGCATGTCCGCGCTCAAAAACTTCGCGCTGCACTTCTCCACTCATTTCGCCATTAAACTGGCGGTGGCGGAAGCGGTAACGTTCGACGGAAAAAAAACCATCATAGACGGTTTCGCGTGTAATAATTTCTACATCGTTTTTTGTGAAAGTCACAGGGGATTTTTTTTCTTCCGGCATCATCAGGTTCCTTGTGCAGATTGGGGTGGAGCGAAAAAAGCCTGTAACCGTGCTCCATGTAAGTAGTTCTTTCTGAATTATTTACGTAAATTAGGGGGAGAAGGCACGTTCAGCCAACTTATCTCACAGTTGCCCTCTGCTAGAATCGGCGATAATTTTTTGGCTTACCCGGCAGCGCACCCCACTGCAATTTGCTGCAACAAAAGGAATGCAAATGAAAAAACTGCTCCCATTTTTTATTGGGCTGAGCCTGGGCGGTTTCAGCTTCGCCAGCCAGGCCGAAGACCTGCTTCAGGTTTACCAACAAGCACGTCTGAGCAACCCGGATCTGCGCAGCGCCGCTGCCGATCGCGATTCTGCTTTTGAGAAAATTAACGAAGCGCGTAGCCCATTATTACCCCAGCTCGGTCTGGGTGCAGACTACACCTACACCAACGGCTATCGTGACAGCAGCGGTCTCCATTCCAACACGACCAGCGGCTCGCTGCAATTAACCCAGACTATTTTCGACATGTCGAAATGGCGCGCGCTGACCCTTCAGGAAAAAGCCGCCGGTATCCAGGATGTGACCTATCAGGTAGCGCAGCAGGATTTGATTCTGAACACCGCGACCGCCTACTTCAACGTGCTGAAAGCGATTGATACGCTTTCTTACACCGAAGCGCAGAAACAGTCGATCTACCGTGAACTGGACCAGACGACTCAGCGCTTTAACGTAGGCCTGGTTGCCATTACTGACGTTCAGAACGCCCGGGCGCAATATGACAGCGTGCTGGCTAACGAAGTGACCGCGCGTAACAATCTTGATAACAATGTTGAAACGCTGCGTCAGATCACTGGCATGGACTACATGTCGCTGGCTTCACTGAGCATCGATCGTTTCAGAACCGATAAGCCCGACGCGGTGAGCGCCCTGCTCAAGCAGGCGGAAGCCCGTAACCTGTCACTGCTCTCTGCGCGTCTGAACCAGGATTTAGCCCGCGAGCAGATCCGCTCCGCTGAAACTGGTCATATGCCGACGCTGGGTCTGACTGCCTCGACCGGCCTGTCAAACAGCAAATATGGCGGCAGCCGTGCGAACCAGAGCCAGGGTTCTACTGACTCCATTACCGGTTCTAACCAGGTTGGCCTCAGCTTCTCACTGCCACTCTATAGCGGCGGCAGCGTCACCTCTCAGGTGAAACAGGCGCAGTATAGCTTCGTCAGCGCCAGTGAATCGCTGGAAAGCGCACACCGCTCGGCAGTTCAGACGGTACGCTCATCGTTTAACAACGTGAATGCGTCTATCAGCAGTATCAACGCCTACAAACAGGCTGTGGTCTCTGCGCAAAGTTCTCTGGATGCGTCAGAAGCGGGCTATCAGGTCGGTACGCGTACCATCGTCGATGTGCTGGATGCGACGACCGTGCTCTACAATGCTAAGCAGCAACTCTCTGATGCGCGCTACAGTTACCTGATTAATCAGCTGAATATCAGCTATGCGCTGGGTACGCTCAATGAGCAGAGCCTGCAGAAACTGAACAGCCAGCTGGGTAAAGAGATCCCGACTTCACCGGAAACGGTGGCACCGGAAAACGCACAACAGACTGCGCGTGTGGATAGTGGCCCGGCGGCAACCGGCTCTTCTGAGGCAGCGCGTCCTGCAGCTCGCCACAGCAGTGCTAATCCTTTCGGTAATTAATCAGCGGGCGGGCTGCTTTGCGGCCCGTCTCTCTGTTGAACGTATAACTAAGTAAAGATCCCTGTTGTATCAGGCCTCCAGCTTCAATTTTACCCCCCCATCCCCTATTCTATGCGCTACCTTTGGGCACAGGATAATCATAATGAAACGCACAAAATCTATTCGCTATGCCGCTTTTCGCAAGAGCTGGCAGGCACGCCATTTAACGCCCGTTGCTATCGCCGTATCGGCAGTATTTATGCTGGCTGGCTGCGAGCAGAACGATGAAACTGTTTCGATGTACCAGAACGCGGATGACTGTTCGAAAGCCAATCCGGGTCAGAGTGCACAATGTACTACCGCATTCAATGACGCCAAAAAAGAGGCAGAGCGCACCGCGCCAAAATATGCCACCCGTGAAGATTGTGTTGCTGAATTTGGCGAAAACCAGTGTCAGCAGACACCGGCTCAGGCGGGCGTGGGCAACACCAATGCCGAATCGCAGCAGAGTGGCGGCAGCTTCTGGATGCCACTGATGGCCGGTTACATGATGGGCCGCATGATGGGCGGTGGTTCGGGCTTTGCGCAGCAACCGCTATTCTCACCGAAAAACGCCCGCAGCCCGGCCAATGGCCAGTTTGTTGATGCATCCGGCCGTAACTATGGTGCTGCCACCTCCGGCAAAACCATGACCGTGCCTAAAACGGCGATGGCACCAAAACCAGCGACCACCTCAACCATTACCCGTGGTGGCTTTGGTGAAACCGTCGCGAAACAGAACAGCATGCAGCGTAGCAGCGCCAGCGGCACATCCAGCCGCTCAATGGGAGGCTAACGCCCCAATGGAACGCATTGCCATTTCAGAACGCCCAGGCTGGCGCGAAAAAGCCACCGAGTTCGGTTTTCGTTTTCACACCATGCATGGGGAACCCTACTGGTGTGAAGATGCTTATTACCAGTTCACGCTGGCGCAAATCGAGCATCTGGAAGATGTGACCGCAGAGTTGCATCAGATGTGCCTGCAGGTGGTGGAAAAAGTGGTTAACAGCGAAGCGCTGCTGACTAAATTCCGTATTCCTAAACACACCTGGGATTTCGTGCGCGATTCATGGCATCAGCGTCAGCCGTCGCTTTACTCACGTCTCGATCTCGCCTGGGATGGCAAAGGCGATGTGAAGCTGCTGGAGAACAATGCCGATACGCCGACCTCGCTGTATGAAGCAGCGTTTTTCCAGTGGCTGTGGCTGGAAGACCAGCTCAACGCCGGTCAACTCCCTGCTGGCAGCGATCAGTTTAATAGCCTGCAGGAAAAGCTGATTGAACGCTTTGCCGCGCTACATCAACAGCATGGCTTTAACTGGCTGCACTTTGCCTGCTGCCGTGACACCGACGAAGATCGTGGTACCGTACAATATCTTCAGGATTGCGCCACCGAAGCGGGTCTTCCGAGTGAATTTCTTTATATGGATGAGATTGGTCTGGGCGAAAAAGGGGAATTTACCGACGCTCAGGATCAGGTGATTAGCAACCTGTTCAAGCTCTATCCATGGGAGTTTATGCTGCGTGAGATGTTCTCTACCAAACTGGGTGATGCTGGCGTACGCTGGCTTGAACCGGCATGGAAAAGCATTATCTCCAATAAAGCCTTGCTGCCACTGCTGTGGGAAATGTTCCCGAATCACCCTAACCTGCTGCCTGCCTGGTTCGCCGAAGATGACGTTCCGCATCTGGACAAATATGTGGTGAAGCCGCTGTTTTCACGTGAAGGAGCCAACATCCGGATCGTCGAAAATGGTCAGGAGATTGCCCGTGTTGATGGGCCGTACGGTGAAGAGGGAATGATCGTCCAGCAGTTCCATCCGCTGCCTAAATTTGGCGACAGCTATACGCTGATCGGCAGCTGGCTGATTGACGATCAACCCGCCGGCATTGGCCTGCGTGAAGATCGCGATTTGATCACTCAGGATCTCTCCCGTTTTTATCCGCACGCTTTTATCGGCTAATGCATCGTGAGAATACAGGCCAGCTTCTGGCCTGTATTCTCTCAGCCTCGCCCTAACCAACCTGTACCGACAACATGCTGATGGCACCCATCTCCATGCCGTCAATCGGAATACTGATTGCCTCGTCTGGCTGACGTGCGCCAAGCACATAGAGCAGCGGCAGATAGTGTTCAGGTGTCGGGTTAGAGAGCGCTGCACCTGGATGGTCCATAAAGTTAACCAGAGGATGAGAAGCGGCATCGCTCTGCACCGCCAGGTTATCGTGGACGAACTGTTCAAAACTGCTGGCCCAGGGATACACATCGCTGTTGCCATCCCAGCGTACTTTACGCAGGTTATGGACCACGTTGCCGCTGGCGACAATCATCACACCCTGATCGCGCAGCGCAGCCAGTTTCTGGCCCATCTCAAAGTGCCATGCCGCAGGTTTGGTACCATCAATACTTAGCTGCACTACCGGAATATCGGCATCCGGATACATCTTAATCAGGACGCCCCAGGAACCATGATCCAGTCCCCAATCATAATCCAGCCTGACTTCGACGGGTGCTAACTGCTCCACAAGCTGCTGCGCCAGTTCAGGCGATCCCGGAGCCGGATAGCGCGTATCAAACAGCGCCTGCGGAAAGCCGCCAAAATCATGAATGGTTTTTGGTTCTGCCATTGCTGTTACGGCGGTGCTACGCGTATACCAGTGCGCCGAAACCGCAATAATTGCGCGTGGACGTGGCAGAGTGTCGCCCGCATGACGCCACGCAGCGGTATAGCGGTTCTCTTCAAGGGCATTCATCGGGCTGCCATGACCTAAAAACAGCGCTGGCATTCGTAACTGGCTCATTCGTGATCCCCGGGATCGATTATTTGATAGCCACTACGATACGCGTATTGGCCGCTTTATCACGCTGATAAGCGTGATGGAGATCATCAGAAAATTTGAATGAAATTTAACGTGGCAGATTTAATGGGTGTTCAGGGATGAGTGGAAGCCAGAGTTCAGGTTGTGCCATTACGGTGCGGGGCGAAGAAAAACAGGCCCTGAAAAGAGCCTGTTTATCATCTGACAAATTAGCTGGCGTGGCGCGTCTCGTGCGCGCGACGCCAGGCAATCAAATCTTCAATGGTCACTACCGGCATGTTGTGCTGGCGAGCGAAGGTAATCGCTTCTGGCGCATGGGCCATAGTGCCGTCGTCATTGGTCAGTTCGCACAGGACACCGGCAGGCTTAAAACCAGCCAGTGTCACTAAATCGATGGTCGCTTCAGTATGTCCGCCACGTGCTAACACGCCGCCTTCGCTGGCACGCAACGGAAAAACATGGCCAGGTCGATGCAGGTCGGCAGGTTTAGCATTGTCGGCAATGGCAGTACGGATAGTGGTGATACGGTCCTGCGCGGAAACGCCGGTGGTGACGCCTTCTGCGGCCTCAATAGTCACGGTAAAGCCGGTACCAAAGGAGCTGGTGTTGTTTTCCACCATCATGGGCAGGTCGAGCTGCTGGCGACGCGCTTCGGTCAGGCAGAGGCAGACAATGCCGCTGCCGTGACGAATAGTCAGCGCCATCTGTTCAACGGTCATGGTTTCTGCGGCGAAGATCATATCGCCTTCGTTTTCGCGATTTTCATCGTCGAGTACCATCACACCGCGTCCCTCACGCAGGGCGGCGATAGCACGTTCTACACGCTGTTCAGGCGTGCCAAATTCAGAAAGTAGCGTCTGATTCATGGTAATAAAAACCTTAAAATGTATGGGTTACCAGAATCAGGGCGTGCTTAGGAGTGACGTCAAAAAGACGTGGCAATAACGTGAAGCAGACACAATTGTCCGACAGATGTCGTTACCCTCTCCCATCCGGACTGTAACCGTCGGCCCCGGAATTACACCGGATCTGCTGACCTTTATCTCTCTTTTCATCAAGATAAAGCGCTCGCGGGCTTTCAGCCGAGGCTGATTTACCGCCGGTGGGGAATTGCGCCCCGCCCTGAGAATAAGCCTTTCAACTATAACGCTGATCGTTTGAGGCGGCAATCATCAATAGCGCAATTGCTTTTGCATTTCCTGCGTTACCGATTTGAGGTTTATCCTTTTCATTTCTGGCATTACACTTAACACTTATTACGTTGGTAAACACGCTGACACAGCTCCCCGTAACCAGGAAATCATCATGATCGACACGAAAAAAATTGAACAACTTGCCCGTCAGGTTCACGAAGCGATGCCTAAAGGTGTTCGTGAGTTTGGTGATGATGTCGAAAAGAAAATTCGTCAGGTTCTTCAGGCGCAGCTGACCCGTATGGATCTGGTCAACCGTGAAGAGTTTGATGTGCAGACGCAGGTATTACTGCGGACGCGGGAGAAACTGGCGGCGCTGGAGCAACGTCTGGCCCAGCTGGAAAGCCAGGGATCATCAGCCGGTACGCCACCGACTGCCGCTGCACCAGTCACTCCTGTTGCAGCAGCTACACCCTCTTCTGCAGTCGCGAGTTCACCAGCGGCTTCACCGGCATCGGTTGCGGACGTGGTGAAACCTGTCGTGGACAACAAGCCAGAATAAGCGCTTAAGCGGGAGCGCGGCTCCCGCTTACCTCTGCTTCAGCTACCGCGAATGGTTTTGATAATGTTGGTGGTAGAGATACCATCTTCGAAGTTCAGCACCTGCACGTCACCGCCATTTGCCCAGACTTCTTTACTGCCCGCGATATCTTCTGGCTTATAATCGCCACCTTTGACCAGCAGGTCAGGCAGAATGCCCGCAATCAGCCGCTGCGGCGTATCCTCTTCAAATACCACCACCCAGTCGACCGCTTCCAGCGCGCCCAGCACGATCATCCGGTTTTCCTGCGGATTCACCGGACGACTTTCACCTTTCAGACGTTTAGTCGACGCATCGCTGTTTACCGCGACAATCAGTCGATCACCGAGCTTGCGGGCGTTTGCCAGGTAGGAGACATGACCCGCATGCAGGATGTCGAAGACGCCGTTGGTCATCACCACTTTTTCGCCACGACGGCGGGCCATCTCAACGGCGGCTTTTAACTGCGCTTCCGTCATGATGCCAAAACCCTGTTCCGGGCGGGCGTGAATCGCATTTTCCAGCTCAACGGTGCTGACGGTCGAGGTACCCAGTTTACCCACCACGACACCCGCCGCCGCATTAGCCAGGAAACAGGCTTCTTCCAGCGAGTCGCCAGCAGCCAGAGCGGCAGCCAGCACGCCGATCACCGTATCGCCTGCACCGGTCACGTCATAGACTTCCTGCGCCTGAGTCGGCAGATGCAGAGGCGCTTTGCCCGGCTGAAGCAGCGTCATGCCATTTTCTGAACGGGTCACCAGCAATGCAGAGAGATCAAAATCAGCGATCAGCTGCGTGCCGCGCGCCACGATCTCGTCTTCGTTTTTGCATTTGCCGACTACGGCTTCAAACTCTGAGAGATTCGGCGTCAGCAGCGTCGCGCCCCGGTAGCGCGTAAAATCGGTGCCTTTCGGATCGATTAATACCGGCACGCCTGCTTCGCGCGCCAGAGTAATCATGGTCTGGACGCTGGAGAGCGCGCCTTTGGCATAGTCGGACAGCACCAGCGCACCCGCTGCGGCCAGCGAATCACGCATTTTCTGGTGAATCGGCTCCGGATCAACCTGATCAAAGCCCTCTTCAAAATCGAGACGGATCAGCTGCTGATTGCGTGAAAGCACGCGCAGTTTGGTAATGGTCGGATGGCTTTTGACTGCCACAAAATCACAATGAACGTTGACGTCTTTCAGCGTGTTACTCAACACGCGCGCCGCATCATCTTCACCGGTCAGGCCGATCAGGCGGGACGCGGCACCGAGTGCTGCAATGTTCATCGCCACGTTTGCTGCGCCGCCAGGGCGCTCTTCAACCGTGTCCACTTTCACCACCGGAACCGGGGCTTCAGGGGAGATACGGCTGGTTGGGCCATACCAGTAACGATCCAACATTACATCGCCAACAACCAGCACTGAGGCTTGGCCGAACGCGGGCAGAGTCACTTTCATTCCAGACACTCCAGACTGCATTAAAAATAGTGCGCGGATGATAGCACAGTTGCGATTTGTGCTATCAGCATCACGCCAGGATAGACGCAGGCGTTATCAGCCAGCGCTGCCAGCTGTTCAGAACCGTCTGCCGCTCCGCTGCGTAAGCCTCGGGTTCAACGTGACCAGGCAGCTCCTGCAGGGCGCGATGGTGCAATGCGTCGCGCAGCGTCACATATGCCTGCGTCAGTGCCTGCGCTTCATCAGCAGGCATTTTATGGTACTTCGCCATCAGCTCAAAAATACGCACATTGTCAGACCAGCGCGTCAGTTCAGGCTGTTCAGCGGCGTAGCGTAAGACAAGATATTGTGCGATGAATTCAATATCGGTGATGCCGCCCGCATCGGCTTTGATATCCCAGCGCCCTTTATGTTTGTTGCTGAGGTGAGCACGCATCTTTTCACGCATCTCACGCACTTCAGTTTGCAGCGCGTCTGCGGCTCGTGACAGCGACAGAATGGCCTGACGGATCACGTTGAAACGCTCGCCAAGCGCCGCCTCGCCAAACACCACCCGCGCCCGGACAAGCGCCTGATGCTCCCAGGTCCAGGCTTCACTGCGCTGATACTCTTCAAAGGCCTCAAACGTACTGACCAGCATGCCCGCCGCACCCGAAGGACGCAGCCGCGCATCGACTTCATAAAGAATGCCGGAAGAGGTACGGGTACTGAAGAGATGCATAATCCGCTGGGCCAGGCGCAGATAGAACTGACGGCCATCAATGCTGCGCTCCCCTTCTGTCACCGCGTCAGCCGGACAGTCATGCAGGAAGACTAAATCGAGGTCGGAACTGTAACCCAGCTCCCAGCCCCCCAGCTTGCCGTAGCCCAGCACCGCAAAGCCACGCTCATGTTCATTACTCAGGTGAGAAGGACGACCATAACGTTGCACCATCATATTCCACGCCTGACGGACCACTGATTCGATAATCGCTTCCGCCAGCCAGGTGAGATGGTCGCTGACTTTCATCACAGGCAGCGTGCCAGCGATATCAGCAGCAGCAATGCGCAGATGCTGGGCCTGCTTAAACTGCCGTACCGCTTCCAGCTGCTGCTCTTCATCTTCAGTGGGGATGCGCAGCAGATACTGCCGCAGCTCATCACGATAGGCGTCAGTGGCAGTCGGCTGATAGAGCGTGGCGGGGTCGAGCAGTTCATCCAGCAATAAGGGGTGACGCGCCAGCTGGCTGGCTACCATCGGTGAGGCCGCACACAGACGAATCAGATGACGCAGGGCACCGTGATACTCGGTCAGCAACTCAAGATAGGTACTGCGTGTCAGCACGCCGATCAGCAGCGGTGTCAGGCGACTAAGCGTCACGGCCGCATCTTCACGCGGGCAGACTTCACTCAGCAGACGTGGCATCAGCTGATCCAGTGCCTGACGGCCACGTGGACCGATAGTGCGTCGGTTAATATCCTGACGAAACGCTTCCAGTGACTGATGCAATGTCAGTCGCTGATCGTCACTGAGCTGCGGTACCAGCGGCGCCAGTTCGCTATCTTCCAGCGGGTCCTGCCACAGCACCTGAAAATCTGCCAGCTCACGCTGATCGCCAATTTCAGGGGTATCTTCGCCAATCAGCTCGTCAAAGATGGCCCGCACCGCCGCCATCTGGCTGTCGAGCCGGGTCATCAGTTCAGCCCAGTCATAACAGTCCATTGCCCACGCAAGCCGGGCACGATGAAGTTCATCCTCTGGCAGCGTCTGAGTTTGCTCGTCACCCAGGCTTTGCAGCAGATTTTCCAGCCGCCGCAGGAACAGGTAGGCATCTCGCAGTGCATCAACCTGATCGGCTGGTAGCAGGGCCAGCGTTTTGATCGCCTCCAGTGTCGGCAGCAGTGATCGCAACTGCAGCGAGCGCTCACGCCCACCGCGGATCAGCTGAAAAACCTGCACGATAAACTCGGTTTCACGAATGCCGCCCGCGCCGAGTTTAATATTGTTCTTCAGCCCGCGCCGCCGCACTTCGCGGCTGATCATCCCTTTCATGTTACGCAGCGACTGAATCACGCTGAAGTCGATGTAGCGACGGTAGACGAATGGTCGCAGCATCTGTTGCAGCTCCAGGCTCCAGCGATCGTGGTCATCGACCATGAGTCGCGCCTTGACCATGGCGTAACGCTCCCAGTCGCGTCCCTGCTCCTGGTAGTAATCTTCCAGCGCGGCAAAGCTCATCACCAGCGGGCCACTGTCGCCAAACGGACGCAGTCGCATATCCACCCGATAGACAAAGCCATCCATGGTGGGTTGATCAAGCACTTTGATCAGCCGCTGCCCCATACGGGTAAAGAACTGGGCGTTGTCGAGCTCACGCCGTCCGCCGCGCGTGGTGCCGTTTTCCGGCCAGGCAAAAATCAGGTCGATATCAGAGGAGAAATTAAGTTCGCCGCCACCCAGCTTGCCCATACCCAGAATCAGTAGCGGCTGCGCGTCGCCGTCCGCATTACAGGGCGTACCAAAATCGCGACAGCAATCCTGATAAACCCAGTCACGTGCCCGGCTGATCAGCACTTCAGCTAATACGCTGAGCTGCTGCAGGCTCTGTTCGGTCGTCGCGTGTTGCAGAGCCTGCATCCAGGCGACACGCACCAGCATACGGCGTCGAAACAGCCGCAGTTCGCGCATCAGGCTCGCTTCACTGTCGACTGTGTCCAGCGCCTGATTCAGCCATGCAGCGTAGTGTTGCCACTCATCAGGCTGCGGCGGCTGGTCGAGCATCGACTGCCACCAGTCGGGATGTTGTTGCAGGTTTTCCAGCACAAAATCGCTGAAAGCCAGCCCGGCTACCTGCTCCGGACTGAGCGAAGCCAGCGGAACCCCAAGCTGTCGGGCGGCCGCTTCGGCCTGGTCGCGTAGCAACGCGGGAAGTGCTGACAACATAACTCCCTCCTTGATGGCGTGACGGAATATCCGTTAGCGGGCAGCGCCGCTGGTGAGCCAGAACGGCTGTTGTTTCAGCGCCTGCATCGCCAGCCAGGCTAATCCGGATGTCTGCTTTTCATGGATTGCCGACAGCAGTTGCTGCCAGGGGTCGAGCCAGGCCATCACCGTTTCGACGGGATAGGAACCCGCCAGCAGGTGAACGGTCAGAAGCTGACGCGCCAGGCGGGTGGCTTTATCCTGATACTCATTGGGCTGTTTTACCGTGATAAAAGTTTCTCTCAGATCGGCATTCACGCGGCTCAGCATGATATCGCTGAAGCGCTTAAACGAACCCTGCAGCTTGGTTTCGCCTTTGGCATCGATCCACTGACGCCACTGAGATTCGGCCAGCCAGTGGGTCAGCGCCAGTTGCGTTTCAACAGAGAGGGAAGAGAGGCAGAAATCAGCTGCTTGCTGCTCCTCATTCACCAGCGTTTCTTCCAGTGTGGTCAACTGCTGACGCAGGACACTGCTGGCTTTGCGTGGCACCAGCGCACCAAACAGGCTGAAGGCCTGACGCAGCAGATCCAGCGCTTCGCGCACCGCATCCTGCCCCGCCGCGTTACCGCGCAGCCAGACTTCTTCATGATATTGCCAGTGACGCAGGCCAGCCGACATTGCAGCAACCATGCCCTGCTCTACGGTCGCTTTAGTGCCGGCTTTCAGCAACGGGAAGGCCTCAATCTGGCGCGGCGGATTCTCCTGCGCCAGCTGATAGCCGCGAGCCGCTTTGCTCAGGCTGCCCATACGCAGACCGCCCATCGCCACCAGCTGCTGTGCAAAGGCCAGCAGATCCTGACGTTCGCCACGTTTCAGTTCCAGTTCGATCTCGCAAAGCGGTTCGCTGAGCTCACCCGCCGTGACCGCGCCCTGATCAAATGCCACTTCTATTTCACTGTTGCCGGTGGTGATCAGCCAGACTTCGCGCTGGAAATGCGTGGTGAACAGCGGCTGTAAGCGCGACTGCAGCGCCGGGATATCGGTGCCCTGCGGCCAGATCTCTGCGGGGAGACGAGCAATGTCCAGCACCGGCTCGCTGAGCTCAACGTTATATTCCGGACGCTGATGCAGGCCGCCGATCGTCTTCCCCGCCGCTTTCAGCGTCATTTCATAACGCCTGTCAACGCCCCGGATACGCAATCCCATGTCCCAGCGTCGCAGCTGGTTATCGTCGGTTTCGAAGTAGATGTTAGTCAGCTCGCGTGCAGCCTGATGCTGATGCGGCAGAGTGGAAAGCAGTTCAGCCAGTTTCCCGGCTGCCTGTGGAGTTGCAATGAACTTTAGTTCGATTTCGATGGTCATAATTTTTTATTCACTACGCCGCTGGCACTTAAGAGGGTTTTTCCTGCATATTTCAGGCGATTATCAGCAGGTTACTCACGCTGTCGCCTGGAGGGCAAGGGGTTATCAGGCGAAGATTAATGCACAGAAGCCGCGCTGTCTCTGCTTTCTTTGCTCTTTCGCAGACCTTTTCGCACTCTCATGAGACCAGGATAGTTCTCATTCAGATTTATGCGAGGCCTCTCCAGACTGTGCCGGTAAATTTTAAGTCAGACTAAGCCAAACGAAATCGAATGAAAAAAATCACACTCGCTGGACTCACTTTGCTGACCCTTAGCACCCTTGCACCTGCCCATGCCGACGAAAAACGCTATGTTTCTGATGAGCTTTCGACCTGGGTACGCAGCGGGCCAGGCGATCAGTTCCGCCTGCTCGGCAAGCTGAATGCCGGGGAAGAGGTGCAGCTATTACAGACTAACAATGATACGCATTATGGCCAGATCCGTGATTCGGAAGGCCGCACCACCTGGATCCCCCTGTCGCAGCTCAGCGCGAATCCGAGCCTGCGTACACGAGTTCCGCAGCTTGAGCAGCAGGTGAAAGATCTGACGGCCAAACTGGATAACATCGACAACAGCTGGAATCAGCGCACGGCGGAGATGCAGAACAAAGTCGCCAGCAGCGACGGCGTAATCAACGGGCTGAAAGACGAGAATCAGAAGCTGAAAAATGAGCTGATCGTCGCGCAGAAGAAAGTCAGCGCCGCCAACGTTCAGCTGGATGATAAACAGCGCACCATCATCATGCAGTGGTTTATGTATGGCGGCGGCGTGCTGGGCGTCGGCCTGCTGCTGGGTCTGTTACTGCCGCATATGCTGCCGCGTCGTAAGAAAAGCGATCGCTGGATGAACTGACACTATTCTGTCGAATTTAAGCAGGGGATCGCAGGATCCCCTTTTTGGCATGTCTGCAATCCGGGGAATTTGTGCAACAATAAAATGAAATGCACGGCTGATTTCAGGCGCGGGATGTGCCCGGCGTGCAGGTCATTTATTTTTCTCTGGAGTTTTGCGTGAAGACGTTTCTTGTTGGCGGTGCGGTGCGTGATGCGCTGCTGAATCTGCCGGTTACAGACAAAGATTGGGTAGTAACAGGTTCTACACCCAAAGCCATGCTTGAGCAGGGCTATCAACAGGTCGGTCGTGATTTTCCCGTTTTCCTGCACCCCGTCAGTCGCGAAGAATATGCGCTGGCACGGACCGAGCGGAAAAACGGGAAAGGCTACACCGGATTTGTCACCTGGTCTGCGCCCGACGTGACGCTGGAGCAGGACTTACAGCGCCGCGATCTGACCATCAATGCTATCGCACAGGATGAGAACGGCGCGCTGGTTGATCCTTATAACGGTCAGCGTGATATCGCCCAGCGCCTGCTGCGTCACGTCTCTGAAGCCTTCAGTGAAGATCCGTTACGGGTGTTGCGCGTCGCGCGCTTTGCTGCGCGTTTTGCCCATCTCAATTTCCGTATTGCTCCCGAGACGCAGCAGTTAATGCAGCAGATGGCCGAAAGCGGTGAGCTGTCGAATCTCACTGCTGAGCGGGTGTGGAAAGAGACCGAAAAGGCGCTGAGCTCCCGTAATCCGCAGGTCTATTTCCAGGTTCTGCGCGACTGTGGCGCATTGCAGGTGCTGTTTCCTGAGCTGGATAATCTTTTTGGTATTCCTGCGCCGATTAAGTGGCACCCGGAGATCGACACCGGCGTCCATACGCTGATGACACTGGCGATGGCCGCTGCCCTCTCCAGCGAGATCGATGTGCGTTTTGCCACGCTCGTTCATGACGTCGGCAAGGCGCTGACGCCGCCTGAGCTGTGGCCGAGCCATCACGGTCATGGACTGGCGGGCGTTCCGCTGGTCGAGGCCCTGTGTCAGCGGCTGCGCGTGCCCAATGCGACTCGCGATCTGGCACTGATCGTGACTGAATTTCACGACATTGTGCACACTATTGAACGGCAATCTGCAGCATCACTGGTGGCGCTGTTTGACCGGATCGATGCGTGGCGTAAGCCACAACGCGTTGAGCAGATGGCGCTGACCAGCGAAGCGGATGCCCGCGGACGTGCCGGACTGGAGAGCAGGCCTTATCCGCAGGGCGACTATCTGCGCCGTGCTTTTGCGCTGGCGCAGGCGGTGCCGACGAAAGCGGTGGTCGAAGCGGGATTCAAAGGAGCGGAAGTGCGGGAAGAGATGACGCGACGACGTATTGACGCCGTCGCGCAGGGTCTGGCGATCAGGCAGCCTGACTAGCAGGCTGCCCGGGGTTTACATGAAGATCATGTAAACCGCTGCCGCCACAATAAAGCGGTAAATGGCGAACGAGACAAAAGAGATGCGCTTGATGAGCTCAAGGAAGACTTTAATCGCAATCAGCGCCACAATAAACGCCGTCACAAAGCCGACTGCGAACATCGGGAAGTCCGCCATCGTCAGGAAGCCGATGCTCTTGTACATGTCCAGTACGGTCGCACCCATCATCATTGGCACCGCCAGGATGAAGGAGAACTCCGAGGCTGCATAGCGACTCACACCCATCAGCATGCCGCCTGAGATGGTTGCACCAGAACGCGAGAAGCCCGGCCACAGGGCTAAGCACTGGAAACAGCCAATCATAAATGCCTGACGATAGGTAATGTCATCGACGCCAACGGCTTTCGGCTGTTTTGGCTTGAGGTACTCAGCGACCAGCAGCAGCACACCACCCACAACCAGCGCGTACATCACGTTGATCGGATTAAACAGTGTTTTAATCTGATCGTGCAGCACCAGACCCACGACCACTGCCGGAACCATACCCAGCAGGATGTGGATCAGCGACAGACGCCCGGTGCCGACACCTTCATGCTTAACTTCGCCAAAGTGGATACCAATCAGGCCAAACAGACGGCGCCAGAACATGACAACCACAGCCAGAATCGATCCTAACTGGATCACAACTTCAAAGGTCTCGGCTTTTTCACCCTCAAAGCCCAGCAGGTGACCCACTATAATCATGTGCCCTGTGGAAGAGACCGGTAAGAATTCGGTCAGCCCTTCCACAATGCCCAGGATTGCAGCTACCCAAAGCTGATGAATATCTGCCATCAAATGTTCCCTCTATCCGTTTTCAAAACCATTAAAAAGGCGGTAGCGCGCTGCTATCGCCTGAAATTATGCCGCTATTAGCCTGAATTAAACCTTAAGGTCTACACCGTTTCGCCTGCTGTAACGAAACGGCACACGCTATGACAGACAGTAATTTGGTTTGGTTTCATTGTGATGGCAATCACATCGTATTTATTTAGGAATAGTCCCGCGCTCAATTCGCACGCCAACCTGCGCCGCCTGGGCTACAGCGCCCGGTTTGCTTACCTTTATGCGTACGCCAGGCGAATTGAAACGGTTCATCAACAGATCCGCGATTTCTTCAGCAACCCGCTCAACCAGGGCAAAACGGCTGCCGTTAAGATGCGTCATAATCGCGGAGGAGACGTCCGCATAGCTGAGACAATCGTTCACATCGTCGCTGCTCGCCGCCAGACGGTTATCCCAGGCCATATCGACATCGAGCACCAGCTTCTGCTGTATGCCCTGTTCCCAGTCGTAAACGCCAATGGTGGTGAACACCGTGAGTTGTTCTATAAATACGATATCCATGATGAGAGTCTCTGTTTTTGGCTAAGCCGGATACCACTTCCGGCGGATTATGCGTATTATCCACGGTTGATGAGATCAAAACGACCCTAAAGGGAACGGTACGGTGTTATGAGTGCTTTCGCGCTTGGTATGATTATTTTCGCGTATCTTTGCGGTTCGATTTCCAGTGCGATTCTGGTCTGCAAACTCGCTGGCCTGCCCGATCCCCGCACACACGGTTCAGGCAATCCAGGTGCCACTAACGTACTGCGTCTGGGCGGTAAAGCCGCAGCAGTAACCGTACTCGTGTTTGATGTGCTGAAGGGAATGGTGCCGGTCTGGCTGGCCTATCTGATGCACGTGACGCCGCTCTATCTCGGCCTGACTGCCATTGCCGCCTGTCTGGGGCATATCTACCCGGTGTTTTTCCACTTTCGGGGTGGAAAAGGTGTGGCAACGGCATTTGGCGCAATTGCGCCGATTGGCTGGGACTTAACCGGGCTGGTCACTGGCACCTGGCTGTTAACGGTTTTACTCAGCGGCTATTCATCGCTGGGTGCTATCGTCAGCGCGTTAATCGCGCCATTCTATGTCTGGTGGTTCAAACCGCAGTTCACCTTCCCGGTTTCCATGCTCTCCTGTCTCATCCTGCTGCGTCATCACGATAATATTCAGCGGCTGTGGCGGGGTCAGGAAGGCAAGATCTGGAAGCGCAAAAAGAAATCTCAGTCATAAAAAAAGCCGGCAAGCCGGCTTTTTTTACATCAGATGGCGGGCAGTTCCGCCAGCGGCCAGCGCGGTCGCACGCTGATGCTTAACTCTCCCCGTGTTCCGCCCTTTAAGCGCACCATGCCCGCATACGCGATCATCGCGCCATTATCGGTACAGAACTCCGGGCGGGCGTAGAACACGTCTCCGCCACGCTTTTGCATCATGACCGCCATTTGCTCGCGCAGTGTGCGATTGGCGCTGACGCCACCCGCAATGACCAGACGCGTAAAGCCGGTCTGATCCAGCGCACGCTTACATTTGATCGACAGCGTATCCACCACCGCATCTTCAAACGCGCGGGCGATGTCAGCACGCGTTTGCTCATCGTCAGGGTTCGCGCGAATGGTATTAGCCGCAAAGGTTTTCAGGCCGGAGAAACTGAAATCCAGCCCCGGGCGGTCGGTCATCGGACGCGGGAAGGTAAAGCGCCCCGCTGTGCCCTGCTGCGCCATCTTCGACAGCATAGGCCCGCCCGGATAATCCAGACCGAGCAGCTTGGCTGTCTTATCAAAGGCTTCGCCCGCAGCATCATCAATCGATTCACCCAGCAATTCATATTCACCAACGCCGGTGACGCTAATCAGCTGAGTATGTCCGCCCGACACCAGCAGGGCGACAAACGGAAATGCCGGTGGATTCTCTTCCAGCATCGGTGCCAGCAGATGGCCTTCCATATGATGAACCGGCACGGCAGGCACTTTCCAGGCAAACGCCAGGGCGCGGCCAATAGTCGCGCCGACCAGCAGCGCACCGACCAGTCCGGGACCGGCCGTGTAGGCCACTGCATCGATCTGCTGCGGCTCCAGACCCGCCTCTTTCAGCGCCGCCTGAATCAGCGGCACAGTTTTACGCACATGATCACGTGAGGCCAGTTCCGGGACCACACCGCCATAATCGGCATGCAGTTTTACCTGGCTGTAGAGTTGGTTAGCCAGTAATCCAGCCTCATCATCATAGATTGCGATGCCGGTTTCATCGCACGACGTTTCAATACCGAGAATTCGCATTGCATCACCTCATTCTTGCGGCGCGCAGTTTATCACAGCAATTGGATGTGCAGCGCGGTCACCCCAGGTAAAAAGTCATTTTCTGTCGGCTAAAGAGTGCGCTATACTCCCGCCCCTGGAAAAACCGGCAGCCGCACAGGCAAACGCTCCTGTTGGTTTCAAATTATCCATGGTGCTTTACAAACCAACTTGAGTTGGAGTAGAATGCTGCACCATTTTGAATTTGCTGACGCCGCAGTCAGCAGCAAAAACCGAATTTTATCGAGGTGAGAGTTACATGCCGGTAATTAAAGTACGTGAAAACGAGCCATTTGACGTAGCACTGCGTCGCTTCAAGCGTTCATGCGAGAAAGCAGGCGTTCTGGCTGAAGTTCGTCGTCGTGAGTTCTATGAAAAACCGACTACCGAACGTAAGCGCGCTAAAGCGTCAGCAGTTAAGCGTCACGCCAAGAAACTGGCTCGCGAAAACGCACGCCGCACTCGTCTGTACTAAGTCGTTCCGGAGGTTCGCCTCCACCGCGTGATTCACGCAGACAGAGTCAAGTAAAAGGCCGTGCTTTCCGAAAGGAAGCGCGGCTTGTTGCCGTTTATGAGCTGAAAATCTGGGGCGTATGGCTGGACGAATTCCACGCGTATTTATCAACGATTTACTTGCCCGCACGGATATCGTGGATCTTATCGATGCCCGCGTTAAGCTGAAAAAGCAGGGTAAGAATTTCCATGCGTGCTGTCCTTTCCATAATGAAAAAACGCCCTCTTTCACCGTAAACGGCGAAAAACAGTTCTATCACTGTTTCGGCTGTGGTGCACACGGCAACGCTATCGACTTTTTAATGAACTTTGATCGTCTGGAGTTTGTTGAAAGTATCGAAGAGTTAGCCACTTCCCACGGTTTAGACGTGCCTTACGAAGCAGGCAGCGGGCCCAGCCAGATGGAACGCCATCAGCGCCAGAGCCTGTATCAGCTGATGGAGAACCTGAACGGTTTTTATCAGCAGGGTCTGCAGCAATCCAATGCGCAGCCAGCACGCGACTATCTTGATCGTCGTGGTCTGAGCGCCGACATCATCAATCATTTCGCTATAGGTTACGCGCCAGCCGGCTGGGACAATGTTCTCAAGCGTTTTGGCAAGCAATCGGAAGACCGCGAGTCATTGATGGAAGCGGGCATGCTGGTCAGCAATGACAAAGGCCGTACCTATGACCGGTTTCGCGACCGCGTCATGTTTCCGATCCGCGATAAGCGTGGACGCGTCATTGGTTTTGGCGGACGCGTGCTGGGCAACGATACGCCGAAGTATCTGAACTCGCCGGAAACCCCTATTTTCCATAAAGGCCGCCAGCTCTATGGCCTGTATGAAGCCGTTAAGAACCATCCTGAACCCGCCCGCCTGTTAGTGGTTGAGGGATACATGGACGTGGTTGCGCTGGCGCAGTACGGCATCGATTATGCTGTCGCGTCATTAGGCACCTCCACCACAGCTGAACACATTCAGTTGCTGTTTCGTAGCACCGACACGGTGATCTGCTGTTACGACGGCGACAGGGCGGGTCGTGAAGCGGCATGGCGTGCGCTAGAGACCGCATTGCCTTACATGAATGATGGTCGTCAGCTACGCTTTATGTTTTTACCCGATGGTGAAGACCCGGATACGCTGGTACGCAAAGAGGGTAAAGCCGCCTTCGAAGCGAGGATGGAGCAGGCGATGCCGCTCTCTTCGTTTTTATTTGATAGCCTGCTGCCGCAGGTTGATCTGAGCTCACGCGACGGAAAAGCGCGCCTGAGCACGCTGGCTTTACCGTTGATTACGCAGATCCCCGGTGAGACCTTACGTATTTATATGCGTCAGGAGCTGGGAAATAAGCTGGGTATTCTTGATGACAATCAGCTGGAAAAGCTGATGCCAAAGCTGGCCGCAAGCGGAACGGCGCCGGTAGCGCCACCGCTGAAACGCACCACTATGCGCGTTCTGATTGCTTTGCTGATTCAGAACCCGCAACTGGCCACAATGGTGCCGTCGCTTGATGGGCTGTCTGAGTCAAAAATGCCGGGTTTACCGCTATTTATTGAATTAGTGGGTCGTTGTACTGAGAATCCTGGATTGACCACCGGACAGCTACTAGAGTTATATCGCGGGACAAATTTTAGTCAGACGCTTGAAACACTGGCGATCTGGAACCACATGATAGTAGATGAAGAAGCCGAAGCGGTGTTTCAGGACTCGCTGGCCAGCATTTATGATTCAGCTCTTGAAGAACGTCTGGAGTTTTTGATTGCGCGTGAGCGCACCCTGGGACTCAACACCGATGAGCGCCGTGAACTCTGGACACTCAGTCAGGCGTTTGCCAGGAAATAACCGTTATCAGCATGCTGCCCGTTCAGAACAATGAAAGGACAGCCGCACAGATTTTAAGGTTTTGGCGAGTCAGCCAGGTCCTTAGCACGAATTTTAAAGGCCGTCGGCGTCGACGCCAGTCTGGTTACCGCCAGCGCACAGCTTCCGCAGCGTACTGAAGTACGTGAGGAAAGCGAGCACTGCCGGGAAGCAGAATAGCGAGTAAGCCAGGCCCTTAGCACAGAGTTAACACAAGCGGCTTAAGTGCCGATTACTGATGGGCAAAGCCCACGCCGCGACGAAGGCAGCGGCAAGAACTAAACGCCTTCACTGCTTATTGTTGGCGCGCTGCCGACCGACACCAATCTAATTTAACAGAAGTGTGGATACCGTCTTATGGAGCAAAACCCGCAGTCACAGCTCAAGCTTCTTGTCACCCGTGGTAAGGAGCAAGGCTATCTGACCTATGCTGAGGTCAATGACCATCTGCCGGAAGATATCGTCGACTCAGATCAGATCGAAGACATCATCCAGATGATTAACGACATGGGTATTCAGGTGGTTGAAGAAGCCCCTGATGCCGACGATCTGATGCTGAACGAAAACAGCTCCGATACTGACGAAGATGCCGCGGAAGCTGCCGCTCAGGTGTTATCCAGCGTTGAATCTGAGATCGGGCGCACCACTGACCCGGTTCGCATGTACATGCGTGAAATGGGTACCGTTGAACTGCTGACGCGTGAAGGCGAAATCGACATCGCTAAGCGTATTGAAGACGGTATCAACCAGGTTCAGTGTTCTGTCGCCGAATACCCTGAAGCGATTACTTATCTTCTGGATCAATACGACAAAGTTGAAGCAGGTGAATCACGCCTCTCCGACCTGATCACTGGTTTTGTCGATCCTAACGCAGAAGCAGATATCGCCCCAACGGCAACGCACGTGGGCTCTGAACTTTCTGAAGCCGATCGTAAAGACGATGAAGAAGAAGACGAAGACGATGACGACAGCTCCGACGACGATAACTCAATCGATCCGGAGCTGGCACGCGAGAAGTTTTCTGATCTGCGTAAGCAGTATGAAACGACCCGCGCTGTGATTAAAAGCAAAGGTCGCAGTCATGCTGCTGCCGTTGCTGAAATCCAGAACCTCTCTGACGTCTTCAAGCAGTTCCGCCTGGTACCGAAGCAGTTCGATTACCTGGTAGGCAGCATGCGCACCATGATGGAACGCGTCCGTACCCAGGAACGTCTGATCATGAAGCTCTGTATTGAGCTGTGCAAAATGCCGAAGAAAAACTTCATCACGCTGTTCACTGGCAACGAGACGAATGAAACCTGGTTCAAAGCCGCACTGGCAATGAACAAGCCGTGGTCTGAAAAGCTGCTGGAAGTGCAGGATGACGTGACACGTTCCCTGCAGAAACTGGCACAGGTTGAAGAAGAGACCGGCCTGACTATTGAACAGGTCAAAGACATTAACCGTCGCATGTCGATCGGTGAAGCCAAAGCGCGTCGCGCCAAGAAAGAGATGGTGGAAGCTAACCTCCGTCTGGTTATTTCGATTGCGAAGAAATATACCAACCGCGGTCTGCAGTTCCTCGACCTGATTCAGGAAGGTAACATCGGCCTGATGAAAGCGGTTGATAAGTTTGAATATCGCCGTGGTTACAAGTTCTCGACCTATGCGACCTGGTGGATCCGTCAGGCTATCACCCGCTCTATCGCCGACCAGGCGCGTACCATCCGTATTCCGGTGCATATGATTGAGACCATCAACAAGCTCAACCGTATTTCGCGCCAGATGCTGCAGGAGATGGGCCGCGAGCCAACGCCGGAAGAGCTGGCTGAACGTATGCTGATGCCGGAAGATAAAATCCGCAAAGTGCTGAAAATCGCTAAAGAGCCGATCTCGATGGAGACGCCGATTGGTGATGATGAAGATTCGCATCTGGGCGATTTTATCGAAGACACCACGCTGGAGCTGCCGCTGGATTCTGCTACCTCAGAGAGCCTGCGTTCTGCTACCCACGATGTGCTGGCTGGCCTGACCGCCCGTGAAGCGAAAGTGCTTCGCATGCGTTTTGGTATCGATATGAACACGGACCATACGCTGGAAGAAGTGGGCAAACAGTTCGACGTGACGCGTGAGCGTATTCGTCAGATTGAAGCGAAAGCCCTGCGTAAACTGCGCCATCCGAGCCGTTCGGAAGTACTGCGTAGCTTCCTCGACGATTAAGTCCGACAAAAACCCCGGTTCGCCGGGGTTTTTTATGCCTGCCTTTTACCGTTTCTCCCCTGCCCTGCCCATATTTATATGCTCTGCGGATGCAGCGCCAGCCAGAGCTGACGATACGCTTCTACCATCTCGTCCAGCGATGCGCGATTTAGCCCACTCGGATTCGGCAATACCCACACCTGCGTTTTTCCCATACAGATTGGCTGCTTGCCCCATTCGACCTTGCTCTGCTTAAAGGCGCGACGGAAAGCATCTTTACCCAGAATCGCGAGCGCAGCGGGTTGATAGTCCAGCACCTTTTGCATCAGACGTTTACCGCCATCGCGCAATTCATCAGGCGCTAACTCATTCGCCTGTACAGTGGGTCGTTCAACCAGCATGGTGATGCCGCAGCCGGTTTCTGTCAGACGCCGCTCCTCTTCCGGTTTCAGCTGCTGTTGGGTGAATCCCGCCAGATGAATCACCTTCCAGAACCGGTTGCCGGGATGCGCGAAGTGAAACCCCTGATGGGCAGTTGACTGACCTGGATTGATGCCACAGAACAGCACATCAAGATCGGAACTGATGATGTCGCGGATAGCGTGCTCACTCATGCTGCCACCTCCAGCGTACGCTGCTTCAGCGCATCGCGGCTGCGTTGCAGCATCTGGCTGGCCTGCTCTGCATCCGGACAGGCCCGCGCCAGCGCCAGTGCGCCCACCATCTCTGCTAGCATGCTGGAGGCCAGCGCTTCCACATCCGGCAACCTCAGCTCACGCAGTATCTGCGCCAGACCGGCATGCATCGTATTAAAGCCCTGGGCGAAGATCTGCCGTGTCGGCTGTGGAAGATGGGCCACTTCGCTCACCAGTGCCGCCAGCGGACAGCCCTGAGCTGGTGCAATGCGATGCGCCTCAGAAAGATAGCTATCAATAAAATCAGCCAGCTGCGTTGCTGGCTGGGTCACGGATTTAGCAGGTTTGAAGGTATCAGATTCAGCAAACATATGTTTCAGCACCTCCTCAACCAGCTCCTCGCGTGATGTAAAATGTGCATAGAAGCCGCCATGTGTCAGGCCAACCCGCTTCATCAGCGCCGCCACTCCAATCCCTTCAGTGCCGGTTTCACGCATCACACGCGCCGCCTCATCAAGGATACGCTGGCGGGTCTGCATCTTGCTGCTCTGCTTCTCCATCTCATCTCCTGCGGTTTTAACTGCATGGCTTCTGGCTATTATAGTAATTATTACGCTCATCATATTCCAGCTTGACGAATCATATGATGGTCGTCATATTGATAATCATTATGACGACCATCATACGAGGAAGCAAACATGTCACAATCAGGCACAGCTTTAATCACCGGCGCATCCAGCGGTATCGGTGCAACTTACGCAAAACGACTGGCAGCACGCGGTTATGATCTGATCCTGGTCGCACGGGATCAGGCACGACTCACCACACTGGCTGATGCGCTGACGCAGCAGCACGATATCCGGGTAACCGTGATGAAGGCTGACTTAACACATGAGCAGGACCTGCAGCGCGTGGAGTCGGAGCTGTCAAACAACGCTCAGATTACGCTGCTGCTGAACAACGCAGGCATGGGTGTCGAAGGCGAGTTTCTGGAGGCGGACATCACACGCATCAACAGCATGCTGGCGTTAAATATTCTGGCACCGACGCGTCTGGCACAGGCGGCTGGCCGGGCATTTAAAGCACGCGGTCACGGCACTATTATCAATATCGCCTCGGTGCTGTCGCTGGTGCATGAGATGTTCAATGGCGCCTATAACGCCACTAAGTCTTATGTGCTGACCCTGACGCGCGCCATGCAGCGTGAACTCGCGGAGAGCGGTGTGCAGGTTCAGGCGGTGTTACCCGGCGCAACGCGTACAGAGATTTTTGATCGCGCAGGCCAGTCTATTAATGAAATCCCGGCTGAAATGCTGATGGACGTCGATGAGATGGTGGACGCCGCGCTGGCCGGACTCGACAGCAAGGAGACGGTCACCATTCCGGCGCTGGAAGATCTGCAGATGTGGCACGACTACGATCAGGCACGTGGCGCGATGGTCCCCCATCTTTCAAGGAATCAATCAGCATCTCGTTATCGTCAGAGCTGAGTCAGCATTAACCCATAGCGGCTGAAGTGTTGTTAAGTTAACGGCATGGATAAGCATTTTCCATGCCGTTTTGCGACGTCGACTTCATGACAAGAGAGATTTGTTATAGAAATCAGCAGGTAAATCGCTGCTGCTTATTTCAGCAACCAGTGGCTGAGTGCTGGATCGCCCTGAAGAGATACTTTATAATCCCCGCTCCGCTGGCCCCTTAGCTCAGTGGTTAGAGCAGGCGACTCATAATCGCTTGGTCGCTGGTTCAAACCCAGCAGGGGCCACCAAATTTAGTGATGTAAATCATGCAGTTAAGCCGCTTAGTTAAAGCGGCTTTCTTGTATCTAAAGAAGGACTGTCCCCTTTTCGTCCCCCCAACTAAAGCTAAAGAGCAGTGGGATGGCGGTGCTTTATAAAACTAAGGGCCATCATCAGAAGATTACATATCTTTATTAAGCATTTTTTTTATGTGCTTTCTGCCTGCATCAACCTGCATTTCCCTCCAGCTACTATAAGAAGTGTTTTGCATTATGAAGTCTTCCCATGCCTGATCAGGTATGGCGGCAAAATCCTCCTTTGTTTCAACCCTAAATCCTGATTTATCAAACATATCTTCAAGAGAAGTGAATGAAGAGCACTCAGCCAAAAACTGCTTATTAAAAAGTTCGCTAAAAGGTATTGATTGTGTTCCTGAAACTGCTTCAAGGTTCTTTTTGAGTTGGTCAATCTGGTTACTAAATTTTTTAACCATATAGCCTCCTTAATCACAGCTACACTTAAAGTAAATAATTTTTTAGCATGTCGGCAGATAATGTGTCTATTTATTTTTCAATTAACTCATAATAAAATCAGCGCGATTCTCACTTCCCTTATCAAAGATCAATGAACCAGTAATAAATTCACAACCAAATCAATAAATTATTTAAAATTTATTAATTTGCACCAGAAAATTTGCGAAAGCGATTTTGCTGGTATTCTGTTAGAGTTTTACTCATAATCGCTTGGTAGTTGGTTCAGACCCAGCAGGATGACAAAATTTAATTATATAAATCAGAAGCTTAAGCGTTCTGTTAGGGTGACTTTTTGTTATTAATTAAATAAGTGTCGCAAAAATTTCACATAAGAAATCAAACGGAGGCTGAAAACTGCAACCTCTTTTTTATGCATAAAGCCGCAAATGTTTAAATGTGTTAAAAATACAAAAAATCGCATGTGAAGCTTCATATTTAAGGGAAGCTTTATAAACTCTCTAGATTCTAAATATGGTTGATATTATGGAACCGCTTGAAAAAGGAAAGCTTATATTATTTGTTATATTCATCATGCCAGGCTTCATAAGCATGAAGATTTACAAGATATTTTATCCTAGCTCAGACATTGAAACTTCAAAAGTTATCATTGATATAGTTTCATATAGCTGCATAAACTATGCCTTGCTACTAATACCAATATATTGGATGGAAAAGGAAAATGTTTTCAACTTACATCCAGTTTTGTATTATCTTTTTTATGTATTTGTTTTAATAATAGTTCCTGTTTTCCTACCAGTTTCATTACGGTTTCTTCGACATGCACATTTCATAAGAAAGTATCTGCCTCATCCAGATAACAGGCCATGGGACCATTTTTTTTCGAATAATCCAACCTGCTGGGTATTAGTTACTTTAAAAAACGGAAAAAAGTACGGTGGAAGATATGGCTTCAGTTCATTTGCTTCAGGCAGCCCAGAACCGGAGCAACTTTATTTAGAGGAGCACTGGGCACTAGATGATAATGGAGATTTTGATCATCAACTTAAAGACACTCTTGGAATTTTAATATTGACTAATGAAATAGAAAGTGTTGAATTTATAAAGCTGCACATCATAGACAATCAAAAATAGTGGAGGTTTTATGTCAAAAGAGAAAAAAACCAATCAAGATGGATGGCAACCCATTGATGAAGGTTATCAGCCCCCTAAAAAACCTGAGCATCAAAACAATGGTTACCAGCCTCCAAAACAGAGTAATCAATCACAAAACTTTGTCCCACCCCCGAAGAAACGATAAAAAAAACCCCGCAACAATGCGGGGTTTTTACAATGGCGTATATTATTTATTTAACCTGTTTTCGTTATCAACCATTGTAGCAATAATATAAAAATGTAGACGAATGTCGCCATGCCTAAAAATATGCAGCTTTGTATAAACCAAATAAGGTATCTGTTAAATACTTTTTGAGGGTAAAGTAATATTCTCTTAGATATACCTTGTTCACTTCTACATGTTAATAACTCAGGCAAATCCGTATTTAGCGACAGAACTTCGCATCTAAAATTTTCTTTAGGTGCAATGTATTCAAAAGTCACTACATACCTTCCGTTATAATCATAGCTTTCTGTATACGGCTTGACAGGCCAAACATTCATATGCATATCTTTGTAATTAAAAATCAACTCTAATTTCTTGGCCGCTTCCCTTCCTTCATTCATTATAATGTAAGACTTTGTATTGACAACTTGCTTAGCTTTTATTATTTCGCCAGCACTATCTTTCAGTGGTTCTTCTATCAGAAAGCTAAACTGATGCAATTCACCTATTGATACTTTTGCGCTTCCTTTGAAGAAGTTATTCAATATAAATGTAATCAGCGGTACTAATATCGAGATTATTTCTTTGCCATACTGAGTCAAAGTATTCATATAGTTTCCAAAAGGATTTTTAAAATATAAATCAATTGGTTTAAATATTTAATTATACTAAATTTTGAATGAGCCTACATTTTCCCTTCAATATTTTTCAGTCCCTCCTTGTGAATCTTATCTGCTACAGCCCTTGAGCTGTCTGCATTGTTAGAGTTTTATTTCATTTTGCAACACGTTTTAGCTGAGATCCAGAGGATGACGCAAACTTATTAATATCCATAAAATTCAATAAGATGAAAAACAAAAGAGATCCATTCGAGATCCAGGAAACTGAAAAGTACTGAAATTCTTTTCATACTTTTCAGTTGGCGAAACCTGGCAGAAAGCCAGCAGCCATGCGGTCTGTCCATGCCCTTTGTAAAAAAATAAAACTGAAAAATTTTTATGATGCAAAACCTGCAGGCGGGTGCGGTGTAGCGCCGATTTTGTCTGCGCAGCGATTATTTTGCCGGGGCTGACGCGCTGCCAGTGCCACGCTCTGCGGATGATCTGTAAGGGGTAATCCGGGCGTGATGGTCGCGCATGTGCGTGGCGCATAGTGCGGCTGAGGCGCTCTGGTGACAGGTAATAAAAAACCCACTGTGATAGCGGGTCAGTGTGATGGCTTAGCCAATGACGGGGGAATATTTCTTACTGAGCGCAGCAGCCTGCTGGCCACTCTGCCCGATAGCGCTGCTGTTCGTGGGCTGGCCGGTTGACGGGTGCGTATGACTGGCCAGTTGTTCAGCCAGCTGCTGTACCAGCGCCACGGTATCGAGCATCAGCTGGGCCACGTTAATCTGCTCTGAACCAATCCACACCACCGGCGCGATAATTTCCTGACGCGTCCCGGCAATGCTCTGGCGCAGCTGGCCGATTTTCTCAGTCAGTGCCTGCCCGACTTTTATCGCCGCGCTGCCGGTCACGTCCGATTCGGCATTGCCGCCCACTGTAATCAGCTGATTCTGCTGTGCGGCTACGCTGTAACTACCGGTTGTTACGTGCTGAATGGCTCCGGCCATCAGTGACGCCGTGCCGATCACCGTGGTCCTGTCCGTGGCTTTGACCGTCGTTTCCCTGCTGACCAGCTCACGCGTTTCCGTATCGGCTTTAACTTCCCGACTCATGGACGTTTCACGGATGGCCTGATCGGTCTGGCGCTCCCAGTCTCCCGCCTGCGTTACGCGCTGTGAGACTTCCGTGCGCTGCTGCTGCAGCTGTTCGCCCGGCTTCACGTCCGGCAGGCTGGTCCCTTCCGGCATCGTCTGGCGCACAAACGGTTTGTCCGGGCGTCCGCCGGTAAAACCGACCTCAACCAGCGTACCCTCTGGCGGGAACTGGAACATACCGGAATCATTACCGGCCATCGGTACGGGTGCCAGGCATTGAGGCGCTGACCACATCAACGGCAGCAGCCAACACCGGCACGGTTTGAAAACGGCTTTCAACGGAATAGACGAGTAAAGACAGGCTGCGGATAGCATCACTGGCTCTGTTAAGAATCTGATTGCGGCGTGCAACGGTCATCTTTTCCGTTGAAACCGCTTCCCCAGCGATTACCCCGACACTGGCCACCGCAGTTAATGCGCAAAACTGCATGTTTTCAGGTCTGGCGTTGTTAACAGGTACAGAAGGCTGACAATTAATCTGACGTAAAAAACCGTCCAGAATGGTTGGGTCTTCGGTGAGATCAATTATCGCCAGCAGTTCAGGCAAGGTCAGTTGGTGCGACTGGTCCGGGTTCAGCTTGTTGCGAAGTGTGGCCGGTTGCATACCAACTTTTTTAGCCAAATCTGTGACGTTATGTGCCAGCGAAAACTGGCGGCAGGCATCATCAAGATAGTTTCGTACTGAAACTTTATAATCGTACATGATTCGCACCTTACGAATTGATAGCTTGGATTACGCCTGAAGCGAAATTCGGCATTCGCTTAACGCTTCAACAGTCAGAGCCGCCATATTTACTTCAACACGTGAGCGAGGTTTTTCACCCTTGCCGCGAATAGGTAACCGGCCATCACGGATCATGTCGCGAGCCGTACCCATTGCGGTACCGGTAAGGCGGCAGTATTCATCAAGTGGCAGGTAAGGTGTGGGAATGGTAATTGTAATGTTAGGACGCATAAGGCAAAATCCTCAGTTCGTCTGAACTCGGCAAAGTTCAGTTATATTCGCATTTTGAGAAACAGCGGAGCCAGATTACTTCCGCTTTTGAGAAGCTTCAAGACCATTTCTTAAATTGGGAAGTTTGCGCGAATAACTATGAAATTCGATATCAACTTCGAAGGTGATAGCACCCCTATTCTTGATAGGGTTATCGAGGCATACGGCTTCGGTACAAAAATGCTACTGGCAGATCATCTGGGGATGGCACCCAGCACTTTATCTGGCCGCTATAAGCGAGGCGGATTTCCTGCTGACATAGTTGTGCGGTGCATGGCTGAAACAGGCGTACAGCTTCAGTGGCTAGTGACAGGAAAGGGTAAAAAATTCGATAATGATGAATTGGATATTCTAAACTTACCTAGGAAAAAGCTAGTCGATGGCCAGCTTTATGATTCTGGCTATGCCATGTTTGACAAGGTTTTTTTTCGTGCAGGTGTACCATTACCTGTAGAGCCATTTTGTTTATTAGATGAAAACGCTCAGTATATTATCGACCAAAAATTTGCAGAAATTTTCGACGGCGAATGGCTGGTAAATATTGAAGGAAAAGTGAGCGTTCGCAGCCTTGTGCGCATCCCTATCAAAAAGGTGCGCGTAAGCGGGGTTGGAATGGCTTTTGATTGTGCTATTGATGATATTGATGTACTTGGGAAAATTATTCTCACAATCAATTAAGGAATTGCCATGACAGCTAAAAAGGAAGTGAAGAATCCAGGAGATACACCTGTTGAAAAAGAAAAAAAAGTAAAGACTTGTTTTGTCATCATGCCAATTGCTGATCACCCTGATTATGAAAAAGATCATTTCAACCGAGTTTATGAGTACTTAATTAAGCCAGCTTGTATTAATGCTGGTTATCAGCCTTATCGTGCAGATGACAGTAAAGCGTCTCATATGATTATGTTCGACATCCTAAAAAAAATTATGGATTGCGATATGGCCATTTGCGACCTTAGCTCTAAAAATGCCAATGTATTTTATGAGCTAGGACTTCGCCAAGCTTTTAACAAAAAAACCATACTAATTACTGATGGTCGAGATAAAGCACCATTTGACATATCTGGCTTCAGATATGTTCCCTATACACCATCATTAAGGGTTGATAGTGTAGAAAGAGAAATATCATCTATTTCTGAGATGTTGATTGAAACAGAAGCAGCACCTGACGATGATGTGAATTCAATTGTCAAACTATTAAAAATAAAGCCTGCGCATGTCGAGCCAGTTGAATTAAACTCAAGCGAAAGCATGTTGTTTAACTTAATTACAAAGCTTCAAGATAAAATAGATGCATTAGCTCCTCCTAAAACCTCAAGATTCGTGAGTAACAGAAAAGTTGCAGGTACAGAAGGCTATACCATTACCTCTTCACCTTCATATATACCGTTACCCCCGGTATCTATCGGCGAGATATTAAATAACAACACTGAACAACTGATGGTTGAAACCTTCTATTTTCAAGGAGAGAAATTAGGCATTCTAGAATCTTATAATAAAGAATTTTTTACTTTCATCGACCCTCTAACTAATTTTAGGAAAAACATTCCTATCACCAACGATACAATGAAAAATATTTATGCAATACCAAGCTATTAAAAATGAGCATACGAAAACAAGATGATGGGAAATGGCTTTTAGATTTTTATCCTGAAGGCAAACCGAAAGGAAGACCCAGTAAACGCATCCGTAAGACATTTTCCACAAAAGGTGAGGCCATTGCATATGAAAATTATGTAATGGAGACATTAGTAGAGAAGCCTTGGTTAGATGGCAAAGAGGATCGCCGCAAATTATCAGAGCTTGCTCAGCAATGGTTCGATGAACACGGCATCACCTTGGACGATGGCACAAAACGTCTTAAGGCGATGAAGTTTGCCTGTGAGAGCATGGGCAACCCGCTTGCCCATGAGTTCAGCGCAACCATGTTCTCTGTATATCGGAAAAAAAGATTGTCAGGTGAAATAGCCAGGACTGCGCGAGTGCAAAAGGTTTCGCCACGGACCATGAACTTAGAGCTGGCTTACTTCCGGGCGGTCTTCAACGAACTAAAGCGATTAGGCCATTGGAAAAAAGATAATCCTCTTGAAAATTTACGCCCCTTTAAATCTGAAGAAGCAGAACTTGCTTACCTTGAAGCGGAGGAAATAACACGGCTTCTTGATGAATGTAAAAAAAGCCGTAATCCGCATGTTTACCATGTAGCGCACCTATGCTTAGTGACAGGCGCAAGATGGGATGAAGCAGAATCATTGACTACTAAGCAGGTTAGAAATCTAAAAGTAAGTTTCATCAAGACCAAAGGAAATAGAAATAGAACAGTACCCATCAGCCAAGCCGTTTATGACAGCATTCCAAAACCTGAAAAAGCCGGACGTTATTTTGACACCTGTTACTCTGCTTTTCGTAGTGCTGTTAAAAGAGCCGATTTAGATTTACCAGATGGGCAACTTTCCCATGTATTACGTCATACTTTTGCATCACACTTTATGATGAACGGTGGCAATATATTGGTATTACAACGTATTTTAGGGCACACAGATATTAAGATGACAATGCGTTATTCACATTTCGCTCCAGAACATTTAGATGATGCAATTAAGCTTAACCCTTTAAGTGATAGAGAAGACTCATGAAAAAGCACTATATTTTTCTTTTTACTTTAGGTGGATTGTTTTTCGCAGCCATCCCATTAATTCTATATTTCATTCAATTCTCTCCAAACTCAGTACTGCCTGATTACTTAACAGAAAGATTATCAATTAAAAACGACGACTGGGGTAGTTTTGGCTCTTTCTTAAGTGGAACTTCAGGCGCTATTTTTTCATTTTTCGGAACTCTAGCTGTCATATGGACATTGGTCGAATCACATAAATCTAATGAAAAACAAATCAATATGATTCGCTCAGAACAAACATTTGCTCAGTTTAATGAACTCCTCAAGGTTTTAGAGGAAATGCTAAAATATAAAATTTATCCTACACATCATGGAGCGTTATTCGACTTAGAAAGATGGAAGGATTACGTGTATTCTCGCACCGCACTTAAGATGAATATTTTTTTAAACGAAAACCCTAAAGATCGCAAGAATGATGGTATTTATGAATTTTCTTTTTATTCATTTTTCTATGGCACAGTTATGGAAGAAATTAACACCCCAGTTTTCAATAAAGAATCTGCAATTTATACGGTTCTTTTAGATAGAATAATGAATTCTGACAATTCAACTAAAGAAGCGTTAATTGCGGTACTTGACGCAAAACTAGATGAAGACCTTTTTTTCTTCCTAAACGCTTTCCAAATATTGGGGGAAGACAAGTCCAGAATCATAAGGATGCTAGCCAGCTCCTTACCCTTGCAGGTTCCTGTTGATTTGAGTGACCGCATATATGAATTTACTGATTGATTGTCCCCTTTTTGTCCCTTCAGGACACAAAAGTTCAGCAAACCCCATCAACATTCAACCTTAAGTTTTATTTAAAATCAGTAACTTATTGATTTTTAATGTAAGAGCATCGTTCTCATAATCGCTTGGTCGCTGGTTCAAACCCAGCAGGGGCCACCAAATTTTAATCTGTTAAATCAGTAGATTAGAGCCACCTTTTTGGGTGGTTTTTTTGTTTCTGCTTTCTGATTCTGAAGTGGCGGCAGATGATTTTGTCGTTAGGTCATTGAGCTGCTTGAATTATGGTTCAACACGCATGGCATTACGCTGGCGGATGGTGAGAAGCGGCGAACCACAATGGCGTTCGCCTGCGAGGCGATGGGAAATCCACTCGCAACCGAGTTCAACGCGAAAATTTTTGCGTCATATCGCGAGCAGCGTTTAAGCGGGAAGATCACCCGCTCCAGTCGAGTGAAAACGGTAACGCCGCGTACGGTGAATTTAGAGTTGGCATATTTCAGGGCGATGTTTAACGAGCTACGTCGGTTAGATGAATGGACCGCACCGAACCCATTAGAAAACGTGCGCGAGTTTAAAATCAGTGAGTCGGAGATAGCGTATCTAACCATTGAGGAAATTAGAACGCTCCTTACCAAGTGTGAGAACAGCCGATCCAAAGACCTGACGACCATTGTGAAAATCTGCCTCGCAACTGGCGCACGATGGAGTGAGGCCGAAAGCTTAAAGGGGAAACCAAATCCGCGCTGGTCAGATCGTCTATGTGAAAATTAAAGGCAAGAAAAACCGCGCGGTGCCGATAACTGAAAAATTACAGGCTGATCTGCCATTGAGCAGAAAGGCGCAGCCAATTTTTAAACCTTGAGTAAAGCGATGCTGCGTGCCGGTATCGAGACACCCGCTGGGCAGCTTACGCATGTTTTACGCCATACCTTTACATCTCATTTCATGATGAACGGGAGAAATATTCTTGTGCTACAACGGATTTTGGGGCATACAGATATTAAGGTGACGATGCGCTATGCACACTTTTCGCCTTACCATTTGAATGATGCAAAAAAGCTAAATCCATTAACTCAAATTTAGAGCGATAAAAATGCTCCCTCACTTGAGAAGTCAACCAAACTGCTCCTCATTTATAAATCATATTTTCAATAGAAAAAATAGCTTGAAAATTAATCGATAAGCAGAAATATAGATATATAATATCTTAAAAAGAGATGATAAAATGAATAAATTTATTGCTGTTAAGGTTGGAAAAGGAGATTCCTTTTACTTAGAAAACATGGAAGTAAGTTTTTTAGTTGATGGTGGCGCAAGTAAAAATCAACTTCCAACATTGTTATCTTCAGCATCGATATCAAATGACGTCGATATTTTAGTATGTACGCACAGTGATGAAGACCATGTGAATGGATTAATTGGTTATTTTGAGAATAGTAAAAAGTGTCAAGAAGTATGGTTACCGGGCAGTTGGATGTCACGACTCGAAGACATGTTAGATAGACCAAAGGACTTCATTAGAGAACTTTATGAAAATATAGATGACTTGGATGAAAATTTTTTATTGGACAGCGCTAACACACTCGAGGAGATGGGTGACATCATTTCACAAAGAAGTAATTTTTCAGATAAAAAAAAGGACGATAACAGTAATATTATTCCTCCAACGCTCCCTTATAAAAACGAAGAAATGAAGTTTAAAATTGAATCATTGCAAGATGAATCAAGTTATATTAAGCCTAAAGAAAATAAGGAAGAATCAGAAGAATCAGAAGAATCAGAAGAATCAGAAGAATCAGAAGAATCAGAAGAATCAGAAGAATCAGAAGAATCAGAAGAATCAGAAGAATCATTAAAAAATAAAAAATTATATAGTCAAGATAATTTATCTCAATTCATTAATGAAGCTAACTTCGCTACAGTTCCTTTTATATATAGAAAAACCAGTCACCAAATAAACTCATCTAAGAGAGATGATATATTTAAAAGCTCGATTAACGCTACAAAAAAAATATTACAACTCGCCACGCTAGCTTATAATTCTGGAGCGACGGTAAGATGGTTTGAATATTCAGAAACTGAATCTGGAGGCGGCATGAAATACTTTAAACCCGTAAACTCCATTGAAATATTTAAAGCCAAAAAGAGATTGGCGCTTGAATTTCTCTGCTTAACCAAAGCTAATGTAGAAAGTTTGGTTTTCTATGCATGTAATGAAGATGACACAGCAGGGGTACTTTTTTGTGCTGACTCAAACTTTTCATTTCAGCAACCACTTAACTTTTTATCGAATTGTCAAAATCTAGTAGTTACAGCTCCTCATCACGGAGCTGAAGCCAACAAAATTGTTTATCAAAAATTAGCACCATATATTCCCCTGAACACAATTTTTGTCAGAAGTGATACTCGACAGTCTAAAAACAAAAAAAAACCTAGGCCATGTGTCGACTATAGAAATCTAATTTACTCCAAATACTGCACGATTTGTTACGGTCAAGAAATCAAACAAAATATTATTTTGAATTATAGGACAGGAGGCTGGTCTCCTGATAAAACTACTGATTGCATATGTTAATATTACACAGTTAGTTGAATATTTCATGTTACGCCGTGATAATACAAAAACATGAATTATTCATGACTTTATCCTTTTCATTTATAGAAAAATGTCTTTTTTGTTAACTTTATCATCTTCATTTCAGGTGGGTGAAGTAAGTTAACGTCACAAATAAATGGCAGCAAAGTGGCAGCACAGCGCAACGCCATGTGCCACTTTTCATCACTATTTGGCCTAAAGAAAATATAAAAATAAGTAACCTACTGATTTAACTCGCGTCAAATTGGGACTCATAATCCCCTGGTCGCTGGTTCAAACCCAGCAGGGGCCACCAAATTTATCATATGAAGACATATGCTTAAGCCGCTCATTGAAGCGGTTTTTTTGTATCTGGCTTTTCGAGTGGCGGCAAAATGGCGGCACATTTTCACCTCTATTGCCTCCCCCCGACTGATTATCCTGAGCAGCCCGAATCAAGGCCGTGAATGGTCATCCCTTCTGCAAGCCTTTATCCTCAATGACAGGGCTGGCGCCACACAGCAGAATCGGTAGACGGTTTCAAAGAATCCATGACGCATCAATAATGGCTGAGGCGTAGAACAGCGCCCCGGTTTCTCACCTGTAACTAACCCTAAACGCCTCTCATAAATCCAGCCCATTAAATGTTAGCTTCATGTTAAAGTCATTGGCATTGCCTGACCTGAAGAAGAGAGCAACATAACCATGCATCCGATTTTCGAAATACTCTCAGAGTTATTTAGCGCGTGGCCTGCAACGTCAGGGAAGCAAAAAGAGAGAAAGCCAGTCAGGGATAGAAGAAAGGTCTCACGTCTTGACTACAAACCTTTATGCAAGATAACGACCGACCCAAAAAGAAATGATGTACCGCATAAAGATGAGAGCAACTGAGAAAACGTACTCTTCTTCCTATCTGCTGGTGTGAACACAAGCGAGGCAGGCAGAAGTCATCTTCCCCCACTGATCGTTGCACTTCAGCTCACAGTTTTCATCTTTTCAAGCGGCATCACGAATCGTCAGTCATTGTCCTGAATGTGGCGTCATCGCCACATTCAGAACACTATCACGAGAGCGCCCACGACATCGTACTGAGTGAGGTGCAACAACGGGTTGCACTATCCTCCAGCCGAACCCGGCGATATCCCGCATTACCCTCTGCCCGATCGTCAGATTGAGTCATCTCTCATCCTTTCTGCTCTGCAACCGCTCTTCCTCCAAAGTAATCCCTGCGACCTGTCTACACCGTGTGGAGAAAGGGTGGCTGCGATTAAAACAGCCTGACGACGCAATTCCTGTCGCCAGCATTTAGATTTCAGGTAATTTAACCCGCGCAAACCCCATGCTATCTTGTGGTTTTGATTTTTTCAGTGGGCAAAACAGATGACAAAGTTGCGGGTAGGGATCGTGTTTGGCGGGAAATCGGCTGAGCATGAGGTGTCGTTGCAGTCGGCCAAAAATATCCTTGAGGCGATCGACAAGACCAGGTTTGACGTGGTGTTGCTGGGCATCGACAAACAGGGACACTGGCGTCTTAACGATGCGTCGAACTTCTTACTTAACGCTGAAAATCCGGCGCTGATCGCCCTGAATCATGCCGCTGAAGATGTGGCGCTGGTGCCGGGTACGACGCAGCAGCAGATCATCACCCGCCACAACGCCCATCCGCTGTCGCAGATCGACGTCATCTTCCCTATCGTGCACGGTACGCTGGGTGAAGATGGTTCCCTGCAGGGCCTGTTGCGTATGGCCTCGTTACCTTTTGTCGGTTCCGACGTGCTGGGTTCTGCGGTCAGCATGGACAAAGATTTCACCAAACGCCTGTTACGTGATGCCGGGCTTAATGTCGCGCCATGGCTGAGCGTCACTCAGGGCCAGCGCGCACAGCTGGACGCAGAGGCAGTCATTGCCCGCTTTGGTCTTCCACTGTTTATCAAACCCGCCAACCAGGGCTCATCAGTCGGCGTCAGCAAAGTGGATAGCATTGAAGAGTTTGATGCTGCGCTGGCGCTGGCCTTCTCTTTCGACCGCAAAGTGCTGATTGAACAGGGTATCAAAGGCCGGGAGATAGAGTGTGCGGTGCTGGGCAACGATGCGCCGGAAGCCAGTCCCTGCGGCGAAGTGGTGGTGCATGATGCCTTCTACTCGTATGACACCAAATATATCTCTGAGAGCGGTGCGCAGACGGTGGTCCCGGCGGCCATTGCAGCGGAAACCAGCGATGCGATTCGTGACGTAGCTATCAAAGCTTTTACCGCGCTGGAGTGCTTTGGCATGGCACGCGTCGATGTGTTCCTGACCGACGAAGGCGAGATTATCGTCAATGAAGTGAATACCCTGCCTGGCTTCACCAATATCAGCATGTACCCGAAACTGTGGCAGGCGGCCGGACTGAGCTATCAGGATCTGATCAGCCGCCTGATCGACCTGGCGATTGAACGACACCAGCAGGCCAGCACCCTGAAAAGCAGCGTCAGCTGACCCAATCCGGCGGCGTGGCGCTATGCCACGTCGCTGCTAAGGGCGCGGAAGTTAACCGGTGAAGTCTGATTTCGGCCATTGCGTTTCGACAGATAGAGATTTTTATCCGCTGCGGAGATCAGCCGGTTGATGACGCGGTGCCACTCGGTCGCCTCACCGGCACTGCCATGCGACAGCCCCAGACTGACGGTCACCGTGGCCGTGCTGCCCTGCAGCCAGAACTTCTCTTTCGCCATCTTCTGCCGAATGGCTTCCGCCAGAAAATAGAGCTTTTCCGGGTTCTGGTCGAACAGCACGACGACAAACTCCTCTCCGCCAAAGCGACAGATGCGCCCCGCTTTACCCACTACACGCTGTATCCGGCGGCCAATCTCTTCCAGTACGCTGTCCCCCGCATCGTGACCAAAATTGTCATTAATCGCTTTGAAGTAGTCGACATCCAGCAGGATCACGCCCACCTTGCGATCCGGGAAAATAGGCTCCGCACGCAGGCTTTCATATAAGCCGGAACGTGACAGCAGGCGGGTCAGGAAATCGTAGTTCGCGCGCAGCGCCAGCCGCTGATTAAGCTGGCGGATTGCATCCATGCTCGCGGCAACAATCAGTGGGCTGATTGCGATGGTCGCCACGCCCAGCCGCGCTGAGGTCAGATGGCTGATCGGCAGCAGTGTGTCATCGCCCCGAATATTCATCACTCCATGGGAGACCAGAATGATCTCAGCAATACCGGCCAGCAGAATCACCAGGCTGGTCAGTGGCATCGGCAACACGACGGCGCACCACACCAGCGCCGGAACCGGAAACGTCAGGCTGCCCGCAACGCCCATCATCGTCCCGATCATCATCGAAAGGATCACGGCAATAACCGGTGCCAGCTTACGCATCTGCAAAAACTGACGGGGTGACAGAGACGACCAGTCACGCGTCAGCAAAAACGGCAGCACCATCAGCCCGGTGGAGAATTGCTCACTGAACCACTCCCCCCACGCCGTCGCCAGTCCGGCCGTGAAATCAGCCTGCTGAGCCAGTGCGCCCCAGCTGGCGCAGGCCAGCGCGGCCAGCAAACAGGCCGGGAAAATACGCAGCACATTGGTAATACGCTCGCTGCCAGAGTCGTGCTGAAGATGCTTTACCAGCAGCGTTACCGCCACCAGCACAAACAGAAGATTCGCCAGGTTGAGGGTAAAGGCAGAGAGCGTCCAGCCCGAAAAAACAGTGTCGTTAAACACCATCGCAGCAAAAACGGCCAGGTAATAGCGGGTTCGATGCAGAAAGGGATTCCGGACGATGACGCCAGTAACGATCGCGTTGACCGGCCAGAACAGCGACAGCTCCTGAGGGATGCGCAGGTGTCCGCCGATAAAGCTAAATAGCAACGTGACTAAAAACAGCGAAAATACGTTCTTCTTAGCGTCGTGCTCTTCAAACAGCTGTATGCGCATACATCCGGACCTTGTCGCAGAGAGGCTGGCTGTCCACGTCAGCCCGGGCAGGCGCGTGGTGTCAGAATGATTAAATCCTGGATACTCTCACTGTCATCTGGCAATCAAACCCCCTTCATGGGCTGACTCAGGGAAGTGAGCCTGAAAAGGTTAACCCCATCAGATGACAGTAAAAATTGGGGACTTATTATGCCTCGCAAATAAAAAAATCGGATATCCGAGATATCCGATTTTTGCCTTTCTGACGACTTTACCGTTGCGTTTAACGCTATTTTACCGCAACCGGCCACTGACTCAGACGAATACCGCGTTTGTCTGCGTTATCGCCAAAATCTTTAAGCACCGCTTTGACATCGGGATCGATATATTCTGCATTGTCGTTATCGACGATAACCACACTGTTCTCCGGGATCTCATCCAGCAATCCCTGTAACTTTGGATTGTGCATAAACGTCAGGTTCTGCTGAAAGCGCAGCACGTAGTGGTCGTCGTAGCGGGTAAGCTGCAACGCGTTGCGATGACTCTTGTAGATGCTGTAGAGGATCTGGGTGGCGATACCGATGCCAATACCGACCAGCATACCCAGCGTGATAATCCCAACGATGGTGGCCAGAAACGGCACGTACTGCTGTGCGCCCATCCGGAACTGCTCAACGAATAGTCGCGGTGTCGCCAGTTTATAACCGGTATAGAGCAGCACGGCAGCGAGGCTGGCCAGCGGAATGGCATTCAGCATCTCGCTGAACCACATGCCGCAAATCAGCAAAAGCACACCGTGAATGAAGATCGACAGTTTTGTCTGTGCGCCCGCACTGACGTTGACTGAACTGCGCACAATCACCGCCGTTATCGGCATCGCGCCAAGGAAACCGGCCGCCAGGTTACCGATACCCTGCGCGAACATCTCTTTGTTGGGCGACGGCGCGGGTGTCTGAGGACGCAGTTTTTTCAGCGCCTCCTGACTCAGCAGGGTCTCCAGACTGGCGACCAGTGCCAGCGTTACCGCAACGACCCAGACCTGTGGATTCTGCCAGGCCATCCAGTCGGGCGTTTCCAGCTCCGCCACCAGCGCAGAGACGCTGTCAAAAGCGGGCAGCGAAATACGCGCCAGGCCCTGGGTCATCTCAGGGAAGAGTCGCCCTCCTGCCACAGTCGCCAGGCAGCCGATCAACACGGCAATCAGCGGGCCGGGGATCCAGGCCAGCGCTTTGATGCGTTTCACCGGCCCGGTGGTCCAGAGACATAAAATGGCTAATCCAACACCCGCTACCAGGATTGCGGGCAGCGAGAAGGTCATCTCGCCGGTCACCAGTGACACCAGCTCCGCATCGCCAGCGGCGCCCAGCGCCACCGGGATTTGCTGCATGATCAGCAACAAACCGATGGCCGCCAGCATGCCTTTAATGACGCTGCCCGGCACCAGCGAAATAAACCGTCCCGCGCGCAGCAGGCCAAACAGACATTGCAGTGCGCCGGCGATAATCAGGGCGGTGAGAAAAGCCGGGAAGCTGCCTAGCGACGCCATTGAGGCGACGACGATGGTAACCAGGCCCGCCGCCGGGCCGCTGACGGCAAACCGCGATGGGCTCAGCGAGGTGACCACCAGGCCGCCAATGACACCGGTCAGCAGACCGGCAAATGGCGGTAATCCGCTGGCCTGAGCGATGCCAAGACAGAGCGGTAAGGCGACCAGAAACACCACCAGACCCGCCGGGATGTCGCGGCGCAGGGTATCGAGGTTCATAATAAAGGTTCCTCTGCAGATTGATGAATCAGCTCTTTGAGATGGCCGGTGCGCAGGTCATAAACACAACCAAACACCTCCAGTTCCTGGCCCGATTGCCAGATTTGCCGGACCGGTTCAGATTTCACCAGTCTGGCGAATTGCGCCTTAACGTTGGCCTCAACCAGCCGGTCGAGCTGTTCACCCGGCGCGGCGTCTGAGGCGGGACTTTCTGCCAGCCCCTGCTGAATATCATTTCGCAGCGTCTGAATGCGTCTCGCCAGCGCGCTTTCCTGTCCGTCCAGCACGCTGCCCGGCAGGTTTTGCGCGGCTTCTACGCCGCCGCAGCCATAGTGGCCGCTCAGTACAATGCGTTTCACGCCGAGAAAGAAGAGCGCGTATTGCAGCACGCTCAGTAAATTGTCGTCGTCCTCAATCACCATATTGGCGATATTACGATGCACAAAGAGTTCGCCAGGATGGGAGCCGGTTAATACCTCAGCCGGAACGCGACTATCAGAACACCCAATCCAGAGTGAGTGTGGTTTTTGCTGATGAAGGAATTTTTTAAAATAATCCGGATTACGCTGGCGGCGCTGTAATGCCCAACTGCGATTTTTCGCTAATAAGGGTTTAAGTGTCGTCACAATCATCTTCTCTCTACTACCGGGATGTCGCATCCTGGCTAACCACAAAGTGTATCGGCTCACAAATAAAGCGTGAGCCGCCAGGTAAATAAGAACTGAGTCACAGAAAAAGGTTATAGACGCTAACTAATTTCAATGCACGAGTAATATTTCACAGCATTTTCACATCATGATTTTTGTCAATTCACCGTCAGTAAGAGTCAGAGCTACGTAAATTTTATTAAGCAGGAAAGATCGGTGCCAGCAGGCAGGAAGTGTTAATAAACCAGTAAAATCAATTAAATGAAAAAATAATAATAATTAACTAAAGTTATTGCTGACAAATAAATACACATAATAAGTGAAGGGATACTCACTGCCATACCAACCGGCGTGCTTTTTACCAGGAATCCTCTTAATTAAAAAATTAACCATTAGCACAATCAACCGGCTTAACTGGTTTAAGCCAGTCAGATATTCCTGTATTGAGTTAAGAAGGGAGCAAGAGATAATTAATTTAATTTGCAGGAAAATAGTGACGGAGGTAAGTAAATAAGGGCCAGTTATAAACAGAGCCTGAACGAGCAGGCTCTTTTTCTTGACGAATTATTTACCGTTCCAGCTTTGCAGGCGTGATTCACGCACCGACAGCTGCTGTTCCGGGGTCAGTTTATTGTAGTTTTCCGCCATTCCGCTCTCCCAGTCGCCGTAGAGTGGGTTCGGCAGCACGATGAACTGCGTACCAAACTGCTGATGGTTGAGATTCACAAAATCACGACGCGTCTGATTCCCTTTATGCCAGGTCGCCGCACCGAAATCGTTGAGGTTATCACCGACATAGAGCACCACGTTATAGCCCGCATTTTTGATAGCATCGAAACGCGCCTGCTTGTTGGAGCTGTCGGTATTCAGACGTACCGTTTTATCACTGACGCTGGGGAAGCCGAGCTGCTGCATATTGGCGACCGTAGCAGCGTAATCTTTCTGATCGCGGTTCGACACGTAGAACAGCGTGCCGCCATTTTCTGTGACATGACGTGCGAACTCAACCGCGCCCGGCACCGCTTTCGCCTGACGCGCCTGCGTCCAGGCTGACCAGGTTTTGCTGCTGAACGGCTGGCCATTCTTCGCCTGCCACGCGCTGTAGGCACTGTTATCCAGCATGGTTTCATCCAGATCGACAATCACCGCTTTGGGTTTGCCGGTCAGCGAGGGTGCCTGATCAAATGCCATGCGCGCAGTATTAAACGCCTGCCAGGTCAGCGCCTGATATTCGCCAGACTGCTGGAACCAGTTTAAAGCCAGTACCGATTGCTGGCCGAGTTGCTGTTGCGCGGTCTGATGTGAAGACGAGGCGCAGCCGGTAAGCAGCAGCGCGACCAGTCCGGATGCAGCAAGTTTTGCGGAGGTTTTCATCATTTCATCCTTAAGGTGAGAAAGGTCTGAGGAGAAGCTTCAAAAATGTAGCAGTTAACGTAAGCTGTGGGCAGCCCAACGCACGCTGTTATAACAGGAGATTCTTATGGCCGTGATCCCCCGCTCGTCGTTGCTCGATTCGCTGGAGTGGCTCGATTACGCGTTTCAGCCAGCGGGTGAGCCGCCTCCCGCCGATGCCGCCTATGGACATCAGCGCCACAGCGCAACCGTGGTCACCGATAGTGAGAACATTCCGCCCAAAAGCTGTGAGTCCGATGGCGTGATCGGCAGCGGGACGCGGCCTGTGGCGGTTTACACCGCCGATTGCCTGCCGGTGCTGTTCGCCGACCGCCAACAGCGGATCGTGGCGGCGGTGCATGCCGGACTTAAGGGCACGCTGGCGGGTGTGCTGACCCGCGCCGTGGAAAAACTGGGCGAGCAAGGCTGCAACCCGCAGGACCTGGTCGTGGCGATCGGCCCGGCGATGGGCCCCTGCTGCTATGAGCTGGCCGAACCGCAGCTGGCGGAGATTGCACAGAACCCGGCGTTTGCCACCGGGCTGCGCTGGCACCGGAACCAGCCGGTAAATTCACAAGCACAACGTCCACAGGCCGCTGCCCATCAGCAGGGTGTCTGGTTCGATCTGCCCGCACTGGCGACACAGTTGCTGGTCAACGCGGGCGTGCCAGCTGCGCAGATCGATAACGTCAATGTCTGCACCTACTGCATGGCCGAGAGCGGTTCCAGCTACCGCTTTAATACCCACCATGGCAGCGGCTATCGATCGCGCTATTCCTGGATCCGGCGGCGTTAGCGGTTCAGCGTCAGGGACATCACAAGTCCTGCACGCCACGGAAGGCGGTGTTGCTTAAGGCACAGGCTCCCTGCGTCCGCTCGCCCTACTCACCTGCCGATGTTTATGATTTCACTCACACCCTGACATTCTTTCACTTTTTTTTAACGCAGAAGTGGCTAGAGTAAACTCATCCGACCACTTTATTGTGAGTGACTATCATGTCCGTCAATCCTGATTATCCTGCACTGTTTACGCCGCTGGACCTTGGCTTTACCCGACTGAAAAACCGCTTTCTGATGGGATCAATGCACACCGGCCTGGAAGAGCATCCGGATGGCGCAGCCCGCCTGGCGGCGTTTTACGGCGAGCGGGCGCGGGAAGGCGTCGCGCTGATTGTCACCGGGGGAATTGCCCCCAATGCGCAGGGCGTCACCACCGCGCATGGCGCGATGCTCACCGACGAGACGCAGTGCAGCTGGCACCGTCAGATCACGGAGGCAGTACATCAGCATCAGGGCAAAATCGCCCTGCAGATCCTGCATACCGGCCGTTACAGCTATCAGCCCGATCTGGTTGCGCCTTCAGCACGTCAGGCACCGATTAACCCGTTTACGCCACAGGCGATGAGCGAGACGGCGATTGAACAGACCATTGATGACTTTGCCCGCTGCGCCCGACTGGCCCAGCAGGCGGGCTATGATGGTGTGGAGATTATGGGTTCCGAAGGCTATCTGATTAATCAGTTTCTGGTGAAGCACACCAATCAGCGCGCCGACCGCTGGGGCGGTGACTTCCGGCAGCGGATGCAGTTCGCGCTGGCGATTACCCGCGCGGTTCGCGCCGCCACCGGCGACGCCTTTATCATCATCTTCCGGCTCTCAATGCTGGACCTGGTCGAAGAAGGCAGTACGCTGGAGGAGACATTGCTGCTGGCTGGCGAGCTGGAGCAGTGCGGCGTTACGCTGTTCAATACCGGCATTGGCTGGCACGAAGCGCGCATCCCGACTATAGCCACCTGCGTGCCGCGCGCGGCCTTTGCCTGGGTGACGCAGCGCCTGCGTGCCCATGTTTCAGTACCGGTGATCGCCACCAACCGCATCAACCATCCGGCCGTCGCGGAGGAGCTGTTGCAGTCAGGCTGTGCTGATATGGTCTCGATGGCGCGCCCTTTCCTCGCCGATCCCGCCTTTGTCAGCAAAGCACAGCGCGGGAAACCAGACAGCATCAACACCTGCATTGCCTGTAATCAGGCCTGCCTTGACCAGGTGTTCGCCGGCAAAATCACCTCCTGCCTGGTTAATCCGCGCGCCTGTCATGAGTCGCTGATGCCGGTTATCGCCAGCACCGCTCCGCGCAGGCTGGCAGTGGTGGGTGCCGGTCCGGCTGGAATGGCGTTTGCGCTGCAGGCGGCGCAGCGCGGACATCGGGTGACGCTCTATGAGGCCGCGCCGGAGATCGGCGGTCAGTTCAATATTGCCCGGCAGATTCCCGGCAAATCTGAGTTCAGCGAAACGCTGCGCTATTTTCGTCATCAACTGGCGGCCGCGGGCGTGACGGTTAAAACCGGCTGTCGGGTCACGCCGGATCAACTGAGTGACGCCGACGAAGTGATACTGGCGACCGGCATACTGCCGCGTACACCTGATATTCCGGGCATCGATCACCACTGCGTGCTGAGTTATCTGGAGGTGCTGCGCGATAAGCGTCCGGTGGGTAAACGGGTCGCCATTATCGGCGCAGGCGGTATTGGCTTTGATGTGGCGGAGTACCTGTCGCAGCCGTCACATGACGAGGATCTGGCGGCGTTTTATGCGGAATGGGGCATCGACCACAGCCTGACGCAGCGCGGCGGCGTGATGAAGCCTGAACCGCCTGACGCGTTACGACAAATCTGGCTGCTGCAGCGCCGGTCGGGTAAGCCGGGCGCCGGGCTGGCAAAAACCACCGGCTGGATCCATCGCGCCAGCCTGCAGGCGCGCGGCGTGGAGATGTGGGGTAGCGTGGAGTATCAGGCGATTGATGACAGCGGCCTGCACCTGCGGCGCAACGGCGAAACCCTGCTGCTGGCGGTCGATAACGTGATTATCTGTGCCGGACAGGAGCCGCAGCGCGAGCTGGAAGCCGCGCTGCGCGCAAAAGGACAGGTGGTGACGGTAATAGGCGGTGCAGATGTGGCGCAGGAGCTGGATGCGCGCCGCGCCATCGCGCAGGCGACGCAGCTGGCCTTAACGGTCTGACTAGCGCATTTTAACCGCGCGCAGCACCACAAATTTCTGGTTAGAGGCGATCAGTGTGCAGTTGCCGAACAGCTTTTTCAGCTTGTGGTGATAATCGAGGTGGCGGTTGCCGACAATGCGCAACTCGCCGCCATACTGAAGGCAGCGTTTGGCATCGCGGAACATCTGCCATGCCAGATGATCGGTGACGGCATGTTGCTGGTGGAACGGCGGGTTGCACAGCACCGCGTGCAGCCGATCCGACGGATAGCCGCTCAGCACGTTGTTCACCACGAACTGACAGCGCGACAGATCATCAGGACGGTTCATTTCCACATTAAGCTTGCTGGAGGCGACCGCCATGTAAGACTCATCAAGGAAATGCACCTCGGCCTGCGGATTCTGTTCCAGCGCCACCAGTCCTACCACACCGTTGCCACAGCCCAGATCGACAATCTCACCTTCAATGTTTTCCGGCAGATGCTGCACAAACAGTCGTGCGCCGATATCCAGCGAAGAACGCGAGAAGACATTGGCGTAGTTGTGGATCTGATAAGGGGTGCCATCCAGCGGCCAGACCAGTGCAGGTGTGGCTTCACGCAGTTGAGGCTTACTGAACTGGCTGTAGATCAGGCGTGCTTTTTTCCACGCCAGTGAGGTTTTGGTTTCACCGATGATCTGTTCGAACAGCTGCAGGGTTGAGTTATGAATCTCTTTGGCGCGCGCCGCCGCCAGAATCACCGTATCGGGTGTGACGACTTCGCGAATAGCGCGCAGCTGGTGCTCCAGCAGCGCCAGGGTTTTAGGGATCTTAATCAGCACCGCCGCCGGGGCCGCAGGCAGTTCTGCCAGGCTATCAACAAAGTGAACCTCGCTGTCGTCCAGCGCATTGAAAGTCAGGTTCTGACGGGCAGCCTGCTGGCTCAGCCAGGAGTCGCTGACATGCCAGACGGTGCGCGGATTCAGGGCGCAGGTTAATGCCCCGAAACTGTCGTTGAAGACCAGCACCGGTCCTTCCGGCAGCGCCTGCTGTAACAGATATTCATCAGCCGCATCCCAGGCTTGTAATGGACTTTCGTCACGCATCTGCGGGAAGCGATGCAGGATCAGTGTGCGATCGTTCAGTTCAAGTTGGCTCATGAATTCTCCGGCGTGGTACACTTTGGTTGATTTTCGCCCCAAAATCGGGGGCGCAGTATACTGTCTTTCGCCTGGAATCCCTAATGTCCTCACTGATCTACCTTCAGGGTTACCCTGCCCCCCTTCTTGAGCAGGTTCAGACGCTGATCACCCATCAGCGCTTAGGCGCGTTTCTGCAGGAACGTTATCCTGACACCCATGATGTGATGAGTGATAAAGCGCTGTATGACTACACGCAGGCGCTAAAAAACCGCTATATGCGCAACGCGCCGCCAATCAGCAAAGTGATGTGGGATAACAAAATCAAGGTGATGAAGCATGCACTTGGTCTGCACACGGCCATCTCGCGCATCCAGGGCGGCAAGCTTAAAGCGAAAGCGGAAATCCGCATCTCGACCTTTTTCCGTCTCGCACCGGAGCCATTTCTGCGGATGATCGTGGTGCATGAGCTGGCACATCTGAAAGAGAAAGATCACGACAAGGCGTTCTACCAGCTCTGCTGCCATATGGAGCCGGATTACCACCAGCTCGAATTTGATGCCCGCCTCTGGATGACAGACCAGGCGATGCGCGGCAACGCAGCTTAAAGAAACTCCTGCGCTTTCTGAATCAGGCTGGTTTTCGTCAGCGCCCCCAGAAAGCGTCGCTCCTGAGGATTATTCAGCACCGGCAGTCGCTCCAGCGTGACTGCCGCAAACGCCTCCCAGCCCTCACGCATACTCTGATTTTCAAAGATCACCGGAAAATCCTGATCCATGACGCACTGTACCGGTGAGTCCAGGGTGATCTCCTGCGCCAGCACCCGGCGCGAAATCTCATGAATCGAGACCACGCCGAGGAAAGCGCCTGCGGCATTGATGACATAGACATAGCGTTCACGCTTCAGCGAGCTGACCGCCAGCGCCTGCCCGACTGACTCCTCCGGCTGCAACGCCGCACCGGGAATGATCAGCTCAGCTATGCGCATGTTATCGAAGTCATATTTCGCTTCTGAACGGTTGAAGTGATGACTCACGACCGGATAAGTACTGGCGGATTGCAGACGATAGACCACCATCGACGCCAGCACAGTCGCGATCATCAGCGGAAACAGCAGGCTGCTGTTGAGCGTCATCTCCAGCACCATCAGCATCGCCATCAACGGCGCCTGACTGACCGCCGCCAGCACCGCCGCCATGCCAATCGCGGCATAGAGCAGCACATTGCCGAGCGGCAGATGTAACGCCGCCCCCATCGTCGCGATAATGACGCCAAGCAGCGCGCCAATCAGCAGCGAGGGCGTAAAGAGTCCGCCAACGGCGTTCGACCCCACCGACAGGCTGGTCGCAAGGGTTTTCAGCACCAGCAAAAGCAGCAGTCCCGGCAGCAGATAGTCGCCCGCCATGACTTTGACGATGACTTCGTAGCCGTTGCCGAGGATATCGGTGGAGATCAGCGCCAGTAAGCCCACCGCAAAGCCGCCCGCGCCCAGACGCACGGGCAGCGAGGCGACCCGGCTGAAGAGCACTTTGCTGCGGGCGATGCATTTAATCAGAATCCAGCCCGCCAGACCGGCGCTCAAACCAATGACGACCGTCATCAGCAGGCTACTGAGATCCATGGCGAAGTTTGCATCCGCCAGCGGATAGAGCGCGCTGCGAAAGCCCAGCGTCCACATGGTCATCACCGCTGTTGCTGAGGCGATAATCAGAGGGATCAGCCGCTGCAACGCAGAAATACCAAACGCAATTTCCGCCACAAAAATCGCCGAGGCCAGCGGCGCATGATAGACCGACGCAAGGCCGGCTGCGGCGGCCATCGCCACCACGTCACTGTTCTTCAGATTAAGAGACGCCGGTAACAGGCGGCCAATCGCACTGCCGCACAGTGCCGAGAGCTGCACCATCGGCCCCTCTTTACCGATCGATGCCCCGCTGCCGATACTGGCAATCGACGACAGGGCACGGAACAGCGACGTTTTGGTCGGCACCGCATCAAGCCGGGCATTAATCACTTCAAGATAATCTGTTTTCACCGTCTGCTGCTGCTCGATGGCAACCGCGTAACGCAGGAAATAACCCGCCAGCACGCCGCCCGCCCCCACCAGCAGCGGCCAGAAGATCCACGGCCAGAGATGCAGGGAGTCGGTAATCTCACCACTGCGGGCAAACAGCAGATGGTTGATCAGTTCAATCACGCCGCGAAAAGCCAGCGTCACCAGCGACGCCGCGCACCCGACCGGAATGGCGATCAGAAGTGTGGTCCAGTTTAATGCGTGCTTACTTGCTTTCACCTGCGCTCCCTGGTTGATACATAAAGATCATCGCTTCCGCATATTATTGGAATGCGGATCGCAGGATCAATCCCTGCCCGCCCGGCACCATTGCACCGCATCGGAGAGATGTTACTCTGCCGCTTTAACGCTGCCGGAGAGATGACGTGATTCGTTTTGCCATTGTGGGAACAAACTGGATTACACGCCAGTTTATTGATGCCGCTCATGAAACCGGAGCGATGAAGCTCTGTGCGGTCTATTCACGCAGTCAGCAGCAGGCCGACGCTTTTATTGCCGATTATCCCTGCAAACAGACCTTTACCTCACTGGAAGCCCTGGCCGCCAGCCCGGAGATTGATGCAGTCTATCTGGCCAGCCCCAACGCCCTGCACTGCCAGCAGGCGCTGCTGTTTATGTCGCACGGCAAGCATGTGATTTGCGAAAAACCACTGGCCTCAAATCTGGCCGAAGTGGAGCAGATGATCACCTGCGCCCGTGAGCATCAGGTGGTGCTGTTTGAGGCATTTAAAACCGCCAGCCTGCCAAATTTCCTGCGGCTGCAGCAGGCGTTACCTGACGTGGGTAAACTGCGGAAAGCGCTGCTGTGTTACTGCCAGTACTCTTCACGCTATCCGCGCTATCTCAACGGCGAGAACCCCAATACTTTTGATCCGCGCTGGTCGAATGGCTCTATTATGGATATCGGCTATTATTGCCTGGCTTCAGCGGTGGCGCTGTGGGGCCAGCCAGACCGGGTGCACGCTACCGCGACGCTGCTTGCGAGCGGTGTGGACGCACATGGCGTAGTCGTGCTCAGCTATGGCGATTTCGACGTGACGATTCTGCATTCGAAGGTGAGTAATTCCAGCCTGCCCAGCGAGATTCAGGGTGAAGCAGGCGCGCTGGTGATTGAAAAGCTCTCTGAGTGCCAGCAACTGACCTTTATTCCTCGTGGTGCTGAAAAGCAGGCGCTGAGTGAGCCGCAGCATATCAACACCATGCTGTATGAAGCGGCCGCGTTTGCGCGGCTGGTTGAGCAGCGCCAGGTGGACCATCCCGGAATAGAGGTTTCGCGCATTACCGCTGCGCTTCTGACCGAAATCCGTCGCCAGACTGGTGTAATCTTCCCGGCCGATGAGGCTGCTGTGTAAATATTTCTAAATATGTCTGAGATAGGTTGCTTCCTGTGCGGCTAAACCGTAACTTAGCCTCCTGCAAAGGGGAGTAACTTGTAAGCTGATTGATCGTCACTACGTTGCGAAAGCATCCGGTCATCAGGCAACCCGGAATCCATTTCTGTGTTGTAAGTGAGACCTTGCCGGAAGGCGAGGTTTGCTTACACAAAAATAAGCGGCTGACGTCTTCTGACTTCAGCCGTTTTTTTTCTTTTTAAGACAGGATACGAATATGCAAACTGTGGGTACGCCTTTACTGTGGGGCAGCTTTGCGGTTGTGGTGCTTATCATGCTGGCTATCGACCTGCTGTTACAGGGACGCCGCGGCGCGCAGACCATGTCTTTCAAACAGGCGGCTGTCTGGTCGCTGATCTGGGTTTCCGTCTCACTGCTGTTCAGCGCCGCCTTCTGGTGGTATCTGGAGGGCAGTGCGGGACGTGAAGTTGCTAATACGCAGACACTCGCTTTCCTGACTGGTTACGTGCTGGAAAAAGCGCTGGCGGTGGATAACGTCTTCGTCTGGCTGATGCTGTTCAGCTACTTCTCTATTCCGGCCAACCTGCAGCGCCGAGTGCTGATCTACGGAGTATTAGGCGCTATCATTCTGCGTACTATCATGATCTTCGCGGGGAGCTGGCTGGTCACGCAATTCAGCTGGATCCTCTATGTGTTCGGTGCCTTCCTGCTGTTTACGGGCGTGAAGATGGCGCTGGCAAAAGAGGATGATGGTGCGGTCGGCGACAAACCGGTAGTACGCTGGTTGCGTAAGCATTTACGCATGACCGACGATCTCGACGGTGAGAAGTTCTTCACCCGCAAAAACGGCGTGCTGTTTGCGACCCCGCTGTTGCTGGTGCTGATCATGGTGGAACTCAGTGACGTAATCTTTGCCGTCGACAGTATCCCGGCGATCTTCGCGGTGACCACTGACCCGTTCATCGTGCTGACCTCAAACCTGTTCGCTATCCTGGGTTTACGTGCCATGTATTTCCTGCTGGCGAACGTGGCGGAACGCTTCTCGATGCTGAAGTATGGTCTGGCGATTGTGCTGGTGTTTATCGGCTTTAAGATGCTGATTGTCGACCTCTACCATATTCCGGTCGGTATCTCGCTGGGTGTAGTCGGTGCCATTCTGGCCTCAACCCTGCTGATTAATGCCTGGGTTAACCGCAAAAGAGACCAGAAAAAGCTCGCACCATAATTACCTGCAGGGGCAGCGGATGCCCCTGTTTTATTTTGTGGCAGCCTGTCGCGCCATTTCATCCCTCTGTCACACTTCCACTATCCAGCATAATAAAAATCTGACCTGCTCCACAGTGACAGAATTTTCTCTTTTCTCGTCCAATCTTTTCCTTATACTCCGCCGGGCAAACCGTTTTAGCCGATGCAAAACATCGCGTCTGAAACTACATCCGCGACAAAATATAGAAAATATTATGCAGAAAACTCTCTCCGCACGTCTGGGCACGCTGCTCGCCGGAAGCCTGGTGAAGCAAATCATGATTGGGTTGATCGCCGGTGTGGCGCTCGCCTGGATTTCACACGATGCCGCCATTGCGGTCGGTCTGCTGGGTGAACTGTTTGTCAGTGCGCTGAAAGCGGTCGCCCCGTTACTGGTACTGATGCTGGTGATTGCTTCGATTGCTAACCACCAGCAGGGCCAGAAATCCAATATCCGGCCGATTATTGTACTTTATCTGCTGAGCACCTTTTTCGCGGCGGTGGTCGCGGTGGTGTTCAGTCATCTGGTGCCGCAGACGCTGACGCTGGCGGTGGGCACCACGGAAATCGTTCCGCCTTCCGGTATTACCGAAGTGTTACGTGGGCTGCTGATGAGCATGGTCGCCAACCCGATTACTGCGCTGATGCAGGCTAATTACATTGGCATTCTGGTGTGGGCGATTGGCCTCGGTCTGGCGTTCCGTCACAGCAGTGACAGCACCCGCGCTCTGCTCAATGATGCCTCTCATGCCGTGACCTGGCTGGTACGCTGCGTCATTCGCTGCGCGCCGATCGGGATTTTCGGTCTGGTGGCCTCGATCCTCGCGTCTACCGGCTTTGGCGCGCTGTGGCAATATGCGCATCTGCTGACGTTACTGATCGGCTGTATGCTGCTGATGGCACTGGTGGTGAACCCGATGCTGGTGTTCTCTAAAATCCGCCGTAACCCCTATCCGCTGGTCTTTACCTGCCTGCGTGAAAGTGGCGTGACCGCCTTCTTTACCCGCAGTTCTGCCGCCAACATTCCGGTGAATATGGCGCTGGCGAAACGTCTGAATCTGGATGAGGATACCTATTCGGTGTCGATTCCGCTGGGTGCGACCATCAGTATGGCGGGTGCGTCGATCACGATTACCGTGCTGACGCTGGCGGCGGTGCATACGCTGGGTATCAGCATTGATGTACCGACGGCGATTCTGCTGAGTCTGGTGGCATCACTTTGTGCCTGTGGGGCATCAGGCGTGGCGGGCGGTTCGCTGCTGCTGATCCCGGTGGCCTGTAATATGTTCGGTATTCCGAATGATCTGGCGATGCAGGTCGTGGCGGTCGGCTTTATTATCGGCGTACTGCAGGATTCGGCGGAAACCGCGCTGAATTCCTCTACCGATATTCTGTTTACGGCGGCCGTCTGTCAGGCAGAAGCTGGCCGTGAAACCAGCCGGGCATAAGCTCGTTATTACTGCCGGTTAATTCTGTGCTCTTCGCGGATGGCAGAGTCCGATCGCAAAGTCGCTTTACGCATCCCTGCTCGCTCGGCCCGCGCCTTCTCTGGCGCGGGACGCTTTGCTCTTCGGACTCTGCCACCCGCTCCCTGAGCTTTTGAGCTCTCTGAACGAGCAAGATCGCTTTTTGGTGTTAGAGCGTCACGCCACTTTTAAAAATCGCCAGCTCGCGGAAGTCGTTCTTCTCGTTGTTGGTCGGCTGACCGCTGGCAATCGCCACAATGCTGTCGACAAAATCTTCCAGCATTGCATCCATGCTCATCCCCTCGATCAACCGTCCGGCATTAAAGTCGATCCAGTGCGGCTTCTTCTCCGCCAGCGGCGTGTTAGTCGCCAGCTTCACCGTCGGCACAAAGCCGCCATACGGCGTGCCGCGTCCGGTACTGAACAGCACCATGTGACAACCGGCTCCCGCCAGCGCACTGGTGGCGACCGCATCATTACCCGGTGCACTCAGCAGATTCAGCCCAGGCGTTTTTAACCGTTCGCCATATTTCAGCACATCGACCACCTGGCTCTGCCCCGCTTTCTGGGTACAGCCCAGCGACTTCTCTTCCAGCGTGGTGATGCCGCCCGCTTTGTTGCCTGGCGACGGGTTTTCGTAGATTGGCTGCTGGTGATCGATAAAGTACTGTTTGAAGTCGTTGATCATCGCCACCGTTTTGCTGAAGGTTTCTTCATCGCGACAGCGGCTCATCAGAATTCGCTCTGCGCCAAACATTTCCGGCACTTCAGTCAGCACGGTCGTGCCGCCATTGGCGATCATCTGGTCCGAGAAACGTCCCAGCAGCGGGTTGGCGGTGATGCCGGACAAACCATCCGAACCGCCGCATTCCAGACCAAACTTCAGCTCGCTGAGTTTGCCTGGCTCGCGCCGGTCATGCCGCATTTTTTCATACAAGGCATGCAGACGCTCCAGCCCGGCTTCAACCTCATCATCATGCTGCTGGCACACCATAAACTCGACCCGGTCGCTTTCAAACGCGCCAAGCGTGTCACGGAAGGCGTCGACCTGATTATTTTCACAGCCAAGACCAATCACCAGCACCGCGCCCGCGTTGGGATGGCGCACCATATTCTGCAGCATGGTGCGGGTATTTTCATGGTCCTGTCCCAGTTGCGAACAGCCGAAGGTGTGGCTGAACAGGAATGCACCATCGATCCCTTCGGCCTCTTGTGTCTCTTTCAGGAAACGCTGCAGGATCTGACGCGCAATGCCGTTGACACAGCCGACGGTCGGCAGGATCCACAGTTCATTACGGATGCCGACCTCGCCGTTAGCCCGACGGTAGATCTGTACCTCACGGTCACCTGGCTGCGACGGTAACGTCACGAACTCGGGCTGATACGCATACTCATCCAGATCGCTGAGATTGGTGCGGGCGTTCTGAGAATGGATTAACTCACCGGCAGCCACAGGCTGCGTGGCATGGGCAATCGGCAGCCCATATTTAATCACCAGCTCATTCTGGGCGATAGGCTGCAGGGCAAATTTATGTCCGCGCCCGACGGCCTGTTGCACCGCCACACTCAGTGGCGGCAGCGCTATGGTAGCGCCCGCCTCTAAGTCACGTAACGCCACGGCGACATTGTCGCGGGGATCAATTTTAATTGCGTCTTGCATAGCGTTATCTCAGTTGGCTCAGCGCCTCACGCATTCCGTGGGCGATGATATTTTGCAGGTGTTGGGTGACAACCGCAGCCAGTCCGGGCTGACGGGTTAACTCTTCGCCCCAGTGTTGCGCGTCGCTAAGCACGCCGTCTACCAGCTGTGCCGGTGACATCTGGTCCGCATCAACCGCTTTCCAGGCGTCGGCGTAGTGCTGTAACCATTGTGGCTCGTCCTGTAATGGCCAGCTTTTGCCGGCTGACTCACCACGGTAAAAAGCGATCAGCGCCGCCAGCGCAAAAGTGATGTGCGTCGGCCACTCACCGGTTTGCTGATGCGCGGCAAGCAGTGGCGTCAGCAGACGGGTGCGGAACTTGGTCATGCCATTAAGGGCAATCGACAGCAGCGCGTGGCGAATAAACGGATTGCGAAAGCGGCGCTGAACCGCATCGGCGAAGGCGTGCAGCTCATCAGCAGGCAAATCCAGCGTCGGGATCACTTCGTGACGCAGCAGGTTATCCACAAATCCGGCAATCGCCGGATCGGCCATCGCCTCCCCCACACTTTCAAGACCAGCCAGAAACGCCACCGGCACCATCGCAGTGTGCGCGCCATTGAGGATGGCCACTTTCTGCGCTTTATAAGGCGCAATGTCATCTACATGCCGGACCTGCGGGGACAGCGCCGCCAGCTTCAGTTCACTGAATAAAGCCGACGGTCCCTGAATCACAAACTGGTAATAGACTTCGCCCGCCACCAGATAGCGGTCTTCATAACCCAGTTCGCGTTGCAGCTGCTCACTCTCCGCCGGGAAGCCGGTGACGATGCGATCCACCAGGGTGTTGTAGAAGGCGCAGTGCTGATGAATCCAGGTTTTAAATTCTGATGGCAGATGCCAGTGATCAGCGTAGCGCAGCACCAGATCGCGCAGCGTGTCGCCGTTATGGTCAATGAGCTCACACGGCACCACCAGCCAGCCCCGGTCGCTGGCACCATTGAAGTGGGAATAGCGCGCCCAAAGCAGCTGCGTCAGTTTACCGGGAAAGCTGCTGGCGGGCTGATCGGTGAGCTGATCCGTACCCACAAAGGCGATGCCCGCTTCGGTGGTATTGGAGAAGACCATGCGCAGGTCAGGGTTCCGGGCCAGCGCCATAAATTCACCAAACTGCTGCCAGGGCTGGATCTCACGGTTGAGGCTGCGGATCAGCCGGGTTTCACTGACCTGCTCCCCCTGGTCGTTCAGTCCGCGGATCAGCGTGGTGTAGAGTCCATCCTGCTGATTCAGGCTGTCGCTGACTTCACGGTTACGCGGCCGCACCACCACGATCCCGGCATCGGTACCCTGATGTTCATTCAGCCAGTCAATCTGCCAGTCAATAAAGGCGCGCAGGAAGTTACCCTCGCCGAACTGGATAACCCGGTCGCGATAGACCGCGCCCGGAAAATCGTGGCGGTTTAGCCTTTTCATTATCAGGCTCCCAGCTCGATGCCGAAGTAATCACGGGCATTGTTGAAGCAGATGTTCTGCACCATCTGGCCTAACAGCGCTTCATCGGCTGGCGCTTCACCCTGCTCCACCCAGCGGCCCATCATCTGGCACAGTAACCGGCGGAAATATTCGTGGCGGGTGTAAGAGAGGAAGCTGCGGCTGTCGGTCAGCATCCCGACGAAGCGGCTCAGCAGGCCAATCTGCGCCAGCTGGGTCATCTGACGCTGCATACCGTCCAGCTGATCGTTGAACCACCAGGCTGAACCGAACTGCATTTTGCCCGCCTGACCTTCGCCCTGGAAGTTACCCGCCATCGTCGCCAGCACTTCGTTGTCGCGCGGGTTCAGGCAGTAGAGAATAGTTTTCGGCAACGCATTATTGAGATTCTGCGCGCCCAGCAGGCGTGCCAGCGGCTCAGCCAGCGGCTGGTCGTTGATGGAGTCAAAGCCCACATCCGGCCCCAGCAACTGATACTGGCGCGGGTTGGTGTTGCGCAGTGCGCCAATGTGATACTGCTGCACCCAGCCACGGCGCGCATATTCGCTGCCCAGCCAGACCAGTACCGCCGTTTTGAACTGCGCCGTTTCCTGCGGATTCGGCGCGGCACCGCTGCGACGACGTGCCAGAATCGCATCCAGTGTGGCGTCATCCGCCTCGGCGTAACAGACCACATCCAGCGCGTGATCAGAGACTTTACAGCCGTGGGCCGCGAAGTGATCCAGACGCTGATACAGGGCGCTGCGCAGATCGTCAAAACGCTGCACGCTGATGTCGGTCAGCTGCTCCAGCGTTTCGATCCACGGCAGGAAGGTTTCGGCTTCGATATTAAAGGCTTTATCCGGACGCCAGCTCGGCAGCACTTTGACGCTGAAGCCGGTGTCTTCTGCCAGCGCGCGGTGATGGCGCAGGTCATCCAGCGGATCGTCCGTGGTGCCGACCATCTTCACCTTCATCTGTTGCATGATACCGCGCGTGGTGAAGCTATCCTGCGCCAGCAGTTCATTGCAGCGATGCCAGATGGTGTCGGCGGTTTTCTCAGAAAGCAGCGTGTCTGTGATGCCGAAAGGCCGGCGTAATTCCAGATGGGTCCAGTGATAGAGCGGGTTGCCGATGGTGTGCGGCACGGTGCGCGCCCAGGCGTCAAACTTTTCACGATCGCTGGCGTTGCCGGTACAGAACGCCTCAGCCACACCGTTGGCGCGCATTGCCCGCCACTTGTAGTGATCGCCCTTCAGCCAGATGTCATAAAGGTTGGCGAAGCGATAATTTTCGGCAATCTGCTGCGGCGGTAAGTGGCAGTGATAGTCGAAAATTGGCTGATCCTTAGCGTAGTCGTGATAGAGACGACGGGCGAATTCGCTATCCAGCAAAAAATCCTCAGTCATGAAACGTGACATACATGCTTCCTCATCTACTGAACCACTAATGGCTCAAAGTTATCATACCAATTTTAGTCCGTTACGGATTTATTTGCGATCCTGCTCACATAAACGGCGGTACCAGACTGCCGTTATGGACATTTTTGTCGCTCGTAGCGCGCTAAATGGCTGTCATTACGCAGGTTTCCAGTATCCCACAGTGCAGAAAGGGTTTTTGTGATGGCTCTCAACTTTTAAAGTTGTATAACAAGTTAGGCTCTCGCTCCATCATGAGGTCGTTAGTGACTCAGATAACGGCAAGGTCAGAACAGGGTTGCTATGACAGAACCTGCGGGCGTGAGCAGAGCTGCATCACGTGCTGTCCCGCTCCAGATAACAACAGCGGCAAGACCGCATACAGAACTGGAAGAGGTAGAGGATGCGTAAGATCAAAGGGTTGCGCTGGTACATGATTGGACTGGTGACGATCGGTACGGTGTTGGGGTATCTGACCCGTAACACCATCGCCGTGGCGGCCCCGACATTAATGTCAGAGCTGCATATCACCACGCAGCAGTACTCCTACATCATTGCGGCCTATTCAGCCTGCTACACGCTGATGCAACCGGTGGCGGGTTATGTGCTGGATCTGCTGGGCACCAAAGTCGGCTACGCGGTGTTTGCTGTGCTGTGGGCCATTTTCTGTGCCGCCACCGCGATGGCAGGCAGCTGGGGCGGCCTTGCCCTGGCGCGCGGTGCCGTCGGTGCGGCTGAAGCGGCGATGATTCCGGCCGGTCTGAAGGCGAGCAGTGAGTGGTTCCCGGCTAAAGAGCGCTCGGTCGCAGTAGGCTACTTTAACGTCGGTTCATCTATCGGCGCGATGCTGGCTCCGCCGCTGGTTGTCTGGGCGATCGTGGCGCATAGCTGGCAGATGGCCTTTATCATGACCGGTGTGCTGAGCATGGCCTGGGCACTTTGCTGGCTGGTGTTTTACAAGCATCCGAAACAGCAGAAGAAGCTAAGCGATGAAGAGCGCGACTATATTATTTCCGGTCAGGAAGCGCAGCATCAGACCGGCAACACCCGCAAAATGTCGGCTCTGCAGATTATCCGTAACCGCCAGTTCTGGGGCATTGCTCTGCCGCGTTTTCTGGCAGAACCGGCATGGGGCACGTTCAACGCCTGGATTCCGCTGTTCATGTTCAAGGTGTACGGCTTCAATCTGAAAGAGATTGCGATGTTCGCCTGGATGCCAATGCTGTTCGCGGACTTCGGCTGTATCCTGGGTGGCTATCTGCCGCCGCTGTTTCAGCGCTGGTTCGGCGTTAATCTGATCGTTTCCCGCAAGATGGTGGTAACGATGGGTGCGGTATTAATGATTGCGCCGGGTACCATCGGCCTGTTCACCAGCCCGTATGTCGCCATTGGTCTGCTGTGCATCGGCGGCTTCGCGCATCAGGCTCTCTCTGGCGCGCTGATCACCCTGTCCTCAGATGTTTTCGGCCGCAATGAAGTCGCGACGGCTAACGGCTTAACCGGTATGGCCGCCTGGACCGCAAGTACCATGTTTGCACTGGTTGTCGGTGCACTGGCCGATACGCTGGGCTTCAGCCCGCTGTTTGCCGCACTGGCCGTGTTTGATCTGCTGGGTGCCGTGGTGATCTGGACAGTCCTGAAAAATAAACCGATTTCAGAGCTGAATGCTGAGGTGGTGATTCCGCCAGCCAGCGCTGTTCATAATTGATCTGCCGGGCTGGCGCAAGCCAGCCCATTTCCTCGCACCGCCTGAAGTGGTATAACAACTTATCTGTCTGCTACCAGGATTGTGCTATGGACCTCACTGAATCCCGTCGACTCTATCAACAGCTGGCCAGCGAGCTGAAAAACCGCATTGAAACCGGGATCTATCCGGTTGGTGAAAAACTGCCTGCTGAGCGTCTGATTGCTGAAGAGATGGAAGTGAGCCGCACTGTCGTCCGCGAAGCGATCATTATGCTGGAAGTTGAAGGCTATGTTGAGGTTCGTAAAGGTTCTGGCATTCACGTTATTGCCAGCCAGCAGCAGAACCGCATCGCCCCGACCAGTAGTCAGCTTGAGTTTGCAACGTTTGGCCCGTTTGAATTACTGCAGGCGCGCCAGCTGATTGAGAGTAACGTAGCGGAATTCGCTGCTACACAGGTGACACGTCAGGACATCATCGACCTGATGGCGATTCAGGAAAAAGCCCGTCAGGAGGATCACTTCCGCGATTCCGAGTGGGACATGCAGTTTCATGTGCGTATCGCGCAATCCACCCAGAACAGTGCCTTAGCCGCCATCGTTGAGAAAATGTGGCTGCATCGCCTTCACAATCCCTACTGGCTCAAACTTCACGAACACATCGACCAGCGCAGCATTCTCAGCTGGTGCGACGACCACGATCAGATTCTCAAGGCGCTGATGCGTAAAGATCCCGCCGCCAGCAAACTGGCGATGTGGCAACATCTGGAAAATACTAAACAGATGCTGTTTAACGCGACGGCGGATGATTTTGAATTTAACGTGGACCGTTACATGTTTGGTGAGAATCCGGTCATCCTGCCTGATGGGTTTGATAACGCCCGCTAAAATTGCCTGAAAACACCCCGAAATGGTCAGTTAGTCTGCAATAGTGTCAGGTCATGTAAAGCTCCTTTTTACAGGCCGTTTCACAAGGTAAAACTCCTGTTCGCAAGAGAGTTTTCCTGTCTCAGACAGGCGATTTTTGTTACAGTTATCGCCCTTTTATTACCCTTTGCGACAGGGGATTATAAAGTCGCTGATTTAACAATCAATTCTGGAAGGATCCGGAAAAGCCCCGCCCAGGCTGCGCGCCTAAAATTTATAACGAAATGCCGGTCTGCGCTTAAGTCCCTGTGGGACATGTTTAACAATGATGTTCAGGAATGAATTGATGGATATTTTGCAATCGTTGCTGCATGCCCTGTGGCAGCAGGACTACGAAACCCTCTCCGATCCCACGCTGGTCTGGGCCATTTACGGCGTGCTGTTTATGATTTTGTTTTTAGAAAATGGCCTTCTTCCCGCCGCATTTCTGCCGGGTGACAGTCTGCTGATTCTGGTCGGCGTACTGATTGCCAAAGGCGCCATGAGTTTCCCCATCACGATTCTGGTTTTAACCACCGGTGCCAGCCTTGGCTGCTGGGTGAGCTATATACAGGGCCGCTGGCTGGGTAACACACCCACGGTACAGAAGTGGCTCTCCCATCTTCCCGCCCAGTATCATCTGCGTGCGCACAGCATGTTCCACCGTCACGGCTTATCCGCGCTGCTGATTGGTCGCTTTATCGCGTTTGTCCGTACTCTGCTGCCGACCATCGCGGGTTTATCAGGCCTCAGCAATGCCCGCTTTCAGTTCTTCAACTGGGTCAGTGCGTTCCTGTGGGTCATGATTCTGACCGTTATCGGTTTCGCGCTGGGTAAAACCCCGATTTTCCGTCGTTACGAAGACGAGATGATGTTCTTCCTGATGATGCTGCCGCTGGCACTGCTGGTGTTTGGTCTGGTGGGATCGCTGGTGGTGATATGGCGTAAGCGACAGGCGAATCAGAACGGGAAAGCCGAGTAATGAAACTGTTGCAGGCTATTCCTAAACGGTGGTTACCGTGGTTGATTGCTGGCGCGTTTGCGCTGGTCGCACTTTGTGCAATCCCACCGCTGATGAAACACGAGACGGTCGTCCAGATTCGGGTTTCCCATGCTGGCGCAACGCTGCCGGATGGTTTTTATCTTTATCAGCAATTAAGCGCGCAGGGTATTCGGATCAAAAGCATTACGCCTGCGGGTGATGCACTGATCATCCATTTTGACAGCGAAGAGCAGAGTCTGGCCGCACAGAAGGTCTTACGCCGCCTGCTTCCACAGGGCTTTATCGTGGCGCAACACGATCACTCTCAGCACCTCTCACTGGCGTAATCTCACGACTCTCCTCTTTTTTTAAGACCGCCACGGGTGGTGTGGCGGTCTTAAAGGCACTCTATCTCCCGGTCTTCTTTGAACTTTTTACTATGGGTGTCTATGCTTAACCGAGAGTCGATTCCCGGCATCCGCAGGCATAAGATTCAGCGAGTGCTGACGAATCAGATCGCAATGGAAGGTTCAGGACCGATGAAATATCAAGTATTACTGGGCGTCGCGCTGTTTTCTCTGTCGGGTTCACTGCTGGCGTCGGAATCGCTATGTGAGCAAAAAGAACAGGATATTCAGCGTGAAATCGGGATGGCGCAGAAGCATAACAACCAGCGCCGGGTTAATGGCCTGGAGCGTGCGCTGACCGAAGTCCGGGCTGATTGCAGTGACAAAAAGCTGGAAGCCGCCCATCTGGAAAGAATTAACGCTCAAAAGCAGAAAGTTGCAGAGCGCGAGCACGCACTCAAGGAAGAGCGTGGAGAGGGCCATGACAGGGACAAGATTGCTAAGCGACAACAAAAACTGGATGAAGCGCGCCGGGAACTGAAAAAGTTACAGGCGGAGCCCTATTAATTGGAATTAACCAACTGATGTTAAAGGAGTATTTTATGTCTAAAGACACATCATCGGAACATTTGCGTGCTGAACTGAAAAACCTCGCTGATACCCTGGAAGAAGTGCTGAGCAGCAGTACTGAGAAATCCAAAGGCGAGCTGGATAAACTTCGCAGTAAAGCGCGTGATGCGCTGGATAGTTCACGTGAACGTCTGGGCGAATCAAGCGAGCGCATTGCTGCGACCACGCGTGAAGCGGCGCAGAGAGCCGAAGGCTACGTGCGTGAAAATCCATGGCAAGGTGTGGGCATCGGTGCAGCGATTGGCGTCGCACTGGGCATGCTCATCTCGCGTCGATAACTATGGCTGACTCACAGCATAACCACGGCCCGGCTAAAGGGGTCATTAACATCGGCCAGCGCATTGTAACCACCCTGGTTGGCATGGTCGAGACGCGTGTTCGTCTGGCAGTGGTGGAACTGGAGCACGAGAAAGCTAACCTGATTCAGCTGCTGTTGATGGTTGGCCTGACAATGCTGTTCACTGCATTTGGTCTGATGAGCCTGATGGTTCTGATTATCTGGGCAGTGGATGCGCAGTACCGTCTGATGGCCATTGGCATCACGACCGGCACACTGCTGCTGCTGGCGGTTATTCTGGGGCTGTGGACCCTGCACAAATCGCGTCAGTCCACGCTGTTGCGCCACACGCGCAAAGAGCTTGAAACTGATCGTAATTTGCTTGAGGACCAGCGCTGATGAGCCGCCGCGAGCGTGAAGAACGCATCCATGAACTGCTTAAGCACGTGCAGCAGCAGCGGCTGGATTTAAGCGCTGCGCGGCGTGACTGGCTGGAAGGCACCGCACATTACGATCGTGGCTGGTTTACTTTCCTCAGCTTACGTCGCTATCTGGCGATTGGCAGCAGCGCGCTGGCCATCTACTCAGTTCGCAGTCCCAACATGCTGTTACGCTGGGCAAAACGGGGATTCAGCGCCTGGAGTACCTGGCGCATGATTAAGTCCGCATTGCCTCCGCGTTAGTCCTGCTTAAAGCCGGTCCTGAAAAGGCCGGCTTTTCTTCATCAGATTTTCTGAAAAACACTGACAGTATATCTCGCTTACAACCTTTCCACTCCGCGATTATCATCTCCAGCCATCAACCCAATGAACGCAGTAGTGCTTTCAGCGGGCATAAACCCTGCGGGCAGCTTGCCCTGCATTCCTGATAGCGCTGGAGTAAATGATGAAAAAATTCGAAGATGTCGGTTTATTAGTGGCTCGCCTCCTGATGCCAATCCTGTTCATTACGGCCGGCTGGGGCAAGATCACCGGTTATGCAGGTACTCAGCAATATATGGAAGCGATGGGCGTCCCTGGCTTTATGCTGCCGCTGGTTATTCTGCTGGAGTTTGGCGGCGGTCTGGCCATTCTGTTTGGTTTCCTGACCCGTTTCACTGCCCTGTTCACTGCAGGCTTCACCATCCTGACCGCGTTTCTGTTTCACAGTAACTTTGCCGAAGGTGTGAATCAGCTGATGTTCATGAAAAACCTCTCTATCGCGGGTGGTTTCCTGGTGTTAGGTCTGGTGGGTCCAGGCGCATACAGCATTGATCGCCTGATCAGCAAAAGAAAACCACAGACGATTGCGCGCTAATCTCACATAAAGCGTAATGCCACATATACTTAGCAGGGCGGGGAAATTACCCCGCCCTGTTTGCATTGGAGCCATTATGGGACAGTTAATTGACGGTGTCTGGCATGACACCTGGTACGACACCAAATCCACTGGCGGACGTTTCAAACGTTCAGAGTCGGCTTTTCGCAACTGGGTCACGGCGGACGGTAGCGCCGGTCCGGTGGGCAAAGCGGGATTTGCTGCTGAGCGCGATCGCTATCATCTTTATGTCTCGCTGGCCTGCCCCTGGGCGCACCGTACGCTACTGATGCTTCAGCTGAAGGGTCTGGATAGCATGATCGATGTCTCCGTGGTGCATCCGCTGATGCTGGAGAACGGCTGGACCTTCGATGACACCTTTCAGGATGCGACGGGCGATAAGCTCTATCAGAACGAGTTCCTTTATCAGCTCTATTTGCATGCTGACCCGCAGTACAGTGGCCGTGTAACCGTGCCGGTATTGTGGGACAAGCAGCAGAACACCATCGTCAGCAATGAATCGGCTGATATCATCCGCATGTTCAACAGTGCATTTGATGCGGTCGGTGCCCGTGCGGGTGACTACTATCCGGTAGCGCTGCGCGAGAAGATTGATGAGCTGAATGGCTGGATCTACGACACGGTTAATAACGGCGTGTATAAATCGGGCTTTGCGACGTCGCAGTCCGCTTATGACGAGGCTGTGACTGCGCTGTTCCATTCGCTGTCGCGACTGGAGCAGCTCCTGGGCCAGCATCGCTATCTCACCGGCGATCAACTGACCGAAGCGGATCTGCGGTTGTGGACCACCCTGGTACGCTTCGATCCGGTCTATGTGACCCACTTTAAATGCGATCGTCACCGGATCAGTGACTACAGAAACCTCAGTGGTTTCCTGCGTGATATCTATCAGATGCCGGGCATTGCAGAGACAGTCAATCTTCCGCATATCCGTCACCACTACTACTGCAGCCACAAGACCATCAACCCGAACGGCGTGATCTCGCTGGGTCCGGCGTTTGACTGGGATGAGCCGCACGGCCGTGGTTAAGCTGCATTAGCATAGCGCCACATTAAAAACCCCGCCGAAGCAGGGTTTCTGGTAAAAAGTCGGTGCTGACCGTTAAGCCGCGTTCTTTTCATAAAGCACGTCGTGGACAGTCATTCATCGCTGCCTGCACCTGGCCCGCAAAAGCAAAAACCCCGCCGAAGCGGGGTTTCTGGTAAAAAGTCGAAGCTGACCGTTAAGCCGGGTTCTGTCGTGGACAGTCATTCATCTAGGCCAGCAATCGCTCACTGGCTCAAGCAGCCTACCCGGGTTCAGTACGGGCCGTACCTTGTGAACCCCTATTTGGCCTTGCTCCGGGTGGAGTTTACCGTGCCACGAACTGTTGCCAGTCGCGCGGTGCGCTCTTACCGCACCCTTTCACCCTTACCTGATCCCATTTCTGGGCCATCGGCGGTTTGCTCTCTGTTGCACTGGTCGTAGGCTTGCGCCTCCCAGGCGTTACCTGGCACCCTGCCCTATGGAGCCCGGACTTTCCTCCCCTCTGCCCGTCTCCCCACAAGTGAGGACGACGACAAAGCGGCGACTGTCTGGTCAGCTTCGGCGCGGGATAATAGGACATCCGAAGGCATTTGTCACGCCTCTTGCTGCTCCAGCGCATACTTATAGAGGGCATTCTTCTTCACGCTGTGGATCTCAGCGGTCAGCGCAGCCGCGCGCTTCAACGGCAGCTCTTTTTGCAGCAGCGCCAGCGTACGCAGTGCATCAGCGGGTAACGCATCGTCATCATCGACTTTGTGCCCTTCGACAATCAGCACCATCTCGCCTTTACGACGATTCTCATCTTCTTTTACCCAGGCCAGCAGCTCGCCGACCGGCGCACCGTAAATCGACTCCCAGGTTTTGGTCAGCTCGCGCGCCAGCACGACGTAGCGTTCAGGCCCCAGCTCACTCACCATATCCTGCAGGCTGTCGATCAGACGATGGGTCGATTCATAGAAAATCAGCGTACGCGGTTCCTGCACCAGCGCCCGCAGGGCATCGCAACGGCCTTTGGTTTTGGCGGGCAGAAACCCTTCGTAACAGAACCGATCGGAGGGCAGTCCTGCGGCACTTAACGCGGCAATGGCGGCACAGGCGCCCGGCAGCGGCACCACACGGATGCCCGCTTCACGGCAGCGACGCACCAGATGGTAGCCCGGATCATTGATCAGCGGCGTGCCAGCATCAGAAACTAAGGCTATGCTTTGACCCTCCTGCAGCTTCGTCAGCAGCAGCTCAGCCTTGTGCTGCTCGTTGTGGTCATGAAGTGAGAAGAGTCGCGCATTGATGGCGAAATGTTGTAGCAACAGTCCGGTATGACGTGTATCTTCCGCAGCGACCAGATCGACGCTCGAAAGCACCGTCAGCGCCCGCTGGGTGATATCACCCAAATTACCAATCGGGGTTGGAACGATGTAGAGCGTGCTGGCAGAAATCTCTGCCCGATCGTGTTGTTTCATTGTTTCATCCGAATTGCCGATTTAATATTGAGCATCTTGAAAAAAACATCACTGGATACAGTATGCTTCCTTCAAAAGTCGTTCGTCATAAAGCAGGACGCTTTCTGCCTGTCATTCTTGCTGGGCTGATTTTAGCCGCATGTAGCGGTCAGGGGCCGCAAACCTCAACCGTCAATATTCAGGGGCCAGTTACCGCCAGCTCCGCTTACTATCTGCAGCAAGCGCAGCAAAGCAGCGATGATAGCAAGACCGACTGGCAATTACTTGCAATCCGCGCCCTGTTGAAGGAAGGAAAGTATCCTGAGGCGACCCAACAACTGAGTCAGTTGCCGCAGCAGCTCTCTGAGACGCAGCAACAGGAATCCCTGCTGCTGAAAGCGCAATTGCTGATTACACAACAGAAGATCAAAGACGCTGAACCGCTGTTAGCGGCAGTAAAAACCGGCGCACTGTCGCAGGATCAGCTGGCGCGTTATTACAGCCTGCAGATTGCCAGCGCACAGGGCCGCCCTTCACTCTCACTGCTGCGCAACTATATTGCCCAGGAACCGCTGCTGAAAGGCACCGATCATCAGGGCAATATTGACGCCACCTGGCAGACCCTGACGCAAATGTCGCCGCAGGATGTCAGCAACCTGGTGATCAATGCTGATGAGAATGTGCTGCAGGGCTGGCTGGATCTGCTCGCGGTCTGGCGCGCCAATGCCCAGGATGCTGAGATGCTGAAGTCCGGCATCAAAGACTGGCAGACCCGCTATCCGCAGAACCCGGCCGCCAAAACGCTGCCGACGCAGCTGAGCCAGATGCAGAACTACACCAAAGCCTCCACCAGCATTATCGCCCTGCTGCTGCCGCTGAATGGCCAGGCGCAGGTGTTCGCGAATGCGATTCAGAAAGGCTTTAACGATGCGAAGAATGGCGTTTCCGCGCCAGTCGCTCAGCCGGCGGCTGCCCAGCCCGCCGCTGCGGATGCAGCAGCCAGCACCCAACCTGCGGCCGCTGCGGGATCGTCTGCCGATCCGATCAGCGCGCCGCAGCAGTCTGCCGCCACCGCACCACAGCCTCAGTCACAGCCCCAATCTCAGCCTGCTGCTGCCGCACCGGTCAGCAACGCTCAGATCAAGGTCTATGACACCAGCAGCCAGCCAATTGAGCAGGTGATGCAGCAGGCACAGCAGGATGGCGCCACTATCGTGGTTGGCCCGCTGCTGAAGAGCAACGTTGAGAAGGTCGCCAACAGCCAGACGCCGCTGAACGTGCTGGCACTCAACGAGCCAGAGAAGATCCAGAACCATCCGAATATTTGCTACTTTGCGCTTTCTCCTGAAGACGAAGCGCGCGATGCCGCGCACCATATCTGGGAACAGGGCAAACGCCAGCCACTGTTGTTAGTTCCGCGCAGCGGCCTGGGCGATCGCGTGACTAACGCGTTTGCGCAGGAGTGGCAGAAACTGGGTGGCAGTACCGTCATGCAGCAGCGCTTTGGCTCGACCGCTGAGCTGAAACAGGGCATCAACAGCGGCGCGGGCATCAGCCTGTCGGGCACGCCAGTAAACGCTGCACCTGCTGAGCCGCAAGGCGTTTCGATTGCGGGCATGACTATTCCGGCACCGCAGCCGGGCACGCCCAATGTGGTCAGCACCAGCAGCGGTGGCGGCGTCGATGCGGTTTACATCGTCTCAACGCAGGATGAACTGCAGCTGATTAAACCGATGATCACCATGCGCACCGGCAGTCGCAGCAACATCTCGCTCTACGCCAGCTCGCGCAGCGCGCAGGCCGGTGCCGGCCCGGACTTCCGGTTAGAAATGGATGGCCTGCAGTTCAGCGATATCCCGCTGCTTTCCGGCAGCAATCCTGGCCTGATGCAGCAGACGTCGAAGTCATTCAATAATGACTACTCGCTGGTGCGCCTGTATGCCATGGGTATGGATGCCTGGACGCTGGCGAATCACTTTAACCAGATGCGTCAGTCTCCTGGCTTCACGCTGGATGGCAATACCGGCAAGCTCAGCGCCGACACGGATTGTGTGATCAACAGGAAGTTGACATGGAACCAGTATCGTCGGGGCGAAATCACACCGGCCAACTAAATCGCCGTCAGATTGGTGCCGGGCATGAAGAAGATGCCCGGCGCTATCTGGAGCAGGCTGGCCTGATATGGGTCGCCAGTAATGTTCACTTTCGCAATGGTGAACTTGACCTGATTATGCGTGACGGGCACTGTTGGGTGTTTGTTGAAGTCCGCTACCGACGCGATGCGCGTTACGGTGGTGCACTCGCCAGCGTTACCCGTAATAAACAACACAAGCTGCTGCGTGCTGCCGCTCTCTGGCTGGCGCAACGCGGCGGCAGTTTTGAAACAGTGAATTGCCGTTTCGACATCATCGCCATTACCGGCACGGCGCTCGAGTGGCTGCCGAATGCCTTTAATGCAGACGTTTAGAACCAGGTGGTCGTGTGCAGGAAAGAATTAAAGCATGTTTTACCGAAAGTATTCAGACTCAGATTGCCGCAGCCGAGGCGTTGCCCGATGCCATCTCCCGCGCAGCTATGACGCTGGTGCAGTCGTTACTGAATGGCAATAAAATCCTGAGCTGTGGTAACGGCGCTTCATCCGCCAATGCCCAGCACTTCGCCGCCAGCATGATTAACCGTTTTGAGACCGAGCGTCCCAGCTTACCGGCGCTGGCGTTAAGTGCTGACAATGTGATGCTGACTGCCATTGGTAATGACCGTCTGCACGATGAGATCTATGCCAAGCAGGTACGCGCGCTGGGACACGCAGGCGATGTGTTACTGGCTATCTCAACCCGTGGCAACACCCGTGACATCGTTAAGGCCGTAGAAGCGGCGGTAACACGTGATATGACTATCGTTGCGCTTACCGGGTATGATGGCGGAGAGCTCGCCGGACTGCTGGGTCCGCAGGATGTGGAAATCCGTATTCCATCGCACCGCAGCGCCCGTATTCAGGAGATGCATATGCTGACCGTGAATTGCCTATGCGATCTGATCGATAACACTCTCTTTCCCCATCAGGAATGACTGAAGGAGCACGAATGAAAGCATTGAATGCTATAGCTATTCTGTTAACCGCCATGCTGCTACAGGGCTGTGTAGCCGTGGTCGCTGGTGGCGCAGCTGTGGCCACCAAAACGGCCACCGATCCCCGCTCAGTGGGTACGCAGGTTGATGACGGCACGCTGGAGCTACGCGTCACGAATGCGCTGGCAAAAGATCAGCAGATTAAAACCGATGCCCGTGTTGTCGCCACCGCCTATCAGGGCAAAGTGTTGCTGACTGGTCAGGCGCCTTCGCAGGAGATCGCCAATCGTGCCAAACAGATCACTATGGGTGTTGATGGCGCAACCGAAGTTTATAACGAGATCCGCATTGGCCAGAAAGTGACGCTGGGCACGACGTCATCCGACACCTGGATCACCACCAAAATCCGCTCGCAGCTGCTGGGCAGCGATCAGGTGAAATCATCCAACGTGAAAGTGACGACGGAGAATGGCGAAGTGTTCCTGCTGGGTCTGGTGACACAACAGGAAGCGCAGGCCGCGGCGGATGTCGCCAGCCGCGTCAGTGGTGTGAAGCACGTTACTACCGCCTTCACCATGCTGAAGTAATTCGCTAAACAAAAGAAAGGCGGCCATGGCCGCCTTTTTTATTGCCTGATTCTCAGACCGGAATATCGATGACCAGCGCGCGGGTCGCGGTTTTCGCTTTCAGCTGCAACAGCTTCTCTTCCTGCAAAAACGCGCCATCGCCACAGCCCAGCTTCTCCTGATGATCCGTGCCGGACATCGCCTCCAGCGAACCATGAATTGACTGCAGATAGGCTCGTGGCCCTTGTATCCGCAGCGAATGCTGTTCGCCCGGCGCCAGCTCGACCTGATGAATCCACACCTGCTGACGCAACTGCAGACTGTCATCTATCCCATCCGGCGAGGCGATCAGCTGAGACAAACGGCCTTCCGTCAGGGCAATCTTCTGCATCCTCGGATTTTCGCGCTCAGGACAGGCAGACAGCCACAGCTGCATACGTGTCAGTGGACGATCTTTGCTCAGGTTAATTTCGGTGTAACTCACCCCCTGCTGGGCAGAGAGCAGCAGCGCCTCTCCTTCCCGCACGCTGATGGTGTTGCCTTCACTGTCCCGGTATTCAGCTTCACCCTGCAGCACGATGTTGAGCACATCGACCTGAGGATAGGTACGCGGCTGAAAAGCCGCACCCGGCGCCAGCACTTCCTGGTTCAGCACACGTAGCGAGGCATAGCCCATCAGTTTAGGATCAAAATAGTGGCCAAAAGAGAAACTGTATCGGCCCTGTAACCAACCGAAATCGGCCTGGCCACATGCCGACGCACTGCGTGTCGTTATCATTATTTACCTCCGGCATCCGGTGACGAGAATCGGCCACGGACTTTATACCCCCATGGTAAAAGTCTGGACGCCGGATTGTTAGCCAGTTAATCTGCCCGGCATGTTCAAATTTCCTGACAGAGAACCGGGATGGCTAAAGAGCGTGCGTTAACCCTTGAATCTTTACGCGTTATGGATGCGATTGATCGACGTGGCAGTTTTGCAGCGGCAGCAGATGAACTGGGGCGCGTTCCTTCTGCCCTCAGCTACACCATGCAAAAGCTGGAAGAGGAGCTGGATGTGGTGCTGTTTGACCGCTCTGGTCACCGCACTAAATTTACCAACGTGGGACGCATGCTGCTGGAGCGTGGCCGGGTACTGCTGGAAGCGGCCGATAAGCTCACCACCGATGCGGAAGCGCTGGCTCGTGGCTGGGAAACCCATCTGACGATCGTCACCGAAGCGCTGGTGCCCATTGATGCACTTTTCCCCTTGGTGACAAAGCTGGCCGATAAAGCCAATACGCAATTTTCGCTGGTCACTGAAGTACTGGCGGGCGCGTGGGAGCGGCTGGAACAGGGCCGGGCCGATATCGTGATTGCCCCCGATATGCACTTCCGCGCCTCAACCGAGATCAATACCCGCAAGCTCTACACCATGATGAGTGTTTACGTCGCCAGTGCTGACCATCCGATCCATAACGAGCCTGAACCTCAGTCTGAAGTGACGCGGGTGAAATACCGTGGCATTGCAGTGGCAGATACCGCGCGTGAGCGCCCGGTGCTGACCGTACAGTTGCTGGATAAGCAGCAGCGCCTGACCGTGAGCAGCATGGACGATAAGCGCCGTGCGCTGCTGGCCGGTCTGGGCGTGGCGACCATGCCCTATTCACTGGTGGAACAGGATATTGCGGAAGGCCGTCTGCGCGTGGTGAGTCCGGAATATACCCGCGAGGTCGATATTATTATGGCGTGGCGGCGTGACAGCATGGGCGAAGCCAAATCCTGGTGTCTGCGCGAAATCCCCCGTCTGCTGGCGAAGAAAAACTAAAAAGCCTACGGCCGACTCAGGCAATCCATCGCCACCGCACGGAAGCGGGTGAAATCGGTGCTGTCCCGCAGGCGGGTCATTGCCCTTTCACGCAGGAACGTCACAAACAGATCGTATATCGCCATCGCCTCTTCATATTCACTTTTGCTGATCGCCAGCAGGAAGATGACATAGGCGGTATCGTCTCCCCAGGGAATGCCGTGCGGTGCCAGTACGGTATACACCACGGTTTTCTTTGCCAGTAGTCCCAGCGAGTGGGGCAGCGCAATACCGTCACCCAGCATGGTGCTGACAATCGCTTCGCGCTCTTCGACCGACGGATAGAACGCCGCATCTACAAACCCCTCCTCCTGCAGCTGATCGCTCAGCTGGCGAAACAGCGCAGACCGGGTCATCGGCTTGTCGACGATATGAAAGTGCTGGGCATCAAAAAATTTCGCCAACATGTAGGGCCGCGTCCGGTCGACCAGCACCAGCTTGCCAATCTGCTCCAGCTGAAAACCGGTAGGAAACGGTGAGATCACCACCACCGGTTTCTCTTTTTCGCTGAGCCGGATGGTGGAAATCACAAAATCCTCGTCGATGCGGCTGCGCTCCTCATACTCGCGCTGTGACAGACGTGCTGTGACCTGCAACTGTGGATATTTACGCAGCAGCATCGCCTCAATCATGCGCAGCGTAGAGTTACCGCTGTCGCACACCAGTAATACCTGCGGATGACGCTGATAGCCCACGTCATAGTGGCGCTCCAGCCCGACGCCAATGTGCAGCACCAGAAAGCCAATCTCATTCTCGGTGATCACATAAGGCGTATATTTCCCCCAGCTGGTCACCGCCGCCAGGGTGACATCATAAGCCATGGGATAGTGCTGTTTGATGTTGCTGAGCAGCGGGTTGGGAATGTGAATCTGATAGCGCACCCGGGTAATCATGGTTTTGATGTGGGTGAGCAGATCGGCGCGCAGCTGCTGATCGTTTTGCAGAGTGAAGTTGTAGTGCGTGTTGATAAAGCTGAGCAGGTAATCCACCAGCGCATCGGCATCATCTGCGTTGATGGCGCTGGGGGCGACCGTCTGAATGCGCCGCGCGGCGATGTTGACCCGCAGCCAGCTCTCTTCCGCTGGCGAAATCGGTTTGCTGACCAGCGGGCGCATCAGATTGATCAGCTGATGTGCCGCTTCCCGCACTTCATCATCAATCTCTTCGGCCCCTGGATCGTTAAGCGGATACCCTTCGCTGATGCGACGCACCGCCACGGCGCAATAGAGCCGCAGATAGCGTTCACCTTCATCACTGAGGCGAATGTTGTGCTGTGCAAAACAGCGTTGCAGCAGCGGGCGCAGCGTCTCCAGCATGCCGCTGTTCAGCGCTTCGATCGTCAGCAGCGGACTTTCTGGCTGCGCCTGATCGATTTGCCATAACAGGTCGGTGAGACAGGTCCGGATCGCCACTTCGCTGCCAAACAGCTTCATACCGTAATGTGGCTTGCTCTCAATGGTAAGGTGATAGCGCCCCAGCCATTCGCGCACTTCTGCCATATCGTTCTGCAGGGTAGCACGGCTGACAAACCACTCTTCCGCCAGCTCTTCAAGTTTCAGCGCGTAAGCCGCCGTGAGAAAGCGGGTCAGCAGATAGCGAACCCGATCCGGCGAGGTGCGCGGCACCCGCAATGGCGACGCGGCATGCTCCTGCAGATGCTGAAAGCGCTGGGCATCCTCAATCTTCAGCTGATAGCCCGCGCCTCGGCTCAGGATAAACTGCGCGCCATGATCTGCCAGCAGCGCATTCAGCGCCGTGATATCGGTGCGCACGGTACGTGTCGAGACGGCAAAACGCCGCGCCAGCTCATCCTGCGGCAGCGTTTCGTTTTGCAGGGCATCGAACAGTTGCGCAAGGCGCTGATTGGGAAATCTCACAAGCATTACCTGTTTGCTGATAGCCAGTGGGAACGTCAGCCTACGGCGTTCGTCACGCAACGTCCATGTTGCGCGATCGGCCTGTCAGAGGCCGATCGTGTCGATCACCGGGCCAGTACTGTTTTACAGATGGCCAACAGTTGCTTCACATCGTCAATGCGGGTCTCTCCGCTGGTTTTATCGATGATCGAACTGTAGACGTGCGGGATCACTTTGCTGACACCCGCGTCCAGCGCAATGCGCACGATCTCGCCGACGTTTTCCAGATCGATGCCGCCGGTGGGTTCCAGCCAGAAATCCTGTTTTGCACAGGCTTCCGCCACAGCGCGATACTCATCCACCGCCTGCAAGCCGCCCATCGGGAAATATTTCACCGAGCTGCCGCCCATATCCTGCAGCATCGCAATCGCCGTTTCGATGGATACGATCCCATCCTGGCATTTTGCGCTGCGCGGTCCGGTGGAGATTTTCACCTGCCCCGGCTGACCGGTGGGCGAAATCAGACCGTTCACTATCGTCTGTGACTGGCCCAGCAACGCACGACTGGTGGCGACGCCGGTAAAGACCTGATTCACATGCTGCGGTTGCAGTACCGCCGAAATCTCACTCACCATCTGTGATTGATTAGGATCGCCCGCGCCGAGACCTACCGAGAGCGCATTATCGATCAGCGCGGCATACTCGCGCATATCCTTGATCGCGGCTTCGTTGCTGGCGTAGTTTTTTGACAGCACGCCAACCAGCACATGCCCTTCTGCTGCCTGCCAGATGGCGCGCGCATTCTCTTTCGATCCGGCCAGGACGTTAAGGCAGAGACGATCCTGATAGAAATTGGGGGTCAGCGTCATGCGTGTTTCGCTCCGTTTAACAGGGCCTGAATGCGGGTGAAAATAGTGTGCAGTTGATCGGCGCTGACGCTGCGCACGTCCGCCTCAATGATCCCCTCGTTGGCTTTGTAGCCACGGAAGTAGATGGCGACGTCGCCCTTTTTCAGCGCCTGCACCAGATCGCCGGTGCGTTGCTGGATTACGTCTTCGTCGAACGTGATCTCAGCCCGGGCGATGTCGCGTCCGGCTGCATCCCATACGATGCGGGCTGTCACACCCGTTAAGCCGTTGAGCTGTTCAATAAACGGCGTCATTTTCTCCACCATCTGCGCGCCGCTGATTTTTGGCTGCGACAGATAGTTTTCAATCGCCTGGGTCAGCCCCAGAATCCCCTCTTTGCCCACTTTCATCGCGCGGCCAATGCCGTTGGTCTGGCGTTTGACCCACTCAACGTAATGGTGTCTGCCAATCACCAGTCCGCTGGTCGGCCCTTCAATCGCTTTGGCGCCGCTGTAGATCACCAGATCGGCACCCACCTGGTAGTAGCATTGCAGATCCTCTTCCGCTGCCGCATCGACGATCAGCGGAAGGCCATGCTCACGCGCAACTGCCGCGGCCTGCCCCACATCAAGATGGCTCTTCTGTACGCAATGATGCGATTTCACATAGAGGATTGCTGCAGTCTGTGGCGTGATCGCCGCCGCCAGTTGGGCAGGTGAGCATTCGTTGCTGTAACCCGCTTCCACCAGTTGCCCGCCACCCAGCGCCACCATGCTGCCGACCGGCGCGCCATAGTTCACGTTGTGCCCTTTGGGCACCACAATCTGGTTCGGAACGGTCAGCGGCGCAGCATGCAGGTTATCCACCAGCCAGTCGTTGTCTTTAACAATCACCGCAGCCACACACTGGGCGATACCGGCTGAGGCGCAGGAGACCACCAGCGCATTCTCCACCTTCAGCAGACCGGCGATAAAAGCACCCGTCTTATCCACCAGATCTTTCATTTCGAAGTAGTGATCGAGGCCATACTTCACCGTATCGATCACGTCACTTGATGGCGTTGAGACGCCGAGGATCGTCATACGGCCAGAGGCGTTAATGACTGGCTTCAGGCCATATTTTTCATAAACCGAGATCATGCGCTATTCCTTCTTCCGTCGCGATCCACGTGCCAGCGACCACCGCTGCCAGCGGAACCAGATGCTTCTCACCGGTCACCTCTTCACCTTCTGAATCAATGAAGGGCCGGGCTTCCTCTTTCACGCTAAAAACAGTCAGATCGGCGTCGTAGCCGACTTTCAGCTGGCCTTTGCGCAGCAGGCGCAGTCCGGCGGCCGCGTTAACCGTGACGCAGTCGATCACCTGCGACAGTGTCATGCCGACGCTGAAGAATTTCGACATCACATGCGCCAGGCTGTGAACCGGCCCGGCCAGACGATTGCGGCAGTAGATGTCAGAGCTGATGGTGTCGGGCAGGATGCCCTGTGCAATCGCCGCACGAGCGACCTCGAAGCTGAAACTGGCGCTGCCATGGCCGATATCGAGTCTGACGCCCCGCGCGATAGCCTGTTTGACCGCCGCTTTAAGTTCACCCTGTGACGTCAGGATGCGGTTGGGTTTGCCATTAAAGCAATGCGTAATAATGTCGCCCGTGGTGAGCAGATCCGCAATCTCGTCGAGACTGGGCGGATTGTTGCCTATGTGAACCATCAGCGGCAGACCGCCGCTCTCCTGTTGAATCGATTTGGCTTTTATCAGCGGCTGGACGCCATTCTGACCGACCACGCTGCTGCTGATGCGCGCCTTGAGGCCGACAATAAAATCGGGCAGTCGCGCTACCGCCTGTTGCACCGCCTCGCCATCGATCTGCGCCATGTCGGCCAGCTCATTCTGGGTGACGATGCCGGTGCGGGCGATATTAATCAGCGCATAGACCTGCGTCTGCGCCGCGCGCGTCAGCTGGTAGAAATCATCAATATGTTCTGCGCCGGTACTGCCCGCATCGACCACCGTGGTGACGCCATACGCCACGCCAATCGCGTCCGCTTCATCATGGTAAATCGGTGATTTGGGATAGCAGTGAACGTGGGAGTCGATCCAGCCGGCGCTAAGGTAGTAGCGGCCAGCCAGATCGCGCTCGCGCTGTGCCTTGCCCTGCACCTTGCCCACGTCGGCGATGCGGCCATTCTGCAACGCAATGTCGACCACCTGCTCATCGCTGAGGCGCGCATTGCGGATAATCAAGTCGTACATGGTTTCTCCTAAACAGCAGCCCGCTGCCGGGCTGCCGGTGAGATTCAGAGAGCAATCGGGAACAGCGCACCCAGGATCATCGCGCCGAGGATGGCGCCGCCGGTAATCGGCTTGTTCCAGAGATAGAACAGCAGCGCACCCAGCAGCGAACCCAGACCAATCGGAATAGAGGCCGCCATGGCAGACAGGATGATCAGCGGTCCCAGAAAGCGCCCTGACGCATTGCCCGCGCCCATCATCACGTCTGCGCCGTAGGTGGAGTCGCTCTGATTGATGGTGAATTTACGTGCCAGAATAATCAGGTAGCCAATCGCCACACCGATCACCAGTCCGGTCGCCAGCGAGGCCGCAAAATTCGCCACCGGAAAGACGATGCCTGCACCCAGCAGCAGGGCCGGAACGCCCAGCCCGACGCCGGTCTGAATTGCCCCGCCGATATCCAGAATGCCCACCAGTGAGCCTTCGATGATGCGGGCGAACAGGAAGCTGGCACCAAAGGCGGCGACCGCGCCGTAGACGCCGGTTTCCATGCCTGCACGCAGCATCGATACAAACGCCACTTCGTTAAACGCGCCAATGCCATAGAGGTAGTACATGTGGGTCCCGGCAAAGACACCAGAGGAGAGCAGGCCAACAAAGATCGGGAAAGACCAGTCGGCGTACCAGAAGCCTTTATTTTCGTTCATCGCATCGCCTCTTATTTACCGCTGACTGAGTTGTGGATCATGTCGAGCCAGCCGGGAATGCCGAGCTGGAAGGACTGCAGCAGCTTCATGTCAAAACCCCGGAAGAAGGCGCTCAGCACAAACAGCAGCACGATGGCGGCCATCATCACTTTGGTGACCCGGTTCCAGCCGCTCTCTTCCACGCCTTTACCGATCAGGATACCCAGCACCAGTCCAGGCACAGCATTGCCCATGATCAGCTGCGCCAGACCGCCAAAAATGGTGGCCCAGAAGCCTGACTTTTTGCCAGCATCAATTGCCGCCAGCCAGAAGATCACTGGCATCACCGTGTTCACCAGCAGGTTTGCGGCGGGCACCAGTACTTTGACCGCCGTAACCTGCAGCGCAGCCGGAACCGCCGAGGCAGTGGAGTTGAGGAAGGCGACCACGATCATGCCGATGATGCCGCAGGCGATGGCCATTTTTTTAGGGTCATGCAGCGTCTCAGCCACATTGCGATTCTTCACCATCAATGCGGCCGCACCCCAGTTTGGAATGATGCGATGATCCACATCCTGCGTGAATGAACCGGCGGCGACAGACGATGCCCAGGCATTGAAAAAGAAGCCAAGACCAAAGGAGAAGTGGGAGGCCGGATCGCCTTCGCACGAGTTCAGCTCGCCCAGTGTACGAAAGGCGCCCATGCCCTGAGTGGTTGGCGCGTGAAACATGCGTGCAGCGCCCGCACCGACGCCAACCCCAACCAGCCCGCCAATAATCAACGACTTAAACAAAATGATTAAAAACATGTTGTTGTACCTTGTTGTCGTTTTTACCCGTCCTGCCTCAGCCGCCCCATTGCCCCGCCTGACTGCCGCGCGATCGCGACAGCTGAGAATCGGGCAGACGGCTGGCTGATATGAACAGGCTCTGTTTTAGGATGCCGCCGTGAACGTCACCTGTTCGGTGTCGAAAACGGTGACGCTGACGGTGATCTCCAGCGTGACACTGAAGTTCCGCCGCTGGCGCGCCAGAAAGAAGAAGAGAAACTTCTCGGTTTTGACGCTCTCCTGCGCGCGCAGCACCCGGACATCCTGAGGTTCAATGCGCAGCAGGATTTTTTGCGTTGCGCGCAGAACCTGGTTCTGCACCCGACTCAGGGCATCGGCGAAGGCTTTCGCTTTGGTGTCGCCTTTGCCCTCGACCGTCACCTGAGTAACGTATTGTTCTTTCATAATCAGCTGCCGTGCTTCTTGTTCCAGGCCTGCACCAGCCGCTCACCTAACTCTTCTTTATCCATAAAGCCGAAGCCCAGCACCGTGGCACCTTCATTAATGGCGGTGACGCCTTCGTCGACAGAGCGCATGCCATGCTTAGCTTTGTAGCCATATTTGTTCTGCGCGGTGATAGCGCCTGCGCCGCCGCTGCCGCAGAACGAGATGCCGAAATCGGCGTTCTCTGCCTTCATCACGTCGCCCAGTTTCATGTCAGCGGCCACACCTGGCACCACGACGGCACGGCCACCCGCTTTTTCGATGCCCGCCGCCACTTTCTGGCCTTTACCTAAACGATCACCAATCACGACTGTTACCATCTTGTGTTCCTCTTTAGTTGTTTGATCGCGCGACTTCAATATGCACTGACAGCAGCCAGGCCTCTTCGCGGGGGAGATTGCCAAACAGATCGACGACCTGCTGTGCCAGCGCGACCGTTTCCGGTGGAATATCCTCGAACAGATCCGCTTCCACTTCCGGCAGCGGCTCGCCGGTCAGCGATCGCGACGCCATGGCACCGACATGCGATTGCAGCATCTGCTGCTGAACCGCATTGGGCTGAATGCCATGCTGCTGATAGATCGCCGCAATCTGCGTCATCACGCTGTCAGCCAGCTGCTGCACTTTCTCCGGTGGCGCTTCATACACCGGGACGCCGTTATTGCTCACCTTGCTACTCCTGTTAAACCGGATAATTCGCGTTAGAAACACATTAACGGTCATCGCCCCGGCTGTGCAGAGTCAACATTTCCAGCAGCAAGTGGAAATTGACGTGAAGGTTGTGCGTCAGATCGCAGGCTGCACACTTAGTGCGACACACGTCGCATAATGCGCAAAATGAGGGATTTATCGGTGTCAGGTGGTGATGTTGTGCGGCGACAGGCGCAGCGCGTTGATATTCAGGGCGCGGTGATAAGCAGAAGTGATGGTAAAAAACCGCCGGTCAGGCTGACCGGCGATCTGATTAACGGAATTTCTTATGGTTGGTATTGCGGATGTCATCAAATTTGGCCGCTTCGCGCTTTGCGCCATCCACGTTGTTGGCTTTCGCCAGCGCGCTGACCACGTCGATCTGTGCAATGAGTGAGTCGAGACCCGCGTGATAATCTTTGACCTGCGCGCTGTCAGCAGGCTGACCTTCCAGCTTATCTGGCGTCGATTTTTTAGCATCCTGCGCCGCGGCACGCATTTTAGTTAACGCCTGCTGCATCTCCTGCGCATCGTCACTTTTCTTGACGATTTTCAGGTTCGCATTCAGCGTGTCCATATCCTGCTCCAGATCCGCCGCATAGAGGCTGACGCTGGAGAACAACAGAGAAGCCGACAACATTGCAATCACATGCTTACGCATCATTACTTCCTTTTTATTGTGATGAAAAAAAAGCAGCCAACAGGCTGCTTCAGGAATCCATCTTATTGTCCCGCTATCTTCATCTCAGGCAGTAACACGGAACCGCACTGGATATTGCTACGGGTTTCAATATCGTCACCAATGGTCACCATGTTGCGCCACATCTCTTTGAGATTTCCGGCGATAGTGACTTCGCTGACCGGGTACTGAATAACGCCATTCTCGACCCAGAAACCAGCAGCCCCGCGTGAGTAATCACCGGTAATGGCGCTGACGCCCTGGCCCATCAGCTCGGTCACCACTAATCCGGTGCCCATCTGCTTCAGCAGCGCCTCAAAGCTGTGGCCCTGACCCGCGATGCGCCAGTTATGGATGCCGCCAGCGTGGCCTGTGCTGGTCAGGCCCAGTTTACGGGCTGAATAGCTGGTCAACAGCCAGGTCTGCAGTACGCCATCTTTAATGATGTCACGCGCCTGAGTCCGCACGCCTTCGCTGTCGAATGGCGTAGAGGCCAGTCCTTTCAGCAGATGCGGCTGTTCATTGATGGTAAGCCACTCCGGCAGAATCTGCTGACCCATTGAATCCAGCAGGAAGGTCGATTTACGGTACACGCTGCCACCGCTGATCGCGCCAACCAGATGACCAAATAAGCCGGTCGCCACTTCAGAAGCAAAAATTACCGGGGCTTTCATGGTCGGCAGTTTACGCGGGGCCAGACGGGAGAGCGTGCGGCGTGCGCACTCTGCACCTACCCATTCCGGGCTTTTCAGATCTTCAAACGCGCGGCCAATGGTATAGGCGTAATCGCGCTCCATGTTGCCATCCTGCTCGGCAATGACGCTGCTGGAGAGCGAGTGACGGCTTGAGCAGTAGCTCTGCAACATACCGTGGCTGTTGCCAAAGACTTTGATGCCGACGTGGCTGTTAAAACTGCCACCTTCGGTGTTAGTAATCCGTTTGTCTGCACGCAGCGACGCCTGTTCCGCCTGTGCCGCCAGTTCAATGGCGCGGTCAGCATCAATCTCCCATGGATGATAAAGATCCAGGTCCGGCGCATCATAGGCCAGCAGCTCCGCGTCGGCCGGGCCAGCAAACGGATCGGGCGAGGTGTAGCGCGCAATATCAATCGCCGCCTGCACGGTACGTTTGATCGCGTCCGGGCTGAGGTCAGTCGATGAGGCGCTGCCTTTACGATTCTGATGATAAACGGTGATGCCCAGCGCACCGTCGCTGTTGAATTCGACGTTTTCCACTTCGCCATAGCGGGTGCTGACCCCAATGCCGGTGGTTTTACTGACGGCCACTTCCGCGCTGTCAGTGCCTGCTTTAGCCAGTTCAAGTGCCTGCGAAATGGCCTGCTCCAGTACTTTTCGCTGTTCTGCAACCTGAGTAGATACGTTCATCGACCTGCCCATAATCTTATATGTGAATGATTTGAGTCTATCAGAGTCAGAGAACAATTTCGCAGTCACCCGATAAACTGGTAGGATTACCCTCTTTTTTTTGGGAGCCCGGAAATGACCAAACAGCCCGATGAGTGGCTCGACGATGTGCCAGATAATGACGAAGAAGAAGATGAAGAGATTATCTGGGTCAGTAAGAGTGAAATTAAACGCGATGCAGAAGAGTTAAAGCGCCTGGGTGCCGAACTGGTTGATCTGGGTAAAAACTCGCTGGACAAAATCCCGCTGGATGAGCGCCTGCGTACCGAAGTTGAACTGGCGCAGCGCATCAAAAAAGAGGGTCGCCGCCGTCAGCTGCAGCTGATCGGTAAACTGCTGCGAGGTATTGATGTGGAGCCGATCCGCGTTGCGCTGGATAAGCTCAATAATCGCCATAACCAGCAGGTTGCGCTGTTCCATAAACTGGAAATGCTGCGCGATCGTCTGATTGAACAGGGCGATGAGGCAATGGGCGACGTGATTGCGCTTTACCCTGAAGCCGATCGTCAGCAGTTGCGCAGCATGATCCGTAACGCGCAGAAAGAGAAAGCGGGCAGCAAGCCGCCGAAGTCTGCCCGTCAGATTTTCCAGTACCTGCGCGAACTGGCCGAAGCGAAGTAATGCCATGGCGGGCAGCCTCGCCCGCCTCCCGGCAGAGCATTTACCGATAGATGTAGAGAATACCGGTGCGCAGCCGCAGCTGGCGTTGACTCGACGTGGCAGACCGTCCGATATCGCCAAAGGTGACGTAAGGCACCCAGACGCGACCGTTGCCAGTCGCATAATCGAACTGTAACGCCTGTTCGTAGTCATCATGTTTACTGGCAAACAGTTTCGCATCCGCGTGCTTATACACCAGCTTATAAGTGGTGGTCAGCCGATCGCTTTTATTCCGCAGATAGAGATCAAATCGGTTGGTAGTACGATGACGGTCAGTATCATAATAATCAATACCACCGGTGCGACATCGATCCTCATGCGCATAATCCGTCAGCTCAAGGCGATATAATTCGCCGACAGACCAGCGGTCATTAATTTTATACCAGGGTGCCACACCAAACGTCCATTCGGTGCGCGAGGAGTTGCCGATAGTCAACGGTGGCCGTCGCCAGCGCTGCGGTCGCGTTAAACAACAACGTGGCACCCGGTAAAAAGGGTAATGACTTATTATTTCCCATAACAACATCCTTATTAGTGGCAATCAGGGCAATGCATTAGCCAGGCTTATTTTATTAACCTGTCGTTAACTTATATTTAAAATTCGCATGAATATAAGATTGCACTTAAATAAACCTGTAAGTGATTCTTTTAACGCCTCAGAATTTATTTAAGCAGCAACTGAGATGATGCTAAAAATAAACAGCAAGAGGGGCCTTTCGGTTTCAGACACTAACAGGAGAAACAGGGCAATAACGGGAAGAGTGAACAGATCGAACTCAAAATATGCTGCATTAATTCAGGGAATAACTTTTAAAAAAAAAAGCGCCCGATGTGGGCGCCCTTGATATCAGGCCAGCCTGTCCAGCAGCTTCTGGTGAATGCCACCAAACCCGCCGTTGCTCATGACCAGAATCGTGTCGCCTGGTTGCGCGGCTTTCGCCACCATCTCTACCAGAGTATCGATATCTGCACTCCAGTGCGCTGGCGGAATACACGCTTCTGCCACGTCTGAAACCTGCCACGGAATATGGTGCGGCTGGAACAGGAAGACTTCATCCGCACGCGCCAGTGACGGCGCCAGATCGTTTTTACTGACACCCATCTTCATCGTGTTGGAGCGGGGCTCCAGCACAGCCAGGATGCGCGCTCTGCCGCCAACTTTGCTGCGCAGAGCCGCCAGCGTCGCCAGAATTGCGGTCGGATGGTGAGCAAAGTCATCATAGACTTTGATGCTGTTAACCTCGCCGCGCAGCTCCAGCCGGCGACGTGCATTGATAAAGGTGTTGAGTGCCTGGCCAGCATCTTCCGGCTTCACACCCACATGCCGCGCGGCAGCAATCGCCATCAATCCATTATGCATGTTGTGTTCGCCAACCAGCGACCAGTTCACTTCCCCGACTTTTTCGCCGTCGAGCCAGATTTCCCAGTGAGACGCATCGTTGGTCAGCTTCTTCGCCTGCCAGCGTCCGTGCTCGCCAACGCTTTCCTGTTCGCTCCAGCAACCCATCGCCATCACCTGTTTGAGGTTAGGATCATGTTCCGGCAACATGATCTTGCCCTGCCCCGGCACGATCCGCACCAGATGATGGAACTGCTTCTGGATCGCCCGCAGATCATCAAAGATGTCGGCGTGATCAAACTCAAGGTTGTTGAGGATCAGGGTGCGTGGGCAGTAATGGACAAACTTGGAACGCTTGTCGAAAAACGCGCAGTCGTACTCATCCGCTTCAATCACGAAGAATGGACTTTTTCCTAATTTTGCCGAGACATCGAAGTTTCCAGGCACACCCCCAATAATGAAGCCGGGTTCAAGGCCGCAGGCCTCGAGAATCCACGCTGCCATGCCTGCTGTGGTGGTTTTGCCGTGGGTTCCGGCCACGGCCAGCACCCAGCGATCGCGCAGCACGAAATCGTGCAGCCATTGCGGGCCAGAGAGGTAAGGAATGTTGCGTTCCAGCACCGCTTCCACACAAGGGTTACCCCGCGTCATCGCATTGCCGATGATGACTAAGTCAGGCTCCGGATCGAGTTGACTGGCATCATAACCTTCTGTTAATTCAATGCCTTGCTGTTCGAGCAGGGTACTCATTGGCGGGTAAACGTTGGCGTCTGAACCGGTCACCTGATGACCAAGTGAACGAGCCAGCATCGCCAGACCGCCCATAAAAGTGCCACAAATCCCGAGGATGTGAATGCGCATAACATGATCCATTACTCAAAAGTTCGGCGCACAGTGTAACGCTGGTCGCAGACGGAAGAAACGGATTAGGACTATGGTTTTTGAAGTTCATTCGGCTAAACTGCGTACGCATCCGTTGGCAGACTGTTACGCGTGCTGCCACTCCATCGAAGATTCAGGGAATGTGTTATGAAAACGTTGGGCGAATTTATCGTCGAGAAGCAGCACGACTTTCCGCACGCCACAGGTGAACTGACGGCGCTGATTTCAGCTATCAAGCTGGGTGCCAAAATTATCCACCGCGACATCAATAAAGCCGGTTTAGTGGATATCCTTGGTGCCAGCGGCGTCGAGAATATTCAGGGTGAGCAGCAGATGAAACTGGATCTGTTTGCTAACGAAAAACTGAAGGCAGCACTGAAAGCACGTGGCATCGTCGCCGGTATCGCTTCTGAGGAAGAAGACGAGTTCGTTATCTTTGAAGGTGAGGAAAACGGTAAGTACGTGGTGTTAATGGATCCACTGGATGGTTCTTCTAACATCGACGTTAACGTTTCCGTCGGCACCATTTTCTCTATTTATCATCGCGTCAGTGAACCTGGCACGCCAGTGGTTGAAGCGGACTTCATGCAGCCGGGCAACAAGCAGGTTGCGGCAGGTTACGTGGTCTACGGCTCATCCACCATGATGGTTTACACCACCGGTGCAGGCGTGCATGCGTTTACTTACGATCCGTCACTGGGTGTGTTCTGCCTCAGTCACGAACGTATGACCTATCCACCAACCGGTTACACCTATTCGATCAACGAAGGTAACTACATTCGTTTCCCGCAGGGTGTGAAGAAATATCTGAAGTTCTGTCAGGAAGAGGATCTGCCAACGCATCGTCCTTATACCTCACGTTACATCGGCTCGCTGGTTGCGGATTTCCATCGTAACCTGCTGAAAGGCGGCATCTACCTCTACCCAAGCACCGCCAGCCATCCTCAGGGTAAGCTGCGTCTGCTGTATGAGTGCAACCCGATGGCGTTCCTGGCCGAGCAGGCGGGGGGTAAAGCCACCGACGGTCAGAAACGTATTCTGGATATTCCACCGGTTACGCTGCATCAGCGTTGCCCGTTCTACTGCGGTAATGAGGCAATGGTGAACGACGTTGAGCGTTTCCTGGCTGAGTTCCCGGATTGCCGCCAGGGTTAATCCGGTAGTGGTATAAAAAGAGATATAAAAAGGGGCGCGATTTCGCGCCCCTTTTGTTTTTACGCCGTCTGTAATCTGAACTGCGCCATGGTTGCCTGAAGCTGGTCGGATTGTGCTTCCAGCGACTGAGTCGCAGCGGTTGCCTGTTCCACCAGCGCGGCGTTCTGCTGCGCCGCCGCATCCATTTGTGTGACGGCCAGATTGACCTGCTCAATGCCACGACTCTGCTCATCGGAGGCCATTGAGATCTCTTTCATCAGTGCCGTAACGCGCATCACTTCGCCAGAAATCTCATCCATGGTTTCCCCGGCGCGCGTCGCCATCTCGGTGCCCTCTTTGACCCGCGACTGCGAATCACTGATCAGCGTGCGGATCTCTTTGGCGGCGTTAGCACTGCGCTGTGCCAGCGTGCGCACTTCATTTGCCACTACCGCAAAACCACGGCCCTGCTCGCCTGCTCGCGCCGCTTCCACGGCAGCGTTGAGCGCCAGGATGTTGGTCTGGAAGGCAATGCCGTCAATCACGCTAAGAATGTCGCCGATGCGATTGGCGCTGTCGGTAATCTCATTCATTTTTTCCATCACGTAGCTGACCACCTCAGCGCCGCGATCGGCGGTCTCAGAGACCGCGCTAGCCAGCTGATTCGCCTGCTGAGCATTCGTGGCGTTAAGGCGCACCGTGGCCGTAAGCTGCTCCATGCTGGCCGCCGTCTGCTCCAGCGAGGCGGCGGACTCTTCGGTGCGCTGCGACAGATTGACGTTACCGGCTGCCAGTTCACGGCTGCCGATGTCTATCTGCATACTCGCTTCGCGCACCTGATTCACCGAAGTGCGCAACGACTGCTGCATCCCGCTCAGGGCATGATTAAGCCGACCCAGCTCATTGTTGCTGGACGGTGGCAGCGCCTGCGACAGATCGCCCGCCGCGATTCGCTCAAGATGGACAATCGCCAGGTTCAGCGGCTGCAGCAGCATCCGGCGCAGAAGTTGCCAGGCGAGCACCAGCAACAGCAGGGTTAACACTCCCGCCACGGCGATCAGGATTTTCATTTTGGTTTCGTTGTAGGCCGCCTCTGCCAGCTGAGCCTGGGTGATCTGATCGGCCAGCTGACTGAAGTCATTGACCGCTTTATCGTAACTGGCCGCCAGTGTCGCCAGGTTGCCTTCCAGCAGCTGGTAATATTCGTCAGTATATTGCTTGTCCAGCGCGTCCATCATCGGTTTGATGCCCTGGTCGAGGTAGGCTTTATAACTGGCTGAAACTGCATCCGCCAGCATTTTGCCGTGCGCCGTCACCGTTCCGGCGTCCACAAAACGCTTCAGGTTTTTCTGCGATGACACCACATCCGCCTGCGACAGTTTTGTGACTGCCGCGCCCTCTTCCAGCATACCAATTTCAATTTTACGTACCGCCAGCGCCGCGTTAGCGCGGGCCCGCATCAGATCCGAATTGCTCTTATACAGACTGTTCAGCTCGATCCCCTGAATGCGGTTGATCACATCCAGCGAGCGATTTCCTTTATTGATTGCCACGATACCCATCAAACTCACCGCCAACAGCAGCAGTGTCATGAATGCCAGCAATGCCAGCAACCCCGTGCGAAGTGATAACTGTTTCATCCTGATAGTTTCCGTATATGTGAAAAGGCGAATTTCAAGCGGCCCTAAAGCGGAGAAATTATCGGCAGTAACGGTCCGAAACTTTAACGCTGATTAGTGTTAACAACTTGATCATCACAGAAACATCCATCAAGCTGATCGCCGCCCTTGCGTTATCCGGAGAAAAGAATGAAACCAGGATTGTTTCTGATGTTGCTCTGCCTCAGCACATCGGCGCTGGCAGAGGACATGCCATCAGACGCCTCGCCTGATCGTTGCCTCAATAATGCCTCGACCACTCTTGCCATGAACCAGTGCTACGCGGCGGCAAACAAGGTCTGGGATCAGGAGATGAATAAGCAGTACAGCAAGCTGATGAAAACACTCTCCGGCGAACCGAAAAACAAACTTCGTGCCGCTCAGCGTGCCTGGCTGCGCTACCGCGACAGCTGGCTTGAGGCGAGCCGCAGTCAGTTTAGTTCTCAGGGAACGCTGGGTAGCGTAGCTCTGAGCGCCCAGAGTCTGAGCCTGGTGCGTAATCAGGCGCTGATGCTGCAGTCATGGGCTGCAGGCAGTTGTGGGAACCCCGATGACTGCTGATCGATAACGGGCTTTTGCACTGGCGGAAGTCAGTGCGTTCAATAACCTTCAGGGAGAAACCATGGCTGCTTACGCCTCGACCCTTATTCTGATCGGCCTCGCCGTACTGAGTTATTTCGTTCACAACAATGCGGTCACCATCTCCATTCTGGTGCTGCTGGCGATTAAAATAACCCCGCTGGCCCGGTTCTTCCCCTATGTCGAAAAACAGGGCATTACCTTAGGCATTATTATTCTTACCGTGGCGGTAATGGCTCCGCTGGCCAGCGGCTCACTGCCCGCCTCCGCTCTGATCAAATCCTTTGCCAACTGGAAGTCGATTGTGGCGATTCTGGTGGGGATTTTTGTGGCCTGGCTGGGCGGTCGTGGCGTGAACTTTATGAGTGTGCAGCCTTCGGTAATCGGGGGGTTGCTGATTGGTACAGTGATTGGGGTGGCGTTCTTCCGGGGCGTGCCGGTAGGGCCACTGATTGCCGCAGGCATTGTTTCGCTGTTGGTAGCGGCGAAGTAACGTTTGGGCGCATTCCGAAACGCCAAAAAGGGGGCATACATTCAGAGTCAGTTGGCTATAATAGCCGACACTCAACATACGACTACTGAAGGAATGCCAGATGAGTTTGAACCAGGTGCCAGCAGGTAAAGACCTGCCAGAAGATATCTACGTTGTCATTGAGATCCCAGCGAACGCTGATCCGATCAAATATGAAGTTGATAAAGAGTCTGGTGCCCTGTTTGTAGACCGTTTCATGTCTACCGCCATGTTCTATCCGTGCAACTACGGCTACATCAACCATACCCTTTCTCTGGATGGTGATCCGGTTGACGTACTGGTTCCGACCCCGTATCCGCTGGTCCCAGGCTCAGTGATCCGCTGCCGTCCGGTTGGCGTGCTGAAAATGACCGACGAGTCTGGCGAAGATGCCAAACTGGTTGCCGTTCCGCACACCAAGCTGTCCAAAGAGTACGATCACATCAAAGATGTGAACGACCTGCCAGAACTGCTGCGTGCACAGATCACCCACTTCTTTGAACACTACAAAGATCTGGAAAAAGGCAAATGGGTGAAAGTGGATGGCTGGGATAACGCCGAAGCCGCCAAAGCTGAAATCATCTCCTCTTACGAGCGCGCACAGAAGAAGTAATTCTGCTGCCGGTTTGTGAGTCGAAAAAAAAACACCGTCCAACTGGACGGTGTTTTTGTTCAGGCCTCTGGCTCCTCATCACGCTTTAGCCAGTCACCACTCATAATGCGCTGGCGTCCTGCCACTGAGCGTTGATAGACATAAAGCCATGCACTGCCAAACGGCGTCTGAGTCAGAAAACGTTTGTACTCTCCCCCTTTGGTGCGAAGCGCATCCAGCTCCGCAAGGGTTGAGGCATCAATGCGGTACACCTCACAATGTACCGCTCCATTGCCCTCTATGACGCCGGGATAATGGCCCAGACTGTAAAGCTCAAAGCCGTCAATCTGGTGATCACCCAGCCACTGCGCATTGGTCATCCAGTGACTGTTTCCCTGTTTGCGCCGTAAACTGCCGTAGACAATTATTCGCATTGCTAAAACTCAAACTGATAGAGCAAATCGAGAGCCTGATCCACACCGGACACGGCTTCCAGATAGAGCTTAGGCATCAGGCGGTAACGCAAGGTTAACGTCGCCAGTGAATCAAATATGCCAACACCGTATTTTACCTGCAGACCCGGTAGCACATAGCCGCTGACCTGCACCTGCTGACTGTCGCCAACACCGGCAGTATCCACGGCGAGATTGCTGACACCGAAGGTCTCCCCGATTTTACCCACAACCTGCCCACTTTGTGCAACCCCTAAGCCAACAAGTGCCGAAGTCAGTGCGTTACTGTCGCCGTCTTTGCCCAATCCCTGACCACGCAGCAGGTAAGAAAGCGCTTCCTGTTGCGACATCGCCGGATCGGAGAAGACTTCCGCTTTCGGTTCATCGGCAAGACCGGTGACGCGCAGACCCGCCGTGACGCCATCTTCCGTCGCATCCGGGTTACGGATGGCTTCCAGATTAACGTAAGGCTGATCCGGCGGACCGGCAAACTGCAGCTCGCCTTTACGCACGATCAGATCCTGACCATAAGCGTGGAAACGACCGGACGGAATGTTGATCTGACCGTTTAAGCCAAGTCCTGACTTATCCTGCACCATTTTCAGATCGCCATTCAGCTTCGCTTTCAGGCCAAACGCAGAGAGCCGCACATCGTTGCCGACGTGGATGACCAGATTACTGTTAATCGGAATCGAGGCAGTTTGCGGTGCAATCGGCTTCAGCTGTTTATCCAGCATCACCTCATCCGACGAGACGCCAGTGGCGCTTTCCGGCACGTCCTGCACCGTGATGCGTGCCCAGGGAATATCGACGCTGCCGTCCAGGTTAAAGGCGGCTGGCGTTGCTTCAAACACCAGATCCGGCGAGACATCCATGCGCACCATCGGCGGCACGGTCACGCGAACCCGGCTGCCCTTCGCTGCAATGCGCGCACGCCAGTTATCAAGCTGGCTCCAGTCTGCGTTACCGCTGAGGTTGATGTTGCCCTGTGCAGTCTGCACCAGCCCGTTCAGCGTGGAGCTCATGCCATTGAACACCAGATTCAGGTTAGCGGCAGTGAGATCGACCGGCATAAAGTTGCCATCCACATCAACCCCCGTCAGGCCAAGCTGACCAAACACCTGCGGCTGCTGTACGCTGCCACCCAGGCGCAGACTGCTGTTCAGGCTGCCTTTGATCTTCTCGCCCTGCATCAGCGCTGGATTGATCATCGCCAGCGAGATATTGCGGATGTTGACGTTACCGCCCAGCGTGCGGCGGTTTTGTGGATCGTCGATCTGCACGTTGCCATCCAGCTGCCCGTTTTTGGCGATGCGGATCAGCCAGTCGAGCTTAGCGCGTCCGTTTTGCAGCGCGGCATTAAGGTTCAGCGTGTCGAAAACGATCGGCAGGCTATTACCCTGCACATCCTGCACCACTTTCACGCCGTTGCCTTTCAGCGCCACGGCGCCGGTCGGCAGGCCACCGTCTGCGGTCCAGTTAACGCGCACGTCGCCGCTGAACAGGCCGCTGAGCTGGGTCGCTTCCGGCATAAATGGCCTGGCCATTGCCAGGTCAAAGCGGTTCAGCACCACATGCGCATGACCTGCCGGACCCGCTTCAACCGGTTCCGGCACACAGAGCTGCGCATTGGGGTTCTGCCAGCAGTGCGGCCCGATGGTCGCCGTCTGGCTACTGTTGAGATAGTCGATGGCCATGGCACGGGTCAGACGCCACTCGCCAACGGGGGTATCAAAGTGGGTATCGTTCAGGGAGCCTTTCCAGCGCCCGGCCTGACGATCAAAGCTGCCGTTCAGCGCCAGCTGACCTGAGACCGGTTTACCCTGCACATTAAGCTTCAGCTGATGCTGATGCTCATTGCCGTCCGCATTCAGCGTTAGCAGACTGATGTTCAGCGCATCCTGCTTCAGTTGCTCGACACGCAGTTGCAGTTTACCCGCCACCTGTTCGCCGGAACGGACGTCGCCATTCAGCGTGACGCGATTAATCTGCATCTGCTGCCAGCGCAGACCACGGGCATTGAGATCGGCCAGCAGCTGCGGTGCCTTCAGGGTGCCACGCGCTTTAATGGTGCCGTTGACGACACCGCCCAGACCTGGCAGCGCATTGTCGAGCTGTGGCGCGTCGATGCTGGCATCAAGATCCAGACTGTCGCCCAGCGCGCCTTTGACATCCAGATGGTTGCGTCCCAGCGCCAGTTTAATGCCCGGCACTGTCCACTGGTTGTAGCTGTTACCGGTCAGGGAGCCATCAGCCGTCACGGCATTCTGCTTCACGTTTCCTTTCAGCTGAAGTTGCGGCACGCTCAGTTGCCAGGTACCACCATACAGGCTGCCGCGGGTAGTGATTTTGCCATCCAGCCGCGCGGGCCAGTCGGGGTACTGTTTAGCCGTATTGATCCCCGCCAGCGTCAGTTCACTGCGCCAGCTGATTGCTTTGCTCCAGTCCACCAGCGCGGTGAGATCGATATTGCCCTGCAGCGCGGCCACGCGCAGGCGATCGAGGCTGAACTGCTCAACGTTGCCTTTACCCGTCAGCGAGAGAGTAGCCGGTGGCACAGATTCGCCCTTCACGGCGGTCTGCAGTGACATCACATAGTCAGTGGCTTTGCCTTTGAACTGATAGTCCAGGTTATCGGCCTGATACTGTATCGGCCCGGTTAATGGCCAGCGCAGCTGCGGACTGGTTAGCTGCAGTGACAGCGGCAGTCCCGCAACCGCCAGCTGGGTCGTCCCATCCAGTTGCGCATTCACCGGACCTGAAAGATTCAGGCCCAGCTTCAGCTCGTCGCGCATCGCGCCATTAAGTTTCAGCGCCAGCTTCTCGCCCTTAATCGGATCGGTATTGACCGTGCCGTTCAGGGAGAAATCGACCGGCCAGTTATCTGCCAGCGTCGCCTGACCGCTACCCTTCAGGTTGCCAAGATTCGAGTCCACTTCCAGCGTCGTCAGTTGCATCTGACGGTCGGCGGTTCTGGCTTTTAACAGTAACCGGCTGACGGAGATATCCGTGTCGCCGGTAATGCGCAGCTGTTCACCCAGAACCTGCTGCACGTCAATATCCAGCGGCAGACGGAAATCGGGCAGTGCAGGCAGCAGCGGTTGTGCAAACATCGCATGCAACGTTTCGCCCAGCGGTTTCTCGTCCGGATGCGGCTGCTGCACTTTCGGATCGACCACCTCGTCATTCACCACTTTCGCCGCTTTCGGCAGCGCAACCAGCAGACTTTGGATGTGAGTCGGGTTCAGCGTCAGCGCGCGATCCTGCCACTGCAGGCCAGTGGTGAAATCGAGCAGCGAGATTGCGGTGTCATCAACTTTGACATTGATATTGTGCAGGCCAAAGTGACGCAGCGTGATGGGGTATGGCGTGCTGAGGTTAGTGCTACCACTCTCCTCTTCCGGCGCGGGCGCGGCAGGCGTCATTTTCTTGCTGTCGACCACTACGCTGATATCGCGCAGGGAGACATCGTTAACGCACACGGAGGAGTGCAGCAGGCAGTTGAGATCTACCGCCAGATGGATTTGCCCGGCATCGACGCTGACGCCTGGCATCTCAAAGCGCAGACCGTTAAGGGTCAGGTTCCGCCAGCCACCCTCAACCTGTTTGATTGACAGGCCAGGCACCCAGCGCGATGCACCTTTCAGCACTAAATGCAGCCCAGGCGTGGTACCAATTAAAAATGCCACGCCGCCCAACAGCACGACCAGAAAGATCAGAATGCCGATCAGGACCTTTTTCCACAGCTTCATAGTTCTGGCCCCAGCCCTACGTAAAATTGTAATCCATGCTCTTCGTCATCCCCGATGGGTCTGGCGATATCAAATTTGATGGGGCCAACCGGTGAAGACCAGCGCACGCCGACGCCCGCACCGGTTTTGACGTTACTTTGTTTGATGTCGTTAACCGCTTCGCCCGAGTCGACAAACACCGCACCCCACCATTTCCCGGTGACGTTGTACTGGTATTCCAGCGATCCGGTGGCGAGTTTTGACGCACCGGTGAGTTTGCCGTCATCATCGCGCGGTGAAATATTTTTGTATTTGTAACCACGAATACTGCGGTCACCACCGGCAAAGAAGCGCAGATCCGGCGGCACTTTTTCGAAGTCGTTGGTTTCGATCCAGCCCAGATTGCCGCGCGCCACAAAGCGATGATTGTCGCCCAGGGTACGGATCCAGACGTTTTGCGCCTGCAGGATCAGGAAGTCGACGTCTGACCCCCAGGTGGTATCAGAGACGTCTGCCGAATAGCGCTGTGAATCACCCCAGGTCGGCATCAGGCCGCCTCGGGAACGGGTGCGGTTTACGCTGACGCCAGGGTAGAGCAGCATAGTGGTGTTGGTCACGCTACCCTGAGTAAAGTGATCCAGGCTCCAGCGCAGGTTGACCGCCTTCTGCCAGCCGCTGCTGCTGTCCCAGTTGCGCGACATTGCAAGTGTCGTGGTGTCCGCTTTGGTGTCGTTGAGGTCGGTGCGCTTCAGGCCGCCGGAGAAGGTGTAGTACTGCTCAAGCGGACTTTTCAGCAGCGGCACTTTGTAGCTGAGATCGACCTGCTGTTCCGGCGCGGAAACGTAGGCGCTGGCCGTCAGGCTGTGGCCGCTGTCGTTGATCCACGGTTTTTTCCAGGTCCCTTTCAGGCGCGGCCCAACGTCTGTGGAGTAGCCCACGCCGGTTTCAATGGTGTTTTCAGTGCGGGGTGACATGACTGCGCTCAGCGGCAGTACTTTGGTCTGTCGTCCCTTGCTGAATTCCGGCGCGACCACCACCGAATTAAACCAGCCGGTCGCGGAGAGGCGGCGGTTCAGCTCGGCTAAATCGCGGGAGCTGTAGTTGTCGCCTTCTTTAAACGGCACCAGATTTTGCAGGTACGCTTCGCGGATCTGCGATCCCTTGAAAGTGACGTCACCAAAGCGATAGCGTTCGCCGCTGTCGTAGTCGATATCCCAGAACGCTTCATGACGTTCAACCGAGACGCCGAGCTGGCTTTTTTTAAAAGTGCCGTCGAAATAGCCGTTACGCAGCGCAAGATTAGAGAAGCCGCTTTTGAATTTGTCATATTGCCCGTGGTTAAGCTGCGTGCCCACTTTGGGCCGTCCCTGCTTCACCCAGGCTTTGTAGTCAGGATCGTTGCGAGCATCGCCTTCGACCACGATGTTACTGCCGCCGATTTTTACCGGTACACCAGGCGTGACATGGGCCAGTAACACCGGTCGTCCACCCTTCGCAGGCGCGGGGCGCGATTCAAAATCGATGGTTGGCTCGTAATAACCGAGTGCACGCAGTCCCTCTTTTATCGCAACAGAGACACGTGCGCGAAACCGGCCATCATTAGAAACCTCATCGTTGCCGATGGTGGAGAGGCGCGCTCTGACATTCTTTTGCAGATCCCCGGTTAAGCCATCTACCTGTAATCGCACGGTCGCCGCCTCAAGGGCGGGCGCGGCAAGCAGCAGGCTCGCCATGCAACAAACATAAAATCGTGGCACCTGTACTCCTGTTAATCATGCCGGCCCCTTTTCCGCGGGGCGCTTATTAATCATCTTTGCCCGCACTACCGCAACGGCAATATCCTCATCATAGCCGCACTTTATGGCAAACGGCGGCACAACGCTGGCATCTAACTCAAATAACCGGGCTATTGTCGGTAAATGGGGTGAACGATACAACTCCTGCGGGAGGGAATGATCAGTCCGATATGACTCACTCAGATAAATCCGAGTCTGTAACTGACCGGTCTGGCGGCTAATGCTCCCTTAAGCAGCGGTTTGTCCTCTGGCGGCGCGATGAGCGCTCCTGCTATAATCGGCCACCACAGGCATCCCGCCTGTTTTCATTTCTGCCCCGACATGTCGTTTGTTGTCGAACTGGCGCAGACATTTTTGGCACGGATAGCTCTGTTTCACGGATAAACCAACTCTGTTTGCGCTTACCCACGCTGCCCAGGCCAAAAATGACAAGTGGATAACCCTTTGGATCTCATATGTTAGATAGCTTACTTGTCATTCTTTTACTGATCGTAATCAGTGCCTTTTTCTCCCTGTCGGAGATCTCGCTGGCGGCCGCCCGTAAGATCAAACTGAAACTGCTGGCCGATGAAGGCAACGTAAATGCGCAGCGTGTGCTGAAAATGCAGGAAACGCCGGGCATGTTCTTCACCGTGGTGCAGATTGGCCTCAACGCCGTCGCCATTCTGGGCGGTATTGTTGGTGACGCGGCCTTTTCACCGGTGTTCAGCGGCCTGTTTAACCGCTTTGTCGCACCAGAGCTGGCTGAACAGCTTAGCTTTATCTGTTCCTTCACCATCGTTACCAGCTTGTTTATCCTGTTTGCTGACTTAACGCCAAAGCGGGTTGGCATGGTCGCCCCGGAAACTATCGCGCTGCGCATCATCAACCCGATGCGTTTCTGTCTGCTGGTGATGCGTCCACTGGTATTTCTGTTTAATGGCCTTGCTAACGTCTTCTTCCGCATTTTCAAGCTGCCGATGGTGCGCAAAGATGACATCACGTCCGATGACATTTACGCGGTGGTGGAAGCCGGTGCACTGGCTGGCGTGCTGCGTAAGCAGGAACATGAGCTGATTGAAAACGTGTTTGAGCTGGAGTCACGTACCGTTCCCTCTTCCATGACCTCGCGCGAAAATATTGTCTGGTTTGATCTTCATGAAGATGAGACCAGCCTTAAAACCAAAATCGCCCAGCATCCTCACTCAAAGTTTCTGGTCTGCAGCGGCGATATCGACCATATCGTCGGCTATGTCGACTCAAAAGAGCTGCTGCTTCGCGTACTGGGTAATCAGAGCATGGCGCTGAACAGCGGCCTGCAGATCCGCTCTGCGCTGATTGTGCCGGACACGCTGACCCTCTCAGAAGCGCTCGAAAGTTTTAAAACCGCAGGCGAAGATTTCGCGGTGATCATGAACGAATATGCACTGGTCGTGGGCATCATTACCCTCAATGACGTAATGACCACACTGATGGGCGACCTGGTCGGTCAGGGCATGGAAGAGCAGATTGTGGCGCGTGATGAGAACTCATGGCTGGTTGAAGGCGGTACGCCGATCGATGACGTGATGCGTGTACTGGATATTGATGATTTCCCGCAGTCAGGCAACTACGAAACCATCGGCGGCTTTATGATGTATATGCTGCGCAAAATTCCGAAACGTACCGATTTTGTGAAGTTTGCGGGCTACAAGTTCGAGGTGGTAGATATTGATAGCTATCGCATCGATCAGCTGCTGGTCACCCGCATTGATGAACGACCGCCGGTGCTGAACATGACGAAAAGCGAAGAAGAGTAGAATGACTAAGGGCGCCATTGGCGCCCTTGTGATTACTTTTAATTACTTGTAATTAGTTGAACTCAAGCTTGAGACGCACGACCTGGCGGTTAATTTCTGACATCACGCTCAGGTGCTGTTTGTCTTTGACGCGCGGGATTAAAACTTTCCCTTTATCGAACTCAAACGCGCCGACGTCCTTGATATACAACCTTCCCTTGAACAGCGTTTTTACATATTTCGCTATTTGCAGCGGATTATAGCGCTGGAAGATCTTCATGCTGTATGACTCCTGTACATTTTTAAAGCACACTTCGCTGTTTCCAAATTTGGTTCCAGCCCATGAAGCGCGAATTCGCGATAACTATAGAACACCCACACCTGTTAGTGTTCCTGAAAGTGATTTTTTTTACTGAATTGACACATCATTACAGAACACTCTGTTATCAGGCTCACACAACACAGTATAAACCTTCGTTGGTTACGGAATTGTGGCGGCCATAACAAACCTGACACCTTTCCAGGACAGGCGCATCATCCCTGCTTACTATTGCAGTAAAATGACTGACTGGTCTGATCACTTAAGGAAAAAAACAATGCGAATAACTCTGGCAGCTGTAGCGTTGTCTCTACTGATACCTGCAAGCGTAATGGCCCATAACCTCAAACAGGATATACGGGTACCGGCCGTTGGCGTGAATGACAAGGGCGAGCTGTTATTGCAGCAGGAGAAGTTTAGCTACAAAAACTGGAATAGCGCGCAGCTCAGCGGAAAAGTGCGCGTGGTGCAGCATATTGCTGGCCGCTCATCCGCGAAAGAGATGAACGCGGCACTGGTAGAGGCGATCAAAGCCGCGAAGCTGCCGCATGATCGCTATCAGACCACCACCATCGTGAACACCGATGATGCGATTCCTGGCACGGGCATGTTTGTGCGCAGCAGCGTCGAGACCAACAAGCAGCAATATCCGTGGTCACAGTTTATTATCGACAGTAAAGGCAATGTGCAGCATGCCTGGCAGCTACAGCCGGGCGGTTCCGCCATTGTGGTGCTGGATAAACAGGGCAAGGTGAAATTTGTGAAGGATGGATCGCTGACGCAGGATGAAGTGACAAAAGTGATGACGCTGGTCACCTCGCTGCTGAAGGAATAATCCTGTATTCCCGGCGGCGAGAGAATTGACCGCCGGGAATACATGCTCAAGCCGGTTTAAAACAGGGAGACGCGGAAACCGGGATTAAGGAAGGATTCGCGCGGCGCGTAGTCCAGGGTTTTGCCTTGCCAGTCATGCACATGTGCACCGGCGGCCATCGCCACGGCATGACCTGCACCGGTATCCCAGATGTTAGTTGGCCCGAAACGGGGATAGAGCTGGGCTTTACCTTCCGCTACCAGGCAGAACTTCAGTGAGGAGCCGGTAGCAACGGTCTGATGTTCACCCAACTGCTTCAGGTACTCTTTCATCTCGTCGTCATCGCCATGTGAGCGGCTCACCACGACCAGCGGAGGACGTGCGTCACGGACATGAATCTGTTCACGCTGACCGCCCTCTTCTTTCCACGCTTTACCCTCTGCCGCGGAGTACATCACGCCCAGCACCGGCGCATAGACCACGCCCATTACCGGCTTCCCCTCTTCAATCAGCGCAATATTGACGGTGAACTCGCCATTACGCTTGATGAACTCTTTGGTGCCATCCAGCGGATCGACCAGCCAGTAGCGCTGCCAGTGCTGACGAACCGCCCAGGCTGGGGGATCTTCCTCTGATAAAACGGGAACATCAGGGGTTAACTTTTTGAGGCCAGCAAGGATCACCTCGTGCGCAGCGATATCCGCAGCGGTCACCGGTGAATCATCCGATTTGTGAGAAACGTCAAGCGGCGCGGCACCGTCATAGACCTGCATAATCGCGTCGCCTGCTTCGCGTGCCAGTTGGCAGATTTGCTCTAACATTTTTCACCTCATTGTGTCTGTCTGCTGCCGGATCAGCTCATCGTCAGATAGTGATATTTTAGCAGTTCCGCCTGAAGTGCCCATCGGAAGGGCCTTCAGCGATTCAATTTATAGAGATATCAATATCATAGTTACCCACTTATCGCCACGCCGACACGCATCGACTTCTGACGTATAAGAATCATCCACTGGCTGATGCACCAAAACGTTATATCCATCACGATTTAAAATGACTATCTGTCATGCTTTTACATTATTTTGAGAGCCTGAATTTAATTTGCAGCAGGAGCAAGCATGTTTAAGCCCGGAATGATGTTACTGGCCCTGAGCGTTTCCGTCGGCACCCAGGCCGCGACGGTGGATTTACGCGTACTGGAAACCACCGATCTGCACAGCAATATGATGGATTTCGACTACTACAAAGACACGCCAACCGAGAAGTTTGGGCTGGTGCGAACCGCAACGCTGATTCACGCCGCACGTCAGGAGGTGAAAAACAGCCTGCTGGTCGATAACGGCGACATCATTCAGGGCAGTCCGCTCGGCGACTACATGGCGGCCAAAGGTTTACGCGAAGGTGAGATCCATCCGGTCTACAAGGCGCTCAATACGCTGGATTACGCTGTGGGCAACCTCGGCAATCATGAATTCAATTATGGCCTTCCCTACCTGAAAAAAGCGCTGGCGGGTGCCCGTTTTCCGTATGTGAACGCTAATGTCATTGATGTGAAGAGCGGCAAACCGCTGTTTACGCCTTACATCATCAAATCCACTTCCGTGGTTGATCGCGAGGGCAAAACGCAGACCCTGAAGATTGGTTATATTGGCTTTGTGCCCCCGCAGATCATGGTGTGGGATAAAGCCAATCTGCAGGGCAAGGTGCGGGTTGATGACATCACCGAAACGGCTCGCCGCTATGTGCCTGAGATGCGCGCGCAGGGTGCCGATCTGATTATCGCTATTCCCCACTCTGGTTTGAGCAGCGAGCCATACCACACGATGGCGGAGAACTCGGTTTACTATCTCAGCCAGGTAGAAGGCATCAGCGCCATCCTGTTTGGTCATGCACATGCGGTCTACCCCAGCAAAGAGTTTGCTGACATCAAGGGGGCAGATATCGCCAACGGCACGCTGAACGGGATTCCGTCAGTCATGCCAGGTATGTGGGGCGATCACCTTGGCGTGGTCGACCTGGTGCTGAACAATGAGGGCGGACGCTGGCAGGTAACCAGCGGCAAAGCAGAGGCGCGGCCCATCTACGATACTGCCGCGAAGAAATCGCTGGCGGCGGAGGATCCGGCGCTGGTAAAAGTGCTGGCTGACGATCACCGCGCCACGCGGGAGTTTGTGGCGAAGCCCATTGGCAAGTCCGCTGACGTGATGTACAGCTATCTGTCACTGGTACAGGACGATCCGACGGTGCAGATCGTCAACAATGCTCAGCGCGCCTACGTGGAGCATTTCATTCAGGGCGATCCGGATCTGGGTCGTCTGCCGGTGCTCTCTGCTGCCGCGCCGTTTAAAGCGGGCGGACGTAAGAACGATCCGGCCAGTTATGTTGAAGTAGAGAAAGGCGCGCTGACCTTCCGCAACGCGGCCGATCTCTATCTCTATCCCAACACCCTGGTGGTGATGAAAGTGACCGGTGCGCAGGTGAAAGAGTGGCTGGAGTGTTCAGCAGGCCAGTTTAACCAGATTGATCCGCACAGCACCAAAACACAGTCGCTGATCAACTGGGATTTCCGCACCTATAACTTCGATGTGATTGATGGGGTGAAATACCAGATCGATGTGACCCAGCCCGCCCGCTACGACGCGGAATGCCAGCTGATCCATCCGGACGCCTCGCGTATCCGTCAGCTCACCTGGCAGGGTAAGCCCATCGATCCGCAGGCGACCTTCCTTGTGGCGACCAATAACTATCGCGCTTACGGCGGTAAGTTTGCCGGCACCGGAGATAAGTACATCGCCTTTGCCTCTCCAGATGAGAACCGTTCGGTGGTAGCTGCTTACATCAGCACGGAAACTAAAGCGCATGGCGCAGTCCAGCCGAAGGCGGACAATAACTGGCGTCTGGCACCGATTACCTCATCCACCCCGCTCGATATTCAGTTTGAAACGGCACCGGGTGATAAAGCGACCGGGTTTATTCAGCAGCATGCGCAATATCCGCTTCAGCCCAAAGGGACAGATGCGATTGGCTTTGCGCTGTGGCAGGTGAATTTACAGCAGAAATAAGGCGGGAGAAAACGCTGCAACCGGGGGGTTGCAGCGCTCGGGTATTACAGAATTTCCAGCAGTTCGACTTCGAACATCAGAGTGCTGAATGGTGGGATAGAGGCACCCGCACCGCGCTCGCCATACGCGAGGTTCTGTGGGATCACCAGTTCCCATTTTGAGCCTACCGGCATCAGGGTCAGTGCTTCAATCCAGCCTGGGATAACGCCGCTAACCGGGAATTCTGCCGGTTCGCCACGGGCAACTGAGCTGTCGAACACGGTGCCGTCGATCAGTTTGCCAGTGTAGTGAACGCGTACGCGATCCTGACGGGATGGGATTGGACCCTCGCCCTGGGTAATCACGCTGAACTGCAGACCTGATTCGGTGCTGCTCACGCCTTCACGCTGCGCATGTTCCTGCAGGAACGCCTGACCTTCTGCGGCCATGGCTTCGGTACGCTCACGACGCACGCCTTCAGCGCGTTCGTGTACTTCACGCAGTGCGCGATGAACCACATCAACCGGTACGGCCGGCGAGTTCCCTTCCAGCGCGTCGCGCAGACCCGCGAGCAGTGCTTCTGGTTGCAGACCCTGCAGACCAGATTCCAGCAACTGCTGGCCAACCTGTAAACCAATACCGTAACTTGCTTGTGCTTCGACGCTGTCGAAAGAAGGGGTCGTCATCTTCGTTCCTTTCACTCTCGGATAAATTCGAACCGGCAGCATAGCAGCGCAGGCCGCTGGCGTAAAATGCCCTGCGTCGCAGATGACTTTTGCGGTTGAAAGAGAAACAATAGAGCCGTCAAATTTATCAATGCTGGCAGGCACTTCGCGCCGGTATTGCCCATACTATAACTATCGATGGGGATCATCCCGTCTGTAGCACCTGAATAAGAGAGCAAACATGGGCCAGATTGCCCCACGACGCCGCAGGATGCGTGCGACACAAATGGTATCCCGGCTGCAGACCTGGCTTGCCGCACGCAGGCCACGGCAGACTGCCGGAGAGGAGGAACCCCGCATGGCTTCAGACACGTCATCCCGCCTGCCGACATGGCTTCAGCGTATCTGGCATTTTACCGACCACATTCGCTGGATGGATCCGCTGCCTGCACCGCACCGACGTGGCATTGTGGCGGCTCTGCTGGTGATGCTGGTGGCGTTTCTCTGGCCTGCCAGCACGCTGCGCTATCCGGTCGAACAGTCGGTGACGCCTTCTGCAGAGAAAGAGGTGCCCATGCAGGCGGATATCTACGAGAACAACAATAGCCGCCAGCCGTCATCCTCACCGTCTCAGCAGACGCCAAAAGCCGATTCTCAGGGCGAGTGGCGTAACCTCACTATCGCCTCCGGACAGACGCTGGCGCAGCTGTTTCGTGATCACAGTCTGCCGGTTAATGATGTGTTTGCGATGGCGCGGGTGGAAGGCAATGATCAGCCGCTCAGCTCTTTGAAAACGGGTCAGCAGGTTAAAATTCGTCAGGATGCGCAGGGGATCGTAACCGGTCTGACAGTCGATGGCGCAAATGGCCCGGTGCTGTTTACACGTCAGCCAGATGGCAGCTTTATTCGCGCGCAGTAACGCGAACAGCGCCTGCAGAAAGGCATAAAACAAAAACGCCGGCACAAGGCCGGCGTTGATGTCGTGCTCAGTTAATCAGAATTAACCAGCAACAACTTTCACGTTCAGTTTAGCGAATACTTCGCTGTGAACCTGGAAGCTTACTTCATGCTCACCGGTAGTGCGCAGAACGCCGTTCGGCAGACGAACTTCGCTCTTAGCAACTTCAACGCCTGCTGCAGTTACTGCATCAGCGATGTCGCGGGTACCGATTGAACCGAACAGTTTACCTTCATCGCCTGCTTTAGACGTGATGGTTACAGTGCCCAGTGCATTGATTTTCTCAGCGCGTGCAGTTGCTGCAGACTGAACGTCAGCCAGTTTGGCTTCCAGTTCAGCACGGCGTGCTTCAAAGAACTCAACGTTTTTCTTGGTAGCAGGAACAGCTTTGCCCTGTGGTACCAGGAAGTTACGAGCGTAGCCCGCTTTAACGTTAACCTGATCACCCAGGGTGCCAAGGTTTGCTACTTTATCAAGCAGAATAACTTGCATTACCTTATCCTCTTAAAGTCGTTAATGGACAGTTGCCGATTACTGATGACGATCAGTGTACGGCAGCAGAGACAGGTAACGCGCACGCTTGATGCAGCGAGCCAACTGACGCTGGTATTTTGCACGAGTACCGGTGATACGGCTCGGGACAATTTTACCGCTTTCGGTAATGTAGTTTTTCAACGTTGCGATGTCTTTGTAATCGATCTCAACAACGCCTTCCGCGGTGAAACGGCAGAACTTGCGACGACGGAAATAACGTGCCATTAGGCTAGTCTCCAGAATCTATCAATTCAATCTGCTCGGCATGGAACACCACTTTGCTCTGGCCATTTCTTGCCTGATGGCAACTAATGAAACCGTCGAGTGTGAGTTGCGTGCCGACCGTTATATGTTGAGTAATCACCTGATGGGCGCTGCCGCTAATAATAACAGGCATACGACACCAGGCTTGCCGGTGAAATCCGGCCTCCTCCTGCACTGAGCGGTGCTCAAGCACGAACTGACAGTGAGGAATTCCTGACGGGCTAACTCTTCGAACCGGTGTCTTGCACACAGTGCCAGACAGGCGAAGTCGATTGACCGTCACGATGGATTACTCTTCAGAATCCCCAGCATCTGACTCATCAGCGGATTCGTTAGCAAAATCTTCGCGACGATCACGACGCTCATCTTTCGCTTTAACCATCGGTGATGCTTCAGTTACCGCGTTTTTAACGCGCATAACCATGCTACGGATAACGGCGTCGTTGAAGCGGAAGTTCGTTTCCAGCTCATCGATCGCTTCCTGCGGCGCTTCAACGTTCATCAGAACGTAATGCGCTTTGTGCAGTTTATTGATCGGGTAAGCCAGCTGACGGCGGCCCCAGTCTTCCAGACGGTGAATCGTGCCTTCAGCACCAGTGATAGCACCAGTGTAACGCTCGATCATGCCAGGAACCTGTTCGCTCTGGTCAGGATGAACCATAAATACGATTTCGTAATGACGCATCGAAATTGCTCCTTACGGATTATTCAGCCTCCTGTCGGGGTCAACCGCGGCCCATGGAAGCAAGGAACGTTATAGGCTGTGTCCCACAAAGGTTCGCTGTGACGAGCGTTTGTGGGACACAGCCTGAGAATGCGGCTGAAAAATTGACGCGTAATCATACCGGCGAAGGTGCCCGAACTCAAGCGCACATTTAAACAAATCGCAGGCGTCGTGCCAGATACCGTCGCTTTTTGTGCTAATGATGGGAATACAGCGGGTTGGGTGGCGAAGATTCAAAAATGCTGACAAAGAGGTTCAGGCAGACGATCTGGCGATAATTTACTCAGTCGCTAAACTGATTAAAGACGTTACGGTTCGCTTAGTGGCGTCGCGCAGAGTGTGTTCCCTGAAGTGAGGAGTCGGGCATGAAAACGTTCGTCATCGCCACTTTACTGGGTCTCTTCCTGTCTCCACCCGCTCTTGCCAGCCATGCTGACTGTGCGCAGCAGATGAGAAGTCACAGCAGCGAAGCGGCATCGGGTTATGTCTACGTTAACCGGCTGGATACGCCGGAAAGAAACCCGGTCAGTGCGCCTGCCAGCGCAGCAGAAAAAGCGTCTGCGTTCTGGTAAGTACCGGTAAGTTTACGGGCGGCAGAGTCCTTCTCCGCCCGTTCATTGTTTATAACTGCTGTTTAAAAAAGCTGACCAGCGCCGTCAGGGCGGATGGCGTGATCTTATGCCCGATCTGTTTTTCTGACAGCGAGGTCAGATGCTGCGCCAGCCCGTTGTCATGCAGCGCCCTCTCCAGCCGTACGCTTTCCGCCCAGGGCACGACCTCATCCGCCTCCCCATGCCACAATAGCAGCGGGCGGTTTGCCAGAGCCTCCAGCCGGTTACAGGGATCGTAGTCCGCCAGCGGTGCCATACGGGCCGCAAACTGCGCTTTCTGCTCAGGCGTGTCGGCCACCAGCGGCGGAAACAGGGACTGACTGAGTTGCATAAAATAGCCCGATCCCATCAGGCAGGCGACGCTCTGGATTTGCGGATAACGCGCCATCGCGCCCAGTGCCGTCATGCCGCCCATCGACGCACCCGCTACCGCGAAACGCCTGTCAGCGATCAAATTGTCTTTATGCAGCGCGGTCTCAAGCAGTGGCAACTCATCAATGTTCTGTTTCAGAATCTCCCAGAAACGGCCCAGGCGTGCATTGGCATCACCGTGATAACGCGCGCCGTGCAGCTCCGCATCCGGCATCACCGCCCGAAATCCCGCCTGCGCCAGCGCGACAGCGAAGTAGGCGTAGACCTCTTTTGATGAGGTAAAGCCGTGATAAAACAACACGGTGGGCAGTGGCTGATGCCGTTGTCCGGCTGGTGTGGCGTGCAGGCATTCGATACCGGCCAGCGTTTCGGTACTGAGTTCAATCATGGTTTCTCCTGAAAAGGGCGAGGCGTGCCGATCAAGTCTACGTTCTGCAGGTTAATTTGCGAAATCCCCCGCTGCGCTTAGTCATCCGACTTAATCCTAAACTTTTTTCGTGCTGTGCCGTTGATCGTGTATGCCCCTAACATGATCAAAGGTAATTTATGAAGCGTCTCTCTCTCAGCGGCCTGAGTCTCGGAGTTAAGCTGTCTGTACTGACGTCTCTCAGCGTAGCGCTGCTGTTGCTGGTACTGACACTGACTCAAAGCCACAACGCCTCGCGCCAGCTGGAAAATCTCGCCATCGATGACATGCACAACCAGGTGCAGGGCATCAGTGAAATGGCCACTATGTTTAACGCCACTCTGACCGAAGAGGTGGCTCACTACACCGATCTCTTTACCAGCTTCCTGCCTAAGCGCTTTAGCCTGGATGAAAGCTCGCGGATCCAGGTCGGAGCCTTTTCAACGCCGGTGCTGCGCGCCGGGTTAAAGACACTGAACCTCGACCAGACTGCAGTTGACGATTTCACCGAACGCACCGCCGCCGTAGCGACCATTTTCGTGCGCTATGGCGATGATTTTATTCGTGTTTCAACCTCACTGAAAAAAGAGGATGGCAGTCGCGCAATCGGTACGCAGCTTGACCGCACCGGTGCCGCCTGGAAAAGCGTTCACCAGGGCGAAGTCTACCGCGGGCTGGCGACGCTGTTCGGCCATCGCTACATCACGCAGTATCAGCCAGTGAAAGATGAGAGTGGCAAAGTCGTTGCCATTCTGTTTGTCGGTGTTGGCATTGATAAACAGTATGCGTTAATGCGTGAAAAAATCCTGGCGCGTCAGCTGGGTGATAGCGGTCACTTCTTTGTGCTCAACGGCACTCCCGGTAAAACCCAGGGCGTGTATCTGTTCGATCGGCACGACGAAGGGAAACGCCCCACCTGGGATGATGCAACGCTGAAACCGCTGCTGACGCAGCCGGAGGGTATGCAGCAGGTGGAGATCAACGGTGAGATGCAGATCCTGGCCTGGCAGCAGTTGCCGGGCTGGAACTGGGTGATCACCGGTGAGGTTAACCGTGACAGCCTGCTGGCTCCGATTACGCATAGCCGTAACCTGTTCCTGATTACCGGACTGGTTCTGGTAATTGTTTTTGCGTTGGGCTTTGTCTGGTACAGCCGTCGGGCGATTACCCGTCCGCTACAGCAGGTGATTCATCTGGCGGAGCAGTATGCCGCCGGCAATCTGCAGGTCCATATGGATACGCATCGTCGCGACGAAGTAGGTCAGCTGATCATTGCGATTAACGGTATTGGCGATGGTCTGGAGAAGATTGTCGGCCAGGTGCGCGGCGCGGCGCAGGAGATCAGCAATGGCACGGACACTATTGCGGCAAGCAGCCATAATATCAGCGAGCAGATCGGGCGTCAGGCCAGCAGTGTGGAGCAGACCTCTGCCAGCATGGAGCAGTTTGGTGCAACGGTTGAACACACCGCCGAAAGCCTGCGTCAGGCGATGTCACTGGTGGCCCAGGCCAGCGATATCGTCAGCCACGGCAGCAAGACGGTGGTGCGCTCAGTCAATACCATGTCAGCTATTAAAGTTTCATCGCAAAGCATTGCAGATATCACGCACGTGATTGAGTCGATCGCCTTCCAGACTAATATTCTGGCGCTGAATGCTGCCGTTGAAGCGGCGCGAGCGGGTGAACAGGGCCGTGGCTTTGCCGTGGTGGCTGCAGAAGTCCGTGCACTGGCACAGCGTTCCGCGCAGGCCGCCAAAGAGATTGATGGACTGATAGCGACCTCTATCAGCCACGTGGCTGAGGGCCATCAGCTCTCCGAGCAGACGCGCGATGCAATGACCGACATTGTGACGCACATCGAGCAGGTGCAGGCGCTGATGGGCGAGATCAACGTGGCGGCGCAGGAGCAGGCTGCAGGCATCGGCCAGGTTAATATTGCGATGAACCAGATCAGCCAGGCAACTCACCAGAACAGCCAACTGGTGGCACAGGCGGAAAACAGCGCACAGAACCTGAGTGATAAAGGGCACCACCTGACCCAGTTGGTCAGCGTATTTAACCTTAAATCCTGACGACCCTCAGAGCGATGGCATACACTTAATGTTTCGTTCTGAATAAGGGTTTTGCTATGCGTTCCGCTTATTTAATGGTGTTCAGCCTGCTGCTGGCAGGCTGTTCCGCGCTTGAAACCACGCCAAAAGCCCCACCTGCGCCAGCACAACAGGCGCAGGAGATTTCACGAGCGCAGAGTGGGGGTTTGCCGAAGCTGGGTAATATTACCGTTAACGTGCACGGCTCACCGGATGATGCCCAGCGTGCCGTTGCCGCTCAGGCCAATCAGGCCGGAGCAGCTTACTATCAGATTGTGATGCTGAGCGAGACGGTCATGCCCGGCTTCTGGTACGCCAGTGCGATTTTGTACGGTGCATCATCTGCCACAGGCGCGGTCCAGTAAGCGATCGTTAATAGCGGCCTCCAGCGGGCGTGAACCACGCTGGTCGAGCCACTGCTGGCACCATGCATCCGCCAGCAGGGGTTCGGCATATTTCAGTAGCTGGGCCCCCATCGCCAGCTGCAGCAGCGTGCGGGTGACCTCGCGCGCCTGCGCTTCAGGAACGTGGCTAAGCCTCAGACGCAGCTGTCGCCAGCGCGTATCGAAATAGCGATTACTCCCTTTCACCGCTTCAAACTCCTGACTCAGCATCTCCGTAACCTCTGCCTGACGGGCAAGCACGCGCAGAACATCAAGACACATCACGTTGCCCGAGCCTTCCCAGATGCTGTTGACCGGCATGTCACGATAGAGACGCGGTAGCTCACTGGCTTCGCAATAGCCGATGCCCCCCAGCACCTCCATCGACTCCGCCACGAACGGCGCACCCGCTTTGCAGATCTCATATTTTGCCGCTGGCGTAAACAGGCGGGCAAAGGTGACCTCATGCGGTTTTGCCGGTTGTGACCAGGCGCGCGCCAGCCGCATCAGCAGCGCGGTCTGTCCCTCCAGCTGCAATGCCTGCTGAGCCAGAACCTGACGCATCAGAGGCTGATCCACCAGATTTTTTCCCATCACCTGACGCTGATGAGCATGCGAGATGGCTACCGAGAAAGCGCGGCGCATCTGACCGTGACTGCCAAGGGCGCAGTCAAAACGCGTCATGCCGCCCATCTTCAGGATCAGCCGCACGCCTTCGCCCTCCTCCCCCAGCAGCCAGCCGGTCGCATCGCGAAACTCCACTTCACAGCTGGCATTGGAGCGATTGCCCAGCTTATCTTTGAGTCGCTCCAGCTGGATGGTGTTGCGTGACCCGTCGGGCAACAGGCGTGGCAGGAAGAAGCAGCTTAACCCGGCGGGCGTCTGAGCCAGCACCAGATGCGCATCGCTCTGTGGTACAGAGAAAAACCATTTATGGCCGGTCAGTCGGTAGGCTTCACCCGCGCCACGCGCGCCCAGCGGTTCGGCGTGCGTAGTGCTGGTGAGCAGATCGCTGCCGCCCTGCTTTTCCGTCATGCCCATCCCAATCAGCAGACCTCGCTTCTGGTCACCAGGCTGTGCATGGGGGTCGTAGCGATCGCTGAGCAGCGGATCGAGCCAGCCCTCAAACGCCGCGGGCAGATAAGTCTGCAGCAGAGGAATGGCCGCGTGCGTCATGGTCACCGGGCAGAGTGTGCCTGCTTCAACCTGCGCATGCAGAATAAAACGGGCAGCGCGCGCCACACTGGCCTGTTCACGAACGGTGGGCTGCCAGCTGAGATTATGCAGGCGACTGGCGCAGACGCCCTGCATCAGCAGATGCCAGGCAGGATGAAAACGGACCTCGTCCATGCGTTCGCCACGGGCGTCGTAGCGCAGCAGCTCGGGCGGCTCAGCATTGGCGAGCCGGCCCAGCTCCAGCGACTCGGCGCTGCCCAGCTGTCGGCCAACCGACGCCAGCCATTCCCGGTCCCACCCTGCGCCTTCGCGTGACAAAGCGTCGCTCAGTGGCGTATCAGACAGGAACAGGTTGCTGTTGCTCAGAGGATGAGGCTGATTAAAAACGGTGTGTGTTGTCCAGGTCATAACCACTCCTCGCGGATGTCACTCAGTAAGTATACCCGTCGTCTTTCAAGCTGCATTTTTGTTGGCTGCGTTCACTCACCCGAATCACTTACTCATGTAAGCTCATCGGGATTCGTTCTCTTGCCGCCTCAATGCAACCCGAAATGCTTTGGGTATATACGAATGACGCGCAGTTATGCCTGGTACAGAAACTAATTTGTGGCGAGGATCACATCGGGAATCAGGCGTTGCGCTGACGCACCGCTTCAAACAGGCAGACGCCGGTCGCGACCGAGACATTCAGCGAAGAGACACTGCCCGCCATCGGAATGCTGATTAACTCATCGCAATGCTCACGGGTAAGACGACGCATGCCTTCCCCTTCCGCACCCATCACCAGCGCCATCGGGCCGGTCATTTTGCTCTGGAAGACAGTATGGTCAGCTTCACCTGCGGTGCCGACCACCCAGATGTTGTACTCCTGCAACAGACGCAGGGTACGCGCCAGGTTAGTGACGCGGATCAATGGCACATTTTCTGCCGCGCCGCTGGCCACTTTTTTGGCGGTGGCATTCAGGGGAGCAGAGCGATCTTTCGGTACGATTATCGCGTGCACACCGGCGGCATCGGCGCTGCGCAGGCAGGCACCCAGGTTGTGTGGATCGGTGACCCCATCCAGTACCAGCAGGAACGGTTTCTCCAGGCTCTGCAGCAGATCCGGCAGGTCGCCTTCCTGATACTGACGACCCGGTTTCACCCGCGCCACGATACCCTGATGCACACCGCCTTCAACCTGGCTGTCGAGCCACTTGCGCTCGGCCAGCTGAATCACAACACCCTGAGCTTCCAGCGCGGCAACCAGAGGTTGCAGGCGACGATCGTCGCGGCCTTTGAGGATAAAGACTTCCTGGAAACGTTGTGGGTCTCGTTCCAGCAGCGCCTGCACGGCATGGATACCAAAAATAATTTCGCTCATCGATCTGCTCAGTGTTTGGAAAAAAATGAATGACCGCCCTTTCTCCTGAGAAAGGGCGGGTGCGCGCATCAGTCAGGCTGCGCCTTTTTTCTGGCGCGCTTCGCCCGGGTGGCGGCGGCGATTTTACGGGTTTTTTCCGAGACGTTTTTACTTTTATTCCCGGTATCCGCAGCGGCGGGCTTGCCTTTGTCACCACGGAACGCAGAATCCGGCTCGAAGTTAGACTTCCTGCTCGCATCACGACGGCGTTTGGTTGGGGCTTTGTCGTCACGCTTCGCCCGGTCACGCGCGGTTTTACCTTCACCACGCACCTGGCGCTGGCTGGAGATCAGAGCAAAGTCGATTTTACGCTCGTCCATGTGGACCGCTTCAACACGCACTTCAACTGTGTCACCCAGACGATAGGTGCGACCACCCGATTCACCGATCAGACGCTGACCTACCGGGTCAAAACGGTAGTAATCGTTGTCGAGCGTCGAAACGTGGACCAGACCGTCGATGAAGAGATCGCTTAAGCGGACAAAGAAGCCAAATCCGGTGACGCTGGAGATGACGCCGTTAAAGACGTTGCCGACCTGATCCTGCATGAAGTCACACTTCAGCCAGTCAGCCACGTCGCGGGTCGCTTCATCCGCGCGGCGCTCGGTCAGGGAACAGTGCAGACCCAGCTGCAGCATCTCCGGCATCTCGTAGTGATAGCCGCCGGTTGCCGTAGTAAGATCTTTGGCATTTTTATCTTTTGGCATCAGGTACTTGATGGCACGCTGTACCAGACCCTTGCCTTCACCCTGCTCTTTCGCGAGCAGATACTTGATAGCGCGGTGCAGCGTCAGATCCGGATAGCGGCGAATCGGCGAAGTAAAGTGCGCATACGACGAAAGCGCCAGACCAAAGTGACCGCGGTTTTCCGGATCGTAAACGGCCTGCTTCATCGAACGCAGCAGCATGGTTTGCAGCATTTCCGCATCAGGACGATCGGCAACCTGCTTCAGCAACGCCGCGTAGTCGATTGGCTGCGGTTTGTTGCCGCCAGGCAGAGTCAGTCCCAGCTCGTTGAGCACGGTACGGAAGCTCTTAATGCTTTCGTCAGTCGGGCGATCGTGATCGCGGAACAGCGCCGGTTCCTGATTTTTCTCAACGAAGCGTGCTGAGGCGATGTTCGCCAGGATCATGCACTCTTCGATCAGTTTGTGGGCGTCATTACGTGACACACGCTCAACACGTTCGATACGGCGCTCGGCGTTGAAGATGAACTTCGCCTCTTCCGTTTCAAACGAAATGCCGCCACGCTCTTCACGTGCAGCTTCCAGCGCATGATAAAGGTTATTCAGCTCTTCAAGGTCTTTGACCAGCGGCGCATACTGCTGGCGCAGCTCTTTGTCGCCCTGCAGGATGTTCCAGACTTTGTTGTAGGTCAGACGCGCATGGGAGTTCATTACCGCTTCGTAGTGCTTAAAGCCGGTCAGTTTACCTTTGGTCGAGATAGTCATCTCGCACACCATACAGAGGCGATCGACCTGCGGGTTAAGTGAACATAAGCCATTCGACAGCACTTCCGGAAGCATCGGCACAACCTGCGACGGGAAGTAAACCGAGGTACCGCGCTGATGCGCTTCGTCATCCAGTGGGGTGCCAGGACGAACGTAATAGCTGACATCCGCGATAGCGACCCAAAGACGCCATCCACCACCGCGCTTCTTCTCACAGTAAACAGCATCATCAAAGTCACGGGCATCTTCACCATCAATGGTGACCAGCGGCAGTTTACGCAGATCGACGCGGCCTTTTTTGGCCTCTTCCGGGACGTCTTCTTTCAGTTTGCTGACCTGAGCTTCCACTTCCGGCGGCCAGGTATGCGGGATTTCATGCGTACGCAGCGCCATATCCACAGCCAGGCTGGTGCCCATATCATCGCCCAGAATCTCAGCGATTTTACCGATCGCTTTGCTGCGGCGGTTCGGACGCTGGACCAGCTCAACCACCACCACAGAACCCATGCGGGCATTCATCGTCTCTTCAGGTGGAATGAGAATGTCAAAACTCAGGCGACTGTCATCCGGTACCACGAAGCCGGCACCGGCATCGGTAAAGTAACGGCCAACGATCTGATTGTTGCGCGGTTCCTGCACGCGGACTACGCGCGCTTCGCGGCGGCCTTTACGATCGGCACCCAACGGCTGCGCCAGAATCACGTCACCGTGCATACAGAATTTCATCTGTTCTGCGGAGAGGTAAAGGTCATCTTTCTGACCTTCTGCCCGCAGGAAGCCGTAGCCATCACGATGGCCAATGACTTTACCGCGCAGGAGATCAAGACGTTCTGGCAGGGCATAACACTGACGGCGGGTGAACACCAGCTGACCATCACGCTCCATGGCGCGAAGGCGGCGACGCAGCGCCTCAAGGTGCTCTTCTTCCTGCAAATTCATCTCTTCAGCCAGCTCTTCACGGCTGGCCGGTTTTTCACGTTTTTCTAGCAGAGCCAGAATAAATTCACGGCTCGGAATAGGGTTTTCGTATTTTTCAGCTTCTCTATCCTGAAAGGGATCTTTTGACATAGCGGTTCCTCCGATGTCATTTAATATTTATTGCCACTGGCGATCTGGACAAGATGATCTCATAAAGTGGTGTATTTCCTTCAACCAGATCGGCCAGGGTATAGTTATCCAGCTCCTGCAAAAATCGCTGCACCGCATCATGTAACGCCTGCTTCAGACGACAGGCTGGCGTGATAGAACAGGAGGCGCAATCCACCAGTTGTAGTGGTTCCATCTTACGTACCACGTCACCAATGACAATCTGACGCGCTGGCATACCCAGACGAATGCCCCCGTTTTTACCCCGCGTGGCAGCGACATAACCCGCCCGGCTCAGCTGATTGATGATTTTGACCATATGATTTCGGGACAAACCATACGTGTTCGTCACTTCCGTAATATTGGTCTGCTGACCTTCAGGCAACGATGCCAGATAAATCAGGGCTCGTAAGCCATAATCAGTAAAACTCGTGAGCTGCACAGTAACCTCAGTGAACCTTCAGGCGTGGCATGACGTTATTCGCCTTACAATTGATGTCAGGACTAAATCGGATCGCCATTCGATTAACTACGATGATAAACCAGAGTCTGATCGGCCGTGCGTTTTTTTGAGCCAGCACAAGGTTTGACAAGCGAAGGGAGATTAAGTGGCATCAAAGAGTGGAAAAACAAAGGCCGGACACTGTCCGGCCTGAATGATTATGCGTCGAACGGGTCGCGCAGAATCATCGTTTCACTACGATCGGGACCGGTTGAGATGATATCAATCGGCACACCTGTTACCTCTTCAACACGCCTGATATAGTCACGCGCGGCCTGAGGTAAACCTTCCAGCGTCTTAACGCCAAACGTTGTCTCGCTCCAGCCTGGCAGGGTTTCATAGATCGGCTCAATGCCTTCCCAGTTCTCTGCTGCCAGTGGCGTAGTGGTGACTTCGCGGCCATCAGGCATACGGTAAGCAACACAGATTTTCACTTCTTTCAGGCCATCCAGCACGTCCAGCTTGGTCATGCAGAAACCTGACAGGGAGTTGATCTGGACCGCGCGGCGAACCGCTACCGCATCCAGCCAGCCGGTACGACGACGACGACCGGTGGTTGCGCCAAACTCATTACCCTGTGCACAGAGGAATTCGCCGGTTTCGTCGAACAGCTCGGTCGGGAACGGGCCTGCGCCAACACGGGTTGAGTATGCTTTAACGATACCCAGCACGTAGTCAACATAACGTGGGCCAATACCTGAACCGGTTGCAACGCCACCTGCGGTAGTGTTGGATGAGGTCACGTACGGATAGGTACCGTGATCGATATCCAGCAGCGTACCCTGCGCGCCTTCGAACATAATCAGATCGCCACGCTTGCGCACGACGTCCAGCAGTTCAGAGACGTCAACCACCATGCCAGTCAGGATGTCAGCGACTTCCATCACATCATTCAGGACTTTATCGAAGTCGACTGCTGGCTCTTTGTAGTACTCCACCAGCTGGAAGTTGTAGAAATCGACAACTTCTTTCAGCTTGGCAGCAAAGGTTTCTTTGTTAAACAGATCGCTGACACGCAATGCACGGCGAGCCACTTTGTCTTCATAAGCAGGGCCGATGCCACGTCCGGTGGTACCAATCGCTTTGGCACCACGGGCACGTTCACGCGCCATATCCATCGCAACGTGATATTGCAGAATCAGCGGACAGGCTTCAGAAATCAGCAGACGTTCGCGTACCGGAATCCCGCGCGCTTCCAGGCCTTTCATCTCTTTCATTAAGGCTTCAGGAGAAAGCACTACGCCGTTACCAATGATGCTGGTGACGTTATCGCGCAGAATGCCAGAAGGGATCAGGTGGAGGACGGTTTTTTCACCGTTGATGACAAGCGTGTGGCCCGCATTGTGGCCGCCTTGATAACGCACAACGTAATTCGCGCGCTCAGTCAGAAGGTCTACAATCTTACCTTTACCTTCGTCACCCCATTGGGTGCCCAGTACGACGACGTTCTTACCCATTTCTCAAAATCACCGATTGCTTAAAAAAGGATTCTACCATCTGATCCCATGGTTTTCAGCACTTTTAGCATACGATTGCGCGCTTTTTTGCCTGAGTTTTGATCACTACAACATGTTGGGGATAATGGTGCGAAGAGGCACAATTTAGCCGGTCCGGCTCCAGGGTTTACAGGTTGCCGTGCAGGCTGAGCATGCAATAAATCACCATGCCAGCGACCACAAGACCGCCACCAAACCGGTGCAGCAGGCGATCGGGTAAGCGGGTCATCGTCAGGATCATGCGTCGCCAGGCGCGTGGCATAAACATCGGTCCCAACCCTTCCAGCACTAATACCAGCGCCAGCGCCATCCAGATGCTTGTTTTCATTCTGCTACCCAAAAAAAAGGCCGACAACATTGTCGGCCCACAGGTTATATCAGTTCTTAACGAGTCGCGTTAGAGGGCGCCTTCATATATCGGAAGAAGTCGCTATCCGGGCTTAACACCATCACATCCTGATTTTCACTGAAGCTGTTTTCATAAGCACGCAGGCTGCGAATAAACGCGTAGAAGTCAGGATCTTTGCTGAACGCATCGGCAAACAACCGCGCCGTTTCCGCATCACCGTCACCGCGTGTAATCAGTGCTTCACGCTGGGCTTCAGCCAGAGTACGCGTGACCTGGTAATCGGCCTGAGCACGCAATTTTTCTGCCTCTTCCTGACCCTGCGAACGCTGGCTACGTGCTACCGCTTCACGCTCAGCACGCATACGGTTGAAGATCGCATCGGACACTTCGGTAGGCAGGTTGATCTGCTTGATACGCACATCCATAACCTGAATACCTAATGCCGCCATACTGTTTGGATTCGGTGCGGGCTCGCTGCTGTTAGTTTCACGCTCTACACGGGCCGCTGCACTGGCAATGGCGTCATCCGCCGCAGGGGTTGCGATTTCATCATCGCTGCCAGCAGAACCGGTGTTCAGCGCGTCACGTACATCCGTAGTCAGGCGACCACGTGAATCCGTTACGATATCTTTCACATCCAGACGACCCATTTCAGAACGTAAGCGGTCACTGAACTTACGTTTCAGCAGCACTTCCGCCTGAGAGACATCACCGCCACCCGTGGCCAGGTAGTAGCGACTGAAGTCACTGATACGCCACTTGATGTAGGAGTCGACGATCAGATCTTTCTTCTCTTTAGTGACGAAGCGATCCGCCTGGTTGTCCATGGTCTGAATGCGTGCATCCAGTGTTTTAACCGTTTCCAGGAATGGGATCTTAAAATGCAGACCCGGCGCAAATACCTGCGGTTTGTTTTCGCCGTCGCGCAGAACTTTCCCGAAGCGCAGGACAATACCTCGCTCCCCTTCCTGCACCACAAACAGCGACGCATAGAGCGCCACCAGCACGACAATGATCAAAAATACTATTGGCTTACGCATCGATTACTCTCTCCCTTCGCGCTGGCTGTCGCTGCGCTGAGCATTTGCCCGACGCTGATCCATGATGTTGTCCGGACTGTATGACGACGTGTCATTGCGGCTGGCGCCGCGATCGGAGATAGCTGGCAGCGAAGAACTGTTACTGCCCTTCTGACCGCTCTGGCCCGGTGCAGCCTGCGTGCCACGCATCAGTTGATCCAGCGGCAGCACCATCAGATTATTACCCCGATCGTTAACCAGTACTTTGCGGGTATGGCTCAGCACACGTTCCATGGTCTCAATATAAAGACGCTCTTTGGTGATTTCAGGCGCGGCTTTATATTCCGGCAGAATCTTGGCGAAACGCGCCACTTCACCCTGCGCTTCCAGAACGGTACGCTCTTTGTACGCACGCGCCTCTTCCAGAATACGTTGCGCACGACCGTTAGCACGCGGCTGAACTTCGTTGGCGTATGCTTCTGCTTCACGGACGTACTGCTCACGGTTTTCGCGTGCAGCAATCGCGTCATCAAACGCAGACTTCACTTCTTCCGGCGGACGGGCAGCCTGGAAGTTGACGTCCACTACCGCGACGCCCATGTCGTAAGGACGAATTGTCTCGTCGATTTCACGCTGGGTTTCGCTACGCACCACGGTACGACCTTCGGTCAGAATGCGGTCCATGGTAGAACGGCCAATCACGCCGCGCAGTGCGCTGTCAGTCGCCTGACGCAGACTGTCATCCGCGCTGGTCACAGCATAGAGATAGCGTTCAGGATCAGTCACACGGTACTGCACGTTCATTTCGACGCGCACGACGTTCTCATCCGATGTCAGCATGACGCCAGAAGCGGCCAGTTCACGCACCGATTCAACGTTAACTGCACGCACCTGATCAATGAACGTCGGCTTCCAGTTCAGGCCCGGTTCGACCAGGTGACTGAACTTACCGAAGCGCGTCACCACGCCACGTTCCGCTTCTTTGATGGTGTAGAAACCGCTTGCAGCCCAGATGACTACAGCAGCAACAGCCACGATGCCAACAATTTTGCCACCACTGCCGGAGCCGCGCTGACCGTTGTCGCTCTGTTTGCCACCGCCCAGTCCACCAAGCTTCTTGCTCAGCTTACGGAAGATATCATCCAGATCAGGAGGCCCGGATTCCCGTCCTCCCTTATTCCCCCCAGAGTTGCCGCCTTGATTATTGCTGCTTCCCCACGGGTCGCGGTCCTGTCCGTTATTTCCGGGCTGATTCCACGCCATGTTTCTACTCCATTTATTGTAATTACGATTTACCCGTCACCTTTCAGGCCGTTGCTGCGTTGGCTGCGTTCACGCATCCCGGTCACTTACAGGGGTAAGCTCCCGGTAATGTATTTAATTGCAGCCTTGCTAAAACCTGAAATCTTTTGGGTAAGTTGGATTGGGAAATATCAAACAATGTAACTGGTCAGCGACGGTTCCTGCTTACATAACCGCATCCATTCAATGATGGGCATACGTATCTGCAATCCTACACTGCCATCTTCTTCATTCCACTCTTTCTCAATCGCCTGCAACTGATAGAAACGGCTGCGAAGACGCCCCGCTTCGGGTGGCAGACGTAACTCGTGCTGGGCAATTTCACCCGCCAGACGCTCAGAGAGCGCCTGCCATAGCAACGGAACGCCAACGCCGGTCTGGGCGGAAAGCCAGACGCGAATTGGCAGGTTCTCTTCGTTACGATCGATACGCGGTTCGAATCCGTCGAGCATATCGATTTTATTCATTACCAGTAACGTCGGGATTTCATCCGCTTCAATCTCTTCCAGAACGGCATCAACGGCTGCAATATTTTCTGTGACGCGAAGGTCAGCACCATCGATCACGTGCATTAACAGCGTCGCCTGACGTGTCTCCTGCAGCGTGGCTTTAAAAGCGGCAACAAGGTCGTGAGGAAGATGACGAATAAAGCCGACCGTGTCCGCCAGCACCACGTCTCCGACATCGGCAACATTCAGACGGCGTAGTGTGGGATCGAGTGTCGCAAACAGCTGGTCTGCGGCAAAGACGTTGGCAGAGGTCATGGCGTTAAAAAGGGTCGACTTACCGGCATTGGTGTAACCCACCAGTGAAACCGTTGGCACATCCGCTTTGGCACGAGACTGACGTCCCTGTTCACGCTGTTTCTCAACCCGCTCAAGACGAGACAAAATCTGGCTGATACGTCCGCGCAACAGGCGGCGGTCTGTTTCCAGCTGCGTTTCACCCGGACCACGCAAACCGATACCGCCTTTCTGGCGTTCAAGGTGAGTCCAGCCACGCACCAGACGTGTTGCAAGATGGCGCAGCTGTGCCAGCTCAACCTGCAATTTACCTTCATGGGTACGTGCGCGTTGGGCAAAGATATCCAGGATTAAACCGGTCCGATCAATGACCCGGCATTCGCACAGGCGCTCAAGGTTTCTTTCCTGAGCGGGCGTAAGGGCATGATCGAATAATACGACCGATGCTCCAGTTGTTTTTACCGCATCGGCAATTTCAACGGCCTTTCCTTCACCGACAAAATACTTGGGATGTGGCGCTTTACGGCTGCCAGTAACCACTTGCAGCGCCTCAACGCCAGCAGAAGAGACCAGGGTTTCGAACTCCTGTAAATCTTCGACTTCTTTGTCTTGGGAGAACCAGATGTGTACCAGTACGGCCTGCTCACCGGCTTCATAACGGTCAAACAAGCTATAACCTCGCTAAATAAAAGACCAGGACGGAAAACCTCTGTTCTCCGTTCCTGGCTGTACGGTGACGCGTTATTCTGCGTTATCACCGTCTTGTTGTGGCTGTGGCTGCGCAGATGTGTTGCTGCCGCCATGATGATAATTGTTGCTGCCGCCACCGGTATTATTGCTATGGTGAGAAACCGGGCGCGAAGGAACAACGGTAGAAATGGCGTGCTTATAAACCATCTGACTTACCGTGTTTTTCAGCAAAATGACGAACTGATCAAATGACTCAATCTGACCCTGCAGCTTAATACCGTTAACCAGATAAATCGAAACCGGAACACGTTCACGACGCAGTGCGTTCAAAAACGGGTCTTGTAATGATTGCCCCTTAGCCATTATATCTTTTCCTTATATGCTTGTTGTTTGTTGCTAGTAGAACCTATGGTTCGAAAAAAACTGCGTAAAAATTTGCGCACGATAACCCATCAATTGTACACAATCACCCATGCTTCGCACTAAGAACCTGTAACACTGTATCACGCGCCAGCCGGGGCTCGTCACTGTCAAGCCAGTGAACATTTTCCCAACCGCGTAACCAGGTCATCTGTCGCTTAGCAAGTTGCCGGGTTGCGCAAATTCCACGATAAACCATCTCGCTGTAATCAATTTCGCCCGATAAATAAGACCACATCTGACGATAGCCAACACAACGAATGGAAGGCATGTCCGTATGCAAATCACCTCGTGCAAAAAGGGCCCGAGACTCCGCTTCAAATCCTGACGCCAACATCTGCTCAAAACGCAACGCGATGCGCTGATGCAGCAATTCACGGCTCGCGGGGGCGATGGCAAACTGTTGCACGTCATAGGGTAACGCTTCACCGGATGTTTTTGTCAGTTCCGTTAAAGTTTTACCCGAAATAAAAAAAACTTCCAGTGCTCGCGAAAGTCTCTGCGGATCATTCGGATGAATGCGACTACCGGCAACCGGGTCGATTTCACACAGCTGGCGGTGTAAAGCATCCCAGCCTTTTTCACGCGCCGTTTGCTCTATCTGCTGACGAACGTCGGGATCGGCCGAGGGCAACGGCGACAATCCTTCAAGTAACGCCTTGAAGTAGAGCATGGTTCCACCAACAAGCAACGGTATTCGTCCGGCTTCAACGATCTCCGCCATTTCTGCTAAAGCATCCCGACGGAACTCCGCTGCCGAATAGGCTTCTGCGGGATCGCGGATGTCGAGCAGACGATGGGGCGCCACTGCTAACTCCTCAGCCGACGGTTTCGCCGTGCCAATATCCATCTGACGATAGATTAAGGCAGAATCAACGCTGATTAGTTCCACTGGTAATTGCTTACGCAACTCTATGGCTAAAGCCGTCTTGCCAGAAGCCGTGGGTCCCATCAAAAAAATAGCCTTTGGCCGGCCAGCCTGGTTTAGTTCACTCATGCTTCAACGCGTTGACCGCGCTCTCAATCTCTATGGGCTGTAATAAGCCTGAAGGCGGCGATTTAAGTAGCTGTGGGCAAAGCCGTTCAAGCTCTGCCAGCAGGTTGATCGCCTGTGAGTGATTCCAGTCGGAGGACTCTGTTTCCTGACGCCGCGCCAGCCACTGGGCCAGTTGCGTCGCAGAGTTCTCCTGCTGCCGGGCGAGATAGCCTAACAGCTCAGGAATCAAGATTTGTAAATTTTGTGTTCGTAACGGTAAAGGCACCGCGCGTAAGGTCACGTGGTCCCCTTCGATCTGAATGTCGATGCCCATCTGATTGAGCAGGCTGCTATTTTCTTTACCCGCCTGGCGTTCATCCAGGGCGACTTTCAGCCGTACCGGAATCAGCAGCGGCTGCGGTTTAAGCCCCTCTTCACCCGGTTCAAGCTGCGCCTGTTTCAGCCAGCGCGCCGCAACCGGCAGCGCCATCAGCATTAATGTCTGATCCTGCTCCAGTAGTGCATAGTGGCTATGTAGAACAGTCAGTACCCGGCCAAAACTCTGGGCATGTGCGGGCAGCGGCGAAGGTTTTTCGGCCGGACGCGGAGCTGGCTCGCGGGCTTTTATAGGCGCTGTCGGGCTGGCAGGCGTCTTCAATAGTTGCTGATAAACCGCGCCTTCACGCTGGCGATAAACATTCTCTTTGTTCTGCCAGGCGGGCGCCGCTGCGGGCTGCGTTTCACGGGCGGACGCTGAGGGTTTTCGCTCACTGGCGGATGCCGCAGGCTGTGCAAAATGGTTTCCCCCGGCTGCCTGACGATTTTCAGGCTGCCAGCGCGGCGCGGTTTCTTCGGCCTGCAGCGCGGGCAAGGTGGGTGCCGCCATCGCCTGAAGGGCGCTGACCACACCCTGATAAATAAAATCATGTACCAGGCGTGACTGATGAAACCGCACTTCATGTTTGGCCGGGTGAACGTTGACATCCACCTGATGCGGATCGATTTCCAGATAGAGCACGTAAGCGGGCTGCTGGTCATCCTGAAGCTGGGTCTGGAATGCCTGGCGGATAGCGTGGTTGATCAGCTTATCGCGCATCATCCGGCCATTGACGTAGCAATACTGCAAATCGGTGACCTGACGCGAACCGGCGGGATCGGCGACCCAGCCGCGCAGCGAGAGGTCATCATGCTGCCAGTCGATTCGCAGCGCATGCTGCATAAAAGTGGTGCCGCAAATCGCCGCCAGTCGCCGTTCGCGCTGGCTCTCTTCGCTGACGGCACGATACTGCCGCATCATCTTGCCGTTATGGCTCAGCGAAATCGCGACGTCAAAACGCGCCAGTGCAATACGACGAATGACTTCATCAATATGACCGAATTCAGTTTTCTCAGTGCGCATAAATTTGCGGCGTGCTGGCGTGTTATAAAAGAGGTCCAGCACTTCCAGCGTGGTACCACAGGGATGCGCCGCTGGTTTGACCGTCACCGTCATGTCACGCCCTTCCGCATAGGCCTGCCAGGCTTCCGTTTGATCGGCGGTCCGTGAAGTTAAAGTCAGGCGGGAGACAGAACTGATACTGGCCAGCGCTTCGCCGCGAAAACCCAGGCTCATAATCGCTTCAAGGTCATCGAGAGAGGCTATTTTACTGGTAGCGTGTCGGGCCAGTGCCATCGACAGCTCGCTTTTCACGATGCCGCAGCCGTTATCACGGATGCGGATAAGCTTTGCGCCACCCTTTTCAATATCCACGTCAATGCGGTTCGCACCCGCATCCAGGCTGTTCTCCACCAGCTCTTTGACAACCGATGCAGGACGCTCAACCACTTCACCCGCCGCAATCTGGTTTGCCAACTGGGGCGGTAAAATTTGAATCGGCATGGTTTTCCTTTTAGCTGGCAGCCCGGCACAGCGGCCGGGCAAACAATCAGGATGCAGGAATTTTCAGGTTCTGCCCCAACATGACGTTGGTCGACTTCAGGTTATTGGTCTGCATAATCGCTTTCGGGCTGACGCCATAGTGTGCGGCAATACCGGTCAGTGAATCACCTACCACAACTTTATGGCGCACCATACCGCGTGGCGTGGCGCGCGTAGTACGACTGGCAGACGCGCTGGCCGGCACTTTCAGCCGCTGTCCGACCCAGACCACATCCCGCTTCAGCGTGTTCATTTCACGCAGCGTGTCCATGCTGACGCCATATTTCGCGGCAATGCCGGAAAGTGTCTCACCGCGCGTCACCGTATGACGTTGGGTCACACCGGTATATTGCGTTACCCCGGTTGCCGGGTTACTGGCGACGCTGACCACTGGCGACGAGTCCAGCGGCCGGTTTTCCTCCTTTGGGATGGATTGTAGCGGGTGCGCCAGGAAATAAGTGCGCAGACCTCTGTAGATCGACTGCGCAATCTTATCCTGGTGTGCGCTACTGCCAAGCAGTCGCTCCTCCGAGGAATTACTGATAAAACCGGTTTCCACCAGCAATGAAGGGATATCTGGCGAACGCAGCACGCCAAGACTGGCATGCTCAGGCAGACGTTTATGCAGCGACGTTACGCCGCGCAGCTGCTGCAAGACTTTCTGGGCGATGTCATAACCAACCCGCTGCGAATGACCAAACTGAAGGTCCAGTACCGCCTGGCTGAGGTAAGGGTCAGCCTGACTGTTCGCCAGCAGGTCTCCTGCGCCGCCCAGCAGCTCTGACTGTTTCTCTTTTTGCTCAAGCCAGTTAGCCATCTCGTTATTCGCGCGACGATTGGATAATACCCAGACCGATGCACCGGTCGCCGCATGGCTCGGCGCGGCGTCAGCGTGAATCGATACCAGCACGTTGGCATTGGCTTTACGCGCTACATCAGAGCGGCCCATAACCGAAATAAAATAGTCGCCATCTCGCGTCAGCACGCCTTTGAACATCGGATCGTTATTCAGCAACACCCGCAGTTTACGGGCAATCGCGATAGTGACGTTCTTCTCTTTCAGGCCGCGCTGCCCGATAGCGCCAGGATCCTGACCACCATGTCCGGCATCAATCGCCACAATCACGGTGTCATTCTGGCTGACGGCACGGCCAGGACGTACAGTACTGGCCGTGCTGGTCACAGATGTCACTGGATTTGAATTAAACGGGTTAACCGCATCGGCGCTCGGGGTCGGCACGCGTGCCGGGGCCGTGACCGACGCAGGCACACTGCGCGTAATAGCAGGTGCCTTGCCGGTAATGGTGAAGACCACACTGTAGCTATTGCCATTGCGCTGCGTGACCGCCCGGGTTTTGCCCGCCTGTGTCAGTTCAAACACCAGGCGCACACTCTGCTTATCTTTAGGGGTGCTGGTACGAATCCGCTTTACGATATTTTCGCCGCTGAAATTAAGCGGCAGCCCCTGAACCACACCACTCTGTCGCACATCAAGTACGACACGATTCGGGTTGTGCAGGGGGAAGAAGGCGTAGACAGGCTGTCCGGCAAAGTTCAGGGTGATCGTGGCCTGACTGTCGCCGTTCGCGACTTTGATATCGGATAGGGTGGCAGCAAAAAGTGGCGTACTAACCAGAAGTAACAGGGATACCAGCGCTATTTTCATCCGTGACATCATGCCTGATCCTTGCCCTGACCAACTTGTTCCAGCCATTGCTGGCCCGACGGAGATTGTGCCGCCAGCTCCGCCTCACGCGCCTCACCCACATAACGCAGCGTTAAGGTGAGATCCGGCGGCGGCAGAAAACCTGCACCCTGCTGTGGCCATTCCACCAGACAGAGAGCATCACCGCTGAAGTAATCACGGATACCCATGAATTCGAGCTCTTCAGGATCGGCAAGGCGATAGAGGTCAAAGTGATAAAGCGTACGGTCGTTCAGCGTGTACGGCTCAACCAGGGTGTAAGTCGGGCTTTTGACGTTACCCTGATGGCCCAGCGCCTGCAGAAAGCCGCGGCTGAAGGTGGTTTTACCCGCCCCCAGATCACCATAGAGATAAATCACTGCCGCAGTGCCACAGGCGCGCGCCAGTTGAGCGCCCAAACTGAGCGTAGCCGCCTCATCGGGCAAAGAAATAACACAGGTCTTCATGCTTCTTTATTCATCTCAGGATTAACAAACTGCCACAGCAGATCCAGTAAATCAGTTGCGAGCATACCGCGTGTACCGCGTTCTGCAGCCACCGCATCGGCCGCTGCACCATGAGCCACGCAGCCCGCGCAGGCCGCATCAAACAGCGTCAGTTTCTGACCCACCAGCGAGGCGATAATTCCACTCAGGAGATCACCCATCCCGCCAGAAGCCATACCGGCATTGCCCACATCTGCAAAGGCCATTTCGCCCTGCTCGCTGGCAATCAGCGTCCCCGCACCTTTCAGTACCACGACGCCACCATAACGCTGCGCCAATGTCTGCGCTGCATGTAAGCGGTCACTCTCAATTTCACTGGTCTCGATATTCAGCAAACGCGCCGCTTCGCCAGGATGCGGCGTAATAATGCGATTCTGACGTTTCTCAGCACTGATTGCCAGTAGGTTAAGCGCATCCGCGTCCCAAAGCATCGGCTTTTCACTGACCGCAACCCGCTTCAGCGCCCGCTTTCCCCATTCGCGCTGACCCAGACCTGGCCCGATTGCGATTACATCGGCCCACTCCAGCGCCTCAGTCAGTCGTTCATCGGTTAGTTCATCAACCATAATTTCGGGCCGGGCGGTCAGAATCGGAATAATATTATCTTTGTGAGTAAGTACTCGCACCAGTCCACTGCCGCTGCGCAGAGCCGCTTCAGCGGTCATTCGTACTGCACCCGCGGTACCGGTATCGCCCCCTACTACCAGCAATCGGCCATGACTTCCCTTGTGCGAGGTCGGTTTACGCGGTTTAAGCCAGCGGGTTAATGCGCTGGCATCATAACGCGCGATGGGCGCCGCTTCCCCCGCCAGAAAAGCAGCTAGCCCGAGATCGGCATAGTAGAGCCTTCCAATAAAGTCTCGCGCCTTGCCGGTGATCTGACCCGGTTTCAGTGCGACCACACTCAGCGTATGGCTGGCATTAATCACTTCGCCGGGCGCAGTGCCGTTGCGGGCTGATAAGCCGGAAGGCATATCAATGGCAAGTATCGGTGCCGCATGGGCGTTAGCCTGCTGGATCAGCGTGGCATAAGGTTCTGCGGGTGCACGATTGCTGCCAGTTCCCAGCAATGCATCGATAATCACATCGATCTGCTCTGGCCAGGCCGCATTGGCCGCATGAATTTCACCGCCCGCATCCAGCCATGCCTCCCGCGCGCGCTGCGCCTCTTCTGGCAACGCTTTTTCACTTTCACACGCCAGCAGCGTCACGGTTTTGCCCGCCGCCTGCCCCAGCCTCGCCAGCACATAGCCATCGCCACCGTTGTTGCCCTGTCCGCACAGAATCAGCCAGTGGCTGGATTCTGGCCAGTGCGCAGTCAGATGCTCGTAAGCGGCCTGCCCGGCACGCAGCATCAGTTCATACAGCGTCACCCCGAGCGTATCGGCCCCCTGTTGCTCAAGCTGCGCCACGGCCTGCGCAGGCCAGACAGAATATGGTAAACTGCGGCTGTTTTTCTTCAAATCCTGGTCACTCATGTCATACCCTCTCGATCTTCATCAACTCGCGCAACAGATTAAACAGTGGGGATTGGATCTCGGCTTTCAGCAGGTCGGCATCACCGATACCGATCTCAGTGCAGAAGAGCCGCGCCTGCAGGCGTGGCTGGAAAAGCAGTATCATGGCGAGATGGAGTGGATGGCGCGACACGGTATGATGCGGGCGCGTCCTCATGAGCTGCTACCCGGCACGCTGCGCGTCATCAGCGTTCGCATGAACTACCTTCCGGCCAAAGCCGCCTTCGCCAGTACGCTTAAAAATCCCCAGCTGGGCTATGTCAGCCGTTATGCATTAGGTCGTGATTACCACAAAGTATTACGCAATCGACTGAAAAAGCTTGGAGAAATGATCCAGCAGCACTGTGGCGAGCTGAATTTTCGGCCGTTTGTTGATTCGGCACCGCTGCTTGAGCGACCGCTGGCGGCCAAAGCAGGACTCGGCTGGACCGGTAAACATTCGCTGATACTGAATCGGGAAGCAGGCTCATGGTTTTTCCTTGGCGAACTGCTGATCGACATTCCGCTGCCGGTAGACACACCGCAGCAGGAGCAGTGTGGCCGCTGTGTCGCCTGCATGACCATCTGCCCCACCAGCGCTATCGTTGAGCCTTACGTTGTCGATGCCCGTCGCTGTATCTCCTATCTCACCATTGAGCTGGAAGGTGCTATCCCGGAAGAGTTTCGTCCGCTGATGGGCAACCGGATTTATGGCTGTGATGACTGCCAGCTCATCTGTCCATGGAATCGCTATGGACAACTTAGTGACGAAAGTGACTTTTCACCGCGAGCTGCGTTACATGCGCCCGAGCTGGTCGATCTGTTTCAATGGGATGAAGCGAAGTTTTTACGCATTACTGAAGGCTCAGCGATTCGCCGCATTGGTCATTTACGCTGGCTGCGTAATATTGCCGTTGCGCTGGGTAATGCGTCCTGGTCGCCCGAAATCGTTCAGGTGTTAGAACAACGACTGGGTGAGAGCGAACTACTGGATGAACATATTCTGTGGGCAATCACTCAGCAGCAGCAGAAACGCGAGCAACTCGTGGTTGAAGTGCAGCCTGCCCAGCAGAAGCGGCTGGTTCGTGCAGTAGAGAAAGGTTTGCCGCGTGATGCGTGATTGACCAGCCATGATGCGTATTATCGTTTTCCACATGCTGTGAATAAAAATAAAAAGCTGTTGTCATTCAACTGCAACAACGCTGATTTCGCTGCAAAATAACAAATTGAAATATTTTCATAGATATAAATATCAACAACTTATGTAAAAGTTGTGTTTATTTAATAATGAGGCTATCGCTTCGGTTAGAGTACAAAGCTGTGGATAACTCTGTTCAAAAGCAATTTACAGATCGCCGTAACAGGCACTGAGAATGGGGTATCGTGCTGTGGATAACCTTCAGGAAACAATCAAAAATCACGCGACGTAAAACAGCCGTAAAACGGACTGAAACAGGGGTGATGTTAAAACTGGAGCGGGAAACGAGACTCGAACTCGCGACCCCGACCTTGGCAAGGTCGTGCTCTACCAACTGAGCTATTCCCGCATAGAAGGGCACTACTAAATCAAAACTGGAGCGGGAAACGAGACTCGAACTCGCGACCCCGACCTTGGCAAGGTCGTGCTCTACCAACTGAGCTATTCCCGCAAAGAGGTTACTGCTGCTTAAACTTTAAAACTGGAGCGGGAAACGAGACTCGAACTCGCGACCCCGACCTTGGCAAGGTCGTGCTCTACCAACTGAGCTATTCCCGCGCCTTGTACCGTTAATAAATTCTTCACCGGTACGGGGTGCGCATTATACGAGAAATCGTTGCTGCTGCAAGCGTCTGAAAGCAAAAATTTTCGCTTTCAGCGCGTTTGATGATTAAAGCAGCAAACTGATGGTTTCATGCGCACCCACTGCTCTCTAAAGCTGCAAAAAGTGCTCGCGGTAGTATGCCAGTTCCGCCACTGATTCACGGATATCGTCCAGCGCCTGATGCGTGCCGCCTTTTTTGAAGCCAGGCAGGATATCCGGTTTCCAGCGACGAGCCAGCTCTTTCAGTGTACTGACATCAAGGTAGCGATAGTGAAAATAGGCTTCCAGCTCAGGCATGTACTTAAACAGGAAGCGGCGATCCTGCCCGATGCTGTTGCCACAAATAGGCGATGTGTTGGCCGGAACCCACTGTTTCAGAAACTCAATGGTCGCCAGCTCTGCTGCACGGTCGTCAATCTTACTCTCCTTCACCCGCGCAACCAGACCGCTGTTGGTATGGGTGCGGACGTTCCACTCATCCATCAACGCCAGCTGCGCATCGGACTGATGAACGGCCATGACCGGCCCTTCCGCCAGAATGTTCAGGTTGGCGTCCGTCACCAGGGTCGCAATCTCAATAATGCGATCGTGCGTCGGATCAAGTCCGGTCATCTCAAGATCAATCCAGATTAGATTCTGCTCATTTCCAGTAGCCATGCTGTTTCCTGCGGTTGCTGTAGTCGTCATTCACAATGAATAAGGTGTATCATAGTCGTTTTGCCCAGCCGGGCGAAATCTGGCTAATGCTGTGAGGGTGAGTGAGTAAAAATAAACTGTCGAAAGGCCAACAACGTCGCGTAAGCGCTAACCACGATCGCCGTCTCACCCAACGCAGAGAGCGTCCGGAAGCGGATGACAACCTGTTTGGTGAAGCTGCAGATGGAGTCGTTGTCAGTCGTTTTGGCATGCATGCTGATGTTGAGGATAGCGCAGGCGTCGCCCACCGCTGCAATATCCGCCGTACTATCCGTTCGCTGGTGACTGGCGACCGGGTGATGTGGCGTCCGGCCACCAGCGGCGGCAAAGGCATTGTTGAAGCGGTGCATGAGCGCACCAGCGTGTTAACCCGCCCCGATTTCTACGACGGTGTGAAGCCGATGGCGGCAAATATCGATCAGATCATTGTCGTGTCGGCAATCCTGCCGGAACTGTCGCTGAACATCATCGATCGCTATCTGGTTGCCAGCGAGACGCTGGACATTGAGCCGTTGCTGGTACTGAACAAAACTGATCTGCTGGATGATAAGGCGCGCGCTTTTGTCGACCAGCAGATGGATATCTATCGCGATATTGGTTATCGCGTGGTGATGGTGTCCAGCCGGGCGAAAAACGGTTTGGACGATCTGAAAGCGGCGTTAACTGACCGAGTGAGTATCTTTGCCGGTCAGTCTGGTGTCGGTAAGTCGAGTCTGCTGAATGCCCTGCTCGGCTTCGACAAAGAAGAGCAGGTCGCGATTCTGACCAATGAGGTGTCGGACGGCTCAGGCTTAGGCCAGCACACGACCACTGCATCGCGCCTGTATCACTTCCCGGACGGCGGCGACGTGATTGATTCTCCTGGCGTGCGTGAGTTTGGTTTGTGGCATCTGGAGCCGGAACAGGTTACCCGCGGGTTTGTCGAATTCCGTGCATACCTGGGCGATTGCAAATTCCGTGATTGTAAACACGGCAGCGATCCTGGCTGTGCCATTCGTGAAGCGGTCGAACAGGGAAAAATTAACCGGTCCCGTTTCGATAATTACCACCGTATCCTGGAGAGCATGGCGCAGGTAAAAACGCGTAAAAATTTCCCTGATGGTGAAAGTTAATCGGTATAACCGCGTCTGAACAGATAAGCCGGTACATTTTGCGAAGTGCATTCCAGTCGCGCGTCCAGACCGTGCAGCGTGCCGGAAATCGGGTATAGTCGCCATCTGAACGGGGCGCTGCTACAATCCGCCCCCTTTTTTACAACGTCCTGAAATAGCCAGGAGGCTAAGGTGTTTGATCGTTTAAAACTCGGCTTGAATCATATTCTCCCGAAGAAATGGCTGACTGAACTTGCCGGTTGGGGCGCCAGTCGCCGCGGTGGTTGGTTGACCAAACTGGTCATTGACATCTTTGTCTGGTTTTACAAAGTCGACATGGCGGAAGCACGCAAACCCGATACCGCCAGCTATCGCACCTTTAATGACTTTTTTGTCCGTCCACTGAAAGATGATGCGCGTCCGGTAGATGCCGACGCCAGCCTCATCGCCCTGCCCGCAGATGGTGCTATCAGCCAGCTCGGTCACATTGAAGGCGATCAGATTTTCCAGGCAAAAGGCCATCATTACACCATCGATGCGTTGCTGGCGGGTGATGAGCAGATGGCGGCCCGGTTTGTTGAGGGTGAGTTCGTCACCACCTATCTGGCACCGCGTGATTATCACCGCGTCCATATGCCGTGCAACGGTATCCTGCGTGAGATGATTTATGTGCCTGGCGACCTCTACTCCGTCAACCCGCTGACCGCGCGTAATATTCCTAACCTGTTCGCCCGTAACGAGCGCGTTATCTGCTACTTCGAAACCGACATCGGGCCGATGGTGCAGATCCTTGTAGGCGCTACCATTGTCGGCAGCATTGAAACCGTCTGGGCTGGCACCATCACGCCGCCACGTGAAGGTGTGATCAAACGCTGGCACTATCCGGCAGCGGATGATGAAGGCGCAGTGGTGCTGCTGAAAGGCCAGGAAATGGGCCGCTTTAAACTCGGCTCTACCGTCATCAACCTGTTTGCTCCGGGCCGGGTCAAGCTGGCTGAAAGCCTGGAAGCCGAAAGCAAAACCCGTCTGGGTCAACCGCTGGCGATTGTGCTACCGGTCGAAACAAACATTTCCGGCGTCATCGTCGATTAAATTGAGTGTCCTCTGTGCGTTCGATTCTCCTCCTGCTGCTGAGCCTGTGGCTCAGCAGCCCGGCCTTTGCGGCCAGCCTTCCTGATGCCAGCCAGCTCAAACAGCAGCTGGAAGAGGTAAAATCTGCCAAAAGCTCACCGTCTCAGGCTGAGCAGATCCAGACGATTGAAGCCGCCTTAAACTTCCTTTCTGAACGTGATGAATCGCTGGAACGCGCGGCGCAATATCAGCAGGTCATTGATGACTTCCCGCGTCTGGCGCGCGAACTGCGTCAGCAGATTGCTGCACTCAGTGACAGCGGCAAAACCGTGCGCAACAACATGAGCAGCGCCGAGCTGGATCAGGAGATCCTGCAGGTCAGCAGCCAGTTACTGGAAGAGGGTCGTCAGGCGCGGCAGGAGCAGGATCGCGCGCGGGAAATCAGTGATTCTCTATCGCAGTTGCCACAGCAGCAGACTGAAGCTCGCCGGGCGATGACGGAGAGTGAACGCCGGCTGCAGGGTGTCAGCAGCAGTTCGCCACAGGGGCAGCTGCAACTGGCGGCGCGTCAGGCAGAAAGCGCTGCGAATAAAGCACTCGTCGATGAACTTGAGCTCGCTCAGCTCTCCGCCAACAACCGACAGGAACTGGCGCGGATGCGGGCTGAAGCCCACCAGCGTAAAGCGACGCAGCTCGATAACTATCTGCAGGCGCTACGCAACCAGCTCAACGATCAGCGGCAACGTGAAGCGGAAGTCGCACTGGCTCGCACCGAGCAGCTGGCAGAAAACAGTGGCGATCTGCCGCCAGAGATTAGCGATCAGTTTCGGGTTAACCGCGAACTCTCTGTTGCCCTGAATCAGCAGGCACAGCGCATGGATCTGGTGGCGTCGCAGCAGCGGCTGGCCACCAACCAGATTATTCAGGTCCGTCAGGCGCTCTCTACCCTGCGTGAACAGTCGCAGTGGCTGGGTGCCTCTAATCTGCTGGGTGAGGCGCTACGAGCGCAGGTCGCGCGTCTGCCGGAGATGCCCAAGTCGCAGCAGATTGATAATGAGATGGCACAGCTTCGCGTGCAGCGTCTCAATTATGAAGATCTGCTGGAACGCCAGGAGATGCTGCGCAAGGGGCGGCAGGCCGATGGTCAGCCCTTCACCGCAGACCAGAAGCGTATTCTTGATGCGCAGCTACGCACACAGAGGGAACTGCTCAATTCGTTGATCTCCGGCTGTGACACGTTGATTCTGGAGATCACCAAGCTTAAGGTTGGCAACACGCAGTTGCAGGATGCGCTGACAGAAGTCAAAGAGGCGACGCACCGCTATCTGTTCTGGACCGCCGACGTTAACCCGATTGGTTTAAGTTATCCGCTGGATCTGGCCAAAGATCTTTCCCGTCTGCTGTCGCTGGATACGCTGGGACAACTCGGCAAAGCGATGGCAATGATGTTCACCAGCCGTAACTCGGTGCTGCCGATTATTGGTGCGTTGCTGCTGGTCGGCTTCAGCATCAGTTCGCGCCGCCACTTCAACGCTTTCCTTGACCGTTCCGCCAGCAAAGTCGGCAAGGTCACTCAGGATCGTTTCCGCCTGACTATTCGTACCCTGTTCTGGTCGATCCTGGTGGCACTGCCGCTGCCGGTATTATGGGGTGCGCTGGGTTATGGCCTGCAAAACGCCTGGCCCTACCCTATCGCCGTAGCGATTGGCGATGGCATTACCGCCACGCTGCCGCTGCTGTGGGCGTTTATGATTAGCGCTGCCTTTGCCCGTCCTAATGGCCTGTTCATTGTGCATTTCCGCTGGCCGCAGAATCGGGTGGCGCGCGCCATGCGCTACTACTCGCTGAGCATCGGATTGATTGTGCCGCTGATTATGCTGCTGATCGCCTTTGGCAATCTGGAAGATCGGCAGTTCTCCTCATCGCTGGGCCGTCTCTGTTTCATCCTGATCTGCGGGGCAATCAGCATTGTTACCGTCAGCCTGAAGCGTTCCGGGATTCCGCTCTACCTTGATAAAGAGGGGAATGGCGAGAACATGGTGAACCGGATGCTGTGGAACCTGATGATCGCCATGCCGCTGATGGCTGCCCTTGCCTCCGCCGTGGGCTATCTGGCTACCGCGCAGGCGCTGCTGGCGCGACTGGAAACCTCCGTCGCCATCTGGTTCCTGCTGCTGGTTATCTATCACATTATCCGGCGCTGGATGCTGATTCAGCGTCGCCGTCTTGGCTTTGATCGCGCCCGTCAGCGCCGGGCCGACATGCTGGCTAACCGTGCGCGCAGTGAAGAAGAGAAAGAGCAAGGCTCTCTGAACACTGACGCGATTGAAATTGAAGAGCCGGTGATTGACCTGGATGCAATCAGTGCACAGTCGCTGCGGCTGGTGCGCTCTATCCTGATGCTGATCGCCCTGGTCTCCGTGATTGTGCTGTGGTCCGAAATCCATTCGGCCTTTGGCTTCCTGGAGAATATTCAGCTGTGGGATGTCAGTACCTCCGTGCAGGGCGTGGAATCTATTCAGCCCATCACCCTGGGGTCGGTGCTGATCGCCATTCTGGTGTTTATTATTACCACCCAGCTGGTACGCAATATGCCCGCGCTGCTTGAGCTGGCGCTACTGCAGCATCTTAATCTGACGCCCGGTACCGGTTACGCCATCACGACCCTGACTAAATATCTGCTGCTGCTGATTGGCGGGCTGATTGGTTTTTCAATGATTGGTATTGAGTGGTCGAAGCTGCAGTGGCTGGTTGCCGCACTGGGTGTGGGACTGGGGTTTGGTTTGCAGGAAATTTTTGCCAACTTTATCTCCGGTCTGATTATCCTGTTCGAAAAGCCGATTCGTATCGGCGATACCGTGACGATCCGCGACCTGACCGGTAGCATCACGCGGATTAACACCCGCGCGACCACCATTACAGACTGGGACCGCAAAGAGATCATCGTGCCTAACAAGGCCTTTATCACCGAGCAGTTTATCAACTGGTCGCTGTCCGATTCCGTGACGCGCGTGGTGCTGACCATTCCGGCTCCCGCGAAAGTGAGCAGTGAACAGGTCACCACCATTCTAATTCAGGCGGCTGAACGCTGCAGCTATGTCCTGGACACGCCGCAACCGGAAGCCTTCCTGGTCGATCTGCAGCAGGGGATTCAGCTGTTTGAACTCCGTGTGCATGCCGCTGAGATGGGACACCGTATGCCGCTGCGTCACGAGCTGCATCAGTTGATTCTGAGCGGATTTGATCAGCACGGTATCGAGATGCCGTTCCCGCCTTTCCAGATGCGTATGGAGACCCTGGGCAAGAAGCTGCCTGCCAGCAACGGTACGCCCGCAGCCCGCGCCTACAAATCTGGCGGCCTGTAATGCAAAACGCCCGGCAAAGCCGGGCGTTATTTCAAGTCTGAGCCATCAGTTACTGCTTAACGAACTCTTCGCCCTGAGCGATATCTTTCTTCAGCGTATCCAGCATGCCTGACAGCGCCTGCTGTTCGAAAGCGCTGAGCGTTCCAATCGGCTTGCGCTCAGCAATCCCGTTTTTACCCAGCAGCAGTGGCTGTGAGAAGAAGCGGGCATGTTCACCCTCACCTTCCACGTAAGCACACTCCACCACATTGGCCTCACCCTTCAGCGCACGAACCAGTGATAAACCGAAACGAGCGGCTGCCTGGCCCATCGACAGCGTGGCCGAACCGCCACCCGCTTTGGCTTCCACTACTTCGGTGCCGGCATTCTGAATGCGTTTGGTCAAATCGGCGACTTCCTGCTCGCTGAAGCTGACGCCTTTTACCTGCGATAGCAGCGGCAGAATGGTCACGCCAGAGTGGCCGCCAATCACAGGAACTTCTACCTGATCAGGTTGCTTTCCTTTCAGCGCCGCTACGAACGTATTGGCGCGGATGATATCCAGCGTAGTCACGCCGAACAGACGGTTTTTGTCGTAGACGCCATGCTTTTTCAGCACTTCTGCTGCGATGGCAACGGTGGTATTGACTGGATTGGTAATGACACCAATCAACGCCTTAGGCGCCGTGGTAGCGACCTGTTCGATCAGGTTGCGCACAATGCCCGCATTAACGTTAAACAGATCAGCACGATCCATACCCGGTTTACGTGCAACGCCTGCGGAAATCAGTACCACATCGGCACCCTGTAAAGCGGGTGTTGCGTCTTCTCCACTGAACCCCTCAATAGCCACTGCAGTAGGAATATGGCTGAGGTCAACGGCAACGCCTGGTGTAACCGGTGCGATGTCATACAGTGAGAGTTCTGAACCTGCGGGAAGCTGGGTTTTGAGCAGAAGTGCGAGCGCCTGGCCTATGCCGCCAGCGGCACCGAGAACGGCAACTTTCATTCTTAACTCCTTATTAAGGTGGGGCAGAGATGGGCCGAAATTCTATCTGTGTCAGACCTTAATCAACTGCTCAGGCGATGATAAATATCCGCTGTTAATTCTACGTGTTTTCACACTTAATCGCCGGATTCAAAAGTTACTTATCATTGCGCCTGAATGACCGACAACTTTGCCGTCGTCAGACAGAGAACGGCTACGAGCGTTTTCTGTTGATATTTCTGTTACTACACCACCAATAATATAACAACTTTGCAACCTTCGCCTTCCGGCGCTGTGACGGGGGTTTTGGTCTGAGCGGATTTATTTGCTATTATCGCCGCCCGCTGGCCGCCCAAACTCTGCTCACCAATCGACCGATTGCATAAAAATGCATTTAAATGCATAATCACCACTCTGCCGCAGGCGGCTGCGCGGTTATTCTCTCTATTTATTGGTAACCTATGCGAAACCCATCGAAACAAGACGATCTGATCAAGGCTTTCAAAGCTTTATTAAAAGAAGAAAAATTCAGTTCCCAGGGCGAAATTGTTCAGGCACTTCAGGATGAAGGCTTTGAAAATATTAATCAGTCCAAAGTCTCGCGGATGCTGACCAAGTTTGGCGCGGTGCGCACCCGTAATGCCAGAATGGAGATGGTTTATTGCCTGCCCGCCGAGTTGGGTGTGCCGACCACCACCAGCCCGTTAAAAAACCTGGTACTGGATATCGACTACAACGATGCACTGGTCGTGATTCATACCAGTCCGGGTGCAGCACAGCTGATTGCTCGTATGCTGGATTCGCTGGGTAAGTCACACGGAATACTTGGCACCATTGCTGGTGATGACACGATTTTTATCACGCGTGCGCGCGACTTCACGGTTAAGCAGCTTCACAGCGCGATCCTCAACCTGTTTGAACAGGAACTCTGATCGCTGACTGACGGCCTGCTTTCACGCGCCAGGTCGTCAGTGTGTTCTCGTCCCTCAGCTTTGCGTCACTCTGCATCGCTGATTAGTCATTAATAAGCCTGCTTTCATGCATCTGACCATTGGTGAGATCGGTTACTCTGCTTAACCTTCTGCGCTATTTTACACTGCTTTACATCACTGATCCGGCACCATTGCCCGGATCCAGATCAAACTCCAGTCCGATACACTCTCTACTTTCGCACTAAACGTTAAAGTGATCTATCTCACTGTTTTTTTGATTAAAAACAGACCAAAGGCTATTTTTTATACTGCTTTTATAACGTTAAGTTATTAAAAGTAGCCATAAGGATAAGGAATCACGAGAAAACATTATTAGCGGGGTATTAATTTCTATAGTTATTAGTTCTATACTTCTTTTCGTGATGCAAATCACACTAACTAAAAAGATAAAAATAGACGACGAGGAAATACCTATGAACATTAAAACTACCATCGCTGCTTTTAGCATTCTCTCTGCCCTATCATTTGGTGCTGTGGCAGCAGAATCTATCGATGCTTCTCAGGCACAGGATCTGCAGGCTGTCGGCACCATCAGTGTCAGCGGCGTATCTGGTTCACCCATGGATATAAAGCAGAAACTCAGCGATAAAGCCGATCAACAGGGCGCAAAAGCCTATCGCGTGATTGAGGCTTATAACAACGGCAATTATCACGCTACCGCCGCACTGTACAACTAAGATCTGGCCCATTAATGCCATCGGCTCTCTGTCTGACGCGCCTTTTTCGCTCCGGAGAGCTGAAGTAAACATTTCAGGAGATTTGACCATGAAAATGAAATTAGCGATTGCCGCACTGAGTCTGGCATCCCTGTTCTCAGTAGGCGCCAGTGCCGCAAGCCTGGTATCCAATGAACAGGCACAGGGTCTGCAGCCAATGAATCAGACTATCAGCATTGGTGGCCGTAACGGCGACCAGACGCATATCCGTCAGGTGCTGTCAGAGAAAGCTGATGCACAGGGCGCAAGCCATTATCGCATCATCGAAAACAACCAGGACAACACCTGGCATGTTACCGCTGAGCTTTATAAATAATTAACCGTCATCACGCCTGAATGGCGCATGACAAATATCGACGACCCGCCTTTACGAATAACCGCAGGTTGTTGAACGTATTGAGGAGATAACCATGAATATCAAAACAACCATCGCTACAGTCAGTCTGCTTTCCGTTATGGCGTTCGGCGCATCAGCCGCACAACTGGTAACCGGCGATCAGACTCAGAACCTGCAGCCTGCGGGCACCGTAAGCATCAGTGGAATCGCTGGAGCACCAATGGATTACCGTGCTGAGCTTTCACAGAAAGCGGATGAACAGGGTGCCAGCGCCTATAAAGTGATCGAAGCACGCACCGGCGACAACTATCACATCACTGCACAGCTTTATAAATAATTCCTCGTCAGATTTATGACGAACCCTTTGGCCCCGCTCGCCGGGGCCTTTTTTCATCTGACGTTTTATCTGACATTAAAGTGCAGCCGACCCTCCAGTTCTTCTTCCGCTTCGTCAAATAACAGAATAAGCGCGCCATAGCGCCGTCGTTGTCCCCTGCCCAGATTGACGAACTCAATCTCCAGCGGCATAGGTAATAGATCGCCCGTCACCACGTCCCATAATCCATCCAGATCACAGATGCGGCGCTCCTCCAGCGCAAATCGCTCGGCAAACTGGCGGAAGAAATGGGCCTGGTCGACAATTTCATTAAAATCAAAGCGCTCGATTTTCATGCTGACGGCTCCCATGCTCCGTCTACGGGCGACCTTCGCCGCCCGACTGTGTCCGCTAGCTCAAACCGCCTAAGTGCAGCGTTTTGACCTCCAGATACTCTTCCATCCCGAGTACCGAACCTTCGCGGCCCAGACCCGACTCTTTCACACCACCAAACGGTGCCAGCTCGGTTGAAACAGCACATTCGTTAATGCCGATCATGCCGCTTTCCAGCGCAGCCGAAACGCGGAACACCCGTTGCAGATTCTGGGTATAGAAGTAAGCGGCGAGGCCGAATGGTGTATCGTTGGCGCGGCGGATCACGTCATCTTCATCATCAAAGCGAAAGCAGGCGGCCACCGGTCCAAAGGTCTCTTCCTGGGCAAGCTGCATGCCTTCGTGCGCCTCGGTAATCACGGTCGGTTGCCAGAAATTGCCGCCCAGCGCATGTCGCTCGCCACCCGCCAGCAATTTTCCGCCTTTGGCTACCGCGTCTTTAACATGCTGCTCAACCTTTTCCACCGCCGACGCTTCAATCAATGGACCGACAATCACACCTTCGTCCATGCCGTTGCCGACCTTCAGCTTATTGACTTCGGCAGCCAGTTGCTGAGTGAAACGATCATAGACAGCATTGTGAATGTAGAAGCGGTTCACGCTGACGCACACCTGGCCCGCATTACGAAATTTGTTGGCAATCGCACCCTGAACGGCGGCATCAATGTCAGCATCATCGAAAACGATGTACGGGGCATTCCCGCCTAATTCCATCGACACTTTTTTCATGGTTTCAGCAGCATTACGCATTAACAGCTTGCCGACCTGGGTGGAGCCAGTGAACGAGATTTTACGCACTGCTTTACTGGCCATGATCGCATCACTGATGGCATGGGTGTCACCTGCCACCGCGTTTAATACACCATCAGGTACGCCCGCCTGCTTTGCCAGCGCCAGCAGGGCAAAGGCGGAAAGTGGCGTGTTATTAGCCGGTTTAATAATGCCGGTACAGCCCGCTGCCAGGGCTGGACCCAGTTTGCGGGTCAGCATTGCCATCGGGAAATTCCACGGCGTGATAGCAGCGACAACGCCAATGGGCTCACGGGTTGCCAGAATCCGGGAACCCGCTTTTGCGGGCGGAATAATTTCACCATTGGCCCGTTTCGCCTGTTCAGCAAACCACTGAATGAAACTGGCGGCGTACTCAACTTCCCCTTCCGCCTCTTTCAGGGGCTTACCCTGTTCGGTCGTCATCAGCTGTCCCAGCCAGCGCTTGTTTTCAATGATCAGCTGATACCAGCGAGTAAGAATTTCAGCGCGTGCTTTTGCGGTCTGCGCTCGCCACGCGGGAAAGGCGCATTCTGCGGCGGCGATAGCCTGTTCTGTTTCAACTCTACCGGCTTTTGCCACCTGCGCAATCACTTCACCGGTTGCCGGATTGGTCACGTCAAAGGTGGAGGCCGCCTGATGCCACTGACCAGCCGCTAAATAGCCGGTCTTGAACAGTTCGCTCTCTTGCAGTGATTTCATTGATTCGCTCCTGTCAGTTTTGCTCTTCCGTCTGGAGAGTATAGTTGGCAAAAGCGACAGATTTAGTGATGGGCGGGGATTGTGCAGGCCGCTGCAGGTCGCAGCGGCCAGATTCAGATTTGGATGAGCGTGTTCTGGTACTTATCCAGCATCATCGCCAGTCTTTTTACTGGTTCCGTTACGCTGACAGGCGCCTCGTAATGGGCCAGTTTTTCCTGATAGACATCCAGCTCTTTCAGCAAACGCTCAAAGTAGTAACGCCGTTTGTCGTCGCTGCTGGCCGAGATCACCCGGTCTGCGGTGTAACGAAGCTGCCGATGATAAGCAGAGAGATCAGCGTTAACCGGTACTTCTGCATCGCGTAACCGCTGATGACCGATGATTAGCGTCAGGGCGATGCGATATTTATTGATGTCGCCCGGAAACAGGTTGAGCAGCAGAAACAATTGCTGATAGAGCGCCGGCAGATGGTTTTCACGCCGACGCGCCTGATTGGTGGTCATGGCCGAGACCGCGGCATACATAAAACGGTTCAGCAGTTTGCGGCCGGTGCGCGCCTTCGATTTATCACGAATCAGCAGGATGACCATCATCGCCACAAAGCAGCCGATAACCTGACCGAGCACGTTGTCGAGAAAGACGTTAAACCGGAACTGCATCGGGTTATCAAGCACCAGCACGTTGAGGGTACCAATTAACGCGCCCAGCGTGCCAAGCTGACGCCGCTGAATGAAGATGCCGCCGACAAAACCCAGTATGCCGATGGCAATGCAGAGCAGCAGTGCGCTCTGCTGCGTCGCGGGCAGGACATACATAAAGTAGAGCGCCCCCAGCGGAACCGCGACCGTCATGCCGTAGAGAAAATCCTTTGCCATCATCAGCGGGTTGGGCATGCGCATCGCCAGCGCGGTAATAACAGCCAGCATCACCATACAGCCGCTGCCAGACGTCCAGCCCGTGTAGAGCCAGAAAAGTGAGCCCAGCGCGGTGGCAACGAAGGTGCGAATGCCGTTGATCATCGCATGATGAGTTTCGGCGGAACGCGCCTGAATCACCACTTCACGCTGCAGGATCTCCTCTTCCAGCGAGGTAATCCGGCTATTGCTTTTGATCCCTTTAAGCAGCAGCAGATATTCAGTGGCAGTGCCCACCCAGCTGGCTAGCGTGACCGGCGTTGACTTGTCACTGGCACCCATTACCCGCCGCATTACTTTCATCCGCTTATGCACCTCTTCAATGGTCGACGCTGGCTTTTCAACCATCAACCGATACTGTGGCGGAATGTAATCAGGACGGGAATTCTGGATCAGGAAGGTTTCGGCGGCCTGCGTAATCAGCGTCAGCGACAGAGTATTAAGCATCTGCAAGCGGCGGTTGCTATTCTTCCAGCGTGACGATTCCATCATTAGCTGGCTGCGCATGCTGTTCAGTGCCGTGGTACGCCGTACCAGCGCGCTCCAGGCTTTATCGACCTCGTCTTTATCACCGTGTGCGACGCAGAGTTGCAGCAGCTGATAGTGAGCCACCAGCAATGAATCAACTTCCGCGTCGATGACTTTTTTAATCGAACGAGGCGAGAAGATCATGTCGGCCAGAATGGCACACAAAATGCCGAGTACGATTTCACTGCAACGTTCTACCGCATATTGGGGCACCAGCGTCAGACCGCCGCTGGCGTTGGCTGTCACCACAATGATCAGTGCGGTGTAGCCCGCCAGTCCCAGCGCGTAGGAGTTTTCCACCTTAATCAGCGAAGAGAGCCAGACGCAGAGTCCTGCCCAGATGCAGCACAGCAGCAACATCACGACAGGCGCACGAACGGTGGCGATCATGATAGTCAGTGCGGCGATACAGCCGATAAATGTCCCGATAATACGCAACACACCGCGATAGCGCAGCGCCCCTGAATAGGGATCGCCACCGGCCGCAAATGCGGTGCCACCCGCCACGATCCCGGCGGTCATCACTGCCCAGCGTGGCGTTTCAAGGTTAAGATGAAAGCCGACCATCAGCGCTAATACCAGCGCAAAGGTGAGCTTTACCGGGAACCGCAGGAACTGGATCATATCGCCCTCTTAACCAAACTCACGCAGGCGATTAAACAGACGGATCATCGGTGAAACATGCTCAGGCTGACGATCGGCCTGACCGGTGATGACCACCGTTGCCGTGGTTCCCGCCGGGAAGCGATTGCCGGGCTGCTGATCAAGCCGGATGCGGACCGGGACACGCTGTGCCAGACGGACCCACTCCAGATTGGAATCTACCGTTGCCATCCCTTTGTTGTCGACTGAGCTGCTGCTGTTGGTCACACCCGCTGCCACACTGTCGACGGTGCCACGCAACACAATGTTGCTACCGAGCGGTGTCACTTCCGCGCGGAAGCCCTTCTCCACACCGTGCAGTTTGGTCTCTTCCAGGTAAGCCAGCACATAGAAAGAGTGCTGCTGAACCAGCGCCACCGCCACAGAACCACGGGTAATAAACTCACCCTGGTAGACATTGAGGTTGGTGACCCAGCCGTCGGATGGCGCTTTAACGGTGGTACGTTCAAGGTCGATCGCGGCCAGATCGCGTGTTGCCACCGATTTCGCCAGCTGATGCTCGCTGGTTTGCAGATCGTTGTTAGATTGCTCGATCGCCTCGCGGGACATCGCTGAGGTGCCAAGCTGATTACGGCGTCCGGCTTCGCGACGTTTCTCACTCACCAGCGCCTGATAGTATTCAACATCCGCCTGAGCCTGATCGAGCGCTTTCTGGTAGCGCGGCCGATCAACGACAAACAGCGTATCGCCCTTCTTCACCAGTTGGTTGTCGTGTACCGGAACCTCGGTAATCAGGCCGGTAACGTCAGGCGAGATCGCCACCACGTCAGCCGCAAAACGCGCATCACGGGTCCAGGGGGATTCGGTATAGAACACCCAGGCGCGGAAGATGATAACCACGGCGATGATGACCAGCAGAATGGTGATCGCGTAGCGCGCGATTTTTCTTATGAGTGCTTTCACTTCAACCTCAGACTAATAAACGGGAGACAAGGTAAAACACACAGCAGTAAAGCGCTGTATTAAAAAGTGCCGGATGCCAGACAAGATCGTAGATACCGCTCGGCGTCAGCACGCGTTTCACTAACCAGAACAGCATCAGTGAAAGAATAAGTTCGATGAAAACGGGCGGAAAAGAGAGCCCAAACATGACAAATACCGGAAGCACACTCATCACAAATCCTTAGTTCGACCTTGCCGGGATACTTCGTTGCCTCTTCAGATGTCGCAGGGAAACCCTCTGGCAGCGCTATGCGAACCACGGATGGCTTAATAATAGCGTATCATCGAAGGGTATCAGGCGGTGAAGAATCACCGGGAAATACCCCGGCGCGCTTATAATAACGTGCCTGACTATACGTTTTCTACAGAATGTGATCTAAATCACTTTTAAGCCAGAGTAAACAATGGAACGACTAAAAGGCATGTCTGTCTTTGCCAGAGTGGTTGAGCTGGGCTCATTTACCGCGGCGGCACGTCAGCTTCATCTGAGCGTCTCATCGATTAGCCAGATCGTCGCCAAACTGGAAGATGCATTGCAGGTTAAACTGCTGAACCGCAGTACCCGCAGTATCGGGCTAACCGAAGCGGGTAAAATCTATTATCAGGGCTGCCGTCGTATGCTGGCGGAAGCGACGCAGGTGCATGAACAACTCTACGCGTTTAACAATACGCCGATTGGCGTATTGCGAATTGGCAGCTCATCAACCATGGCGCAGAATGTATTAGCCGGTATGACCAGCGACATGTTGCGGGAATATCCCGGACTGAGTGTGAATCTTGTCACCGGTGTTCCGGCACCGGATCTGATTGCGGATGGTCTGGATCTGGTGATTCGGGTGGGCGCATTAAAAGACTCCAGCCTCTTTTCGCGTCGCCTTGGCGCGATGCCGATGGTGGTGTGCGCCGCAAGAAGCTATCTGGCACAGCATGGCACGCCGGAGAAGCCAGGCGATATCGATAATTTTTCCTGGCTGGAATATAGCGTAAGGCCCGACAACAATTTTGAGTTGATTGCGCCGGAAGGTCTGGTGACCCGCCTGGCACCGCAGGGACGTTTCGTGACCAATGATTCGCTGACGCTGATCCGCTGGCTGAAGTCTGGCAATGGCATCGCCTATGTGCCGATGATGTGGGTGATTGAGGAGATCACCGCAGGCGAGATCGATATCCTGTTTCCGCAATATCAGTCCGATCCACGGCCGGTTTATGCACTCTATACCGAGAAGGATAAGTTACCGCTTAAAGTGCAGGTCTGTATTGATTATCTGACCGGCTATTTTGAGCAAGTGGCTGAACAGTATCAGCAGCACCGTAAAAGCTAACAACCCGCCAGGCGGCGGGTTGTTGAGGTCACATCAGGCGGTGCCGCCGATGGTCAGTTTATCCAGCTTCAGGGTGGGCTGACCCACGCCGACCGGCAGGCTCTGGCCCTCTTTACCGCAGACGCCCACGCCTTTATCCAGCGCCAGGTCATTACCTACCATCGAGATCTGCTGCATCGCTTCAATGCCGGAGCCAATCAGCGTGGCGCCTTTGACCGGTTTGGTGATTTTGCCATTCTCAATCAGATAAGCCTCTGAGGTTGAGAAGACAAATTTGCCGGAGGTGATATCTACCTGACCGCCACCAAAGTTCGGCGCATATATACCGTATTCAACGCTTTCAATAATATCCTGTGGCGAGGATTTGCCTGCCAGCATATAGGTGTTGGTCATGCGGGGCATCGGCAGATGCGCGTAGGATTCACGACGTCCGTTACCGGTCGGACTGACGCCCATCAGGCGCGCGTTCAGCTTGTCCTGCATATACCCTTTCAGCACACCATTCTCAATCAGCATGTTGTACTGGCCGGGAACGCCTTCATCATCCACCGCAAGTGAACCGCGCAGCCCTTCAAGGGTGCCGTCATCCACCACGGTACAGAGTTCAGATGCAACCTGCTGACCGATTTTACCGCTGAATACCGAGGTGCCACGGCGGTTGAAGTCGCCTTCCAGACCGTGACCCACCGCTTCATGCAGCAGGACGCCAGGCCAGCCCGCGCCCAGCACCACCGGCAATGCGCCAGCAGGTGCCGCTACGGCAGAGAGGTTAACCAGCGCCATACGTACCGCTTCACGCGCCCATGCGTCAGCGCGCACTTCGCCATTTTCATCTTCAAGGAAGAATGCATAACCGGTACGTGCGCCACCGCCGCTTGCGCCGCGTTCACGCTTGCCCTGATCTTCAACCTGAACGCTGATAGAGAGCCGAACCAGCGGACGAACGTCAGCCGCCAGTGTACCGTCAGTCGCGGCCACCAGTACCTGCTCGTAAACGCCGGTCAGGCTGGCATTAACTTCCTGTACGCGCGGGTCAGCCGCACGGGCCACTTTATCAACGCGATGCAGCAGGGCAATTTTATCTTCACGCGTCAGGCTGCTCAGCGGATCGACCGCCGAATAGAGCGAACGGTTCATCACAGCAGACAGCGTGTGTGCCTTGCCATTTCCCTGTTCGCGAACGATGCTGCGTGCCGCTTCAGAAGAGAGACGCAGCGCATTCAGTGTGATCTGGTCTGCATAGGCGAAGCCGGTCTTTTCACCGCTGACCGCGCGCACACCTACACCCTGATCGATATGGTATGAGCCATCTTTAATAATTTTGTCTTCCAGCACCCAGGATTCGTGAAAGCTGGACTGAAAGTAGAGATCGGCATAATCCAGACGACGTTCTGAAAGCTGCCCTAACAGGGAAAATAGGTCCTGCTGATTAATGCCGTTAGCAGTCAGTAACTGCTCACTTACCAGGTTCAGAGTCATCGTTTCTCACTCATTATGTGCTCAGATAATCATAGCCTGCGGTAATTCCGGTACGGCGTCAAATTCACTTGTTGACTGTTTCACGTGGTTTACGCAGCACTTCATTGATTTCCGGTTTATCCAGCGGGCCACTGATGTGATAACGCAGCAGCGATATCCTGTTCCACAGGGGGCTCAGAACTTTACTGGCGGCAAACACCGCCGCGCCAATCACCGGATTAATGGCAAAGGCCGTTGCCACACCAACGGAGGCGGATATTTCAGGGGCGACCACCGCTTCCATATCGATCTGACGCTTCACCAGGTCGAGATTCCCCTGCATCGCGATGTCCGCTTCCAGCCCATCCACCAGCAGGTTGTCGGTGCGCATCATGCCGTTTTCGATCCAGGCGGTGCCGTTAATCGAATCGAAATAGAACGAGTTGGTGAAGGTGTCGCTGAAGTCGAAGCGCAGCTTGCGCAGCAGCGCATCAAAGCTTACCAGCCGCAGGATTTTCCCCGCCGTACCGGTATTTACATCCGCAATCTGGCCTTTGCCAAAGTGGGTCTTCAGGGTGCCGCTCAGCGTCTCTGCCGAAGGCTGCCAGGGCGCAGAGCGCCAGTGCAGGTCGTAAGCAATATCAAATGGCGCATCGCGCAGCGGCGTGTTGACGCCAAACCAGTTGGTCGCGTTATTGATATTCGGCCCCTTAAGCGTGCCCTTCAGCGAGGTGCGCTGATCTTCAGGACGATTGATCCACTCACCGTTGATTTTCAGCTGCGAACTGCCGGTATCCACTTTTCCGTTAGTAAGCGCTAACGTATCTCCTTTAGGTTGCAGCGTAGCGGATACCTGACCATATTTCTGCCCCAGCACCCAGCACTCTTTGCAGCGCAACTGCAGGGCGGGCCACTGGCTGAAATTAATGCTGGTGGCTTGCTGAGGAGGCGCTTTGCCGCCTTTTCCTGCATCGTTATCCCACTGCGGATTGTAGTAGAGGTAATCCAGGTTCACCTGCCAGGGCGCTTTAGGTGCCATTGCCAGCGCACCACGCAGCTCTTTCGCATTGACGCTGACCTGCCCGTTGCCGCCTGAACTCTGAGCCAGTGTTGCTTCAACCTCATGCCATTGCTGTCCGGCCAGCGTGACTGCCGGGCTGCGAAGAGTGATGTTACCCGGCAGCGTGACGCCACCGGTCTTGAAATCACTGCCGCCGCCTGACTCCTGCGCCCCTGCAGAGCCTCCGGCAGCCATCATCGCCACCCAGGCCTCGCCATCCAGCGCAGGCAGGTTCAACACCATGCCGGGATGGTCGGGCAGAGCAGGCGTTTTCCGTACATCATTCAGCCAGATGCCACGGTCAACACGCAACTCAGGCTCAAGCAACCAGCGACTGTTAAACCGATGATTTGCATCGACGCTGCCACTGAGATCGAAATGGGTCAGGTCGCCGCTGGCCTGAATAGCGACCGGCATTGCCTCACCGGCTTTCTTATCGAGCGGTGCAGGTAAGTGACTACTTACTTCTTTAGCATTGCCGTTCAGCGTCACGTCATAACGCGCCCCGCCATGATGGGGCAAGGTGATATTCACGTCGCCCTGCCAGGGGAGATGTCCGCTCAGCTGCTTACTGACAGCGGCCGGGATCTCGCTGATTTTAGCGGGTTGCCAGTCGCCCTGAAGTTTGACGTTCACGCCAAAGTCGTCCGGGTTCTCTTTGGTGCTGAAACGGACACCCATCGGCTGACCAAACCAGTTTGCCCGCAGATCCTCACTGGCCAGATTGCCGTTATCGTAACGGAAGCGGCCTGAAAGGTTATTGATCGTGGTTTTTAACGGTTTGATAAACAGAGAATTATTGTTCAAATCAACATTGCCACGGGCATGTACCTGCTGGCCATCCAGCGGAATATCCAGGTTCAGGTGACCACCGACGCGGCCTTTAATTTCCAGTTGCTCCAGCGCAGCACCCAATGAAGGTTTTAGCGGCGTCTGATCGAAATAGTCAGCGATCTGCTGGCCTTCACCACTGATATCCCCATCAATAATCAGTTTTTCTTTCAGATAGTCGGGAATCACCGCGGTAACGTTGCGCGCGTCTACCTCGCCCAGTTGGGCCACCGGCGCTTTCATCCACAGACCGTCGTTCAGGAAATTGAGGTCGATATCAAGATTGCTTAACGCTGGCCATTTGGGCTGAAATGCATAGGTCGCCTGACGAAGCGGCACCCAGACCTGGAACATGCCATCATTGTGCTTGAACGGGAACAGCGCCGGGTTACCGGCAAACAGCAGCGTGGCGTTGTCCACCTTGCCGCCCTTCACTGCCCCACTCAGATAATGCGTCAGACTGTTACCCAGCAGTGGCACCGGGAAGTAGCGCCAGGCATCGCCCGCATCGGTCAGCCGGATACCGGCCAGAATATCCAGACGAGGCTCACCGCCACTATTCTGCTGGTAGCTGAAGTCGCCGCGCGCCCAGAGCGACCGCGCTTCAAGGTCAAGATTTTCGCCTGCCAGCGTGAGACCATGTTCATCATTCAGCCAGCGCACTGCACCGGTCACCCGCTTAATCTCTAATGGGGCCTGGAACATATCGCCATAGGGAACGGTCGCCGCACCCATATCCACTGTGACCTGACCATTGCTCAGGCTACCGCGCGCTTCGCCGCTTAAATGGCTGATACCCGGCAACAGTTTCCAGTGTTGCCAGCTGAAATCACGCCACTTCACCTGAACGCGGGTTTTTTCAGGCTGCTGTAACGGAATATCCAGCGCCAGGCCATCAATAGTGCCTTGTGGCTGCAGCGTCTGCCAGTTTTCAAACAGCGCCGGAGAGAGCGGCGCAAACAGCGGAATGATGGGCGCAATATGACCCAATACCAGCTGTGTAGCGCGAACCCGGACTTCCTGCTGACCATCCGGCCCCAGCATCTGCTTATCTTCAGGACGCCATAACAAAGAGAAGTGGCCGGCGGGCCAGGACTGGCCGTCGGTGCTGAGCCGGGTCTGCGGCACATTGACCACCCAGCCATTCTGAAAACGTGAGAGGTGCGCGGTCAGCCCATCGACCTCAATGTGGTGTCGTCCGGTTTCGCCCTGCCAGCTGGCTCCGCCTTTACGCAGCAGCAGGTCTCCGGCATAGATGTCACCATCGCGCAGGTTGACCCAGGCTGCCAGGCTGAAGCGGGCGCTGTCCAGCCGGGTATTATCGCGCACCCAGCGGCCCAGCCACGGACGCATATCGACATCGTCGGCCTGCATCCAGATACGACCATCATTGAGTAAACCGTTGCTGTCGTTGAGATCGAGTCTTACCTGCACCACGCCATGCTGGCCGGTAAAGCTCGACAGACTGACTTCGCCTTCGGCCCGGTGGCGATTATTTTCATTGACCCAGGTGAGTCGCGGGATCGCCAGCTCAGCATGCTGGCCGGATGGGGTGCGGAAACGGATAGTGCTGTCACGCAGGTCGAAGTGGTCAAACTGCCGCAGGAAGAGTTCGTTAATCTGTGCCGGACGGAAGCTGTTTTTCTCTTTGTCGTTGTCGAGTAAGGGACGATTGGTGTCGAGATGCAACTGCCAGAAGGTCAGGTCGCGGAACTGCCAGCGCCAGTGCAGCAGGGATTGCCAGACGTCGAGCGCCAGATTGATGCGGTTAATCGTGAGTTTGCCGTTCTCATGCAGATCGACGCTAAGATCGCGAACCTGCAGGGTTGGGCCAAAATTCTCCCATTTTCCCTCTAACTGACTGGCGTTAACCGGCACTCCCGTGCTGTCGGAGATGAATTGCAGAAGGTTGCTGCGATAGCTGTCGAGATGCGGCATCACCAGACGCAATCCGCTGACCAGCAGCGCGACAATCACAATGATTGCCGCGACCAGCAGTAACAAAATCCTCGGCAACTGCCTCACTCACGCCTCTCCTTGTGTTCCGTAAACGACGGATAGTTGGTTCTTATACCCGACCGTCTTCAGATAAAAGCGTTAAAACGCGCATTTTATCCCAAACAAGGGCGATTTTTCAGCCCGATATCCGAAGAAACCGGTGTCGGGCTGGCGTTACATCATCACCACGTCGAATTGCTCCTGAGTGTAGAGCGCTTCGACATGAACTTTAACCTGTTTGCCGACAAAGATTTCCACTTCAGCCAGTGCATGAGACTCGTCGGTTTTTAACGCCTCACCGACTGTCGGTGAAACATAGACCAGAAAACGGTCAGAATCATAGGCGTGGTGAACCCGGACAATCTCGCGCATGATTTCATAGCAGACTGTTTCAACCGTTTTCAGCGTGCCGCGCCCTTTGCAGACCGGGCAATCCTGGCACAGTACGTGCTCAATGCTTTCACGGGTACGCTTACGCGTCATCTCCACCAGACCCAGCGCCGAGAAACCATTAATACCGGTTTTGACCCGATCTTTACTGAGCGCGCTTTCCAGCGAATGCAGTACACGACGCCGATGGTCTTCATTGCTCATGTCAATGAAGTCGATAATAATGATGCCCCCCAGATTACGCAGTCGCAGCTGACGCGCGATCGCCTGAGTGGCCTCAACATTGGTATTAAAGATCGTTTCATCCAGATTGCGATGGCCGACAAACGCACCGGTGTTGATATCAATGGTCGTCATCGCTTCGGTCTGGTCGATGATCAGATATCCGCCTGACTTTAGTTCAACTTTGCGATCCAGCGAACGCTGAATCTCGTTTTCGACGTCAAACAGGTCGAAAATAGGCTGTTTACCGTTGTAGAGCTCCAGCTTATCGGCCATCTCCGGGATATATTCACCGGTAAATTCCACCAGCATGTCGCAGGTCAGACGCGAGTCGACCCGGATGCGATCCAGCGCGGCACCTGCAAAATCACGCAGAATACGCTGGGCCAGTGCCAGCTCGCCGTAGAGCAGGCAGCGGGTCTGGTTGCGCTTTTTACGCTCGCTGACTTTGGTCCAGAGACGTTTGAGAAAAGCGGCGTCCTGCGCCAGCTCCTCTTCTCCAATTCCCTCTGCGGCGGTGCGGATGATAAAGCCGCCGAGGTCGTCGCAGTAATCAGCCACCACGGCTTTAAGCCGATCGCGCTCTTTCTCACTCTCAATACGCTGAGAAACACCGACATGCGATGCGCCCGGCATAAAGACCAGGTAACGCGAAGGCAGGGTAATGTCTGTGGTCAGCCGGGCACCTTTAGTGCCCAGCGGATCTTTGACAACCTGAACGACCAGATCCTGTCCCTGACGTACCAGCTCAGCGATATCACGCACGATGAAGTTTTTCTTTTCGTCACCCGCTACACATTCAGTATGCGGCATGATGTCAGAGGCGTGCAGAAAGGCTGCTTTTTCCAGACCGATATCGACAAAGGCGGCCTGCATGCCGGGCAGAACACGACTTACGCGTCCTTTGTAAATATTGCCAACAATACCGCGCCGCGCTTCACGCTCAATATGTATTTCCTGAAGGATGCCGCCGTCGATATAGGCAACACGTGTTTCAGAAGGCGTGACATTAACCAGTAATTCAGCCGTCATGTTGACCTCTTACAGCACGCAGTGACTGGAAATGGCTGATCAGCTCCGCTGTCTCAACCAGAGGTAATCCGACCACTGCATGGTAGCTTCCATTAATTTTGCGGACAAAGTTTCCTCCCCTGCCCTGAATACCGTATGCACCCGCTTTATCCATCGGTTCGCCGGTAGCGATATAGTCGTCGATGTCGGTCTGAGTTAAGGTGCGGAATGTCACATCAGTGGTCACGACGCAATCCAGCGCCTGCTGGCTGTCGGCCAGCGCCACTGCCGTCATCACCTGATGCGTATGACCGGAAAGTTTACGCAGCATCGCGTGGGCGTGGGCGTTATCACGCGGTTTTTCCAGCACTTCGCCATTCAGCACCACAATGGTATCCGCGCCCAGCACCGGCAGATCCTGCGCGGCCAGTCTGACACCCGCCTGCGCTTTGTCATTCGCCAGACGGCGGACATAGTTCTCCGCCGCTTCATTTGGCTGACGTTGCTCTTCCACGTCAGTCACGATGCGCTCAAAGGTCAGGCCAAGTTGAGTTAACAGCTCACGACGACGCGGTGAACCGGAAGCAAGATAGAGGGTTACCATAAATTTCCTTATTGAACAGCGAACTGACGACGAATTTTTCTCATTAATAAGAATAGCCAGGGCCAGAGAATACCGTCGACGACACTACTCCAGAAAATTTCAGGTCGGAAAGAAACATTGATTACCAGGAATTCTGCCCAGAAGACAATCACATCCATCGCCAGTGACAGCACCATAACCATTAACGCTTGCTGCCACAACGCTAAGTTGCGGAATAACTGGAACTTAAAGGCAATCAGGTAGGCGATAATACTGAGCGCCAGCGCACGTACACCGAGTGTGGACCCGGCGATCAGATCCATGATGGCACCCAGGACGAATCCGGTACCGACATTCACCCGATGTGGCAGTGCGAGCACCCAATAGATGAGGATCAACAGCAGCCATGAGGGCCGGAACATATAAATTTCTTCCGGCCAGGGCATGATCTGCAGGACTAACGCAACCAGGAAAGAGAGCCAGATGACCCAACGTCCCTGGCTACGATATCGACTCAAGGCTGGCCCCCGCGTGAACGCGAGGTGCTGCTCTGTCCGCTGCTGCTACTGGCTGACGGCGCAGGGGGTCCCATCTGAGCGGCAGGCGCTGGCGGGCCCATTTCACCGGCAGGCGGTAAGACCTGCGGCATCATTTGCATCAGACGCTCATTCGCGACGCGATGAACTTCATCCTGCGGCAGTGGCATATCGCCATTACGATCGGCCCCCCACAGCAACAGCAGGTACCGCAGACGCTGCAGACCAGCGGTAGGATGCGCCTGAATCACCGTATAAGCACGCTGAGTATCCACTTTCACAGAGGAGACCACGCCCACCGGATAACCTTCAGGGAAACGCCCTCCAATACCAGAAGTCACCAGCACATCGCCGACACGAATGTCTGTATTACCCGGCAGATGCTCAAGCTGGAGATCTTCAGTACAGCCGTTACCGGCGGCAATCACACGAATGTCATTACGCAGCACCTGAATCGGCAGGGCATGAGACGCATCACAGATTAGCAGAACGCGGCTGGTGAGTTGCCCGACGGCGATGACCTGACCCACTACGCCCTTATCACTGATGACCGGCTGACCTTCATAGACACCGTTAACGCTGCCCTTGTCGATCACAACCTGGTCGGTATAAGGATCGGTGCCGGTGGAGATCACCTGTGTCACCATCTTTTGCTCATCCTGACGCAGCGGTGAACCCAGCAGTTCACGCAGACGTGCGTTTTCCTGCTTATATTGCCCCAGCATTAGCAGGTTACTGTTTTTCAGGAAGAGTTCACGACGTAACGCTTTGTTTTCCTGCTCCAGTTGCTGACGTGATGCCAGCGACTCAGACACGCCATCCAGCAGCTGACGTGGCCCATTGGCCAGGAAGTAAAACGGACTGACCGACGTATCCAGATAGTTGCGTATTTGGGTAAAAGAACCCACACGACTGTCGGCAATGATGATGGCAATCGCCACAATGACCGCCAAAAAAAGACGCAACTGCAGGGAAGGCCCCCTGCTAAAAATCGGCTTCATATAATCTGCGTGATCCTCGACAACAGGAGAGGAAGCGACGGTAAAAACCGTGCTTCCCTGGGCTGAACGCACTGTACCGGCACAGATATCGCCGGTTCACATGCCGCTCCCTCGCATGATCATTGCGTTCTCAGCCGGTTGAGGCAATTATTCTTCGCTGAACAAATCGCCGCCATGCATGTCGATCATTTCCAGCGCCTTGCCGCCACCGCGAGCCACACAGGTCAGCGGATCTTCAGCAACCACAACAGGGATACCTGTCTCTTCCATCAGCAGGCGATCCAGGTTGCGCAGTAACGCACCACCACCGGTCAGCACCATGCCGCGCTCTGAGATATCAGAAGCCAGCTCTGGCGGACACTGCTCAAGGGCAACCATCACCGCGCTAACGATGCCGGTTAACGGCTCCTGCAGCGCTTCGAGAATTTCGTTGGAGTTCAGCGTGAAGCCACGCGGTACACCTTCGGCCAGATTACGGCCACGGACTTCAATTTCACGGACTTCGTCACCCGGATAGGCTGAACCGATCTCATGCTTGATACGTTCTGCGGTCGCTTCGCCGATCAGTGAACCGTAGTTACGACGCACATAATTAATAATAGCTTCATCAAAGCGATCGCCACCAATACGTACAGATGAAGAGTAGACCACACCGTTAAGGGAGATCACGGCCACTTCTGTCGTACCGCCACCGATATCGACGACCATAGAACCGGTCGCTTCAGAAACAGGCAGACCTGCACCAATGGCTGCAGCCATCGGCTCTTCAATCAGGAAGACTTCACGCGCACCTGCGCCCTGAGCGGATTCACGAATTGCACGGCGCTCTACCTGCGTGGCCCCGACCGGTACGCAGACCAGCACACGTGGGCTGGGACGCATAAAGCTGTTGCTGTGAACCTGCTTAATGAAGTGTTGCAGCATCTTTTCGGTTACGAAAAAGTCAGCGATAACGCCATCTTTCATCGGACGGATAGCTGCAATGTTGCCTGGCGTACGGCCAAGCATCTGTTTGGCGTCATGACCCACGGCCGCGACACTTTTCGGCGAACCTGCACGGTCCTGACGAATAGCCACCACGGAAGGCTCGTTCAGCACGATGCCCTGTCCTTTTACGTAAATCAGGGTATTCGCGGTACCCAGGTCAATGGACAAGTCGTTGGAAAACATGCCACGAAATTTTTTAAACATCTAAGGGATAATCCTGCAAGCTGGGGGCGGAAAATAAAATCCGCTTACTTTACCAACCACACGAAGCTGCCACAAGGCGCAAAAACGTTCTGCTTCGGTGAAAAAAGAGGCCTGATTGCGTTTAAGTCATCTGAACCAGCGATCCACAACGGCAGAATGGCGACCAGACGCCATCAGCACTGCATTTCAGGCGATTTCCCTTCGTCCTGCCCGACATAAAATCTAACATTTCCGGCAGCAGTGTCAGGGGTACAGATGCGGCTAAACATTAAAAAAAACCGCAAATTTCTGTCAGTCCGACGTAAATTCATTAAATACGGTAACGTTGAGAATACTTCTTCACGCTACTGTTAACCGGAAGCGAAGGCGCAAAAAAGTCGCCCTGCCCGCCTGCAACACCCAGCGCGACTAATGTCTGCCACTCCGCTTTTGTGCGTACTCCGGTAGCAAACACCTGAATGCCTGTACACTTACAGACTTCCAGCAGACTCTGCACGAACAGCTGATTTTCAGTCCGGCGCTCAATGTTGCGCACCAGACCGGCATCAAGTTTGATCAGTTCCAGCGGTAGCTGCCGTATATAGGCGCTGCTGACCACGGTCAGACCTGCCTGATTTACCGCCACCCGACAGCCAAACGCTTTAAGTGCGCGGAATACTGGCGCTAAACGGTTGATGTGTTGACAAACATCTGCCTCGGCAAGTTCAAATAAAAATCGTTTTCTTTGTGATTTAGGGCACTGCAGCAACATGTTCTGCAGCCAGAGTACAAATGAACGGTGCAGCAGCGAGTTTATCGTCACCGGGATTACCAGCGTCTCTTCAGGCCAGAGTTCAGAGAGTGCCGCAATGCGAGTCATGAGCTGGCGGTCCCAGGCATCGGCCATACCGAGCTGCTGAACCAGCGGCATATATTCAGCAGCGAGCACTTCTTTATCGCCATCAAAGATGCGGGTCAGCATCACCCGATGCTGAACTTTACCTTCAATATTAACAGCAGGTTTATGGTAGAGCCGTGGACCGCCCCGGCTAAGCGTGTTCTCAAGCAGGGTTCGCCAGCGCACACTTCCCCGTCCGGCATCCTGAGGATTTCCGGCACCATTGGTCCAGTTGTTGCCACCCAGCAGTGCAGCACGTCGCGTGGCCATTTCGGCATTTTCCATCACCTGCGGTACGGTCTGTCCGCTGTGCCAGGCACTGATACCGATATGGATCAGATCATCGCGATTCACCATGCGCATCGGTGGCAGAGAATCGACGGCATTAATCAGCTGATCGGCGATGCTGTTAGCCTCTTTGAGGCTGCGATGCGGCAGCAACACAGTAAAATCACTACGGAAATAGCGTGCCAGTAAGGCGCCGGGATAGCGCAGCACAAAGGTGGAGAGCATGTTGACGAAATTAAACAGGTATTCCTCCACCAGCCCTGGCTCCAGCGAATCCTTCAGCGTGTCCAGATCGGGCAGGCGCACCATCATCACCACACCGTGAGTGCCGACATCCTCCTGATCCTCCAGCAGGGTGGCGAGTTGGTTATCAAAGAAGAGCCGGTTATTGAGTCCGGTGCGGCCATCCTGCGCGGCAAAGGTACGGATCAGCGTGTCGATACGCAGACGCTGTTCGCCCGCTTCCTGCAAATCCGACAGCAGGACATCCATCGCGCGGCTCGCCCTGGGTGGCCACTCATCCACACCCCGTTTCGGTACGACCCCGCGCTCCCCGTTGATAACCGCCTCTGCCCGCACCTCAAGATGCTCCATGCCACGCCATTGACGACTGAGCCAGTGATGCATCATCAGCAGCACCAGACTCATCACCAGCATGACGGTAAACAGGATACCCAGCGTATAGGTTCCGGTGATAGAACGCAGCCAGGTTTTGGCAGGATCAAGAGTGACGACCCGCAGCTGCAAACCCGTCTGATGCATCAAAGGCACATCGACCTGGAGAAAACGATTGGGCTCGTCTTCCAGCATCTGATTTTCGTGTCGGGAAAGTGTGAGAAACGTTTGTTTGCCGTTGTGAAGGGAAATCTGCTCGGCATTCATTATCGGCATCATGCGTGTGAGCCAATTATGCAGCTCTGCCGGCGTCTCGGTAAACATCGCCTGATCGACCTCAGTCGCCAGCACCTGCGCCCGATGTTCAACCCGCTGATGACTGAACCAGAAAATACTGAATGCGCAGCCAGCCAGCATTAATGACATTGCCAGCAAGCTTAAAAAGGTAATAAACGCAGATAATTTTGTGGTTAATCGCATCCCTGTGCCTGTATTACTGCGGTGATAACCGGATCACCCAACCTTGTACCGTCAGCCTGACGAAAACGCGAGCAAAATAGCATAATTTGCCGCTGCCGACAGTGCCCGGACGCATGAAGCCGAAGTATATCCCTGAGATATCATCACTGACGTTGATCGCAGTACTTTTCGGTGCATTCTCATCGCACCGGTCAGCCAGGAAATTTCACATTTTCACAGCGAAACTGGCTGATATCAGCGATAGTCATCATGCTGGATGATGACATCCTGTCTGGAGAAGCCCAATGAAACGCATACCCCATCTGACTGAAGCCGACGTAACGCCGGAAAGCATCTTTAATATGAAGCGCCGCCAGGTGCTAAAAACGCTGGGACTGAGCGCTGCGGCGATGGGTATGCCGGGCGTGGCGAATGCCGATATCCTCAGCTGGTTCAAAGGCAATGACCGTCCACCTGCGCCAGCAGGCCGGGCGCTGGACTTTACCAAACCAGCGCAATATCAGGCTGATCTGACCTTAACGCCTGCGGATAAAGTCTCAGGCTATAACAACTTCTATGAGTTCGGCCTGGATAAGGCTGATCCAGCGGCTAATGCAGGTACGCTTAAAACTGAACCCTGGAAACTGACCATTGATGGCGAAGTAGCTAAGCCCGTAACGCTGGATATGGATGACATCTTTAAACGGTTTGCGATGGAGCAGCGGATCTATCGCATGCGCTGCGTGGAAGCCTGGTCGATGGTGGTGCCCTGGATAGGCTTTGAGCTGAATAAGCTTCTTTCTCTGGCGGAACCCACCAGCAAAGCGCGCTTTGTTGCTTTCCAGACGCTGTACGACCCGGAGCAGATGCCCGGCCAGAAAGATCGCTTTATTGGCGGCGGACTCAACTATCCCTATGTAGAAGGTCTGCGGATGGATGAAGCGATGCACCCGCTGACGATACTCACTACCGGCGTCTATGGCAAAGCGCTGCCGCCGCAGAATGGCGCGCCGATTCGTCTGACGGTGCCGTGGAAGTATGGCTTCAAAGGCATTAAGTCGATTGTCAAAATCACGCTGACCGACAAACAGCCACCAACAACCTGGAACCAGATTGCTGCCGACGAGTATGGCTTTTATGCCAATGTGAATCCGCACGTCAATCACCCACGCTGGTCGCAGGCGACAGAGCGGTTTATTGGCCCCGGCGGCAGTCTGAAGGTCGAGCGTCAGCCGACACTGCTGTTTAACGGCTATGCCGAACAAGTGGCGTCGCTCTACCGTGGCATGGATTTACGGGAGAATTACTAAGTGGTCCGCCTGTCGATAAAACAGATCACATGGCTTAAGGTGATTCTGCATCTGGCGGCCCTGTTGCCGCTGGTTTATCTCGTTCTTGCGGCGATGCAGGGTGGCCTGAGTGCGGATCCGGCAAAAGATATTCAGCATTTTACCGGCCGCATGGCGCTGAAACTGCTGCTGGGGACGCTTCTGGTTTCACCGCTGGCACGCTACGGCAGGCAGCCGCTTCTCATCCGCACCCGCCGTCTGCTTGGCGTCTGGACGTTTGTCTGGGCTTCCATTCATCTGCTGAGCTATTACCTGCTGGAGCTGGGCGCTGACAACCTGCGTCTGCTGGGCAGCGAGCTACTCTCTCGTCCCTATCTGACGCTGGGAATTATCAGCTGGCTGATATTACTGGCCCTGGCGGTAACCTCGTTCCAGCGCGCTCAGCGCAAGCTCGGTAAGCGCTGGCAAACCCTGCACAACGCGGTCTATCTTGTCGCGATCCTGGTACCGATTCACTATATCTGGTCAGTGAAAATCCTGTCACCCCAGCCCCTTATCTATGCCCTGCTTGCTGCGATACTGTTAGCGTGGCGTTACAAAAAATTCCTCAAATGGTGGCCCCGCTAGGGCTTGCCCCGTTGTTTTCCTCTGCTGTTTTCTGCTAAAAGATGTGGCCCGCAGGCCACATCCGATCATCTTCGCAGATAAGACCAGTATTTTGCTGCGAAATGACACGAAACGGATATAATGCCCGGCTTTATTGCTCGTCGGGTCTTCTTTTTCACCCTGAAAGGTGACAAATGAAGATTCGCAAGGTATTTTACGCGATGCCTCAATGATTGCGGGAGATGGCAGCACGATGGCGCATAAATTACATATTCTGCTTTTAAACGGGCCCAACCTTAACCTGTTGGGGACACGTGAGCCTGAGAAGTATGGTCATACTACGCTGCGTCAGATTGTGGACGATTTGACACGTCAGGCAGACCAGTTGAATGTGGAGTTGAGCCACCTGCAGACCAATGCTGAATTTCAGCTGATTGATCGCATTCATGAGGCCAAAGGCAATGTGGATTACATCATCATTAATCCTGCCGCGTTTACCCATACCAGTGTTGCACTACGTGATGCCCTGCTGGCGGTAGAAATACCGTTTATCGAGGTTCATCTCTCAAATGTGCATGCCCGCGAGCCCTTCCGCCATCACTCCTATCTTTCTGATGTTTCTGCTGGCGTGATCTGTGGGCTTGGCGCTGACGGCTACACATGGGCTTTACAAACGGCAGTAAAACGCCTGTCTCAATCTCATTAATCAAACTGAGTACGGAACCCCCACTCATGGATATTCGTAAAATTAAAAAACTGATCGAACTGGTTGAAGAGTCTGGCATTTCTGAGCTGGAAATCTCCGAAGGTGAAGAGTCCGTTCGCATCAGCCGCGCACCTGTAAACACAGGTTATCCGATGATGCAGCAGGCTTACGCTGCGCCAGCTCCACAGCCCGCTCTGGCGACAGCTGTTGCCCCTGTAGCAGCGGTTGCCGAAGCGGCACCGGCTGAGATCAGTGGTCACATCGTGCGTTCACCGATGGTAGGGACCTTCTACCGTACGCCGAGCCCGGATGCGAAAGCCTTTGTGGAAGTCGGCCAGAAAGTGAATGCTGGCGATACATTGTGCATCGTCGAAGCCATGAAAATGATGAACCAGATCGAAGCTGACAAATCAGGCGTGGTGAAAGCTATCCTGGTTGAAAGCGGTCAGCCGGTCGAATTTGACGAGCCACTGGTTATCATCGAGTAACGGGGCAGATCATGCTGGATAAAATTGTTATTGCTAACCGTGGTGAGATCGCACTGCGCATTCTTCGTGCCTGTAAAGAACTGGGCATCAAGACTGTTGCGGTTCACTCAAGCGCGGATCGTGACCTGAAGCACGTGCTGCTGGCAGACGAAACCGTCTGCATCGGACCGGCGCAGTCAGTTAAAAGTTACCTCAACATCCCGGCGCTGATCTCTGCTGCAGAGATTACCGGCGCGGTGGCGATTCACCCAGGCTACGGCTTCCTCTCTGAGAATGCCGATTTTGCTGAGCAGGTTGAACGTTCTGGCTTTATCTTCATCGGCCCGAAAGCAGACACCATTCGCCTGATGGGCGACAAGGTCTCTGCAATCAATGCGATGAAGAAAGCAGGCGTTCCGACCGTACCGGGATCGGACGGCTCGCTGACCGATGATATGGAAAAAAACCGTGCTTTTGCTAAGCGCATCGGTTATCCGGTCATCATCAAAGCGTCTGGCGGCGGCGGCGGTCGTGGTATGCGCGTAGTGCGCGGCGACAAAGATCTGGAAGAATCCATCAACATGACGAAAGCGGAAGCCAAAGCCGCTTTCAACAACGACATGGTTTACATGGAGAAGTATCTGGAGAATCCGCGCCACATCGAGATTCAGGTACTCGCTGACGGTCAGGGCAACGCGATCTATCTGGGCGAACGTGACTGCTCCATGCAGCGTCGTCACCAGAAAGTTGTCGAAGAAGCGCCAGGCCCAGGCATCACCGAAGAGCAGCGTCGCTTTATCGGCAATCGCTGCTCCCAGGCCTGTATTGAAATTGGCTATCGCGGCGCAGGTACCTTTGAATTCCTGTACGAAAACGGTGAGTTCTACTTCATTGAGATGAACACCCGTATTCAGGTAGAACACCCAGTGACCGAGATGATCACCGGTGTGGATCTGATCAAAGAACAGCTGCGCATTGCTGCGGGTCAGCCATTGTCGATCAAACAGGAAGATGTGATCATTCGCGGACATGCGGTTGAGTGCCGTATCAACGCCGAAGATCCGGTGACCTTCCTGCCAAGCCCGGGTAAAATCACTCGTTTCCACGCGCCAGGCGGTTTTGGCGTGCGCTGGGAGTCGCACATTTACTCCGGCTACACTGTGCCGCCTTATTATGATTCCATGATCGGTAAACTGATCACTTATGGCGAATCACGCGACGTGGCTATCGCCCGCATGAAAAATGCGCTGGCGGAACTGATCATCGACGGTATCAAAACCAACGTTGAACTGCAGATGAAGATCATGTCCGACGAAAACTTCCAGCACGGTGGAACTAATATCCACTATCTGGAGAAAAAACTCGGCTTGCACGAGAAGTAATCGCAACGCTGAGTCAGTCAGAGGCCGGTTAATCCGGCCTTTTTCTATTGCCGCTGGCGTTAAGGTTGAATCATGGACGCTCGTTTTATACAGGCTCATAAAGAGGCGCGCTGGTCGCTCTATCTCACCCTGCTCTGGCTCGCTGCCTGGGGTCTTTCTGCCTGGCTGGGTGGCAGTGAAATCGGGCTCACCGGCCTGCCACGCTGGTTTGAACTCTCCTGCCTGTTTGCTCCCTTGTTGTTCATTTTCCTGTGCTGGATGATGGTGCGGGTCATTTTCCGCGACATGCCGCTGGAGGATAAAAGTGAACAGTGAAATTATCCTGCCGTTACTGATTTATCTGGTTGTGATTACCGCGCTGTCGATATTTGCGGTCCGTAAAAGACGTGAAGGCAGTTTCCTGACTGAATATTTCCTTGGCAGCCGCTCCATGGGCGGGTTTGTGCTGGCGATGACGCTCACTACCACCTATATCAGCGCCAGCTCGTTTATTGGTGGTCCCGGTGCCGCCTACAAATATGGGCTGGGATGGGTATTGCTGGCGATGGTGCAGGTGCCCGCCGTCTGGCTCTCACTGGGTGTATTAGGGAAAAAGTTTGCCATTCTGGCGCGTAAGCATAATGCGGTGACGCTGAATGACATGCTCTACGCCCGCTATCAGAGCCCGCTGCTGATCTGGCTGGCGAGCCTGAGCCTGCTAATTGCCTTTATTGGTGCCATGACGGTGCAGTTTATTGGCGGTGCGCGGCTGCTCGAAACCGCCGCAGGCATTCCGTATGACACAGGATTGCTGATTTTCGGCGGCACTATCGCGCTCTACACCGCTTTCGGCGGATTCCGTGCCAGCGTACTCAATGACGCAATGCAGGGCATTGTGATGCTGATTGGCACCTTTCTGCTGCTCTTCGCGGTGATCCATCAGGCTGGTGGCCTGAGCACGGCGGTGCAAAAACTGCATGACATTGATCCTGCTCTGCTGTCGCCACAGGGACCGGGCGAGATTATTACGCCGACCTTCCTCAGTTCGTTTGTCGTGCTGGTCTGCTTTGGGGTGATTGGCTTGCCACATACGGCAGTGCGCTGCATCTCTTACAGAGACAGTAAAGCCGTTCATCGGGCCATCATTCTGGGCACCATCGTGGTAGTGATTTTGATGCTGGGGATGCATCTGGCGGGCGCGCTGGGCCGCGCGATACTGCCGAATCTGACCGTTCCGGATAGTATCATTCCGACCCTGATGATTACTGTTCTGCCGCCGTTAGCGGCCGGGCTCTTCCTGGCGGCCCCGATGGCCGCGATCATGTCGACCATCAATGCCCAACTGTTACAGGCTTCGGCCACGCTGATCAAAGATCTCTATCTGCGAGTCGCTCCGCAACAGCTGGAAAATGAGACGCGGCTGCGGCTGTTATCTGGCACCATTACCTTCGCACTGGGTATTCTGCTGCTGATTGCGGCATGGAATCCGCCCGATATGATTGTCTGGCTTAACCTGCTGGCATTTGGCGGCCTTGAGGCGGTTTTCCTCTGGCCGCTGGTACTGGGCCTCTACTGGGAACGCGCTAATGCCGCAGGCGCCATCACCGGCATGGTGGTGGGTGGAGGCTGCTACGCTTTTATGGCGAGCCTTAACCTGCAGATTCTGGGTTTTCACCCCATCGTGCCCTCACTGCTTTTGAGCCTGCTGGCATTTTTAGTGGGCAACCTGTTTGGACGCGCGCCGCAATCGGTCGACGCGCCGCAACACTGACGGAAAGAGAGACGTTATGCCGTGGATTCAAATCAAAATTAACAGCTCAGGTGCACACGCGGAGACGCTGAGCGATGCGCTGATGGACATCGGTGCGGTTTCAGTGACCTTCCAGGATACCCATGACACGCCGGTATATGAGCCGCTGCCTGGTGAAACGCGCCTGTGGGGCGATACCGATGTCATCGGACTGTTTGATGCAGAAACTGACATGGCCGTTATTATCGCCGAACTGGAACAACATCCGCTGCTGGGCGCAGGTTTTCGTCACCGGATCGAGCAGATCGAAGATAAAGACTGGGAGCGCGAATGGATGGAAAACTTCCACCCGATGCGCTTCGGTGAACGTCTCTGGATCTGTCCAAGCTGGCGTGATGTACCGGATCCTGATGCCGTCAACGTGATGCTCGATCCGGGCCTGGCGTTTGGAACCGGCACCCATCCTACCACCTCACTCTGCCTCACCTGGCTTGATGGGCTGGATCTGAAAGGCAAAACGGTGATCGATTTCGGCTGCGGCTCTGGGATCCTGGCGATCGCCGCGCTTAAACTCGGCGCATCTCAGGCGATCGGCATTGATATCGATCCGCAGGCGATTCAGGCCAGCCGGGATAATGCTGAGCGCAATGGCGTCTCTGATCGCCTGTCCCTCTACCTGCCCCACCAGCAACCCGACAATCTGCAGGCTGATGTGGTGGTCGCTAATATTCTGGCCGGTCCGCTTCGTGAACTGGCCCCTCTGATCGGCGTACTGCCAAAGTCTGGTGGTCACCTGGGCCTCTCCGGTGTGTTAGAGAGCCAGGCGGAGAGCGTCTGCGAAGCGTATGCCAGCGAGTTCACGCTCGACCCGGTGGCGGTTAAAGAGGAGTGGTGCCGGATTACCGGGATTAAATCCTGAATTTAGCGCCTGACTGCCCTTCTGATATCGCTCTCGCCGGTACAAAGTGCCTTCACAGAACATTAAGCCAGCCTGTAGCGTAAGCTGCGGGCTTTCACGATATGAAATGGATGCTTGTATCGTTAATCACGGCATGTGACGTTTTTTATCTGGCTAATCGACGTACTTTTCTTGAAAAACTTTTGTTCACAATTTAAGCATAAATTACTAATTCATTGATATATAAGATTAATAATTAAGAGACACAATCATCACCCGGATATCATTGATCTTTCTTGCTGATTGTTCAAAGTTTGGCCTTTCATCTTCCAGCAAAAATGCGTAATATACGCCGCCTTGCAGACACAGTATGGCTCTTCTGACTTCATGCGTATTGGAAACCTCCAGCTGAGAAATCGACTGATTGCAGCACCGATGGCCGGTATTACCGACAGGCCGTTCAGGGCGCTGTGTCATGAAATGGGTGCAGGCATGGCAGTTTCTGAGATGTTGTCTTCTAACCCGGAAGTCTGGGCTAGTGACAAATCCCGATTACGCATGGTTCACAGTGATGAGCCAGGCATTCGCGCCGTGCAAATTGCCGGTTGCGATCCCAGTGAAATGGCGCAAGCCGCACGCATTAATGTTGAGGCTGGTGCACAGGTCATCGACATTAATATGGGATGCCCTGCCAAGAAGGTTAACCGCAAGATGGCGGGTTCAGCCTTGCTGCAATATCCCACCGTGGTGGAGTCAATTCTCTCCGCAGTGGTTAATGCAGTGAATGTGCCGGTTACGCTGAAAATTCGTACTGGCTGGGATCCTGAAAACAGGAACTGTGTCGCGATTGCCCAATTGGCTGAACGCTGCGGTATACAGGCTCTGACGATACATGGTCGCACTCGTGCCTGCCTGTTCAACGGAGAAGCTGAATATGACAGCATTCGGACAGTTAAGCAGAGTGTTTCCATTCCGATTATCGCGAATGGAGACATAACTGACCCGCATAAAGCCAGAGCGGTGCTCGACTATACAGGGGCCGATGCTCTGATGATAGGACGCGCTGCTCAGGGAAGACCGTGGATCTTCCGGGAAATCCAGCATTATCTGGACACTGGGGAGTTGCTTGCCCCGCTGCCGATGGCAGAGGTCAAGCGCTTGCTTGTTTCGCATATACGTGAGCTGCACGACTTTTACGGTTCAGGCAAGGGATACCGTATAGCGCGAAAGCACGTCTCCTGGTATCTGCAGGAGCACGCCCCGAATGACCAGTTTCGGCGCACATTCAACGCCATTGAGGATGCCAGCGAACAGCTGGAGGCGTTGGAGGCATACTTCGAAAATCTTGCGTAACGAAATAAAGAGCTGAAAGAACTATGTTCGAACAACGCGTAAATTCTGACGTACTGACCGTTTCTACCGTTAACTCACAGGATCAGGTAACTCAAAAACCTTTGCGTGATTCGGTTAAACAGGCACTGAAGAACTATTTTGCTCAACTGAATGGTCAGGATGTGAGCGACCTGTATGAGCTGGTTTTGGCTGAAGTCGAGCAGCCTCTGTTGGACATGGTGATGCAGTATACCCGTGGCAACCAGACACGTGCTGCCCTGATGATGGGTATCAACCGCGGTACGCTGCGTAAGAAATTGAAAAAATACGGCATGAACTGATTTTTAGTTCGGTCTGTTAATTACGCCAGCCTTCGGGCTGGCGTTTTTATTTGTGCAACGCTGCACAGAAACGGTAAAAGTGGTGAAACAGTTGCCTTCTATATGGTAACTATAGTTGCAATCGCTGACGTGATATTTCGCCCTCTCGCTTTAGTCCGCTCTGATTTGACTTAATGCTTGTCCTCTCTCTCGCCTCGCTGAACATCCCACCACTGCTGGGCATGTGACTTTCTGCGCATTAAATAGCAACGCAATCTCTTCATACATTTCTGCCTGAGCGAGCGCTCACACTGCTTATATATAGTGAAACTATTTGCACTAAATGTGATCGGGTCGACTCGCTTTGCTTCCTTTTGGTGCGCCATATTAGCGGAACTTTCTAAGTGCTTCTGATTATTAACCGTTCTTTCATAAGAATTCAGGATTCTGCGAACCTGGCATCAGCTTTGCAGAGTCGTGGATGGCTGACTGCCACAGACAGGAAAAAACGCACATCAAAGTGCGCAAACATAACAATACGATCCCGCCACACAGGATGCTTTATGAAAAAGATGATGCTCTCTACGCTGATCGCCGCCGCCTCGCTGGCTGGCATTGCTCAGCAAGCTCACGCAGGTACCACACTGGATGCGATAAAGAAAAAAGGTTTTGTTCAATGTGGTATCAGTGATGGCCTGCCGGGCTTCTCCTATGCAGATGCTGGCGGCAAGTTCACTGGTATCGATGTGGATGTGTGTCGTGCGACAGCTGCGGCTGTGTTTGGCGATGCCACCAAAGTGAAATATACCCCGCTGACTGCGAAAGAGCGTTTTACCGCCCTGCAGTCAGGCGAAGTGGATGTACTTTCACGTAATACCACCTGGACTTCATCGCGCGATGGCGGCATGGGCTTCCTGTTTGCGGGCGTGAACTATTACGACGGTATCGGCTTCCTGACTCACCAGAAAGCCGGTCTGAAAAGTGCGAAAGAGCTGGATGGTGCGACTGTCTGTATTCAGGCGGGTACCGATACCGAACTGAACGTGGCGGACTTCTTTAAAGCCAACAAAATGCAATACACGCCGGTGACCTTTGACCGCTCTGATGAATCCGCTAAAGCGCTGGATAGCGGCCGCTGCGATACGCTGGCGTCTGACCAGTCTCAGCTCTACGCATTGCGCATTAAGCTCGGCAAACCCGATGAGTTTATCGTCCTGCCAGAAGTGATCTCTAAAGAGCCGCTGGGACCGCTGGTGCGTCGTGGTGATGATGACTGGTTTACCATCGTCAAATGGTCACTCTACGCCATGCTGAATGCGGAAGAGATGGGTATCAACTCGAAGAATGTTGACCAGATGACAGCCAAGCCAACCAATCCAGATATGGCACATTTCCTGGGCGCCGAAGGTGATTTTGGTAAAGATCTGAAGCTGGATAACAAGTGGGCCTTCAACATCGTCAAGCAGGTAGGTAACTATCAGGAAAGCTTTGACCGTAACGTCGGTAAAGACAGTGCACTGAAAATCGCACGTGGTCAGAATGCGTTGTGGAACCAGGGCGGAATTCAGTACGCACCACCGGTACGTTAACAGACCTCACCAATCGGGCACCGTATTCTGCGGTGCCCTACCCCAGCTTTCGCATTGAGGTTTCGACATGTCACAACGCCCCACCGTGAAAAGGGATTTTTCATTTGGTAATCCCACGGTTCGCGCCTGGATTTATCAGCTCATAGCCGTCGTCGCTGTGCTTGGTGTGGTGGGTTATCTCGTGCATAACACCATCATCAACCTTGCCAATCGCGGCATTACATCGGGATTTGGATTTCTTGAACGTACTGCTGGTTTCGGCATCGTTCAGCATCTTATCGAGTACACAGAAGGAGATACCTACGCGCGTGTGTTTCTGGTCGGATTAACCAACACGCTGCTGGTCTCTGCACTCTGTATTGTTTTCGCGTCGATTCTCGGATTCGCGGTCGGTCTTGCCCGCCTTTCTGACAACTGGCTGCTGCGGAAACTGTCGAATATCTATATTGAAACCTTCCGTAATATCCCGCCACTGCTTCAGATCTTCTTCTGGTACTTCGCGGTTTTACGCAATCTGCCCGGCCCACGTCAGGCGCTGAATGCGTTCGATCTGGCCTATGTCAGCAATCGTGGGCTCTATGTTCCGTGGCCAACCTATGCACCGGGCAGCTGGGCGTTTGTTATCGCCCTGTTTCTGGTCGTGGCAGTGAGCTATGGGCTGTACCGCTTTAACCGACAGCACCAGTTAAAAACCGGCGAGTTACGTCGCACCTGGCCCGCTGCCATTGGGATGCTGATTCTTTTTCCTTTACTGGCGCATCTTGGGTTTGGCGCAGCTATGCACTGGGATGTGCCACAACTGCATGGGTTCAATTTCCGTGGCGGCTCGGTGATGATTCCGGAGCTGGCGGCACTGACGCTGGCACTGTCGATCTATACCTCATCGTTTATCGCTGAAGTGATTCGTTCAGGGATTCAGTCGGTGCCGTATGGTCAGCATGAAGCCGCACGATCGCTGGGTCTGCCTAATCCGGTTACGCTGCGTCAGGTCATTATTCCTCAGGCCATGCGCGTCATTATTCCGCCGCTGACCAGCCAGTATCTGAACATCGTGAAGAACTCCTCACTGGCCGCCGCTATCGGTTATCCCGATATGGTGTCGTTGTTTGCCGGGTCGGTACTGAATCAGACCGGTCAGGCGATCGAGACGATTGCAATTACGATGGGTGTTTACCTGATTATCAGTCTGGTGATATCGATGCTTATGAACTTCTACAACCGCAAAATTGCGCTGGTTGAGCGTTAAGAGAACGGGATAACTATGTCTGTGACTACGCATGAAACACCCCCCATCCCGACGACTCCTGTCAGTCGCGCCTGGCTTTGGGCTCGTAAAAATCTGTTTTCCAGCTGGTTTAACACCTTACTGACGCTGTTTTGCATCTGGGTAATCTGGCACGTCATTCCGCCCGCGCTGAACTGGCTGGTCTTTCAGGCGAACTGGATTGGCACCACGCGTGCTGATTGCACCAAAGAGGGTGCCTGTTGGGTCTTTATCCATGCGCGTTTCGGCCAGTTCATGTATGGGCTTTATCCGCATGAGCTGCGCTGGCGTATTAACCTGGCGCTGGTGATTGGCCTGCTGTCGATTGTACCGATGTTCCTGAAGAGCCTGCCGTATCGTGGACGCTACATTGCGGCCTGGGCTGTCATCTATCCGGTGATTGTCTGGTTCCTGTTATATGGCGGGTATCTGGGGCTGGAGCGTGTCGAAACACGTCAGTGGGGCGGATTAACGCTGACGCTGATCATTGCGTCGGTGGGTATTGCCGGCGCGCTGCCGTTAGGTATTTTGCTGGCGCTTGCCCGTCGCTCACGTATGCCGGTGGTCCGCACCTTGTCGATTATCTTTATCGAGTTCTGGCGTGGCGTGCCGCTGATTACTGTGCTGTTTATGTCATCCGTGATGCTGCCGCTCTTTATGTCTGAAGGCACCAGCATCGACAAGCTGGTACGGGCACTGGTGGGCGTTATTCTGTTCCAGTCCGCCTATGTGGCCGAAGTGGTTCGCGGTGGCCTGCAGGCACTACCAAAAGGTCAGTATGAAGCGGCCGAGTCTCTGGCGCTGGGCTACTGGAAGACGCAGATGCTGGTGATCCTGCCGCAGGCGCTGAAACTTACCATCCCCGGTCTGGTTAACACTATCATTGCACTATTCAAAGATACCAGCCTGGTCATCATCATTGGTCTTTTCGATCTGTTCAGCAGCGTCCAGCAGGCAACGGTTGATCCGACCTGGCTGGGTATGTCGACTGAAGGTTATGTCTTTGCTGCGCTGGTCTATTGGATCTTTTGTTTTAGCATGTCGCGCTACAGCCAGTATCTGGAAAAGCGCTTTCACACCGGGCGTACATCGCACTGAGGTTTTACATGACTGACTCTATGACACATTCTTCCGACGCGTTGATGATCTCCCTTGAGAACGTGAATAAATGGTACGGGCAGTTCCACGTACTGAAAGACATCAACCTGCAGGTTAAACCCCGTGAGCGCATCGTGTTGTGCGGACCCTCCGGCTCCGGCAAATCGACGACGATCCGCTGTATCAACCATCTGGAAGAGCATCAGCAGGGCCGCATTGTTGTTGACGGTATCCACCTTAACGATGACGTTCGTAACATTGAACGCGTTCGTACCGAAGTCGGCATGGTATTCCAGCACTTCAATCTTTTCCCGCATCTGACCGTATTGCAGAACTGTACGCTGGCACCTTCCTGGGTGAGGAAGATCCCTAAGAAAGAAGCGGATGAGCTGGCTATGCACTATCTGGAACGCGTGCGTATTGCTGAGCATGCACACAAGTTTCCAGGTCAGCTTTCTGGCGGACAGCAGCAACGTGTCGCCATAGCTCGCTCACTCTGTATGAAGCCTAAAATTATGCTGTTTGATGAGCCAACATCAGCGTTGGATCCTGAGATGGTTAAAGAGGTGCTGGATACGATGATTGGTCTGGCTGAGGATGGGATGACTATGCTATGCGTCACTCACGAGATGGGCTTTGCCCGAACGGTGGCTGACCGGGTGATCTTTATGGATCGGGGTGAGATCGTTGAAGTTGCGCCACCGCAGGAGTTCTTTGCGAATCCTAAATCAGAGCGTACCCGGGCGTTTTTATCGCAGGTTATTCATTGATTATCGACTCAGCTATATTACTACCCGGCCTGGTGCCGGGTTTTTTATGGCTTTAAAGCCAGGTTCAATCAGCTGACTGAGCCGGCGTCCGGATAAATCCACTGGAAACCGGTCTGATATGAGGGGGTTTTTATAGCGAATTATTGAATTGCTATAACGAAAAAAGCCCTTCGCATACGCGAAGGGCTCTCTCTTATTTGATGCCTGGCAGTTCCCTACTCTCGCATGGGGAGACCCCACACTACCATCGGCGCTACGGCGTTTCACTTCTGAGTTCGGCATGGGGTCAGGTGGGACCACCGCGCTACAGCCGCCAGGCAAATTCTTTTATTTACCGAACTCGTGTCTTAACTGGTGCTGATACCCAGAGTCGAACTGGGGACCTCACCCTTACCAAGGGTGCGCTCTACCAACTGAGCCATATCAGCGCACTAAATTTGATGCCTGGCAGTTCCCTACTCTCGCATGGGGAGGCCCCACACTACCATCGGCGCTACGGCGTTTCACTTCTGAGTTCGGCATGGGGTCAGGTGGGACCACCGCGCTAAAGCCGCCAGGCAAATTCTGTCTCCGCGCCGCCCGTTAAGGCCGCGCAGATGTA
>NZ_JACBXU010000005.1 GCF_013415305.1 Pantoea sp. WMus005
CGAACTCAGAAGTGAAACGCCGTAGCGCCGATGGTAGTGTGGGGTCTCCCCATGCGAGAGTAGGGAACTGCCAGGCATTAAATTCGTTCCTTTTCCTCTGACAGGGAAAATAACAGGAACAGACGGCTCTCAGCCGGTTGCTGAGCGCTGTGAAAGAATCGGTGGAGCGGTAGTTCAGTTGGTTAGAATACCTGCCTGTCACGCAGGGGGTCGCGGGTTCGAGCCCCGTCCGTTCCGCCACCCTATTAGGGGCGTAGTTCAATTGGTAGAGCACCGGTCTCCAAAACCGGGTGTTGGGGGTTCGAGTCCCTCCGCCCCTGCCAGAAAACGATCCTTTGCTTCGGCAAAGGATTTTTTTTTGCTTTTAAGAAAGCAAAAAGAAAAACCAGCTAACACTAACTGGCCTCTGATCTTCTCTGCTTACTCCCTGCCTGCAAATTCAGCTGTTTTGCCTGACCAGAATCGGGAATTTAAGCAACTGACGGATATGTGCCTGCTGATCGCTGTTCTGCAACCAGACAGCATAGAGCGGACGAACGGCAACAGGCGTATCCGGAATCATCATCAACTCACTGTAAACGCTCTGCCAGAAGTCCGGCAGGAAAGCGCACGCTCCCGTGGTATGCAGCAGTTCACGTGTGACATGCGCCGACGTTGTGGATAGTACTGGCACATCATCAGCCCCCGAGAGGTAGCTCTGGTGCTGATGAAAATCTGCCCCCCATTCCAGCTTAATATAATCATATTTTTCGCGTTTTTCGCTCTGCCGGGCACAAAACAACGCGAGTGAAATGTGACCAATCTGCTGACTGGTTAACTCATCCATTTTCGGCGCTTCAGTTGTAATCAACAAATCCAGCTGGCGCTCATGGAGCTGCTTAACCAGCAGATGCCGCTGTGCCACGCGTGCTTCTAAATGCAGGCTCTCACGATTCTCATACAGCGTCTGTAGCCATGGCGTAAGATAAGCCTCCCACAGAGATGCACTGGCACCTATCGAAAGCTCATGATGCTGCTGAGTATGAGAAACCTCCTTCTTAGCCATCATCCAGGTACTCATCAGGCTTTCAGCATAAGGAAGCAGTCGCTCTCCGGCCGCAGTCAGACGTATGTTATTGCGATGCCGTGTAAAAAGATTAACGCCAAGCTGATTCTCTAACTGACGGATGCGAAAACTGACAGCAGATTGCGTAAGGTAAAGTGCTTCTGCAGCACGCCCGAAATGGCGTGTTCTGCTCACTTCCAGGAAAGTTTTCAGTAATTCCGTATCCACAGCGTTCTCCCAAAAAATGTTTGTCGTATAGATTTAAATGTTTTGTTTTACACTCTGTCAAGCCTATCTAATACTCCGCGCCATTAACAGCACGGCATTAGAAAATCAGGAGCGTGTAACATGGCGGAAAGCTTCTCAACAGAGAATCGTTTCTTTGATAACAAACATTACCCGCGTGGTTTCTCACGCCACGGTGACTTTACTATTAAAGAAGCTCAGCTTCTTGAACGCCACGGTTTCGCTTTTAATGAGCTGGATTTATCAAAGCGTGAGCCTGCGACCGAAGAAGAACGTTTGTTTATTGAAGTGTGTCGTGGCGTGCGTGAGCCGCAAACGGAAGCTGAACGTGTATGGTCTAAATATATGACCCGTATTAAGCGTCCTAAGCGTTTTCATACGCTGTCTGGCGGTAAACCGCAGATGGACACCGTTGAAGACTTTACTGACAGCGACGATTAATTGATAAGGGGCGAAAGCCCCTTTTTTATTGCAGGCTGTTATGCAGATGAATCATCAATCGATCAATCGTGCGATAACTGACGGCTTCCTGCAGATGATATCGTGTGATGTCTGCATCCCCCGCCAGATCGGCTACCGTGCGTGCCACTTTCAAAATCCGCTGCCATGCCCGTACCGATAAACCTAACTTCTCCAGCACGGACTCCAGCCACTCGGCATCCTCTTTAGCAGGCTGACACCAGCGCATAATCTCCGCATTGTTTAAATGCGCATTTATTTTGCCTGCGCGAGCCAGCTGAATCTCACGTGCCGCGACCACCCTATGACGAACCTGCTCAGACGCTTCCGCTCTGGCACGCTGACCGCTGAGCATGCCACTCGGCAGTAGCGGCACCTCCAGCGAAAGATCAAAACGATCAAGAAAAGGGCCTGATAGCTTACTGAGATACCGGAGCACCTGTTGGGGTGAGCAGCGGTTATGCTGTCCCTGATAATGCCCGGTTGGACTGGGGTTCATCGCAGCAATGAGCTGAAACCGTGCCGGGTAGGTGACTTTAGCGCGGGTACGTGAAATAGCGATGATGCCCGACTCTAACGGCTCGCGCAGGGAGTCCAGCACCTTGCGATCAAATTCCGGTAACTCATCCAGGAACAACACGCCGTTATGTGCCAGTGAGATCTCACCGGGCCGTGGCAGCGATCCGCCGCCAATTAAAGCATAGAGAGACGCGCTATGATGAGGTGACCTGAATGGCCGGGTACGCCACTGTCGGTGCAGGGCACTGTTGTTCACCAGGCTGGCAATTGCCGCGCACTCCAGTGCTTCCTGATCGCTTAAAGCAGGCATAATGCCAGGCAGTCGGGTTGCGAGCATGGTTTTACCGGTGCCAGGTGGCCCAATCAGTAACAGGTTGTGCCCGCCAGCTGCAGTGATCTCCAGTGCTCTGCGACCCTGTTCCTGACCAATGATATCCGCGAGATCCTCAGCAGGCGCATCGCCCTGATGCTCTGGGTATGGGGCTGCTGGTAATGTAAGTTCATTGCGCAGAAAGCCGCACACTTCGCTGAGGTGAGCGGCGACCAGCGACGTACCCTGCCGGATGAGTCCGGCATCACCCTGATTTGCAGCCGAGAGAACGAGCTGCCGCCCATCCCGGATAGCCACCATGGCTGCAGGTATTGCACCCTGTACACCGCATAGTGCGCCGTCGAGTGCCAGTTCACCCAGAAACTCATAGTGCGTCAGCTTGTCGGCAGGAAGCTGCTCAGAGGCGACCAGAATGGCGATTGCCATGGGTAAGTCATACCGCCCGCCCTCTTTGGGTAAATCCGCCGGTGCCAGATTGATGGTGACGCGTTTTGCCGGAAAGGTAAAACCGCTGTTGATGATGGCGCTGCGTACCCGCTCACGTGCTTCTTTCACGGTGGTTTCAGGCAGGCCCACCAGTGTTAATGCAGGCAGGCCGTTACTGATGTGTGCTTCGATGGTCACCAGCGGGGCCTGGACTCCCAGTGCTGCCCGGGTCAGAACTTTTGACAATGACATACTCGCTCCTTGTTGCCACCAGTCTGGCGACAGCTTTAAAGGAAGGCGAGGGGACGATCAGCACTGTTCGGGGTATCGCACAGCCCACAAGTGATTATTCCATGACGTATTAAAACGTTGTGTAGCAGCGCGCAAATTCGCCAAAACATCATTACGACACTAAAGTGATGAATAATTATCATCATATAATTTTTTCTTGTTTTACATATTGATAGTACGCCATTCAGCGTTATGCACTAAAAAAATTCTGTGAAAAAAGTTGTGTCATCCCCCCTGACTATGATAACTCTGTAGGCATTACTTCGAACACGAAAAAGAATTGAACAACACATGAAAGCCCTTCTACAAGTGATTAGCCTGGTCGTGATTAGCGTGGTGGTGGTTATTAACCTACCGTGCGGGGCAACGCTTGGAGAAAGAAAGGCTTAAAAATCAAGCCTCGAATCCGAAAAAACCCCCGCACCGAAAGGTCCGGGGGTTTTTTTTCGACCCGAGGAAATATCAGTAAATCCACGAGGAACAAACAATGAACAGTAGCATAAAATTCTGTTGTTCCGGTCAGTACACAGGAGAATAGCGATGACAGGTGCACAGTGGGTAGTTCAGGCTTTACGCGCGCAGGGTGTTGATACCGTATTCGGTTACCCTGGCGGCGCAATCATGCCGGTATACGACGCGCTCTATGACGGCGGCGTGGAACACCTACTGTGTCGTCATGAGCAGGGCGCTGTGATGGCGGCCATTGGCTATGCCCGATCAACCGGCAAAACTGGCGTCTGTATCGCCACTTCAGGTCCTGGCGCAACTAACCTGATCACTGGCCTGGCGGATGCCATGATGGATTCGGTTCCGGTTGTCGCCATCACCGGTCAGGTTACCTCTGCCTTTATCGGCACCGATGCCTTCCAGGAGATCGACGTCCTGGGACTCTCGCTGGCCTGTACCAAACACAGCTTCCTGGTCGAATCTCTGGATGAGCTGCCCGCTATCATGGCAGAAGCCTTTGCGCTGGCGCAGTCGGGTCGTCCGGGTCCGGTGCTGGTTGATATTCCGAAAGACATTCAGATTGCGCAGGGTGAACCCGTACCGCATCTGGCTCCGGTAGAAGAGGGAAGCGCGCTGCCACATCAGGCAATTCACGAAGCACGCGCACTGATGGCGCAGGCCAGAAAACCAATGCTTTACGTTGGTGGTGGAGTGGGTCTGGCACAGGCAGTTCCTGCACTGCGTGCGCTGGCAGAAGAGACCGGCATCCCGGCTGTGGCTACCCTGAAGGGGCTGGGCAGCGTGGATCCAAACAGTGATGTCTATATGGGCATGCTGGGGATGCACGGCACCAAAGCCGCCAATCTGGCCGTACAGGCGTGTGACCTGCTGATCGCAATCGGTGCCCGATTCGACGACCGCGTAACCGGCAAGCTGGATACCTTTGCACCGCATGCCAGCGTAATTCATCTCGACATCGATCCTGCTGAGTTAAACAAATTGCGTCGCGCACATGTCTCTCTGCAGGGCGATCTCAACGAACTGCTGCCTGCCCTGAGTCAGCCTCTGCATATCGACGCCTGGCGTGATGAGGTGAAAGCCCTTAAAGCCAGTCATCCATGGCGCTATGACCATCCGGGCGAAGCGATCTATGCGCCGCTGTTGCTGAAGCAGCTTTCCGACCGCAAACCGGCCAATGCCGTGGTCACCACCGACGTCGGACAGCACCAGATGTGGACGGCGCAACACATGGCATTCAGTGCGCCGGAGAACTTCATCACCTCCAGTGGCTTAGGCACCATGGGCTTTGGTTTACCAGCCGCTATCGGCGCGCAGGTTGCACGTCCGGAAGATACGGTTATCTGTGTTTCGGGCGATGGCTCGATCATGATGAACATCCAGGAGCTGGGCACGATTAAGCGCGGCAAGCTGCCGGTCAAAATCGTACTGATGGATAACCAGCGTCTGGGTATGGTGCGTCAGTGGCAGCAGCTCTTTTTTGATGGCCGCTACAGTGAAACCAATCTGTCCGACAATCCCGACTTCCTCACGCTGGCCAGCGCGTTCAATATTCCCGGCCAGCGCATTACCCGTAAAGATCAGGTCGACGCCGCCCTTGATGCTCTGCTGAACAGCGAAGGTCCTTACTTCCTGCATGTTGCAATAGATGAGCATGAAAACGTCTGGCCACTGGTACCGCCGGGTGCCAGCAATGCAAACATGATGGAGAAAACCGTATGAACCAGCATCAATTGTCTATCGAAGCCCGTTTCCGTCCTGAAATATTGGAGCGCATCTTACGCGTCGTGCGTCACCGCGGCTTTCAGGTCTGTTCTATGAACATGGCCTCAGTCGCCAATGCAGACAACATTAATATTGAAATGACCGTTGCCAGCCAGCGCTCCGTCGATTTACTGTCTTCGCAGTTAAGTAAATTGATCGACGTTGCATGCGTTCAGATTCAACAACAGACAACACAACAAATCCGCGCGTAGCCGCGAGAGGGAATAACAATGAGCACGAAGAAAGCAGACTTTATTTGGTTCAATGGCGAGATGGTTAAGTGGGAAGATGCGAAGGTCAGCGTCATGTCTCACGCGTTGCACTACGGTACGTCGGTATTTGAAGGCGTGCGTTGCTACGACTCTCACAAAGGACCGGTTGTGTTCCGTCATCGCGAACACATGCAACGTCTGCACGACTCCGCCAAAATCTACCGCTTCCCGATTAAAAGCAGCGTTGATGAGCTGATGGAAGCGTGCCGCGAAGTCATCCGCGTGAACAAACTGAAAAGTGCTTATATCCGTCCGCTGGCCTTTGTCGGCGATGTAGGCCTGGGCGTGAACCCGCCAGACGGCTTCACCACCGACGTGATCATTGCTGCCTTCCCGTGGGGCGCATATCTGGGTGCTGAAGCGCTGGAAAACGGCATCGATGCCATGGTCTCCTCATGGAACCGCGTTGCGCCAAATACCCTGCCAACCGCCGCTAAAGCAGGGGGTAACTACCTCTCCTCACTGCTGGTGGGCAGCGAAGCTCGTCGTCACGGCTATCAGGAAGGGATCGCGCTGGATACCAATGGCCTGATCTCCGAAGGTGCAGGCGAAAACCTGTTTGAAGTTAAAGATGGCGTGCTCTATACACCGCCATTTACCTCTTCGGCACTGCCGGGTATCACCCGCGATGCCATCATCACGCTGGCGCGCGATATGGGCATTGAAGTGCGTGAGCAGACGCTGTCGCGTGAATCACTTTACCTGGCAGACGAAATCTTTATGTCAGGCACCGCCGCAGAAATCACACCAGTGCGCAGCGTTGATCGCATTCAGGTTGGCGAAGGCAAACGTGGTCCGGTCACCAAACGTATCCAGGAAGCCTTCTTTGGCCTGTTCACTGGCGAAACCGAAGACAAATGGGGCTGGTTAGATCCGGTTAATCCATAATCAGATACAGCGCGGGCGTCATCTGACGTCCGCGAGCTTATTCTTACTGGAGTAAATAGAGTATGCCTAAGTACCGTTCCGCCACTACCACCCACGGCCGCAATATGGCGGGTGCCCGTGCCTTATGGCGCGCGACAGGAATGACCGACGACGATTTCGGCAAGCCGATTATCGCTGTGGTTAACTCATTCACCCAATTTGTACCTGGCCACGTTCACCTGCGCGACCTGGGTAAACTGGTTGCCGAACAGATCGAAGCGGCTGGCGGTGTGGCTAAAGAGTTCAACACCATCGCGGTGGATGACGGTATTGCCATGGGTCATGGCGGCATGCTGTATTCACTGCCTTCGCGCGAACTGATTGCTGACTCGGTCGAGTACATGGTCAACGCGCACTGCGCCGACGCCATGGTCTGCATCTCCAACTGCGACAAAATCACCCCAGGTATGCTGATGGCGTCCCTGCGCCTCAATATCCCGGTGATCTTTGTTTCCGGCGGCCCGATGGAAGCGGGTAAAACCAAGCTTTCTGATCAGATCATCAAGCTGGACCTGGTGGATGCGATGATTCAGGGTGCCAACCCGAACGTCAGCGATGCCGACAGCGATCAGATTGAACGCTCTGCCTGCCCGACCTGCGGCTCCTGTTCTGGTATGTTCACCGCCAACTCGATGAACTGCCTGACTGAAGCACTCGGCCTGTCGCAGCCTGGCAACGGTTCACTGCTGGCAACGCACGCCGATCGCAAAGAGCTGTTCATCAATGCCGGTAAGCGCATCGTCAGTCTGACCAAGCGCTACTACGAGCAGGATGACGTCAACATGCTGCCGCGTAACATCGCAAACAAGGCCGCGTTCGAAAACGCCATGATGCTGGATATCGCCATGGGCGGTTCCACCAACACCGTACTGCACCTGCTGGCGGCGGCACAGGAAGGCGACATCGACTTCAATATTTCCGACATCGATCGCCTGTCACGTAAAGTGCCTCAGCTGTGTAAAGTCGCGCCAAGCACCCCGAAATACCACATGGAAGATGTGCATCGCGCGGGCGGCGTTTTTGCCATTCTCGGCGAGCTGGATCGCGCAGGCCTGTTCGACAGCAGCGCCCGTAATATCCTGCAGCAGACGATGCGTGAAACACTGGATCAGTACGACATCATGCTGACCAAAGATCAGGCGGTAAAAGATATGTTCCGCGCTGGCCCGGCGGGTATCCGTACCACCCAGGCATTCTCGCAGAACTGCCGCTGGGACACGCTGGATGATGACCGTGCCGAAGGCTGTATCCGTACCCGCGAAAATGCTTACTCGCAGGATGGCGGTCTGGCCGTGCTTTACGGCAATATCGCCGAAGATGGCTGTATCGTTAAAACGGCGGGCGTCGACAAAGAGATTCTGACCTTCACCGGTCCGGCTAAAGTCTATGAAAGTCAGGATGACGCGGTAGAAGCGATTCTGGGCGGCAAAGTCGTAGCAGGCGACGTGGTCGTCATCCGCTACGAAGGACCAAAAGGCGGACCGGGCATGCAGGAAATGCTCTATCCGACTACCTATCTGAAATCGATGGGCCTGGGCAAAAGCTGTGCACTGATCACTGACGGTCGCTTCTCCGGCGGTACATCGGGCCTCTCTATCGGTCACGCTTCGCCTGAAGCAGCCAACGGCGGCACCATTGCGCTGGTCAAAGATGGCGACACCATTGAAATCGATATCCCTAATCGCGGCATCAAACTCGCTGTGCCGGATAACGAACTGCACGCCCGCCGTGAAGAGCAGCAGGCACGTGGCGATGCGGCGTATACGCCGGTCAATCGTCAGCGTGAAGTCTCCTTTGCGCTGCGTGCTTACGCATTACTCGCGACCAGTGCTGACAAAGGCGCCGTCCGCGATAAGAGCAAGCTGGGAGGCTAAAAATGGCCGAGTCTCAACCGCTACCTGACGCGCCTGGCGGCGCCGAATATTTGCGCGCAGTGCTGCGTTCCCCGGTGTATGAAGTTGCACAGGTGACGCCGCTGCAGGTTATGGAAAAAATTTCAGCGCGTCTCGGCAACACCATTCTGGTGAAGCGGGAAGATCGCCAGCCGGTGCACAGTTTCAAAGTGCGCGGTGCTTACGCGATGATTGCCGGTCTGAACGAAGAGCAGAAAGCGCGCGGCGTGGTGACGGCGTCAGCCGGTAACCATGCGCAGGGCGTGGCACTCTCCGCGACGAAACTGGGCATCAAGTCACTGATTGTGATGCCGCTGGCGACCGCAGACATCAAGGTTGATGCAGTGCGCGCATTTGGTGGTGAGGCTTTCCTGTTTGGCGCCAACTTTGATGAGGCGAAAGCCAAAGCGATAGAACTCGCTGAACAGCGCGGCTACACCTTCGTGCCGCCATTTGACCATCCGGCTGTCATTGCCGGACAGGGCACGCTGGCGATGGAGCTGTTGCAGCAGGATGCGCACCTCGACCGGGTCTTTGTCCCGGTTGGCGGCGGCGGTCTGGCGGCCGGCGTGGCTGTGCTGATTAAGCAACTCATGCCGCAAATCAAAGTGATTGCGGTGGAATCAGAAGATTCAGCCTGCCTGAAAGCCGCACTGGAAGCGGGTCATCCGGTCGATCTGCCGCGCGTCGGGCTGTTTGCCGAAGGCGTAGCGGTCAAACGGATTGGCAGCGAAACTTTCCGGCTCTGTCAGGCTTACATCGATGACATTATCACCGTCGATAGCGATGCGATTTGCGCGGCGATGAAAGATCTGTTCGAAGATGTTCGTGCCGTGGCGGAGCCGTCTGGCGCGCTGGCGCTGGCGGGCATGAAAAAGTATATCCAGCAGCACGAGATCAAAGGCGAGCGGCTGGCGCATGTGTTATCAGGTGCCAACGTCAACTTCCACGGCCTGCGTTACGTCTCCGAGCGTTGTGAGCTGGGCGAACAGCGTGAAGCGCTGCTGGCCGTCACCATCCCGGAACAGCAGGGCAGCTTCCTGCGCTTCTGCCAGACGCTGGGCGGACGTTCCATCACCGAGTTCAACTACCGCTACGCGGATGCGGACAAAGCCTGCATCTTTGTTGGCGTGCGTCTGACCCGTGGCGTGGAGGAGCGTAGCGAAATCATCAGCGAGCTCACCAGCGGCGGTTATCAGGTGGTCGATCTTTCAGATGATGAGATGGCGAAATTGCACGTGCGCTACATGGTGGGCGGACGTCCCTCCAAGCCGCTGCGTGAACGGCTCTTCAGCTTTGAATTCCCGGAGGCACCTGGCGCATTGCTGAAGTTCCTGCAGACGCTGGGCACTCACTGGAATATCTCGCTGTTTCATTACCGCAGCCACGGCACCGATTACGGTCGTGTGCTGGCAGCTTTTGAACTCGGCAGCGATGAGCCACGTTTCGAGGAGCATCTCACCGATCTGGGTTACGACTTTCATGACGAAAGCCAGAACCCGGCGTTCCGCTTCTTCCTGTCAGGCAACTGATTACAGCTGGCTCCAGAAAGCACTGATCAGCGGCTCTCCGAGCCGCTTTTTTTGCACGCAAATGCCGAGTTCGAAGGGTGCAACCGAGTCAATATTCTCCAGTAACAGCACGCGGTTACGCACCGGGTCCGGGCTGTTCTCCAGCACCACATCCGGCAACAGTGCAATACCACAGCCCAGCGCCACCATCGAGACAATCGCCTCATGACCCGATACTGTGGCGTAAATCACCGGATTCGGTATGCGCTGACGGCGGAACCAGAGGTCGATACGCCGTCGTGCAGGCCCCTGCACCGGCAGGATAAACGGAATTTTTGACCAGTCGGGCTGCGGCTGTGTGGCCTGGGTGCGAACAGCACAGGGCAGCGCAGGCGCAATCAGTACCAGCGGGATCAGCCCCAGTGGCATAAAATCAATGCTGGCGGGCAGGGTTTCAGGCCGTCCCGCAATCGCCAGATCAGCATCGCCGGAGTGCACTTTTTCCACCGCATCCGCGGCATCGCCGGTATCCAGTTTGATTTCGACCTGCGGATGTTCAGCGCGAAAGCGGTCAAGGATTGGCGGCAGATGACTATAGGCCGCCGTCACAGAACAGAACAGGCGTAGTTCGCCGCTGAGTGACGGGCCGTTAAGATCCATCACATGGCGCAGTTGCTGATACTGCAACAGTGTCTGCTGGGCAAACTGGCGCAGGCGTTCGCCCGCTTCCGTCAGCGTTACGGTGCGGTTATCGCGCAGAAACAGCGCATGGCCGACATCTTCTTCAAGCCGCTGGATCTGGCGTGACAGCGTAGAAGGGCTGACGTGCATAGCACGCGCAGTGCGCCCGAAGTGGCAGCTTTCTGCCAGATGAAGAAACAGTTTCAGATCCCGTAAATCCATGTGCGCGTCGCCTCTGGGTGGTGTTGCATTTATTGCAATGTGACGTTGTTAATATATCAATTTAAGCAACAGAATTCCTGTCATATGATGGGGTCATTCGCGGCGCTGCATGATTCGCCGTTCCTGAACAAAAAAAGCAAACACAACCTTACCGGAGTACTCATGGCTAACTATTTCAACACATTGAACCTGCGCAACCAGCTGGCGCAATTAGGCAAATGTCGTTTCATGGCGCGTGATGAATTCGCGGATGGTGCCAGTTTCCTGAAAGGCAAAAAAGTCGTTATCGTTGGCTGTGGTGCGCAGGGCCTGAACCAGGGTCTGAACATGCGTGATTCCGGTCTGGACGTCGCCTATGCACTGCGTGCCGAAGCGATTGCGGAAAAACGCCCTTCATGGCGCAAAGCGACCGATAACGGTTTCAAAGTGGGGACTTACGAAGATCTGATCCCGCAGGCTGACCTGGTGGTTAACCTGACTCCAGACAAGCAGCACTCTGCTGTAGTTCAGGCTGTTCAGCCGCTGATGAAAGATGGCGCTGCACTGGGTTACTCACACGGTTTCAACATCGTTGAAGTGGGCGAAAGCATTCGTAAAGACATCACCGTCGTGATGGTGGCACCGAAGTGCCCGGGTACTGAAGTGCGTGAAGAGTACAAACGTGGCTTTGGTGTGCCGACGCTGATCGCGGTTCACCCGGAAAACGATCCAAAAGGCGAAGGCATGGCGATTGCTAAAGCCTGGGCAGCAGCGACTGGCGGCGATCGTGCTGGCGTACTGGAGTCCTCCTTCGTAGCAGAAGTGAAATCAGACCTGATGGGTGAGCAGACTATCCTGTGCGGTATGTTGCAGGCCGGTTCACTGCTCTGCTTCGACAAGCTGGTGGCTGAAGGGACCGACCCGGCTTACGCAGAAAAACTGATTCAGTTCGGCTGGGAAACCATCACCGAGTCACTGAAATTTGGTGGTATCACCCTGATGATGGATCGTCTTTCTAACCCGGCGAAGCTGCGCGCTTATGCACTGTCGGAACAGCTGAAAACCATCATGGCGCCGCTGTTCCAGAAGCACATGGATGACATCATCTCCGGTGAATTCTCTTCCGGCATGATGGCTGACTGGGCGAATGATGATAAAAACCTGCTGACCTGGCGTGAAGAGACCGGCCAGACCGCATTCGAAACCGCCTCACAGTATGAAGGCAAAATCGAAGAGCAGGAGTACTACGACAAAGGTGTTGTGATGGTAGCGATGGTTAAAGCGGGCGTTGAGCTGGCGTTTGAAACCATGGTAGACGCTGGCATCATTGAAGAGTCTGCTTACTACGAATCACTGCATGAGCTGCCGCTGATTGCGAATACCATCGCCCGTAAGCGTCTGTATGAAATGAACGTGGTTATCTCTGATACTGCCGAATATGGTAACTATCTGTTCTCCTTCGCCGCAGTTCCGCTGCTGAAAGAGTTCATGACCACATTGCAGCCAGGCGATCTGGGTAAAGCGGTTGAAGGCACGCAGGTCGACAATGCGCAGCTGCGTGACGTCAACGAAGCCGTTCGCCAGCATCCGATTGAAACCGTTGGCCGCAAACTGCGTGGCTACATGACCGACATGAAGCGTATCGCTGTCGCGGGCTAATAAACCTCTTCACCATTTTCAGCAAAACAAACCCCGGCTTGCCGGGGTTTTTTATTTGTGAACACTGCCTGGAAGGTTCGCTGTAGGAACGGTGCCTGCACTGCCTGCTTCGCTGTAAGATCGAGCCTGTACAGGCAATACGGTCAGATCGGAAAGACGCAAAACCCGCCATCCCTGGCATGCTCGGCCCGCGCGATTACGCACCTCATCCCTGAGCCTTTCGCCTGACCTCAGGGCGATGCTTTTTAGCCCTTCAGGGGTCATGTCTATCCCCTGATGCCCCCTCTGTTTACTGAATCCAATCCATAAAAAAACCCGGCGGCTGCCGGGTTTCACTGATCTTCATCCAATCGGATTAAACGTCATACAGCGTCTGATTACGTGTCTCTTTACAGGCGAGTAACGCAATCAGCGTCAGTACGGCCATCGATGCCAAATACAGCCCCACCGCCTGCAAACCATAATGCGCATTCAGCCAGGTCGCGATATAAGGCGCAACGGAGGCACCCAGAATCGAGGAGAGGTTATAGGAGAACGATGCGCCGGTATAACGCACTTCCGTCGGGAACAGCTCTGGCAGCAGCGCGCCCATCGGGCCAAACGTCAGCCCCATAATGCTCAGACCCAGCAGCAGAAACGCCATCACCAGTGCCTGCGAACCCGAACCGAGCATCGCCGGGAACAGGAACGAAAACGCGATTATCATCAGCGTGATAGTAATCATCGTCTTGCGACGACCAAAACGGTCAGCCAGCAAACCGGCAATCGGCACCATCACGCCAAAACCGATCACCGCCAGCATCAGCATCCACAGCATGCTGTTACGCGGGATGCCCAGACCAGCAGGCGCTGCCGTGGTGCCATAACTCATCGAATAGACAGTCATGATATAGAACAGCGTATAAGTCGCCAGCATGATAAAGGTGCCGAGAATCGTGGCGGTCAGATGCTTGCTCAGCAGCGCCGCAATCGGCACGCGAACCTGCTTCTTCTCTTTCTGCACTTTGGCAAACACCGGGCTTTCATGCAGTGACACGCGGACATAGAGGCCAATCAACACCAGCACTGCAGAGAGAATAAACGGCACGCGCCAGCCCCACTGCATAAATTGCTCGTCGGTCAGCAGCCATGAAAGCAGCAAAAAAGTCCCGTTAGCGAAGAAAAAGCCAATCGGCGCACCCAGTTGAGGGAACGAACCATAAAGCGCACGCTTCTTTGCCGGTGCATTTTCCGTCGCCAGCAGCGCCGCGCCACCCCATTCACCGCCCAGCCCCAGTCCCTGACCAAAACGCGCCAGCGCCAGTAGCAGCGGTGCCATCACGCCGATCGTCTCATAGCTGGGCAGCAGACCAATTACCACGGTAGAAATGCCCATGGTCAGCAGCGAGGCAACCAGCGTGGCTTTGCGACCCACGCGATCGCCAAAATGACCAAACACCGCTGAGCCAATCGGACGCGCGATAAAGGCGATAGCGAAAGTGGCCAGCGACTGTAGCGTCGCGACCGTGGCATCACCCTGCGGGAAGAAAATGTGCGGGAAAACAATCACCGCAGCCGTGGCATAAATATAAAAGTCGAAGAATTCGATGGCCGTACCGACCAGCGAGGCAATCACCACTTTACTGCGTGAGTTAACCGGCGTGGGATCCTGCTGTTTGTCGAGCGTGTCTGTGAGAGAGGCTTGCATAACTGTTTCTTATTTGTAAATACAGACAAAGAATCTTACGCATCTGCCAGAGCGCATTCAATGATGAAAACCCGCGCCGCGTCTGGCTTCAGCGGGTGAAAAGTGGATAATTTGTGTGGTACTGCGAATAGCGGGTGATACCGGGGTAAACCGGACGATATCTGGCGGGATACTCTAAGAAAGGGCTAAATAAAAGTGACCCCTCAGCTATTCATCCTGTTATCTGATGAAAAAATAGCCGAGGGGTGATATTTTCCGCTGTTGTTAACGGATTACGATGTTTTGTGTCGGGAGGCGCTGCCCCCTTCGCGCATCTGTGGGTCATCTTTATATTTGGCCGTGGCGATCCATGCCGCACAGAACAGCGTCAGGCGGGCAAAGAAGTAGAAGAACGCCATCAGGCCGAGTACGGAACCAAAGGCCGCACCGGAAGGCGACGTCGCCATCTTCGGCAGCGTCAGCGTCATGACAAACTTGATCACCTCAAAGCCGATTGCCGCCAGCAGTGTGCCGCGGAACAGTGCTTTTTTACGCGGCTTATGACGCGGCAGGATCCAGAAAATCCACAGGAACAGCAGATAGTTAGCCATGACAGAAATCGAAGTGGCGATGATGGTCAGTGCAGGCCGTAACCAGTCGATGCCATCCAGGCCCAGTGCACTCACGATAGAGGCCTGCGCAGAACCGGCTACCGAGGTCAGCGACAGCGTAATCACCAGCGCCAGCATCAGGCCAGCCAGCGATAGCAGATCGCGGATGTAACGTTTCCAGATTTTCTCTTTGTCATCCGGTTTGCGTTCCCAGACGTCGCGCGACTGGGCACGAATCGCTTCACGCAGGTTGCCCATCCAGTTAAGACCGGAGTAGAGCGCCAGCAGTAAACCGGTGATACCCACGGTGGCGCGCTGTTGAATGGCGGTATTCACCGTATTCTTCAACGTGGTCGCCAGCGTCGGATCGCTGATGCTGCTGACAATTTTGTTGATGATATCAGTCAGCAGATCCGGATTCGATGCCAGCACAAAACCCACGGCGGCAAATGACACCATCAGAATGGGAATCAGCGACAAAAACGAGAAATAGGTAATGGCCGCACCAAACTGGCTGCCGAGCCGATCGTTAAAGCGGTCAAGGGCACGGATAAAATGCGCCACCGCAGGAATAGCCTGAAACCAGGTGGCGAAACGCGACACGCGATCAATGGATTCATCCACGGTGTGATTGCCGGTTTTAATGTCGATAAGCGGCTTATGTGGCTGCAAATCCTGTGGGTTTTCCTGCTTGTCTGTCATAGACCTTCACTGTCCTGTTTATCATTAAAATCAAAGTATAGCCGCTCAGGTGACGTACTCCTGTAACACCTGACTCAGCCACTCCATAAATACCCGCACGCGACGTGCCACATTGCGGCGGTGCGGATAGAGCAGATGGATTGGCATCGGTCTGGCGGGGAAGCGATGCAACACTTCCACCAGCTCGCCCCTTTCCAGTAATGTCTGAATCCCGGCGGCAGGCACCTGAATAATGCCTAATCCTGCCAGACAGGCGGCACGATAGGTTTCAGTACTGTTCACCGTCACCACGCCGCCGGTATGAACGTAATGGCACTGCCTGCCATCAAAATATTCAAATCCGGGTGATGCCTGACCGAGCTGCTGGCTGTAATGCACCATCGCATGCTGCGACAGCTCTTCGAGACGCGTCGGCATGCCGAACCGCGAAAGGTAGCCAGGGCTGGCACAGTTGATCAAGGTGTGGGTACCAATTTTTCGCGCAATCAGGCCTGAATCTTTGAGTTCTCCGACCCGAAGTACACAATCAAACCCTTCGCGGATAACATCCACCTGCCGGTCGCTGCTGCTCAGCTCAATCTCCACACCGGGGTAGTGCTGCAAAAATTCTGGCAGCCTTGGCAGGACAAAACCGGTGGCCATCGCTACCGACATATCGACCCGCAGTTTACCGCTGAGTGAGGCGGGTTCGTGCTGGAACAGGCTGTCTAAATCGTCAATCATCGACAATAAATCCAGACAGCGATCGTAATAAACTAATCCATCCTGGGTCAGCTGCACCCGGCGCGTGGTGCGATGCAGCAAACGTGTTGCCATTTGATTCTCCAGCGCCTGAATCTGTCGCGATACGCTGCCTTTTGGTACGCCTAAACTCTCTGCGGCGCGGGTAAAACTGCCCATTTCGGCCACCCGCACAAACACCTGCATTGCGTGAATTTTGTCCATGTTGTTCACCGATTGTTGTCTTTATTGAAACAGTGATGCGCGTTTAACCCTGTTTATAGATCAATAATTCGCGAATATCCTTAACCCGTGTTCAATTTTTCAACAGGCGAGAGCGATGAATCAGAAAATAGCGTTAATTACCGGTGGAAACCGTGGTTTAGGCCGAAATGGAGCCTTAAAACTGGCTGCCAGAGGCACCGATATCATTCTGACGTACCGCAGCCATGCCGATGAGGCGCAGGCGGTCGTAAAGGAAATTGAGGCGCTGGGAAGGCGCGCCGTGGCGCTGGCCCTGGATGTCGGCGAAACCGGCCAGTTCGATCGCTTTGTCGGAGAAGTGAATCAGGCGCTTCAGCAGCAGTGGCAATGTGAGCGCTTTGATTATTTAGTGAACAATGCCGGTCACGGACACTACAAGCCCTTTACCGACACCACCGAGGCGGAATTTGATGCGCTGGTTAATGTGCATTTTAAAGGGCCTTACTTTCTCACCCAGAAGCTGCTGCCGCTGATCAACGACGGCGGCCGCATCCTGAATATTTCCAGCGGCCTGACCCGGCTGGTCTATCCTGGCTCTTCGACCTATGCGTCGATGAAAGGGGCGATGGAAGTCCTGACGCGCTATCAGGCGAAAGAGCTGGGCGAACGGCGCATTCGCGTCAATATCCTGGCGCCTGGCGCGATAGAGACCGACTTCGGTGGTGGCCGTGTACGCGACACCCGCGAGATTAACGATCAGATTGCCGGACTGACGGCGCTTGGCCGGGTCGGACTGCCGGATGATATCGGCGATGCCATCAGTGCGATCCTGAGTGACGAAACCGGCTGGATTACCGCGCAGCGTATTGAAGCGTCAGGCGGTCAGGGAATTTAACGGCGGGCGGCGTCGCGGTTAACACGACGCCGCCGCCTTTCACAGCGTAATGGTGCCATCGATGACGGTAACCGTATTGCCGCCAATCCAGATGGTCTCACCGGCGAAAGATACGTTCACCCGGCCTGCACGCTGCAGGGCCGTTCCCTGGCGAACGCGATAGGCGGTGGTATGGCCTGCCGCTGCGAAGTAACGCGCCAGACAGGCGTTGGCGCTGCCGGTCACCGGATCTTCGGTCAGGCTACCATGCTCTACCAGCAGGCCACGCACTTCATACTGCTCAGGCTCGCCCTCAGGTAAGCGGCCAAACGGCATCACGCCCGCCACACCTGCATGTTTAATCAGGCGCTGCAAATCGCTGACATTGGGCTGCAGCGCCAGCACGGCCTCGGCGGAGATCATCGGTACCAGCAGCCAGCGAATTCCCATATCCACGATGGTCGGGCTTTGCGTCAGATCGAACGCATTGCTGTTAAAGGCGTTCCCCATCAGCGCATCCTGCCACGGCATCAGGGTGGCAGCAGGTGCGGCAAACGCCAGTTCACCTGTTTCACTCATCTTTACCGTCACGTTACCGACGCCGCACTCCTGCACAATTTCACCCGGTGTACGGATTGGCCAGCCCGCCTCCAGTAGCGCGTGCGCGGTGCCCAGCGTCGGATGACCGGCAAATGGCAGCTCGCCTTCCACGGTAAAAATACGTACCCGGTAGTCCGCCTCTTCGTGCTGTGACGGCAGCACAAAGGTGGTTTCTGACAGGTTAGTCCAGCGGGCAATCGCTGCCAGCTGGCTATCGCTTAACCCCTGAGCATCCATAATCACCGCCAGCGGATTGCCATTAAAGGCGGATGAGGTAAACACATCGACTTGCTTAAACGCGACCTTCATTGTGACTCCTTGCTCTGGGTTCAGTGTGGCCTTTTCTCTGCCGGATGATTGCTTATAACAGCTAACAGCGTTATCAATAAGTTAAAGATTTTACCGGAGACTCTGAATGCTAACGATCCTGGGACGCGCCTCCTCAATCAACGTGCGAAAAGTTTTATGGCTGTGTGACGAGCTTGACCTTGCGTATCAGCGCGAAGAGTGGGGCGACGGCTTCCGCTCAACCCACCTGCCGGAATTCATGGCACTGAATCCGAATGCGATGGTGCCGGTTCTGAAAGATGATGACTTTGTGATGTGGGAGTCCAATGCCATTCTGCGCTATCTGGCGAATGCCTATGGCGGCGAGTGGCTCTATCCTCATCATCCGCAAACGCGGGCGCCTGTGGATCAGTGGATAGACTGGCAAGCCACCGAACTCAACACCTCCTGGCGCTACGCATTTATGTCGCTGGTGCGAAATTCACCGGCTCATCAGGATCCACGTCTGCTGGCGGCAGCCAGTAAAGGCTGGGCACACACCATGAGCATTCTCAATCAGCAATTGGAAAAAACCGGTCGCTACGTTGCCGGGCGTAATTTCACGCTGGCAGATATTCCGATCGGTCTGGCGGTGAACCGCTGGTTTGAAACCCCGCTCGACCATCCCGATTACCCTGCGGTGCGCAATTATTATGAGCGCCTGACTGAACGTCGCGGCTATACCGTCTGGGGCCGCAACGGTACACCCTGAGCCTCGCCGCTCGGGATTCCTGCCAGTTCACAGGCGATTTCACCCGCGCGTTGAATTGCCCGGGAGTAGCGCGCATCAAACGGATAGCAGCAGGAGAGTCGCAGCGCATGGTTGTAGCGCTCGCTCAGTGAATAGAGCGCGCCAGGCGTGACGCAAATTTGCTCCTGCAGCAGTCGATCAAACATCTCGGTGGTATTCACGCCGCCCGGTAACTCGACCCAGAAGACGAAGCCGCCACGCGGCAGCGTTGCGCGCGTGCCCTCCGGGAAGTAGCGGGCGATCAGACCCCGCGCCTCATCCAGGTTAGCTGCGTAACGACGGCGCAGCGTGCGCAAATGGTGGTCGTAACCGCCGGAAGCGAGAAACTCCGCCAGCGTTTCAGACAGCAGGGCGGACTCGGCCATCGATGACACTGCTTTCAGCCGGGCAATCGCATCATGAAAACGGCCAGCGGCGGTCCAGCCAATACGGAAATCGGGGGCCACAGTTTTGGTGAAGCTGGTGCAGTAGATCACCCAGCCATCGCGATCAAAGGCTTTCACGGCGGGCGAGAGCGGCCAGTCGAACTGCAACTCGTCATATAGCCCATCTTCTATCAGCGGAACGTGGTAAGTATTCACTAACTTCGCCAGCCGCTTCTTGTTCTCCAGCGACATACCGCAGCCCAGCGGGTTCTGCGCGCTCGGCATCGCAATCAGTGCCTTAATGCGCTGCTCCTGCAGCAGCATCTCCAGTGCATCCAGCGACAGCCCATGCTGCGGGTCGGTGGGGATTTCCAGCGCCTTCAGGCCGAGCGAGGCCAGCAGCGGGAAGAGGAAGAAGTAGGTCGGTGACTCCAGCCCGACGCAGTCACCAGGCTGCGTAACCGCCCGCAATGCCAGCTGAAGTGCCTCCATGCAGCCATGAGTCAGGGTGATCTCATCGGCGGTGAGCGTCTGCCCGGCGTGCAGCGCCCGTCGCGCGATCTCCTCCCGTAAGCGCTCACTACCGGGCGGAAGCGCATAGCGACCGATCATGTTGGGATGACGGCGCAACAAGGAGGCCGTAATCCGGGCGATGCGCACCGCAGGAAACAGTTCACTATCCTGCGGGCAGGCCAGAGAGATATTGGTGTAGTCCGGATGATTCTGCGCCGCAAATACCTTATCGATCAGGTCGAGCTTGCCGCTGCTGGGGTCGCGTACCCGGGTCTTATGCTGACCGTGACGGGTTACGGCAGGCAACACGCCGCGCACGTAATAGCCCGACTGCGGTCGCGCCTCAATCAACCCGCGATCTTCCAGCATCTGCCAGGCGTTGAGCACCGTATTGACGCTAACCTGGTGTGACTGGGCAACACGGCGAATCGCCGGCAGGCGTTTGCCCGGTTTCAGCGTGCCCTGATGGATGGCCTCAGCGAAGCTGTCTGCCAGCTGCTGATAGAGCGGCTGATCGGAAGTAGGAGCAAGGGACACAGTCGCCTCCGGTCTGGATGGGTACAATTGCTGTTAATAAGAACTGTATCCATAACAATAGTGATTTTATGTCACTGTTACCATCCCTTTCCCCGCCGTAGCATAGAATTCTGCCCACTTTTCAGGAGAGCCATCATGCTCGATCCCTCTTTCTTCAGTTACGTTACCGTGATGTCCATTACGCCAGGCCCGAACAACCTGTTGCTGGCGACCTCCGGGGTCAATTTTGGCATGCGGCGAACCCTGCCGATGGTGTTCGGCATACTAGTGGGCTGTGCGGTGCAGACGGTGATGGCTGGCATGGCGCTGGAGGTGTTACTGCACTGGATGGCGGCGATTCGCCTGCCGCTGACGCTGGCAGGCTGTAGCTATCTGATGTGGTTATCCTGGAAGATTTTTCGCGCCGGTGCACCCGAAGCGCGAACCCGCCCACAGCCGATGACGCTGGTGGGCGGCGCCTGCTTCCAGGCGGTCAATCCTAAAGCCTGGCTGATGGCCACCAACGTCGCGCTGCTTTACAGCGGCAGCAACGGCGTGCTGACGGTGATGATCGGCTTTATGCTGCTCAATCTGCCCTGCATCCTGATCTGGGCTGCGCTGGGCGATCGCCTGCGCAGCCATCTGCAGATTGCCTGGAAGCGTCAGCTGTTTAACAGCCTGATGGCGCTGTCGCTGGTGGCGACCACCATCTGGATGCTGACCGACGCGCTGCTGGCCGCTTAATCAGGTGCACCCGGCGCGGTGGCCGACGGCCATTTCCAGTTCTGTACTTCCGGCAAATCTTCGCCATGTTCACGAACATAGCGATGATGCTCCGCCAGACGCTGCTGTAAATCTTCCAGCAGCTCCGGATGGGCATCGGCCAGGCCCGGCACGCGCAGAATCGCCTCCTGCGCCAGATGATAGCGGTCAAGCTCGTTCAGCACCGTCATATCAAATGGCGTGGTAGTGGTTCCCTCTTCATTAAAGCCGCGCACATGGAAGTTGCGGTGATTGGTGCGTGAATAGGTCAGCCGATGTATCAGCGTCGGATAGCCGTGGAAGGCAAAAATCACCGGTTTATCCTGGGTAAACAGTGCGTCGAATTCCGCATCAGATTTGCCATGCGGATGCTGATCTTCCGGCTGCAGCGCCAGCAGATCGACCACGTTCACCACGCGGATACGCAATTCGGGCAACATCTCACGCAGCAGATCCACCGCCGCCATGGTTTCCATAGTCGGTACATCACCGGCGCAGGCCATCACCACATCCGGCTGGTCATTCTCCGGCGTGGTGCCCGCCCAGCGCCACTCGCCCATACCCGCTTCACAATGGGTCACCGCACTGGCCATATCCAGCCACTGCGGCGCAGGCTGTTTGCCCGCCACAATCACATTAATCCGATCCCAGGTGCGCAGGCAGTGATCGCCCACCCACAGCAGCGTATTAGCATCGGGCGGCAGATAGATGCGCACGATGTCCGCTTTCTTGTTGGCGACATGATCGATAAAGCCCGGATCCTGATGGCTGTAACCATTGTGGTCCTGACGCCAGACGTGCGAAGAGAGCAGATAATTCAGTGACGAGATCGGTTTACGCCAGCCCAGTTTACGCGACACTTTCAGCCACTTGGCGTGCTGGTTAAACATTGAATCGACGATATGAATAAAAGCTTCATAGCAGTTGAACAGCCCGTGGCGACCGGTCAGGAGATAGCCTTCAAGCCAGCCCTGACACTGATGCTCACTGAGGATTTCCATCACCCGGCCATCCCGCGCCAGCTGCTCATCGTACGGCTCGGTTCGCTCCAGCCAGGTGCGGCTGGTCACATCGAAGACGGGTGTCAGGCGGTTAGAGGCGGTTTCATCCGGGCCAAACAGGCGGAAATTATCGCGGTTCCGCTGGAACAGTACGCTGAGATAGCGCCCCAGATGCTCAGTGGCCTGCGCCATCTCCGTGCCTGGCTCGCTGACATCGCAGGCAAACTCCGCAATGTCAGGTGCATCCAGCTCACGGCGTAGCAGGCCGCCATTGGCATAAGGCGAAGCCCCCATGCGTTTTTCGCCTTCCGGTGCCAGCGCCTGCAGTTCTGGCTTCAGGCGACCCTGTTCATCAAACAGGTCGTCGGGCTGATAGCTGCGCATCCACGTTTCAAGGATCTGTCGATGACCTTCATCTTCACGACAGGCCGCGACCGGCACCTGATGCGCGCGCCAGAAATTCTCCACTTTTTTGCCATCGACCGTTTTTGGGCCGGTCCAGCCTTTGGGGCTGCGCAGGATAATCATCGGCCAGCGCGGCACGTCGGTGCTGGCGTTGCCGCTGCGCGCCTCACGCTGATACTCAGCGATCTTACTGAAGGCGTTATCCAGTGCCTCCGCCATCAGCGGATGCATTTTTTCCGGCTCATGCCCGCAGACAAACAGCGGCTCATAGCCGTAGCCACTGAACAGTTGATGCAGATCTTCATCGCTGCTTCGACCCAGTAGCGTCGGGTTAGCAATCTTGTAGCCATTAAGATGCAGAATCGGCAGCACCGCGCCGTCACGTTCAGGATTGAGGAATTTGATGCCGTGCCAGCTGGAGGCCAGCGGCCCGGTCTCCGCTTCGCCATCGCCAATCACGCACGGCACCACCAGATCGGGATTATCGAAGGCCGCACCAAAGGCATGAGAGAGTGAGTAGCCCAGCTCACCGCCTTCATTAATCGAGCCGGGCGTTTCCGGCGCCGCATGGCTGGGAATGCCACCCGGAAAGGAGAACTGTTTAAACAGGCGCTGCATGCCTGCCGCATCCTGAGAGATGTGCGGATAAATTTCGCTGTAGCTGCCCTCCAGCCAGGTATTCGCCACCATGCCGGGGCCGCCATGACCTGGCCCGCAGATGTAGATCATATTCAGGTCGCGCAGGCGAATAACACGGTTGAGGTGGGCATAGATAAAATTCAGACCTGGCGTGGTGCCCCAGTGACCCAGCAGACGCGGTTTAATATGTTCCGGCCTGAGTGGCTCGCGCAACAGCGGGTTATCCATCAGGTAAATCTGTCCGACGGAGAGGTAATTCGCCGCCCGCCAGTAGCGGTCGAGCAGGGTAAATTCGGGTGACGCAGGGGAGTAAGACATGCGGGTTCCTCCTGATCGTTCAGTTAAAAGATGTCTTAACCCTAATAGAGAATCCTCGGAACGACCAGGCAACCGCCCAATAAAAAAGGCCCCGCCATGCGGAGCCTTTTTATCAATGACGCTGAATTACTTGCCGACGACGAATGCGGTTTCCCGTCCTTCATCGTTGGCCGCCATCGGGGTGACCGGCGAGTAGTCAAGCTGGAGAATACGGCTGGTTTCAGCTAACACTTTTTCTGTCAGCGCCACGTCGCCGTTCAGCTTACGACCCCAGGAGGGGACTACCGCACGGATTTTGTTCTGCCATTCCGGCGAAGCCATCTGCTCAGGACAGACCTTGTGCAGCAGCTCCAGCATGATCGGTGCTGCCGTAGACGCGCCCGGCGAGGCACCCAGCAGAGCTGAAATCGTACCATCCTGTGAAGCGACGACTTCGGTGCCCAGACGCAACACAGCGCCCTCTTTCTCATCTTTTTTGATGATCTGCACACGCTGACCGGCTGTGACAAGGCGCCAGTCCTCCTGTTTCGCCTGTGGCACATAGGCACGCAGCGCGTCCATACGGTCGCGGTCGCTTTGCAGTACCTGATCCATCAGGTATTTCACCAGATCAAAGCTTTTCAGCCCGACTTTAACCATTGGCAGCATATTGCTGCTGTTCAGCGAGGTGAACATATCCATCAGCGAACCCTGCTTCAGGAACCGGGTCGAGAAGGTGGCGAACGGGCCAAACAGCAACACCTGCTTGCCATCCAGCACGCGGGTGTCGACGTGTGGCACGGACATGGGTGGCGCACCCACGCTGGCTTTGCCGTAGACCTTGGCCATGTGCTGCTCGACGACCTGCGGGTTTTCCGTGACCAGGAACGAACCACCTACCGGGAAACCGGCGTAGCCGTTGGCTTCCGGAATGCCGGCCTTCTGCAACAGCGGTAACGCCGCGCCGCCAGCTCCGATAAATATTTTGCCTGCGGTCAGCGTGCGACGCGTGCCGCTGTTCAGACACTGCAGCGTGACCTGCCAGCGACCATCAGCCCGCTTTTTCAGCTCACGCACTTCCTGACGGAGACGCAGCTGGAAATTCTCTTTCTTCTCTAACGTGGCGATTAACTGACGGGTGATTTCACCGAAGTTCACATCGGTGCCCATCTCCGTCCAGGTCGCAGCCACTTTCTGGCTGCGGTCACGGCCATTCATCACCAGCGGGATCCAGCGGGCAATCTGCTGCGGATCTTCGGAGTAGGCCATGCCACGGAACAGGGTGCTTTTCTGCAGTGCCTGGAAGCGCTTGCGCAGGAAGTCGACGTTGTCGTCACCCCAGACAAAGCTCATGTGCGGCGTACTGTGAATAAAGCTTTTAGGATTGCGCAGATTGCCTTTCTGGACCTGATAAGCCCAGAACTGGCGGGAAATCTGGAACGATTCGTTGATCGTTATCGCTTTGGAGATGTCGATGCTGCCATCGGTCTGCTGAGGTGTATAGTTCAGCTCCGCCAGCGCCGCATGACCGGTGCCCGCGTTATTCCAGCCATTGGATGACTCTTCGGCCACACTATCGAGCCGCTCCACCATTTCGATAGACCAGTCCGGCTCTAACTCCTGCAGCCATGCACCGAGGGTAGCGCTCATCACACCAGCACCAATCAGCAGCACGTCAACGTCTTTGCGCTCCTGCGCGGTAATAGTGGTGTCCTTTGCCATGGCACTCATCGCGAGCGCAAGGTTTACAGCTGAATTGCTCATGAGGCGACATCTCCTCTTCTGTTGACCTGAAGCCCAACAGTTTCGCAGGCGAAATAGTCACGCTTCTTACGAGCGCGTTGCGCTATTTCTCAAAGGTTAAGTCTCAGGTATAGGGTTAAAGCGGTGATAACGCGTTAACTGAACGTTATGCTTAGTCATCTGAATATAACATTCTCGCATCTGAATTAAACATTAGTTTATTTTTTAAATGCAGAAATGATTCAGCATAAGAATTAATCATCAGGCTCAGTGGCGTATTAGCGTTTTTTTAGAGGTAAGTCAGTGAGTTAACTGAAAATCCATGTTGCGGAAAAGCCCCATGCTGGTGCAGTGGCGGAAAGGATGCGAACAGGGCGGAATTATTTAATTAGCTGAAATTTAGCGATTTATTATGCAGCGAGGAATAACAGGAATCGGGAGCAGAGAGCCTTAACGCCCTCTGTTGTAAAAATAATGTTACATTTTTGTGAGTCTTAAAATGCGTTCGCACCCGCGCACGCATCGGATTCACTTATGACTGATTCGCGCTGGCAGGGAGCTTTTTCAGACTTATCGCCATGCGGTTATAGGTGTTCATCAGGCCAATTGCGATGTTCAGATCGACAATCTCTTTTTCACTGAAGTGGACTTTCAGTGCGTTATAGCGAGTGTCTGGCGCGCCCTGCTGAGCAATCAGTGTCAGGCATTCAGCCCAGTGCAGGGCCACCTTTTCTTTATCACTGAACAGCGTGCCGGATTCATGCCAGACAGATGTCAGTACAATCTTATCCCAGCTCATACCCGATTTATTCAGCGCTTTGGTATGCATATCAATGCAGTAGGCGCAGCCGTTAATCTGGGATATGCGCAGGAACAGCAGTTCCAGTAAAGTGAGCGGCAGATCGGTTTGCGCCAGATAACTGTATACGCCGCCCAGCGCTTTCATGCCTGCCGGTGCTGCACTGTGAAAATCAATACGTTCGCTCATCTTATTGCCTCCTGGGGTTGATGAGGCGATTTTCGGCCTTTCAATGGAGCAGATAAAGTGCCAAAAAATGAGAGTCTGACTGGTCCATCACCGTTTTCTACACTCACACTGCAGCGTGGCACTTCACGCGGCCTCAGCGAGCAATTGCGCCAGCTGATTGAACAGGCGATTGGTGAAGGGCGTTTACAGCCCGGCGCACGTCTGCCCTCCTGCCGCGATCTGGCGGCGCAGCTCGGCGTAGCGCGCGGCACCGTTCGTGCCAGCTATGACATGCTGGTTGAGGGTCAGTTTCTGCAGGCCAGAGGCGCGGCGGGCACCTTTGTCAGCGCATTACTACCGCTAAAACCGGCCGGTGCTAATACTGAACGTCTGCTACTGGAGGGCGCAGAAGAATATGACGCGGCACCGCTGACCTTTCAGATGGGCATTCCGGCCAGCGATGCATTCCCGGCGAAAGTCTGGCTGCGCATTCTCCAGCGTCATGCGCGCATGCAGGCCAGCAGAGCGGCCAGCTATCCCGATCCGCGCGGTAGCGTAGCGCTGCGTCAGGCGCTGGTGGCCTACCTGGCGGTGGCACGCGGCCTGCGCTGTCAGGCGGACCAGATCATTATCACCAGCGGTTATGCGGGCGCGATGGGCCTGATTGGGCTGGCGATGGATTTTCAGGGAAAAACAGCCTGGCTGGAAGATCCCGGCTTCTGGGTGGCACGTCGCGCGGTTGAAGCATTGCGTGTCACGCCGGTTTCCGTGCCGGTTGATGCTGAAGGGTTGCAGGTGGAGGCCGGGATTGCCCGCGCGCCGGATGCCGCTTTCGCGCTGGTCACCCCGGGACAGCAGGCGCCGCTTGGCATGACCATGAGCCTGGTACGCCGCCATGAATTGCTGAACTGGGCCAGCCGGGAGCAGCGCTGGATTATCGAAGATGACTATCTCGGCGAGCTTCAGCCCGGCAACCGTGCGGCTCCGGCACTCGCAGCACTCGATAGCGAGGGGCGGGTGCTGCACATCGGTACCTTCAGCAAGACGCTGACGCCGCAACTGCGGCTGGGTTTTATGGTGGTTCCGCCCGCGCTGACGTCGCGCTTCAGCGAGGTCTGCGCGTTGCTTTCGCCTGCATCCTCAGGATTGTTGCACAACGCGGTGGCGGAGTTTCTGCGGGAAGGTCACTTTATGCGGCATCTTCGGCGCATGAAGCGCATCTATCATGAGCGACTGGAACAGATGATCGCGGCGCTCCATCCTCACTTTCCTGACCTGCAACGTGCCGGGCTGGCGGTGATTGTCCGCTTACCCGCCGGTACGCCGGATGAGGCCATTGCGCAGCAGGCGGTGGAGTGGGGCATGGCACCTTCGCCGCTGTCGATCTGGTATCAGCAGGCCGATCAGCGCGGTGCGGGTCTGGTGCTGGGTGCGGCACATCTGCCGCGTGAAGGTTACGCGCGCAGCGCCGAACGGCTAAAAGCCCTGGTCGATGCGCAGGCGGTCAGCCTCTGAACCAGCGACGCCAGACAAAGCGGATAACAAAAAACTCTATGGCGCCCAGCAGCAAAAACCAGACGCAAAACACCACCGTGTAGAGCTGATTCAGATCCTGTAAATGGAACATCTGCAACAGATGCTGCGCCACCGTCACGCTAAAGGCGGGCGCGGGCAGCAGCAGCGCCGAGAGAAAACCCAGCAGCAAAATGCCGCCAGGCACGATCAATGTTTCAAAAGGGTTATTCATAACCGGTATCTCATATTTATCAGCCAGGCATTTTCCGGTAATCGGCGACAGGGTTCAATGGTGGCGTGCGGCAATACGCGCCCAGGGCGCATTGCAGGGCAAAGGAAACGGCCAGAAAAGGCTTTGCCACCATCGACTTAGCGCCATTCATAGCGAATGATAAGAGTTATAGCCTTTGCTATACTTAAAGCCCTGATTTTACTGTCTTTTTATCTTGAGGTTTGCGTGGTAGACTGCGCCCACTTTTTCATAACTGAACACTTTGTGTGGTGAATTCAGCGTGAATTGCCGCTTTTTCGCCCCAGGTGAATAAATCATGACCTTTATTGCCACTTTAATTCTTGCGCTGGGTATGTCGATGGACGCGTTTGCCGCTGCGCTGGGCAAAGGTGCCACATTGCATCGTCCTGGTTTTAAAGAAGCGCTGCGTACCGGTCTGATCTTCGGCTCTATTGAAGCGCTGACCCCACTGATTGGCTGGGCGCTTGGCCTGGCCGCCAGCCGTTACATCATGGCGTGGGATCACTGGGTTGCCTTCACCCTGCTGGCATTTCTGGGTGGCCGTATGATGATGGAAGGTTTTCGTCAGACAGCCGTCGCAGAACCTTGTGAAGCCCCGCAAAGTCATGGCTTTATGGTCCTGGCGACCACCGCCGTCGCGACCAGCCTGGATGCGCTGGCGGTCGGTGTTGGTCTGGCTTTCCTGCAGGTGAACATTCTCACTACTGCGCTGACCATTGGTGCTGCCACCACGGTGATGGCGACGACCGGTGTATTAGTCGGACGCTTTATCGGTCCGGTACTGGGCAAATGGGCAGAAGTGCTGGGTGGCGTGGTTTTAATCGCTGTCGGCTCCACCATTCTGTTGCAGCATCTTGGCTACACCGCCTAGGGCTTTTGCACATAAAAGCGTCATTTTTGTGATCTGGTTCAAATTTATTTGCTGTTAAAACGCACAGAGGCTATACTTTTTCGGTATATCTTCAACTAAATTTGAATCAGGTATTTTATGAAACGCATCATTAAACACGTGTTCCGCGCCTACGTTGAGACGTTCAAACACGTGCCGCCGGGTGCCATGTACTAAGTACAGTACCCCGCAAGAAACCCTCGATAATCGCGGTCAGGGATCGACCTGTGATTATCACCTTTTGCTTTTGCTTTCTTCTGAGTAAACCCGCGTTTTTGCACTTCCTGGTGCGTCTAATCTGCTTCTGTCACTCTTCTTGTTGTCTTCGCGCTAAAAACACTTTCTGGCGACAAAATGACGCCTTTTTGCTTCCGTGCTTTATGTGTCGGTTGTGATGTTTTTTATGTTTGGATTAAGCGGTGTCAGGCAAGTTGTCAGGTGATGACTCGTTGCTAATTTGACATTAATGTTTACTCACAATGAGGCTAAATGTCCGCTTTGTGCCAGATTCGAACGTTGATGAACCCTTAAGAGATGACAAAACCTGATTAGCGATTATTTACTTCCTGAGCCTTCAAGAAAGCGGGGCGACTCGTTGCTCTGCATATGTAGCTATCAATCTCTTCGGTGATTTCCAATCCGCACAGCTTTGCCCATAACAACGTATGAGAAAGAAAAATATCGGCCAGTGTAAAGTTATTACCTGCAATCCATGCTTGAGTGGGGTTAAAGCGAATCTGAGAAATAACTTTATCTGCTTCCTTACTGAGGTAATTCATTATATCCGGCGAACGTTGGTTTTCGGGAGTGAAGACAATATGTTTGAGCAGACCCCAGACGGGGGCTTCCAGATCGGATAGCGTGAAGCTTAACCACGAATTAACGGAGGCTTTTTCTTCAGCGGTTGCGGGATAAATAGAGATGTCTTTATGTTGTTCACACAGGTAAATACAGATCGCTAAGGTTTCACTGATTGACACGTCACCATCGGTCAAAAAAGGAACTTTTCCTAATGGATGGGGTGATTTAACCTCAGAAGCAGGGTTCAAAAGCTCGACTCTGATGGACTCGTAATTCGCGCCCATCTCTTCAAGAGCCCAGAGTACTCTTAATGATCGGCTTTTAGGGTAGGTATAGATCTTCAATTCAATATCCCTTTGTTGTGAAAGCAATTTTATAAGTTAAGTAGGTAGCTCATGTCAAAATTTCCGCTTTTCGCGCATAGCATATATCCCCCGCGGTTAGGTCCACTTTGTGCCAGGAGCGGACGCAGGGAGCTGCCTGAGCATAATAAAACCGGTTGCCATTGGGCTATTTTTCAGGCGATGTAGAGGTTAAGAGAAACCGCCTGAAGTTGACTCAATATTACTGAAAATTCAGTAATATTCTGTATGTCATGCTCATTTCACGGGATTGCAAACCTTGAAGGCGTGATTTTTTTCAAAAATTCCTGCTACAAAATCCATGAATACAATCGCCCTTTTTGGCAAAAGTCGATTGGCAACATAAACGGCCTGAATGGGAACGGGCGACGCAGTGTAACCAGTCAGCAATAATTGTAATTCGCCACTTTCCAGCCCCTCTTTAAACAACCATTCCGGGCCCTGTGCGATTCCAATTCCCGCATTGACAAATTTCTGTACTGCTTCAGGTGAATTGACCCTGAGCCGACCAGAAACAGGAACAGTGATATCCTTAAATCTCCAGGTGGCGCCTGTTGTCAGCAGGGTATAGATCAAACACTCATGTTTTTTTAAATCTTCTGGCGTATCAGGAGTTCCATATTTAGTCAGGTACTTATTACTGGCAACACAGACTCGCTCAAACATGCCAAGCCTGCGGGCATGCATAGCACTGTCTTCCAGGTGGCCAATCCGTATGGCCAGCTCAGCCCCTTCATCAACGAGATTGACATAGCGGTCATTAATCTGCAGGTCCAGTGCCATTTCAGGGTTGCGTTCTAAAAAATCCGGGATGTGCGGAACTAAGAATGTATGAGCCAGTGCTGTGGGGCAGGCAACGCGTAACAGCCCTGTGGGTGTAACATTTTCTCTGAAAGAAGACTCTGACTCTTCGACAGCCTCAAGAATCCGCCTTGTTTCCAGATAATAACGTTCGCCTTCAGGCGTTAATGAGAGCTTGCGGGTCGATCTGTGAAGTAATCTGGTCTGCAAATGTTCTTCGAGGGTTGCTACATGACGGCTAATATTCGGTTGCCCTAAACCTAAATCTCTGCCAGCTGCGGAAAAGCTGCCTGTTTCAACGGTACGGACAAAACATCTCATCAAAAGTAATTTATCCATTCAATTGCTCATTTATGCTTTTAAAGCATGAAATATATTCAAATATACAATCTTATCACTCAGTTTGCATAAGCATATATTGTCTTCCTGTCGGTCATTCGCCGATCCGTTGTTAAAGCCAGCAGGAGATTTTCAGATGTCCAGATTACAAGGCAAGCGTGCACTGATTACAGGTGGAACAAGTGGTATTGGTCTTGAAACAGCGAAGCTGTTTGTTGCAGAAGGTGCACGCGTTATTGTTACCGGGGTTAACCCGGATTCAATTGCAAAGGCGAAAGCAGAACTGGGTTATGAAGTTTTAGTGGTAAGCGCTGATTCCGCTGATATAAATGCGCAAAAAGCGCTGGCTCACACTGTAAAGGAACACTTTGGTGAGTTGGATATCGCTTTCCTGAATGCAGGCATATCAATGTATATGCCAATTGAACAATGGACAGAGGAACTGTTCGACCGCATTTATGATATCAACGTCAAAGGTCCTTATTTCCTGATGCAGTCTCTGCTGCCCGTTTTCGCCAGCTCTGCATCAGTGATCTTTAATACATCTGTAAATGCTCATACAGGGCCCGTAAATTCTTCAGTTTACGGCTCAACGAAAGCAGCATTGCTTAACATGTCGAAAACACTCTCTAACGAGTTGCTTCCCCGTGGGATTCGTATCAATGCCGTGAGCCCCGGCCCGGTTGATACACCGCTTTATGATAAGGCGGGAATTCCGGTGGAATATCATGATCAGGTGATGAAAGATATCGTTGCAACCATCCCTGCAGGTCGTTTTGGTAAGCCTCAGGAAGTAGCGCAAGCGGTGCTTTATTTCGCCTCTGATGAGTCTGCCTGGACGGTGGGTTCAGAAATCATCATCGACGGCGGCGTTTTAATCTAAGCCACCATAATAAGGTTTACAGTGAATCAAGCCCGCCACCTTTTATAGCGACGGGTTTTGATTTTATGTGGAGTCTGAGATGTCTATCCATTGATCTGCTCAAGGTTAATTAACACTGCCGCAAGTGGGTAATACGTCCTTGAGGGACAATTGCAGAAGTCCGCTTTTCGCTCAAAGCAAACATACATCATTTCATACAGTAATTGCCTTTCTCTGCCACATCTCATCACCGTTTTCTTTAATACATAACCCCTCAATCTCTCACCCCCATCACACCATTAACCCGCCGCCCACCCGATCCCGTCCTACACTGAATTATTCCCCCCAACCAGGAGCAGCGGATGATCCAGAATCATCGACGAAAACAGGCAGCGATTGTGGCAGGCGTAGGATTAGGTGTAGCGGCCACGCTTTGGGGTATGAAACGCTGGCAGGAACTCAGGCAAACGCCGCCGGTGTCGCCGCGTAGTCATCATGCGGGGCTGGCAGGCTACTTCCAGCAGGTGGGCGACTGGCGCATGTTTACCCGCGTTACACCCAATGAAGATCAGGGACTGCCGGTGGTATTGATTCACGGTCTGGTCATGTCGGGCCGGGCGATGGAGCCGCTGGCACTGGCGCTGGGACGTGACTATCACGTGCTGGTGCCGGATCTGCCTGGCTTTGGGGCCAGTACGCTGCCCGCGTCTGCGCCGGTCATGACGGTGGATCAGCAGGCGGACGCGCTCTGGCTCTGGCTGCAACACAACGGGTTTCAGCGTGCCATCTGGGTCGGTAACGGTTTTGGCTGCCAGATTCTGGCCGCGCTGGCGGTGAAATATCCGCAGGCAGTGGCGGGGCTGGTGCTGCAGGGGCCGACGGTGGATCGCCATGCGCGCAGCCTGACGCGTCAGCTCTGGCGCAGCTGGCGTAACACCGGACTGGAGGGGCATCGCTCGCCGGGTTCGCTGGCGCGCATTGATTATGCAAAAGCGGGACTGCGCCGTGCGTTTGGCACGTTGCGCGTCATGATGCGCGACCACATCGAACATCGCCTCACTTATATCAACGCGCCGACGCTGCTGCTGCGTGGCTCGCGCGATCCGATCTGCCCGGCGCGCTGGCTGGATGAACTCGCCGCGCTGATGCCGCGCAGTGAACGCCTGACGCTGCGCGACGGCACCCATACGCTGCACTACGTCTATCCGTGGAGTTTCTGCAACGCCATCCGCCCGTTCGTGGCGCGCATTCAGCAGGAGAATCAGCATGAGTAAACCGCCCAAGGGTATCGCCCGTTTTGACTCCGCCGCCGCCATGCTGCTGGCGCTGGCGAATGCGCTACACGATCGCCCCTTTGCCAGTCCGAGCCAGTCACCGACGCTTGACCGGCTGCTGCCTTCGCTGAATCGTCTGCCGACCGGGCTGCGTGAGTGGGGTTATGCGCTGGGCGGCATGGCCGAAGGCATCAGCCTGCGCCAGGCGGGTGAGCTGGATATAGAAGGCATCGCTGAATGGATGGTGAGTGAGTATCCACAGCAGGATTATCCGGCGGCCTTTATCGGCTCGTCGAACGGCGCGCTGGTGCATCTTGCATCGGCGATGAATGTCCCCTGGCTGCCGCAAACCTTCCTCTGTCCGGTGCGTGCCGCCAGCAACGATCCCGATGATGCGCAGGCGAGTTTTGAGCAGGGCAAAGAGGTGGCTGCCGCGCTGCTGGCCGCCTGGCCACGGCTGGCGGTTCACCACATGCATGATCCGAATCAGGATCGCCTGATGCTCGACCAGATGCGTTATTTCCGGCTAAAACTGCGCGAAATGCCACTGGCCTTCAACGAATTTCTGATGGGAAGTCTGCCTGCGGGCTCCACGCTGTTTATCAATCACTGTACCCAGCAGTGGCCGGTGACGCGGACCAGCGATCGCTCGTTCTTTCAGTTTGGTGCGCCGGGCGGGGCCAGTGAGAAAGAGTTTATGCAGGGCGGTCCGCGCGTGGCGGAATATCTGGCGCGCTATGGCGTCGAGCATGACCGCTGGACACCGCCAGCCATCACCGATCGGGTGCCAGAAGCGGAATGGGGGCTGGATGGCTATCTGATCCCACCACTCAAAAAGCTGGCCGAAGCGCAGAACTGGAAGCTGATGGAGATTCGTTATGAAGACCCGGAAGCGATGAGTTTTGTGGTAGCGGAGATCTACCGCGACTGGTATCTGGCGGCGGGCATCTTACCGACCCGGCTGACGGTGGACAGCTTCCTGCTCATGGATCCCTGGTGTACCCAGCAGCAGCAGGCGATTCCGTTCTGGCTGAGTTTCAGTAGCGAATCCTCGGCGTTAGCGCTGCAGCGCTTCCTGGAAAAGCAGCCGCCGTTCCGCAACATCGACATGATGCTCTTTTCGCACGGCACTGACAGTATCGGGCTGGCGGAGATTGATCGCTGGCGGGCGCTGCTCTCTCATGCCCGTGATGAAGGCGTTTTCATTGGCGTGGATGAAGAGCGTTTCCCGCGTGATTTCGCCACCTTTGCCCGCTTCGACTCAGCGCTACGGGAACGGGCACCGCTGTTGCCACCACCGCCTCCGCTGAGTGCGGAGACGGTAATGTCAGGTATTCAGCGTTACGGAGCAAAACACGGTGTCACGCTGACGGCGCTGACGTAGCCGCCGCGTCATCCGGTGATTAGTCGCCGTCAGTGATGGGCTGGCGCACCAGCAGCAGATAAGCGAGTGCGCCAACCAGCGTCACACAGGCACAAATCATCAGCGCAAGGCTGAACGATTTGGTGGTGTCGAGCACCCAGCCGGTGATAACGGGCGCGAATGAGGCAAAGATAAAGCTGGCAAAGTTCTGGATGCTGCCGACTGAAGCGGTCATACGGGCGGTGACGTTGGCGTGAATCAGTCCCCAGCAAGACGTTCCGGCAAAGTGGATACAGAACAGCGCCATGCCAATCAGCGTTACGGCGCTGGTGGTATCGGTCGCGCGGGTCACTACGGCGGTGAATCCGGCTGAGAGCAGCATCCCGCTGACGATGCAGACTTTGCGGGTTTTTACTGCGTTAAAGCCACGACGCACCAGCGCGTCAACGACATAGCCATTCAGCAGCATGCCCGCCGCACCAAACAGGAACGGAATCGCCGCCAGCAGGCCAGTACTTTTCAGATCGAGGTGATAGGTGGACTGCAGGTAGCCCGGCAGCCAGGCGATATAGAGCCACGCGGTGTAGTTGATGCCGCTGAAGCCAATCATCATTCCCCACATGGTGCGCTGCTTAAACAGGCCGCGCCACTCTTTGAAACTGATCGGCTCTTTCCGCGACGCCACGCTGCCCGCCTGCAGATAGTGGATCTCTTCGGCGCTCAGGGTGTTGTTGTCACGGTCGCGGTAAATCATATACCAGCCGATAGCGAGGAACATACCGAGGATACCGATGGTGACAAACATGCCACGCCAGCCCATTACCAGCATCATCGCCGCCAGAATCGGCGGGGCCACCGACAGCCCAATCATCGAAGCCGCATTAAACATCCCCATCGGCATGCCGCGATCTTTAATGTTGAACCAGTCGTTGATCACCTTCACGCCGCACGGGTTCATCGGCGCTTCGCCAATACCCAGACCGATGCGCACCAGGATGAACTGGGTGAAGTTATGCACCAGACCAGAGGCGGCCTGGAACAGCGACCAGATAAACATGCCGATGCCGAGCATAATGCGCGGCCCTTTACGATCCAGCAGCGCGCCACACGGCAGCTGCGCCAGGCCATACGCCAGCGAAAAAGCCGAGAGCAGGAAGCCGATTTCGGTGGCGCTCAGTCCCATTTCCTCACGGATGGTCATATTCGCGACCGACAGCGAGCTGCGATCCAGATAGTTGATGATGGCCGCGAACAGCAACAGCAGCATCGCCGTGATCTGCACCTTGCGGATACGCGGTGAACGTACCACGTCGCTGCGCATCGGCACGAAATCCTGGTCTGGTGGCGTGTTACCGGTCACGCTGTCGCGGCCGGTTACTGAGGTCTTTTCCATTGCACTCTCCCGAAACTGGGTACTTATCGTTATGGTGAGAAGGGGTCTGCGCGCAGCGGCAAAAGGCCGCTGTGACGTTGCAGTCGAGACTAAGAGCAAAGGGTTAAGTATGTTGCAAAGATGTTTCTGAATCGTGCGGGAGCTAGTGCTTTGTGGTTTTTAATCGGTTTTTAATTGTACTGACCGATTGAGCGCACCATCGAGGTTTTGGCGGTCGCCAGATGACTGTGTAATGCACAGAGCGCATCGATATCCTGACGGCTAATCAGTGCGGTCAGGATCGCCATATGCTCCTCCAGCGCGACGATATTACGCTGCTTAAGATCGCTTTCATCCCACTGATAATGCGAGTGAAAGATCACTGAGATAATCTCCAGTGACTGGTTGAAAAACGGGTTACTGGCGGCGGATAAAATCAGTGAATGCATCTGGCGATCCAGTGCAGCAAAGTGGCGATAGTTGCTGGCGATGGTATCGCGCATCGATCGGTGACGATCCAGCAGATCCCGTGCCTGAACCCAACGCTCATCGCTGGCGGGCAGATTCAGGAAGCGGCTCAGGGCGTGGGTTTCCAGCATCTCGCGCAGTTCAAACAGCTTCTCGGCGTAATCCTGAGTGAATTTTTTCATGCGCCACTGACCGCGTTTCACGGGCTCCAGCAGGTCATAGCGCATAAAGCGCAGCAGAAATTCGCGCACCACTACCGGGCTGACTTTCACCTGCTGCGCCAGTTGCAGCTCGCTGAAGGTATCGCCGGGCACCAGCTGCCGCTGATTAATCATATTAAAAAACATCTGCTCAAAGTGGCTGGCCTGCTGCTCAATCGGCGGCGTTAAGGCGCTAAAACTGTCATCTTCGCAGGGATCGCGCACGATTACGTAGGTTTGATCGACTTTGTCGAGCACGCCGCACTGATGCAGATAGTGCAGCGTATGGCGCACCGTGGTCCGGCTGATATTGAACATCTCGGCCAGTGCCGCCTGGGGGGGAAGGGGGGAACGAATATGACGCTGAGCAATGCTCTCAAGCATCTGGTTAATCACGTTCTGACGCAAATTCTGGCTGCGGCTCATCTGACTCTCCGGTTTTTTATGCATTAAAAACCATTCAAAGCCCAAAAAAATCGTCGTGCTTCACACTTCCCGCTAACGAACGCCGCGCAGCAAGCAGGATTCGCCATAACTGCCTGCAGGACAACCGGAGAATCACCATGACAATAATGAAAGCACTGGTCATCGCTGAACCACGTAAGATGGTCTGGGCTACCCGTGACACCCCTGAGCCTGCCGCTGGCGAGGTGCTGATTAAAATTCTCACCGCCGGGATCTGCGGCACTGATATCCACGCCTGGTCCGGCAATCAGCCGTTCTTCAGCTATCCACGGGTGCTGGGCCATGAAATCTGTGCCGAAGTGGTGGCGCTGGGTAGTGGCGCCGCGGGCTTTCAGCCAGGCCAGCGGGTGGCGTTAATGCCCTACATCTCCTGTCTGCGCTGCGACGCCTGTCAGAGTGGCAAGACCAACTGCTGTGAGCAGATCTCGGTCATTGGCGTGCATCAGGATGGCGGTTTCTGCGACTATTTAAGCGTACCGGTCAGCACGCTGCTGGCGGTGGATGAGGTGGCTCCGGAAGCGGCCGCGCTGATTGAGCCGTTTGCCATCAGCGCCCATGCGGTGCGTCGCGCCGGAATCATGGCGGATGAGCAGGTGCTGGTAGTGGGAGCCGGACCGATAGGGTTGGGTGTCGCCGCCATTGCTGCCGCCAGCGGCGCGCAGGTGGTGGTGGCGGACACCAGCGAATTCCGTCGCCAGCATGTCGCTGACCAGCTCGGGCTGGCGGCACTGAATCCGGCGGATGAGGCGTTTTATAACGCGCTACGCGAGCAGTTTGGTGGCCGGCTGGCGCTGAAGGTGATCGACGCTACTGGCAGCCCGGCGGCGATGAACAATGCGGTCAACCTGATGCGACACGGCGGCACAATCGTCTATGTCGGCCTGCACAAAGGCGATCTGGTCATCCCGGACAGTGAATTCCACAAAAAAGAAACCACGCTAATGGGCAGCCGCAATGCCACCCGCGAAGATTTCGACCGGGTGAGTGCGCTGATGGCCAGCGGCCAGCTGCGCGCCGAAATGATGCTGAATCACCATCTGGCTTTTTCCACGCTGGATGAAACCTTCGAGGCGCAAATCATCAACAACCGCCAATTGATCAAAGGTGTGATCCACTTCGACCGGTAACGCGGTCAGCCAGCGTTTCAGGACGCGGTGAGGGTCTCAAAGAAGTGCGCCCGCACCGCGTCGGCCTCCACGCCGAGCGCGATACGCTGGGCGGGCAGACCGGCAAACGGATCCGCTCGTGAGGCCAGCGCGCTCAGTTTACGCACCGTCTGACCGCAGGCGATGCCCTCTGTGATGACCCGCAGCGGATTTTCAGCGATCGTAAAAGCCTGCGGCAGCGTCAGCCACGCCACCGCCAGGGTATCGTGCAGCGCCATGCCCGCAAAACCCTCTTTCTCCAGACTGTAAGCCAGGTAAGGGCGACAGATAGCGCTCAGCACCGGCTGGTTCAGACGCTGAACCTCATCGCCGCTGATCAGCACCTTGTGCGTGACATCCAGCGGGATCACCACCACGTTCAGCGCCGAGGCGAGCACCTGATCGGCGGCGTGTGGATCTTTCCAGATATTGAATTCGCTGAAAGGCGTCACGTTGCCGCTGTGGCCATCGGTGCCAAACGCGCCGCCCATGATCACCAGCTCTTTCACCAGCGGAATAATATCCGGTGCCTGATTAATAGCCGTGGCGATGTTGGTCAGCGGGCCAATCGCCACCAGGGTGATCTGATGCGGCTGTGCCCGCACGCTGTCGATAATAAACTGCACCGCACCTGGCGCCTCATCGCTGAAGGGATTATCAAACGCGTCGCCCAGGCCGTCTTCACCGTGCAGCCTGGCGGGCGCAGAGGGTGCCAGCGCCAGCGGCCGTGAACAGCCACGATAGACCTCTGCGTTAATCGCCATTTTGTCGCAAAACAGCCGGGCGTTTTTCACCGCCTGACCCACCGCCACGTTGCCAAACACCGTGGTAATCCCCAGCAGATGCTGCGTCCGCGCCGCATAAGCCAGCGCAAAGGCATCATCCACGCCGATATCAGTATCAAAAATCAGGGTCCGCATAGGGTCTCCGCAACAGGCTGTAAACCCTCAGCATTACCCCGTCAGCGGGCAGGGCGTCAAGCGATTCTGCCGCCACGAGCACACGCTTGCCAGCCTGAAACGGGCGTCGTATTATCACCCGCTCAAGGTGATGGCGTGCCACCTTTCCCAACCGCCGGTGGGCTTAACACCGGCTGATGACGCCTGACACTCAATCCTTTCGCGGGAGCTGAGGTGTCAGGCGCAGTTTATCTCTGCCTCTCCCCTCAGCCCGGCATTACTCTGTAATCAGGAGCAACACATGTTTAAACCATTACTGGCTGTGATGATCGGCGGCTCTGCCGGCTGTGTACTGCGCTGGCTGTTCTCGATGCGTTTTAATGCGCTCTTCCCTAATCTGCCGCCTGGCACGCTGCTGGTGAATCTGATTGGCGGTCTGGTGATCGGCGGCGCGATGGCCTGGTTTGTCCGCCATCCCGATGTCGATCCGATCTGGAAACTGCTTATCGTCACCGGACTCTGCGGCGGGCTGACCACCTTCTCCTCGTTTACTGCGGAATTAATGGGGCTGCTTCAGACAGGCAAATATCTCTGGGCGATGGCCAGTGCGCTGGTGCATGTGATCGGCTCACTGCTGATGGCGTTTGCCGGTTTCGCGCTGGTCACGCTGCTGGGCTGATCCGGCGAATCGGCGCTTGTCATAACGATTAAGAGGTAGATACTGTTTCAGGTTTTACGCGCGTGTTTCAGGGCGTAACACTGAACGTCACCGATTATTCCGGACGATTAAGGAGCCGAGCAATGCGAACCAATCCCACCTTCCTTAACCTGGTGTTGTTAAACGGTGAACCTGGCCAGAAACTGCAGGCGGCGCGTGACGCCGGTTTTGATCAGGTTGAGATCTGGCGTGAGGATGTCGAAGCAAACCAGGGCGGCGCGGCGGCTCTGGCTGAGATCGCCGCCCGACAGGGGCCTGGCTTTACCAATCTCCAGGTGCTGCGTGATTTTACCGGCGCACCCGGTGCGCTGCGCGGAAAGAAGCGCGAGGAGCTGCGCCAGTTTATTCAGATTGCTCAGGCGCTGGGCTGCGACACGCTTCAGGCGCCAGCTACTACCCGCGAAGATTGCTGCGCCGACCAGATTGATGATGACCTGCGCTGGATGGCCTCTGAAGCTGCGCGCTACAACATGCGCATTATGTATGAGCCGATGGCCTGGTGCAGCGTGGACAACACGCTGCCGCTGGCGTGGCAGCGATTGCAGCGGCTCGACCAGCCCAATATCGGGCTGGTGGTTGATCTGTTCCACATCTGCGCGCTGGGGGGCGACGCCTCGCAGCTGGATGGCATTCCCGCCGATCGCATTTATGAAGTACAGCTGTGTGATATGGCGGCCGTTCCCGCCCAGGATAAGCAGAGCCTGATGGCGATGGCAAAGCACCAGCGTCTGCTGCCCGGCGATGGCATTATCGATGTTGAACGCTTTGTCGATAAGCTCAAAAGTGCAGGCTATCAGGGACCGGTGGGAATCGAAGTCTTTAATGATGCGCTGAAGCGCCTGCCGCCCGACGTGGCTGCACGTCATGCCTGGCAGGCGTTAAAGCGTTGCTGGGGTTAATCCTGTAAGCACTGCCCGATAAATCCGGCGGCATGCATTGCACCCTGGGCTGAGATGGTGTGGCCGGTGGCGGGTTCAAAGCGCGCCTCGACCGGCACCAATGCGGCCCGGAGTCGTGCTGCGGCTGATTCGCTCTCCTGCCACGGGATCACCTCATCGGCCTGACCGTGGATCAGCAGTGCGGGCACATGAGCCTGCGGGGTTAATTCACCGTCAACCGCCAGACGACCGGAAAAGGCGACCACGCCCGCCAGCGGATAACGGCCAGAAGCCAGCGCATCCAGCGCCATGATCGATCCCTGAGAGAAGCCCACCAGCACCACATCCTGCCAGCGATCGGCGAAGCCGTGCTGCGCGACAATCTCGCTCAGTGTCGCATCAAACGCCGCCCGCGCGGCCCGAACCCGTCCCGGCCGGTTCTCTGGCGTCACGTCCTCCAGGCTGAACCACTGCCAGCCAAAACCGGCGGCAAAACGTTCAGGCGCATTGGGAGAGGCAAAAATCACATCCGGCAACAGCGTCGCCCAGTGACGGCCAATCGGTGCCAGATCGTCGCCGTTACTGCCCACGCCATGCAGAAAAATTACCAGTGTTTTTGCCATCATTGCTCCTTTTAAAAACCGTATTCACTCATATCAGGACCAGCCGGAACGATCCCGTTCGGGTTCAGCGCCTTGATCGAGTAGTAACCCTGTTTGATGTGATCGATGCTGACGGTCTCTCGCACGCCAGAGACCGACAACATGCTCTTAAGATAGCGGTTCAGCAACGTATAGTCGCGTATCCGGCGCAGATTGCATTTGAACAGGCCATAATAGGCCACGTCAAAACGAATCAGGGTCACGAACAGGCGAATATCAGCTTCCGTCAGCCGTTCACCCAGCAGGAAGGTGCGACCATCGCTGAGCAGGGCTTCCAGTTCGTCGAGCTGGCTGAAAACGTCATTAAATGCCTGGTGATAGCTGATTGATGTTGTCGCGAACCCGGCGCGGTAAACGCCGTTGTTCAGACGCGGATAGAGGCTCTCATTCAGCGCATCGATCTCAGCGCGCAGCGCGACGGGGTAGAGATCGATGCGGTTATTGGCCAGATCGCCAAAGCCGCTGTTAAACATGCGCACAATATCAGCGGACTCATTGTTGACGATGGTGCCGGTTTTCTTGTCCCACAGCACCGGCACGGTGGCGCGGCCCGTATAATCGGGCACCACGCGGGTGTAGATTTCATGCAGATACTGCGCGTTATTCAGCGGGTCCGGCTGCGCACCGGGGAAGTGACCAAAGCGCCAGCCCTGGGCATCGAGCTGCGGCTCCACCACCGTTACGCTAATCAGCGACTCCAGTCCTTTAAGTTTACGCGCCATCAGGGTGCGTGATGCCCACGGGCAGATCAGCCCCACATAGAGATGGTAGCGATCGGGTTCGGCCGCGAATTCGGTGGAGCCATCGCTGCTGATAAAATGCCGGAAGCCGGACGTCTGACGGACAAACCCGCCCTGTTTATCGGTAGCCTGTACTGGATGCCAGTCACTACTCCATTTGCCTTCTACTAACATCACGTCACCTCTCTCTATTTTGAGAAGTAGCTTAACTGATGACTAAATGGTTGATAATCCGGTCATAAAGACAATGATTTCTTCCATTATGGAAGAAATCACGCGGGTGGAAAATGGGTAAAGTGGGTCACCAGGAAGTCGATGAGCAGACGCGCCCGGTGTGCCAGATGGCGGGCAGGCGGGTAAACCGCAAACAGGCCAAGCGGCGGCGTGTCGAAGTTTTCCAGCAGCCGGACAATCTCACCGCGTTGCAGCGCGGGGGCTGCAACAAAACCGGGCAGACGCGCAATGCCTAATCCGGCGACTGCCGCCTGCAGACAGGCTTCGGTATTGGCAAAGCGCAGACGTCCGCGCACCGGTACGGTAACAATCTCGTTGCTGCCGTCACAACTGGCAAATGGCCAGTGCCAGGGATCGCGGAAGTTGGTGTCAATAATGCATTGATGCTGGGCTATTTCACGCCAGTGCTGCGGCGTGCCGAACTGCTCAAGATAGACCGGCGACGCGGCGATGCGCACATGCACTTCGCCCAGCCTGCGCGCCACCAGACTGCTGTCGCTGAGGTTGCCGATACGGATCGCCATATCAAACCCCTCATCGACAATGTTTACGGCCCGGTCTGAAAAGCTGACATCCAGTTCAATCAGCGGATAGCGCCGGGCAAATGCCACCAGCACCTGGGAGAGTACCACCGTGCCAAAGGAGCCGGGCGCGCTGATTTTCAGCCTGCCGGTAGGCGTGGTGGCACTTTCACGTACGCTGGCATCCAGCGCCTCAAAGGCATCCAGCAGGTTTTTCACCCGCTCATAATAACTGCGGCCAACATCGGTGGGCGACAGGGCGCGCGTGCTGCGCTTAAACAGCTGAACGCCGAGCCGCTGCTCCAGTTTTGAAACCAGCTTCGAAGCCTGACTGCTGCTGGTGCCGAGACGTAACGCCGCCGCAGAAAAGCTGCCGGTTTCCAGCACCGTGACAAACATCCGGTCACAATCGAGTCGATCCATGGCCATGTCCTGTGGAGGTAAAGTGGCAGTATAGAAGCTGAGTCCTGGCGTTGCAGCCTTCACTTTGCGTGCCTTTACCCTTTCGCTGGCGTGGAAAACCTGCTTGACTGAACCTCTGCCCGACGTTTTCTGGAGTATTTCATGTCGCTGATTCACCTGACGTCACTGGCGGATATCCCGGCCGCCGAGTGGGATGCGCTGTTGCCTGATGACCAGCCTTTTTTGCGCCATGCGTTTCTGCTGACGCTGGAAGAGAGTGGCAGCGTGCGGCCCGAATCGGGCTGGCAGTCTGATCATCTGTTATGGCGGGAAAATGGCGTGACCCGCGCCGCGCTGCCGGGCTACCAGAAATATCATTCACAGGGCGAATATGTTTTTGATCACGCCTGGGCGGATGCCAGCCAGCGTGCCGGGATCCGCTACTATCCAAAGTGGCTGGGGGCGATCCCCTTTAGTCCGGTCAGCGGCGCGCGCCTGCTGGGGGAACCCTCTGCTGCCGCACAGCTGCTGTCAGCCCTGCCGGAGAGCCTGTTGCAGCAGGGCTTAAGCGGCGCGCACATTAACTTTACGGATGCGCAGGCGAACCAGCTGCTGGCCGATCAGCCCGACTGGCTCTCCCGGCTCGGCTGTCAGTATCACTGGCATAACCGTGGCTACCGCGATTTTCAGGATTTCCTGGACACGCTAATGTCGCGCAAGCGAAAGCAGCTGCGTAAAGAGCGTGAGCAGGTGGCGCAGAGCGGTTTTGTGTTTGACCGTTATCTGGGCTACCAGCTGCGCGAAGATCAGTGGGATTTTGTCTACACCTGTTATGCCAATACCTATGCGGTGCGCGGCCAGCGGCCTTATCTGACGCGAAACTTCTTCAGCCTGCTGGCGGAACGGATGCCGCAGAATATTGTGGTGGTGATCGCCCGCTTACAGCAGCAACCGGCGGCGATGGCCTTTTATCTGCGGGACAGCCACTCGCTCTATGGCCGCTACTGGGGCTGTCTGGCGGAATTTGACCGGCTGCACTTCGAAACCTGTTTCTATCAGGGGATGGATTTAGCCCTTGATGAAGGGCTGACGCGGTTTGATGCGGGCGCGCAGGGTGAGCACAAGCTGGTGCGCGGCTTTGAGCCGCAGATCACCCACTCCTGGCACTATCTGCTGCATCCTGGCCTGCGCGATGCCGTGGCAGATTTTCTGGTGCAGGAGCGGGAAGGCGTGCGCGGCTGGGCGGAAGAAGCGCGCGACGCCTTACCCTATCGACGCGGCGATTAATCGATGCCGACAAAGCCGCCGGTCTGATGCTGCCACAGCCGGGCATACAGACCGTTCCGGGCCAGCAACTCGTGATGGCTGCCCATCTCGGCAATGCCGCCTTTATCCAGCACCACCAGTCGATCCATCTTCGCGATGGTCGACAGGCGGTGTGCAATCGCGATTACGGTTTTGCCCTGCATCAATGACTCCAGGCTCTCCTGAATCGCCGCTTCCACTTCGGAGTCGAGCGCAGAGGTAGCCTCATCCATGATCAGAACTGGGGCATCCTTCAGCAGCACACGGGCAATTGCCACACGCTGGCGCTGACCACCCGACAGTTTCACGCCGCGCTCGCCCACGTGCGCGTCCAGCCCGGTGCGGCCCAGCGAGTCAGAGAGCAGCGGAATAAACTCATCGGCGCGGGCGCGGTGAATGGCAAGCTGTAGCTCTTCTTCGCTGGCGTCAGGACGGCCATAGAGCAGGTTTTCGCGGATTGAGCGGTGCAGCAGCGAGGTGTCCTGCGTAATCATGCCAATCTGGCTGCGCAGGCTCTCCTGCGTTACGGCGGCGATATCCTGATCGTCGATCACAATCCGCCCACCGTTCAGGTCATAAAGACGCAGCAGCAGGTTTACCAGCGTCGATTTACCGGCACCCGAAGGACCAATCAGACCAATCTTCTCGCCCGGTTTGATGTCGAGGTTAAAGCCGTTAATCACCTGGCGGCCACCGCCATAATCGAAGCGCACATCCTCAAAACGGATGTTGCCGCGCGTCACCTTCAGCTGCTTCGCCTGCGGCACATCCTGCACGCTCAGCGGCTGCGCGATGGTTTTCAGGCCATCCTGTACCGTGCCGATATTTTCGAAGATGCCATTGACCACCCACATGATCCAGCCGGACATGTTCACCAGGCGGATCACCAGACCCGTGGCCAGCGCAATCGCCCCAACGCTAATCAGTGACTGGCTCCACAACCACAGCGCCAGTCCGGATGTTGAGACAATCAGCAGGCCGTTCAGCGCCGACAGTGTCAGATCCATGCTGGTGACCATGCGGCCAGCGTGCTGGGTTTTTTCCGTCTGCTCCTGAATCGCCTCACGCGCATACTGCCGTTCCAGGTCGCTGTGGGCAAACAGCTTGATGGTGGCGATGTTGGTGTAACCGTCAACAATGGTGCCCATCAGCTTTGAGCGCGACTCCGAGGAGACCACCGAACGCGCTTTGACACGCGGCACAAAGAAACGCAGCGAGGCGCTGTAGGCCACCATCCATAGGATCAGCGGGATCATCAGCCGCCAGTCGGCACCGGCAAACAGTACCAGCGAGGTCACAGCGTAGATCAGCACATGCCAGATGGCATCTACCAGCTGCACCGCGGAATCACGCAGTGAACTGCCGGTTAGCATAATGCGCTGGGCAATACGACCCGCGAAATCGTTCTGAAAGAAGTTGAGGCTCTGGCGCAGTACGTAGTTGTGATTCTGCCAGCGGATCATGCTGGTCATACTCGGGCTGATGCTCTGATGAACCAGCATGTCGTGCAGGGCGATAAAAATCGGCCGCAGAATCAGCGCCACCGCCCCCATCCACAGGAGTATCGGCCAGTTATCCCGGAACAGGGTGGCAGGTGTGGAGTGATTGACCATATCGATAATGCGGCTCAGATAGCTGAACAGCGATACTTCGATCAGCGCGGATGCCAGCCCTACCACCAGCAGCGCCGCAAAACTTGGCCAGACCTGACGCAGATAATAGCGGTAAAACGACCAGACCGTTGAGGGAGGCGAATCGGTGGGCGCGTCATGAAAAATATTGATAAAACGCTCAAAACGACGATACAACATAGCGATACTCTTTCCGTCCGGTAAAGAGCTACAGCTTAGTGCATGAACCTCGATCGGCTAAAAGGAGAAAATATGGAAATCATTATTCGGGCACGGGAACCGCAGGATGCAGCTGCCTATCAAAGGCTCTACAGTCATCCCGATGTCTATCCCTGGACACTGCAGTTGCCGTTTCCCAGTGTCGCCACCTGGGAGAAAAAATTCGCCAGAATGGATGCAGAGGGATTTATCGCCTTTGTGGCCGAGATTGATGGCGTGCTGGCCGGTGAGCTGACGCTGTTCGTGGATAACAAGCCGCGCACTCGCCACTGCATCAGCTTTGGGCTGGGCGTGCATCCCGATTTCGCCGGTCGCGGCGTCGGTGAGCGCCTGATCCGCACCGCGCTGGATTATTCCCGCAACTGGCTGGGCATTACGCGTATGGAGCTAGAGGTGTTTCATGACAACGAACGGGCGCTGCGGCTCTATGAACGACTGGGCTTTGAGCGTGAAGGGGTGATGCGGCAGGCTGCACTGCGCGACGGTCAGCTGCGCGATGTGGTGATGATGGCGAAACTGCTGCACGAGAAGTGATACCCGGAGCGGCATCACTGCCGCTCCATGTCGCGTTACGGATTTTTAGTGCGGTATTGCTGCATGTTCTGTTGCGTCACCAGCTCAAAGGGGATCCACTGGTGAGAATCCACCTTCTGGCCTTTGATCATCTGCTGCGCCACCTCAACCGATTTTTTGCCCTGACCCACGGCATCCTGGAACACCGTCACCGCCAGTTTACCGCTCGCCAGCGCTTTCAGGCCATCCGGCGTGGCATCAATGCCGCCCACCAGAATGGTTTTCTTCGGCTTCGCCTGCGCAATCGCCATCGTCGCGCCAATCGCCATCTCATCGTTGTTGGCGGCGACAATATCAATCTCTTCGCCGTTCGACAGCCAGTTGAGCATTAAATCCATGCCCTCATTGCGTGCATAGTTGGCGGTCTGCTTCAGCACCACTTTCATGTCGGGATATTTTGCCACCACCTGTTCCACATCTCGGGTGCGCTGCAGCGCACCCGCATCGCTGAGGTTACCGATCATGATGGCGACTTTGCCACGGTAACCGGCCTGCTTCGCCAGCGATTCCATCTGCAACGTGCCGGACTCGCGTTCGTCAGAACCGACAAACACTACGCCCGGCGGCAGGGTTTTATCGCCCGGGGAGCGGTTAACATAGACCAGCGGAATGTGCGCCTGCTGCGCCAGTTTCGTCAGGGCAGGGGTACTGGCGGAGTCCACCGGATCGACAATAATCGCGTCCACGCCAGCACTGATAAAGCTCTGCACCTGGTCGGTCTGACGACCCACGTCACCGCGCGCATCTTCGAACTGCGCATTCAGCTGACGCACTTTGGCCTCTTTCTCAATCGACTGGCGAATAAGGGTGAGGAAGTTCTGGTCGAAATAGGCCATCGAGACGCCGATCTTTTCTGCCAGCGCCGACGTGGAAAGAGAGAGCAGACAGAGTATTGCCCATGCACGTTTTTTCATTGGTGACTCCCGAGGTAAACCGGATGGAATGGATTTTTCATTTTTTGTAAAAATGGATAAACCACGATCATTTGCAGCTTAGGAATTGCCGCCAGGTTTGACAACCGGCCCTTTTCACACTTGCTAGCGCCGCCACACTTTGCCGTAAAATCGCCGCGTCATAGCTGGCAGGGCCGGTGAAATCTCCGACCTGGCGCACACTCCGGGGCAGAGAGCCATGGCTTTTCGCGCTTTTGTGCAGCGCCGCACGGGCAGTTGTGGCGGTTGCCAGAAAAGCGCGTAATCGGACCCGACGATCTCAACATCCGCACAATGACCAATGGTTAGCGGCCTATCTATATTCCCTTAAACGGGATATCTCAGCGTTATTCCTGAAAAAAACCTCGTGGCGTAACCCGCCGCTTTTTAAGGAATTCAGCTCATGCCTAAAGACCAAAAGCCTCAACGGACGACGCATGTCCGCATCGGGATCCTCTGCCTGATCCTGTTTCTGTCGGTGGTGGCATACGCCGACCGCTCGATCCTCTCGATCTCCGGGTCGGCGATCAAAGAAGAGTTCGGGCTGTCAGCGATCCAGCTCGGATTGATCCTCTCTGCCTTTAGCTGGGCCTATGTTATCGGGCAGATCCCCGGCGGACTGTTGCTTGACCGCTTTGGAGCCAAAAAAGTCTATGGCGTCACGCTGGCGCTCTGGTCCGTGTCCACGCTGGCGATGGGATTCGTGGGCGAGTTCTCCAGCGGCATGACCGGCGCGCTGATGCTGATGTTTGGTCTGCGTTTTATGCTGGGATTGATTGAAGCGCCCAGCTTTCCCGCCAATGCACGCGTGGTGATTATGTGGTTCCCGGGTGCAGAGCGGGGACGGGCTTCATCGCTGTTCAGTTCGGCGCAATATTTCGCCGTCGCCATCTTCTCGCCGCTTTCAGGCTGGCTGGTGTCGCGCTTTGGCTGGGAATGGCCATTCTTTGTGCTGGGCGGCATCGGTCTGGTGGCGGTGTTTGTCTGGGCGGCCTGGATGCGCGAGCCGCGCAATCACCCCGGCGTGTCAGAAAGCGAACTGCGCCACATCGTGGAGGGTGGTGCGCTGGTCGATATTGATGCGGCCCAGACGCTGAAAGCGCGGCCACCGGTCAGCAAAGCGATGTTCAGAAAGCTGCTCACCAATCGCATGCTGTGGTGCGCCTATCTCGGTCAGTACTGCATCATTGCGCTCAGCTACTTCTTTATTACCTGGTTTCCCATTTATCTGGTGCAGGCGCGCGGCATGAACATCATGGAAGCGGGATTCGCCACCGTTGCGCCGGCGCTGTTTGGTTTTCTGGGCGGGATTAGCGGCGGTTACCTGTCAGACACGTTAATCGCCCGAGGCTGGAGCGTCTCCTGGGCGCGCAAAACACCCTATATCGTCGGCATGCTGATGGCGTCGAGCCTGGTGCTGGCTGCAATCATTCCTGGTAACGGCGGCATCATCGCCATTATGTCCTTCGCCTTTTTCGGCAAAGGCATCGCGGCCGGAGCCGGCACCTGGACGGTGATCAGCGACACCGCACCGAAAGAGGCGGTGGGTCTGGCGGGGTCGATTTTTAACGGCATCGGCAATATCGCCGGTTTCACCACGCCGCTGCTATTCGGCATCATCGTCGGTCTGACCGGCAGCTACAGCATCGGACTGGCGTTTGTGGCGGCACACTGCGTGGTAGCGGCTCTGCTGTTCCTGCTGGTGATGGGACCGATTGAACGCGTCGGCGAAGAGACCCATCGCCCTGCATCCTATAACAATCAGGAGAAAGAAGATGGCCTTAAAGCAATGTAAGGTGCTGATAAAAGGGAAATATCTGCCGCCGCAGCTGATAGAGAATATCGAACAGTCGTTTACCGCGTTCCGGCTGTGGGAGGCGGATGATGAGGCGGCCTTTCTGGCTGAGCAGGGTGCAGATATCGACATGCTGGTCACCAGCGGCAACGCGGTGATGGGCGCACCAGCCGCGCTGATCGCCGCGCTACCCAACCTGAAAGCGATCTGCAGTAACGGCGTCGGGTATGACAGCATTGATACGGAGGCCGCCCGGTCACGCGGCATTGTGGTGACCAACACGCCAGAGGTGCTGAATGATTGCGTCGCGGATCTGGGGATGGCACTGCTGCTGGATGTGGCGCGCCGCATCAGTGAGGCCGATCGTTTCACGCGCGCAGGCCACTGGCAGCAGGGGCGCTTTCCGCTGAGCAGCAAAATCGGCGGCAAGGTGTGCGGCATTGTCGGGCTGGGTAATATCGGTCAGGCGGTGGCCAGGCGCGCGCAGGCGTTTGATATGCAGATACATTACTACAACCCACGTTCACGGCCTGATGTGCCCTATACCCGGCATGAGAGCCTGGTGGCCCTGGCGCAACAGGCCGATTTTCTGGTGCTGACGCTGCCGGGTGGTGCCACGACGCGTCATATTATCAACGCGGACGTATTGCAGGCGCTGGGACCGCAGGGCTATCTGATTAACATCGCACGCGGTAGCGTGGTCGATCAGCAGGCGCTGCTGAAGGCGCTGGAAACCGGGCAGATCGCCGGTGCCGGGCTGGATGTGTTTGAACAGGAGCCGCAGGTGCCGGATGCCCTGCGCCAGCGCGACAATGTGGTGATTACGCCGCATATCGCCAGCAGCACCTGCGAAACGATGGCAGCGATGGCTGACCTGGTGTTTGAGAACATGCTGGCCTTTGCCCGTGGTGAGCCGGTGCTGACCCGGGTGGTGTAACCACACCAATGACTTAGCCATGCGCAAGCACGAGAGAGGCAGGAGGCCTCTCCTCTGACCACACTCCCGACACCACACTTCGCACAAAACAGCCTGAAGAAAATTTGCCCGGCTGCCGATATCACCTTATCCCACCCGCTGATGTTAAGGAGTGATAGCGTGATAAAGCTGATTACCATTGATGAATTGCGTCCAGGGATGTTTATCCACAAGCTGGAGGTCTGGTGGATAAAAGACCAGCGCATTCATAATCAAATGCTGATCACCGATCCACGTCAAATCGCCACGCTACGCAGTGAAGGGATCCGCCAGCTCTGGATCGACCTCGATCGATCGGTTCAGACGCCGATCGCCACCTCGATCGCAAAACGAACCATCGGGCGCACCCCGTTTTTTCAGGAACTGGATCAGGCACAGCAGATTTTTCAGCAGGGCAAACCAAAAGTGCTGGCGATGTTCAACGAGGCGCGGCTGGGTAACGGCCTGAAGCTCGATTACATGATGGATCTGGTCGATGAAATTGCCGGATCGATCACGCGTGAACCCTCTGCCATGCTAAGCGTGGCACGGCTGAAAAATCATGATGACTACACCTATCTGCACTCTATGGCGGTCTGTGGACTGATGATCGCGCTGGGCAAAAAGCTCGGACTGGATGAGATTCAGCTGCGCCGGGTGGGTATGGGCGGTTTACTGCACGATGTTGGCAAAGCGGCTGTGCCGCTGGCGATCCTGAACAAAGCGGGCAAGCTGACTGAAGAGGAGTTCAGGGTGATGCGGGAGCATCCGGTGGTCGGGACGCAGATGCTGATAGAAGCCAATGCCGATGACGACCTGCTCGATATCGCCCTGCATCATCATGAAAAATATGATGGCAGTGGCTATCCGCACCGCCTGAAAGGCGAGGCGATTTCGTTCTACGCCCGCATGGCGGCAGTGTGTGATGTCTATGATGCTGTTACCTCGACCCGCGCCTACCGCAAAGGCTGGACGCCTGCTGAGGCGATGCACCAGATGCTGAGCTGGCGCGGTCATTTTGATCCTGGGCTGCTGCACACCTTCGTGCGTACTATCGGGATCTATCCGGTGGGATCGCTGGTGCGTCTGGCCTCTGGTCGGGTGGCGCTGGTGGTGAAAGTGGGCGAAAAATCACTGATGCGTCCCTGTGTGCATGTCTTCTGGTCGCTACATGCCCAGCGTGAAGTGAAACCGGAGGAGCTCGACCTCGGCGACAGCTTCTGCACCGACAGCATTGTGGGCGCAGAAGACAGCACGCTGTGGGGTAACGTCGATCTCAATCGTATCTGGGCGCTGGAAGTCGCCTGATTTTTCGCCATTTTTACACTATTTTTACGCCCGCCCGCTGCATTTTAACCCCTTCTTTATACGCCTCCGCGCAAGCTAAGCCATAAATCCAATCCTCTGGAGGTTCCTGTGAGCGTGGGCGTAATAACTGGCATTGTGCTGGTGGTGTTGTTACTGGGCTATCTGATCTATGCCCTGTTAAACGCGGAGGCCTTCTGATGGCGGCCAATGCTTTTTTACTCATCGCATTTTATCTGGTGCTGCTGATGGTGCTGGCGCAGCCGCTTGGACGGGGCCTGGCTTCGTTAGTGGCTGATAAGCCGGTGTTTGCCCGCCTGGAAGCGCCACTGTGGCGACTGCTGGGCGCGCAGGCATCGGACATGCGCTGGCCGCACTACCTGCTGGCAATTCTGTTGTTCAACGCGCTGGGTTTCGTGGTGCTGCTGGGCATTTTGCTGTTGCAGGGCTCACTGCCGCTGAATCCTCAGCAGTTGCCTGGCCTGAGCTGGCATCTGGCGCTCAACACCGCCACGAGCTTCGTGACCAACACCAACTGGCAGTCCTACAGCGGCGAAAGCACCCTGAGCTATTTCAGTCAGATGGTGGGCCTGACGGTGCAGAACTTCCTCTCTGCCGCGACCGGTATCGCCGTCGCCTTTGCGTTGATCCGTGGCTTCGCCAATCGCAGCTCTGCTTCGCTGGGTAACGCCTGGCGCGACCTGACGCGCATCACACTCTACGTCTTACTGCCCATCAGCCTGCTGATGGCGCTGTTCTTTGTCAGTCAGGGCAGCATTCAGAACTTCGCGCCTTATCGCAGCATCTCCACGCTGGAAGGCGTGCAGCAGACGCTGTCGATGGGGCCGGTGGCGTCGCAGGAAGCGATCAAAATGCTGGGCACCAACGGTGGCGGCTTCTTTAACGCCAACTCCTCTCATCCGTTTGAAAACCCGACGGTGCTGACCAACCTGGTGCAGATGCTGAGCATCTTCCTGATTCCGGCGGCGCTCTGTTTCGCGTTTGGCGAAAGCGTGCGTGACCGTCGTCAGGGCCACATGTTGCTGTGGGCGATGACGCTGATGTTTGTGGCGGCGGTATCGGTCGTGATGTGGGCCGAACTGCAGGGCAACCCGCACTTCCTCCAGCTAGGTGCTGACAGCGCCGTCAATATGGAAGGCAAAGAGACGCGCTTTGGCATTCTTAACAGCAGCCTGTTTGCGGTCATCACCACTGCGGCCTCCTGCGGTGCGGTCAATGCCATGCATGACTCCTTTACCGCGCTGGGCGGCATGGTGCCGATGTGGCTGATGCAGCTGGGTGAAGTGGTGTTTGGCGGCGTTGGTGCCGGTCTCTACGGCATGCTGCTGTTTGTGCTGCTGGCGGTGTTTATCGCCGGACTGATGATTGGCCGTACCCCGGAGTTCCTGGGCAAAAAAGTCGATGTATGGGAGATGAAAATGACCGCGCTGGCGATTCTGGTCACCCCGGCGCTGGTGCTGATCGGCACCGCCCTGGCGATGATAACCGACGCCGGACGCAGCGCGATGGCAAACCCCGGCACTCACGGCTTCAGTGAAGTGCTCTACGCGGTCTCTTCGGCAGCTAACAACAACGGCAGTGCCTTTGCCGGACTGAGTGCGAACACGCCGTTCTGGAACCTGTTACTGGCTGCCTGCATGCTGCTGGGTCGCTTCGGCATCATCATTCCGGTGATGGCCATTGCCGGTGCGATGGCGGTGAAAAAAGTGCAGCCGGTAGGGAACGGCACGCTGCCAACCCACGGTCCGCTGTTTATTGCACTGCTGATCGGCACCGTGCTGCTGGTGGGTGCACTGACCTTTATTCCTGCTCTGGCGCTGGGCCCGGTGGCTGAGCATCTGCAACTTGTTCAGGGACAATCCTCATGAGTCGTCAACAACAGGCGTTATTTGACGCAGCCCTGCTGCGTACCTCGGCCTGGGATGCAGTGAAAAAGCTCGATCCCCGGGTACAGTTCCGTAACCCGGTGATGTTTGTGGTCTACCTCGGCAGCATCCTGACCTCGCTGCTGGCGCTGGCGATGCTGACCGGACGTATCAGCGGCAGCGCCAGCTTTACTGGCTCGATTGCGGTCTGGCTCTGGTTTACCGTGCTGTTCGCCAACCTGGCAGAGGCGCTGGCAGAAGGGCGCAGTAAGGCCCAGGCGAGCAGCCTGAAAGGGGTCAAGAAGACCAGCTTTGCCAAAAAACTGTCATCGGCGCGCTATGGTGCCGGGTGGCAGCAGGTCAGTGCCGATGAGCTGCGCAAAGGCGACGCGGTGCTGGTGGAAGCGGGCGATATCATTCCCTGTGATGGCGAAGTGATGGAAGGCGGGGCCTCTGTCGATGAGAGCGCCATTACCGGTGAATCTGCACCGGTCATCCGTGAGTCAGGAGGTGACTTCGCCTCTGTGACGGGGGGTACGCGTATTCTCTCTGACTGGCTGGTGATCACCTGTAGCGCCAACCCGGGCGAAACCTTCCTTGACCGGATGATCGCCATGGTGGAAGGCGCGAAACGCCGCAAAACCCCGAATGAGATCGCGCTGACTATTCTGCTGGTATCACTGACTATCGTGTTCCTGCTGGCGACCGTGACGCTCTGGCCGTTCTCGGCCTGGGGCGGCACGCCGGTCAGCGTCACGGTACTGGTGGCACTGCTGGTCTGTCTGATCCCGACCACGATCGGCGGCCTGCTGTCGGCGATTGGTGTGGCGGGGATGAGCCGCATGCTGGGCGCTAACGTCATTGCGACCAGTGGACGTGCGGTGGAAGCCGCCGGGGATGTGGATGTGCTGATGCTGGACAAAACCGGCACCATCACGCTGGGTAACCGCCAGGCGACCCAGTTCATGCCCGCGCCGGGCGTCAGCGAAGAGCAGCTGGCCGACGCCGCGCAGCTCGCCTCGCTGGCCGATGAGACGCCGGAAGGCCGCAGCATCGTGGTGCTGGCAAAACAGCGATTTAATCTGCGTGAGCGCGATCTCAGCAGCATGGGTGCCAGCTTTATTCCGTTCTCCGCCCAGACCCGCATGAGTGGCGTGAACGTGCAGGATCGGTTGATCCGCAAAGGTGCCGTCGATGCCGTTCGTCGCCATATCGAAGCGAACCACGGCCGTTTCCCTGCCGAAGTGAATGCCCAGGTGGAAGAGGTGGCACGCAGTGGCGGCACACCGCTGGTGGTGTCGGAGGGCGCGAACGTGCTGGGCGTGGTGGCGCTGAAAGATATCGTGAAAGGCGGCATCAAAGAGCGTTTTGCCGAACTGCGCAAAATGGGCATTAAAACGGTGATGATCACCGGTGATAACCCGCTGACCGCCGCGGCGATTGCCGCAGAAGCGGGCGTGGATGACTTCCTGTCAGAAGCCACGCCGGAAGCCAAACTGGCGCTAATCCGCCAGTATCAGGCAGAAGGGCGTTTAGTGGCGATGACCGGTGACGGCACCAATGATGCGCCAGCACTGGCGCAGGCGGATGTGGCGGTGGCGATGAACTCCGGTACCCAGGCGGCGAAAGAGGCGGGCAACATGGTCGACCTCGACTCGAACCCGACCAAGCTGCTGGAAGTGGTGCACATCGGTAAACAGATGCTGATGACGCGCGGTTCACTGACCACCTTCAGTATTGCCAATGACGTGGCGAAATATTTCGCCATTATTCCGGCGGCGTTTGCGGCGACCTATCCGCAGCTCAACATGCTCAACGTGATGCATCTGCACTCGCCTGCCAGCGCAATCCTGTCGGCGGTGATCTTTAACGCCCTGGTAATTGTCTTCCTGATCCCGCTGGCCCTGAAAGGCGTCAGCTACCGCCCACTGAGTGCGGCTGCGCTGCTGCGCCGCAACCTGCTGGTTTACGGGCTGGGTGGCCTGCTGGTGCCGTTTATCGGCATCAAAGCGATCGATCTGCTGTTAGTGTTTTCAGGCATGGCCTGAGGAGAGAAAAATGAGTCAGTTACGTCCGGCAATTTTACTGTTGTTGCTGCTTACGCTTGTCACCGGTGTGGTTTATCCTTTGCTCACCACCGGTCTGGCGCAGTGGCTGTTTCCGTCCCAGTCCAGCGGCTCGTTGCTGGAGGATCATGGCGTGGCGCGCGGGTCAGTGCTGATTGGCCAGAACTTTACCCAGCCCGGCTATTTCTGGGGCCGTCCTTCAGCGACAGGTGATAAACCCTATAACCCGCTCTCCTCAGGCGGCAGCAATATGGCCGCCAGCAACCCGGCGCAGGATAAAGCGGTAGCCGACCGCGTCACTGCGCTCCGGGCCGCCAATCCGCAGGCACCGGCCGCCGTGCCGGTTGAGCTGGTCACCGCCTCAGCCAGCGGGCTGGATCCGGATATCTCGCCACAGGCTGCTCTCTGGCAGGCGCCACGCGTCGCTGCCAGCCGCAGGGTGCCGGTGGCGCAGGTCGAGGCGCTGATTGAAAAGATGACGCATCGTCCACTGATGCCATTCCTCGGCACACCGACGCTCAACGTGTTGCAGCTGAATATGGCGCTCAACGAACTGTAAGGGTGTTAAGGAAGCGATGAACCACGAACCCCAGCGTCCCGATCCCGACGCACTGCTGCAGGCTAACCGCGAAACACATCGCGGCCAGCTGAAAATTTACTTTGGTGCCTGTGCTGGCGTGGGCAAAACCTACGCCATGCTGCAGGAGGCACAGCGGCTGCGTGCGCAGGGTCTGGATGTACTGATCGGCGTGGTAGAGACGCATGATCGGCCGGAAACCGCACAGTTGCTGACAGGATTAACCCTGCTGCCGCGTCGCGCGACCGGCCGTTCGCGTCATGCGGAGTTTGATCTCGATGCCGCACTGGCCCGCCATCCGGCGGTGATCCTGATGGATGAACTGGCGCACACCAACGTAAAGGGCTCACGCCATCCCAAGCGCTGGCAGGATATCGAGGAGCTGCTGGAAGCAGGCATTGATGTCCTGACCACCGTCAACGTTCAGCACCTGGAGAGCCTCAACGATGTGGTTGGCGGCGTCACCGGTATCCAGGTACGCGAAACCGTGCCCGACCCCTTTTTCGATAGCGCCGATGAAGTGGTGCTGGTCGATCTGCCGCCCGACGATCTGCGGCAGCGACTGAAAGAAGGCAAAGTGTACATTGGTGACCGCGCGGAGCGCGCCATCGAAAACTTTTTCCGCAAAGGTAACCTATTCGCCCTGCGTGAACTGGCTCTGCGCCGCACCGCCGACCGGGTCGATGATCAGATGCGCGCCTGGCGCGATCAGCAGGGACGGGAGCGCGTCTGGCACACCCGCGATGCCATTCTGCTCTGCATTGGTGACGACAGCGGCAGTGAAAAGCTGGTCCGAACCGCTGCCCGGCTGGCGGCGCGACTCGGCAGTGAATGGCACGCGGTCTATGTCGAAACGCCCCGGCTCAACCGGCTGCCGGAAGCGCGGCGACGGGCGATTCTGCGCACCTTACAGCTGGCGCAGGAGCTGGGCGCGGAAACGGCCACCCTCTCTGAACCGGATGAAGCGGAAGCGGTACTGGGCTATGCCCGCGAACACAATCTGGGCAAAATCGTCACCGGCCGTCGCCCGCTGCGGCGCTGGCGGCGTGACAGTTTTGCCGAACGGCTGGGCCAGCTGGGTCCGGATCTTGACCTGCTGGTCGTCGCGCTGGATGAACCGCTGAAGGATGCGCCGCATCCGCTGCCGGATGGCCGTGTTACCAGCGAAAAATGGCGTATTCAGCTGCGCGGCGTGATGATGGCGCTGGTGCTCTGCATCGTTGTCACCGCAGCCGGACAGTCGGTGCTGATCAATTTCGATCCCGCCAACTGCGTGATGATCTATCTGCTTGCAGTGGTGATCGTGGCGCTGCGCTATGGCCGCTGGCCGTCGGTGATCGCCACGGTGATGAATATCATTGCCTTCGATCTCTTCTTTGTGGCGCCCACCGGCACGGTGGCCGTCTCCGATCTGCAATATCTGGTGACCTTTGGTGTGATGCTGGCTGTAGGTGTCATTGTCGGCAATCTCACGGCAGGCGTACGCTATCAGGCGCGGGTGGCGCGCTACCGCGAGCAGCGGGCGCGCCAGCTCTATGAGATGGCGAAATCGCTGGGCAGCGCGTTAACGCCGCAGGATATTGCCGCCACCAGCCAGCGGGTGCTCGACGCCACGTTACAGGCGCGCTGCCTGTTGCTGCTGCCGGATGATGAGGGCGAGCTGAAGCCGGTGGGTGATGCGTTACCGGCCAGCGAGCCGGATCGCGCGATTGCGAAATGGAGTTACAGCAAAGGCCAGCCTGCGGGCGCGGGCACCGATACCTTACCGGCGGTGCCTTATCAGATCCTGCCGCTGAAAAGCGGCGCGCACTGCCGGGGTTTACTGGTGGTGGAGCCGCAGAACCTGCGTCAGCTGATGATCCCCGAACAGCAGCGGCTGGTAGAGACCTTTACCGTATTGATCGCCAACGCCCTGGAGCGGATAGCGCTGTCGCACAGCGAGGCGGCCTCCCGTCTCTCGGCTGAGCGTGAACAGCTGCGCAATGCGCTGCTGTCGGCGCTGTCTCACGACCTTCGCACGCCGCTGACTGTGCTATTCGGCCAGGCGGAGATGCTGATGCTCGACCTGGCCAGCGACAACTCAAAATATGTGCCACAGGCGAGCCAGATCCGCGAGCAGACGCTGAGCACCATCCGGCTGGTGAGCAACATGCTGGATATGGCGCGCATTCAGTCGGGCGGCCTCAATCTGCGGGAAGAGTGGCTGGCGCTGGAAGAGGTGATCGGCGGCGCGCTGAGCAGCATGGCTCCGTCGCTGAAAGGGCATGAGGTCCAGCTCGATCTGCCGGATGATATCGTGCTGATCAAAGGCGACAGCACACTGCTGGAGCGGGTCTTCACTAACCTGATTGAAAACAGCCTGAAATATGCCGGTAACAGCGCACCACGCGGCATCCGCGCCTGGCGGGCAGCAACACGGCTGGAGATGGCGGTCTGGGACAGCGGGCCGGGCATTGCCGAAGACGACTTAACCCGGATATTCGATAAGTTCTGGCGCGGCAATAAAGAGTCGGCGGTGCCGGGCGTCGGGCTGGGTCTGGCGATCTGTAAAACCATTATCGAGAGTCACGGTGGCCAGATCTGGGCCGAAAACCGGCCCGAAGGTGGCGCCGCATTTCGTCTCTCGCTGCCGCTGCCGCCCGCCCCTGAAATTTCTGACGAAGGGCTGAAATAACTTCACAGTTGATCGGTTATACTGCCGGACCTGTTTGATTATTCGTGGGATTGTATGGAACGTTTTACCGAAAACCTGATGTATGCATCGCGCTGGTTGCTGGCCCCGGTTTACATTGGACTTTCGCTGGGATTGCTGGCGCTGACCATTAAATTTTTCCAGGAAATTTTCCACCTGCTGCCCAACATTTTCAGCATTGCGGAAAACGATCTGATCCTGCTGCTGCTGTCGCTGGTGGACATGACGCTGGTTGGCGGTCTGCTGGTGATGGTGATGCTGTCGGGTTATGAAAACTTTATCTCTAAGCTCGATATCGACGAAGACAAAGAGAAGCTGAGCTGGCTGGGCAAGATGGACTCCGGCTCGCTGAAAAACAAAGTCGCTGCCTCCATTGTCGCCATCTCCTCGATTCACCTGCTGCGGGTGTTTATGGAAGCGCGCAACGTCGAAAACGACAAACTGATGTGGTACGTGATTATCCACCTGACCTTTGTGCTCTCTGCCTTTGTCATGGGCTGGCTGGATCAAATGTCGCGCGCCGACAAAAAACCGAAGTAACCCTTCTGGCTGCCCGCTGACGCGGGCGCCTGCTTTATCCTTTCCGTTCTGATCCCCCCGAATGACCTTCCGGCTTCGAGGCCGGGCGTGTGCCCGCCAGTTGCGGCATGACCTCTTTAATCATGGCAAAGAAGTGTTGCAGCCTGGCCGGGTAGTAACTCGCCCAGGGATAGGTCAGCCACACCGGCAGCGGCGGTGCCTGCCACGCAGGCATCAGCTGAACCAGGCCGCCATTCGCCAGATCTTCCTGCACCGCCCAGGACGAGACGATCGCAGCACCCATCCCCGCCAGTGCCGCTTTGCGCACCGCATATAAACTGTCGCTGCTCAGCCGGGGGGTAATCGCCAGATTCACCGGCTGGCCATCGTCAATCTTCTGCAACGCCACTTCGTTACGGTAAAAACTGGTCAGTGCCAGCCACGGCAGATCGCGCAGCTGTTCAATCTGCTCTATGGGCGGATGCTGCGCCAGCAGGTGCGGGGCCGCCACCACAATGCGCGGCACTTCGGCCAGCAGAATCGCCACCACTGAGGGATCGGTGGGTGCGCCGACCTGGATAGCGCAGTCGACATTCTCCGCCATAAAGTCGGGCGTACGGTCATTCAGCATCCACTCAATGTTGAGCCGGGGATAGCGGTGCAGGTAGTCCACCAGCGGGGCGATGAGCTGATCCTGACCAAAGGCGTGCGGGGCACGAACCCGCAGCGTACCGACCGGATCGGCGCTGGCACCGGTCAGTTCATCTTCCAGCGCATGCCAGGTCGCCAGCAGCTGTCGCGCCTGGGCGTAGCAGCGTTCGCCATCATCAGTGAGCTTCAGCGCATGCGTGGTGCGCAGGATCAGCTTCAGCCCCAGCCGCTGCTCCAGGGTCTGTAGCCGACGGCTGACGGTGGGCTGTGTCGTACCGAGCTGGGCGGCAGCGGCGGATAAGCTGCCGCTCTCGACGATACGGATAAATGTCTGCATCAGGTCGATGCGATCGCTGCTGTTAGGGTTGTTCATACGTACCACGCATAATGGTTTTGCCTGATGTTAGTCTACCGCGTATAACCGCGATGCGCTTTAATGGTGGTACGAATTGATGAGGATTACAGCATGTCAGCCATACAAACCCAGACTCAAAATGAAACGCTCTCTACGCCACTGGTGTTTACTCTGGCCGCCGGTGCCGGACTCAGCGTTGCGTCGATTTACTACAGCCAGCCGATGCTGGATATCATCAGCAAGCAGTTTAATGCCGGCATTGGCGCAGTTGGCATGGTGCCGATGCTGACCCAGGCGGGCTATGCGCTGGGTATTCTGCTGCTGGCCCCGCTGGGCGATCGCCATGACCGCCGCACCATTATCTTTATTAAAGGCTTATTGCTGGTAGCGGCGCTGCTGCTGTGTGGTTTTTCCGGTGGACTCAGCGCGCTGCTGGTTGCCAGCTTTATCACCGGCCTGACCGCCACGGTGGCGCAGGATATTGTGCCCGCGTCGGCGGCCCTGGCCCCGGAACGCAGCCGGGGTAAAATAGTCGGCACGGTGATGACCGGGCTGCTGGTCGGCATCCTGTTATCGCGGGTGGTCAGCGGAGTGGTGGCGGAGTATTTCGGCTGGCGCACCATGTACATGATCGCCGCGCTGGCGGTGCTGCTGATTACGCTGACGCTGTGGCGGGTCCTGCCGCGCTTCGCACCCGGCACCTCGGTGAGCTATCCGCGGCTGTTGCTGTCGCTGGTGCATCTGTGGCGTCACCATCAGACGCTGCGCCGCGCCGCGCTGGCTCAGGGGCTGCTCTCTGTGGCCTTCAGCGCCTTCTGGTCGACGCTGGCGTTAATGCTCAGCGACCGCTTTCATCTGGACAGTGCGGTGGCCGGCGCCTTTGGTTTAGCCGGTGCAGCGGGTGCCATGGCGGCACCGCTGGCAGGCAGCTTTGCTGACCGCATTGGTCCGGCAAGGGTTACGCAGGCCGGTGCCGCGCTGGTGACAATCTCCTTTGCGCTGATGTTCCTGCTGCCGCTACTGCCGATGCCGGCGCAGCTGGCGCTGATAGTCGTTTGTACCATCGGCTTTGATTTAGGCGTACAGGCCACGCTGGTGGCGCATCAGACGCTGGTTTATGGCCTGGCGCCGGAAGCGCGCAGTCGCCTGAATGCCCTGCTGTTTACCGTGGTGTTCATCGGTATGGCCACCGGTGCGGCGCTGGGCAGTCTGGCGCTGGCTCACTGGGGCTGGAATGGTGTGGTTGCGCTCGCCACCTTAGCCGGTGCAGCTGCTCTTGCGGTCCGCTTCGCCAGCCGTCACCTGAAAAACTGACACCTCGCCCGTCAAAAAATGTGCCAGGCTTATTCATAAACCCAAAATATTGTGGAGTATTATGAACTTTTTAGCCTGGACAGCAGCGACGGGCGGCCTCCTGCTGCTGATGTCGCTGGCTTCCGGTTGGATTCACCGGGGGCCAGTGACCTCATTTGGTCTGTTCCTTATCGCGGGCATGCTGTGCGGCCCGTGGGGATTTGATGTTATCCACCTTGATATCGTCACCCATTCCGAAGCCGTGGCCCATATTACTGAAATCACCATGGCGGCCTCGCTGTTTATCACCGGCCTCAAGCTGCGTCAGCCGCTGCAGAACAACTGCTGGCACACCGGGCTGAAACTGGCTTTTCCCGCCATGCTGCTCACCGTCGGCGCAATGACCCTGCTGGCACACTTCCTGGTGGGATTAGACTGGCCGATAGCGCTGGCGTTTGGGGCGATTGTCGCGCCGACCGATCCGGTGCTGGCGAGTTTAATCTCGGTCAACGATGCGCAGGATGATGATTCGCTGCGGGTGGCGATCTCCAGCGAGGCGGGCATGAACGATGGCTCCGCATTACCCCTGCTGATGCTGGCGCTGCTGCTGTTCAATGGTGAAAGCCTGAGTGGGGCGATGCTGGCCCACTGGGGTGCAGTCGAGGTGCTCTGGGCAATTGGTGGCGGTCTTGTTATCGGGTTTGTTCTGGGACAGTTAATCGGCATGCTGGCAACCCGACTGCGCAATGCTAATGGCGACGTTGCGCCCAATGATTTTCTGGCGCTGGCGCTGATTGCGCTAAGTTATGCGCTGGTGGAATACCTGGGTGCCTCCGGCTTCCTGGCCGCCTTCGCCGCCGGACTGGGGTTACGCCGTGCCGAGCTGGGCGTGTTTCGTCGCCATCAGCCTGACGATCTCTCTGACGACGAGCGTGTGTTGCCGTCTGAGGCGCTGGTGAATCCTAACAAACGACTGGCGCATCAGGGCGACAACAATATGGTGAAGTCGATTGGGTTTGTAGTAGGCGACGCCCTCTCTTTTGGCGATACTATTGAACGTTTACTGGCGGCTGGCATGATGGTGGTGCTGGGCGTCACACTGGCGCAGCACTGGAATATCTATGGCGTGCTGATTGGCCTGGTGCTGTTTGCGGTGGTGCGACCGCTGGCCGTGTGGCTGGTGACAGTACGCGCCGGACTCCCGCTGGGGCAGCGTCTGCTGATTGGCTGGCTGGGTATCCGGGGAATTGGCAGCCTGAACTATATCGCCTATGCCTGGACGCACGGCATGCAAGGCCCGCAGATGGAAATCATGACGAATATGGCGTTAACGCTGGTGGTCTGCAGCGTGGTGGTTCACGGCACCACCGTGACGCCGCTGCTGAACTGGCGTCAGAAGCGCCTTGAAGCCCTTCAGCGCAAGGTATAACCCGAACAAACAGGAGTTAAGAATGAAAGTGACTCAGATAGTGCTGCTGAGCATCCTCGCCACCGGCAGCGCGCTGGCGGCGGACGACACTGACACCGAGCAGAATGTTTACGCCAGTCAGCTGTGCCACATTGTCAGCGGCGAAAAAAAGGTCGCGAGTGCGGATCAATATGTTGAACAGATGAAATCTTCAGTGGCGCGCAGTCAGTCATCATCGGCGATGAATCAGCCCGAATTTGATGAAGAGTCCGCGCGTGAAGTGGCCAGTGCCTGGCTGCAACTGGGTGACGATGAGCGTGCCAAACTGCGCGTCAACGAACAGCAGTGTGAGCAGGCCGTCATGGCGCAGTTCCAGCAGGAAGATTAACCACCCTGAATGAGATAAAAACGCGCCTGCCGGGCGCGTTTTTTTATGGCTTTTGACACTCGATTGCGTACATAATCGCCACCCATGGCACCAGACTTGCATTGATTCATTCTTCTGCAGCCTGCCGCACCGGTTTGCTGACACTTCGGGCTTCACAAAACAGGCATTATGATTACGCGTCGACGCTTTATACTCGGCACGGGAGCGCTCGGGCTCTCCATGACCACCGGCAAATTATTTGCCCGCGATGACATTATTCCCCTCTGGCCGGATGATCCGCCCGGCGGCGGCGGCCCATCCGGCCAGTTGAAGATTAACAGCACGGGTTCCTGGTCAAATATCGTCAGCCCGGCAATTCAGCGGTTTAAACCGGAAAATCCGAATGGTGAAGCGGTATTAATTGCCGCTGGCGGCGGTTATCGCTGGATCGGCATGGGACGTGAAGCCTGGCCGGTCGCGCGCTGGCTCAATGCCAATGGCTATACCGCCTATGTGCTCAGCTACCGGTTGCCGCATGAGAAGTGGCAGGCGGGTCGGCTGGCGCCGCTGCAGGATGCGCAGCGTGCCATCCGGCTGGTGCGATCCTTTGAGCGCAAGGTGCACGTACTGGGCTTCTCGGCCGGTGGGCATCTGCTGGGGATGGCGGCGGCACGGCCGGATTTTGAATCGTATCCGGCCATCGACCCGCTGGATGAAGTGGTGCCGAAAGTTGACAGCGTTGGCCTGATCTATCCGGTCATTACGCTGGAAGCGCCTTATCAGCACACCAATACCCATCTGATGATGGTCGGTAAAAATGCCACGCCGCAGGATGAGGCGAACTGGTCAGTGCAGAACTATGTAACCCGAAAGTATCCGCCAACGTTTCTGGCGCAGGCCGAGGACGATCACACCTCCAATCCGTTTAACACCGAACTGATGCGCGACACCTGTCGCCGTAACCGCGTGCCGGTTGAACTGATTCAGATCAGCAAAGGCGGACATGGGTTTGGTCTTGGCAAGGCGGGCAGCCCGGCAGCCCTGTGGGATCAGGCGTATGTGCGCTGGCTGGATCAGGTGAGCTGAGTTGCACTGGCGCGGTGCGTCGCTGCACTCCGCAGCCCTGTTATCATTTCCCATGCGGCTGACATAAAAAAGCCGGCATTAGCCAGCCTCGCTAAATTAGCGATTTTCAGGACAGAAGCAATACCGCACAAAACATGATCAGCCTGGTCAGAACTGATAGGTCAGGCCCATGCCGATACTGTTTTTCGTCGTAATGCCGGTGGCACGCGTAAAGTCATTTTCCTTCAGCAAGTTAATGCGGTAGTCCACGTAGGTCAGCATGTTCTTGTTGAAATAGTAATAGGTGCCCACTGCAATATATTTCTGCATCGTCTCGTTGCCCCCGGCAAAATTCCCTGCGCCCTGCAGGTTTTCGCCACGCTGGGTAACAAAACCCACAGAAGGGCGCAAACCGTTCAGGAACTGGTACTGCGCAATCGCTTCAACGTTATGGGTTTTGTCGGCGACCTGTGCCAGCTGCCCATAAGGCGTAACGTCATTGGCTTCGCCATACATTGCGGCCAGATAGATCTGGCTGGCATCATATTTTGCAGAGGTTACCCAGGCGGTGGCTTCGTCTCCCTGTCCGTCAGCTTGCTGAGTCAGCGTCCGTTTTGCTTTCATCCCTGCCGCCGCAATGCTCAGCCCATCGGTAATGCTGTAAGTCAGGCCAGCACCGTAACCATCCCCGTTAGCCAGTCTGGCGGTTGCGCGGTCATTTTTCCCTTGATACTGCAGGGTTAGCTTTAATCCACCCCAGTCCGGAGAGTGCCATGTCGCGAGGCCGGTTGAGCGTTTTGACAGGAAGTTATCGTTAGTGGTCATGGTGCCGGAACCGTAGACCGGTGCCATATCCGTATAGGCAGAAGCAACATACAGTACCCCAAAGCTACGGCCATAATCGAACGAGCCGAAGTCGACCATTTTCAGACCTGCAAAGCCTAAACGTGTGGCATTACCCGTTTGTGCATCGCTAGCGCCTTCACTGTGATTCAGCTGGAAATTATATTCCCATTGACCATAACCGGTAAGCTGATCATTAATTTGCGTCTCACCTTTAAAACCCAGTCGTGCATAAGAGTTGTCGCCATCTTCTGCAATATTATCTGAGAAAACATGGCGCGCATCAACTTTACCGTACAGGTCGAGCTTATTTCCATTTTTATTATAAATCTCGGAAGAGTATGCAGGAAATGAGATCAGAAAACACATTGCATACGGCGCGATTTTTTTTATTTCATTGTGCATATCATCTGCCCTTATCAGTTAACTGAAGTATGAGGATATTACCGCCCAGGGCGGCATTTATTTCGATATCACTTTCGTCTTTTTTAATAAATAATAAAATGGTTATAATGGCCATAAAGGCTATGGCCACTTTCTATAATAAATTCCCCTGGTGTTATTGCATTCCTGCAGCGTATTTCCTGGCGATTTTTTATTAAAAGGTTAAGTCGGGTATATCGCTTAATACTGTTTGTGCGCCTGCATCAATATATTTTCGGGCAAGAACCGGGTCATTGATCGTGGCAATCGCGAATTCAATACCTGAACGGGCCAGTCGCGCCAGGTCTTCGTCCGTCGCGAAGTCACCCAGGAAATGCAGGATCTGGCAATCTGTTCTGGCGAGGAGCGCCGCGGGGTCTTTCGGCGGGATGCAAACCGCCAGCCCACGCGGTACGTCAGGCATAAGCTTTGCGGCAACCTGCAGCGAAATCTCAGAGAAGCTGCTGATAAATAACTTCTTCTCGTTTGCTGGCCACAGTGACTTCAGCTGAGCGATCGCTATCTCCGCCGTTTCCACTTCCTGCCCGGAGGTGGGTTTGATTTCCAGTTGCAGCCCGACGCCTTTATCCAGTACAAAGCCGACAGTTTCAGCCAGCGTAGGCACTTTCACGCCCTTGAAAAGGTGGCCGTAACACACCCCAGCCTCCAGCGACCGAATCTCTTCCAGAGTTAAATTCGCCACATAGCCTTTGCCATTCGTTGTCCGGTTTACGGAATCGTCATGAATAATGACCGGTTGCATATCTTTGGTGAGTTTGACATCCACCTCAATCCACGTCGCGCCGCGTTCAACAGCCGCCTGAAACGAAGGTAGTGTGTTTTCCGGTGCCAGCAGTGGTGCGCCCCGATGGGCAATCAGGCGTGAGTTCACTACACGTGCAGGTTGTTTTTTGGTCGACATTCCTGGCTTTACCTTCTGTTAGGGTTTTATCGCAGGTCTACCTGAGCAAAACCTGGTTAGAAAATTCGGTTCTGACTTCATCACCCAGCGGTTTAGGCATGAACTGAGTGCCATAAACGCGCTCTTTGTTGTTGATTAGCCCCGCATCGCGATTCACTTCTTTGTTTTGAGGGGTAATGCCGTAAACCTGTTGGAACAGCCGTTGGGTGGTGGGTAGCGTCAGCCAGTGAATAAACAGCAACGCTGCCGCTTTATGGGGGGCGTTTTTGGGTATCGCCACCATATTTCCGCCACCGGGCATGCCGAAATCGGGGATATAAAGCCGGATCGTTTTCGGGACTTCACCGTGGTTTTCTAATCCCATCAGGTAATCTTCCCAGGCGGGAACCAGCAGGAATTCACCGCTGACCAGTCGGGTGATGCTGTCGGCATTGGAGGCCGTAATGATGTAGTTGGGGCGCTGCTGTTTGAACCACTTCCAGGCGGGCTGAAGAGCCGTCAGGCTTTTTACGTCCGCATCGCCTTTCGTGAAATCAAAACCCGGTACCAGTGTGCGCGTCACCGATTCAATGAAGGCCGGGCCGGATCCGCCGTTTTCAACGTTGAAGCCAAATTCCTGACGATGACTCTGCAAAAAAGCCGTAATCTGCGGCAGTGTTCGCGGTAACTCACTTTCTTTCAGGCGGCGCGAATCGTAGGCCAGACCGGTCTGGTTGCCCCAAAATGCCACGCCATAGCCTTTACTGTCCGTTCCCTCAATGGTGTAGTTCAGGGTTTTGCCTGCCGGCAGCAGTGTATTAATCGGGCCAAAAAACGTTTGCTGAGGTGATACGGTCCCGAAGGCCCCGCCGCCAATCGAAAACAGATCAATATCACCCGTATCCCGTCCCCGGTCTGCCATGAGTTTATTAATATTGCCCTGTAGTGTACCTTCCGACAGGGTAACGCTAATACCGTACTGTTTTTCAAACAGGCTGACCTGCTCTTTTAAACGGTCCTGGTAATACCATTGATACCAGGTTAATTCCCCTTCTTTTTTCGCCTGTTCGACAATCTGTTCCCAGTTCATCGTGGTTAAATCCTGAGCCTGGCTATAGAAAGCCCCAGCCAGCAATAATATTGCAGCAACGAGTCTGAACATATGTTTCCCCAATAACGCGAATTAAAGACTGTCAGCCTTTTCCTGCAAAGGCGGCGACAGGATTTCTTGTCAGTAATTTTTCTGCAATCAACATTAAAATGACATTCGGTATAACCAGCATTAAAGAAATGACCGCCGCATTGGGTCGAATAAAGTTATAACCCAGATAAGAATACAGAATGGTAGGGACGGTAATAAAATCGGGTGAGCCAACAATGAAACTTATGGCGAACTCTTCTATTGATAACGTAAAAACAATAATTAATGCAGCAAATATTCCCGGTTTCAGGGTGGGCAGGCAGGCCACTAAAAAACGGTTTATCACCGAAGCGCCCATATCTCGTGCCGCATCAAGCGTATCCTGGCGTATCTGCGAAAACGACAGGGTCATAATGCGTACGGCATAAGGCATCAGGATAATAATATGCCCTGTCAAAATGCCGCCAAACCGGCTGTGAATACCCACTACGTTGAGCAACATGGAAAAAAACAGCGCAACGACAAAGCCCGGAACGATAAGCGGCAATAAGATCGCATTCTGTAAAAGGTCTTTGCCCGTAAACGACATTCTGCCAAACGCCCACGCGGCAGGCAGAGACAGCACCAGCGTGCACACGGAGACGGTTGCCGCCAGTAAATAGCTGTTCCTGAGCGCCTGCGGTAACGCGGTCGTGGTCCATACTTCCACCCAGCGGCCCAGTGAGAGAACCGGCGGCAGAGCATCTGGCCATGCCCACGGATGGGTTTTATCGACCAGTGACCACAGGACGGTCAGGATCAAGGGAATAACCAGCCACAGCATAAAGAGAGCGGTGATAATGATCATCATGACGATCCGCAGCGGGGATAAGGTCTGTCTGGCTTTCATGATCGCTGTTCTCCGGCTTGTTGTAGCCACTTCGCCAGGGCGGCAAGCACGACTGCCCCGACAAAAGCCGCCAGCATTAAAATCACCGCGACAACGGCCGAGAGATTCCAGCCCTGCGCGCTCATTTCAGGGAAGCGCAGCATGTACTGCGAAAGCGAGAACACGCTGGTCGGGCCCGCAACGACCTGGAATGAAAAGTCACCCAGGGCACCGATGAAGATCAGTACCAGCGATACCTGAACGGACTTGATAGATAAGGGCAGGATGATCTGTAATAACCGGGCAGTCTTGCCAGCACCCAAATCCTGCGCGGCATTAAAAATTTCGTCGCCAATCGCGCGCAGGCTGGCGGTAATGATAAGCAGTGCATAGGGAAGCTGTTTCCAGACCTGCAAAATAATCACGCCAATTCCCCAGCGGTCATTCTGCATTCTGATGGGGTGAGAGATGATCCCCAGCTTGAGCAAGCCCAGGTTAATAAAGCCCTGCCAGGAAATCAGGTTGATAAACAGCAGTGCAGCTACCAGCCCGTGTACCATCAGCGGGGCTTTGAGTAAGCCGCCTATCAGCAGCGAGCCGGGGAAAGGCTTTCTCAGCCACAGTGCCAGCGGAAGCGCCAGGGCAACGGATAGCACCGCGCTGATGACGCCGATTCTGAGCGAATAGTCTGTCGCGCGCCACAGCTGGCTGTCATTCAGAATGGTTTGCCAGTACTGAAGCGTGAAGTGCGCCGGTGCGCCAAAATTAAACAGGCCAACGGATTGCGTCAACGCCATGATCACAATCAGCACCATAGTGATGATTACCGGTGCGACTGCGGGCAGGACCAGCCACCAACAGAGCCTGTTCCGGTTGCGCGTTTTCATAAATAGCTTTCCCGTAAAAAGCGGATCTTATCTGGCGCAATAGAGAAATTTACATTGTCACCTTCGCGGATGGGGTTTTTACCGACCAGCTGGATACAACACGGATATTCCGTTTCTTCATGGCCCAACGGATGAACCTGAAGTTCAGAAAGGTTGCCCAGAAAACTGACTGCACCGATCCCGAAGGCCAGCGTGTTTTTCCCGGTACCGTGTTCGCTCAGCAGGGCATCCTCAGGGCGCCAGAAGGCATAGACCTTGTCCGATACGGGCGGCACAGGGCTATGGATTTCCATTTCGCCCAGTACGCACGCAATGCGATAAATACCGGTGCTGCTGTCGCTATCCAGTACGCGGGCTTTCATGACGTTAGCCTGACCGACAAAACCAGCGACAAAGCGGTTTATCGGGGAGTAATAGATCTCATCCGGCGTACCGGTTTGTTCAATCTTTCCGGCATTCATGACTACCACAACGTCCGACATCGACAGGGCTTCTGCACGGTCATGGGTAACATAAATGGCGGTAAACCCATGGGAGCGCTGAAGCTGTCTGATCTCCAGTCGTACCTTGTCGCGTAATTTGGCATCCAGATTTGACAGCGGCTCATCAAACAACACGATTTCCGGACGCACGGCCAGGGCTCTGGCCAGCGCCACGCGCTGCTGCTGACCGCCGGATAACTGCGCTGGCATTTTAGGCAAATGCGCATTCAGCGATACCTGAGCGGCGGTCTGCGCTACACGATCGTGAATGTCCGTTTTTGCCATCTTCATCTGCTTTAGACCAAACCCGATATTTTCAGCAACGGAAAGGTGAGGGAAAAGCGCATAGGACTGAAAGCACATCGCCGTGTCGCGATGTTCAGGTTTGACATGATGCATGTCCTGCTGGTGGATCAGTACTTCGCCACTATCAAGACTGTAAAAGCCGGCAATAACTTTAAGCAGCGTGGTTTTGCCACAGCCAGAGGGGCCAAGCAGGGAAACAAATTGCCCTTTTTTGGCCTGCAGTGAAATGCTGTTCAGCGCGACAAAATCGTCGAACGTCAGCATGGCATTGTGGATTTCTAGCGTATTCACGTTGGACTGCTCCGTCATAAAATACCAGGTGATTCTAAATTAATGCGATATGCATAATAATTCGGCATATTGAATTTTAGCAATTTCAGACAGGTTAAGAATTTATTAACTTTTTAAAACCAACTAATAACAGTGAATTGGATTTTTACTTTGAAGTCGTATGTTTAACGTGCTAAATATTTTTATGCGTTTCGATTAATATTCAGGATGAAAAGTAAGGCGATTCTAAAAGAATGCCTGTAGAGGGCAGGACAGCGGGAAGACGCTGTCCTTAAATGCAGTGATAAGGTAAGTCCGGGGCAATGCGTGGTCAGGCAGGAGTAAAACGAGGATAAGGGATAAACCGGGCGGCAAGGCGGTTCATTTCGGGTGTGCCGACACTCACATGTGTGCTGCTTTTTTCCTGTGTGCCGGCAAGATGCGCATCCAGTCCCGCCGCTTTACAGAGGGCATAGCCCGCAGAAACGTCCCACATGCTGCTGAAACATTCCTGATAACCGTCGACGTAACCCAGCACGCTGAAGGTTAAACCTACGGTGGCACAGCGATAGCGCACGACATTCCAGCCGTCGTCCCGATAGGCCTTTTCAATACAGAGCTGATGGGTGAAATCCCATGATGGACTGTCACCCATCGCCACAGTTTTAAGCCCTTCGGCAACCACAGGCCGTTCAAAGGGTTCACCATTCAGATAAACCCCTGTCTCTTTGCCGCCGCTCACCATGAGGTTTAAAACGGGATGCACGATCACGCCCATAACCGGCTCGCCATCGTGTACATAGCCAACAGAAATCCCCCACAATGACGAGCCGCGCAGGAAGTTACTCGTACCATCAATAGGATCAACAGACCAGTAGCTGGCGCTGAGCTCACCGCCATGCTCTTCACCGATAATAGAATCCTGGGGGAAATGGTGTTCCAGACGCTGCCGAATCAGATTTTCCACTTCCCGATCGGCTTCACTGAAGACATCCTGCGGCCTTTTTTCGCAGACCGCTAATTCCCTCAGCTGTCTGAAATAGTTAAGAGCCAAAAGTGAGGCCTCTTGTGCGATGCGTTCAGCCACCTTTAAGCGCGTTTCCATTGTTTACCTGATGCATAAAAAGAAGTGTGTGGATCCAGACAGAACCCTGTGCACAGTGCAAGTACCCCTCCGGGCATAAGGCTCGCTTTTAATATAATGCGCATTGCATCATATTAGAGTGTCTCTTTGTTATGTTTCACTATTATGATGCTTTTATGATCGGAGAATGCAGGGCAGGAAAGGCTGAAAATCAGTACATTTTACTAAAAGGTAAAGGCACAGCCCTTTACTATTCGTCATGCATAAAAGCATGCTAGGGTATTAACAGAACCCATTAATAAATACGGTGAGGACAACGCTGTGGTTCATGGATATTCCGCTGGTCGTGACGTCGAACTTAATCGCAGTGAAAAACTCATTCTGGAGCTTGTCCGCCGCAATGATGGCATTTCCCGCTCCTCGCTGGTTTCGCAAACCATTCTGAATCAGTCATCTGTTCACCGCATTGTTGATACGCTGACCGAAAACGGCTTTCTCAGCCTGGGGGAATCACCGTCCCAGGGAAGAGGTAAGCCCAGCCCGTCATTATCACTGAATGCGAATGCGCGTTATGGTTACGGCATCTCTATTAACTCAGACAGCGTTGCCGCCAGTCTGATTAATTTCCGCGGCGGTATTACAGAATACTGCGTACTGGATACGCATCCGCACGACCCTGCCCGTACTTTACTCAATATCAAACATCACTATCTGGATACCTTAAAACAATACGGTATTTCGCCAGAAAAAATCTGTGGTGTGGGATACAGCATGGCGGGCTTTCTTTATGATTCACGAAAGTATTTCAATCCGCCTGAACCTTTAAAAAACTGGATGGGCATCGATCTGCGCCGTGAAATTACCATGTTATTTGATCGGCCGGTATGGATTGAAAATAACGCCACGACGGCGGCGCACGCTGAAGCCTTTTTAGGTGCCGGGCTGAAATACGATACGTTTGGTTATCTCTCTTTTAATTATGGATTCGGCGGTGGCATCGTGATTAACGGTAAACCGTTTCAGGGTGCATTTGGTAATGCCGGGGAGATCAGCCGTATTTTTACGCCGGAAGAGGGCAAGCTGCGGCCGGCTCTGGGGATCCTGATCGATCGGTTACGTCACGGCGGTATTGAAATTAAAGATATTCGCGATCTCAATCATAAATTTGATCCGGCCTGGCCGATTGCGCAACAGTGGGTAGAAGACGTAACACCAAACCTGCATCGGGCAATGGATGCGATGAATGCGGTGATCGATCCCGCTGCCATTATCTTAGGAGGCGAAATTCCCCGTAAGCTGGGCGAGATGTTCTTAGCCATGCCGCGGACTTGTTCGGGTAAACGCTGGGATATTTCTGCGGAATATCCGGATATTTTGCTAAGCGCCATTGAGGGGGACAGTTCGGCACTGGGCGCGGCGTTGACGCCGTTGCGGGAAACCTATTTTCATTAAGGCCGTTACCCGCAGATCAACGTTTCAGCGAGTAACGGTAAGTCATGCGCATGACCAGGGAGTAAGTTGCTAGCGCATCGTCACAAACTCTTCTGCTGCGGTCGGGTGGATCGCCACGGTGTTATCAAAGTCTTTCTTGGTGGCACCCATTTTCAGCGCCACGGCGAAGCCCTGTAACATTTCATCCATACCGAATCCGATACCGTGAATGCCGACAATTTTCTCGTCTGCGCCCACACAGACCAGCTTCATGCGGCACGGCTGACGATGCTGGGTGACGGCGGTGTACATGGCGGTGAACGACGATTTGTAGACCTTCACCTGGTCATCGCCATACTGTTCGCGTGCCTGAGGCTCGGTCAGTCCCACGGTGCCAATCGGCGGGTGGCTAAACACCACGGTCGGGATATTGCTGTAATCCAGATGTTCGTCCGGTTTGTTGTTAAACAGACGCTCAGAGAGACGGCGACCTGCCGCAACCGCCACTGGCGTCAGCTCAACCGCACCGGTGTTGTCGCCCACGGCGTAGATGCCTGACACACTGGTGTTCTGGAATTTATCAACGCTGATATAGCCTTTGTCGTTCAACGCCACGCCAGCGGCTTGAATGTTGAGATTGTCAGTTTCAGGCTCACGGCCAATCGCCCATACCAGGCAATCCACGGTATAGTCACTGCCGTTTTCCAGCTGCAGCGTCAGGCTGCCATCGCCGTTTTTAATCACAGCTTTTGGAATGGATTCTGTGTGCAGCGCCGGGCCTTCAGTGTTCATCACCTCGACCAGCGTCTCAGTGAGCAGCGGATCGAAGCTGCGCAGCGGCGCATGTTTACGCACGAACAGGTGAGTTTCTGAACCCAGCGCGTTCACCACGCCTGCCAGTTCGACCGCGATATAGCCTGCACCGATCACCGCGGTGCGTTTTGGCAGGGCATCCAGTTCGAAGAAGCCATCGGAATCAATACCGTACTCCGCACCCGGAATGTTGGGGTGAACCGGACGACCGCCGGTGGCGATCAGAATATGGTTGGCTGTGATAATCTCGCCGTTAACTTCAACGCTGTGCGCATCGACAAAGCGGGCAAAGCCTTTGATGACTTCAACCTTGTTTTTACCCAGTACGTTGTCGTAAGAGTTATGGATGCGATCGATGTAGGCGCTGCGGTTTTTCACCAGTGTGGCCCAGTCGAAGCGATTCACGGTAGTGTCGAAGCCATAATCCGGCCCGTAGAGATGGATCGCTTCGGCGATTTGCGCGGCATGCCACATGATTTTTTTCGGCACGCAACCCACGTTCACGCAGGTGCCGCCCAGTTCTTTCGCTTCAATCAGGGCGCATTTCTGGCCATACATAGCTGCACGGTTAATCGAGGCGATGCCGCCGCTGCCGCCGCCAATGGCGAGATAGTCGAAATGTCGGGTCATTGAAGTATCCATCCGGTTGCATAAAAAATTGGGGTTGAGTGTAACGCTGCGGGTCGAAATGACGCAAAGTTTGCGCCTATGATTGTAATAGGGTTCTGTTTTTTATTCGCTTACAGGGAAGCATACCATGCACCTTACTTTTCTCGGCACCGGCGGCGGTGCTCCCAGCCTGCAACGTAACGTGACGTCCATTGCTTTTACCCGCGCGCTGAGTGGTGAAACCTGGCTGTTCGACTGCGGGGAAGGCACGCAATTACAGTTTATGCGCTCCAGCCTGAAACCGGGCAAGCTGGATAAGATTTTTATCACTCACCTGCATGGCGATCATATTTTCGGACTGCCAGGATTACTCACCAGCCGGTCGATGGCCGGACTGACCTCACCGATGACGGTCTATGGCCCCAAGGGATTAAAAACCTTTGTTGAGACAGCGCTGTCGATCAGCGGCTCCTACACCGACTACCCGCTGACCATTGTTGAGATTGAGGCGGGCTGGACGCTGGATGACGGTGAGTTTCGTATCAGTGCCTGGCCGCTGAGCCATCCGGTGGAGTGCTTTGGCTACCGCATTGAACAGCATGACAAACCCGGCCTGCTGGATGCCGCGCGGCTGAAAGCGGAAGGGGTACCACGCGGTCCGTGGTTTCAGCAGCTGAAACAGGGTGAGTGTGTGACGCTGGAGGATGGACGGGTGGTCAACGGTGCTGACTATCTGGGCCCGGCAACACCCGGCAAAAAGCTGGCCATCTTTGGCGATACCGCACCGACCGAGGTCGCGTTGCAACTGGCGGCGGATGTTGACCTGATGGTGCATGAAACCACGCTGGAGGCGGTAATGGTGGAAAAAGCCAACGGGCGCGGGCACTCCACAACGCTGCAGGCTGCCGACGTGGCAAAGCGCGCCGGGGCAAAAAGGATGATCGCCACCCATTTCAGCTCCCGCTATCTGGCAAAGGACATGAGCCGCCTGCTGGCAGAGTGCCAGACCATTTTTCCCTGCACCGAGCTGGCCTCGGACCTGGCCGTCTTCACTGTTTAGTGATGCAGTGCCGGATAAGTAAACAGCAGCAGATGGGTGAGGTTAAGAGCAAAGTGCAGGGCGGTCGCCAGCCATAAACGGCCGCTCCAGTGCCACGCCAGACCGTAAAGCAGACCAGCCAGAGAGGCGAAAACAACCAGCAGCACGCCGCCCTGGATATGTGCCAGCCCGAACAGCAGCGAACTTAACAACAGCGCGGGCATACCGCCTAACGCCTCTCTCAGCCGCTGTTGCAGATAGCCCCGGAACAGCGCCTCTTCGGCCAGCGAGACGAAGAACAGATTCGCCAGCATAAACGCGGCCAGCCACGGCGGATTGTGCGGCTCAAACGCCAGCCCTCCCAGCAGCACGGCGCTACCCAACAGCAGCGGCACGGCGGCGATTAACGCGAGTGCGGCTACCCATGGATAACGCGGCGGGCAGGCACGAGCGCGGAACAGCGTCGGCAGGCAGGCCAGCAGCACAAAGGGGATTAGCGCTTTATCGAAGTTGAAGGAAAAACTGAACGGCAGGCTCTGCGCGCCAATCTTTACCTCATCGATCTGGAGGGGATTGTTAAAGCCGGGCAAGAGATGGAGTAACAGTCCCAGCGAAATCAGCACCAGCAGCGCTTCGCTCAGGATGTGTAGTCGGGAATGCATCGGGTCAAAGCGGCGCAGTGCGACCAGTGCGGCGATTCCCGCCAGCAGCGGTAACACCGGCCACGTCAGGACCTGATGATAAAACCCCAGCAGCGCGGCGAGCGCTAACAGCAGTAACGCCAGCCGCCGTGCGGGTTGCAGCGCGCCCAGCGCGCCTGCCAGCAGAAGCCACATGAGGATTTATTCAGGAACGATCTGATTCACCGCATAGTGACCCGTTCCGGTCGGGACCAGTTTCTGGTGCAGCCACGGCAGCAGGGTATTCATCTGCTGGGCCAGCTTCCACGGTGGGTTAATCACGATCATGCCGGAGGCGGTCATGCCACGCTGATCGCTGTCCGGACGGGCAGCCAGTTCGATCTGCAGAATATTGCGGATGCCAGTCGCTTCCAGGTCGCGCAGCATATGTTTGATCTGCTGGCGTAACACCACCGGATACCACAGCGCAAAGACGCCGGTGCCAAAACGCTTATGGCCTTCCTGAATGCCTTTCACTACTGCCTGGTAGTCGCTTTTCATTTCATACGGCGGATCGATCAGTACCAGACCGCGACGCGACAGGGGGGGCAGTTTCGATTTTAACTGCTGATAACCGTCGGCACGATCGACGCGCGCGCGGTCATCTTTGCTGAATTCGTTACGCAGCAGCGGATAGTCGCTGGAGTGCAGCTCAGTGAGTTGCAGTCTGTCATCTTCACGCAGCAGATGACGGGCGATCAGCGGCGAACCCGGATAGTAGCGCAGCGTGCCACTGCGGTTCAGGGCACGAATCGCATCAAAATAGGGTTGCAGCAATTCCGGCGCATCCGGCTGCTGCCAGATACGAGAGATGCCTTCCAGATATTCACCGGTGCGCTCGGCGTGCTCGCCGCTCAGCTGATAGCGACCTGCGCCCGCATGGGTATCAAGGTAGAAAAACGGTTTCTCTTTCTCTTTCAGCGCCGTGATGATCAGGCTCAGAACGGTGTGCTTCAGCACGTCGGCGTGGTTGCCAGCATGGAAGCTATGGCGATAACTCAGCATTGTTTATCCTGTTGAATGTATAAGGTTTTAATTGATGGAAAATCAATTTATACCAATTATTACCCCACGTATTACCCACAGAACGACGCACAGCAACCGATGCAGGAAAAGCATGAGAATCGGCGATTATATCAGGGATGACCGGCTGATGGGCCAGAAGCGTGATAACAAATCGGGATTGCTGGGCGCGGTTCAGGGTGGCGAGTGAGGTTTGTGGTTTCCAGACGCGTAAATCTGCCTGGTGCGCCAGTCAGCATCCCGGGCATCAGACAAAAGCAGGCATCTTCCGTGCGGTGATCCGCGCGTTTCTTCCTCACCTCATCCTGGCTGCCATTGATTTTCACTACACTAAGCCGCATGTTACTTAGATTGCGTTGCGCGACCCGCTGCGCCCCATACATCTCTAAAGGACTGTGCTATGACCAATCCGCTACTGACATCTTTTACGCTACCGCCTTTTTCTGCCATTCAGCCTGAACATGTGGTGCCTGCCGTGACGGAAGTGCTGAGCCACTGTCGCGCTGAAGTTGAAAAAGTCGTTGCACAGGGCGCGCCCTATACCTGGGATAATCTGGTTCAGCCGCTGGCAGAAACCGACGATCGCCTGAGTCGTATTTTCTCACCGGTCAGCCATCTTAACGCGGTAAAAAATAGCCCGGAGCTGCGTGAAGCCTATGAGCAGACGCTGCCACTGCTCTCAGAATACAGCACCTGGGTCGGTCAGCATGAAGGCCTCTATCAGGCGTATCGCAACCTTAAAGAGGGTGATCAGTACGCGGCTCTGGATCTGGCGCAGAAGAAAGCGGTCGATAACGCCCTGCGTGATTTTGAACTCTCCGGTATTGGTCTGCCAAAAGATAAACAGCAGCGTTATGGCGAAATTGCCGCGCGCCTCTCTGAACTGGGTTCGGCTTACAGCAACAACGTGCTTGATGCCACCATGGGCTGGAGCAAGCTGATCACTGATGAAAGCGAGCTGGCGGGTATGCCGGAAAGCGCGATGGCGGCGGCGAAAGCACAGGCTGAAGCCAAAGAGCAGGAAGGCTGGTTGCTGACGCTGGATATCCCAAGCTATCTGCCGGTCATGACCTACTGCGACAACGCCGCGCTGCGTGAAGAGATGTATCGCGCCTATGCGACGCGCGCCTCCGATCAGGGTCCGAATGCCGGTAAATGGGATAACGGCCCTATCATGGCGGAAGAGCTGGCGCTGCGTCACGAGCTGGCACAGCTGCTGGGCTTTGACTCCTATGCGGATAAATCGCTGGCGACCAAAATGGCGCAAAGCCCGTCCCAGGTGATCGACTTCCTTAATGACCTGGCTAAACGCGCCCGTCCGCAGGGTGAAAAAGAGCTGGAGCAGCTGCGCGCCTTCGCCCAAAAAGAGCATGGCGTCACTGAACTGAATCCGTGGGATCTCACCTATTACGGTGAAAAGCAGAAGCAGCATCTCTACACCATCAGCGATGAGCAACTGCGTCCTTACTTCCCGGAGGAGCGTGCGGTTGCCGGTCTGTTTGAAGTGGTCAAACGTATTTACGGTATCAGCGCGAAGCAGCGTACCGATGTTGAGGTTTACCATCCGGATGTGAAGTTCTTCGATCTGTTCGATGAAACCGGTGAACTGCGTGGCAGCTTCTATCTCGATCTTTACGCCCGCGAGCACAAACGTGGTGGGGCGTGGATGGATGACTGTGTGGGTCAGATGCGTAAAGCCGATGGCAGCCTGCAGAAGCCCGTTGCTTACCTGACCTGTAACTTTAACCGTCCGGTGAAAGGCAAACCTGCGCTGTTCACCCATGACGAAGTGATTACTCTGTTCCATGAGTTTGGTCATGGCCTGCACCATATGCTGACCCGCATCGAAGCGCCTGGCGTTTCCGGTATCAGCGGTGTGCCATGGGATGCGGTCGAACTGCCAAGCCAGTTCATGGAAAACTGGTGCTGGGAACCGGACGCGCTGGCGTTTATCTCGGGTCACTTTGAAACCGGCGAACCGCTGCCGAAAGCGTTGCTGGATAAAATGCTGGCGGCGAAGAACTACCAGGCCGCGCTGTTTATCCTGCGTCAGCTGGAGTTCGGCCTGTTCGATTTCCGTCTGCACACCGAGTTTAATCCGGAGAAAGGCGCGCAGATTCTGGAAACCCTGCGTGAAGTGAAAAGTCGCGTAGCGGTTGTCCCGAGTCCGGAATGGGGCCGTTTCCCGCACGCCTTCAGCCACATCTTTGCTGGCGGCTATGCGGCGGGTTACTACAGCTATCTGTGGGCAGACGTGCTGGCGGCGGATGCTTACTCCCGCTTCGAAGAAGAGGGCATCTTCAACCGTGAAACCGGTCAGTCCTTCCTGGATAACATCCTGACACGTGGCGGTTCTGAAGAGCCGATGGAGCTGTTCAAACGCTTCCGTGGCCGTGAGCCGCAGCTCGATGCGATGCTGGAACATTACGGCATTCAGGGATAAGTCGGTTCGTGAAAATCTGTTTACTCGATGAATCAGGCGCCGGAGACGGCGCCTTATCACTTTTAGCGCAGCGCTGGAAGCTGGAGCACGATGAAGCGTCGCTGCTGGCGCTGGTGCAGACCCCAACGCACCTTGAACTGCGCAAACGTGATGAGCCTAAGCTGGGCGGTATTTTTGTTGATTTCGTCACGGGTGCAATGGCACATCGCCGTCGCTTCGGGGGTGGACGCGGCGAAGCCGTCGCCAAAGCGGTGGGTATCAAAGGCGGTTACCTGCCGGACGTGGTCGACGCCACTGCCGGACTGGGACGTGATGCATTTGTGCTGGCGGCGCTCGGTTGCCGGGTGCGAATGCTGGAGCGCCATCCGGTGGTGGCTGCGCTGCTGGAAGATGGATTACAGCGCGGTTATCAGGATGCGGAAATTGGCCCATGGCTGCGCGATCGCCTGACGCTGATTCATGCGGCCAGCGCGCAGGCGCTGGGTGATATCACACCGCGGCCAGATGTGGTCTACCTCGATCCGATGTACCCGCATCGCCAGAAAAGTGCACTGGTGAAAAAGGAGATGCGGGTCTTTCAGTCGCTGGTGGGGCCGGATGAAGATGCGGATGCACTCCTGGAACCGGCCCGTCGGCTGGCAAAGAAACGCATCGTGGTAAAACGGCCAGACTATGCACCGCCACTGGCAGGTGTGGTAACGCAGGCGGCGGTCGTCACTAAAAGCCATCGCTTTGATATTTATCCCCCGCTCTGAACGTATAAAAAAAGCCGGCTTCAGGCCGGCTTTATTCATTTCGTTACGCGACTGACTTATGCCTCGTCTTCATCGCGCAGCGGCACAATCAGCATGTCGATGTGCACGGTGTTGATTAGCTGACGTGCTGAGGACATCAGCTTACTCCAGAAATCCTGATGATGACCACACACCACCAGGTCAACATCATATTTCCTGATCGCATCAACCAGAACCTGGCCGAGGTCGCCACTGCCGCTCAGCGTCTCACTGATCGGATAGCCTGCCGCATCTGACAATCCTTTCAGCGCCGCATGCGTCTCTTCAGATATGCGTTTCTGCATATCCCCTAAGTTGACATCAATCAGACCGGTGTAAAGGTCGGAGTAATTTACATCAACGTGAATCAGGGAAATTCTGGCATCGTACGGACGAGCCAGCGAGACGGCCTTATCCACCAGCAACTGGCTTTCGGGAGAAAGGTCTACTGCAATCAGGATGTGTTTATAAGCCATGATAAAACTCCTTTCACGAGATTAAGGATGGCATCCGGTGTTCCTGCCGCGTCACAGCTTAGCGAAATCCCTTGCGCGAGCGGGCGATGAGCGCCACCAAAGTGTCTACCTGCATTGCAGGTGATGATGTTGTTATGCCCTGAGTATAGCCTTCTCTCACTGTAAATGCTGCCGTTGCCGCCTGGCTTATGAATAAGATCAAGGCTATGCCGGTTTTACTCGCGCTGAACGAAAATCATCGTTGGAAAAAATGTAAAGAAATCTCCTACACTGAAAAAAGGCGGACCGGTTCACAGCCGCTCAGGAGGTCGAAAACTTTCGCAGTCCGGTGATTCAGTGGCTGGTTTTTTCTGCAGGCGGACTCGGTGTCTGACACGGGGTCTGTTTGCGATCCCAGCCGGGAGGGGGAGAATATGATCAGCAATATTGCGCTTTTTTGGGCTCTTTGTGTGGTGTGTATCGTGAATATGGCGCGCTATTTTTCGTCTCTTCGCGCGCTGTTGGCGGTATTACGGGGATGCGATCCGCTGCTGTATCAGTATGTCGATGGGGCAGGTTTTTTCACCTCTCACGGTCAGCCGAGCAAGCAGGTGCGCCTGGTCACCTATATCTGGGCAAAGCGCTATCTTGATCATCATGACGATGAGTTTATCCGACGCTGCGAGCGGGTTCGGGGACAGTTTATTCTGACCAGTGCGCTGTGTGGATTGGTGGTCATTAGTCTGGTGGCGCTGGCAATCTGGCATTAAAAAAGGGCGACTTGCGTCGCCCTTTTGTCAGCTGGCATCACACCAGTTTTAAGGCAATCCAGTAGAGCGAACCTGACAGCAGAATACAAACCGGCAGGGTGAAAATCCACGCCATGGCGATGTTCTTGATGGTCCGGCTCTGCAATCCACCACCGTCGACCAGCATGGTACCGGCTACCGATGAGGAGAGGATATGCGTGGTGGAGACGGGCATGCCGGTATAGCTGGCAACGCCAATCGACAGCGCAGCTGTTACCTGTGCTGACATTCCCTGTGCATAGGTCATGCCTTTTTTACCAATCTTCTCACCAATGGTGGTGGCAACACGACGCCAGCCGATCATGGTACCGACGCCCAGCGCCAGTGCTACGGCCACAATAATCCAGATAGGCGCATACTCGATGGTGCCAAGCAGGTCGCTTTTCAGCTTATTGAGGAAGCGTTTGTCATCTGGCGAGGTCTCTTCCAGACGGGCCGCTTTGTCGGCGGTATCCGAGATACACAGCAGCAGACGACGCATCTGACCGCGTTGATCAACCGTCAGCTGATCGTAGCTCTGCAGATTATTCAGCAACACCTGAGCACGCTGTACCGCTTGCAATGCGCGCGCGCTGTCACAGTGGAACTCCTTCGGGCTGGACGCAGGCACTTCTTCCGGCGTTGGCAGCTTAGGCGGTGCCATCTGGATGATGTGGTTCAGCGAGGCATTATGCTGCTGGTAATACTGTTCCAGGTGATTGACCGCATCGCGGGTACGCGTGATGTCATAACCGGAAGCATTCATATTCACCACGAAACCGGCCGGTGCCACGCCAATCAGGACCAGCATGATCAGGCCAATACCTTTCTGACCATCATTCGCACCATGCGAATAGCTCACACCAATTGCCGAAACAATCAGGGCGATACGGGTCCAGAACGGCGGCTTTTTCTTGCCATCGATCTTCTCGCGGTCAGCAGGCGTCATATGAATACGCGCACGCTTTTTGGTATTGCTCCAGTAGCGACGCAGAATAAAGATTAAGCCGCCCGCCATCGCCAGGCCGACAATCGGCGACAGGATCAGAGAAAGGAAGATGTTCAGGACTTTCGGAATGTTGAGCGCATCAACCACCGAGGTTCCGCTCATCAGGGCGTTGGTCAGACCGATACCGATAATGGCGCCGATCAACGTATGGGAGCTGGAGGCCGGCAGACCGAGATACCAGGTGCCGAGGTTCCAGATAATCGCCGCCAGCAGCATAGAAAACACCATGGCGAGACCGTGAGCCGATCCAACATTTAATAACAGATCGGTAGGAAGCATATGAACAATAGCGTAAGCGACACTCAATCCACCGAGCAGCACGCCAAGGAAGTTGAATACACCCGCCATCACCACAGCAAGCTGGGCACGCATGGCACGCGTATAGATGACCGTCGCAACTGCGTTGGCCGTGTCGTGGAAACCGTTGATCGCTTCGTAAAACAATACAAACAGCAGGGCAAGAACCAATAACAGACTCGTACTGAGGTCTAGACCAGCAAACAGATGTAGCATAACGTTACGCCATTTTTGGAGGACATGAACGCGGCGCATTATCCGCGACAACGTGCTGTATGGGAAAGGAAAATATAGTGCTAATTTAACCTTTCGCTGTAAGGCTTAAGGATAACCCAGCGAAAAAGGGTTAGATATTAGACAGATACAATATGACACATTTACGGCAATTTTTTGACGCTGGCGTCTCAGTGAGCAGATCACTACAATCTGCGCCTTTCCAGTAAAGTGAGTGAACCGCAGTGGAACAGTTTGACGTTATCATCATTGGTGCCGGAGCCGCAGGGCTGTTCTGTGCCGCTCAGGCCGGACAGCGGGGTCGCCGCGTGTTACTGCTGGATAACGGCAAAAAGCCGGGCCGTAAAATTCTGATGTCTGGCGGTGGCCGCTGCAACTTCACCAACCTCTATACCGAACCGGCGGCGTATCTGTCGCAAAATCCTCACTTCTGTAAATCGGCGCTGGCGCGTTATACCCAGTGGGATTTTATCGATCTGGTGAATCGCCACGGGATCGCCTGGCACGAGAAAACCCTGGGCCAGCTCTTCTGCGATGATTCCGCCCAGCAGATTGTCGATCTGCTGCTGGCCGAATGTGACAAAGGCAATGTCACCCTGCGGTTGCGCAGTGAAGTGCTCAGCGTGGTACGCGATGACAGCGGCTATACCCTGCAACTCAACGGCAGCACGGTTCAGGCGGAAAAGCTGGTTATCGCCAGCGGCGGTCTGTCGATGCCTGGCCTGGGTGCCACGCCGTTTGGCTATAAAATAGCGGAGCAGTTCGGGCTAAGCGTCTTTCCGACGCGGGCGGCGCTGGTGCCTTTCACCCTGCACAAGCCGCTGCTGGAGCAGTTGCAGACCCTGTCAGGCGTCGCGCTGGAGACTACGATTGACGCGCAGGATGGCACCCGCTTTAAAGAGGCGATGCTCTTTACCCACCGGGGTCTCTCCGGTCCGGCGGTATTGCAGATTTCCAGCTACTGGCTGCCGGGTGAGTTCGTCACCATCGATCTCTCACCCGCCACGCCACTTGAAGCCTTTCTGACGGCGCAGCGTGAAGCACATCCGAATCTGAGCCTGAAAAACAGCCTGGCGAAAATCCTGCCGAAGCGTCTGGTGGAAGTCCTGCAGGCGCTGAAGGTGGTGCCGGATATCACCCTGAAGCAGCTCAACAGCAAACAGCAAACCGAGCTGGCGCTGTCACTGCACGCCTGGCGCATCCAGCCAAACGGTACCGAGGGATATCGTACTGCGGAAGTGACGATCGGCGGCGTGGATACGACGCAGCTCTCCTCAAAAACCATGGAGGCGCGCGCGGTACCGGGGCTTTACTTTATTGGTGAAGTGGCCGATGTCACCGGCTGGCTGGGTGGATATAACTTCCAGTGGGCCTGGAGTTCCGCCTGGGCTTGCGCCCAGGCGTTGTAACGCGCGTTTACCAGCGCTGATGCACGTGAGGCGCGATCTTCTCCTGATAGATCTGTTTCAGCGCCATCATCGTTTCCGCAGAGAGCGCATCGACGTCGCTGGCACGGGCATTGGCTTCAGCCTGCTCGCGGTTTTTCGCGCCAGGAATCACCACGCTGACATCCTCGTTCATCAGGATCCAGCGCAGCGCAAACATCGCCATAGTCGTGTCGCCAGTAACAAAGCGGCGAATCTCCTCAACAGCCTCCAGTGCCACCTCATAAGGCACGCCGGAAAAGGTCTCACCTTTATCAAACGCTTCGCCATTACGGTTAAAGGCGCGGTGGTCGTCAGCGGCAAAGACGCTGTCGGCGCGCATTTTGCCGGTCAGCAGGCCCGACGCCAGCGGCACACGGGCAATGATGGCCACATCACGGCGTTTCGCCTCACGTAGCAGCAGTTCAGCCGGACGCTGGCGGAAAATGTTATAGATGAGCTGAATTGACGAGACGTTTGGAAACTCCAGTGCCTTCAGGCCTTCCTCAACTTTTTCTACGGAAACACCGTAGTGACGGATTTTTCCGGCCGCGACCATCTCATCCATCACCGCAAAGACGTCCGGATTGTAGTAAACCTCGGTCGGTGGGCAATGCAGCTGCACCAGATCCAGCGTGTCAGTCTGCAGATTTTCTCGTGAGCGATCGATAAATGCGTTGAGGTTTTCGGCGTTGTAGCCCTCGGCCACGTGCGGTGAAAGGCGACGCCCCAGCTTGGTAGCCACAAACGGGCGCTCACCGCCGCGCTCATTCAGCACCTCTGCAATGATTTTTTCGGAGCGTCCATCGCCATAGACATCGGCGGTATCAATAAAGGTGATGCCCGCATCCAGCGCGGCGTTTAGCGCGGCTTTGGCATCCTCCATGCTCACTTCCCCCCAGGTTCCGCCAATAGCCCATGCGCCAAAGCCAATTTCGGAGACGCGCTGACCGGTACGGCCCAGTGTTCGTAGTTTCATGCAAACATTCCTCGATGCGTTTCAGACAGGGTGACAGAAAGCGGTTAACCATTGAGCTTAGCGCGTCCTGACGGAGAGGGGATTTTACGTTATTGCCGATCAGCCCGGTAAAAATGCGATTCTGCTACAGCAGGCCGCTGGTTACGTTGAAGATTTCAGTGAAAAATGGCATGAGCAGGGTGGCTGTCGCTTCGCTAATTTCTTGATTTTAAGAAATTTCACCCGAAATTAAACAGGCAAGAGTGTGGATTCAGTCACATACTTCAATTTTCAGGCCAACAAGTGGATCGCTATGTTTAAAATTATTAAGTCGGTCTTTGCCAGTCCCGATAAGTTTCTGCAGATCATGACCCGTCAGGATATCAACGATTCAATCGCTGAAGGTGAGCGCATCATTATTGATGAGAACGGCAATATCTCGGTCAACACGCTGAGCGAGGAAGTCCACGAAGATTTTGCCCGCCATGTGAATACATTAAAGGGAGTGTGAGGTGGGTACCGCAATATTCATGGTGTTAATGGTCAGTGGTTACTGGTACACCAGCCGCGATTTAAACAGCCGCTTTAAAATCCGTCGCTCGTCGGGCTGGGATGTCTACTTCCTGGTCGCGCTCTACGGCTGTATTTTTGTTCTTCAGGGTGTCTTCGCCACCGGCATCATCTGGTTACTGTTGCTCTGTATTTCCGGCATTGCCAACGCCGTTCAGATGATCCCCGGCGTGCATCTGAAGTGGCAGGTAGAGTTTATGAACTGGAGCTTCCTGGGCATCCAGGCTCCGGTGGTAATCATGCTCGCCTTTTCCATCCTGCTCTGCCTTTATCGCTCAAACTGGGCAGGCAGTGCACGGCTAAACGTTTCAGGTCGTAAAGACCTCTATCAGCAACTTTCACGCTCCAATGGTGTGGAACAACTGCTGTTTCAGTGCATGGAAGAGGGTGAACTGGCATGGATTACCATGAAGTCGCGCCGCATTTACATCGGCATGATTCATGCCTCGACGTTTGAATATGAGAGCACCAAAAACATTGTACTGATCCCGATGCTGAGCGGATACCGCGATAGCAAGACACTGAAGCTGGCAGTGGAACACAACTACAGCAAGTGGTACGCGGAGCATGACATCACGCTCGATTCGAAACCCAAAGATGCAATGTCGTTCCGCAAAGTGATCATGGTTGAGCAGATTGAGAGTCTGTCACTGTTTGATCCCGCCAGTGCCGCCGCACTTTCAATGGGACATCCGCAGGAAGTGGAGAAGAGTCAGGGTAACGATGACGCAGACAGCCCGGATGATAAAAGCCGGGATGCTGCGGGTTAAAAGCTCGATCGGTTTCCCCTGATGATGTGACATCGTCAGGGGAAACCGATCCCCCTCACGCCATATTTTCCGCTGTAAAGAGCCGAAACGCGACTTTACCCGCCTGATAGACATCCGGTTGATAGCCGGTTTCCAGATGACTCAGCATCAGATCAATCGCTAACCGGGCATGCTGTTGAGCATGCTGATCCAGGGTAAAGGCCACTTCATCGTTCAGCAGCAGCTGGCGAGTCACCTCATAAAGCTCATGCGTGATGTAGGTGCATTTACCCAGCAGCTGATGAGCGCGCAGGGTATCGCTGACATCGGTATTGCCCATGCCAGTGTTGTAGACGCCCGCAATCGCCTGCGATGGTTTCAGGTTGCGGGCCAGCACGCTGCGGATAGTTTCCCGCTGATCCTGACCCGATAGCACCTCACGCAGATGACGCTGCGGCGCACGCTGTTCCATCGACTCCCGGAAACCGGCGATACGCTGGCGATGGGCGCGATAATCAAAGCGGCCGCTGACCATCAGAATGTCACCGGGCTGGCTCACTGTTTTACTCATCAGTAATCCTGCCGTACGGCCCGCCTGATACTGGTCGATGCCGACATGACACAGGCGGTCAGCATCGGGCAGATCGGTAACGATGGTGATCACCGGCACATTGCGGCTGCGGCACAGCGCAAGAGCGCGATAGATGGGCGGCGAATCGTGTGCAAATACAATGATGCCGTCGCGGGTACTGCTGCGGGCGATAATGCTTTGCGCCAGCTGCTCAGGCTGCGCTTCAGCCACCAGGGTTTTGTGCAATTTCAATCGGCGATAGCCAAGCTGACTGGCGACCTCGCTGAAATGGGTAGTGAGCTGCTGAAAAAAGGATGAGCCGTTATTACTGAGGAACACCTCGATTTGCCACGGATGCTGGTACTCTTCTGGCAGCAGGCGCTTGAGTCCCACTTCGCGCGCAGCTTTCAGGACCTTGCGGCTGGTCTCCAGCGACACGCCGCCACGCTCATTCAGCACCCGATCGACCGTCGCGATCCCGACGCCCGCCATTTTTGCCACCACCTCTAAGGTGAGCTTTTTCATTCAGACTCCACGGGAAAAATGGCGACTAATTGCTGCCTGCCAGACTGTTTATCTCTTCTAACCGGTTAAAAGTAAAAGATAAAGCGATTTAATGATGGAAACCCATCATCAGTGCTGTGCCGCAAGGTTTTTACCGGCAGTGCGGTCCTCAGGCTAAAAAGCACAGCGAGCCGCTGTCCTGGCGGAATACCCGTTAAGCTTGTAGTGGGACAATTAACGAGGAATGAATATGGCTCAGCAAAAAGAGGTTCTGATTATTGGCGCTTCACGCGGTATCGGGCTGGCGGTAGCACAGGCGTTTGCTGGTGAGGGCTGGCAGGTCACGGCGACGCATCGCAGTGGCATTCCGGAGCAGGGCAACAAGCCAGACATTCACTGGCATGCGCTGGATATGACGCACTCATCGGCGGTTCAGCAGCTTGCCAGCCAGCTCAGTGGCAGGACGTTCGATGCGATTCTGATCAACGCCGGGATTTCCGGGCCTTCACACCAGAAGGTGTCGCAGAGTGACGATCAGGATCTGGCACAGCTGTTCCTGACCAATGCGATAGCACCGGTTCGCAGTGCAGAGATTCTACTGCCGCTATTGAAGCCGGAAGGCGTGCTGGCGCTGACCTCCTCTCAGCTCGGCAGCCTGAATGAAAACCCGCAGGCGCAGATGCCGATTTATTCGGCCAGCAAAGCCGCCCTGAATATGCTGAGCCGCACACTGACACCGGCAGTTGACGCACAGAGCGGGACGCTGCTAACGCTGCATCCCGGCTGGGTGAAAACGGATATGGGCGGTGAAAGCGCGCCCCTGACGGCTGAAGAGAGCGCGGCCGGTATCGTCCAGCAACTGACCCAGTGGCGCGGACGTGGGGGTCATCACTACGTTGATTACGCCGGCCAGCAGCTGCAATGGTAAGTTGATACGGGGCGGTTACGCCCCGATGTCACGTAGTGCTTTGCCTTTCATCAGGTTGCGTTCAATGTGCTCCAGCGTCACATGTTTGGTCTCGGGTACCAGCATCAGCGTCAGCACGATAAACACCAGATTGAGCGCGCCGTAGAACCAGAAAGTGTTGGCATTTCCCAGCTGATCCAGCATCGTCAGGAAAGTCGCACCCACAATCATATTACCGACCCAGTTAGTGGTGGTGGAGGCGGTAATGCCGAAGTCACGTCCTTTCAGCGGCTGGATCTCTGAACAGAGCAGCCAGATCACCGGTCCGGCCGCCATCGCGAAACCGACGATAAACATCAGCAGCATGGCGACAGCAAAGTATTTACGGAAATCGGTTTCGACGCCCATGTGCAGCAGCGTTCCCAGCACACCCATTCCCACCGCCATCACCAGAAAACTGGTGGTGAGCATCGGCTTACGACCCCAGCGATCGACAAAGAAAATCGCAATCAGTGTGGCCAGCATGTTGACCAGCCCGACAATCACCGTGCCCCACATCTGCTCACTGGTGCTGGAGAAGCCAGCGATGTTGAAGATTTTAGGTGCGTAATACATCACCACATTCATACCGGTAAACTGCTGCATCACCTGTAGCAGCATGCCGAGCCACACCGCGCGGCGGAAATTACCATTAGAACGGAACAGCGACCAGCCACGTTGCTTCACCTGCAGGCTCTCACGAATCTCTTCCAGCTCCTCCCGGGCCTGCTCGCTGCTGTTACGCAGCCGATCCAGCACCCGCTGCGCCTCGTTAAAGCGTCCGTGCGCCGCCAGCCAGCGCGGGCTGTTGGGCAGAAACAGCACGCCGATAAACAGGATCACTGCCGGAATGGCGATAACGCCCAGCATCCCGCGCCAGTTGCCGCTGTAGCTGAACGCGGTGTCGGAGAGATAAGCCACCACGATGCCGGTGGTCAGCATCAGTTGATACATCGAAATCATTGAGCCACGAATGCGTTCCGGCGCAATCTCCGCCAGATAGAGAGGCGCGGTGTAAGAGGCGATCCCTACCGCCAGACCCAGCATCACGCGGGCACAGACCAGCGACTCCACATCGGGTGAAAAGGCTGACCACAGCGAGCCAATCACAAACAGCGTCGCGCCTGCCAGCATGCTTTTCTTGCGCCCCAGCTTTGATGACATCCAGCCCGCCGCCAGCGCGCCCAGCGCCGCACCAAACATCATCGAACTTACGACCCATTCCTGCTGATGGTTAGTGATCTGCAAATCCTTCGCCAGAAACGGCAAGGCTCCGGCAATGACGCCGATATCCAGACCAAACAGCAGACCGGAGAGTGCCGCCATAAAACAGACGAACCAGGTAAAGCGATTCTGTTGATTTCCCGATTTTTTTGCCGCAACCATGCCGGTCTCCTTACGGTGATGTCATGTCAATATTGTTAATGTTATGTAAACATAGTCGATACCAGTGTGGCACCGATCACACTTCCGGCCATGGCTGAGGTTGCACTGGATTTTACGTGACAATAAAGCACTGAAGATCAACCGCGTGGCACCGGGAGTCGAAGACTGCAGCAGAGGCATGAATATGCAAAGCAGAGGATTCGGTTCAGATTTTGCAACTGTCCGCCTGCGGCATTACACTGCCGCTTTTCTGCCATTGATTGAAGGTGCTTATGTCTGAACCTTTCCAGCGTCAGCCGCTGCCTTTGCCGGGCGGCCATAAAAAAGTGCTGCTGCACTCCTGTTGCGCACCCTGTTCGGGTGAAGTAATGGAAGCGATGCTGGCATCCGGCATTGAATACACTATCTATTTCTACAACCCGAACATTCATCCGCTCAAGGAGTATGAGCTGCGCAAAGAGGAGAATATTCGCTTTGCAGAAAAATTTGGTGTGCCTTTTGTTGATGCGGATTACGACCGGGATAACTGGTTTGAACGGGCGCGTGGGCTGGAGTGGTCACCGGAACGGGGTGAACGCTGCACCATGTGTTTTGATATGCGTTTTGAGCGCACGGCACTCTACGCCCACGAGAACGGCTTTCCGGTCATGACCAGTTGCCTGGGTATTTCACGCTGGAAAGATATGAAGCAGATTAACGACTGTGGTGTCCGTGCAGCGGCAGCGTATCCGGATCTGATGTACTGGGATTTTAACTGGCGTAAAGGCGGCGGATCGTCGCGCATGATTGAAATCAGTAAACGTGAGAGTTTCTATCAACAGGAATATTGTGGCTGCGTTTATTCACTGCGCGACACCAATCGTCATCGCGTCACCCAGGGACGTGAGCGTATTCAGATTGGCGTACAATATTATCAGCCGGATGAATCCTGATTAGCGTAAAGTGCAGAAGCGTCTGCCTGCGCATATCCGCGCACTAAGGGCGTAACAGATCGGACTGTTACGCCACAGCTCTGCTTCAGGCTTCCAGGCCGCACGTAACTGCACCGCGCACAGGGATCATCAGTGTCACTCATCTGCTGCTTCGCCTCGTCGTTCATCAGACGTTTACGGCAGGCGCTCGGCGTACAGCCCATAATCTGCTTAAACGAGCGGGTAAAAGATTGCTGGCTTTCAAAATGGTATTTCAGCGCCAGGCTGATAATGGGCGTGCGGCTGTTTTTTAAATCGTTTATACAGGCATTGAGCTTTTTCTTACGAATATAACGCGCCAGCGTTTCATTATGATAACGGGCAAAGAGCTTCTGTAAGTACCACTTAGAGTAGCCGGCCTTTTCTGCAATATCATCAACACTTAAGCGCTGATCCAGATTATGATTAATCCACTCAGTGATTGAGATAATCACACTCTCGTTATATTTATTTTCGTTCATAGATACCCCGCTATTTAATTCAGGAATTCTAATTAATTTATCTTAATGTGCTTATTCTTTGCGTAAAGTTTTTTCAGTATTTGAATCGTTATCTCTGATGATATTCATTTGAAGGATAGTTATTAATAAATAAGATGAATTGTGATTAATCTGTTTGTAATTATAGGTGAATGGATAATTCATTCAGCCAGAGAATAATTAAAACGAAGCATTATTCTGCTGTCAGTCTCCGGCTTAACCCTGTCAGCGCCCGTGTAATCAACGCGATAGCACAGCCCATCAATAGATTTTTGGCTGTGACATGCCAGGCTTATGAGTCACCTTTAACCTGGAGAATCCCCGGATGAGCCCGACATACGCGCTGAAAAAACCGCTTGCCGCCTTGCTCACCTCGCTGGCTTTATTTGCTCATGCCCCCGCTAGCGCCACGCCTGTCTATGGCGAGCAGCTTGAAGGATTTAAATACCCTTATCCTTTGCAGCATTTTGATTTTCAGTCCCAGCAGCAGCCGCTGAGTATGGGCTATATGGATGTGAAACCGACGCAACGGGCTAATGGCAAAACCGTGGTGCTGATGCACGGTAAAAACTTCTGTGGCGCGACCTGGGAAGAGACTATTCGCGCACTGAGCCAGCAGGGATATCGCGTTATCGCGCCCGATCAGATTGGCTTCTGCAGCTCGACCAAGCCCGCCAGTTATCAATACACCTTTCAGCAGCTGGCGGAGAACACCCATCAGCTACTTGCCCGGCTGGGTGTAGATAAGGCGGTAATTGTGGGTCACTCTACTGGCGGGATGCTGGCAACGCGTTATGCGCTGATGTATCCGGAACAGACGCAGAAGCTGGTGCTGGTTAACCCGATTGGGCTGGAGGACTGGAAAGCCAAAGGCGCGCCATGGCGCTCGGTGGATCAGTGGTATCAGCGCGAACTCAAACTCAGCGCAGAGGGCATTAAGAAGTATGAGCAGAAGACTTACTATGTCGGGCGCTGGAAACCGGAATATGATCAGTGGGTCGATATGCTGGCCGGACTCAACAGTGGGCCGGGTCATCAGAAGGTGGCATGGAACTCGGCCTTAATCTACGACATGATTTTCACGCAGCCGGTATTTTATGAATTCGGCGATCTGAACGTCCCGACGACTCTGATGATCGGCACCTCAGACACCACGGCCATCGGCAGTGATATCGCCTCTGCGGAGGTGAAAGCCCGGCTGGGTGATTACGCGGTGCTGGGGAAAGAGGTGGCAAAACGCATTCCGGGCGCGCGCTTAATTGAATTTCCCGGTATGGGACATGCGCCGCAAATGGAAGAACCGGCAACGTTTAATCAGACGCTGCTCGACGATCTGGCCCGGCCCTGAACCGTCAGGCGCTGCGGCGCCTGACCTTACACCGCGATGCGTTTCTGCTTTTTTCTGAGGTACATCTGCTCATCGCTGTCGTGCAGCAACTGCTCCAGCGACTGCGGGTTTTCCGCGTCAAACTCCACCACGCCGGAAGAGAATTGCAGGCGGTAACGACGGTTCAGGCTGATCGACTGCTGTTGCAGATAATGGTCGAACTGTATGAGTAGCGTTTCACTCTGCTGCTGCTGCAGGCCATTAAACAGCACAACAAACTCATCGCCGCCCAGACGGGCAAACAGATCGGAATGCTTGAACACCACTTTCATCGCATCAGAGAAGTCCATCAGCGCGCGGTCGCCTTCGCGATGGCCCAGCGTGTCATTAATCTGCTTAAATTTGTCGAGATCGAGGAAGGTCAGGCTGGCGGGACGGTTTTTCATCCGGCACTCATTCAGCACCATCTGACCCAGCGTCATAAAGCCGCGGCGATTGGTAATCTGCGTCAGTTCATCACAGGTGGCGGTCTGAAAGGCCACCAGTTCCGCTTCCGCCATGGCGGCCAGGTCGCGCATCGTGGCCTGGTCCTCTTCATTAAATTGACGTGGCTCACGACCAATAATACAGAGCGTACCCATTTTAGCGCCGCCTGGCGCCCGCAGCGGACAGCCCGCATAAAAGCGAATGTGCGGATCGCCTGTCACCAGCGGATTATCATGAAAGCGTTCATCTTTTAATGCATCTTCAACAATCATGATCTCATCCTGCAGGATGGCATGGGCGCAGAAAGAGATGTTCCGGGGCGAGCCTGTGGGTTCATAGCCCTGAGCGGATTTAAACCACTGATGATCGGCTTCCAGCAGGCTGACTAGCGCGATAGGAACGTCATACAGGCGCCGTGCCAGCCGGGTTAAACGATCAAAACGTTCTTCCGCTGGGGTGTTCATGATGTTCAGCTTACGCAACTGCGATAAACGTTGTGCCTCATCGGCAGGGATTTCAGGTGCTTTCATCACAGAGCCCTTTGTTTTCTAGCTGAAGCCAGGTTCTGGTGTTTGCCTTACAGCGAAGAAGAAGAGCGTGATATCACGACCACGCTCTTTATGAGGAGGGGATCAGAGCACTTTTTGTTCGGCGAGATCAAGGGCGAAATAGCTGAAAATGAGGTCCGCACCGGCACGTTTAATCGCACCGAGACTCTCCAGCACCACATTACGCTCATCAATGGCACCAGCCTGTGCGGCAAATTTGATCATCGCGTATTCACCACTCACCTGATACGCCGCCAGCGGCAGTTCGGTGCGTTCACGGATGTCGCGCAGGATATCCAGATAAGCGCCTGCCGGTTTCACCATCAGTGAATCTGCGCCCTGCGCCGCATCGAGCAGCGATTCGCGGATCGCTTCACGGCGGTTCATCGGGTTCATCTGGTAGGTTTTACGATCGCCTTTCAGTGCGGTACCCGCTGCTTCACGGAACGGGCCGTAAAACGAGGAGGCGAACTTGGTGGAGTAAGACATGATGGCGGTCTGGGTAAAGCCCGCAGCGTCCAGTGCCCGGCGAATCGCCTCAACCTGGCCATCCATCGCCGCTGACGGAGCGATGAAATCTGCACCAGCTGCTGCGGCTACCACCGCCTGCTTGCCCAGGTTTTCCAGGGTAGCATCGTTATCGACGCCGTGATCACACAGCACGCCGCAGTGGCCGTGGCTGGTGTATTCACAGAAGCAGGTGTCAGACATCACGATCATTTCCGGCACGGTATCTTTGCAGATGCGGGACATGCGCGCCACCAGACCGTTTTCGTTCCAGGCATCGCTGCCGGTGGCATCGGTATGGTGCGAAATCCCAAAGGTCATCACCGAGCGGATACCTGCTTTGGCGATACGCTCAATCTCATAGGCGAGACGTTTTTCCGGAATACGCATTACGCCAGGCATCGCCTGAATCGCTTTGTAATCGTCGACTTCTTCTTCAACAAAAATAGGCAGAGCTAAATCGTTCAGGGTCAGGGAAGACTCCTGAAACATTTCACGCATCGAGGCGCTGGCGCGCAATCTTCTTGGGCGCTGGATAAGGGAATAATCAGACATTTTCATTCTTACGCAGGTGAAAAAAGTAACAACAGTTTACTCTCTTTGCCCGCGAGGTATGAAGGTTTGTGTGCGGTAAGAGAGGGGGAAAAGGGCTCTCCCGCCGGGCGGCGGGAGAGCAGAACAATTACTCGTTAATATCCGGATGCTGCTGCACCAGGTTTTTACGTTTCGCTTCCAGACGGGAGATCTCTTCGTCGATATCTTCGATTTTGTGCTCGATATTATCGTGATGCTCCTGCAGGATTTCGCGCGCTTCTTCCATATCTGACGCTGCCGGTGTCGCGCCTTTCAGCGGCTTATTGGCCGTTTCTTTCATGTACAGACCGGTAATCAGACCAATGACCGCCACCACCATCAGATAGTAGGCTGGCATGTAGAGGTTATTCGTCGTTTCCACCAGCCAGGCGGCCAGAGTAGGCGTCAGGCCCGCAATCAGTACCGAAATGTTAAACGCACTCGCCAGCGCACTGTAGCGGATATGGGTCGGGAACATGGCAGGCAGTGACGAAGCCATCACGCCAGTAAAGGCGTTGAGGATCACCGCCAGAAGCAGCAGACCGCCAAAAATCAGTCCCAGCACGCCACTGTTAATCATCATGAAGGCGGGAATCGAGAAAATCATCAGGGCAATACTGCCGATAATGACAAACGGACGACGGCCAAAGCGGTCACTCATCATGCCGATCATTGGCTGAACAAACAGCATACCGATCATGATGGCAATAATAATCATCACGCCGTGGTCTTCGCTGTAGTGCAGGTTATGCGACAGGTAGCTCGGCATGTACGTCAGCAACATGTAGTAGGTGACGTTAGTGGCGATAACCAGGCCGATACAGGAGAGCAGGCTACGCCAGTGTTTGGTCGCAATCTCTTTAAATGAAACCTGCGGACCATCCTGCAGGCCTTCGCGGTCGCCCTGTTCCAGTTTGTCCACGTGCTGCTGGAATGCCGGGGTTTCTTCCAGCGCATGGCGCAGATAAAGACCGATAATGCCCAGCGGCAGCGCGACGAAGAACGGCAGACGCCAGCCCCACTCAAGGAAGCTCTCTTCCCCGATAATGGAGGAGATCAGCACCACCAGGCCCGCGCCGAGCACGAAGCCCGCAATCGAACCAAAGTCGAGCCAGCTGCCCATAAAACCGCGTTTGCGGTCAGGCGAGTACTCGGCCACAAAAATTGAAGCACCGGTATATTCACCGCCCACCGAGAAGCCCTGCGCCATCTTCGCTAACAGCAGCAGAATCGGTGCCCAGATGCCGATGGAGGCATAGGAGGGTATCAGGCCGATACAGAAGGTACTGACCGACATGATGATAATGGTGATGGAAAGGATTTTCTGACGACCATATTTGTCGCCCAGCATCCCGAAGAACAGTCCACCCAGCGGGCGAATAAGAAATGGAACAGAGAAGGTGGCAAGCGCCGCGATCATCTGAATACCCGGCGAGACGTCCGGGAAGAACACTTTACCCAGCGCATAGGCGACGAAGCCATAAACACCGAAGTCGAACCACTCCATCGCGTTACCCAGAGAGGCCGCGGTGATAGCTTTACGTAAACGAGTATCATCGATGATAGTAACATCATCGATCCCAATTGGTTTTACACGCTTCCTACGCAATTTCATAGAATTACCCTGTAATGGAACACAAAAGTTCTCAACGGCGCGAGCCGTGGTGAGTCATCAGATCGCTGCGTTGAGAAATTTAAGCATAGCCGTAAATAAGCGCTATTTACGCGACGGCTGACACAATAATTACGGTTGTTATTATTGCGAACAGCGACAGAGTATACCGTTTTTGTGTGATATCTGTCATGTTTGAGCTAAAAATGGCCTCCAGAGAGGTGATTTTTCGCTGTTTAGCTCCACAAAAAAATTATCACTCTGCGTGACGACCGCCGTTTTTTTCAGCAAATCAGAGGATATGACAAGGATTAAGGAGGGAGGCAGACACCGTAGGTGGTTAAACAGTATACAAAGCCGGGCACCAGGCGGGGCGAATGCGTAAAAAATGGAACGCCGGAAAAGGAGATTGATGAGCTATTCAGCCGGAAACCTGGTCAGTTCAGATTGAGTTCAGACAGTGCCCTTTGGTCGGGCATCAGGAACGTGCTCCTGCTCCTGCTCAACCGGCTGGTCACCCGCGGCGGCCAGCCAGGCGATGAACGCCTTGTTGTCCATTGGGCGTGCATAATAATAGCCCTGGATATAGACCACGCCGCGCCGTTGCAGATAGCTAAACTGTAAGGCGGACTCGACGCCCTCCCCAAGCACTTCCAGTTCCAGCTCATTGCTGAGCTGAATAATGACATCCAGCACCGGGGTTCTGCCTTCCAGGGATTCAATCGCGTTGATAAAGCCGCGATCGATCTTCAGATAATCCAGGGTGAAGGTCTGTAAATAGCTGAGCGAACAGTTACCGGTCCCAAAATCATCAATGGCGACCTTCATTCCACAACCGCGAAGCTGCTCCAGCTTGCGAGCGACCTCAGCGCCATCTTTTATCAGGCTTCGTTCGGTCAGCTCCAGGGTAATCAGGAACTGCTTGTCTTTTATCCGCTCGGCAAACTGCAGCATGTCGTCGACAAAGTCAGGATGCTGAAGATGATCTGCTGCCACGTTGATGGCCAGGTGGAAATGGGGTTTAACCTCCCAGTCCATCACATCCTCTGCGATTAAATTGAGCAGATGGCGGGTCAGCGGCACAATCATCCCTTCCGCTTCTGCTGCGCCAATGAAAATATCGGGCCGCACGCCGTTACCGTCTGGCGTTGTCCAGCGCAATAATGCCTCTACGCCGCTGCAGCGTTGCAGCCGGTTGTCATAGACCGGCTGATAATGCGCCCTGAACTGGTCGCTGTTGATTGCCCGCCGAATCTCATCGCGCCATGAAATACGTCGCTGAAGCCAGTTCGCCATCAGCATCATCAACAGAATCGAGAAGATAGCCGCCATCGGCATGATGATAAACATCACCTGACGCCATGCGGCGATCAGTTCAGAAGGCGAGGCAATCAGGGTGACAGAGAGCGGATAGCGGGTTGACCTGGCCTGATAAATCATCGGTTCAAACCAGCTGGACGCGGCGATTTGTGGATTGCCAAACGCAATCGGTGCACCGTCGCTGAAGTTCATGCTGAAATGATAGTGATGGGTGCTGTTGATAGCGCGCATAAAATCGATCAGATACTGGCCATCAATCATTGCCCAGAATCCCTCGCCATCGGGCAGGTCGCGCATAAAAATCACTGCCGGACGATCGGGAACGCCAGATGTTCTGGCAATCGACAGGCTCCACCAGGCTTTTCCGGTGACGGGCGCGTCGCGCAGGATCATATCCTTCAGGAAACCAGGCTCTGCTCCATAGGCTGAAGAACAGGCAATTCTGTTTTCTTCCATTTTACCGACGCCGCGGAAATAGGGATTCAGTGAGGCGATGCGCTGCAACTGATTTTGAATCTGGCTGCAGGGCTGGTGCTGAAACTGGCGCAGCTCGGTAATCATATCCCAGGCGCTGTCGCTCATTCTCTCAGCCTGAGATAACAGCGTATTTGCAGCGCTCACCTGCTGCTGCCTGACGGTGTGGCGCGCATCCAGGGCGGTAAAAAAAATGCCAATAATCAGAGGCAGCACGCCGGAGATAATAATCACCAGCCTTGCGTAGTCGCGTTTTCGTTTCAGTAGCGGCACTGCTGAATCCTCTGAGTATTATTTGTTCAATGCAGGGAGCTAATTAGTCGCGCAGCATAGCATTTCTCCGGGCCGGGCAGATTAGCGTTTCTGCGATCAACAGAACTGACCCAGGTCAATTATCGACCAGACAGGGCATTTATTGACAGGTTGTTTTGCTTTCATTGGGGGGCAGCAAAAAAATCAGGCGAGAAAGTGGAACTGCCAGGGAAAAGGGCAGTTCGCCGCAGCGGGTGAAGAAGATCCTGGCCCGTCAGCGGACGGGCGCAGGGTAAGACACATTAACTAATCGGCAAAATAGATCTGTTTCAGCGCTACTTCAACACCGCGCAGCTCAGCAAGTCCTTTCAGGCGGCCAATGGCGGAATATCCTGGATTGGTGCGCTTATGCAGGTCGTCCAGCATCTGATGGCCATGATCGGGACGCATCGGTATCGCCCGCTGATTGCCCGCCCGACGACGGCGCTGCTCTTCCGCCAGAATAACCCTGATGACGCCGACCATATCGACGTCGCCCGCCAGATGAGCTGCTTCGTGGAAGCTGTCAGGGTTCTCCTCACGCTTAGTGGCGCGCAGGTGGATGAAGTTGATGCGGTCAGCATATGTTTCCGCCATCTCAACCAGCGCATTGTCGGCACGCACGCCATAAGAGCCGGTGCAGAAACAGAAACCGTTGTGGAGACTGTCCACGGTTTCTTTCAGCCATTGCATATCTTCCTGCGTAGAGATAATGCGCGGCAGGCCGAGAATAGGACGCGGTGGATCATCCGGATGCACCGCCAGTTTAATCCCCACTTCCTCTGCCACGGGTACGATGGCACGCAGGAAGGTTGCCATATGCTCGCGCAGTTTCGCTTTGTCGATGCCGTCATACTGCGCCAGCTGCGCCTGAAACTGCTCCAGGGTGTAACCCTCTTCTGCGCCTGGCAGACCGGCGATAATATTGCGGACCAGGGTATTTTTCTCTTCTTCACTCATCGCGGCAAAGCGCGCTGCGGCGGCCTGCTGCCCGGTAGCGCTGTAATCCTTCTCCGCACCGGGACGCTTGAGCAGATAAAGTTCGAAAGCAGCGAAGGCGTCGGCATCGAAGCGCAGCGCTTTTGCGCCATCCGGTAGCGTCCAGGCGAGGTCGGTACGCGTCCAGTCCAGCACCGGCATGAAGTTGTAGCAGACAGTATCAATGCCGCAGGCGCCCAGATTACGTATCGACTGCTGATAATTAGCGATATAGCGGAGGAAGTCACCACGCTGGGTTTTGATCGCCTCATGGACCGGGATGCTCTCCACCACCGACCAGACCAGACCTTTTTCCGCCAGCAGAGCCTGACGCGCTTTGATCTCCTCCACCGGCCACACCTCGCCGTTAGGGATATGGTGCAGGGCCGTCACGATACCGGTCGCGCCCGCCTGACACGCATCATCCAGTGAAACCGGATCATTCGGGCCGTACCATCGCCATGTATGTTCCATTTTTACTCCTTACTGTGATGTGGCCCAGTGGTCAGGCCGCTGGACCAAGAGTAGGATAGTGGATAAAGCAGGGCCGTGATCGGGATCGCAGCATGACAAACTGCATCGACGAAGAGATCGGTTTTAAATGCAATGAGAGGAGAGGCTGATGACGCTACCCGTCATAAAAACCGAGCGGCTCTACCGTCAAATCGCCAACGTTATTATGGCCGGCATTACGCGCGGTGATTTTGTCGCCGGTGGCCTGCTGCCACCGGAGCGCGAGCTGGCGAAACAACTGGGTGTCAGCCGCTCGTCAGTGCGTGAAGCACTGATTGCGCTGGAAATGACTGGCTGGGTCGATATCCGCACGGGCAACGGCGTTTACGTCGCGCAGCCGCTGCCGCAGGCCGCCGTTCCGCAGGAGAGTTGCAGCCTGCAGGATCTGCTTCAGGCGCGTGAAGCGTTTGAGGGGATGCTGGCAGGATTTGCCGCACGGAACGGCACCGCCGGGCAGCGGGCGGCATTGCTGGCGCTGACCGCCGAACTGCAGCAGTACAATGAAAACGATGCGGCCTTTCTGGAGCAGGACAAGCGCTTCCACCTGCTGATCAGCGAGATGAGCGGCAATGATGTGTTACGCGACCTGCTGGAGCAGTTATGGAACCGGCGTCACAGCCCGCATGTGCAGCGACTGGAACGCCATTATGCCGATAACAGCTTTGCGCAGGAGATGAACGCTGACCATCAGCAGATCGCCGATGCGATTGTGGCGGGTGATGAAGCCGCAGCCCGCCAGGCGATGGAGAGTCATCTGCAGCACGTCCAGCAGCGGCTACTTGGTTAATGCCCGCGCCCGCTTAGGTCGTCCGGTGCCCAGCATAATCGCCAGACGGCTACCGCCTGGCGTGGTCTCCATCAGGATTTTGGTAATGCTGGTGAGCGGCACCGAGAGCAGCATACCGACCGGACCGAGCAGCCAGCCCCAGAATATCAGCGACAGAAATACCACCAGCGTTGATAAGCCCAGGCCGCGACCCATCAGACGTGGTTCCAGCATATTGCCGAACACCATATGAATCGCGGTAAACAGTGCCGCCACCATCGCAGCATCAAACAGGCTGTTCAGTAACAGCGCCTGCAGAAAGGGCGGAATGCCGGCAATAATCGGGCCGATGTTGGGAATGAAGTTGAGGATAAACGCCACAACAGCCCACAAAAGCGCAAATTTCACATCCAGCAGATAGAGACTCAGCCAGACGGCGATGCCGGTGATCAGACTCACCAGGGTTTTCAGCGCCAGATAGTGCGTCACGCCTTTCAGCGCTTTATGCAGCCCGGCGATACGAATTTTGGGGTTCACCAGCGCGTTACGCATTTTGTAAGGCAGGTGATGGACCTCAAACAGCATAAAGACGACGGTCAGCACCAGCAGTACGGTATTGGTCATTGCGCCGGAAAAGCCGCTCAGCGCCACGCTTGCCAGGTTCATCATGGTATTCGGGTCGAAACGCTGTACCAGCGCATTCGTTGAAATATTGAGATGAAAGCCCGCCGCCAGATGTTGCAGCAATGTCATTTTCTGCTCCATCGTGGCGCGCAGTTGCGGGTAGAGATCAGAAAACTCGCTCATGGAGCTGGCAATAATCGCACCCAGCAGCAGGATACCGCAGAAGATCACGGTAATGACCAGACCAATCGCCAGTCCGCGGCGGAAGCCACGACGCATCAGCATCGTCACCAGGGGATTCAGCACAATCGCAAAGAACGCCGCCAGCAGAAGCGGGACCAGAATATCGGACGCTGCCCGAACCCCGGCGAGGATGATGACCAGCATCGCCAGTTTTATCAGAATATTTTGTCCGATCTTTTCCCGTTGCAGCTCGCTCATTCTCTCTCTCGTAATGTAATTTGGCTGCTGAAAGTGTAGCTGAAAGAAAATTAACAATCTGATTTATCAGAGAAACGGTAAAGCGCGGCGGCAAATGGGTGGGGTAATCAGCGCCACATTACTCAGCTATAGCGGCAGCGCAGCGACCTTCTTTTTTCCCGCTTTTCCCGCCGTTTTCATCTGCCTGATAACCGCGCCATTGTGATGCGCGGGTGGCGAAAGCGGGTATAGTTAAAGGATTAACCTTATCATTCAGCCAAATACGAGCGCGAGGACGCATGCCTGAACAGCCTGCAGTGGAACAGAACGTCCCATCCGGAAACCTGAATATCTCTCTGCTGATCCTCTCTATAGTGGCGTACAACTTTGCCAGCTATCTCACCATTGGTCTGCCGCTGGCAGTGTTGCCAGGCTGGGTGCATGACCAACTGGGCTTCAGCGCGTTCTGGGCGGGACTGGTAATCAGCCTGCAATATGTGGCGACGCTGCTGAGCCGGCCACACGCCGGACGCTATGCGGATAGCTGGGGACCAAAGAAAGTGGTGGTGACGGGACTGGTGGGTTGTCTGATCAGCGGATTGTGTATTCTGCTGGCCGCCCTGATCGCATCACCGATATGGAGCCTGACGCTGCTCTGCATCGGCCGGATGATTCTGGGCGTGGGCCAGAGTTTTACCGGCACCGGCACCTCATTGTGGGGGGTGGCGCGGGTTGGTTCGCTGCACATTGGCCGGGTCATCTCCTGGAACGGTATCGTCACCTATGGCGCGATGGCAATCGGGGCACCGCTCGGCGTGGTGATCTTTCAGGCAGGTGGCCTGCTGTGGCTGTCGCTGGTGATTGTGGCTATCTGTGTGGTGGGCATCGTCTGCGCTGTGCCGCGTCCGGCCGTAAAAGCCAGCCGGGCCAGACCGCTGCCGTTTCGGGCTGTGCTGGGAAAAATTGCCGGTTTTGGTGCGATTCTGGCGATGGGATCGGCGGGTTTTGGCGTTATCGCCACCTTTATTACCCTGTTCTATCAGGATAAGGGCTGGGAAGGAGCCGCTTTTGCGCTTTCCCTGTTCAGCATGGCTTTTGTTGGCGCACGCCTGCTGTTTCCCAATGCGATTAACCGCTACGGCGGTCTGCGGGTCGCCAGCGTTTGTCTGGCGGTTGAGGCTGCCGGACTGTTTCTGGTCGCCGCTGCGGGTAATCCCTGGATGGCAAACGCGGGTGCCTTTCTGACCGGGGCCGGATTTTCTCTGGTGTTCCCGGCGCTGGGCGTGGTGGCCGTAAAAGTGGTGCCGCAGCAGAATCAGGGCAGTGCCCTGGCAACCTATACCGCCTTTATGGATCTGTCGCTGGGGATTACCGGGCCACTGGCCGGATTCATCATGAATTATGCGGATGTCTCACGCGTCTATCTGCTCACGGCGCTGCTGGTCTGTGTTGCGTTTTTCTGTACGCTGCGCCTGTTGCGGCGTCAGGGATCGCTGCCAGCAGCAGACGGTTCTTCAGAATAAAAAAAATGGCCCAGTAGCGGGCCATAACGTCTTTTCAGACACAGATAAACGGATAAATGTGGGATGCAACAGGCTTTATGCCTGCAGCAGTTCAATACTGTGGCGGATCTGGCGTTCAGTCTCCGCTGGGGTCCAGCTGTGGAGCTGGCCGGAGAAAGGCTCAAAGGAATAGACGCCCCTGTAGCCGAGCATCTCCAGCCGTTTAACCTGTACCACGCTCTTCAGCACATCGTTATCACTCAGCATGATGCGTTCTTCGTCGGTCAGCTCGGCGGTCGGACGTTGATCTTCAACGCCTGACAGGTGCACCAGTCCAATCTGGTCAATATCAATGCTCACCGGGAATTCCTGTTCAGCATTCTCATAGAGATGATGATGAAAGGTATCCAGCAGCAGCTTAAAGGGCACGCCTGCCGCAGCGATCAATGCCTGCGCCTGCACGGTCGAACGCAGTGAGCTGACCGGAAACCCCAGAGGCTCCACCAGCCCCAGAATGCCATAGTGGGCAAAGCGCGGCGCCAGCTCCTGCATTGCCGCCTGTGTCTGCTGAGGCGATACGGTAATCCCCTCATTCAGCGGACACATCACCAGCGCTTTCGCACCAATCTGTTGTGCCGTCTGTAACAGCGCCTCGGCCCGGCTCAGCAGCGCGTCATCAATACGGTTAAACGGATAGAGCGCATTAATGCTTATGATATCAATGTGATACCTGTCGATCAGGGCGCGCAGCTGATCGGTGCTGAGATCGTCAGTAACGCTGCCGCCCGGCATATCATTACGCAGTTCAACCTTGCTCAGGCCCAGACGCTGAACCAGCTGAAAGAAGGCTTCCAGCGAGAGCCGGGGCGCAATTTTGCGGTTAATACAAAAACGAGTGGGATCAATAGCCATGTGCTGACTCCGGGACAGGAGATGTTGCGGCTAAAGAAAACATTTATTTCATTAATAGTGAATTATGAAATGTAAATTATTAGATCAGCCTCGCATTAATTTCATATTTCGTTTCATCTCTATCCATAAACACTGGATCGACTTCGCAGTAATACCACCGATTCATGTGACAATCATTTCCCTGCTGAGCTTAGTCTGGCCGCTGATAATGGCCTCGTCCCCTCATCATGTTTTCCATGACAGACGGATGGAAAAATGCGATCTGTGCCGCTAAAAGCAAATTTTTCAAAAAGAACTATTTGAAAAATTTATTCCACTGTAATAGCTTCTTAGTACGCTTTCAGGTTTGCCGGGTCAGGCAGTGTGGCAGGCCACAGGGTCTGTCTGCAGCGAACTTAACCATCTTAAGAGGCAACATCATGACAATCATAGGTAACTTTATTGGCGGTAAAACCACTTTCAGCGCCAGCAACGAAACCATCCCTGTTTACGATCCGGCAACCGGCAAAGTGGTCCGTGAACTGACGCAAAGTACCGCTGATGAAGTGGCTCAGGCAATTGGTGTCGCGCATGACGCGTTTTCAGCCTGGTCTAAAACCTCACCGCTGCGTCGCGCCCGCGTTCTGTTTAACTTTAAAGCGCTGATGGAGCAGCATCGTGATGAGCTGGCAGCGCTGATTGTCTCTGAGCATGGCAAAGTCTGGTCCGATGCACTGGGGGAACTGACGCGTGGCATTGAAGTCATTGAGTTTGCCTGCGGAATTCCTCATCTGCTCAAAGGCGAATATTCCCCGAACGTCGGCGGCGGCGTTGACAGCTTCTCGCTGATGCAGCCGGTCGGCGTTGTTGCGGGCATTACGCCGTTCAACTTCCCGGCGATGGTGCCATTGTGGATGTTCCCGATCGCACTGGCCTGCGGTAACACCTTTGTGCTGAAGCCACCGGCGCTGGATCCGTCTGCGGCCGTGCGTATGGCTGAACTGCTGACTGAAGCGGGCCTGCCGGATGGCGTATTTAACGTGGTGCACAGCTCTAATGAAGATGCTGAGCAGCTCTATAAAGATCCGCGTATTGCCGCGGTGAGCTTCGTCGGCTCTTCAGGCGTCGCTGAGCATATCTATAAAACCGCCAGCGCCCACGGCAAGCGTGTGCAGGCATTTGGCGCGGCGAAAAACCACGCCATCGTCATGCCGGATGCCGATCTGGATGCCACCGTTAACGCCATCATGGGCGGTGCGTTTGGTTCTGCCGGTGAACGCTGTATGGCACTGCCGGTTGTTGTCGCCGTGGGCGATGACACTGCCGACAAACTGATTGCCCGCCTGACACCGCTGGTGAAAGCGCTGCGTATCGGCCCGGGAATGAGCCAGGGTGCCGATGAAAATGAGATGGGTCCGGTTGTCTCTGCCGCGCATCAGAAGAAGGTGCTGGGTTACATCGACAAAGGCGAGCAGGAAGGCGCGAAGCTGGTGGTCGATGGCCGTAACGTGCAGGTTGCGGGTCATGCAGAAGGTTACTACGTTGGCGGCACGCTGTTTGATAATGTCACTTCGGAGATGGTGATCTGGCGTGAAGAGATTTTTGGGCCGGTGCTGAGCATCATGCGCGCACCGGACTACGACAGTGCACTGCAACTGGTTAACAGCCATGAGTTTGGCAACGGCAGTGCGATTTTCACCAGCAACGGTCACACCGCGCGTGAGTTTGTGCAGAACGTTGAAGCGGGCATGGTGGGTGTCAACGTGCCGGTTCCGGTGCCGATGGCATTCCACAGCTTCGGTGGCTGGAAACGTTCTGTGTTTGGTGCGCTGAATGTCCACGGGCCGGATGGCGTGCGCTTCTATACGCGCATGAAAACCGCCACCGTGCGCTGGCCGTCCGGTCAGCAGACCGTGTCTGAATTCAGTATGCCAACCTTAGGCTAATTTATTTCAACGTCGATCACGGTGTGCGACCGGCAGGATACTCTGCCGGTCGCTTTGTTCGCTGGCATTGCGCCCGCGTAACACTCGCCGTGTTAATCGTGACAGAGAGGAGGATCAGGATGTCTTTACTGTCGAAAGCACAGGCCCCTGACGCGCAGGGCCGTATTCAGCATGTCACGCCTGAGCGCGCTGGCTGGCGTTATGTAGGGTTTGATGCTTATCTGCTGAAGAAAGGGGAAACCCTGCGTCTCAACAGCGGTGATAAAGAGCTGTGTCTGGTGCTGGTGGCCGGGCTGGCCTCGGTGAAAACCCGCCATGCTGAGTTTTCTGGTATTGGTAAGCGCATGTCGCCATTTGAGCGCGTGCCGCCTTATTCCGTTTATGTGCCGCATGACGATGAAGTTGAAGTTTACGCTGACAGCGATCTTGAACTGGCGGTCTGTAACGCGCCCGGTCAGGGAAATCTGCCTGCACGACTGATCGCGCCAGCTGATGTTGGTGTTGAGCATCGCGGAAAAGGGCGCAACCAGCGCCTGGTGCATAACATCCTGCCCGACACTGAACTGGCTGACAGTCTGCTGGTGGTTGAGGTTTATACCAACGAGGGTGATACCAGCTCTTATCCCAGCCATAAGCATGACCAGGAGGAGAGTGAAAACGAAACCTACCTGGAAGAGACCTACTATCACCGTTTCGATCCGGAGCCTGGTTTTGCCATGCAGCGCGTCTACACCGACGACCGCTCACTGGATGTCTGTATGGCACCCTATAATCGCGACGTGGTAATGGTACCGCGCGGCTATCACCCCGTGGCGACGCTGGCAGGTTATAACAACTACTATCTGAACGTGATGGCAGGGCCAGTACGGTTGTGGAAATTCAGCTGGGAGAAAGATCACGCCTGGGTGAACAGCGACAGCTATCCGCGCAAAGCGTAAGTCACTGCGTTTTTATCAGTGCGTGGATAGCATCAAAAAGGGCAGCCGATTAGGCTGCCCTTTTTACTGTGCGGAACGCAGGTTACTGAGCCGAACTATCGGCATTGTTCAGAGCCAGTGACACCGCCAGCGTCTGCGCCAGGCAGAGTGAGGCAACCTGCGAACGGAAGCCATCGACCTGCGCTTCGCGTACCACAAAGCAGACATCGCTGAAAGCGGCCAGCGGGCTGACCTGGCTGTCGGTAATAGCAATCTGATGCGCGCCACGTTTGGCACCCATTTCCACCACTTCGACCGCTTCACGTGCATAAGGCGAGTAGCTGATCGCAATCACCACATCTTTCGGGTTTACCAGGCTGAGCTGCTCGGTAAACATCCCGCCCAGGCCATCAATCAGAAACGCGCGACGCTCCAGGTGACGCAGCGCGTATACCAGATAGGAGGCGACGCTGAAAGAGCGACGCAGGCCGATCACATAGATGTTCTCCGCCTCATTCAGCAGTTTTACCGCCTTGTTCAGTTGCTCAGGATTAACCTGCATCGCCAGCTGCTGCAGTGCCTGGCTGTTGACCATAGTAAAAACGTTAAGGATCTCTGCCGGACTTTCAGGCGCACTGGCGCTGTCATCCGTGGAGGTCTGACGAAACAGACGCGCGCGCTCGGTATAGTTGACCGTCTCCTCCATCAGGTGCTGACGAAAAACCTGTTTCATTTCGTTGAAACCGCTGAAGCCAAACGCATTCGCAAAACGGATCAGTGTCGACGGCGGCACATCGGCCTGCTGGGCAATGGAGGCGACGGTGTCGAAAGCAATACTGTTACTGTTATCAAGGATGTAGCGCGCAACCTGTTTAAGACGCTTGCTCAGCGTTTCGTAGCGGCGACGAATATCGTCCTGCAAGAGAGAAAGTTGGGTGGGATTATTGTTCATCACTTCTGCCCGTATAATTAGAATAATGGCTGCATAATGAGCGCTATATTATCAGATGGATGGAAAATTTCATTTCTTTGCGTCAACGATGCAGTTTATTTCATGGCTTTATGAAATGGTTCACAGATTAGCTTTAGCGCCCGATGCGTGACTTTTCGCGAACAATGTCAGGATGAAAGCCGGGATGAAATGCCAGCAGGCTGGGAGGGTAACCAGTAAAAAACGCCATCCCGGTTGGGATAGCGTGATGAAAAAGTCTGTCTCTGCGTGCTATGAGTTCGCGCCGGCGCAGGTAACATGGTCAGATTGGAAAGTCGCTTAAGCCATCCATGGCCGCTCATCCCGCGCCGTCCCTGGCGCGGGACGCTTTGCTCCTCTGACCATGTTACCTGCGCGTTGAGCTTATTTGTTGCTGCAACATTTACCCTGCCTTGAGTAAGTCAGCAGTCTGAGGCCATCGCGGTTGAGACAGGTCATAGCAGAGCAGCAAATCAGGCGCGGGCAGCGCGCCAGTACTCAATCAGCCGCAGATAGTTGCCTTTTACGGTTTCTATCAGTGCCTGGTCGTCCAGTTCACCCTGTAACCACTGGCGCGAAGGCTGGCCAAAGATGGTGCGACCCACCGCAAAGCCTTTCACCCACGGCGCCCTGGCCGCAGCCGCAAAGCCCGCTTTAAGCTTCTCTTCGGGTGCATCCAGACCGAGTAACAGAATGCCGCGACAGTGGGGATCCTGCTGCTCAATCAGCGTGCTGATTGCCTGCCAGCTCTCTGCCGACAGCGGTGGCAGTTTCCACCAGTCAGGCTGAATGCCCAGACTGTAGAAATGCGTGAGCATATCAAGGTAATAGGCTTCATTCTTATCCGGATTGCTTTCCGGCAGAATGACCTCCAGCAACAGTTCATGACCGCTTTTGTTACAGCCATTCCAGACGTCGAGCACCACATCATCCTGCTCTTTACGCAGTTCAGCGCTGTCATGGGGATGATAAAACACCAGACATTTCACTACGTGCTCGGCTGGCCAGTCGATCAGCTGCGAGCCAATGTTGCCATGCTCCAGGCGCAGCGGACGTGAGCTCGGCAGCTCAATCGGGCGGCCAATCCACCAGTTCTTACCGGTGATGGCATTCAGCGCTTTCTGTCCATAGGTGGTATCCGCCAGAATGCCGCTTTTGTTCTCTAAGCCCGCCTCTCCGGCAGCCTGCTGAGCGGCTTCCAGCAGCAGCAGTTTCAACTGTGGAATGCGGCTCTCGTCGACACCGGCTTCCTGCGCCATGTCCGCCAGCTGTTTGCGATGATCAAAAGCGAAAACGTTCAGCTCGGGCCACGCCTGCTTGCGGGTGGTCACGCGGTGAAGATGGTTAAGGCGGCTATCAAGATCGGGACGTTTCACCGCTTTGTCGCGGCTCAGGAAGTCATCCAGTTCCGCTTTTGTTGGCATGGCAGGGGCACAGCCGTGGCGTGAAACCACCAGCGCTCCGCAGGCGTTGGCGTAACGGCATGCCTGCTCCCAGCCTTCATCATTCAGCCAGCCGCGCAGCAGGCCAGACATAAAGGCATCGCCTGCGCCCAGCACATTGAGAACCTCGACGCGCACGCCAGTGTGCAACTGAGTCTCTTCCCAGCTATCCGGAATATCCCCTTCAAACACCACGCAACCCAGCGGACCGCGTTTGCAGACCAGCGTTGCCTGACTTGCCTTACGCACGTTCTTCAGCGCAGTCAGGGTGTCGGTGCTGCCACCGGCAATATGAAACTCCTCTTCGGTGCCAACGATCAAATCGAAGTAGTGCACCACTTCCTGTAACTGCTGCGTAACCTGGGAGGACTCAATGAAACGCGTTTCACCGTCACCCAGAGAGGTCAGTCCCCACAGGACGGGGCGGTAATCAATATCCAGCGCCGTGCGCAGACCGTTGCGGCGGGCGATATCCAGCGCTTTCAGCACGGCTTCACGCGTTTGTGGATGCGATAAGTGCGTGCCGGTTACCGCTACCGCACGGGCAGAGGTAATAAAGGTTTCGTCGATATCTTCCGGCACCAGCCCCATATCAGCACAGTTATCACGGTAGAAAATCAGCGGAAAAGTCTCTTCATCTTTAATCCCAAGGATTACCATGCCGGTCAGACGTTTTGCATCGGTGATCAGGGCATCGGTGTTACAGCCAACACGCTGCAACGCTTCACGCAGAAAGCGACCATTATGCTCATCTCCCACCCGCGCCAGCATCGCCGATTTGAGCCCCTGAATCGCGGTGCCATAGGCGACGTTGCCCGACGATCCGCCCAGATATTTCGCAAAGGAGGTAACATCTTCCAGTCGCGCTCCGATTTGCTGGCCATAAAAATCAACGGCGATGCGCCCGATACAAATCACATCAAGCGGCTTCTGTTGTGTACTCATACCTGTGGTTTCCTTCTGTGATTAGCAGAGCGGGCGGGCGAAAAGACCGACACCATGTGCGCTCTGCTTCCGGGTCTGTGGGTGTCTGACGAACGATAGGGGAATTATGAGGAATAAAAATTCCATATTCAATACGAAATGAAATATCCATCGCAATTTTGTGAACCAGTTAAAACTCCTGATTCCCTTCCGCCTGCGCCGTCTCTGTCGTCACGATGTGCGGTATGTCAGGGTTGTGAAGGGGATCGCAGGAATCCGCACGCCAGTCAGGCAAGCTGCCGCATTGAAATGAATTTTTTCATCATGCACCACACTCTGTTAAACGTTCCAGATTTCTCTTCTGCAATCCCCCGCCAGACCTGAAGCAGGCATTAAATTTGATCTCACTCGCAAAATGAAATGTTTCTTCTGTAATCGTGTTTTATGAAAAATATATTTGTTTATAATCGCCTCACGTTTCAGTTATTCCGGTCGCCTTTTCCGCCGATGACAACGCCTGGCGTGCTGTCGCGGAAGTCGGGGTCCACCAGCATGTAAGGAAGAATATGGGCACTATCAGACTGACCACGGCACAGGCGCTGGTTAAATTTTTAGATAATCAATTTATTGATGTCGATGGCGTTGAAACGAAGTTCGTCAAAGGCATCTTCGCGATCTTCGGACATGGCAACGTGCTGGGTCTGGGCCAGGCGCTGGAACAGGATAGCGGCGATCTGATGGTTTATCAGGGCCGTAATGAACAGGGTATGGCCCATGCCGCCACCGGCTTTGCCCGCCAGTCACTGCGTCGCCAGATTATTGCCTGCAGTTCATCCGTGGGGCCTGGTGCGGCGAATATGATCACTGCCGCCGCGACGGCTACTGCTAACCGCATTCCTCTGCTGCTGCTGCCCGGCGACGTCTTCGCTACCCGCCAGCCCGATCCGGTGCTGCAACAGATTGAGCAGAGCTACGACCTCAGCATCAGCACCAACGACGCCTTCCGCGCCGTCAGCAAATACTGGGATCGCGTCAGCCGCCCGGAGCAGCTGATGTCCGCCTGTATTAATGCCATGCGCGTACTGACCGATCCGGCAGAAACCGGCGCGGTCACGCTCTCTCTTCCACAGGATGTGCAGGGTGAAGCCTGGGATTACCCGGACTATTTCTTCCAGAAACGCGTGCACCGTCTGGATCGCCGTCTGCCGGTGGCGGCGCAGCTGGCGGATGCCCTGACGCTGATAAACCGTAAGCGCAAGCCGATGATTATCTGTGGCGGTGGTGTGAAATACTCCGAAGCAGGCGAGGCGCTGCGCCAATTTGCTGAACGTTATCAGATTCCTTTTGCCGAGACGCAGGCGGGCAAAGGGACGCTGGTCTCTGACCATCCGCTGAATGTCGGCGGCGTGGGTGAAACCGGCTGTCTGGCCGCCAACCTGCTGGCAAAAGAAGCTGATTTAGTCATCGGCATCGGCACCCGCTACACCGATTTCACCACCGCATCGAAATGGATTTTCCAGCATCCCGATGTCAGCTTCCTGAACATCAACGTCAGCAACTTCGACAGCTACAAGCTGGATGGCGTGCAGCTGCTGGCCGATGCCCGCGAAGGGCTGACCGCGCTCACCGCCGCGCTGGCCTCACAGCACTACAGCAACGACTGGGGCAATCAGATTGAGCAGGCGCAGAGCCAGCTGCTGAAAGAGACACAGCGTGTCTACCAGGTGGAATATCACGATGGCGACTTTGTGCCAGAGATTGCTGACCATCTCGACCGCGAAGCGGTGTTCGCTGAATTTAACCGCCTGACGCAGTCGCTGCTGACGCAAAGCAGCGTGCTCGGCACCTTAAACGAGCAACTGCCGAAAGACGCCGTGGTCGTCGCGGCGGCAGGCAGTCTGCCGGGCGACCTGCAGCGCGTCTGGCGCACCAAAGATTACAACGCCTACCACGTCGAATATGGCTACTCCTGCATGGGTTATGAAGTGAATGCCGCGCTGGGTGTGAAGCTGGCGCAACCGCAGCGCGAGGTCTATGCGCTGGTCGGTGATGGCTCCTTTATGATGCTGCATTCAGAGCTGGTCACCTCAATTCAGGAAGGGGCGAAAATCAACGTGGTGCTGCTGGATAACATGACCAACGGCTGCATCAATAACCTGCAGATGGAACACGGCATGGACAGCTTCACCACCGAGTTCCGCTTCCGTAATCCCGAAGGCGGCAAGCTGGACGGCGGCTTTATTCCGGTCGATTTCGCCGCGATTGCTGCCGGTTATGGCTGCAAAACCTATCGCGTCACCACGCTGGAGCAGCTCAAAGCGGCGCTGGAAGATGCCCGCACTCAGACGGTTTCCACCCTTATCGACATCAAAGTGCTGCCTAAAACCATGATCCACAAATATTTCAGCTGGTGGCATGTCGGTGTGGCGCAGGCCTCGAAAACCGAACGTGCGCAGGCGGTGGCGGACACGCTCAACAGCCATCTGGATCAGGCGCGCAAATATTAATTTCCGGGCCGTGCTGCGGCCCGTTTTCCTCTTCTCCGTACGAACCCTACACAGGTGTAATTATGACTTTGAAACTTGGCGTCATCGGTACAGGTGCAATTGGTCAGGAACATATTCGCCGCTGCAGCCATGTGCTGCAGGGTGCTCAGGTGGTTGCCGTCTCTGACATTAATGTCGACGGCGCGCGTGCCGCACTGCAACGCCTGAACATTGAGGCGGAGGTGTTCGAAAATGGGCACGATGTGATTCAGTCGCCGAATGTTGATGCGGTGCTGGTCACCTCATGGGATCCAACCCATGAAGAGTTCACCTTAGCGGCGATTGCCGCCGGTAAACCGGTCTTTTGTGAGAAGCCGCTGGCGATGAGCGCCGAGGGCTGTCGCCGGGTGGTGGATGCCGAGATTCAGGCAGGTAAACGCCTTGTGCAGGTCGGCTTTATGCGTCCTTACGATGCGGGCTATCGCGCCCTGAAAAAGGTGATTACCGATGGCGACATCGGTGAGCCGCTGATGCTGCACTGCGCACATCGTAATCCGACGGTGCCAGAGAACTACACCACGCCGATGGCGATCACCAACACCCTGATCCACGAGCTGGATGTGCTGCGCTGGCTGACAAACGACGACTATAAAACGGTGCAGGTGATCTTCCCGCGCGTGACGTCGAAGTCGCATGGCCAGCTGAAAGATCCGCAGATCGTCCTGTTCGAAACCCACAAAGGGGTGCGCATCGACGTTGAGATCTTCGTTAACTGCGCTTACGGCTATGACATTCAGTGTGAAGTGGTCGGTGAAGAAGGGATTGCCCGCCTGCCGGAGCCTTCTTCAGTACAGCTGCGCAAAGATGCCCGTCTGTCGAACACCATTCTGGTGGACTGGAAAGATCGCTTTATCGAGGCGTATGACGTTGAGCTGCAGGCGTTTATCAACGACATCAAAGCGGGCCAGCTTACCGGTCCTTCTGCCTGGGATGGCTTTGCCGCCTCTGTGGCAGCCGATGCCTGCATCAAAGCGCAGAACAGTGGTGCGATTGAGCCGGTAGAGATGCCGCCGCGTCCTGCTTTTTATAACTGATTCAGCTGTCTATGCGGCCTGGCCGCTCTCCGCCTGGGAATAAGAAAATGAACAAAGAGAACGTAAAACTGGCGATCGCGCCGATCGGCTGGACCAATGATGACATGCCGGATCTCGGCAGTGAAAATACCTTCCAGCAGACCGTCAGTGAGATGGCGCTGGCTGGCTTTACCGGCAGCGAAGTGGGGAGCAAATACCCGCGCGATCCGGCGATTCTGAAGCCGATGCTCGACATTCGCGGCATCGAAATCTGCAACGCCTGGTTCAGCACCTTTTTCGCCAACGGCGACAAAGAGAAAACCATCGAACAGTTCATTGAGCACATGAACTTCCTGCATGCGATGGGCGCACGGGTGATTGGCTGCTCCGAGCAGAGCAAAAGTATTCAGGGCACCACGCTGGCGGTGTTCGAGAAGAAAGCGATCTTCACCGATGAAGAGTGGCGGTTAACGGCAGAAGGCTATAACGAACTTGCCCGCATAGCGGCAGATAAGGGGATGCGCGTGACGCTGCATCACCACATGGGTACCGGCATTCAGACCACGGAAGAGATCGACCGGTTTATGGCGATGACTGACGAGCAGGTCGGGTTGCTGTATGACACCGGCCACGTTTACTACTCCGAAGGCTCCCAGCAGAAGATGCTGGCAGTGCTGGAAAAATATCTGCCGCGTATCTTCCACGTTCATCTCAAGGATGTGCGTGATGAGGTGGTCGCCGAGGTGCGTGAGAACCATCTCTCGTTCCTGGAGGGCGTGAAAAAGGGCACCTTTACCGTGCCGGGCGATGGCGTGATCGACTTCAAACCGGTTTTCAAAATCCTGGATGATTACGGCTACAAAGGCTGGATGGTGGTTGAAGCGGAGCAGGATCCTGCGCTGGCTAATCCCTTTGAATATGCAGTGAAAGCGCGGAAATATATTCGGGAAAATACAGGTTTATAACGTGCTCTGAACAAAGGCTGGCTTTCCTGTGGAGAGCCAGCCTTTTGTTTTATTTCAGCGTAATGCTTTTCACAATGTTGTCAGCATCGCTCTGTGCCTGCTGCTGATTATCGCCTGGCAGCGTAATCTGCAGTGTCACCAGCTTGCCATCCACTTTTGCCAGCACCACGGAAGACCATGAGGTCTGGTTGTTGGCAGAAATCACGGTATCCAGCTGCTGTGCGGGCTGATCTTTCAGCGTCACAGATTTGTTCGAGACGACCTGCAGCTGCGGGTCGCGGTTACGCTGCTGCTGTTCCATGCGCTTTGACAGCACATCCAGCCCATCACTGGTCGGGTCACCGGCAATCACAATAATGGCGCGGGCACCGGTTTCATCCGCATAAACGTGCATGTTTGTGGTCTGCGAACCCAGTTTCCCGCTTTTGTCTGACATGCCTGGTGGCAGTGAGAAGCTCAGTTTGCCATCCATCAGCGTGACAGTCTGCGCCGACTGACTGGCGCTGACGCCGTTGTCATTTGCCGCTTCATCTTTCTTCTGGTCACAGGCCGCTAAGCCAAGAACCAGTAAACCCATTCCTACATATTTCACCAGGTTGCGCATCAGAATCCCTTTTTAAGTTTCCAGTCAGGCAGTAATACAACAGGAATCAGGTTGCAAACGCAACCTGATGATTGTCAGAAGATCTTAGCGGGTAATGGCAGAAAACTGTATGGGCGCTTAGCCGAAATTTACCTGACGGGCGGTCTGGCGCTCCGCCAGACGTTTCAGCGCGGCGTTGAGCAGCACGCCGTAGGCGGGCAGGAAGAAGACCATGCAAATCAGCACTTTGAAGCTGTAATCCACGAGGGCGATCTCAACCCAGTGCTGCGCCATAAACGCATCAGGACTTTTATAGAAGGCGATAAAGAAGAAGGCCAGCGTATCGCTGATATTCCCCAGGAACATGGCACAGCCCGGTGCTATCCACCACTGTGGCAGACGACGCAGACGGTTGAACACGTGAACGTCGAGGATCTGACCCAGCGCATAAGCCATGAAGCTGGCGCAGGCGATACGGGCAACAAACAGGTTCATCACTTCCAGTGCCTGCCATCCCTGCCATTCACCCTGATAAAACAGCGCGGAGACGCCGTAAGAGATAAACAGCGCCGGGATCATCACGGCCAGAATAATGCGCCGGGCCAGCGGTGCGCCAAAAATACGCACGGTAAGATCGGTCGCCAGGAAGATAAAGGGAAAGCTGAATGCACCCCAGGTAGTATGGAAACCAAAGACAGAAATAGGCAGTTGAACCAGATAGTTACTTGATGTGATCACCAGCAGGTGAAACAGCGACAACCAGAAAAGCGCATGCATGCGCTGACGCGAAGAAAATGCGAGCATATTCAACCTTTTTAATGTTGGGGTGAGGGAACCCATTGCGGGACGCCGTTCGGGCAGCGCCTGGCAGTTTTATGAGCAAAAAGCGGCGGCATCTTACCGCGTTGTGCTTTTTATGCAATGGTTAATTTTAGCGCAATCGTTATCGCCTTGATTCACCGCCAGCACGCGCTAGAATGAGCGCCCTTTACCTGAACCGAGTTGATTATGAGCGATGCTTTTTTCTCTGCCGACCATCAGCTGGATGCCCGTGGCCTGCGTTGCCCGGAGCCGGTGATGATGGTGCGCAAAACCGTACGCGGCCTGCAGGATGGCGAGACGTTGCTGATCATCGCCGATGATCCGGCGACGACCCGCGATATTCCCGGCTTCTGCCGCTTTATGGAACATGGCCTGCTGGCGCAGCAGACCGACACGCTGCCCTACCAGTTTCTGATCCGCAAAGGCATGGCAGGTTAACGACAGCCGTTCGGGCCGTCTTAAACCTTACTCTTCGATCAGAAGCCTCACACTCAGGCGCGACGACGCAGTAACCGCAACGCGTTGGCGGTGACCAGCGCAGTCGCTCCCGAATCTGCCAGTACCGCCAGCCAGAGTCCGGTCAGGCCCATCAGGGTAGTGACCAGGAAAATCGCCTTCAGACCCAGCGCAATTCCGATATTCTGGCGAATGATGCGTCGTGTCCGGCGTGCCAGCGCAATCATCGGGGCCAGATTGCTGAGCTGGTTACGCGTCAGTGCTGCATCGGCCGCTTCCAGCGCGACATCGGTGCCACTGCCCATCGCAATGCCCAGCGTCGCCGCTTTCATCGCCGGGGCGTCGTTAATGCCATCTCCGACCATCGCCAGCGGCTGTTGCTGACTCAGTTCACGGATCGCCGCCACCTTATCGGCGGGCAGCAGGCTGGCGCGATAATCTATATCCAGCTGGCGGGCTATCGCTGCCGCAGCGCGCGGATTGTCACCCGTCAGCATCAGGCTCTCAATACCCAGCTTTTTCAACGCTTTTAACGCCGCCACGGCGTCGTCGCGCAGCTGATCGCGCAGGGCCAGCGCCCCCAGCGCTTCGCCATCGCGCATCAGCACCACCAGGGTTTCACCTTCGGCTTCCTGCTGAGCAATCTGCGCATTTTGCTGCGGCGTCAGACCGGGAGTATGGCCGGGCGTCAGCAGCTGAATCTGCTGGCCTGAGACCTGCGCACTGATACCGCGTCCGGCCTGCACCTGCTGATCCTGCGCGTCAGGAATAACAAGGTCACGCGCCTGCGCGACCGACACGATAGCGCTGGCGAGTGGATGGGTCGCACCCTGTTCCGCAGCGGCGCTCAGCGCCAGTATCTCTGATTCGCCGGTCTTGCCAAATCGCAGGATCTGCGTCAGCTGTGGCTTGCCCAGCGTCAGCGTGCCGGTTTTATCAAACGCCATTCTGCGCAGCGAACTCAGCCGTTCCAGCGCCGCACCGCCTTTAATCAGTGCGCCCTGTCGCGCCGCCGCTGCCAGCCCCGAGGTGATTGCAGCGGGAGTTGAGATCACCAGCGCACAGGGGCAGCCAATCAGCAGCAGCGTCAGCCCTTTGTAGATCCACGGCTGCCAGTCACCTGCGAAGAACAGGGGCGGCACCACCATCACTAACAGTGACAACAGCATCACCAGCGGCGTGTAGATGCGACTGAACTGGTCGATAAAGCGTTCAACCGGCGCACGGTGCGTTTCCGCTTCCTCAATCAGCTGCAGGATACGGTCAATCGCGCTTTCACCTGGCTTCGACACCACTTCAAGCATCACCAGCCGATCCACGCTGGTGGCACCGGCGAGGATTTTTTCGCCGCTGGCGCGGGTTACCGGCAATGATTCCCCGGTTAACGCACTCTCATCGAAACTGGCGAGTGTGCTCATTAAACGGCCGTCGACCGGCAGGCGGCTGCCCGCTGCGACTTCAATCACATCGCCGGGTTGCAGCGCCGCCAGCGGTACTTCAAGACGTTTGCCCTGTTCAAGGCGAATAGCCGATTCAGGCCGCAACGCCATCAGGCTGGTGACACCGCTGCGCGCCCTGGAGGCGGCATAGCTTTCCAGCTGTTCGCCCAGCTGAAACAGTACCAGCACCATCGCGGCTTCGGCATGCGCACCAATAATCAGCGCACCAGCCGACGCCAGGGTCATTAATGTTTCAATGGTAAAAGGCGATCCGCTGCGGATGCGCTGCCATGCACCGCGCGCGACCGGGACCAGACCAGCCAGTGTGGTCAGCACAAACAGCCGATCGCCCCAGGCGGGCGCGAACTGGCTGAGAATGCTGCTGGCAAGCACCAGCAATGCCAGCAAAATCAGCAGGCGGTTTTGCTGCCAGCCCGGACTGGCGGGCAGGGTGGCTGACGGGGTAGCGAGCTGGAAGCCGGCTTTTTTCACTGCCTGTTCAACGGCATTTTGCACATCCTGGTCGGCGTTGACGACCAGCTTCTCGCTGCTAAACAGCACGCGAGCGTCGGTCACGCCTTTTACCTGACGGACGGCGGTTTCAATAGTGCGGGCGCAGCCAGGGCAATCCATCCCGCTGACCTGCCAGCTAAAGGGCCTGGAGCCTCGCCGGTCGCTTTCTTCGGTGGCGTCGGCGTCATTGCCAGGGCTGCTGTTACTGTCACAGCAACAGCCCGCTGTATCCGCCGTTACCGGCGTAGCAGCATGAATAGAAAGGGAGAGGGGACGGGCCTGACGAACCTGGCACAGCGGTTTTGCTGCGGCGTGGCTGGCACGCGGTTTGCCGCAGCCACAGGCGTGATGTTGATGCATATGACCTCCAGAGTATAAAAATAGCGGGACGAGCAACCCGGCTCATCCCTCCATCCTACACTCTGGAGTGAACTCCAGAGTCAAGACTATTTTCTCAGACGACCCACAAGGAGCGCACGATCATAAAGTGACCCGCAAAGTAGCAGGCGGCAACAATCGCGCTGTCAGCGGTGAAGCGACGGCGATAGTGCGAGATAAACCAGACGGCGTTTGCCAGCAGCAGCAGACCGGCACCGACCATGATCGAGAAGCTGTAATCGGTCGGGCGGAAGAAGTACTGCTCGGTTGCTATCCAGGTCATCACCAGCGTCATGCCGATAAACGTACAGACAGGCCAGCGCAGATCCTCCAGTCGGCTCCAGATGATGCCAATCAGTGCGGCACCGATGATCAGCAGCGTCAGCGGAATCGGCCAGAAGAAGGTCATGGTCATGCTGGCAGCGAAGCAAAGCGTATAGAGCAGGTGCGACAGGAAGAAAGCCCCGACGGCATAGAGCATCTGCTGACGTGGCAGCAGCGTTAACGCATCACCGACCAGCGTCGCGACCAGACCGGCCAGAATCAGGTAGTCAGTGGTCTGCAGCACCGGTGCCTGCCAGGCCAGGCCAACGAGAAGCAGCAGCGTGACCGGTTTAAACAGCCAGCGTTGCCACTGCGGGCCGCGATAGGTGGCATCGACATAGAGCCAGCCGGAGAAAAGTACAGCGAGGAAAGACCAGAGCATTGTTTCTCCCTTTTTTTACTCAAAATGGTGAAAGATCCCAAAATATCCCTTCCAGTTTAGGTTAAGCCTCTGAGATGTGACAATCAGGCAACTCTGGTTGTATGCTTTGCCGCCTCATTCATTCTCCCGCAGGCAGGAAAGCGCTATGAGCAAACCGCCGCTAATTTTTATCATCGTCCTGGCGATTATCGCCGTGCTGGCGACCCGTCAGTTCATCAGGCAACGCCGTGAAGTGGCGGTCAATGATGCGTCACCGGCGCGTTCTCTGCAGGCTGAGGTCAAAACCAAACGTGAATTTCCTTCTCCCAATCGCCGTTCACGGCAGCGCGAAGTGATCGCCGGAGAAGAGATGCGATTTGAGGTGCTGTTTCATCCACTGAACGGGGCCAGCGACATTAAAGTGCAGCTGAAAGAAGAGGAATATCACCAGCTGGATAAAGGCGCGAGAGGCGAACTGAAGATGCAGGGCACGCGCTTTATCAGCTTCACGCCTTTACAGTAACGGGCGGGCATTGCGCCCGCACGGCACTATTTCTTGCGTGGGAAGTTTTTCTTCTGCCAGGCGACCAGTTCGAACACCCCGAACAGAAACACTTTGGCCTGGGTGACGCGGTCAATCGGCGGCGCATCTTTGGTCTGCGTGGTGCGCAGTAACACCAGCTGCAGGCCATGCATCAGGATCATGAAAATCAGCGCAACGTTGATAAAATAGGTCAACGGTTTCGGGTAGGGATGAACCAGGTTAGCCAGTAAAAATCCCCACACGCAAAGCATCAACAGACGCCCCAAATTAAGTAACATCCTGCGTCTCCTGTTGACGTTGATACAAACGATAAGCCACTTGTCCGGCTATTTTCTCGCGATAAAGATCCCACTCTGGCGGCACCGGCGGTGCGCCATTTTCTACTTCACTTTCGACGTAAATCAGCGCCTGATCGGCCAGCCAGTGATTCTGCTCCAGCAACTGCAACGTCTGTTCCAGCAATCCCTGACGAAACGGCGGATCGATAAATACCACATCAAAGGGCTCGCCCGGCTGTGCCAGCCAGTTTAACGCATTGGTCTGGATCACGGTGCCATTACTGGCGCGCAGCGTCTGCAGATTTTTTGTCAGTTGCTGCGCCACCGGACGTTCCAGCTCCAGCAGGGTCGCCGATCCCGCGTAACGCGATAACGCTTCCAGTCCTAATGCGCCGCTTCCGGCAAAGCAGTCGAGGCAGCGCGCCTCTGGCAGCACCGGGGCCAGCCAGTTAAACAGCGTTTCACGCACCCTATCGGTGGTCGGGCGCAGTCCGGCGCTATCCGGCACCGGTAATTTACGTCCGCGCCACTGGCCGCCAATGATGCGAATCTGCCCGGCACCGCCTGTACTGCGGGGGTTTTTATTCATCTCGCTCACAACTCGTCATAATTTGTTGCGTAGTTTAACGGGCGAATGGGTGAGAAGAAACGTTAAAAAAGGGTGCTGTGGTGAGCTGGCTGGAAAGTGTTAGACTACTGAGTTGCTGAAGTCATGCATTATTCTGCGGTTTACGCTGGTCTGGCGCTGACCGACTTTCATTGATTTACCCCTGGAAACCACGCGCGACCAGGACAAAGCCATCGAGGAGTGTCGTCACACAATGGCAAAAGAGAAAAAACGTGGCTTTTTTTCCTGGCTGGGATTTGGCAAAGAGGAAGAGAAACAACCTGCAGCAGAGGAGCAGACGCAAGAGGTCACTGAACCTGCACAGCAGCAGACAGAACAGGAAGCCCCGGCATTAAGCCAGGCTGAAGCGCAAGCGGAAGAGACTGTCGTTATCACCGAAACGGTGGCCGGACAGCAGCGTGAGGCGGACGTCACCGCGGCAGCGCCGCATGAATCAGCACCTATGGTGCTCGATGAAGCTGAGCCGATTGAGGCCGATCCTGAAGCGCTACTGGACGTCTCCGCACCTGAACATGACGCGACACCGGGTATCGACGCCGACGACGTGGTCACGCCGATCGCTGACGAGGCTCCTGCAGACGCACCGTTAAGCGAAGAGGAGCTGACCGCGCTGGCGCTGGGCGACGCTCCGATTGTTGAAATCCCGGAGAGCGAAGCAGACGCACCGTTAAGCGAAGAAGAGCTGACCGCGCTGGCGCTGGATGACGCCGGGATCGTTGAAACGCCGCACAGCGAAGAAGAGCTGACGCGGGATGACGCCCCGATCGTTGAAACGCCGGACAATGAAGCGGAGCCGCTGACGGAAGAAGAACTGACCGCGCTGGCACTCGGTGACGCCGAAGTCACTGACGCGGAACCGGCTGATGCGTTATCCGATACCGTCAGCGATCTTCCGCTGGCCGCCGCGCCTCTCATCGTGCAGGAGCAGGAGCGTCCAAGCAAAGAGGGCTTCTTTGCCCGCCTGAAGCGCAGCCTGGTAAAAACCCGTCAGAACCTCGGTTCCGGTTTTATCAGCCTGTTCCGTGGCAAAAAAATTGATGATGACCTGTTTGATGAGCTGGAAGAGCAACTGCTGATTGCGGATGTGGGTGTGGATACCACACGCCGCATCATCACCCATCTGACCCAGCAGGCAAACCGCAAGCAGCTGCGTGACGCGGAAGCGCTTTACGGCCTGCTGAAAGCGGAAATGGCTTCTATTCTGGCGAAAGTGGATGCGCCACTGGATGTCTCAGGCAAAACGCCCTTTGTCATCCTGATGGTTGGCGTTAATGGCGTGGGTAAAACCACCACCATCGGTAAGCTGGCGCGCCAGTATCAGGCCGAAGGCAAAACGGTGATGTTAGCGGCTGGTGATACCTTCCGTGCGGCGGCGGTTGAGCAGCTGCAGGTGTGGGGTCAGCGCAATAACATTCCTGTGATTGCTCAGCACACGGGCGCAGATTCCGCTTCGGTGATCTTCGATGCCATTCAGGCAGCGAAATCGCGTGGCGTTGACGTGCTGATTGCCGATACGGCCGGTCGTCTGCAGAACAAATCGCATCTGATGGAAGAGCTGAAAAAAATCACCCGCGTGATGAAAAAACTGGATGATTCAGCGCCACACGAAGTGATGCTGACGCTGGATGCCAGCACCGGACAGAATGCGGTCAGCCAGGCCCGACTGTTTAACGAAGCCGTCGGCCTGACCGGTATTGCGCTCACCAAGCTGGATGGCACGGCCAAAGGCGGTGTGATCTTCTCGATAGCCGATCAGTTCGGTATTCCGATTCGCTACATTGGCGTGGGTGAAGGCATTGAAGATTTACGGCCGTTTAAGGCGGAAGATTTTATTGAGGCACTGTTTGCCCGAGAGGACTAATTAGGATGATTCGCTTTGAAGAGGTCAGTAAGGCATATCTCGGCGGACGTCAGGCGCTACAGGGCGTAGATTTCCGTCTGCGTCCAGGCGAAATGGCGTTTCTGACCGGCCACTCCGGTGCCGGTAAAAGTACCTTGCTGAAGCTGATTTGTGGCATTGAGCGCCCGAGTGCTGGAAAAATCTGGTTCAGCGGCCATGACATTTCCCGCCTGCGTAACAGTGAGGTGCCTTTTCTGCGTCGTCAGATTGGCATGATTTTCCAGGATCACCATCTGCTGATGGATCGTTCGGTTTATGACAATGTGGCTATCCCACTGATTATTTCCGGTGCCAGCGGCGAAGATATCCGTCGCCGCGTCTCGGCGGCACTGGATAAAGTCGGCCTGCTCGACAAAGCGAAAAGTTATCCGATTCAGCTTTCGGGCGGTGAACAGCAGCGTGTGGGCATCGCCCGGGCGGTGGTGAACAAACCGGCCGTACTGCTGGCAGATGAACCGACCGGTAACCTTGACGATGCGCTGTCAGAAGACATTCTGCGCCTGTTTGAAGAGTTTAACCGTGTCGGCGTCACCGTTCTGATGGCGACGCATGACAGCGGCCTGATCGCCCGACGCAATTACCGGATGATGACGCTGAATCAGGGACGTCTGCACGGAGGCCACGATGGTCAATAAACGCATTAAACGTCCGGCTGCACCGAAAGCGAAGCAGCAGTCGAAGAGTAAAGCGCTGAAGGGCGGCTGGCAGGAGCAGTGGCGTTATGCACTGCGCGGCACGCTTTCTGATATGTGGCGTCAGCCGCTGGCTACGCTGCTGACGGTCATGGTTATCGCCATTTCACTGACGCTGCCCAGCGTCTGCTACATGGTGTGGAAAAATGTCAGCCAGGCGGCCACACAGTGGTATCCGGCTCCACAGTTAACGGTTTATCTCTCCAAAACGCTGGATGATACAGCGGCAGAAAACGTGGTGGCGCAGCTCAAGCAGGTCGATGGCGTGGATAACGTCAACTACCTGACGCGGGAAGAGGCGCTAAACGAGTTCCGCAACTGGTCAGGCTTTGGCGGCGCAATGGATATGCTGGAGCAGAATCCGCTGCCTGCGGTAGCCATCATCACGCCGAAGCTCAACTTCCAGAATTCAGACACCATGCAGAACCTGCGCGATCGGGTGAGCAAAGTGCAGGGCGTGGATGAAGTGCGGATGGATGACAGCTGGTTTGCAAGACTGGCAGCGCTGACCGGGCTGGTGGGGCAAATCGCCTCAATGATTGGCGTGCTGATGATTGTGGCAGTGTTCCTGGTGATCGGTAACAGCGTCCGTCTCAGTATCTTTGCCCGACGCGACACCATTAACGTGCAGAAGCTGATTGGTGCTACCGACGGCTTCATCCTGCGTCCTTTCCTTTACGGTGGGGCGCTACTGGGCTTCAGCGGCGCGGTGCTGTCATTGCTACTGTCAGAAGTGCTGGTGCTGCGTCTGCAATCTGTTGTCGCCAGTGTGGCGACCGTATTTGGTACCACCTTCTCGCTGGAAGGCTTCTCCTGGGATGAGGCGCTGCTGCTGTTACTGATTTCAGCGATCATCGGCTGGGTAGCGGCGTGGCTGGCAACGGTACAACATTTACGTCGATTTACGCCGCAGTAAACGCCTGCAACATTTTTTTGTTATAATGGTCCTCTGCTGCCGAGGGTGGGTGCAGAGGATTTTTTTCCCTCTTCCCTTCCTGTCATCTGTGTGTAAAATATTCACTGCTACAATTGAACTTGTGGATAACTTTACCACTCTAAGTAGCACAGATTGCTTTCGGATCTCGCGCGACGTTGACGTAATGTATCGTCTGCGCAGGGAAATGTGCGGCAATTCCACTGAATTTGTGAGGGTTTGAATGACCAAAGAAATGCAAACTTTAGCTATTGCTCCTCTTGGTAACCTGGAGTCTTACGTCCGGGCTGCGAATACCTGGCCGATGCTCTCGGCTGAAGAGGAAAAAGCGTTGGCTGAACGGCTGCATTACCAGGGCGATCTGGAAGCAGCAAAGACGCTGATCCTGTCTCACCTACGCTTTGTAGTTCATATCGCTCGTAATTACTCCGGCTACGGTCTGCCACAGGCTGACCTGGTCCAGGAAGGCAACATCGGCCTGATGAAAGCGGTACGTCGCTTCAACCCTGAAGTGGGCGTGCGTCTGGTTTCATTTGCCGTGCACTGGATTAAAGCGGAGATTCACGAATACGTGCTGCGTAACTGGCGTATCGTGAAAGTCGCGACCACCAAAGCACAGCGTAAGCTGTTCTTTAACCTGCGTAAAACCAAGCAGCGTCTGGGCTGGTTCAATCAGGACGAAGTCGAGATGGTTGCGCGTGAGCTGGGCGTAAGCAGCAAAGATGTACGTGAAATGGAATCGCGTATGGCCGCGCAGGACATGACCTTTGATATGTCTGCTGACGACGAGAGCAGCGAAGGCCGTTCGATGGCGCCGGTGCTTTATCTTCAGGATAAAACCTCTGACTTTGCTGACGGCATTGAAGAGGACAACTGGGATGCACACGCCGCTGACAAGCTGAGCTATGCGATGGAAGGTCTGGATGAGCGTAGTCAGCACATCATTCGCGCCCGCTGGCTGGATGAAGACAATAAAACCACGCTGCAGGAGCTGGCCGATCAGTATGGTGTATCAGCCGAACGTGTCCGGCAGCTTGAAAAGAACGCCATGAAGAAACTGCGTATGGCGATCGAAGCGTAACGCACTTCAACACCTCAAGGGGCGACAGATGATGTCGCCCTTTTTGTTTTCTGCACCTGTCTATTCTACCGCCCGTATCCAGCCATCACTCTGCGCCCTGAAACCACACGCCTGCATGAACGCTGCCCGTACCTGCTGATCGTCACTGCCATCATCGGCAATCCACCAGTCTGATATCGACCTGTTCTGCCTGATTGTCTCCTCCAGCAAATACTGACCCACGCCGCGTCGGCGGGTGACATCGCGCACCGTCAGCCGGTGAATCTTGCCATGCATCCCCGAGATTTCCAGTTGCAAACCCGCCAGCAGCCGATCGTTAAAGCGCGCGGCGTAGAGACGATGTCGCTCACTCATACTCTGTTCCAGTTGTTCAATCTCCAGATCCGGCCAGACTTTGCCAAGATCGATGCGGTCCTGCGCAGTCAGCGTGGTTAAACGCTGAATAGTGAGCTTCATAACAAAAACCTCTGTAATAGGGGGAAAGTGCAGCGAAAGTATACAACCAGAGTGCCACCACATTTTCATCAATAAAACAGGTCAAAAGATGGCCTGGATGCCAGGATAATAGTTGTAAACAGGGATAGCAGGCGATCAATCCAGCACAACGCGCTGGCAAAGTGGTCATAAAGCGGCCGTTGCCTCCAGTGTATTATGCTGTTTCACTCAGTCAATTCTGAATATGTCAGTTGATTTACAGAATAAACTTCCTGTTTAATAACCTGAAAAATAAAGCCTTATTACTAAAAAATGCCAGAAAAGTACGCTAACTCCTTCATGCTTAATCAGTTTTCGGCTTTATCTGGCAACGCAAGCACGCACAACATACACGACAAAACAAATGGGGTAGTCAGGATGAAAATGAAAGGTCGCGCATTACTGGCAGGATGTGTAGCACTGGCGATGAGCCATGCGGCGCTGGCTGAAGATATCAAAGTGGCGATTGTCGGCGCAATGTCGGGTCCGGTGGCACAGTACGGTGACATGGAGTTCGCGGGTGCCACGCAGGCGATTGAAGATATCAATGCCAAAGGTGGCGTAAACGGTAACAAGCTGGTTGCAGTGAAATATGATGACGCCTGTGACCCGAAACAGGCGGTTGCGGTAGCGAACAAGGTGATTAATGACGGCATCCATTACGTGATCGGCCACCTCTGCTCTTCCTCTACCCAGCCCGCGTCTGACATCTATGAAGATGAAGGCGTGCTGATGATTACCCCGGCTGCGACCGCACCTGACCTGACTGCCCGTGGCTATAAACTGATTATGCGCACCACCGGCCTCGACTCCGATCAGGGCCCGACCGCCGCGAAATATGTGATGAGCGAGCTTAAGCCCAAGCGCATCGCCGTGGTTCATGACAAACAGCAGTATGGCGAAGGCCTGGCGCGCTCCGTGCAGGAGAGCCTGAAAAAGCAGGGCGCTAATATTGTGATGTTTGAAGGTATCACTGCAGGCGACAAAGATTTCTCTACCCTGGTGGCGCGCTTCAAGAAAGAGAATGTCGATTTCGTCTATTTCGGCGGTTACTACCCGGAAATGGGCCAGATCGTGCGTCAGGCACGTGCTGCAGGCCTGAAAACCCAGTTTATGGGGCCTGAAGGCGTGGGTAACGCCTCGCTGTCGAATATCGCCGGTGCGGCTTCTGAAGGCATGCTGGTGACCCTGCCGAAACGCTACGACCAGGTTGAAACCAACAAACCGATCGTTGACGCGCTGAAAGCGAAGAAACTGGATCCGACCGGACCGTTCGTCTGGACTACCTATGCGGCTCTGCAGTCGCTGGCAACCGGTATGGAGCGCAGCAAAAGCACTGAGCCGGACGCTATCGTGAAAAACCTCAAGGAGGGCGCTGCAGTGCCAACCGTGATGGGCAACCTGAACTGGGATGAGAAGGGCGATCTCAAGGGCTTTGAATTCGGCGTCTTCAAATGGCATGCCGATGGCACCTCGACCGCAGTGAAGTAAACCAGGCTGTTTTGTGGTGAGCAGGAAGCCGAATAACCGGTTTCCTCTCACCAGCGACACGAACGCCTGGTGCTCGTCTGCCAGGCGTTTTTTGTACCCCGTTCGCCTGCGATCGGTTAAGTAAGGGTCAAGGTATGTCCGAGCAGTTCCTCTATTTTATTCAGCAGATGTTTAACGGTGTGACCCTGGGTAGCACCTACGCGCTGATCGCCATCGGTTACACCATGGTTTACGGCATTATCGGCATGATCAACTTCGCCCACGGCGAGGTCTACATGATCGGTAGCTACGTCTCCTTTATCGTCATTGCTGCCCTGATGATGATGGGCATCGACACCACCTGGCTGATGATTGCAGCCGGCTTTGTGATGGCCGTCATTATCTCCAGCGCCTATGGCTGGAGCATTGAGCGCGTCGCCTACCGGCCTGTGCGTTCATCCAAGCGCCTGATTGCGCTGATCTCCGCCATCGGGATGTCGATATTCCTGCAAAACTACGTCAGCCTGACGCAGGGCTCACGCGACCTGGCGCTGCCGAGCCTGATCACCGGACAGTGGACGGTAGGCGAGAGCAACGGTTTTGCCGCCACTATCTCCACCATGCAGATTGTGATCTGGGTGGTGACGTTCCTGGCGATGCTGGCGCTGACCACCTTTATCCGCTATTCCCGCATGGGACGGGCCTGTCGCGCCTGCGCTGAAGATCTGAAAATGGCCAGCCTGCTGGGAATAAACACCGACCGTGTGATCTCGCTGACCTTTGTGATCGGTGCCGCGATGGCGGCGGTCGCAGGCGTGCTGCTGGGCCAGTTCTATGGTTCGATCAACCCCTTCATCGGCTTTATGGCGGGCATGAAAGCCTTCACCGCCGCCGTGCTGGGCGGGATTGGCAGTATTCCGGGGGCGATGATTGGCGGCCTGGTGCTGGGCATTGCTGAAGCGCTGACTTCGGCGTATCTCAGCACAGAATATAAAGATGTGGTCTCGTTTGCTCTGCTGATTGTGGTGCTGCTGGTGATGCCAACCGGGATTCTGGGCCGCCCGGAGGTCGAAAAAGTATGAAGACTTCCTTTATCAACGCCCTGATCTCCTCAGTGATGCTACTGGTGCTCGCCACCTTCTTTATGGGGCTACGCCTGAATCTGGACGGCACCAATCTGGTGGTTCAGAACGCCGGTAGTGTGCGATGGAACTGGATCGCTGCAGGCTGTGCGGTGGTGTTCCTGTTCCAGCTGCTTCGCCCGGTATGGCAAAGCGGCCTGAAGAAAATTTCCGGCCCGGCGCTGGTGTTACCGGGTCTGGATGGTTCGACGCCGAAGCAGAAGCTGGTGATGGCGGTGATGATTATCGCCGCGATTGCCTGGCCATTCCTGGTATCACGCGGCACCGTCGATATCGCTACTATGACGCTGATCTACGTGATGCTCGGTCTGGGCTTAAACGTCGTCGTCGGACTCTCTGGCCTGCTGGTGCTGGGTTATGGCGGCTTCTACGCCATTGGTGCTTACACCTTTGCGCTGCTGAACCACTATTACGGTCTCGGTTTCTGGCAGTGCCTGCCGCTTTCCGGCATGGTGGCCGCACTGTTTGGTCTGCTGCTGGGCTTCCCGGTGCTGCGACTGCGCGGTGATTATCTGGCGATTGTGACGCTAGGCTTCGGTGAAATCGTGCGTATTCTGCTGCTGAACAACACTGCCCTGACCGGCGGACCGAATGGCATCAGCCAGATCCCGAAACCGACGCTGTTTGGTCTGGAGTTTGGCCGTACGCCACGTGAAGGCGGCTGGGATACCTTCCACAACTTCTTTGGGCTGAAGTATGATCCCAGCGACCGCATTATCTTTCTCTACCTGGTGGCGCTGCTGCTGGTGGTGCTGACCCTGTTCGTGATTAACCGGCTGCTGCGTATGCCGCTGGGCCGGGCCTGGGAAGCGCTGCGCGAAGATGAGATTGCCTGCCGTTCACTGGGCCTTAGCCCGACCCGCATTAAGCTGACTGCCTTTACCATCAGTGCCGCGTTTGCGGGCTTTGCCGGCAGCCTCTTCGCGGCGCGTCAGGGCTTTGTCAGCCCGGAATCCTTTACCTTTGTCGAATCCGCCTTTGTACTGGCGATTGTGGTTCTGGGCGGGATGGGCTCGCAATTTGCGGTGATTCTGGCGGCCATTCTGCTGGTGGTGTCACGCGAGCTGATGCGCGATCTTAATGAGTACAGCATGCTGGTGCTGGGTGGTCTGATGGTGCTGATGATGATCTGGCGTCCGCAGGGATTGTTGCCAATGAAGCGTCCGCATCTGAAGCTCAGAACCGCTAAAAAAGGAGAGCAGGCATGAAGCCTTTATTAGCCGTTGAAGGCCTGATGATGCGCTTCGGCGGTCTGTTAGCCGTGAACAATGTGGCGCTTGAGCTGCGTCCGCAGGAGATCGTTTCGCTGATTGGCCCCAACGGTGCTGGTAAAACCACCGTGTTCAACTGCCTGACCGGCTTTTACAAGCCCACCGGCGGCACGATTAAGTTACGTGAGCAGCATCTGGAAGGCTTGCCGGGCCAGAAGATTGCGCGGATGGGCATCGTGCGCACTTTCCAGCACGTGCGTCTGTTCCGTGAGATGACAGTGATTGAGAACCTGCTGGTGGCGCAGCATCAGCACCTGAAAAGTGGTGTCTTTTCCGGTTTACTGAAAACGCCGGCGTTTCGCCGCAGTGAGAGCGAGGCGCTGGATCGTGCGGCGACCTGGCTGGAGCGGGTCGGTCTGCTGGATCTGGCTAACCGGCAGGCAGGCAATCTGGCCTATGGTCAGCAGCGTCGGCTGGAGATTGCGCGCTGCATGGTGACGCGCCCGGAGATCCTGATGCTGGATGAACCGGCGGCGGGCCTTAATCCCAAAGAGACGCACGAGCTGGACGCGCTGATTGCGGAACTGCGTGGTGAACACAAGGTGTCGGTGCTGCTGATTGAACATGATATGAAGCTGGTGATGGGCATTTCTGATCGTATATACGTGGTCAATCAGGGAACGCCGCTGGCTAACGGAACGCCGGAGGAGATTCGTAATAACCCGGATGTCATTCGTGCCTATTTAGGAGAGGCCTGAGATGGCAAATGCGATGTTAACCATTGAGAACGTCAGTGCCCACTACGGCAAAATTCAGGCGCTGCACAACGTCAGCCTCTATATCAATCAGGGCGAAATCGTTACCCTGATTGGCGCTAACGGAGCCGGAAAAACCACGCTGCTGGGCACGCTCTGCGGCGAGCCGCGCGCGACCCAAGGCACCATTACCTTTGATGGCAAAGCCATTACCGACTGGCAAACGGCGCGCATCATGCGTGAAGCGATTGCCATCGTGCCAGAGGGACGGCGGGTATTCTCGCGTATGACGGTGGAAGAGAACCTGGCGATGGGCGGCTTTTTTGCCAGCCGACCGGACTATCTGACGCGGATTAAGCGCGTATATGAACTTTTTCCGCGTCTGGAAGAGCGTAAAATCCAGCGCGCCGGAACCATGTCAGGTGGCGAACAGCAGATGCTGGCGATTGGCCGTGCGCTGATGAGCCAGCCGCGCCTGCTGCTGCTGGATGAACCGTCGCTGGGACTGGCACCGATCATCATTCAGCAGATTTTCGATACCATTGAGCAGCTGCGCAGCGAGGGGATGACGATTTTCCTGGTAGAGCAGAATGCGAATCAGGCGCTGAAGCTGGCGGATCGGGGCTATGTGCTGGAGAACGGGCATGTGGTGCTTGAAGACACCGGTGCAGCGCTACTCTCCAACGAAGCCGTCCGCAGCGCGTACCTCGGAGCCTGATGGGGCACGGCCTGGCTTACTTGCCAGGTTCGGGTTGGGCAGTGCTCGCCATCCTCACGTACTATGTGTACGCTCCGGTGGCTGCGCGCTGTCCGCCCGCAACCTGCCTGCGCCGCCGACGGTCTTGAATATCAGTGATGATAGAACCGTAATTAGCGTTTGAGTGAAGTGAAAACCCGCATCGCACGTTTTCACTTCCTCATCGATCTGCCATTTATGTAACTAAAAACGGGCAGCGTGGGCGTTTTGCCGCCGCGCTGTCTGCGTCCTCTTTTCCTCTCTTTCGCCTGTCATCTGGCTGTCATCTGGTTGTTATTAATCCGTCATTTCCCCGTGTCATGTTACTTCGCGAAACAGAAATCCGTGATTTCACGCGTATTTACCTGCACAGGAAAATTCTATGTCCGTCGTTACCTTTCGTCGTAGCCTGATGAGCGCGCTGCTCGGTCTGACGCTCAGCAGCCATGCCATGGCCGCCACTGAGATCCCTTTCTGGCACTCCATGGAAGGCGAGCTTGGCAAAGAAGTGGATTCGCTGGCACAGCGTTTTAACGAGACGCATCCCGATTACAAAATTGTTCCGACCTACAAAGGTAACTACGAGCAGAGCCTGGCAGCAGGGATTGCGGCAGTGCGCAGCGGCAAGGCGCCAGCCGTACTGCAGGTCTACGAAGTCGGTACGGCGACCATGATGGCCTCAAAAGCGATTGTGCCGGTGCATCAGGTTTTTAAAGACGCCGGAATTCCTTTCGATGAAAAACAGTTCGTGCCAACGGTGGCGGGCTACTACAGCGACAGCAAAGGTCAGTTGATCTCTCAGCCGTTCAACAGCTCAACGCCGGTACTCTATTACAACAAAGATGCCTTTAAGAAAGCGGGTCTGAACCCGGACCAGCCGCCTAAAACCTGGCAGGAGCTGGCGACGGATGCCGCCGCACTGCGTAAATCGGGTATGAGCTGTGGCTACGCCAGCGGCTGGCAGGGCTGGATCCAGATTGAAAACTTCAGCGCCTGGCATGCTCTGCCGGTCGCGACTGAAAACAACGGATTTGACGGGCTTGATGCGGTGCTGGAGTTCAACAAGCCGGTACTGGTTCGTCATATCGAACTGCTGGAAGCGATGAACAAGAAAGGGGACTTCACCTACTTTGGCCGCAAAGATGAATCCACCGCCAAGTTCTACAACGGCGACTGTGGTATCACCACCGCCTCATCCGGTTCGCTGGCTGATATCCGTCACTATGCCAAATTCAACTTCGGCGTTGGCATGATGCCGTATGACGACACCGTGCCAGATGCGCCGCAGAACGCCCTGATCGGCGGTGCCAGCCTGTGGGTGATGAAAGGCAAAGATGCGGCAACCTACAAAGGCGTGGCCGAGTTCATGCAGTTCCTGGCTAAACCGGAAATCGCTGCGGAATGGCACCAGAAAACCGGCTATCTGCCGATTACTACCGCCGCCTACGCGCTGACGAAACAGCAGGGCTTCTACGATAAGAATCCGGGTGCGGATATCGCCACCCGCCAGATGATGAACAAGCCGCCATTGCCGTTCACCAAAGGGATGCGTCTGGGCAACATGCCGCAGATTCGTACCGTGATCGACGAAGAGCTGGAAAGCGTCTGGACCGGCAAACAGTCACCGCAAAACGCGATGGATAACGCAGTGAAACGCGGCAACGAGCTGCTGCGCCGCTTCCAGCAGCAGGTGAAGTAATCTCCTCTTGCGGGCCAGCGCAGGCTGGCCCCTCTTTTCTGACGTCAGGTACGCCATGTCTTCATCTCGTCCGGTCTTTCGCACCAGCCTGTTGCCCTATCTTCTGGTGCTGCCGCAACTGCTGATTACCGCTATCTTCTTTCTCTGGCCTGCCGGTGAAGCGCTGTGGTACTCGCTGCAAAGCCTCGATCCTTTTGGCATCTCCAGCAGCTTTGTCGGGCTGGAAAACTTCAGACGGCTGTTTGCCGATCCTTACTATCTGGATTCGTTCTGGACCACCATCAAATTCAGCGGCATGGTTACGGTGTTCGGCATGGTCTTGTCGCTACTGCTGGCAGCGCTGGTAGATTATGTGGTGCGACTGCGCCGCCTCTATCAGACCCTGCTGCTGCTGCCCTACGCCGTTGCGCCCGTGGTAGCTGCGGTGCTGTGGATGTTTCTGTTTAACCCTGGCCTGGGCCTGTTCAGCTACCTGCTGAACCACGTCGGCTACAACTGGAACTACGCGCAGAACAGCGGTCAGGCGATGTTCCTGGTGGTGCTGGCATCGATCTGGCAGCAGATGAGCTACAACTTCCTGTTCTTCTTCGCCGCATTGCAGTCTATCCCCAAATCGCTGGTGGAAGCCGCCGCGATTGACGGTGCCGGACCGGTGCGTCGTTTCTTCAACCTCTCACTGCCGCTGATTACGCCGGTCAGCTTCTTCCTGCTGGTGGTGAACCTGATCTACGCCTTCTTCGATACCTTCCCGGTGATCGATGCTGCAACCGGCGGCGGGCCGGTGCAGGCGACCACTACGCTGATCTATAAAATCTATCGCGAAGGCTTTACCGGGCTGGATCTCTCCTCGTCCGCGGCGCAGTCGGTAGTGCTGATGCTGCTGGTGATTGGGTTGACGGTGCTCCAGTTCCGCTTTGTTGAACGTAAGGTGCAATACCAATGATTGAGAATCGACGCGGACTGGATATCTTCAGCCACATTGTGCTGGTGCTGGGCGTGCTCACTATTCTGTTTCCGCTCTATGTCGCCTTTGTGGCGGCGACGCTGGATAACGAGGCGGTCTATCAGGTGCCGATGACGCTGGTGCCCGGCACGCACCTCTGGGAGAACATCTCGCGCATCTGGACGCATGGCGTCAACGGCAGCGGACCGGCGTTTGGCCTGATGCTGTTTAACAGCATGATCATGGCGCTGGGTATCACCTTCGGCAAAATTACCGTATCGATGCTGTCGGCGTTTGCGCTGGTCTGGTTCCGTTTTCCGCTACGGTCGCTCTTTTTCTGGCTGATTTTCATCACCCTGATGCTGCCGGTTGAGGTGCGTATCTTCCCCACGGTGCAGGTGATAGCCGACCTTAATCTGCTCGACAGCTACAGCGGATTAACCCTGCCGCTGATGGCCTCGGCGACCGCAACTTTCCTGTTCCGTCAGTTCTTTATGTCGCTGCCGGATGAACTGGTGGAAGCCGCGCGCATCGACGGTGCCAGCGCAATGCGCTTCTTTATCGACATCGTTCTGCCGCTGTCGAAAACCAATCTGGCGGCGCTGTTTGTGATCACCTTTATCTACGGCTGGAACCAGTATCTCTGGCCACTGCTGATCATCAATGATGCCAGCCTCGGCACGGCGGTGGCGGGGATCAAAAGTATGATCTCCACCAGCGGATCGCCGACCCAATGGAACGAAGTGATGGCGGCAATGTTATTAACCCTGATTCCGCCGCTGGTGGTGGTATTAGTCATGCAGCGTGCCTTTGTGCGCGGTCTGGTTGAGAGTGAGAAATAAGATGGCAGGCGTAACCCTTCAGGCAGTAACCAAGTCCTACGATGGCAAAAATCAGATCATTCAGCCGCTGAACGTCACCATCAATGAAGGCGAGTTTATGGTGATGGTCGGGCCATCTGGCTGCGGAAAATCGACCCTGCTGCGCATGGTGGCCGGACTGGAGTGCGTCACCTCTGGTGATATCTATATCGACAACCGCCGCGTCACCCAGGAAGAGCCGAAAGATCGCGGCATTGCGATGGTGTTCCAGAACTATGCGCTCTATCCCCATATGTCGGTGGAGGAGAACATGGCCTATGGCCTGAAAATCCGCGGGATGGGCAAAGAGCAAATCCGCCAGCGCGTGCTCGACGCGGCCCGCAGTCTGGAGCTGGATCACCTGCTGATGCGTCGGCCTCGCGAACTCTCCGGCGGACAGCGTCAGCGCGTGGCGATGGGACGCGCTATCGTGCGTGAACCGGCAGTGTTTCTGTTCGATGAGCCGCTATCGAATCTCGATGCCCGCCTGCGTGTGCAGATGCGTCTGGAGCTGCAACAGCTGCACCGCCGCCTGCAGACTACCAGCCTCTATGTGACGCACGATCAGGTCGAGGCGATGACGCTGGCGCAAAGAGTGATGGTGATGAACAAAGGCGTGGTCGAACAGCTCGGCACGCCGGTCGACGTATATGAACGTCCGGCCAGCCAGTTTGTGGCCTCGTTTATCGGCGCGCCCGCCATGAACCTGCTGAAAGGGCAGTTCAGCAGCGATGGCTCGCGCTTTAACCTCGATGCCTCGCATGCCCTGCCGCTCAGCGACAGTAAAGCGAAATGGGCTAACCGGCCGGTGGTGCTGGGCATCCGGCCAGAGCATATTCAGCTCAGCAGCCGCGAGCAGGGTGGTGTGCCGCTGCGGGTCGATACCCTGGAGATGCTGGGAGCCGATAATCTGGCACATGGCCGCATCGGTGACACGCCACTGGTGGTACGCTTAGCGCACAGCGAACGACCGCAGCCTGGCAGTACGCTGTGGCTGCATCTGCCATCAGATGCGTTACACTTCTTTGATTCAACCCATGGAAAGCGACTGGAATGAGCACACAACACTGGCCCTATCCCCGCATCGTCGCCCATCGTGGCGGCGGTAAACTGGCACCGGAAAACACGCTGGCCGCGATCGACACGGGCGCGAAATATGGTCATCAGATGATTGAGTTTGATGCCAAATTATCAATGGATGCGCAGATCTTCCTGCTGCATGACGATACGCTGGATCGCACCAGTAACGGCTGGGGCGTGGCGGGTCAGTTGCCGTGGGAGAAGCTGTCGCAGCTTGATGCGGGCAGCTGGTTTGGTCACGCATTTACCGGCGAGAAGCTGGCGCGGCTGGATGAGGTGGCGGCACGCTGTCGTCAGCATCAGATGATGGCGAACATTGAGATCAAGCCGACCACCGGCAGTGACGCTGAAACCGGACGTGCCGTAGCGCAGGCTGCCGCGATCCTGTGGCAGGATCAGACTGCACCGTTGCTCTCTTCGTTCTCTTTTGACGCGCTGGAAGCGGCGATGCAGGTCGAGCCGCAGCTGCCACGTGGCCTGCTTTCGCACAGCTGGGATCCCGCGTGGCAGGAAAAAACAACCGCGCTGGGGTGCGTGTCGATCCATCTCAATCACAAAGTGCTGACCGCCGAGCGGGTCGCCGAACTGAAAGCCGGCGGACTGAAGATTCTGGTTTATACCGTGAACAGCCCGGATCGGGCGCGGGAGTTACTGAAGTGGGGCGTCGATGCCATCTGTACCGACAGCATCGACATCATTGGCCCCGATTTTCATTAGTTCTGGTTTTGATTCTGATTCGGCTGGCCCGGCTGCGAGGTAATCACCCGCTGCTGGGCGCTGTTCCGCTGTTCCTGCATTTTACGCTGCATGTCCTGCGTCTGACGCTGCTGATCCTGGCGCAGCTTGAGCTGTTGCTGCTGCTGGCCGGTCTGCATCTGCGACTGCATCCGCTGCTGACTCGGGTTATAGCCAGGTTTGTTCGGATCGTTGGTGCTGTTCAGCGTGTTCGCCTGGCTGGCGAAAGGCAGCAGGGCGGCTAAAACAATTATCCACTTTTTCATCTCTCCTCCTTCCTTAACGCGACAGGGTTTTGGGTGCACAACGGCGCACACCGATATCAGGGTCGCACTCATAAGTTTACCCGATATCACAGACCTTACTTTCAGATGTATTCCTGATTTGACTTAACCCTGATTATTTTGCTGTATTTGTAGAGACTTGCAGAAATGATAAAAAAATGTAAATAACAATACGGGATGGTGGCAGGATGAAAATGCAGCAAACAATGCGTCAGCTTAGCTGGTCGCTGGTGATGAGTTTCACGGTGGTGGCAGGTGCTAACGCTGCTCCTGTTCAGGCTCCGCCGGTCTCCTACGGCGTAGACAGTGATACTTTTCACCCGGTAAAAGCGCAGCACGGTATGGTGGCATCGGTGGATGCGATGGCAACCCAGGTGGGCGTTGAAATCCTGCGTCAGGGCGGGAATGCGGTGGATGCCGCGGTCGCTGTGGGTTTTGCGCTGGCCGTGACCCATCCGCAGGCAGGCAACCTGGGCGGCGGCGGCTTTATGCTGTTGCGCACCGCGTCTGGCCGCGCGACTGCCATCGATTTCCGTGAAATGGCACCGGGCCATGCCTCGCGCGATATGTTCCTGGATAAGCAGGGCAATGCCGACAGTAAGCTGTCGCTGACATCACATCTTGCCTCCGGTACGCCGGGCACGGTGGCCGGACTGGCGCTGGCTGCGCAGAAATATGGCACCCTGCCGCTGAGCACTCTGCTGGCACCGGCGATCAAACTGGCGCGTGACGGTATTCCGGTCAACGATGCGCTGGCGGATGATTTAAAAACTTACGGCAAAGAAGTACTGGTCACCCATCCCAACAGCAAAGCGATCTTCTATAAACCGGACGGCACGCCGTGGCAGAAGGGCGATCGGCTGGTGCAGAAAAACCTGGCCCACAGCCTGCAACTGATTGCCCGTCAGGGACCGGATGCCTTTTACAAAGGTGAAATCGCGGATGAGATCGCCGGAGAGATGGCGCAACACGGTGGTCTGATCAACAAAGCTGACCTGGCGGCCTATCGTGCGGTCGAGCGTAAGCCCGTCAGCGGGACTTACCGTGGTTATGAAGTTTTCTCGATGCCACCTCCGTCATCCGGTGGTATCCACATCGTGCAGATCCTCAATATCCTGGAGAACTTTGATCTGGCGAAGATGGGCTTTGGCAGCGCTGACGCTATGCAGGTGATGGCGGAAGCGGAAAAATATGCTTATGCGGATCGCTCGGAGTATCTCGGCGACCCCGATTTCGTGAAGGTGCCGTGGCAGGCGCTGACCAGTAAAGCGTATGCCAGATCGCTGGCGCAGCACATCGATGTGGCGAAGGCGCGCCCTTCCAGCGAGATCAAGCCCGGCAAGCTCGAACCTTATGAAAGTAATCAGACGACTCATTTCTCGGTGGTGGATAAGCAGGGCAATGCGGTCGCGGTGACCTATACGCTTAACACCTATTTCGGCAGCGGGATTGTGGCGGGCAACAGCGGCATCCTGATGAATAACGAAATGGATGACTTCTCAGCCAAGCCAGGCACGCCAAATGTCTATGGGCTGGTCGGCGGGGAAGCGAATGCGGTGCAGCCAGCGAAACGTCCGTTGTCATCAATGTCGCCGACTATCGTCGCTAAAGGAGGCAAAACCTGGCTGGTAACTGGCAGTCCTGGCGGTAGCCGCATTATCACCACGGTGCTTCAGATGGTGGTGAACAGCATTGATTTTGGGATGAACGTTGCGGAAGCCACCAATGCACCGCGCTTCCATCATCAGTGGTTGCCGGATCAGCTGCGGGTGGAGAAGGGCTTCAGTCCGGATACGCTTCGTCTGCTGGAAGCCAAAGGTCAGCATGTGAAGGTACTGCCATCGATGGGCAGTACGCAGAGCATCATGATCGGGCCGGATGGCATGCTCTATGGCGCTTCCGATCCGCGCAGTATTGATGATTTAAGTGCGGGTTATTGATATCTGAGGATAAAGTCAGAACTGACTCGTTGTGAGCCCGAACTTGCTCAGGGAACACGGTCAGATCGGAAAGACGCAAAAGCGTCATCCCTGACTACTCGGCCCGCGCCGTCCCTGGCGCGGGACGCTTTCCTCTTCTGCCCGTGTTCCCTGCGCGTCAGGCTAATACGTTGCTGCCAGTTTCACCGTACTTTGGATGTGTTATCAGTCAGAAGGGCACCGGGAAGTATCCTTCTGACGCTCAGATATCAGGCTTTAACCCGCGCCATATAATGCGCGTCGATCAGTTCACCGTGACGTAGTGCGAAGCCTTTAGCCGTTCCCTCAATCTCAAAACCGAAACGCTGATAAAGGGCGATGGCCGGGCCATTATCGACGAATACCGTCAGCTCCATCCGGCTCACCTGTAACCAGTTGTCGCATAACATGACCATTTCACGCATGAGTGCAGTGCCGACGCCTCGCTGCCGGTAGCGTTCATCCACGCCCATTCCCAGAGAGGCGACGTGACGGCGTCTGGCGCGATCTTCCACATGCAAAGCACACTGACCGACGACCTCCTCATCAATACAGGCCACCAGCAGATGCGCATTGGGCTGAGGTGTGGCGAGACGGGTATGCCACATCTGGAGTGATGAGTGGGGCAAATGGAGTGTGCTGGCCTGGGTATCTGGCTGACCGTAAATTCTGTGCAGCGCAGCAGCATCTTCTGGCGTGACGTGACGGACAACGATTTCACTCATGGTCTCTCCTTTAGCCGATAAAACCTTTTAAACATCAAGGTATTCACCCTGAGAATCAAGCTAAAAAACAGGGAAAAGGCTTTACAGATACGAATGATAATGATTATTATTGCTATGCGTTCCCGGGAGGTCGCCTGACAGCCTGAGAAAGCACGACATTGCTCACATTGCTTCCAGTATTATTTCGCCAGCTTATCCGCTGGCTTTTTTTTGCCTCCTCTCCTTCAATGCTTTTCAGTCACGGGTTCACGCTCATTCAACTATTTTGAACAGAGGAGTGAAGTTTTTCAGCTATCAATCAAACCACCTCAGAGACACACTATAAAAAACATTGAGGAGATTTGAACATGATCTACGTACGCAAAGCTGAAGAACGCGGTCACGCAAACCATGGCTGGCTGGATAGCTGGCACACCTTCTCTTTCGCCAGCTATCACGATGCGAACTTCATGGGTTTCTCCGCGCTGCGGGTCATCAATGAAGATGTGATCGATGGCGGTCAGGGGTTTGGCACCCATCCCCATAAAGATATGGAAATCCTGACCTACGTGCTTTCCGGCACGGTTGAGCATCAGGACAGCATGGGAAACAAAGAGCAGATCCCGGCAGGGGAGTTCCAGATCATGAGCGCCGGCACCGGCGTCCGTCACTCAGAATACAATGCCAGCGAAAGCGATCCGCTGCACCTCTATCAGATCTGGATCATTCCTGAGCGTACCGGCATTGAGCCACGTTACGATCAGCGCCGCTTCCCGGATATTAAAGGGCGTCAGCTGGTGTTAAGCCCGGATGCACGTGAAGGATCGCTGAAAGTTTATCAGGACATGACCTTATCACGCTGGGTACTGGCTGCCGGTGAGCAGGACAGCGTCGCAATTGATGCAGGACGTCGTATCTGGATTCAGGTGGTGAAAGGTGATGTGACCGTTAACGGCAACGCGATCACCACCAGCGATGCCCTGGCGATCTGGGATGAAAGCGCGCTGACAATTGAAGCCAGCTCGGCTGCAGAAGTCCTGCTGTTTGATCTGCCACCGGTCTAAGCCGATAACGGGCGCGCATCGTCGCGCCCGGTTGGCAATTTTGTGACAGAAAAGTGATAGACTCATCGTACTTTAGCTTTCAGGGCGATCCCAGGCGCTACGATGAAGAAGAAAAGACCGGTATTACAGGACGTTGCCGATCGCGTCGGCATTACAAAAATGACCGTCAGCCGTTACCTGCGTAATCCTGAGCAGGTCTCTGTTGCTCTGCGGGACAAGATTGCAGTGGCACTGGATGAGCTGGGTTATATCCCTAATCGCGCCCCCGATATGCTTTCTAACGCCACCAGTCGCGCCATCGGCGTGCTGTTGCCGTCACTCACCAACCAGGTTTTTGCCGATGTCCTGCGCGGCATTGAAGCTGTCACCGACGAAGCCAACTATCAGACGCTGGTCGCCCACTTTGGCTACAACCCACAAAAAGAGGAGCTGCAACTGCGCTCGCTGCTGGGCTGGAACATTGATGGCGTGATCCTCACTGAACGCACCCATACGCCAGGCACGCTACGTATGCTGGAAGTGGCCGGGATTCCGGTGATAGAGATGATGGACAGCGTCACACCCTGCCTGGATATGGCGGTCGGCTTTGATAACGTCGAAGCGGCCCGGCAGATGACGCGGGCTATCCTCAGCAAAGGCCATCGTCACACCGTCTACCTTGGCGCACGTCTTGATGAACGTACGCTGCAGAAGCAACAGGGTTATGAAATCGCGATGTGTGAAGCGGGGCTGACGCCGCGCAGCGTGATGATGGAAGAGGCTTCTTCATTCAGCGCCGGTGGTGATTTGCTGCGTGAGGCGCAACGTCTCTATCCTGAAACGGATAGCCTGTTCTGCACCAATGACGATCTGGCGGTCGGCGCAATGTTTGAGTGCCAGCGCCAGGGATTGCAGGTGCCCACCCAGATGGCGATTGCTGGTTTTCACGGGCATGACATCAGCCAGGTGGTGACGCCACAACTGGCAACGGTGCTGACACCACGTGACCGCATGGGACGTGAAGCGGCAGCACTATTACTGGCGCGAATCGCCGGTGAAAGCAGTGATAATAAGCTGCGGGATGTCGGTTTTGAGATCAGTGAAGGTGGCAGCATCTGATTGTGTTGTTTTTATGAGTCAGCTCACACTTTCGTGCTTTTCCTGGTAAAAAGGTTGCCAGGCTGTTAACCGGCCAGGAGAATGAGAGACGCCATTGTTATCGGTAACATTGGCAAATTCTCACCTGCCGGAGCAGAAAAATGACAACGCAATCCCCGTCACATCACGTCTTTATCCTGATGGGCGTTTCAGGCAGCGGAAAGTCTGCCGTCGCCAACCAGGTTTCTCACCAGCTCAATACGGCCTTTCTTGACGGTGATTTTCTTCATCCCCGCGCCAACATTCTGAAGATGGCCGATGGTCATCCGCTGGATGACAGCGATCGCCAGCCGTGGTTACAGGCGCTGAACGATGCCGCCTTTGCCATGCAGCGCACTCAGGCGATTTCAATCATTGTCTGTTCAGCCCTGAAGAAAAGTTATCGCGACATTCTGCGTCAGGGAAATGACAACCTGCGTTTCGTCTACCTGAAAGGCGATTTCGACACTATTGAAGCCCGCCTGAAAGCGCGTAAAGGGCACTTCTTTAAGCCGCAGATGCTGGTCACCCAGTTTGCCACGCTGCAAGAGCCGGCCAGTGATGAGTCGGATGTCCTGGTCGTGGATATCGCGCATTCACTCGACGACGTGGTGGCGGCTACGGTTGCGACTATCCAGGACGCTATCAGCCAGGATTAGAGATGAATACCGCAACACTCGTTTTGACCGCAGCAGGCTCCGTCCTGCTGCTGCTTTTTCTGGTGATGAAGGCGCGCATGCACGCCTTCGTCGCGCTGATGTTAGTCTCCATCGGTGCCGGCCTGTTTTCCGGCATGCCACTGAACAAAATCGCTGAAACGATGCAGAAGGGGATGGGCGGTACGCTCGGCTTCCTCGCCATTGTGGTCGCGCTGGGCGCAATGTTCGGCAAAATCCTGCATGAAACCGGCGCCGTGGATCAGATCGCTATACGGATGCTGAAAACCTTTGGTCAGAGCCGCGCCCATTATGCGATGGGCATTGCCGGTCTGATCTGCGCGCTGCCGCTCTTCTTTGAGGTTGCTGTGGTGCTGTTAATCAGCATTGCGTTTGCGGTGGCGCGGCGAACCGGCGGCAATCTGGTGAAGCTGGTGATCCCGCTGTTTGCAGGCGTTGCGGCGTCGGCGGCCTTCCTGTTGCCCGGACCGGCCCCAATGCTGCTGGCCTCGCAGATGCATGCGGACTTTGGCTGGATGATCCTGCTGGGTCTCTGCGCGGCAATCCCCGGCATGCTGATTGCCGGGCCTCTGTTTGGCAATTTCATCGGCAACCACGTCACCTTCAGCGCGCCACCGGAAGATCATCAACCGGATGTTGATGAGAGCAAGCTGCCGTCATTTGGTTTCAGCCTCTCACTGATTCTGTTTCCACTGGTGCTGGTCGGCCTGAAAACCATCGGCGCACGCTTTACAACCGAAGGCACCACGCTTTACGAGTGGCTCGAATTTATCGGCCATCCTTTCACTGCGATCCTGCTGGCGTTGCTGGTGGCGATTTATGGCCTGGCTTACCGTCAGGGCATGGATAAAGAGCGGGTGATGCAGGTGTGCGGCAGCGCGCTGCAACCGGCCGGAATTATCCTGCTGGTGATTGGTGCGGGCGGGGTGTTTAAGCAGGTACTGGTAGATTCTGGCGTCGGTCCGGTGCTGGGTAATGCGCTGACCGGCGCAGGACTGCCCATTGCGCTGGCCTGCTTTATTCTGTCGGGTGCGGTGCGGGTGATTCAGGGATCGGCCACGGTCGCCTGTCTGACCACTGTGGGCTTAATCATGCCGGTGATTGAGCCGCTGCACTATAGCGGTGCCCAGCTGGCGGCACTGTCGATCTGCATCGGCGGTGGCTCTATCATTATCAGCCATGTGAATGATGCCGGTTTCTGGCTGTTTGGTCGTTTCACCGGGGCCAGCGAAGCGGAAACGCTGAAGACCTGGACGCTGATGGAGACCATTCTTGGTACTACCGGGGCTATCACAGGTATGATTGCTTTCGAACTGCTTTCCTGACCAACCCGACGGGTTATATGCCCGTCAGGTCTTTTCCCGCGAGCGGGGGAAGAGTAAAAAAGGGAACAGCAGATAAGGCGCAACTATCAAAAGAATAATGACGCCGGACGAATAGCCAGCGTCATTTATTCTTCTTACCGCGCAGGAAAAAACAGGCAAAATAAACAGCAGCAGCGCGATTAAGCCTATTTCACGCAGTGGCCCGGTAAACCATTGCAGATAACTGCAGAACCAGGCCAGCTGGAACAGCAGGAAAATAAAATAGCGCGTCCTTCCTTCACGCCCTTGATAGTTAAACGTGCGCAGCAGACAGCTTTTGATAATCTGCAGCAGACTGTTCATGCCCATTTTCTTCTTATCAAAGCAAAAACAACCAGCGTAATGGCGGAGGCAACTAAGTAAACCCAGGCAAAATCAGTGACGTCAACCTGCATCAGCTGCGCGTCATTCAGCGCCGCTTTCTGGCCCGAGAAGGATAGTACGGTCAGGCCAGCTAAACAGAGTATATTTGCCAGAAAAAACAGCGCCTGAAAGGCTGTTTCTTTAGCCACGGACAGGAAGGCAATTTTTCTGAACGCCCACCAGGCTGCCAGATAAACCAGCAGCCAGAGCAACGCGCAGAGTAGTGGAGCAACCAGATAACTGCGCATATCTGTGATCACCCCTGAATGGCCGCTGATGGCATACTGCAGGACTTCCTGAAGAGAGAAGTAACCTGTTATCAGATAGAGCGCGCCGAAAAAAAAGGGTAATAACAACCTCATTGCGTTTCCTTCCAGATTTTCAGACGCTGCATCTGATTTTCGATACTGCCCGCCATAGAAATCTCTTTTTTTACAAAACTATATAATACTATTGTTCATTTCAATGCCGTAACGCTCTGATAAAACGGCTGAATTAATGTGGCTGTCTGCCGGCCTTTCAGGGTAAACGGCAAAATTGTACTTACAGCTTCAGATAAGCCCGAATGCCATCCAGGAACATCTGGGTGGCCAGCATAATCAGTATCAATCCCATCAGTCGCTCTAGCGCATTCACACCCTTATCACCCAGCAGACGCAGGAACAGTCCTGACATCAGCAGAATGCCAACCGTCACGCCCCAGGCGATCAACAGTGCGCCGACCAGATGCGACATCTGATGCGGATACTGATGTGACAGCAGCATCAGCGTCGCTAGCAGCGATGGCCCGGCGACCAGTGGAATCGCCAGCGGTACCAGGAAGGGCTCTTCACCCGCCGGTAAGCCGGAACTGCTGCTTTCAGCCGACGGAAAAATCATCTTGATGGCAATCAGAAACAGGATAATCCCGCCGGAAATCGACACGGTTTCGGTGCGCAGATTTAAAAACGCCAGGATGCGTTCGCCAGTAAACAGGAACAGCAGCATGATGATCAGCGCGATCAACATTTCGCGCATTAGCACAACCCGCCGCCGTTTCGGCTCCAGATGCTTTAAAACCGACATAAAAATCGGCAGATTGCCCAGCGGATCCATAATTAACAACAATAATATTGTCGCCGAAATCATTTCAGTCATCGGTTTTGCGCCATGTTGTTCGCGAAAAAGCAGCGTTATTAGTTACGCTGCTGAAAAAGTTAGCGTAATCGAATTAATTCACTTGCTACCCGGCCTGCATTTTGTAGAGTGAGGGGACACAGGTAAATCTTATTATTACGCAGAGCGGCGTGAAAATAGCACGCCGCTCTCTCCTCTGAAATGAAAAGCAGGTGTAACTGCCTTAGACGGACACGACATGAAGAATGTAGGTTTTGTTGGTTGGCGCGGCATGGTCGGCTCAGTGCTGATGTCCCGCATGAGTGAAGAGCGTGATTTTGATGCAATCAATCCGGTCTTCTTCTCGACGTCGCAGCATGGTCAGGCGGCACCCGCGTTTGCGGGCAAACAGCAGGGCACATTGCAGGATGCGTTTGATATTGAGGCGCTGCGCGCGCTGGATATCATTATTACCTGCCAGGGCGGCGACTACACCAGTGACGTCTATCCTAAGCTGCGCGACAGCGGCTGGCAGGGATACTGGATTGATGCGGCCTCCACGCTGCGCATGAAAGAAGATGCCATCATCATCCTCGATCCGGTTAACCATGCTGTCATTCGCCAGGGCATCGACCGTGGCATCAAAACCTTTGTCGGGGGTAACTGTACTGTCAGCCTGATGCTGATGTCACTGGGCGGCCTGTTTGCGCAGGATCTGGTGGAGTGGGCCTCGGTTGCCACCTATCAGGCAGCCTCTGGCGGCGGTGCGCGCCACATGCGCGAACTGCTGACCCAGATGGGCATGCTGCACGATCACGTTGCCCCAGCGCTGCAGAACCCGGCTTCCGCCATCCTCGACATTGAGCGTAGCGTGACCGACTTTACCCGTTCTGGCACCTTACCGACCGATAACTTCGGCGTACCGCTGGCAGGCAGCCTGATTCCGTGGATTGATAAGCAGCTGGATAACGGCCAGAGCCGCGAAGAGTGGAAGGGCCAGGCAGAGACCAACAAGATCCTCGCCACTTCTAAGGTCATCCCGGTTGACGGATTGTGTGTGCGCGTCGGTGCGCTGCGCTGCCACAGCCAGGCCTTTACGCTGAAGCTGAAACGCGACCTGCCGCTGGCTGAAATCGAGCAGCTGCTGGCCTCTCACAATGAGTGGGTCAAAGTGGTGCCGAATGACCGCGAGCTGACGATGCGTGAACTGACCCCTGCCGCTGTGACTGGCACGCTGACCACCCCGGTTGGCCGCCTGCGTAAACTGAACATGGGGCCGGAATATCTTTCTGCCTTCACGGTAGGCGACCAGCTGTTATGGGGCGCAGCCGAACCGCTGCGTCGGATGCTGCGGTTGTTAACCAACTAACCAGCAAACATCGCCACAGGGCGGATTGATGATCAATGCCGCTCCGGTGATACAGATGATCGGTTAACCGCCTGGTTGCTCTGTTAAAGCCCGTAATCATTCCTGATGGTTACGGGCTTTTTTGTTGTGCGTACAGGCGTGAAATTCATTAAACACAGGGTTTACAGACATTACAGCGCTGACTGGAAGCAGGTTCACGTCTTACCCTGTTTATGAACCCATGCTGCCCATATCAGAAACATGTCGTTAACCGTCGCTTTACAACACGTTATCAGGTAGCTTTTCTTAACTGTCGTCTGCACGCATCGCGCCTGGCGTCTGACCGGGAGCGGCGGCAGAGCTACCGTTTAGATACGGTAAAAATGTTGTTTCATCAGTCAGGGCGTTCCGGGCAGCTTAAATGAAAATAATCATCACTTTATCCGGCTTTTTCATCTTTGCCGTACACGAAACAATCTGCCGTTTCGCTTACTAAGTGATCAGATTCCCTTTTTTGCCGTTCAATGAAGAATATTTTGCTTAAGTCCGTGGCAACTCCCGTGACCAAGCTATGATTTAACCATGATGTGCCACAGGTAACTCTTGTGCTTTCCGGATTAAATGGTTGTGGTACACGGCAAAAACACTTTTCCCACGGAATGGCCTGACTTCTTTGTCGTTGTACGTATGGCTCAATGAAGAGCAGCGCAGGTGACTCGCGACAGGTTATGTTGCGTTCATTTCGGCTGCCAATTATCACAGGAAGAAAGTCATGTCAGAGCTTCCCGATCGCGATGCGATCAATGCCCTTTTTGCGGGCAATTATGCTGACCCTTTTTCGTTACTAGGGATGCACCGAACTCAGCAAGGCCTCGAAGTCAGGGCTTTGCTCCCCGAAGCGCTGGAAGTGTGGGTCATTGAAACCTCCACCGGGCGCAAACTGGCTCAGCTGATGTGCGAAGATGCACGCGGCTTCTTCAGTGGCGTCATTCCACGCCGTAAAAACCCGTTCCGCTATCAGCTGGCGGTCAACTGGCATGGCCAGCAAAACCTCGTCGATGATGCCTATCGTTTCGGCCCGCTGCTGCAGGAGATGGATCTGTGGCTGCTGGCGGAAGGCACACACCTGCGCCCTTATGAGACGCTGGGCGCACACGGCGACGTCATTGATGGCGTCTTTGGTACCCGCTTCTGCGTCTGGGCACCCAATGCCCGTCGCGTTTCAGTGGTTGGCGATTTCAACTTCTGGGATGGCCGCCGTCATCCGATGCGTCTGCGTCAGGAGCTGGGTATCTGGGAGCTGTTTGTGCCGGGTGCGGTCAACGGGCAGCTCTACAAATATGAAATCATTGATGCCAATGGTGAACTGCGCATCAAAGCCGACCCATACGCCTTTGAGGCACAGATGCGTCCGCAAACGGCGTCGATGATTTGTGGTCTGCCAGAGCCGGTTGAGATGAAAGAGGAGCGCAAGGCCGCCAATGCCTTCGACGCACCGATTTCGATCTATGAAGTCCACCTGGGCTCCTGGCGTCGTCACACCGACAACAACTTCTGGCTGAGCTACAAAGAACTGGCAGAACAGCTGGTGCCCTACGTCAAAGAGATGGGCTTTACCCATATCGAACTGCTGCCGATCAATGAACATCCGTTTGATGGCAGCTGGGGCTATCAGCCACTGGGCATGTATGCCCCGACCCGTCGTTTTGGTACCCGTGACGAGTTCCGCACCTTCATTGACGCCGCTCATGAAGCAGGCCTCAACGTGTTGCTCGACTGGGTGCCGGGCCATTTCCCCAGCGACGATTTCGGTCTGGCGAAGTACGACGGCACCGAACTCTATGAACATAGCGATCCGCGCGAAGGCTTCCATCAGGACTGGAACACCCTGATCTATAACTTTGGCCGCCGCGAAGTGAGCAACTATCTGTCAGGCAATGCGCTCTACTGGACCGAGCGCTTTGGCATTGATGGTCTGCGCGTGGATGCGGTAGCGTCGATGATCTACCGCGATTACAGCCGCAGTGAAGGAGAGTGGGTGCCGAATCAGTACGGTGGCCGTGAGAACCTTGAAGCGATTGAGTTTCTGCGTTACACCAACCGCACGCTCGGCACCGTAGCCTCCGGTTCAGTGACGATGGCCGAAGAGTCTACGGACTATCCTGGTGTGACGCGTCCGACGGAAGGCGGCGGGCTGGGCTTCTGGTTCAAATGGAATCTGGGCTGGATGCACGACACGCTCGACTACATGAAGGTCGATCCCATCTATCGCAAGCATCATCATGACCTGATGAGCTTCGGCATGATGTACAACTACACCGAAAACTTTGTGCTGCCGCTGTCGCATGACGAAGTGGTGCACGGTAAGCGCTCGATTCTCGATCGTATGCCGGGCGACGCCTGGCAGAAGTTTGCCAACCTGCGTGCCTACTACGGCTGGATGTGGGGCTTCCCGGGCAAGAAACTGCTGTTTATGGGTAACGAATTCGCCCAGGGACGCGAGTGGAACCACGACGTCAGCCTTGACTGGCATCTGCTGGAAGGGGAAGACAACTGGCACAATGGCGTTCACCGTCTGGTGCGCGATCTCAACCACACCTATCAGTATTACACGCCGCTGCATCAGCTCGACTTCGATCCGGCAGGTTTTGAGTGGCTGGTGGTAAACGATGCAGAGCACTCCGTGTTCGCCTTTGTGCGTCGTGACCGTGAAGGCAACGAAGTGATCGTGGTCAGTAACTTTACTCCGGTGCCGCGTCCGGGTTATCGCTTTGGCGTCAATCAGCCAGGCTACTGGCGTGAAGTGCTGAACACCGATCAGCATGAATATCATGGCAGCGACGTGCGCAACAATCGGGTGCATACCGATGAGCAGGAGAGCCACGGACGACCGCAGTCGCTGAGTCTCAATCTTCCGCCGCTGGCAACAGTATGGCTGGTGCGGGAGGCTGAATGACAATCACTGCCGGCGATCCCGAACCGCTTGGTGCCAGCTACGATGGCAAAGGCGTTAACTTCACCCTCTTTTCTCAGCATGCAGAGCGCGTAGAGCTCTGCCTGTTTGATGAGCAGGGTGCAGAACAGCGTCTTGACCTGCCTGGCCGCAGTGGGGATATCTGGCATGGTTATGTTCCGGCGTTAAAACCGGGACAGCGCTACGGCTACCGGGTGCATGGCCCCTGGGCGCCGAAGCAGGGACACCGTTTTAATCCGGCGAAGCTGCTGGTTGACCCCTGCGCCCGCGCGGTTGAAGGCGATGTTCCTGATGATCCCTTGTTTCATGGCGGCGAAGCGCAGCCCGACCCGCATGACAACGCGGCAATTGCGCCGACGTCCCGGGTAGTCGCGGAAGATTTTGACTGGCAGGGCGATGTCGCACCGCGAACCCCATGGGGCAACACGGTGATTTATGAAGCCCACGTGCGCGGCCTGACGCAGCAACATCCGGAAATTCCGGAAACGCTGCGCGGGACTTACGCGGCGCTGGGTCATCCTGTTATGGTGAATTACCTGCGCAATCTGGGGATTACCACCCTTGAGCTGCTGCCGGTGGCCCATTTCGCCAGCGAACCGCGACTGTTGCAGCTCGGCCTGAGTAACTACTGGGGCTACAACCCCTTTGCGCTCTGGGCAGTGGATCCCCGTTACGCCTCCGGTCAGCCTTGCGTGACGCCACTGCAGGAGTTTCAGCAGGCGGTTAAAAATCTGCATGCTGCGGGTATCGAAGTGGTGCTGGATGTGGTGTTCAACCACACCGCCGAACTGGACGAGTCTGGCCCGACGATCTCTATGCGCGGCATCGACAATGCCAGCTATTACTGGCTGGATGAGCAGGGCGATTATCAGAACTGGACCGGTTGCGGCAACACGCTGAATATTCACCATCCGCAGGTGATGGCGTGGGCCCTGGAGGCGCTGCGCTACTGGGTGCGGGTCTGCCATGTCGACGGCTTCCGCTTTGACCTTGCGCCCGTGCTGGGTCGCACGCCCGATTATCAGCGTGATGCGCCTTTTTTTGAGGCGGTACGCGCCTGTCCGCTGCTTTCTCAGGTCAAGCTCATTGCTGAACCCTGGGATATCGGCCCTGACGGCTATCAGGTTGGCCGTTTTCCGCCGCTGTTTGCCGAATGGAACGATCAGTTTCGCGACACCGCGCGTCGTTACTGGCTGCACGGCGACGTAAGCAACGGCGACTTCGTCCACCGCTTTGCCGCCTCCAGCGATCTCTACCAGCATGATGACCGGTCGCCCCACGCCACGGTTAACCTGATCACCGCCCATGACGGCTTTACGCTGTGGGATGTGGTGAGCTTCGAACGCAAACACAACGAAGCGAACGGAGAAGATAACCGTGATGGTCATGGCGATAACTACAGCCACAATCACGGCAAAGAGGGGCTGAACGTCAGTTATGACGTGATTGAACGGCGCCGTCGCAGCGTACGGGCACTGCTGACCACGCTGCTGTTGTCACAGGGCACGCCGATGTTACTGGCTGGCGATGAGCGCGGCCATACCCAGCGCGGCAACAACAACGCCTACTGTCAGGACAACGTCCTGAGCTGGCTTGACTGGCAGGCGGATGAGAAGGGATTAGTCGGATTCACCGCAGCACTGATTGCTCTGCGCCAGCGCATTCCGGCGCTGACCGCAGATCGCTGGTGGCAGGACGGTGACGGCAATGTGCAGTGGCTCAATGCCGGTGGCCAGCCACTGCAACACGATGAATGGGCTCAGGGGATGCACAGATTGCAGATCCTGCTGTCCGGCCGCTGGTTAATAACAATAAACGCCACGGATACGGTGAATGACATCGTGTTACCAGACGGAGAATGGCGTGCCCTTCCTCCTTTCGCCGGGGACGACAACCCCATCCTGCTAACTGTCTGGCATGGTCCCGCACACGGTGTGTGCGTGTTCCAAAAGCAATCATAAGGAGTCAGACATGGTTAAGTTAGATAGAACAGATCACCTGATGCTGGCTCGCCAGCTCCCTACACAGACGGTTGCTCTGATCCTCGCCGGCGGACGCGGCACGCGCCTGGTCGATTTAACGGCCAAACGAGCCAAACCGGCGGTGCATTTCGGCGGCAAGTTCCGCATTATCGACTTTGCCCTCTCGAACTGCGTCAACTCCGGTATCCGTCGGATTGGCGTCATTACTCAGTATCAGTCCCACACCCTGACTCAGCATATCCAGCGTGGCTGGTCGATCTTCAATGAAGAGATGAATGAGTTTGTTGATTTGCTGCCAGCGCAGCAGCGCTTTTCGACCGAACAGTGGTATCGCGGTACGGCAGATGCCGTGACGCAAAACCTTGATGTGATTCGCCGCTATCAGGCGCAGTACATCGTGATCCTGGCCGGGGACCACATTTATAAGATGGATTATTCACGCATGCTGCTGGATCACGTGGTCAACGAGGCGAAATGTACCATCGCCTGTTTGCCGGTGCCGGTGCATGAAGCTACGGCGTTTGGTGTGATGGCGGTGAATGAAGAGAACATGGTGATCGACTTCGTAGAAAAACCTGCGAAGCCGCCCACTATGCCGGGTGATGATACGCAGGCGCTCGCCAGCATGGGGATCTACGTTTTCAACGCAGACTATCTCTATGCGTTACTGGAGGAAGATCTGCAGACGCCTGGCTCTAACCATGACTTCGGCAAAGATATCCTGCCGAAAATCGTGGCAAGCGGCGAAGGCTATGCCCACTCTTTTGCGCTCTCCTGCGTACAGAACGACGATACCGCGCCGCCATACTGGCGTGACGTCGGGACGCTGGAGGCCTACTGGCGCGCCAACCTCGACCTGGCATCGGTGATGCCAGAGCTGGATATGTATGACGTCACCTGGCCGATTCGTACTCACATGGAGCCGCTGCCGCCAGCAAAATTTGTTCAGGATCGTTCCGGCAGTCACGGGATGACCATGAACTCCCTGGTGTCGGGCGGCTGCATCATCTCCGGTTCGGTCGTGGTCAACTCGGTGCTGTTTCCGCGCGTTCGTATTAACTCGTTTTGCAATATTGATTCAACCGTCCTTCTGCCTGATGTGGTGGTCGGCCGATCGTGTCGCCTGCGTCGCTGCGTGATTGATCGCGCCTGCGAACTGCCGGAAGGCATGGTTATCGGCGAAAACCCCGATGAAGACAGTCGCCGGTTTCACCGTTCGGAAGAAGGGATCGTACTGGTTACCCGCGCCATGCTGGCCAGATTGGCCAAAGCGGGGCAGTAAGCGATAAGCGGAACTTACGCAATCGGTACGCGGAGCGTGCCGGATAACTTAATGAGGTCGAGGATGCAGGTTTTACATGTCTGTTCAGAACTTTTCCCGCTGCTGAAAACAGGCGGACTGGCTGATGTTGTCGGGGCATTACCTCAGGCGCAAATTGCGGGCGGTACGGATACGCGGGTACTGTTGCCTGCTTTTCCCGCATTGCGCAAAGGCATACCTGATCTCCAGGTAGTGACGGAGCGAGAGACATTTGCCGGTCATATACGTCTGTTATATGGTGAATTTAACGGTGTGGGCATCTACTTAATTGATGCTCCCGGCCTCTACGATCGTCCCGGCAGTCCCTATCATGACGAGTCGCAGTTTGCGTATGTCGACAACTATCTGCGCTTTGCGCTGCTGGGCTGGGTCGGCTGTGAACTCGCGTGCGGTATGGACTCCATGTGGCGTCCCGATATCGTCCATGCGCATGACTGGCACGCGGGCCTGACCTGCGCCTATCTTGAAGCGCGTGGCCGTCCGGCTAAATCGGTGTTCACCGTGCACAACCTGGCGTATCAGGGACTGTTCATGGCGCACCATCTGGAAGAGATAGGCCTGCCGTGGTCGTTCTTTAACATGCATGGGCTGGAGTTCTTCGGTCAGATCTCCTTCCTGAAAGCGGGCCTCTTTTATGCCGACCATATCACGGCGGTCAGTCCGACTTATGCCCATGAAATTACCTCTGCCGAATATGCTTACGGCATGGAAACCCTGCTGGCACAGCGTATGCGCGAAGGGCGCCTTAGCGGAATCCTTAATGGCGTTGATCCCTCTATCTGGGACCCGGCCCACGACCTGCTGCTGAGTGCGCGCTATAACCGTGACACGCTGGAAGCAAAAGCAGAGAACAAACGTCAGCTGCAGGTGGCAATGGGTCTGAAGGTGGATGATAAAGCGCCGGTGTTCTGCGTCATCAGCCGTCTGACCAAACAGAAAGGGCTGGACCTGGTGCTGGAGGCGCTGCCTGGCTTGCTGGCGCAGGGCGGACAGCTGGTGCTGCTGGGTCAGGGCGATGCCGAACTGCAACAGGGATTTCTGGCGGCAGCGGCAGAGCATCCGGGCAGCGTGGGCGTGCAGATTGGCTATCACGAAGCGTTTTCACACCGCATTGTCGGTGGCGCGGATGTGATCGTGGTGCCGAGTCGCTTTGAGCCCTGTGGTCTGACTCAACTCTACGGACTGAAGTATGGTACGTTGCCGTTAGTGCGCCGTACGGGTGGACTGGCCGATACCGTAAATGACAGTTCGTTAGAGAATCTGGCTGACGGTATCGCCAGTGGATTCAGTTTCGAAGATGCCAATGCCTGGTCGCTGTTGCGGGCCATCCGGCGCGCGTTTGTATTGTGGTCTCGTCCTTCGCTATGGCGCTATGTCCAGCGCCAGGCGATGGCAATGGACTTTAGCTGGCAGGTGGCAGCAACAGCCTACCGTGATCTCTACCAACGTTTGATGTAACGGATTGGGAAAACTGGATATGAATGCACCTTTCACTTACGCCTCACCAACGTTGACGGTTGATGCCTTAAAGCATTCGATTGCCTACAAACTGATGTTTACCATCGGCAAAGATCCCTCTATCGCCAATAAGCACGAGTGGCTCAACGCCTCGCTGCTGGCGGTGCGTGACCGGATGGTGGAGCGCTGGCTGCGTTCCAGCCGTGCGCAACTGTCTCAGGATGTCCGCCAGGTTTATTACCTGTCGATGGAGTTCCTGATGGGCCGCACGCTGGGGAATGCGCTGCTGGCGATGGGGATTTATGACGATCTCAACCAGGCGCTGGATGAGATGGGTCTGGATCTGGCCGAGCTGATGGAAGAGGAGAACGATCCGGGGCTGGGCAACGGCGGTCTTGGTCGCCTGGCAGCCTGTTTCCTCGATTCGCTGGCGACGCTGGGCATGCCGGGCCGTGGCTACGGCATCCGCTATGATTACGGCATGTTCAAACAGAACATCGTGGAAGGTGAACAGAAAGAGTCACCGGATTACTGGCTTGAGTATGGTAATCCGTGGGAATTCCAGCGTTTCAATACCCGTTACAAAGTCCGTTTTGGCGGTCGCGTGCAGCACGAAGGCGCGAAAGTGCGCTGGCTGGAGACCGAAGAGATTCTGGCGATGGCCTATGACCAGATCATTCCAGGTTTTGACACCGATGCCACCAACACCCTGCGACTGTGGGGCGCCCAGGCCAGCAACGAAATCAACCTCGGTAAGTTCAACCAGGGTGATTACTTTGCGGCGGTGGAAGATAAAAACCACTCTGAAAACGTGTCGCGCGTGCTCTATCCGGATGACTCAACGTATTCAGGCCGTGAGCTGCGTCTGCGTCAGGAATATTTCCTGGTCTCCGCCACGGTTCAGGACATCCTGAATCGTCACTGGCGTATGCACCAGACCTGGGACAACCTGGCGGACAAAATCGCCATCCACCTGAATGATACGCATCCGGTGCTGGCGATTCCCGAACTGATGCGCCTGCTTATTGACGACCATAAATTCAGCTGGGATAGCGCCTTTGATGTCTGCTGTCAGGTCTTCTCCTATACCAACCATACGCTGATGACCGAAGCGCTGGAGACCTGGCCGGTGGATATGATCGGTAAGATCCTGCCGCGTCACCTCAGTATCATTTTCGAGATTAACGACTTCTTCCTCAAGACGATTCAGGATCACTATCCTGAGGACCTGGATCTGCTGTCGCGCATTTCGATCATCGATGAGAACGATGGCCGCCGGATTCGCATGGGCTGGCTGGCGGTTGTGGTCAGCCACAAAGTGAATGGCGTGTCTGAACTGCACTCGAATTTAATGGTGCAGTCGCTGTTTGCCGACTTCTCCCGCCTGTTCCCTGGACGCTTCTGCAATAAAACCAACGGCGTGACGCCACGTCGCTGGCTGGCGCTGGCAAACCCGGCGCTGTCAGAGGTGCTGGATGAGGAGATTGGTCGCAACTGGCGCACCGATCTCAGTCAACTGGGCGAACTGAAAGCGCAGATTGACTATCCGGCGTTTATCGAAAAAGTGGCGGTCGCCAAACATCAGAACAAACGTCGGCTGGCTGACTGGGTGGCGAAGAATCTGGACGTGGTGCTCGATCCTAATGCGCTATTCGATGTGCAGATCAAGCGTATTCACGAGTACAAACGCCAGTTGCTCAATGTGCTGCATGTGATAACGCGTTACAACCGCATCAAGGCCGATCCGCAGGCGGAATGGGTGCCGCGCGTCAATATTTTCGCCGGTAAAGCGGCATCGGCTTATTACGTTGCCAAGCACATCATTCATCTGATCAACGATGTCGCGAATGTGATCAACAACGATCCGCAGGTGAAGAACAAGCTGAAAGTGGTCTTCATCCCAAACTACAGCGTGAGCCTGGCGCAGATCATTATCCCGGCAGCCGATCTCTCTGAGCAGATATCGACCGCAGGAACGGAAGCGTCCGGCACCAGTAACATGAAGTTTGCACTCAATGGCGCGCTGACCATCGGTACGCTGGATGGGGCTAACGTTGAGATGCTGGATCACGTTGGTGAAGAGAACATCTTTATCTTCGGTAATACCACGCCGCAGGTCGAAGCGCTGCGTAAGAACGGCTACAACCCGCGAGACTATTACGAAAAGGATGAAGAGCTGCATCAGGTGCTGACCCAGATTGCGTCGGGTGTATTCAGCCCGCAGGATCCGGGCCGCTACCGCAATCTGTTCGATTCCCTGGTTAACTTCGGCGATCACTACCAGTTACTGGCGGACTATCGCAGCTACGTGGATACCCAGGATAAGGTGGATGCACTTTACCGTAAACCGGATGAGTGGCAGCGCCGCGCGGCGAAAAACATTGCCGGCATGGGCTACTTCTCGTCGGACCGTACTATTCAGGAGTACGCCGATGAGATCTGGAATATCTCGCCGGTAAGACTGTAAAGCACGTGCAGTAAGCTGTTCTGAATTTCCTTGCGGCCGAGGGATCGGCCGCACTCTTCGTTCTTCCTGCTCACCAGCCATCCCACACACCTCCAGAAAATTCAGCCTCTTATCATCTCTGCGCCCCTAAGTGCCCGTTGTGCGAACCAGATCATTACACCCTGGCTGAGAATCGCTACTATGCGGAAATGCAAAACGACCCTACAGGCAACTACAGCCAATGAGTGACAACATCAACCAGGAAATTACCTTTCGTAAGCTCAGCGTCTTCATGATGTTTATGAGCAAAGGGAATATCGCCCGCACGGCGGAAGCGCTGGAACTGAGCAGCGTCAGCGTGCATCGCGCACTGCACACGCTGGAAGAGGGCATCGACTGTCCGCTATTTATCCACAAGGGCCGCAATCTGGTGCCGCTGCCTGCCGCCTGGACGCTGCTGGAGTATTGCCGCGACGTGACCACCCTGATGGGCAAAGGCATTGAAGAGGCACGCAAGGTGGCGGGCATCGGTGGGGGTCGCCTGCGGCTTGGTACGCTCTATTCGCTGACGCTCGAAACCATTCCCCGGCTGATCATGGGTATGAAACTGCGCCGTCCCACGCTGGAGCTTGATCTGACCATGGGTTCGAATCAGATGCTGCTGAATATGCTGGAAGATGAGGCGCTGGATGCGATTCTGATCGCCACCGATGAGGGCGAACTCAGTGAGGCGCATTTCGATGTGATTCCGCTGTTTGAAGACAGGATCTTTCTGGCCGCACCGGCCGGAGAAACACAGCAGGAAACCGGTCCGGTTGATCTGCGTGAGTTTGCCGACCGGGATTTTGTCTCACTGGCGGAGGGGTTTGCCACCTATGCCGGTTCGCAGGAGGCATTTCAGATTGCCAGATTTGAACCGCGCATCGTCACCCAGGTAAATGACATCTTCTCGATGATAAGCCTGGTGCAGGCGGGCGTTGGCCTGGCGCTGATTCCGGGACGGATGAAGAAAGTCTATGAAAACAATATTCAGTTGCTGACGCTCGCGGAGCCTTATCAGATGCGTCAGCAGATCTCGATAGTCTACTCACATCACCGCGAACGGGATAATGACCTGCTGGCCCTGGCAGCAGAAGGGCGGATGTATGCCCGCAGCCTTACTGACTCAGCCGTTTAGCCAGATGCAGCGCAACCTCAACGCTGTTGCGCTCCAGACAAATTGCTTCGCCCTGCCAGTTGGCCTGCAGCGTCAGGCCGGTCAGCACATTGCCAGGCGGCATCTCAATCGCCAGTCGGGCATCGCGCTGATTAGCGGAAACCACCGCATCATTCCACTGCACCGTGCGTGCCATGTTAAAGGCAAGATCGTCGGCAATTTTCTCCGGCTCCCAAATCACCCGCGCGGTTGAGCCGCTGAGGTAAGCGCAGTCGGGGCGGGAGAGAGTGACGGACTCAAAGGCGCGAGCCAGTTCGGCGGCGGGCTTATCCAGCAGCGCACAGTGCGACGGCACGCTCACTGCGAGTTTAATCGCTTTGCTGGCACCGGCATCCAGTGCCTTCTGTGCAACCACCGCCATATCCTCGTCACGGCCGGCAATCACAATCTGCGTTTCCGCATTTAAATTCGCGATGTAGGTGTTGCTGTCAGGCAGCAGTTTCTCCAGACGACTCAGCGTTAAGCCGGCGATCGCCGTCAGGCCATATCCGTGTGGATACGCCTTTTCCATCAGATCGCCGCGCAGCGCAACCAGCCGCAGAGCGTCGCTGAAATCCAGCGCGCCGGCGATCACCGCAGCAGGAAACGCGCCAATCGACAGACCGCTGACCATATCCGGTTTGAGTCCGCGGCGGATTAGCTCACGCGCCCAGGCGACACCGGAAATCAGCAGACAGAGCTGCACGGCGCGGGTGTGGCGCAGCGCATCAACGCTGTCGAGCTGGTCAGTTTCGTCGCCCAGCACTGCACGTACGTGGCTTAAGATCGCCTCACCCTCGGGCAGATGCTGTAGCATTCCGGCACGCTGGGTGCCCTGGCCAGGAAAGGTAAAAAGTATTTTCATGGATTCTCCCTGCTCCAGGGTGAAGCGGTCAGTATCGGTCCGGTGTCGGTTTTTAACAGCACGCGTCCCTCGCGCAGCCACTCGTTCAGGGCAAATGCGCCAGCGGGCGTTTCCACCTGGGTATCCACCCTGCAGCCCAGCGCGTCGGTCTCTGTCTGCCACTGTTGCATCGCGTCGCGTGGCAGCGGCTGCGGGGCGCGGATGATTAAATCCAGATCGCTGGCGGCATGCAACACAGGGCATTGCGTTGCCAGGGCATAACCGGTGCTGCCGGTAATGCCCCAGCGCCACGGCCAGATGGTCTCACTGAGCGCTATCGCCGCGCTGACAGGCGCATAAACAGTAAATGGCGAATCCAGCAGCAGAGTGCGTTCCGCCAGCCTCTCTGGCGTCATCACGCCGATAATATCGGCTGACGTGATCCAGCCGGCGGCACGCTGCTCACGTCGCTCACCACGTACACCAATCGGGATCAAGCCGGATTCACGGTGATCGCGCCGCACCACCACCGGCAGCTCGGGATGCCAGCACTGGCTGACCCAGCTCTCTTTGATCGTCGCTAACGCGCTGCTGTCTCGCAGCCAGAGGAGATCGTGGGGGCGCGGCACACTCATATTACATTCCTGATGTCAGCGTGATGAACAACGGTAAAGATAAAATACACAGAATCGAGCTTAACAGCAGCACGGCTTCAGCATCGGGAGACTGCACGCCAAAGCGGTTGCCGAACACCACACCAAAGAAACCCGCTGAGAGTGCAATCATCAGAATCGCGGTAATCGCGACCGGTCCGCTTAAACCCAGTGCCAGTACGAGCCCCCAGGCAATAAACGGCTGAATCAACAGTTTAGTCACTGTACCGATGCCGACAACGGCATTAAGTTTCAGCCTGCGAGCAGAGAGGATCACACCGGTCAGGAATAGTGCTGCAGCGGTGGCCGCCAGGCCCAGCGGTTTAATCGCAGCCAGGACCAGATCCGGCATTTTAATGCCCAGCGCCGACAACACCACGCCGATCAACGGTCCCATCACGATAGGTTTTTTCATTGAGCGCCACATCAGAATCGGCAGCATTGTCAGCGTTGAACCGTGTTCCATACCCGCCGCAAATGCTTTTTCGCGTTCCAGAATCAGCAGGCACAGTGGGGTAAGCAACACTGAACCACAGGCGATAGAGACAGCGACCGACAGCGACGTGGTGGCATTTTCACCCAGTACGCTGGCCAGAATCGGCAGGCCCAGGGCGGCATAGTTGGGCAGTGCCACGGTCAGCGTCAGCACAGCCGCATCCTGCGGTGATTTTTTGAAAACCCGGGTGGCAAGGAAATAGATCGCCGCATAGGTTATCCACATCGCGCCGGTAATCACCACAATAAGCGGCCATTGCGCCGCGATGCCCGACCAGGGCGTCTGTACCGTGGCGCTGAACAGTGCAGCGGGTAGCGCAAAATCCATTACGAAGATATTGAGCAGTGAAACATCTTTGTTATTGACCATTCCGGCCTTGCCGGCCCAGAAACCCAAAAGCATGATGACAAAGATAGGAGCAAGGGCATGAACAATTATATAAATCATAAATCACCTGTATTTAAGAAAGAATTCTTTAAAAAACAGCGATGTTTATAATTCTAAAAGCGGCCACTGCTCCGGGGCGCAATAAGCGATGCGCCCCGTCAGACCGGTTTCGGCAGGTTTATTTTTTTATGTAATTACCAGGTCGCGCGCATACGTTCGCGAACCAGGGAGGAACTGTGACGATTGGATGCGCCAAGGCGATTTTTCAGGGTGGGATCCTGACGCGCATCGCTAATCGCTTTCTGCACAGCGATCTCTACCATCGCCACATCGGCGTCAGAAGGCGCATCCGGGTCGGCAACGTTCAGCAGATCGGAGAGCAGGCCCAGCGTGGCGAAGTTATTTACGTCATACGCCATGGGGGGAATAGTGGCGGCCAGTTTTTCCAGCGCCTCCACCGAGCGCAGCGTAATTCGCGCTGCAGATTCTTTGCCCATCGCATGCACCAGCACGCCCTGATCGTTAAGCGCTATCAGCCGGTTGGCCTGATAACCATGTGCCAGGAACGCACCAGACATCGCCTTACCCACAATCAGGCCAATCACCGGATGACCGGCCAGCCGCGCTTTGGCATAAGCACCGGCAGCGCCAGCCAGTGCCTGATGAATACCAAAGGCTTCTTCACGGCGGCCATAGGCCTGACTCGGTACGTCGATCACTGCCACAATTGGGCGTTTTACGTCACTGTTGATATCCGCTTCAATGGTTTCATTTACCACTTTCGCCAGCGTCCAGCCTTCCAGCAGACCGACTTCACCCTGCGCGGCGCGCGGATAGTGGTTTTGTGCATCGGTCACCACGGCGATAAACCGTACGTTTTCGCCATTGAGCTGGCCGTCAGCCACCTGAACAGAAGCGCAGAGGCCATCAAGACGTTGAGCATGGGGTGCGAGTTTTTCCAGCCAGGTTGCACCGCGGCTGATTGTCTGCGTCATTATTTATCCTCCCGGGCGAAAAGCTGTTTAATCTGCGCCGTGTCCGCCTGCTGGCGGGTGTCGAACTGCATCAGACGTGGCAGAAAATCGGCATATTTGTCGCTACGGTTCTGCGCCGGAACGCCGCGGGCAATGAAATCATTTACGGCCGTTTTAACCGCGTTAATGCCATCACTGACGAGCGCATCGACCAGGCCGCTGGCGTAGCGGATTTCGCCGCCGGTCATGCTCCAGATAAACGGACGATCGCGTGAGTCATACTCTTCAATGCCCGCTTCCTGCTCAATCACCTGTGGACCGTTCAGTCCCAGACGGGCCTCGCGGGTCACAATCAGGTAGCTGCATAGCGCGGCGGCGATAGACATCCCGCCGAAGCAGCCAACCGTACCGCTGACGATGCCAATTACCGGCGTATAGCGACGCAGATCGACAATGGCTGCATGAATATCCGCAATCGCTGCCAGTCCCAGATTCGCTTCCTGTAAGCGCACGCCACCGGTCTCCAGGCAGAGCACCGCCTGGGTCGGGATTCCGTTGCGATTATCTTCTGCCGCCAGCTCCAGCGCCGCCGCCATTTTCGCACCGGAGACTTCGCCCATGCTGCCACCCTGGAAGGTGCCTTCGATGGCGATCACCACCGCAGACTGACCGTTCAGCGTGCCGCGAGCCACCACCATGCCATCATCTGACTGAGGTACCACGCCCTGCGGAGCCAGCCACGGCGACATGATGCCTTCAAAGGGATCAAGCAGTTCGCGGTAGCTGCCTGCGTCCAGCAATGCATGGGCACGTTCACGGGCCCGTAATTCAATAAAACTGGCATCGTTACGCATGGCTCACCTCTTCAAAAACCTGTTCAATACGGATACGCGCCACGCCGGGTGTCGCGCCGAAATCATGAATAATCATCTTTCCGGCGGGCAGGCCGTTGATTAAGTTCAGGCGGTCAAACAGCGCTTTCCAGCGGGCGTCGCTGTTATCCAGGGAGGTGGTGATATCAATGGTCAGTGTCTGGCCTTCGGTTGCGGTGTACAGCACTTCCATATCACCGGAACCAACGACCCCTGCCAGCGCTCTGCCACTGAGCAGGCGGTTAGCAGGTAGAGCTAATGTGATGTGTTCCATAATGGCCTCTAAAAATAAGTATGTTCAGGCGAACAGACCCGATCGATAAACAGCGTTGCGGCCAGCAAGTCGGCAGCTCCACCCGGCGAGGCGTTGAGCGCCAGCATCCGACGGTCGAGCTGCTGAAGCGCCACCTGACCCGCAGCTGTACGGCAGCCGCCCGCCAGCAGCACGGCACGTGCTCCCTGTTGCATGGCGTCGAGTCCGATCATGCCTGCACGTGACAGCACGCAGGTATCGCTGAGTGAAGTCATGATCGCCATCAGCGCATCCAGCCGGGCTTCGCTTTCACTGGCACCTACCGCACGGCTGGTCAGCAACTGCGGAAGCGCCAGTTTCATCACGTGAGGAAACGCCTGTTGCGCCTCTTCGCGTGCGCCGGGTACCTGATAGCGGTGCGTCGCTTTTAATCCTTTGCTGAACACTCTGGGGGCGTGGCTGTCGGGCAGGCTCGCCAGCGCGGCAGCGGTGCGGGTCAGATGATCAGCACTGACTGCACCACCCTGCATCGCTGCGGCACTGACCAGCAACCCCAGCGCCCAGATCGCGCCCCGATGGGTGTTCACGCCGCTGGTTGCTGCCATCATCTGCTGTTCGCCGTCGCGGCCAAGCCGACCGACTGTTTCGCGCAGGGCGATATCGGCGGGGCGAAGCCAGCTGTGACGGGCCAGCGCCAGAAAGGCTGGCATCAGGCTATGAGCGGAACGCTCCATCAGCGCCAGCGTCAGATCCCGATGTGCGCCGTTTCCCCGACTGTCTACCAGACCCGGCTTGGGGCTCAGGCGTGCTTCATCGATCAGGCAATCGCGCGCTATCGTCGCCAGATGACTGGCCTGCGCCTCGGCATGTGTCTGTGACAGGAGTTTCATTACCAGCTCCGGAATTTGGCTGGCGGGTTGTACAGGCCATCTGACCATTCAACCAGGTCAGCGACGCTGCCCGCTGCCAGCAGTGAACGGGTGGCGTCGGAGCGGCGGATACCCATATCTTCCGGATAAACGACTTTGCCGCTTTTACGCAGCGCGGCGACGCGGGCAGCATCCACGCCCAGACCAATATCGGTAATCCCGGCTACTGCAGCGACCATGGCGCGACGCTCTTCCAGACTTTCCGCCCGATAGAGATAGGCGATGCCTTCCTCGGTCAGCACATGCGTGACGTCATCGCCATAGATCATTACCGGAGCCAGCGGCATACCGGAGGATTTCGCGACTTCAACCGCATCCAGGGTTTCAACGAAGGTCGGTTTCGCACCGGCCTGGAAGGTTTCGACCATCTGCACCACCAGTTTTTTGCCGCGCTGCATCGGGTCTGGCTCGGTGATCATATTCAGCCAGGCGGGCGTCGCGTGACGGCGGCCATGGGGATCGTGACCCATGTTTGGTGCACCACCGAAGCCAGCAAGACGACCCCGGGTGACGGTAGAGGAGTTCGCCAGACCATCAACCTGCAGGGTGGCACCGATAAACATATCAACCGCGTACTGACCTGCCATCTGACAGAAAGCGCGGTTAGAGCGCATTGAGCCGTCGCTGCCGGTAAAGAAGATGTCGGGACGAGCACGAATGTACTCTTCCATCCCCATTTCGCCACCGAAGCAGTGCACGCTCTCTACCCAGCCGCTCTCAATTGCTGGGATCAGTGTTGGGTGTGGGTTCAGCGTCCAGTGTTTACAGATTTTGCCTTTCAGACCCAGCTGTTCACCGTAGGTGGGCAGCAGCAGTTCAATGGCGGCAGTGTTAAAACCGATTCCGTGGTTCAGTGACTGCACCTGGTGTTCAGCGTAGATACCTTTAATCGCCATCATCGCCATCAGGATGTGTTCCTGCTTAATCAGGCGCGGATCGCGGGTGAACAGCGGTTCGATAAAGAAGGGTTTATCAGCCACCACAACGTAGTCGATCCAGGAGCCAGGAATATCGACGCGCGGCAGGTCGGTTTCGTCATCGACCAGTTCATTGACCTGGGCTATCACGATACCGTCACGAAACGCGGCTGCTTCCACCAGCGCCGGGGTATCTTCAGTACTGGGGCCGGTGTAGAGATTGCCTTTGCGGTCGGCTTTGTAGCCGGCAATCAGCGCCACATTCGGGCTAAGGTCAACGTAGAGACGGGAATAGAGTTCGATATAGGTATGAATAGCGCCGATTTCTAACTGACCATCCTGCAACAGCTGAGACATGCGCAGACTCTGCGGACCGGAGAAAGAGAAGTCGAGTTTGCGGGCAATGCCTTTTTCAAAAATATCGAGATGTTCGCTGCGGCCGACGCTGGGCATAATCATATGCAGGTCGTGAATCTTTGCCGGATTCACCGCAGCCAGCGTACGGGACAAAAAGTCAGCCTGCTTCTGGTTATTCCCTTCAAGCACCACGCGGTCACCTGGCGCAATTAACTGTTCAAATGCTTCAACGGCTCTTTCGGTAGGAATTACTTTGCCATCAAGGGAAAAGGAGGTCATACGACGCGCTTTTTCACTGCGGCGTGTGTTCCAGTCCCGGGCAGGCGTTTGGCCTGTGTTCATTTCAACCTCCTGATTAGAATCGGTGTGCTGACGTGTATGCTGAGGGAAGTCTGAGCTTTCTTATTACCCTGTTCAATTAAGCAAAAAAGCGGAACGTTAGATTTAAGGTAACGATGGAGAAAGGGGATGGATAAGCGAAGCCTGGAGTATAGGCTGTGAGAGATGAATTAAAGGTTACAGCGGTGAATATTTCTGGCTGGCACTAGTTATTGAAATAAAAGGTGGGTGAAAGCTATTCTTCGGCTAGCGTTTAACGGGCGAGGGGACCGAATAGCCGATAACCAGACAATAAAAAAGCAGGCCGGAGCCTGCTTTCTGATCGGTTACTGTCCGCTTATGAAGCCAGCGACAGTGCCGGTTTCGCTTTCGCGGCCAGCCATTCAGCCACGCGCGCCTGCTGCTCTTTGGTCAGCCACATGCCCTGTTTAGTACGACGCCAGATAGCATCATCCAGCTCACGCACCCACTCATGCTGGACCAGGTAGCGTAACTCCGCCTCATAGAAATCATGACCGAAATTCTCACCCAAATCGTCCAGGCTTTTCGCTCCGTTCAGCAGGGTTTCAGTGCTGCTGCCGTAAGTACGTGAGAAGTGGCGCGCCATGTTTTCGGTAATGAACGGATAACGACGACGCAGGCTGACCGCATAATCCTCGCTGGTGCCGTTAATGTTACCGCCCGGCAACACGCATTTCTTCGTCCAGGCCGGACCAGCGTTCGGGTAGTACTTCGCCAGTTTCTCCAGCGCATGTTCTGCCAGCTTACGATAGGTGGTCAGCTTGCCGCCAAACACGGAAAGCAGTGGAGCCTGACCATTATCATCGCGCACATCCAGCGTGTAATCACGGGTGATTGCCTGCGGTGAATCAGATTCGTCATCACACAGCGGACGGACACCCGAGTAAGACCAGACGATATCGTCGGCGGTCAGTTGCTTTTTAAAGTGTCCGTTAAACACTTTCAGCAGGTACTCAGTCTCGCTGTCATCGATATGGACGCTTTTCGGATCGCCTTTGTACTCTACGTCGGTCGTCCCGATAATAGAGAATTCATCCATCCACGGGATGACAAACACGATGCGGTTATCTTCGTTCTGCAGAATATAAGCCTGCTTCTCGGTATGGACGCGCGGCACCACGATGTGGCTGCCTTTGATCAGACGGATACCATAAGGCGACTTCAGCTTCAGGCTGTCATCAAACAGCTGCTTAACCCACGGGCCGGCCGCGTTAACCAGACCTTTCGACTGCCAGGTAAAGGTTTTACCGGTGTCGACATCTTCCGCTTCGACCTTCCACAGGCCGCCTTCACGCCAGGCGCGCGTCACACGGGTGCGGGTACGCACTTCGCCGCCATGCTTCACCACTTCCTGCGCATTCAGTACCACCATGCGGGCATCATCGACCCAGCAGTCTGAATATTCGAATCCGCGCGTAATTTCCGGCTTAAGGGCCGAATCCGCGCCAAAGCGCAGACTTTTACTGCCTGGCAGGCTGGTACGCTTGCCAAGATGGTCATACATAAACAGGCCAGTGCGGATCATCCAGGCCGGACGCAGATGCGGACGGTGCGGAAGACGGAAGCGCATCGGGAACGCCAGGTGCGGCGCCATTTTCAGCAGTACTTCACGTTCGGCCAGTGCTTCACTGACCAGACGGAATTCGTAATGTTCAAGGTAGCGCAATCCGCCGTGAATCAGTTTTGAACTGGCAGAGGAGGTCGCGCAAGCCAGATCCCGCGCCTCCAGCATTAACACCGACAGTCCGCGTCCTGCAGCGTCTGCTGCAATGCCGGCACCGTTGATGCCGCCGCCGATCACGATCAGGTCTTTGGTTTCCACGTCATCTCCTCCGATGTTCGGAATAGTTCATTAATGTTCGTTTTCGAGCATAATCATAATCGCAAACCAACATTGACGCCAGCTTTTAACCGGGTAAAAACATTTTTGCGTGATATAGCTAACATTCTGCCCACCAAAAAAACAGATACCCGTAACGATTGTCAGGTTATCGGCGTGGATTATCGGGTTACACTACGGGCTATTGTGACGCTGTTATGAGAGATCCCATGGAAACGTTCGAATGTATTGATGTGCAGCAGGCGCAGGCGCGTCTGGCGCAGGGTGCGCTGCTGGTGGATATCCGCGATCCGCAAAGTTATGCCCTGGGCCATGCGACGGGTGCGCTGCATTTGACCAACACTAACCTCAGCGACTTTGTCAGTGGTGCCGATCACAGCCTGCCCGTGCTGGTCATGTGCTATCACGGCAACAGCAGCAAAAGCGCAGCACACTATCTGCTGGGACAGGGGTTTAATGAGGCCTACAGCATTGATGGCGGCTTTGATGCCTGGCGTGCCGCTTTCCCTCAGCAGGTTGCCTCTGGCAGTGAATAAATGGCTGCTCGTCACATGGAGAGTTACTGATGCGCATTACCCAATTTAATCAGCCGCGCATGGCGCAGGCGTTTGTTGACTACATGGCGACGCAGGGCATCACGCTGCGTATCGAGCATGAAAATCACTACGTCATCATGCTCGATGATGAGAGCAAAATTTCGGTGGTCGAAAACGAACTTCAGCAGTTTTTGCACGACCCTAACCATCCGCGTTATCAGGCCGCCAGCTGGCACAGCGGCAAGACCGACAGTGGTCTGCGCTATGAGCGCAGCAATATCTGGGCGAACATCCGCGAGCGTGCCGGTCCGCTGACCATGACCCTGATGGTGCTCTGCATCGCAGTCTTTATTCTGATGCAGGTCATGGGCGATCAGGCCGTGATGGCGTGGCTCTCCTGGCCGGATGCCGATCAGCACCTCCAGGTCTGGCGCTGGTTCAGCCATGCGCTGCTGCACTTCTCACTGCTGCACATCCTGTTTAATCTGATGTGGTGGTGGTATCTGGGCGGCGTGGTTGAGAAGCGTCTTGGCAGCGGCAAACTGTTTGTGATTATGCTGATTTCGGCGCTGCTCAGCGGCTGGCTGCAGGCGAAGTTCAGCGGCATCTGGTTTGGTGGTCTGTCGGGCGTGGTCTATGCCCTGATGGGTTACTGCTGGCTGCGCGGTGAGCGCGATCCCGACAGCGGCGTCTATCTTGAACGGGGATTGATCGGTTTTGCAGTGGTCTGGCTGGTGATTGGCTGGTTCGGCGTCTTTGGTCTGGCTATTGCCAACGCGGCGCATGTCGCTGGTCTGGTCGTTGGGCTGGCGATGGCGCTGGTCGATACGCGTAACGTCACGCGTCGATAGACAGTAATAAGCGGTTTAACAGGAGAGGAACGTGAAGCAGACGCAACGTCATGACGCGATTATCGATTTAGTCCGTCGTCAGGGATATGTCAGTACTGAGGAGCTGGTGGATCATTTTGAGGTCAGCCCGCAAACTATTCGTCGCGATCTCAACGATTTGGCCGATCAGAACAAAATTCAGCGCCACCACGGTGGCGCGGCGCTCCCTTCCAGCTCTGAGAATACCGCCTGGCACGATCGTAAAATGATGTGGTCAGCGGAAAAAGCGCGGATTGCGCAGCGGGTTGCCAGCCAGATCCCGGATGGGGCCACGCTGTTTATCGACATCGGCACCACGCCGGAAGCGGTGGCGCATGCGCTGCTCAACCACAGCGATTTACGCGTGGTGACCAACAACCTCAACGTCGCAATGCTGTTGATGGGCAAGCCCGATTTCCGGGTGATTATCGCGGGCGGTGAAGTGCGAACCCGCGATGGCGCGGTGATGGGGGAAGCGACGCTCGACTTTATATCCCAGTTCCGTCTCGATTACGGCATCCTGGGGATCAGCGGCATCGACATGGATGGGTCGCTGCTGGAGTTCGACTATCACGAGGTTCGCACCAAACGCGCCATCATTGAAAATTCGCGCTGCGCGATGCTGGTGGTGGATCACTCGAAATTTGGCCGCAACGCCATGGTTAATCTTGGCAACATGAGCCTGCTGGATTATCTCTACACCGATAAAGTGCCGCCAGCCAGCGTCATGAAAGTGATTGAGCAGCATGAGGTTCACCTGGAACTCTGCTGATTCCTGCCACGCCAGCCTCCCGGCTGGCGTTTTTCTTTGATTGTTGTCGCTTTTTCCCCCACTCGCGTCTTAACTTAACGGTTGCTGGCACCCGGTTGTCAGCCCGTGCGCTTTCTATTTTTGCTTCACCTCATTGCGTAACAGAAGGGAGTGATATGTCGCAGCAAAAATTTAATAAAGCCCGTTTTAATGCCGCACTGACCCGCCAGTGGCAACAGTTGAGTCTCAACGCCGCCCAACAGATGACCTCGCACCAGGCGTGGCAGGCGGTCAGCGCGGCACTGGCAGAACTGCTGGACACCCAACCGGCTCCGCGCCCGGCTAAGCAGCAGCGTCACGTAAATTACCTGTCGATGGAGTTTCTGATTGGTCGTCTGACCGGCAACAATCTGCTGAATCTGGGCTGGTATGACGAGGTTAAAGCAGCGCTGGCTGAGCAGCAGCTTGATTTAACGGAATTGCTGGAGCAGGAGATCGACCCGGCACTCGGCAACGGCGGGCTGGGACGACTCGCCGCCTGCTACATGGATTCGATGGCAACGGTGGGGCAGTCCGCCACCGGCCACGGACTGAATTATCAGTATGGCCTGTTCCGCCAGTCTTTCGGGGAGGGGAAGCAGATCGAAGCGCCCGATGACTGGCAGCGTGAACGCTATCCGTGGTTCCGCCACAATGCGGCGCTGGATGTGGAAGTCGCAATGGGGGGCCGGGTAGAAAAGCGGGAAAACGGCGGTGTACGCTGGCTTCCCGATTTTACGCTGCGTGGCGAGGCCTGGGATTTGCCAGTGACCGGCTACCACAACGGCGTGACACTGCCGCTGCGCCTGTGGCAGGCAGTGAGTGCGCATCCGTTTGATCTTACGGCCTTTAACGAGGGTAATTTCCTGCAGGCGGAGCAGCCGGGCATTGAGGCGGCAAAACTCACTAAGGTGCTCTATCCCAATGACAACCATCAGGCCGGCAAACGGCTGCGCCTGATGCAGCAATATTTTCAGTGCGCCTGCGCGGTGGCTGATATCCTCCGCCGTCACCATCTGGCGGGACGCAGCATTCACAGCCTGCCTGACTTTGAAGTGATCCAGCTCAACGATACCCATCCGACCATCGCCATCCCGGAGATGCTGCGTGTGCTGCTGGATGAGCATCAGCTGAGCTGGGATGAGGCATGGCAGATCACCAGCCGGTTGTTTGCTTACACCAACCACACGCTGATGCCGGAGGCGCTGGAGCGCTGGGATGAGAAGCTGATGCGTAATCTCCTGCCGCGCCACATGCTGATTATCAAAGAGATCAATCAACGGCTGAAAAAGCAGGTGAAACAGCACTGGCCCGATGACAAAGCGATGTGGCAAAAACTGGCAGTGGTGGCTGACGGTCAGGTGCGAATGGCCAATCTTTGCGTGGTCAGCGGGTTTGCGGTCAATGGCGTGGCGGCGCTGCACTCAAGCCTGGTTGTCAGCGATCTCTTTCCGGAATATCACCAGCTCTGGCCGCAAAAATTCCACAACGTCACCAACGGTATCACGCCGCGTCGCTGGCTGAAACAGTGCAATCCGGCCCTGGCGGAACTGATTGATGAGACGCTGAAAACGGAGTGGGTCAATAACCTTGATGCGTTAAGCGGTCTGGAGTCCTGTGCCGACGATCAGGCGTTTCGCCAGCGCTATCGCAGCATCAAGCAGCAAAACAAATTGCAGCTTACGGAATATATCGCCCGCCACACAGGCATCATCGTGAATCCGGCGGCACTGTTCGATGTGCAGATCAAGCGTCTGCATGAGTACAAGCGCCAGCACCTCAGCCTGCTGCATATCCTTTACTGCTATCAGAAGCTCCTGAATAACCCGGAAGATGTCAGCTTCACGCCTCGGGTATTCCTGTTTGGGGCCAAAGCCGCGCCGGGTTACTACCTGGCGAAAAACATTATCTACGCCATTAACAAGGTTGCGGAGGTGGTGAACAACGATCCTCGGGTCGGCGACAGGCTCAAAGTGGTGTTTATTCCCGACTACCGCATCACCGTGGCTGAACTGATGATCCCGGCAGCCGATCTCTCCGAGCAGATCTCTACAGCCGGTTATGAAGCGTCGGGTACCGGCAACATGAAGCTGGCGCTGAACGGTGCGCTGACTATCGGCACGCTGGATGGTGCCAATGTCGAGATTGCCGAACAGGTGGGTGAGGAGAATATCTTTATCTTCGGTCACACCGTGGATGAGGTGAAGGCGCTCAAGGCGAAAGGCTACAACCCCAAAAAGGTGCGTAAGCAGAATAAGCCGCTGGACGATTTACTGAAATCGCTGGAGAAGGGCAAATTCAGCGACGGAGATAAACATGCGTTTGATCTGATGCTTGAGAGCCTGACGAAACATGGCGATCCCTGGCTGGTACTGGCTGATTTCCAGGCCTATATCGAGGCGCAGCAACGGGTAGAAGCCCTGTGGCATGACCCGGAAGGCTGGACTCGCGCCGCCATCCTCAATACGGCCCGAACCGGCATGTTCAGCTCGGACCGTTCCATTCGTGACTATCAGCAACGTATCTGGCAGGCACCGCGCTAAGGAGCAGCAATGAAGCAAAATACACTCGATCAGGCCGCCCGTGCCGCAGGAATTTCACTGGATTACATCAACGTCAACGGCGAGAAAGAAGCGATCAGCGATGAGACCAAACGCGCGCTGCTGGCGGTGATGAACGATCCGCAGGACACCAAAAAAGCACCGCTGCCGCCGGTCGCCGTCTTCACCGGCAGTGGCAAGCGGCAGCTGACGCCACAGGGCAGCGGCGTCTACAGCTGGCAGTTGCAGACCGAAAAGGGCAAAACGCTTAGCGGCGAGTTAACCGCCGGGGAGCCTTTTACGCTGCCTGGCCCGCTGACGCAGGGTTATCACCAGCTGATGCTCAGCAAAGGGAAAAAGAGCTGGCAGACGCGGATTATCGTCGCGCCGCGCCGTTGCTATCTGCCGCCAGCGCTGGAGGCGGGAGAGAAACGCTGGGGCGCGCTGGTGCAGCTCTACACCGTGCGATCCGAACAGAACTGGGGTATTGGCGACTTTGGCGATCTCGACCAGCTGCTGGTGCAACTGGCTGAGCGTGGCGGCGATTTCGTCGGACTGAATCCGCTGCATGCGCTTTATCCCGCCAGCGCCGGTTTTGCCAGTCCATACAGTCCGTCATCGCGCCGCTGGCTGAACGTGATTTATATCGACGTCAGTCAGGTAACCGATTTTCAGCAAAGCGCGGCGGCACAGAAGTGGTGGAAAAGCGCCAAAACCCAGAAGGCGCTGACCAAAGCGCGTGAGGCGGAACGGGTTGACTACGAGGCCGTAATGGCGCTTAAGCTCGCCGCGTTGCGGCACGCCTGGGCCCATTTCCAGGCGCGTGACAGTGGGAGCGAAGAGCATCAATCCTGGATGGCCTTTGTGCATGAAGGCGGCGACAGCCTGCGTTATCAGGCGGCCTACGATGGCATCCAGATGGAGCGGCAGGCGGACAAGACACAGCAGGGCGGCTGGCCTGCGTGGCCGGAAGCGTGGCGCAACAGTCAGTTGCCCGAGGTGCAGCAGTGGTGTGAGCAGCATGAAGAGGAGATCGCCTTCTGGCAGTGGCTGCAATGGCTGGCACAGCAGCAGTTCTCTGGCTGCTGGACGCACAGTCAGGTGCTGGGCATGAGCGTGGGTCTCTATCGCGATCTGGCGGTTGGCGTAGCGGAAGGCAGCGCGGAAACCTGGCACGATCCGGAACTTTATCGCCTCAAGGCCTCAGTCGGTGCGCCACCTGATCGTCTCGGTCCGCTGGGACAGAACTGGGGCTTGCCGCCGATGGATCCGCATGTGATGCAGGCGCGTGGTTATCAGCCGTTTATCGACATGCTGCGCGCTAACATGCGCGACTGCGGCGCGTTGCGCATCGACCATGTGATGTCGCTGCTGCGTCTGTGGTGGGTGCCAGCCGGAGAGACGGCGGATAAAGGCGCCTATGTGGCCTATCCGGTGGACGATCTGCTGGGCATCCTGGCGCTGGAAAGCCACCGTCTGCGCTGCATGGTGATTGGCGAAGACCTTGGCACTGTGCCTCAGGAGATCGTCAGCCTGCTGCGCAAAAGCGGCGTCTTCTCATGGAAAGTACTCTGGTTTGAGCAGGAGAAAGATCAGCGCTATCGTGCGCCTCAGGACTATCCACGGCAGTCTATCGCCAGTGCCAGTACTCATGACCTGCCGACGCTGACCGGTTTCTGGGAGCAGGGTGATCTGGACCTGGGGAAGAAGCTTGGTCTCTATCCGGGCGATGCGGTGAAAGCCTTGCATCAGCAGCGCGCCGCACAAAAGCAGGCGCTGCTGGATGCGCTGCATCAGGCGGGTGCCTTACCGGCACGCAGTCAGAAGAAGGCAGAGAAGCTGACCATGACGCCTGCGCTGAACCGGGCGATCCATCGCTTCCTGGCGGATACCGACAGTGCGTTGCTTGGCCTGCAGCCTGAAGACTGGCTCGGCATGACCACGCCGGTTAACGTGCCCGGCACGGTGGATCAGTACCCTAACTGGCGACGCAAACTGAGTAAAACGCTGGAGGAGATCTTTGCGGACAAGGAAGTGAATGCGTTGCTGAAGGTGGTCAGCGAGCAGCGTCAGTCAGGAAAGAAAGAGAAGTAAGCAGGGTAATAAAATAGCGCGGCAGTCAGACTGCCGCGCATTATCATCAGTAGAACGAGTGTTCGCCGCGCTGATGCTCGGTAATATCCCGTACGCCTTTCAGTTCCGGGAAGGCAGCCAGCAGCTCCTTCTCAATACCATCTTTCAGAGTCACGTCGATCATCGAACAGCCGTTACAGCCTCCGCCGAACTGCAGAATGGCGTAGCCCTCATCGGTGATCTCCATCAGCGACACACGACCACCGTGGCCCGCCAGCTGTGGGTTGATCTGCGCCTGAAGCAGATATTCAACGCGCTCAACCATTGGCGCATCATCAGAGACTTTACGCATTTTGGCATTCGGCGCTTTCAGCGTCAGCTGAGAACCCAGATTGTCGGTTACGAAGTCGATCTCTGCATCTTCCAGATAAGGTTTGCTCAGTTCATCAACATACGCTGAGAGCTTCTCGAACTTCAGTTCAGTATCGGTGGCTTCAACGGCATCGGGCGGACAGTAAGAGACGCCACACTCGGCTGTTGGCGTACCCGGGTTAATCACGAATACGCGAATCTGGGTGCCATCTTCTTGTTTGGATAGCAGTTTAGAAAAATGTTCCTGGGCAGAGTCAGTAATTCGGATCATGTCGATTGCTCAATAGTTGACTAATTTAGTTGGTTATAATACGCCCATCAATGACGCTCTACAAGGTACGGCACAGGCACCAGACCTGCACGCTGGCGGCACCCTGCGCCAGTAACAGGCGGCTGATTTCATCTACGGTACTGCCGGTAGTAATGACATCATCCAGCAAGGCGATATGGCGTCCCTGCACCGCCATTTCAAGGCGGAAAGCACCCTGTAAGTTGGTGCGGCGCTGGCGGGCGCTGAGCTTATGCTGTAATGCGCCCCTTCGCTTGCGGGAAAGTCCTTCGCGCCATTCACATCCCAGCCAGTGTGCCAGCGGTGCGGCCAGCAATACCGTCTGATTAAAGCCACGCTGCCAGCGTCGTCGCCGATGCAGCGGAACCGGCAGCAACAGATCGGGACGCGGCACCGTGCTGTGCCGGTAAACATTAAGCCAGCTTAGCAAAATCAGCCGCGCCAGCATCACTCTAAGTGCGGTTATGTGAGAAAATTTCAGCTGATTAACCCACTGGCTGAACGGCGGACAATAGTCATTAACGCAGACCAGCGCCTGCCAGGCGGGCGGTTTAAGCTGGCAGCGGCCACAGGCGACTTTTGCTGAACCTGCCGGTAATCCGCAGCGCGGACAGAGCAATGGTAACGGCGGTAATCTGCGTAAACATAAGCTGCAGATGCCATGACGTGCTATCCGCAAGGGCATCTGGCATAGCCAACACAGGGCGGGCATTGCTAGCATAGCGACCTCCTTATCAATTTTCGGGATAGTAACTGATGACGTCGCTCTACTGGCACACCTGCGGAGAAGGAAAACGCGATCTTGTGCTGCTGCACGGATGGGGACTGAATGCCGAAGTCTGGCAAAGCATTATTCCGCGACTCAGCCCGCACTATCGCCTGCATCTGGTCGATCTGCCCGGTTATGGCCGCAGTCAGAATTTTGGCGCGCTGACGCTGGAGCAGATGGCTGAGCAGGTGCGACCGTTGTTGCCACCGCAGGCGATTATTGCAGGCTGGTCGCTTGGCGGACTGGTGGCGACGCAGCTGGCGCTGACCGCGCCAGAAAAACTGGCTGCACTGATTACTGTTGCGTCGTCACCCTGTTTCACCGCCACAGAGCGCTGGCCCGGCATTAAACCGGAGACGCTGCAGAACTTCCAGCAGATGCTCAGCAACGACTTTCAGCGCACGGTAGAGCGCTTTCTGGCGCTGCAGACGCTGGGCACGGAAACGGCGCGTGCCGATGCGAGGCAGCTGAAAGAGGTGGTGCTGTCACAACCGATGCCAGAGGTACCGGTACTCGATGGCGGCCTGGAGATTCTGCGTCAGGTCGATCTGCGCGCTGCGTTACCACAGATTACATTGCCGTTCCTGCGACTCTATGGCGCGTTAGATGGACTGGTGCCGCGCCGGATTGCCGCAGAGATAGATGAAATGTTGCCAGCCTCACCGTCAGTGATTATCGAAAAAGCCGCACATGCGCCTTTCATTTCCCATCCTGAGACCTTTTGTCAGCATATTGTTAATTTCATCAGTGATTTAGCGGGATAATCATGCTTTAAGTTGGCAAAATCTCAGGCAGCAGTAATACTTCTCTCTGTAAGCAAGGCCGCTGCAATTTTATGTGATTAGTCACGGAAATGACTATGCCGTTCCATACTGCCTTACGCGTTTAGCTGCTGCTTACATCTCACAATGGATCATGAATGAGGGTAAACATAATGAAGGTTTTCAAATGGGTTGTGGCTTCAATGATGATGGGCGCGATGTCATTTTCTGCGATGGCAGCAAAAGAAGTCACCCAGGAAGAAGTTAAGACAATGAACCTGCAAAAGATCGGCAACGTTAACACCACGGCGGAAACCACCTCGCCAATGGATGCTAAAAAAGTGCTGTCGAAGCTCGCTGACGAAAAAGGCGGTAAATATTACCGGGTGATCGCTGGCCGCGAACACGGTAAATTCAGCGCTACGGCTGAAGTCTACAAGTAATTAACGTAGCCACATGAACTGCCAGGCATCCAGCTTAACCGGCTGGGTGCCATCAACCTTCTCCCCGCTCACCACATCCTGCAACGTATGCGCCACCGGCAATCGCGTTTCCACCGACCGACCACTCAGATTAAACACGCACAGCAACCCCTCGCCGCTTTCAGGCTGATGACGGCTCAGCACCAGCACGGTGTTTTCGCTGTCATATAACGTCATCGGATTATCGGGATGGAAGGCCGGCTGGCGACGACGCAGCTGGATCAGCTGGCCGAGCCGGGTATAAATCTGCTGCCGCAGCCAGTCACCCCCCGCCAGTGCCGTCTCAATCTGCTGTAAATCATACTTCTGACGATTAATCGCCCGGTTGTGTCCGGCGGCCCGCACGCCATCATAATGGTTACGACCGCCCAGAATGCTCTGGATATAGATGGCAGGCACGCCAGGAAAGACCAGCAGAATCGCATGGGCCAGTAAAAAGCGTTTCAGCCGGGTGTTGTCGTCGTCCTCTTCACGGTTGAGCGCATCCAGATAGGTGACGTTGATTTCATAGGGGCTGGTGGTGCCGTCAGGATTGTTTTTATAGGAGACCAGCGCGCCTTCCAGCGCCAGATCGCGCACCAGCGCCACAATCTCCACTTCAGACAAAATGCCGCGTGCTGGATTAAGCCCAATGCCATCGTGTGACGCGAGGAAGTTGAAGAAGGTGGTGTCATTACTGCTGAGATCCAGTGAGCTGGCCCACTGCCGCAGCGCGCGCGCCGATCCGGTATGAATAGCATGCAGCACCAGTGGTGGCAGAGAAAACTGATAGACCATCTGCGCCTCATCGTGCCCGTTACCCAGATAGCTGATGTTGTCCTGATGCGGCACGTTGGTCTCGGTAATAATCACCGTGCCGGGCGCGACATGGTCGGCAATGGCGCGAAACAGCTTCACCAGCTGGTGGGTTTTTTCCAGATGAATACAGCGCGTGCCGGGCGTTTTCCACATGTAGCCAACCGCATCGAGGCGCACATAGTCGGCGCCGCGTATCAGGTAGTCGAGCAGCACGTTGACCATGCGCAGCAACACCTCAGGATTGGCAAAATTAAGGTCAATCTGATCGGCGCTGAAGGTGGTCCAGATAAAGCGGGTATCGCCATCGGCCATTTTAAACGGCGTCAGCAGCGGCGAGGTGCGCGGGCGCGTGACGGCGCTGAGATCGGTGGCGGGCGGCATGCTGATAAAGAAATCATTCCAGCCGGGATCCTGCGCCAGGAAGTGGCTGAACCAGGCACTCTTAGCCGACATATGGTTGCAGACGAAGTCGAACATCAGCCGGGTTTCCTGATGCAGGCGCGCAATATCCTGCCAGTCGCCGCACACGGGATCGACCTGATGATAATCAATCACCGAAAAGCCGTCGTCGGACGACCAGGGGAAAAAGGGCAGCAGATGAACCAGCGGAAACGTGGATTGCAGGTGCTGCTGATAGAAGCGTGAAAAGGTGCTGAGCGTGGGTTTATCGGCTTCCCGAAACTGATCGGCATAGGTGATCAGCACCACATCCTGTTCATCCCAGTGGGCCTTTCGCGGCAGCTTGATCGCCTCGTGGGCGGTCGCGATGTCAGACCGCAGGCGCGCAAAGGTCGCCTCCGGAAATGTGCCAGCATAAATCTTATCAATCAGATCGGTGATCGTTTCCATCGTGAATTGGGTGCCACAGCAGGTGTTGTTTTTATGACAGGCGTCTTTTTAGCGTAGCGCGATGATGGGGATTTTCAACCGTGAAGGAAGACGTGAAGAGGGGGCCAGATGTGGCCCCCTGAAAAGCTTAGCGTTTTTTACCCAAAGCGGCGGCCAGTGCATCACTCATCGCACTGTTACCGGCGGATGAACTGACCGGACGCGGACGGCCTTTACCGGCAGCCGGACGTTTCTCTTCGCGCGGCGCGGCATTCTTCGCGCCACCCCGTGCATTGCCTTCGCCCGGCTGCTCATCAAGACGCATAGTCAGGGCAATACGTTTGCGCTGGAGATCGACTTCCATCACTTTCACTTTGACAATATCGCCCGCTTTCACCACCTGATGCGGATCTTCCACGAAGCGATCAGCGAGCGAGGAGATATGCACCAGGCCATCCTGATGGACACCGATATCCACAAACGCACCAAAGTTAGTGACGTTGGTGACGGCACCTTCAAGGATCATGCCCGGCGTCAAATCGTTCAGGGTTTCGACGCCTTCCGCGAACTGTGCAGTTTTAAACTCAGGACGCGGATCGCGGCCCGGTTTCTCCAGCTCTTTCATGATGTCGGTGACGGTCGGCAGACCAAAACGTTCATCAATGAAATCACGCGGGCTGAGATTACGCAGGCTGCCCGCGTTGCCCATCAGATCGTTCAGCGCCTGCTCGGTGGCGGCCAGAATGCGTTCGACAACCGGATAGGCTTCCGGGTGAACGGTCGAGGCATCCAGCGGATTATCGCCATGGTTGATGCGCAGGAAGCCCGCACACTGTTCAAAGGCTTTTGGCCCAAGACGGCTTACTTTTAGCAACTGCTGGCGGTTCTGGAAACGGCCGTTCTCATCACGCCAGCCGACAATGTTCTGCGCCATCATGCGCGTCAGGCCCGCGACGCGGGTCAGCAGCGGTACTGAGGCGGTATTGAGGTCAACGCCGACGGCGTTCACGCAATCTTCCACTACGGCATCGAGTTTCTTCGCCAGCTGGCTCTGACTGACATCATGCTGATACTGGCCTACACCGATTGATTTCGGGTCGATTTTCACCAGTTCAGCCAGCGGATCCTGCAGACGGCGGGCAATCGACACCGCGCCACGCAGCGAAACATCGAGATCCGGGAACTCCAGCGCCGCCAGTTCAGAGGCCGAGTAAACCGAGGCCCCGGCTTCACTGACAATCACTTTCTGCGCCGTAACCTGCGGGAACTGCTGCTGCAAATCCAGGAAGAAGCGCTCGGTTTCACGTGAAGCCGTACCGTTGCCAATCGCCACCAGCTCAACCTGATGCCTGATACAGAGCGCGGCTACCGCGGCGGCGGCTTTGGCAGTCTGACCGGTGTGCGGATAGACGGTATCGGTCGCCACGACTTTACCGGTGGCATCGACCACCGCCACTTTGACGCCGGTGCGCAGGCCGGGATCCAGTCCCATGGTGGCGCGCATGCCCGCAGGGGCTGCCATCAGTAAATCGTGCAGGTTGCGGGCAAAGACGTTAATGGCTTCATCTTCTGCGCGTTCGCGCACCGTGCCCATCAGCTCCGTTTCCAGATGCAGCATCACCTTGATGCGCCACGTCCAGCTCACTACCGCTTTACGCCAGCTGTCGGCCGGTGCGTTGTTCAGACGCAGGTTCAGGTGTTCAGCAATCAGCGTTTCGCCGTGGCTTTCTCGCGGCGCTTCATCAAACTGCGGATCGGCATTCAGCGAGAGTTGCAGTACGCCTTCGTTGCGGCCACGCAGCATTGCCAGCGCACGGTGCGACGGCACGCCGCTCAGGGCCTCGTGGTGATCGAAGTAGTCGCGGAACTTCGCGCCCGCTTCCTCTTTCCCTTCCACCACGCGTGACACCAGATGGGCATTTTTCCACAGGTAGTTACGCACTTTCGCCAGCAGCGCGGCGTCTTCAGCGAAACGCTCCATCAGAATATAGCGGGCCCCATCCAGTGCGGCACGGACGTCGGCGATGCCTTTGTCGGCATCGACATACTGCTCAGCAAGCTGCTCAGGAATGTGTGACGGCGCCTGCCAGAGCGTGTCCGCCAGCGGTTCCAGACCAGCTTCAATAGCGATCTGTCCACGCGTCCGGCGTTTCTGTTTGTAGGGCAGGTAGAGATCTTCAAGCTCGGTTTTACTGAGGGTAGTGTTGATGGCGCGGGCGAGGTCGTCAGTGAGTTTACCCTGATCGTCAATCGACTTCAGAATCGACTGGCGTCGCTCTTCAAGTTCACGCAGATAGCTGAGACGGGTTTCCAGCTGGCGCAGTTGGGTATCATCCAGCCCGCCGGTGACCTCTTTACGATAGCGTGCGATAAACGGCACGGTATTCCCTTCATCTAACAGGCGAACGGCGGCGTCAACCTGCTCTGGTCGCGCCTGTAGCTCACTGGCAATTATCTGGCTCAGAACTTTCATCATCAGGACTGTCTTGCTTTCCGGGTTGAGAAATAGCCGACAGTTATACGGATTGATGGTTAAAATTGCCAGAGACGCGGGCGGCTTTCAGCGATAATCTGAATCGTTATTGCGGGTAGTCAATTGCATTGACATACCACAGCGCAGGACCGAGTGGCGTCTCAACGGTGGCGGCATCGCCAACCTCTTTTTTGAGCAGCGCCCGCGCCATCGGCGAGTCGATGGAGATGTAATCTTTGCGGCCAAAAATCTCATCGTAGCCCACAATACGGAAGCGTTTGAGGTCGCCCTCATCGTTTTCAATTTCCACCCAGGCACCAAAGAAAACTTTGCCATCCTGCTGGGGTGAGTAATCCACGATACGCAGCTGTTCGATGCTTTTGGTCAGATAGCGTACGCGACGGTCGATTTCACGCAGTCGTTTTTTGTTGTACTGATAGTCGGCATTTTCACTGCGATCGCCAAGGCTGGCAGCCCAGGTGACTTTTTTTGTCACTTCTGGTCGCTCTTCACGCCATAGATAGTCGAGCTCCGCTTTCAGCTTATCAAAGCCTTCGCGGGTAATGAGTCGGGTTTTCATGCTATACCGGCCACAGAGATCCAAAGAGCGACAGTGTAAGGCAAAGAGGGCGCGGCAAAAAAGAGTCGGGGAAAGGGTTTTTAAAGGCTAAAAACCCATGTTGCTTTCCCCGGCGGCGAAAGGGTTGGTGCTGTGATTCAAAATAAAGCCAGTAATCTGAAGCGGGTACAGAGGATGCTTAAGCTTATTTTCCGGCGTGGGTCGCCGTGGTGGTCGATGTACCGGTGCTGTGACCGTCACCGCCGCCGCCGCCCATGGTGGCCAGCGCGACGCCCAGCAGGGCTGCGACTGCACCAACACCGATGGCGTTAGAGTTACCTTGTGCTGTTGTTGTCGCTGCTGCGCCAGCCGCTTCACCGGTGGCTGTGGCAGCATAAGCTGGGCTGACGCTGCTTAATGCCAGCGCGCTCAGCAGTAAAATTGTTTTTTTCATTGTGTGTTTCCCCGTTGAGACATCGAATGTTGCCTGAGCAGTCTGGTTTAAAACGGAGAAGGCGAAAAGTTGACTTTACTGATTGATTTTAAGGACTTTAATTTCAACTGGCCTTGCTGGTGCCGCCGCTGAAACTAATCCGAGAGGAGCGTGGGGTGTTATGCAGTATTACTGGAATATTATGCTGTCTGGCTGCTGTTGAGGTAGATTATCTGGAGCTTATCCACAGTGATGGCTGATTATTAAGTCAAATTGCCTGCTAACTCACTGAATTACCTCACTGATTAAAAAATGGCACACTTCCAACGCCAGCGATTCAGAGAAACCAGGCCGTTTTTTCAGATTTGCCGTATCAGGGGTCGGGCAGGGGTAAATACGTTAAAACTGACCCGGAATCCCCTTAAATCAAATATAAGCTCCTGTTTAATATGCTTTGTAACAATTTTGGCTAGAATATAAACCAATAATGACTGTCACTATAAGGCATCTTTTTTTAACAATGTTGGCTCAGGCAATAGCGCCTTTGGGAGTTGAAAATGCAAGAGAACTACAAAATTCTGGTCGTCGATGATGATATGCGTCTGCGTGCACTGCTTGAACGCTATCTCACCGAGCAGGGCTTTCAGGTGCGCAGTGTCGCTAACGCCGAGCAGATGGATCGTCTGTTAACCCGGGAATCCTTTCATCTGATGGTGCTCGACCTGATGTTGCCAGGCGAAGATGGTCTCTCTATCTGCCGTCGTCTGCGCAGTCAGAGCAACCCGATGCCGATTATTATGGTGACCGCCAAAGGCGAAGAAGTGGATCGTATCGTGGGGCTGGAGATCGGCGCTGACGACTATATTCCCAAACCCTTTAACCCGCGTGAGCTGCTGGCCCGTATCCGTGCCGTGCTGCGACGTCAGGCCAATGAACTGCCAGGCGCACCTTCACAGGAAGAGGCGATTATCGCCTTCGGTAAATTCAAGCTTAACCTCGGCACCCGCGAGATGTTCCGCGAAGATGAGCCAATGCCGCTGACCAGTGGTGAGTTTGCCGTGCTGAAAGCACTGGTAAGCCATCCGCGTGAGCCGCTGTCTCGTGACAAGCTGATGAATCTGGCGCGTGGCCGTGAATACAGTGCCATGGAACGTTCGATTGACGTTCAGATCTCCCGCCTGCGTCGCATGGTGGAAGAGGATCCTGCGCATCCACGCTATATTCAGACCGTCTGGGGTCTGGGCTACGTCTTTGTGCCGGACGGCAGTAAAGCATGAAGCGACTGCGCTTCTCGCCACGGAGTTCGTTTGCCCGCACCCTGCTGCTGATCGTTACCCTGCTGTTCGTCAGCCTGGTAACGACCTATCTGGTGGTGCTGAACTTCGCCATTCTTCCCAGCCTGCAACAGTTCAATAAGGTGCTCGCTTACGAAGTTCGTATGCTGATGACCGACCGGTTGCAGCTGGAGGATGGCACGCAGCTGGAAGTGCCACCGGCGTTTCGCCGGGAGATCTATCGCGAACTGGGGATCTCGCTCTACACCAATGCAGCAGCAGAGGAGAGCGGATTGCGCTGGGCTCAGCATTATGAATTCCTCAGCGAGCAGATGGGTCAGCAGCTTGGCGGGCCAACCGATGTCCGGGTTGAGGTTAACAAAAACTCGCCGGTCGTCTGGCTGAAAACCTGGCTATCGCCTGATATCTGGGTGCGGGTGCCGCTGACTGAAATTCATCAGGGCGACTTCTCGCCGCTGTTCCGCTATACCCTGGCGATTATGCTGCTGGCGATTGGCGGAGCCTGGCTGTTTATCCGTATCCAGAACCGACCGCTGGTGGATCTGGAGCATGCTGCCCTGCAGGTCGGGCGCGGGATTATTCCGCCGCCGCTGCGCGAGTATGGCGCGTCAGAAGTGCGATCGGTGACCCGTGCCTTTAACCAGATGGCCGCCGGCGTGAAGCAGCTGGCGGATGACCGCACGCTGTTAATGGCGGGCGTCAGCCACGATTTGCGAACGCCGCTGACCCGCATTCGTCTCGCCACCGAGATGATGAGTGAGCAGGATGGCTATCTGGCCGAATCGATTAATAAAGATATCGAAGAGTGCAACGCCATCATTGAACAGTTCATCGACTATCTGCGTACCGGACAGGAGATGCAGACTGAGCGCGCAGATCTTAACAGCGTGCTGGGCGAAGTGGTGGCGGCTGAAAGTGGCTATGAACGTGAAATCGAAAATGCGGTGATGCCGGAAGAGTTAATGCTGGATATCAACCCGCTGTCGATTAAACGGGCACTGGCTAACCTGGTGGTCAACGCCGCGCGATACGGCAATGGCTGGATCAGGGTTAGCAGCGGACGGGAACTGCATCGCGCATGGTTCCAGGTGGAAGATGATGGTCCTGGCATCAAGCCGGATCAGCTGGCGCATCTTTTCCAGCCGTTTGTGCGGGGCGATAGCGCCCGAAGCACCAGCGGTACTGGCCTCGGTCTGGCGATTGTTCAGCGTATTATTGATGCCCATCAGGGATCGCTGGAGATTGGCGAGAGCGAACGCGGGGGATTACGTATTCGAGCCTGGTTGCCGTTAGTGGAAACGATGGCGCTGAGCCATAACAACGGCAGCAATAGCGTGTCTGGCTGATAAAAGCGGCGCGGCAGTATTATTGCCGCGCCGGTTCTTTTAGCGTTGCGGGCCAGCTTTCACCAGCGCAGCACCTGCGGCGTTATCAGTATACTTATCGAAATTATCAATAAAGCGCTGTGCCAGACCGTCGGCGGCCGCGGTCCACTTCTCTTCACTCTCCCAGCTACGACGCGGATCGAGCGTGTCACTATCCAGCTCGCCCAGCGCAACCGGCATCTGCAGATTAAAGATTGGCAATGTTTCCGTCGGTGCATCATCCAGTTCCCCCGCCAGAATCGCATTGATGATGGCACGGGTATTTTTCAGAGAGATGCGTTTGCCACTGCCGTTCCAGCCGGTATTCACCAGGTAAGCCTGCGCACCGGATGCCTCCATCCGCTTCACCAGCACTTCAGCGTATTGCGTGGGATGCAGCATCAGGAATGCTGCGCCAAAACAGGCGGAGAAGGTCGGCGTCGGCGCAGTAACGCCACGCTCGGTACCGGCCAGCTTGGCGGTGAATCCTGACAGGAAATGATACTGCGTCTGCTCCGGTGTCAGACGGGAAACCGGGGGCAGCACGCCAAACGCATCGGCGGTCAGGAAAATCACTTTCTTCGCGTGGCCCGCTTTTGAAACCGGCTGCACGATATTGTCGATGTGATTAATTGGATAGGAGACGCGGGTGTTTTCCGTTTTACTGCCATCGTCGTAATCGACGCTGCCATCTTCGCGCACCACCACGTTTTCCAGCAGCGCATTACGACGAATGGCGCGGTAGATCTCCGGCTCAGCCTGCTCAGAAAGGTTGATAGTTTTGGCGTAGCAGCCGCCTTCGAAGTTAAACACGCCATCATCGTCCCAGCCGTGTTCATCATCGCCGATCAGCTGGCGGTCAGGATCGGTGGAGAGTGTAGTTTTACCGGTGCCAGAGAGGCCAAAGAAGACCGCCACATCACCCGCTTTACCGACGTTAGCAGAACAGTGCATCGAAGCGATGCCTTTCAGCGGCAGCAGGTAGTTCATAATGGCGAACAGACCTTTCTTCATTTCGCCGCCGTACCAGGTTCCGCCAATCAGCTGCATACGTTCAGTGAGATTGAAGGCGACAAAGTTTTCTGAGTGCAGACCCTGCGCCTGCCAGTCAGGATTGGTGCATTTGGCCCCGTTCATCACCACAAAGTCGGGCGTGAAGTCGGCCAGTTCAGCGTCGGTGGGCTGGATGAACATGTTTTTCACGAAGTGTGCCTGCCAGGCGACTTCGGTAACAAAACGTACGCTCAGACGTGAATCGGCATTTGCACCGCAGAACGCATCCACCACAAACAGACGCTTGCCGGAAAGCTGGCGGGTGACGCAGCTTTTCAGCGCACTCCAGGTTTCCTGAGACAGAGGCTGATTGTCGTTTTTGCCGGTGCCCTGGTCGTTCCACCACAGGGTATCGCGCGTGGTGTCATCACGTACAATGTACTTATCCTTAGGCGATCGTCCGGTGAAAATCCCGGTGTCTACTGCAATCGCGCCGCTCTGCGTCAGGGTGCCACGAGCAAAACCTTCGAGGTCCGGGCGCGTCTCTTCCTGAAATAGCGTGTCGTAATCAGGGTTGTAAACCACTTCCGTGGTATCCACGATGCCCAAAGCGGCAAGGTCTTGCGAGGTCAGGCCGTTAACGCGCATTTTACTGCTCCTTAAATCGGTGTCTGTTCTGCAAAGCAGAGATAGGTTGGGATCGTGCCAACCGGCTGTTGCATCAGGTGCGGCGAATCACTGACAGTCCACTGCGCTTCGTTACCACAGCCTGCAAAGAGAACCGGACTTTTCAGGGCATCTGCCTCTGGCTTCCGGGCGTTTGCACGATCGCGCGCAGTTTACTCTTCTGCGTTATGGGAAAAAGGGCAGTGATCTAAAAATGCGACTCAGGGCGCGTTAAGGCTATGTTTCGAACGTTTAAAAGATGTTATGAAAGTAAAAAAAGATAATTTGTCTGGAAAATTATGGGGATAGGAAGGGAGGAAGGAGGAGGGGCGGCAAAAGCCGCCCGATCAATCAGTGCAGACGGTCGTTATTCTCAAGAGAGTGGCTGCGGATACCCGCGATATCGACGGCATCAAACACGTAGTTTGAACCGCAATAGTCACAGTGCATGTCGATTTTGCCATCTTCCGCGATGATCTCATCCACTTCTTCCTGTGGCAGCGTCGTCAGCACTTCGCCACAGCGTTCACGCGAGCAGGTGCATTTGTAGATCACCGGCTGCGGATCGTAGAGGGTGACCTCTTCCTGATGATAGAGACGCCACAGTGCTTCATTGGCAGGCAGATCGAGCAGCTCTTCTGTTTTAATGGTTTCAGTCAGTGTCGCCAGATGTTCGAAGACCTCTTTCTCTGTGTCCTGCGCAGGCAGCACCTGCAGCAGAATACCGGCGGCGCCTTTGTCACTGGTGCGGATAAACAGACGCGTGGGCAGCTGCTCTGAGCGCATGAAGTAATCTTCCAGGCACTCCGCCAGGGTTTCACCTTCCAGTCCGACCACACCCTGATAACGCTCACCCTTCTCCGGGGAGATAGTGATGACCAGATAGCCATTGCCGACCATGCTTTTCAGGCTGCTGTCGTCCGGGATGTCGCCTTTGATACGCGCCACGCCGCGCAGTTCCTGGCTGTTATTACCGTTAATCACGGCCAGCGACAGCGGACCGTCACCCTGCAACTGCACGGTGATTTCGCCATCAAACTTAAGCGTAGCGGTCAGCAGGCTGGTCGCGACCAGCATCTCACCCAGCAGCGTTTTGACCGGTGCCGGATAGTCGTGGTTCTTTACGGTTTCACGCCAGGTGTCAGAGACGTTCACCAGCTCGCCGCGCACGGCGGCATTTTCAAACAGATAACGGTGCAGTTGATCCGGGACTGACATATTTTTTTCTCTCACTGGAACGGAGCGATGGCGCGTCAGCTAAGACGGCGCTATTCATCGCCCGATAATTTAAACTTCATCAAATCGCGACGCTCTTTTTTGTCAGGTCGCCGATCGGGATGGGGCATAGTCAGCGCATTCATTTTGCGCGCCTGCGCCATTTTTTCGCGTTTTTCAATGCTGGCATCGGTTTCGCGATAGAGCTGCTGGGCCTCGCTGGCGGGGCGGCGCTGCGCGCTGATGTCTGCCACGATCACGGTGCGTTCATCGTTGCCCTGACGCAGTGTCAGTTCCGCATTCAGCTCCACCACTTTGCCAGGTTTGCTGCGCTGGCCGTTGTAATGCACTTTGCCGCCTTCAATCATCTCCCGCGCAATCGCCCGGGTTTTGTAGAAGCGCGCGGCCCACAGCCATTTGTCGAGGCGGACCTCTTCGCTGCTTTTCTCTTTCATTGCTGCTCCTGACTCAGATCAGCGTCCGGTAATCGCCAATGGCGCGGTGACGCTGAAAGATTTGCTCAGGACGACCCGAATCGGGATTCTTTACGCCTAAGCACCAGCCGATGCCCCATCGCTTTGCAGCATCCAGAATCACTTCGCTATCATCGATAAACAGCGTGCGCGGCGCAAAAAAGCCGGTGTGCTGTTGTACGGCCTGCCATAAACGTTGGTCTTCTTTCGGATACCCAAAGGTATGGGTAGAAAGTAATAAATCAAGGTGCGGCGCTAAACCGGTTTGCGCCAGTTTGACGTCCAGATTGTAAGGATGCGCGTTGGTCAGCAGGATGGTGGACTTGCCCGCGCGGCGCAGTGCCTGCAAAAAAAGCAATGTATCGTCACGCAGCGCGATACGGTTGCGCATCGCCAGCGTCATGGCACGGATGTCCAGCGCCAGCGACTCTGCCCAGTAATCCAGACAATACCAGTTTAGCGTATGGGCGGCGGCCTGATACTTTTCCGCGATGATCGCTTCGGCTTCCGCCCGGCTTATGCTGCGTTGCTGGCTGAGCTGTTCAGGCACATGTTCCAGCCAGAAGTGACGATCAAACGCCAAATCCAGCAGCGTGCCATCCATGTCGAGCAGCACGGTATCAATCTCAGACCAGTTGAGCATCCAGGTTCACCCCTAAAAAACCGGGCGACAGAGTAGCACAGAAGGGCAGGGCTCAGAATATCGAGCGCACACCCTGCAAAGTGCCAAGGTTATGGTTGAAACACTTTTCGTAGTATTGCTGGATATCGATCATGCGCTGGCGATTACGGTGCATACGGCGCAGCGCCAGTAGTCCGTTGATAATAGCGCAGGTGAGCAGTACCAGCAGCAGCAGCACAGTGCCGAGATAGCGCCACTGCGCCATGGTATCCGGTTCATTGTGCAGAACGATATGACGCGTGCCGTTGGCATCCGTTGAAATGCTGGTGATGATGCCGCTGGCGCTGAAAGGCGTGTGTAGCAGCATGGCGGAGATATTTTGCAGCTCGCGCCACTGAGAAGGCGGGTCGAGATCAAACAGAGACACAGTAGGCTGTGGCTGATTTACCAGCTGGCGACCCTCGTCGCTGACAATCAGGAATCCCCCTGGCGGTGGGCTGTTAAGGTTTTCTGCCGCACGACGGGTTTCACGGAAGAAGAAGGTCGAGGTTGCCGTGTTGACCAGGTTCTCCAGCGCTTCCGCACTCACCGGCCGCAGCAGCACATTCATGCCGTTTAACTGGCCGGAATCTGCCCGGCGCATCAGCGCTTCCCAGTCTTTGGCATTGCCCAGGTTTACCAGGGCATTTTTCAGGCGCATACAATCCTGTGGCTGATTACAGAGATCCTGCGTTTTCATCACCAGGTCTGAGAAGTCATCCAGCAGGATCATCCCGGATTTCTGAATCGCTGAGGCCAGTTGCGGGTTCAGTTTAGGGTCAGTATTGGTTTCCGGATGCAGCTGCTTTGTAGTGGTCTCCAGCAGAGCCGCAGCTTTATCAATAATGTCCGATTGCGGCTGCGGCAATGGCGTAGCGTTATTCCAGTACACTGCCGAGCAGTCGAACGGCATATAGGCGTAACTGCGGTTGCTCTGATAATTGTCCGGCACTGAACACATACCGGTCCCGCTTACCTTGAGGTTGTCGCCAATGTTCAACGCGACGCTGCTGAGTTTATCGACGCTGCTGACCTCCAGGCTGTCGGTGCCTCTGGCCCAGGCCAGACTGAGCTTGATTGGCATGCTGAGCGGAATCCAGGTGACCAGCATGATCAGCACCATTAGTGAACCACAAGCCAGCACCACGTTTTTCCGCCAGCGCTGAATCGGGAAGTTTTTGACTTCATCCTGCAGCGACAGGAAGCGACCCTGACGCACCACCTGACGGTTGAGGTAGATCTCAACATCGGTCACCTGGCCAAGATCGTGCGCCACATAAGGCTGCCAGTGCGGCGGATAGGCGAGGTCGATAATCCCCAGCGTGATGTTGCTCTGCTCCTGGTTCGACTCGCTGAACAGGCCCCAGCGCTTTGGTGCACCGCGCAGACAGTGTATGTCACGCAGGCCACGTTCACCGGGAATACGATAGAGCAACCACAGGCTGGCACCAATCATGGCTGTACCGGTCAGCACCAGCCAAATCATCAGCGTGGCAGGCACTAACAGGCTGAAGAAGAACAGTAAGAAGGCCAGGGCGATCATCACCGCTTCACGCGTGCCGTCTGGCCGCGACAGGCGATACTCTTCCGCGGTCTCTTTACGTACCTGAAGCAGTTCGACGTTTTCGGTTTCCGCCTTGCGGATAGAAGCATTGGTCGAGACCGGACGCATCAGCGTTGGCAGCGATTGCTGATCCACAGCGTAATCCACCAGCGAATGGCCGTTCAGCGAGATCACCAGGGGAATAGATTGGGTGCGGATTAACTCGACGTAGTTTTCGTCGGTGATGTATTGCTCCCACAGCGGCGGCAAATGAACTTCAACTTCATCCAGATAGTAGCGCCATTTGTGGGGATCATCCGTGGAGAGGCCGTAGCGGGTAATCGCGCGGGTAACCGGATAGACATTGTTGCTCTGCGCCGTCAGCGTCAGACGTTCAGAGGCGCTTCGCTTATCGGCAGTTACCGGGGCGCGCAGTTGTTTTTCCAGCGCGGCGACATACTTATCGACAGCCTCACGTTCCTGCGCAGAAAGCTTACGGCAGGGCGGGCTGATAAATGGCAGCGGTTTCGCCAACGGCGGACGATGCCGCATAGCGTACCAGAACCCAATACCTGCCAGGATTGAACAGGTCAGCACTATGGCCAGGATCATCAAGATTGTGCTCATGCTCTGCTCAATTCAGCCAAAATGCTGCCTTACTTTAAACTTTCGCTTTCGGTTATGCTCACTATAAAAGAGGCATTCCGGAAGATTATATAACCCTGAGGAGTCAGACACCCGATGAAATAGTGCCAGCGTATATCTGATTGGCATTTGTTAAACCCTGCCTTGTCCGAATGGTAACTGGCACACACTGGATTAAATATCGGTATTGTCTGAAACTTATCGCAGCATATTGACTAATGCAAATTTAGTCTTAACTGATAACCAAAGGCTGTTATTCAATCGCTTTAATCTGTGCAACGATAACGTCATTGTCTGACTGTCGCACAATTGCCTGTGGTTAGGTATGCTAATTCGCTACTGATAGCCGGCGCAGAATAATCTGGGGCTGATATGAAAATTCCAAAAAAACCTGACATCCTCAATATCACTGCCGTGGCACGTTCACGATTATTCACCATTGAATCAGTCGATCTGGCTTTCAGCAATGGCGTGCATCGCGTTTATGAGCGGATGAAGCCCTCAGAGCGTGAAGCGGTGATGATTGTGCCGATTATTGATGACCATCTGATCCTGATTCAGGAATACGCCGTCGGACTGGAAACCTATGAGCTGGGTTTCCCGAAAGGGCTGATTGATTCAGGTGAAACCGTGAATGAGGCGGCGGTGCGCGAATTAAAAGAAGAAGTCGGTTTTGGTGCCGACCAGCTGACAACGCTGGGGAAACTCACCATGGCACCTTCTTACTTTTCCAGCAAAATGAATATTGTGATAGCGGAAGGTCTTTACGCTGAAAAGCTGGAAGGTGATGAGCCGGAGCCGCTGATTATCCACCGCTGGCCGCTGACCGATATGCTGTCGCTGCTGGACGAACCTGATTTCCGCGAGGCGCGTAATGTCAGTGCGTTGTTTATGGCGCGCGAATGGCTGGTGAAGCAGGGGCGATTGAGTTACTGAATACACGGCGTGACTGAATAAAAAAGGCCGACTGATGTCGGCCTTTTTTATTGTGTGATTACGTCGGTCCCATCAGAACAGCTCGTGACTCTCACCGTTATCCATAATAGTTGTACCCACGTCGTGAACCGAATATTCGGTCGGCTGGGTGCCATTGATGAAATACTCCTGACGGGTGTTACCCCCGCCATTTGCCAGTTTGCCGGTACTGCGATCGATCGTCACGGTGACCACGCCATCCGGCGGTGTTAACGGCTGCACCGGAACACCGTCCAGCGCACTCTTCATATACTCATCCCATGCCGGTTGCGCACTCTTCGCGCCGCCTTCATAGCCCGAAATCTGATCGGGAATTGCACCGGAAAGCGTACTGCGGCCCAGGTTGCGGCGCGCATCATCAAAACCGATCCAGACTGACGTCACTACGCCAGGCCCGTAACCTGAGAACCAGGCATCTTTCGAGCTATTAGTCGTACCCGTTTTGCCGCCGATATCGTTACGCTTGAGGTCACGCCCGGCACGCCAGCCGGTTCCCATCCAGCCGGGTTCGCCAAAGATATTACTGTTCAGCGCGCTCCTGATGAGGAAGCTGAGCGGAGTGTTGATCACGTGGGGCGCATATTGCTGCTCACCCTGTTGAGCCTGTGCCGGAACCTGCTCCAGTTCAGGCTGGGGAACCGCCTGATTCTGGTTATTATTTGAGGCGGCAACGTTTTCAACGCTCTCCTCATTCAGCGCCAGCGCTTTCTTGGTCTCGCCGTAGATCACCGGCAGATTACACTGCGGACAGGCGATCTTCGGTTTCTCTTCAAAGACGGTGCCGCCCTGTTCATTCGTAATCTTCGTAATGAAGTAAGGATCAACCAGGAAGCCGCCATTCGCCATTACGGAGTAGCCACGCACGACCTGTAATGGGGTAAACGAAGCCGCACCCAGTGCCAGCGACTCGGTGTGAACAATGTTCTGCGCCGGGAAACCAAATCGCTGCAGATACTCTGCGGCGTAATCCACGCCCATCGCACGCATCGCACGCACCATCACCACGTTTTTCGACTGACCTAATCCCTGACGCAGACGAATCGGACCATCGTATGTTGGCGGTGAGTTTTTTGGACGCCAGTCTGCACCGGCACCGGCATCCCAGCGTGAAATCGGCACATCGTTCAGGATGGAGGCGAGCGTCAGTCCGCGATCCATAGCGGCGGTATAGAGGAAAGGTTTGATGTTGGAACCGACCTGGCGCAGCGCCTGGGTCGCACGGTTAAACATGCTCTGGTTAAAGGCGAAACCGCCTACCAGCGCGCGCACCGCACCATCATTCGGATCCAGTGAGACAAGTGCCGAGTTCACATCCGGTACCTGACCCAGCCACCAGTCATCACCCACTTTGCGCACCCAAATCTGCTGGCCAGCCTGCAGGACCTGCGTGACGCTTTTCGGCGTCGGGCCCTGCACGGTGTCAGACTTATAAGGACGCGCCCAGCGCACACCCGCTAATGACAGCGACACATTGCTGCCATCCTGCATCATCACGGTCGCTTCATCACTGCGCGCTTCCGTAACGACGGCCGGATGGAGTGGACCGTAGACCGGCAGCACCTTCAGCGCTTTCTCTATCTTCGTCTGATCCCAGGCCGGTTCACCCACTTTCCACAGCACGCTGGTCGGGCCGCGATAGCCATGACGCATATCGTAAGCCATAACGTTATTGCGAACCGAGGTCTGCGCAGCTTCCTGCAGGCGGCGCGTCACAGTGGTATAGACCTTGTAACCGTCGGTGTAGGCATTGTTGCCGTAGCGCTTCACCATCTCCTGACGCACCATCTCACTGAGATAAGGGGCAGAGAAGGCGATTTCAGGACCGTGATACTTCGCCACCAGCGGTGTATTACGGGCCTCGTCATATTGCTGCTGCGTGATGTAATGCTGATCCAGCATACGCGCCAGTACCACGTTGCGACGCGACAGGGCGCGGCTCGGCGAGTAGAGCGGGTTAAAGGTGGACGGCGCTTTCGGCAGACCGGCAATCATCGCCATCTCACTCAGCGACAGCTGGTCAACGGGCTTACCGAAATAGACCTGTGAGGCTGCACCGACGCCATAAGCGCGATAGCCCAGGTAGATCTTATTCAGGTAGAGCTCAAGGATTTCATCTTTATTCAGCAACTGCTCAATGCGGATCGCCAGGAACGCTTCCTTTATTTTACGCATCAGGGTGCGTTCCGGACTCAGGAAGAAGTTTCGGGCCAGCTGCTGAGTGATGGTACTGGCACCCTGTGAGGCATGACCGGAGACCAGCGCAATGCTGGCCGCACGGAAAATACCCACCGGATCAACACCATGGTGCTCATAAAAACGGCTGTCTTCGGTCGCAATAAACGCTTTCACCATCACAGGTGGCACTTGCTGCAGCGTCAAAGGGATACGGCGCATTTCGCCATACTGGGCGATTAAATCGCCATCGGCGCTGTAAACCTGCATAGGGGTTTGCAGACGCACATCTTTCAGCGTGTTCACGTCAGGCAGCTGTGGCTCTATGTATTTGTATAAACCATAAATCGAGCCAGCTCCCAACAGGATGCAACACACTGTAAGGATCAAGAGATACTTTACGAACTTCACCTGGAATTTCCCATCTGTTGTCGTTTGAGCAGTTTATAAACAACCGCGCGGTAGTATAAAGGCAAGCCAGACGCTTTGATATGTCCATCTTTCCCGGACGATAAGGAGATCGCGCGCATGGCTTTTCATACCTGGCAAATTGGGCTGGATATTCAGAATAGGCAGATTTGTGCCCTGGCCCTCCAGCCTCGTCGTGATGGCTGGCAGCTACGCCACTGGTGGCAGCAGCGGCTGCCGCAAGATACGTTAAGAAACGGCGTGCTGCAATCTTCACCTGAATTACTGGCGGCCTTAACGGGCTGGCGTCAGCGGTTGCCACGTCATTACTCACTGCGGGTCGCACTGCCTGCCCGGCTGGTGCTGCAGCGCCAGCTTCCCCTGCCAGCACAGTCACTGAATGAGCCTGCGCTGGGGCATTACGTGCAGGCGGCCGCGCGCCGTCTTTTTCCGCTGGAGCCGACTGCGCTGGCGCTGGACTACCGGCCGGATGCGCAGAGTGGCCAGCTCTGCGTCACGGCCGCGCGGCTGGAGATTATCGACCAGTGGGCGGCCCCCCTTTTGCAGGCCGGATTAAAGCCACAGGTGTTCGAACTGAGCACCGAAGCGCTGAAGCGGTTAGCCCAGCAGGCTGAACTGCAGAATGGCAGTGTGCTGGCCCTGCAGCAGGATAACCTCTGGCTCTGGAGCGATGCACGCACTGTAGCTGAGAGCGGTGAAGGCGACACGCTGGAGACACTGAAACAGCAGGCCTTCCCCAGGGGCCCTTCTGTTGCCTGGTGTGCAGCGGAGGCGTGTGCGCTGCCCGCTGACGCCATCGCATTTTCTCCTTTTGATCTGTTTCGTTATAAGCAGCCGCCCTTGCCGGAGAATCCGGGTGCTTTTGCGCTGGCGGCCGGTCTGGCGCTGCGCGACGGAGATGCATGATGGTGGCGGTTAATCTGCTGCCCTGGCGGCAGCGTCGTCAACAGCAGCAGCGGCGGCAGAGCCTGGTCGTGTTGTCACTGATGATGAGTGCTCTTTTGCTGGTGGTTGTGCAGCAAACCTGGCAGGTCCATCAGACGCGTCAGCAGGTTGCGCAGACGGGCAGGGTGCAGCAGCAGGCGCTGGCCATGCTGGAAAAGCAGTTAGCTGAGCAGAAGCAGTTACTGGCGCAAATAGCGGTCATACAAAAGCAACAGGCGAAGCAGCGCCAGCAGGCGGGACAACTGGCAGCCTGGCAACAGTTCTGGCTCGATTTACCTGCGTTGTTGCCTGACACCGCCTGGCTGACCCGGCTGGAGAAGCGCGACAACCATCTGACCCTGGAAGGCCAGGCGCAGGATATGGCGTCGGTGCGGCAGTTTCGCCAGCAGCTAACCCGCGTCGCCCTGCTGAGCCAGGTCAAGCAGGGCGGCGTTAAACGTCAGGCGGGTGGCAGCTACCGCTTTTCATTGCGGGCAGAGGTGCAGGAGGTCGCTGATGAGTGAATGGTGGGATCGCTGGTGGCAAATGGACGCTCTTCCGCGCTACGGCTTGCTCGCCGTCCTCTCATCGGGTCTGCTACTGCTCTCCTGGCTTCTTTGGTTACGGCCACAACAGCAGGCTTTGACCGCTGAAAAACAGGAGCTGCACAAGCTGAGCCGCACCCTGCAGCAGCGCCAGCAGCAGTGGCGTCAGAATCCGGATAATGCGCAGTTGCAGGCGCAACTGCAGTCGATGCAGATCGCCAGATCAGCATCGGGCGCATCGGGCCGGGCAGTGGAAGCGATTCTGGCAGCACGCCGTAATCAACTGGAGGAGTGGCAGCCGGATGCGCCTTCCCGCACGCTGACGCTGCATCTGCAGTGGCCGGCGTTCCCGTCGCTTTTTGCCGAGCTTGCCGATGCCTCCGCAGCGTTTCCGGTGCATTTCCAGCTGCTGGCGCAGCCGCAGTTCCTGGTTGCTCAACTCTGGCTGGAACCAGACGATGCGCCATAGCCTGCTGATTTTACTGCTGTGCTGTGGCGGGGTGCTGGCGCGTGACCCGTTCCGGCCGGTTGCCGGTTCAGTTTGTGAGGCGTCAGTAGAACCGCTCACCGGCTGGCGTCTGCAGGGGATCATTGGCCGGGAGGCGCATTTCCATGCCTGGCTGCTGGGCCCGCAGGGAGAGAGCGTCATCGCGCGCACCGGCAAACCATTTCCCGTATCGCCCTGGCAACTCGCTGATATGACCCGCCGCAGCATCACCCTGGCGGTGCAAAATAGCTGCACGGCACAACAGGCTGCATTCTATTTAAAAGGACGTTCGCATGAAAAGGATAGTCACTCTGCTGCTGGTCATCAGTTGCCTGCTGCCGGTTTACGCCGCTGATGAGGAGCCTCTCAGCCTGACATTTGATAATGCGCCGGTAGAGCGTATTTTGCAGGCGCTGGCAGACTATCAGCAGATCAATCTGATGATTGCGCCAGAGGTGGAAGGTTCGTTATCGCTGCGGCTGGATAACCTGCCATGGCATCAGGCGCTTGACCTGGTGGCGCGCATGGCAAAGCTGACGCTGATAGAACAGGATAATGTCCTGCTGGTCTATCCGGAGAGCTGGCAGCAGGCTCAGCAGCAGGCACGGCAAGCGGAACAGCAGGAGCAGTTGCAGCAGATACCTTTGCAGCAGCGCGCGGTAATATTGCGCTATGCCAGCGCCAGCGAGGTACATGCCAGCCTTCTGACTGAGCGGCAGACGCTGATGACTGAGCGCGGCAGCGTGACGGTCGACAAACGCACTAACGCCCTGTTACTGCGCGATACTGCGGCGGCGTTGAAAGAGACGGAACGCTGGATACGGGCACTGGATCTGCCACTGGAGCAGATTGAGCTGTCGGCCCACATTGTTACCATCAGCGAAGAGCATCTGCAGGAGCTGGGTGTGAAGTGGGGATTGCAGGCGGGTGATGCTGCAGTGACTGACATCCTGCATCATCCCCGGCTGGATATTCCGCTGGCGGTGAGTTCACCCGGCATCAGCGTGGGTATGGCACTCGCACGCATCGGGGGCCAGCTTCTGGATCTGGAGTTAAGCGCGCTGGAGCAGGAGAACCAGATCGAAATCATTGCCAGTCCGCGCCTCTTTACCTCACATCAGCAGACTGCATCGATCAAGCAGGGCACTGAAATTCCCTATGAAGTGTCGGCGGGAAACAGCGGTGCCACCAGTATTGAGTTTAAAGAAGCGGTGCTGGGCATGGAGGTGACCCCAACGATTTCAGGTAATGGCCGCATCCAGCTGAAGATCCATATCAGTCAGAATATGCCGGGTCGCAGCATCAGAACCGGCGATAGCGACATATTATCTATTGATAAACAGGAAATTGAGACTCAGGTCACGGTCAGTGACGGGCAAACTCTGGCGTTAGGCGGTATCTTTCAGCAGCAGCGTAGTCGTGGAGAAAATAAGGTGCCGCTGCTGGGAAATGTTCCGCTGATTGGCGGGTTGTTTCGCCAGCAATCTGAGCAGCGTAAAAAAAGAGAGTTGGTGATCTTCATAACGCCACGATTGGTCAGGGAAGCAGCGCTTACGGCTGGATAAAACGGAAAATGCGTCCCTTAGAGCCATCTGCGTTGACGCAGGGGACGAATTAGCTTACAAGGTTTAGCGATTTTCAATACGGTGTAACCGTCTATGTTGGGTAAATCCCGGCAAACAGATCAGAAAACTCCTCTGTAAGCAGCGTTGTAAAGACGCAGCGCTGGCGCGTTACAGTTTCGCGAACACAGGCTAATTCAGAAATGGATGTGCTGAAGGCAATATAATCGGTTGCCAAACAGCCTTGAGTGTTGAGATAATTTTTCATCTGACTCTTGCTAACGCTCATGAGGTCTCAGTTCCTGTCCCGCCAGCAAATGCTGAACGCGGGGTATCATTAACGAATTCTTAGTAATACCGACAAAATGGCAGAGAAACGCAATATCTTTCTGGTTGGGCCGATGGGTGCCGGCAAAAGCACTATTGGCCGTCAGTTGGCTCAGCAACTCAACATGGAGTTCTTCGATTCCGATCAGGAAATTGAGCGACGCACCGGAGCGGATGTGGGCTGGGTTTTTGATGTCGAAGGCGAAGCTGGCTTTCGCGATCGCGAAGAAAAAATCATTAACGAACTGACCGAGAAGCAAGGCATCGTCCTGGCGACAGGCGGTGGTTCCGTCAAATCACGGGAAACGCGTAATCGTCTCTCCGCCCGCGGTGTTGTGGTTTATCTTGAAACCACCATCGAGAAGCAACTGGCGCGCACCCAACGTGACAAAAAACGTCCGTTGCTGCAGGTGGATTCACCGCCGCGTGAAGTGCTCGAAGCGCTGGCTGGCGAACGTAACCCGCTCTACGAAGAGATCGCCGATGTAACCATTCGCACAGATGATCAGAGTGCGAAAGTGGTGGCGAATCAGATTATCCACATGTTGGAAAAAAGTTGATCCAACGTTCGAAGGCTCTTTAACAGGTATCGAGCATCATGGAGAAGATCACCGTCTCACTGGGGGAACGCAGTTACCCCATCACTATCGCCGCCGGACTGTTTAACGATCCGGCTTCTTTTTGGCCGCTAACGGCGGGCGAAAATGCCATGGTGGTGACAAACCAGACGCTGGCTCCGCTCTATCTTGACTCGCTGACAGCGTTGCTGACGGCGGCAGGTGTAAAAGTGGATCAGGTGATCTTACCCGACGGCGAGCAATATAAGACGCTGGCCGTGATGGATCAGGTTTTTACTGCACTTCTGCAAAAGCCGCACGGTCGTGATACGACGCTTATCGCCCTGGGCGGCGGCGTCATTGGCGATCTTACCGGTTTTGCTGCGGCCAGTTATCAGCGTGGCGTACGCTTTATTCAGGTACCGACTACCTTACTGTCGCAGGTTGATTCTTCGGTTGGCGGTAAAACGGCCGTTAACCATCCGCTGGGTAAAAACATGATCGGCGCATTTTATCAACCTGCGTCGGTGGTGATTGATACGGCCTGTCTGAAGACGCTTCCCGTCCGCGAAATGGCATCCGGTCTGGCGGAAGTGATTAAGTACGGCATCATCCTCGACGGTGCGTTTTTCCAGTGGCTGGAGCAAAATCTTGATGCTCTGCTGGCGCTGGATGAACAGGCACTTTCGTACTGTATTCGTCGCTGCTGTGAACTGAAAGCCGAGGTTGTAGCGGCCGATGAGCGTGAAAACGGTCAGCGGGCATTGCTAAATCTGGGCCATACTTTTGGTCATGCGATTGAAGCGCACATGGGGTACGGCAACTGGCTGCACGGTGAAGCCATTGCGGCGGGCATGGTCATGGCAGCACGCACGGCTGAACGTCTGGGGCAGTTCCAGGCGGAAGAGACCGAACGCATTATTGCCCTGTTCCGGCGTGCCGGTTTACCGGTGCATGGGCCGCAGACGATGAGTGCTGAGATGTATCTGCCGCACATGATGCGCGATAAAAAAGTTCTGGCGGGCGAACTGCGGCTGATACTCCCGCTGTCGATTGGCCGCTCTGAAGTGCGTGGTGGCGTGGCACATGATATGGTGCTGGCTGCAATTAACGATTGTCAGCAACCCTGAGATAAAGCAGTTGAGTGGTGACGCGGCGCGCAGGGTGCGCAGTGCGGAATGCCGCTTTACGGAGGAGCCAAAATGGATGAGTTTAAACCGGAAGACGAGTTAAAACCTGACGCCAGCGACCGCCGTCCCTCGCGCCCTCGTAAGTCGTCTACCGCGGCCAAAGCACCGGTTTCGCGCCAGCGCATCATGATGGGCGTTGGGATTTTGGTCCTGCTGTTACTGGTGCTGGGAATAGGTTCGGCGCTGAATGGCCCGGATGAGAAAAAACCTGCGACTGCAGGAACACCCCCTGCTGCCAGTGGCAGTTCCGGCAGCGAGAAGAATATTGACCTGGGCGGCTCCTCTTCCATGTCCGGTGGACAGACTCCTCCGTCAGCCGGTCAGACCACGCCAGCCACCAGTGAAAATACCGCAACGACCAGCGGCGATGCTACGTCTGACCCGCAGCGCGACGTTTCGATGCCGCCTGTGGCGTCTACGCCTACGCAGGCCGCGCCAGTTGACGCGCCAGCGAATCAGCAGCGTGTCACGCTGCCAGGCGATCTGAATAGCGCGCTGACAAATCAGCAGCAGCAGGTCGACAATGCTGCCATGGGAACGCAGGGTGGAAGTTCACTGCCAACAGCACCTGCTACCGTTAGCGGCAATGCCGGTACGGCGGCGAATCCTGTCACGACACCTTCAGGCCGTCAGACGCCGAACAAATCCACTGCTTCTTCCCGTCCGGTGCACGAGTCATCGCATAAAACGGCGGCGAAGCCTGCAACCCGTGACAGCAAAACGCATACTACGCCAGCACGGACACCAGCCAGTTCGGCTCCGGCCACTGCGGCGGCAGGCAGCAGCTCAGTGAGTAAATCCGTGCCAGGCGGCAGCTATACACTGCAGCTGAGCGGTGCATCAAAGGCGGAAAGCCTGAATGCCTGGGCGAAGCAGCAGAATCTGAGTGGGTATCATGTCTACAAAACCACCCGTAACGGTGAGCCGTGGTACGTGCTGGTGAGTGGCTCCTATGCCACGCCGGCAGATGCTAAACGCGCTGTCGCGTCGCTGCCTGCGGAAGTTCGTGCGAAGAACCCCTGGGTTAAACCCGTTAGCCAGGTGAAAAAAGAAGCCAGCCAATAGCGGATGTGGGGCCAGTCTCTGGCCCCGTTTTAAGCGCAGATCTGCTGTCGGTACAGCCACAGCCTCACAATAAGATGTAATAACCACGACAGCATGAAAAAAAATCGCGCTTTCCTGAAATGGGCAGGGGGAAAATTTCCCTTAGTAGAAGAGATCCATCGTCATCTGCCGCAAGGCGACTGTCTGGTCGAGCCGTTTGTTGGTGCGGGTTCGGTGTTTCTGAACACTGAATTTGATCGCTACCATCTTGCTGATATCAACAGTGACCTGATTAATCTCTACAACATTGTTAAAACGCGCACGGCGGATTTCATCCGTGACGCGCAACTGCTGTTTACGCCGGAAGGTAACAACGAGATCTGTTATTACCAGCGGCGCACCGAATTTAACACCAGCACCGACGCCTATCAGCGTGCGCTGCTGTTCCTCTATCTGAACCGTCACTGTTACAACGGCCTCTGCCGCTATAACCTGCGTGGTGAGTTCAACGTGCCATTTGGCCGCTACCGCAAACCCTACTTTCCGGAGGCAGAACTGTTATGGTTTGCCGAGCGCGCGCAAAAAGCGACGTTTGTCTGTGAATCTTACGATGTTACCCTGACCAGCGCTGGCAAAGGCTCGGTGGTCTATTGCGATCCACCTTATGCGCCACTGTCAGCGACGGCTAATTTTACGGCTTATCACACCAACAGCTTCAGCCTGCGTGAGCAGGAGAATCTGGCGGCGTTAGCGGCACAGCTGGCTTCGTCGGAGAACCGGATTCCGGTACTGATTTCTAACCACGATACTGCACTGACGCGTTTATGGTATCAGGATGCAGTGTTACATGTGGTCAAAGCCCGGCGTTCTATCAGCCGGAGCATAGCCGGTCGCACCAAGGTCGACGAACTGCTGGCACTTTATCGCTAGTCTGTTTCGTCCGCGACCAACGCATTACGCCAGCCGCAGGGCGGGCGCACAACAGTGGGAGAATCGGATGAAACAATATTTGCTGGCCCCTTCAATCCTTTCGGCGGACTTTGCTCGCCTGGGCGAAGACACAGCCAAAGCGCTGGCGGCCGGAGGTGACGTGGTTCACTTCGACGTGATGGACAACCATTACGTCCCTAATCTGACCATGGGTCCAATGGTGCTGAAAGCACTGCGTGACTATGGCATCACCGCCCCCATCGATGTGCATCTCATGGTGAAGCCGGTAGATGCGCTGATCCCGGAATTCGCCAAAGCCGGTGCCACCTACATCACCTTTCATCCGGAAGCCAGCCAGCACGTTGACCGCACTCTGCAGATAATTAAAGAGCACGGCTGCAAAGCGGGTCTGGTTTTTAATCCGGCGACCCCGCTGAGCTACCTCGATTACGTTATGGATAAGCTGGATATCATTCTGCTGATGTCAGTGAACCCTGGTTTTGGCGGTCAGTCATTTATTCCGGGCACCCTGGATAAACTGCGTGAAGCGCGCAGACGTATCGATCAGAGCGGTTACAGCATTCGTCTTGAAGTGGATGGTGGCGTTAAAATCGATAATATTGGCCAGATTGCTGCCGCAGGTGCCGACATGTTTGTCGCCGGTTCTGCCATCTTCGGTCACCCTGACTATAAAAAAGTGATCGACGATATGCGCAACGAACTGGAGAAGGCCAATGGCTCATTTCACTGATATTCGGGCGCTGGCGTTTGATCTTGATGGCACGCTGGTGGATAGCGCGCCAGGCCTGGCCGATGCGATTGATCGTACGCTGAAAGATCTTCGTCTGCCGCAGGCGGGCCTTGAGCGTGTCTCAACCTGGATTGGTAATGGTGCCGATATCATGATGGCCCGTGCGCTGACCTTCGCACTGGGCCGCGAGCCGCAGCCCGAAGAACAACGTGATGCGCGGGTGCTGTTTGACAGGCATTACGCCGATACCGTCGATGCCGGCAGTGCACTGTTCCCAAAGGTGAAGCAGACGCTGGACGCATTAAAGGCTTCCGGTCTGCCGATGGCGATTGTGACTAACAAGCCGACACCCTTTGTGGCACCGCTGCTGGCGTCACTCGGCATTGCCGATGCGTTTTCCCTGATTATCGGTGGCGACGATGTGCCGGTTAAGAAACCGCACCCTGCGGCGATCTTTATGGTGCTGGGCACCTTCGGCGTACTGCCAAATGAGTTGCTGTTTGTTGGCGACTCGCGCAATGATATCCAGGCGGCGCAGGCGGCCGGCGTACCTAATGTCGGTATGACGTTTGGCTATAACTATGGCGAGCCGATCGCGACCAGCCAGCCCGATTTAACCCTTGACGCTTTCGACGAACTTTTGCCCACACTGGGGCTGTAAATATCAGGACTTAAGTATGAAACCCATCGTTTTCAGCGGCGCACAGCCGTCCGGCGAACTGACCATCGGCAACTATATGGGAGCGCTGCGTCAGTGGGTGCAGATGCAGGATGATTTCCACTGCATATATTGCATCGTTGATTTGCACGCGATTACCGTGCGTCAGGATCCTGCTGCACTGCGTAAAGCGACGCTGGACACGCTGGCGCTCTATCTGGCCTGTGGTATCGACCCGCAAAAAAGCACCATCTTTGTTCAGTCGCATGTGCCAGAGCATACGCAGCTGAGCTGGATCCTGAACTGCTACGCCTATTTCGGCGAACTGAGCCGCATGACGCAGTTCAAGGATAAATCAGCGCGTTACGAAGAGAACATTAACGCCGGTCTGTTTGACTACCCGGTGCTGATGGCCGCTGACATTCTGCTTTATCAGACTAATCAGGTGCCGGTGGGTGAAGATCAGAAGCAGCATCTGGAGCTGAGCCGCGATATCGCGCATCGCTTCAATGCGATCTATGGCGATATCTTCCGGGTGCCAGAGCCATTCATTCCAAAATCCGGCGCACGCGTGATGTCGCTGCTGGAGCCGACCAAAAAAATGTCCAAGTCTGATGATAACCGTAACAACGTCATCGGCCTGCTGGAAGATCCTAAAGCGGTCGTGAAGAAGATCAAACGCGCCGTTACGGATTCAGAAGAGCCGCCAGTGGTGCGCTACGACATCAAAGAGAAAGCGGGCGTCTCTAACCTGCTGGATATTTTGTCTGGCGTAACCGGTAAAACCATCGCCGAGCTGGAGCAGGAATTCGAAGGTAAAATGTATGGCCATCTGAAAGGCGCAGTAGCCGATGCCGTGTCGGGCATGCTCTCTGAGCTGCAGGAACGTTATCATAGCTTCCGCAACGATGAAGCCTTGCTGGAGCAGGTCATGCGTGATGGCGCGGCGAAAGCACGTGCACAGGCGCAGGAAACGCTGAAGAAGGTTTATCAGGCGGTAGGTTTTGTCGCGATGCCGTAATGGCTGAACAGACAAAAAGGACGGCGGGCTTTGTGCCCGCCGTTTTTATTTGCCGGTTCAGAACCAGCGCAGGCTGTCGCGCAGACTCACCACGCTGCCGATGATCATCAGGCTGGGACTGATCACCTGTCCGGCTAACATTTCCAGCTCGCTCAGTGTCCCGGTGACGACCCGCTGACGCGTGCTTGTGCCGTTTTCCACCAGCGCCACCGGCATATCGCCGCGCATCCCGTGCTTTATTAACTGCTGCTGAATCTCTCCGGCCTGTGCCAGCCCCATATAAAACACCAGCGTCTGCTGTTCTGCCGCCAGCGTCTGCCAGGCGAGCGTGCCCGTTTTCTGCAGATGCCCGGTAACCAGCCTCACGCTCTGCGCATGATCGCGGTGTGTCAGGGGAATACCGCTGTAGGCCGCACAGCCTGAAGCAGCAGTAATCCCCGGCACCACGCTGAATGGAATCTGCAACTGCGCCAGCGCCTCCAGCTCTTCACCGCCGCGACCAAAGATAAAGGGATCGCCGCCTTTCAGTCGCACCACGCGCTTTCCGCGCTGCGCCTGGTCGCAGAGCAACTGGTTGATCTCATCCTGTGGCACGCAGTGATGTCCTGCCCGTTTCCCGACAAAGATGCGTTCAGCATCGCGGCGCACCAGGTTCAGGATCTCTTCGGAGACCAGCCGGTCATAAACGATCACATCCGCCTGCTGGATCAGCTGAAGGCCTTTGAGGGTGAGTAATCCGGCATCGCCCGGACCGGCACCGACCAGTGCCACTTCACCCTGCTGAACAGGATCTGCGCTAAAAAGTGCATCGGTAATCTGTTCCGCACGTTCGCCGTCGCCGTTAGCCAGGGTCTGGGCGAGCCGCTCGCTGTTAAAAAATCGCTCCCAGAAGTGACGTCGGGCATTGATGGCGTTGAACTGCTTTTTTACCCGCTCGCGCAGGGTGCCCGCCCGCTGCGCCAGCTGGCCCAGATGCTGCGGCAGCATCGCCTCCAGCTTTTCCCGCAACAGACGTGCCAGCACCGGCGCACGTCCACCGGAAGAGACGGCGACCATCAGCGGGGAGCGGTCAATGATCGACGGCATAATGGCGCTGGCCTGCTGCGGCGCATCCACCAGATTGCAGAAAATCTGCTGTTTTTCAGCTGCTTCCGCCACCTGCTGATTGACTGCGTCATCATTTGTCGCGGCGACCACCAGCCAGCAGCCGGTCAGCCACTCAGGATCGAAATGCCCGGGCAGCAGCGTGATGGCTTTCTGCTGCGCCCATTCCCGGAAGGTGGGGGAGAAATCAGGGGCACCAACCCAGAGCCCGGTGCCAGCTTCCAGCAGCAGGCGTGCTTTTCGCTCAGCCACGTCACCCGCGCCGACCAGCAGGCAGCGTCGGCCCTGCAGGCGGCAGAACAAGGGGAAGTAGTCCATCAGAGATCCTTAAAAAAGCCCGCAGAGGCGGGCTGTTGACGGGCGTTACAGGCAGACTTCGATCTGTCCGGCATTGACGCGCACTGGCCAGGACGCCACGGAGCGCGTTTCATCCTCCATGCAGAGGCCATCGCAGAGGCGAAAATGCTGCTTTTTCAACGGGCTGGCCACCCAGAGCGCATCCTGATGTTCGGCAATAATGCCGCGTGACAGCACACTGGCATCGGCAAACGGGTCGATATTGCTGATCGCATAGAGCTGTTCATCATCGCGTGGACGGAAGATAGCCACCTGCTGGCCTTTGACCAGCGCGCAGACGCCCGTGGCGGGCAGGATCTGTGTAAGCGGGCACACTGGATTCCACTGGCTCATGATTCGGTCTCCTCAATCAGGGTCACGGCAATACGTTCTTCGGGGCGTGCCGGGCGATGCTGGGCACGCTCTGCCACCCGCTGCACAGCAGGATCGCGCTGCGGCGAGTTGATAAAGTGGGCGAAGCGTGTCAGGTGGTCTTTATCTTCCAGCGTGGCCTGCCATTCACAGCTGACGCTGGCGCGCAGCTGTGCCAGTTGCTGTTCCATCTGGCTGTTGAGGCCGAGTTTGTCATCCACGATCACGTTGCGCAGATAGTCGATGCCGCCTTCCAGACTCTCCAGCCACAGCGAAGTGCGCTGCAGGCGGTCGGCGGTGCGGATATAGAACATCATGAAACGGTCGAGATAGGTGACCAGCGTCTGCTGATCGAGATCGGCCGCCAGCAGATCGCCGTGGCGCGGTTTCATGCCGCCGTTGCCGCAGACGTAAAGGTTCCACCCTTTTTCGGTGGCGATAATGCCGACATCTTTACCCTGGGCTTCCGCACATTCACGGGTGCAGCCAGAGACGCCAAATTTCATTTTGTGTGGTGTGCGGATGCCTTTGTAGCGGTTCTCCAGCATCACGCCAAAGCCGAGGCTGTCGCCCACGCCGTAACGGCACCAGGCGCTGCCAACGCAGGTTTTCGCCATACGCAGCGCCTTGGCATAAGCCTGACCGGTTTCAAATCCGGCATCGATCAGCTGTGACCAGATAGCGGGCAGATCGTCTTTCTGCGCGCCAAACAGACCGATGCGCTGAGAGCCGGTAATTTTGGTGTAGAGCTGGTAGCGTTCGGCGATATCGCCAATCACCTTCAGGCCCTGTGGCGTGATTTCACCGCCAGGCGAACGCGGGATCACCGAATAGGTGCCATCTTTCTGGATATTACCCAGATAGAGGTCGTTGCTGTCCTGCAACGGCGCGTGCTGTGGCTTGAGCACATACTCATTCCAGCAGGACGCGAGCAGTGAGCCAACCGCAGGTTTACAGACTTCACAGCCATAACCCTGACCATAGCGGGCCAGCAGTTCGTCAAAGGTTTTGATCTCTTCAAACTGAATCAGATGGTAAAGCTCCTGACGGGACCAGGCGAAGTGCGCGCAAAGATGGTTATTGACCTCAATGCCCTGACGGCTGAGTTCGCTGTTAAGCACCTGAGTGATCAGAGGAATACAGCCACCGCAGCCCGTGCCTGCACGGGTACTGTTTTTCAGCGCCGCCACGGTGTGACAGCCGCCCTGAACCGCCTTGATGATGTCGCCTTTGCTGACGTCGAAGCAGGAGCAGATTTGCGCACTATCTGGCAGGGAATCAACGCCGATGGCGGGTTTATTTCCACTGCCCGCCGGCAGAATCAACGCTTCCGGATTAGCGGGCAGCGGAATGGCATTCAGCGCCAGTTGCAGCAGGTTGCCATAGTCGCTGGTGTCGCCCACCAGCACGGCACCCAGCAGGGTTTTCTGATCTTCGCTGATAATCAGGCGCTTGTAGACGGATTTGCCTTCATCCAGCCAGACTACGCTGCGCGCGCCTGGCGTAGTGCCGCGCGCATCACCAATGCCGCCGACATCGACACCCAGCAGCTTGAGTCTGGCGCTCATGTCCGCGCCGGTAAACGCATTGTCACGGCCCAACAGATGGTCGCTGGCGACCTGTGCCATTTTGTAACCCGGTGCCACCAGACCGTAGATGCGATGCTGCCAGGCCGCGCACTCACCGATGGCGTAAATGGCGGGATCGCTGGTCCGGCACTGGTCATCAATGGCGATGCCGCCGCGCGGACCCAGCGTTAATCCACACTGCTTCGCCAGTTTGTCCTGCGGACGAATACCGGTAGAGAAGACGATGAAATCGACTTCCAGCGCGCTGCCATCGGCAAACTGCAGTGTTTTACCGCCATGCTCGTGGTGCACAATCTGCTGAGTATTTTTGCTGGTGTGGACCCGCACACCCATCTGCTCAATCTTGCGACGCAACTGTTCACCGCCTTGCTGATCGAGCTGTTCTGCCATCAGCACGGGCGCAAACTCAATGACGTGGGTTTCAATGCCCAGATTTTTCAGTGCACCCGCGGCTTCCAGTCCCAACAGACCGCCGCCAATTACCGCACCGCGTTTGCTGCGGCGTGAGCAGGCTTCAATGGCGTTGAGATCTTCGATGGTGCGATAGACAAAGCAGTCGCTACCTTCAGCACCGTTAATCGGCGGAATCCACGGATAAGATCCCGTAGCAAAAATCAGCGTGTCGTAGTGAACGGCGCGACCGGTGCTGGAGTGGATGAGCTTCTCATCACGGTTAATGGTGATGGCGCGCTCGCCCAGCAGCAGATTGACCTGATGCTTGTCGTAATAGCCTTCACGGACCAATGACAGTTCTTCAGCCGTGTGGTGAGAAAAGTAGGCGGACAGGTGGACACGATCGTAGGCGACGCGGGGTTCTTCACAAAAGACGGTCAGCGAAAACAGGTTGGGTTCTGCTTTCTCAAGTAACTCTTCTATGAAGCGGTGGCCGACCATGCCGTTACCGATAACGACGACATTGTGCTTGCTCATTTTGGCCTCAAATTTGCGATATCTGCGGCTACAATAGCGCGCCCTTTCTGGCGCTTATTGATATACATCAATCACGACCCTATATACCTATTAAGAGGTATATATTTGATTTTAATTAAGTTTATCCGTAAGGGCTAACCTGCTGAATATCCTGCATTGCCGCGTGAGGTATGAATCGTGCTAGTTTTAACCCCACAGGTTAACTGGATAAGGAATCAGCCATGCTGTCACCCAAGTGGATCAATAATGTGCGTCTACCCTGGCGGGAAGGTTTGTGGCAAATCGAAATCGCCGACGGAAAAATAGCCCGAATTTCAGCTCAGCCGCAGCAGCCTTCACCGGTGCAACAATCGCTGGATGGCGAGGGCGGCCTGGCCTGCGCGCCCTTTATTGAGCCACATATTCATCTGGATACCACCCAGACGGCGGGTGAACCGGCATGGAACCAGTCCGGGACGCTGTTTGAAGGGATTGAGCGCTGGGCCGAACGCAAGGCGCTACTCAGCCACGAAGATGTTAAACAACGGGCATTGCAGACGCTGAAGTGGCAGATCGCCAACGGCATTCAGTTTGTCCGCACCCACGTTGACGTGTCAGACCCGTCACTGACGGCGCTGAAAGCGATGCTGGAAGTGAAAGCAGAGATGGCGCCATGGATCACCCTGCAGATTGTGGCGTTTCCTCAGGAAGGCATTCTCTCTTATCCCAACGGCGAAGCGTTGCTGGAGGAGGCGTTGCGGCTGGGCGCAGATGTGGTTGGCGCGATTCCGCATTACGAATTCACCCGCGAATATGGCGTCGAGTCGCTGCATAAAACCTTTGCGCTGGCTAACCGCTACGACCGGCTGATCGATGTTCACTGCGATGAGATCGATGATGAACAGTCGCGCTTTGTGGAAACCGTGGCGGCGCTGGCACATCGCGATGGCAACGGTGCACGCGTGACCGCCAGTCATACCACGGCGATGCACTCCTATAATGGCGCGTATGCCTCACGGCTGTTCCGGCTGCTTAAACTGTCGGGTATTAACTTTGTCGCCAACCCGCTGGTCAATATCCACCTGCAGGGACGCTTTGACACCTATCCTAAGCGGCGCGGGATAACGCGGGTGAAAGAGATGCTGGATGCGGAAATTAACGTCTGCTTCGGCCACGACGATGTGTTTGATCCCTGGTATCCGCTGGGCACTGCCAATATGCTGCAGGTACTGCATATGGGCTTACATGTCTGTCAGCTGATGGGCTATGAGCAGATCGATGCGGGCCTGGATCTGATTACGCATAACAGCGCGAAGACGATGCAGCTGTCAGGCTATGGCATTCAGAGCGGCAACGAGGCCAGTCTGATTATTCTGCCGGCAGAAAGCGGTTTTGATGCGGTGAGAAGGCAGGTTCCGGTGCGCTATTCGGTGCGTCGCGGCGTGGTGGTTGCAGAGACAAAGCCCGCAGAAAGCGAAATTTACTGGCGGGAACGGGAGCGCATCGACTTCCGGCGGTAAACAGCAGGGCGGCGATCACTCGCCGCCCTGAATGATTAATGCATGACGTGACCGTGAGTACGATGACGGCTGACAAAGCCGAGCAGGGCACACATCACAAACACCACGGCGTAGAGCGCGTTAGCCGTCGCCAGTGCGGTATGCACACCACTTTTCTCAACGATAGGCGCCGTGACCACAAAGGTCAGCATGGTGCCGACGGTACCGCAGGTCAGGATGAAGTTCACCAGTTTCGGTGACGCGACCCTGGTCTGCAGCGAGCCGAGCGTGATGATGGTGGTGTAAATCGCGCTGGAGCTGAAGCCCAGCACCATGATGATCCACTTCAGCATGCTGGCATCACTGCTGCTGACAAACCAGTACATCAGCACGGTTGCCAGACCCGCCAGCACCATCAGAATGCGTTGCAGATCGAAGAAGCGCAGCAGGAAGCTGAAGGCCCACATGCCGACCATATAAGCCGTCCAGAAGCTGCCCACCAGTTGTCCGGCGTCATTGATGTTCATGCCCATGACTTTCGTGGCATATTCTGGCACCCAGGAGATAAAGCCGAGCTGGCCCAGAATGTAGCAGAGTGCCGCGACAGCCAGCAGCAGCACGCCCACACCCCATTTTTCTTTCTCAACGGTCGGGCTGTTTTCAGGCTTACGCAGCACCGGGAACTCGACAAACAGCGTCATGATAAAGATGGCGACGTAGATAAAGCCGATGCAGACGTAGACCCAGTACCACGGCAGCTGACGCGCCAGCAGAACCCCTGCCAGTACCGGAAACAGCGTACCCGCCATGCTGAAGAAGGAGTCGGTAAACAGCAGGCGTGAACCACGCTGACGGCCTTCATACATGTGGGTGATCAGGAAGGTGCCGATCGACATGGTAATGCCGCTGACCACGCCCAGGACAAACATACAGAGCGAGAAAATGGTCAGATCGCGGCTGGTCATCAGCCCGATTATCGCCAGCACCATCAGGACGAAGCCGAAAATCAGCTGACGTTTCAGTGGCACAATCACCATCAGCCAGGCGTTCAGGAAAACCGCAGCCAGGATGCCGCTGTTGAGGAAGGTGAAGGTGTTACTCATGCTGGAAATGGGGATCTGGAAATCTTTTGCGATATCGCCCATTACCATGCCGGTAACGATCACCAGCGCGCCGGTCAGCGCGTAGGAGAAGAAGCTTATCCAGGTAAGGCCAATACGATTACGGTTTGTCATGTTCTGAACCTGTTGAGAACCGGGTGCCAAAAAGTGTCAGAAAGTGTAAACGGAACTGTGATCTTAATAAACAAGCAGTGAAATTACTGATCCATATTTCATGTGATGTGTGATTTTAATCACGTAATTGCGGAGGGTTAACGTTTGCTCACCTCATTTGCCCTAACAGCGTAAATATAGGTAAAACGCTGGCTCCTGGAATAGAGTCTCTTTACAATCAATCACGTTTTTGTGCCCGCTCTCCCAGGTAAGGAATCTCTCATGTTCAAACGTACTTTAACAGCGGCTATCACCCTGTTAGCGCTCTCTTCCGTTTCCGCCCAGGCGCTGGCCGCAAAAGGTGACACCCACGTTCTGCTCACCACCTCCGCCGGCAATATCGAACTCGAACTGAATAACCAAAAAGCGCCGGTCTCTGTGAAAAACTTCGTTGATTACGTCAACAACGGTTTTTACAACAACACTATTTTTCACCGCGTGATCCCGGGCTTTATGGTACAGGGTGGTGGCTTCACCACTGACATGCAGCAGAAGCAGACCAACGCGCCGATTAAGAATGAAGCGGACAATGGCCTGCGTAACCTTCGCGGCACCATCTCTATGGCGCGTACCGCCGATAAAGACAGTGCGACCAGCCAGTTCTTCCTCAACGTCGCGGATAATGCCTTCCTCGACCACGGACAGCGTGATTTTGGCTACGCCGTATTTGGTAAGATTGTGAAAGGTCAGGATGTGGTTGAAAAAATTTCTCAGGTGCCGACTAAAGATGTGGGTCCTTACCAGAATGTTCCGTCCAGACCGGTAGTTATCCTTTCCGCTAAAGTCCTGCCTTAACGCTTTTCGTCGCCATCTGCGGATGGCGACCGCCTGCCGCCTCCGGCAAAGCCAGAAATTGCTCTTATACTTAGGGCAAAAACCTGAGCAGGAGGCGGCATGGCGAACAAACTCACCGAAAAACAGAAGGTCACCCTGTGGCAACAGCGACGTAGCGCCAGCTATCAGGCCAGCTGCCGGCTGGAAGGCTTCTCATCGAATGAAACCAGCGTCAACAGCGATGATGCAGCCGCACGTCTGGCGTCACTGAGGAGGCAATATGGACTCTAATACCGCCGTCAGTCAGGATCCCTACCTGTGGCAGCATGACAATGTGCTGAAAAATCTGCCCGATATTCATGACGCTGCGCAGCTGCGCAAGGCGGAGCTGAGCTTTAGTGCGGCGCGCGCCGCCACGCTGGAGCTGGGTCCCCGTAATGCCGGGTTGCCTTACCTGCGTCAGATCCATCGCACGCTGTTTCAGGATGTCTACAGCTGGGCAGGTGAACTGCGCACTATCGATATCTGGCGTGATGAGACGCCGTTCTGTCATTTCGAATATATCGAAAAGGAAGGCAATGCCCTGATGGCCGCGCTGGAAGAGGAGAAGGGGTTAGCTGATCTGCCGCGTGACGAATTTATTCAGCGCCTCGCTCACTACTATTGCGAAATCAATATGCTGCATCCTTTCCGCCACGGAAACGGTCGGGCACAGCGGATTTTCTTTGAACAGCTGGCGCTGCATGCCGGATATCTGCTGAACTGGGAAGAGACGGATGCTGAAAACTGGAAAGCGGCTAATCAGGCCGGTGTGGCCGGAGACCTGGCCCCGCTGGAGCAGGTCTTTGCGAAAGTGGTGAGTGAGGCGGCCTGACCGCGTAGAATAGCGGCGCGGTTTACCATTCTGGACACGTCATGCTGCTGATTATCGACAATTACGACTCCTTTACCTGGAATCTTTATCAATACTTCTGCGAGCTGGGCGCGCAGGTTCAGGTGGTACGAAATGATGCCATCACCCTGGAACAGATGGCGGTGCTACCATTGACGCATCTGGTGATTTCCCCAGGCCCCTGCACGCCATCGGAGTCAGGCATCTCTCTGGCAGCGATCAGGCACTTCGCCGGGCAGCTGCCGGTGCTGGGCGTCTGCCTGGGCCATCAGGCGATTGCGCAGGCGTATGGCGCACAGGTGGCGCGTGCGCGTCAGGTAATGCACGGCAAAACCTCCGCGATTCAGCACACCGGCCAGGGCGTGTTCCGCAATCTCAATAATCCCCTTACTGTGACCCGCTATCACTCGCTGATTGTGCAGCGCGATTCTCTGCCCGACGCATTCGAGGTGACTGCCTGGACGGTGCGTGACGGCGAGCCTGACGAGATTATGGGATTCCGCCATAAAACCCTGGCGCTGGAAGGCGTACAGTTCCATCCCGAAAGCATTCTCAGCGAGCAGGGACATCAGTTGCTGCGCAATTTCCTTGAGCAATAAGTTGCCTTTGAGTGATTTTTTATGCATATTTTGTGATTATTATTTCAAGGCAGCACAACAATCATTCAGATGGGGTTACTAATGGCAGCGGAAAAAATTGCGGTCACGCGGGAGACGTTCGATAACGTTATTTTGCCTGTTTATGCACCTGCGCAGTTCGTGCCGGTAAAAGGCAAGGGCAGTCGCGTATGGGATCAGCAGGGCAAAGAGTATATCGATTTCTCGGGTGGTATCGCCGTCACCGCACTTGGACACTGTCATCCTGCGCTGGTAGAGACGCTGAAAAGCCAGGGCGAGACGCTGTGGCACACCAGCAACGTTTTCACCAACGAACCGGCGTTGCGCCTCGCCAGTAAGTTAATCCAGGCAACCTTTGCTGATCGCGTCTTCTTTGCCAACTCCGGTGCCGAAGCCAACGAAGCCGCGTTTAAGCTGGCGCGCTATTACGCCTGCAAACGTCACAGTCCGTTCAAAAGTAAGATTATTGCTTTCCATAACGCCTTTCATGGCCGGACGCTGTTTACCGTTACTGTCGGCGGACAGCCAAAGTATTCTGACGGGTTCGGGCCGAAACCGGCGGACATCGTCCACGTGCCGTTCAATGACCTGGATGCGGTAAAAGCGGTGATTGACGATCATACCTGCGCCATCGTGGTTGAACCGATTCAGGGTGAGGGCGGTGTCGTGCCCGCAACGCAGGCGTTTATGCAGGGACTGCGTGAGCTTTGCGATCAGCATCAGGCGCTGTTGGTGCTGGATGAAGTACAGAGTGGTATGGGACGCAGCGGCAAGCTGTTCGCCTATGAGCATTATGGCATTCAGCCCGATATTCTGACCTCAGCCAAAGCGCTGGGCGGCGGTTTCCCGGTCAGCGCCATGCTGACGACCAACGAGATCGCCTCGACCATGGCGCCGGGCGTGCATGGCACCACTTATGGTGGCAATCCGCTGGCCTGTGCCATCGCCGAAACGGCGCTGGATATCATCAATACGCCGGAGGTGCTGGCGGGTGTGGAGAGGCGTCGTCAGCACTTTGTCACGGCGCTGGAGGCCATCGACGCGAAGTATGATCTGTTCAGCGACATTCGCGGCAAAGGGCTGCTGATTGGTGCAGCGCTGAAACCTCAGCATGCCGGCAGGTCGCGCGACATTCTGAATGCTGCCGCCGCTGAAGGCGTGATGGTGCTGGTAGCCGGCACCGACGTGATGCGTTTTGCCCCGTCACTGATTATCGAACCGGCCGACATTGAAGAGGGCATGAGCCGCTTCGCCACCGCCGTCGGCAACGTACTCAACGGCTAGCTTAGTTTTTACGTAAGCGTCTGATTAGCCAGCGGCCATGTTGCGGTCGCTGGTTCCACGCCAGCGATGAAATGGTGTACATCACGCTCAGATGGTCGAGAATGCGCCGTACATGCTGCTCCACCACCGTGATCGGTCCCTCGCTGATATTCTCCAGGTCATCCAGCAGATTCACCTGTGAGCTTTCACCATCATATTCCAGCCGCTGCTGACACCGCTGCAGCGCGATTTCACAGGATTGCAGGTAGCGTTCAGCCAGTGCGCTCGTCAGCATGGTGTGCTCCCGCGCCAGAATCGTTATCGCATTGATATGCTCAACAATAAACTGGCTGTGCGTGACCCAGAGTCGCATATCACTCAGATAGCGGGAGTTAAACGCCGGTTCCTGCATCGCCTGATTGAGTGAGTTAAATAGCGCATTGTGTGCCTGATTAACCTTCACGCGCTGATAAGCCAGTTTCTCTGGTGACTGTTCGTCGCCCAGCAACAGCCGCAGAGCATCCTGATAGGTTTCCAGCGCATCATGGGCATTTTGCCGCAGTAAGCCGCTCTGCCACTGCGGCCACAGCCACAGCATTCCGCCGAAGGCGATCAGACAGCCCATCAGCGTATCCATCAGTCGCGGCAGCAGGAACTGCGCGCCATTCAGCGACAGCAGTTGAAGCGAGTAAACCGCCGTGACCGTAAAGCCAATCATCGACCAGCCATAGAACTGGCGGGTAAAGCGATAGCTGATAAAGGTTATCGCCAGCATGATCATCAGCACCAGCGATTCCGGCACCGCCAGGCGCAGTGTCGCGGCCGCGATGACCAGACCAGCAAAGGTGCCCAGCGCCCGGTGCTGGATGCGGACACGGGTGGCGCTGTAGCCGTTCTGGCTGACGAACATAATGGTCATCAGGATCCAGTAGGGTTTGGGGATGTTGAAGAACAGCGCCAGCGCGCTGCCCAGCATCAGCATCACCGCAAAGCGTCCGGCAGTGCGCAGCGCCGACGAGCGGAACGAAAGATAACTGCGCAGTGCCGGTAACAGCGGCAGACGACGCTGACGGTCCGCCATGAGATCGCGCTGATACAGGGGTTTCTGCGTGCGCAGAACCCGCGCAATGCGGTTGAAGTGGTAAAGACAGAAGTTACCCACCGGATTGTCGGGATGCTGATGGGCGATCTTCTCCAGCGCGCCGAGCTGTTTATCCATCGCAAAGCGGTCGGGTAGCTGGTGATAAAGGATGTTATCCGCCAGCACCCGCAGCCGGGCCGAGATGGTTTTGGCATTCCAGCGGATCACCGCTTCGGCATGGCTCTGTTCGACCAGCTTCTGCACCTCTTCCGGCCGATGCAGGCTGACCGAGATATGTTCCTGCAGATCCAGCGCCACCTGAAAGGCGCGCGTCAGCCGTTTATGGCTGTGATCGCGACTTGCCGACAGCATATGCATCTGCTGATAACAGGTGTTAATCAGATCGACCACTTTTTGCTGACGGGCCAGCAGCGGCGGCAGTGCCTTTTCCGGGTCGGTCAGCTGCGTCAGCAGGGTATATTTGGCGTCGCAGTAGTTAGCCAGCTCGCGGTAGATTAGGCTCAGGCTCTCGCGCATCGGCTGCTCTTTCCACAGCCAGAACCAGAACCAGTTGAACAGTCCGTACCACAGCGTGCCACCGATATAGAGCAGCGGGGGAACATAGATTGGCATGCGGCCAATCAGGCTCAGGGTAAAGATGGCGGCAATCAGGGTGCCGGGCAGCAGACGAGCATGCAGCGGGCTGATCTCCCCGGTAACGCCGAGCAACAAAGGCATGGCGAACAGGATCAGCGGCAGCGGAATAGCATGCAGGGTAAGCCACTGCATCAGAAAGCTGCCGAGGGCAAACAGGCTGCCGCCAACGATCAGGCGTTTGAAGAAGCGTTTATGGGGGGTATCCAGACCGGCGATGTTGCAGCAGGCGGGCACTAATGAGAACAGGAGACCTTTTTGCAGGTCGCCAGCCAGCCAGCCCAGCGCCACCGGCAGACAGAGCACCAGCGTTTGCCGCAAGGCGTAGTTAACTTCAGGATGGTAAATAATTCGACGCCACATCGGCCCAACACAAACAATAACGGCGTGATGTTGCCATCACGCCGTGGGTGACAGGAATTAGCGGGTGCCGTAAACGACGATGGTTTTGCCGTGTGCGGAGATCAGGTTCTGATCTTCCAGCATCTTCAAAATACGGCCCACGGTTTCACGTGAACAACCAACAATCTGGCCAATTTCCTGACGCGTGATTTTGATTTGCATGCCGTCGGGATGCGTCATGGCATCTGGTTGCTTCGCCAGGTTGAGCAGGGTCTGTGCAATGCGTCCGGTGACGTCGAGGAAAGCGAGGTTACCCACTTTTTCAGACGTGACCTGCAGGCGACGCGCCATCTGCGATGAGAGTCGCATCAGGATGTCAGGGTTAACCTGGATCAGCTGACGGAATTTCTTGTAAGAAATCTCCGCCACTTCGCACGCACTTTTCGCACGTACCCAGGCGCTGCGCTCCTGGCCTTCTTCGAACAGGCCAAGCTCACCAATAAAATCGCCCTGATTCAGGTAGGAAAGAATCATCTCTTTGCCTTCTTCATCTTTAATCAGAACCGCGACGGAACCTTTAACGATGTAGTAAAGCGTTTCTGCTTTTTCACCTTGGTGAATCAGCGTACTTTTGGATGGATACTTGTGAATATGGCAATGGGACAGGAACCATTCGAGTGTAGGGTCTGTTTGCGGTTTGCCGAGAACCATTCGCTATTATCCTCTGTTGTAATCGTGCCCAAAATACAGGGGGCAGTTTTCCCTGTCAGGCGGTGAAAGCTTCAAGCGTTTCCATTTCAGGAAATTATTCGGGCCGCATCAGGCGCAGTGCGCATCATCCTTCCCGGCTTCGCCATCGGGTGACGAAAAATATTTTCAGCACTGTTTGTAGCACAGCTTTTGCCGACTGTCTTCTGTTGTCTCGCTTCAGCTATAGGCGGATTTCTCTGGATTGCTGTTTACCAGGCGAAAGCGTACTCTGGCGAGAAAACAGCGTATTCCGGAGCAAAAATCATGCAGGCAAGAGTGAAATGGGTAGAAGGGCTGACATTCCTCGGAGAATCCTCATCCGGCCATCAGATACTGATGGATGGAAATTCGGGTGATAAAGCGCCCAGCCCAATGGAGATGGTGCTGATGGCGGCCGGCGGATGCAGCGCGATTGACGTGGTTTCAATTCTGCAAAAAGGCCGCAACGATGTGGCTGATTGTGAAGTAAAACTGACCTCAGAACGTCGTGAAGAGGCGCCGCGAATCTTTACGCACATCAACCTGCATTTTATCGTGAGTGGTAAAGGGCTCCAGGATAAAGCGGTCTCACGCGCGGTGGATCTTTCTGCTGAAAAATATTGTTCGGTGGCTATCATGCTGGGTAAAGGTGTGACGATTACCCATAGCTATGAAGTCATTGAGCTGTAACAGGCTGAGGGGCCTTTAAAGTCACGGGCAAAATCTGAGCCAGCCCGGTGTCAGGCGGCTCCCTGCGTGTAGAATGTACGTATTGCTGTCAGATTCACCCTGATCAGGTCCAGTCACTCGGCTGAGAAGCCATGACTGGCCTTTATTCAATCCGTTTGCCTTCCATCAGTCGCTTCACCAGCGGACCCATGATCAACTCCATCGCCAGACCCATTTTGCCGCCGGGCACTACCAGCGTATTGATGTGCGAGATAAACGAACCCTGCAGCATCGCCAAAAGGTAGGGGAAGTCGATATCTTCCAGCGCCTGAAAGTGAATCACCACAAAGCTCTCATCCAGTGACGGAATGGCGCGGGCAGCGAACGGGTTTGAGGTATCGACAGTCGGGACGCGCTGAAAGTTGAGGTGAGTGCGTGAAAACTGTGGCGTGATGAAATTGATGTAATCTTCCATCGAGCGCACCACGGAATCCATCACCGCTTCGCGTGAATGACCGCGCTCGCCGGTGTCGCGCACCAGCTTCTGAATCCACTCCAGATTAACAATCGGCACCACGCCCACCAGCAGATCGACCTGTTCCGCCACGTTGTGCTGCGCCGTCACCACGCCGCCATGCAGGCCTTCATAAAAGAGAATGTCGGTGTTCTGCGGCAGCGGCTGCCAGGGCGTAAAGGTGCCGGGCACCTGATTCCACGGCACGGCTTCATCGTAGGTGTGCAGATATTTACGCGACTGGCCCTGTCCGCTTTGACCATACTCTTTAAAGCTCTGCTCCAGCAGACCAAAGTCATTGGCTTCCGGACCGAAGTAGCTGACATGACGTCCTAAATCGCGCGCCTTACGAATTGCCATATCCATTTCCGGGCGGGTAAAGCGGTGAAAGCTGTCACCTTCCAGTTCGGCCGCATGGAGATCGAGCTGCTGAAAGATTTTGCGAAACGCGAGGCTGGTGGTGGTGGTTCCTGCGCCGCTGGAACCGGTCACCGCGATAATGGGATGACGTGCAGACATAGAAAAGCTCCCTGTGAGGTCGGGCGATGAGCATTGTTATCATGAAATGATGCCGGGTGCATCAGCCGCGAAATTCTTTGCGTGGCATGATGTTGACCGATTCATGCAGTTCCGACCACACCAGTACCACTTCACCGGTTTCCAGCTGGCGTCGCACATCAGCTACTTTGTCCAGCAGGCTGCGTTCCTGCTCGCCGTAGTCTGTGCCTTCGCGTAGTACAAAGGTTTCAATCAGATTTTCAAGGGTCTCTGGTGAGACCTGTTGCCAGGGAATAATCACGTGATCAGTTATCCAGAAAAGGGGCGATCCACTGCGGGATGCGCTGTTCCAGCCACATTTCAGGCTGGCGTAACGTCCCGCCGACAAAACCTACGTGGCCGCCGTGGGGGGTCAGTTGATAAGTAATAGTGGCAGATAATTGGCTGCTGTGCGGGATCACTTCATCACTCATAAAGGGATCATCTTTGGCGTGGATGATCAGCAGCGGTTTCTCTGTGTGCTTCAGCCAGGGCATAGCGCTGGCGCGATGATAGTAATCTGCTGCATCAACAAAACCGTGGGCGCGGGCGGTAATCGCATCATCAAAATCGCGCAGTCGCCGCAGCGCTTTGAGTTGCGTCAGATTGACCGGCAGCGTGTCCGGCCAGGCATGCAGTTTGCGGCGGGCATTCTTCTTGAGCTGCGCCAGCAAGTAGTACTGATAGAAACGTGAGAAGCCGCGTTCCAGTTTCACGCTGCACGGTTCCAGCAGCAGCGGAGCGGAGACAATCACGGCCGCATCCACCTCAGCGGCTGTGCCCTGCTGGCCCAGCAGGCAGCCCAGCATGTTGCCGCCCAGTGAGAAACCGACGGCGGCGGTGGGAACGTGACCCCAGCGGCTGCGCAGCCAGTGCAGGAAGAAGCGGGCATCTTCAGTTTCGCCGGAGTGGTAGATGCGGTTCAGCCGGTTAGGTTCGCCGCTACAGCCGCGAAAATGCATCACCACCGCCAGCCAGCCGCGTGCGCGGCATACCGCCATCAGGCCATGAATATAGGGGCTGTGAAAACTGCCCTCCAGGCCATGAAACAGAACAACGCGCGGTTTATGCTGTGCCAGCTGCGGATCTTCGCTCCACGCGAGATCAACGAAGTCGCCATCCGGCAGATCGAGGCGCTGCCAGTGAGGATCGACCGTGATACGGCGACGCAACAGGCGCGGCAGCATTGTCTGCAGGTGCGCGTTGCGCAGACTGTCAGGTGGCGTGAAGTGCTCGTTTTCCGGTCCGGTAAATTTCATGTGGTAAAAGCTTGTCTGTTCCATATCACACTGTTAGCTTCGATAAGTTTTTTCTTGCAGGGTAAGGAGTACCCGATTGCCATGGAACTGAGTCTTTTCTTATCAATGTTGGGATTTCTTTGGGTCGCGGCTATTACGCCAGGTCCCAATAATATGTTACTCACCGCCTCGGGCGCTAATTTTGGCTTTCTGCGCACCATTCCGCTGATGATCGGCATCATGATCGGCATGCAGGTGATGCTGCTGATGGTGGCTTTTGGCGTAGGCGGTCTGATCCTGCTCTATCCGTCGCTGCATCTGGTACTGAAGATCGCCGGTAGCCTCTATCTGCTCTGGCTGGCGTGGAAGATAGCGACGTCCAGTTATGAAAAGCTGGAAACTGACCAGGCGCCGGATGCGCCGATGCCGTTCTGGCAGGGTGGGTTGCTGCAGCTGATCAATCCCAAGGCCTGGCTGATGGCGCTGGGTGCGGTCGCCAGCTTCAGCTTGGCCGGTGATGCATATCGCCATTCGGTCATGGCGATAAGCGTCGGCATGTTTCTGGTTAATCTGGTCTCGGGCGTGATCTGGATGGGATTTGGCGCGATGATCGGCCGCATCCTGCGCAGCCGTCGCGCCTGGAAAATCTTTAACCTCGCCATGGGGCTGCTGACTGCGGCCTGCGTGCTGTTAATCTGGCACTGAGTTAACTGGATGCGCGTTCGACGCGCGTCCAGGGCAGCACCTCACGAATCACTGGCGCGTTCGGATTACGAATCTTCTGCAGCAGCAGCTGCACACTGCGCGCGCCCAGTTGGTTCATCGGTTGCTCGATGGTGGTCAGTGGCGGATTGAGGCTGCGGGTAAACGACACACCATCAAACCCGACCACCGCCAGATCTTCCGGCACGCGCAGACCCGCTTCCAGCGCCGCATGCACCACGCCCACCGCCAGCACGTCTGACACCGCAAACACTGCGTCCGGCGGTTCCGGTAGCGCCATGAGTTCTCTCAGTGCCTGGCTGCCCGCCTCACAGGAGATCTCGTAGGTATAGGAGATGCCGGACCATGCATATCCCAGCTCCTCAATTGCCTGCCGGTAACCCTTTTCCCGATGATGTGAGTACAGGTAACGCATATCGCCATTGACCAGCCCGATGCGTTTACGCCCTTTCCCGGCGAGATAATGGACGGTGTCGCGGGCTGCCTCCTGGTGATCAATGCTGACTGAGGAAGCGGGGATATCCGGATCAAATTCACAGCACTGCACCCAGGGCGCACCGGCGATCAGCGCCTGTAAATCCGGTAAGCCTGAAGCAGCATCCATGGTAATAACGCCATCCACCACTTTCCCGGTCAACAGGGAGAGATAGGCGGCTTCACGCTGAAGCTTCGAGGCGGAGTTGCAGAGCAGGATGTGATAACCGTGCAGTTCTGCTTCGGCCTCAATGCCCTGAACCACGCGTGAACAGAAGGGATTAGTGATATCCGATATCAGCACCAGCAGCATGTGGCTTTGCGCCGTGCGCAACTGACGCGCCAGTAAATTGGGCTGATAGTCGCAGGCAGAGATGGCCGCCAGAACTTTCTCACGCGTATCGGGCTTTACGCCGGGATGCGCGTTGAGAACCCGCGATACTGTGGCTTTGGAAACGCCAGCCAGCTGAGCGACTTTCTCGATCGACATCGGATTCAGAGACCTTAACAGGCAATCATTGGGAACGCATATGAATAGCACAGGCACAATGTGAGCGCCTGACATTTTTGCTTACTTTAGCTATTTTCAGCATTTGCGATTTTCAGCTTAGTTTTGCAGATAGTGATCTAAGAACTTATTTCTATTAGGGATAATTTTTAATTCCTTTGTGAAACTATCGCGCACAGAGACACTGCCTCTACGATTAAAAGGGTGGGGTAGTGATCATGGCAGCAACACGTTTAACTTTTTTAGCCGCAGCGCTGGCGCTGCTGGCATTTCGGGCTGATGCAGTCAATGTCACCGTCGCGTACCAGACCTCTGCCGAACCGGCGAAAGTGGCACAGGCTGATAACAGTTTTGCCAAAGAGAGCGGGGCCAGCGTCGACTGGCGTAAGTTTGACAGCGGTGCAGGCGTATTACGCGCGCTGGCGTCCGGCGACGTCCAGATTGGTAACATCGGTTCCAGTCCGTTAGCGGTCGCGGCGGCGCAGAAGCTGCCAATTGAAGCCTTTTTACTTGCCTCTCAGCTGGGCAACTCTGAAGCGCTGGTAGTGAAGAAGAACATCACCACACCCAAAGATCTTATCGGCAAGCGCATCGCGGTGCCGTTCATCTCTACTACCCATTACAGCCTGTTGGCTGCACTGAAGCACTGGGGCATTCAACCGTCGCAGGTACAGCTGGTTAATCTGCAGCCGCCTGCGATTATCGCGGCCTGGCAGCGTGGCGACATTGATGGCGCTTACGTCTGGGCGCCTGCGGTGAACGAACTGGAAAAACAGGGCAAGGTGCTGACCGACTCTGCGGAAGTGGGGAGCTGGGGATCGCCGACGCTGGATGTCTGGGTGGTTCGTAAAGATTTCGCTGAGCAGCATCCGGAGATCGTGACCGCCTTTGCCCGCAGCGCGCTTGATGCGCAGCAGGCCTACCTTAACAGTCCCGACGGCTGGCTGAAGCAGTCTGATAACCTTAGCAAACTCTCTCGCCTCAGCGGGGTGCCGGAAGCGCAGGTGCCGGATCTGGTGAAGGGCAATACCTACCTCACGGCGCAGCAGCAGGTTGAGCAACTGGGTAAACCGGTCAATAAAGCAATTGTCGATACTGCGCAGTTCCTGAAAGCGCAGGGCAGAGTGCCTCAGGCGGATAACGACTACAGCAGCTACGTGACCTCCCGTTTCGTCGCGCCATTAGTTAAACCCTAAGGAGGCATTATGCTGCGTATCGCTCACCTTAATGCACGTTATGCCGGACAACCGGTGTTGCAGGATATCAGTCTGCAGCTGGACAGCCATGAACTGCTGGTGGTGCTCGGTCCTTCCGGCTGCGGTAAAACCACGTTGCTGAATCTGGTTGCCGGATTTCTGCCGGTGGAATCGGGCAGCATCACGCTGGATAACCAGCCAGTAACGGGGCCTGGTGCCGAGCGCGGCGTGGTGTTTCAGAATGAAGGCTTACTGCCATGGCGTAACGTGCTGGATAACGTCGCTTTTGGCCTGCAGCTGGCGGGGATGTCGCGCCCGGCGCGCGAGGCCATCGCGCGGAAGCTCATCAGGCAGGTGGGGCTGGAGGGTGCGGAGAAGCGCGCCATCTGGCAGTTGTCCGGCGGTCAGCGTCAGCGGGTAGGTATTGCGCGTGCGCTCGCCACCGATCCGCAATTGCTGCTGCTGGATGAGCCTTTCGGCGCACTGGATGCCTTTACCCGCGAACAGATGCAGACCCTGCTCCTGACGCTGTGGCGCGACAGCAGTAAACAGATCCTGCTGATTACGCACGATATTGAAGAGGCTATTTTCCTGGCCAGCGAACTGATTCTGTTGTCGCCAGGACCGGGCCGCATCGTGGAGCGGTTACGTCCCGGCTTTGGTCAGCGCTTTGCCGCAGGCGAGTCGTGCCGCAGCATCAAATCCGATCCGCAGTTTATCGCCCAGCGTGAATATGTACTGAGCCGGGTATTTGATCAGCGGGAGGCGTTTGCATGAGCGCGTTAATCCACGACAAGTCTCTGCCAGTGCGCCGTCGTTTGCGCTGGCCGTTTTCAACCGCTTTTACGCTAAGCATGCTGAGTCTCTCTTTGCTGTTGCTGCTCTGGTGGGGTGTGACTGCGCTGGGTCTGATTGCTCCGCTGTTCCTGCCGTCACCCCAGCAGGTATTCAGCAAGCTGCTGCTGATTGCCAGCGCGCAGGGCTTTATGGATGCCACGCTGTGGCAGCATCTGGCCGCCAGCCTGACGCGGATGCTGATTGCGCTGACGGCGGCGGCCGCCATCGGCATTCCTGTGGGAATTCTGATGGGTCTCAGCCCGGTAGCACGCGGGCTACTCGATCCGCTTATCGAAATCTATCGCCCGATTCCGCCACTCGCCTATCTGCCGCTGATGGTGATCTGGTTCGGCATTGGTGAGACGTCGAAAATCCTGCTGATCTACCTGGCCATCTTCGCGCCGGTGACACTCTCCACTCTGGCTGGGGTGCGAAACACCCAGCAGGTGCGGATTCGTGCGGCACGCTCGCTGGGGGCTAACCGCTGGCAGTTGCTGCGCTGGGTGATTCTGCCGGGCGCGCTGCCAGAAATTCTCACCGGTCTGCGCATTGGATTGGGGGTGGGCTGGTCAACGCTGGTGGCAGCGGAGCTGATTGCTGCCACGCGGGGCCTCGGTTTTATGGTGCAGTCAGCGGGAGAGTTTCTCGCCACCGATGTGGTGCTGGCGGGTATCGCAGTGATCGCTTTTATCGCTTTTAGCTTAGAACTTGGGCTTCGCGCGTTGCAGCGCCGTCTGACGCCCTGGAGTGGAGAACAATCATGAATGAACGTCTGAGTTTTACCCCGCTTGGTCCTTACATCGGCGCACAGGTCTCTAACCTGGATGTCTCTCGCCCATTGAGTGATGCGCAGTTCGAGCAGCTTTATCATGGTCTGCTGCGTCACCAGGTGCTGTTTCTGCGTGACCAGAAGATTACGCTGGAACAGCATCGTGCACTGGCGATCCGCTTTGGCGACCTGCATATCCATCCGGTCTATCCGCATGCGGAGGGCGTCGAAGAGATTATCGTCCTCGATACCCATCAGGATAATCCGCCGGATAATGACAACTGGCACACGGATGTCACCTTTATTGAGACACCACCCGCTGTCGCGCTGCTGGCCTCGAAGGTGTTACCGGCGTCGGGGGGTGACACGCTCTGGACCAGCGGGGTGGCGGCTTACGAGGCGCTGTCGGCGCCCTTTAAGCAGTTGCTGGCAGGTCTTTACGCCGAGCATGATTTCAAAAAGTCATTCCAGGAGTATAAGTACCGTAAAAGCGAGGAGGAGCACCAGCGCTGGCAGCAGGCGGTGGCGAAACATCCGCCGGTGCAGCACCCCGTGATCCGCACGCATCCGGTCAGTGGTAAAAAAGCGCTGTTTGTGAATGAGGGTTTTACCACGCGGATCGTGGATTTAAGCGAGAAGGAGAGTGATGCGGTGCTGAGCTTCCTGTTTGCGCACGCCACCAAACCGGAGTTTCAGGTGCGCTGGCGCTGGCAGCCAGACGATCTGGCTATCTGGGATAATCGGGTCACGCAGCATTATGCCAATGCCGACTACTATCCTGCGCGGCGGATCATGCAGCGCGCAACCGTGCTGGGTGATAAACCCCGTTAAAAGAGACGCTCCCCGCTCGTGGGGAGCGTGTTTTTATGAGGCCATAATCTGTTCGAGTTGTTCCTGCGCTTCCAGCCACGTCATCTCAACCTCCTCCAGCGCAGATTTACTCTCTGCCTGACGCTGCAGCGCAGTGGTCAGGTCCGCTTTACGGCTCTGATCATAAATCGCACTGTCTGAGAGCTGAGCTTCGGCATCGGCCAGCTGGCTCTGCCACTTGCTCATCTGCTTTTCCAGCTTCTCTATCTCTTTGCGCAGCGGCTGGGTCTGGGTGCGAAGTTCGGCATCCCGGCGCTTCTGATCTTTACGCGCCTGGGCACTGTTGCCGTTATCCTGCTTTGGTGCGGCATCCTGTTGCGCCTGCTGCTTCTGCAGATCGCTCAGCCATTGCTGATAATCATCGAGGTCACCTTCAAACACATCCACTTTGCCATCGTGCACCAGATAGAGATCGTCGGTGGTCGCGCGCAGCAGGTGACGGTCGTGCGAGACCACGACCAGGGCACCTTCGAAGTCGATCAGCGCTTCGGTCAGCGCCTGGCGCATATCAAGATCAAGGTGGTTGGTAGGTTCATCCAGCAGCAGAAGGTTAGGGCGCTGCCAGACAATCAGCGCCAGCACCAGTCGCGCTTTCTCACCGCCGGAGAAGCGCTCGGTGTTTTCAGTGACTTTGTCGCCACGGAAATCAAAGCCGCCCAGGTAGTCGCGCAGTTGCTGTTCCAGTACTTTAGGCGCTATGCGTGCCAGATGCTGCAGCGGCGACTCATCAGCCCGCAGGTACTCCAGCTGATGCTGGGCGAAGTAACCAAGCTTGATCCCTTTCGCCAGCCCCATCTTGCCATCCATCGCTTCCAGCTCTCCCGCCAGCAGCTTAATCAGGGTCGATTTACCGGCACCGTTACGACCCAGCAGGCCAATGCGCGAGCCTGGCACCAGGTTGAGCTTGATGGCGTCGAGAATAATACGATCGCCATAACCTGCGGTGACCTTCTCCATCTTCATCAGCGGATTAGGCAGGTTTTCCGGCTTGCGGAAGGTGAAGCTAAAGGGGTTGTCGACATGGGCAGGCGCGATCATCTCCATGCGCTCCAGCATCTTGATACGGCTCTGTGCCTGCTTCGCCTTAGTGGCCTGAGCACGGAAGCGATCAATGTAGCTGTGCAAGTGCGCCACTTTCTCCTGCTGGCTCTCATACAGCGCCTGCTGCTGAGCCAGTTTGGCGACGCGCTGCCGTTCAAAGGAGCTGTAGTTGCCGGTGTATTCGAACATCGACTCCTGTTCGATATGGATAATTTTGTCGATGACCGGATCGAGGAAATCACGATCGTGCGAGATCAGAATCAGCGTGCCTTCATAACTCTTCAGCCAGCGCTCCAGCCAAATGACCGCATCAAGATCGAGGTGGTTGGTCGGTTCATCCAGTAGCAGCAGATCGGAACGACAAATCAGCGCCTGTGCCAGGTTGAGGCGCATGCGCCAGCCACCGGAGAAGTCGCTGACCGGACGCTGCAGCTGTTCCTGGCTGAAGCCCAGACCATGCAGCAGGCTTGAGGCGCGCGCATGGATGCTCCATGCCTGCACCGCATCCAGCTTGCCATGCAGCAGCGCGATAGCATTACCATCGTCGCGGAGATTAGCGTCTGCCAGTTCAGCTTCAAGCTGACGGAACTGGCGGTCGCCATCGATCACGTACTCCAGCGCGGCTTTATCCAGCGCAGGGGTTTCCTGATTCACCCAGGCCAGCGCCCAGTGAGTGGGGAATGTGGCGGTACCGGCATCGCTGGTGATTTCACCTTTTAACAGCGACAGCAGCGTAGATTTTCCACAGCCGTTTTTACCCACCAGCCCGACATTCTGGCCGGGATTAATGGTGGCGGTGGCGTTGTCGAGCAGGACGCGGATGCCGCGGCGAATTTGTAAGGCTGAGAAGACAATCATGTAAGCGCCGTATCGTCAGAATATGTTAATTTACTGGCAACATAATGAGATTTTGCTGCGTCGTGCATGGTAGCGGAAAACCGCACCAATGACGACGCTTTGGAGGGAAAGGATGTCGCAGCCACCCAGGGTTTTGCTGCTTTATGCTCACCCGGAATCACAGGATTCGATCGCGAATCGGATTTTGCTACAGCCGGCTCAGGCTCTGGAACATGTCACCGTGCACGATCTGTACGCGGCCTATCCGGATTTTTTTATCGATATTCATCATGAACAACAATTACTGCGCGAACATGACGTCATCATTTTCCAGCATCCAATCTATACCTATAGCTGTCCGGCGCTGCTGAAAGAGTGGCTGGACAGGGTTCTGTCACGCGGCTTCGCCAATGGCGTGGATGGCAATGCGCTGGAAGGAAAATACTGGCGCAGCGTGGTCACGACCGGAGAACCGGAAAGTGCCTTTAAACAACAGGGTCTGAACCGCTATTCGCTTAACGACATTATGCGTCCTTTTGAGCTGACCGCGCAGATGTGCCGTATGCACTGGATGCCGCCGATGATTATTTATATGGCGCGTCGTCAGAGTCCTGAATTAATGAAAAATTACGCTCGCGCCTATGGTGACTGGCTGGCAGCACCGCTGCCGAATGGAGGGGTATAGATGGAAGGGCAAACGCTGCTGACCGCCGGGGTGATTTATCTGGTCGCGGCGGTATTGATTGTACCGGTGGCAGCGCGCCTCGGTATTGGTGCTGTTCTGGGTTATCTGGTGGCGGGTATCGCCATCGGCCCGTGGGGATTAGGCTTTATCAGCGACGTCGATGAGATTCTCCACTTCTCTGAGCTCGGTGTGGTTTTCCTGATGTTTATTATCGGGCTGGAGCTGAATCCGGCAAAGCTGTGGGCGCTGCGCCGCTCCATTTTTGGCGTCGGCGCAGCGCAGGTCATCTTCTCAGCAGCCATTCTCGGCGGCTTATTGTGGCTGACCGCCTTTAGCTGGCAGGCTGCGATCATCGGCGGTATAGGTCTGGCGATGTCCTCGACCGCCATGGCGCTGCAGCTGATGATGGATAAGGGCATGAACCGCAGCGAAGCGGGGCAACTGGGCTTTTCAGTGCTGCTGTTTCAGGATATCGCGGTGATTCCTGCCCTGGCGCTGATCCCGCTGCTGGCCGGAACCGACAGCGGTCATATCGACTGGATGAAGGTCGGCATGAAAGTGCTGGCGTTTGCCGGGATGCTGGTGGGTGGACGCTATCTGCTGCGGCCGATCTTCCGCTACATCGCTGCATCGGGCGTGCGCGAGGTCTTTACCGCAGCTTCGCTGTTGCTGGTGCTGGGTTCCGCGCTGTTTATGGATGCGCTGGGCCTGTCGATGGCGCTGGGGACATTTATTGCGGGGATCCTGCTGGCGGAAAGCGAATACCGGCATGAGCTGGAAGTCGCTATCGACCCGTTCAAGGGTTTACTGCTGGGCCTGTTCTTTATTTCAGTTGGCATGGCGCTCAACCTCGGTGTGCTCTATACCCATATTGTGACCATTCTGCTGGGTGTCGTGACGCTGGTGGCAGTGAAAACGCTGGTGCTCTATGTGCTGGGGCGCATTTATGGCCTGCGCAGTTCCGAGCGTCAGCAGTTCGCGGGCGTGCTGAGTCAGGGGGGCGAATTCGCTTTCGTGCTCTTTTCAGCGGCCTCTTCTGCAAAACTCTTCTCTGGCGATCAACTGCCGATGTTGCTGGTGACGGTTACCCTGTCGATGATGACCACGCCGCTACTGATGAAAGGCATCGATCGTCTGCTGGCACGACGCTTCAACGAGCCGGATGAAGATGCAGAAAAACACTTTGTTGAAGATGACCAGCCGCAGGTGATTGTGGTGGGCTTTGGTCGGTTCGGGCAGGTGGTGGGCCGTCTGTTGATGGCGAATAACAAACGCATCACGGTGCTTGAACGCGATATTAGCGTGGTGAGTCTGATGCGGAAATATGGCTATAAGGTCTACTACGGCGATGCCACGGAGCTGGAGCTGCTGCGGGCGGCCGGTGCTGCCAGCGCTCAGTCAATTGTGATCACCTGTAATGAACCGGAAGATGTGATGAATATTGTACATCTGTGCCAGCAGCATTTTCCGCAGTTACAGATTCAGGCGCGCGCCCGTGGCCGCGTTGAAGCACATGAGCTGTTACAGGCGGGCGTCACGCAGTTCTCACGTGAGACGTTCTCCAGTGCGCTGGAGCTGGGACGTAAGACTCTGATGACGCTGGGGATGCATCCGCATCAGGCGCATCGCGCCCAGCAGCATTTCCGCCGGCTTGACATGCGTATGCTGCGCGAGCTGATGCCTAATCTCTCTGAGAGCGCGCAGGCTTCGCGCGTCCGTGAAGCGCGGCGTGAACTGGAAGATATCTTCCAGCGCGAAATGCAGCGCGAAAAGCGGCAGATCGACGGCTGGGATGATGAAGAATAACCTTTATAAACAGGCAGAAGAAAATGCGTAAACGTTTTATTGCCGGTGCGACATGCCCCCACTGCCAGGAGAAGGACACGCTGGCGATGTGGCGTGAAAATAATGTCGATGTCGTGGAGTGCGTGAAGTGTGGTCACCAGATGCGTGAGGCGGATAAGCAGGCGCGCGATCAGGTTCGTACCAATGAGCAGGTTATCGGCATTTTCCATCCTGAGTAGCGGAATCGGGCAGCTTTTTTTACGCTTAAACTTACAGCGGGATTGAATTCCGTTACAATTGTCGCCATTAAGGCTGAAGTCGCAAGAGAAAGTGAAACCCCTCTTGTACTCAGCCCCGAACCTTTCTGGTTGGTGTTATTGCACGCAAGAATAGACCAATGAGACGGGATCTCAGCTCTCAACGGTTAGGAGATATCATGAAAGTAGCAAAAGACCTGGTGGTAAGCCTGGCCTATCAGGTACGTACAGAAGACGGCGTGTTAGTTGACGAGTCACCGGTGAGTGCACCGTTAGACTACCTGCACGGTCATGGTTCCCTGATTTCTGGTCTGGAAAATGCGCTGGAAAACCACATTGCCGGCGACAAGTTTGACGTGCATATTCCTGCAAACGATGCTTACGGGCAGTACGACGACAACCTGGTACAGCGCGTTCCTAAAGACGTCTTCATGGGCGTTGACGAACTGCAGGTTGGCATGCGCTTCCTGGCAGAGACCGATCAGGGTCCGGTACCGGTGGAAATCACCGAAGTGGAAGATGACCACGTTGTGGTTGATGGTAACCATATGCTGGCGGGTCAGAACCTGAACTTCAACGTTGAAGTCGTTGCTATCCGTGAAGCCACCCCGGAAGAACTGGCTCATGGCCACGTTCACGGTGCAGATGGCCATCATCACGACCACGATCACGGCCATGATCATGATCACGACCATGATCAAGGTAAAGGCGGCTGTGGAACTGGCGGTTGCGGCTGCAGCCACTAAGTCTCAACAGACCTTTAAAGGCCACCTCCGGGTGGCCTTTCTTTTGGCTGTTACTCTGGTTCTGCCCGGTTGAACCGGGGCCAGATGACCCGCAATCAGTAGTGCGGGGGTGGCGTTTCTTCAGACTGTGAGGCGACGATCGAGGGCGCATTCGCTTTGAGCTTGTCGGTTAAGATGCGCATCTGTTCACGCATCTTATTCATCTCCAGCTCGTGCTGAACCACCGCGCTGTTCAGCTGATCGATAGTCATCTCCTGAAAGGCCAGTTTGCTCTCTAACGTCTCCAGACGTTGTTCCCACTCAGATTGTTGCATAACCTGTTCCTCTGTTAAGGTGCGACTCCGGGCGTGATTCTACGACCTGAATGTCAGGAATCACCTGTTTTTTTCATGATTGACGGCGTTGCGCTTGAAAAAAGGCAGCGCGGCATCATCTCTGATGAAACTTCCCGATGTTATAAAGGTCGGAGGTAGACCGGGTAATTACATTGTGGGAGTGTTCGACACTGCCACGTAAAGTTATAGTGTGGGCCCTGAAGTCCGCAATGTTTCCCGAGGTTAGACGCTTCGGTTTTGGAGAATGGATGAAATCACTGTTTAAAGTCACATTGTTAGCTACCACTATGGCTGTTGCACTGAATGCACCGATGGCAATGGCAGCAGACACCGCTGCGGCGCCACAGGCTGCACCAGCCGCTGCGCCGCAGTCCGCGCCTCAGGCACCTAAAAATGCTGCTTTCAAAGATGAAGACCAGCAGTCTGCCTACGCACTGGGTGCTTCACTGGGTCGCTACATGGACAACTCCCTGAAGGAACAGGAAAAACTGGGCATCAAACTGGATAAGCAGCAGCTTATTGCGGGTGTTCAGGATGCGTTTGGTGGCAAGAGCAAACTGTCTGATGAAGAGATTGAGCAGACGCTGCAATCCTTTGAAGGCCGCGTGAAAGGCGCAGCCTCAGCGAAAATGGAAAAAGATGCGAAAGAGAACTCTGAAAAGGGTGAAGCCTTCGCAACCAAATTTGCTAAAGAGAGCGGCGTGAAGAAAACCGAAAGCGGCCTGCTGTATAAAGTTGAGAAAGAAGGCACCGGCGACGCACCTAAAGACAGCGACACTGTAGTAGTGAACTACAAAGGTACGCTGATCGACGGTACTGAATTCGACAACTCTTATACCCGTGGCGAGCCACTTTCATTCCGTCTGGATGGTGTTATCCCGGGCTGGACTGAAGGTCTGAAGCACGTGAAGAAAGGCGGCAAAATTAAGCTGGTGATCCCACCAAACCTGGCTTACGGCAAAAATGGCGTTCCGGGCATCCCGGCTAACTCCACCCTGGTATTTGATGTCGAACTGCTTGATATCAAACCAGCGCCTAAAGCAGATGAAAAAGCACAGGCCCCTGCGCCTGCTGCTGCTGAAAAAGCGCAGTAATCTGCTGACCGCCGCCTCCGGGCGGCGGTTTCATTTTAGCCTCACGACAAACCTCTGGCATAAGCCGACGACATTTGCCAGACTAATGCCTGCCTAATTATCCCATATTGAGTCTGCCCATAAGCCGCTGTGACAGGCTCCAGCCATTCAGGGTGATACTCTTCAATGTCTAATCCATTCAATCCGGGTGAACTGAGCGACTTCGATCTTCTGGAGCAGCGCCCGTTCGAACAAACTGATTACGATATTCTGAAATCTTACGAGGCTGTCGTGGATGGCCTGGCGATGTTGATCGGCTCGCATTGTGAAATCGTCCTGCATTCGCTTGAAGATCTTAAGTGTTCGGCTGTGCGTATTGCCAATGGGGAACATACCGGCCGTAAAGTGGGTTCGCCCATCACCGATTTAGCCCTGCGTATGCTGCACGACATGCATGGCGCTGACAGCAATGTCTCCCGCGCCTATTTCACGCGTGCCAAAAGCGGCGTGCTGATGAAGTCGGTCACGATTGCGATTCGCAACCGTCAGCAACGGGTCATTGGCCTGCTCTGCATTAATATGAACCTGGATGTGCCGTTCTCACAGATCATGTCGACCTTTATGCCGCCCGAGATGCAGCAGGTTGATTCCAACGTCAACTTTGCCAGTTCAGTCGATGATCTGGTGATGCAGACGCTGGAGTTCACCATTGAAGAAGTGAGCGCTGACCGCAATGTGTCGAACAACGCCAAGAACCGTCAGATTGTGCTCAACCTGTATGAGAAGGGAATCTTCGATATCAAAGATGCCATCAACCAGGTGGCTGATCGGCTGAACATCTCGAAGCACACCGTCTATCTCTACATTCGCCAGTTCAAAAATGGCGACTTCCAGGGACAGGATCGGTAATGCGTTACACGCTGATGGTCACCGGCCCGGCTTACGGAACGCAACAGGCGACCAGTGCATACCTCTTTGCCCGCGCGCTGCTGGCGGCGGGCCATGAGCTTGAAAGTGTTTTCTTCTATCGCGAAGGGGTGCTGAATGCTAACCAGCTCACCGCGCCGGCCAGTGATGAATTTGACCTGGTGCGCGCGTGGCAGGCATTACATCAGGAGGAGGGTGTGGCACTGAACATCTGTGTGGCGGCCGCGCTGCGGCGAGGTGTCAGCGATGCGCAGGAAGCGGCCCGGCTCCAGCTGGCAGGCAGTAACCTGCAGCCGGGCTTTACACTGAGTGGTCTGGGGGCGCTGGCGGAAGCGGCGCTGAGCTGTGAACGCATGGTGCAGTTCTGATGAATCGTGTCGCATTTGTTTTTACCCGGGCACCTCACGGCAGCAGTGCAGGGCGTGAAGGATTGGATGCCGCGCTGGCCACGGGTGCACTCAGCGAAGATATCGGCCTGTTTTTTATTGGTGATGGTGTGCTGCAGCTGAATCTGCATCAGCACCCTGAGACGATTAAGAGCCGTCACTATGCGGCGACCTTTGGCGTGCTGGCGCTGTATGACATTGAGCAGTGCTATCTCTGTCGGACATCGCTGATAGCGCGTGGGTTAGAGGTTGACGCTGACCGGTTGCTGGATGTTACGCTACTGGACGCGCCGGCGTTGCGGCAGATGCTGGCCAGCTACGATCGCATCCTGACTTTTTAAGAGACGTTAATGCTGCACACTTTAATGCACTCACCGGCACACAGTGACCTTGAGACTCTGCTTTTAATGGCAGATGCAGGCGATGACCTGCTGCTGCTGCAGGATGGCGTGCTGGCCGCCTTAGCGGGGAGTCGCGCATTGATGCAGCTTTCCAGGAGCAACACGACACTGTGGGTGCTGGACGAAGATGTTCAGGCTCGCGGCCTCACTGCACAAATTTCGACCAGTGTGCAGTCAATAGACTATAATGGCTTTGTCACGCTAACGATCAGGCATCAGCAACAAATCGTGTGGTAATCGGCTAAAACCTGGTTATTTCTTGACACCCCTTTGACTCAGCCCTAAAATTCTGCCTCCTCGTAATTCTACGAGGCGATTTATTACGTGTTTACGAAGCAAAAGCAAATCCAGGAGCTATTTAATGGCAACAGTTAACCAGCTGGTTCGCAAACCACGCGTCCGCAAAGTTGCAAAGAGCAACGTGCCGGCGCTGGAAGCTTGCCCGCAAAAACGTGGCGTTTGTACTCGTGTGTACACCACCACTCCTAAGAAACCAAACTCCGCACTGCGTAAAGTCTGCCGTGTGCGTTTGACCAACGGTTTTGAAGTTACCTCCTACATTGGTGGTGAAGGTCATAACCTGCAGGAACACTCCGTGATCCTGATCCGTGGCGGTCGTGTAAAAGACTTGCCAGGTGTGCGTTACCACACCGTTCGTGGCGCGCTTGACTGCTCAGGTGTTAAAGACCGTAAGCAGGCTCGCTCCAAGTACGGCGTGAAGAAGCCAAAGGCTTAATGGTTCTCCGTTAAGTAAGGCCAAACGTTTTAAATTAAATGTCATAATAAACTCATAGAGTTTTGGACAATCCTGAATTAACAACGGAGTATTTCCATGCCACGTCGTCGCGTCATTGGTCAGCGTAAAATTCTGCCAGATCCTAAGTTCGGATCAGAGCTGCTGGCCAAATTTGTAAATATCCTGATGGTAGATGGTAAAAAATCTACTGCAGAATCAATCGTTTATACCGCGCTTGAGACCCTGGCTCAGCGTTCAGGTAAAAACGCACTGGAATCTTTTGAAGTAGCTCTGGAAAACGTGCGTCCGACTGTCGAAGTTAAGTCACGTCGCGTTGGTGGTTCTACTTATCAGGTACCAGTTGAAGTCCGCCCGGTTCGTCGTAATGCTCTGGCAATGCGCTGGATCGTAGATGCTGCTCGTAAACGCGGTGATAAATCAATGGCTCTTCGCCTGGCGAACGAACTTTCTGATGCTGCAGAGAACAAAGGTACTGCAGTTAAGAAACGTGAAGACGTTCACCGCATGGCAGAAGCCAACAAGGCGTTCGCACACTACCGTTGGTAATCACCACGTAGTTGTTAAACCAGCGGGCGCTCAATCAGCCAACCCGCTGGGGTCGACTTACCTTGAACGCCCGAGAATCAGAGGAATCAAATGGCTCGTAAAACACCCATTGCTCGCTACCGTAACATCGGTATCAGTGCGCACATCGACGCCGGTAAGACTACCACTACCGAACGCGTTCTGTTCTACACCGGTGTAAACCACAAAATCGGTGAAGTACATGACGGCGCAGCAACCATGGACTGGATGGAGCAGGAACAGGAACGTGGTATTACCATCACTTCCGCTGCGACCACCTGTTACTGGTCTGGTATGGCCAAGCAGTTTGAACCGCACCACATCAACATCATCGACACCCCAGGACACGTTGACTTCACCATCGAAGTTGAACGTTCTATGCGTGTGCTTGATGGCGCAGTAATGGTTTACTGTGCAGTTGGTGGCGTTCAGCCACAGTCTGAGACCGTATGGCGTCAGGCTAACAAATATAAAGTTCCACGCATTGCGTTCGTTAACAAAATGGACCGCATGGGTGCTAACTTCCTGAAAGTTGTTAACCAGATGGAAGTTCGTCTGGGCGCAACTCCAGTTCCTCTGCAGCTGGCTATCGGCGCAGAAGAGAAATTCACTGGTGTGGTTGACCTGGTGAAAATGAAAGCTATTAACTGGAACGACGCAGATCAGGGCGTCACCTTCGACTACGAAGATATTCCAGCTGATATGCAGGAACTGGCTGAAGAATGGCATGCGAAGCTGGTTGAAGCCGCTGCTGAAGGCTCTGAAGAGCTGATGGAGAAATTCTTCAGCGGTGAAGAACTGACTGAAGAAGAGATCAAAACATCTCTGCGTAAGCGTGTTCTGAACAACGAAATCATCCTGGTTACCTGTGGTTCTGCATTTAAGAACAAAGGTGTTCAGGCGATGCTGGATGCAGTTGTAGAATATCTGCCAGCACCGACTGACGTTACCGCGATCAACGGTATGCTGGACGACGGTAAAGACACGCCGGCTGTTCGCCATTCTGACGACAGCGAGCCGTTTGCTGCACTGGCGTTCAAAATCGCTACCGACCCGTTCGTGGGTAACCTGACCTTCTTCCGCGTTTACTCCGGTATTGTTAACACGGGTGACACTGTGTTCAACCCGGTTAAGTCAAACCGTGAGCGTCTGGGCCGTATCGTTCAGATGCACGCTAACAAGCGTGAAGAGATTAAAGAAGTTCGTGCGGGTGATATCGCAGCTGCGATCGGCCTGAAAGATGTGACCACTGGTGACACCCTGTGTGATCCAGATAACGTCATCATCCTTGAGCGCATGGAGTTCCCGGAGCCGGTAATCTCTATCGCCGTTGAGCCGAAAACCAAAGCTGACCAGGAAAAAATGGGTCTGGCTCTGGGCCGTCTGGCAAAAGAAGACCCATCATTCCGCGTATGGACTGATGAAGAATCAAACCAGACCATCATCGCGGGTATGGGTGAATTGCACCTCGACATCATCGTTGACCGTATGAAGCGTGAATTCAACGTTGAAGCAAACGTGGGTAAACCACAGGTTGCTTACCGTGAAGCGATTCGTACCAAAGTTACCGATGTCGAAGGTAAACACGCCAAGCAGTCTGGTGGTCGTGGTCAGTACGGTCATGTTGTTATCGACATGTACCCACTGGAGCCAGGTTCGAATCCGAAAGGCTACGAATTTGTCAACGACATCAAAGGTGGTGTAATTCCTGGTGAATACATCCCTGCGGTTGATAAAGGCATCCAGGAGCAGCTGAAATCAGGCCCTCTGGCTGGCTATCCGGTTGTGGATCTGGGCGTGCGTCTGCACTATGGTTCATACCATGATGTCGACTCCTCAGAACTGGCGTTTAAACTGGCCGCATCTATTGCCTTCAAACAAGGCTTTAAACAAGCGAAACCAGTTCTGCTTGAGCCTATCATGAAGGTTGAAGTTGAAACGCCTGAAGAGAACACGGGTGATGTCATCGGTGACCTTAGCCGTCGTCGTGGTATGCTTAAAGGGCAGGAATCTAACGCTACTGGCGTTCAGATTCACGCTGAAGTTCCGTTGTCTGAGATGTTCGGATACGCAACTCAGCTGCGTTCTCTGACCAAAGGTCGTGCTTCTTACTCCATGGAGTTCCTGAAGTATGACGATGCGCCGAACAACGTAGCGCAGGCCGTTATTGAAGCTCGTAGCAAATAAGCTACGGTTTAAATTTGAACTGATGCCTTCACCCAGATGGTGAAGGCACAACGTAAGGAATTATCGCCATGGCGAAAGAGCAATTTCAGCGTAACAAACTGCACGTAAACGTGGGCACCATCGGTCACGTCGACCACGGTAAAACCACCCTGACTGCAGCTATCACCACCGTACTGTCTAAAACTTACGGCGGCCAGGCTCGTGCATTCGATCAGATCGATAACGCACCAGAAGAGAAAGCACGTGGTATCACCATCAACACTTCACACGTTGAGTATGAAACCCCGACTCGCCACTATGCGCACGTTGACTGCCCAGGCCACGCCGACTATGTGAAAAACATGATCACCGGTGCTGCGCAGATGGACGGCGCGATCCTGGTTGTTGCTGCGACTGATGGCCCGATGCCACAGACCCGTGAGCACATCCTGCTGGGTCGTCAGGTTGGCGTTCCTTACATCATCGTGTTCCTGAACAAGTGTGACATGGTTGATGATGAAGAGCTGCTGGAACTGGTTGAAATGGAAGTTCGTGACCTGCTGTCAGCCTATGACTTCCCAGGCGACGATACGCCAATCGTTCGTGGTTCTGCTCTGAAAGCACTGGAAGGCGAAGCTGACTGGGAAGCTAAAATCCTGGAACTGGCTGAGCATCTGGACAACTACATCCCAGAACCACAGCGTGCGATCGACATGCCGTTCCTGCTGCCAATCGAAGACGTATTCTCAATCTCTGGCCGTGGTACTGTTGTTACCGGTCGTGTTGAGCGCGGCATCGTTAAAGTCGGCGACGAAGTTGAAATCGTGGGTATCAAAGATACTGCGAAATCAACCTGTACCGGTGTTGAGATGTTCCGTAAGCTGCTGGACCAGGGTCAGGCAGGCGAAAACTGTGGTGTTCTGCTGCGCGGTATCAAGCGTGAAGACATCCAGCGTGGCCAGGTTCTGGCTAAGCCAGGCTCAATCAAGCCACACACTCAGTTCGAGTCAGAAGTTTACGTTCTGTCTAAAGACGAAGGTGGCCGCCATACTCCGTTCTTCAAAGGCTATCGTCCACAGTTCTACTTCCGTACAACTGATGTGACCGGCTCAGTAGAGCTGCCAGAAGGCGTTGAAATGGTAATGCCAGGCGACAACATCAAAATGGTTGTTACCCTGATTCACCCAATCGCAATGGACGAAGGTCTGCGCTTCGCAATCCGCGAAGGTGGCCGTACCGTTGGCGCGGGTGTTGTTGCTAAAGTTATCGCTTAATTGTGATATCTGTAGTGGTCGTGTAACGGCCACTGTTGCAACACAGTGAAAAGAGCACTTCGGTGCTCTTTTTTTTTGCTTAAAAAGCGACATAACCCTGTAAAGGGTGGGTTTGTAATAAAAACGATTCGTATTTACACTGTGTGCAGAAAATGTACCCGAGTGATGAATCAATGTACGTCTGCCTGTGTAATGCCATCAGTGATAAAACGCTTCGTGAAGTCGTGCGCCGCTATCAGCCTAAATCTATCCAGCAATTGCGTCAGTTTGTGCCAGTTGGCAAACAATGCGGCAAATGCATTCGCGCTGCGCGGGAAATCATGGATGAAGAGATGCAACATGCACCGCTATATAAAGAGATAGCCTGACAGCGATTACTACGTGAATACCCACAATATTTGTCGAGTTTTTTTGACTTCTTTTTAACCGCATCTACGCTCTAATAAACCAGACGCGGAGAGTTAACAATGAAGGGCGATATAAAAGTTATCAGTCATCTCAACAAACTGCTTGGAAATGAACTGGTTGCCATCAATCAGTATTTTCTGCATGCACGCATGTTTAAGAACTGGGGTCTGACGCGCCTCAATGATGTGGAGTACCACGAGTCGATCGATGAGATGAAGCATGCCGATAAATATATCGAGCGTATTCTTTTTCTTGAAGGCATCCCAAACCTTCAGGATCTGGGACGGTTGCGAATCGGTGAGGATGTTGAGGAGATGCTGAGTTCAGACCTGAATCTTGAGCTGGAAGGTGCTAAGGATCTTCGTGAAGCTATCTCCTATGCTGACAAAGTCCATGACTATGTCAGCCGTGACATGATGATTGAAATTCTGGCGGATGAAGAACATCACATCGACTGGATTGAAACGGAACTTGAGTTAATCCAGAAGATGGGTATCCAGAACTATCTGCAGGCTCAAATCAAAGAAGCGTGAAACGGGTCTGTAGAACGATTGTTACCCAGCCCGCAATGGCCAGGAAAGGGCCAAACGGTAGCGGGCTGTCCCCCTGAATTAACCCTCGCACTTGCAGCATCATGATAGTCGCCAGTGCCAGAACAGTGGCACCCAGCGCAATCCAGGGTAATGCCTGCCAGCCACAGCAGGCACCTAACGCTGCGAATAGCTTCATATCGGCATAACCTAATCCTTCGCACCCGCGAACCTGCCGATAGCTCCAGGCAAGTAGCCATAATGCACAGTAGCCCGACAGGGCACCCCCTATCGCCGTTGTTTCGTTTCCAGTCAGGGTCGCGTGGAGTAATCCCAGCCAGAGCAGCAGATAGCTTAGCGGGTCAGGTATGCAGAAGTGATGACGATCAATGGCAGCTGCCAGGAACAAGAGGCTGGAAGCAGTGAGGATGAAAATAGCCTCGGTAGAATCAGTAAAGCTTTGCTGCACCAGCATGCAGAGCATTGCAAATAGCCATTCAGTGATAAAGCTATCTGCACTGAACGGATGATGACAGATACGACACCGTCCTTTTAACACCGGCCAGCTTATCAGGGGCAAAGTGTCGCGCCATAGCAGGCGCTGCTGACAATGGTCACAGTGTGAGCCGGGAAAGCAGACTGCCGCAAACCATTGAGCGGGTGAGAAAGCGGGGGAGAAGCGCGCACAGGCCAGCGAAAGAAAACTTCCTAATACGCTTCCGCCAGCCAGGGCAGCAATTTGAGTAGTGACAGTAGGTGACATCATTCAGCTCCAGACAAAAGACTACAGGCACTCTCATCGGCTTCAGGTTCTGTGTCATCCAGGAATAAAGAACTGCGGAAATTCCCTCACAGCCGAATGACAGAATTATCAGCAATATGGCAACGTAATGCGGCACACGCCTCACGAATCAGCCACTATTTCATGGGTAAAAGGTCAGCACGGGTTGCTTCCTGAACAGATTTACGTATAATGCGCGGGCCTGCAGATATTGCAGGCGCGATTCGAGCAGAATCGCAGACGGCTGAAATATAGGCCGCCTGACAATACTCCCAATTGGGGAGTTATATGCTGAACGATTACACTCTCCCATCAATCGTAATGGGCTCGAGTAGTAATTTTTTTCGTCTATAAAAAGTTTGGAGCTCTGGTCTCATGCAGAACCAAAGAATCCGTATCCGTCTTAAAGCGTTTGATCATCGTCTGATCGATCAATCAACCGCGGAAATCGTTGAGACCGCCAAGCGCACTGGTGCGCAGGTTCGTGGTCCAATCCCGCTGCCAACCCGCAAAGAGCGTTTTACCGTTCTGATCTCTCCGCACGTTAACAAAGATGCGCGTGATCAGTACGAAATCCGCACTCACAAGCGTCTGGTAGACATCGTTGAGCCAACTGAAAAAACCGTTGATGCTCTGATGCGTCTGGATCTGGCTGCCGGTGTTGACGTGCAGATCAGCCTGGGTTAATCAGGTCATCGAGCGATTGAGAGGTTGAAACAATGATTGGTTTAGTCGGTAAAAAAGTGGGCATGACCCGCATCTTCACTGAAGATGGCGTTTCTATCCCCGTCACCGTAATCGAAGTTGAAGCGAACCGCGTTACTCAGGTTAAAGGCCTGGAAAACGATGGTTACCAGGCAATTCAGGTTACCACCGGTGCTAAAAAAGCAAACCGTGTGACCAAACCTGAAGCTGGTCATTTTGCTAAAGCTGGCGTTGAAGCTGGCCGTGGCCTGTGGGAATTCCGCACCGCTGAAGGTGAAGAATACTCTGTAGGTCAGAGCATCAGCGTTGAGATTTTCGCTGAAGTTAAGAAAGTTGACGTAACCGGTACCTCTAAAGGTAAAGGTTTCGCCGGTACCGTTAAGCGCTGGAACTTCCGTACCCAGGACGCTACTCACGGTAACTCCTTGTCTCACCGCGTTCCGGGTTCTATCGGTCAGAACCAGACTCCGGGCAAAGTGTTCAAAGGCAAGAAAATGGCAGGTCAGCTGGGTAATGAGCGCGTAACCGTTCAGAGTCTGGACGTAGTACGTGTTGACGCTGAGCGCAACCTGCTGCTGGTTAAAGGTGCAGTTCCCGGTGCTACCGGTAGCGACCTGATCGTTAAACCAGCTGTGAAGGCGTAAGGGGATAGCAATGGAATTAGTATTGAAAGACGCGCAGAGCGCGCTGACTGTTTCCGAAACTACCTTCGGTCGTGATTTCAACGAAGCGCTGGTTCACCAGGTTGTTGTTGCTTACGCATCTGGCGCCCGCCAGGGTACTCGTGCGCAGAAAACTCGCGCCGAAGTAACTGGTTCAGGCAAAAAGCCATGGCGTCAAAAAGGCACCGGCCGTGCGCGTGCAGGTTCTGTAAAGAGCCCAATCTGGCGTTCAGGTGGTGTGACCTTTGCTGCGAAGCCGCAGGACCACAGTCAAAAAGTTAACAAAAAGATGTACCGCGGCGCGCTGAAAAGCATCCTGTCCGAGCTGGTACGTCAAGATCGTCTGATCGTTGTCGAATCATTTGCTGTAGAAGCACCGAAAACCAAGCTGCTGGTACAGAAACTGAAAGACATGGCTCTGGAAGACGTGCTGATCATCACCGGTGAACTGGATGAGAATCTGTTCCTGGCTGCGCGTAACCTGTACAAGGTTGACGTGCGTGATGCATCCGGTATCGACCCAGTTAGCCTGATCGCCTTCGACAAAGTCGTTATGACTGCTGATGCAGTTAAGCAAGTTGAGGAGATGCTGGCATGATCCGTGAAGAACGTCTGCTGAAAGTACTGCGCGCGCCGCACGTATCTGAAAAAGCATCTAGCGCGATGGAAAAAACCAATACCATCGTTCTCAAAGTTGCTAATGACGCGACCAAAGCAGAGATCGTTGCTGCTGTTGAGAAACTGTTCGAAGTAGAAGTTAAAGACGTAAACACCCTGGTAGTTAAGGGCAAAGTTAAGCGTCAAGGACAGCGTATCGGTCGTCGTAGCGACTGGAAAAAAGCTTACGTCACCCTGAAAGAAGGCCAGAATCTGGACTTCGCTGGCGGCGCTGAGTAAGTCGGAGGAGAAAGACAATGGCAGTTGTTAAATGTAAACCGACATCTCCGGGTCGTCGCCATGTAGTTAAAGTGGTAAACGCGGAGCTGCACAAGGGCAAACCATTCGCCCCGCTGGTAGAAAAAAACAGCAAATCCGGTGGCCGTAACAACAATGGTCGTATCACTACCCGTCATATCGGTGGTGGTCACAAGCAGGCATATCGTATTGTTGACTTCAAACGCAACAAAGATGGTATCCCGGCAGTTGTTGAACGTCTTGAGTACGATCCGAACCGCTCTGCGAACATCGCACTGGTTCTGTACAAAGACGGCGAGCGCCGTTACATCCTGGCCCCTAAAGGCCTGAAAGCCGGCGACCAGATCCAATCTGGCGTTGATGCTGCGATTAAAGCAGGTAACACTCTGCCGATGCGTAACATCCCGGTGGGTTCAACCGTGCATAACGTAGAAATGAAACCAGGCAAAGGCGGTCAGATTGCTCGCTCAGCCGGTGCTTACGTGCAGATCGTTGCGCGTGAAGGTTCTTACGTTACCCTGCGTCTGCGTTCTGGTGAAATGCGTAAAGTCGAGTCTGACTGCCGCGCAACACTGGGCGAAGTCGGCAATGCTGAGCATATGCTTCGCGTTCTGGGTAAAGCTGGTGCAGCCCGTTGGCGTGGTGTTCGTCCTACCGTTCGTGGTACCGCGATGAACCCAGTTGATCACCCGCACGGTGGTGGTGAAGGTCGTAACTTTGGTAAGCACCCGGTAACTCCGTGGGGCGTTCAGACCAAAGGTAAGAAGACCCGTAGCAACAAGCGTACCGATAAGTTTATCGTACGTCGCCGTAGCAAATAATATTAGAGGATAAGCCATGCCACGTTCTCTCAAGAAAGGTCCTTTTATTGACCTGCACTTGCTGAAGAAGGTAGAGAAAGCGGTGGAAAGCGGTGACAAGAAGCCTTTGCGCACTTGGTCCCGTCGTTCAACGATCTTTCCTAACATGATCGGTTTGACCATCGCTGTCCATAATGGTCGTCAGCACGTTCCTGTCTTTGTTTCCGACGAAATGGTTGGTCACAAACTGGGTGAATTCGCGCCGACACGTACTTATCGCGGTCACGCGGCTGATAAAAAAGCCAAGAAGAAATAAGTAGGAGGAAGAGATGGAAACTTTAGCTCAACATCGCCACGCTCGTTCTTCTGCTCAGAAGGTTCGCCTTGTTGCTGACCTGATTCGCGGTAAGAAAGTGTCGCAGGCACTGGACATTTTGACCTACACCAATAAGAAAGCGGCTGTACTGGTCAAAAAAGTTCTGGAATCTGCCATTGCTAACGCCGAACACAACGATGGCGCTGATATCGACGATCTGAAAATCACGAAAATTTTCGTTGATGAAGGTCCGACCATGAAACGCATTATGCCGCGTGCCAAAGGTCGTGCAGATCGCATCCTGAAGCGCACCAGCCACATTACTGTGGTTGTGTCCGATCGCTGAGACTCTGGAGACTAGCAATGGGTCAGAAAGTACATCCTAATGGTATTCGCCTGGGTATTGTAAAACCATGGAACTCTACCTGGTTTGCGAACACCAATGAATTCGCTGACAACCTGGACAGCGATTTTAAAGTACGTCAGTTCCTGACTAAGGAACTGGCTAAAGCATCTGTCTCTCGTATCGTTATCGAGCGTCCTGCGAAGAGCATCCGTGTGACTATTCACACCGCTCGTCCAGGCATCGTCATCGGTAAGAAAGGCGAAGATGTAGAAAAACTGCGTACGGTCGTCGCGAAAATCGCTGGCGTTCCTGCACAGATTAATATCGCCGAAGTCCGCAAGCCGGAACTGGACGCGAAACTGGTAGCTGACAGCATCACTTCACAGCTGGAGCGTCGTGTGATGTTCCGTCGTGCTATGAAGCGTGCAGTTCAGAACGCCATGCGTCTTGGCGCGAAGGGTATTAAAGTCGAAGTTAGCGGCCGTCTGGGTGGCGCCGAGATCGCACGTACCGAATGGTATCGTGAAGGTCGCGTGCCATTGCACACACTGCGTGCTGACATTGACTACAACACCTCTGAAGCGCACACCACTTATGGTGTAATCGGCGTTAAGGTATGGATCTTCAAAGGTGAGATCCTGGGTGGTATGGCTGCTGTTGAACAACCGGAACCGGCTGCTCAACCTAAAAAGCAGCAGCGTAAAGGCCGTAAGTAAGGAGAGTCGCTGATGTTACAACCAAAGCGTACGAAATTCCGTAAAGTGCACAAAGGCCGTAACCGCGGTCTGGCTGCGGGTACGGATGTCAGCTTCGGTACTTTCGGTCTGAAAGCTGTTGGCCGTGGTCGTCTGACTGCTCGTCAGATCGAAGCAGCACGTCGTGCTATGACCCGTGCAGTTAAGCGTCAAGGTAAGATCTGGATCCGAGTATTCCCGGACAAACCGATCACCGAGAAGCCGCTGGAAGTGCGTATGGGTAAAGGTAAGGGTAACGTAGAGTATTGGGTTGCCCTGATCCAGCCTGGTAAAGTCCTGTATGAAATGGACGGCGTACCAGAAGAGCTGGCCCGTGAAGCATTCAAGCTGGCAGCAGCAAAACTGCCTATCAAAACCACCTTTGTAACTAAGACGGTGATGTAATGAAAGCAACTGAGCTGCGTGAAAAAAGCGTTGAAGAGCTGAACACTGAGCTGCTTAATCTGCTGCGTGAGCAATTTAACCTGCGCATGCAGGCAGCATCTGGCCAACTGCAGCAGACTCATCTGCTGAAACAGGTTCGCCGTGATGTTGCACGCGTTAAGACTTTACTGACTGAGAAGGCGGGTTCGTAATGACCGATAAAATCCGTACTCTGCAGGGTCGTGTAGTAAGTGACAAAATGCAGAAATCTGCAGTTGTTGCTATCGAACGTTTCGTGAAACACCCGATCTACGGCAAATTCATTAAACGTACGACCAAGCTGCACATCCATGACGAGAACAATGAATGTGGAATTGGTGACGTGGTAGAAATCCGCGAATGCCGTCCACTGTCCAAGACTAAATCCTGGACCCTGGTTCGCGTAATCGAGAAAGCGGTTCTGTAATAAGAATTGTTTTTTCTGAGGAAACCCTCTGCTTCGGCAGAGGGTTTTTTTTTGTCTGTAATACAGCGTTGATCCATTTGTGCCTGTGACAGTCCAGATTTGATGGCGCTCAAAAATTTAGCAGATTGGCACGTCTAAGCTGAGACTCTTCAGGCAATGAAGCCTGAAAGCTACTGGCCCTAAAGGCCGGAGTTATCATAACTGTACAAGGAAATGTGCCGTGAAAATGGAGAGTCATGACCGCTTACGCCGGTCACTGTTATAGTTGCCACTGTTGGCTGCGTTACCTGCGATTAGCTCTGCCAAAAGCTTGCCGCTATTATCGGGTAGCATACAATCACAACCCACAGGCAATAGCATGGCACAAACGCTGTTACTGAAGAATGCCGAATGCGCGGTCTGCATGGATGCCGACCGTCGTGAAATACGTAATGCCAGCATTCTGATCAAAGGAAATCAGATCGTTGCTGTAGGGGAAGCAGGATCGTTACCCGATAGCGCGGATGAGATTATCGATCTGCGGGGACATATTGTTATTCCTGGCCTGATCAATACGCATCACCATATGTACCAGAGCCTGACCCGCGCTATCCCCGCCGTACAAAACGGCGAGCTTTTCAACTGGCTGACCCATCTCTATCCACTGTGGCAGAATCTGACGCCTGAGATGATTCGTATCTCAACGCAGATCTCGATGGCTGAGTTAATGCTTTCCGGCTGTACCACCACCAGTGACCACCTCTATGTTTACCCTAATGACTGTAAGCTTGATGACAGCATAGAGGCGGCAGCCTTGATGGGCATGCGTTTTCATGCAAGCCGGGGCAGCATGAGCGTCGGTAAATCCCTGGGTGGCCTGCCGCCCGATTCACTGGTCGAGAATGAAGCCGCAATCCTTAAGGATACGCAGCGCGTGATTGAGCGCTACCACGATGACAGTCATGGTTCGATGCTACGTATCGTGGTGGCGCCATGCTCGCCGTTCTCAGTCAGCCGTGAGCTGATGAAGCAATCCGCTGCGCTGGCACGCAGCTTCAAAGTTTCTATGCACACTCATCTGGCGGAAAACGACAGCGATATCCGTTATAGCCGCGAAAAATTCAATATGACGCCAGCGCAGTATGTTGAAGACCTTGGCTGGGTAGGGCCGGATGTCTGGCATGCACACTGCGTTAAACTGGATCAGCACGGTATAGAGCTCTTTGCGCGTACCGGTACAGGCATTGCTCACTGTCCCTGCTCGAACATGCGTCTCGGCTCGGGCATTGCGCCAATAAGACATATGTGCGATGCCGGTGTACACGTCGGAATGGGTGTGGATGGCTCCGCCTCTAATGACAGCTCAGACATGATGGCAGAGGTGCGTCAGGCGATGCTGCTACAGCGTGTCGGTTTCGGCCCGGATGCGATGACGGCCCGTCAGGCATTAGAGCTGGCAACCCTGGGCGGAGCAAAAGTGTTGAATCGTAATGACGTGGGCGCTATTGCGCCAGGCATGATGGCTGATCTTGCTATTTTTGATCTGAATCGCATTGGCCTGGGCGGGGCAGGGCACGATCCTGTCGCCGCTCTGGTGTTCTGTAATCCGGGACGGGTTGCTTACAGCATCATCAACGGAAAAGTCAGGGTGCGTGACGGACAACTGGCCGGAATTGAACTGCCAGCCGTGCTGCATCAGCATAACCAACTGGCCAGAAAACTGGTTGGTTGAGGGCTTAGGGCACTTTATTTGGGAGGCGACGAAAAATAAGGCAGATTACATTTGCTACTGTTCGCACTATTCCCTAGAATACGCCCTCCCTGTCATCAGGGAAAATCAGCGGCTCGATTGAGAGCCGTTTATTTTTTCTACCCATCTGTGAGAACCGGTGTTACAATGCCGCGCCCTCAATTATGGGGCTTTCTAACGACCTGAGGTTTAGGTCCCGAAGTAGTAGTTGACATTAGCGGAGCACTAAAATGATCCAAGAACAGACTATGCTGAACGTCGCCGACAACTCCGGTGCACGTCGCGTAATGTGTATCAAGGTTCTGGGTGGCTCGCACCGTCGCTACGCAGGCGTCGGTGACATCATCAAAGTTACCATCAAGGAAGCAATTCCTCGTGGTAAAGTCAAAAAAGGTGATGTCCTGAAGGCGGTAGTGGTGCGCACCAGGAAGGGTGTTCGTCGCCCGGACGGTTCTGTCATTCGCTTCGATGGTAATGCATGCGTTATTCTGAACAATAACAGTGAGCAGCCTATCGGTACGCGTATTTTTGGGCCGGTAACTCGTGAACTTCGTACTGAAAAGTTCATGAAAATTATCTCTCTGGCACCAGAAGTACTCTAAGGAGCGAACAATGGCAGCTAAAATCCGTCGTAACGACGAAGTTATCGTGTTAACCGGTAAAGATAAAGGTAAGCGCGGTAAAGTTAAGAATGTCCTGTCTTCTGGTAAGGTCATCGTTGAAGGTATCAACCTGGTGAAGAAACATCAGAAGCCGGTTCCGGCTCTGAATCAACCAGGTGGCATCGTTGAAAAAGAAGCTGCTATTCAGGTTTCTAACGTTGCGCTGTTCAACGCGGCAACTGGTAAGGCTGACCGTGTAGGCTTTAGATTCGAAGACGGCAAAAAAGTCCGTTTCTTCAAGTCTAATAGCGAAACTATCAAGTAATTTGGAGTAGTACGATGGCGAAACTGCATGATTACTACAAAGACGAAGTAGTCCAGAAACTCATGACAGAGTTTGGCTACAATTCTGTCATGCAAGTCCCTCGGGTCGAGAAGATCACCCTGAACATGGGTGTTGGTGAAGCGATCGCTGACAAGAAACTGCTGGATAACGCAGCAGCTGACCTGGCAGCAATCTCCGGTCAAAAACCGCTGGTCACCAAAGCACGCAAATCAGTTGCAGGCTTCAAAATCCGTCAGGGCTATCCGATCGGCTGTAAAGTAACTCTGCGTGGCGAGCGCATGTGGGAGTTCTTTGAGCGTCTGGTCACCATTGCTGTTCCGCGTATCCGTGACTTCCGTGGCTTGTCCGCTAAGTCATTCGATGGTCGTGGCAACTACAGCATGGGTGTACGTGAGCAGATCATCTTCCCAGAAATCGACTATGACAAAGTCGATCGCGTTCGTGGTTTGGATATCACCATTACCACTACTGCGAAATCTGATGATGAAGGCCGTGCTCTGCTGGCTGCCTTTGACTTCCCGTTCCGTAAGTAAGGTAGGGTTACTTAATGGCTAAGCAATCTATGAAAGCACGCGAAGTTAAGCGTGCAAAATTAGCAGACAAATTCTTCGCTAAACGCGCTGAACTGAAAGCGATCATCTCTGATGTGAACGCTTCCGACGAAGACCGTTGGGATGCTGTTCTGAAGCTGCAGAGTCTGCCGCGTGATTCCAGCCCTTCACGTCAGCGTAACCGCTGCCGTCAAACAGGTCGTCCGCACGGTTTCCTGCGGAAGTTTGGGTTGAGCCGTATCAAGGTCCGCGAAGCCGCCATGCGCGGTGAAATCCCGGGCCTGAAAAAGGCTAGCTGGTAATTGTCACCAATTGAATCACGGGAGTAACACAGATGAGCATGCAAGATCCGATCGCGGATATGCTGACCCGTATCCGTAACGGTCAGGCCGCAAACAAAGTTGCGGTCACCATGCCTTCCTCCAAGCTGAAATTGGCAATTGCCAACGTTCTGAAGGAAGAAGGATATATTGAAGATTTCAAAATCGAAGGCGACATCAAGCTGGAACTGGAACTTACTCTCAAGTATTTCCAGGGCAAAGCTGTTGTAGAAAGCATTCAGCGAGTAAGCCGTCCTGGTCTGCGCATCTATAAGAAAAAAGATGAGCTGCCAAAGGTAATGGCCGGTATGGGCATCGCTGTAGTTTCTACATCTAAAGGTGTCATGACTGATCGTGCAGCGCGCCAGGCAGGTCTTGGTGGCGAAATTATCTGCTACGTAGCGTAATCGGAGGATACATATGTCTCGTGTTGCTAAAGCACCTGTCGTTGTTCCTGCCGGCGTAGAGGTAAAACTCAACGGTCAGGTAATTTCGATTAAAGGTAAAAACGGCGAGCTGACTCGTACTATCAATGATGCTGTTGAAGTTAAGCATGCTGACAACGCTCTGACTTTCGCTCCGCGCGAAGGTTTCGTTGACGGCTGGGCGCAGGCGGGTACTTCTCGCGCGCTGCTGAACGCAATGGTTATCGGTGTTACCGAAGGCTTCACTAAGAAGCTGCAGCTGGTTGGTGTAGGTTATCGTGCAGCCGTTAAAGGCGACGTGGTTAACCTTTCTCTGGGCTTTTCTCATCCAGTCGATCACCAGCTGCCCGCGGGTATCACTGCAGAATGTCCAACTCAGACTGAGATCGTGCTGAAAGGCGCTGATAAACAGCTGATTGGTCAGGTTGCAGCGGACCTGCGCGCCTACCGTCGTCCTGAGCCTTATAAAGGCAAGGGTGTCCGTTACGCCGACGAAGTCGTGCGTACCAAAGAGGCTAAGAAGAAGTAAGGTAACACTATGGATAAGAAATCTGCTCGTATCCGTCGTGCGACCCGTGCACGTCGCAAGCTCAAAGAGCTGGGTGCTACTCGCCTGGTGGTACATCGTACCCCGCGTCATATTTACGCACAGGTAATCGCCCCGAACGGTTCCGAAGTTCTGGTCGCTGCTTCTACTGTAGAAAAAGCTATCACTGAACAACTGAAGTATACCGGTAATAAAGAAGCCGCAGCTGCAGTAGGTAAAGCTATCGCAGAACGCGCAATCGAAAAAGGCATCACTGGTGTTTCTTTCGACCGTTCCGGTTTCCAATATCATGGTCGCGTCCAGGCACTGGCAGATGCTGCCCGTGAAGCTGGCCTTCAGTTCTAAGGTAGAGGTCTAAGATGGCACACATCGAGAAACAAGCTGGCGAACTGCAGGAAAAACTGATCGCGGTAAACCGTGTTTCTAAAACTGTTAAAGGTGGTCGTATCTTCTCCTTCACAGCACTGACTGTGGTAGGCGATGGTAATGGTCGCGTAGGTTTTGGTTACGGTAAAGCGCGTGAAGTTCCAGCAGCGATCCAGAAAGCGATGGAGAAAGCCCGTCGCAACATGGTTAACGTCGCGCTGACCAACGGCACCCTGCAGCACCCAGTTAAAGGTGCACACACGGGTTCCCGCGTGTTCATGCAGCCGGCTTCAGAAGGTACCGGTATTATTGCCGGTGGTGCAATGCGCGCCGTTCTGGAAGTCGCTGGAGTTCATAACGTACTGGCAAAAGCGTATGGTTCTACAAACCCGATTAACGTGGTTCGTGCAACTATCGACGGCCTGGGCAATATGAAATCTCCGGAAATGGTCGCTGCTAAGCGTGGTAAATCCGTTGAAGAAATTCTGGGGTAATCACGATGGCTAAGACTATTAAAATCACTCAAACCCGTAGTTCAATCGGCCGCTTGCCTAAGCATAAAGCCACTCTGGTTGGCCTGGGTCTGCGTCGTATTGGCCACACCGTTGAGCGTGAAGACACGCCTGCAGTACGCGGTATGGTTAACGCGGTTTCCTATATGGTTAAAGTGGAGGAGTAAGAGATGCGTTTAAATACTCTGTCTCCGGCCGAAGGGTCTAAGCACGCTTCCAAGCGTCTGGGTCGTGGTATCGGTTCTGGCCTCGGAAAAACCGGTGGTCGTGGTCACAAAGGTCAGAACTCACGTTCTGGCGGTGGCGTACGTCGCGGTTTTGAAGGTGGCCAGATGCCTCTGTACCGTCGTCTGCCGAAGTTCGGTTTCACCTCTCGCAAATCAATGATCACTACAGAGATTCGTCTGTCTGATCTGGCGAAAGTTGAAGGCGGTATCGTCGACCTGAACGCGCTGAAAGCAGCCAACATTGTCGGTGTTCAGATTGAATTCGTTAAAGTAATTCTGTCTGGTGAAGTATCTACACCGGTAACGGTTCGCGGCCTGCGTGTCACCAAAGGTGCACGTGCTGCAATCGAAGCTGCTGGCGGTAAAATCGAGGAATAAGTAGCAGATGGCTAAACAACCGGGATTAGATTTTCAAAGTGCCAAAGGGGGCTTTGGTGAGCTGAAACGCAGACTGCTGTTTGTAATCGGCGCACTCATTGTCTTCCGTATTGGCTCTTTCATTCCAATCCCTGGTATTGATGCCACTGTACTTGCCAAACTGCTTGAGCAACAGCGTGGCACCATCATTGAAATGTTTAACATGTTCTCTGGTGGTGCTCTCAGCCGTGCTTCTATTTTCGCACTGGGCATCATGCCATATATTTCGGCATCGATTATCATCCAGTTATTAACGGTGGTTCATCCAGCGTTAGCGGAAATCAAGAAAGAAGGGGAGGCTGGCCGTCGTAAGATTAGCCAGTACACCCGATACGGTACGTTGGTATTGGCCATATTTCAGTCTATCGGTATTGCTACCGGTCTGCCGAATATGCCAGGGATGCAAGGCCTGGTAATGAATCCAGGCTTTGCCTTCTACTTTACCGCTGTTGTGAGTCTGGTCTCAGGAACGATGTTCCTGATGTGGCTGGGCGAACAGATTACTGAACGAGGTATCGGTAACGGTATTTCGATCATTATCTTCGCAGGTATCGTTGCGGGTCTCCCGCCGGCCATTGGCCATACCATCGAGCAAGCGCGGCAAGGTGACCTGCACTTCCTTCTGTTGCTGTTGGTTGCAGTACTCGTATTCGCAGTGACCTTCTTTGTTATCTTCGTTGAACGTGGTCAACGCCGCATTGTGGTGAACTACGCAAAACGTCAGCAGGGTCGTCGTGTTTACGCTGCACAGAGCACACATTTACCGTTGAAAGTGAATATGGCGGGCGTAATCCCAGCCATCTTTGCTTCCAGCATTATTCTGTTCCCGGCAACGATTGCATCGTGGTTTGGGGGCGGTACCGGTTGGAACTGGCTGACGACAATTTCGCTGTATTTGCAGCCAGGACAGCCGCTTTATGTGCTACTCTATGCGACTGCAATCATCTTCTTCTGTTTCTTCTACACGGCGTTGGTTTTCAACCCACGTGAAACAGCAGATAACCTGAAGAAGTCTGGTGCATTCGTACCGGGAATTCGTCCGGGAGAGCAAACGGCTAGGTATATTGATAAAGTAATGACGCGTTTGACCTTAATCGGCGCTTTGTACATTACTTTTATCTGCCTTATCCCGGAGTTCATGCGTGATGCGATGAAGGTTCCCTTCTACTTTGGCGGTACTTCACTGCTCATCGTAGTTGTCGTCATCATGGACTTTATGGCTCAGGTGCAAACTCTGATGATGTCAAGTCAGTACGAGTCGGCACTGAAAAAAGCTAACCTGAAAGGCTACGGCCGTTAATTCAGTTGGTTGAGAAGTTACGGAGAGTAAAAATGAAAGTTCGTGCTTCCGTCAAGAGATTATGTCGTAACTGCAAAATCGTTCGTCGCGACGGTGTCGTCCGTGTGATTTGCAGCTCCGAGCCAAAGCATAAACAGCGCCAAGGCTGATTTGTCACATATTTTTCTTGCAAAGTTGGGTTGAGCTGGCTAGATTAGCCAGCCAATCTTTTGTATGTCAGTACGTTTCCATTTGAGTATCCTGAAAACGGGCTTTTCAGCATGGGACGTGCTTGTTTAATTATAGGAGTGCATAGTGGCCCGTATAGCAGGCATTAACATTCCTGATCAAAAACATACCGTTATCGCATTAACTTCGATCTTCGGTATCGGTAAAACCCGTTCTAAAGCCATTTGCGCTTCAACGGGTATTGCTGAAAATGTTAAGATCAGTGAGCTGTCTGAAGAACAAATTGATCTGCTGCGTGATGCAGTGGCGAAATTCGTTGTAGAAGGTGATCTGCGCCGTGAAATCACCCTGAGCATCAAGCGTCTTATGGACCTTGGTTGCTACCGTGGTTTGCGCCATCGTCGTGGTCTTCCGGTTCGCGGTCAGCGTACCAAGACCAACGCACGTACCCGTAAGGGTCCGCGTAAACCGATCAAGAAATAATCGGGGTGAGTAAATAATGGCAAAGGCACCAGTTCGTGCACGTAAGCGTGTAAGAAAACAAGTCTCAGATGGCGTGGCTCATGTCCATGCTTCTTTTAACAACACCATCGTTACCATTACTGATCGTCAGGGTAACGCACTGGGTTGGGCAACCGCCGGTGGTTCCGGTTTCCGCGGTTCACGTAAATCCACTCCGTTTGCTGCTCAGGTCGCTGCAGAGCGCTGTGCAGAAGCGGTAAAAGATTACGGAATTAAGAACCTGGAAGTTATGGTAAAGGGTCCGGGTCCAGGACGCGAATCTACGATTCGTGCTTTGAACGCCGCTGGTTTCCGCATCACTAATATTACTGATGTGACTCCTATCCCTCATAACGGTTGTCGTCCGCCGAAAAAACGTCGCGTATAACGCCCGTTTTTTTAGGATAGTTGGAGAAAGAAAATGGCAAGATATTTGGGTCCTAAGCTCAAGCTGAGCCGTCGTGAGGGCACTGACTTATTCCTTAAGTCTGGCGTTCGCGCGATTGATTCCAAGTGTAAGATTGAACAAGCCCCTGGTCAGCATGGTGCGCGTAAACCGCGTCTGTCTGATTACGGCGGCCAGTTACGTGAAAAGCAAAAAGTTCGTCGTATCTACGGTGTGCTGGAGCGTCAGTTCCGTAACTATTATAAAGAAGCAGCTCGTCTGAAAGGCAACACCGGTGAAAACCTGTTGGCTCTGCTGGAAGGTCGTCTGGACAACGTAGTTTATCGTATGGGCTTTGGTGCCACTCGTGCAGAAGCACGTCAGCTGGTAAGCCATAAGTCTGTTCTGGTAAATGGCCGCGTTGTTAACATCGCTTCTTATCAGGTATCTCCGAATGATGTCGTTAGCATCCGTGAGAAAGCCAAAAAGCAATCTCGCGTGAAGGCCGCTCTGGAGCTGGCTGAGCAGCGTGAAAAGCCAACCTGGCTGGAAGTTGATGCGACTAAGATGGAAGGTGTGTTCAAGCGTATTCCTGAACGTACTGATCTGTCTGCGGACATTAACGAACACCTGATCGTCGAGCTTTACTCCAAGTAAGGCTTAGTACCAAAGAGAGGACACAATGCAGGGTTCTGTGACAGAGTTTCTAAAACCGCGCCTGGTAGATATCGAGCAAGTGAGTTCGACGCACGCCAAGGTGACCCTTGAGCCTTTAGAGCGTGGCTTTGGCCATACTCTTGGTAACGCACTGCGCCGTATTCTGCTTTCATCCATGCCGGGTTGCGCGGTGACCGAGGTTGAAATTGATGGTGTACTTCATGAGTACAGCACCAAAGAGGGCGTACAGGAAGATATCCTGGAAATCCTGCTCAACCTGAAAGGGCTGGCGGTAAGAGTTCAGGGGAAAGATGAAGTCATTTTGACTCTGAATAAATCTGGCATTGGCCCTGTGACTGCAGCCGACATCACCCATGATGGTGATGTCGAAATCGTCAAGCCTCAGCATGTCATTTGCCATCTGACCGATGAGAACGCTGCTATCAGCATGCGTATCAAAGTTCAGCGTGGACGTGGCTATGTGCCGGCTTCTGCCCGAATTCATTCGGAAGAAGATGAGCGCCCAATCGGCCGCCTGTTAGTTGACGCTTGCTACAGCCCTGTAGACCGTATCGCCTACAATGTTGAAGCAGCGCGTGTAGAGCAGCGCACCGACCTGGACAAGCTGGTCATCGAAATGGAAACCAACGGCACAATCGATCCTGAAGAGGCGATTCGTCGTGCGGCAACCATTCTGGCAGAACAACTTGAAGCTTTCGTTGACTTACGTGATGTACGTCAGCCGGAAGTTAAAGAAGAGAAACCAGAATTCGATCCGATCCTGCTGCGCCCTGTTGACGATCTGGAATTGACTGTCCGCTCTGCTAACTGCCTTAAGGCAGAAGCTATCCACTACATCGGTGATCTGGTACAGCGTACCGAGGTTGAGCTGCTTAAAACGCCTAACCTTGGTAAAAAATCTCTTACCGAGATTAAAGATGTGCTGGCTTCGCGTGGTCTTTCTCTTGGCATGCGCCTCGAGAACTGGCCGCCAGCAAGCATTGCTGATGAATAATCAGATCACAGGTTAAGGTTTCACTGAGAAGGATAAGGTCATGCGCCATCGTAAGAGTGGTCGTCAACTGAACCGCAACAGCAGCCATCGTCAGGCTATGTTCCGCAACATGGCCGGTTCTCTGGTTCGTCATGAGATCATCAAAACGACTCTGCCGAAAGCCAAAGAACTGCGTCGCGTAGTTGAGCCGCTGATTACTCTTGCCAAGACCGACAGCGTAGCTAATCGTCGTCTGGCATTCGCCCGTACTCGTGATAACGAGATCGTGGCAAAACTGTTTAATGAGCTTGGCCCGCGTTTCGCGAGCCGTGCAGGTGGTTACACTCGTATTCTTAAGTGTGGCTTCCGTGCTGGTGACAACGCTCCGATGGCTTACATCGAGCTGGTTGATCGTCCAGAAGCTCAAGCAGAAGCAGCCGCAGAGTAATCTGTAGCAACGTAAAAAACCCGCTTCGGCGGGTTTTTTATTGCCTGAAATTTACTACCTTAAAACATCGTCTTTTATGTTCAAAGGAGCCAGATATGTGGCTGGTTGACCAACTTGCCGAACAGCACATTAAAGCAGCGCTGGAGAAGGGAGAGCTAAGTAATCTTCCTGGGTCTGGCAAGGCGCTGCAGCTGGATGATGATAGCCATGTTCCGCCTGAGTTAAGAGCGGGCTATCGGTTACTTAAGAATTCGGGCTATTTGCCGCCAGAGCTTGAATTGCGGCGGGAAGCCATGGAAGTTAGCGATCTCATCCGGCAGCTCGATCCCGAGGATCATCGCTATCAGGATCATTGTCATCGGCTTCAGGTGCTGGAGCTAAGATTACGTCAGGCAGGTATGAGTACCGATTTTCTTCATGGCAGTTATTCCATAGCCATTCAGCATCGTTTCCGTGAGGAGGAGTAAATGTTTCGTATTGGTCAGCTAGCTAAACTTGCAGAGGTTACGCCAGACACGATCCGTTTTTATGAAAAACAGCAGATGATGGATCATGATGGTCGGACAGAAGGCGGTTTTCGACTGTATAGCGAGGGTGATCTTCAGCGTCTGAAGTTTATCCGTTACGGTCGTAAACTTGGCTTTAGCCTGGAAGCCATCAGAGAACTGCTCTCGATCCGGGTCGATCCTGCACACCACACCTGTCAGGAATCAAAAGCGATCGTTGAAAAACGGCTGAATGAAGTTGCTCAAATGATTGCAGAATTAGAAACGATGCAGCGTTCTCTGCGGCACCTCTCTGATGCCTGTTGTGGTGACAGCCACAGTAGCGTTTCGTGCTCAATTCTTGAGGCGCTGGAACGGGGAGAGGCTTTGAGCAAATAAGAATATTGTTTTTTAGCTGCAAAGGAATAAAGTATCAGACCATCTTCACAGGAGGCGTCATGAGTAAATATCAGCATACCAAGGGGCAGATTCGCGATAACGCGATTCAGGCTCTGTTGCACGACCCGTTATTTCGGCAACGCATTGAGCAAAAGCAAAAGGGTAAAGGTAGTTTCAAGCGGAAAGAGAAACATGGCAAGGGGACAGGATGGGAGGGCAGTGATAAGAAAGCGTCTTATCACTGCCCTTCTGCTTTTACAGTCAAAAAGCCACCAGAGCGGCGGCTGATTAACTATACGCGGGTGTTCTGCTGTTTCAGCAGATCGCGGATTTCAGTCAGCAACACTTCTTCGTTTGACGGTTTCGCAACAGGCTTCTCAACTTCCTTTTTCTTATACAAACGATTCATTAACTTGATTGCCATGAAGATTGCAAAAGCAATGATCACGAAATCGAAGATGGTCTGAAGGAAAATACCGTATTGCATTACAACGGCTGGCGCATCGCCAACTGCGGGCTTAAGTACCCAGGCGAATGATTTAAAATCGACGCCACCAATCAATAAGCCTAAGGGTGGCATGATGATGTTGGCGACTAATGATGAAACGATTTTACCGAAGGCAGCACCGATGATGACACCGACGGCTAAATCCATCACGTTGCCGCGCATTGCGAAGTCGCGAAACTCTTTGATTAAACTCATACTTATCTCCTTGCCTAAGCCAATGGCATAAAGTCTAACAAACCTTACTGGTTTTGCCATCACCACAGCCAATTAAGCAGCAGTTTTGCGTGCCTTATGCTCTGTTTCACTGTAAACGTGGCATTTACAGGAAAAAAGGGCTCGGCTGGAAGAGGCGTTCCACATCTGACACAAATTTCTTGTCGGTCAGGAACATGATGACATGATCGCCTTGTTCAATACGCAGGTTGTTATTGGCAATCATTACATCATCACCGCGAACCACTGCGCCAATGATGGTCCCTGGTGGCAGCTTGATATCATCAATCGAACGGCCGACCACGCGTGACGTTGATTCGTCGCCATGTGCTATGGCTTCGATTGCCTCTGCAATACCACGCCGTAACGACGAAACGCCCACGATATCCGCTTTGCGCACGTGACCCAGCAGGGCAGATATCGTGGCCTGTTGAGGTGAAATAGCGATATCAATGACGCTGCCCTGAACCAGATCGACATAGGCGCGGCGCTGAATAAGCACCATAACCTTCTTCGCACCCATCTTTTTCGCCAGCATGGCTGACATGATGTTGGCTTCATCATCATTGGTGACGGCGATGAACAGATCGACTTGCTCCACATGTTCTTCAGCCAGCAACTCCTGATCTGAGGCATCGCCGTAAAAGACTACGGTGTCATGCAGGTGCTCTGCCAGTTCCGCTGCGCGCTGAGGGTTACGTTCAATCAGCTTAACGCTGTAATGTTTCTCAAGACGTTGCGCCAGACCGAAACCAATATTACCGCCACCCACGAGCATAATCCGCTTGTAAGGTTTCTCCAGCCGCTGCATCTCACTCATTACCGCACGAATATTCTGACTGGCAGCGATGAAAAACACCTCATCACCTGCTTCTACGATGGTTGAGCCCTGCGGACGAATAGGACGGTCCTGACGAAAAATAGCGGCTACCCGCGTATCAATGTGTGGCATATGCTCACGCATTATCGACAGCGGATTTCCCACCAGCGGCCCGCCATAATAGGCTTTCACCACTGCCAGGCTGACTTTGCCTTCTGCAAAGTTAACCACCTGCAGCGCGCCAGGGTACTGGATCAAACGGTAGATATTGTCGATCACCAACTGCTCAGGCGAGATCAGATGATCGATGGGCACCGCTTCAGGAATAAATAACTTGTCCGCATCACGTAGATAGTCTGCCGCGCGAATACGAGCAATACGATTCGGCGTATTAAAAAGCGAATAAGCAATCTGGCAGGCAATCATGTTGGTTTCATCCGAGTTAGTCACGGCAACCAGCATGTCGGCATCTTCCGCACCCGCTTCACGCAAAATTCGTGGATGAGAACCATGACCCTGCACGACGCGCAGATCGAACTTATCCTGGAGATGACGAAGGCGTGAAGAGTCAGTATCAACCACCGTGATATCATTGTTTTCACCCACCAGATTTTCTGCCAGAGTTCCGCCAACCTGTCCTGCGCCCAGAATGATTATTTTCATCGCTTATCAATACTCATCTCAGTTTTTACCCGATATCTTTATCAGCTTAGCGTAGAAGAAACCATCTCCGCCTTCGGCCTGTGGGAATACCTGCAAGCCGTTCAACGGCGCACCTCTGAGGGATTCTGCCTGTGCATCATGCTGGCGCTGCAGGAAAGCATCTATCTGCTGGTAATTCTCTTCAGGCAGGATGGAACAGGTAGCATAAATCAGCGTACCGCCAGGTTTCAGGTGCGGCCAGACAGCGTCGAGAATTTCACTCTGAAGCTTTGCCAGCTCGGCGATATCACGATCGCGACGCAGCCACTTAATGTCGGGATGGCGTCGGATAACACCAGTAGCAGAGCAGGGGGCATCCAGCAGAATTCGGTCAAACTGACGATCCCCGCACCACTGCTGCGGCGTCCGTCCATCACCCTGTTTAACATTGGCTTTCATGCCCAATCGCTGCAGATTTTCCTCAACGCGTTTCAGGCGCTGTGCATCTACGTCGACGGCCATCACTTCTGCTTCCGGCGCAATTTCGAGAATATGGGTCGTTTTACCGCCGGGTGCAGCACATAGATCCAGAATCTGTTCGCCATTTTGGGGTTCAAGCAGCAAAGCACAGCGCTGAGCGGACAAGTCCTGCACGGTCACCCAACCCAGATCGAAGCCAGGTAACTGACTGACCGGGGCAGGGGCGTCAAGCCGCAGCGCATCCAGCACATCGTCAGCAGCCTGTGCATTCCTGCCACTTTCGACCAGCATAGCCAGCCATGCGTCACGCTCGTGGTGCTGGCGGTTAACCCGCAGCCACATCGGCGGACGAAGATTATTGGCTTCGACAATCTGCTGCCATTGTTCCGGCCAGGCATGCTGCAACCGCTTTAGAAGCCATCCCGGATGCAGATACCGCTGAGGGCCATCCTGAATGCTGGCGATCAACTCTTCACGCTGGCGCTGAAACTGGCGTAACACACCATTCAACAAGCCTTTCAGGCTGGTGCGCTTCAGGACTTCGGCGCCCGCGACTGTTTCTGCCAGGGCGGCATGAGCAGGCACGCGGGTATATTCCAGCTGGTAAAGCCCGACCATGATGAGGTAATGCAAAACCCGCTGTTTGCCGGTAAGTGGACGCTCCATCAGTTTGCCGATGAGCGCTTCCAGCTGCGGTAATGTGCGTAACACGCCAAAACAGATCTCCTGCACTAACGCGCTATCTTTGTCAGAGAGTTTTTTCTGGGCGGCAGGAAGTGCCGTATTCAGGGATTCACCCTTGTCGACAACGCGCTCAATAAGTTGAGCGGAGAGGCTACGCAGGTTGATTGATTTAGTCATAAGGTTTTGTCATTAAACAAAAGGCCCGGTGTGTGACCGGGCCTGAGAGTCAATCCAGAAGGGTTCCAGGTTCAAACCATTCCCGGCGCGAGTTGAGAAGATCCTGAGCCGACATCGGTTTTTTACCGGCGGGTTGTAACTGCAGCAGATTAAGCACGCCCTGAGCGGTCGCTACCTGAATGCCATGTTTATCCGCACTGATAATTTCTCCCGGCGAACGATCTCTGTGGGGCAGAACGCTTGCTTGCCAGACTTTAACGGGTTGATCGTCGATCGTGAAAAAGCTCATCGGCCACGGATTAAACGCGCGAATACAACGTTCAAGTTGTTCTGCTGAGAGTGTCCAGTCAAGACGCGCCTCCTCTTTACTGAGTTTCTCTGCATAGTTGGCCAGCGTCTCATCCTGTTTTTCAGGCGAAGCCTGTTGCGTGCTCAGTAAGGTCAGCGTATCCAGCAGCCCCTGTGGTCCAAGCTGTGCCAGCTTGGCATAGAGTGTTGCACTGGTATCCTGGGCAGTAATCGGGCAGGCCAGTTTATGCAGCATATCGCCGGTATCCAGTCCCACATCCATCTGCATGATCGTCACGCCAGTTTCGCTGTCGCCAGCCCAGAGCGCACGTTGAATCGGTGCAGCTCCACGCCAGCGAGGCAGCAGCGATCCGTGAACGTTGATACAGCCCAGACGGGGCATATCAAGCACTGCTTTTGGCAGAATCAATCCATAGGCGACAACAACCATCACATCGGCGTTCAGGTCAGCAACCAACTGCTGATTTTCTTCCGGCCGCAGTGACTTAGGCTGATAAACCGGAATGTCATGTGCCAGCGCCAGCGTTTTGACCGGGCCCGGGGTTAATTTGTTACCGCGACCAGCAGGACGGTCGGGTTGGGTGAATACGCCGATAACCTGATGTTCAGAAGCAAGCAGCGCGTCAAGATGACGCGCTGCAAAGTCAGGTGTGCCGGCAAAGATGATTTTTAGCGGGGCAGACACGTTTATCCCTTCTTAAGATCTCAGGAAGCCTGCGCGTTCTGACGCGCCAGTTTCTCTAACTTAGTTTTGATTCGTTGCCGTTTCAGAGGCGACAGATAATCGATAAACAGTTTGCCTTCCAGATGATCGATCTCATGCTGGATACAGATGGCCAGTAACTCGCTGGCTTCCAGCTCGAAACTTTTACCGTCGCGATCAAGTGCGCGAACCTTTACCCGCTCCGCACGCGGAACAAATGCGCGCTGTTCCGGAATCGAGAGGCAACCCTCTTCAATACCGGTTTCGCCGCTTTTTTCCAGCAGCTCAGGGTTAATCAGTACTAAACGCTCTTCACGACTTTCAGAGACATCTATCACGATAATGCGCTGATGAATATCGACCTGCGTAGCCGCAAGCCCGATACCTTCTTCGGCGTACATGGTCTCGAACATATCATCAACGATACGCTGAATGTCTGCGTTAACTTCTTTAACGGGCGCGGCGACTTTGCGAAGACGCTCGTCAGGGAAATGTAATACCTGCAAAACTGACATAAATATCCAGATCTGTATTCGGTTAAGAAAAGATTACTGCCTCATATTGTAGACTTTTCGAGGCCTGATTGACAGCATTGTGCGGCAGGAAGCAAGGGCGATCAGGGAGCCGGAGATGGACAAAATAGCGCAGTATGTACGGCTGGCAGCCGTCACTGGAATGACAGGCAAACGTTGGGTTGAAGTGGCGCAGCAGATGAGTGCTGAAGTGGCGGATAGTGACCAGCTTTTCCGGCTTGGGTTAGATGCCAGTCAGCGCAAGCAATATTTTGATTTTGATGAGAAGACGCTCTCTGAAGTTTATGCCTGGCTGGGGAAGCGTCCTGCACATCATCTGGTCACTGCTCTGGACGCAGCCTATCCTGCCCGACTTAAAGAGACGAGTCGCTTTCCGCCGCTACTCTATATTAATGGCGATCCTGAAGCGATTAGTACATCCCAGTTAGCGGTGGTAGGCAGCCGGAACTGTTCCCACAATGGACGTTACTGGTGCGACTGGTTTACCCAGCAATTAAGCCTTAGCGGTCTGACCATTACCAGTGGACTGGCCCAGGGTATTGATGGCGTTGCGCATCAGGCGGCACTCAACGTGAAGGGTAGAACGGTAGCGGTGTTAGGCAGTGGATTACAGCGGCTCTATCCAAAAAATCATGCCCAGCTTGCCGAAGCGATCGCAGAGCAGGGTGGTGCGGTTATTTCTGAGTTTCCGCTGATGACCCAGCCGCATCCGCTTAATTTTCCACGCCGCAATCGTATTATCAGCGGCCTGAGTCATGGGGTGCTGGTGGTCGAAGCCTCATTAAAGAGTGGTTCACTGGTGACGGCACGCTATGCGCTGGAACAAAACCGCAATGTTTACGCCTTACCTGGCGCACTCGGCAACCCGTTAAGCGAAGGCGTAAACTGGCTGATTCAGCAGGGGGCGCTGCTGGTGGCCCATCCCAATAACATCGTCGAAGATTTGGCAAGTGCGCTTAACTGGCGGCCAGCGACCCAGGTCAACGAAATTTATTCTGAGGTGAGTGACGATGCTCCATTGCCATTTGCTGATGTGTTGGCTAACGTAGGTGATGATGTTACACCTGTTGACGTTGTCGCTGAACGTGCCGGCCAATCTGTGCCAGTTATCTCAGCTCAGTTGCTGGAACTGGAGTTAGCAGGATGGATCGCAGCTGTACCCGGCGGCTATGTCCGATTGAGGAGGGCATGCCATGTTCGACGTACTGATGTATTTGTTTGAGACATATATCCACAACGAAGCAGAAATGGGTGTTGATCAGGACAGATTGACAGACGACCTAACGGATGCCGGGTTCCATCGTGAAGATGTTTACAGTGCGCTGAACTGGTTAGAAAGACTGGCTGACTATCAGGAAGGACTGGTAGCGCCAATTTTACTGACAAATGATCCGCTCTCCATGCGTATTTATACTGATGAAGAGAGCAAACGTTTAGATGCTGACAGCCGTGGTTTCCTGCTGTTCCTGGAGCAGATTCAGGTGCTGAACCTGGAAACCCGTGAAATGGTCATTGAACGTATCATGGCGCTGGATACCTCTGAGTTTGACCTGGAGGATCTCAAATGGGTGGTGCTGATGGTGTTGTTCAACATCCCGGGATGTGAAAATGCCTATCAGCAAATGGAAGAACTGCTATTCGACGCCAATGAAGGTATGCTGCATTAAATTTTCATTCATGCATTGATCGCTATGAGTAAAGCTGCACTCTTCACCGTGCGTAAACAGGACCCCTGCCCCGCTTGCGGGGCAGAACTGGTTATTCGTTCCGGTAAACACGGTCCTTTTCTGGGCTGCGCGAACTACCCGGCGTGCGACTACGTTCGACCATTAAAAGGTCAGGCGGATGGCCATGTGGTCAAAGTGCTGGAAGGTCATGCCTGCCCCGAATGCGGGGCGGATAAAGTATTGCGGCAGGGACGTTTTGGCATGTTCATTGGATGTAGCCTCTATCCGGAATGCGGATACACGGAAACCATCGACAAACCTGATGAAACCTCGCTGGCCTGTCCACAGTGCCATGAAGGCCGCTTAGTACAGCGGCGTTCCCGTTATGGCAAAACGTTTCACTCCTGCGATCGCTATCCAGCCTGCCAGTTTGTCGTGAACCTGACGCCCGTTGCCGGAACCTGTCCTTATTGTAACTATCCACTGTTAGTGGAAAAAAAGACCGCGCAGGGCGTAAAGCGCTTTTGTGCCAGTAAGAGTTGTGGCAAAGCCATTGCTGAAGAGAATTCATAGACCATGGAAATTCAACACATCGCCGATTCACTTGAGACCTGCTTAGGGCATCTGAATCGTCAGGCGGTCATCGCCTATCCTACTGAAGCCGTATTTGGGCTGGGGTGTGACCCTGACAGTGAATCTGCCGTCATGGCCTTGCTAACGCTGAAACAGCGTCCGGTAGAAAAGGGACTCATCCTGATTGCGGCTGATTACACCCAGCTTGAACCTTACATCTCTGCACGCGAACTTTCGGTGACTCAGCGTGAGCGGATGTTTTCCTCCTGGCCAGGCCCGGTGACCTTTGTTGTTCCCGCTCCACCGCAAACGCCTCGCTGGCTGACCGGACAATTTGATTCACTGGCAATTCGCGTCAGTGACCATCCTGATGTACAGGCCCTTTGCCGCGCATTCGGTAAACCGCTGGTTTCAACCAGTGCAAATTTGACTGGCCTGCCTCCATGCCGCACGGCTGAAGAAGTGAAGCAGCAGTTTGGCGAGCATTTCCCGGTTCTGTCGGGAAAAACGGGCGGACGACTCAATCCTTCTGAAATTCGCGATGTTATCAGCGGCGAACTTATACGTCAGGGTTAATTCATGGATCAATTCGCCGTTTTCGGTAATCCTATCAGCCACAGTAAATCTCCGCTTATCCATCAGGCTTTTGCTGAGCAGACGGGTATTGAACATCGTTATGGCCGTATTTGTGCACCGGTTGATGGTTTTCCCCAGGCGCTCTCTGCCTTTTTCGACCATGGAGGTCGTGGTGCCAACGTGACGTTGCCTTTCAAACAGCAGGCATGGGAATTTGCCGATCAGCTGAGTGAACGAGCTGCACTATCCGGCGCGGTTAACACAGTAAAGAGGCTCAGTGATGGGCAGATCCTGGGTGATAACACGGATGGGATTGGCCTGTTAAGCGATCTTGAACGGCTGAAGATGATCAACGCTGGCGATAATGTATTGCTGGTAGGAGCGGGCGGTGCCGCACGCGGTGTCATCCTGCCACTGCTTTCAGCAGGCGTGACGCTTACAGTGGTTAATAGAACGGCTGCGCGGGCAGAAGAGCTTGCGACTCTGTTTGGAGAGAGCGGTCCTATTCGTGCATGTAGTTTTGAGCAGCTGGCGGATCAAAACTTTGATCTGATCATCAATGCCACTTCAAGCGGTATTAATGGAGAAACGCCTCATTTATCTGCGGAAGTCATCCATCCGGATGTGTGCTGTTACGACATGTTTTACCAAAGCGGGCTGACGCCTTTCCTGCTCTGGTGTCAGGCGCAGGGTACACATCATCTTGCAGATGGACTGGGAATGCTGGTGGGTCAGGCTGCGCACGCCTTCTATATATGGCACGGTGTAATGCCGGAAATTGCCCCTGTTATTGCTCAGCTCAAGCAGGCCATGCAGCCATGAATCAGGCGATACAGTTTCCGGATGAGGAAACGTATGACGCTGAACTGAACGCAGTCTGTTTTCCGGTACTGGTTAACGGCATGCGGCTTAACTGTGCGATCAGTATGGAGTCGCTGGCTTCGCGGTTTGGTGAAGGAGAGGCGATGGCACTGTTTCAGCACCATCGCTGGGATCTGGAAGATGAGGCCGAAGCGGCTATTCGTCAGGATGATGTGGATGCTCAGGGCTGGATCTGGTTATCTCCAGCCAGATAATCATCTTTCCAGCTGACATAGTTATTAGCGGAATAGAGTAAACCTTCCTTCTCACTGTCATTCAGCGGTCTGATCTGCTTCACCGGACTACCCAGATAGAGATAACCGCTCTCCAGCCTTTTACCTGGCGGTACCAGACTTCCGGCACCAATCATGACCTCTTCTTCTACGATTACACCATCAAGCAGAATCGATCCCATTCCGACCAGCACGCGATCGCCAATGGTGCAACCGTGCAGCATCGCTTTATGTCCTATCGTGACGTCCTCGCCAATAATAAGAGGGAAGCCTTGTGGATTGGAGGCAGATTTGTGCGTAACGTGCAGAACACTGCCGTCCTGTACATTGGTGCGGGCACCAATCCGGACCTGATTCACGTCACCCCTGATCGCAACCAGCGGCCAGATGCTCACGTCATCCTCCATAATTACATCACCAACAATAACACTGCCTGGATCGACCATAACGCGCTGACCAGTTTGCGGGAAAAGATCTTTATATGGGCGTAGGGCGGAAGTCATCATGTTCTCCTTTGTTCTGTTTTCACTGCAGACTGATGCGATTATAGCCAGCTGACAAGGCAATTCTGACCCGGATCGGTGGCGATCTCATCAATCTGGATCATTTATAACCGTTCAGATAAAAGATCCCAAAAAAGGGTTGTGCTATGAAGCGGGATCCCTATAATGCGCCTCCATCAACACGGAACACCGGCAACGGGAAACGGGCTGAGAGGCACAGGAGACTGCGCCGCCGGAGAAAAACTTCTGAAATAGAGGTTGACTCTGCAGGAGGAAAGCGTAATATACGCCACCTCGCGACAGGACGCTAACGCACTGTTCGCACTGCTCTTTAACAATTTATCAGACAATCTGTGTGGGCACTCGCAGGATTGATATCAGCGTCTCCGGACGTAAAAAATATCAAGCCTCACGAGTGAACACATAATGAAATTCATTATGACGTTTTACAGATGAGCACCGCTTAACTTGTTTAAGCAAATCAAACTTAAATTGAAGAGTTTGATCATGGCTCAGATTGAACGCTGGCGGCAGGCCTAACACATGCAAGTCGGACGGTAGCACAGAGAGCTTGCTCTTGGGTGACGAGTGGCGGACGGGTGAGTAATGTCTGGGGATCTGCCCGATAGAGGGGGATAACCACTGGAAACGGTGGCTAATACCGCATAACGTCGCAAGACCAAAGAGGGGGACCTTCGGGCCTCTC
>NZ_JACBXU010000006.1 GCF_013415305.1 Pantoea sp. WMus005
ACAGATTGTCTGATAAATTGTTAAAGAGCAGTGCGAACAGTGCGTTAGCGTCCTGTCGCGAGGTGGCGTATATTACGCTTTCCTCCTGCAGAGTCAACCTCTTTCTCAGAAGTTTTTCTCCGGCGGCCCAGTCTCCTGCGCCTCTCAGCCCGTTTCCCGTTGCCGGTGTTCCGTGTTGATGGAGGCGCATTATAGGGAGTTTCCTCAGCCTGACAAGTGTTTCTTCGAATTAATTTACTGAGCGCATCTTTTTTAAACGAACGGCTTAAAAAGAGACGTTTCATGGCCGAATAACGCACAAAAGTGGCTACTAAACGTAGTAAAGAGGCCTGCCGTTGCCAATTACGGATGCTATTATTTTGCTTCTTCTCGCAGGATAACCCAGGAAGGACACTCAATGATAAAATCCTCGCGCAGCATGGCTGGTTTGCCATGGATAGCTGCAATGGCCTTTTTCATGCAGTCACTCGACGCCACGATACTGAATACTGCCTTACCCGCTATCGCCACCAGCCTCGACCGTTCTCCCCTGGCCATGCAATCCGCCGTCATCAGTTACACCCTGACTGTCGCGATGTTGATTCCGGTCAGCGGCTGGCTCGCCGATCGCTTCGGCACGCGCAAAGTCTTTATCATTGCGGTTTCGCTGTTTACCCTGGGTTCGCTGGCTTGTGCGCTGTCACCGACGCTTTCGGTGCTCGTCATGTCGCGCATCGTACAGGGCGTCGGTGGCGCAATGATGATGCCGGTCGCGCGGCTGGCACTGTTACGTGCCTATCCGCGCAGTGAACTGCTGCCGGTGCTCAACTTTGTCACTATGCCGGGACTGGTTGGCCCGATACTGGGACCGATGCTGGGCGGCGTGCTGGTCACCTACGCTACCTGGCACTGGATCTTCCTGATTAATATCCCGATTGGCATTCTCGGCATTATCTACGCACGCAAATATATGCCCGACTTCACCACACCCAAGCGCCGCTTCGACTTTTTCGGCTTCATATTATTCGGAGCTGGACTGGTGATGATCTCGATTGGGATTGAACTGTTCGGTGAGCGGATTGTTTCCGCCTGGCTGGCTGGCGGGATATTAGTCAGCGGAATTGTGCTTTTACTTCTCTATATAGTGCATGCCCGAAATCACCCTTCACCACTGATCAACCTGCCGATGTTTAAAACCCGGACTTTCTCCGTTGGCATCGGCGGCAACATTGCCTCTCGTCTCGGTACCGGTTGCGTGCCCTTTTTGATGCCGCTCATGTTGCAGGTTGGCTTTGGCTATTCAGCGATTATCGCGGGCTGCATGATGGCACCTATCGCTGTGGGTTCAATTCTGGCGAAGTCCACGGTGACACAGCTGCTCCGCTGGCTGGGCTATCGCCGCCTGCTGATTGGCATTACCGCTATTATTGGTATTCTGATCGCCAGCTTCTCCCTGCAGTCACCCGCTGAAAGTATCTTTGTACTACTACTTCCGCTATTTGTTCTCGGTATGGCCATGTCTACACAGTTCACTGCCATGAATACCATTACTCTGGCCGACCTGGATGATGATAACGCCAGCGGGGGTAACAGCGTGCTGGCCGTGACACAGCAGTTAGCGATCAGTTTTGGTGTAGCCGTGAGCGCTGCGGTGCTGCGCTACTATCAGGAGTTTGAAACCAGCACCATTTCACAGTTCCACGCTACGTTTCTGACCATGGGTATCGTCACCGTACTTTCTGCGCTGACCTTTATGCTGCTGAAAAACGGGGATGGACGTAACCTGATTAGTAATCGCGACAAGAAGAAGCGCTAAACCGAACCCCGCACCACCAGTTCCGGCGTCAGCACCAGCGTTTGCTGGCTGGCGTCGGGATCGCTGAGACGATGAATTAAGGTGTCTATCGCCAGTTCACCCAGCGCATCTTTCGGCTGATGGATGGTACTCAGTGGCGGAGTGAGATAACGCGCCAGTTCAATATCGTCATATCCCATGACCGCCATCTGCTGCGGAACCCGCATCCCGGCCTGATAGAGCGCGTGATAAACGCCGACTGCCATCGCATCGTTACTGGTGAATACGGCTTCCGGCGGCGTTTCCAGCGCCAGCAGCTCGACCATCCCGTTGTAACCCCCCTGAAATTCAAAGTCCCCATTGACTACATAGCCGGGAAGAATCTCCAGGCCACTTTTTGTCATGGCGTTGCGATAACCTTCCAGACGCATACGTGCCGGGGTTTTATCCTGCGGACCGGCGATACAGGCGATGCGGGTATAACCGCTGTCGATAAGATGCTGCGTCGCCAGCTCTCCGCCCAGCAGCGCGTTATCCTGAATAATGTCACCGCGGCCTTCAAAGGGAGCCCAGTCCATCATCACCGCAGGTATAGAAGGATAACGGTTCAAAATGTCTGCCGAGGGCAGGTGACTTTCAGTACACATGATCAGCAAACCATCGACGCGCTTCTGCATCAGCGTTTCCAGGCTGCGGTTCATCCGCTCCTCATTACCTGCCGTGTTACAAAGAATCAGACTGTAGCCACGCTGATAACAGCTCTCCTCCACGCCCCGCACCACTTCGGCATAAAAGGGGTTACTACTGGTGGTCAGCAGCATACCAATGGTGTGCGTCTGATTGATCTTCAGACTGCGCGCCAGCGCAGAAGGGGCGTAGTTAAGGTGGCGGATGGCCTGCTCAACTTTTTCCCGCACGCCTTCACTGACAAAGCGATTGTTATTGATCACGTGCGAGACAGTGGAGGTAGAGACGCCCGCCAGGCGAGCGACATCTTTCATGGTGCTCAAGTGCTTAGCCCTGTTGCTGCAAAAAATCATCGATCTCCGCGCGCCACGGCACGGAGGGCTGCGCACCCGAGCGGGTAACGGCAATAGCGGCGGCGGCATGGGCAAATCGCACCGCGTCGTACATGGGTTTCTGCTCCAGTCGCGCGGTAATAAAGGCACCGTTAAAAGTGTCACCCGCCGCGATGGTGTCGATAGCTTTAACGCTGAAGCCCGCAATGCGCTGACCGTCACCCTGCTCGCTTAGCCAGACACCGCGACGACCGAGCGTAATCAGTACCGTGCCAATGCCTTTGGCATGCAGCACTTCCGCAGCGCGAGCCGCATCTTCATCGTTGTTGACCGCAATGCCGGTCAGACTCTCGGCTTCGGTCTCATTCGGCGTAATAATGTCGATCAGCGCCAGCAGCTCATCGGAGAGACAGGAAGCGGGTGCCGGATTGAGAATAACCTGCGTCTGATGCTGCCGGGCGAAGGTCGCGGCGGCCAGCACGCTTTCCAGTGGCGATTCCAGCTGCATTAACAGTACATCGGCATCGGCGATAACCTGCTGATGACGTGCTACGCAATCGGGTGTTAACGCCGCGTTTGCACCCGAGTAGATGCCGATGTTGTTCTCACCATCACCGTTGACGAAAATCATTGCGACACCGGTCGACTCACCCCCGACGACCTCGACCGGCGAGGTATCAATATTGTCCTGTGTGAGCTGCTCACGAATACGTTCGCCAATGTCGTCCGCGCCTACACAGGCGATAAACGCGATATCGGCACCCGCACGACCAGCGGCTACTGCCTGATTTGCACCTTTACCGCCAAACGCAATCTGATACTTCTGCCCGATCACCGTTTCACCGGGACGAGGGAAGTGCGCCAGATTAAGGATGTGGTCAGCGTTGATACTGCCAAGAACGGCCAGTTTTGCGTTTTTGCTCATTAGGGGAGTCCGGAATAAGTGCGCCACCGGGAGGGTGGCGCGGTGCCCTGCTTTTCTTTGAGTTATTGAGTGACCAGCTTCAGGTCGACCGGATTGATCGCCTTCACTTTTTCACCCTTCAGCACTTTATCAGCGGTATCCACGCCGATCATGCCAATTTTGTCTGGCATCTGTGCCACGGTCGCAGACAGTTTGCCAGCTTCTACGGCTTTAACGCCATCAGCAGTGCCGTCAAAACCAACCACGATCACACCTGTTTTTCCGGCGGTCTGCAGTGCACGTAGTGCACCCAGTGCCATTTCGTCGTTCTGAGCGAATACCGCCTGAACATCCGGATGCGCCTGAAGCAGGTTCTGCATGACGTTCAGACCTTTAGTACGGTCAAAGTCCGCAGGCTGGCTGGCGAGGATCTGGAATTTATGCGCATCAGCGGCCTGTTTGAAGCCTTCGCCACGTTCGCGTGCAGCAGAGGTACCAGCAATGCCCTGCAGCTCAATAATTTTGGCGTTTTCGCCGACTTTTTTGGCGATGAAGTCACCGGCCATTTTACCGCCGAAACGGTTATCAGAAGCGACGTGGCTGACTACGGTGCCCTGTGCAGCAATGCGATCCAGAGTGATAACCGGAATATTCGCCTGGTTAGCCATCTTCACTGCGTTGCCTACGGCATCAGAGTCAGTCGGGTTGATCAGCAGCAGCTTAGTGCCGCGAACGGTCAGATCCTGCACGTTCGCCAGCTCTTTCGCCGGGTTGTTCTGTGAATCCAGCACGACCAGGTTGTAGCCCAGCTTATCGGCTTCTTTCTGTGCACCCTCTTTCAGGGAGACAAAGAACGGGTTGTTAAGGGTTGAAACCACCAGCGCGATGGTATCTTTTGCCATAGCGCTGGTACTGAGCGTTGCGCCGAGGATCATGGCCAGTGCGGTTAACTTTTTCATCTTGTTATCCTGTGTAAGGTCAGAGTTATTTACTGCTTTTATTATCCACCAGCACCGCCAGCAGGATGACTACCGCTTTAACGATCATCTGGTAGTACGAAGAGACGCCCATCAGGTTCAGGCCGTTGTTCAGGAAGCCGAGGATCAGCGCGCCAATCAGGGTGCCGAAAATACGGCCTTTGCCGCCTGCCAGGCTGGTTCCACCCAGTACGACCGCAGCAATCGCATCCAGCTCATAGCCGGTGCCCGCTGTCGGCTGTGCCGAAGAGAGGCGCGCTACTTCAATGGTGCCCGCCAGCGCTGCCAGCATGCCACTCAGTGAATAGACGATGATTTTGACGCGGTTCACATTAATGCCTGAGAGACGCGTTGCCGCTTCATTGCCGCCTAGCGCATAGATGTAGCGGCCCAGGCGGGAGTGTTGCAGCATGTACCAGGCGGCGATAAAGACCAGCGCCATCAGCCAGACCGGCGCAGGGATACCCAGCGGGCGACCAATACCAAACCAGCCCAGCAGATCGGCATTGGCACTGAAGCCGGTGTTAATCGGGCTGCCGTCGGTGTAGACCATGGTGACACCGCGCAGCAGCAGCATCATGACCAGCGTAGCGATAAACGCCTGTACCTTGCCGCGCGCCACAATGGTCCCGGTCAGGGCACCGATTGCCGCCCCCAGCGCCAGCGAAGCCGCCACCGCAACCAGGGCATTGACTTCCATGCCCACCAGCGATGCACCGACCGCGCCCGTCAGGGCCAGCAACGACCCCACAGAGAGGTCGATACCGGAGGTCAGGATCACCAGCGTCATCCCGACTGCCATAATGGCGTTAACCGAGGTCTGCTGCAGAATGTTGAAGAGGTTCGCCACAGTAAAGAAGTTCGGGCTCTGGCTTGCCACCACGGCGATCAGCACCATCAGCGCAATCAGCGACTTCTGTTCCAGTAGCCAGCTTTTGCTAAACCAGCGACGGCTGGCCGGTAAAGTTTGGGTCGTCATACCACTAAATCCTCGCTGTGTTGCTTGCCTACGGCGGCTGCCATCAGGCTTTCCTGAGTGGCTTCTTCTCGGGTAAATTCGCCGCTGATACGGCCTTCATGCATCACCAGAATCCGATCGCTCATGCCCAGTACTTCCGGCATTTCCGAGGAGACCAGGATGATGCTCAGCCCTTCGGCTTTAAACTGGTTAATCAGTTGATAGATCTCTTTCTTCGCACCGACATCCACACCGCGTGTCGGTTCGTCCAGGATCAGCACGTTGGGCCGGGTCATCAGACCGCGGGCAATTGCCACTTTCTGCTGGTTACCGCCCGAAAGCAGGCCAATTGGCTGCTCCATGGAAGGCGTTTTAACGTTGAACAGCCGGATAAAATCGCCTACAGCCAGCTGCTCTGCCGCATGTTTCAGCGTGCCGCTGCCATGACTGAAATAGCGCAGCGCCGTCAGCGACATGTTCTCTTTCACTGACATACCCAGTACCAGGCCATCGCGCTTACGATCTTCGGAGATATAGACAATGCCGTTAGCCAGTCCATCCTGCGGCGAACGTGTCACCACTTCCCGACCATTGAGCCACAGGCTGCCTTCGCGACGCGGCAAGGCGCCATAAAGCACTTTCATCAGTTCAGTACGGCCCGCGCCCATCAAACCAGATACGCCGAGGATTTCACCTTTGCGCAGGCTGAAGCTGACGTTGTCCACGCCCGGTCCGCTGACGTTCTCCACTTTCAGCCGCACGTCGCCCGGCGCCTGATCAATATGAGGATATTGATCTTCCAGCTTACGGCCGACCATCATCTCAATCAGGCTCTCTTCGGTCAGCTCGCTGACCGGACGTTCAGCAATAAACTGACCGTCGCGGAACACCGTAACGTCATCGCAGATCTCAAAGATCTCTTTCATGCGATGCGAGATGTAGACGATGCCGCAGCCCTGCGCTTTCAGTTCGTTGATCACCCGGAACAGCGACAGCGTCTCGGTATCGGTCAACGCATCGGTCGGTTCATCCATGATGATGACCTGCGACTCAAAACTCAGGACTTTGGCGATTTCGACCATCTGCTGATCGCCAATCGACAAATCCCCCACCAGCTTGTGGCTGTTGAAGCGCAGATTAAGACGTTTAAGCAGCGCATCCGCTTCGTCATACATACGCGGCCACTGAATACGGCCAAAACGCCCCACATATTCACGACCGAGAAAAATATTCTCCGCCACGGTTAACTGAGGGATCAGGTTCAGTTCCTGATGGATGATGCCAATGCCCGCTTCCTGAGACGCTTTCGGTCCACTGAAACGGGTCTCTTTGCCGAGCCAGCGCAGCGTACCGGCATCATATTGATAGATCCCGGTCAGCACTTTCATCATGGTGGACTTGCCTGCGCCGTTCTCGCCCACCAGCGCCATCACGCGTCCTGCCCGGACATTCAGCGACGCTCCCTTGAGGGCTTTTACACCCGGAAAGGATTTTTCAATGCCGTCGAGTTGCAGTAAAGGTTGCATAGCGGCCTCAGAAGGTCACACCGGCGCTGAGGATGACATTCGCAAACGGAGAACACTCTCCGCTGCGAATGACTGCCTGACTACGCTGCGTTTGTTGTTTGAATTGTTCATGACTGGTGTAGCTGATGGTGATGATATTCCCCTGGTGCTGTTGCAAGGCTTCGAGCACGGCGACCAGTGCGCTATGAAGTTGCGGATTATGCTGCTTAATCTCCTCCGCGATCAGGGCGCTCTCTACCTGCATCTCCAGTGCGACAGCATTAACCACCTGCATAAAATCGGGCGTACCCGGCGTGAGCGCTAAGTCGATGCGCTGCGGTCCTGCCGGAATGGGCAAGCCTGCATCAGCAATTGTCAGCGTATCCGTGTGTCCCAGGCGGGCAATCACATAAGAGAGTTCAGCGTTTAACAGGCGACCTTTTTTCATCTTTTCACTCCACAGCGAAACGTTTCGCTGCTGGGAGTGTATGAAAAGCCGCCATCAACTCAACGGGCAAAACAGAAATCTGTGATCGCCATCGAAACGTTTCGCTCACGCGGGGGGAAATTTGCATTAAGGCGGGGAACGGGCAGAAAAAAGGGCCGCGAATGCGGCCCTGAAGGAAAAGATTAAGGCAGTTTCTTAACCTGCTTAACGTCCATCTCAATGCTGTTGAAATCTTTATCCAGTTCACCCGTCAGCTCAACGTTATCTTTAGGCGTGATGGTCTGGCCGTTCCAGTGCTTGTGGTCAATCTCGACTTTCATGGTGCCGGTCTGATCGCGGAACAGATAATCTTCCTTGCCCATCTGTTTCTCCAGCTTGCCGCGCACCGTGATCCAGCTGTCATCTTTCATCTCTTCAGCCTGCTTCACAGTCACCACACTGGTGTGATCGGCACTGAAGCCGCCCTGACCGGTTGCTGACTGCGTCTGTGCGGCTGGCGCGCTGGGATCAACAAATCCGCCCTGCTGTGCAGCGAAAACCGGGGCGGAAGCCAGCATAACGACGGCCAGAATTGCAGCGTGCTTTTTCATGGTGTACCCCTTTCTCAGTGGTGTTTTCGGTTTGAATATGCCCATTTGACCATAGAGTTCTTAACAGCTTCTTAAGCAGTAAAAATAAGCTATTTTCGCCGAAATCAGCTGTACAGTAGGGAAGTTGCTTCGTATAAAGCGCTATCGGAACAGGGAGACGTGATGCGTATTTTATTGATTGAAGACGATCGCTTAATTGGCGACGGTATTAAAGCGGGGCTGAGCAAACTGGGCTTCAGCGTTGACTGGTTTACGTCGGGTGAGTCGGGCTTTAACGCGCTGGAGGCTGCGCCCTGGGATGCAGTCATTCTGGATCTCTCTCTGCCAGAGCGGGATGGACTCGATATCCTGCGGCAGTGGCGACAACAGGGCAACGATGTGCCGGTACTGATTCTGACCGCCCGCGATGCGCTCGATCAGCGGGTCGAAGGCCTGCAGATGGGCGCGGATGACTATCTGTGTAAGCCCTTTGCCTTAACCGAAGTGGCCGCTCGCTTACAGGCGCTAATTCGCCGTCGTCACGGTCAGCTGCAGCCCGAACTGCGCCACGGTAACGTGGTGCTGACCCCCGGCAGCCACAGTGTAATGCGCGAGGGTGAGACGATTGAGTTGAAAAGCCGTGAACTGGCGCTACTGGAACTCTTTATGCGAAACCCGGGTCGGGTGCTGACGCGTAGCCAGCTGGAAGAAAAGCTCTACAGCTGGGACGCCGACGTCTCCAGCAATGCGGTGGAAGTGCATATCCATCATCTGCGTAAAAAGCTGGGCAGCACGTTTATCCGCACACTCCACGGCGTCGGTTATATCCTGGGGGCCGCCGAATGCGATCAATGAGCCTGTTTCTGCGGCTGGGCATCGGTTTTGTGCTGCTGCTCGGCATATGCTGGGCCAGTGCCAGCCTGAGTGCCTGGCATCAGACGCGTGAAACTCTTGATGAGCTCTTTGATACCCAGCAGATGCTGCTGGCCAAGCGTCTGCTAACGCTGGATTTCTCCTCGCTGGACAAGACCACGCTGCCCAGAACCAAAGAGATGCTGCGACACCATCGCGGTGAACAGGATGATGATGCACTGGCCTTTGCTGTCTTCACGCGTGACGGCAGGCAGGTGATGAATGACGGCGATAATGGTCGTTATCTGCCGTTTGAGGCGGAGTATCAGGGATTTCATGAGGGTCAGCTCACCAATGATGACGATCGCTGGCGATTTGTCTGGCTGACCACACCCGATAAGCAGTTTCGGGTGGTGGTGGGTCAGGAGTCGGAATACCGTGATGACATGGCGCGGGATGTGATGAAAGCCAGCGTGCTGCCCTGGCTGATCGCGCTGCCCTTTATGTTGCTGTTGCTAATCGGTCTGGTCTGGTCTGAACTGCGGCCGCTGAAGACGCTGGCACAGCAGCTCGCACAGCGCGCACCGGATGATGATACGCCGCTGCAGGCAGACCGCGTGCCAAAAGAGGTTCAACCGCTGATGGTCGCGCTCAATGGTCTGTTCAGCCGCATCAGCGCCATGATGCAGCGTGAACGACGCTTTACCTCCGATGCCGCGCATGAGCTGCGCAGCCCGCTGGCGGCGCTGCAGGTGCAAAGCGAAGTGATCCAGCTGACTGCGGATGATGAAGTGATGCGAACCCATGCGCTACAGCAACTGAATGCCGGGATTGTCCGCGCAACACGGCTGGTGGATCAGTTGCTGACGCTCTCGCGGGTTGAAGCCGACGATGCGCGTAGCGCTTTCGAACCGGTGGCACTGAAACGCACGGTGCAGGAGATGCTCGCCGCACAGCTGCCGTTGGCGGACAAAGCCGGCGTGACGCTGAGACTGCATGCAGAGGCCGATCCGCAGATTCAGGGGCATCCGCTGTTACTGTCACTGCTGGTGCGGAATCTGCTGGATAACGCCATTCGCTATACACCTGCGGGCAGCGAAGTCGATGTGCGGTTACAGGCAAATAGTCTGTCGGTGGAGGATAACGGCGAGGGGCTGAGTCCAGCGGATCTGCAACGGCTCGGTGAGCGTTTCTGGCGACCGCCAGGTCAGGAGAAGAGTGGTAGCGGGCTGGGATTGTCGATAGTCCGCAACATTGCCCAGTTGCACGGAATGCGGGTCACCTTCAGTCAGCGATCCGGCGGCGGGTTATGCGTCATGCTGCACTGGTCAGCGCCCGCCCCGTAAGGCGGGCGCTGCAGATCAAATCTCGACCTGGGTGCCCAGCTCGATCACCCGGTTTGGCGGGATCTCAAACTGGTCTGGCGCGCGGAGCGCATTGCGCTGCAGCGCCAGGAAGAGTTTGCCGCGCAGGCGCAGATACCACGGACGTTTGCCGATGATCAGCGACTCATGCGACATAAAGAACGACGTCTCCATCATGCGGCAGTTAAGCCCTTCCAGCCCGCAGCGGTGGAAAATCTCCTCGACGTTTGGCGTTTCGCGCCAGCCGTAGCTGGCCACCACGCGCCAGAAGGTCGGCGACAGCTGCTCAATAGTGACGCGACGCACGTTGTGCACATAAGGCGCATCTTCCGTTCGCAACGTCAGTAGCACAACCCGCTCATGCAATACTTTGTTGTGCTTAAGGTTATGCAGCATGGCAAACGGAATGACATTCAGCGCACGCGACATATAGACCGCCGTGCCCGGTACGCGAACCGGCGGCGATTTCTCCAGTGACGCAATCATTGCCTCCAGGGAGTTGCCGTGTTCGTGCATACGGCGCAGCAGGCGAAAACGCTCGCTTTTCCACGTCGTCATAATGATAAACATCACCAGGCCGAGACAGAGCGGCAACCAGCCACCGGAGAAGATTTTTACCAGGTTGGCGGTAAACAGCGGCACGTCGATGCAGAGCATTAATACCAGAATGACGGCCACCGCCAGTTTGTTCCAGTGCCAGTTTTTAACCGCCACGGTGCAGGAGAGCATTGCGGTCAGCACCATGGTGCCGGTCACCGCAATACCGTAGGCTGCAGCCAGATTACTTGAGTGCTCAAAGCTGATAATCACAATCAGTACCGCGAAGTAGAGCACCCAGTTAATCACCGGAATATAAATCTGGCCCGATTCGCGCTCAGAGGTGTGGATGATGCGCATCCCCGGCAGATAGCCCAGTCGCACCGCCTGACGCGTCAGCGAGAAGACACCAGAGATCACCGCCTGCGAGGCGATAACCGTGGCCAGCGTCGCCAGAATCAGCATAGGAATCAGCGCCCAGTCTGGCGCCAGCAGGAAGAAGGGGTTTTTAATTGATTTGGGATCGCTAAGTAACAGCGCGCCCTGACCAAAGTAGTTCAGCACCAGCGACGGCAGCACGACCGAGAACCAGGCCAGCCGAATCGGCACTTTACCGAAGTGCCCCATATCGGCATAGAGCGCTTCAACCCCGGTAATCGCCAGCACCACCGCGCCAAGCGCAAAGAAGGAGACGGATTTATAGTGCAGGAAGAATTCGACCGCATAGGCGGGATTCAGCGCATGCAGCACTTCCGGGTTTTTCATAATGCCGTTGACCCCAAGGATCGCCAGCACCAGGAACCACACCAGCATGACCGGTGCGAAGAGTTTGCCCACCATGCCGGTGCCATGTTTCTGAATCGCAAACAGCAGCGTCAGCACCGCAATCGACATGGGCACAATAAAGGGATCCAGCGACGGCGCGGCAATCTCCAGACCTTCAATAGCTGACATCACCGAAATGGCCGGCGTGATAACCACTTCCCCATAGAAGAAGCTGCCGCCAATCAGGCCCATGATCACCAGCACCGCCGTAGCGCGTGCACCTGTATGGCGGCCCGCCAGCGACATCAATGTCAGTATTCCGCCTTCACCGGCGTTGTCTGCGCGCATCACATAACTGATGTACTTCAGTGAGACCACCAGCACCAGCAGCCAGAAAATCAGCGACAGAAAGCCAAACACCGCTTCCCGCTCAACGCCGAAGCCGAACTGTCCTGAAAGACATTCACGCAGGGTATACAGCGGACTGGTGCCGATATCCCCGTAAACAACACCAATCGCGGCCAGCGTTAATCCGCGAAGTGACTGCTTATTATCCGAGCTCATAGAGTTATCTTTTGTTGGAGTCTAAGAGGCGCAAAAACCTCTCGCTCAGGCCATCAAAAAGCGCACAGTATGCACGGTTTACCAAAAATTCCTATAGCCGCTTCGCCTGTCTGGCAGGGTAACGGGGTCGTTTCTGACGATAAAGCGTTATTTAGCGTCGTTTTAAAATCAGGCAAACCTTCTGAAACAAAAAAGCTGACAGCTATCAACGCTTTCACGCATGATGATCTATAGAGTAAAGCGCTTGCTTAAGCGCGGCGGCCCGACGATCGTAAGGACATTGATGTGATTATGGCTCAACCCCATCTTTTGGCAGAAAGAATTTCTCGCCTTAGCAACGCGTTAGAAAAAGGATTGTATGAGCGGCATCATGCCATTCGTCTTTGCCTGCTTGCAGCGCTGAGTGGCGAAAGCGTGTTCCTGCTGGGGCCACCTGGCATTGCCAAGAGCCTGATTGCCCGCCGCCTCAAATATGCTTTTCAGCACGCCCGCGCCTTTGAATATCTGATGACGCGTTTTTCAACACCGGAAGAGGTGTTTGGCCCACTCTCCATCCAGGCGCTGAAGGATGAGGGGCGCTATCAGCGTCTGACCAGAGGGTATCTCCCCGACGCGGAGATTGTTTTTCTGGATGAGATCTGGAAAGCCGGCCCGGCGATTCTGAATACCCTGCTGACGGCTATCAACGAACGCCGCTTCCGCAATGGCGATAGCGAAGAGACCATCCCGATGCGGCTGCTGGTCACGGCCTCAAATGAACTGCCGGAAGCGGATAGCGGCCTTGAAGCGCTCTACGACCGGATGCTGATCCGCCTGTGGCTGGATAATGTGCATGAGAAGCAGAACTTTCGCAGCATGCTGACCCACCAGCAGGATGAGCACACTAATCCGGTCGCGGAATCCTTGCGCATCAGCGATGAAGAGTATGCGCAATGGCAGCTCGGCATCAGTCAGGTCAGTCTGCCCGATGCAGTGTTTGAGCTGATTTATCAGCTGCGTCAGCAGCTGGAGAGCCAGCCCGCCGCGCCTTACATTTCCGATCGCCGCTGGAAGAAAGCGATTCATCTGCTGCAGGCCAGCGCCTTTTACAGCGGGCGCAACGTGATTGCGCCGATTGACCTGATTCTGCTGAAAGATTGTCTCTGGCATGACGTCGCGTCCATGCAATTACTGGAACGCGAAATCGATCAGTTGATGACGCAGCACGCCTGGCAGCAGCAGCCGATGCTGCTAAAACTGCATCAGATAAAAGCGCGCCGTATGGCCCTGCAGCAACAGCAGAGCATCGCGCAGGCGATCACCCTGGAAAAACACAGCGGCATGTTCAGTCGCAAACCCCATTACGATCTGCCGGAAAGCTTTACCGATGAGCAACTGACGCTGATGCTGCAAAAGCCGCTGATGCTGCATGATATGCAGGTAAGCCATCTGGTGATTGCGCGTGATGCACTGAATCAGTGGCTGCAAAAAGGCGGCGAAGTGCGCGGCAAGCTCAATGGGATTGGCTTTGCGCAGAGCCTGGATTTACAGGTCGATGCGCAGCACTGCCTGGCTATCCGGGATGTCAGCCTGCAATCGTCGCGCCTGACACTGCCGGGCGTCAGCAATAGCGAGCCGCTGCCCGGTGAGATCACCGAAGCGCTGGATGCACTGGAGAGTGAACTGCGGTCGCAGCGACATCAGTTCAGTCAGCATCAGCGCTGCCTGTTCATCAGTGATGACTGGCTGGCGCGGGTGGAAACCAGCCTGCAGGATGTGGCGGAACAGCTGAAACAGGCGCGTAAATGATCTCAGTGGAGACGCTCAGTACGCTGCTCTCAGTGGGTGAGACCGAACTGATTGAAGAGCTGATTATTGCCTTGCTGGCGTCCCCACAGCTGGCGCTGTTTTTTGAAAAGTTTCCCGGCCTGAAAAAAGCGCTGCTGCGCGATGTGCCGCGCTGGCGAGCGGAGATCAATGCCGACCTCAAAGCCACGCCGGTTCCCGCGACACTGGCCGAAGAGTTTCAGCTTTTCCAGCGGGTACAACTCCTCAGCGATCGTGAATTCAGCCACCAGCTGAATGCCACACTTCAGGCACTTGAAAGCCTGCCGTCCCCCTTTGTTGATGAAGCTAACCGGCTGCTGCAGCATACCGATATCAGCCATCTCAGCAGCGCGCAGCACCAGCTTTTTTTGCAGCGCTGGCGACTGAGCCTGACCTTACAGACCCTGACGCTGAATCAGCAGTTGCTGGAGCAGCAGCGCGAACGCCTGCTGGCGGAACTGCAGCAGCGCATGGCGCTGAGCGGTCAACTGATCCCCATTCTCGGCGACGATGATGAAGCCGCCGCTGGCCGGTTGTGGGATATGAGCAAAGCGTCACTGCAGCCTGGCGACTATCAGTTAATGCTGCAATATGGCGACTTTCTGGCGCAGCAGCCGGAGCTGCTGAAACTGGCCCAACAGCTGGGTCGCAGCCGCGAGGCAAAATCGGTGCCGTCGCACGATGCCCCGATGGAGGCTTTTCATCAGTTGGTGCAGGAGCCTGCGTCCGTGCCGGAAGAGGTCAGCGGTATTCATCAAAGCGATGACGTGCTGCGTCTGCTGCCACCGGAGTTAGCTGCGCTAAGCATCAGCGAACTGGAGCTGGAGTTTTACCGGCGGCTGGTAGAGAAACGGCTGCTGACCTACAAGCTGCAGGGCGATGCCTGGCATGAAAAGGTGACAATGCGTCCGGCCAGCCACCAGCAGCATGAAGAGCAGCCGCGCGGGCCATTCATCGTCTGCGTTGATACCTCCGGTTCGATGGGTGGCTTCAATGAGCGCTGCGCCAAAGCGTTTTGTCTGGCATTGCTAAAGGTCGCGCTGGCCGATCGCCGTCGCTGCTACATTATGCTGTTTGCCCATGAAGTGATTGGCTATGAGCTGACCGGTGACGACGGGCTGGAACAGGCGATTCGCTTTCTGAGCCAGCGTTTTCGCGGCGGTACCGATCTGGCCGCCTGTCTCTCTTCCGTTGTAACCCGGATGGAAGGCGCATTGTGGCAGGAAGCTGATGCGGTGATCGTCTCCGATTTTATCGCCCAGCGTCTGCCAGAAGAGGTGATCGGGGCGATTAAAAAACGCCAGCGACACAATCAGCAACGTTTTCATGCCGTCGCCATGTCGGTCCACGGGAAACCAGGCATTCTGCGCATCTTCGACCATATCTGGCGCTTCGATACCGGCATGAAAAGCCGCCTGTTGCGGCACTGGCGCCGTTAAGTCATCTGACAGAAAAGCTTCTTTGCTATAGTAAATTACCGTTTCACTTACTCAGCAATCTGGAGCTTCCTGTGACGCTTGCTCAACCTCACCGCGATTTGCCTGCACCAACGCGGACGTTATTGCTCTCCGGCCAGAACATTGAACAAAAACGTGCCGAGTTGCTGGCCTATTTTCATCAGACCTGGGAACAGTATGAAAGTCTGTTCACCTGTCTGGCCGATTCAAAGGCCTGGTTTACTAAAGCCATTCCGCTGCGCCATCCATTAATTTTCTATTTTGGCCACACCGCCACCTTCTACATTAATAAGCTGATGGCCGGACGCCTTATCGACGCACGTCTTGACGATCATATCGAAGCGATGATGGCGATTGGTGTGGATGAGATGAGCTGGGACGATCTCAATGACAGTCACTATGACTGGCCCACCATCGAAGAAGTCCGTGCATACCGCGGACGCGTTAAAGCGCTCGTCAGCGATCTGATCCAGACCATTCCGATCACGCTGCCGATCAGCTGGGAGAGCCCGGCTTGGGTGATCCTGATGGGCATTGAACATGAGCGTATTCATCTGGAAACCTCCAGTGTGCTGCTTCGCCAGTTACCGATCGAGTGGGTCAGACCACAAGCCGCATGGCCGGCATGCCCGATGGGACGCCACCAGCGCGAGGCTGTGCCGGCCAATACCCTGCTGCCCATGCCCGGCGGTACCATCACACTAGGTAAAACCGACGATACCTACGGCTGGGATGTCGAATATGGCCGCCAGCAGGTGAAGCTGCAGCCATTCCAGGCGAGCAAAATGTTGGTCAGCAACGCTGAATTTCTGGCGTTCGTTGAGGCGGGCGGTTATCAGGACGCCCGCTGGTGGGATGATGAAGGCTGGGGCTGGTGTCAGTTTGCCAAAGCAGAAATGCCCACTTTCTGGGTCGGTACACCTGCGATGCCCGATCAGCTTAAACTGCGTCTGATGAGTGAAGAAGTCGCGATGCCGTGGGACTGGCCTGCCGAGGTCAATCAGCTGGAAGCGGCAGCCTTCTGTCGCTGGAAAGCAGATCAGACTGGCATGAACATTCAACTCCCCTGTGAAGCAGAGTGGGCTCAGCTACGCGAACAGGTCGCGGGCGATCAGCCCGACTGGGATCGGGCGCCGGGCAACATCAACCTGGCGTACTGGGCTTCCTCGTCGCCGGTCGATCTCTTCGCTCAGGGCGAGTTCTTCGATATCGTCGGTAACGTCTGGCAGTGGACGACTACGCCGACCAATGGCTTTGAAGGCTTCAAAGTTCACCCGCTTTACGATGATTTCTCTACCCCGACGTTTGATGGTAAACATTCGCTGATCAAAGGTGGCAGCTGGATCTCGACCGGCAACGAAGCGCTGAAATCTGCACGCTATGCGTTCCGCCGCCACTTCTTCCAGCATGCCGGTTTCCGCTACGTGGTTTCCAGCCATCAGGAGACGATGGCGCCGAACCCGTATGAATCAGACGCGATGGTGTCGCAGTACCTCGACTTCCAGTATGGCCCGCGCTATTTCGGCGTAGATAACTATGCCGAAAGCCTGGTGAAGCTGGCGCTGAACTACACCACTGCACATGGCGACGCACTTGATATCGGCTGTGCCACCGGGCGCGCCAGTTTTGAACTGGCTCGCCACTTTGAACGCGTTACCGGGATGGACTATTCGGCGCGCTTCATTGATGTGGCGCTGCAGCTGGCCAGCGGCGAAGACTTCCGTTATCTGCTGCCGCAGGAAGGCGATCTGGTTGAGTATCGTCAGGTTCGCCTGAAAGATTTCGCGCTGGAGCGCGAACTGGCGCAGCGGATTCAGTTTGTTCAGGGCGACGCCTGTAACCTCAAGCCGCAGCCTGGCCGTTACGACCTGGTGCTTGCCTCTAACCTGATCGATCGTCTGCGCCAGCCTGCGCGTTTCCTGCGTGATGTCACGCCGATGCTGCGTCAGGGCGGCATTCTGCTGCTCTCATCGCCTTATACCTGGCTGGAAGATTTCACGCCGAAAGAGAACTGGCTGGGCGGCGTGCGTGAAAATGGTGAAGCACTGACGACGCTGCAGGCTCTGCAACGTCTGCTGGCGGCGGACTTCGACCTGGTCGATGAGCCGCAGGATAAACCGTTTGTGATCCGCGAAACGGCCCGCAAGTTCCAGCACACGCTGGCGCAGGTCACCGTCTGGCGCAAACGCTAAGTGAACCGGCAGCGACGCCCGTCGCTGCCGGTAGTTGCCTGAACCGTTATTTTGCTGCACATTCACCTTTGTTTACTTAAGCAGACCAATAACGAGGATGGCCATGGCCGAACATCTGCAGCTCGATAACCTGGATCGCGGCATTCTGAATGCCCTGCTGGATAACGCGCGCACCGCTTACGCCGAGCTGGCAAAACAGTTTAATGTCAGCCCCGGCACCATTCATGTGCGTGTGGAAAAGATGAAGCAGGCAGGCATTATCCTGGGCACCCGGGTTGATATCGATCCGCGCCAGCTGGGGTTTGATGTCTGCTGTTTTATCGGCATTATCCTCAAGAGCGCGCGTGACTATCCGGCGGCGCTGAGCAAACTGGATGCACTGGATGAAGTGGTTGAGGCCTGGTACACCACCGGCCACTACAGCATCTTTATTAAAGTAATGTGCCGGTCAATCGACGCTCTGCAACAGGTGCTGATCAACAAGATCCAGACTATTGATGAAATCCAGTCGACAGAAACCCTTATTTCGCTGCAAAACCCGATCATGCGTACCATCAAGCCCTGATCCTTCCCGCCTTGTGCATAATTTTATCCCTGACGAATGTGGCGGCTGACAACGGCTGCGTTCGCCTCCCTTGATCTATTAACCCTGTTGTCCACAGGTGGATCACCGCTTGATCACAGCGTACAATGCTCGCCTTAATGTCCGGGAGAGCAAGATGGCCGATATTACCTTAATCAGTGGCAGTACTCTGGGTAGCGCAGAGTATGTGGCTGAACATCTCGAAGAAAAATTACAGGAAGCGGGCTTCTCAACTCAGGTGCTGCATGGCCCAGAGCTGGATGAGGTGCCGCACGAGGGTATCTGGCTGGTGGTCTGTTCAACTCACGGTGCTGGTGATATTCCTGACAACCTGCTGCCGCTGTTCGAAGCCATCACAGAAAGCCAGCCCGATCTCTCTCAGGTGCGGTTTGGTGCCATCGGACTCGGCAATCATGAATACGATCTCTTTTGTGGCGCGATCCGCCAGATCGAAACGCTGCTCATTGCTCAGGGTGCCCGTCAGATTAGCGATCGCCTGGAAATTGACGTACTGGAGCATGAGATCCCTGAAGATCCGGCTGAAGCCTGGCTGGAAAGCTGGAAAAAGGCGATCTGAAAGGGGCTGGGGATCGCGAAATAGTGACGATCCCCAGTGGAAGATGCTGATTTTATCCTTTTCCGCTCGTTTATTTTGTGGATAACTACCCTATTTTACTGCGTATAACCGGTAGTTATCCCAATAACAACGATAGAATGATTTTTGAGCTGTGGATAACGTGCCATTTTGATCCCAGCTTATACGGATCAGGATCACCGATCACTAACAGGTAGTGATCCTCTTTATCCTGTTGTTTATGAAAAGCTTCTGACACATATCCACAGAAAAGCGGGATCCTAATAAGAGATCTAACAGAAAGATCATATACAGATCTAAGATCCTTTCTTTTAAAACCGGACGATCCCGCGACTTTCACCCCAGGTGGAATTTGAGTAGAATCCACGCCCCAGGACAACGATCCTGCAAGTTCATCAACCGAGGTACCACTTCATGTTTTATCAGGATCCTTTTGACGTCATCGTAATTGGTGGTGGTCATGCGGGCACCGAAGCCGCAATGGCGGCAGCCCGAATGGGTCAGCAAACCCTGTTACTCACCCATAACATTGATACGCTTGGACAAATGTCCTGTAACCCTGCGATTGGTGGTATTGGCAAAGGACATTTGGTGAAGGAAGTGGATGCCCTGGGTGGTCTGATGGCCAGTGCGATTGACAAGGCAGGTATTCAGTTTAGGATACTAAACGCCAGCAAAGGCCCGGCAGTGCGGGCAACCCGTGCTCAGGCGGATCGTGTGCTCTACCGGCAGGCAGTGCGAACAGCACTGGAGAACCAGCCCAATCTGATGATCTTCCAGCAGGCGGTCGACGATCTTATCGTGGAAAACGATCGTGTGGTCGGTGCCGTTACCCAGATGGGTCTGAAGTTCCGCGCCAAAACCGTGGTCCTCACCGTCGGTACGTTCCTTGACGGCAAAATTCATATCGGTCTGGACAACTACAGTGGTGGTCGTGCTGGCGATCCCCCGTCCATACCGCTGGCAAAACGACTTCGTGCGCTGCCGCTGAGGGTAAACCGCCTCAAGACCGGTACGCCACCGCGTATCGATGCGCGCACCATCGATTTTTCAGTGCTCAGCCCACAGCACGGCGATAACCCGATGCCGGTATTCTCTTTTATGGGAAATGCCTCTCAGCATCCGCAGCAGGTGCCTTGCTGGATCACTCATACCAATGTGAAAACCCATGACGTGATCCGCAATAACCTGGATCGCAGCCCGATGTACGCCGGGATCATTGAAGGGATCGGCCCACGCTACTGCCCGTCGATCGAAGACAAAGTCATGCGCTTTGCCGATCGTAACTCGCATCAGATCTTCCTGGAGCCGGAAGGGCTGACCAGCAATGAGATCTACCCGAACGGTATTTCGACCAGTCTGCCATTTGACGTGCAGATTCAGATCGTCCGGTCGATGCAGGGTATGGAAAATGCGAAGATTGTGCGTCCGGGTTATGCCATTGAATATGACTTCTTCGATCCGCGCGATCTCAAACCGACGCTGGAGAGTAAATTTATTCACGGCCTGTTCTTTGCCGGACAGATCAACGGCACAACCGGCTACGAAGAAGCGGCTGCGCAGGGGATGCTGGCGGGTCTGAATGCAGGCCGTCAGTCAGCCGACAAAGAGGGCTGGGCACCGCGTCGTGACCAGGCTTACCTCGGCGTACTGGTTGATGATCTCTGTACTCTTGGCACCAAAGAGCCGTACCGGATGTTTACCTCCCGTGCTGAATACCGTCTGATGCTGCGTGAAGACAACGCTGACCTGCGTCTGACCGAAACCGGTCGTGAGCTGGGTCTGGTGGATGATGCGCGCTGGGCACGCTTCAATCAGAAACTGGAAGCGATTGAACTGGAGCGTCAGCGCCTGCGCGATATCTGGGTTCATCCGAAGTCAGAGCATGTGACAGAAGTGAACACGGTTCTCAGCGCGCCGCTGACTAAGGAAGCCAGCGGTGAAGATCTGCTGCGCCGTCCGGAGCTGACTTATCTGAAGCTGATGACGCTGGATGCCTTTGGTCCGGCTCTGGCTGATGAGCAGGCCGCTGAGCAGGTTGAGATCCAGGTCAAATATGAAGGGTATATTGCGCGTCAGCAGGAAGAGATCGATCGCCAGCTGCGTAACGAGAACACGCTGTTACCGGTGGAGCTCGACTACCGCCAGGTAAACGGGCTGTCGAATGAGGTGATCGCCAAGCTGAACGATCACAAGCCGTCGTCGATTGGTCAGGCAACACGTATTTCCGGCATTACCCCGGCGGCCATCTCAATTCTGCTTATCTATCTGAAAAAACAGGGTCTGCTGCGCAAGAGCGCCTGATCTGAAACGGGGCGAGGTGACTCGCCCCCGCTGAATGGACTTATGCTGTGATCAACACACTCACGTCGCTGCTAAATGCAGCCGGTATTTCCCTCTCCGATCAACAAAAACAGCAGCTGGTTGCCTATGTCGGCCTGCTGAATAAGTGGAACAAAGCCTACAATCTGACATCCGTGCGCGATCCGCAGCAGATGCTGGTTCGCCATATCCTCGACAGCATCGTGGTGGCACCGCATCTGAAAGGCTCACGTTTTATTGATGTCGGAACCGGACCAGGATTACCTGGCATTCCGTTGGCTATCGTCATGCCCGATGCGCACTTTACGCTGCTCGACAGCCTGGGCAAGCGGGTGCGCTTCCTGCGTCAGGTTCAGCATGAGTTAGGACTCACTAACATCACCCCGGTACAGAGCCGGGTTGAGGCATTTCCGGCTGAGCCGCCATTTGATGGCGTAATCAGTCGTGCATTTGCCTCGCTGACCGACATGGTGAACTGGTGTCATCATCTGCCGGGAAGGGAAGGGCGCTTCTTCGCGCTTAAAGGTGTCCGTCCGGACGATGAAATTGCTGAATTACCGGCCGGCTATGTCTCCGATGCGGTGATAAAATTGCAGGTGCCGCAGCTGGAAGGCGACCGTCATCTGGTCATCATTCGTCACCAGTAGGCCTTCAGCTAGCCGGGGTTTTAATCGGACTTAGAAGAAAAAAGTGCAAATTATGCGCTATCAATAAAAGATTTTGATTAAGCCCCGGATCAGCAGAGGTTAAAAACGGAGACGGAAATTATCCGAAAAGCTCTGTTACATTTAACGATTGGTTCACAAATAGTTATCAGAAATATCACTTGTATAGGCGGGTCGCGGAATAAAAGTAGTCACGCCGGAAAATATATCGCGGTAATAACTTTGCGTGCGTAATATCAATTTCATGATTCTCAGGCACAGTTCGATGTCAATAGCGCGTTTTCTGTGAATTCATACTTGCATACGCAATTTGATAATTTCAACATTATGATTTTAAAGATTAAATCTTTTTTACAGATTGTTCTTAAATAGGTCACAGATAAAATTCAGTGCGCTGTGAGTGCTTATTATGTGATCTAAAGCACGCTTTAAAAGCAAGATGCGAGTGAATTTTCAGTCTGATTAGCGTGAATCTCCGAAGGGTAATCTTTCGAAAAATAGCCCTCCGGAAAGAAATTTAAATAATTGTTCACCTTTTCGCTACTTACCGATTGAAATCGCAGGTGCGGCCCGTATAATTTGCACGGCTTTTGCTGCTTGACTCAACTGCACAAAGGCAGTCTTATACGACACGCGACATACCCCTAACGGGGCAGGAGAGTATCAGCGTCATGTCAGTGTCTCTTTACAGTGTAAAATTCGCCAGAACGGTGCTGATGATTCAGCTGGTGACAATAGTCATCACCGGCGCACTCTTTGCTGTTAAAGATGTCACCTGGGGTGTCTCTGCTCTTGCTGGCGGAGCGGCAGCCTGGCTGCCAAACGTATTGTTTTTGTTTTTAGCCTGGCGCCTGCAGGGGCAACCCCCCGCTTCGGGGCGAGTCGCGTGGAGCTTCGCTTTAGGTGAAATTGCCAAAGTGTTTGCGACCATCATTTTGCTCATTGTGGCGTTGGGTCTGTTCAGGGCGGTCTTCTGGCCGGTCGGAATAACCTGGTTATCGGTGCTGGTGGTTCAAATGCTGGCACCGGCGGTAATTAACAACAAAGGGTAAGAGGCATCATGGCTGCAGGAGAAATCTCTACTCCGCAAGAGTACATCGGTCACCACCTGACTCATCTTCAGTTGGACCTGCGTACCTTCGAGATAGTGAATCCGCACGACGCTCCCGCGACGTTCTGGGTATTAAATATCGATTCCATGTTTTTCTCTATGGTGCTGGGAATTATCTTCCTGGTGTTGTTCCGTAGCGTGGCGAAGTCTGCCACCAGCGGTGTGCCAGGGAAAATGCAGGCGGCTATCGAACTGGTTGTCGGTTTCGTCGATAGTAACGTTCGCGACATGTATCACGGTAAGAGCAAACTTATCGCCCCGCTGGCTCTGACAATTTTTGTCTGGGTCTTCCTGATGAACTTCATGGATCTGCTGCCAATCGACTTGCTGCCGACAATCGCTGAGAAAGGTTTAGGCCTGCCGGCGCTGCGCGTCGTACCGTCTGCAGACGTGAACATCACGCTATCTATGGCGTTGGGCGTATTTATTTTGATTCTGTTCTACAGCATCAAAATGAAAGGCATTGGCGGCTTCACGAAAGAGCTGACGCTGCAGCCTTTTAACCACCCGATCTTCATCCCGATCAACCTGATTCTGGAAGGTGTAAGCCTGCTGTCTAAGCCTGTATCACTGGGTTTACGACTGTTCGGTAACATGTATGCGGGTGAACTGATCTTTATCCTTATTGCCGGTCTGTTGCCGTGGTGGTCGCAGTGGGTGCTGAATGTGCCGTGGGCCATTTTCCACATCCTGATCATTTCGCTACAGGCTTTCATTTTCATGGTCCTCACGATTGTCTATCTGTCGATGGCATCTGAAGAGCACTGATTTTTTTCTCAACACTACTTTCCCTCTTGATTCCGGGTTACAGCGCACACCGCTGAAGCCCGGGAGATGAAGGGAGCATTTAACTGAAACAAACTGGAGACTGTCATGGAAAACCTGAATATGGATCTGCTGTACATGGCTGCCGCTGTGATGATGGGCCTGGCGGCAATCGGTGCTGCGATCGGTATCGGCATCCTCGGAGGAAAATTCCTGGAAGGCGCTGCTCGTCAGCCTGACCTGATTCCTCTGCTGCGCACGCAGTTCTTTGTTGTAATGGGTCTGGTGGATGCAATCCCGATGATCGCTGTTGGTCTGGGTCTGTACGTGATGTTTGCTGTCGCCTAAAGCCCTGTGTTCACTCAGCGCACAATGTGCAAGGGTGAACGGATTCTGCCGCTTATCACAATGATAACGGCAGAAAAGTTAAATACTCAATCTAGAGGCATTGTGCTGTGAACATTAATGCAACAATCCTCGGCCAGGCTATCGCGTTCATCCTGTTTGTCGCGTTCTGCATGAAGTACGTATGGCCGCCGCTTATGGCTGCTATCGAAAAGCGCCAGAAAGAAATTGCTGAAGGCCTTGCTTCTGCTGAACGTGCTAAGAAAGATTTGGATCTCGCGCAGGCTAATGCGACCGACCAGCTGAAGAAAGCCAAAGAAGACGCTCAGGTCATTATCGAGCAAGCGAACAAGCGTCGCGCGCAGATTCTGGACGAAGCCAAAACCGAAGCTGAAAACGAACGTAATCGCATCGTGACACAAGCGCAGGCTGAAATTGATGCCGAACGCAAACGTGCGCGTGAAGAACTGCGTAAGCAGGTTGCGTTGCTGGCTATGGCTGGCGCCGAGAAGATCATCGAACGCTCCGTGGATGAAGCTGCTAACAGCGACATCGTTGATAAACTGGTCGCTGAACTGTAAGGAGGGAGGGGCTGATGTCTGATCTGATTACTGTAGCTCGCCCCTACGCCAAAGCAGCTTTTGACTTTGCTGTTGAGCATCAAAGTATTGAACGCTGGCAACAGATGCTGGCGTTTGCCGCAGAAGTGGCTCGCAATGAACAGATGGCTGATCTTCTCTCAGGTGCACTAGCACCCGAAGCGCTGGCAGCGTCGTTTAACGCAGTCTGTGGTGATCAACTGGATGAACCCGCGCAGAACCTGATTAAGGTGATGGCGGAAAACGGACGTTTGACAGCGCTTCCGGCTGTACTGGCTCAATACATCGAACTGCGTGACGCTCATGAAGCCACCGCTGAAGTTGATGTTATCTCCGCCAGTACGCTGAGTGACGACCAGCTGAATAAAATCAGCGCCGCGATGGAAAAACGTCTGTCACGCAAAGTTAAGCTGAATTGCAAAATTGATAAGTCTGTGATGGCAGGCGTGATCATCCGTTCGGGTGATCTGGTTATTGATGGCAGCGTACGCGGCCGTCTTGACCGTCTGGCTGACGTCTTGCAGTCTTAAGGGGACTGGAGCATATGCAACTGAATTCCACCGAAATCAGCGAACTGATCAAGCAGCGCATTGCTCAGTTCAATGTCGTGAGTGAAGCTCACAACGAAGGTACGATTGTTTCTGTAAGTGACGGTATCATCCGCGTACACGGCCTGGCCGATGTGATGCAGGGTGAGATGATTGCCCTGCCGGGTAACCGTTACGCTATCGCCCTGAACCTCGAGCGTGACTCGGTTGGTGCAGTGGTGATGGGTCCTTACGCTGACCTCGCCGAAGGCATGAAGGTTAAGTGTACTGGCCGTATTCTTGAAGTACCGGTAGGCCGTGGCCTGCTGGGCCGCGTCGTGAACACCCTGGGTGCTCCTATCGACGGTAAAGGCGCAATCGACAACGACGGTTTCTCACCGGTTGAAGTGATTGCACCTGGCGTTATCGATCGTCAGTCAGTCGACCAGCCGGTTCAGACCGGTTATAAGTCGGTCGATGCGATGATTCCAATCGGCCGTGGCCAGCGTGAGCTGATCATCGGTGACCGTCAGACCGGTAAAACCGCGATGGCGATCGATGCGATCATCAACCAGCGCGACTCAGGCATCAAGTGTGTCTACGTTGCGATTGGTCAGAAAGCCTCAACCATCTCTAATGTGGTTCGTAAGCTGGAAGAGCATGGCGCACTGCAGAACACCATCGTTGTTGTGGCGTCTGCTTCTGAATCAGCTGCACTGCAGTATCTGTCACCGTACGCAGGTTGTGCGATGGGCGAATACTTCCGTGACCGTGGTGAAGATGCGCTGATCGTATACGATGACCTCTCCAAGCAGGCTATCGCTTACCGTCAAATCTCTCTGCTGCTGCGCCGTCCACCAGGCCGTGAAGCATTCCCTGGCGACGTGTTCTATCTCCACTCTCGTCTGCTGGAACGTGCATCACGCGTAAGCGCTGATTATGTTGAGCGTTTCACCAATGGCGCAGTGACAGGTAAAACCGGTTCACTGACCGCGCTCCCGATCATCGAAACCCAGGCGGGCGACGTTTCTGCGTTCGTTCCGACCAACGTAATCTCGATTACTGATGGTCAGATCTTCCTGGAATCGAACCTGTTCAACTCCGGTATTCGTCCGGCAGTTAACCCAGGTATTTCGGTATCCCGCGTTGGTGGTGCTGCACAGACCAAGATCATCAAGAAACTGTCTGGTGGTATCCGTACCGCGCTGGCACAGTATCGTGAACTGGCGGCGTTCTCGCAGTTCGCGTCTGATCTGGACGATGCAACCCGCAAACAGCTGAGCCACGGTCAGAAAGTGACCGAGCTGCTGAAGCAGAAACAGTATGCGCCGATGTCTGTCGCGCAGCAGGGTCTGGTTCTGTTCGCTGCAGAGCGTGGCTACCTGAACGACGTTGAACTGGCAAAAATTGGTAGCTTTGAAGCTGCACTGCTGGCCTTCGCCGATCGCGACCACGCTGAGCTGATGGCTGAAATCAACCAGTCGGGTAACTTTAACAACGATATCGAAGCGAAGCTGAAAGGCCTGATCGATACGTTTAAAGCAACCCAGTCCTGGTAATGTCTGGCGGCTTGTCTGAAAAGGCAAGCCGCAAGGCTTTGAGGAGAAGCTAATGGCCGGCGCAAAAGAGATACGAAGCAAGATCGGAAGCGTGAAAAACACGCAGAAGATCACCAAAGCGATGGAAATGGTCGCCGCCTCCAAGATGCGTAAAACGCAGGAACGCATGGCGGCCAGCCGTCCGTATGCAGACACCATGCGCAAAGTGATTGGTCACCTTGCGTTGGGTAATCTGGAATACAAGCACCCTTACCTGGAAGAGCGCGACGTGAAGCGCGTCGGCTACCTGGTCGTTTCAACAGACCGCGGGCTTTGTGGTGGTTTGAACATTAACCTGTTCAAAAAATTACTGGCAGATATGAAATCCTGGTCCGATAAAGGTGTGCAGAGCGATCTGTCGATTATCGGTTCAAAAGGGGCGTCATTCTTCAGTGCTGTGGGTGGCAACATCGTGGCGCAAGTCAGCGGCATGGGCGATAAACCTGCCCTGTCTGATCTGATTGGCCCGGTAAAAGTGATGTTGCAGGCTTATGATGAAGGCCGCATCGACAAACTGATGATCGTCAGTAACAAGTTCAATAACACCATGTCTCAGACTCCGACCATCACCCAACTGCTGCCGTTAGCGCCAGCGGAAGGTGAAGAAGAGATGAAGGCGAAGACCTGGGATTACCTGTACGAACCCGATCCGAAAGCGCTGCTGGATACCCTGCTGCGTCGTTATGTCGAATCGCAGGTTTATCAGGGTGTGGTGGAAAATCTGGCCAGTGAGCAGGCCGCACGTATGGTAGCGATGAAAGCCGCAACCGATAACGGCGGAAATCTGATCAAAGAGCTGCAGTTGGTTTACAACAAAGCTCGTCAGGCCAGCATCACCCAGGAACTTACCGAGATCGTCTCGGGGGCCTCCGCGGTTTAACCAGGTTTGGAATTAGGTAGAGGATTCAAGATGGCAACTGGAAAGATTGTCCAGATTATCGGCGCCGTTGTTGACGTCGAATTCCCTCAGGACGCGGTACCGCAAGTGTACAGCGCCCTCGAGGTTATGAATGGTGATGCGCGTCTGGTGCTGGAAGTACAGCAGCAGCTGGGTGGCGGCGTAGTTCGTACTATCGCAATGGGTACGTCTGACGGCCTGAAGCGTGGTCTGAACGTCAACGACCTGAAGAAACCGATTCAGGTTCCGGTCGGTAAAGCGACTCTGGGCCGTATCATGAACGTTCTCGGCGAGCCAATCGATATGAAAGGCGAGCTGAAAGAAGAAGATGGCAGCGCAGTAGAGATTGCCTCTATTCACCGCGCAGCGCCTTCTTATGAAGATCAGTCTAACTCGCAGGAACTGCTGGAAACCGGCATCAAGGTTATCGACCTGATGTGTCCGTTTGCCAAGGGCGGTAAAGTGGGTCTGTTCGGTGGTGCGGGTGTAGGTAAAACCGTCAACATGATGGAACTGATCCGTAACATCGCAGCTGAACACTCAGGTTACTCAGTGTTTGCTGGTGTGGGTGAGCGTACTCGTGAGGGTAACGACTTCTACCACGAAATGACTGACTCAAACGTTATCGACAAAGTTGCTCTGGTCTATGGCCAGATGAACGAGCCGCCGGGTAACCGTCTGCGCGTAGCCCTGACCGGTCTGACCATGGCGGAAAAATTCCGTGATGAAGGCCGCGACGTTCTGCTGTTCATCGATAACATCTACCGTTATACCCTGGCCGGTACAGAAGTGTCTGCACTGCTGGGTCGTATGCCATCTGCGGTAGGTTACCAGCCAACGCTGGCAGAAGAGATGGGTGTGTTGCAGGAGCGTATTACCTCCACCAGAACCGGTTCAATCACTTCCGTACAGGCCGTTTACGTCCCTGCGGATGACCTGACTGACCCGTCACCAGCAACCACCTTTGCGCACTTAGACTCAACGGTAACGCTGAGCCGTCAGATCGCTTCTCTGGGTATCTACCCGGCCGTTGACCCGCTGGACTCCACTAGCCGTCAGCTGGATCCGCTGGTTGTCGGTCAGGAACACTATGATGTTGCGCGTGGCGTTCAGTCACTGCTGCAGCGTTATCAGGAACTGAAAGACATCATCGCCATCCTCGGTATGGATGAGCTGTCTGAAGAAGACAAATTGCTGGTGGCACGTGCGCGTAAGATTCAGCGCTTCCTGTCTCAGCCGTTCTTCGTTGCGGAAGTATTCACCGGTTCACCGGGTAAATACGTTACGCTGAAAGACACTATCCGTGGCTTTAAAGGCATCATGGAAGGTGAGTTTGACCACCTGCCAGAGCAGGCCTTCTACATGGTTGGTGCCATCGAAGAAGCCGTGGAAAAAGCGAAGAAACTGTAATAACGGTTTCCCGGGAGGAAGATTATGGCTATGACTTATCACCTGGATGTGGTCAGCGCAGAGGAGCAGTTGTTCTCTGGTCTGGTACAGAAAATTCAGGTGTCAGGTAGCGAAGGTGAACTGGGGATTTTCCCTGGCCATGCGCCGCTGCTGACTGCCATTAAGCCTGGAATGATCCGTATCGTGAAACAGCACGGCGAAGAGGAGTATATCTACCTCTCTGGCGGCGTGCTGGAAGTGCAACCAGGCAGCAGCACCGTTCTGGCCGATACCGCGATTCGCGGTACCGATCTGGATGAAGCGCGTGCTCTGGAAGCAAAACGCAAAGCAGAAGAGCACATGAACAGTAGCCACGGCGACGTGGACTATGCTCAGGCCTCTGCCGAGCTGGCGAAAGCCATTGCTAAACTGCGCGTGATCGAACTGACCAAAAAAGCGATGTAATCCAGCTTTATGCGTCACGAAATGCCAGCCCTCGGGCTGGCATTTTTTTTGTCTGCGGCGTCCGATCTGCCTGTCCGCCTAATTTCGGCCTGAGAAAAATGTAGTAATCTCAACCTCAAACCGTTTTACTTTCACCCGTAAAAATTCACTCAGGATAGTTATGTCTAACAGTGCGATGAGTGTGGTGATCCTTGCTGCTGGCAAGGGCACCCGTATGTATTCCGATCTGCCTAAAGTTCTGCATACGCTGGCAGGCAAACCAATGGTTCAGCACGTCATTGATGCCGCTAAAGGGCTTGGCGCACAGCATGTGCATCTGGTTTATGGTCACGGCGGCGATCGCCTGAAAGCAACGCTCACTGACAGCACGCTTAACTGGGTGCTGCAGGCCGAGCAGCTCGGCACCGGTCATGCCATGCAGCAGGCTGCGCCTGCTTTTGCAGATGATGAAGATATCATGATGCTTTATGGCGACGTGCCGCTGATTACTCAGGCAACGTTACAGCGTCTGCGCGAAGCAAAACCGCAGGGCGGCATCGGCTTACTCACCGTGGTACTGGATGACCCTACCGGCTATGGCCGCATTGTGCGTGAACACGACACCATCACCGGCATTATCGAACAGAAAGATGCCAGCCCGGCGCAGCTCACTATTAAAGAGATCAACACCGGCATTCTGATCGCCAATGGCGGCGATTTAAAACGCTGGCTGGCGCAGCTCACCAACAACAATGCGCAGGGTGAATATTACATCACCGATATTATCGCGCTGGCGCATCAGGAAGGTCGGGTGATCAACGCGGTCCATCCGGCCCGCATCAGTGAAACCGATGGCGTGAATAACCGGCTGCAGCTGGCAACATTAGAGCGAACTTACCAGGCTGAACAGGCGGAAAAACTGCTGCTGGCCGGTGTGATGCTGCGCGATCCGGCGCGTTTCGACCTGCGTGGAACGTTGACGCATGGACGGGATGTCGAAATCGACACTAACGTCATTATCGAAGGCAAGGTCACGCTGGGCTCGCGTGTAAAAATCGGCGCGGGGTGCATCATCAAAAACAGCGTGATTGGCGATGACTGTGAAATCAGCCCCTATACGGTGATCGAGGATGCTAATCTCGCCGCCGCCTGTACCGTCGGGCCATTTGCCCGCCTGCGTCCTGGCAGCGAACTGGCCGACGCCGCCCACGTGGGCAACTTCGTCGAAATGAAGAAAGCGCGTCTGGGTAGAGGATCGAAAGCGGGTCACCTCTCCTATCTGGGTGATGCGGAGATTGGCGACAACGTGAACATCGGTGCAGGCACAATCACCTGCAACTATGATGGCGCAAACAAATTTAAAACTGTGATTGGCGATGATGTATTTGTAGGCTCAGATACGCAGTTGGTGGCGCCGGTGAGCGTCGCGGCAGGCACTACCATTGCGGCAGGCACCACCATCATGAAAGATGTGACCGGGGCCGGTCTGGTCTATAACCGCAAAGAACAGAATCACAAAGCAGACTGGCAACGTCCGGTGAAGAAAAAATAAAATTTTTAACGGCCCGCTTTATGCGGGCCGATGCAGTGCAGTGCCAAAACTATAATCCCCACTCTCTACAAGGCTCGGGGAACCGGCAAAGCCGGATATCAGGTCGCATGACAACAGAAGTGGCGAAAAGCCATGTAGTCAGGAAAACATCATTATGTGTGGAATTGTTGGTGCAGTAGCACAACGCGATATCGCAGAGATTCTGCTGGAAGGTCTGCGTCGTCTTGAATATCGCGGATATGATTCGGCCGGTCTGGCCGTCGTCGATCGTCAGGGGCACGTCACGCGCCTGCGGCGGTTAGGGAAAGTACAAAAACTGGCGGAAGCCGCTGAACAGCAACCGCTGATTGGTGGTACCGGCATCGCGCACACGCGCTGGGCAACCCATGGTGAACCGTCAGAAGCGAATGCGCATCCGCACATCTCTGAGCACATCATCATCGTGCACAACGGCATCATTGAAAACCATGAGCCACTGCGCGCTGAGCTGATTGAGCGCGGCTACGTCTTTGCCTCAGAAACCGACACCGAAGTGGTGGCGCATCTGGTTCACTGGGAGCAGAAGCAGGGCGGTTCACTGCGTGAAGTGGTGCTGCGCGTGATTCCGCAGCTTCGCGGTGCTTATGGCATGGTGATCATGGACAGTCGCGATCCGTCACTGCTGGTGGCAGCCCGTTCCGGCAGCCCGCTGGTGATTGGCCGGGGTATGGGTGAAAACTTTATCGCTTCGGATCAGCTGGCCCTGCTGCCGGTGACTCGTCGGTTCATCTATCTGGAAGAGGGTGATATCGCCGAGATCAGTCGTCGTGATATCACGATTATTGACCGTGAAGGCAATACCGTGACGCGTGCCGAGATCGAGTCGAACCTGCAATATGATGCCGGTGACAAAGGTATTTACCGTCATTACATGCAGAAAGAGATCTACGAGCAGCCAATGGCGCTGAAAAGCACCCTGAGTGGCCGGTTCAGTCAGGGGCAGGTTGACCTCAGCGAGCTGGGCGCGGGCGCAGAAGCGTTGCTGAGCCAGGTGGAGCATATCCAGATTATCGCCTGTGGCACCTCCTATAACTCCGGCATGGTGTCACGCTACTGGTTTGAGTCGCTGGCTAACCTGCCCTGTGATGTGGAGATCGCCTCCGAGTTCCGCTATCGCAAGTCAGCGGTGCGCAAAAACAGTCTGCTGATCACCCTGTCTCAGTCGGGTGAAACGGCAGATACCCTGGCGGCGCTGCGTCTCTCTAAAGAGCTGGGCTATCTGGGTTCTCTGGCGGTCTGTAACGTGGCCGGTTCGTCACTGGTGCGGGAATCTGACCTGGCGCTGATGACTAAAGCGGGTACCGAAATCGGCGTCGCCTCTACCAAAGCGTTCACCACCCAGTTAGCAGTATTGCTGATGCTGGTGGCGAAACTGGGCCGTCTGAAAGGCATGCCTGCCGGGACAGAGCAGGAGATCGTTCATGCACTGCAGGCGTTGCCTAACCGGATTGAGCAGATGCTGGCGCAGGATAAGCTGATTGAGAATCTTGCTGAAGGCTTCTCTGACAAGCATCACGCACTGTTCCTGGGTCGTGGCGATCAATACCCGATTGCCATGGAAGGCGCGCTGAAGCTCAAAGAGATCTCCTACATTCATGCGGAAGCCTACGCCGCAGGTGAGCTGAAACATGGCCCACTGGCGCTGATTGATGCTGACATGCCGGTGATCGTAGTGGCACCTAACAACGAACTGCTGGAGAAGCTTAAATCCAACATCGAAGAGGTGCGCGCACGCGGCGGTCTGCTTTATGTCTTTGCTGATCAGGATGCAGGCTTCAGCGACAGTGACGGAATGAAGATTATTCCGTTACCGCACGTTGAAGAGGTGATTGCACCTATCTTCTACACCGTGCCGTTGCAGTTACTCTCCTATCACGTCGCCCTGATCAAAGGCACCGACGTCGATCAGCCGCGTAACCTGGCAAAATCGGTTACCGTGGAATAACCTGGTGGGCCCCGTCGCGGGCCCACTTCATTCTGGCTCTCTGTCATATAACTGTCATATTTCATACATTTCACTGTCATCAAACTGTCCTATTTTCCCTCCTGCAGCAATCACAGACTCTTACTAAAACGGCCCCAAGCCTGACTTTTCTCCCCTGGAGGGAACATGACACTGATGCGTAGCACCGTAGCCCGAATCCTCGCCACCACCTTCGCCGTAAGCGCGGTATCTGCTTTTGCGGCCACCGATCTCACGGGCGCAGGCGGGACGTTCCCGGCACCGGTTTATGCCAAGTGGGCAGCAGAATATCAGCAAGCCACCGGTAGCAAAATTAACTACCAGGGCATCGGTTCTTCTGGCGGCGTTAAACAGATTATCGCCAAAACCGTTGATTTCGGTGCGTCCGATGCGCCAATGAAAGATGAAGATCTGCAGAAAAATGGCCTGTTCCAGTTCCCTACCGTGATCGGTGGCGTGGTACTGGCGGTTAACCTGCCGGGTATCAAGTCAGGCCAGCTGACGCTGGATGGCAAAACCGTCGGTGATATCTACCTGGGTACCATTAAAAAGTGGAACGACCCGGCAATCGCTAAACTTAACCCGGGCGTGAAACTGCCAGAGACCAACATTAACGTGGTGCGTCGCGCGGATGGTTCAGGCACCTCGTTCGTCTTCACCAGCTATCTGGCGAAAGTAAACCAGGACTGGAACAGCAAAATTGGTAAAGGCAACACCGTTAACTGGCCTGTGGGTCTGGGCGGCAAAGGCAACGACGGCGTCGCTGCGTTTGTTCAGCGTCTGCCAGGTTCAATTGGCTACGTGGAATATGCCTATGCCAAACAGAACAACCTGACCTACACCAAACTGGTCGATGCCGATGGTAAAGCGGTCGAACCAAGCGAGACCAGCTTCAGTAATGCCGCGAAAGGCGCTGACTGGAGTAAATCGTTCGCCCAGGATCTGACCTTCCAGAAGGGCGCTGATGCCTGGCCAATCTCCTCAACCACCTTCATTCTGATCTACAAAGATCAGGCGAATGCGGCCAAAGGCGCTGAAGTGCTGAAATTCTTTGACTGGGCTTACAAGAAAGGCAGCAAAACCGCCACGGCACTGGATTATGCTGCGCTGCCAGAGAGCGTAACTGAGCAGATTCGCGCCGCCTGGAAAGCCAACATCAAAGACAGTTCTGGTAAAGCGCTTTATCAGTAATTGACCGACCCTGACCGGACAGCGGTCCGGTCAGACCCAACGGGCGGCTCATGCCGCCCTGATAACTTCTGAAGACTGAGACTTCTATGGCTGCAACGAAGCCGGCATTCAAAGCCCCAGGCAAACAAGGTGACAAAATTTTTGGCGCGCTGGTCAGGCTGGCTGCGCTGATTGTGTTGTTACTGATGGGCGGCATTATTGTCTCCCTGATCATCTCCTCGTGGCCCAGCATCCAGAAGTTTGGTTTCGCCTTTTTGTGGACCAAAACCTGGGATGCGCCCAATGAACAATTTGGCGCACTGGTACCGATTTACGGCACCCTTGTGACCTCCATCATCGCCCTGGTTATCGCCGTGCCGGTGAGTTTTGGTATCGCGCTGTTCCTGACCGAACTCTCACCCGCCTGGCTGCGTCGCCCGCTGGGCACCGCCATTGAGCTGCTGGCGGCAATTCCGAGTATTGTTTACGGCATGTGGGGCCTGTTTGTTTTCGCGCCGCTGTTTGCCGAATATTTTCAGACGCCGGTTAATGACGTGATGTCGGGCATTCCGATTATTGGCGAACTCTTCTCCGGCCCCGCTTTCGGTATCGGTATTCTTGCGGCAGGGGTGATTCTGGCAATCATGATTATCCCTTACATCGCCTCGGTCATGCGCGACGTGTTTGAACAGACCCCGGTGATGATGAAAGAGTCAGCCTACGGTATTGGCTGCACCACCTGGGAAGTGATCTGGCGTGTCGTACTGCCCTTTACCAAAAATGGCGTGATTGGTGGCGTGATGCTGGGACTGGGTCGTGCGCTGGGCGAGACCATGGCGGTCACCTTTATTATCGGCAACACCTACCAGCTCGACAGCCCGTCACTGTTTATGCCGGGTAACAGCATCACCTCAGCGCTGGCCAACGAATTCGCGGAAGCGGAGTCGGGCGTTCATGTCGCCGCGCTGATGGAGCTGGGACTGATCCTGTTTGTGATTACCTTTATCGTGCTGGCGATTTCAAAGCTGATGATTATGCGACTGCAGAAAAGTGAAGGAGCGCGCTCATGACCACGATTGAAATTCAGGCGCGCGCCGAACTGGACGCATCACGCCGTAAAATGCAGTCCTGGCGCAGTACTAAAAATAAAATTGCGCTGACGTTGTCGCTGCTGACCATGGCATTTGGCCTGTTCTGGCTGGTGTGGATCCTGTTCACCACCGTCACGCGCGGTGTGGATGGTCTTTCCTGGTCCCTGTTCACCGAATCCACGCCACCGCCGAATACTGCGGGCGGCGGTCTGGCGAACGCCCTGGCCGGCAGTGGATTACTGATTTTCTGGTCTACTTTCTTTGGCACACCACTGGGCATCATGGCGGGCATCTACCTGGCGGAGTATGGGCGCAAATCGGCCCTGTCAGAAGTGATCCGCTTTATTAACGATATTCTGCTTTCGGCCCCCTCAATTGTGGTCGGCCTGTTCGTCTACACCCTTGTGGTGGCAAAGATGCAGCACTTCTCCGGTTGGGCCGGGGTGATTGCACTGGCGCTGCTGCAGGTGCCAATTGTGATTCGTACTACCGAAAACATGCTGCGTCTGGTGCCAGATAGCATGCGTGAAGCGGCTTACGCGCTCGGCACACCCAAGTGGAAGATGATCTCGGCCATCACCCTGAAAGCCTCGGTCTCCGGCATCATCACCGGCGTGCTGCTGGCGATTGCCCGTATCGCCGGTGAAACGGCCCCGCTGCTATTTACGGCGCTGTCGAACCAGTTCTGGAGCACCGACATGATGCAGCCGCTGGCGAACCTGCCGGTCACCATTTTCAAGTTCGCCATGAGCCCCTTTGCTGAATGGCAGAGCCTGGCCTGGGCGGGCGTGCTGATTATTACCCTCTGTGTGCTGCTGCTGAACATTGTGGCGCGGGTGATTTTTGCCAAAGGTAAACACGGTTAACTTCCGGCGCTGCTCTGAGCGGCGCCGTATAAGAGAGATGAATTATGAGTATCGCGACAGCATCAGCCGATAAAATTCAGGTCCGTAATCTGAACTTCTATTACGGCAAGTTTCATGCGCTGAAGAACATCAACCTGGATATCGCTAAGAATGAGGTCACCGCGTTTATCGGGCCCTCGGGCTGTGGTAAGTCGACCCTGCTGCGTACCTTCAATAAGATGTACTCACTCTATCCGGAGCAGCGGGCCGAAGGGGACATTTTGCTGGATGGCGAAAACATTCTGGCGACACAGCAGGATATCGCGCTGCTGCGCGCCCGCGTCGGCATGGTGTTTCAGAAGCCGACGCCGTTCCCGATGTCGATCTATGACAACATCGCCTTTGGCGTGCGCCTGTTTGAAAAACTGTCGCGTGCCGATATGGACGAGCGCGTACAGTGGGCGCTGACCAAAGCGGCACTGTGGAATGAAACCAAAGACAAGCTGCATCAGAGCGGTTACAGTCTTTCCGGCGGCCAGCAGCAGCGTCTGTGCATTGCACGCGGTATCGCGATTCGCCCGGAAGTGTTGCTGCTGGATGAGCCCTGCTCCGCGCTGGATCCTATCTCTACCGGCCGTATTGAAGAGCTGATTACCGAGCTGAAGCAGGATTACACCGTGGTGATCGTGACGCACAATATGCAGCAGGCGGCACGCTGCTCTGACCATACCGCGTTCATGTATCTGGGCGAACTGATTGAGTTCAGCGACACCGACACGCTGTTCACCAAGCCCGCACAGAAGCAAACCGAAGACTACATTACTGGCCGCTACGGCTGATCTGACAGGAGATCGACATGGATAATCTGAATCTGAATAAGCACATCTCCGGTCAGTTCAATGCCGAACTGGAGCATATCCGTACCCAGGTGATGATCATGGGTGGCATGGTCGAGCAGCAACTCACCGACGCCATTACTGCGATGCATAATCTGGATGGCGAACTGGCGCAGCGGGTGATCGACGGCGACCAGAAAGTCAATATGATGGAAGTAGAGATTGATGAAGCCTGCGTGCGCATCATCGCCAAACGTCAGCCGACCGCGATCGATTTACGACTGGTGATGGCGATCATCAAAACCATTTCCGAGCTGGAACGCATTGGCGACGTGGCGGAGAAGATCAGCCGCACGGCGCTGGAGAAGTTTGGTCAGCAGCACCTTCCGCTGCTGGTGAGCCTGGAGTCGCTGGGCCGTCACACTGTGCAGATGCTGCATGATGTGCTGGACGCCTTTGCCCGCATGGATCTCAATGAAGCCATCACTATCTACCGTGAAGATAAAAAGGTAGATAAAGAGTATGAAGGCATTGTGCGTCAGCTGATGACCTACATGATGGAAGATCCGCGCACGATTCCCAGCGTGCTGACGGCACTGTTCTGCGCGCGTGCTATTGAGCGCATCGGCGATCGTTGCCAGAACATCTGCGAAATCATCTTCTATTTCGTCAAAGGTCAGGATTTCCGTCACGTTGGCGGTGACCGTCTCGATGAATTACTGTCGGGCGACGACGGCAGCAACAAACCTTCCTGATAAACCTTATCCCTGCGCCTGATCGGCGCAGGGATAAGCCTTTTCAATTGGTCACATCCTGAACTCTCTTTATAATTGCGGCACTTTTCCCTCTGAGGTGCGCAAAGATGTCCCCTTCTCCCCAATCTAAACCGGGCGTAACGCCGGGCAAAGCGATGCTGGCTGCGGTCAGCGGTTATGCCATGGATGGATTTGACCTGCTGATACTTGGCTTTATGTTGCCGGCTATCAGTGTTTCGCTGGCGCTCAATCCATCACAGGCGGGATCGCTGGTGACCTGGACGCTGATTGGCGCAGTCATCGGTGGCATCGTCTTCGGTCATCTCAGCGACCGTTATGGCCGCATCCGTATGCTGACCGTCACGATTCTGGTGTTCTCGGTCTTTACCGGCCTGTGCGCGGTGGCGCAGGGCTACTGGGACCTGCTCGCCTGGCGCACGCTGGCGGGTGTGGGTCTGGGTGGCGAATTTGGTATCGGCATGGCGCTGATTGCCGAGGCCTGGCCTGCAGAGAAGCGCAACCGCGCCTCGGCATGGGTTGGCATCGGCTGGCAGCTGGGGGTGCTGATGGCGGCCTTTATCACGCCACTGCTGCTGACTGTCATCGGCTGGCGTGGCATGTTTCTGGTCGGTTTGTTGCCTGCGCTGGTCTCGTTTGCCATTCGTCGCGGGATGGGCGAACCGGAAGCCTATCAGCGGCAGGTTAAACATGTGCCGTCACTCTCGTTTCCGGCACGCCTGAAGCTGCTGGTGCGCGATCACGCTACCGCTAAAGCCAGCCTGGGCATTTTTATCCTTTGTTCAGTGCAGAACTTCGGTTACTACGGGCTGATGATCTGGATGCCGAGCTACCTCTCTTCCAGCTTTGGCTTCAGCCTGACGAAGTCGGGCCTCTGGACCGCAGTAACGGTGGTGGGGATGACCTTTGGCATCTGGCTGTTTGGCGTGCTGGCCGACCGCTTTGCGCGCTGGAAAATCTTCCTGCTCTATCAGTTTGGTGCGGTGGTGATGGTGGTGGTCTATGCGCAGCTGCGCGACCCGAACATCATGCTGTTTACCGGCGCGATCATGGGGATGTTTGTTAACGGCATGATTGGCGGCTACGGTGCGCTGATTTCCGATACCTTCCCGCCGCAGGTACGTGCCACCGCGCAAAACGTCCTGTTCAACCTGGGACGTGGCGTGGGCGGCTTCGGCCCGGTAGTGATTGGTCTGCTGGCGAGCCAGTTCTCGTTCACGGCGGCAATTACCCTGCTGGCGCTGATTTATCTGCTGGATATTGCGGCGACGCTATTCCTGCTGCCGAAGAAACAGAGTCAGGAAGATACGCTGGGCGCAATTGGCTGATGCCTGATGGCGTGGCGGGATAAGTGTCATTCCCGCCATGCCGTTTCAGCAACAGGGTTCACGATCCTCCTTTCTGCATTCATTCCCCCGGCATTCAATGTCAGGGGCATTAACCGACATTTTACATCCCGGATTGTCCGCGCCGGATCACTTCATCAGCGGCAGGAGCTGCTGATACAGGGTCGCAAAGGTCTCGCGACGCAGCTGGTAATGCGCCAGCCTGCCCGGATCCGGCTGATGCCGCTGCACCAGAACCGGCGTCGGGACGGTGACCGCAGGATCCAGCGCCTGCTGTGCCAGCCTTGCGGCTCCCAGTGCAGGGCCAACCTCACCGCCGTGGCAATAGTCCAGCGTCTGGCCACTGATATCCGCCAGCATCTGACGCCACAGAGCGCTGCGTGCGCCGCCACCGATCAGCATAATACTCTCTGGCTGGACGCCACAGTCATGCAGCACGTCCATGCCCTGCGCCAGCGCAAACCCCACGCCTTCCAGTACCGATCGTGCCAGCTCGGGACGACCATGCTGGTGGGTAAAACCAAAGAAAGCGCCCCGGGCATTGGGGTTGTTATGCGGCGTGCGCTCACCGGAGAGATAGGGCAGAAACCACAGCCCAGGCACGTCATCGCGCGCGCGCTCCGCTTCAGCCAGTAGCTCAGGGACATCTTTGCAACCGGTCAGCGTTGCTGCCCAGTCCAGACAGGAGGCCGCGCTGAGCATCACCGACATCAGATGCCAGCGCTGCGGCAACGCATGGCAGAAACTGTGCACCGCGCGCTCCGGATTGCTGAGATAGCCGTCGCTCACCACGAAATAGACGCCTGATGTCCCCAGCGACAGCATCCCCTGGCCCGGTTCTGTCATGCCGACACCCATCGCACCCGCGGCATTATCACCACCGCCAGCAGCCAGCGGTACAGTGTTCATCTTCCAGCGTGTAGCCAGTTCGGCCTGTAATGTGCCGGTCAGGGCATTGCCTTCATAGAGTTGCGGCATCTGATCGCGGCTGAGATCGCAGGCCTGCAGCATCACATCGCTCCAGTCACGCTGCGCCACATCCAGCCACATTGTGCCTGCGGCATCGGACATATCGGTGGCGAAATCGCCACTTAATCGCCAGCGCAGATAATCCTTGGGCAACAGCACGTGAGCAATCTGACTGAAGATGGCCGGTTCATGCTGCTGCACCCACAGCAGTTTGGGAGCCGTGAAGCCGGGCATCATAAGGTTGCCAGTAATCGAGCGCGAATCCGGCACCTTCTGCTCCAGCTCACGGCACTGCACCTCGCTGCGCCCGTCATTCCAGAGCATGGCCGGACGTAATACCCGGTTAGCGCTGTCGAGCAGCGTTGCACCATGCATCTGTCCGCTCAGCCCGATGGCCTGCACCGCGTGCAGGTCCTGCTGCCCGCTCAGTGCCTGCATGGCCAAATCCAGCGCCTGCCACCAGCTCTCGGGATCCTGCTCGCTCCACAAGGGCTGCGGACGCGAAACCTGCAGGGGCGACGTTTCTGTCGCCACCACGTTGCCTTGTGCATCCATCAGCACCACTTTGACGCCAGAGGTACCTAAATCGATCCCGATAAACATGCTCTGCTCCTGAAGGGTTAGAAATCAAACAGGTAGTGATTCACCAGATTTTCCAGCTGCTCCTGACGTCCGCTCTGATGCTGCGGATTGAGCTGCTGCTGCTGAGCATGCGCCGCAAGGGCTTCCAGTGAAAACTCACCTTTTAAAATTTGCTGGCCGAACTCACCATTCCAGCCGCTGTAGCGCTGTGCCACACGCTTATCGAGTTCACCGTCGCTGATCATGCGAGCTGCTACCTTCAGCGCCAGCGCCATGGTGTCCATCGCGCCAATATGACCGTAGAAGAGATCATATTTATCGGTGCTCTGACGACGCACTTTGGCATCAAAGTTTAAGCCGCCGGTGGTAAAGCCGCCTGCTTTAAGGATTTCGTACATCACCAGCGCATTTTCTTCCACGCTGACCGGGAACTGATCGGTATCCCAGCCGCACTGCGGATCGCCGCGGTTGGCATCCACGGAACCAAAAATACCCAACGCAATGGCAGTCGCGATTTCATGATGGAAAGAGTGACCGGCCAGCGTGGCGTGGTTCGCCTCAACGTTAACTTTGATCTCTTTTTCCAGGCCGAACTGTTTCAGGAAGCCATAAACTGTCGCGACATCATAATCATACTGATGTTTAGTCGGCTCCTGCGGTTTCGGTTCGATCAGCAGTGTCCCCTGGAAACCGATTTTGTGTTTGTGCTCGACCACCATCTGCATAAAGCGGCCAATCTGCTCGCGCTCCTGGCGCAGATCGGTATTCAGGAGGGTTTCATAGCCTTCACGCCCGCCCCATAACACATAGTTCTCACCGCCCAGGGTTTTGGTCGCCTGCATGGCGCTACAGACCTGCGTCGCGGCCCAGGCAAAGACCTCCGGATCGGGATTGGTTGCTGCGCCCGCACCGTAGCGTGGATGGGTAAAGCAGTTGGCCGTGCCCCATAGCAGTTTGACGCCAGTTTCCTGCTGTTTTTCCAGCAGTTTATCGGTCATGGCGGCAAAGTTTTCTTTGTAGCTTTGCAGCGAATCGCCTTCTGGTGAGACATCAACGTCATGGAAGCAGTACCACGGCACATTCAGCTTGTGGAAAAACTCAAAGGCCACATCCGCTTTGAGTTTTGCCTGCTGTAGCGCATCTCCGCTTTTCTGCCACGGACGATCAAAGGCGCCGACACCAAACATATCCGCGCCATTCCAGCAGAAGGTGTGCCAGTAACAGGCAGCAAAGCGCAGATGCTCCGCCATGGTCTTGCCGAGGATCACCTCGTCAGGGTTGTAATGGCGGAAAGCGAGAGGATGCGTCGACTGGGTGCCTTCATAACGAACCCGATCGATCTGATCGAAATAAGCGTGCATGGTTTGCTCCTTAGCATCAGTACCCGAATGGTCTGCGTTGAAGCAATATTCAATATGGGCTGCTGTCTCAGCTCAATTACGATATTTCATTCCGGGTGTCAGATAATTATTATTTGTGCGCTGGCTCGCAAAATAATGTTATTTGCAGAGGGGTTTATCATTATTACTCGCTTGTCTTAAAAAGATGAAACCTCGATCGCGCTCATAAAAAATGAAATAAACCAAAAAACGTAATAGCCGGATAAAAATCAGTAATTGCTGTAACAGGAAAAGAAGGGCAACAATTCATCCGCCTGGTTTATCGGCCTGAAACGACAATAGCCTCAACCTACAGGATGATCACAATGAAGATGAAACATGCACTGTTAGCCGCCTGCGCGGCGCTGGCGCTGTTCAGCCAGACCAGCGTGGCAAAAGAAGTAAAGATTGGCATGGCGATTGATGATTTGCGCCTTGAGCGCTGGCAGAAAGACCGCGATATTTTCGTTAAACAGGCGGAAACGCTGGGCGCTAAGGTCTTTGTTCAGTCTGCCAACGGCAACGAAGAGACCCAGATGTCACAGATTGAAAATATGATCAATCGCGGTGTCGATGTGCTGGTGATTATTCCCTACAACGGTCAGGTATTGAGTAACGTTGTCGCTGAAGCGAAACGGGAAGGAATTAAAGTGCTGGCCTATGACCGAATGATTAATAACGCTGATATCGATTTTTATATCTCTTTCGATAATGAAAAAGTGGGCGAGTTGCAGGCCGAAAGCATTGTGAAACAGGTGCCTAAGGGCAACTATTTTTTAATGGGTGGATCGCCAGTGGATAATAACGCCCGTCTGTTCCGCGCTGGACAGATGAAAGTGTTAAAACCTTATATTGATAACGGCAGTATTAAAATTGTCGGCGATCAGTGGGTCGATGCCTGGCTGCCAGAAAACGCCCTGAAAATTATGGAAAACGCGCTGACCGCCAACAGCAACCACATTGATGCGGTCGTGGCCTCTAACGATGCCACCGCAGGCGGTGCGATTCAGGCCCTGAGCGCACAGGGGCTGGCTGGAAAAGTGGCGATCTCCGGACAGGATGCCGATCTGGCCGCGATTAAACGTATCAAAGCGGGTACGCAGACCATGACGGTTTACAAACCGATCACCGAGCTGGCCACCGAAGCGGCGAAAATTGCCGTTGAGCTGGGCGAGGGCAAAACGCCGGCCAGCAACAGCACGCTGAATAATGGCCTGAAAGAGGTGCCGTCACGACTGCTGAAGCCGATTCCGGTCAACAAAGACAATATCGAAAGCACCGTGGTGAAAGACGGTTTCCACAAAAAGAGCGAACTCTGACCGCGCATAGCGTGAGGGAGAACAGTCGATGCTGCTGGAAATGAAAAACATCACCAAGCGTTTCGGTGCAGTAAAGGCGCTGAATGATGTCAGCCTGCAACTTGAGGCGGGCGAAGTCATGTCGCTGTGCGGTGAAAATGGCTCGGGCAAATCGACGCTGATGAAAATCCTGTGCGGACTCTATCCGCACGGTGATTTTGAAGGGCAGATTCACTTCTCTGGCGACGACGTTCAGGCACAGACCATTCGCGATACCGAGCGTAAAGGTATTGTGATTATCCATCAGGAGCTGGCGCTGGTGCGGCAACTGACGGTGATGGAGAACGTCTTCCTGGGTGCCGAACTGAGCCGTTTCGGCATGGTGGATGATGAAACCATGACCCTGCGCTGCCAGCAACTGCTGGCGCGTGTCGGGCTGAACGTCTCTCCCGCGACCCGCGTGGGTGAATTAGGCCTGGGCCAGCAGCAGCTGGTGGAGATTGCCCGCGCCCTTAACAAACAGGTCCGGCTGCTGATTCTGGATGAGCCGACCTCTTCCCTGACGGAGCAGGAGACGGATGTGCTGCTGGGCATCATCCGTAACCTGCGTGAACACGGTATCGCCTGCATCTACATCTCGCACAAACTGAATGAGGTTAAGGCGATCTCCGACACCATCTGCGTGATCCGTGACGGCCAGCATATTGCGACCCGTCCGGCGGCGGGCCTGAGCGAAGATGACATCATCACCATGATGGTGGGACGCGAGCTGACCGCGCTCTATCCCCACGCACCCCATCAGATTGGCGACGTGATACTCAAAGTGGAGAACCTCACCGCCTGGCATCCGGTCAACCGCCATATCCGCCGCGTCAACAATGTCTCATTCACGCTCAGACGCGGTGAAATTCTCGGCATTGCCGGGCTGGTGGGCGCAGGCAGGACTGAAACGGTGCAGTGTCTGTTTGGCGTCTGGCCAGGACGCTGGCAGGGCGATATCTGGATTAACGGCAAACAGGTGAACATTACCGATTGCCGCGCCGCCATTGCGCACGGCATTGCTATGGTGCCGGAAGATCGTAAAAAGGATGGCATCGTGCCGCTGATGGCGGTGGGCAAAAACATTACCCTGGCGGCGCTGGACCAGTTCAGCCACCGCCTCTCTACGCTGGATGAAGCGCAGGAGCAGCAGGCGATCAATGATGCGATTAGCCGGCTACGGGTGAAAACCTCCTCATCGGAATTGCCAATTGGCCGCTTAAGCGGCGGCAACCAGCAGAAAGCGATTCTGGCGAAGTGCCTGCTGCTCAATCCAAAAATCCTGATCCTGGATGAACCGACGCGCGGCATTGATGTGGGCGCACGCCAGGAGATCTACCTGCTGATCAATGCACTGGTTCAGCAGGGCATTGCGGTGATTGTGATTTCCTCTGAGCTGCCGGAAGTGCTGGGCCTGAGCGATCGGGTGCTGGTGATGCATGAAGGGCAGATCAAAGCCGATTTGATTAACGATAACCTGACTCAGGAGCAGGTGATGGAAGCTGCCCTGCGGAGTGAACATTATGCTTAAAAGTGAAAGTACCCAAAGCCGCCTCTCCGGCACGCCGGGCAAACCGTCACCGGGCAGGTTCACACTGCCGAACCTGCAGGTTCTGGTGATGCTGGGCGCGATTGTGCTGATTGCGCTGTTCTTTACCTGGACCACCGACGGCTCCTGGCTCAGTGCACGTAACGTCTCCAACCTCCTGCGTCAGACCGCCATCACCGGCATTCTGGCGGTCGGTATGGTGTTCGTGATTATCTCGGCGGAGATCGATCTGTCAGTGGGTTCCATGATGGGCCTGCTGGGCGGTGCGGCGGCGATTTTCGACGTCTGGCTCGGCTGGCCGCTGCCGCTGACCATCGTAGTGACGCTGGTGATGGGGTTACTGCTCGGCACCTGGAATGGCTGGTGGGTGGCCTACCGCAAAGTGCCGTCGTTTATCGTGACGCTGGCGGGAATGCTGGCGTTTCGCGGCATTCTGGTCGGGATTACGGATGGCACCACGGTTGCCCCGATCACACCGGGCATGTCGCAGATTGGACAGAGCTATCTGCCCGGCGGCGTCGGGTTCGGCTTTGGCGTTGCCGGTCTGGCGCTGTTTACACTTTGGCAGTGGCGTTTGCGGCTGCGTCGTCAGCAGCTCGGGCTGCCGCAGGGCGCTGCCAGCGGCACAGTGGGACGGCAGGCGATTACCGCCATCTTAGTGCTCGGTGCCATCTGGTTGCTGAACGATTATCGCGGCGTACCGACGCCGGTACTACTGCTGGCCGTACTGTTACTGGCGGGTATGTTTATGGCGACCCGCACCGCATTTGGCCGTCGCATCTACGCCATCGGCGGCAACATTGACGCTGCCCGCCTCTCTGGCATTAACGTAGCGCGTACCAAGCTGGTGGTATTTGCCATTAACGGTGTGATGGTGGCGATTGCCGGGCTGATCCTCAGTTCGCGGCTGGGCGCAGGCTCGCCGTCGGCGGGTAACATTGCAGAGCTCGACGCTATCGCCGCCTGTGTAATCGGTGGCACCAGCCTGGCGGGTGGCGTGGGGTCGGTGGCGGGCGCGGTCATGGGCGCCTTTATCATGGCCTCGCTGGATAACGGCATGAGCATGATGGATGTGCCAACCTTCTGGCAGTACATCGTCAAAGGCGCGATCCTGCTGCTGGCAGTGTGGATGGATACCGCAACGCGGCGTCGGGTGTAATCGCGTGGGCGATCACATTGTGGCGCAAACAATTTTTTTGCCCCTTTCAGCCGTGTTATGCAATGCGCTGAGGATTTAAGGGAACGCGCCACCATGCATGATAAACGTTATCGCATTACGCTGTTGTTTAACGCCAACAAAGTGTATGACCGTCAGGTTGTGGAGGGCGTCGGTGAGTATTTACAGGCGTCGCAGACTGACTGGGATATTTTCATTGAGGAAGATTTCCGCTGCCGCATCGACAATATCCGCGAGTGGCTGGGCGATGGGGTGATCGCTGACTACGACGATCGCTCCATTGAATCCCTGCTGTCGAATGTCTCTGTCCCGATTGTCGGCGTCGGCGGCTCTTACCATCGGCAGGAAGATTATCCGCCGGTGCATTATATTGCCACTGACAACGCCGCGCTGGTGGAAAAAGCCTTTCTGCACCTGAAAGAGAAAGGTATCAACCGCTTTGCCTTTTATGGTTTACCGGCCTCCAGCGGCAAGCGCTGGGCACAGGAGCGGGAACAGGCGTTTCGCCTGCTGGTGGGACGAGAGCGCTATCAGGGCGTGGTTTATCAGGGCATGGAAACCGCGCCGGAAAACTGGCAGCACGCCCAGAACCGACTCGCCGACTGGCTGCAGACGCTGCCGCCGCAAACCGGCATTATCGCCGTCACTGACTCGCGGGCGCGACACCTGCTGCAGGCGTGCGAACACCTGAAAATACCGGTGCCGGAGAAGCTTACGGTGATCGGGATTGATAATGAGGAGCTCACCCGCTATCTGTCACGCGTGGCGCTCTCTTCTGTGGCACAGGGCTCACGACAGATGGGCTATCAGGCGGCCAAACTGCTGCATCGATTGCTGGATAAGCAGCCCCTGCCGCTTCAGCGCATCCTGGTGCCGCCGGTGAAAGTCATCGCCCGGCGTTCGACCGACTACCGTTCGCTGCGCGATCCGGCGGTGATTCAGGCGATGCACTACATCCGCTTCAACGCCTGCAAAGGCATTAAAGTGGAGCAGGTGCTGGATGCGGTCGGGCTGTCGCGCTCTAACCTGGAAAAACGCTTTCGGGATGAGACTGGCGACACTCTCCATGCCATGATCCACCGCGAAAAACTGGAAAAAGCGCGCGAACTCCTGGCTTCTTCATCACTCAACATCAATGAGATCTCACAGATGTGCGGCTATCCTTCGCTGCAATACTTCTACTCGGTGTTCCGCAAAAGCTACGACACCACGCCAAAAGAGTATCGCCAGCATTTTGGGGAGAATGTGTTGTAGCAGGATAGGTTGAGTCTGGCGTGAATTGATACAGCGGATGAACCGGTGCGACCTGAGCCACTAGATCATCCGCTGCTCACTCTGCTTCAGCACCGCCAGCGCCAGCCCATTAGCCGGATCAAGCCGGTTTTCTGGAAAGTCCAGTTGGGTATGCGCGGCGCTAAAAGTCAGCGCGTTGCCGTGTGCCGTATCGCGCACCGCTTTGCAAAAGGCCTCACTGCTGCTCCATGGACAATCAACGATGATAGTGGCGGGATTCAGCAGCAGCATAATCTGGCTCAGCGCCGCACCCAGATAGCCACCCGCCTGCGCCATCACCTCATCCACGATGCGTGGCGCGCTGTCGCGGTTCTGCCAGCTCAGGCCCGGCTGACGCTGTGCCAGCTGCTGTTTAACCGCAGGCTGGCTGACCAGCGCTTCCAGACAACCCCGGCGGCCGCAGCTGCAACGCGGTCCATTGGGCTGGACAACCAGATGTCCCACTTCACCCGCCGTCCAGCTGTGGCCGGTAAAGACTTCGCCATGCTGTACCAGTGCGCCGCCGATTCCCTCGGAAATGCGCAGATAAAAGTGACCGCTCTCCACCGCTAATCCACGCAGCTCAACAGCCAATAGCGCAGCGGCTTTAACATTATTCATAATGCGAATGGGCACCCGGACGTGCCTGCGTAATGCGCTCAGCAGGTCAACATCCTGCCATTCAAGCGGCAATGAAATATGCATCCAGCCGCGCCGGGGATCCACGATGCCGGGGAAGCCCAGGCCAATGCCGAGCAGATCGGGATAGCGCTCTAACAGTTCCCGGCATAGCATGGCCAGCTCAGCCAGCAACCGCGTCGGGTTACTGGTATCGGTACGCAGCGTCGCCTCAGCCAGTACCTGAGAAAAGTAGTCGCAGACCCGCCAGTGGATAACATTGCGTTCCACCATAATGCCTGCGCTCTTGAGTTTTTCCGGCCGCAGGGTAATGCCGATTTTAGGTCGTCCGGCGGCCGCGACGCTGACCGGTCCCAGCTCCTCTATCAGGCCCTGTTCCAGCAGATCATCAATGATTAATGAGACGGTGTTTTTACTGAGTGTCAGCGCCTCCGCCAGATCCTGACGCGACGTCACGCGCAGCGTGCGCAGCTGAGCCATCACCCGTTTCTGGTTATTCAGTCGCAGTAGTGCAGGGCCTTTGCCGTTTGTTTTCATCACGGGTTCACTCAACCGAGGAGTAAGATTTGAGTGTATCAGCCCATACGTTTTCCACATCTCCCACTTTGCGTGCTGTTTCACACAACCCGATCGGTTGTGGCTGAGATCGTGACGGCGATCAGATCGCCGGGTTAACGCTAAGTTTTCTGCTGCACCTGCAGCCCGATTCGTGCAATGGTCCGGCATTGCCTCTTTTAATATTCGTCGCCGCGCACCCGGCTGCGATAGCTTTCCCAGTCGAAACGGATCCACAGGCTGTTACCGAGGCGCATACGATCCATGACGCGTTCGCCCAGCAGCGCATTCATCCCCGCATGGTCGAGGTTGGATAACATACCGGTCGGGCGTTTGGACGAAGAACGGCGATCGACAATCTGGTTGATGATCACTTTTTCGTAGCGCGATTCGCTCTGCATACCGATCTCATCAATCACCAGCAGGTCAACACTGCTGAGATCCTGAATCAGCCGCTCTTCAGTAATGCCGCTGCTGCCGCTGAAGGTGCCCTTCATGCTCGACATCAGATCGGCGACCGTCACGATCAGCACGCTTTTACCGCGCAGGATCAGGTCATTACCAATCGCGGCGGCCAGATGATTTTTACCGGTGCCAGGACGCCCTGAAAAGACAAAGCTGGCGATACTGCCATCAAATTCGGCAGCGTACTGACGTGCCAGCTCCAGCGCTTTGCGCTGTCCCTCGTTTTCGACCCGGTAATTATCAAATGAGCAATTCATGTGCAGCTCGCGAATGCCGGAACGGCCCATTACGCGCTGCATTTTCATTGCGCGGTTTTCACGCACAATCGCCTCTGAACGCAGGCGGCCCTGCTCCTGATTCCACGCCAGCAGCTCTTCACCATTGGCAAATTTGGGACGTGTGCCCTCAGGCATCATTCTTTTCAGACGGTTAAAGAGATCGTTGGGCGTTTTCATCATTCACCTCGGAAACCATCGGGAATGGTACGGTCAGGATCAGGCAACTGCGTGATATCACGCTTCGGTTGCCCGCCGTTTGCGGCGCGGTTCATCTGGATGCTGCGCGCCAGCTTCTGCTGCCACTGCACATGATGGAACATCCGGCCTTCCGCCTGCCAGTAGGCCACAAAGGCCGCCAGCTCGCTGGGCGTTACCGGTTCACTCAGCGCCACGCCCCAGATGGCGGCCTGACGAGTAAAGTCGGCATCCGGCTGCCAGCCCTGATACATGGCGAACTTACCTGCCGGTGTGTGGATCGCGGCGGGAGCATCGTCATACAGGCTGTCATCCAGCGCCACATCATTTGGCTGCCGGGCGGCGGCTTCCAGCGCCAGCAGCTCAGCCAGACGCTTAGGTGTAATGGCATACATCACCGGCGCATAGTTATCTAACACCGCCAGCGTGCCCTTTTCCGCCTGCTGCAGGGCAGTCAGCGGATCCTGTCGGAAGGCATCCAGGCCAATGAGCGTTGAAGTTAAGATTTTAGCTGACATGAAAAGACCTGAGGTTAACAAACACCTTGCGTCGGGAACCCGTCGCCGACGCAGAAGTGTTTATTGTACCTTTTTTAAGGGTGCGGATCGCTTAAAAAGCACCGCCAGGGATCAGTGTGATGTGACGGGAGAGGCGTTGTGGCGGGTCGGTGCAGATTCGGTGGCGCGCACGCTGACAACAGCAGCGGCCGGACGGGTCTGCCATAAATAGCGCACCGAGGCGAGCCAGCACAGGCTGTATCCCAGAAGCTCGGTGCCCTCTTCGGCCATGTTTTTCACCACGCGGTTGTAGTCCCCCAGCATCAGATGCTGCCACAGCGCATGAACACCAAACAGTCGGGAGAAGACCAGCACCACTAAAAAGCCGGAGGCCATCACCGGCCAGCTGCGGTGTTGCAGCAGGCTCGCCAGCGCATGCAGGGTTTTCTTCGGTGTTCGCAAGGCCACAGCTAGCGAACCTGCGGTGACTGCCAGCGCAAACCAGACCCAGCTGCCGTGCTGGACAGCATCAAATACAAAGTCGAGTTCGCGGATCAACATGCAGCTGTAAAAGCCTGCCACTAAGGTCAGTGCCCCACGCTGAGTGGGACGGCGGTGGGCCGCTATGAAAAACAGCACGGCGATCATCGCCAGCATGCATTCCTGGGTGGTTTCAGTAAAAGAGGTTTCATGGAGTGCATCGTTCATCCAGGCCACATCAATGTAGACAGGGACGATAGTCAACGCGAGCACCAGGGCTGCCAGAAGGAAGACCGCGATTTCGCGGCCAATAATTGTCAAATCGTTGCGCATAGTGTTACCGGTATAATGATTAGCGGACTCATTATATTTCAAGCGCGCAACATCCTTTCTCATTTGATGCCCCAGTTAGAAACTGGCGCTGAAGCCAAAGGTATAAAGTTGCTGATCCTGATTATTCAGCGCTTCGCTTTGAGAAAAGGAGGCAAAAGCCGCCAGATTAGCGTTCAGTGGCATCTGTGCACCGATGCTCACATCGATACCGTCAGACTGATCGGTGCCGTTCGTCGCGTCACGTCGGGTGGGCTGCGGCGAGTCTGCCATCAGATAGTGATAACTCAGTTGTGCCCATGGCGATATCCATCCCTGCTGCGAATCGATGCGCCAGCCGACGCTGGCGCTCTGTTCCCGGCTCTGCTGATCGCTGTAATCGCACTGCAGACAGTTCATCTGCTGCGGATCGACCGCATACTGCGCAACCGGCCCGGTGGTAAACGACGGGGCAATAGGCAGGTCAACACCAGCCCGATAGCGTTTTCCCAGCGGGGTAGTGCCTACGCTGCCGGTTTCACTGTGCAGGGCGATGGGGGAGGCGGTAGGCGAATTGATGGCGGCTTCAAACAGGGCGCGGCTCTCATCGCTGAAGGCGAGGGGATTCAGGGCGATCTTCTCCGCCAGAATCGTGTCGTAGTCGGGAAGAAACTCAGGATGTTGAGGCGCAGAGGCGCCACCGCGGGCAAAAGTCGGTTGTGTAAAGATTAACAGGCATACAGCACAGCAGGTCCGCAGACCTTTCCAACCGCTTATTGGCAACATCGATTCTCCGGGCAAAACTGAAGTTATTATCCGGCGTCTGAATTAAATTTTCGGCCCGTCTCTGTTATTTAACCGGTGATCGTTTAACTATCAACCCATTAATTCTAAGATCAAGCGGACCGCTACAATATTCTCGTTATTAAAGGAACAAAGCGATGCAACGATGTGGTTGGGTAACGCAGGATCCCCTCTATCTGGCCTATCACGACAGGGAATGGGGTGTAGCGCAGCGGGACAATCGCGCGCTGTTTGAGATGATCTGTCTGGAAGGACAGCAGGCGGGATTATCCTGGATCACCGTGCTGAAAAAACGGGAAAACTATCGGGCGGCGTTTCACCAGTTTGATCCGCAGGCCATCGCATTGATGGATGCGGCAGATATCGACACGCTGATGCTCAACAGCGGCATTATTCGCCATGCCGGTAAAATCGCCGCCATTATTGCTAACGCCCGCGCTTACCTTGAGATGCATGCAAAAGGCGAGGATTTCAGCCGCTTCGTCTGGCAATTTGTTGATAACGTGCAAATCGTTCACCATTATCCCGACTACAGCCAGGCACCCACCACCACAGCGCAGGCGACCGCGCTCTCGAAGGCACTCAGGCAGCGTGGTTTCAAATTCATCGGTCCCACAATTTGCTACTCGTTTATGCAGGCCTGCGGACTGATAAACGATCATCAGAGCAACTGTTTTTGCCATCCTGACAATCAAAAGGCGTGATTCCCGATAAATCAGGATTTTTCCTCACTACATCCGCAGCCACCAGACGGCATAATCGTGCCACTTATGGGAAAGGTTTTCCCCTGTGTGTGGAATGTAAGGGAACAAAAATGCAGAAGAAATTAATTGCCATCACCTTGTTATTAAGCGGCAGTCTGGCCCTGCCAGGTTGTACGACTAATCCTTACACCGGCGAATCTCAGGCGGGTAAGTCAGGCGTAGGCGCGGGCCTGGGTGCATTAGTGGGTGCCGGTGTCGGCGTGCTCTCATCGTCGAAGAAAGATCGTCGTAAAGGCGCGCTGATTGGTGCCGCTGGCGGTGCTGCACTGGGCGGCGGCGTGGGCTACTACATGGACGTGCAGGAAGCCAAACTGCGCGACAAGATGCGCGGCACGGGCGTCAGCGTGACCCGTAATGGCGATAACATCGTCCTGAATATGCCAAACAATGTCACCTTCGACTCCAGCAGCAGTAATCTGAAACCTGCCGGAGCGAACACCCTGACCGGTGTTTCAATGGTGCTGAAAGAGTATCCGAAAACGGCGGTAAACGTCGTGGGTTATACCGACAGCACCGGCAGTCGCGCGCTGAACATGCGTCTGTCACAGCAGCGTGCTGAAAGTGTCGCCAGTGCGTTAATCGGACAGGGTGTTGCCAGCGATCGCCTGCGCACGCAGGGTGCAGGCCCGGATAACCCGGTTGCCACCAACAGCACCGAAGCAGGCAAAGCACAAAACCGTCGTGTTGAGATCACGCTCACCCCGCTGGGATAATCACGGTCGCCCCCGTCAGGGGGCGCACTTTTCTGTAAAGTGTCACGCTAAAAGAGCCAGTAATGTGTCTGCGAATAGAGCCAGCAGAGGCTTTATGGTAGGCTGATCAAAAATTGATCAGCGGACTCATTCCCATGTCTCTCAAAGCCATCGCTGCGGTTTTAGGTCTTTCCGTAACAACTGTCAGCCGCGCCCTCAACGGTTATCAGGATGTCGCGCCGGAGACGCGTAAACGCATTGAAGAGGAAGCGCAGCGGCGTGGCTACCGGCCCAATGCGGCGGCGCGGCGACTGAAAACCGGCCGTGCTAACGCGGTGGGACTTGTCTACCCAATCAATTCATCCCCCTTGAGTGGCAGTGACTTCAGCGACATGTTGCTGGCGCTGGATCATCACCTTGCCCGTTATGAAATTAACCTGTTGTTGCTGGCGGATAAGCAGCAGAGTCCGTCGAACCTGACACGCCTGCTACGCAGTGGAGCCGTTGATGCCCTTATTGTTGGCCACACCACGCCTGAAGATAGTCGGCTTCACACTCTGCTCCAGACCAATTTTCGCTTTCTGGCGCTGGGTCGCAGCGATCTGCCATCGACCTATGCCTGGTTTGATGTTGATCACCTTGCCGGTTCACAGCTGGCGGTGAGCTGGTCGCTGGCGCAGGGACGGCAGCGGATAGCCTGGCTCGGCAGCAATGAAAACAGCACGCAGGTGCGTGACCGTCGTCAGGGTTATCTGACGGCGCTGGGAGAGGTTGCGCCTTATGCGATGGCGGCGGTGGCACCGTCGCGCCGTGCCGGCTATCACCAGACCCGTGAATGGCTTGCAGACGTTTCTGTGCCGGAAGTGATTATTACCGACTGTGCAGCGCTGGCTGAAGGCGCGGCCGTTGTGCTGCATCAGGCCGGACGGGCAGCGGGCGAGGGTGCCATTCTGCTGGCGGGCTGGGAAGGATTACCGCGGGATGCAATTCTCGATCATCCTGTTGTCGCCATCCGCCAGGCAGCGCCCTATAAGGCGGGTGAACAGGTGGCTGAAATGGTGATGCAGTTGATCAATGGTGCGCCGCCGGAGACGTTACAGACCCTGTGGCAACCCTGGCTGCAATTACCGGCGTAGCGCTTTTTGCGCCGGGCTTTGCTTGTGCTAGTCTCTGCCTGGTTTCTTATTTCGCAGGATATCTTATGAAAATCAGGCCGCCTCGCGCCACCATCAGCGATGTTGCTCACGCGGCACGAACCGGTAAAACCAGCGTTTCACGCTATCTGAATGGTGAACTGCATCTGCTCTCCGCTGGTTTAAAAGCGCGGATTGAACAGGCCATTGCCGATCTCAGCTATCGTCCAAGCCAGATGGCGCGCGGCCTGAAGCGCGGACGTACCCGTCTGATCGGGCTGATTATCGCCGATATTACTAATCCTTATTCCGTTGATGTCATGAGCGGCATTGAAGCCGCCTGCCGCGAGCAGGGCTTTACCTTGCTGATGTGTAACACCAACAATGAAGTGGATCTGGAGCAGCACTATCTGCAACTGCTGAGCAGCTATCAGGTAGAAGGTATTGTCGTTAACGCGGTCGGGATGCGTGAAGAGGTGCTGAACCATCTGCAACAGTCCCTGCTGCCGATGGTGCTGATTGACCGTAAAATTCCTGATTTCCCCTGCGATGTGGTGGGTCTGAACAACGCCGAAGCGGCCGAAACGGCCACCCGCCATCTGGTCGGGAATGGCTATGATGCGCTGCTGTTTCTCAGTGAGCCGCTGGGCAGCGTTAACACGCGCCGCGAGCGTCTGCAGGCTTTTCGCCAGCTGCTGGCGACGCATCCGCAGGTTGAGCATGAAAATACCGAAGTGGCGCTGCATCAGCCCGAAGCGCTGGACCAGGCGTTACTGGCTTTCCATCAGCGTCACACCGGAAAACGCTGCGCGGTGATGGTCGCCAACGGCGCGCTGACGCTGCAGGTGGCGCGATCGCTGCAGCGACTCAACCTGCACTGGGGCCACGATATCGGCCTGCTCGGTTTTGATGAACTGGAGTGGGCGGCACTGGCCGGTGTCGGTATCACCACGCTGAAGCAGCCTACCTGGCAGATTGGCTTCAGTGCGCTGGAACGCCTGATTGCGCGCATAGAGGGCAGTGATTTGCCCGTTTCCGAGCAGGTCTTCTCTGGCGAACTGATTATTCGCGGCTCCAGCCAGCCTCTGAGCTGAATTTCAGATTTAACCTTCTGTTTACGTGCTCGCTTCGTGAGCACGATCATAATTTCACAGTTTGCTCCTTTGCTTTGGAACCGGTTCCATTTAGGGTTTTTGTATTCGTTATCGGCAGAACCCTGCCATGGAGCAGAACATGAAAACTGACATCATCGTGGTGACCGCCGCTTATGGCCACGCACAGATCGCCGCACTCGGCGGTCAGCGTGCGCTGCTGCCGATTATCCAGCAGGCGGGCGCTGACGGGGTTGAAATCCGCCGCGAATTGCTTGATGACGCGGCGCTGGCTGATCTGTCGACGCTGGCCCATGCGGTGACACAACATCAGTTGCACGCCAGTTATTCGGTGCCTGATACGCTGTTTTGTGACGGCGGCGAAATCAATCCACGCATAACCCACTACGTTGAAGAAGCACGCCAGTTAAACGCGCAGCGGCTGAAAGTGGCACTGGGAGACTTTACCGGTGCGCTGCCTCGCCAAACGTTGCAGACGCTGCTGGCAGATCTGCCGTTTCAGCTGACCGTGGAAAATGACCAGACCGAATATGGCCGACTGACACCCTCCGTCACGTTTTTCACGGCGGTGCGCGAAGCCGATCTGCCGATCAGTATGACTTTTGATATGGGTAACTGGTGCTGGACAGGTGAAGATGCCGATCAGGCGGCGGCGCAACTGGCCTCGCAGGTGGGCTATGTGCATGTCAAAGCGGCCGTGCCGCACAAGGATAGCTTCCGTGCGATTGCGCTGGATGAGGCTGACGATCACTGGCGCACCCTGTTGCAACAGCTGCCCGCACAGGCCCCGCGCGGTATCGAATTTCCGCTGGAAGGCGACGATCTGATTGCGGTGACACGCCATTATGTGTCGCTGCTGCGTAACGTGTAAGGAGTGAAGATGACGACGCATCACACTAATCATCCTGACGGTCCACTTGATGTTGTCACTATCGGTGAAGCAATGGCGATGTTCATCGCCCGCGAAACCGGTGACCTGGCTGCAGCAGAGACCTTTGTTAAACGCGCGGCGGGAGCGGAACTCAATGTGGCGACCGGCCTGGCACGTCTTGGCCTGAAAGTGGGCTGGGTCAGCCGTATCGGCGATGACGCTTTCGGCCGGTTTATCTGCCAGCAACTGGAAAAAGAGGGTATCGATCACGCCTGTGTAACGGTCGATAAACGCTATCCCACCGGTTTTCAGCTCAAGTCCAAAGTGGATGACGGTTCTGATCCGCTGGTGGAATATTTCCGTAAAGGCTCGGCGGCCAGCCATCTGTCGGTTGACGACTTTGACGCGGACTATTTCGGCTCGGCGCGTCATCTGCACCTGAGCGGTGTGGCGGCGGCGCTGTCAGAGAGTTCGCTGGCGCTACTGAAGCACACCGCCAAAGAGATGCGTTCGCGCGGTAAAACTATCTCGTTTGACCCTAACCTGCGGCCGGTGCTGTGGCGCAGCGAAGAGGAGATGCGCCAGCAACTCAATCTGCTGGCGGAGTATGCCGACTGGGTACTGCCGGGCGAAAAAGAGGGGCTGATTCTGACCGGTTATCGCCAGCCGGAAGCGATCGCCGATTTCTATCTCGACAAGGGTGTGAAAGCCGTCGTGATTAAAACCGGTTGTGACGGTGCCTGGTATAAAACGGCGCAGGGTGAAAAGGGCCAGGTTGAGGCGATTAAAGTCGACAACGTGGTGGATACCGTGGGAGCCGGTGACGGCTTTGCCGTTGGCGTCATCAGCGCCCTGCTGGAGGGTCAGTCGCTGCCGCAGGCGATTCGTCGCGGCAACAAAATTGGTTCGATGGCGATTCAGGTCATTGGTGACAGCGAAGGTCTGCCGACGCGTCAGCAACTGGGCGACGTGTAGTTCGCGCCCCTCTACAGTCACAGGAGTTCCCGATGAAAAAGCAGACAATCGCGCCAAAACGCTGGTGGTTCATCATGCCCATCGTGTTTATCACCTACAGCCTGGCGTATCTTGATCGTGCAAATTTTAGCTTCGCTTCTGCTGCCGGGATTAATGACGATCTCGGCATCACCAAAGGTATGTCCTCGCTGCTGGGTGCGCTGTTCTTCCTGGGTTACTTCTTCTTCCAGATCCCGGGTGCGATTTACGCCGAACGCCGCAGCGTCAAGAAACTGATCTTCGTATGCCTGATTCTGTGGGGCGGCTGCGCCTCGCTGACCGGCGTGGTCAGCAACATTCCGATGCTGGCAGCCATTCGCTTTGTTCTGGGCGTGGTGGAAGCCGCCGTGATGCCTGCGATGCTGATTTATATCAGCAACTGGTTTACCAAATCAGAACGTTCACGCGCCAATACCTTCCTGATCCTGGGAAATCCCGTCACGGTGCTGTGGATGTCGGTGGTGTCTGGCTATCTGATCGAATCCTTTGGCTGGCGCGAGATGTTTATCTTCGAGGGGATTCCGGCGGTGGTCTGGGCGATCGCCTGGTGGTTCCTGGTGCAGGATAAACCGGCGCAGGCGCGCTGGATGAGCGATGCCGAGAAAGCGGCGTTAAAGGCTGAACTGCAGAAAGAGCAGGAAAACATCAAAGCGGTGCGCAACTACGGTGAAGCGTTCCGTAACCGCAATGTGATCATTCTCTGCCTGCAATATTTTGCCTGGAGCATTGGCGTGTATGGCTTTGTGCTGTGGCTGCCGTCGATTCTGCGCAACGGCACGCAGATGGGCATGGTAGAAGCGGGCTGGCTGTCAGCGGTACCTTATCTGGCGGCGACCATTGCGATGGTAGTGGTCTCCTGGGCGTCTGACAAAACCCAGAACCGCAAGCTGTTCGTCTGGCCACTGCTGCTGATCGGTGCACTGGCGTTCCTCGGTTCATATCTGGTGGGATCGAACCATTTCTGGATGTCTTATACCCTGCTGGTGATTGCAGGTGCCGCGATGTATGCGCCTTACGGACCCTTCTTCGCCATCATCCCTGAGATGCTGCCGCGTAATGTCGCCGGTGGCGCGATGGCATTGATCAACAGCATGGGTGCGCTGGGGTCGTTTATCGGTTCATGGATTGTCGGCTATCTTAATGGAGCCACCGGCAGCCCGTCCGCCTCGTACATCTTTATGGGATCGGCCCTGCTGGTTTCGGTGTGGCTGACGCTGATTGTGAAACCGGCGCAGAATAAAGCGCCACCGCTGCAGGGTGCGAAACCGGCCTGAAAGCGTAAACGTTAGCCTCTATTTCTCCGGGCGGCCTGCAAGCCGCCCGCAACATATTGACCGGGAGCCACTGAATGAAACCCGCTGTAATTCTTTATAAAAAACTGCCTGACGATCTTTATGCACGCCTGGCTGAACAGTGTGACGTGACGGAAATCAGCGATCTTTCGCCAGAGAACCAGCAGGAACATGCTGCGGCTTTCCGGCAGGCAGAAGGCCTGCTGGGATCGGGCGGAAAAGTGAATGGCGAACTGCTGGCGAAAATGCCCAATCTGCGCGTCTGCTCCAGCGTCTCTGTGGGCTACGACAATTTTGATGTAGACGCCCTGAATCAGCGTAATGTGGTGCTGATGCACACGCCGACCGTGCTGACCGAAACTGTGGCTGACACCATGATGGCGCTGGTGCTGAGCACGGCGCGTCGGGTGCCGGAACTGGATGCCTGGGTTAAAGCGGGTAACTGGCAGAAAAGCATCGGTCCGGCGCAGTTCGGTATCGACGTGCACCATAAAACGCTGGGTATTCTTGGTATGGGGCGTATCGGGATGGCGCTGGCGCAGCGTGCCCACTTCGGCTTCGGCATGAAAATCCTTTACAACGCGCGCCGCGAGCATGAAGAGGCGCAGTCGCGCTTTGGCGCGCAGCGTTGTGAACTTGAGGCGCTATTAAAGCAGAGTGATTTTGTCTGCATCAGCCTGCCGCTGACTGAAGAGACGCACCATCTGATTGGTGCCGCCGAGCTTGAACTGATGAAGCCGGATGCAGTGCTGATCAACGCTGGCCGCGGGCCGGTGGTGGATGAGAAGGCGCTGATCGCCGCGCTGCAGGCGGGCAAACTGCATGCCGCCGGACTGGATGTGTTTGAGCAGGAGCCGGTTTCAGCCGACTCGCCGCTGCTGTCGCTGCCGAATGTGGTGACGCTGCCGCACATCGGTTCTGCTACTCACGAAACCCGTTACGGCATGATGCAGGATGCGGTTGAGAATCTCATCGCCGCACTCGGCGGAAGCGTCGGGAAAAACTGCGTTAACCCGCAGGCGCTGAAGTAATCCCCACGCCTTCCCATTGCGCCCGCCGATGGCGGGCGTTATGGTGGACCCCCGATTCGTTATCACAAATATTTAACCGCTATGTCCTTTTCTCAGTTCGGCGACAAATTTACCCAACATTCCGGCATCTCACGTCTGATGGAAGATATGGGCGCGGGCCTCCGCACGCCCGGCACCATCATGCTGGGTGGCGGCAATCCGGCGCAAATTCCTGCGATGAACGACTACTTTCAGCAACTGCTGCAGCAGATGCATGAGGAAGGCAAACTCAGCGAAGCGCTGTGCAATTACGACGGTCCGCGTGGCAAAGCGACGCTGCTGGCGTCGCTGGCTGAATTGCTGCGTGAACAGCTTGGCTGGTCAATCACCGCAGAGAACATCGCGCTGACCAACGGCAGCCAGAGCGCTTTCTTCTATCTGTTTAACCTGTACGCCGGTCGCCGGGCCGATGGCAGCAAAAAGCGGGTGCTGTTCCCGCTGGCACCGGAATATCTTGGCTATGCGGATGCCGGTCTGGAAGAAGAGCTGTTTGTGTCGGCGAAGCCGAATATTGAGCTGCTGCCGGAAGGCCAGTTTAAATATCATGTCGACTTCGAGCATCTGCCGATGAACGATGATATCGGGCTGATCTGCGTCTCGCGCCCCACCAATCCTACCGGCAATGTGATCACTGATGATGAGCTGATGCAGCTTGATGCGCTGGCTCAACAACATGACGTGCCGCTGCTGATCGACAATGCTTATGGCGTGCCGTTCCCCGGCATCATCTTCAGCGAGGTGCGCCCGCTGTGGAATCCCAACATCATTCTCTGCATGAGTCTGTCGAAGCTTGGCCTGCCGGGTGCGCGTTGCGGCATCATTATCGCGGACGAGAAGACCATTACTGCGCTGAGCAACATGAACGGCATTATCAGTCTGGCGCCAGGCAGTATCGGTCCGGCCATCGCCAATGAGATGATCCGTCGCGGCGATCTGTTGCGGCTCTCCGAAGAGGTGATCAAGCCGTTCTACCAGCAGAAGGTGCAGCAGACCATCGTGATCCTGCGGCGCTATCTGCCTGAAGATCGCTGCCTGATCCACAAGCCGGAAGGGGCAATTTTCCTCTGGCTCTGGTTCCGCGATCTGCCGATCACCACTGAATTGCTTTATCAGCGGCTTAAAGCGCGCGGCGTGCTGATGGTGCCGGGCCACTTCTTCTTCCCGGGACTGGAGCAGGCGTGGCCGCACACCCATCAATGTATGCGGATGAATTACGTGCCGGATGCAGAGAACATTGAACGGGCGGTGCAGATTCTGGCGGAAGAGGTTGAGATCGCCTGGCGCGACAGCTAATCCTGCTCTTCCTGTGGATCGGTTAACGACAGCTGGCACCACTGTGCCAGCTGCTTAATGGCCTGTTCCACCTCAGCATTCCAGCCAAAACCGGCATTCAGCCGGAAACAGTGATCGTAGCGCTGGTCGGTGGCAAAAATGTGGCCCGGCGCAATGCCGATGCCCGCATTACGCGCTTTCAGAAACAGCTCGCGCACGTTCAGCGCCTTGCGTGGCATCTCAACCCACAGCACATAGCCTCCTTCCGGATCGGACACGCGTGTTCCCGCCGGAAATTCCCGCAGCACCGACTGACGCATCTCACGGATTTGCCGCGCCAGCTCGCGACGCAGCTTGCGCAGGTGAGCATCATAGCCCCCGCTGCGCAGCAACTCCGCCACCGCCGCCTGTGACAACACCGAGGTGCCCATCGTAGAGGTATATTTCAGCGAGGCGATTTTGCGCATGTAATTGACGCTGTGAACCCAGCCAATGCGAATGCCAGGTGCCACGGTTTTGGAAAAGCCGCTGCAGAGAATGGCGTTGGGGCTAAAGGCGCGCATCGGGAAGGGGCGACGCTCACCAAAGGCGGTATCGCCAAAAATATCATCCTCGATGATCACCACATCGTTTTCATCCGCCTGCCGCGCTATATAGGCTTTATGCTCGTTAGGAATGCTCTTGCCCAGCGGATTATTGACGTTGCACAGGGTGAGAAAAACCCGTACCGCCTTGCGCTGAAATAATCCGGTCAGCTTCGCCACATTCACATAGCCTTCCGGCCCGGCTTCCACTTCAATCACCCGTAAATTGAGGTTATGCAGCATCTGCAGCAGCACGAAATAGCAGGGTGACTCGACTGCCACCACATCGCCCGGCTGGGTGGTGGCGCGCAGAGACAGCGAAATCGCCTCTATGCAGCCGTTGGTGATCAGAATGTCGTCGGCGCTGATATTGCAGCCGTAATCGACCGCTCGTCGGGCAATCTCAGTTTTCAGCGGCGCATAGCCAGTGCCTTTGACCGTATTGCCGAGCAGCGCCGGTTTGCTGTAGCCCATCTGGCGCATCAGCAGGCCGATGCGCTTGACCGGATAAAGAGCGCTGTCGCCGTTAGCCAGATCGAGACGCACCCGGCAGTCTGAGCCGAGCATCGCCAGATGCAGTTCTGTCTGCTCATCCAGCGGCGCGATGGCGCGCGGCTGTTCGCTGACGGCGGGCAGCTGACGCGAGGCGGGCCGCTGCGAGGCAACAAAAAAGCCCGATTTTGGACGGGCGACGGCGTAGCGCTCATCTTCCAGCGTGCGCAGTGTTTTCAGGGCGGTGGTGAGGCTGACATTGTACTGTGTTGCCAGCGTCCGCACCGACGGCAGACGGCTGTCGGGTGCCAGTGAACCGCCGTGAATGGCCTGCTTAATCTGTTCTGCGATCTGGCGGTAACGACTGTTCTGACTCTCCTGTTCCCCGATAATATCGGCCATCTGTTCCACCCCATATCGGGCTGATCTGTGCATATTCAACAGAGTACATTCAAAGTAGTTTAGGCTGCATCTCTTAATTATTCATGACGCTAAACGGCCCGACGCCCCGTCAGCCGCCGGCTTCAGGCCATAAAGTGATACTGTTCAACTGAGGGAAACGTGAAAAATGAACAATCTGCCCGCCATGATGAAGGAGATTGAAGCGTATCTGTCGCCCGCCATCATTGAATCGGCTCAGCGCTGCTCTGTTCGCCTGCTGGCGGCGTTGCCGGATCAGCAGACGCTGGAAAATAACCGCGTTCTGCTCGCCTATGGCGGCGGAAAAGACAGTAGCTACATGGTGGCTTACGTGCGTTACCTTCAGGGGCTGATCTGGCTGCAGCAGGGCAGCACGTTTCATCTGCGGGTCAGTACTAACCGTCATGCGGCGATGAATCAGAGCGTGATGGAGAACATCCACCGCGTTTATCAGGCGCTGGCGATGCATGACGATGAACGGGCGGAATGTCTGGTGGTGGATGGCCTGCTGATCCGACCGTTTGCCCGCGACCTGACGATTCCTGAGAGCGTACGGCAGCAGAACCGCAATGACGTGCTGATGAATGGCCACCGTTTTCGCGCTGATGCGCGCTCGACCTTCTGCAACGCCTGTAATCTCAGCATGGTGAATTCCTTTGGCCTGGCGGCAGACTACAACGGCGGCGTGGATCTGATTATCACCGGCGACTCGCCGCAGGAGCAGGCCGCCTATGTCGCCTGGGCGAGACACCTTTCCCGGCTGTTTGATGCGCCGGTAGCGGACAAAAGCCGGGGCTTCAGCGGATTTCTCCAGACGCTGGACGGTGTGGCAGAGCGCTACTTCAGCGATGTTTACGGTGCCGATCAGCTGACACCTGCGCACCGCATCACCCACCAGCTCGCACGCGACCCGCTGTTTTTCAACATCTATCAGGACACCGCCTATGAAGCGGGCGCGCACTGGGCGCTGCTCAGCGAATTTATGCGCTTCCGTTTTGATGAACTGATGTTCAGCTTTTCCGAGTCCGACTGCGGTAATCCAACGCTGATGGCGCATCTGCGCGGATTGCGGGCTGAAACGCTGCTGCAGCGCCACTATGCCGAAGGGATCCGCGAGTATGTGCGCTTCGCGCTGGGGCTGATGGTGAAGAAAGATTTTCCACCTGCGCTCATTAATGAGATGGCGGCGCGCTATCAGGACGACGATGCCATCCGGCAGCAGCGGCAGCGCGCGGCAGATTTCGCCATGCAGGCGTTTAACCTCAGTGAAGATCAGCTGATCTGCATGATCTACTCACCGTTCCTGGCGCAGGGAGCACAGCTCGGCCACTGGCTGTCGCAGCAACAGATTGCGCTGGATGAAATAGCCATTCGCGACCTGCTTGAGCAGCGCAGTGAGGATCTCGCGCTGGCACAGCAGTTAACGCAGCTCTCCGGTATGACGCTGATGCAGATACGGCACTGCTGGCAGAGCAGGCCGGTGAGTTCGCTGCTGGAGGGCAAAAGCAGCGATCCGCTGTCGCGCGTGCTGCGTTTTGATCCTCACAAAGCGGTGATTCAGGTCAATAACGGTGTGCTCAATGACATCGTGACAGAAATTATTTCCGGGCGTTGACCCGGTAAGGCGAGGCGATGCAAAAGATTTTCCTGCAAATTGGCGCCACCCGCGACGGACAAAACCCCTACTGCGCGGTGGCGAAGCGCGACGGCTATTTTACCGTGCTGGCGGAAATGGGCGATTTTGTCGATTACCAGTCGTTAAGCCTGGCCCTGCCGTTTGATTTGATCATTCGCCTCGACCGCCCTGAGAATCCGTGGGAGGTGATGCAGGCTTATCTGCATGCCGGTTTACTTGCGCATCCGCTGGTGGTGCTGGCGGGCTTTGAAGCCTATAACGCCAGTGCCGGCCGGCTGCGCGAGATGCTGGCCGGGCCCGACGCGCCCGCCGCCTTTATTCCGCTGGATAAATATGCGCAGCGCATGGCGCTGAAAAAAGCCTGGCCGCGCTTCCCGCAGCCGGAGTTCCGCTTTTTCGCTTCACCGCTCAGTATTCTGGATGCGGAACAGGCGCTGATCTATCCCTGCGTCGTCAAACCGGTAGATGGCGGTGGCGGGCTGGGCATCTGGCTGATTGAGCGCGCCGATCAGCTGCACAGCGTGGTGAAAAAACTGGTGCAGACCATGAACTACGGCGGACGCAGCTTCAGCGGCTTTATTGTGGAGAATGTGCTGGCCGGCGATGAGTTTTCGTTGCAGGGCGTGGTGCATCAGGGACATCCCCAGGCGCTGACCTGCTGCCAGAAGGTGATTGAGCAGCATCGGGATGCGGAGGGCTGCATCAGCTTTTATGAATCAGGCCATGTGGCGATGGCGGCAGCCGCTCTGCCGGCATCGTTCAGCAGCCTGATGAAATTCTGTTGTGAATCCTTTGGCTATCGGCAGGGCGCCTTTCATATCGATTTTATTGTGGTCAACGGCGTGCCGCATTTCCTGGAGATGGGGTTCCGGCTCTCCGGCATGGGCGTAGCGACGCTGGTGCAGGAGGCGACGGGCATCAACTGGGCGGAAGTCACCTTCCGGCTGGAAGCGGGCGACGCACTGCCCACCTTTGCCTTCACCACACCCGGTGCGGTCGGTCAGCTGCGTTTACGGCAACCGGCGCAGCTGCAGGCGGCCGAACGCTGGATCGATCAGCATCAGCAGGGCGCGCTGTTACCACCACTCAGATTACCTGCATTGCAGGTTTCGCCCCGCTCCTCGCTTTATGCCGATCTGACCCGTCACGCAGGCATTCTTGCCACCTTCAGCCTGACGGCCACGACGCGTGAGCCGATCATGAGCACGTTTCAGCAGGTGATTGCCGCGCAATCCGTCACAGCCGGGAGAGACAAAGTATGTGCAGGATGATTCTGGCACATGGCCAGTTCGACAGCGCACAGGTTTTAGAGGCGGCGCGCGCCATGAGCTGCGGTGAAGGTGCTGAACACGATGGCCCCATCAAGTCACATCCTAACGGCTGGGGCTGCCTGTGGCTGGAAGAGGGCGAGATTCGGACTCTGCACGGCACCGGTCCGTTCGCAGAGGCCCTGCCGGGCATTGATGTGGATCGCCTGCGCAGCCGGTTTCTGGCGGTGCATGTACGTCACGCCACATTGAGTAAAAATCAGGGGCTGGCGTTTTCGCATCCGCTGTGGCGCAACAGCGCCGGACATCAGTGGTACATGATGCATAACGGTTTTCTGCCGACGATTTATCGCCATCTTGGCCTGGCGGAATCGCGCTTCGATTCTGAAGAGTATCTGCGCTATCTGGTGGATCAGACTACGCCTGCCGATTTCACCCGCGACTTTCTGCGCGCAAAGATGGCGCAGGTTGAGCCCGGCGGCAGTGCAGGCAATGCCATTATCGTCACCCGCGACAAAGCCTGGGCGTGGCAGTGGTATCCGCACGACACCCCCTGGCCCGACTATTTTACGATGCATGTTCGGCAACAGGAGGATTGCACGCTGATCGCCTCTGAACCCGTGACAATACCCGGCAGCGCCGGTAGCTGGCGGCGAATGAACAATCATGAACTCTATGAAATACCGTTTAGGGAGTGATAAACATGGCTATTTTCAATCAGTTCCGCGTGATTAATCCCAACATGTTTGTGGAATCGACCTGGCTGGATGACATCGTCACTGCACGGGTGCCGCTGCTGGTGTTGCGTAATTTCCTGACGCCAGAGGTGCGGGAAGCGGTGGTGGCTGACCTTCAGCGCTGCCGGAAAAAGATCCGTGTCTCTCACTATCCCAATGGCGCGCTGACCACGCTTGGCCCCTATCTGGCACGCCATACGGCGGCACCTGATAACTATTTCACTGAGCTGCGCGATATCCAGCCAGCGTTGCCGACATCCCTGAACCAGCTGCGGGAACAGGTTTACCGCTGGGTGCAGCACGCGCTGCGGCTGGAGAGCTTAAACATCGCCCACGAACCGGGTTGTGGTGACTACGCCGGTTCTATCGTGCGCTTTCATGCCGATGGCGTCGCGAACCCGCTGCATAACGACAACATCGTGCGCGACGCCGCAGCAACGTCGCTGATGGTGACGCAGATTCTGCATCAGCTCAGCTGCGTGGTCTGCCTGCAGGAGTGCAATGCGGGCGGAGCACTGCGCATCTACAACAAAAAGTGGACGCCGGAGGATGAGCAGTTCAAAACCGCCGGTGAGCTGGGTTATCGCAGTGGGGTGATTGAAAACAGCGAAATCTGTGAATTTTCACCGCGCAGCGGCGATATCTATCTGTTTAATCCTGCTTTTTATCATGAGATCGACCGGGTCGAAGGTGACACCCGCATCACCATGGGGTTCTTTTTCGGGCTGACTGATAAAAAGATGAAACACGCTATCGCCTGGAGCTAAGCCGGGTTATGACAGAAAAGGAGAAGGGGATGACGGCATTTGAACAAATTACTGCGCTGCTGGATCAGCATCAGGCCAGTTACCGCGTGGTGGAGCATGAGGCGGTAGGGCAGACCGAGGAGATCAGCCAGATACGCGGCAACGCGCTGGGTCAGGCGGCCAAAGCGATGGTACTGGAGGTCAGTATGCCGGACGGTGCGCCGTCGCGACAGCTACTGGCCATTGTGCCGGGTGACTGTCGGATCAATTTTAAAAACGCGGCGCGCGCCATCGGCGGAAAAAAATCCTCTTTCGCCCCGCCGGAGCTGGCGCAGGCGCTGACCGGCTGTGTGATGGGTGCGGTGCCACCGTTTAGTTTTGATGACCGGCTGGCATTGCGGGTGGATACCCGGCTGCAACAGGTCGGCACGTTATGGTTTAACGCGGGCGAGCTGGAGAAGTCGATCGCGCTGGCTACAGATGATTATTTTCGCATCGTGGGTGAAGCGTGCTGTGCAGATATCGCATCCCCGATTGCGATCACCGCCTGACAGCGGGGCAAGGAGTTTCTGATGTCGGTAAAAGATATGCTGTTAGCGCTGTGCGTGGTGGTGGCATGGGGCGTGAATTTTGTGGTGATCAAGCTGGGGCTGCAGGGCATGCCGCCTTTTTTACTGGCCGGACTGCGTTTTACCCTGGTCGCCTTTCCCGCCATTTTCTTTGTGCGACGCCCGCCGATTCCGCTGCGCTGGCTGGTGGTTTACGGCATGACCATCAGTTTTGGTCAGTTTGCGTTTCTGTTCCTGGCAATCAAGCTGGGTATGCCAGCCGGTCTGGCCTCGCTGGTGCTTCAGGCGCAGGCATTCTTTACCCTGTTGCTGGGCGCGCTGTTGCTGGCGGAGAAGCTGCGCTGGAATCATATCGTCGGGATTATTATCGCCACGCTGGGGATGTTTATGCTGGCGACAGCTGGAATGGAAGGGCAGACCAGCGCCGGGATTACGCTGACGACCATGATGCTCACGCTGTCGGCAGCGCTGTCTTGGGGACTGGGGAATATCACCAATAAGATCATCATGCGAAACCGTAGCGTGCCGATCATGTCGCTGGTGGTCTGGAGCGCGCTCGTACCGATCATTCCTTTCTTTGCCTGTTCGCTGCTGTTTGATGGCCAGGCCGCTATTGTTAACAGTCTGCTGCATATCGGCCTGCAGACCGTGCTGGCGCTGATCTATCTGGCGTTTGTCGCCACCATTGTGGGCTACGCTATCTGGGGAAACTTGCTGAGTCGCTACGAAACCTGGCGCGTCGCGCCGCTGTCGCTGCTGGTGCCGGTGGTGGGGTTGATGACCGCCGCGCTGGTGCTGGATGAGCGTCTCTCCGGGCAGCAGATGCTGGGAGCGGGGGTGATTATTCTGGGACTGCTGGTGAATGTGTTTGGCGGCGTGCTGGGTCAGCGTTTAGCGATGCGAACCCAGCTGTAAGGAAAAGCCTGGCTTCAGAGATAAGGGCAAAAAAAACGCCGCTAATGCGGCGTTTGTCAGGATTACTTCAGAATCTCAATACGGCGTGGTTTCGCCTCTTCCGGAACCAGGCGTTCAAGGTCGATGCTCAGCAGACCATTTTCAAGGCGGGCATCGCGTACCACAATGTGGTCGGCGAGCTGGAATTTACGCTCGAAGTTGCGCTCGGCAATCCCCTGATACAGGTATTTACGCTCGGCCTGCTCTTCAGGATGGGCACCCCGCACGATCAGCACGTTATCATGCGCCGTGATATCCAGTTCGCTCTGAGAAAAACCGGCCACTGCAATGGTAATGCGATAGTGATTTTCATCGACCAGTTCAACGTTATAAGGAGGATAGCCGCCATTACTCTGATTCTGATTAGATTCGAGCAGATTAAACAGGCGATCAAAACCGATAGCAGAGCGATAAAGTGGGGTGAGATCAAAATTACGCATATTAAGACTCCTGAAGTTCAGCAAGTTTTGGCAACCTTCCACTATTGGACAGGCTGGATACGGCACCTCACTGTCCCTTGCGGCAACGGTGAGTGCGTCCGTAAACTAAAAATGGGTGTCAGAAGAGGATTTTCAAGAGGGCGAAATGCAATTTTTTTCGCCATATTGAGGAAATGACATACACTCAGAACTACTTTTGCCAGACCAGAACGGACTTCGCCTCAGAGTGTTGACGTTGTCTGGCAAGCCAACTCAGCCAGGCTTATGCCATGGCTGAAGGGATGATGATGATGAAATTAATGAAGACCTTACCTCTGGCTGGAATGGTGTGCTGCGCAATGGCAACAACCGGCTGTTCCAGCGTGATGTCTCACACTGGTGCGAGTCAGGGTTACTATCCCGGCACCCGTGCCAGCGCTGACATGCTGGCCGATGGTGGTACCAGTTGGGCATTGAAACCACTGGCGTTAATCGATCTTCCTTTCTCTGCCGTGCTGGATACGCTGCTGCTACCGTGGGACTACTACCGTAGCGACAAAGACAAAACTCTCGACTCCCCACGTGAACGCATCCTGCAGAGCGAAAGGCTGGCGCATACCAACGAAAGCCTGGCACAGGCGCAGCCTATGCCTCTTGTGCGGTCGCAGCCGCAACTGTAAAGAGTTGCCGCCAGCCATTCACTTCACGCATAAAAGCAATCTGAGTACCGTCAGGTGACCAGACCACGGCGTCACCTGACGGCGCCTCTTCCGTTCTGCGGGTCAGCCGCTGACACGCGCCGCTCTCAACGTCACATCGCATCACGCTGTTATCGCAGATAAAGGCAATCGCCTGGCCGTCAGGATGCCAGCTAAACGCAGACTGAATGCTGTGGCTGAGTCGGGTAATCTGACGCAGTTCGCCACCGTTGGGTGACACCATCCAGAGCTGGATAACCTCTGCGGCATCCGCCATCAGAAACGCGATCTGGCTGCCATCGGGTGCTGCACGCAGCCAGTGGCGCGGTTGCAGCGCCACGCCACGGCTGTGCGTCAGGCGACGCTGCTGCACGCCAGCCGGTGGCGCAGGTAACTGCTGGCTGCTGCCCTCCAGCGGCATCTCTCCGGCACGGGCATAATCCTCCAGCGCATCAGGCAGATCGACAATAAAGACTTCAGGCCGTTTCTCGCCCTGCGCCGTCAGCGTGTCGCCAACAAAGGCGATGGCCCAGCGCTGCCAGCTTCCATCCGGTTTCTGATAGCCGCGCTCACCCACCCAGCACTCTTCATAGGCACGATTAATCTGGTCACTATCTGGAACGGGTTCCGCATGCGTCCTGCTCACCAGCAGGCAGAAATAGCTGCCGTCGTACTCGCGCGGATGCTGCTTAATCGGCGTCACTGCATGCAGCGGCACCGCAATGCCGACGTTGCGCAGATCGAGGCGGCGATCCAGCTCATGCATCACGTGGTCATTGTAGGTAAAACTCAGGCGTGAACCGTCAGGGCTAAAGACATGCACATGCGACCCGCCACGCAGTGCGCCAGGGGTAAACGGCGGCGTGATATCGCAGGCATCCAGATTCACTGCCGCGCCATTCTGAACGATCACACCGCGCCGATGGTGGAAGTCATACTGCCAGCGGGTATCGGGATGTTCCGGGCCATGAATGCAGACGTAGCGCGGGGGCAGATCGGGGCTGACCGTGACGACGCCGACGTGTGCGCCGTGGTGGGCCTGATAGAGCACCTCCACCTCACCGGTTATTACATTCACCCGCTCAATGGTCTGGCTGGTAAACGACGCGCCTGAGGGACGGACGTCAAACGCCAGCCACTGGCTGTCGGCAGTCCAGACATTGATATTGGTAAGCTGATGCTGACGGGCAGCAAAGGTGACCTGTTTTTCTGACATGATGAAACCCGCGGAGAAAGAGTTGCCCGACAAATTACGCGATTCTGTTTTACGGTGCAGATTTTTTGCCGGGCCAGGGGATCCGGGCCGCAGCGGCCCGGCAGAGAACAGGACGATTACAGCACTAACTCTTCGATGGCATGCGCGACGCCATCTTCCATATTGGTTTTGGTGATGAATTGCGCGATTTTCTTAACCGAATCAATGGCATTACCCATTGCGACGCCGGTTCCGGCATAGTCGATCATCGCCAGGTCATTCTCCTGATCGCCAATTGCCATGACCTCTTCCTGCTTCAGACCGAGCTTCTCAGCCAGCATTTTGACGCCCTGACCTTTATTCACCCGACGATCGAGGATTTCCAGGTAGTAAGGCGCGCTCTTCAGAATGGTGTAAGTCTGGTGAGCATGTTCGGGCAGACGGGCAATTGCTGCGTCGAGCAAATCCGGACGGTCGATCATCATCAGTTTCGGGAAGCGCGTGGCGCGATCCATCTCTTCCACGGCGCGATAACGCACCGGAATACCGGTCAGGCTCGCCTCATGGATGGTGTATTCGCTGATATCTTTGTTGGGTGTGTAGAGATGGGATTTGTCGAACGCCTGGAAATGCACGCCAAGCTCACGTGCCAGATTTTCAATGTAGAGGTAGTCGTCAAAGGTCAGCGTCACTTCCGCCACGCACTCACCATCTTCGGCCTGATGAACCAGCGCACCATTGTTGCTGATCGCATACTGACCGGGCGCCTGCATATCCAGCTCCATCAGATAGCGCTGGATACCCACAAAGGGCCGACCGGTGGTCAGCACAATCGACACGCCCTTCTGGCGGGCGCGATCCAGGGCAGATTTCACCCCCGGCGTGATCTCATGTTGCGGGTTGAGCAGGGTGCCATCCATGTCGATAGCGATCAATTTAATAGCCATAGAGTCCTCGTAGCGTCTGGGTTTTATTCAATGCTAGCGCGATTCAGCGCACATTGACCAGTTCCATGGCAGGCGATAACGGTCAGCTGGCCAGCAGGTTCAGGCGGTGAAGAGATCGCGGTGGATTTTAATCACAGCTTTTCGGATAGTTGCCGGTTCGCCTGGCGCGCAGCAGGGACGATGAATATCGTGCGGGAAAAAGAGTGCGAACATGCCCGGCATCAGCGTAATCACTGACTCATTCAATATCTTCTGATAAAAAACGACGTCGCGCTCCTGGGCGAAATCTTCGGTGATGTGTTGATCGGGATGAGCCCGGGCCACGCCAATATTTTCGCTGCCTGCCAGCAGATACTGAATATCGATGTAGTTGAAATGAGACTCCGCACGACGCGCGCTGGCTGGTTCGGTCATCATCTCCTGCACCAGACAGAACATCATATTGTCGGGCAGTATCTCAACTTTTCCGGTTTCCAGCTGGCTGAAATCTGTTCTGGCAATCCAGCTTATCGCCTGATCGACTACCGGATGAAAGGCGTGACGTTCTCTGTCCCAGTCGAGACGATCGCAAACTATCATGGTGACACTCCCTGTAATAAACAGTGCGCCGGAATAACGCAAAGAGAGGCAAGAGTAAGGGAGCTGACCGGGGTAAAACGTGATCGCGATCCCAGCATTTGGGCAGGAAAGCGCGGCTCGCCGGGTTTCCGCCCGTAACGCACAAAAAAAAAGGCCATCACCTGAGTGATGGCCTGTTACGTCCGCTGCCGGTTAGATATCGATATTAGCGGCTTTCAGCGCATTCTCTTCGATGAAGGCGCGACGCGGTTCAACCGCATCACCCATCAGCGTAGTGAACAACTGGTCAGCGCCAATCGCATCTTTAATGGTGACGCGCAGCATACGACGGCTGTCAGGATCCATCGTGGTTTCCCACAGCTGTTCCGGGTTCATCTCGCCCAGACCTTTGTAGCGCTGAACGGAGAGGCCGCGACGCGACTCTTTAACCAGCCACTCGATGGCCTGTTCAAAGCTTGCCACTGGCTGACGACGCTCACCACGCTCGATGTAAGCATCTTCTTCCAGCAGACCACGCAGTTTACTACCCAGCGCGCAGATTTTGCGGTACTCAGGCCCCTGAATGAAATCAGCTTCCAGCGGATAGTCGGTATCCACACCGTGGGTACGGACGCGCAACACCGGCTCGAACAGATTCGATTCGCGGTTTTCACGCACCTGTGCCAGATAGGTGCTGCCGTGCGCTTCACGTTCGGTCAGATAGCTCACCAGACCGTTCAGCCAGGTGGTGACTTCCGCTTCGTTGCTCAGATCGCTCAGCGTGTCGTGATAAATCATCGCACGCAGCATCGCCATCGGATAACGGCGCTCCATACGCTTGATCATCTTCTGAGTGCTGTTGAAGTCAGAGACCAGCGTTTCCAGCGGCTCACCGCCCAGCGCCGGGGCGCTGGCATTGGTGTGCAGCGTTGCACCATCAAGCGCGATAGCGATCTGGTATTGATCCATCGCCTCGTCATCTTTGATGTACTGCTCCTGCTTGCCTTTCTTCACTTTGTAGAGTGGCGGCTGAGCAATATAAACGTGGCCGCGCTCAATGATTTCAGGCATCTGACGATAGAAGAAGGTCAGCAGCAGGGTACGGATGTGTGAACCATCGACGTCGGCATCGGTCATGATGATGATGCTGTGATAGCGCAGTTTGTCCGGGTTGTACTCATCGCGACCAATGCCGCAACCCAGTGCGGTGATCAGCGTGGCCACTTCCTGAGAGGCGAGCATCTTATCGAAACGCGCTTTCTCAACGTTAAGAATCTTACCTTTCAGCGGCAGAATCGCCTGGTTCTTACGGTTACGACCCTGTTTGGCCGAACCGCCTGCGGAGTCACCCTCCACCAGGTAGATTTCAGACAGCGCCGGGTCGCGCTCCTGGCAATCCGCCAGTTTGCCCGGCAGACCAGCCAGGTCCAGCGCGCCTTTACGGCGGGTCATTTCACGGGCGCGGCGTGCTGCTTCACGGGCACGGGCAGCGTCAATGATTTTGCCGACCACGATTTTGGCATCTGACGGATTTTCCAGCAGGTATTCTGCCAGCAGTTCATTCATCTGCTGCTCAACCGCTGTTTTCACCTCGGAGGAGACCAGCTTATCTTTGGTCTGTGAGGAGAACTTAGGATCCGGCACTTTCACCGAGACCACGGCGATCAGGCCTTCACGGGCATCATCACCGGTGGCGCTGACTTTGGCCTTCTTGCTGTAACCCTCTTTTTCCATGTAGGCATTCAGGGTACGGGTCATCGCTGAACGGAAACCGGCCAGGTGGGTACCGCCGTCACGCTGCGGGATGTTGTTGGTAAAGCAGTAGATATTTTCCTGGAAACCGTCGTTCCACTGCAGTGCCACTTCCACACCGATGCCATCTTTCTCGGTAGAGAAATAGAATACGGTAGGGTGAATCGGGGTTTTATTTTTGTTCAGGTACTCAACAAACGCCCGGATGCCACCTTCGTAGTGGAAGTGATCGCTTTTGCCATCACGCTTATCATCCAGGCGAATCGACACACCCGAGTTCAGGAATGAGAGTTCACGCAGGCGCTTCGCCAGGATCTCATACTCAAAATCGCGCACATTGGTAAAGGTTTCGTGGCTCGGCCAGAAACGCACGCGGGTACCCGTGATGTCGGTCTCACCGGTCACGGCCAGCGGTGCCTGCGGTACGCCATGGACATAAACCTGCTGATGCACTTTGCCTTCGCGACGGATGGTCAGTTCCAGCTTCTGTGACAGGGCGTTAACCACGGAGACGCCTACGCCGTGCAGGCCGCCGGAGACTTTATAGGAGTTATCATCGAACTTACCGCCAGCATGCAGTACGGTCATGATCACTTCAGCGGCAGAGATGCCTTCTTCTTCGTGAATACCGGTAGGAATGCCGCGTCCATCATCCTGCACCGAAACGGAGTTATCCGCGTGGATGGTGACCACAATGTCACTACAGTGACCAGCGAGCGCTTCGTCGATTGCGTTATCCACGACCTCGAATACCATGTGATGCAGACCGGTACCGTCATCGGTATCGCCGATATACATGCCCGGGCGTTTGCGTACCGCATCAAGTCCTTTCAGGACTTTAATACTTGAGGAGTCATAAGAATTCGACATCAACGTTTCTCGCTCATTTTAATCTTCAGGTTGAACCGCTATTTTACCCTGTTCCACGCGGAACATCTTGCCCTTTTCGTCAGTCATGTCGATTACATGTCCGGCAGAAATTGCGCTGACAAACACCTGCGCCTGAGTGGCTTTTAACCGGTCCGCCAGCAGGCGTCGTCGGCTCTCATCCAGCTCAGAAGCAAAGTCATCAATGAGGTAAATACAGCGGCGTCCGCTCTGGCTTGTCAGGAACTCGCCCTGTGCCAGACGCAATGCACACATCAGCAGTTTTAACTGCCCGCGTGAGAGTAAATCTTCTACCGGCGTCCCTTCAGCCCGAATACGAAAATCGGCTTTATGGGGGCCGCTGGCGGTATAGGTCAGCGCGCGATCACGCTCGAAGTTACGTTCCAGCAGTTCGGCGTAGTCGCTTTCTTTATCCCAGCCACGCTGGAAGGAGAAGCGCAGCTCAAATTCCGGCAAAAACTGGCCACAGGTGGCGGTAATCTCGGTGGAAATCGCCGCACTGTATTCCGCCCGCCACTGGCTGATCTGTTCCGCCAGCGGAACCAGCTCCTGATCCCAGGGACGAATCTGGCTGTAGCGGGAGACCTGGCGCAGCGCCGCGTTCCGCTGTTTAAGCAGGCGACGCATGTTGTTCCAGGCATTAAAGAAGCCGGGTGTGTTATGGAAACAGCCCCAGTCGACATAGGCCCGACGGTATTTGGGACCGCCATTCAGCAGACTAAAACCTTCCGGCGTGATTAACTGCATCGGCAGCAGCTGCGCCAGCTCCGCGACCTTGTGACCATCGCTGCCATCAATGCGCACTTTGCTGTCACCGGCCCGGTTTTTGGTCAGCCCGACTGAAATTTCACGCTCTTTGTTTTCCAGACGTCCGTGCAGCACAAACGCTGCCTCGTCGTGACGGATTACGCGCCCGGCCTGCAAGCTGCGAAACGATCGGCCATGCCCCAGCGTGTGAATCGCCTCTAAAACGCTGGTTTTCCCACTGCCGTTGGCTCCCACCAAGAAATTAAAGCCGGGTGCCAGTTGCAGGTCAGCCTGCTCAATATTACGAAAATCTTTGATAAGAAGGCGGGTTAAAGCCATGAATCAATCCAGCGTGAAGGGCAATGATCGGGATGACATAGTAAAAACTCAGGACTTGCCTTTAGCAATCCAGGGCGTCGACGGCAAAGCAGGTTTGCCCGACATCCCAGTCACCAGGCCGTCGGCGTCGCCGCCAGTCTGGTTCCGGCCAGCGCGCAGAACCTGGGAGCATACTGAAGTATGTGACCAGGAGCGAGCACTGCCCGGAATCAGAATGGCAAGTAAGCCAGGCCGATATTTTCTACAAGCGCATGGGCATGACGACGTAAGCGGCTGCCGGACTCGCCACATCCTCGATCTGTACGCTCGACACTGAATCCGTCAGCAGCAGGCGGACGTTTTCGCATTTCAGCGCGTTCAGCACATCCAGCACATAACTGACGTTGAAGCCAATTTCCAGTTCCGTGCCGTTGTAGCTGACATCCAGCATCTCTTCCGCTTCTTCCTGTTCAGGGTTGTTGGCGGTGATTTTCAGCTGATTTTCGGTGATATAGAGACGAACGCCACGGAACTTCTCGTTAGAGAGGATCGCCGCACGGGCAAAAGCCTGTTTGAGCAGATCGCAGCCCGCTTCCAGTGCTTTGTCGGGATTCTTCGGCAATACGCGGCGATAATCCGGGAAACGGCCATCAACCAGCTTGGAGGTAAAGATGTAGTCGCCGACGTGCGCGCGAATATTGCTGCCGCCAATCCGGACCTGCAGGGGCGTATCACCGCCATCCAGCAGACGCAGCAGCTCAATGACGCCTTTACGCGGCACGATCACCGAGTGACTCGGTAGCGCCTGACCAATCGGCATCGAACAGACAGCCAGACGGTGACCGTCAGTCGCGACGGTACGCAGCTCTTCCCCTTCGGTTTCAAACATCATGCCGTTGAGGTAATAACGCACATCCTGATGCGCCATCGAGAACTGGGTCGCTTCGATCAGCCGTTTCAGGGTCGCCTGCGGCAGGGTGAATTCAACTTCACTCTGCCAGTCGTCGAGATTCGGGAAGTCACTGGCGGGCAGGGTCGACAGCGAAAAACGGCTGCGACCAGAGCGAACCAGCATGCGATCGCCTTCCAGCGCCAGCGTGATTTCTGCGCCATCCGGCAATCCACGACAGATATCGAGGAATTTGCGCGCCGGAACGGTGGTGGAGCCAGGCTCATGTGGCTGAGTCAGCGCCACGCGTGCGACCATCTCCATTTCCAGATCGGTACCGGTCAGCAACAGCGAACCTTCTGTTACCTGCAGCAGCAGGTTTCCGAGGATCGGCAGTGTCGGACGACCACCCAGGGGGCCACTTACTTGTTGCAGCGGCTTCAGCAGCTGCTCACGTTCAACAATAAATTTCATAGCGTCAGGAAGATAATGTTCTGATGAGATTAGAGAAATCTTCTTTGATATCGTGGCTCTCTTCACGCAACTGCTCAATCTTGCGGCAGGCATGAAGCACCGTTGTGTGGTCGCGACCCCCAAAAGCATCGCCAATTTCTGGCAAGCTGTGGTTCGTCAACTCTTTCGCCATCGCCATCGCCATCTGGCGCGGACGTGCCACTGAGCGCGAACGGCGCTTGGAAAGCAGATCCGCTACCTTAATCTTGTAGTACTCAGCCACGGTCTTCTGAATATTATCGATGGTGACCAGCTTTTCCTGCAGCGCCAGCAGATCGCGTAGCGCTTCGCGCACGAAATCGATGGTGATCGCCCGGCCGGTAAAGTTGGCGTTGGCGATCACGCGATTCAGCGCGCCTTCCAGCTCACGCACATTAGAGCGTAAACGCTTGGCAATAAAGAAGGCGACTTCACCCGGCAGACGGATATCGTTCTCATCCGCTTTTTTCATCAGGATCGCCACTCGCGTTTCCAGCTCAGGCGGCTCGATCGCTACCGTTAAACCCCAGCCGAAGCGTGATTTGAGACGATCTTCCACCCCGTTGATCTCTTTTGGATAGCGATCCGAGGTGAGGATGATCTGCTGATTGCCTTCTAATAAGGCATTAAAGGTGTGGAAGAACTCTTCCTGCGATCGCTCTTTATTCGCAAAGAACTGAATGTCATCGATCAGCAGCGCATCGACAGAACGGTAATAGCGTTTGAACTCTTCAATCGCATTGTTCTGCAGCGCTTTAACCATGTCCTGAACAAAGCGCTCAGAGTGCATGTAAACCACTTTTGCATTCGGTTTACGGGCAATGATGCCATTGCCTACCGCGTGCAGCAGGTGCGTTTTCCCGAGACCGGTGCCGCCATACAGAAACAGCGGGTTATAAGCGCCGCCTGGATTATCCGCCACCTGACGTGCCGCCGCGCGCGCCAGCTGGTTGGATTTACCCTCAACGAAATTATCGAAGTTATGACGGTTATTCACATTCGAGCGATAAGTGACGTCGGCCGGTGCCGGGACATTATCCCAGCTGGGACGCATGATCTGCGTCGGGGCCGGACGGATGTGACTCTGTACAGGCATCACGGGCGCGCTGACGCTGGCCATGACCGGCTGGTTGAACGCTGCCGTCTGCTGCTGAACCGGGCGTGTACCCACTTCAAAACGCAGTGCTGGCACGTTTGGTCCGCAGAATTCATTCAGCAGCGCATTGATACTATTAAGGTATTTGTCCCGAACCCAGTCGAGTACGAAGCGATTTGGAGCATACAAGGCAAGCGTATTGTCGTTTAACTCAGCCTGCAGTGGACGAATCCACATGCTGAATTCGGTGGCAGGAAGCTCATCCTGCAAACGGGCAAGACACTGTTGCCAAAGCGTAAGTGACACGGCGGACTCCACTCGTACAAATTCGAAAAGAATAGTAGGCGTTACTCTAAGAAACGTTCATTTTTGACACAGACGCTAAGAAAGCGCCTGCGACCGCTATCAGCGGTTTTCCGTCCTGCAATCACCGGAGGATCGTCAGCGGAAGGGCGGATCATAGCGCAAAGCGAGGCAGAGATCTTCCCTTTCTACACAGTTTCGATCCTTTTTATCCACAGGCCAGAGACGCGCAAAGAAGTTTACGCCAGTTGCGGGAAAAACCAGCAGGGATCTGACGCAATGCATGAAATTTTCGGGCGACATCTCATTTTATCCCCAGGATTGGGCAAGCCGATCGCAATAAGATCCCGTACGATCCTTGCGCTTTGGAACGGAGCCCGTATAATCCTTCACCCGACATTATGCTGTAAGGCGCAACGTCGGGACTCAGCGGGCTGTATGCGGGTTTTCAGGTACTACAACACGCGAAGTAAATTGACTCGGGACTGTACAATTATTACAATCCCGCCTCTTTATTAAAGACACATTGAGGCGTAGGTCGATTTATTGGCCCGAAACGCGTCATCCAGTGAAAATTTTCAAGTTTAGGTAGAAACCGCCATGAAACGCACTTTTCAACCGTCCGTACTGAAGCGCAACCGTTCACACGGTTTCCGTGCTCGTATGGCAACAAAAAATGGTCGTCAGGTTCTGGCACGTCGTCGTGCTAAAGGCCGTTCTCGTCTGACCGTTTCTAAGTAATAAAGCAAGCCCTGATGGGTAAGCTCGCATTTCCCAGGGAGTTACGTTTGTTAACTCCCACTCATTTCACTTTCGTCTTCCAGCAGCCACAACGGGCTGGCACGCCGCAAATTACTATTCTCGGCCGCCTTAACGCGCTGGGGCATCCCCGCATCGGTCTCACCGTCGCTAAAAAACATGTGAAACGCGCTCATGAACGCAACCGGATCAAGCGATTGACCCGCGAAAGCTTTCGTCTGCGTCAACATGAACTGCCGTCGATGGACTTCGTGGTGGTCGCGAAGAAGGGGGTTGCCGATCTGGATAACCGTATGCTGGCGGAAGCGTTGGAGAAACTATGGCGTCGTCACTGTCGCCTGGCGCGCGGCTCCTGATCGTCCTGATACGCGTCTATCAACGCGGTATTAGTCCATTACTGGGACCACACTGTCGGTTTCACCCGACCTGCTCTCATTACGGAATTGAGGCATTACGCAGGTTCGGCCTGATAAAAGGCAGTTGGTTGACATTAAAACGCGTATTAAAATGCCACCCTTTGAACCCGGGTGGTGACGATCCTGTGCCGCCAAAAACCTTTGATACCAGAGAACATTAACGATGGATTCGCAACGCAATCTCTTTCTCATCGCTTTTCTGTTCGTGACCTTTATGATCTGGCAAGCCTGGCAGACGGACCACGCTCCGCAGCCACAGCAGACGCAGACCACACAAGGCACTAACAGCGTAGCGGGTGATACCGCCAGTCAGGGTGTACCGGCCAGCGGTCAGGGCCAGACGATCACCGTTAAGACTGATGTCCTGTCATTGAATATCAACACCCGAGGCGGTGATGTTGAACAAGCACAGCTGCTGACTTTCCCGGACAAACTGGGTTCCAGTCAGCCGTTCCAGCTGCTTGAAACAACCCCAGCGTTCCTTTATCAGGCACAGAGCGGTTTAACCGGTCGTAATGGCCCGGATAACCCGAACAACGGCGCGCGTCCGCTGTTCAACGCTGCCCAGGATCACTTCGAGATGGCAGATGGCCAGTCCGAACTGCGTGTGCCGATGACCTATACCGCTGAAAATGGCGTGGTTTACACCAAAACCTTCGTCTTCAAGCGTGGCGAATATGCCGTTAATGTCGATTATCATGTCAACAACACCACCCAGCAGCCGCTGGAAGTGTCGCTGTTTGGCCAGCTGAAGCAGACAATTGATCTGCCTAAGCATCGTGATACCGGCAGCAACAACTTTGCTCTGCACACCTTCCGTGGCGCGGCCTACTCCACCAGCGAGTCGAAATATGAGAAGTATAAATTCGATACTATCGCGGATAACGAGAACCTGAACGCGACAACCAGTAATGGCTGGGTTGCGATGCTGCAGCAGTATTTTGCGACGGCATGGGTTCCACGCACCGACGGCACCAACACCCTTTACACCAGCAACCTGGGTAATGGCGTAGCAGCGATTGGCTATAAATCTGCACCGGTCACCATTGCCGCGGGCGCACAGCAGAATCTGGGTGCAACGCTGTGGGTCGGCCCTGAAATTCAGGACAAGATGGCAGCGATTGCGCCGCACCTTGACCTGACCGTGGATTATGGCTGGTTGTGGTTTATCTCTCAGCCGCTGTTCAAACTGTTAAAATTCATCCACAGCTTCATCGGTAACTGGGGCTTCTCCATTATCGTGATCACCTTCATCGTGCGCGGCATCATGTACCCGCTGACCAAAGCGCAGTACACCTCGATGGCTAAGATGCGCATGCTGCAGCCGAAGATTCAGGCGATGCGTGAGCGTCTGGGTGATGACAAGCAGAAGCAGAGCCAGGAAATGATGGCGCTGTATAAAGCAGAGAAAGTGAATCCGCTGGGTGGCTGTCTGCCGCTGGTGATTCAGATGCCAATCTTCCTGGCGCTCTACTATATGCTGTCAGGCTCGGTTGAACTGCGTCATGCGCCATTCGTTCTGTGGATCCATGACCTGTCAGCGCAGGACCCGTACTACATCCTGCCGATTCTGATGGGCATCACCATGTTCTTCATTCAGAAGATGTCACCGACCACCGTGACCGATCCGATGCAGCAGAAGATCATGACTTACATGCCGGTGATTTTCACCGTGTTCTTCCTGTGGTTCCCGTCAGGTCTGGTGCTGTACTACATCGTCAGCAACCTGGTCACCATTCTCCAGCAGCAGCTGATTTATCGCGGGCTGGAAAAACGTGGTCTGCATAGCCGCGACAAGAAGAAAGCGTAAGCGATCTAAAGCGGGAGTAATCCCGCCCTAAAATAGTCTATTCTCAGGCGGTCAAAGCGACCGCCTGTGTTTTTTGTAGCGAGAGAAAATTTATGAGCCACAGCGATACCATTGTTGCCCAGGCAACGCCACCCGGACGCGGCGGCGTAGGCATTCTGCGCGTCTCTGGCGCGAAGGCGGCAGAGGTCGCCCGCCAGCTGCTGGGTAAACTGCCTAAGCCGCGTTACGCCGATTATCTGCCGTTCACCGATAGCGACGGCAGCGTGCTGGATCAGGGCATTGCGCTGTGGTTTCCCGGTCCTAACTCTTTTACCGGCGAAGATGTGCTGGAGCTGCAGGGCCACGGCGGCCCGGTGATCCTCGATCTGCTGCTGAAGCGCATCGTGGCGCTGCCTGGCGTGCGTATCGCCCAGCCGGGTGAGTTTTCTGAGCGGGCGTTTCTGAATGACAAGCTCGATCTGGCGCAGGCCGAAGCGATTGCCGACCTGATTGATGCCAGCTCTGAGCAGGCGGCGCGTTCGGCGGTTAACTCATTGCAGGGCGCGTTCTCCACCCGCATCAATCATCTTGTGGAAGCACTCACTCACCTGCGGATCTATGTCGAAGCCGCTATCGACTTCCCGGATGAGGAGATCGATTTCCTCTCTGACGGCAGAATCGAAGGGCAGCTGAATACGGTGATCGGGGACCTGGATGCCGTCCGTGCCGAAGCGCGTCAGGGCAGCCTGCTGCGTGAAGGGATGAAAGTGGTGATTGCGGGCCGGCCTAATGCGGGCAAATCGAGCCTGCTGAATGCGCTGGCGGGCCGTGATGCCGCCATCGTCACAGATATCGCAGGCACCACCCGTGACGTACTGCGTGAGCATATTCATATCGATGGTATGCCACTGCATATCATCGACACCGCCGGTCTGCGCGAAGCCAGCGACGAAGTGGAGCGTATCGGTATTGAGCGCGCCTGGCAGGAGATCGAACAGGCCGACTGCGTACTGTTTATGGTGGACGGCACCACCACCGATGCCACCGAAGCGGCGGCTATCTGGCCCGATTTCGTCTCCCGTCTGCCGCCGGAACTGCCGATTACCGTGGTTCGCAACAAGGCGGATGTCACTGGCGAAACACCCGGCCTGTCAGAAGTAAATGGTCACTCACTGATTCGCCTGTCGGCACGAACCAGCGAAGGCGTCGATGAGCTGCGGGATCACCTGAAGCAGAGCATGGGTTTCGCGGGCAACATGGAAGGCGGCTTTCTGGCTCGTCGTCGTCACCTGCAGGCGCTGGAGTTAGCGGCCACACATCTGCAGCAGGGTAAAGCGCAACTGCTTGGTGCCCGAGCCGGTGAGTTACTGGCAGAAGAGCTGCGTGTCGCTCAGCAGGCGTTAAGCGAGATCACCGGCGAGTTCACCTCTGACGATCTGCTGGGTCGTATCTTTTCCAGCTTCTGTATCGGTAAATAACCGTGCAGGCCTGACGGCAACGCGCTGTCAGGCCTGATTTCCCGCCACACTGTCTCTCCTGATTCCTGTCTGCGCGATGATTCTTGCTGATATGTTATTTTGCGGCGGCACAGCATTGTCGTATAACGGTTGAAGCGCCGATCTGACGTGCGGCAACGGATTGCGGTGAATACCCCCGCCTCAGCACGCCGCGTCTGACCGGACGCAAACCCACTACGTGAACACCATTGGGCGAACCTTTTCGCCTGAAACAGGAGAGTTGCATGAGTACACCGCTCGATACTGCCGCACTGGACACGCTATTTAATGACGCCCGTACCCACAGTTACTGGCAGGCGAAGCCCGTCGATAACGCTCTGCTGGAACAGCTCTATGCCCTGACGGCCCTGGGCCCGACCTCGGCGAACTGCTCGCCTGCGCGTTTTGTTTTCGTCACGTCTGCGGAAGGCAAAGAGAAGCTGAAACCGGCACTCTCTTCCGGCAATCTGGACAAAACCATGAGCGCGCCGGTCACAGTAATTGTGGCCTGGGACCGCGAGTTCTATGAGCAGCTGCCCGCGCTGTTCCCGCATGCGGATGCGCGTAGCTGGTTTACGGGCAGCCCGGAAGCGGCAAAAGAGACCGCTTTCCGTAACAGCAGCCTGCAGGCGGGCTACCTGATTCTGGCGGCCCGCTCGCTGGGTCTGGATGCCGGTCCGATGTCCGGTTTTGATCCGGCCAAAGTCAATGACGCCTTTTTCCCCGACGGTCAGTATCAGGTTAACCTGCTGATTAACCTCGGCTATGGAGAGGCATCGAAACTGCATCCGCGCCTGCCGCGCCTGAGCTTTGAGCAGGCGAGCCGCTTCGCCTGATGCTGTCCGCGTCGCGATTCGGTTCGCGACGCGGATTATCTTATTAGCAGATAGCCACCATACGAACCGCTCAGCGGCGAAGCATTTTTTGTAGTCGCTTTTGCTGCCAGCGCTGTGTCAGCCCACGAAAAACAAAGGTCCGCATTGCCCGGACAATCAGCAGTGCTCCCCAGATTGCCGCGACCCAGAGCGACCAGTTAGTATCCGGCGCAGTCACATGATTAAGAATAAACAGCAGTCCGCAAACCACCACCGCAGTAATCAGTGAACGGTAAAGGCGTGCTTCTCTGGCAATTCTGCTGCGCGCATCAACAATCCGCTGATCCAGCGCCTGATCTTCCCCGTTCTGTGGACCGGTCAGATCAGCAACGTTCACTTTAAAGACGGCAGCCAGCGCACTCAGGGTTTCCAGCCCCGGCCGCTCGCCATTTTCAATCCGCTGCACGGTGCGGGTGCTCAGTCCCGCCATTTCTGCCAGTTGTTCCTGTGACCACGCCCGGGCCAGTCGATGTTCTTTGAATCTGTTGATGCTGTTCATTCACATTCTCCGTAGTAACAGACAGGAAGGAAAAGTGTGCGGCGAAACGTCCGGCAGTAACACGATCCTGACCCGACAGCAGCCTGACAGCATTGTCACAGCTCAGCTCGTTGTCAGTAATGAGAATAATCAGGCTCACGGATAAAATCCGGTTCAGTTGCAGGCGTTCCCTGATGAAACACCATTTGCCAGTTCTTACCCTCGCGTAGCCAGTGTGACGCACGCAGTGCGGCCCGACTGCCATCGGCATCACAGCTCTGGTAATGCAGTATCAGACTCATCTCGCCCGTGCTCACCACCTGAAAGTTACTACTGAGCATGTCAGGCAGCGTTTCTTCTTCTATCAGCGCCGCAATGGTCTGCGCGCGAGTGACTAATTGCCCTGAACGGGTTATCTCACAAAAGTCAGGATGGAGTATCTGCTCCAGCCACGCCAGTTGGCGGCGTCTGACACCGTGCAGGCTGCGCTCTCGTTTCACCATTTCGTCCAGCAGCATGGCTTATCCTCCTGTTGTTCTGTGCTGACAGGCAGCGACAATCATTCCGTTAAGCGGTTGAGGGTGTCATTTTGGCGGAGTGTCTGGTTTGCCATCCCTCACGACTCCGTTCATCTAATTCCGAATTTAACCTAATCTTTGCGTTGCCGGGTGCATTCCGATAAGAAAATTCCTACAATGCATCTGATGATTATCTGACCATTTTCACGGAGCGACAGATGGCTGGTCATTTTGTACGCTGGACGGGCGATCCCGGCTTCCCGGTTAATGATTTACGCATTCCCCAGGCTATCACCGACACGGCACAGCAGTTTGCTGACAAACGCCGTGGGCGATTTCTTGCCGCACGTACCCTGCTGGCGCAACTGATGCTGCGGGTTTATGGCATTAGTGAGCTGCCGGGTCTGGTTATCCAGAGCAATGGACGCCCCGCATTTGCTGACAGTGATCTGCCCGATTTCAGCATCGCCTATGCGGGCAATACGGTGGGTGTGCTGCTGGCCGAAGAGGGAGGACGTGCGGGTCTGGATATGGAGATTGTACATGCGCGCAGTCGTCAGACTCAGGAGCAGCTGATTCAGGGATTAACCTCGGGCGAGATCGCCTGGATCAATGCCCAGCAGGATGCCATGGAAGCGGTGACGCAAATCTGGACGTTGCGCCAGAGCATTCTCAAGCTGACGGGACAGGTTGATCAGGGACTGGATTCGCTGCGTCTGTTGCCGGGAGCGGGTCGGCTGCGATCGTCACTCTATCCTGATATTCAGGTGGTCTGTGATGCGGAGCCTGTGCTGGTCTGGTCGTGCGCGCTGTCATCTGCGACCCAGCGTCTGCATCTCTGGGAGATGGATAGTACCTTTCAGTGGCGCGCATTACGTGAAATGGAGATGGGTAAGCCCAACATCGGGCCTCATGCCCTGCGGCTGACCAGTCTGCCCAGCGAGCGCAGTCTGCATCCTGAAATGTAAAAAGCCGCAACCCGGAGGTTGCGGCCCTGAAAGCGCTTAGTGCGCGTCGATAAAGACAATCTTCAGCACAAACAGCAGGGCAACAATCACCACGCAGGGGCTGATTTCACGCCAGCGGCCGGTGCCCAGCTTCATGACGCAGTAAGCGATAAACCCCAGCGCAATGCCTTCGGTGATGGAAAAGCTGAAGGGCATCATGGCAGTGGTCACAAACGCCGGCACGGCTTCGGTTAAATCATCCCAGCGCACGCGCGACAGGCTGGCGGTCATCAAAACGCCAACGTAAATCAGTGCGCCCGCAGCAGCATAGGATGGCACCATCGCGGCCAGCGGTGACAGGAAGGTCACCAGCAGGAACAGCAGGCCGGTCACCACGGCCATCAGGCCGGTTCGGCCGCCAATCGCTACGCCCGAGGTACTTTCAATATAGGCGGTCACGGATGACGTCCCCGCCAGCGCGCCACTCACTGAACTGATGCTGTCGACATAAAGCGCCTGCTGCATACGCGGGAAGGTGCCGGTTTCATCGGTCAGTCCCGCTTTGTCAGTGACGCCGATCAGTGTGCCGGAGGAGTCGAACAGATTCACCAGCATAAAGGAGAAGATCACGCCCGCCATACCAATGTTAAAGGCACCTTTGATATCGACCTGACCCACGACAGACGTAATGGAGGGTGGCGCAGAAAACAGGCCGACAAATTTCACGTCGCCCAGCATCCAGCCAATCGCTGTGGTGATGACCATTGAGATAAGCACCGCCGCGTGGATATTACGTGATGCCAGAATGGCGATAATAAAGAAGCCCAGTGCGCCCAGCAGCACACTGTGTGAGGTCAGATTCCCCACCGCCACCAGGGTATCGGGATTCGGCACGATAATGCCGGCATTTTTCAGCCCCATCATGGCAATAAACAGGCCGATACCGGCGGTGATGCCGACGCGCAGGCTCAGCGGGATATTGGCAATCATCCAGTAGCGAACCCGCAGCAGCGTCAGGATCAACAGGCCGACTGCACCCCAGAAGATTGCGCCCATACCGACCTGCCACGAATAGCCCATCGCCCCGACCACCACAAAGGCGAAGAAGGCATTCAGGCCCATTGCGGGTGCCAGCGCCACCGGCAGATTAGCAAACAGTCCCATCAGAATGCTGCCGAAGGCGGCAATCAGGCAGGTGGTCACAAACACCGCCTGGGTATCCATGCCGGCGACGCCGAGGATCTGCGGATTGACGAAGACGATATAGACCATCGTCAGAAAAGTGGTGATACCCGCGATCACTTCGGTGCGCACCGTGGTGCCATGTTCCTGCAGCCTGAAGATGCGCTGCAAAACGCCTTGCTTGCTCATGCCATCCATCCAGAAGAAAAAATCATCGGCGCGTATCCTGGCGATTTTACCGGGCCAATACAATGATTTTTCGCAACCGATTGCCAGTCTCGCAATCTGCGCTGAGTGCGGTAGAGTGTGGAGCACACCCCTGAATCGAAGGATAGAGTCTGATGTCAGTTGAATGCGTCTTTTTTGATTGCGATGGCACGCTGGTGGACAGTGAGTTGCTCTGCACCCAGGCCTACGTCAACACCTTTGCCCGTTACGGCCTGGAGCTCTCGTTGCAGCAGATGTTTGAGAAGTATAAGGGCGTCAAACTCTACGATATCATTCGTGACGTGGGCGATGCCCATCAGGTGTCGCTGCCGATGGAAGAGGTGGAAACCGCCTACCGCGCAGAAGTTGCGCGACTGTTCGATCTGCAGCTGCAGCCCATTCCGGGTGCGAAAGCGCTGGTTGAGCAAATCAAAGTGCCGATGTGCGTGGTCTCAAACGGGACGGTAAAAAAGATGCAGCACTCGCTGGGCTTAACCGGCATGCTGCCGCTGTTTGAAGAGCACCTCTACAGCGGCTATGACATTCTGCACTGGAAGCCTGATCCGGAACTGATGTACCACGCGGCGGAACAGATGCAGGTGCCGATTGAGCGCTGCATTCTGGTGGATGACTCCGAAGCGGGCGCCCGCGCCGGTATCGCCGCCGGGATCCCGGTCTACTACTACTGCGCTGACCCGCACAACCCCGAACTGGATCATCCGCTGGTGACGCGCTTCGACGACATGGCGCAACTGCCTGCGCTGTGGCGCGCCCGTGGCTGGGATCTGGTGTAGCGCGGGCCAGCATGACATACACCGTCTGGTTTTTAACCCTGCCGGGCGTGATGGCGCTGGATCTCACCGGCCCGGCCGAGACGCTGAAGCTGGCGGACGATCGCTTTACGCTGCGCTACATCGGCCCGCAGCCGGAAGTGGTCTGCTCCACCGGCATGACCATTGGTAGCATCGAACCCTTACCGGAGCAGTTGCCCGCCGGGAGCCTTCTGGTGGTGCCTGGCGTTTATGATTCGCAGATCTGTTATGCCACACCGCAGGCCGCAGAAGCACGCGAATGGCTGATGCGTCAGCAGGCCGCGCTGCGCGCGCAGACCTTTATGCTGGTCTGCGTCTGTTCGGGCGCGCTGCTGGCTGCGCAGGCGGGCATGCTGGATGACGTACTCTGCACCACTCATCATGATGTGATTGCCCGCCTGAAAGCGGCCGCTCCGCGCGCACGGGTGCAGGAGAACCGGGTGTTTGTCGGGCATGAGAATATCTGGACCAGCGCGGGCATCACGGCGGGCATCGATCTGGCACTGCATCTGATCACTCAGCTCTGTGATACGCCCACGGCACTGGCTGTGGCACGGGAAATGGTGGTCTGGTTCCGCCGCGCCGGTGACGACCCACAACTTTCACCCTGGCTGCGTTACCGCAATCACATGCATCCGGCCATTCACCGCGCACAGGATCTGATGATTGCCCATCCTGAGCACGGCTGGACACTGATCGAGCTGGCCGGACGCACCCATGTCAGCAGCCGCCATCTGGCGCGGCTGTTTCGTCAGCATCTGGGGATCAGCGTGCGGGAATATCATGAGCAGCTGCGGGTTGGCGTGGCGCGCCAGCGTCAGCAGCAGGGTGAATCTGCCGAAAAAGCGGCGCTGGCGGCGGGGTTTTCATCGGCGCGCCAGCTACGACGCGCACGCCAGCGCGAAACCGATCAGCTGACAAAGTGACGGGTATCGACACGTTTCAGTGCCATTCCCAGCAGCAGGCTGCCGCCCAGCGTCAGCCCGAACACCCAGGGCAGGTCGAGCCACGGACGCGACATATCATCGTAATGATGCGTGCGCAGATAGTGAATGAACAGCGCATGAAAGCCGTAGATGGGCAGTGAATAGCGTGCAATCAGCGTAAAACCGGGAAGGGTGCGCTGGTTCAGGCTGTTTTTAAACACGATCAGCAGGCTGATCGCGGCGATAAACACCAGCGGTCCGCAGTAGAGATACCAGGTGTCATTAAACGCCCCGTTGACGATCAGCGCCTTTTTCGTCCCTAACGTAATGCCAACCACACAGGCGATAAACAGCCCGGCAGCCAGCGGTGTCAGGCCGCGTCGGCTGGTCTCCATGGTGCCAATCGCCCGTCCCAGCAGCGCATAGAGCAGGTAGTAAATACTGTCGCCGCTGACATAGAGATTAACCGGCAGAAAATGAAACGGGCCCAGCGACTGGCTGACCGTATTGGGATTGGCGAGCACCGCCAGCACCAGCACCAGCAGCGCCACGTAACGCGCCTGCACGGTTTTCACCTGAATCAGTGGCGACATCAGATAGATGCCAATCAGCGCAAAGAAGAACCACAGGTGATAGAAAACGGGCTTCTGTAGCATCCTGAGGATCGAACGGCCTTCGCTAATCGGCGTCAGCCAGGTGATATAGGCCAGCGAGACCGCGCTGTAAAACAGCAGACAGAGTACCAGCCGGAGCATATGGCGCGGCTGGGCGCTGCGTTCGCCGAAAAACAGATAGCCGGAGATCATAAAGAACAGCGGAACACAGACGCGTGATGCCGAGTTCAGCAGGTTCGCCACATCCCAGGTGGCGCCGGTCACCGCCATCGGTCCGGTGATATACCAGGTGGTGGTATGAATCACGATCACCATCAGGCAGGCAACCGCACGTAAATTATCGATCCAGTAAATCTTTTGCGGCATGGCGTCCTCTTGCGCATCGCTCCGTGCGCAAGAGGGTAGTCAAATGCGACCAGCGCAACAACTGCTGCCAGCAGGATTCGGAGCCATCTGTATGCCAGCGCCCGGAATCGCCGCTTAAACGCGCCGGCACCGCCTGGGATTTACGGCTGCACATCGCGCGGTCAAAGGGTATACTGTCGGCCTCTTTTTTTAATCTAACCGAAGCGCGTGCACACTCAACATGCAAAAGTTTGATACCAAAACCTTTCAGGGGCTGATCCTGACCTTGCAGGATTACTGGGCGCGTCAGGGCTGCACCATTGTCCAACCGCTGGACATGGAAGTGGGCGCTGGCACTTCACACCCGATGACCTGCCTGCGCGCACTCGGCCCGGAGCCGATTGCTGCCGCTTACGTGCAGCCATCACGCCGTCCTACCGATGGCCGCTACGGTGAAAACCCGAACCGTCTGCAACACTATTACCAGTTCCAGGTAATCATCAAACCGTCACCGGACAACATTCAGGAGCTCTACCTTGGCTCGCTGAAAGAGCTGGGTATGGATCCGACGGTGCATGACATTCGCTTCGTGGAAGATAACTGGGAAAACCCGACGCTGGGTGCCTGGGGACTCGGCTGGGAAGTGTGGCTCAACGGCATGGAAGTGACGCAGTTCACCTACTTCCAGCAGGTTGGCGGCCTGGAGTGTAAGCCGGTAACCGGTGAGATCACTTACGGTCTGGAGCGTCTGGCGATGTATATCCAGGGCGTCGACAGCGTTTACGATCTGGTCTGGAGCGATGGCCCGCTGGGCAAAACCACCTACGGCGACGTGTTCCATCAGAACGAAGTGGAGCAATCCACCTATAACTTCGAATACGCCGACGTCGATTTCCTCTTTACCTGCTTTGAGCAGTACGAGAAAGAGGCGCAGCATCTGCTGGCGCTGGAAAAACCGCTGCCACTGCCCGCCTACGAACGCATTCTGAAAGCGGCACACAGCTTCAACCTGCTGGATGCCCGCAAAGCAATCTCGGTAACAGAGCGTCAGCGCTATATTCTGCGCATTCGTACCCTGACCAAAGCCGTGGCTGAAGCTTACTACGCCTCTCGCGAGGCAATGGGCTTCCCGATGTGCAATAACAAAAAGTAAGAGGCAGCCATGACTGAACAAACCTTCCTGGTGGAGATCGGCACCGAAGAGCTGCCACCAAAAGCCCTGCGCAGCCTGGCAGAAGCCTTTGCCGCGCAGGTGACCGCTGAACTGGATGCGGCCAACCTGAACCACGGCGAGGTCAGCTGGTTTGCTGCGCCGCGTCGTCTGGCGCTGAAAGTCGCAAACCTGAGCGCTTCACAACCCGATCGGGAAGTGGAGAAGCGCGGTCCGGCGTTCGCTGCGGCGTTTGACGCTGACGGCAACGCCACTAAAGCTGCTGAAGGCTGGGCGCGTGGTAACGGCATTACTGTCGATCAGGCTGAACGCCTCGCCACCGATAAAGGCGAATGGCTGGTTTATCGCGCCCAGGTCAAAGGCGAAGCGGCTCAGTCACTGCTGCCAGCGATGATTGCGACCGCACTCAGCAAGCTGCCAGTGCCAAAACTGATGCGCTGGGGCGACAGCGATGTGCAGTTCGTTCGCCCGGTTCACACCGTGACGATGCTGCTGGGCGATGAGCTGATTCCTGGCACCATTCTGGGCATTAAGTCAGATCGCGTTATTCGTGGTCACCGCTTTATGGGTGAAAGCGAAATTACGCTCGACAACGCCGATCAGTACCCTGATGTGCTGGAAAAACGCGGCCAGGTCATTGCCGACTATCAGGTCCGCAAAGCGATGATTAAAGCTGATGCCGAAGCGGCCGCACGTCGCTTAGGCGGTAACGCCGATATCAGCGACAGCCTGCTGGAAGAGGTGACGTCGCTGGTGGAGTGGCCGGTGGTCCTGACCGCGACTTTTGAAGAGAAATTCCTCAAAGTGCCAGCGGAAGCGCTGGTCTACACCATGAAAGGCGATCAGAAATATTTCCCGGTGTATGACAATGACGGCAACCTGATGCCTAACTTCATTTTCGTCACCAACATCGAATCCAGCGATCCGCGCCAGATTATCTCCGGCAACGAGAAAGTGGTACGCCCACGCCTGGCCGATGCGGAGTTCTTCTTTAATACCGACCGCAAAAAGCGTCTGGAAGATCACCTGCCGCGTCTGGAAACCGTCCTGTTCCAGAAAGAGCTGGGTACGCTGCGTGATAAAACCGATCGCATTCAGGCCCTGGCGGGCTGGATTGCCGGTGAAATTGGCGCCGATGTGAATCATGCGACCCGCGCAGGTCTGCTGTCGAAGTGTGACCTGATGACCAACATGGTCTTCGAGTTCACCGACACGCAGGGCGTGATGGGCATGCACTATGCGCGTCACGACGGCGAAGCCGAAGATGTGGCGGTTGCGCTGAACGAGCAGTATCAGCCGCGCTTTGCCGGTGACGAGCTGCCGTCCAGCCCGGTCGCCTGTGCGCTGGCGATTGCTGATAAAATGGATACGCTGGCCGGGATTTTCGGCATTGGTCAGCATCCAAAAGGCGACAAAGATCCGTTCGCACTGCGTCGTGCGGCGCTGGGCGTGCTGCGTATCATTGTTGAGAAGAACCTGCCGCTCGATCTGCAAACCCTGACCGAAGAAGCGGTGCGCCTGTATGGCAGCAAGCTGAGCAACGCCCGCGTGGTGGATGATGTGATCGACTTTATGCTGGGTCGCTTCCGCGCCTGGTATCAGGAAGAGGGTCACAGCATCGATACGCTGCAGGCAGTCCTGGCGCGTCGTCCGACCCGTCCGGCTGACTTTGATGCACGTATGAAAGCGGTGTCGCATTTCCGTTCCCTGGAGGCCGCTGCAGCACTGGCGGCGGCGAACAAGCGCGTCTCTAACATTCTGGCGAAATCGACTGAAACGCTGAATGAGAGCGTGCAGGCGTCACTGCTGAAAGAGAACGAAGAGATCCAGCTGGCGACGTTTGTCACCGCGCTGAGCAGCAAGCTGCAGCCTTACTTCGCTGAAGGCCGCTATCAGGATGCGCTGGTCGAACTGGCGCAACTGCGTACTGCGGTAGACAACTTCTTCGATAAAGTGATGGTTAACGCCGACGATCAGGCGGTGCGGGTTAATCGCCTGACGCTGCTGTCAAAACTGCGTGAGCTGTTCCTGCAGGTCGCGGATATCTCGCTGCTGCAGTAATGCTATTCGCTGTGCGGAAAAGGGACGAGCAATCGTCCCTTTTTTTATGGAATTTTTTGGGCCGGGATAGCCTGAGTACACGGACGCTTTTTCGTAAAACCGGGGGGTTAAGAAACCGCCCGAAAAATAGCCAACCTTCTTGTTTTTCCCCTTTCCGGATGGATAATTCGCCGAACGTTACACCGCGTTATAATTAGTGAAATGGAATTTTCATGAAAAGGATTTGTTTATCGCTCTGGCATCCGCCAGAACGTCTTCTCGCCATGGTGGCCGTCGCGCGAGCGCGTGCTGCAACAGCAGAATGCGCCGCAGGCGAATGAACATCTTCCCCGTCCTGATAGTCGATTGCCCGGTTATCCAGCCAGACACCATTGTCCCTCTTAAGGGGGCTGGCTCAGAACTCAATCACGCCGCAGGCGGCGTCGTGCGCGCAAAACTCTCGCGCGCAAACAGCGTTTCCGCCAGCTTCACCAGCGCCGGACGTTCGACACACCAGTTAGGGACCACGCGGCGGAAATTGAGGTAGCCAATCATGCAGCCGGCGGCGATATCCGCCAGATTGAGCTGGCCGTTGTTAAGCCATTTTCCCTCAGCGGCCACGGCTTCCAGCATATCGAGGCTGCGCTGAATCTTTTCACGATTGCGCAGCAACACTTCTTCCGACTGTTGGTCACCCGGTCGCATCTGCTCGCGCACGATCACCAGCGCGGCATCGCTAACGCCATCCGCCAGCTTCTCCAGCTGACGGATATTAAGCGACTCAAGCGGATCGGCAGGCAACAGAGCGGGCTCCTCGCCGCGCAGTTCCAGAAACCCGGCGATGATGCTGGAGTCGAACCAGATTTGCTTATCGTCAGCAACCAGCGCCGGAACTTTGCCCAGCGGATTGTAGTGCGGCACGTGGCTGTCATCGCTGTAAGGCGATGCGTTAACGAATTCAAATGTAATGCCTTTTTCCAGCATGATAATCGAAATCTTACGCACAAACGGGCTGGTATAGCTGCCAATCAGTTTCATCGGGTTCTCCGGATTCAGTGACTATTCGCCAGGAAACATAAAAGGATTGAGACTGCTGCGCGCGAAGCCTTCCTGCTCCATTCTGGCATCCAGTATCAGCGACGCCAGGTCATCGGCCACCGGTTCAATAGCCGGATCTTTCTCCTGATAGAGCATCTTCAGGTAGGTGCCGCAGTCGCCACAGCTCTCCGCCTTGACCGCCGCCTTTTCGCTGTCGAGCGACCAGTAGTGCAGATCACGGGACTGTTCGCACTGGGTACATTTGCTGCGCACCACATGCCATTCACTTTCGCACAGATTGCAGTGCAGATAGCGCGCGCCTTCATGGCTGCCCATATGCACCACGCTGGCGACCGGCATGCTGGCGCAGACCGGACAGAACTGACGCTGATCGCCCATCTCGGCGCGTGCTTTGCCCGGGATCAGGGCCGCCATCTGCGCCCAGTAGAGCGAAAGTGCTGCCCAGATAAAGGGCGCTTTGTCGCTGCTGACCAGCGCATACTCGCCGGTAAAAAGCGCGCTGGCCAGCGTCTCCAGCTCGGTGGCGGATGCCTTCTCCAGATTCTCCAGCACCGCCAGCGCCTGTCCGCTCATCTCCGGCTTCAGCTCGGCAATCAGCGAGTGCAGCAGCCGTTGCCAGTGCGGATCACGCGGCAGGGTATGAATATTCAGTGGCGGCTTGCCCTCGCTGGCGCTCTGCGTCAGTCGGGCATGCAGGTCGATGTGCAGGGGATGGTCATACAGCACAATCTCCTGCGCTTCAGCGATCACCGCCGCAAAGCGCAGATAATCGCCGAGTGGATTTTTCGCCGCCAGGTCGCGCAGTCGCGCGGCACGACGACTGTATAAATTTTTCAGCCGTGGAAAAAGTAACGGCGGAATCATCTCCGCCGTAGTCTTTTCGCCTTTCTCCAGCTGGTCCTGCGGGATTATGCGAATACTCATCAGGGGCGTTTTTCCTGTTTTATTGGCGGATTACGCTGCTCACGATACCAGCGAGGATGATGCTGTCTGGCCCATTCAGAGCTGACCCAGCCTTCTACCATCGCGGTCAGTGTGCCTTTGACCCACAATGCAGCATAAATATGCACCATAATGACGATGATCAGCGCCACCGCTGACACCGAATGCACAATCAGCGCCAGACGAATCAGCGGAATGGCAAAGGCATCAGCAAAGTAAGGTCGCCAGATGACAATGCCACTGGCAAGCAGCAATACTAAGCTGATGATAGCAGCCCAGAACACACACTTCTGACCAAAGTTATATTTACCGGTATCTCCCACCTCTTCATTCATCGCAATCCGGTGAATATTTCTGGCCCAGTAAAGGTCATCGCGAGTGATCAGGTTATGTTTCCAGTAACGCAAAAACATCAGCATAAAAGCGGCAAACATCACCACACCGACAAACGGATGCAGAATACGCGCCAGCTGTGGCGTGCCAAATATCTGCATCAGCCAGTTGAATGACGGAAAGAAAAACCCTAATCCGCTTAATGCGGCCATGACAAAGCAAATCGCGACGATCCAGTGATTGATGCGTTCAGGTGCGCGGTAACGCACCAGGTGATCGGGCTTTTTCATTATTGGTGCTCCTCAGGCTGATCGTCGTTCTCGTCGTGCGCTTCAGTGACGCGATTCGGGCCAACGCCAACATAGTGGAAGATCGAGGCGGCGAACGTCGCGGCAAAACCCACCGCTGCCAGCGGTTTCCAGATCCCCTTCCAGAAGGTCACGGTCGGACTGATGCACGGATTAGCAGGCAGGCCGTGATAGAGCTGAGGCTTGTCAGCATGATGCAGCACATACATCACATGGGTGCCGCCCACGCCTTCCGGGTTGTAGAGGCCAGCCTGCGCAAACCCACGTGACTTCAGCTCTGCCACGCGTTCCTCCGCCAGCGTCAGCATGTCGCTTTTGCTGCCGAAATGAATGGCACCGGTCGGACAGGTCTTCACACAGGCGGGTTCCTGGCCGACGCTGACGCGATCCACACACAAGGTGCATTTATAGGCGCGATTATCCTCTTTGTTGAGCCGTGGCACGTTGAACGGGCAACCCGCAATGCAGTAGCCGCAGCCGATGCACTGCTCAGACTGGAAATCGACGATGCCGTTGGCGTACTGAATGATAGCGCCAGCCGACGGGCAGGCTTTCAGGCAGCCAGGATCGGCGCAGTGCATACAGCCATCTTTGCGAATCAGCCAGGCCAGCTTGCCGTTCTCTTCAACTTCCGAAAAGCGCATCACCGTCCAGGATTTGGCGGTCAGATCGACAGGATTGTCATAGACCCCGATGTTGTGGCCGACTTCATCGCGGATGTCGTTCCACTCGGAGCAGGCGACCTGGCAGCCTTTGCAGCCGATACAGGTGGTGACGTCGATAAGTTTCGCCACTTCGCGCTGATGATCGCGCGCCTGCGGCGGTGGGGTAAAGCCGTTGGTCGCTGAGCGACGGATAATATCTTGTGATTGATAAGCCATTGTCATCTACCGTTACGCTTTTTCCACTTTCACTAAAAATCCCTTGTACTCCGGGGTCTGCGAGTTGGCATCGCCAACTGAAGGCGTCAGCGTATTGGCGAGGAAGCCTTTACGCGTGGTGCCCTCAAAGCCCCAGTGACAGGGAATGCCCACGGTATCGACCGGCTTGCCATCTATCATCAGACGTGGCAGACGACGTGTTACCACCGCTTTGGCTTTGATATAGCCACGGCGCGACGAGACTTTGACGCTGTCTCCGGCCTGAATGCCTTTCTCCTCTGCCAGTTCTGTGCCGATTTCAACAAACTGCTCCGGCTGCGCAATCGCGTTCAGCAGGGCATGCTTGGTCCAGTGGCGGAACAGTTCGGTGATGGAATAGGTGGTGGCGACGCAGGGATAATCAGCGGCCTCGCCCATTTGCGCAGCGTCGCTGCTGAACAGGCGAACGACCGGGCTATGGCGCTGATGCGGATGCAGAGGGTTGTCAGCGAGCGGGCTTTCCATCGGTTCGTAATGTTCCGGGAAGGGGCCATCTGCCATCTTATCGAGCGCAAACAGGTGGCCGAGGCCATCAGGCTGCATGATAAACGGACCGGCCTGCTGCTGCGGCGACAGCGTTACCGGATAATCCGGTACGTCGATGCCGTGCCAGCGTGTGCCATCCCACTCAATCAGCCGGCGATTCGGATCCCATGCTTTACCCTGCGCATCAGCGGAGGCGCGATTGTAGAGAATGCGGCGGTTAGCGGGCCAGGCCCAGGCCCAGCCGGAGACCGCGCCCAACCCCGATGGGTCGGCGTTGTCACGTCGTGCCATCTGGTTGCCTTCCGGCGTCCAGCTGCCGCTGTAGATCCAGCAGGCACTGGCGGTGGTGCCGTCGTTACGCAGCTCTGAGAAGCCGTTGAGCTGCTGGCCTTTTTTCAGCAGCAGCTTGCCGCTGGCGTCGTAAATGTCGGTCAGCGCCTGGCCGTTGTTCTCCTGCGCGACCTCTTCCGGCTCAGGATTAGACGGATCGCGATAGTCCCAGCGCATCGCCATCAGCGGCTCAGGCGTTGCACCGCCTTCGTCGCGATAAAGCGCGCGCAGACGCATGAACAGATTGCCAAGGATTTTACCGTCGTGCAGGGCTTCCGCAGGGGGTTCGGCGGCAGCCCAGTGCCACTGTAGCCAGCGTGACGAGTTCGCCACCGAGCCTGACTCTTCCGCGAAGCAGGAAGAGGGCAGGCGAAACACTTCGGTCTGAATTTTAGCTGGATCGACGTCGTTGAACTCGTCGTGATGCTGCCAGAAGCTGGCGGTTTCCGTGCGCAGCGGATCGATCACCACCATAAATTTGAGGCGCGACAGTGCCCGGACCGCTTTGTTTTTGTCCGGGAAGGCGGCCAGCAGGTTGAAACCCTGAATCAGACAGCCGTTCAGCGCCCCCTGCTCCATCATCTCCGCCTGCGCCATGCAGTCGTAGCTTTTGTCCCACTTCGGCAGCCAGTCGTAGCCCCACTGATTTTCTGCCGTGGCGTTATCGCCGTAGAAACTCTTCATCAGACTGACGAAAAATTTGTCGGTGTTCTGCCAGTAGTTGACCTGACCTGGCAGCGGTGAAACCGGCGTGGCCTGCTGCAGATACGTTGCCAGTGTAGTCATCTTCTCGGAGGGCAGAGGAAGATAGCCTGGCAGGCTCTGCGCCAGCAGACCGAGATCGGTATAACCCTGTACGTTAGAGTGGCCACGCAGTGCATTGATGCCGCCGCCTGGCATACCGATATTGCCCAGCAGCAGCTGGATCATTGCTGCCGTGCGGATAATCTGGGAGCCGTTAGTGTGGTGGGTCCAGCCCAGCGCATAGAGGATGGTTGCGGTGCGATTCGGCACACAGGTGGAAGCGAGCTGCTCGCACACCGCAATAAAGGACTCCTGCGACGTGCCGCACAGGCGCGTCACCATTTCCGGGGTGTAACGGCTGGCGTGGGTTTTCAGCAGATTCAGCACGCAGCGGGGATGAGTGAAGCTCTCATCGCGTCGCGCATGGCCGTTTTCATCCAGCTCATAGTGCCAGCTCTGGCGATCGTACTGACGGGTTTCAGCATTGTAGCCGCTGAACAACCCGTCGCTGAAGCTAAAGCCTTCGCTGACGATCAGTGCAGCATTGGTGAAGGCGCGAACATATTCCTGCTGAATCTGATTGTGTTGCAGCAGATAGTTGATCACCCCCATCAGGAACACCACATCACTGCCCGCACGCAGTGGCGCGTAGAGATCGGCGACGGCCGCAGAGCGATTAAAGCGCGGATCGACCACGATGACCTGCGCATTGTTATGGGTTTTAGCTTCAATCACCCATTTAAAGCCAACCGGATGCGCCTCGGCGGGGTTGCCGCCCATGATCATCACCACGTTAGCGTTTTTGATGTCATTCCAGTTGTTGGTCATCGCACCGCGCCCAAAGCTGGGGGCCAGCGCAGCCACGGTCGGGCCATGACACAGGCGAGCCTGGTTTTCCAGCGCCAGAATACCCAGCGCGCGGGCAAATTTCTGATCGAGCAGGCCAGTCTCATTACTGGCGGCAGAGGAGCAGAGCATGGCGGTGGTGGGCCAGCGGTTAACCGTGACGCCAGCGGCGTTGGTGGCCTGGAAATGGGCATCGCGATCCTCCTTCATCAGGCGGGCAATGCGCTCAAAGGCCTCATCCCAGCTGATGCGCTGCCACTTATCAGAACCTGGCGCGCGGTATTCCGGGTACTTCAGTCGCTGTTCGCTGTGAATAAAGTCGAGCACGCCTGCGCCTTTAGGGCAGAGCGAGCCGCGACTGACCGGATGGTCAGGATCGCCTTCAATATGGTAAATCGAGGCGCAGCTATTTTTTGCGCTATCACCCAGGCTGTAAATCAGCATGCCGCAGCCGACTGAACAGTAGGTGCAGTTATTACGGGTTTCTCTGGCGCGAATGAGTTTGAATTCTCGGACGCTGGCTAAGGCTGTGGTGGGGGCAAAACCAAGTAACGTCGCACTGGTGCCCGCCAACCCGCCAGCACAGATTTTGAAAAAACGCCGTCTGTTCATTTGCATTTTATCGTTCTTCTTTATTGGCTCCATTGCGAAGCCTTGCAAAATAGCAGCACTCTTTGCCTGTAAGTTGACCAGGGTCAACAGGTTAGTCATTAGTAATTCTTTTTCTCAATTTTGTTAAAAACCCTCGCTAACGGATCGGCGCTGCAAGCAGATTTTCAGACGGCCCAGATGATTACTGTTGTTTTATGCTTACCGATGTTAACGCGTAAAAGATAACTATTCGCATTGTCTTCGCCAGCAGGCGTGGCTACGCCTTTTGGGGAAGAGAACCGCATGAATTGCTCCGCTGTTTATTTGCGCTGAATGGGTCTAAAAGGCAGAATCAGGGCTCGTCAGTGCTGTGCCGCATCGGGCACTGAATGACATAATTTGTTAACAACGGGTCGTAAATTTTGAAAGCTTTCCAGCCTGCTTCAGGCGAAGATTTAACAACTCAGGCTGGCGTCAGCAAGACGCAGGTGTGGCAGCGTGCTGATCTGACTGATGCACAGGATGACTGGCTGGCGGACGAAGTTCCGGTGGCGCTGGTCTACAACGGTATCTCTCACGTGGTGATGATGACCACACCCAAAGATCTGGAGGCGTTTGCGCTGGGTTTTTCGCTGTCAGAGGGCATCATCGACGCGCCTGGCGACATTTTCGGCATGGACATCGTGCCGGGCTGTCACGGTATTGAGGTTCAGATTGAGCTATCCAGCCGCCGCTTTATGGCGCTGAAAGCGCAGCGTCGCGCGCTGGCGGGCCGGACTGGCTGCGGTGTGTGTGGCGTTGAACAGCTGGACCAGATCGGTAAGCCACTCTCTCCGCTGCCGTTTACCCAGACCTTCGCGCTGGACCAGCTGGATCGGGCCCTGGGTCAGCTGAAAGATTATCAGCCTGTGGGACAAAAAACCGGCTGCACCCATGCGGCCGCATGGATCCAGCCCGATGGTCAGCTGGCTGGTGGCTGTGAAGATGTGGGTCGCCATGTGGCGCTGGATAAGCTGCTGGGGTATCGCAGCCAGTCAGAGTGGGGACCGGGCGCGGTGCTGGTCTCCAGCCGCGCCAGCTATGAAATGGTGCAGAAGTCCGCCATGTGCGGCGTCGAGATCCTGTTCGCGGTCTCAGCCGCGACCCGCCTGGCGGTTGAGGTTGCTGAGCGTTGCAATCTGACGCTGGTCGGGTTCAGTAAACCTGGCCGCGCCACGGTCTACAGCCATCCTCAGCGACTGCGTTAAACCACCATCACCTCTGGCAGCGTCTGCTGTAATGCCTCAAGAGCGTCACCCTCGCCGCCGCTGTCGGTAATCAGCAGGGAGATTGCCTGCGGCGGCGCGTAAACCGTGCGGCTGACCACGCCAAGTTTGGTGTAATCGGCCAGCAGATAGCAGGCAGCGGATTGCTGCACCATCGCCCTGGCGATAGCCGCTTCATGCGGGTGAAAACTGCTGGCACCGTTACCCGCTTCAATGCCCACCGGCGACAGCAGCGCAACATCAGCACGATAGCGGATGATCTCGCCCACGGTAATTTCGCCGCGCGTCTGTTGCGCACCCGCCGACATCATCCCGCCCAGCAAAATAATCTGATTATTCAGCGGCTGATCTTCTTCTCCGGCGCTCAGCGCCAGCGCGGCCTGCAGGCTGTTGGTCACTATGGTCAGGCCAGAAAGAGCATGTAGCTCCTCCGCCAGCAGTGTGGTGGTGCTGCCCGCATCCAGAAACAGCGTCTGTCCGGGCTGCAGCAACTGCGCAGCGGCGCGGGCGATGGTGCGCTTTTCGCGGGTCTGGGTGCTGCGGCGTTCCGTTAGCGGCGGTTCAGCCGCCGTTTCAATCGCCACCAGTCCGCCATGAACGCGGCGCGCCAGACCCCGTGCTTCAAGCTCAATGATGTCGCGGCGCGCGGTTTCGCGAGACACCCCCAGCTCCCTGATAATGCGCTCAGTACTCACCTGATTAAGTCGGGTCAGTAAGGCACGGATGCGATGAAGGCGCGTTTCCTGCAGCATAGAGTTTTCCTTTTAAAGCGCGAAGAGCCTGGATGATACGCCACTGAAGCGAAAGATTCCGTCTGAATCAGAGGCAAGCTTAACGCGGTCATTGGTCTGCGTCATGTGTATTTTATTGTGTTTGTGTATTTGGTTGCATTTTAGATTCAGGCAGGCATGATACAAGGGTCAGCTCTTCCTCCTTCATCCTTGTAACGGGAGTCATTATGGCCACGCGTTCCACTATTATGGATACCAACAGTTTCCGCGCCGAACATGCCGATGCGCTCGACAGCGACACGCGCAAACTGACCGATAAACGCAGTAAAGTGCTTGGCGAATCCTATCGCCTGTTCTACCGCAAACCGGTTCATCTGGTGCGGGGTGAAGGGCAATATCTGTGGGACGCGGCGGGCGATAAATATCTCGACGTCTACAACAACGTAGCGAGCATCGGTCATTGCCATCCGGCCGTGATTGAAGCGGTGACGCAGCAAATGAAAATGCTGAACACCCACACCCGTTATCTGCATGAAAATATTCTGGATTACAGCGAAGCGCTGCTGGCGACCACGCCTGAGGCGATCGATCGCGCGATGTACATGTGCACCGGCTCGGAAGCCAATGACCTGGCGATCCGCGTGGCGCGTGCTTTCAGCGGCGGAACCGGCATTATTGTCAGTAAAGAGGCCTATCACGGCACCAGTGAACTGACCTCTGGCGCGTCTCCGGCGCTGGGCAGTGGACAGCCGCTGGCTCCGACTACGCGGCTGGTGATGCCGCCGGATGCTTATCGTGTGGATGCGCCTGACCTGGGCGACTGGTTCGCTGACCAGATTCAGCAGCAGATTGATGACATGGCGGCGCACGGCATTAAATTTGCCGGTTTCCTGGCGGACTCGATCTTCTCATCAGATGGGGTGCTGCCTAATCCGCGCGGCTTCCTGAAACAAGCAGTCGAGGTGGTGCATGCCAACGGCGGCATCTTTATTGCTGATGAAGTTCAGCCTGGCTTTGGCCGTACCGGCGACGCGTTCTGGGGCTTTGGCCGTCACGATGTGGTGCCTGATGTCATCACCACCGGCAAGCCAATGGGCAACGGCATTCCGGTTTCCGGACTGCTGGCAAAAAGTGACGTGCTGGCTGCCTTCAGTGACTCAATTCCTTACTTCAATACCTTTGGTGGCAATCCGGTCGCGATGGCGGCGGCCCAGGCAGTGCTGAAAGTGATCACTGAAGAGGGATTACAGGAGCACAGTCGCGTGGTCGGCGCGAAGTTACTGGCTGAGCTACGAACTCTGATGGACCGCTATGAGTGCGTAGGCGATGTGCGCGGGGCCGGGCTATTTATCGGCTTTGAACTGGTCACCGATCGTCACAGCAAAACGCCGGACAAAACGCTGGCGCTGAACCTGATCGAGAAGCTGCGTGAACATCGTGTGCTGACTTCAGTTGCCGGTCCGTATGGGAATGTGCTGAAACTGCGTCCGCCATTGGCTTTCCAGGAGAGCGACATCGACTGGCTGGTTGGTGCACTCGACAATGCTCTGCGCGAGCTGGGTCAGTAACGCCCAGGGCAGGGCAGACGCGGCGTCCGGGCGGGAGGCGTGCTGGCTGGCAGCCTGACCTCTGCGCGCCGCGTTCCCGGTCAGATGAGGCAGAAAAGGCCGATTCAGCAACTGCACACTGAAAAAACAACGGGTTGCTAATGCCGGGTTTCGCAAATCCTTAGGGTTAATAGGGCATTGATTACCCTTTTACGCTACATGAATTTAACTATAATGATTCGACTGCTTACGCGGCACGTCCCGAATTCGTCGTGCTGCTCAAACTAAATGGAGAGGAAGAACATGAGTTATTCACTGCCATCCCTGCCTTACGCATACGACGCACTGGAACCGCATTTCGACAAGCAGACGATGGAGATCCATCACACCAAACACCACCAGACCTATGTGAACAACGCGAACGCGGCGCTGGAAGGTACTGAATTTGCTAATCTGCCGGTAGAAGAGCTGATCACCAAACTGGATCAGCTGCCAGCAGACAAAAAAGGCCCACTGCGTAACAACGCAGGCGGTCACGCTAACCACAGCCTGTTCTGGAAAGGCCTGAAAATCGGCACCACGCTGCAGGGCGACCTGAAAGCGGCTATCGAGAAAGATTTCGGTAGCGTTGAAAAATTCCAGGAAGAGTTCGAGAAAGCCGCTGCGACCCGTTTCGGTTCTGGCTGGGCATGGCTGGTTAAGAAAGGCGACAAACTGGCTGTGGTTTCTACCGCAAACCAGGATAACCCGCTGATGGGTGAAGCGGTTGCTGGCGTTTCTGGCTTCCCGATCATCGGTCTGGATGTGTGGGAACACGCTTATTACCTGAAGTATCAGAACAAGCGTCCTGACTACATCAAAGCGTTCTGGAACGTCGTTAACTGGGACGAAGCGGCAGCCCGCTTCGCTTCTGCTAAATAAGTTAACCAAACGTAAACGCAATGAAGATAAACCGGTGAAATTTATTTCGCCGGTTTTTTTTATCTCTATTTTGTGCCTTACCAAAATGTACCAGAAATCGTCAATTATCAGTTTATATGTTATTCCACATTAACCTGCCGTTGATATTGGCTATGTTATGTTCGCTGACATTCCTTGCTTAACTCACAGTGTGTCGCTGACTATGTCAATTATAACTACTCAGGAAAATACGACTGAATCCTCTGCATCGCTATTTTTTCAGTTAATTAGTGGGAAAACCGTTCCGGATAAACTCTGGCGGAGTAAACGTTTTCGCCTGAAATTTGTATTAAGAACGTTAATATCGCCGCTGACGACGCTGCGTTACCTGAATGCGCTGTCGCACTTACCGCAACTCCCCTTGTTGATGAGCACGCAGGGATTGCTGCCAGCCAAGCTGCACCGGCCCTATCTGCGTTCAGGGCTGAGCATTGCTGCCCGTGCGCAGGCGATAATTGATCATTACAGCCTGATGAATAATCTGGACAATCCCCTGCTGCGTCAGTTGCTGCAAAGCGCCACGGATAATGTGCTGGCTACACTGACCGGTAAAAATGGTGAGACCTTTATCCTCTCCTGTAGCTCAGGTTATTTCGACAGGGAAGGGGAAGTGACGCTGGTATTGCGTTATAATGACGAAATTATTGCTTCGCTCTCATTTTCTATTCTCAACGAGAATAACCAGCGCACGCTGTTAATTGGCGGATTACAGGGACCGCGTAAACATATCAATAATGAAATGATCCGCGAGGCGACTAAAGCGGCTCACGGTCTCTTTCCGAAACGCCTATTAATGGAAGCAGTATTTATTGTTGCTAAGCAGTGCGGCGTGGAAAGTATTCAGGCGGTGGGCGATGAGACGCATGTATTTCGCAGCCTGCGTTATCGTCACAGCAAAGGGGATAAGTTCTTTGCCAGCTACAGTGAGTTCTGGCTGTCGCTGAGTGGTGAAGCGCGCAAAGATGGGATGTTTACACTGCCGCTGAGCCTGCCGCGTAAAACGCTGGAGGAGATCGCCAGTAAGAAGCGGGCAGAGTATCGCCGCCGTTATGAACTGCTGGATGCGCTGGCGGAGCAGGTGTATGCCGCCGCCGGCGAACGCAAAGCCGATGTCGATCAGGCTGCTGCCTGATCGACCCCGTCAGAATGCGGTTTTAGCGAAGCCGGTCATCGCCTTCAGACCCATCTCACGTCCCAGCGCGGTCATTGGATGCACCACCACCAGGCCGCGCACGCTTTTCTTCAGCGCACCCAGATTTGCCTGCTCTTTCTTGGTAATTTCGCGGCTGAAGCCCATTTTTTGCAGCTTCTGCGCTTCAGCACTGAGTTTTTCAACCCGCTGACCGCGCAGACGCTCAATCTCAATGACCAGCGCTTCTTTCTCTTTCAGCAACGCGCCCAGTTTCTCGACATCACCCGATTCGAGTAACTGCGGCTCTTTGCGGTTCAAAGCGTCCAGCTTATCGCTGAGAAGTTTGATTTCGTTCTTTTCTTGCTCTTTCATGACAACAACTCGTTGAGGAAAACAGGGCAAGGATACACCAAATCTGGCGCATATTCCCGCTCAGGTTAAGACGAAAAAGGCGCCGTGATGGCGCCTGAAAGGATTAGCTGCCGGACTTTTTAAACGCCTGCTTCATACTGATGCGGGCAATCAGTTCGGTGAGTGACAGGACCATAGTGGATCGCACCATCTGCAGATAGCGCTGCTGCTGCATGCTGCGCAGCTCTGCATCTTCGGTGTGAAACACCGGCGCGGGCGGCCAGGCGGTGACACAGTGCAGCTCACCAAATGGACCAAGGATTTCATCGTCAGTAAAACGATAATCGCCGCTGTCGTGATTCAACTCTTCGCGCAGCGCCAGCAGCAGTTCACCATCTTCATATTCATGGCGACTGATGACGCCAAGTCCGTAAATGAGCTTCAGGCGAACCGACAGTTCGCCCAGAGGACCATTGCCCAGCAGCAGTGGCTCTACCGCATATTTGACCGCATAGTCATCTTTGCGGAACACCTGCAGCACCAGCAAATTGACGGCTTCAGCCAATAGCTCAACAGCGGCGATCAGAAAGCTTCTCACCGAACGACCGGCGTTCAGGCGCTCAAGCACCCGGTTCTCAAAAGCCTGCTTCTCTTCCATTATTGCCTGCATGGGTTTTATACCGCCGTTGGGCGCAGGCGAACTGCGCCCGGCTTGCGTCACTAACACGCGCGCATTATGCCATAGCGTGCCAGGCGCTCACCACAGAAGCCACGACTTCGCTGTCGGCATCCAGTCCTGAAATTTCAGCCAGCGTCGCCTGTGGGCCTTTTTCTGCCAGCAGCGCGGCCAGCTCCTGCGCCTGAGGGTCCTGATCGCTGTGATAGCGCATCGCGGCGGCAATACCCTGCACCAGGCTGGCGTGCGGTAAACCATATTCCAGCGTACCCAGCGTCGGCTTGATCAGGCGATCGCCTGCGCTGAGTTTACGCAGCGGCTGACGGCCTACGCGCTCAACATCATCTTTCAGGTACGGATTTTCAAAACGACCCAGAATCTTCTGGATGTAGGCCGCATGTTTATCCGCGTCAAAACCGTAACGCTTAATCAGCACCGCGCCGCTCTCTTCCATCGCGCCTTTCACGACGGCCCGGATTTTTTCGTCGAGGATAGCGTCACGAATAGTCTGATGACCGGCCAGCTGGCCGAGGTAGGCGGTAATGGCATGGCCGGTATTCAGGGTGAAGAGTTTACGCTCAACAAACGCCATCAGATTATCGGTCAGTTCCATGCCCGGAATGGTCGGCAGGTCGCCCTTAAACTGGGTTTTATCGACGATCCACTCGCTGAAAGTCTCAACAGTCACTTCCAGTGGATCGGTGCTGCCCGCGTCAGAAGGGGGCACGATGCGATCGACAGCGGAATCCACAAAGCCGACATGCTGTTCCAGCCAGGCGTGATAGTGCTCCGGCAGCGCCTTCAGCACATGCTGTTTTAGCTGGCTGGTGCCGCGCACCATATTCTCACAGGCAATGATATTTAACGGGCGGGTATTGCCGTTGTCGCTGCGTTTTGCCAGACCTTTTGCCACACTGCCGGCAATACGCTCCAGAATCTGCGGACCCACGGCGGTAGTGACCAGATCGACTTCAGAGACCAGAGTGATGATCTCATCGCCGGTGCTGTTGACCGCACTGACCCCTTTAACCATTTCCACTTTGGCCTGCTCGCCAACCACATGAACGGGATACTCATGACGCGCGTTCAGTGCATCCAGCACCGTCTGATTCACATCAGCAAAAACCAGTTCGATACCTGCATCAGCCAGTAATTTGCCGATAAAGCCGCGACCAATGTTTCCTGCTCCGAAATGTAACGCTTTCATAATTTTTGACCCATATCAAATGACGATGGGGCGGGCAAACCCGCCCCAGGAAATCGGGACGGGCATGACCGCCCCAGGGAAAATAATTGCTCTGAATTACGCGATCGCAGGCTTACCTGACAGCAGATCCAGAACTTCCTGCACGCTGGTGGTGTTCGCCAGCTTCTCAATCACGCTGTCATCATCCAGCGCATTGGTCAGGCTGGTGATCACCTGGATGTGCTCGTTGTTACGGGCAGCAATACCAATCACCAGGCGCGCGACATCGTCCGGCTCTTCGCCAAACAGAACACCTGCCGGATACTGACAGAACACCACGCCGGTTTTCAGCACGCGATCTTTTGCTTCGACGGTACCGTGCGGCACTGCAATCGACTCACCGAGGTAGGTTGGCGTCAGTTTTTCACGCGCCAGCATCGCTTCAACATATTCAGGCTCAACGTAACCGCCTTTCACCAGTTGCTCACCGGCAAAGCGAATCGCCTGTTCTTTGTTGCTGGCGGTCAGGCCGAGGAAGACGTTATCCGCACCCAGTTTGAACAGGTGCGCATTACCTTCGTCGTAGCTATCGGACAGGGCGGTATTCACCGTTGCGCGATGCACGTCACTGCGGTTAGCGGCGACCAGACGTTCGGTCAGCGTGCTGTAGAGTGCGCTGTCGAGGAAGTTGTTCAGCGAGATATGCTGCGCATGCGGGGCCTGACGAATGGCGCGTTCGGTCAGGTCACGGTGAGTAATGACCAGATCAACATCACCCGGCAGGGCATTGATCGCGGTATTCGTTACCGACACACTGCTGAGACCGGCATCCTGCACTTTCTTACGCAGCACGCCTGCACCCATTGCACTGGAACCCATACCGGCATCACAGGCGACGATGATTTTACGCACGTGGTGCAGTTCAACGCTCATGGCATCGCTGGCGATTGCTGCACCCGCCACGCCCTGACCTTTAGACTGCGCTTTCATCTCGTGCATGCGCTGAGTCGCGGCTTCGATATCGTCATCTTCTTTGACTTTGCTGGTTTTCAGCAGGATAGCGGACACGACAAAGGAGACAGCGAAAGCAGCGGCGATCGCGGCGATGTTCGCGAAGTAGGCACCCTTTGGTGTCATCGCCAGCACGGCCAGGATGGACCCCGGTGAGGCTGGTGAGACCAGGCCGCCGTTCAGTACGGTCAGCGTGAAGACGCCGGTCATACCGCCCAGGATTACCGCCAGCAGGAGGCGAGGAGCCATCAGCACATACGGGAAGTAGATCTCATGGATGCCGCCGAGGAAGTGGATAATTGCCGCACCACCCGCAGACTGTTTAGCACTGCCACGACCAAAGAACATGTAGGCCATCAGCACGCCCATACCCGGACCCGGGTTGGCTTCGATCAGGAAGAAGATTGACTTACCTGCTTCACTCGCCTGCTGAATACCCAGCGGTGAGAAGATGCCGTGGTTAATGGCGTTGTTCAGGAACAGGATTTTCGCCGGTTCGACAAAGATTGAGGTTAGCGGCAGCAGGTTGTTCTGCACCATCAAATTCACGCCTGCGGCGAGAATGTGTGACAGACCTTCAACCAGCGGACCGATCGCCAGGAACGCCAGCAGTGCCAGGATCATCCCGATAATACCGGCCGAGAAGTTGTTAACAAGCATCTCGAAGCCGCTTTTGACTTTGCCGTCAATCGCCCGGTCAAACGACTTTATTGCCCAGCCGCCCAGCGGACCAGCAATCATCGCGCCGAGGAACATCGGCATATCGGCACCGACAATCACACCCATGGTCGTAATTGCACCGACCACGCCACCGCGATCGCCGCCCACCAGACGCCCACCGGTGAAACCAATCAGCAGTGGCAGCAGGTAGGTGATCATTGGGCCAACCAGTTTGGCCAGCGTTTCGTTCGGGATCCAGCCAGTTGGAATAAACAGCGCGGTGATGATACCCCAGGCGATAAACGCCCCGATGTTTGGCATCACCATATTACTCAGAAAGCGACCAAAGCTCTGTACTTTGACCTTAACTGATGAGGACATAAACCCACCCCTTATTGAGACGCGCTTCAATAGGAGAGCGCGCTTGTTTTTGTTTAGCCACCCCGACGCATTGCCGGTGGTATTACTGTATGCACGCGGACTCTATCACGCGAATTTGACACTGCGTAGCGCACGGAATAAGTGTGATCTATATCACTCATTCAGGGTGGGGGCAGGGGTAGTTATCGTGACTGAGATCACACTTTTACAGGCGTAAGCGGTTGTTTTGCCGTTTTTTTAAGCAGGATGGGCGGTTGTCTGTGAGGTAGATCACACTGAGCTGTGGGGTATTTGTTATATAAATGTGACTTAGATCACAAACTATTTTTGGTCAAAAATGCGCCAGATCACACTTCATTCAGCGGGTGATGGGGGGAGCGAAAAAAGCAGAAGAGACGGGCAGACGATCAACGCCTGCCCGTAAAGCGAGTTTACTGCAGACCACCCTGAACGGCAGCCTGTGCCTGAGGAAGCGCCTGCGAATTGGCGGATAAGGTGCTCATCAGCGCGTTATATTGCGACGCCTGATCCTGAGTCGGGAACTGGACACCGCCATCATTGAAGCTGACACGGGTTCCCTGTGTTTGCAGGAAATCGCCAGCCTGCACCGCGCCCTGGCTTAGCGCCTGGAGTTTTGGCAGCAGCGGAATCAGCTGATTGGCGGGCACCGTTACCACTTTGTTGTAAGCGGTGTCGTAGACTTTTTTCAGGTCATCCGACTGCTTCAGGGCCGCTTTACTGCTGTCAGCCTGCATTTTTGCGCTTTCAATCTGCTGGGTGACGATCACCAGTGCGCTGTTAGCCTGCCGCAGGGAGTCACGACGAGTGAGGTAATCCTGCGGAACGCGAATGGCAGAAAGCTCATCCACCACCGGACGCATACCCTGTTCAACTGCTTTGTTCGCCTGCTGCGAGAAGCCATACATGATGGCGTAATCGCTGGCGAAGTTACCAAAGCTCTGCTTCTGATTTTCGCTGAGGCTGGGAAGATGTTCGCCGCTGCGCATCACGGTGTTCTGGAGAAAATCGATAAATGCTTTGCGCTGCTCGCCTTCTTTATCACCACATGCGGTGAGTTGCAGCACGATCAGCGCGCCAGCGAGCATAATACCGCCACGTGCCATAAGGCGTGTAAGTCCTGAAGCCATTGGGTCAACTCCTGTCGGTGAAACTGTCTGATGTCCAGGTAGGAATGGCCTAAAGAATAGAACAAACCGCCGTCACGGCACAATGTGAAACCACCTGTGAAACAGATGCTTTCTTCAACACCGGTTACACAATGGCATCGCCTGCGCGTTAAAGCACGTACCTGAACGTAACGTTTAACAGCCTGAGGCTCGCTGCCACACCCTTAAAACACCACCGCCTGACCATCTTTACGACTCTCGCTGGCTGCAATATAGAAACCCTGCGGATCGCGCACTATCGCCTGTGCGCCGCCAAAGTTGTAATTGCTCAGGGGATCTTCCAGTACCACGTTGTGACCCATGCGGCGCAGTGTGCTCAGGGTATTGCGATCGAGTGTGGATTCAAATACCACCTCGCGTCCCTGCACCACGCGCCAGCGCGGCGCATCAATCGCGGCCTGCGGATTCTGACGGTGCAGCATAATTCGCAGCGCCAGCTGGACATGTCCCTGCGCCTGCATCGGTCCGCCCATCACGCCAAACGCCATCAGCGGCTGGCCCTGTTCATCCCGCGCAAAGGCCGGGATGATGGTGTGGAAAGGGCGCTTACCGCCTGCCACGATGTTGGGATGTTCCGGATCGAGTGAAAAACCCGCGCCACGGTTCTGCAGGCTGATGCCGGTGTCGGGTACTACCACGCCGGAGCCAAATCCCATGTAATTAGACTGGATGAATGAGACCATCATACCGCTGGCATCGGCCGTCGCGACATACACTGTGCCGCTCTGCTGGGGTGATCCAAAGCGGAAATCTCCCGCCTTGTCCGGATCAATTAACGCTGCCCGCTGGCGGATATAGTCTTTACTCAGCAGTAACTCAGCCGGAAACCTGAGGTGATCTTCATCGGTGACGTGATGCTCCAGATCGACCAGCGCCAGTTTCATTGCCTCTATGGAGAGATGCAGCCACTGAGACGAATCGGGCGCATAGCGGTGAATCTCCCACTGTTCCAGAATGCCAAGCGCAATTAAGGTCGCAATGCCCTGACCGTTAGGCGGTAACTCCTGGACCGACCCCCCGGCAAAGGGATGTGACAGCAGGGTAACCCAGTCGGCGCGATGGTTTTTCAGATCCTCCAGCGTCAGCGCCGCGCCATGCTCACGGGCGAACGCCGTTATCTTCTCTGCCAGTGCGCCGCGATAAAAGCTTTCGCCCCGGGTCTCAGCGATCTCCTGCAGGGTGCGGGCCTGAGCCGGATTGCAGAACAGCTCGCCTGTGCAGGGTGGTCGCCCCTGCGGCGCAAAGCAGTCGATGAAGCCTGGCTGATCCCGCAGCTTGTCATAGCCGCGTTGCCAGAGCTGACCAATCAGTGGTGATACCGGAAAGCCGTCGCGCGCATACTCAATTGCCGGTTGCGCCAGCGTGGTCAGGGGTAAAGTTCCGAAGCGCTGCGCCAGTGTGACCCATGCCGAGACGGCCCCTGGCACGGTAACGGACTCCCAGCCGGTTTCAGGCATCGCACTCAAACCCGTGAAGCGCTCAGGATGCCAGGCGGCAGGCGAGCGGCCTGAGGCGTTTAATCCATGCAATTCGCTGCCGTCCCAGACAATGGCAAACGCATCGCTGCCGATGCCGTTTCCTGTTGGCTCCAGCACGGTTAAAGCGATGGCGGTGGCGATCGCCGCATCCACGGCGTTCCCGCCCTGCTGCAGCATCCGTAAACCCGCCTGTGCCGCCAGCGGTTGTGAGGTCGCGACGGCATTACGGCCCATCATCGGGACGCGATGAGAAGGGTAGCCAACGTTAAAATCTGTTTCTCGCATCGCTCTTCATCCTTTCAGGGGACAGGTGTCTTTTTGCCGGTTATCAGATTGCTATTATTTGGCCGCACTTTTAACGCGCATCAGCGCGATAAATAACAGGTTTCTGCACCGGTATGAGGCGTCAGCCGTTTCGTTAAGGTGATTGCTGATTTATCTGACCAAATAACGGCGTCCAGAATAAAAGAATTCCCCGCATTGCACTGTGAGCCGCAGCGCGCCAGGGCTCAGAGCCAAACCAGGACTATTCTTAAATTAATCAGAACTGTGAATATAAGTGTTCATGAAGTAAACCATTGGCGTATATTTTGCAATCACTACCTGAACAGGTGTAGTGCTCACAGAAATGAGAATCTGCCAGCAAAAAACTTGATGGCATCCACATAAATAGCAAACATCATTTGATTTTTTTGCCCGCTATGTAAGGACAAAAATCAACTGCCTCAGCAGGTTAGAGGTGCTGGAACCTTTCCGGCTAACGATAGTTAAAAAAATAATTATAAATTGCGCGGCAAATAGTCAGGTCTCTATCCATACTTAGTCTCCCGGCATTTGTTGCATTGAACTGACATCTTTAAAGCAATGCACCGCAGGCTGAGTCCCGTAATGGTTTTTCTCATAACAAAAACAAACCCTTGTGGGATCCAGCCTGAACAGGCCCGGTTTCAGAGTCCTGACTTCAGGCTCGTACCTCTCTACTTTCACGTGCTTCATAGCGAGTTTTTAAGGAGTTCTCTATGGAATTAAAAGACCCGATGTTTGAATTGCTCAGCAGCCTTGAGCAGATTGTTTTGACACGTGATGATCGCGCCGCCGAGTTACTTATTCAGCGTCAGCAACCCGCCCAGCCAGAGCCGCAGCGTCTGCGTGAGATGACAGGCATGCAGGTTGATGAGTTTGCAAAAGTAATGGGCGTGAGCGTTTCTTCCGTGAAAAGCTGGGAAGCCCGGCGTACCCGTCCTTCCGCGACGGCGCAGAAACTGATGAAGTTATTACAGGCGAACCCTTATCTGGGACGCCAGTTGCTTGAGTAACCAGACATCCCGAAAAGAACCCGCCATTGGCGGGTTTTTTATGCGTGTCTTTCGCTGTATTTAGCGGCCTGTTTGACAAACCAGCTCTCCGGCACGCTGTAGGGCGGCTCCCGCAGCTGAGCAAGCCCGCTTTCAATGATTGTCGAAGCCTGCTGCCACAACTGTGCATCGCCCTGCTTCAGCAACTCAATCTGTATCTGCTTTTCCACCAGATAAACCCGCGCAAAGTCAGGATCAAAACGCACAATCGCGCGGGTGTTGTCGATGATGTCCGCCAGTTTGATGGTCTGGGCCTCAGGACTGGCGCTGGCCGTATGGCGGAAGTGCGCCAGTTTACGGGCCGCCCGATTTTTTGCCGCTGCGGGTGTGCTGTCGGTCAGCATCTCTACCAGGCTGGCCACGCGCGCGCCAAAGTGGGCTTCGATATCATGCCGGGTAGTCGAGGTATCTTCTACGGTATCATGCAGCCAGGCTGCCGCTAATAATGCATCGTCATGGCTGACGCTGCGCACCAGTTCCACCACTGCTGCCGGATGAACAATATAAGGCTCATCGGTATATTTGCGGCGCTGTCCGGCACTGGCATGTGCCTCGGTGGCGAAGCGACGCGCCTGTTCTTCCAGTGAATCCTGCATGCTTTTCTCCCCTGACTAAAAGTTTGCTTGCAATTATCTAGCGCGCTATCTATATTAACTCCTATGAACTCTGATCAAGATGACAAAAAAGTGAAACCGATGCCACTGTTGGTCGATCAGCAACTCTGCTTTGCGCTTTATTCTGCCAATCTGGCGATGAATAAAGTCTATCGCCAGTTGCTGAGCCAGCTCGACATTACCTATCCGCAATATCTGGTGATGCTGGTGTTGTGGCAGAAGGATGATGTTACGGTGTCAGAGATTGGCGAGCAGCTTTTTTTAGACTCTGCCACATTAACGCCACTGCTGAAGCGGCTGGAAAGCGCAGGTCTGATTAACCGACAGCGGACCCGTCAGGATGAACGTCAGGTCGCTGTGACGCTGACTGACTCTGGCCGTGCGCTGCGCGTTAAGGCCGAAGCGATTCCTGAAGCGGTTAAATGTGCTACAGCCTGTGACGATGACGCCCTGCTGGCACTAAAATTACAGCTGGATGGGTTGCGGGATAACCTGAATCAGTCACGATAAATATTGCTGACGGGTGCGCTGCACCCGTTGATCCTCACCGCCTGATTACGTTTAAATAAGTAGCGGGCGATTAAATAGCGTAACGGAGAAATGTCATGTCTTTAGAACAAGTGGTTTACCGCGCCAAAGCCAAAGCAACCGGTGGTCGTGATGGCCGTGCAACCTCTTCTGACGGTGTACTGGACGTGAAACTGGGCGTGCCAAAAGAGATGGGCGGTGCAGGCGGCGAAGTGACTAACCCTGAGCAGCTGTTTGCTGCGGGCTACTCTGCCTGCTTCATCGGTGCGATGAAGTTTGTTGCCGGCCGCGACAAAATTGCTATGCCGAAAGACGCCTGGATCGAAGGCGAAGTGGGTATCGGCCCGATCCCTGATGGTTTTGGTATCGAAGCGACGCTGAACATTCATCTGCCAGGAATGGACGAAGCCGACGCGCAGAAGCTGGTTGATGCGGCGCATATCGTGTGTCCTTACTCAAACGCGACCCGCAACAACATCGACGTCACGCTGAACATCATTCGTTAAGTATGCTGCGGGCCTGAAATCATCAGGCCCGCACTTTTGCCTGTTATTAAATCTTTTCACTCCCGCCTCACTGCGTCAGCATGTCCGGTCATACTTCCCGCTACGTACAAAAAATGTGCTAATCAGATCGACAACGATTATTATCTGGTCTATGAAACCCACCCATGTTTTACTGAGCCACCTCGCGTTATAGCCTGTAAATCCGTTCAGAATTTTCCTTCATCTTGTCCGGTCCGCTTATTCAGCGAACTCTGCCGCGTTTCGGCAGTCACATAAAAGATTTGGTCAAGCGCTTCACACCGGAGAAACACCTTTTTTCATGAATTACATTAAAACCCTGACTCAGCAAAAGTTATCGCTATTGCTGGCGCTCTATCTCGGTATCTTACTGAATTTACCGATTTTCTATCGTCGATTCGATGGTTTTCTTAAGCACTCTACGATAACGAACTGGCTGACTGCCGTGACGGAAGTGGTAGCCATTGTGCTGCTGACTTTCTTCCTGATGCGGCTGCTGTCGCTGGGTGGAAAGTGGTTTTATCGCGTGCTGGCCACACTGATAGTGCTTATTTCTGTTGCTGCTGCCTATTACATGGCGTTTTTTAACGTCGTGATTGGCTACGGCATTGTTGCTTCGGTAATGACCACCGACACTGATCTCTCTAAAGAAGTGATTGGCTACCATTTTATTCTGTGGATGGTGCTGGTCAGCGCGCTGCCGCTACTGATGATCTGGTATAATAAGCTGAGCATGACGCTGAATGAACAGTTGCGTACGCCGGGACAGCGTCTCAAGCCAACCGTGATCATGCTGCTTTGCGTGGCGCTGGTCTGGCTGCCGATTCGTTTTCTGGACAAGCTGCAGAAGCATAATGAAGAGATCACCAACATTGATCTGCCGAGCTATGGCGGTGTGGTGGCACACTCTTATCTGCCTTCGAACTGGCTGGCGGCTGTGGGCCTGTTTGCCTGGACTCGCATGGATGAGTCGCTGAATAGCGAGGAACTGCTGGATCCGGCGAAGAAGTTTACCTACGTTGCCCCTGCCGGACTGGACGACACCTATGTGGTGTTTGTGATTGGCGAGACCACCCGCTGGGATCACATGGGGATGCTCGGCTACGAGCGTGATACAACGCCAAAGCTGTCGAAAGAGAAGAACCTGGTGGCGTTCCGGGGCGAGTCCTGTGATACCGCGACCAAGCTGTCGCTGCGTTGCATGTTCGTGCGCGAAGGCGGCACCATGGATAACCCTGGCCGCACGCTGAAAGAGCAGAACGTGTTTGCGGTGATGAGAGAGCTGGGCTTCACCTCTGAGCTGTTTGCGATGCAGAGCGAAGTCTGGTTCTACGACAACATCAATGCCAACAACTTTGCCTTCCGTGAGCAGATTGGTTCAGAGAAGCGTAATCAGGGCAAATCGGTGGATGACATGCTGCTGGTGCCAGAGATGAAAGCGTCACTGGATCGTTTTCCGAAAGGTAAACACCTGATCGTGTTGCACACCAAAGGGTCGCACTACCTCTACTCACAGCGTTATCCGCGCAGCTTCGCGAAGTATCAGCCGGAGTGTATGGGCGTCGATGAGACCTGCAGTAAAGCGCAGTTGATCAACGCTTATGACAACTCGGTGCTGTATGTCGATAGTATGCTGGATAGCGTACTGGATCAGCTGCGTGATAAAAAGGCGATCGTTTTCTATGCCGCCGACCACGGTGAGTCGATTAGTGAGAATATGCACCTGCACGGCACGCCGCGTGAGATGGCTCCGCCTGAGCAGTTCCGCGTACCGATGATGGTCTGGGCGTCAGATAAGTATCTGGAAGACAGTCAGAACCGCAGCAACTTTGAGCGTCTGCAGGCACAGCAGCGTGTAGGCCGGACTCATCGCCACGTTGAGTTGTACGATACCATTCTGGGCTGTCTGGGTTATACCTCGCCAGATGGCGGCATTAACCCGGCCAATAACTGGTGTCAGGCACCCGCTAAAGACCAGGCTAAAGCGCTGTAATAGTGAGCAAAAAGGGCAGGGCAGGCGGTTAATTTCCGGTAACCGCATGCTTTCCAGGCGATTGAGGGCAAAAACATAAAAAGCGGTTGACGCTGATCGGGGGTAGCAGTAACATGCGCCCCCATCGGCGAGTAGCGCAGCTTGGTAGCGCAACTGGTTTGGGACCAGTGGGTCGGAGGTTCGAATCCTCTCTCGCCGACCATATTTAAGAAACCTGTCTGAAAAGACAGGTTTTTTTTCGTCTGTAGAAAAAGAGGATGAGAACCGACAGAGGAGGTTTGAGCCGAGCGCAGCGAGACAACGTTGCTTCAGCAACGGCCCGAAGGGCGCTGCTCGAAGAGCAGGGTAATCCTCTCTCGCCGACCATATTTAAGAAACCTGTCTGAAAAGACAGGTTTTTTTTCGTCTGAAGAAAAGTGATTTGCAGGCAAAGAATTAGCGCTGTTCAAGCTTCAGGGAGCATACGCCTGCAGCAAAGCATCACGGGCCAGGGATGAGCCGCGCCGAGCATGGCAGGGAGGGTTTAAGCGCCTTTCCGATCTGTTCGTGTTCCCAAAGCAATCTCCATCTTAATGCCACTCTCGCTTGCCATCTTTTGTTGCCCGCCCCGATACCTTCCAGAAAGTTCCAGTAAATTCCATTCGTCGTACATTTCGCTTACTCCCGTGATTATCACTGCGTTTACGCCGTCAGGCCTTGCCACAGAAGAGATGCGATCATAATTCGCGACACATTCTTCTTATGACCGAAAGCGGCAACATGCTGATTTCTTATGCTTCTTTGCCAGCATATTCCTCTGGGTGAACGTCATAACGCACGGTGAATCGTTCAGTTATTCAACATTTGCCGGTAAAAGCTTTAAGTTTTTTAGCGGTGAGAATCACTAGTGATAGAACGGCAATCCAGCATAATCCACGGAATTCAGGCCAGTGGCGCTGTGCATTGTATGGCTTTTGAGCTGAAAGAGTTTTTATTACCGTTGCATGCTATCCCTCACACTCTGTGTAAATAACTAACAGTTGTATTGACGTTCTTTGCAACTGTTGACAAATTGATGCGTCAATAAACACGCAGTTACGGAATTTTCTGAATGCATCATCTGCATCGGGAAAAACAAAAAAACGTCGCGCGTGTTAACCACCTGTTCGGTGGTACGCCTGAACCGCATAAAAAAATCAGAGGTCAGGCAATACACACAACATCACATCACAATGGAGCAAAAGCATGATCAACTCCCTGGCTAAATCCGGGATGCTGAAGGTCGGTCTGAGCCTGATTGCTATGACTGTCGCCGCCGGTGTTCAGGCAAAAACCCTCGTTTACTGTTCTGAAGGTTCTCCGGAAGGCTTCAACCCGCAGTTGTTCACCTCGGGCACCACCTACGATGCCAGCTCACGTCAGATCTACAACCGACTGGTTGAGTTCACTATCGGCACCACCGAACTGCACGCTGCACTGGCAGAGAAGTGGGATGTCAGTGAAGACGGTAAGACCTACACCTTCCACCTGCGTAAAGGCGTGAAGTGGCAGACCACCAAAGATTTCAAACCGACGCGCGACTTCAACGCGGATGATGTGGTGTTTACCTTTGAGCGCCAGCTGGATAAAAACAACGCCTATCATGGCGTCTCCGGCGGCAGCTATGAATATTTCGAAGGCATGGACATGCCTAAGCTGATCAGCAAAATTGAGAAAGTGGACGACAACACCGTTCGCTTCGTGCTGACCCGTCCTGAATCGCCGTTCCTCGCCGACCTCGGCATGGATTTCGCCTCGATTCTGTCGAAAGAGTACGCAGACAACATGCTGAAAGCGGGCACCCCGCAAAACGTCGACCTGAACCCGGTCGGTACGGGCCCGTTCCAGCTGCTGCAATACCAGAAAGATTCGCGCATCCTTTACAAAGCTAACCCGAATTACTGGGGCACCAAACCAAAAATCGATCGCTTAGTCTTCTCCATCACCCCGGACGCGTCGGTGCGTTACGCCAAGCTGCAGAAGGGCGAATGTCAGGTAATGCCGTATCCAAACCCGGCTGACATCGCGCGTATGAAGCAGGACAAAAATATCAACCTGTATGAGCAGGCTGGCCTGAACGTCGGCTATCTGTCGTACAACGTTGAGAAAAAACCGCTGGATAACCTGAAAGTGCGTCAGGCACTGACCATGGCGGTCAACAAAAAGGCAATTATCGAAGCCGTTTATCAGGGTGCAGGTCAGCCTGCTAAAAACCTGATCCCACCAACGATGTGGGGCTATAACGACGAAGTGAAAGACTACGCTTACGATCCTGAGAAAGCCAAAGCGCTGCTGAAAGAAGCGGGCATGGCGGAAGGTTTCTCAATCGATCTGTGGGCGATGCCGGTTCAGCGTCCTTACAACCCGAATGCACGCCGCATGGCTGAGATGATCCAGAGCGACTGGGCGAAGATTGGCGTGAAAGCCAAAATCGTGACCTACGAGTGGGGCGAATATCTGAAGCGCGCCAAAGCAGGCGAGCACCAGACCGTCATGATGGGCTGGACCGGCGACAATGGGGATCCGGATAACTTCCTGGCCACCCTGTTCAGCTGTTCAGCGGCTAAAGATGGCTCTAACTACTCACGCTGGTGTGATAAATCCTTCGAGGACCAGATCCAGCCAGCACGTGCTACTGCCGATCAGGCGAAGCGCATTGAGTACTACAAACAGGCACAGGTTGTAATGCATGACCAGGTACCGGCGCTGATGATCGCGCACTCAACGGTATACGAACCGGTCAGCAAGAAAGTCTCCGGGTATAAAGTCGATCCGCTGGGCGGACACTACTTTGCTCAGGTAGACATTAAAGAATAATTGTCGCCTTTTCCGGGGCGGCTGCGCGTCGCCCCGGCTTTTTCTCCCTGTTTTACTGGAAACGGTAGAGGCGCGGCCTGTCTGCGTCGCGGTCGGGCCTACCCGATCGTCAGATGTAAGCAATAACTACCCTCGCGGCGACGGTCGCGCGGACAAGAGAGAACCCGGATTATGCTGCAGTTCATACTCCGACGTCTGGGCCTTGTCATCCCAACGTTTATCGGCATTACATTACTCACCTTCGCATTTGTTCACATGATTCCCGGCGATCCGGTACTGATCATGGCGGGCGAACGCGGTATTTCTCCTGAACGCCATGCACAGTTAATGGCGCTGTTAGGTCTGGATCAGCCGCTGTGGAAACAGTACCTGCACTATATTAACGGCGTATTACATGGCGACCTGGGCATTTCACTCAAGAGTCGCATCCCGGTGTGGGATGAGTTTGTTCCGCGTTTCAAAGCGACGCTGGAACTCGGCATCTGCGCCATGATTTTTGCCGTCGCCATTGGCATCCCGGTTGGGGTTCTGGCGGCGGTGAAGCGCGGGTCAATTTTCGATCACACCGCTGTGGGTATCTCGCTGACCGGCTACTCCATGCCGATCTTCTGGTGGGGCATCATGCTGATTATGCTGGTCTCGGTTCAGTTCAACCTGACACCGGTTTCCGGGCGGGTCGGCGACACCGTCTTCCTGGATGACACCATGCCGCTGACCGGCTTTATGCTGATCGACACCTTCTTCTGGGGTGAGCCGGGCGACTTCCACGATGCGGTGATGCACATGATTCTGCCTGCCATCGTGCTAGGCACCATTCCGCTGGCGGTGATTGTGCGTATGACGCGATCGGCGATGCTCGAAGTACTGGGTGAAGATTACATCCGTACGGCGCGCGCCAAAGGCCTGACGCGGATGCGCGTCATCGTCGTGCATGCGTTGCGAAACGCCATGCTGCCGGTGGTGACGGTGATCGGCCTGCAGGTCGGCACGTTGCTGGCTGGAGCGATTCTGACCGAAACCATCTTCTCGTGGCCGGGTCTGGGCCGCTGGCTGATTGAAGCGTTGCAGCGCCGTGACTATCCGGTGGTGCAGGGCGGGGTGCTGCTGACAGCAGTACTGATTATTGTGGTCAACCTGCTGGTTGATCTGCTGTATGGCGTGGTTAACCCGCGCATACGTCACAAGAAATAAGGGGGCATCATGTCTGTTGTTGATCCCGGCAGCGTTACCGTTGCACCCAAGCCGATGACCCCGTTTCAGGAATTCTGGCACTACTTCAAACGTAACAAAGGCGCCGTCGTGGGCCTGGTCTACATCATCATTGTGTTGCTGTGCGCCATTTTTGCCGATGTGCTGGCCCCGCATGCACCTGCTGAGCAGTTCCGCGATGCGCTGCTGCATCCGCCGGTCTGGCAGGAAGGCGGTAACTGGAGCTACATTCTGGGCACCGACGACGTGGGCCGCGATGTGCTGTCGCGTCTGATGTACGGTGCGCGCCTGTCGCTGCTGGTGGGTTGTCTGGTGGTGGTGCTGTCACTGATTTTCGGCGTGATATTTGGCCTGCTGGCCGGTTATCTCGGCGGCGTGGTCGATGCCATCATCATGCGTGTGGTCGACATCATGCTGGCGCTGCCAAGTCTGCTGCTGGCGCTGGTGCTGGTTGCTATCTTTGGCCCCTCGATCGTTAACGCCTCCATTGCGCTGACCTTTGTGGCACTGCCGCACTATATCCGTCTGACACGCGCGGCGGTGCTGGTGGAAGTGAACCGCGACTATGTGACCGCGTCCGGCGTGGCTGGCGCCGGTATGCTGCGCCAGATGTTCGTGAATATTCTGCCTAACTGCCTTGCACCGCTGATCGTGCAGGCGTCATTAGGTTTCTCCAATGCCATTCTCGATATGGCGGCGTTGGGCTTTCTCGGTATGGGTGCGCAACCGCCAACGCCGGAGTGGGGCACCATGCTCTCCGACGTTCTGCAGTATGCGCAAAGTGCCTGGTGGGTGGTGACCTTCCCTGGATTGGTCATTCTGCTTACCGTGCTGGCATTTAACCTCATGGGCGATGGTTTGCGTGATGCCCTCGACCCGAAACTCAAGCAGTAAAGAGGCACCGAGATGGCGTTATTAAATGTAGACAAACTATCGGTGCATTTCGGCGACGATAAAGCACCGTTCCGTGCGGTTGACCGCATCAGTTATCAGGTTGAGCAGGGCCAGGTTGTCGGTATTGTGGGCGAGTCCGGATCCGGTAAATCAGTGAGTTCACTGGCAATCATGGGCCTGATCGATTTCCCCGGCAAAGTGATGGCTGAAAAGCTGGAGTTTAACCAGCGCGACCTGCAACACATCTCCGAACGCGAGCGCCGCCAGCTGGTGGGCGCTGAAGTGGCGATGATTTTTCAGGACCCGATGACCAGCCTGAATCCCTGCTACACCGTGGGTTTCCAGATCATGGAAGCGATCAAGGTGCATCAGGGCGGCAATAAACGCACCCGGCGTCAGCGGGCAATCGATCTACTGAATCAGGTCGGTATTCCTGATCCTGCGTCACGTCTTGATGTCTATCCGCACCAGCTGTCGGGCGGCATGAGCCAGCGAGTGATGATTGCGATGGCAATCGCCTGCCGGCCAAAGCTGCTGATCGCCGATGAGCCAACGACGGCACTCGACGTGACTATCCAGGCGCAGATCATCGAACTGCTGCTGGAGTTACAGCGGCAGGAGAACATGGCGCTGATCCTGATTACGCACGATCTGGCGTTAGTGGCAGAGGCGGCGCACCACATTATCGTGATGTATGCCGGTCAGGTAGTGGAGAGCGGCAAAGCGACCGATATCTTTAAAGCGCCGCGCCATCCCTATACGCAGGCGTTGCTGCGCGCGCTGCCGGAGTTTGCGGCGGATAAAGCCCGTCTGGCTTCACTGCCGGGCGTGGTGCCGGGCAAGTATGATCGCCCGGTTGGCTGTCTGCTAAATCCACGCTGTCCTTATGCAACTGACCTTTGTCGTCAGGAAGAACCCGAACTGCGCACTATTCCAGGACGCCAGTCCAAGTGTCACTATCCGCTGGACGATGCCGGGAGACCCACTTATGAGTCATGAAATCAAGAAAGATCAGTTCCTGTTACAGGCGATTGATCTGAAGAAGCACTACCCGGTGAAAAAGGGGCTGTTTGGTCAGGAACGTCTGGTCAAAGCGCTGGATGGCGTCTCTTTTGATCTGGAACGCGGCAAAACGCTGGCGGTCGTTGGCGAGTCAGGCTGTGGTAAATCTACGCTGGGTCGCCTGCTGACCATGATTGAAACCCCGACCGAAGGGCAGCTCTACTGGCATGGCCAGGATCTGCTGAAACACGATCCCCAGGCGCAGAAGCTGCGTCGCCAGAAAATCCAGATCGTGTTCCAGAACCCGTATGGCTCACTCAATCCGCGTAAAAAAGTGAGCCAGATTCTGGAAGAGCCACTGGTGATCAATACCCAGCTGACCCGCGCGGAACGCCGGGAGAAGACGCTGGAGATGATGGCGAAAGTCGGCCTGAAAACTGAGCATTACGACCGCTATCCGCACATGTTCTCAGGCGGCCAGCGTCAGCGTATCGCTATCGCGCGTGGGCTGATGCTCGATCCGGACGTACTGATAGCCGATGAGCCTGTTTCAGCGCTCGACGTGTCGGTGCGTGCTCAGGTGCTGAACCTGATGATGGATCTGCAGCAGGATATGGGACTTTCATACGTCTTTATCTCGCATGATTTGTCGGTGGTGGAACACATTGCCGATGAGGTGATGGTGATGTACCTCGGCCGTTGTGTCGAGAAGGGCAGCAAAGAGGCGATTTTCGCCAATCCGCGTCATCCTTATACGCAGGCTTTACTGTCAGCGACGCCGCGTCTTAATCCTGATGACCGTCGCGAGCGCATTAAGCTGACCGGCGAGCTGCCCAGTCCGCTCAATCCGCCACCGGGCTGCGCCTTTAATGCGCGCTGCCACCGGCGTTTTAGCACCTGCGTGCAGTTGCAGCCGAAGCTGAAAAACTACGGCGGGCAGCAAATTGCCTGTTTCGCGGTTGATCAGGATGAGAATCAGCCAGTCGGTGTGGCAGAAAAAGTCAGCTAAGCAATCACCTGACCCCCAGCTCAGGGCTCCTTTCTGGAGCCTTTTTTTATCTCAATTCAGCTGCAACCCGCACTGCTGGCGGGTCAGTCATCGTTTTCGTGTTATTCCCCATTTTCTTTCGTTATCAGGCTTAACCTGTTTTTTTGCAGGCGATATTTGCTGCTGAAAAAGTTAAATATCATCCCGCTCTTATTGCAGTGTTAAGCGATTATCTCTGCGTGCAGCCGCTTTATTTTTTCTGAACCCTTTTTATAGTCGCCGGACTGGCTGTACCAGGCGCTGCCAGAGCGGCATTTTCTGAAAAATTATTAAAACAGTGCTAACTAATTTAACTTAAACATCACTTATTAATTATAAGGGGTAATGTCTCAATACTGCCGTAATTATGCCCTTAATGAATCTTTATGATTAAGTTGTTTTATTGAATATGCTTTTTTTGTAATCAGATTTTTCTGACTCACATTAAGGGGATGTGCTATATTCCTGGAAAATTCGCCCCTTGTTGCAGGCCACGACCAATGAAGAATAATTACGATGATTTGCAGCGTTTTAAAGAGAAAACGCAAACGCTCGACATCGACTTTAAAGATATGTCTGGCCAGACGCAGGAAGCGGCGGAACACAGTAAATGGGCATTGATTCGCCAGCTGGCGAAAGAGGAACAACAGACGTCATTAGGTAGCGGGCAGCGCATTGACCTGCCGCAACCTCAGCCACTGCGCGGCGATGAGTTCACCTCTCCACCGCCTGAGGCACCGGCACGACACGTTACACTCAGTGTGCAACCGGCAATGGCTGCCCGCACGTCGATTCTCGATAGCCTGTCAGGCAGCAACCTGCCAGCAGCCAGTCCGGCTGAACGTGGCCCTTCGTCACTTTTTCCGCCGTCGCCACGACAAAACGTGGCGGCGCCTTCACCGCGTGCTGAGCCCGTCCGGCCCGCCACGGTGGCGGATCTCCAGCCGGTTATTCCGCCCACCGCATCCCATTCTGATCCAGGGCGGTTTGGTGCGCTGTTCCGTTCGCGCGATATGACTCTGCCGAAAGAAACCTTACTCAAACCGCTACTGGAGAAGATTGCGCTATGCCGTTAGTTTGTGTGTGCTCGCCGAAGGGAGGTGTGGGAAAAACCACGCTGGCGGCGAATCTGGCCTGGAGTCTGGCGCGTTCCGGTAGCAAAGTTCTGGCCATCGATTTTGATGTGCAAAATGCACTGCGTCTTCACTTTGGCGTGCCACTTCATGATGGCCGTGGATTTGTGGCGCGATCAGATGAGCAGGCGGACTGGAGTCAGTCGATTCTCACCACCGGCGGCAATATTTTTGTCCTGCCTTATGGCGACGTCACCGAGCCCCAACGTGAACGGTTCGAAGAAAACCTGATGAAAGATCCCCATTTTATTAAGCGCGGTCTGGATACGGTGCTCAATTATCCCGGCCTGGTGATTGTGGCTGATTTCCCGCCTGGCCCAGGCCCCGCCCTTAAAGCAATGACGGCGCTGGCCGATATGCATTTAGTGGTGATGTTAGCGGATACCGCGTCAGTGTCGTTATTACCGCAGATAGAAGAGAACCGGATGACCGGTAAACCGCTTAATAATAAGCAGGGTCACTTTTTTATCCTCAATCAGTGTGACAACCGCCGGAATATTAATCGCGATGTTACCGCGTTTATGCAGCAGCGTCTGGGCGATAACTTACTGGGCGTGGTTCACCGTGATGAAAGCGTGGGTGAAGCCAATGCTTCCCAGCAGTCTGTTTACGATTTCAGTCCTGCCTCTGCGGCGGCATTTGATATTGAACTGATCGCGAAGCGTGTCAGCAGCATTCTCAATATCACTGTGGGTAATGGCGAAGTTCAGGCCCCTATCCGCACACACCACTATTAGTCGGCAGGCTCTGCCAGGCGACTGACTTACATAGCTCTTCTCAGGGTGAATCATGAGTAAAATCGGGTTTTACCTGCTGCTGCTGGTGCTTGCACCCGTTGCTGCGGTAATTATCATTACGCCGATGGACAGCCAGAAACAGTATATTTTTGGTCTGATCAGCATTGGCATGATGTTTTTATTGGGTTTTAGCAAAAGCCGCAAAATAACTGTGGTGATGGTGATTCTCTCTGCACTGATGTCCAGCCGCTATATCTGGTGGCGTACCACCGAGACGCTGCACTTTAATTCTGAAGTTGAGGCTATTTTAGGGATTGGCTTATATCTGGCGGAGCTTTACGTCTGGCTGATCTTAATTCTTGGCTTCCTGCAAACCACCTGGCCATTAAAGCGCACGATTGAACCTTTGCCGGACGATACCCGTCTGTGGCCGACGGTCGATATTTATGTGCCGTCTTATAATGAAAGTCTGGATGTGGTGCGCGACACCGTACTGGCGGCGCAGTGTATTGACTATCCACGCGACAAAGTCAGGGTCTATCTGCTGGATGATGGCAAGCGCAGCGAATTTGCCCGCTTTGCGGCGGATGTCGGGGTAGGCTATATCACCCGTGACGATAACAAACATGCCAAAGCCGGTAACCTTAACCATGCGATGAAAATCACCAAAGGTGAACTGATTTGCATCTTTGACTGTGACCATGTGGCGACCCGCACCTTCCTGCAGGCGACAGTAGGGCCGTTCCTGAAAGATCCGAAACTGGCACTGCTGCAGACGCCGCACTACTTCTATTCGCCCGATCCCTTTGAGCGTAACCTGCGCGCTGCGCGCAGCATTCCAAACGAAGGCTCACTCTTTTATGGCCCGGTGCAGCAGGGTAACGACAACTGGAACGCCACCTTCTTCTGTGGCTCCTGTGCGGTGATCCGTCGTTCAGCGCTGGAAGAGATAGGCGGCTTTGCCGTTGAAACCGTCACTGAAGATGCGCATACCGCCCTGAAAATGCAGCGCCTGGGCTGGGGTTCAGCCTTCCTGTCGATCCCGCTGGCTGCCGGTCTGGCGACCGAACGTCTGGGTCTGCATATCATTCAGCGTACCCGCTGGGCACGCGGCATGACGCAGATTTTCCGCGTTGATAACCCGTTGTTTGGCCGTGGCCTGAAGTGGCAGCAGCGTCTTTGCTATCTCAACGCCATGCTGCACTTCCAGTTCGGGCTTCCGCGCGTCGCCTTCCTGACCGCGCCGCTGGCTTACCTGTTGTTTAACCTGAATATTATTCATTCGTCGGCGTCGCTGATTTTTGCCTACGTGCTGCCGCACCTGGTGATGTCGCTCTACGTAAACTCACGCATGAATGGCCGTTTCCGTTACACCTTCTGGGGTGAAATTTATGAGACGGTAATGTGCTTCCATCTGGTGATCCCGACCATCCTGACCCTGCTGTCGCCCAAACATGGCAAGTTCAACGTCACCGATAAAGGCGGCGTGCTGGATCAGGGCTTCTTCGATTTCCACATCGTGCGTCCGCACGTGATTGTGGCGCTGCTGCTAACCATCGGCATTGTGGCGGGCGTGGTACGTGCCGTGATGCATGACTATTTTGGTGTCGATCCCTACGTTATCGCGCTCAACGTTGGCTGGGCGATCTTCAGTCTGATCATTCTGATGGCGGCGATTGCCGTGGCCCGCGAAACCAAGCAGGTGCGTAAAACCATCCGCGTTGATGTGCAAATCCCGGCGATTATTCACTACGCCAGCGGTATTTCATCGCGCACTCAGACCAGCAACCTTTCGATGGGCGGTGCGCAACTCGACGCGCCGGATGGACGTCATGAAACAGATGAGATTGAAGAGATCGATCTGCTGCTGAAATCCGGCGCGATCACCATTCCTGTGAGTAAGATTTCCGGTGATGAGGAGAGCATCCGTCTGCGCTTTGAGGCGATGCCGCTGGCGCGTCGCCGCGAACTGGTGCGTGTGGTACTGGCGCGTGCGGATGCCTGGATTCAGCCGGAATATAAGCAGGACAACCCGCTGATTTCGCTGGGCACCATTATCCGTACCGTATTTGAGCTGTTCTGGCTGACCTGGAAAGGTCGCCACGATAAACGTAAAAAAGTCGACCCGCTTGCCGCGGCGGCGAAAGAGGATGGCGCGGCATGAAGATCCTGACGCAAACTTTGCTGGCCAGTTCACTGACCGCAGCGTTATGGCTGACGCCCGCTGGTGCAGAAACGCCGGCTGCGATTGATAACAGCAGTACCGCGCCGGTAAACAGTTCAGCGCCGACGCCGTCTGATGCCGCGTCCCCCTCGCAGCCTGTCGGGGCTGCTGTCAGTGCACCGGTAAACAGTTCTGCACCGACGCCACCGGAAGCCGTTCCAGCCACGCTGTCAGCCGGGGCCGCAGTCAGTGCACCGGTAAACAGTTCTGCTCCGACGCCACCGGAAGCCGTTCCAGCCACGCCGTCAGCCGGAGCCGCAGCCAGTGCGCCGGTAATTAACGAGGCTCCGGCCAGCGATGCGGAATCTGCGACGCAATCTGCTGCACCTGGAAATAAGGATTTTACACCGGCTACAGGTTCAGATCCGGTGGCGGCACCGGTCAGCGGTGGAGAGGCTACAACGCAGTCAGTGCCATCGGCTGTAAACCCGGCCCCTGCGACATCGCCGGCAGAAACTGCACCGGCTTCGGTGCCGCAGAGTGCATCACCGGATACCACGCCACCGTCGGTCAATCCCTCTTACAGCCCAGGTAGCGAGGCGGCATCACCGGCTCAGCCATCTTCAGCGATCAATGAGGCAACATCCGCGACCGGAGAGGCGCCTGCCTCCGCTTCGACCGCCGCACCCGTGACGAGCAGCGGATCCGTGACCCAGGACAGCAGCGCGCTGTCCGCAGTGCCACTGCCGCAAGGCCTGGGCAGTGCCGATCCGGCGCTGGAAGCGGCCGCCAGTGCGGTGCCCTACGCGCCAGGCCAGGCAACTGCGCCGGTTGCCGAACCGCAGTTGCCGATCGCGGCGGCGATCAATCAGCCCATCAGTAGCGTGGTTTCAGTGGCCCAGATGGGTCAGTCGCGCGGTATTACGCTCACCGGTGGGCAGCTACAGTCGGGCATCACCTTTACGCTGCCAGGCGATGAAGTCATTACCAATGCACGCCTTAATCTGACGCTGCGCGTCTCAGCCGCACTGGCGGCACGCAATACGTCGCTGCAGCTGATGCTGAATGGCCAGCCGCTCGGCACGCTGCCGCTGGGTGCGACTGACAGTGACGTCAGTGACTATGAGCTGGATATTCCTGCGGCGATGGTGGTATCCAGTAACAACCTGAGTTTTAAAATTAATGATGCGGACAAATTGCTGTGCGAGAAAGAGAGCGCGCAGCAGTATCAGGTCACCATCCTGCCGAATACTTCGCTGCACCTGGAGGGGCAGAAACTCAATATCGGTACCAGCCTGCGTAATTTCCCCCGTCCCTTCCTGGATCCTCAGCGGATGACGGCGTCCACTATCACGATGGGCTTTGTCAGTAACCTCTCACCCGATGCGGTCAGCGCGGCGGCACTGGTCGCTTCCTGGCTCGGCATTCAGAGTGATTATCGCGGCATCCGTTTTCCGGTGGTGCGCGGCGAACTGCCGGAAAACAACGGCATCCTGTTTGGTCATCCTGGCGATCGGATCGGCACCCTGACGTTCCCGGCCAGTAACGGCCCAATGTTGCAGGTGGTGGATAATCCCAATAACCCGGTTTACAAGCTCCTGCTGGTCAGTGGCAACAATGACGACCAGCTGCGTCAGGCGGCGAACCGTCTGACGCAGCCATTTACCACCGATGAGAGCCAGCTGCAGGTCCCTGTACAGACCCTTAGCAACCGCAAGCCTTACGATGCCCCGCGCTGGATTAACACTGACCGTCCGGTTCGCCTGAGCGAACTGCTGCGTAAAGATCAGAGTCTGACCAGTAGCGGCATCTGGCATGATGCCCTGCGTGTTAACTTCCGCGCCGCGCCTGACCTGTTCCTGTGGGATGGCGACACGGTGCCGGTTAATCTGCATTATCGCTTCCCGTCCGAAAGCTGGATTGATGAGGACAACTCGTTCCTTAACGTCATGCTCAACGGCACTTTTCTGCGCAACCTGACGGTGAACAAAGTTGGCCTGCTGGAGAGCGCCTGGCACCGTCTGGGCGGTGATGCGCGTCAGGAGCAGTATCAGCTGAATCTCGAACCCTATCTGATCTATGGCGACAACCAGCTGGCGCTCTACTTCAATATCAAACCCCGGGCCGATGCGCCCTGCGGTGTGCTCCTGAACAACAACATCAATAGCCGGATTGAAGAGGACTCGTGGATCGATCTCAGCCATACCCGCCACTTCAGCATGCTGCCGAACCTCGCTTACTTTGTGGGTGCTTCGTTCCCCTTCTCACGGCTGGCTGACTTCGGCCAGACAACGCTGCTGCTGCCGGAAACGCCCGGTAATGCCGAACTTTCAACACTGCTGGATCTGGCGGCGCGGGCCGGAACCGCGACCGGCGTGGCGCTGACGCAGAATCAGGTGCTGTTTGGTCTGCCGAATGGTGGCACCCATCTGGCGCGCTTGCAGCAGAGCGATGTGCTGGCGGTCAGCACCACCGGCAATAGCGCCTTTAATCAGGCGATGCTGGCGTCCTCACCGTATGACGCCACCAGCAGCACCTTAGGTGTGAAAGAGCCTGACACGCTGGAAAAAATACGCGGCTGGCTGACCGGCGACTGGAGCCTTCAGCAACTGGATGCCGATCGTTACTTCTCCTCCAACGAAGCGTGGCGAGGCTTCCTCAGCTACCGATCGCCGTGGAATCACGATCGACTGGTCGTGATGACGGTGGCAACCAGCGACGATCAGCTGCTGCGACTGCATAACGATTTGAGTTCGGCGCAGATTAACGCCGGTATTCGTGGCGATACCGCGATTATTACCGATGAAAACGGCATCCGCAGTTTCCGCGTTGGTGCGCAGTTCCCGAGCGGCGAAATGCCCTGGTACATGATGGTGATGTGGTATGCCAACCAGCATTCGGTGCTGCTGGCAGTAGCGGCGATGCTGCTCTCTGCGCTGGTGGGCAGTGCGGTCTGGGTGATGCTGAAGCGTCATGCGTGGCGGCGTCTGAACCCAAAACAAGATCGTGATTCCGGCCGGAAGTAAGGATAATAACAATGAAAACCAATCTGTTGAGTGCCGGTATCCGTAAGGCGCTGCTGCTGGGCAGCGCGCTGGCTCTGTCACAGCCGCTGCTGGCGGCTGAAAGCACCAATCCGGCGTTGCAGGCGCTGTTCGATCAGGCCTCTTACTGGCATCAGAAAGCGCATGATGATCTGGCGAAAGCCTCGCTGCAAAAGGTGCTGATGGTTGAACCCGGCAACAGCCAGGCGCTTTACCTGCTGGCGCTCTATTCACAGCAGGGTGGCGACACTGCTGCGGCAGCGCAGTATCGCACCCGGCTTAGCCAGGTCTCCCCCAACGATCCGCACCTCGGCGAACTGGATAACGCGCGCCAGATGCAGACCATTCCGCAGGCGCAGCTTTCCCTGGCGCGTCAGCAGGCGCGCAGCGGCAATATTCCGGCGGCGTTACAGACCTGGCGCAATACCTTCACCGGCAATGAGCCGCCACCGAGCGTCGCGGCGGAATATTATCTCACTATGGCGGGGGACCGGACGCTGCTGCCCCAGGCGGTTGAGGCACTGCGCCAGTTTGCGGCTCAGCATCCGCAGGACACCGGCGCGCGGCTGGCGCTGGGTAAAGCGCTGACCTATCAGGAACCGACCCGTCGCGAAGGCATTGAGGTGCTGAGTTCGCTGGCGAGTGGTAATCAGGATGCCGATCGCTCACTGCGCCAGGCGCTACTATGGCTTGGTCCACAGCCGTCAGATGCGGCACGCTATCAGACCTGGCAGCAGCGTCATCCGCAGGACTCTGCGGTGATCGACTACTACCGTAAAAACGTGGGTGGCGCAGAAAAAGGGGCCGGATTCAGTGCGCTCAACAGCGGTGACGTCGGCGGTGCGCAGTCCAGCTTTGAAAAAGTGCTGGGTGCGAATCCGCAGGATGCTGATGCATTAGCGGGCATGGGCTATGTGGCCCAGCGAGCCGGACGTTATCAGGAAGCAGCAGATTATCTGCAGCGGTCTGCTCAGCTCGGCGGCGATCAGGGGTCATCGCGTCAGCAGCAGGCGGACGATGCTCGCTTTTATGCTCAACTGGCCAGCGCCCAGCAGGCGCTGAAAAGCGGAGACACAGCGCAGGCGCTGACCTTAAGTGAACCGCTGGTGCAGGCTGACGGCGAAAAAGGGCTGGCTGCCAGATTGTTCCGCGCCGACGTGCTGCGCCGCACCAATCAACCACAGCAGGCAGAGCAGATCTACCGCACCATTCTGCAAAGCGATGCGGATAACCGCAGCGCCAAAGAAGGACTCTTCTACGTTCTGCGTCAGCAGAATCGGAGTGCCGAAGCCAGTACGCTGCTGGGAGCGCTGCCGGACAGCGTTCGTCAGAGTGTCACGCCACGGGCTAATGAAGCCGATGCGCTGCGTCAGCAGGCGAAACGTCAGCTGGCAGCCGGTAACAACGCCGCTGCCATCGCGACGCTGCAGCAGGGCATTCAGCGCTATCCCTCGGATGGCTGGCTGCGGCTCGATTTAGCCCGGCTCTATCGTCAGCAGGGTGACACGCTGCTGGCGGCTAACGTGATGCAGCCAGTGATGCGCAGTGGGGCCAGCACCAGCGAGCTTTATGCTGGTGCGCTCAATGCCAGCGAAAGTGGCGGCTGGCAGCAGGCCAGCGCGTTGCTGGCGCGCATTCCCGCTAATGCGAAAACGGCGGCGATGCGTGAACTGGCGCAGCGGGTTAATTTTAATCTGCAGATGAGCACCGCCGATCAGTACCTGGCACAGGGTGCGACGGCCGCCGCTGGCAATACCCTGAAAGCGCTCACAGTCACGCCACCGACCAACCCGGTTGATGCCGGAAACCTGGCGCAGAAGCTGGCGCAGGCGGGCGATCTCACCAGCGCGGTTTCGGTGGTGCGGACTAACCTGCAACGCGGCGTGCAGGGCAATGCGGGCGATTATGCCGCACAGATGGCGGTGCTGAATCAGGCGGGCCTTGGCAGTGAGGCGCAGCGCTTCCTCAGTAACCCGGAACTGCAGGCGCGCAGTACCCCGACGCAACTGGCCGGTATCCGCAACGGCTATCTGATTAATGAAGTGGACCGCCTGCGGCAGCAACGTCAGTACGCGGTGGCGTATGACAAGCTGATAGGCGCGCTGCAGCAGGATCCGCAGAACCGCGATCTGATGTTCGCGATGGCCCGTCTTTACCAGGACGGCAAGATGAACCGGGATGCGGGCGTCGTCTATGACTACCTGATGACTCAGGATACGCCGACGCAGGATGCGCGCGTCGGGGCCATTAACGTTGCGCTGGCGCAGAACAATGTGCAGCGCGCCAATGCGCTGAGTCGCGGCCTCAACACCACGACGCAGACGCCGGATCGACTGCTGCTGCTGGCACGGGTAGCGGAAGCCAATGGCGAGCATTCACAGGCGATGACGTATCTGCGTTCTGCACGTGGGCAGCTGATTGGCCTGCAGGGCGCGCAGCCCGGCAGCGTGCCAACTGTGGGCGGCCTGGCACTGGCGGATAATCCATTTATCAATCGCAACACTTCGCCGGTGGGACGTTCACCCTCCAGTTACGGCACGGTGCTGCCGTGGCAGGCAGCACCAGCGGGCATTGCAACAGACGTGACAACGCAGGGCGAACCGGCTGCGGGCAGCGAAACCGTTTCTCAGCAGTCACAGGTTATGCACGACGTCGATACCATGATGGATTCGCTGCAGGAGAAAACCGGCACCTGGAGTCAGGGTAGGGTGCAGGTGCGCAGTCGTGATGGCGATGCCGGGTTAAGTAAGCTGACTGAAGCGAAAGCCCCGCTGACCTTCTCTACCGTGCCGTTTGGAACGGCGCGCGTCGACTTCACCGCCACGCCGGTCTCGCTCACGGCAGGCAGTGGCGCTGCCGATGCCTGGCGTCGTTTCGGCACCAATGCGCTGAGCCAGGGCAGAGTGGTGGCCGCAGGCGGTGCGACAGTGAATGATCTGCCCAATGCCACCACCGATTCACAAACCGCTTCTGGTGTGGAGCTGAATCTGGCGCTGAAGGGCGACAGTTATAAAGTGGATATCGGCAGTACGCCGCTGGGCCAGGATCTCAGTACGCTGGTCGGGGGCGTACAGTGGTCACCGAAACTCACCGACTTCCTGACGCTGATCCTGACCGGTGAGCGTCGCGCGATTACTGACAGCCTGCTCTCTTACGTCGGCGCAGAAGATAAAGCCAGCGGCAAACGCTGGGGGCGTGTTACGAAGAATGGCGCTAATGGCCTGTTAAGCTATGACAATGGCGATGCAGGGTTCTATGTGGGGGGAGGGGCTTACAGCTACACGGGCGAGAATGTGGCCAGCAACAACAACCTGCAGGCGACCGCAGGCGCCTATGTCCGTCCATTCCACACGGACGACCGCGAGCTGAAAGTGGGCATAAGCCTGGCGTGGATGGACTTCTCGAAGAACCTCAGCTACTTCAGTTACGGACAAGGCGGCTACTTCAGCCCGCAGAACTACGCGTCGGTCTCGTTCCCGATAGAGTTCTCACGCAAATTTGACGATTTAAAAGTGAATATTGGCGGTGCGGCTGGTTATCAGACCTACAGTCAGGATAAGAGCGCGTACTTCCCTGCGAATGCCAGCCTGCAGTCAGAGCTGGAATCCCTTGCCGCCAGCGGCAACGTGAAAGACGCTTACTACTCTGGTGGCAGCAAAAATGGCATCGGCTACAACCTGCACGCCGGGGCGGACTACAAACTCAATAACGATGTAACGATTGGCGGCCAGCTGGGTTATGACACCTTTGGTGACTACAACGAAAGCAGCGCGCAGCTCTATGTCCGTTACCTGTTCGGAGAGAAGTAATGAGTGAGCATTCGGGGGTATTACATCCTTATCAGCCGGGCTGGTTTGACCTCGTCAGCGTACTGATTGACGGAATGATCGCCAACGCCGGTCAGCAGGAGGCGGAAGCCTTTCTCTATAAGATGGGGGAATCGCTGGCGACCCGCTATCCTTTGCCAGAGTCGCGCACCGTGCAGGATCTGGAGCGTGAAGCCAATCTGCAGCTGGCGCGGTTTAACTGGGGCTTTGTGCAGCTTCAGCCAGAAGAGACGGCGCTCCTGATTGCGTATCACGCCTTACCTGCGGGCGACAATATCCACTCTCCAGCTGACTGGCAGGCAGCGTTTGGTGCAGTCATGGCCGGACTTTTCTCAGGCTGGTTACAGGGCCAGGGCGGCAGCAGGATTGTGCCGGTGACGCTTGAACTCAACGATGGCAGCACGCTGCACTATCGATATCAATAGGATCGAAAATGAAACGTAAGCCATTCTGGATGGGCTGGATCTGCTCTGTTTTACTGCTGGCCTGCAGCGCGCAGGCGAGTGCCAGCGGCTGGGACACGTTTAAAAGCCGCTTTTTGACCGCGGAAGGGCGGATCACGGACACCGCCAATAACAATGTCAGTCACACCGAAGGTCAGGGTTATGGCATGTTGCTGGCGGTGGCCAACAACGATCGTGCCACCTTCGATCGGCTGTGGCAGTGGACGCGCACCCAGCTGCAAAATCCACAGACCGATCTCTTTTACTGGCGCTATGTGCCAGGCAGTGACAACCCGGTTGCCGACAAAAATAACGCCTCGGATGGTGATGTACTGCTGGCCTGGGCGCTACAGCGCGCTGCTCAGAAATGGCAGGTGGAGAGCTACCAGCAGGCGTCTGACCGTATTCAGCACGCGATCATCAAGCGGGATGTCACGAGCTTTGGCGGCCATACCGTCCTGCTGCCGGGCGCGCAGGGTTTCAATAAAACCAGCTATGTGGTGCTTAACCCCTCCTATTTCCTGTTTCAGGCGTGGCGGGAGTTTGGCGAGCGCAGTCATCTGCAGGTCTGGGATAAGCTGATTAATGATGGTTTTGATCTGCTGGGTAAGCTGAGCTTTGGCAAAACCGGTCTGCCGCTGGACTGGGTTGCGCTGAATGCCGACGGTTCGGTTGCACCCGCGGTAGGCTACTCAAACCGCTTCAGTTACGACGCGATTCGCGTACCGCTGAACATCTGGTGGTATGACCCGCACAGTCTGGCGCTGGTGCCGTTTCAGCGCGTCTGGCAGGGTTACAGCCGTATGCTGACCCCCGCCTGGTTCGATGTGCTGGCAAATGCGCCTGCTCCTTATCATCTTGAGGGCGGTCTGCTGGCGGTGCGTGATCTGACGCTGAATGAGACCGGCTATCTGAGCGATAAGCTGGCTGCGGATCAGAACTACTTTTCTGCCAGTCTGCAGCTGCTGACCTGGCAGGCGTTTCAGGAGAAGCGCTGATAACAGGCAGAACGGCGGCGCTGGCCGCGTTCTGCTGCCGACAGTAACACGATAAAATTGGGTCAGGCGCTAAGCGGCGCCTGACCCGCACTTCTGCTTTCCGGCGGTGATGCGTTACTCCGGATAGCGCACCCAGTCGCCGCCGTTGAGCCTGATCCAGGGCTTGCCCTGATACATCATCACCACAGCACCGTCGTTTTCCGACACCACTGGCGTCTGCGGCAGCTTGTCCGTCAGCACCGACATATTCACATTCGGCGCATTAAAGACCTGCCCATCCACCACGCGGGAGACAATTTCTGAGATTGCCAGCAGGCTGGTCGGTGCATCTATATTCAGAGGCTGTCCCTGATGCGGGGCTTTCATGCCAACAAACTTAATCCCTACCGGCACATGCGTGATGTCAGGGCTGGGAATGTCGCGCAGACCCGACATCTGCATCTTGTCACCCTGCAATGCTGCACCATGCTCCGGCACCACCAGCACCATCACCCGACGGCCCGACTTCTCCAGCTGAGTGAGGAAGGCGTCGATCTGATCAAACAGCAACTGAGCGCGCGGCTTCCACGGGGCGGTTTTGGTGCTGCCCATTTCACGGGTGCCGTCGTGCAGCGGGATCAGGTTATAGAAGGTGGCGCTGCGGGCATCGCTGCTTTTGCTGCGATCGTCGAGCCAGCGCTGCATCAGCTGAGCATCGTTGAGCACTGGCGAGCCGTCGAATGAGGTCAGTTCCGGCGCAATGCCCGCCTGCAACATCAGCGGTGCCTGAATATCCCCGCCTTCGCGCAACTCTTTGAGATAATTACCAAACACCCCGGTATGATCCATCATCAGCTGCTCTTTAAAGCCCAGTTTCGCCAGATTATCAAACAGATAGCAGCGTGAATCAGTGGGTTTGTAGAGATCGCTGTGCGAGGTCTGACCGCAGCTGGCACGCAGCAGACGAATCCCCGCCGGCCCGCTGTAACTGGTGGCGGAGTTATAGTTCGTCAGCATAATGTCAAAGTGCTGCCACAGGGGATGATTACGCAGCTGCGAGGCATCCATATCCGACCAGGCGAGTGAACAGATGTTGATAACCAGAATGTCGAACGGCTGCGAATCGGCAGGCAGGCTGTCAGGGAAATGGGTAACACGCTTGCGCTCACTCTCATAAAAACGGCTGAGCCAGGCGGTCAGGCTGGCACTGGTGGGCGCGGCTGACTGATCGAGTCCGTCCGGCACGGGAGCGGCCTGGCTGTTGGCAGCGGCGGGCGTCTGATTCAGGACCACCTGCGGAGTGGCTGCGCGGGTCGGCAGCAGCGACATTGCCGGACCCGCGATGGTCAGCACGTTGAGCCAGATGAGCATCAACGAAACCAGCACCGTGATACGAACCCACTGCGCAACAAAAAGATAGAGAACCAGCAGGACAAAGAGCGCACCCACCATTTGCCAGTTGATAAACCGGTCTGCCAGATCGAGAAGATAGGCGGCAGAGAAGCCCGCCAGCTGATCGCCCTGGCTGAGGATGCTGCTGAGTCCCGGCAGCCAGGTGTCATGCCATAACAGTGCGAAACCAATAGGGATTGAGGCCCAGTGGCGAAGGCGATGCAGACGTAACGACGGCAGCGGTAAGAGCAGCCAGGCGAGAAACACCAGGTTGCTCAGGGCGTGAAAGTTGAGATAGCCGTACCAAAGCAGGGCGAACTTCACTAAAAAGTAAAAATTCCAGCCACCCAGTCCGCGCCAGGAAGACCAGAAGCTGGAAGAGGAGGCCGCCACAGGTTGATCACTATTCATTAATTTTTTGCATCCGTTTCAGAGGATTTTCGCTGCCAGTGGCCTTCCGATTTAAGCGCGCGTGCAGGCAACAGGCGATTCATGATGCCGTTCCAGCGACGCGGTAACCATTGATGATATAACGGCTTTAAAATCAGCAGGATAAAAAGGATCAGTAGCGCAATCTGTACCCAGTCCATCAGATTCATCAGGCTTTGTTCTCCGGCAATAAAATGATGGGCAGCGGTGCTGAGCGTGCCAGCGTTTCGCTCCGGCTCTCAATGGCGGCGCGCGCCGTCTCCGGGGCTGGCATCAGGTCCTGAATCGCCATCGGCGTCAGTTTTTTGATATTGCTGACTTCCGCAAGAATCTGATTATCCTCGAACCAGACCATCCGGTTTGCAAACAGCTCATCATGAGGCAGTGAAAATATATATTTCAATGCCTTATCAAGATCGTTATAGCGGCAGGAGGAGAGAAAAAGTATCACGCGATCTTCCAGCACCGTGACCAGATCGCCGAAGCGGCGCGGCTTACAGAGCGTCAGGATCTGCTGGGGTTTGAGCTGCGGCACTGGCCGCAATGCCACCAGCAGGCCCTTATCATTTTCCGGCAGTAAGGTATTACTGATCAACTGGCTGACTGACTGACAGAAGGCGTCAAGCCGCAGGTAGCCTTTCTCATGCAGCGGCTGCAGCGAGGCGGTTAACGCCTCAAGACTGGCGGGAACGCGACGGTTAAACACCTGTCCCTGAAGACCTTCCAGTGTGGTCAGAAAGCGCGACATGGCTGCGTTAGCCGGCACAATGGTGTTGACTCCGCAGGCCAGCAGCAGGCGCTCGTCGCTATAGCGCAGGCTGGCACCCATCTCACGTACCACAATTTTCATTCCGTTGCCGCGAGCACGACGCAGGCTGTGCACCATTTTCGCCAGTTCGCTGATATAGTCGCTGCGGGTCAGACTGAAAATCACCGTCGCGGCATTGGCCTGTTGTGCGCGGAACCAGACCTGCTCATTATCATCAAACAGTTGCCACTGGCGTGAAAGCGGAGGTGCGCCCTCAAGCACGACTTTGTCCGCGAGATAATGTTGTTCGTCATTAAGGCTCAACGGTTCCTGCTTTTCATTTAAGGTAAAGAAACGATCCTCTTCATAGCCCAGACGTATTGCACGATCGGCGAGCAGGCGTTCGGCGGCATACCACCAGTTAATTCGATATTGCCAGCTGTCCTGCTGAAAGCTCAAATGCGCAACGCCATCAAGCTGACGAAAATAACGCTGAAGATTATTACTCAGATTTATTATGGTGGTGCCGGAGGTGATGATTAAAAGCGTGAGCTTTCTTTTATGCAGCGTGCGGCGCATACCCTTTATCCACCGGCTTAATTCGGCGTCATCAAGCTTATCCCACTGCGCCGCGCTGCTGTTAAATATCACCAGTCCATTTTTACTGCCGAGCGTGCGCAGAAAATCACTTTCCAGCTGCAAAAGACTTCGTTTGCTTTTGGAAAGAGAAAACAGCGGTATACGGTCGGGACCGCCGATCGGGTCAGGCGTCAGGAGATCACGAGGCGGTTGATCAGCGCTGATCAGCGTGACGGCCTGCTGATGTGAAATCACCTGGCGAATAAACGTGCGGGCGTCATCCTGCCGTGCACACGTCACCCAATAACAGCCAGGCGTTTGCAATGCCGTTAATTCAGGCTGAACATGCAACAGCCCTAGCGAAAAAGAATTTTTCATATTGAATTCGTTATTTTTCCAGTCCAGGCTAGCTTATTATAGACAGGCCAGGATGTAACCTGAGAAATTTAAACATTGCTAATGACAGAATGGCTCACAACGTCCGGCAAATGCAGCGTTTCTGGAAAAGGTTTTTCAACCTCTTTTTTACGCACAGACGGCTATTCTGAGTCTGACATTGTTTTATCTTTGGCGAACAATAATGAAAAACCAAAATCTTCATATCCCTGAGGCTGATGATGGCGATCGTCAGGATGATATTAGTGCTTTGCGTGATGCCTTTTCTCTGCACGCTTTTCGCTATGTCGACATTGCGCGCGAAGAACGCCTGAAAGAGATTGTGTCGCGCTGGCCGCTGATAGCGGAAACGGTTCCCAGCCAGCCTGAGCAATCTCACTGATGCCGCTGATAGCGCTTCAGGGCGTGCGGGGCGGTGTCGGGACGACGTCTCTTTGTGCCGGCGTAGGCTGGGCGCTGGCGGCGCTCGGCGAGCGGGTGTTGCTGATCGATGGCTCGCCGATCAGTCAGCTCGGCGTGCATTTCAATCTGCCCGCTCAGCAGGAGAATGGCTGGATGAAAGCCCTGTGCGAAGGGGGTGACTGGCAGCACAGCGCGCTGCGCTATCCCCAGGGGCCTGATTTGCTGCCGCATGGTGTGCTTTCTCATCAGCATTCTTTGACTATTACCCGTCAGAATGAAGCGGTCGCCGCACCGCTGCTCCACGCATTGCCGGACCTGCAGGCACGCTATCAGTGGATTATTTTTGATCTGCCTGCCGACTCTCTGCCGTGGCATGAAACACTCTATCCGCAGCTGGACGGCATACTGTGCGTCACCCAGCCAGACGCCAATTGTCATTTGCGCCTTAGTCAGCACCGCTTTCCGGCACGAACCCGCTTTGTTATCAATCAGTTTAACGCCAACAGCCGTCTGCAGCAGGATCTGCATCAGCTCTGGATGGCGTCACTGACGCAGCTGATACCGCTAATGATCCATCGCGATGAGGCGCTGGCAGAAGCGCTGATGATGAAGCAGCCTGTCGGTGAATACCGGCCACATGCGTTAGCCAGCGAGGAGATCATCACGCTGGCTAACTGGCTGCTGCTCAATCTGAAGGGAGTGAGTTCTTGAATCCGTTGCGCTGGCTGTTAACTGCGCCCGCCTGGCAATCGCTGCATCGGGGCTATACCACCGCGCGAGGCAATGGCGCTTCCCGCTTCGCCAGTGCACTTCATCTTTTCTGGTCTGTTCTGGGCCTGATGCTGCTGCGCTTCGAAAGCCCGGGCTGGCAGAGCGTGATTCAGCAGCGCCGCCGCCTCTATCCGCACATCTCACCGGAACGTCCGCGTCCGCTGGATATCTTACGTTATCTGATTCAGACACTCTGGCTGATGGTGATCCGGCTACCCCAGGCAGGCGCCCGCGATGGCGTGAAAGGCCTGAGCGCACTTTCTGGCTGGCGCCAGCACGGCTATCGCTGGCTGGACAATGTTATTGCCCGCTCGCAAACCCGGAGCATTGATACGCGTATCGAACAGCGACTGAAGCGCCTGTCGCCGCTGATGCGACGCAGCCTCTTTGTCGTGATGGCTCTCTTTGCCTCCGTGCTGGCGCTGATCTGTATCAGCCAGCCCTTTGGTCTGATGACGCAGTTTATTTTTGTCGTACTGCTCTGGGGGCTGGCGATGCTGGTCCGGCGCATCCCGGGTCGTTTTCCTACCATGATGCTGATCGTGCTGTCCCTGACCGTGTCATGCCGCTACCTCTGGTGGCGCTATACCTCGACGCTGAACTGGGACGATCCGCTGAGCCTGATCTTCGGGCTGCTGCTCATTGCAGCAGAGACCTACGCCTGGGTGGTACTGGTGCTGGGCTATTTCCAGACGCTGTGGCCGCTTAACCGGCAGCCCGTCTCCATGCCGGCTGACCGTTCGCAGTGGCCATCGGTGGACCTGCTGGTGCCGACCTATAACGAACCGCTCAGCGTTGTCAGACCGACACTCTATGCTGCGCTGGGTATCGACTGGCCAAAAGATCGCCTGAATATCTATCTGCTCGACGACGGCAACAGACCGGAATTCCGCGAGTTTGCCACCAGCATTGGCATTCATTATGTGGTGCGTCCCTCTAACGAACATGCCAAGGCGGGCAACATCAACCACGCGCTGAAAAAGTACTGCCGCAGCGACTTCGTGTCGATCTTTGACTGCGACCATGTGCCGACACGCGCTTTTTTACAGATGGCCATGGGCTGGTTTATCAAAGATCCCCGGCTGGCGATGCTGCAGACGCCGCATCACTTCTTTTCACCCGATCCGTTTGAGCGCAATCTCGGGCGGTTTCGCCGGACGCCGAACGAGGGTTCGCTCTTTTACGGGCTGGTGCAGGACGGTAACGATACCTGGGACGCCACCTTCTTCTGCGGCTCCTGCGCCATTCTGCGCCGCACCGCGCTGGAAGAGATTGGCGGTATTGCCGTAGAAACCGTGACTGAAGATGCCCATACCTCGCTGCGTCTGCACCGGCGTGGCTACACCTCGGCCTACATTCGCATTCCTCAGGCGGCCGGGCTGGCGACCGAAAGCCTGTCAGCGCATATCGGGCAGCGTATTCGCTGGGCACGCGGGATGGTACAGATTTTCCGCCTTGATAACCCGTTGTTTGGTAAGGGGTTGAAGTGGGTGCAACGGCTCTGCTATGCCAATGCCATGCTGCACTTTTTGTCCGGCATTCCGCGGCTGATCTTCCTGCTGGCACCGCTGGCGTTTTTACTCTGCCATGCCTACATCATCTATGCGCCTGCGCTGGCGATCGCCATCTATGTTTTACCTCACATGCTGCATACCAGCCTCACCAACTCGCGTATTCAGGGGCGCTGGCGTCACTCTTTCTGGAGCGAAGTTTACGAGACGGTGCTGGCCTGGTATATCGCCCGCCCGACCACCGTGGCGCTGTTCAATCCTCACAAGGGTAAGTTTAACGTCACCGCAAAAGGCGGACTGGTAGAGGAGCAGCATCTGGACTGGGTGATAACCAAGCCCTATATGTTGCTGGTGCTGCTCAATGTGGCGGGCGTGTTGATGGCGTTCTGGCGCATGCAGCATGGTCCGGCCAACGAGATACTGACCGTCTGCGTAAGCCTGATCTGGGTGCTCTACAACATGATTATTCTTGGTGGTGCGGTGGCGGTTTCGGTTGAAGCACGGCAGATCCGCGAGGCGCACCGCGTAGAGATCGCCATGCCGGCTGCCATCGCACGCGAAGATGGCCATATGTTGCCCTGTACACTGCGTGACTACTCGGATGGCGGCGTCGGGCTGGAGCTACGCGAACCGGACGCCCTGCGGGAGAATGAAAAAGTGTGGCTGCTGCTGCGGCGTGGACAGCAGGAGTTCAGCTTCCCCTGTCAGGTGCAGCGTGTCTTTGGCCATCGGGCTGGCGTCCGCCTCCATCAGCTGACCACCCAGCAGCATATTGAATTTATCCAGTGTACCTTCGCCCGCGCTGATACCTGGGCGCTGTGGCAGGACGGTTTTCCGGAAGATAAACCGGTGCAAAGCCTCGCCGATATCATGATTCTCGGTTTCAAAGGTTACCTGCGCCTGGCGGAATATGGCCCGCCGCAGTTACGTCGGCTGTTTAACCTGCTTACCGCTGGGGTGAGCTGGCTGGCTTCGCTGTTGCCGCAAGGCATCGGACGTGTGCCAGCTTCAAAAAACGCATTGAGTTGATGATATGACGATAACGAGAGTAAACAGGTGGGTCGCTGCGCTGCTGTTGGGTTCCACAACACTGAGCTGCGCCCTGGCACAGGAAAATATGCCGGTCAGTATCCCCGGAGAAACCGCAGTGCAATCTTTGCCGCAGCAGCCTGCTGCGCCGCTGCGTAACAGTCAACTGAGTTTTGTTAAGCTGGCACCGCCGCCGGGCAGCATGACGCTGAGCGGAACGCGTACCAGCGGGCAGATCGAGTTTGGGGTGCGTAGCGATGAGGTGGTAACGCGTGCGCTGCTTAATCTCACCTACCGGCCCTCGCCTGCGCTGCTACCTGTGCTGTCGCAGCTGAAGGTTTATCTCAACGATGAGCTGATCGGTCTGATCACCATCACGCCGGACCAGCCGGGTAAAGAGATTAAAACGCAGCTGGCGATCGATCCTCGCTATATTGCCGACTTTAACCGCGTGCGCTTTGAGCTGGTCGGCCACTACGCCAATATCTGCGAAAATCCGGCCAACAGCACCATCTGGCTCGATATCGGCAAAGAGAGCGGCATCGATCTGACGCTGCAAAAATTGCCGCTGAAAAATGACCTTTCCCATTTTCCTGAACCCTTTTTTGATACACGCGATACGCGACCGCTGACCCTGCCGATGGTGTTTGCCGCCCATCCGGATATAAAGCAGCAGCGGGCTGCAGCGATTCTCGCCTCCTGGTTCGGCAGCAAAGCCGCCTGGCGCGGACAGCGCTTTCCGGTGCTCTACAATCAGCTGCCGCAACAGCAGCATGCCGTGGTGTTTGCCACCAATGATGCGCGCCCGGATTTCCTGAAAGATTTGCCGCCGGTCGAGAAGCCGACCGTGGAGATAATAAGTCAGCCTGACAGTCCCTATGAAAAAATGCTGCTGATCCTGGGACGCAACGACGACGATTTACTGACAGCGGTACAGGGCATTGCGCAGGGTGAGTTGTTGCTGCGCGGTGACATCTCAACAATCGACAGCGTTAAGCTGCTCTCCCCACGCCAGGCGTATGATGCACCCAACTGGGTACGAACCGATCGTCGCACTACTTTTGCTGAGCTGACGCAGTATGAGAATCAGTTGCAGTCTGACGGTGTGCAGCCTAATCCCATCAGTCTGACGCTGAATCTGCCGCCCGATCTTTTTCTGGTTCGCGCGCGCGGCATTGACATGGATCTGAGCTATCGCTATACCGCGCCTTTCCAGTCGGATGGCTCACGGCTGGCGGTGAACCTGAATAATCAGTTCATCCAGGATTATCCGCTACCGCCTAAAAACACGGCCGGTCAGCAGTTGCTGCATATTCCCCTGATTCAGGGAATGCTGGACAAAAACCATGAACTGCTGATTCCGGCTTTACGTCTGGGTGTGGTGAACCAGCTGCGCTTCGATTTTGACTATGCCAACACCTTTATTGGTGGCAACGCTGACGGGCGTTGTGAAACCGTGACGCCGGTCGGCCATCATGTGGTGGTGGACGACAGTTCCAGCATCGATTTTTCTGGCTATCGCCACTACATCGAAATGCCGTCACTGCGTGCCTGGGCAAATGCGGGCTTCCCGTTCAGCCGTTATGCCGATCTGGCGCAAACTCTGGTGCTGATGCCGCCAAAACCAGACGTCCAGCAGGTCAGCACATTGTTGAATGCGATGGGCAATAGTGGCGCACAGACCGGCTATCCGGCACTGCGCGTTCAGTTGACCGATGACTGGGCCACGGCGAAGAAGCAGGATGTGGATCTGCTGATGATCGGTGTCATCCCCAACGATCTTCAGGATGAACAGCGGATCCCGGCGCTGGTCGATGCCACCGCCAGCTGGCTGAAAGAACCCGTGCGACGGATCACGCCGCCGATGAATCCGCAAAGTGGTCGCGATCAGACGGCAGAAAGCACCGTTGCCATCAGCTCCCGCGGCCCGCTGGCAACGGTGATCGGCTTCCAGTCACCGTTTTACGATCAGCGCAGCGTGGTTGCACTGCTCGCGGATGGCACGCCGCGTGGCTGGCAACTGCTCAACGAGGCAATGAGTGACAGCAATAAGCGTGGCGCAATGTCTGGCTCCACCGCGATTATCCGCGAGTCAGGAGTTAACAGTCTGCGGGTTGGCGAGAGCTACTACGTCGGTCATCTGCCGTGGTGGGAGCGTCTCTGGTCGCTACTCTCGACCCATCCCTTCTGGCTGGCACTCTGCGCACTCTTTGTGGTGGTGCTGTTCGCGCTGATGACCTGGCGTCTGATGCGAATTATTACCCGTCGTCGTTTACTGGATGAAGATGAATAACGCTCAGGTGCTGCGGGCGGGCATGCTGCTCGGTGCGCTAAGTGCGCTGCCGGGGCTGGCCGCACCGACTGACGGACCAGAAGTCTCGCCGGTCGAGTGGCTGCTGGCGCAGGTCCGCACCGGCGAGTCGACCAATAAATACGATCTGGTACAGCAATCGCTCTATCGGCTTGAGAAGATCGATCCCGATAATCCGCAGGTGCTGGCAGCGCGTCTGCGGCTGGCGCTGCACCAGGGCGATATTCCCGGCGCACAGTTGCTGCTGGATCAACTGAAAAAGGTCGCACCAGACTCGGCAGAGACGCGTGAATCAGCCGTCGGCCTGGCGCTGACGTCATCCGATGGACGGCAGCAGTTGCAGCAGGCGCGCCTGCTGGCCACGTCTGGCCGCCTGACGGAGGCGAAAAGTGCCTACGATGCGCTGTTCAACGGCGTCTTTCCCGATCCGAACACCGCTCTGGAGTACTGGCGGCTGCTGGCGCGTCTTCCCGGTCAGGAGGATAGGGCTTATCAGCAGCTCCAGGCACTGGAACAGCGCTATCCGGGCAATATCGGGGTTGAGCTACAGATTGCCCGTATGGCGTTTACGCAACAGCAGCCAGAAAAGGCCATCGCTCAACTGAAAAAGCTGGCAAACAGCAATGGCGGGCGTGCCGCCGCCGCCGATCTCTGGCTGCAGCAGATCAGGGATCAGCCAGTCAGCGATAACAGCGTGGCACAGCTAAAGGCTTATCTGGCCGTTTTCACTGAGGGTGATGCCTATCAGCAGGGCACGGAGGCGCTATCGAAGCAGCAGACGATGCTGGCCGATCCCGCTTACCGCGAACGGACGCGTGCCCTGGCGCTGGTTGACGCAGGCAATGTTAACAACGCAATGGTCACCCTTGATCGGGCGCTGAAAGCCAATCCCGATGATCCCGAATTAATGGGTGCAATGGGGCAGACCCAGGCCCGCGCGGGTCACCGCGAAGCGGCGATTATCTGGCTGGAACGCGCCATCAAAGCGGGTCAGCAGAGCACACTGATCGGCAAATGGCAGGCGCTGCTGCAGAGCAATCGCTACTGGCTGGCGATAGAGCAGGGTGATAAAGCGCTGGCGCAGCAGGACATTGAAGGTGCAGAACAGTACTATCGCGCAGCGCAAAAGTATGACAGTAGCGACAGCTATGCCCTGATTGGCCTGGGCGATGTGGCGATGGCGCGCAAAGATACGGCCGCGGCTGAACAGTTCTGGCAGAATGCGCGACGGCTTGATGGCACGAACATCACCGCAGTGCGTCGGCTGGCCGGGCTTTATCAGGCGGCGTCACCCGCCCGCGAGCTGGAATTTATTAATACCTTACCCGTCGCACAACAGCGCGCGCTGGCCGATACCATCCGGACGCTGCGCAGCGATAGCCTGCGCGCTGAGGCGGATGCACTGACGCAGCAGGCTCGCTGGTCGCAGGCCGCAGATAAATATCGCCAGGCACGGGAGCTGGCACCGGATGACGTCTGGCTCAGTTACCGGCTGGCTGGCGCGCTGCGTAATAGTGGTGACGTACCGCAGGCGAATGCGGTGATGCGCGCGGTCCTTCAGCAGCATCCGCAGGACGCGACTGCACTTTACGCGACCGCACTCTGGTTCTCGGGCAACGATAACGACAGCGAAGCTATGGCCACGCTGCATCGTCTGCCTGATGCGCAGTGGAGCAGCGATATGCGCCAGCTGGCTGATCGCCTGAATCAGAATCAGATCTTTGCGCAGGCCGAGGCACTGCGTGCCGCAGGTCAGGAGCAGGCGGCGGTGACGTTGCTTCATCAGCAGCCGGTTTCCAGCCGACGCGACCTGACGCTGGCCGACTGGGCACTGGCACGCGGTGATGCGCAGCAGGCGCTGACGAGCTATCAGCAGGTGCTGTCGCGTGAGCCGGGCAACGGCGATGCGGCACTGGGACGGATTGATGCGCTGGTAGCCCTGCAGCGCATCAGCGAAGCACGACTGGCTCTGGCGCAACAACCGCCGGTGCAGGCGACTGTGAAGGCAGATCGCCGTGCTGCGCTGGCGTGGCAGGCGGTGGGTGAAACCACGCGGGCTGCGGTGCTGTTTACCGATCTGAAACAGCGCGCCGCCTCGCTGCCGCCTTCACAGGACAAGGCACTGGTGTTTCGTGATGCGGCACGGCTTGAGCGTGTGCAGCAGCAGCCTGAACAGGCGCTGGCCGATTATCGTCAGGCGATGACGGCCAGCGGTATGGATAGCAGTGGCAATATCAGCCGCGCCACCCGCAGCGATCCGCAGGATGACTGGCTGAAACGCAGCCTGCGCAGCGACACGGCCGATCTCTATCGTCAGCAGCAGACCACACTGACGGTGCAGCAGGACTATTCACGCAACAGCGGCACGGGCGGCATCTCTGATTTTACGGCGCACACCACCATGCTGCAGGCGGAACATCCGTTTGCCAGTGGGCGCGGCTTTTTCCGGCTCGACCAGGTTGACGTCTCCGCAGGAACCTTTACCACCCGTAATGGCAGCTTCGACGAACAGTTTGGCAGCTGTGACGATGCGAATTCCGGCGGCTGTAATTCTCAGACTCACCAGCGAGACAAAGGCACGGCGCTGGCCGCTGGCTGGCATAATGCGATCTGGTCTGCCGACCTCGGCACTACGCCGCTGGGTTTCGAAGTCACTAACTGGACAGGCGGCCTGAGCTGGAAAACCGATGTGAAACAGCTGGGTGTGACGCTGACCGCCTCACGCAGGCCGATTGCCAGTTCGCTGCTTTCCTATGCCGGGACGCGCGATCCGGCAGCCAGCGGGGGTAAAAGCTGGGGCGGCGTGGTGGCAACGGGCGGCAGCATCGGGCTGAGTTACGATCAGGGCGGGGCGCATGGCGTCTGGGGCGACATCAGTGCGCATCAGATAACCGGTAAAAATGTTGCCGATAACAGCCGCGAACGCCTGATGGGCGGCTATTACTACAAGCTGATCAACAGCGATAACCGCCGTGCGACCGTCGGGCTGAACAGCATGCTCTGGCACTATCAGAAGGATCTCAGCGATTACACCTTCGGCCAGGGCGGCTACTACAGTCCGCAGCAATATCTCTCCTTTGCTGTGCCGGTCACCTGGCGGCAGCGTACAGAGAACTGGTCATTTGATTTGGGCGGTTCAGTTTCGTGGTCACATTCGAAAACAGATGCGCAGCAGCGTTATCCGGTCAATCCTGGCTTTGCACTTGCCAGCAATCCCTCTTCTGCGAGCAGCGCCGGCGGGGGTATCGGCTACACGCTACAGGCGGTGGTTGAGCGGCGGCTGACGTCGGGCTGGTTTGTTGGGGCAGGTATTGATATTCAGCAGGCGAAAGATTACACCCCGAGCCACGGTCTGCTCTATGTGCGCTATGCAGCCGGAGGCTGGGAAGGGGATCTGGACATGCCGCCACAGCCGCTGGTGCCTTACGCAGATTTTAAATAATCCCGACCGGGAAAAAGCCGGACTTTTCAGACGGTAAAAAAGTCAGTTTATGAGATATACTGGCGGGCATTGTACTGTCTGCTATCTGGGCTTTTTTCATCGTCAGGAGAGAATTTTTGCGCGTAAGCCGGTCACTTACGATAAAGCAGATGGCGACAGTTTCGCTGGTTGCGGTTATCACCATCAGCATCTTTATCGTCATCCAACTGTTTCATTTTGTGCAGCAGCGCAGGATTGACTACGCCCAGCAGATGGAGAATATCGCGCATACCGTCCGCCAGCCGTTGTCGGAAGCCGTGCTGCGCGCCGATATTTCTCAGGCCGAACGCATTCTTCACTCGCTGAAACCGGCCGGTATTTTATCGCGCGCCGATGTGGTGCTACCGAATGCGTTCCAGGCACTGCATGCCGACTTCGAGGTGGAAAAACCGGTGCCGCGTCTGGTCGCCCGCCTGTTTGAGCTGCCGGTGCAGATTACTCTGCCGCTCTATTCCGTCGAAAACACCGGGATGCCGAAGCCACTGGCCTATCTGGTGTTGCAGGCTAACTCGACGCGCGTCTACCAGTTTATCCTCAGCACGCTCTCGACCATGATTATCACCTATCTGCTGCTGGCGCTGATTCTGTCTGTGGCGATTAGCTGGTGTATTAACCGGCTGGTGGTACATCCGCTGCGCAATCTCTCCCGTGAGCTACAGGAGCTGCCGCCGCAGTCGATTCTGACGCACAAACTGTCGCTGCCGCAGAGCCACCGCGATGACGAAATCGGCATGCTGGTGCGCAGCTACAACCGCAATCAGCAGGTGCTGGAGTCGATACATGACGAGATGAGCCGGCTGACCACCCATTTTCCCGTCACCGATCTGCCCAACCGTACCCTGTTTCTGGCGCTGGTCGAACAGTTCATGTGTCATCCTGAACAGCCACTGGGCCTGATGGTGATTCGCATTGAAACTCTGCAGGAAGCTAACGGCGTACTGAGCGATGAGCAGCGCGATACGCTGATGCTAACGCTGGTGGAGAAGATTCGTCATACCCTGGATGACCATACTCTTCTGGCGCAGACCGGGACCAGCGACTTTGTCCTGTTAATGAAGCGTGCCAGTAATCCGTTTCGCGCGCTGCGTCTGGCGCGCAATCTGATGATTCGCCTGAATCAGCCGGTTAATCTGCATCAGCTGCAACTGCGCCCTAACCTCAGCATCGGTCTGGCATTGCGCGACGATCGGCCGCTGAGTGCGAATGAGCTGCTTGACCGCGCGACCTCGGCGATGATGTCGGCCCGTCATCAGGGCAAAAATCAGATCCTGTTCTTTGACGCCGCGCTGACCGAGCGTGCGCAGAAACGTCTGACACAGGAACATGACATTCTGCAGGGGCTGCACGATGAGCAGTTCGCGCTTTATCTGCAACCGCAGGTCGATATGCGCACCGGCACGTTAACCGGCGCGGAAGCGCTGCTGCGTATGCGCCAGCCAGATGGCAGTTATGGTCTGACCGAAGAGTTCATTGCCGGCGCCGAAGAGATTGGCGTGATCAGCGCGATTGGCCGATGGGTATTTGAAGAGGCGTGCCGCATTCTGGCAGGCTGGCAGCGACAGGGCATTATGCTGCCGCTGAGTGTAAATATGTCCGCTGTACAACTCCGTGATACTGGCGTGGTCTCCCATCTGCAATCCCTGCTGACGCGCCATCGCATCGCACCCGATACGCTGGTGCTGGAAGTGACAGAGACGGCTCAGCTTGAAAATGCGGAACAGGCGATGTCGATATTGCGACTGTTGCAGCAGACCGGTGTCGCTGTGGCGCTGGATGACTTTGGCATGGGTTACTCCAACCTGAACTATCTGCATCAGCTGAAAGCATTGCCGGTGAACAAGCTGAAGATGGATCGCAGCTTTGTGGCGGCGCTGCCGCATGACGACACCATGGTCCGCATCGTGGCGGCCATCGCCGAGATTATCCATCTGGAAGTGATTGCCGAAGGCGTTGAAACTGCGGAGCAGCGCGACTGGCTGCTGGCGCGTGGTATCGCTATCGGACAGGGTTATCTCTATGCTGAAGCCTTGCCTCTGGCCCGATTCAATCAGGTGTGGATTGAAAACTCCTCACTGCCGCAATAATTGCCTGATTCATTGATTTTGCGAGAATTTTAGTTACAAAACCCCGTGCTGAAGCGTTTCAGTTCAGAAATACGATCCCAGGGTTTCCTGGGCGTTTGTCACCCTGTATTAATCACGTAAACAGAGTGTTATTTTCGGGTTACTGTCAGGCGCTGCCTGTGTTGCCTGACCGTCACAATAACGAATCCGACAACATCACCTCACGGCGTTAGTGGACACCTGTTTATGAAAACCTCACTTTTTAAAAGCCTTTATTTCCAGGTGCTGATGGCGATTGGCATCGGCGTTTTGTTAGGCCATTTTTACCCGGAGTTAGGGACCCAGATGAAGCCTCTGGGAGATGCCTTTGTTAAGTTAATCAAGATGATTATCGCCCCGGTAATTTTCTGTACCGTGGTCACCGGCATCGCTGGCATGGAAAGCATGAAAGCGGTAGGACGGACCGGCGCGGTTGCGCTGCTCTATTTTGAAATTGTCAGTACCATCGCGCTGATTATCGGCCTGATCGTAGTGAACGTGGTGCAGCCAGGTGCCGGGATGAACGTTGATCCTGCCACGCTGGATGCCAAAGCTGTGGCGATGTACGCCCAGCAGGCAGAGCAACAGGGTGTCGTCGCTTTCCTGCTGGATATTATTCCTAACAGCGTGATTGGCGCCTTTGCCAGCGGCAACATTCTGCAGGTACTGCTGTTTGCCATTCTGTTTGGTTTTGCCCTGCATCGTCTGGGCAAAACCGGCACGCTGATTTTCAACGTGATTGAAAGCTTCTCACAAGTGATTTTCGGCATTATCAATATGATCATGCGTCTGGCACCGATCGGGGCATTTGGCGCAATGGCTTTCACTATTGGTAAGTATGGCGTGGGTTCACTGGTGCAGCTCGGCCAGTTGATCATCTGCTTCTATATCACCTGTATTCTGTTTGTAGTGGTTGTGCTGGGGCTGATTGCGCGTCTGTTCGCCGGGTTCAGCATCTTTAAGTTCATCGCCTATATCAAAGAAGAGCTGCTGATTGTGCTGGGGACGTCCTCATCCGAGTCTGCGCTGCCACGCATGCTGGATAAGATGGAAAAGCTGGGCTGCAAAAAGTCGGTAGTCGGGCTGGTGATTCCCACCGGTTACTCCTTTAACCTCGACGGCACCTCGATTTACCTGACCATGGCGGCGGTATTTATCGCTCAGGCGACCAATGCACACATGGATATCTTCCATCAGATTACGCTGCTGGTGGTGCTGCTGCTCTCTTCCAAAGGGGCGGCGGGCGTAACCGGAAGCGGGTTCATCGTGCTGGCGGCGACGCTCTCTGCGGTGGGACATCTGCCGGTGGCGGGTCTGGCGCTGATTCTCGGTATTGACCGCTTTATGTCCGAAGCCCGTGCGCTGACCAACCTGATCGGTAACGGTGTGGCGACCGTGGTGGTGGCGAAGTGGGTCGACCAGCTTGATCACAAACAGCTGACTGATACGCTGGCAGGCCGGAATAAGGAGAATAAAGCGTCTGAATCTTCAATTTAATCATTGAATTTCACTTAAATTCCCACAAATGCCCGCTGTCGCTTGCCCTGACAGCGGGCATTTGCATAATAAACCCCACTTGTTTTTTTGACGTTTTTCACTTCGTTACGCGACATCCTGCGCTTCCTGTGGTCAAACACTTTGTTGTTGGATAACAGCGCGATTCGGCGCCAGCCGATTCGTTAATAACAGCGGCAATATGCGCCAGTGATAACGATATTTGAATTATTTGAGTAGGGGTTCACATGCAGGGCACCAGAATTCGACTTTTGGTTGGTGGATTAGTGCTGGCAGGCAGCTTTGGTCTCCAGGCAGAAACGCTGCAACCCGATCCGGCCTGGCAGGAAGGCAAGCTGGATAATGGATTTAACTGGCAGTTACTGGCCACACCGCAACGTCCAAGCGACCGCATTGAACTGCGGCTGGTGGTGAACACCGGTTCGCTGGTGGAGAGTTCGCAGCAGACCGGCTTCAGCCATCTGCTGCCGCGCCTGGCGATGGTGCACAACACCGCGCTTGATAACAATCAGCAGCGTGCGCTATGGCAACAGGCGATGGATCCTCAGCACCCGCTGCCGCCGGTCATCACCTCCTATGATTCCACCCAATATAATCTGAGTCTGCCGAATAACCGCCCCGAGTTGCTGAAAGAGGCGCTGAACTGGCTGGCGGCCACGGCGGGCAATATGGCTATCACTGAACAGGTGGTCAATACCGCGCTGACAGCCTCCGATCCGGTCGCGACCTGGCCGAAAGATTCTCAGGATGTCTGGTGGCGCTACCGCCTGAAAGGTTCTGCGCTACTGGCGCACGATCCCGCAGCACAACCGCGCGCACCCGTCGATTTAACTCAGCTCAACGATTTTTATCATCAGTGGTACACCCCGGATGCGATGACGCTCTACGTGGTAGGGAATGTCGACAGCCGCAACCTCTCTGAGCAGATCAACAAAACCTTCTCGGCATTAACCGGCAAGCGTGAAACGCCTGCGCCACTGCCGACTCTGTCGCCGCTGCCGCACGAGCCGGTGAATCTGGTCAGCAGCAACATGACGCAGGATCGTCTCTCACTGGTGTGGGATACGCCGTGGCAGCCGATTCGTGACTCCCAGAATCTGCAACGTTACTGGCAGGGCGACCTGGCCCGTGAAGCCCTGTTCTGGCATGTTCAGCGTGCGCTCAGCGACAGCAAGGCACAGGGCATACAGGTCGGATTTGATTGCCGTGTGCTCTATCAGCGTGCGCAGTGCTCGATCAACATGGACGGGCGCAACGACAATCTGGCGCAGAATATGAACCTGGTGGCGCGCGAGCTGGCGAACGTGCGTGATAAAGGCATTCCGCAGGAGGAATTTGATGCGCTGATGGCGCAGAAGCTGCTGGAGCTGAATAAGCTGTTTACCACCTATGCCCGCACGGATACCGACGTGCTGATGAGCCAGCGCCTGCGATCTCAGCAGAACGCCGTGGTCGATATTGCGCCTGAGCAGTATCAGAAGCTGCGTCAGACTTTCCTGGCCGGCCTGACCCGTGAACAGTTGAACCAGGAGCTGCGCCAGCAACTGACGCAGGAACTGATGATGGTTCTGATCCAGCCGGAAGGCGAAGCGGAAACCAACGTGAAGAGCCTGCAAAACAGCTGGGATAAAGTGATGTCACCGCCAGCGGCACCGGCGACCAGCACTGAAGCCAGTCCGCCGGATAGTAACGTCAAAGACGTTCCGCCAGCTGCGTAATATCAGGTTTTTGCCCTGAGCCACTCGGTCACTAACATCGGCCAGCTGGCGAGGGGCAAATCTGCTACGCCACGGATACCAAATCCGTGCCCCCCTTTCTGATAGAAATGTACCTCTGCCGGAACCTTATGCTCACGCAGCGCACCAAAAAACGCCATGCTGTGATTCACTGAGACATCATCATCGTCAGCGGCGTGGATCAGCAGTGTCGGTGGCACCAGCGGATGAACCCGGGTTTCCATTGAATAGGCTTCAATGGTTTTCTGATCCGGCCACGCACCCAGCAGGCGGGTTCTGGCACCTTCATGGGCAATGCCATCACGCATGCTGATCAGCGGATAGACCAGTATCATCGCATCCGGACGCGGCGAGAAGTTCTCTGCGCCATCCTGCACCGGATAAAGTTTCTCTGCGAAACGGGTCCCCAGACTGGCCGCCACGTGGCCACCCGCCGAAAAGCCCATCATCACAATGTATTTACCGTTCAGACCACGCTGTGCACGATCACGCAGAACGCGAACTGCGCGCTGTGCATCAGCCAGCGGCGCATCGGGACCTTCGTGATGCCCGTCATAGGGCAGTCGATAAGTCATGACCGCCAGCGTATAACCCATCGACGTAAAGAAGGTCGCCAGGGCGCTGCCTTCACGATCGATCATCACGCGCTGATAGCCACCGCCTGGTGCAACCAGCAGGGTGATCCCGTTTGATTCAATCGGATGCCAGATCGCCATCTCCGGGCAACGTACGCCGGTTGCTGCGCGATCGTAAGGCTCATACTCTTTTGCCATATCGACGATCTGCGGCTCTGCGCGCGAATCGCTGGCGCCTGGCGCATCACCGTGTGGCCAGATATTAATAATCTCTGTGTGCATAAATAGATCCTGATGCGGGGAATATTTTAATTGTTTTGTTCGCGGCCGGAGAGAACAGCGTCCTGCTGTCTTTTGATTAAAAGATGGTCTTTTTTCAGGCGGTCGTCCATCCGAAAAAGGCAAATCTGACCATATTCGGACTATGCCTGGTGATGGATCTGTTTGTATAAATGATTAATTTTAATCATTAAATTATAAGCGAGGTTAAAGAGGATTGCCGCATGAAGTCCGTTATTAATTACTATTTTGCAGCTTAAGGTAAATGGCTGGCACGGTCCGCTTTACTCGTCGCAATTTACCGGATATCACGCTGTCTGCTGTTAAGGCGACATAATGATTTTAGCGCCAGGGTTACAGCCGCCTTGCTTGAGAGACTTAAGGGCCAGTCTCATCATCAGCCATTCCTGAGTTGCCCGTCTTGTCCGGACAGCGAACCAGCCACAGGTTGCCAGCAAAAAAAATGCGCCCAGGGGCGCATTTTTATGGCATCGGCATTATCAGTGCCTGTATTGCCGCTCTGCCTGTCAGTCAGGCATCGCCTCTGCCGGAATAATCGCGCCGCGATGCTGAATCACGGTGCTGGCCGTCAGGTGTCCGCGCTGTGCAGCAGACTCAGCTGAGGCGCCAGTCAGACGGCGCGCCAGATACCCGGCACTGAATGAATCACCGGCAGCGGTGGTATCGATCACTTTCTCTTTCGCCAGACGCACCGCAGGTACATCAATCAGCGGCGTGTCGCCGGTGGCCACCAGACAGGAGTCGGCACCACGCTTAATCACGATTTCGCTGGCACCGGCCTGACGGGTACGGGCGATAACCTCTTCCAGCGGCTCTTCGCCCCACAGCAGATGCTCATCATCCAGGGTCAGGAAGGCGATATCGGTACAGTTCAGCATCGCGCGATAAGCAGCCTGCGCAGTGGCCCGATCGGCCCATAAACGCGGGCGGTAATTGTTATCAAAAATCACCTTGCCGCCATTTGACCGGCAACGGGCCAGTAGCGCCATCAGCTTCTCACGGCTGGCAGGCGGCAGAATCGCCAGACTGATCCCGCTAAGATAGAGATAATCGTAGTGCGACAGCTGTTCGGCTATGTCCGCAGATTGCGGGCTATCCAGCCAGTAACGCGCGGCAGCATCACTGCGCCAGTACCAGAAAGTACGCTCGCCATCGTCATCCGTTTCAATCACATACAGGCCCGGCATCTTATTATCGAGGCGCTGAATCAGATCCGTATTCACCTTCTCCTGCTGCCAGGCCGCGATCATCTGATCGCTGAACGAATCCGTCCCCAGCGCAGTGACATAATCGACCCGCAATTGCTGCTCATCAACCTGGCGGGCGAGATAAACGGCGGTGTTGAGTGTATCGCCGCCAAAGCCACGTTTAATGTTCTCACCTTTTTCGGACAGCTCAATCATGCATTCGCCAATGATGGCGATTTTCTTCTGCGTCATGGTTTCAGACCTGTAGTGAAATATCGCCCTAGTCTCGCGTCTGGTATGGCAGACGTCAAATGTTTTTAAAACGCTGTTTTAATTTAACTTAAGGTCGGAAACGGCCCCATTCTGGCTGATAAGAGCGGCTAACATCGGCCTGTTTAGCCGATTATGTTAGCGGAACGGCTGATAAACTCGCCGCTTCATATCGCCAGGCCGTTCATCTCTTTATCACAGACACTTTTGATAATCGCTGCAGCCACCCGTTTGGGGGCCTGTTACCAACCAGGAAAATAGCATAGTGATGGAGAGCTTTAGCCAATGGCTGCCGTCTTCAACCGACCTTAATCTTCCGCCGGAAACCTCGCTCTTCTGGCAGCAATGTCATCGACGCTATCGGTTTCAGCCGATCTATCGGGTAACCGGTCGGTTACTCGCCATTGAACTGCTGACCGCCGTTTATCATCCCATGGCGCCAGAGCGGAATCTCTCGCCTGAAGCCTGGTTTGCCGGACTCGACATTGCTCAGCGCCTGAACGTCGTGTATGAGCAGCTTGAACTGCTCGCAGAATGGACTGCGTTTTTTGAACGCAATGATGTCGTCGCCTCGGTCAACATTGACGGTCCCTCACTGCTCGCCATTCAGCATCGACCTGCTATTCGCCAGCTTATTGCCCGGCTGCCCTGGATACGCTTTGAACTCACCGAGCATCAGGCGCTGCCGCTGGAAGAGAAGGTGGCAAAAATACCTGAGCTGGGACCGCTGTGGCTGGATGACTTCGGTTCGGGTATGGCGAATTTTTCGGCGCTGACTGAACTGAAATATGATTACATCAAGCTGTCGCGCGACCTGTTTATCATGCTGGGCACGACCCATGAAGGGCGCGACCTTTTTTCCATGCTGCTGGCGCTGATCAATCGATATTGCCATGGCGTCATTGTTGAAGGCGTGGAGACGGAAGCGCAGTGGCAGCAGGTCAAAGCATCGCCCGCTGTTGCTGCGCAGGGCTACTACTTTTCGCGTCCGATCCCCTTTTCCGAATTGAATCATCTCACTCTCCAGCTTCCCTGATGCCGTTGCGCGCGGTCTCGACTATCTTTAACGCAGACCGTGAATGTGCAAGGAGAAAGCGTAATGTCGCGTACTGGAAAAATAGTCAGTTGGATAGCAGGAATTCTGGTGTTGTTGATCGTGGTGATTATCGTCATCATCGCGACCTTTGACTGGAATCGCCTGAAGCCCACCATCAATCAGAAAGTCTCAACCGAGTTAAACCGTCCCTTTGCGATACGCGGGGATCTGGGCATCGACTGGGCACGAAATCGCGACGAGGCTGGCTGGCGGCGCTGGGTGCCGTGGCCGCAGATCCATGCGGAAGATATTATGCTGGGTAATCCGCCTGACATTTCTGACGTCACCATGGTGCATCTGCAGCGTGTCGACGCCACCCTGTCGCCGCTGTCGCTGCTGCACAAAGAACTCTTCATCCCGTGGATTAAGTTGCAGCGTCCTGATGCCCGACTGATCCAGACCGCCGATAAAAAGAATAACTGGACCTTTACGCTTGCCGATAGCGGCAAAGATGAGAAGAGTGCCGCGCCGTCTGCCTGGTCCTTCCGTCTGGATAATATTCTGTTTGATCAGGGACAAATCCGTTATCGCGACGCCATTAACCATGCCGATGTCACGGTGCAGGTCAATCCGCTGGGCAAACCGGTGCCCTATACGCAGATTGCCGGAGGCAATGACCAGCAGAAGGGCGCAGGCGACTTCGTCTTTGGCTGGCAGGCGAAAGGCACTTATAACAATGAGTCACTCAGCGGCGACGGTAAGATTGGCGGCATGCTCTCACTACGCAGTCAGAACACCCCGTTTCCGATTCAGGCCGATGTGCGCAACGGCACCACGCGCGTTCAGGTGACCGGCGGTCTGCAGGACCCGATGAATCTCGGCGGGCTTAACGTGCGACTGCGCTTCTCGGGAGATACGCTGGCGAATCTCTATGGCCTGACCGGCGTCCTGTTGCCTGACACACCGCCCTATGAAACCGACGGCCATCTGATTGCTAAATTCAGTGGCGAAAAGGGCGCTGTCTACCGCTATGAGAAATTCAATGGGCACATCGGCGACAGCGATATTCATGGTTCGCTGATCTACAGTCAGGTCAAACCTCGCCCGACACTCAGTGGCGAGCTAGCCTCTGAGCAGCTGCGTATGGCCGATCTGGGGCCGCTGATTGGCGTGAACTCCGGCAAAGGCAGTGATAAAACCGCGCAGGCCAAAGCCCGTCGCGGTGAGAAATCGAATCAGCCCGCCGACCGCGTGCTGCCGCACGATAAGTTCGAGACCAAAAACTGGGACGTGATGGACGCCGACGTGAAGTTCAGCGGCAAACGGATTGAACACAGTAATTCACTGCCGTTAAGCGATCTCTATACCCACTTACAGCTGAAAAACGGCGATCTGCTGCTGGACCCGCTGCGCTTTGGTGTGGCGGGCGGCAATCTCAACAGCACTATCCGGCTGGAGGGCGATCACTCGCCGATGCGTGGTCGGGTTGATCTTCATGTCCGTAAGCTGCAGCTGCGTCAGCTCTTCCCGAAGGTGGAGGCGATGAAGAACAGCCGCGGCCAGCTTAACGGCGATGCCAGCTTTACCGGCACCGGTAACTCCGTGGCCGATCTGCTGGCGACCAGTAACGGTCAACTCAAACTGCTGATGAATGATGGACTGATCAGCCGCAGCCTGATGGAAATTGCCGGACTCAACGTCGGTAACTACGTGGTTGGCAAACTGTTTGGCGATGATCAGGTGCGCATCAACTGCGCCGCCACCGATCTCAAGCTGCAGAATGGTGTGGCAACGCCTAACCTGTTTGTGTTTGATACCGAGAACGCGATTATCAATGTGTCCGGCAACGCAAACTTCGCCAGTGAGCGGCTGGATCTGTCGGTGAATCCGGAGAGTAAAGGCATCCGCATTGTGACGCTGCGCTCGCCGCTCTATGTGCGTGGCACCTTTAAAAATCCTGATGCGGGCGTGAAAGCGGGACCGCTGCTGGCGCGTGGTGCCGCTGCCGTGGCGCTGGGTGCGGTTGTGGGTCCGGCAGCGGCGCTGCTGGCACTGATCTCGCCAAGTGATAATGAAGACAACCAGTGCAGCACCGTCCTGCAGCAGATGAAGCAGAAGAAGTAACTAGTTGCGGTAGAGCACTTTGATAATGTGATAACCAAAGCCGGTTTTTACCGGCCCGTAAGGCGTCAGCAGCGGGCAGGTAAAGACCGCTTTATCAAAGGCCGGCACCATCTGTCCCTGACGGAACTCGCCCAGATCGCCCCCTTTCCGGCCGGAAGGACAGGTTGAGTGTTTCTTTGCCAGCTCCTGAAAATTGCCGCCTTTCGTTAGTTTCGCCAGAATCTCTTTTGCCAGCGCTTCCTCTTTGACCAGGATGTGTAAAGCCGCCGCGGTTTTCGCCATGTTGGTATCTCGGTTGTGTATAATTGCCGCCCAGTATAAACCCCTTTCTTTTGATTCAATCAGGCGATTTCTTTTATGCGTTTAAACCCCAGCCAACAACGTGCCGTCGAATTTGTTACCGGTCCCTGTCTGGTGCTGGCGGGCGCGGGATCGGGCAAAACCCGCGTGATTACCAATAAAATTGCCCACCTGATTCGTGAATGCGGCTATCAGGCGCGCCATATTGCTGCAGTGACCTTTACCAATAAGGCTTCGCGAGAAATGAAAGAGCGTGTGGCGCAGACGCTGGGCCGCAAAGAGGCACGCGGCCTGCTGATCTCGACTTTCCATACGCTGGGACTGGAGATCATCAAACGCGAAACGGCGGCGCTGGGCATGAAGTCTAACTTCTCCCTGTTCGACGATCAGGATCAGCTTGCTCTGCTGAAAGAGCTGACAAAAGAGTGGCTGGAAGAGGATAAGACGCTGCTACAGCAGCTCATCTCCACCATCTCAAACTGGAAAAATGATCTGATCGATCCGCAGGGTGCCGTCGCGCTGGCGCGCTCGCAGCAGGATACTATTTTTGCCCACTGCTACGCCCTCTACAGCCAGCATCTTAAGTCATGCAATGTGCTCGATTTCGACGACCTCATCCTGCTGCCGACGCTGCTGCTGCAGCGTAATCAGGAGGTGCGCGAACGCTGGCAGCAGCGTATCCGCTATCTGCTGGTGGATGAATATCAGGACACCAACACCAGCCAGTATGAGCTGGTCAAACTGCTGGTTGGCGCACGTGCGCGCTTTACAGTGGTCGGCGACGATGATCAGTCCATCTACTCCTGGCGCGGCGCGCGGCCGCAGAATCTGGTGCTGCTGAACCAGGATTTCCCGGCGCTGGAGGTAGTGAAGCTGGAGCAGAACTACCGCTCTTCGCAGCGCATACTGAAAGCGGCGAATATCCTGATTGCGAATAACCCGCACGTCTTTGAAAAACGCCTGTTTTCCGAGCTGGGGCAGGGCAGCGAACTGAAAGTGCTGACCGCTAACAGCGAAGAGCACGAAGCGGAGCGGGTGACCGGCGAACTGATCGCGCATCACTTTATCAACAAAACACAGTACAAAGATTACGCGATTCTCTATCGCGGCAACCATCAGTCGCGAACCTTTGAAAAGTTTCTGATGCAGAACCGTATCCCTTATCGCATCTCTGGTGGCACCTCGTTCTTCTCCCGGCCGGAGATCAAGGATCTGCTCGCCTATCTGCGCGTGCTGACCAATCCTGAAGATGACAGCGCGTTTCTGCGTATCATCAATACACCACGCCGCGAAATTGGCCCGGCTACGTTGCAGAAGCTAGGTGAGTGGGCCAATCTGCGCAGCAAAAGCCTGTTCAACGCCAGTTTCGATGTCGGCCTGGGGCAGACGCTGAGCGGCCGTGGTCTGGAGCATCTGCAGCGCTTCACCCATTGGCTGAATGAGATTATCCAGCTCACCGAACGGGAGCCGGTGAACGCGGTACGCGATTTGATTCGCGGCATCGACTACGAAAGCTGGCTGTTCGAAACCTCCGGCAGTCCAAAAGCTGCCGAAATGCGGATGAAGAACGTCAACACGCTGTTTCAGTGGATGACCGAAATGCTGGAAGGCAGTGATATTGATGAGCCAATGACTCTGGCGCAGGTGGTGACGCGCTTTACCCTGCGCGACATGATGGAGCGCGGTGAAAGCGATGAAGAGCTGGATCAGGTGCAACTGATGACGCTGCACGCTTCCAAAGGGCTGGAGTTCCCCTATGTGTTCCTGGTGGGCATGGAAGAGGGACTCCTGCCGCATCAGAGCAGCATTGATGAGAACAATATCGAAGAGGAGCGTCGCCTGGCTTACGTGGGGATCACAAGGGCGCAGAAAGAGCTGACCTTTACCCTGTGTCGCGAACGCCGGCAATATGGCGAGTTAGTCCGGCCAGAACCGAGTCGTTTTCTGCTGGAACTGCCGCAGGACGATCTGCAATGGGAAACCGAACGCAAAGTGGTCAGTGCGGAAGAGCGCATGAAAACCGGGCAGAGTCGGGTCGCGGGGCTGAGAGCGATGCTGGATAAGGCGAAAAAGAGTTAAATCTGGCGTGAGGCGAAGAAGATTCGCCTCAGGCGGGTAGGGTTACGAGATTACGATAGCGTTAATAACCAGTGGACGTAAGACTGATAGTGGCTTTCCTGCTCCAGCAGTTCACTGCGCAGCGGGTGCGCCTCCAGCCAGCCTGCGGGCAGGGTCAGATGCAGGGCATCGTCGTCTGCCTGTAGCCGCACAGCAGGCAGAGTGTCATCGCGACGGCGGGTGGAGAAAATAATCGCCAGTCGCAGCAGACGGCACATCCGTTCCGCCAGACGCGGCGGCAGGGCGTTTTGCTGAGTCAGCAATGCCAGGTCGATGCTGCCGCTCTGGTTTTGCAGCAAGCAGGCCAGCAGCTTCTTCTGCGCCGGTGTGAAACCGGGAAGGTCGAGGTGACGTACCAGATACGCCGCGTGCTGTGGCGCATGACGGAAGTCAACGCTCAGGCCGATTTCGTGGATCGCGCAGGCGCTGAGCAGCAGCTCACGACAGCGCTGATCCAGCTTCCACGGTGTAGAAACCTGACGGAAGAAACTTTCTGCCAGCTGACGCACGCGGTCTGCCTGCTCAACATCGATGCTGAAACGGCGCTGGACGTTGTGCAGCGTGCGGGTCCGGATATCGCGGTCGATGGGCAGATGCAGCATGCCGTAGACCAGTCCTTCCCGCAGTGCGCCGCCCGCCAGCGTCATGCTATCAATGCTGAGCTCCTGGAAGATGGCAATCAGGATCGACAGGCCACTGGGGAACACCAGTGCCCGTTCCAGCGTCAGCCCTTCGATTTCCAGCTCTTCCAGTTTGCCGCACTGGATGGCGCGTTGCTTCAGCTGCTGCAGTTTATTCAGCGTGATGCGCTCATCCATGCCCTGCGCCACCATGATCTCCTGCAGCGCCTGAACCGTGCCTGATGCACCGACACAGGCCTGCCAGCCCTGCTCACGCAGTTGCGCTGCAACGGGCTGGATCATCTCACGCGCCGCCTGTTCGGCCTGCTCAAAATTCTCTTTTCCCAGGTGTCGATCGCTGAAGAAGCGCTCCAGCCACGTCACACAGCCCATCGACAGGCTGAACAACACCGACGCATGCGAACCATCGCCGGTGGCCAGCTCGGTACTGCCGCCGCCGATATCAACCACTAAACGCTGGTCGGACCCACCGGTGGTATGGGCCACGCCCTGATAAATCAGGCGCGCCTCTTCTTCACCGCTGATGACGTTGATAGTACAGCCGAGAATCTGTTGAGCCGTGTCGAGGAAGGTCTGCGCATTGGCAGCCAGACGCAGCGTAGCGGTCGCCACTACGCGAATCTGATCGGGAGGGATATCCTGCAGTTGTTCAGAGAAGAGTCTGAGGCAATGCCAGCCACGCGACATCGCATCGGCTGACAACAGGTTATTTTTATCCAGACCGGCAGCAAGGCGAACCTTGCGCTTAATTTTTGCGACGGTCTGAATACTGCCAGAGACCTCGCGCACCACCAACATATGAAAGCTGTTAGATCCTAAATCAATCGCTGCATAAAGTGACGATGCGCTTAGCATGGTGCCCTAACCTGAACGTTTACGGTTGTTATTGCGTGGAGCACCGCGACGATTGGCGTTATTTCCCCCGCGACGCGGGCCACTGCCGGTACGGCTGCGTTGCAGGCGCTTAGGTGGCGGTAAATCGGTTAACAACGCTTCGCTGCTGTACTTGCTGACCGGAATGCTGTGGCCAATATACTCTTCAATCGAAGGCAGGTTCAGCGCGTACTCTTCACAGGCCAGGCTGATTGAGTGTCCGCTGGCACCCGCACGACCAGTACGACCAATACGGTGAACATAATCTTCACAGTCATCTGGCAGATCGTAGTTAAAGACGTGGGTCACAGCCGGGATATGCAGACCGCGAGCCGCAACATCCGTCGCGACCAGAATATCCACATCACCCTTGGTGAAGTCATCCAGAATGCGCAGGCGCTTCTTCTGAGCAACGTCGCCAGTCAGCAGGCCGACACGGTGTCCATCTGCAGCCAGGTGGCCCCAGACATCTTCACAGCGGTGCTTAGTGTTGGCGAAGATAATGGCGCGATCGGGCCACTCCTCTTCCAGCAGGGTCTGGAGCAGGCGCATTTTCTCTTCGTTAGACGGGTAGAAAAGCTCTTCCTGAATGCGATGGCCGGTTTTTTGCTCCGGTTCCACTTCCACATATTCAGCACTGTTCATGTGCTCAAACGCCAGTTCACGCACGCGGTAGGAGAGGGTAGCTGAGAACAGCATGCTCAGACGCTGAGTTGCCGGCGGCATGCGACGGAACAGCCAGCGGATATCTTTAATAAAGCCAAGATCGAACATGCGATCGGCTTCGTCCAGCACCATGACCTGAATGGCACCGAGGTTTACGTGATTCTGCTTCGCGTAGTCGATCAGGCGACCGGTGGTAGCCACCAGAATATCAACGCCCTGCTCCAGCACTTTCAGCTGTTTGTCATAACCGTCTCCGCCATAGGCGAGACCCAGTTTCAGGCCGGTTGAGGCGGTAAGGGGTTCTGCATCTGCATGAATCTGCACAGCAAGTTCACGCGTCGGCGCAAGAATTAATGCCCTTGGCTGGTTAACCTGACGACCTTCCGCCGCAGGATGAGAGAGTAGATGATGAAACGTTGACGTCAGAAACGCCATCGTTTTGCCGGTACCGGTTTGCGCCTGGCCTGCGACATCACGCCCTGAAAGCGTAAAAGGCAGAGCTAACGCCTGAATCGGCGTGCAGTATTGAAAGCCTTTAGTATCAAGGGCTTCCACCACTTTTGGGTGCAGGGCGAAGTCGGAAAACTTCTGTTCAGTTAAGTGTGTTTTGCTCATAGTGTGGTAGAATATCAGCTTACTATCGCTTTACGAAAGCGTATCCGATGAAATAAAGTCAACCAACATTGGTATATTTTACGCCAATTCGCCAGGCATAATCTTGTGGAGTAAAACATGAGCAGCGATAAAATCGTTCATCTGACTGATGACAGTTTCGACACCGACGTGCTGAAAGCCGACGGCGTTACACTGGTAGATTTCTGGGCTGAATGGTGTGGTCCTTGCAAAATGATCGCGCCAATCCTTGATGAAGTTGCAGAAGAGTATGATGGCAAGCTGACCATCGCTAAGCTGAATATTGATGATAACCCAGGCACGGCACCGAAGTATGGCATTCGTGGTATCCCGACGCTGCTGCTGTTTAAAAATGGCGAAGTCGCCGCGACCAAAGTGGGCGCGCTGTCTAAAGGCCAGCTGAAAGAGTTCCTGAACGCCAATCTGGCGTAATTCAGGACTGAACGTCTGGCAGTGGTGAATTTATCTCCTGCTGCTGGACGTTCACTTTCAGGCGTGCTAAGTTACCAACACTGCATTACGAACTTACCTTGTAGTTAGCATCTAAAGTTTTCCCTTGTTGAACCCTGTCGCCCTGTACCTTATAAAGATAGAACGGTTCAGCAATCTTACGGTTAGCTCCAACTCTGGCATCACATTCGGACATCTCCCTGCATACCGATCGCCATTCCATACGATGATCGTCGGGAAGAGCCGAAAAGAGCCATTAACGGCATGGATTAGTTGCCATACCACTCACGACAAACATTCCGAGTATTACCCCGAGTTTAAGAACCCATCACTATGAATCTTACCGAATTAAAGAATACGCCGGTTGCTGAGCTGATTACTCTCGGCGAAAATATGGGGCTGGAAAATCAGGCTCGCATGCGTAAGCAGGACATTATCTTTTCAATCCTGAAGCAGCACGCGAAAAGCGGCGAAGACATCTTCGGTGATGGCGTGCTGGAGATTCTTCAGGATGGATTTGGATTCCTCCGTTCCGGAGACAGCTCCTACCTCGCCGGCCCTGATGATATCTACGTTTCTCCCAGCCAAATCCGCCGCTTCAACCTCCGCACGGGTGACACCATCTCTGGCAAAATCCGTCCACCAAAAGAAGGTGAACGTTATTTTGCGCTGCTGAAAGTTAACGAAGTTAACTACGACAAGCCGGAAAACGCGCGTAATAAGATTCTGTTCGAAAACCTCACGCCGCTGCACGCAAATAAACGTCTGCGTATGGAGCGGGGTAATGGCTCAACGGAAGATTTAACCGCTCGCGTACTGGATCTGGCTTCGCCGATCGGTCGTGGTCAGCGTGGTCTGATCGTGGCACCGCCGAAAGCCGGTAAAACCATGCTGCTGCAGAACATTGCGCAGAGCCTGGCATACAACTATCCGGATTGTACTTTGATGGTGCTGCTGATCGATGAGCGCCCGGAAGAAGTAACGGAGATGCAGCGTCTGGTGAAAGGTGAAGTTATCGCCTCAACCTTCGATGAGCCAGCTTCACGCCACGTTCAGGTTGCTGAAATGGTGATCGAGAAGGCCAAGCGTCTGGTTGAACACAAGAAAGACGTCATCATCCTGCTCGACTCAATCACACGTCTGGCGCGTGCCTACAACACCGTAGTTCCTGCTTCAGGTAAAGTCCTGACCGGTGGTGTGGATGCCAACGCACTGCATCGTCCAAAGCGTTTCTTTGGTGCTGCACGTAACGTGGAAGAGGGCGGTAGCCTGACCATCATCGCGACCGCGCTGGTTGATACCGGTTCGAAGATGGATGAAGTCATTTACGAAGAGTTTAAAGGTACCGGTAACATGGAACTGCATCTCGCCCGTAAAATTGCTGAAAAACGTGTCTTCCCTGCGATTGACTACAATCGCTCCGGTACACGTAAAGAAGAGCTGCTTACTTCCCAGGAAGAGCTGCAGAAGATGTGGATCCTGCGTAAAATCATTCACCCAATGGGCGAAATCGACGCAATGGAATTCCTCATCAACAAGCTGGCGATGACCAAAACCAACGATGAATTCTTCGACATGATGAAGCGTTCATAATCCGATACTGCCAGGCCGGACCACAGATTCGGCTTTTTTAGTTCAAATGTGTAGAAAATCGACCTTACGCCACGTCTCAACGTGGCGTTTTTCATTTGTGAGCTATAGGATTGAACACTGGCAGGAGCATTTATAATGACTGTGGTAGTGATGGCGAATTTTTGACCATTCGTCTGTCTCTTTATGCAGAATTCGGAATCCGACACAGCGATCGGCGCGTTTTTTCGCGTATTGTTGTGCGGGATGTTAGCTGAGAGCGTTTAACGTGAATTTACTCACTATGAGTACTGAGCTTGGTTTAATTTTTCTTTTTTCCCTGGCTTTCCTCTTTTTTGCTCGAAAAGCAGCTAAAAAAATTGGTTTAGTTGATAAGCCTAACTCACGTAAACGCCATCATGGCGCCATTCCGTTGGTGGGCGGCATTTCTGTGTTCGCAGGTATCTGCTTCACGTTTGCCATTACCAACTATTACCTGCCACATGCGCTGCTTTATCTGGGCTGCGCCGGTGTTCTGGTGCTGGTTGGTGCACTGGACGACCGCTTCGACATCAGCGTCAAATTCCGCGCGGTAGTACAGGCCATTGTTGCCCTGGTGATGATGTTTGGCGCAAAACTCTATCTGCTTAGCCTGGGCTTTATCGCCGGCCCGTTCGAGCTTATTGTCGGACCCTTTGGCTATGTGCTGACGCTATTTGCCGTCTGGGCCGCGATCAACGCCTTTAATATGGTGGATGGGATCGATGGTCTGCTGGGCGGACTCTCCTCTGTCACCTTTGCCGCTATGGGTATCATCCTCTACTTCGACGGCCAGACCAGCCTTGCGATGTGGTGTTTTGCGATGATTGCCGCCACGCTTCCTTATATTCTGCTTAACCTCGGTTTCCTTGGCCGTCGCTTCAAAGTCTTTATGGGCGATGCCGGCAGTACCATGATCGGGTTCACCATTATCTGGATTCTGCTGGAAACAACGCAGGGTCTGAGCCATCCCATTACGCCCGTTACCGCCCTGTGGCTTATCGCCATTCCGCTGATGGATATGGTGGCGATTATGTATCGTCGCCTGCGTAAAGGCATGAGTCCGTTCTCGGCTGACCGCCAGCACATCCACCATCTGATTATGCGCGCCGGCTTTACCTCGCGTCAGGCCTTTGTGCTGATCACCGTGGCGGCGGCCATCCTTGCCGGTATCGGTGTGCTGGGTGAGTATCTGGCGTTCATCCCGGAGTGGGTGATGCTGCTGCTGTTCCTGGGCGCCTTTATGGTTTATGGCTACTGCCTGAAACATGCGTGGCGCGTGGCGCGACGTATCCGGCGCATCAAGCGTCGCCTGAGTCATTACCGCGATGCAAAAAACAAATGAACCCGATGCTGATTAAAGGATACCTCTGCCATGCATTCTGACGTTGTGGACAACGAACTGGATATTCGCGGCCTGAGCTGCCGTTTATGGCGTGGCAAGCGCTGGATTGTCGGGCTGGCGCTGCTATTTGCTCTGGTCGCCTGGCTGGTGACACTGTTGCTGAAACAGGTCTGGAGCACCACAGCGATCACCGATCGTCCCACGGTGAACATGCTGGGTTCTTACTATGCGCAGCAGCAGTTCCTGACCAATCTGGATGTGCGTAACAACGCCCTGACCCTGGCTGCGCCGTCACCGACGGTGATGGATCAGGTCTATCAGGAGTTCACCATGCAACTCGCCTCGTGGGATACACGTCGTGAGTTCTGGCAGCAGACGGATTACTTCAAAAGTCGTAAAACCGGCAATGCACATAACGATGCCGCGCTGCTCGACGATATGATCGGCAATATTCTGTTCACGCCCGCTGACGCGGCACATAACCTGCCTGATAACGTCAAACTCAAAGCGGAAACCGCTGGCGACGCCAACAATCTGCTGCGTCAGTACATCGCCTACGCCAGTGAGCGCGCCGCGCGTCATCTGAATGATGAGTTAAAAGGCGCCTGGCGGGCGCGTAGCGACCAGTTGCAGGCGCAGGTGAAACGTCAGGAAGATGTGGCTAACGCGGTCTTTGAGCGCCAGCAGCATCGGCTGGAGCAGGCATTGAAGATCGCCAGCCAGCAGGGCATCAATGAGAAACAGACGCGCGAAGTCGGTGAGAACCTGGCGGACAGCGATCTATTCCTGCTGGGCCAGCCTGTTTTACAGGGACAACTTGATACCCTGCGCGCCACCGGGCCGAGCTTTGATATCAGCTATGATCAGAACAGAGCCATGCTGACCACGCTGCAGACCGGGCCAAAACTGAACAGCAAGTTCCAGACCTACCGTTACCTGCGTACGCCGGAAGAGCCGGTATCACGTGACAGTCCGCGACGTCTGTTCATGATGATTATGTGGGGTGCCGTTGGGGCATTAACAGGCGCAGGAGTGGCGCTGGCACGTCGTCCGCGTCTGATGTCAGACACGCATGAGTGAGAGAAACAGTGTGAAAGTTCTGACGGTATTTGGTACTCGCCCCGAAGCGATTAAAATGGCGCCGCTGGTTCAGGCATTGTCGCAGGATCCCGCTTTTGAATCGCGGCTATGCGTCACTGCACAGCATCGCGAAATGCTCGATCAGGTGCTGCGTCTGTTCAAGCTGGAACCGGACTACGATCTCAATATTATGCGTCCTGAGCAAGGGCTGACCGAGATTACCTGCCGCATTTTAGAGGGCATGAAAACTGTCCTGCTCGACTTCAAACCGGACATCGTGCTGGTGCATGGCGATACCACCACAACGCTGGCGGCGAGCCTGGCGGCTTTTTATCAGCAAATTCCCGTAGGACATGTTGAGGCCGGTCTGCGTACCGGCGATCTCGCCTCGCCGTGGCCGGAAGAGGGTAACCGTAAGCTCACCGGCCATCTTGCCCGTCTGCATTTCACGCCAACTTCACAATCGCGGCAGAATCTGTTGCAGGAAAATTTGCCCGATGCGCGCATCATCGTGACCGGGAATACGGTCATTGATGCGCTGCTATGGGTACGCGACAGGGTGCTGGATGACAGCAATCTGAATGCACAGTTAGCGGCGCGCTATCCGTTTCTCGATCCGGATAAGAAACTGGTGCTGGTCACCGGCCACCGGCGAGAAAGCTTTGGCGGTGGATTTGAACGTATCTGCAGTGCGCTGGCGCAGATCGCCCGCCAGCATCCCGAAGCGCAGATTGTCTATCCGGTACACCTCAACCCTAATGTCAGCGAGCCGGTTAACCGGATACTCAGCGGCATTGAGAATATTATCCTGATTGAACCGCAGGAGTATCTGCCCTTTGTCTGGTTGATGAACCGCGCCTGGCTGATTCTTACCGATTCCGGTGGCATTCAGGAGGAAGCCCCTTCGCTGGGTAAACCGGTTCTGGTGATGCGTGACACGACTGAGCGGCCTGAAGCGGTCGATGCCGGTACCGTCAAACTGGTGGGAACAGATATTGCCAGAATCGTGGCCAGTGTCAGCCAATTACTGAGTGACGACGCTGCCTGGCAGGCTATGAGCCACGCCCATAATCCGTATGGCGATGGCAAAGCCTGTGGTCGAATTTTACAAGCCTTAAAAGATAACAGAGCCGAATTATGAGTTTTGAAACCATCTCCGTGATTGGACTGGGATACATTGGGCTGCCGACGGCAGCCGTTTTTGCCTCAAAGGGAAAAAAAGTGGTGGGCGTGGATATCAATGCGCGTGCCGTTGAAACCATCAATCGTGGCGCGATCCACATCGTGGAACCCGATTTAGATCAGGTGGTGCATGCGGCTGTCACACGTGGCGACCTGCGCGCCACTACGCAGCCTGAAGCCGCTGACGCTTTTCTGATCGCCGTACCGACGCCTTTCAAAGATGAACATCAGCCCGACCTTCGCTTTGTGAAAGCGGCGGCGGAGTCGATCGCGCCGGTTCTGAAGAAGGGCGATCTGGTCATCCTGGAATCAACCTCACCAGTGGGCAGTACCGAACAGATGGCTGACTGGCTGGCGGCGGCGCGTCCCGACCTGCGTTTTCCGCAGCACGGAGAGGCGCCCGATATTTTTGTCGCCTACTGCCCGGAGCGCGTGCTGCCCGGCCAGGTGATGGTTGAGCTGATCAACAACGACAGGGTGATTGGCGGCATGACGCCGGCCTGTTCCGCTCGCGCCAGCGAACTCTACCGGCTGTTTTTAAAAGGCGAATGCGTTGAGACCAACGCCCGCACCGCCGAGATGTGTAAGCTGACGGAAAACAGCTTCCGTGACGTGAATATCGCTTTTGCCAATGAGCTGTCGCTGATTTGTGCCGATCAGGGCATCAACGTCTGGGAACTGATTGCGCTGGCGAATCGCCATCCGCGCGTCAACATTCTGCAGCCTGGCCCGGGCGTCGGTGGCCACTGTATCGCCGTTGATCCCTGGTTTATCGTGGCGCAGAATCCTGAATTAGCCCGCCTGATCCGCACCGCGCGTGAGGTGAATGACGCCAAGCCACAGTGGGTGCTGGACCAGGTGAAAACTGCGCTGGCGGACTGTCTGACGCAGACCGGCAAACGCGCCAGCGATATCACTATCGCCTGCTTTGGCCTGGCCTTTAAACCGAATATCGACGACCTGCGCGAAAGCCCGGCCGTAGGTGTGGCGCAGAACATTGCTGAATGGCACAGCGGCACAACCTGGGTGGTTGAACCCCATATTGAGCAACTTGCGGACGCTCTGGCGGATAGGGCCGAACTGGTCTCCTGCGAGCAGGCGCTGGCCCAGGCTGATATTCTGGTGATGCTGGTCGATCACCGTGGCTTCCGCGCCATTGATGCCGCCGACGTTCAGCAGAACTGGATCGTCGACACCAAAGGTGTCTGGCGATGAAGCGCTTTCTGATCACGGGCGGTGCCGGTTTTATCGGCTCGGCTCTGGTGCGTTTTACCGCTTAGACGGCTGGCATGATCGGCTCCTGGCGTAACAGCTGGCTCAGTGATGACAAGCTGCGTGCCGCCGGTAAAGCGCTGACAATAACCGGCTACGGCCAATACCTGCTGGATTTATTACATGCCCGTCCACGTCAGTATTAATCCCCTAAGCTGGGAAAGCGCATTCTTCGGTGTTGAGACTGTGCGGCTGGAGCCGCAGGGTGATATGCCGCTGGAACAGGCACTGCATCATCCCTGTGCGCTGATGCAGATGAAAGTCGCGGCCAGTGAGACGGCGCTGATTGATACGCTGCAACAGCATCAGTTCCAGCTGGCTGAAGGCGAAGCAGACCTGACGCTGGCGGTTAAAGAGACGGAGCGGCAGGCGGGGATTCGCATTGCGCGTGAAGCACAAATCCCGCTACTGCGCGATGCAGCGTCGCAGCTTTTCAGCCAGAGCCGTTTTCGCGCGCCCTGGTATGCGCCAGACGCCAGCGGACGCTTCTATGCGCAGTGGATTGAGAATGCGGTGCGTGGAACGTTTGACGATCAGTGCCTGGTAGCCAGTGACGCCACCGGTCAGCTGCAGGGATTTGTGTCGCTGCGCGCGGTGGACGGCGATGCCCGCATTGGTCTGCTGGGCGTGCTGCCTGACGCACAGGGCCAGGGACTGGGTCAGCGACTGCTGCTGGCGGCGGCGGACTGGGCGCGGGTACGACAGCTGGCTCAGCTTCGGGTTGCTACACAGCTCAGTAATCTCACGGCGATGCGCCTCTATTTACGCAGCGGTGCCCGGCTCGACAGCACTGCCTACTGGTTTTACAGGAAAGGTCATGATTCCATTTAATGCGCCCCCGATTGTGGGCACAGAAATCGAGTATATGCAGTCGGCGATGAACAGCGGCAAGCTGTGCGGCGACGGCGGATTTACCCGTCGCTGTCAGCAGTGGATGGAGCAGCGTTTTGGCAGCAAAAAAGTGCTGTTGACGCCTTCATGTACCGCTTCGCTGGAGATGGCGGCGCTGTTAATCGATCTGCAGCCTGGCGATGAAGTCATTATGCCGAGCTACACCTTTGTCTCAACCGCCAACGCCTTTGTACTGCGCGGCGCGCGCATCGTGTTTGTCGATGTGCGCCCGGACACTATGAACATTGATGAAACGCTAATCGAAGCCGCCATCACTGAAAAAACCCGCGCCATCGTGCCAGTGCATTACGCAGGCGTGGCCTGTGAAATGGACACCATTATGGCGCTGGCGGCCAGGCATAACCTGTTTGTGATTGAAGATGCAGCGCAGGGGGTAATGTCACGCTACAAAGGGCGCGCGCTTGGCACCATCGGTCACATTGGCTGCTTCAGTTTCCACGAAACCAAAAACTACACTGCCGGTGGCGAAGGTGGCGCGACACTCATCAACGACGCCGGCCTGGTCGAGCGCGCCGAGATTGTGCGGGAAAAAGGCACTAACCGCAGCCAGTTCTTCCGGGGTCAGGTCGATAAATATACCTGGCGCGATATGGGGTCGAGCTACCTGATGGCCGATCTGCAGGCGGCCTACCTCTGGGCGCAGCTGGAAGCCGCTGAGCGCATCAACCAGCAGCGGTTACGCATCTGGCAGCGCTATTATGAGGCACTCCAGCCGCTGGCGGCTCAGGGTCGAATCAGCCTGCCGGTGATCCCCGCCAGCTGTGAACACAATGCGCACATGTTTTACATCAAACTGCGCGATCAGGACGATCGCCAGGCGCTGATCAACTGGATGAAAGAAGCCGAGATACTGACGGTGTTCCACTATATTCCGCTGCACAGTTCGCCAGCTGGTGAGCGTTTCTCGCAGTTTGTCGGCGACGACCGCTATACCACGCAGGAAAGTGAACGTCTGCTGCGCCTGCCGCTGTTTTATAACCTGTCCGACAATAACCAGAGCACGGTTATCAGCTCACTGCTGAGCTTCTTTTCCTGATGTCATTAGCCAGAGCCTCAGTGTGGACCGCATCGTCTACGCTGGTAAAAATTGTGGCCGGTCTGCTGGTGGTCAAGTTGCTGGCGATCAGCTTCGGACCTGAGGGGGTCGGCCAGGCGGGGAATTTCCGTCAGTTGATCACCGTGCTGGGTGTGCTGGCGGGCGCGGGCATTTTTAACGGCGTTACTACCTATGTGGCGCAGTATCAGCAGCAGCCCGGTCAATTGCGGGCGATGGTGGGCACGGCATCGACCATGGTGCTTGGCTTTTCTGGCGTGCTGGCGCTGCTGTTTCTGCTGGCGGCAGCACCTGTCAGCACCGCGCTGTTTGGCCACGACCGCTATCAGGGTGTCATCCGCGTCGTCGCCTTTCTTCAGCTCGGTATCGCCTGGGCCAACTTTACCCTGGCGCTGCTGAAGGGCTACCGCGACGCGCGCGGTAATGCGCTGGCACTGATTCTCGGCAGCCTGACTGGCGTGGCGGGCTATGTACTCTGCTGGTGGCTGGGGGGTTATCAGGGAGCGCTGATTGGCCTCGCGCTGGTGCCAGCCTTGCTGCTGCCGCCTGCGCTGATGATGCTGAAACGTCGCGCGCCGCTGCCGCTGAGCTGGCTGCGCCCGCAATGGCATCCTGAGCTGGCACGCAATCTGGCAAAATATACCCTGATGGCATTGATCACGGCCGTGACCCTGCCGGTCGCCTGGGTGTTGATGCGTAACCTGCTGGCAGAGCAGGAAGGATGGGCGCAGGTCGGATTGTGGCAGGGCGTCACCAGCATTTCCGATGCCTATCTGCAGTTTATTACCGCGACGTTTAGCGTCTGGCTGCTGCCGACGCTGGCGCGGCTCGACAATAAACGCGACATCGCGCGTGAGATTGGCCGTGCATTGCGCTTTGTACTGCCCGCCGTGGCGGTTGCCAGCTTTGGCGTCTGGGTGCTGCGGGATTTTGCCATCAGCCTGCTGTTCTCTGAGGCATTTCGTGGGATGCGCGATCTCTTTGTCTGGCAGCTGTGCGGCGATGTTTTTAAAGTCGGTGCCTATGTTTTCGGATATCTGGTTATCGCCAAAGCCTCACTGCGCTTTTATGTTCTGACTGAGATCAGCCAGTTTCTGTTGCTGACCCTGTTTTCACGCTGGTTGATCCCGTTACAGGGCGCGACGGGTGCGGCGCAGGCCTATATGTTTACCTATATGGCTTACTTCACCTTGTGCTGTGGCGCTTTTATTGTTTACTGCCGGAAAAAATGACTTTAATTCACGTTTTAGGATCGGACATCCCCCACCACAATCTTACGGTGCTGCGCTTTTTCAACGATGTACTTAGCGTTGAGCAGCCTGTGGCTTCGCCACGTCATTTTATGGTGGTGACCCAGCGGCCTGAGAGCCTTGCTCCGTTCAGTGCGTTGCAGATCGAGTGCTTCACCAGCAAGAAAGCGCTGTCGCAGGCGCTGCTGCAGCGAGCCAGAAATCGTCAGCAGCGTTTTTTCTGTCACGGTCAGTTTAATCCGTGGATCTGGCTGGCATTACTCAGCGGCAGGCTGCGCCGTTCACAGCTTTTCTGGCATGTCTGGGGCGCCGATCTCTATGAAGATTCGCGCAGCCTGAAGTTTCGCCTGTTCTATCTGGTTCGTCGTATAGCGCAGGGGCGGGTTGCACAGGTTTTCGCGACCCGTGGCGACCTGCATCATTACCAGCAGCGTCATCGCCGCGTTCCCGGTTCACTGCTTTATTTCCCGACCCGAATGCCCGCCACCGCCGTTGAGTCTGCGCCGTCAGAGCCGTTTACGCTGCTGCTGGGCAACTCGGGCGATCCGAGTAACCGGCACATCGAAGGCTTAAAAGCGATTCACGCGCAGTTTGGCGAGCAGGTGCGTATCGAGGTGCCGCTAGGCTATCCGCCAGGCAATGAGGCTTACATCAGCCAGATTCAGTCCGCAGCAGAGGCGCTCTTCCCGAACGGACAGGTGAATCTGATGCGGGAAAATCTGGCCTTTGATGATTACTTAGCGCTGCTGGCGCGCTGCCATGTCGGCTATTTTATGTTTGAGCGTCAGCAGGGGGTGGGAACACTCTGTCTGCTGATCCAGGCCAACGTGCCGTTTATACTGACCCGCAAAAATCCGTTCTGGCGTGATGTAGCAGAACAGCAGCTTCCGGTATTGTTCAGCGAAGACACGCTGTCGCCCGCAGTGATCGCCGAGGCTCGCCGTCAACTGATGCGCTGTGATAAACAGGCAATCGCCTTTTTTGCGCCGGCTTATCTGGCAGGCTGGCGGGCAGCGTTACAGCTCAGCGAAGGGGAATTGTCATGAGTCTGATGCAGTTTGGTGGCCTGCTGGTGGTCTATCTGCTGTCGCTGGTTTTTATTCTGACGCTGACCTGGCGAGAGTTTAAGCGCGTCCGTTTTAACTTCCATCTCTTCTTCACGCTGCTGTTCTTACTGACCTTTTATTTCGGCTTCCCACTGACCTCCGTGCTGGTGTTTCGCTTTAATGTTGAGGTGGTGCCGGTGGAGAATCTGCTGGAGGCGCTGCTGTCGGCGACGGCGTTTTACGCCATTTATTACGTCAGTTATAAAGTGCGTCTGAAACCTGCCAGTGCGCCTCCTGCGAAGCCCTGGCTGCAGATGAATCGGGTTGAAACCCACCTGACCTGTATAATTCTGGCGCTGGTGGCGCTGGGAACCGTGACGGTGTTCTTCATTCACAACGGTTTTCTGCTGTTCCGTCTGACCGCCTATAACCAGATTTTCTCCAGCGAAGTGTCGGGTGTGGCGCTCAAGCGCTTCTTCTATTTCTTTATCCCGGCGATGCTGATTCCCTACTTTTTGAGTCCGACGCGCCGCAACTGGCTGCTGTTCCTGGTGGTAACGGTTGCCTTCGGTTTGCTGACCTACGCACTGGTGGGCGGCACCCGCGCCAATATCATTATTGCGTTTGCCCTGTTCCTGTTCATCGGGATTACCCGTGGCTGGATCACATTGTGGATGCTGGCAACAGCGGGCGTACTGGCGATTGCGGGGATGTTCTGGCTGGCGCTGCGCCGCTATAACCTCGACGTAATGGGTGATGAAGCGTTTTATACCTTCCTCTATCTGACGCGTGATACTTTCTCGCCGTGGGAGAATCTCGCCCTGCTGCTGGATAACTACGCCCGCATTGAGTTTCAGGGGCTGGCACCGCTGTGGCGTGATTTCTACGTTTTCATTCCATCCTGGCTCTGGCCGGATCGGCCACTGGCGGTATTAAACAGTGCGAACTACTTCACCTGGGACGTGCTGAACAACCATTCTGGTCTGGCGATTTCACCCACACTAATCGGGTCACTGGTGGTGATGGGCGGCGTCTGGGCAATTCCACTCGGTGCCGTTGCGGTAGGGATGATTATTAAAGCCTTTGATGCGATCTACCAGCGTGGCTGCCTTGAAACCAACCGGTACACGGGCGCCATCCTGCAAAGCTTCTGTTTTGGCGCGGTGTTTAACATGATCGTACTGGCTCGCGAAGGTCTTGATGCATTCGGCTCTCGCGTAGTGTTTTTCTGTATCATTTTTGCTGCCTGTCTGGGCATGGCTAAATTACTTTTCTGGTTTCTTGATCGCGCAGGCTTAATTCGCGACCGCAGCAGGCGGGTTTTGCACAGCCCGCTCTGATTAACCTCTGGATTGATGAGAGATATGAAAACGTTAACTGAGACGCCGCAGTACCGTATTCGCGGCGTTGATTTGTATGGCTTCGAAAACATGCCGTCGGCGGTAAATTTTCTGATGCCGCCGCAGCGCGTTCGCAGCGGTATTTTAGTCGCTATTAATGCGGAGAAAATCCTGACCGCTGAGCGGGATGAGGGATTACGCACGCTGTTGGCGCAGGCGGAATATGCCTACGCCGATGGCATCAGCATTGTGCGTTCGATTCGTAAAAAGTATCCGCAGGCGTCAGTGCAGCGCATTGCGGGTGCAGATTTATGGGAAGCGCTGATGGAGCGCGCCGGGCGGGAAGGGACGCCGGTGTTTCTAATCGGCGGCCGTCAGCAGGTGCTGGATGAGACCTGTAATAAGTTACGCCGACAGTGGAATGTGAATATTGTCGGGGCGCAGGATGGCTATTTTGCGCCAGCCGATCAGGATGCGCTGTTTGCCCGAATTGCAGCCAGCGGCGCGAAGCTGGTGACCGTAGCGCTGGGATCGCCACGTCAGGAGCTGCTGATGCTGGCGTGCCGTGCGCACTGGCCTGAAGCGCTCTATATGGGCGTGGGCGGAACGTACGATGTTTTCACCGGCCATGTGAAGCGCGCCCCTAAAATCTGGCAGCGACTGGGGCTGGAATGGCTCTATCGTCTGATTCGACAGCCGAGCCGCCTGCGCAGGCAATTAAAACTGCTTAAATATTTGCGCTATCACTGGCGCGGCGATCTCTGATATTGCTGATAAATGCCGCATTTTTAGGCGTTGTGAGTGAGGAAATGCACTATTTGTCGAGAAAGTGCACAAAGCGTAATCAAACGCGTCTTTTTATTTAAAAAGCACTAGACACAGTGGGCGCTTATCTCTAGTATGCACATCCGCAACGGCGCTACGCGCCCGTAGCTCAGCTGGATAGAGCGCTGCCCTCCGGAGGCAGAGGTCTCAGGTTCGAATCCTGTCGGGCGCGCCATATCGTTTGTGCGCATGAGCTTCGGTGGTTGATTTACCGCGGTTGGCAGTAGAGATTTAAATGCTGCAGGTTTTAAACTTGTGACATTAAGTATTGTGGTGGCTATAGCTCAGTTGGTAGAGCCCTGGATTGTGATTCCAGTTGTCGTGGGTTCGAGTCCCATTAGCCACCCCAGATTTTGCTGGGAAACGCGAAGGTGGCGGAATTGGTAGACGCGCTAGCTTCAGGTGTTAGTGTCTTAACGGACGTGAGGGTTCAAGTCCCTCTCTTCGCACCAGGCAAAACAGTTAAAAAAATCGGCGAGTAGCGCAGCTTGGTAGCGCAACTGGTTTGGGACCAGTGGGTCGGAGGTTCGAATCCTCTCTCGCCGACCATTTTAGAAACCTGTCTGAAAAGACGGGTTTTTTTTCGTCTGCAGAAAAGAGGATAAGGACCGCCGAAGGAGGCTGGGCCGGGTACAGCCAGATAGCGTTGCTATCAGTGCGAACCTGCTTAGAGAACACGGTCAGATCGGAAAGGCCTATACTCCCTGAAGCCCGTACAGCGGTGAGCGCGGGCAGCTTGTGAGCTTATCCATTGTAACCAGAGTTACGATGCTTTGATTCCGTTCGCAATACGAGCAGGAGCGACAGCGTCGTGAATTGCCGACAAATAAGTCATTGTTATTGTTGAGTTCACAGAGAAACCGACCTTGCTGTCTCCATTCAGAGACAGAGAAAATGCCTACTGTCACCTGATACCGACACTTTCTGCCGTAAGTCGCTGAAGAAAGATTTAGCGATCAACTTAAGCTGTTGATTTATAGTAACTTTAAAAATAAACCTTAACCTGGCACGGCTTGTGCAATACTTCTGCTGTAGATGCTCATTCCACCTCTTATGTTTGCTGATGCGACATAAACCTGGGAATGATGCAGAGCCAATTTTAGGTACCTGTTGTCTGCCTGCCTGTATCGCGTAAGTCTTACAGGGTTAACAGACACCACGTTGAGTCAGGTACCTCCCGGTTGTCTTACCGACCTGATCTTACACCTGCCAATGGCAGGTGTTTTTTTTGCCTGCAAAAACAGGTTGGCAGATTGCAGGCACAAAAAAGCCGGGCGAGCCCGGCTTTATCCTGTCTGAAATATCAGACGTTAGGATTATTCTTCAGCGTCAGCAGCAATCCTTCACGGCGCATTTTCGCGGCCTCTTCCGGACGATGCAGGCGATCATACACATCTGCCAGCCACGCATAATCGAAGGCATCCGGACGCTGTGCCAGCGCCTGCTGCAGCGCGTCAGCCGCCTGCTGCCATTCGCCATGACGCATCAGCAACTGTCCCAGCGTACTGTGCAGCAACGGCGTTGCGCCATGTTGTTTGATCTGCTGGCGTAATGCCTTCTCCAGCGCTTCCGGATTACCGCTTTTGATGCGAGGCATCAACAACACCAGACGATCGTCATAATGACGTTTGAGTCCATCCAGTACGATCGACTGCGCGGTGTCGTGATCGTTGCACTCAATCAGATGATCCGCCATAGCTACCTGCAGGGTCGTATCCTGACGGGTCTTGCGGCTCAGCGTGCTCCACCAGCGCTTCAGGCCATCACTGCCCTGGTCTGCCATCGCCTGATTCATCAGACCCAGCCAGGCCTGCTGCTGTAATGCATCGCGATGCAGTTCATCGCCAACCTGTGACTTCTGCATAGCAGGCAGAATATCCAGTAGTGCACTCCAGGCGCCAGTGCGGACATAAGCCTGTTCGGCCAGGCGCAGCACTTCAGGGTGACGCGGAGCGACTTCCAGCAATCGGTCAATGCTGTGACGTGCAGCGTGATCTTCGTTACGGGCCAGCTGAATACGTGCGCGGGCAATTTCCACGGGGATGGTGTTGCTTTCCGACAGCTCAGCAGCACGCTCAAGATGCTGATTGGCACGAATTTCATCACCACGCTGCTGGGCGGCTTCGGCTGCCAGCAGATAGTTGGCTACCGGCACATCGGCGTGATCGGCATCTTTAGAGAGCAGTTTTTCCACCTGACGGTGGTCGCCTTCTGCCAGCTTCATCAGCGCCGACTGGGTATGACGCTGGGCGCGGCGGCGTTTACGTCCGGTAAACCAGCCACGGGTACGTGCTCCGGTATGCAGCACGCGGCGCAGCAGCCATTCCACGGCCAGAATCACCAGCAGGCTCAGGATGAGGATAATCACCAGGCCGGTAACGCTGGTTTCGATATTCCAGTTATCGGTCTGAATCAACACATAGCCCTGATGACCGGCAATCATGGGTCCCAGCACGACGCCCGCAATCAGCAGGATAAAGAGGATAAATACCTTAAGCATGCTTAGCCTCCCTGCTGATTAGCAGCGGCAGACGGTTGCGCTAACAGGTTCCGCACGCGGGTTTGCATCAGCTGTTCCAGCAATGGCTGACTTTCCAGGTTATCCGGCAGATCCATATTGATATTCTGCTGGCTCAGCTCATCCAGCTGAGCAAGGAAGGCTTTAGTGGCGGCATCATTGGTGTCGTACCAGGCGCGCACCCAGGCGGACACGGTGTCGATCGATTGTTTATAAATCTCATCCTGATGGCGCGGTACGGCCTGAGCAGCAATCAGCAGACGCGAGCGGATATTCTCACGCAGGTAAACATCCTGATTCGGTGCCAGCAGCGGTTGTGCGGTGTTATCGCGGCGGCGGATAGTAATAAAATCATCCATAAAGTTATGCCAGCTTTTCACCAGGTTCTGACGCCATTCGCGCACGGAACCTGAGAGTTCGCCGCCATCGCTGTCCATCGGCGCATCATCGCTGTCATTATCGGCCAGACGCAGATTATCGACATTGTTCGACAACTGATTCAGCTTGAGGATCACGCCGTCGTAGTCGACCTGCGTAACGGAAGAGAGGTTGCTGATATCCTGAGTCAGCGCACGACGCACATTCATTACGCTGGGATCATTCATATCGGCCAGGCTGGCATCGGCGCTTTTCAGCAGTGCAGCGGCGGTCGTGACATCCTGATCGCTCCAGAGTTTACGGCCCGCCAGTTTCACCAGATAGTCCGCCTGTGCCAGCAACCAGCTGCGCACGTCGTTACCTGAGATGACGGCCACTTTTTCACGCAGGGTTTCCAGCTCTTTTGCTGATGCGCTCTGCTGCTGTTGGGCAGTCTGCAACGCGGTTTCAGCGCCACTCAGTTGCTGTGTCAGCTGCTGCTTATCGCTGCTGGACTGCTGTTGCAACGCGCTTAATTGATCGCTCAGCTTCTGATTGGTTTGTGCCTGTAAATCAGCCTGATGTTTCCCGTTAAGGTATAAACCCGCACCAATCGCCAGCGCAATGACAATCGCAACGGCTCCCAACACCATGCCACCATTTTTCGCATTACGCGCTGGTGTGCTGTTGCTGGAAGGAGAGCGGTCGACCGCTGGGGTGGTTTCTTCAACCATGGCGGAGGAGTCTTTTTGTTCCGTCATATGTGGCACATCCCATTGTTAAAGTTCAGCGTAACGCGCGCAGCAGCGCATCGTTATCGGCACCATCGGCTACCTGAATATCCTGCCAACCTAATCCAGCGGCCAGGGTAGCCAAACGTTCACTGACGACAATCAGCCGGCAGTGGAGCAGCCATTCCTCGCGATCAACTGCGGGGAAGAGCGAAAAGAGCTGTTGTAACATTTCACCGCTGGTCACCACCAGCACAGAGACACCGCGATTGCGCCATCGGCGGCCTTCGACTGGCCCATCATAATGCTTCTGGCAGCGCTGGTAACAGGCAGCAAACGTGACCTCAGCCCCTCGCCGGGTTAATGTCTCTGCCAGTAATTCGCGACCGGGATCGCCACGCAGGATCAACGCACGCTTACCGGCAATCTGCTGAAGCGTGTTTATTTTGATCAATTCCTCACTGGTTTCATGAGCATGAGGCCAGGTCACCTGCTGTCCGCTGACGGTGTGAAACGCCAGCGCAGTGCTACGACCAATTGCATAATAGTCCAGCTCAGTAGGCCATGCTTTGATCGCGTGCTGTGCGTAGTGAATAACCTGCTGAGAAAGGATAAAGACGAGGTCGCCAGCACGAAGTCCGGCGAGCTTCTGGGGCAGAGAGGCGAGGTCAGCGCCCGGCGAAAACTCAATCAGCGGCAGGCTCCACGCCTGTTTGCCAAGGGCATGCAGGCGTGACACCAGCTCTGCCGCTGCGGGTTCCGGGCGCGTCACCAGGATGGTCATGTCGGCGGCTGCCCCTGGTAAACTTCTTTCAGGATTTCACGGGCGCCGCCATTCAGCAGCTCATCGGCCAGTGAAATGCCCATCTGTTCTGCCTGCGCGCGTGGACCACGGCGTTCGCCGCTGACCATCACCTGGCCATCCGGTGCGCCGACCATGCCGCGCAGCCAGAGGTCATCGCCTTCCAGCACCGCGAAACTGCCGATGGGCACCTGGCAGCCGCCCTCTAAGCGGGTATTCATGGCGCGTTCCGCTCTGACACAGACTTCGGTGTCATCGTGATTCAGCGCCCGTAACAGGTTAATTAAGACGCTATCGTCCAGACGGCATTCAATGCCAACTGCACCCTGACCCACGGCGGGCAGAGAAACTTCGGCAGGCATTGCCTGTCGAATGCGGTCTTCCAGTCCCAGACGTTTTAGCCCGGCGACGGCAAGAATAATCGCGTCATACTCACCGGCATCAAGCTTGCCGAGGCGGGTGCCGACATTGCCTCGCAGCGAGCGGATAACCAGATCCGGACGGCGCGCGCTAATCTGGCACTGACGACGCAGACTGGATGTGCCAACAATGGCGCCCTGTGGCAGCGCGTCAATAGAGTCATAATGATGAGAAACGAACGCATCGCGCGGATCATCGCGCTCACAGATGGTCACCAGGCCCAGACCTTCAGGAAAACTGACCGGCACATCCTTCATTGAGTGCACGGCCATATCGGCACGGCCATCCTGCATCGCCAGCTCAAGCTCTTTGACAAACAGCCCTTTGCCGCCCACTTTCGCCAGCGGCGTATCAAGGATAATGTCACCTTTCGTGACCATAGGCACCAGCTCAACGCGCAATCCCGGATGGGCACTCATGAGGCGTTGCTGTACATAATGTGCCTGCCATAATGCGAGCGGGCTTTGTCTTGTAGCAATTCTGAAAATTTTGTCTAACATGCTGTTAACCATTTTTATCGTTCACTGAATATCCTATCATCTCTGGGTGAATACTGTCAGTTTCAACGGATTGAAAACGGCCTGCGCGTGGTTTCAGGCCCGGTTTATCAAGCCATAACGTGGGAACCAGTGCTGAAAAGGCGGGAAGCTGGTAAGAACGTGCTAAACTGTTAAGTAGCGCAACTTTCTTTACGGTCAATCTGGCGAGTGTTAGATTGATCACGTTTCCAGCAATTATCTGCCCACTTTTTTACTTTAATAAGCGGCAGAGCGTGGAAACAGGGTGCTTAAACACTGGGACAATCAGGCGAAACGTCTTGTACCTCTACATTGAGACACTGAAACAGAGACTGGATGCAATTAACCAGCTGCGCGTTGATCGTGCGCTGGCTGCCATGGGACCCGCTTTCCAGCGCGTCTACAGTCTGCTGCCAACCTTATTACATTATCAACATCCTCAGATGCCGGGTTACCTTGAAGGTAGCGTTCCACATGGCATCAGCTTCTACACGCCTGATGAAAATCAGCGCCAGTTGCTGGCCGATCTTACCGGCGACAGCGACCTGCGCCACGCTGATGCGCCGAAAGGCGAAATGCCGATCACGGCGATCTATTCCATGGGCAGTACCTCCTCGGTCGGCCAGAACAGCGTCTCGGATCTCGATATCTGGGTCTGCCATCAATCCTGGCTTGATAATGAAGAGCGCCTGAATCTGCAGCGCAAATGCACGCTGCTGCAAAAGTGGTGCGTTTCAATGGGCGTGGAAGTCAGTTTCTTCCTGATTGATGAGAACCGCTTCCGTCACAATGAAAGCGGCAGCCTGGGCGGTGAAGATTGCGGCTCAACCCAACACATTTTACTGCTGGATGAGTTTTATCGTACCGCGGTTCGTATGGCGGGCAAACGCATCCTGTGGAATATGGTGCCTGGCGAAGAAGAGCATCATTACGACGACTATGTGATGTCGCTGTACGCCAAAGGCGTGCTGACGCCTAATGAGTGGCTGGATCTGGGCGGCCTCGGCACGCTATCAGCCGAAGAGTATTTCGGTGCCAGCCTGTGGCAGCTCTATAAAAGCATCGACTCGCCTTATAAAGCCGTGCTGAAAACGCTGCTGCTGGAAGCCTACAGCTGGGAATACCCGAACACGCAGCTGCTGGCGATGGATATCAAACAGCGCCTGCACGACGGTGAAATCATCTGCTTTGGACTGGATCCTTATTGCATGATGCTGGAGCGCGTGACGCACTACCTGACCAGCGTTGACGATCAGCCGCGCCTTGACCTGGTGCGTCGCTGCTTCTATCTCAAAGTGTGTGAAAAGCTCAGCACCGAAGATCATCAGCATCGCACCGGCTGGCGTCGTGAAATTTTATCGCAGCTGGTAAAAGAGTGGGGCTGGAACGAAGAGAAGATCGCCATTCTGGACAACCGTGCCGAGTGGAAAATCGAGCGGGTACGTGAAGCCCATAACGAATTGCTGGATGCGATGATGCAGAGCTATCGCAACCTGATCCGTTTTGCCCGTCGCAATAACTTAAGCGTCAGCGCCAGCCCGCAGGATATCGGTGTGTTGACCCGTAAACTGTATGCCGCATTTGAAGCGCTGCCGGGCAAAGTGACGCTGGTAAATCCGCAGATTTCGCCTGATCTCTCTGAACCGAATCTGACCTTTATTCATGTGCCGCCTGGCCGTGCCAACCGTTCCGGCTGGTATCTCTATAACCAGGCACCGGATATGAATTCGATCATCAGCCATCAGCCGCTGGAATATAACCGCTACCTGAACAAGCTGGTGGCGTGGGCGTGGTTCAATGGTCTGCTGACCCGCAAAACCCGGCTGCATATTAAAGGCAATGAGATTTGCGATCTGGCGCGTCTGCAGGAGCTGGTTAACGATGTTTCCAGCCATTTCCCGCTGCGTCTGCCTTCGCCGACACCAAAAGCGCTCTACAGCCCGTGCGAAATACGTCACCTGGCGATTATTGTTAACCTTGAGCACGATCCGACGGCAGCCTTCCGCAATCAGGTGGTGCACTTCGACTTCCGCAAACTGGATGTCTTTAGCTTTGGCCAGCAGCAGCAGTGTCTGATTGGCAGTATCGATCTGCTCTATCGCAACTCCTGGAATGAGGTGCGTACACTGCACTTCAGCGGTGAACAGGCGATGATCGAAGGGCTGAAAACCATTCTCGGCAAGATGCATCAGGATGCCGCACCGCCGGATACGGTGGAAGTGTTCTGTTACAGCCAGCATCTGCGCGGCCTGATCCGCACGCGCGTGCAGCAGCTGGTCTCAGAGTGCATTGAGCTGCGTCTCTCCAGCACACGTCAGGAGCCAGGCCGCTTTAAAGCGCTGCGCATGGCAGGCGAAACCTGGGGCCTGTTCTTTGAACGCATGAGTGTCTCTGTGCAGAAACTGGAAAACGCGGTGGAATTTTATGGCGCGATTTCTAACAACAAACTGCACGGATTGTCGATCAAGGTCGAAACGAACCAGACGCCACTGCCACCGGTGGTCAACGGCTATGCCAGCGAAGGCATCATTCAGTTCTTCTTTGAAAACACCACGGATGAGCGCGGCTTCAATATCTATATTCTCGATGAGACTAATCGGGTTGAGGTCTATCATCACTGTGAAGGCAGCAAGGAGGAGCTGGTGCGCGACGTCAGCCGCTTCTACTCTTCATCACACGATCGCTTTACCTATGGATCGAGCTTTATCAACTTCAACCTGCCGCAGTTCTATCAGATTGTGAACACGGGTGAGCGCTTCCAGGTCATTCCGTTCCGTAGTCAGACGCTGACGCAGCTGTGTACGACGCAGCCTGACAACGACAACGGCGACTATCAACCGCGCTATCAGGTGCATTGATGCTGACGGGCTGCCTGCGTTCTGCAGGTAGCCGCTATCTTTCTGGCTTGTCACCCGGTTCACGCTATTAGCGGGGATTTCCTGTTGCTTTTCCACCTTCAACTGCGATGATAAGCATCCAGGTAAAGGACATGAAGAGCATAAAGAATGAAGAAAGTAATAAGCCTGTTGGCCATGACACTGGCAGTAACCAGCCTTGCAGGTTGTGGTCTGAAAGGACCGCTCTACTTCCCACCGAAGGATCAGCCGAAGAAACAACAAGCGCCGACCGAACGCCAGAAAGCGGATGCGACTAAAGCCGATGTGGGTGGGCTGGTTACCGGTAATTCAGGCTCACAAGCGAACTAATCTGATGGCTTATCCGGCGGAGCAAAAAATGCAGTTCTCCAAAATGCACGGTCTCGGCAACGATTTTATGGTTGTGGATGCGGTGACACAAAACGTCTTCTTCTCACCGGAATTGATCCGTCGGCTGGCCGATCGCCATCAGGGGATTGGTTTTGATCAACTGCTGATTGTTGAACCGCCTTACGATCCCGATCTCGATTTCCACTATCGCATTTTCAACGCCGACGGCAGTGAAGTGGCCCAGTGCGGCAACGGCGCGCGCTGCTTTGCCCGCTTTGTTCAGCTTAAAGGGCTGACTAACAAAACCGATATCCGGGTCAGCACCCAGAATGGCCGCATGGTCCTGACTGTGACGCCTGACGATCAGGTGCGCGTGAACATGGGCGAGCCCAACTTTGAGCCTCAGCAGGTGCCGTTCCGCGCGAACAAAGCCGAAAATCTTTATCTTCTGCGCGTGGCCGAGCAGACGGTGATGATGGGTGCGGTGTCGATGGGTAATCCCCACTGCGTCATCCAGGTGGAGAGTGTTAAAACCGCCCAGGTTGAACTGCTGGGCCCGATTCTGGAGAGCCACGAACGTTTTCCGGATCGCGTCAATGTCGGTTTTATGGAGATCATCAATCCCGAACATATCCGCCTGCGCGTCTACGAACGCGGAGCGGGTGAAACACAGGCGTGCGGCAGTGGCGCCTGTGCTGCCGTTGCATGCGGCATTCAGCAGGGCATTCTGGCACCTGACGTCCGTGTCGATCTGCCCGGCGGCACGCTGCATATCTCCTGGAAAGGTGCCGGTCAGCCGCTCTACATGACCGGACCTGCGACACACGTCTACGATGGGTTTATTCATCTATGAAAAATATCGAAGAGCAGGCTGACACCTCGGTTCTGCTGGACGATCAGGCCGTCAGTCATTATCTGCGGCAGAATCCCGATTTCTTCATTCGCAATGCCCGCGAAGTTGAACAGATGGCCGTGCCGCACCCGGTGCGCGGCAGCGTCTCACTGGTCGAGTGGCATATGGCACGGCAACGCAACCACATCCAGCAGCTGGAAGAAGAGATCACCCTGCTGATGGAACAGGCCAGCGCGAACCACGAACTGTTTGACCGTCTGCTTTCGCTGGAAAGCCATCTGGCCGCAGCTGACTCGCTGCAGGATATGCTCAACCGCCTGCATCGCTGGGCGCGCGAGCTGGGCCTGGCGGGTGCCAATGTGCGGCTGTTCAGCGATAAATGGCTGCTGGGCGCACCCTCCGATTTCTTTCAACTGAGCCTGTCGCGTCAGGCGTTTGAACCGCTGCGTATTCAGCGCTTCGGCAACCAGCATCACTATCTCGGTAATATTAATGGGCCGGAACTGCTGCTGCTGCTGCCGCAGGCCAAAGCGATCGGTTCGGTTGCCATGTCGCTGATAGGCGAAGAGGGCGATCTCGGCGTGCTGGTGTTCAGCAGTCGCGATAGCCAGCACTACCAATCGGGCATGGGGACACTGCTGTTACAGTACCTGTCACAGATGATGCCTGGTCTGCTTTCCCGCTGGGTTGAACGCGCATGAGCAGCACGCTGCAGGAAGCCGTCGATGGATTTCTGCGCTACCTGAAAGTGGAGCGCCAGCTTAGTCCGTTAACCCAGAGCAGCTATGCGCGACAGCTTGCCGCGCTGCTGGCGATTGCGGATGAGATGAAGCTCAGCAGCTGGACATCACTGGAACCAGCGCAGGTACGCAGTATGGCGGCACGCAGCCGTCGCGCCGGCCTCTCTGCCAGCAGCCTTGCGCTGCGCCTCTCCGCTCTCCGGAGTTTTCTCGACTGGCAGGTGAGTCAGGGTTTGCTCTCCGCTAATCCTGCCAAAGGGGTAATGACGCCACGTAAAGCGCGCCATCTTCCTAAAAATATCGATGTTGATGAAGTGAATCAGCTGCTGGAGATCGACCTTGACGATCCGCTGGCGGTGCGCGACCGGGCGATGCTGGAAGTGATGTATGGTGGCGGTCTGCGTCTCTCTGAACTGGTAAATATGGATTGCCGCCATGTCGATCTCGATTCCGGTGAAGTGTGGGTCGTGGGTAAGGGCAGCAAAGAGCGCCGGGTGCCGATTGGCCGCACGGCGGTCACCTGGATCCAGCACTGGCTGCCGCTGCGTGAAACGTTCGGCGGTCAGGATGATGCGCTGTTTCTGTCGACGCGCGGCAACCGCATTTCGCCACGAAACGTGCAGAAGCGCTTTGCCGAATGGGGCATCAGACAGGGTGTAGCGAGCCATATCCATCCACATAAGTTGCGACACTCTTTTGCCACGCATCTGCTGGAATCCAGCGGCGACCTGCGTGCCGTGCAGGAGTTACTGGGGCATGCAAATCTGTCGACGACCCAGATCTACACCCATCTCGACTTCCAGCATCTGGCTTCGGTGTATGACGCTGCGCATCCCCGCGCCAAACGAGGAAAGAACGAATGAAGTTTTATCGTCCGCTGTCGGCCATAAAAGCCATGACCTTCGACCTTGATGACACGCTTTACGATAACTACCCGGTGATCCGTCGCACCACCCTTGAATCCCATGCCGCTTTGCAGGCCTATCATCCGGCGCTGCGTGACTTCACGCCGCAGGATTATCAGCAGTTGCGTGACGAATTGCTGCAGCGTGAGCCTGAAATCTATCATGATGTTTCGGAGTGGCGACGCCGTTCGGTAGAGCTGGCGATGCTGAATGTCGGCCTCTCTGCCGCTGAAGCGACAGCGGGTGCAGCAGACGTAATGGCGGTCTTCCATGCGTGGCGGAGTCAGGTCGAGATGCCGGATGAGACGCATCAGACGCTGAAAGTGCTGGCGGAAAAAATCCCGCTGGTGGCGGTCACCAACGGTAATGCCTGCCCTGAAAAAATGGGTATTGCGCATTACTTTCAGTTTACGCTGCGGGCCGGGCCGGATGGACGCGCTAAGCCGTGGCAGGATATGTATCAGCTTGCCGCGCAACGCCTTGATATCGCACCACACCATATTCTGCATGTGGGTGATGACCTCACCACCGATGTCGCGGGTTCACTGCGCTGCGGATTACAGGCCTGCTGGATAAACCTGCGGCAGGGCAACCTGATGCATATCCCGGCTGCGCGCCTGTTGCCGCATGTCGAAATTTCGCGGTTGGCATCACTCACCTCACTGCTATAATGGCTGTAAATTTATCCAGTCGTCTCCTTTTTTTCTGCCTTGCCGCCGTACTTTTTCCGGCATCTGTGTTGCCGCCTGACTGGCAGTGATAATGCCTTGCGGCAGGTGGAATAAACAGCGCGACGACGACGCTTTTTCTCTGGTAAACGGTGCTTATGGACGTTTCTGAACTGCTCGATGGTTTGAATGACAATCAGCGCGCTGCCGTTGCGGCTCCGCGCAGTAACCTGCTGGTGCTGGCAGGTGCGGGCAGTGGTAAAACGCGGGTGCTGGTGCATCGTATTGCCTGGCTGATGTCCGTGGAGAACTGCTCACCCTATTCGATTATGGCGGTGACCTTTACCAACAAAGCGGCCGCGGAGATGCGTCACCGTATCGAGCATCTGATCGGCACCAGTCAGGGCGGAATGTGGATCGGGACCTTCCATGGTCTGGCGCACCGCTTACTGCGCGCCCACCACCTTGACGCCGGTCTGCCGCAGGATTTCCAGATTCTCGACAGTGAAGACCAGCTGCGTCTGCTCAAGCGCCTGATTAAATCCATGAACCTGGATGACAAGCAGTGGCCTGCACGTCAGGGCATGTGGTACATCAACGGTAAAAAAGATGAAGGCCTGCGGCCAAAGCACATTGAAAGTTACGGCAACCCCATTGAGCAGACCTGGCTGCGCATTTACCAGGCCTATCAGGAAGCCTGTGACCGTGCCGGTTTAGTCGACTTCGCCGAGCTGCTGCTGCGCGCCCATGAGCTGTGGCTCAACAAACCGCACATCCTTAATCACTACCGCGAGCGTTTCACCAACGTTCTGGTGGATGAGTTTCAGGATACCAACAACATTCAGTACGCCTGGATTCGGATGCTGGCAGGCGACAGTGGTCGTGTCATCATCGTGGGCGATGATGACCAGTCGATCTACGGCTGGCGCGGTGCACAGGTCGAGAATATTCAGCGCTTCCTGCAGGACTTCCCCGGCGCGGAAACCATCCGTCTGGAGCAGAACTACCGCTCAACCAATAACATCCTGAAATCTGCCAACGCCCTGATCGCCAACAACAATGGCCGTCTGGGTAAAGAGCTCTGGACCGAAGGCAGCGATGGCGAACCGATCTCTATCTATTGCGCCTTTAATGAGCTTGATGAAGCACGCTTTGTGGTTAACCGCATCAAGGTCTGGATGGAGAACGGCGGCGCGCTCAACGACTGCGCCATTCTCTATCGCAGCAACGCCCAGTCGCGTGTGCTGGAAGAGGCGCTGCTGCAAAGCAGTATGCCGTACCGTATTTATGGCGGCATGCGCTTCTTCGAACGCCAGGAGATCAAAGATGCGCTCTCCTATCTGCGTCTGATGGCGAACCGCAATGACGACGCGGCATTCGAGCGCGTGGTAAACACCCCGACACGTGGCGTGGGCGATCGTACGCTCGACGTGGTGCGTCAGACGGCACGTGAGCGTCAGATGACGCTGTGGCAGGCAACGCGCGAACTGCTGCAAAGCCGCGCGCTGGCTGGCCGTGCCGCATCTGCGCTGCAACGCTTCTGTGAGCTGGTCGATTCACTGGCTACCGAAACGGCCGATTTACCGCTGCATGTTCAGACCGACCGGGTCATCAAAGATTCTGGTCTGTGGCTGATGTATGAGCAGGAAAAAGGTGAGAAAGGCCAGGCGCGTATTGAAAACCTTGAGGAACTGGTGACGGCGACACGCCAGTTCAGCTATCAGGATGAAGATGAAGATCTTATGCCACTGCAGGCCTTCTTATCTCATGCGGCGCTGGAAGCGGGTGAAGGTCAGGCAGACAAATGGCAGGATGCGGTTCAGCTGATGACGCTGCACTCGGCAAAAGGGCTGGAGTTCAGTCAGGTCTTTATCGTCGGCATGGAAGAGGGGATGTTCCCGAGCCAGATGTCGCTGGATGAAGGCGGTCGCCTGGAAGAGGAGCGTCGTCTGGCTTATGTCGGCGTGACCCGTGCCATGCTGAAGCTGACACTGACCTACGCTGAAACCCGCCGACTCTATGGTAAGGAAGTGTATCACCGGCCTTCCCGTTTCATCGGCGAACTGCCCGAAGCGTGCATCGAAGAAGTGCGTCTGCGCGCCAGCGTGAGCCGTCCGGTAAGTCATCAGCGTATGGGTGCTCCGGTGACCAAAAATGACAGCGGATTCGCGCTGGGTCAGCGTGTTCATCACGCGAAATTTGGCGAAGGCACCATCATTAATCTGGAAGGCAGCGGTGAGCACAGCCGCCTGCAGGTGGCGTTTCAGGGGCAGGGAATCAAGTGGCTGGTGGCGGCTTACGCGAAGCTGGAAACGATTTAGCGTCCGGTTGACGGCTTTTTCGTCTCAGCGTAACATGCGCCCACTATTATCATGAGAGGACAATGCCTTGGACACGCCCAGTCGATGCTGGCTCAATGACCTGGATACCAGGAATAACATCTAAGGCTACCTCTTTACGCGGGTAGCCTTAGCGGTTATCAGCGACCTCCCTTTTTGATTCCGTCGCACGAGTCAGCACTGATTTATCTCTGAAACTCTGTTTCCGTGTTCAGGCCGTACGTTCCATGTTGAGGAACGGCGGACTGCCTTGTCCCATTTAGTCTGCAATGGGGAGTATTGCTATGCTGAGCGCATTTAAACTGGATCACAGCCGCCTGACGCGACTGGAGCTGGAAGACGAAAACGACAAACTGACTACCTCCGTCTGGGTCGATCTTATCGAGCCGGAAGAGGGCGAACGTAACCGCGTACAATCGGAGCTGGGTCAGAGCCTGGCAACACGGCCTGAGCTGGAAGATATTGAGGCTTCGGCACGCTTCTTCGAAGATGAAGACGGTCTGCATATCCACTCCTTCTTCTTCTATGAAGATGCTGACGACCACGCCGGTAACTCCACCGTGGCGTTCACCATCCGTGAAGGCCGCCTCTACACGCTGCGCGAACGTGAACTACCTGCATTCCGCCTCTATCGCATGCGCGCCCGTAACCAGACCCTCATCGACGGCAATGCCTTTGAGTTGCTGCTCGACCTGTTTGAAACCAAAATCGAACAGCTGGCGGACGAAATTGAAAACATTTATAGCGCGCTGGAGAAACTCAGCCGGGTGATCATGGAAGGTCAGCAGGGCGAAGAGTACGATCAGGCGCTGTCGCGGCTCGCGGAACTGGAGGATATCGGCTGGAAAGTACGTCTCTGCCTGATGGATACTCAGCGTGCCCTGAACTTCCTGGTGCGTAAAGCGCGGTTGCCGGGCAATCAGCTGGAGCAGGCGCGGGAAATTCTGCGCGATATCGAATCGCTGCTGCCGCATAACGAATCACTGTTCCAGAAGGTCAACTTCCTGATGCAGGCGGCGATGGGCTTTATCAACATCGAACAGAACCGCATCATCAAGATCTTCTCGGTGGTTTCCGTGGTGTTTCTGCCGCCAACGCTGGTCGCTTCCAGCTACGGGATGAACTTCGAGTTTATGCCGGAACTGAAATGGAGCTTCGGTTATCCTGCGGCTATCGGCCTGATGATTCTGGCCGGACTGGCGCCTTATCTCTACTTCAAGCGTAAAAACTGGCTTTAAAAAAGCCACGGGCCATCTCAGATGGCCCGTTCTGCTGGCTCCCGTCCCGATTTCTGCGTACTCTGACCCTCCTGTTTTTACAATTAATTAACTTCTTATGGACGCTTTTTCGTTGCGTGCGCAGTGGACGCTGCTGCTGCTTATCTCCGTATTGCTGGGTGCGGTGCTGCACTATTTCCATGTGCCCGCCGCGCTGTTACTGGGACCGATGATTGTGGGTGTGGTGATGGGGCTGTCGGGTGCTACGCTGCGCATTGACAGACGGTTCTTTCTGCTTGCTCAGGCCGTGCTGGGCTGCATGATTGCCCAGAGCCTGTCGCCTTCGATTCTGACACCACTGATTCAGGACTGGCCGATCGTGCTGGCGGTGCTACTGCTGACGCTGGCGGCCAGCGGCTTGTCCGGTTTTCTGCTGGTACGTTTCAGTCATCTGCCTGGCCCGACCGGTGCCTGGGGGTCGTCGCCCGGCGGTGCATCGGCCATGGTGGCGATGGCGGGGGACTTTGGAGCTGACGTCCGGCTGGTCGCTTTTATGCAGTATCTTCGGGTGCTGTTTGTTGCCTCAGCGGCCGCGCTGGTGGCGCGCATCGGACTGGGCGATGAAGCCCACAGTGTTTCGCCGCTCTGGTTCCCCGCGCTGAATCGCGGCTTTACTATTACCCTGGTCGTGATGCTGACGGGCGCGTGGCTGGGCACACGACTGCGCATTCCTTCTGGCGCGCTGCTGCTGCCCGCGCTGGCGGGTGCGGCACTGAACAGCAGTCATATGGCGGTATTACAGGTGCCGGAATGGCTGCTGGCTGTGGCCTATGCGCTGATTGGCTGGAGCGTGGGATTGCGTTTCACCCGTCCGATCTTTCTGCTGGCACTGCGCACGCTGCCGCAGATGCTGGCTTCCATCTTCGGGCTGATGCTGCTGTGTGGCGGGCTGGCGTGGATGCTGACGCACATGCTGGGTATCGATCTGATGACGGCTTATCTCGCCACCAGTCCAGGCGGACTGGACACGGTGGCGATTATTGCGGCCGGAACCCAGGTCAACATGGCGTTTGTGATGGCGATGCAGACCCTGCGTCTCTTTACCATCCTGCTGACCGGCCCGGCTTTAGCGCGCTTTATTTCACGCTACGCGCGCACGGGAACGGGAACGGAATGAAAATGCCACTGCATCGCAGACAAACACCAGCAGCGCCAGCCAGATGAAGGCAAAAGTGACCAGCTTGTCTGGCGTGATGGTTTCACCGTAAAACACCACTGCCAGCACAAACATCAGCGTCGGACCGAGGTACTGGAAAAAGCCCACAGTGGAGAGGCGCAGCCGGCTGCAGGCCGCCGCAAACAGCATCAGCGGAATGGTGGTGACAATGCCGGCCGCGATCAGCTTCAGGTTGAGACTCAGCGGATTAGCGGATAAATGGCTGGTGGCGCTGTCGGCAAAGCCAAACAGATAAATTGCCGCCAGCGGAAACAGCCACAGGGTTTCAATCAACATGCCGCTCTGCGCATCGACCTGAATCTTTTTGCGCATCAGACCGTAGAGGGCAAAGCTCAGCGCCAGGCCCAGCGCAATAATCGGTAATGATCCAAACTGCCACAGCTGCACCAGCACGCCGACGGTTGCCAGCAGCACGGCCAGCCACTGCAGGCGGCGAAAACGTTCGCGCAGAAACAGCATGCCGAACACCACGTTAATCAGCGGGTTAATAAAGTAACCCAGGCTGGCTTCCAGCATATGCTGATTGTTGACTGCCCAGATAAACAGCAGCCAGTTGCCGCCAATCGTTACGGCCGTCAGCGCCAGCAATAGCACTTTTTTAGGCTGGCGCAGCACGCTGCGAACGCCTGGCCAGCTGCGGCTCAGCGTAATCAGTAACAGCATAAAGAGTGCAGACCAGATCACCCGGTGCGTCATGATTTCTGTCGCGGGAACCTGTTTCACCAGCTTGAAATAAGCGGGTGCGATGCCCCAGATAAAGTAAGCACCCAGTGCAAAGCCAACGCCCTGGCGGGTTTGTTGCGTATCCATATGCGTTCCATTCAGTGGCATGATTAGCCGATAAGATAGGTGGCGGTAGCCGTAGCGATATAGTCGCCCTGTTGATTGTGCAGCTCTACGCGAGCCACGGCGACTTTGTTACCGGCGCGCAGCAGGCTGCTGGTCGCAGTGAAGCGTTCGCCGCGTCCGGGACGCAGATAGTCAACACGCATATCAATGGTGCCCATACGCGAAAGACGCTGGCGCAGATCGGCTTCAGTAATGCTCTCCTGACGCGTTAGCGCATTACTGACGCAGACCATACCCGCGGCGACATCCAGCACCGATGCGATAACGCCACCGTGCAGAATCTGCTGCGCCTGGTTGCCTACCAGCATGGTTTTGTTATTGAAGCTAATTTCTGCGTAGTCTGCATCAAGACGCATCAGCTCCAGGCCCAGTGCCTGATTAAACGGCATGTGATAAACGAAAATTTCGCCGACGAGCTGGCGAGCGTCCTGCTGTGTCAGCACGGGTGATGACATGATGATGTGTCCTGAAAAAATCGGGCCAGAGGGGCGCGTAACATAAACGAGTTGTGTATTCTATTCCGCCTGCGAGGGTGTTTCCAGTTTAAGAAATCAGCACTCATGCTCACTGCCATTTGCGTGTAGAATGGCCTGCTTTTTACGACACCCTTTCAGTTATTCTGATACGCAGCTGCTCACCGGAGAATTATATGCGTAAGCATCGCGCCTTGCTGGCGGCAATGTTGATATTTCCTGCACTGGCGCAGGCGGATGAAGCCCGGATTAAAGAGGTTCACGACGCGCCACAGGTGCAGGGCAGCATTATTGCTAACCTGCTTGAGAAGCATGATAACCCGTTTGTTCTCTATCCTTACGAGAACAACTATCTGCTCTACACCTATACCAGCGACCTTAATAAAGAGGCGATCTCTTCCTATAACTGGGGAGAGAATGCCCGCAAAGATGAAGTGAAATTCCAGCTCAGCCTGGCGTTTCCACTGTGGCGCGGTATTCTGGGCGACAACTCGGTGCTGGCAGCCTCTTACACCCAGCGCTCCTGGTGGCAGCTGTCGAATAGCGCGGAGTCCTCGCCCTTCCGTGAGACCAACTATGAGCCGCAGATTTTCCTGGGCTGGGCGACCGACTACTCGCTGGGTGGCTGGACACTGCGTGATATCGAACTGGGTCTGAATCACCAATCTAATGGACGAAGCGATCCCACCTCACGTAGCTGGAACCGCGTCTATGCACGTCTGATGGCAGAAAACGGTAACTTCCTGGCGGAAATCAAACCCTGGTATCGCATCCCGGAAGGGGAGAGCAGCGATGATAACCCTGATATCACCAAATATATGGGTTACTACCGTGCCAAAGTGGGCTACCGGCTCGGCGACAGTATCTTCAGCGTCGAAGGCAATTATAACTGGAACAGCGGTTATGGCGGCGCGACGATGGGCTGGAGTTATCCTATCAGTGAGCATGTCCGCTTCTATACTCAGGTATTTAGCGGTTACGGTGAATCACTGATCGATTACAACCATCGCCAGACGCGTCTGGGTGTGGGTGTAACACTTAACGACTTGTTTTAATCCCTAACGTAAGACAGGAATCGCGTGGCAACCTCGGCAGTTCTTAATCAGGAAGCGCTGGCGCAGCAGGTATTGCAGGATACCTTCGGCTACCAGCATTTTCGTCCCGGTCAGCAGACGATCATTAATGAGGCGCTGAGCGGGCGCGATTGTCTGGTGGTCATGCCCACCGGCGGCGGTAAATCGCTCTGTTATCAGATCCCGGCGCTGGTGCGCGAGGGGCTGACGCTGGTGGTGTCGCCGCTGATCTCGCTGATGAAAGATCAGGTCGATCAGCTGCTGGCGAATGGCGTGGCGGCAGCCTATCTCAACTCCACCATGACGCGCGATCAGCAGCAGGCGGTGATGGCTGACTGCCGTACGGGTCGGGTTAAGCTGCTCTATATCGCCCCTGAACGCCTGATGATGGATAATTTCCTGGAAAGTCTGGCGCACTGGCAACCGGCGATGCTGGCGGTGGATGAAGCGCACTGTATTTCTCAGTGGGGCCACGATTTCCGCCCGGAATATGGCGCGCTTGGGAAGATGCGTCAACGCTTCCCGGAATTACCGGTGATGGCGCTGACCGCGACCGCCGATGAAACCACCCGCAACGACATTGTTAACCTGCTGCATATGCAGGATCCGCTGATCCAGATCAGCAGCTTTGACCGGCCCAATATTCGCTACACGCTGGTAGAGAAATTCAAGCCCACCGATCAGCTGCTGCGTTACGTTCAGGATCAGCGCGGCAAGTGCGGCATCATCTACTGCAACAGTCGGGCGAAGGTGGAAGACACCGCTGCGCGACTGCAAAGCCGGGGGTTCAGCGTCGGGGCGTACCATGCCGGAATCGACAGCGAACAGCGTGGCCGGGTACAGGAAGCTTTCCAGCGTGATGATCTGCAAATCGTGGTGGCGACGGTGGCCTTTGGCATGGGCATCAACAAGCCCAACGTCCGTTTTGTGGTCCACTTCGACATTCCGCGCAACATCGAGTCCTATTATCAGGAAACCGGACGAGCCGGACGTGATGGCCTGCCAGCCGAAGCGATGATGCTCTACGACCCGGCCGATATGGCCTGGCTGCGTAAATGCCTGGAAGAGAAAGTGCCGGGACCGCTGCAGGATATTGAGCGCCACAAGCTCAACGCGATGGGCGCGTTTGCCGAAGCACAGACCTGCCGTCGTCTGGTGCTGCTGAACTACTTTGGTGAGGGTCGCCAGCAGCCGTGTGACAACTGCGATATCTGTCTCGATCCCCCTAAACGTTATGACGGTCTGGTTGAAGCGCAAAAAGCGCTCTCCGGCATCTACCGCGTAGGCCAGCGTTTTGGTATGGGCTATATCGTTGAGGTGCTGCGCGGATCCAATAATCAGCGTATCCGTGAGCAGGGCCATGACAAACTGCCGGTCTATGGGCTGGGCAAAGATCAGAGCCATGAACACTGGGTCAGCGTGTTACGCCAGTTAATCCATCTGGGGCTGGTGACGCAGAATATTGCTATGCACTCAGCGCTACAGCTGACCGAAGCAGCACGCCCGGTGCTGCGCGGTGAAGTGCCTCTCATGCTGGCAGTGCCGCGTTTAATCACCGCGAAAACAAAAAGCAATAGTCCGGCGAAGTTTCAGGGTGGCAACTACGATCGCAAACTCTTTGCCAAGCTGCGTAAGCTGCGTAAAGCGATCGCCGACGAAGAGAATATTCCGCCTTACGTGGTGTTCAATGACGCCACACTGATAGAGATGGCAGAACAGATGCCGGTCAGCGCGTCGGAGATGCTCAGCGTCAACGGCGTGGGTCACCGCAAACTGGAGCGCTTTGGCAAACCTTTCCTGGTGATGATCAAAGAGCATCTTGATGATGACGAATAAAGGACACCAACCATGCTGATGTTATTCGCAACCGTGGCGCTGGTTCATCTGGTGGCGCTGATGAGCCCCGGCCCCGATTTCTTTTTTGTGTCACAGACTGCCGCCAGCCGCTCACGCAAGGAGGCGATGATGGGTGTGCTGGGCATTACGCTTGGCATCGTGGTCTGGGCGGGCGTGGCACTGATGGGGCTACATCTGATTCTGGAAAAAATGGCCTGGCTGCACCAGATCATCATGGTCGGCGGGGGACTTTATCTGTTGTGGATGGGCTGGCAGCTGATGTGCTCGGCACGTCAGCGTCATAAACAGCCGCAACAGGATGAGCCGGTAGTTGAGTTGCCGAAACGTGGAATGAGCTTCCTCAAGGGCCTGCTGACCAACCTGTCGAATCCCAAAGCGATTATCTACTTCGGCAGCGTCTTCTCGCTGTTTGTCGGCGACGATGTCGGTTCGGCTGAGCGCTGGGGTCTGTTCCTGCTGATTGTCGGTGAAACCTTTGCCTGGTTTACTCTGGTGGCGGCCATCTTTGCACTGCCGTGGATCCGCACCCGGTATCAGCGACTGGCGAAATGGGTTGATGGCATGGCAGGCGTCCTGTTTGCCGGTTTTGGTATCCACCTCATTATTTCCCGTTGAGCCCTTATGCCGGAGAGCGCATTGCGCATCCGGCAGAAATGTCACGCGCTGTCGCCTCTCTCTGAACGTCGCCTGTGTGACGACTGTCACACTCTGCGCCTGCTGATGCCTCTCTGTCGCAACCGCAGATAAATAGTCATCATTCGTTAATTAAAGAAAACATCACCTCCGGTATGGTCGTACCGACGGACTATTTTTCATGGAGATGATGATGAGAGTAAAACCCCTGTTACTGCTGTTAATCACGGCCTGCATCAGCGCCTGCGCCTCGCCTGATGCTGCCCATTCCCCCGCCCCTGTTCCGGCGAAAAGGGACAGTGTGTCGGCTATACTGGCGCAGGCACCTGGGACGTCAGCTCAGCCACAGGGTGAAAGGATTAACCAGATCTCAGCCACTTTTCTCGAGACACCTTACCAGGCGGATACGCTGATCGGCTCGCCCGATACGCCAGAAGCGCTGGTGATAAATTTCAACGGAGTAGATTGTTTCACGCTGCTTGATTACGTTCAGGCGCTGAGCCGCAGCCACGATCGCGCCAGCTTTGAAGCTAACCTGATTCGCACCCGCTACGCGGGTGGTAAAGTCAGCTACCTGGAACGTCGCCACTTTTTTACGGACTGGTTCGCTGAGAGCCCGCGCAATGCCGATGACATCACCCGCACGCTTAGCCCGGATGCGGTGACGGTGGTGAAGCAACTGAATCGTGAGACCAGCGGAAAAGAACGGCTGCCCGGTCTGGGGGTGATTCCACGTCGCATAACTTACATTCCGGCCCGCGCGATAACCCTGCAGGTGCTGAAGCAGATCCAGACCGGCGATTATATTGGGGTTTACACCACTGCTCAGGGGCTGGATGTCTCACATTCCGGGATTGCCGTCCGACATGATGGCCGGTTGTGGTTCAGGAACGCCTCTTCGCTGGCTGCTAATCGCAAAGTTGTCGATGCGCCATTCAGGGAATATATGCGGTCGAAGCCTGGCATCATGGTGTTGCGTGCAGTGCCACTGACTGCGCCGTAGCTGCACCTGGGAAGAAGGGATTAAACAGGAAGTGTTTGCGCCGACCTCAGTGTGTCGGCGTATAAGGTCTTAAGCGATCTTTCTGGCACTGGCCAGTAGCGCGCCCACAGCCATAAACAGCCCACCGAAAATACGGTTCATTAACTTCATCTGTTTTGGGCCTTTAATCCAGCCAGCAATGCGTGTGGCCAGCGTGGCGTAGCCAATCATCACGATGATATCGACCACTACGGTGGTTACGCCCAGCACCAGATACTGCATAAACAACGGCTGATGCGGCTGGATAAACTGCGGGAACAGGGCGGCCAGAAAGACGATACTTTTCGGGTTGGTCAGGTTAACCAGTACGGCGCGTTTGAACAGGCGACGACGCGGCATCGCTTTGGCGACCGCATCCAGATCGATGCCACCCGCGGAGCGCCATTGCTGAATACCCAGCCAGACCAGGTAGGCTGCACCGGCCCATTTCAGAATTTCAAATGCCAGCAGCGACTGAGAAAACAGCGCGCCCAGACCGATACCGACCAGCACGATGTGCAGTGCCAGGCCGACCTGCAAACCGGAGATGGACGCTACCGTGCCGCGATAGCCGTGGCTGATACCGGTACTCATGGTGTTGATTGCGCCGGAACCGGGCGACAGGCTCAGGATTGTGGTAGTAAGCAGGTAGGTCAGCCACCATTCGATGGTCATGGGTCAGGCTCTCTTTAGTAGCGGAATTGTGACACAATACGCCAGAAATAAGCGCGGCGCTATGGCCTGCGCAGGGCATGCAGGACTCTGTATCCGGTCATCAGGAGGGCGAATGAATCAACATAAAGCCAGTTGGCTGCGACGGGAAAAAGCGTTTGCTGCCTTCGCCACCGGGCCGCTGCTCGATTTCTGGCACAGCCGTGAAGAGCGTGAGTTTACCGGTGTGGGTAATCTGACGCTGCGCTATGTCCGCTTCACATCACCGCAACACAAGCGTGTGATCCTGATTGTGCCGGGACGCATCGAGAGTTACATAAAATATCCTGAGCTGGCGTACGATCTGTTTCACTGTGGATTTGATGTGGTGATTCTGGACCATCGTGGTCAGGGGCGTTCCGATCGCCTGCTGGAAGATACACACCGTGGTCACGTAGCGGAATTTACCCATTATGTCGACGATCTTGAGACGCTCTATCTGAAAGAGATCGTCAGCGGCCATTACCAGCAGCGCTATGCGCTGGCTCACTCGATGGGCGGCGCAATATTAACGCTGTTTCTGGCACGCCAGCCGCAGGCATTTCATGCGGCAGCGTTAGTGGCACCGATGTTTGGCATTGCCTTGCCGTTGCCCTCATTCCTTGCCCATCGGATCCTGGACTGGGCGGAGAAACGTCCGGCCATGCGCGATGGCTATGCGCTGGGCACCGGACGCTGGCGCGCGCATCCGTTTGGTATTAACCGGCTGACGCACAGCACCGAGCGTTACCGGCGAAACCTGCGTTTTTATGCGGACGATCCGGCGATTCGCGTGGGCGGACCGACTTATCACTGGGTACGCGAAGGCGTCCATGCGGGTCGGAACATTATCAGTCAGGTTGATAAGATCACCACGCCATTGCTGCTGTTACAGGCCAGCGATGATCGGGTGGTCGACAATCGTTCGCAGGACCTTTTTTGCGCCGCGATGGCAGCGGCGGGTCATCCGTGTGAGGGCAATAAGCCACGGGTGATCGACGGTGCGCGTCATGAGATCCTGTTTGAAAAGGACGAGATGCGCGCTGAAGCACTCAATGCAGTGGTCGACTTCTTTTCATCGCACCACTGACGTTATATATCCGACCGGTTAAAGCCGGCAGAATCAAATACCCGAGGTTTTCATGTATCACATCGTTGCATCCGATCTGGATGGCACGCTGCTCTCCCCCGAACATCGTCTGACCCCTTTTGCGCGTGAAACGCTGCAACAACTGGTCGCGAAAGATATTCACTTTGTGTTCGCCACTGGCCGTCATCATATTGATGTCGGACAGATGCGCGACAGCCTGGCGATTCCGGCCTATATGATCACCTCAAACGGTGCGCGCGTGCACAACGCTGCGGGCGAGCTGGTGTTCAGCCATAATCTGGATGAGGATATCGCCAGCGATCTGTTTGGCCTGCAATATCATCACAGCGATATTCTGACGCACGTTTACCGCGACGATGAGTGGTTTGTCAGCCGCTCAAGCCCGGCGGAACAGGACTATTTCCGTGAGTCGGTGTTCAACTATCAGGTCTATGAGCCGGGTCTGCTGCCAACCGATAACATCAGCAAGGTCTTCTTCACCTGCGAAAATCCCGAGCATCTGATTCCGATGGAGCAGGCGATTGAAGCTCGCTGGGGCGATCGGGTTAATGTCAGTTTCTCGCTGCCGACCTGTCTGGAAGTGATGGCGGGCGGCGTATCGAAAGGGCATGCGCTCGAAGCCGTGGCGAAAACGTTGGGCCACACGCTGGAAAGTTGCATCGCCTTTGGCGACGGCATGAATGATGTGGAGATGCTGAGCATGGCGGGTAAGGGCTATATCATGCAGAATGCCCATCAGCGGTTGAAAGATACACTGCCAGCGCTGGAGGTGATTGGTTCGAATGCCGATGATGCGGTGCCGCAGACGCTTCGCACGCTCTATCTGGCTTAAGCCGTCAGCGTAAAAAGGGCCGGTTACCCGGCCCTTTTTACATGCCGTCAGGCAAGGGTCTTTTTGTGCTTATGTTCGCTGACCATGGTCAGTAACAGCAGGATAACTGCCAGTACACAGCCAGCAATCATTACCATAAAGCCGCCATCCCAACCGAAATAATCGACGGTGTAACCGACAATGGCGCTGGCCGCGACCGATCCACCCAGATAGCCGAACAGGCCGGTGAAGCCCGCGGCCGTTCCCGCCGCTTTTTTCGGTGCCAGTTCCAGCGCGTGCAGACCAATCAGCATCACCGGACCGTAGATCAGGAAGCCAATCACGATCATACAGGCCATGTCGACGCCAGGATTGCCCGCCGGGTTGAGCCAGTAGACCACGGTCGCGATGGTCACCAGTGTCATAAAGAACACCCCGGTCGCACCGCGATTACCGCGGAAGACTTTGTCCGACATCCAGCCGCACAGCAGCGTGCCCGGAATCCCCGCATACTCATACAGGAAGTAGGCCCACGACGATTTATCCAGCGTGAAGTGTTTTACTTCGCGTAGATAGGTCGGCGACCAGTCGAGAATGCCGTAGCGCAGCAGGTAGACAAAGACGTTGGCGAGTGCGATGTACCACAGCAGCTTATTCGGAAGCACATACTTCATGAAGATCTGTTTTGCCGTCAGCTCCTCTTCGTGGCTGGCATCGTAGTCAGGCGGATAGTCGTTTTTATACTCTTCAACTGGCGGCAGACCGCAGGATTGCGGCGTATCGCGCATCAGCGCAAAGGCCAGAATTGCAATGGCAATCGCACCAAACGCTGGCATGTAGAGTGCTGCTTTCCAGTCGTTGAACCAGGCCATGCCGAGCAGGAACAGCAGCGGCGGAATACCGCCGCCCACGTTATGCGCACAGTTCCAGACCGAGACAATCCTGCCGCGCTCCTTCTGCGACCACCAGTGAACCATGGTACGTCCACAGGGTGGCCAGCCCATGCCCTGGAACCAGCCGCAGATAAACAGCAGCACAAACATCACCATGATGCTGGATGTGGCCCAGGGAACGAATCCCATAATCAGCATCACTGCTGCTGCCAGAATCAGGCCAGCCGGTAAGAATACGCGCGGGTTTGATCGGTCAGAGACCGAGCCCATGATGAATTTTGAAAAGCCGTAGGCAATGGAGATGCCGGACAGTGCAAAACCGAGATCGCCGCGTGAAAAACCCTGCTCCACCAGATAGGGCATGGCGAGTGCGAAGTTTTTTCTGACCAGGTAGTAGGCCGCGTAACCAAAAAAGATCCCGATGAAAATTTGCCAGCGCAGGCGACGGTAGAGCGGATCAACGTGATCCTCCGCCACCTGCGGCTGACGTGGTGCAGGTTTAAAAATGCTCAGCATCAGTGAGGCCCTCCAGGGCACATTATGGTTTTTAATTCCCAGCAGGTTGGGGCAGGAAAAGAGCAGAACAAAATGGATACAGAATGTTCCATTTCGCGCAAAGAATAGTGTTAGTTGCACAACGGTACTGTGATGAATGACACATTTGTTACAGTTTTATTACATTCTGTAGCGAAAGTGATCACGCCATGGATTATTTCGCGCATTTTATCTGGCTGAAAATCCATTACGTCGACAGTTATGTCACCGAGCGTAAGCAGTCTATCCAGCAGACCTTCTGATTGCCTGGTTTATAATCACATGTCAACCAGATTTCACAGCCTGAAAGTGGCACATTGTTTACACTGACAGCCTGTTCATTTCAGGGTCGTCGCCGTGTTTTTATTGATTATTACCACCATTCTGTGGGCCTTTTCGTTCAGCCTGATTGGCGAATATCTTGCCGGGCAGGTAGACAGCTGGTTCTCTGTACTGATGCGTCTGGCGCTGGCTGCGCTGGTGTTTTTACCGTTCCTGCGCTGGCGTGGCCATCGCCCTTCAACGCTGCTGCTTTATATGCTGGTCGGGATGCTGCAGCTGGGAGTGATGTATCTGCTGAGCTTCGAAGCTTACCTCTATCTTAGCGTGTCAGAGTTCCTGCTGTTTACGGTGATGACGCCGCTCTATGTGACGCTGATTTATGACCTGATCAGCCGTCGTCCGCTGCGCATCGGCTATATTTTCAGCGCCCTGCTGGCGGTGGCTGGCGCAGCCATTATTCGCTATGACAAAGTCAGCGATCATTTCTGGTTTGGCCTGCTATTAGTACAGCTGGCAAACATCTGCTTTGCGGCGGGAATGGTGGGCTATAAGCGTTTGCAGGAGACCCGTCCTATGCCGCAGCACACGGCATTCTCCTGGTTCTATCTGGGTGCGGTGTTAATTGCAGTGATCGCCTGGTGTGCCTGGGGCAATCCGCAGAAGTTGCCGACCACCTCATTGCAGTGGGGCATTCTGGTCTGGCTGGGCATCGCCGCTTCCGGTCTCGGCTATTTTATGTGGAACTACGGTGCGACGCAGGTCGATGCTGGCACGCTGGGCATTATGAATAACATGCACGTTCCCGCCGGATTGCTGGTGAATCTGGCTATCTGGCAGGAGAAACCGCACTGGCCGAGCTTTATTGCAGGCGCGCTGGTGATCCTCGCCTCGCTGTGGGTGCATAAGCGCTGGGTGGTGGGGCGTAGTGACCGGTAATCATTGGGTGCTGGGACAAACCGTTGCTGTAGCCGGACTGCGGCCTCCCGGGCTGGCGCGTCCGATCGCGAAGAAATCTCACATCCCTGTGGATCGTCCGGGCCATCCCTGGCCCGGACGCTTCGCTCTTCTGACGTGCCAGCCCTGGAGACTTCACAGCATCATCGCTGCCAAACCAGGGTTTCGTAAGGAATATGAAGGAGGGGAAGGCGGGTTGAGAAGTAAAGCGTCCGCCGCAAGAATGCGGCGGTCGAGGCGCCAGGGATGGATTCACGCCGTCTTTACGCAGCAACCCGCCGTTTCCGACTGGAAAGCACGAACTCAGGCTGGTTTCTCACTCTTAGGGCGCTGAATCATCGCCAGCCCCTTCAGGAAGTTACGCAGAATCTGGTCGCCGCATTCGCGATAGTTTTTATGGTCCGGTTTGCGGAAAATTGCGCCAATCTCAGCCTGTGAGACGGTAAAGTTCACGCGCTTCAGGACATCAGGAATGTCGGTGGTTTTCAGATCAAAAGCGATGCGCAGTTTTCTCATGAAGATATTGTTCGTCATCCTGCGCTCAATCGACGGCGCAGGTGCATCTTCGCTTTTACCACGACGGTAGAAGATCAGGCCATTCAGGAAATAGCCCATCAGCACATCGGGGCAGGGACGGAACGCCGCATCATCATCTTTTTTCAGCCACGCCTGAATATCCGCTACCGGTACGTCACATTGCGCCAGCGCAAAAATCTCCACCATTTTGGCATCGCTCAGATTGAGCATGTAGCGCACGCTGCGCAGAATATCATTGTTAGTCATGGTGAGATCTTCTCATGGTCAGTCGACAGGCTGCGCATTATAGGGGATTTCGTCCGCGTTCGCGCAGGTTTGTGCCGGTCGGATTACCGCTGTAACACGGCTCCGCGCAGCGCGGCATCGCGCACAAAAGGCAGGTGCTCACAGGCGTGCTGACGCGCAAAGCGGATAAAGGCTTCCAGCACCGGCTGACGCTGTTCCCCTTCGCGTACGGCGGCATAAAGACGGCTCCAGAGGCCATCGCCCAGCGTGCGGGTCACGACCAGACCCTGCTTCTCAAAACTCTCCACCACCCAATGGGGCAGCGCGGCAATGCCCATCCGTGCCGAGACCATCTGAATCATCAACAGAGTATTATCCACACTTTTCAGGGCCGGACTGACGCCTGCGGGCTGCAGAAAGTGGCGCCAGATATCCAGACGCTGACGCTGCACCGGATAGATCATTAACACCTCATCCGCCAGATCTTCCGGCGAAATCTGCTCAACCTGCGCCAGCGGGTGATCCGTCGCCAGTACCAGCCGCACTTCATAATCGAACATCGGTGAGTAGAACAGGCCAGAGCGCGCCAGAATATCGGAGGTCAGCACCACATCCAGCTCACCCTGTTGCAGGGCGGGTTGGGGATCAAAGGTCACGCCCGATTTAAAATCCATCACCACCTGCGGCCAGCTCTGACGGAATTTATCCAGCGCCGGGGTCAGCCACTGAATGCAGCTATGACACTCAATCGCCACCCGCAGCGTGGTTTGATGCGGCTCATGGCAGGCCTGCAAAGCCTGCTGAATCTGTGGCAGCACCTGCTCTGCCAGCTGCAGCAGAATATCGCCCTGCGGCGTAAAGCGCAGGGGCTGACTTTTACGCACGAACAGGCGGAATCCCAGCCGCTGCTCCAGATCGCTGAACTGGTGAGACAACGCCGATTGCGTCTGATGAAGCTGGGCTGCTGCTGCCGCCAGCGATCCCGTATTGCGCAGAGCCTGAAGCGTCCGCAGGTGCTTGAGTTCGATCATGAGAGTCCTTCACATCGAAAGTGAACATATTGCGCTTGAGCAACATACAGTACCCGCAGAGTATAGCAGTGTAAACATCTGGACGGCTAAACATCTTTGGCTGCCCATTTAAGCCAAAGTGAAAGATTATCTGGAGAACAGCACATGACTATCCTCAACCATACCCTCGGCTTTCCCCGAATTGGCCTGCACCGTGAACTGAAAAAAGCACTGGAGAGTTACTGGGCGGGCGACAGCACGCAGCAGGCGCTAATGACGACGGGCCGCGAACTGCGAGCGCGACACTGGCAACATCAGAAAGAGGCGGGCGTCGATCTGCTGCCGGTTGGCGATTTCGCCTGGTATGATCATGTGCTGACCACCAGCCTGATGCTGGGCAATGTGCCTGCGCGTCATCAGAACCAGGAGGGCACCGTTGATCTGGATACGCTGTTTCGCGTGGGGCGCGGTCGCGCCCCGACTGGCGAGCCTGCGGCGGCGGCAGAAATGACCAAATGGTTTAACACTAACTATCACTATCTCGTGCCGGAATTTATCCAGGGCCAGACATTTAAACTGACCTGGACTCAGCTGCTGGACGAGGTCGATGAGGCGCTGGCACTGGACCACAAGATCAAGCCAGTGCTGCTGGGGCCGGTGACGTATCTATGGCTGGGTAAAGTCAAAGGCGAGCCGTTTGAACGTCTGTCGCTGCTGGAGGCGATTCTGCCGGTCTATCAGCAGGTGCTGGCGGCGCTGGCAAAGCGCGGCATCGAATGGGTTCAGATTGATGAACCCGCCCTGGCGCTGGAACTGCCGCAAACGTGGCGCGACGCTTTTCAGCTGGCCTATGACGCACTGCAGGGCCACAGCAAGCTACTGCTGACCACGTACTTTGACAGCATCGGGCAGAATATTGATGTGATTCGTAAGCTGCCGGTGCAGGGCCTGCATGTCGATCTGGTCCATGGCCGTGATGATATTCAGCAGCTGAATCAGCAACTCCCCGCCAGCTGGCTGCTATCGCTTGGTGTGATCAACGGACGTAACGTCTGGCGTGCCGATCTGAGCCGCTGGTTTAGTCGTCTGCAACCGCTGATCACCCAGCGTGAACAGGTGTGGATCGGCTCCTCCTGCTCGCTGCTGCACAGCCCGATCGACCTCGGCGTCGAGACCCGCCTGGATGATGAAGTCAAAAGCTGGTTCGCGTTTGCGCTGCAGAAATGTACCGAGCTCTCACTGCTGAGTCAGGCACTTAACAACAATGATGCGGCGGCGCTGGACGCCTGGAGCGAACCGGTGCGCGCCCGTGCTCACTCCCGCCGCGTGCATAATGTGGCGGTGGGCCAGCGTCTGGAGGCCATCACGCCACAGCACTGTGAACGCCTGAGCGCATACCCGGTACGGGCAGTGCTGCAGCGTCAGCGTTTCAATCTGCCTGCATGGCCCACCACGACCATCGGCTCTTTTCCACAGACCACGGAAATTCGCGGCCTGCGCCTCGACTTTAAGCAGGGTCGTCTCGACAGTAACCATTATCGCACAGGCATCGCGGAGCACATCAAACAGGCGATTACCGAGCAGGAACGGCTGGGGCTGGATGTGCTGGTGCATGGTGAAGCAGAACGTAACGATATGGTTGAGTACTTCGGTGAGCATCTGGACGGCTTTGTCTTTACTCAGAATGGCTGGGTGCAGAGTTACGGTTCTCGCTGTGTGAAACCGCCCGTCATTATCGGCGATATCAGCCGTCCGGAGGCGATCACCGTGGAATGGGCCCGTTATGCCCAGTCGCTGACTGACAAACCGGTAAAAGGGATGCTGACCGGACCGGTGACGATTCTCTGCTGGTCATTCCCGCGTGAAGATGTGTCACGTGAAATCATCGCGAAGCAGATCGCCCTGGCGCTGCGCGATGAAGTGGAAGATCTGGAGAAGGCGGGCATCGGGATTATTCAGATTGATGAGCCGGCACTGCGTGAAGGTCTGCCGCTGCATCAGTCTGAGTGGGCGGCCTACCTGAACTGGGCGGTGGAAGCATTCCGGTTGAATGCGGCGGTCGCACGGGATGAAACCCAGATTCACACGCATATGTGTTATTGCGAGTTCAACGACATTATGGACGCCATCGCAGCCCTGGACGCCGATGTGATCACGATTGAAACCTCACGATCTGACATGGACCTGCTGGCGTCGTTTGAAGATTTCGAGTATCCGAATGAAATCGGCCCCGGCGTCTATGATATTCACTCGCCTAATGTGCCCAGCGTGGCGTGGATAGAAGCGCTGTTGCTGAAGGCGGCGAAACGAATTCCGGAAGCGCGGTTGTGGGTAAACCCCGACTGCGGTCTGAAGACACGAGGCTGGACGGAGACACGTCAGGCGCTGGCGAATATGGTGACGGCGGCGAAGAAACTGCGTGGTGAGACGGCGTAGGAAAGGGGTATGGTGGCAAAAAACAGGGGCGCAGAAGCGCCCCTGTTTTCATCTATTCTGATGCCACACCATACTGCCTGAACCAGGCCAGCATGCGTTGCCAGCCATCATTCGCTGATTCAGCATGGTAGCTCGGACGGTAATCAGCATTAAACGCATGTCCCGCTTCGGGGTAGACGATGATCTCGGCGGTCGCATTGGCGGCATGCAGCGCCTGGCGCATCTGCTCGACGCTCTCCAGTGGAATGCCGTCATCCTGGCCACCATACAAACCTAGCACCGGTGCACTCAGATCGACCGCAATATCAATAGGATGCTTCTGCTGCTTCAGCGTGCGCTCACCGGTCAGTCGTCCATACCAGGCAACTGCAGCGCGCAGCTGTGGGTTATGCGCGGCGTAGAGCCAGCTGATGCGGCCACCCCAGCAAAAACCGGTGATGCCCATGCGACGGATATCGCCGCCATTGCGTGCCGCCCAGTTAGCGGCATGATCGAGGTCTGCCAGCACCTGGGTGTCAGGCACTTTGCTGACCAGCTCGCTGAACAGCGTCGGGATATCATTATATTCAGAAGGATCGCCCTCGCGGAAATAGAGCTCGGGCGCGATCGCCAGATAGCCTTCCAGTGCCAGACGGCGGCAGATATCCCGAATGTGTTCATGCACACCAAAGATCTCCTGCACCACCAGGACGACAGGCAACGGGCCTTCTGCTGCGTGGGGCTTTGCAAAAAATGCCGGCATGTTTTCGCCCTGGCTTGGCACTGAGGTTTCACCTGAGTGAATGGCCGGGCTTTCGGTGATGATGGTCGTAGAGGCGGTGGGCTGCACGGCAGGGGCAAAGCCGCTCGTCGCCGGTTTTTGTGTCATATTATCACTGGTTTTCATTATTCTCTCCGTGCAAGCATTTGCGCAATCACGTAACTATAGCCTGGCTGTTAAGCCTGCGCGCCAGGTGTCGGGTAACAGAATCAGCAGCGAATAAAATCATCCACCTCTTTAACATTGCGCTGACCCAGACACAGCCTCGCGAAGGGCTATCCGGACAAGGAAGATGTGATTGTGTGATATCAGTCACAATTAATCTGGCGAGAAATGTAACTTTCATTTTCTTAAGTGAATGTTGTCACATATTTATCGGGCGTGCTGGCGTAAAGTGGCGCGCTACCTTCCCTTAACAGGAGTCTGAAAAATGACACAGTCTGACGTTTTCCATCTTGGCCTGACTAAAGCCGATCTGCAGGGCGCCACCCTGGCGATTGTGCCGGGCGATCCGGAGCGTGTGAAGAAAATTGCCGGACTGATGGACGATGCCACGCATCTCGCCTCACACCGTGAATTTACCTCATGGCTGGCAAAAATTGAGGGTAAACCCGTTGTGATCTGCTCAACCGGTATTGGCGGTCCTTCAACGTCGATTGCCGTGGAAGAGCTGGCACAGCTCGGCGTGCGCACCTTCCTGCGTGTCGGAACCACTGGCGCGATCCAGCCACATATCAATGTTGGCGATGTACTGGTGACGACCGCATCTGTTCGCCTGGACGGTGCCAGCCTGCATTTTGCGCCGATGGAATTCCCGGCAGTGGCAGATTTCGCCTGTACCACTGCACTGGTTGCCGCCGCAGAAGCCTGTGGCGCAAAGACCCATATCGGTATCACCGCCTCTTCTGACACTTTCTATCCGGGCCAGGAGCGTTACGACACCGTCTCAGGTCGTGTCGTCAGTCGCTTCAAAGGTTCGATGAAAGAGTGGCAGGAAATGGGCGTGCTTAACTATGAGATGGAATCCGCTACACTGTTAACCATGTGCGCCAGCCAGGGTCTGCGAGCCGGCATGGTGGCGGGCGTGATAGTGAACCGCACGCAGAAAGAGATCCCGGATGCGGTCACCATGAAACAGACAGAAAGTGACGCAGTGAAGATTGTGGTCGAAGCGGCGCGTCGCTTGCTGTAAGCCGCGTCAGGCAGCAGGTTTTTGTCCAGACTCAAAACCTGCTGCTGGTCGTTAACGGCGCGTATCATCAGTTAAACCTGAGAGTGTTTATGCGCAACACCATTCCTGTCCGACGTCCTCTCCCCGGCGCTAATCCTGCCGCACTCAGTGCCCGGCTGGAACGCAGCGCCGAACGTTTCCGTGCCGCCATGCAACAGGGCGACTATGCGCTGGCAGCCCAATGCTGCGAAGAGGTGCTGCGCTCAATGCCAAATCAGATGCAGGTGCTGAGCGACTACGCGCTCTGTCTGTTGCGTCTGGGTCAGCATAATAAAGCGTACAAAATCTACCAGAAGATTTATCAGTCACCGCCCGCTGTGCAGGCTACAGCCTCTGAAACCTGGCTGGATGGCCTGACCGAAGTGTGTGGCTGGCTGAATAAAAAAGAAGAGGTCGCCCGTTACGGTCTGGCGTCTCTGATGCGTTCTGATGCGCGTTTCAGTCAGGGACAGCGCATGGCGTTTCCCGCTCCACAACCTGAGCCTGTCGATCTCAGTCAGCCGCAGCAGAATGTCATCGCCTTCTGCCTGTATGGCGACCAGCCGCGCTACTGTGAAACCCTGATTAAAAACGTCGAAGTCGCCCCTGAGCTCTATCCGGGCTGGGTCTGTCGCATCTACCTGGATGAGAGCGTGCCGCAGCATGTCTGGCAGCGCCTTGACCAGCCGCACGTCCAGCTGGTCGATATGTCTCACGAAAAAATCGTGTATCCAACCCTGTGGCGTTTTCTGGTGCTCGACGATCCGGCGGTGAAGCGCTTTATCGTGCGCGATGCTGACTCGCTGCTCTCGGAGCGCGAAGCCGCGGCGGTTAACGCCTGGCTGGTGTCACCTTATTGGTTCCACCATATGCGTGACTACTTCTCCCATACCGAACTGCTGCTGGCAGGGATGTGGGGCGGCTGTCACGGCGTTTTCCGGGGTGTGGAACAGGCGATGCGCGATTTCATTGCGCATTATCAGGGAAGCGAACGCTTCACCGATCAGTATTTCCTTAAGCTTGCGCTGTGGCCGACGGTGCGTGAAAGCCTCCTGAGCCATGATGAGCTGTTTCAGTTTCATCAGGCCCAGCCGTGGCCTGACCATACGCCTGTGCGCTGGAATACGCCGCATTTCCACGTTGGCAGTAATGCAGGCTTTGCCAGTATGACCGGCAAATCCAGCGCCGCGGAGGGAAGCAGACAGCGTGTCGCGATCACGTCCGGCGAAACAACCTGGCACTATCTGGCACAGGTTAAAAAAGGTGAATGGCTGCTGCCGATGCCGTTTTTCCTGATTGATGAGTGGCAGGCTGGAAAGCTGACGGTGGCGGCTCTGTAAGACGCTGAGTCTGGCTAAAATTGTCTGGACATTCATACAGTGCGACTCTACCTTTTCCCTCAGCAGCCTGAGTCACGGGGAAATCATGGATCAGCACATCATCATCAGCGCCTGTCTGGCGCTTGCCGGGTTAGGGATTGGCTGGATGCTGGCACAGTTACGGGCCGGTCATCAGGTCGCCAGTTTTCAGACCGAGCGCCGTCTGCAGGAAGAGGCGCAACAGCGCCAGCAGCAGCAAATCGAGCAGCTTCAGCAGCAGACGCAGCAGCGTGAGCAGGAACTGCGTCAGCTTCACGGCGCGCTGAGCGGCGCCAATGAGCGGCTGCAACAGCTTGATTACTGGCGCAATGAAAGTGAACAGCTCAATCGTGAACTGCGCAATCAGCTGGAGGTCAACAGCGCGCAGGAAGCGGAGTTGCGCGAAGTGACCATCCGCCTTGAAGAGACCCGTTTTGCCGCTGAAGAGAAACAGCGACTGCTGACCAACAGCGAACAACGCCTCAGCGCTCAGTTTGAAAACCTCGCCAACCGTATTTTCGAAAACAGCGGCCGTCGCGTCGATGAACAGAACCGCCAGAGCCTGGACGGGCTGATTGGTCCGCTGCGTGAGCAGCTTGATGGCTTTCGTCGTCAGGTGCATGAGAGCTTCGGCGCAGAAGCGCGCGAACGGCACACCCTGACCCATGAAATCCGGCAGTTACAGCAGCTGAATGCGCAGATGGCGCAGGAGGCCCTTAACCTGACCAAAGCGCTGAAGGGCGACAATAAAATCCAGGGCAACTGGGGTGAAGTCGTGCTGAGCCGGGTACTGGAAGCCTCCGGGCTGCGCGAAGGCTACGAATATGAAACCCAGGTGAGCATTCAGTCAGAACAGCAGGGCAGGATGCAGCCGGATGTGATCGTGCGTCTGCCGCAGGGCAAAGATGTGGTGGTAGACGCCAAAATGACGCTGGTGGCCTATGAGCGCTACTTTAATGCGGATGATGAGATTGAACGTGAGCAGGCGATTCAGGAGCATGTCGCTGCCATGCGGGCACACATTCGCCTGCTGGGACGAAAGGACTATCAGCAATTGCCCGGCTTACGATCGCTGGATTATGTTTTGATGTTTATTCCGGTTGAACCCGCCTTTTTGCTGGCGATTGACCGCCAGCCTGAGCTGATTGGCGAGGCGCTGCAGCAGAACATCATGCTGGTCAGCCCTACCACGCTGCTGGTGGCGTTGCGGACCATTAATAATCTGTGGCGCTATGAGCATCAGAGCCGCAATGCGCAGCGTATTGCCGATCGGGCCACCCGGCTCTATGACAAAATGCGGCTGTTTGTCGATGACATGAGCGGCATTGGCCACAGTCTTGATAAGGCGCAGAACAGCTATCGCGAGGCGATGAAAAAGCTGGCAGAAGGGCGCGGCAACCTGATTGCGCAGACGGAAGGATTCCGCGCACTGGGCGTGGAGATCAAACGGCCCATCAACCCGCAACTGGCGGAACGAGCTATGCCGGAAAATCGGGCGGATGAGGATGCAGATGACGACAGGGATGCAGATGAGAGTGAGCAGCATGTGAGACGCCTCCACGAATAGTACGGGCGCAGCGTGCCTGGCTTCCGTGACTCTGATACACTTCGGGAAGTATTGTTTGTGGAGCAGGTAAAACCGATGGCAGATGAATCACAGCAGGAAACTACCCATTTTGGCTTTCAGACGGTCGCCAAAAGCGAAAAAGCTGACAAAGTCGCGGACGTGTTTCACTCCGTAGCGGCAAAATATGACCTGATGAACGATTTGATGTCGTTTGGCGTTCATCGTATCTGGAAGCGTTTTACCATTGACAGCAGCGGCGTACGTCGCGGTCAGCGCGTGTTAGATCTGGCCGGCGGTACCGGCGATCTGACCGCTAAATTCTCTCGCCTGGTGGGCGAAACGGGTCAGGTTGTCCTGGCTGATATCAACAGCTCCATGCTGAAGATGGGCCGTGAAAAGCTGCGCAATCAGGGCGTGGTTGGCAATGTGAGTTACGTACAGGCCAACGCAGAAGCTCTGCCTTTCCCCGATAACTATTTTGATTGCATCACTATCTCCTTTGGTCTGCGCAACGTCACGGAAAAAGAGAAGGCGCTGGCCTCTATGTTCCGCGTCCTTAAGCCGGGCGGACGTCTGCTGGTACTGGAGTTCTCTAAGCCTGTACTGGATCCGCTGAGCAAAGCGTATGACGCTTACTCGTTCCACATTCTGCCGCGTATCGGACAGCTGGTGGCGCAGGATGCAGAGAGCTATCGCTATCTGGCCGAATCGATCCGCATGCATCCCGATCAGGAGACCCTGAAAGCGATGATGAACGATGTCGGTTTTGAAAATACCACTTACTCCAATATGACCGGCGGCATTGTCGCGCTGCATCGTGGATTTAAGTTCTGAGTGAGATGGTAATGAATCTGACGCCCTTGATTACCGCGGGCCTGGAAACGGCGCTGAACCGTATTCTCTATCGCGATCGCGGCCTGAAACCGGCGCGCCAGCGCCTGAATGGCAAAGTGCTGACGCTGCGCCTGGATGAGTTCTCTTATCCGCTGGTGCTGGTCTTCAGTGAACAGCAACTGGATGTGTTAGCGGACTGGCAGGATCGCAGTGACTGCACAGTGATCACCTCGCTGAAAACCCTGCCGAAGTTGCGCGATCGCCAGCAGCTGACGCCGTTGATACGCAGCGGTGAGCTGCAGGTTGAAGGCGATCTGCAGGTAGTGCAGCAATTCTCCGCGCTGATGGATCTGGCAGAGCTGGATCCGGCAGAGTACCTGGCGCCCTGGGTGGGCGATATCGCCGCACAGGGCATCAGCCAGCGCTCTCAACAGGCATTCCGTTTTTTCAAAGGTGAAGTGCAGCGTCGCCAGGATTATCTCGGACAGGCCTTAACCGAAGAGTGGCGTGTTGCGCCTGGCTCACTGGAATTAGCCTGGTTTTCTGAGGAGGTCGACGCGATGGAACGTTCGCTTGAAGCGCTTAATGCGCGTCTGGCGCAGCTGGAGGCAAAATGAGTTTTGGAGAGATCCGCCGATTATATCTGATCATGAAGGTGTTCCTGACCTATGGCCTTGATGAACTGATACCTCAGACACGCCTCACTTTCCTGTTTCGCCTGTGGCGTCGCTCTGTTTTCTGGATCCCGAATCTGCATCAGCATGAGCCCATCGGCGCACGTATGCGCATGGCGATGGAGCAACTGGGCCCAGTCTGGATCAAGTTTGGCCAGATGCTGTCGACCCGTCGGGATCTCTTCCCGCCGCTGATCGCCGATCAACTGGCGATCCTGCAGGACCGGGTTGCGCCCTTCGATGGCGTCAAAGCTAAAGCGCAGATTGAAGCCTCAATGGGTGCGCCGATTGAAACCTGGTTTGATGATTTTGATATTAAACCACTGGCGTCGGCATCTATTGCGCAGGTTCACACCGCCACGCTGAAATCGACGGGCAAGAAAGTGGTGATCAAAGTGATTCGCCCCGATATTTTGCCGGTGATTAAAGCGGACATGAGGCTGATCTATCGCCTGGCACGCTGGGTTCCACGTTTGCTGCCGGATGGCCGCCGTCTGCGTCCGGTCGAGGTGGTGCGCGATTATGAGAAAACCCTGCTTGATGAGCTAAACCTGCTACGTGAAGCGGCCAACGCCATTCAACTGCGCCGGAATTTTGAAGATAGCCGCATGCTCTATGTGCCGGAGGTCTATTCCGACTATTGCAGCGAAACCATGATGGTAATGGAGCGTATCTATGGCATTCCGATTTCAGATGTTGCTACCCTGGAACGTCATGGCGTAAACATGAAGCTGCTGGCTGAGCGTGGCGTGCAGGTCTTCTTCACCCAGGTCTTCCGCGACAGTTTCTTCCATGCGGATATGCATCCGGGCAACATCTTTGTCAGCTACGAACGTCCGGAAGACCCGCAATATATCGGCATTGACTGCGGTATCGTGGGTTCGCTGAACAAAGAAGATAAGCGTTATCTGGCGGAAAACTTTATCGCCTTCTTCAACCGTGACTACCGTAAGGTTGCGGAATTGCACGTTGACTCAGGCTGGGTACCGCCCGATACCAACGTTGAAGATTTCGAGTTTGCGATTCGTACGGTCTGTGAACCGATTTTCGAAAAACCGCTTGCTGAAATCTCCTTTGGGCATGTGCTGCTGAACCTGTTTAACACCGCACGCCGCTTCAATATGGAAGTGCAGCCGCAGCTGGTCCTGCTGCAAAAAACGCTGCTTTATGTGGAAGGCATTGGCCGTCAGCTCTATCCGCAGCTCGATCTGTGGAAGACGGCCAAGCCGTTCCTGGAAGAGTGGATTAAGGATCAGGTCGGTTTGCCTGCCATTATTCGTGCGGTGAAAGAGAAAGCGCCATTCTGGGCTGAGAAGCTGCCCGAGTTGCCAGAACTCTTTTACGACAGCCTGCGCCAGCACAAACTTTTACGGCACAGTGTCGATAAATTAGTGGGCGATATGAACGCGCAGCGCGTCCGCCATCATCAGGCGCGTTACCTGTTTGGTGTCGGTGCAACGTTGCTGTTAAGCGGAACGGCCGTGCTGCTCACCCGACCGGATTGGGACTTTTTCCCGGCTGTCTTGATGGCAGCGGGAATCGTCTCCTGGTTAATCGGCTGGCGTAAGACAAACTGATTGTCACGTCCGTCTAAAAAAAGGTAATGTCGCTGGCTCAGGCCCGGTTGAAAAGGGCTCTCTGTGGTGCATTACCTCATCGTTTTCACAGAATATTAGAGGCTATATCATGGGCGGTATCAGTATCTGGCAATTGTTAATCATTGCCGTCATTGTTGTACTTCTGTTCGGTACCAATAAATTGCGTAATCTGGGTTCAGATTTAGGGTCTTCGATTCGTGGCTTCAAAAAAGCCATGGGTGACGAGGATGATAAAAAGGATCAACCGAAAGAGCAGGATGCTGACTTCGCGGCTAAAACGCTGGCTGATAAACAGCAAACTTCGGCTACCAAAGAAGACGCCAAGAACGACAAGCAGGTGTAAACCGTGTTCGATATTGGTTTTAGTGAACTGGTATTGGTGTTCGTTATCGGGCTGATTGTACTCGGCCCGCAACGTTTACCGGTTGCGGTGAAAACCGTAGTCGGCTGGATCAGGGCGATTCGTTCGCTGGCAGCCAATGTACAACATGAGCTCGCGCAGGAGCTCAAGCTGCAGGAGCTGCAGGATAGCCTGAAAAAGGTGGAGGAAGCGAGCCGCGGCACGCTCTCACCTGAGCTGAAAGAGTCGATGGAAGAGCTGCGTAAAACGGCGGATTCAATGAAACGCTCGGTCAGTCAGAGCATCGACATTGAAAAAGAGGAAGACGAGGCAAACACCATTCATTCAGCCCAGCACAGGCCTGCGCCTGAGCGTACTTCTGAGGCGGTGCACGCATCTGAGCCTGACACTGCTGAGCTTTCGGCGACGCCGGCTACTGCAGAACATCAGGCCAGCGCCCCGCCACAGGCACCCGCTCCCGTTTCAGACTCTGGCACGGCTGTAAAACCTTCTGCTGCACCCTCTGCCGTGGCCAGTGCGCCGGCACAGGTACCCGCTGCTGATGTTGCCAGACCGACAGATTCTGCGCGTACTTCCGCACCCTCCTCTTCTGCAAGTGATGAACGATAATGGCCGTTGAAGATACCCAACCGCTCATCAGTCATCTGATTGAGCTGCGTAAGCGACTACTGAATTGCATCATCGCGGTATTAGCGATTTTTCTGGTGCTGGTTTTCTTCGCCAATGACATCTACCAGCTGGTCGCGGCACCCCTGATCAGCCAGATGCCGGTCGGTTCCAGCATGATCGCGACCGATGTGGCCTCACCGTTTTTCACCCCAATTAAGCTGACTATCATTGTGTCGGTATTTCTTGCGGTGCCGGTTATCCTCTATCAGGTCTGGGCGTTTGTCGCCCCGGCGCTTTACCGGCATGAGCGCAGGCTGGTTATGCCACTGCTCTTTTCCAGCACATTCCTGTTCTATTTCGGCGTCGCTTTTGCCTACTTTGTGGTCTTCCCGCTGGCATTTGGTTTTTTCACCAAGACCGCCCCCATCGGCGTCACCGTCGCAACGGATATTGCCAAATACCTCGATTTTGTCATGACGCTGTTTATGGCATTTGGTGTGGCGTTTGAAGTACCCGTGGCGATTGTGTTGCTCTGCTGGACCGGAATCACCAACCCGGAAGATTTGAAGAAGAAACGTCCCTATATTCTGGTCGGCGCTTTCGTTGTCGGGATGATGCTCACACCGCCGGATGTTTTTTCCCAAACTTTGCTCGCTATTCCGATGTACTGCCTGTTTGAAGTCGGCGTATTCTTTTCCCGTTACTATGTGGGTAAAGGCCGCCGGTCACAGGATGAGGACGAGAACAGCGACTCCTGATGCTGACAGCGTTACCCGCACAGGCGGGAAGCGATCAAGCCAAACCGCCCTGATGGGCGGTTTTTGTTTATAAACAGTGGGAAAAATTATGTTTGATATCGGTGTAAACCTGACCAGCACGCAATTCGCCTCCGACCGGCAAAAGGTGGTTAAACGCGCGCGTGATGCGGGCGTCACCGGGATGCTTATTACTGGCACGAATGCCTTGGAGAGCCAGCATGCTCAGCGACTGGCTGAAGCTCAACCTGACTTCTGCTGGTCCACCGCAGGCATTCACCCTCATCATGCCAGCGAATGGTCCACGGAAATTGCCAGCACCCTGCGTCGCCTGGCTGAAAAACCGGAAGTGGTGGCTATCGGTGAGTGCGGACTCGATTTCAACCGCAATCTGTCGGCGCATGAGCAGCAGGAGTATGCATTTGACGCGCAGCTGGCTCTGGCGGCGGAACTCAATATGCCGGTGTTTCTTCACTGCCGTGAAGCCCATGCGCGTTTCGCTGCAGTGCTTGCACCCTGGCTGTCAAAACTGCCAGGTGCAGTGATCCACTGCTTCACCGGCACGCGTGACGAACTGGAAGCCTGTCTGGCCATGGGATTATCGGTAGGGATTACGGGCTGGGTATGCGATGAGCGTCGTGGTCTGGAGCTGCGCGAAATGCTGCCACTGATTCCGGCCGATCGTCTGTTGCTGGAAACCGATGCGCCTTATCTGCTGCCGCGCGATATGCGTCCACGCCCGACCTCACGCCGGAATGAACCCTGCTTTTTACCGCATATTGTGCATCAGGTGGCGACATGGCGTGGCGAGAATGTCGACGAGCTGGCGACCCGCATCGATCAGAATGCGCGGACGTTGTTCAGACTGGCTTAAAGCTTGCGGAACTGCTTGTTATCCACGCTGCGCATTACCTGCTTGTTGAGCAGATTAAGCAACAGAATCGAGCGTGTTTCACCATCCGGTTCGGCAAAGATAGCGCGCAACCCTTCAAACGTTCCTTCGGTGATGACCACTTCATCGCCGCTTTGGGGGGTCTCAGGATCAAGCAGAATCTGTGGGACGTCGGTCTCCAGTGCTTCAATCACGGCCGATGGCACGGTCGCGGGCGTGGTGCCGAAGCGCACGAAGTGACTGACACCGCGCGTGCTGCTGATCGTCGTGGTGTGAATCGCTTCCGGATCGAATTCGATAAACAGATAGTTTGGAAAGAGTGGCTCACTCACCGTGGTGCGTTTGCCGCGCACGATTTTTTCCAGAGCGATCATCGGACTCAGGCAATGCACTTCCTGCCGCTCCAGATGCTCCTTCGCGCGCAATAGCTGTCCACGTTTGCAATAGAGTAAGTACCAGGATTCCATAACTGCTCCCATTGAATGGACGCTAAGAATAGCAAACCTGTTGCCAGAGTTATAGCGCAGGGGCAGGGTAAAGCGTCCCGCAGAGAAAATAAACTGAGACTTTTCTTAACATGGCAGCTGGCAGCAGAACAGGGGCGGGAAAAGGCTATCAGCTTAACAGGCTGCCGTATAAACCTCAGCATATCCGCTTAATCAGACCTATAATGGCCGATTCACTCTGGCCGGAAAGCTAAAGCCGCATGAAATATCATGATTTAAGAGACTTTCTCGCGCTGCTCGAACAGCGCGGTGAGCTAAAGCGCATTACCCAGTCGATTGACCCTGAACTGGAAATGACCGAAATTGCCGACCGCACCCTGCGTGCCGGTGGCCCCGCTCTGCTGTTCGAAAACCCGAAAGGGTATGACATGCCGGTACTGTGCAATCTGTTCGGTACGCCAAAGCGCGTGGCAATGGGCATGGGCCAGGAGGAGGTCAGCGCACTGCGTGAAGTGGGTAAACTGCTGGCCTTCCTGAAAGAGCCGGAGCCGCCAAAAGGCTTCCGGGATCTGTTCGATAAGATGCCGCAGTTTAAGCAGGTCCTGAACATGCCGACTAAACGCGTGCGCAATGCACCCTGTCAGGAAGAGGTGTTCAGCGGCGATGAAGTCGATCTGACGCGTATTCCAGTGATGAAGTGCTGGCCTGGCGATGCGGCACCGCTGATTACCTGGGGACTGACCGTGACGCGCGGGCCGCACAAAGAGCGGCAGAATCTCGGCATCTACCGGCAGCAGGTGATTGGCAAAAATCGCCTGATTATGCGCTGGCTGTCGCACCGTGGCGGCGCGCTCGATTTTCTGGAGTGGACGAAAGCGCATCCGGGCGAGCGTTTTCCAGTGTCGGTGGCGCTGGGTGCCGATCCCGCCACCATTCTGGGTGCCGTCACGCCAGTGCCGGATACGCTGTCAGAATATGCGTTTGCCGGGCTGCTGCGCGGCAATAAAACCGAAGTCGTGAAATGCCTCTCGAACGATCTTGAAGTGCCATCCAGCGCGGAAATTGTGCTGGAAGGCTATATCGAAGCGGGCGATATGGCACCGGAAGGACCCTACGGTGACCACACAGGCTACTACAATGAAGTAGATAGCTTCCCGGTGTTTACGGTGACGCACATTACGCAGCGCCATAAGCCTATTTATCACTCTACCTACACTGGCCGTCCACCGGATGAACCTGCGGTGCTGGGTGTGGCGCTGAATGAAGTGCTGGTGCCGATTCTGGTGAAGCAGTTCCCGGAGATCGTGGACTTCTATCTGCCGCCTGAAGGTTGCTCATACCGCCTGGCGGTTGTGACCATTAAAAAGCAGTACGCAGGGCATGCCAAACGTGTCATGTTTGGCGTCTGGTCGTTTTTGCGGCAGTTCATGTACACCAAATTTGTTATTGTGTGTGACGATGACGTTAATGCGCGTGACTGGAACGACGTGATCTGGGCGATCACCACGCGTATGGATCCGGCCCGCGATACGGTATTAGTGGAAAATACCCCGATCGACTATCTCGATTTCGCCTCGCCTGTTTCCGGGCTGGGATCGAAGATGGGGATGGATGCGACCAACAAGTGGCCAGGTGAAACGCAGCGTGAATGGGGTACCCCTATTGTTAAAGATCCTGCGGTCACCGCGCGCATTGATGCTATCTGGGATGAGCTAGGTATTTTAGATCAGCCGCCACAGCGTTGATGGCGAGCACAACCATAAAGACGACCCGACAGAGGGAACGCATGACAACGTTAAGCTGTAAAGTAACTTCAGTTGAGGCGATTACCGACACGGTCTATCGCGTTCGCCTGATCCCTGAAGCGGAATTCAGTTTTCGCGCGGGACAGTATCTGATGGTAGTGATGGATGAGCGCGATAAGCGTCCGTTCTCATTGGCCTCAACGCCGATGGAAAAAGATATCATTGAGCTGCATATCGGGGCGTCCGATCTTAACCTCTATGCCATGGCCGTTATGGATCGCATCCGTAACGACCGCCAGATCACGGTTGATATGCCCCATGGTGATGCCTGGTTGCGCGAAGAGAGCACAAAACCGCTGATACTGATTGCAGGCGGTACCGGTTTCTCCTATGCCCGTTCCATTCTGCTTACTGCACTGGCAGAACAGCCAGAGCGCGATATCGCCATTTACTGGGGCGGACGTGAACTCAAGCATCTGTACGATATGGACGAGCTGGATGCGCTGGCGGTGAAGCACCCGAATCTGAAAGTAATTCCGGTCGTCGAGCAGCCAGAAGCGGGCTGGCAGGGTCGTTCAGGCACGGTGTTGACGGCCGTGATGCAGGACTTCAGCACGCTGAGCGAGCATGAGATCTACATCGCCGGACGTTTTGAGATGGCGAAGATTGCCCGCGATCGTTTTTGTGCCGAGCGTGGCGCAGTGGAAACACAGATGTATGGCGATGCGTTTGCCTTTATCTGATTTCCGGTAGCAGCCTGTAGCAGACAGAAAAAACCCGCCGGTTTACGGCGGGTAAATCTGACAAAGTAAGACTCAACGTATTACAGACGTTCGAATACGGTCGCGATACCCTGACCCAGTCCGATGCACATGGTGGCGAGACCAAATCGGGCATCGCGTCGTTCCATAATGTTCAGCAGCGTAGTGCTGATGCGCGCACCGGAGCAGCCCAGCGGATGGCCTAAAGCAATCGCGCCGCCATTCAGATTGACCTTTTCATCCATCATCTCCAGCAAACCTAAGTCCTTGATGCAGGGCAGTGTCTGCGCGGCAAAGGCCTCGTTCAGCTCAAACACGTCGATATCACTGACGCTCAGTCCAGCGCGTTTCAATGCCAGTTTGCTGGCCGGTACCGGTCCGTAGCCCATGATTGACGGATCACAGCCGACCACTGCCATGCTGCGGATACGTGCGCGTGGCGTCAGCCCCAGTTCAAGGGCACGTGATTCACTCATGATCAGCATGGCGGCCGCGCCATCTGACAGCGCCGACGACGTTCCCGCCGTGACGGTGCCATTCACCGGATCAAAGGCAGGTTTGAGCGCCGCCAGTCCTTCGGCGCTGGTCTCCTCGCGGATCACCTCGTCGAAATCATAGCGTTTGAGAATGCCGTCGCTGTCGTGACCATAGGTGGCGACAATCTCTGTCGCGAAATCCCCACGCTGAGTGGCCTGCCATGCGCGCTGGTGCGAACGCAGGGCAAACGCATCCTGCTGCTCACGGCTGATATGGTGCATACGCGCCAGCATCTCGGCGGTTAAGCCCATCATGCCCGCGGCTTTAGCGACGGTGCGGCCGAGGCCGGGATGAAAGTCCACACCGTGATTCATCGGCACGTGTCCCATATGCTCCACGCCCCCAATCAGGCAGCACTGCGCATCGCCAACCATAATGGCGCGGGCCGCATCGTGGAGCGCCTGCATGGAAGAACCACACAGCCGGTTGACGGTAGTGGCCGGTACGGAGTGCGGAATTTCGGCCAGCAGCGCGGCGTTACGCGCGATATTAAATCCCTGTTCCAGCGTCTGCTGTACGCAGCCCCAGACGATATCGTCGAGCGAGGCCGGGTTCACCGCCGGGTTGCGGCTCAGAATTTCGCGCATCAGATGCGCAGAGAGATCTTCAGCGCGCACGTTACGAAAAGCGCCGCCTTTTGAACGTCCCATTGGCGTGCGCACCGCATCAACAATCACCACATTTTCCATCTTCTTGCCCTCAGGCGCTTTTCAGCGCGGCTTCATCAATCGGTTTGGCGGCGGGATACCAGCTTTCATGCTGATGGGCTTTCTGCACCAGCAGCGCAGGCAGGGCATACAGGCCGCCGAGCGTGCTGTAGCGCCGGGCCTGATCGACCACATTGCTGTTGCCCAGGGTATCGAGGTAGCGGAAAGCACCACCACGAAACGGCGGGAAGCCGAGGCCATAGACCAGTGCCATATCCGCCTCTGCCGGCGAAGCGATAATCTTCTCTTCCAGGCAGCGCACCACTTCATTCAGCATCGGCAGCATCATGCGGTTCAGAATCTCTTCGTCACTGAAGACCCGCGCAGGCTGACAGACCTGTTGCAGCAGTGTATCCACCTCTGCATCCGGCACTTTCTTCAGTTTGCCCTTTTTATCCTCTTCCCAGCGCCAGAAGCCTTTGCCATTTTTCTGGCCAAAACGACCGGCATCAAACAGCAGGTCTATCGCATCGCGATAGTCATGCTTCATACGATCCGGGAAACCATCCGCCATGACGCTTTGCGCGTGGTGTGCGGTATCGATGCCTACCACATCCAGCAGCCATGAGGGACCCATCGGCCAGCCGAACTGTTTTTCCATCACTTTATCAATCTGACGAAAATCAGCGCCGTCGCGCAGCAGCAGGCTGAAAGCAGCGAAGTAGGGGAACAGCACCCGGTTCACAAAGAAGCCCGGACAGTCATTCACCACGATCGGCGTTTTGCCCATTTTACTGGCCCAGGCCACCACTTTACTCAGCGTCGCTTCACTGGTTTTCTCGCCACGAACCACTTCAACCAGCGGCATACGCGGCACCGGATTGAAGAAGTGCATGCCACAGAAGTTTTCCGGGCGTTGCAGCGCCTGCGCCAGCTGGCTGATAGGAATGGTCGAGGTATTGGAGGCCAGAATTGCGTCTTCACGCAGATGCGGTTCGGTTTCTGCCAGCACTTTAGCTTTGATCAGCGGGTTCTCAACCACCGCTTCCACCACCACATCGGCCTGGTCAAAACCGGCGTAATCCAGTGTGGGCTGAATAGTGGCGATCACACTGGCCAGTTTGTTGCCGTCGATTTTGCCGCGCTCCAGCAGCTTATTAAGTAACTTGCTGGCTTCATTCATTCCCAGCGTTAACGCCTGTGGGTTAATATCTTTCATTCTGACCGGCACGCCTTTCCACGCAGACTGGTAGCTGATGCCGCCACCCATAATGCCTGCGCCCAGTACCGCCGCCTGAGACGGTGCGCCGCTTTCGCTGCCGCGCTTTTTCGCCAGGCCTTTCACATACTGGTCGTTGAGGAAGATGCCGACCAGTGCGCGGGCTTCATCAGACTGCGCCAGCGGCACAAATGCCGCGGTTTCAAGTTTCAGCGCATCATCACGGCCAAGACTGGCCGCCGCTTCAATAGTCTTTACTGCCATCAGCGGAGCGGGATAGTGTTTACCTGCGGTCTGCAGCACCATCGCTTTTGCAATCGTGAAGCTCATGGCTGCTTCAATCGGGCTGAGTTTCAGCGGAGCCAGTTTCGGTGCCCGGCGCGCACGCCAGCTGCCATCAGTGGCGGCCGCTTTGAGCATCGTGATACCCGCCTCGCGCAGTTTCTCGCGAGCCACCACCGCATCGACCAGACCGAGTTTCAGGGCAGCATTGCCATCGACATCTTTGCCCGCTGCAATAATTTCCAGCGCACTGTCGGCCCCCAGCAGACGCGGCAATCGCACGCTGCCTCCAAAGCCGGGCATGATGCCGAGTTTCGTTTCCGGCAGGCCAATACGGGCGTCCGCAGTAGCAATACGCAGATCGGTTGCCAGTACGCATTCGCATCCGCCACCCAGCGCATAGCCGTCAATGGCGGCCAGAGTCGGTACTGGCAAATCTTCCAGACGGTTAAAGATGCTGTTGGCGTAACTCAGCCACTGGCTCAGTTTTTCGGTCGGTGCATCAAACAAAGAAAGGAACTCGGTGATATCCGCGCCCACAATAAAAGCCGGTTTGGCGGAGCTTAACAGCAGGCCGCGCAGTTCTGGCTGCTGCTCCAGCACCGCAATGGCCTCGCCCAGGCTGGCGACAGTTTGCGTATCGAGCTTGTTGACCGAGCCTGTAGCGTCAAAAACCAGCTCGGCGATGCCATCGTCCAGCCAGTGAAGAGTAAGGTTAGCGCCTTGGTAGAGCATGTGCGTCTCCTGAAACCGCGAAAGGTGATCTGGTCATACCAGATGATCGTGAGTGTGGGAGCGATGTTAATTATTTGCAAACTGCTCTTTGTTTATTTGCTAACAAGATCACAGCTCCGCCGACTTCGGCATCTGCGCAAGGGGTATGCTAAACTTGCGGCCATTTCGCGACACTGGAGAGACGTCAATGGATTCACTGAAGACCTTGTATCACGCGCATATCGCCACGTTGCAACAACGGGCGCAGCAGGTGCTGGCACGCAACAAACTGGATGCGATGTTGATCCATTCCGGTGAGTTGTTGACGGTGTTTCTGGATGACCACACCTATCCGTTTAAGGTAAATCCGCAGTTCAAGGCCTGGGTGCCGGTGACGCAGGTGCCTAATTGCTGGCTCTGGATTGATGGTGTGAACAAACCGAAACTGTGGTTCTACTCTCCGGTGGATTACTGGCATAACGTTGAACCGTTGCCGGATAGCTTCTGGACCGGAGATGTCGAGGTTGTCGGCCTGAAAAATGCGGATGAGATTGCGCAGTTACTGCCTGCCCAGCGTGATAATGTCGCCTACATTGGCCCGGTCAACGCGCGTGCGGCGCAGCTCGGTATCCCCTCCGGCAATATCAATCCCAAAGCGGTGATCGACTTCCTGCATTTCCATCGCAGCATCAAAACAGATTATGAACTTGCCTGCCTGCGCCAGGCGCAGAAGCTGGCGGTTGCCGGTCATCGCGCAGCGAAAGAGGCGTTCTCGGCAGGCTTAAGCGAGTTCGATATCAATCAGGCGTATCTGACCGCGACCGGTCATCGCGATACCGATGTGCCTTACGGCAATATCATTGCGCTGAATGAACACGCTGCGGTGCTGCACTACACACGGCTGGATCATCAGCCACCGGCGAAACGCCATAGCTTTTTGATTGATGCGGGCGCTGAGTATCTTGGTTACGCCGCTGATTTGACCCGCAGCTATGCTGCGCAGAGCAGTTCGCTCTATGCCAGAATGGTTGAGGCGATGAACGCTGAAGAGCTGGCCCTGATAGCCACGCTGAAAGCAGGCGTACGCTACACCGATTATCATCTTCAGATGCATCAGCGTATTGCGAAGATGTTGCTGAAGTTTGAGCTGGTTCAGGGAATCAGCGAAGAAGCGCTGGTGGCTGAAGATCTGACCGGTCCGTTTATGCCACATGGCCTGGGGCATCCGCTGGGTCTGCAGGTACATGACGTTGCCGGGTTTATGCAGGATGAGCAGGGCACCCATCTCGCCGCGCCAGCGCAATATCCTTATCTTCGCTGTACCCGCGTGCTGCAACCGGGCATGGTATTAACCATTGAGCCGGGCTTCTATATTATTGACTCGTTACTGACGCCGCTGCGTGCAGGCCGTTTCAGTCAGCACTTTAACTGGCAGGCCATTGATGCGCTTCGGCCTTATGGCGGGATTCGTATCGAGGATAACGTGGTGATCCATGCGCATCGCGTTGAGAACATGACCCGCGATCTGCATCTGGCCTGATGGAGGCCTTTGACATTCCCGCTGTGCCAGTGAGCAGCAGTGAGGAGACAATCAAAAAGAGTCGCTTCATTACGCTACTGGCGCACACCGAGGGTGCAGAGGCCGCGCGCGCGTTTGTCCAGCAGGTTAAAAGCGAGCATCCTGCCGCCCGGCATCACTGCTGGGCCTGGGTCGCGGGCGCACCGAATGATTCTCAGCAACTCGGTTTCTCTGATGATGGTGAACCTTCGGGTACGGCAGGGAAACCGATGCTGGCGCAACTGATGGGCGCGGATATTGGCGAGATTACCGCTGTAGTGGTGCGTTACTACGGCGGCATCATGCTGGGAACCGGTGGTTTAGTGAAAGCCTATGGTGGTGGCGTTCAGCAGGGACTTAAGCTGCTGCCACGGCAGCGCAAAGTGCCGATGAAGCTGTTTACTTTGCAATGTGACTATCCACAGCTCAGTGATGTTGAACGGCTGGTACAGCGTTTTGAAGGTAAGGTGACCGACAGCCAGTTTCAGGATCGCATTGCGTTGACACTGGCTGTACCTTACGGACAGATCGACGGGTTCAAAAAAAATCTGTCAGACTTTAGTCGGGGCGCGTTATCGCTGATCCCGCTCACACCATGATGTTCATCTCTTTTATTTAAAGGAACGGCTGAATGCACTTTCGCGCCATTACCCGCATAGTCGGTCTGCTGGTGATCCTCTTTTCAGTGACGATGATTTTGCCCGGCCTGGTCGCCTTAATTTATCGCGATGGCGCGGGGCGGGCGTTTAGCCAGACCTTTATGATGGCGCTGGTGATTGGCTCACTGCTGTGGTGGCCGAATCGCAAAAAGAAAACCGAACTCAAACCGCGGGAAGGGTTTCTCATTGTGGTTCTGTTCTGGACGGTACTGGGCAGCGTAGGGGCCATGCCCTTTATCTTTGCCGAGCAGCCGCATCTTTCTGTGACGGATGCGTTCTTTGAATCTTTCTCTGGCCTGACAACGACCGGTGCCACCACGCTGGTAGGGCTGGACTCGTTGCCTAAGGCGATTCTCTTCTATCGGCAGATGCTGCAGTGGCTGGGGGGGATGGGGATCATCGTATTAGCAGTAGCGATACTGCCGATTCTGGGCGTCGGGGGTATGCAGCTCTATCGCGCTGAAATGCCTGGGCCGCTCAAAGATAATAAAATGCGACCACGTATCGCCGAGACGGCCAAAACACTCTGGCTGATCTACGTTCTGCTGACGATAGCCTGTGCGCTGGCATTGTGGCTGGCGGGAATGCCAGCGTTTGATGCTATTGGCCACAGTTTCTCGACTATCGCCATTGGCGGCTTCTCAACCCATGATGCCAGTATCGGCTATTTTAACAGTGGCACTATCAATACCATCGTGGCGGTGTTTCTGCTGATCTCAGGCTGTAACTACGGCTTGCACTTTGCCATGTTAAGCGGACGCAATTTGCGTGTGTACTGGCGCGACCCTGAATTCCGCATGTTTATTGGCGTTCAGCTGACGCTGGTGTTGATCTGTACACTGGTGCTCTGGTTCCATAATGTTTACGACAGCGGCTGGCAAACGCTGAATCAGGCCTTTTTCCAGGTGGTCTCCATGGCGACGACGGCGGGATTCACCACCGACAGCATCGCACGCTGGCCATTGTTCCTGCCGGTACTGCTATTGTGTTCTGCCTTTATTGGCGGCTGTGCCGGTTCAACCGGCGGTGGTCTGAAGGTGATTCGCATTCTGCTGTTATGCAAGCAGGGTAACCGTGAGCTTAAGCGTCTGGTTCACCCCAATGCGGTCTACACCATTAAGCTGGGCAATCGGGCGCTGCCGGAGCGTATCCTTGAAGCCGTATGGGGTTTCTTCTCGGCTTATGCGCTGGTATTTCTGGTCAGCATGCTGGCGATCATCGCGACCGGTGTTGATGACTTCTCGGCTTTTGCTGCCGTTGCCGCGACGCTGAACAATCTCGGCCCTGGCCTGGGGGTTGTAGCCGATAACTTCACTTCAATGAATGACGTGGCGAAATGGATTCTTATTTCAACCATGTTGTTCGGGCGTCTCGAGGTATTTACCTTGCTGGTGCTGTTCACGCCTACTTTCTGGCGTGAATAATTAATAAGGATGCTGACATGAAAGCGCTGATTCTCTATTCCACCCGCGATGGGCAAACAAAGAAGATTGCCTCTTCTATAGCTGAGGTAATCCGTCAGCAGCAGCCATGCGATGTGCTGGACATTCAGGATGCTGCCCTGCCTGACTGGGCACAGTATGATCGCGTGCTGATTGGCGCCTCTATCCGCTACGGCCATTTCCAGCCGGTCGTCGATAAGTTCGTAAAGCTTCATCTTCAGGAGTTGCAGCAGCGTACCAGTGGTTTCTTTTCGGTGAACCTCACGGCGCGTAAACCCGAGAAGCGTTCTCCTGAAACTAATGCTTATACGCAGAAGTTCCTGGCCAACTCGCCGTGGCAACCTGATTGCTGTGCCGTGTTTGCGGGCGCGCTCTATTATCCGCGCTATCGCTGGTTTGATCGCGTCATGATTCAGCTGATTATGCGTATGACCGGCGGTGAGACAGATTCCACAAAAGAAGTGGAGTACACGGACTGGCAGCAGGTACGCACTTTTGCCAATGATTTTGCACAGTTACCAGGCAAATCGTAGCGAAATAGCGCGATTTGATGAAAATTACTGCGAACGATAATCTTTTCGTAATAAACACTTGTCAGCCCGCGCGAACTCCCTATAATGCGCCTCCATCGACACGGAACACCGGCAACGGGAAACGGGCTGAGAGGCACAGGAAACTGCGCCGCCGGAGAAAAACTTCTGAGAAAGAGGTTGACTCTGCAGGAGGAAAGCGTAATATACGCCACCTCGCGACAGGACGCTAACGCACTGTTCGCACTGCTCTTTAACAATTTATCAGACAATCTGTGTGGGCACTCGCAGGATTGATATCA
>NZ_JACBXU010000007.1 GCF_013415305.1 Pantoea sp. WMus005
GGTGGGATACCAGGGTCTGCATTCCCTTATAGCTCTGTAAATCTGATATTCACTTAAGAAATCTCAGATGCATCAGGTATGCGGTGTGATTTGATGGCTGTAATTAACCTTAATGAATACCCTGTAATCCCGGATATATAATTAATAAACCCATGCGTCCTCATCAGGCACATTTCATCAAATCCAGAATAAAAACATATTACTACTTTGCTATTAAGTGATTTATTTAATCATTAAATTTTTTATTTCTGTACCAAAGTGTCAAATGGCCATACTTCTCTCTACCCGGATATCTTTATTTACTGAATGTTAAAAACAATGAAACTCATTAAATTTATTATTTTTACGGCAGTTTTAAATTTTTATGGAACCTGACATTATCACGCATGCCAGTATAAAAACCTAATTATGTACATTTTGCAGATTTAAGTTTGGCTACAACTGTTTTTTCGCTATTTTGTTCATCAGTTCTTATCAGGCATTTAATCATCCTTACTGATGTCGAGGTTCAATCCATGAAAAAAGCAATCTTATTACTCTCATTACTTGCACTAACAGGGTCGTCATTTGCTGCCACACAGGTTCAGCGTGCTGAATTGGGTAATTATTCGATTAAAGATCGTATATCAATTTCGGGCGTTCGTGGTGGAAAATCTCATGCCGTTAATGCCATGAGTCATGCAGCAGATAAAAAAGGTGCAGGATATTTCTTTATTACCTCGCTCAGCACAGGTGGTGACTCCAGCCAATGGCGTGGTACAGCGATTACGCTGGAAAAAAATGAGGTGTCAAAATAATGAAAAAAAGTTTACTCGCACTGTGCCTTTTTGGCCTTTTCACCGCACCCGTGATTACGTTAGCACAGCAACCGGTTACCTGTGTAAAAGTGTCTGAACAGGATGTCGCCAGCCTGTTTGAAACCTGGAATAATTCTCTGGCAACCGGTGACGCGACTAAAGTCTCTGAGTTATACGTCAGCGATGCCGTTTTGCTGCCAACAATTTCAAATAAGGTGCGCCTGACCGACGAGGAACGTATTGATTACTTCAGAGACTTCCTGAAAAAAGGCCCAAGCGGTAAAATCGACTCTCGCACTATTCGCATAGGTTGTAATAAAGCGATTGATACCGGTGTTTATACGTTTACCTTTAAAGATAATTCGCACGTCACAGCACGTTATACTTTCACCTATGTCTGGGATGGCAAAGGCTGGAAAATCTCTACTCACCACTCCTCAGCCATGCCAGAGCCTGTCAGCAAGCCATAACAGTATTATTCATGCAGAGTGAAAGCCAGCGTCATGCTAAGACGCTGGCTTTGTTACATTCCATATTTAGTGACTCAATTAATATCAACGCTGGATTACATCTGCTGCATTTCGAAATGCATTTATCTCACGAGCATATGTATATCATTGAGTCTCGTCATTCGGGAAACAGACAAGGTATGGCATCCATTTTTTTATTAGCTAAGCTTCGAACATTGTCTTACTAAACGTTTCTACAGTTGCTGGTCATAGTGCGCTGACAATAACCAGAGCAGGCGATGTTTATTAACAGATGCATGATGCCGTTGACGATCAGGAACTGGTTAAGCTGGCCCACGAACGAAGTAACCAGTCTCTGCCTGATGTGGATCTGGATGCGCTTTTGTAACTTATACCGTCAAATTCAGAGAAGAGGCCTTTAAAGAGTGGCAGACGCTGCAAAAATCTCTCCAGCAGCAGTCTGCCTGAAAGATGAAGTAATGTTGTGACATTCCCCATATTCCTTCTGCCAGACTTCGTGATATTAATGATTACCATAAAATCACACTCAGAGTGTCCATGTTTTGCCTGGTTTATCATGTGATAGACGGTCAGCTGCTGATTGCCGTTGTGGCTGTCGGTAAACGCGAGCGCAGCGATGTTTATCATCTTGCCAGCGAGAGGGTGCTGTAGTGAGTAAAGACACGGCGGTATGAACAAACATGGTAGAGAAGACCATCAAACGCCTACAGGATCTATCTCTATTTTTTGTCTTTATTTAGATAAAAATAAGGATTTTTTATCTTAAGGTTGCTTAATCTTATCTTTAGAGTTAAATAATGATAATTATATAAGATTAAAATTCTCAGTAAGTACCAAGTCAGTAGATGAGTACTAGGCCTCTCTCTTCTTAAAGCTTATTAAATTATGTAAGTGTCTTAGCCTAAGCGCTATCGTAAACAGGGGAAGGGTACGCAGAGGTGGTTGATAAAGTGTTTGAACTAGCTATAGGAATAAAAAACAGCGAAGGCTTGGTCTGCCACATACTTTTGAAACTCAAATCCTGATCACAATAAAAAAATTAGAAAAAAAATTAATTTCATTAATGAAATGTGCTATAAATATTAATCATGAATCCCCCCCCCACTTCTCCTTGTAAAATCAACCAGTTAAAATTATTTAGCTAAAAATATGGGAAACAAAATGATTGGAAATAGAATTAGAGACCGAGCAAAAAAAACTCATGAAGTAGTTGCAAGCGTATTAAATCCTATAAATTTCAAAGTCTCGAAAAAAGAGGCAAAAGTAAAAGCGTTCAGTGATTTTGTATATAATGCACCAAAAATAAATTTCGACAAATCAATCGATATAATTTTAAAAGATAATGATATTTTTGAAACACTAAATCAATCAAAATGTGAAACCAATATAATTCTTAGCAAACAAATATTTTCAACAAGAAGCATATCTAAAGAAAGATTATTAACTCTTTTCAATGCAATTTTTCATAGAGAACGCGATAAATTAAAATGCTATCTGGAAAGAAAGGAAATAATCGAAGAACTATTCCTTAAAGGAATTTATACTCAAGTTGAGAGTATGCTGGATGAAATAGTGCAAACCGCTGGGAACTCATTGTGGGAAGTTAATTTGAGAGTTGCCGTGTTAACAGCAAGGAAAGATTACAAACAAATCGATGAACAATTAGAGCAAGCAAAAATAAATAATGCGTCAGAATTATTTCTAGAAATTCATAGAGTCACAGCATGGAAATCGCATAGTGTCGACCCCAATTTAGTTATTGAAACTATGGTAAGGCGCCCTAACAAAGAATATATTGAAGGCGGTGCACTCGATTTAGCAGCGTTCCACTGCATCACTTCCCTACAATGCTCTATTTATGACGATGTCGATCTACAATTATCACTAGGTTGGTTGCAAACACTCCCTCTTATAGATCTCTATGAGAGCCTAAAGAAAATCGCCGTACACGGAATATGCAAAAAAAACCTCGATCCAAAAGTATCACTTGGACTACTTGAGATATTTATAACGGTCAGAAACTCATATAAATGTGACAATTTAGATTTAATCATTAATTCTTTGAAGCAAGGAACTCCTCTTGAGAAAAAATCAATAACTGACAATGACATTGAAGATTATACAAAAGGAAACTATAACACGTTACTAGATCGCTTTGAGGCAGATTTTGCAAGTTGCAAAAATTTGGTAACTAAGGTGAATATGATTGCAAAGGCTTATGTATACACTAATAGGAAACCGACTTCCTTACCTGCATTACTAGCTAGTGTAATTGATAATCTAATATCGATTTATTCCTTAAAAAACACTAATCAAAACATCTTACAACAAATAAACCTGGCATTAACTTACTCATCCCTTGAGTTATCTGATCATTTGATAATAAGTATTATAAAATCGGCACCCTTCTATTTCAGCAATGAAAAATCTAAAGATATAACTTATCGATCAAATTACTTAAGTTTTTCCCTAACACCTCTTTCTCATAGCTTACATACCCCTCCCTCAATATTCGTATATGAGAAAAACTACACTCTACCCGAGCATAGGGAAGTTAAGAACAAAGCCATAAAATACCTCCTGAACAATTATGAAGAAAGCTGGGACTTAATCGAGAAATATGGGGCATTGACACCAATAAAAAAGGATGTAATTGAGCTAAAAGTAGAATATTTCATTTCAAATGAAGATCTGGATGGTTTAACCGACTTTGCATCAAATGAATTAATATTAAACTCAAACGCAAATATTTGCCTACCCTTGTCTGAAATATCTAAGTTTATAGAACAAGAAAGCCTTTACTCTTTAAATGCGGTCATATGTAGCTACTACTTTAATAAATTCTCTATGAATGATGAAACTGAAATACTCAATGAAGTTTTCGAGGAATATATAGTCTCTCAAGGGGTGAAAAGGCCTAGTGAATTAGTAACAAGCAACTTAAACATTAAGGAATTATTCTTTTTAAAAGAGATAGCGAAAATTGACGTTATGGATTACTTAGGATGCTTTGAAGATGATAAAGATCTCAAGATAGAAAGAATAAATATTTTAAATAAACTTGTATCCTCAGAATACTTAAAACAGAATTCAATTGACAGTGAGTGCAAGTATATAGTTGATGATATACTTATTGAGAGCGAAGCAGCTAAATTTAATAATGCAAAAATATTTGTTGACACTAAATTTATTTTAGAAAAAACAAAATTTGATTTAGACTCTCTCCTTGCTAAATATTTTATCGATCAAGAAACAGATGATTCCAGTAAAGAAATGCAATATGAAATCGAGTCGATGACCATTTTAAAGGGTGATAAAAATATATTGGTCACTAGATTTTTCAATACTTTGTTACTTGAGTTCATAAATAACATTGAAGTTGGCTTGGATATTAATCTTAGCTCTGAAATTAGACATGGGTTCTTTGGTAACTTGATCTGCTCCGGACCTCAAAATAGAAATTTGTTAACTGAACTTGATGAGCATGGTAATTATAAATCCAATGAATATTGGATGAGCTACTACAGTATAATAAGCTCAGGAATCATGGAAAAAATAGACAGTCTTTTGATGGATTTTAGTAAGGAGTTCAACAATCTAATCGACTCAGCTGAACATTGGATGAAAACAGCATTAAATAAAGACGATGATGATGATGATAGAATTTTCATTATAGACATTTCTTTAGATGATTTCAATCAAGTTAAATACCTAATCGAGTCTTATCATTCAACAGATGAAGTAGCAAGTTATGTATTCAAAATATTCAACGATAAGCTTGAAGTATGCTTATCGGAAATGAAGAGTAAATTAAATATTGAGTTCGTTACTAAAATGGATGATATGTTTTCCCTATTAATTGAAAACATAAATATATCAAAGGGAGGGACATCCATGAGCCATTTGATTGAAGAATTACAAATGGCCAATACTGAAGTAAAAGAATGCATCAGAACTGTATGCGAATGGTTTTCTTTCAAGAAGTCTACTCATTTCGAGTCAATTGAAGTCAAAAAGCTGATTATGCTTGCTGACCGATGCTTCAAGCAAATCAATAATTGCGATATTCGTATTAATGTATCTTCAGAAATCACTCAGATGATTGAAGGAAAGCATCTTTATGCTCTAGTATTCACGATGATAAACTGCTTTAACAATAGCTTCAAATATATGGATGGTTCAAAGACAATTTGGGTGAGTATTACAGGCAACACTAAAGGTAGCTACTCTATTGAAATATCAAATATAATGAACGTCATTTCCAAACACCAGTTAGATGGTGGTAAATTTGATGAAATTCTAAGTACATTAGCAGAGATGAGCAAAAACGAACTACTGACAAACGAGGGTGGTTCTGGGCTTTATAAATCACTTCATTCACTTAAGCTAGCTTCAAGCAAATTTAGCCTAACACCAAAAATTGATGGGAATAATTTTTTAGTGGAAATAAATTATGCCAATTGAAATTCTAGTAGTTGAAGATAATGAGTTCAAAAGGAAGCGTATCGTCGAGGTTCTTAGCAATGAATTTGAAAGCGCTAAAATATCGGAATGTTATTCTTTTACCTCAGCATGGCAACTAATTCCGGAAAGAAAATATGATTTGATTGTTCTTGATATGAGTTTGCCGACTTTTGACAAAAAGGAATCAGATTCCAGTGGTAATTTTAGAGTTTTTGGTGGTAAAGAATTAGCAAGAAAGCTTACCAAACGAAAAATAACATCTCAATTTATATTCATCAGTCAATATAAGAATTTTAGTGATGATGTTAACTCTTATACATTCGAATCTCTTAAAAATGAATTAATTGAAAAGTATAAATCAAAATGTTTGGGATTTCTATATTATAGCAATACCAAAAGTGAATGGCGAGATGAGTTAATATTAATTGTAAAAGGGATTTCAAAATGAAATTACTGTTAGTTGATGATAATGAGAAGAGATCCTTAGAGATTACTAGACTCTTAAATGAAGTAGTTGGTTTAACTGATGCAGAGATATTTGCAGTAGACAATACCCAAAAAGCCAAAGATTTACTAAGGTTACATCACTTTGATTTTCTAATTCTCGATGTGGTTCTTCCCAAAAGGGATGAAACACCTCATGCCCGTTTTGGTTTGAGCCTTTTAAACGATATTAAGAAAAGACCAACTCTTAGTAAACCTTCTAAAATAGTTGGTATTACTGCACATTTCGAGGACATTGAGTTCTTCCGACATAGTTTCGAGCAACACTGTGAAGTGGTAATTGAAGCTTCAAGTCGAAACGTATACTGGAAGAAAAGAATAGTTGATGCTATAAAGTTTGAGTTTTCCAAAAATATTTCTAAAAGCACTTCTGATAAAAGCGTAACATGTATCACTGTTCATGGAATAAGGACTCGAGGTACATGGCAAGAAGATCTAAACAAAATAATCAATACTGCATCTAATTCCGTAAGCTTCGAGAGTTATAAGTATGGATATTTTGCAATTATTTCCTTTATGATACCATTTTTAAGAAACCTAAGAGTAAAGTATTTTTTTGAAGAATTAAAAAGTTTGAACCTAGAGGGCCGAGATGTCTATATATTCTCTCATAGCTTTGGAACATACATAGTCGTAAAAGCACTTGAAAAAATAATTAAAAATAAAATTAAATTCAATTTAAAACTCCTTGTGCTTTCTGGAAGTGTGCTGCCTTCTAACTATTCATTTAAAAAAATACTAGATAATTTTGAATCAACTGTAGTTAACGATTGTGGGTGTAATGATCGAATATTACTACTTTCCGAAGCTTTGGTGCCTAATACAGGGATGGCAGGACGAGTAGGATTTCATGGCCTAAACAATGATCGTTTCGTTAATAGATTTTTCAAAGGGGGACACAGCCACTATTTTGACAAGAGTAATTCCTTCATGGAAAAACACTGGCTGCCGTTATTCTCAACTCCTTCGAGCCTTAATGCAATAGACGAACGAACCGATAGAGTTTTAGTCTCAGGAATAGGCGAAAAATTAATTTCTTTACTGGGGAAAACTAAAGAAGTCATTTATCTTACATTAATATTCTTATTGATTTTTAAATGTTTCATCTAACACGTGGACAGAATCAATATCAGAGCTCTTGATGATCTCATTGCCATTTATTTTGGTCAGGACTATGACCTCTTTGACGACACTGAAGTGATCGAGCCTAAAATAGATGCCTTCTTCACTGCATCACACAAGGCTTGCAACAAGCGGTCATCGATAACATGGACTTGTTCCTGAGGGAGTGTGACGACCTGGAGGCAGATTTTAGAGCACATTACCGTGACACGTTCGTGCCTTAAAACTGGAGAACAACGCCGGCTAAATTTCTGGATTTAGTTAAAGCCCGAATTCGCGAACATCTGTAGGCTTCCGGACTTTTGATTTGAATGTTTAAAAGCATTTTCGATGTTACAGAAAGCAAATGAAACAGCTAAGCATCTTGATGGGCACATCTAAAAAAATGCCTTCCGTATGGGGGCATATCAGAGGACGATGGTCATTTTTGGCACCCATTGATGCTAGGGATTTGGCATCTTCCTGTTGATGAGCATTAGATGAAACTGCAGATAAGGTAAAGCAGGTCTAAGCTGCAATCAGACATGATATTGGCCAGATTTATGCCTGAGTCCTCCTGACTGTATCGTTCATTGCGGGCGCGCCTCTGAGTCAGGCGGGTTGTATACTTGGGCCCGTTATTCGAAGATGTTGCTGCCTTGGTTCGCCTCATCTCTGTGATTCCAAAGATCGTCCAATGCGTCCTGCATGCTCTCAAACGGGCCTGCAATACGCGATTCCTCAGAATCAGTGACATCCAGCTCCGTGTGGATTTCATCGTCAATGATGATAATTCTGCCGATGCTGATGGGACCGTGTGTCAGTTCGCCAGTGTTTTCGTCGATGTTGAAGTAGCCGTCAACATACTCGACTACCTCTTCAAACACTTCTTCGCCGCTATCCAGTCGGTTCTGATATTCCGCGTAATCTTCGTATTCGCTCTCGTGTTCTTCATCTTTGTTGCTCATGAGAATCCCTCTGAATAGGCCAGTTACATAGATAGCAATAAATCGGTAATTGCACATCATCCTTTAAGAAATTCTTTTTCTAGCTTTCCATTGATGCTTATTAGAACTAAAGCCACATATGAAGTTGTTAACAGTGATGGGCAATTGAAACATGCTGGCAGACAAGACCGTAGAGAACAGGTGATAACAATAAACAGCCACTGGAACGCATTCAGGTACATTATTTAACATAATAAGTATTTTGCGCACAATGAACACTCCCAGCATAGCTTCACTTTCCGTAGTTCAGTTTTAACTACCAAAGCCCCAATCTTGAGCAATCCTCTGCAGTATTCTACTTTCAGTCAGCGACCTTAACGCTTCACCAGTCACATTCATTAAACTAACCGGAGGCACGATGACCGACAGCTATTATCCCGCACCTTATAGCGGCACCCTGTTTTTCGATGTCAACGAAACCCTGCTGGATACAAAAGAACTGAACAAGGTGGTCGCGCAGCGTTTCGGCGACAGACCGGAGCGCGCCGAGGCCTGGTTTACTTCGCTTTTGCATCATTCACTGGTCGAGTCAGTGACGGGCAGCTGGCATAGCTTTGGTGAAATCGCCGAAGCCGTACTGGAGATGACGGCCACGAGGTACGGCGTCACTCTGCCAGCAGACGCGGCACCACTGTCTGACATTATTGCGGCCATGCCCGCTCACCCTGACGTAGCCCCTGGCTTGTCTGCATTGCAGCAGCAGGGTTTTACACTGGTTGCGCTGACCAACTCCTCTGCCGCCCTGGCTGAAAAGCAGCTCAGTTCTGCCGGGCTGGCTCCGCTTTTCAGCCGTATTCTCAGCGTGGAGCAGCCTCAGGTGTATAAACCCGATCTCAAAGTCTATCAATGGGCCATGAAAGAGATGGGTAAGCCGGTCGCTGAGTGCATGATGGTGGCGGCGCATGGCTGGGATGTCGGCGGAGCAAAACGTGCAGGAATGAAGACTGCATTTGTCAGCCGTAAGGGACAGGCGCTGTATCCGCTGGCGCCTGCGCCGGATCTGGTTGTCAGCGACATCAGTGCGTTAGCCACTAAGATCAAACCGCTCTGCTAACCAGCAGTTATCTGTTAATACCAGTACGCCTCTTATTAGCGTTAATCGCTGCCCAAAAACGCTAATAAGAGGTAAGTTTTATGGGAAAATACTCATTTCAGGGCTTAACCACAATGCACAGCAGACCGATTACAATAATCACCACACCCGACAGGCTATGCCAGCTGAATGCCTCATGGAATACTGGCACACAGACCGCCACCAGCCAGACCAGTACGTAACTCAGACTAAGCAGCGGATAGACCCGGTTGAGCGGAAAATAGTGCAGCGCCCGAATCCAGCAGAGCATGGAAATGCCATAGGCGCCCAGCCCGGCCAGCAACAGCAAAGCGGGCAGTATGGCGAAGGCGGGCAGCGACGTCAGGCTACTGACATCGGGCAGACGTGGCATTGCCCAGCGCATCATTAACTGTGCCGCTGAAACCAGCAGCACGCTGCATGCGACCCACCCGTACCCTTTCATAGCTGACTCGCCATCAGCGCCACACCCGTCACCACCAGCAGCGTGCCCGCAATCTGTCGCAGCGTCAGCCGTTCACGCCAGAGGATGCGTCCGGCCAGCGCAACGAAGATGAAGTTCAGGCTCAGCATCGGATAGGCCTGGCTGACAGGCACCCGCTGCAGCACCAGCAGCCAGAGGAGCATCGCTATACCCAACAGCAGCACACTCACACCAATCCAGCTCAGGCGAACCCGCCGCGTTGCCGCGTGGGTCGCCTGTTTCTGGCACAGTTGTGCGCTGCAGCTAAGCAGGCTCACCAATATAATCAGCAGCAGCATTTACTTCATCTGACTGTAATAGAGGCAGACCAGCCTGCCCTGCCGATAGACGGCGTCCGGCACCGGAACATCCTCGCCTATATCACTGTGTGGCGAATCAAACAGCAACAGCAATGACACACTTCCCGTGCGGCGATGTTCGGCAAGCCAGCCGCTAAAGTCCGCCTGAGAGACAAAGCGGGATTGCGCGTCCGGGTAGCTCAGCCCATATTCCAGCTCGCCTTTGGTGTCATAGAAACCGATGTCGCTGCGCTGCAGATGCCAGGCTGCGGCAGAGGCTACGCCAGGATTGTCCGCCAGGATAAAGCGGCTGGAGGCCAGACGCTCGCTGATCGTCGAGACAAAGTGCTGCGGCTGTTTGGCATCACGGATTTTGTCCGGAATCGCCGTGCCAATAAACAGCGCGACGCCCAGCGGGCAAAGCGCAGCCGCCAGCCAGCGGCGTTGTGAAGAGCGGCAGCTGTAGGCACCCACCAGGCCCCAGATGAGAAACGCCAGTGCACCCAGCGCCAGTTTCAGCATCTCGTGTGTGGCAAACAGCGGATGATGCGTCACGCTCCAGGGCGCGAGCACCAGCGCAACCGTTGCCAGAGTGAGAATGCCGAAAATCAGGTTAAGCCAGCCATTCACTTTTAATGCGCGACCAGTACGCTGCGCGGCGTTCAGACCATAGTGTGCCATCAGCAGCGACAGCGGGACAAAACAGGGCAGAATGTAGGTCGGCAGCTTGCCTTTTGCCAGGCTGAAAAACAGCACTGGCATCACCGTCCAGCTCAGCAGATAAAGCGCACCCGGATGTTGCTGACGCTCGCGCCAGCCGGTCATCAATGCGCCCGGTAACAGCGCAAGCCACGGCAGCGTGCCCAGCAGCAGAACCGGCAGGTAATACCAGAAAGGTGCTTTATGCTGCGCATTGTCTTCCGCAAAGCGCTGGATATGCTCAACCCAGAAGAAGTAGTGCCAGAAATCGGGAGCCTGATGATAGATGGCCAGCGCCCAGGGGGCGCTGATCGCCGCGGCAGAGAGAACCGCCAGCGGCCCGAAGCAAAGTAGCTCCAGAAGTCTCTTACGCCAAAGCACCCACGGCAGAATCGCCAGCACCGGCACTGCCAGCGCCAGAAAGCCTTTGGTCATAAACCCCATACCGCAGGCGAGACCCAGCAACAGAAAGCCGCCCGCACGACCAGCGCGTCCGCTCGCCTCCGTCGCCAGCCAGAAGCTGCACATCGCGGCGGCCAGCCAGAGCATCAGCATCGGGTCGAGCACCGCATAGGTGCCCACGCCATACACCAGCAACGAACTGAGGAAAATCAGGGAACCAACCGCGGCGGTGCGTGATGAACCAAACAGCCGCCTGCCGAGCCAGTAGATCAGTGCGGCAGTGATCGCCGTTGAGAATATCGATCCTGCCCGCACGCCAAAGTTGGTGTGGCCAAACAGCCATTGCCCCAGCGAGTTAACCCAGTAGCCAGCAATCGGTTTTTCAAAATAGCGCAGGCCGAAGAAGTGCGGCGTGACCCAGTTACCGGTTGCCAGCATCTCCCGGCTGATTTCCGCATAGCGGGTCTCATCCGGCTGCCAGAGGTCGCGGAATGTCGGCGGGATCAGGTAATAGAGAACAAAAAAGCTGAAAAAAAGTAGCCACTTCGTGTTGTTACGTATCCGCACTAGTTTGCCTCTTCAGTCAGTTTCTGGCAGCCCAGCCACCCTTCCCGTCCAGGGATTTCGCCTCTGACGACCCTGCCCACCGGTAAGGTGCTCAGATCGTCGGGCAGCAGCTCGCTTAATGGGCAGAACTGAATGCCATTGCGTGCCGCAGCAGTCAGCAGCTGGTCAAAGTCCGGGTAGCCAATGATCCCCTCGACTTCGGCATGCACGGTGTATACGGCGCCCTCGTCAGAAGCGAGCATTTTTGCCAGAATATAGTCGTTATAACCTTCTGCGCTGACCTCGCGGCCAACCACTTCATCCCATGTAGGCAACGTCACCGGAATTTGTACGGTACCGATCTGTCCATCCGGCAGCATGGGCCGGAATGGCCCGGTGCCGCGACAGTCGCTGTTGTAGTTAAAACCAAAATCCTGTTTAGCGGCGATCACCCGGCCATCGGCGCGCCAGCCTGCGACGGCCGAGCAACTGACAGGATGGCCGAGGATCTCACTCAGCGTTTCGGTGCCGCGCGCTATCTGCTCCACCAGCTTATCCTGCGGCCAGACGCCCGCCCAGGTCTGCCAGGCAAAATGGTCCCAGGCGTGCAGGCCCATCTCGTGATAGCGGGCGGTATCCTGAATGACATGCCGCAAGCCTCGTCCCATCAGCTTTCCCGGCCAGGCCGTTCCGGCGAGGAGAATATCCCAGCCATAGAGGGACGCAGCGCGTGATCGCAGCATCTTCACGAGAAATGCAGGTTTCACCAGCCGCCAGAGATGGCGGCCCATGTTGTCCGGTCCTACGCTGAAAAAAAAACTGGCCCGCACCGCATGACGCTGGAACAGCTCAAGCAGCGCCGGCACACCCTGCTTCGTGCCGCGCCAGGTATCTACGTCAATCCGCAGACCGATCTTCTTCATCACTTATCAGCCTGTTGCTCAATGGTGCGCAGGAAGAAGTCGAGCGTGTTGTCGATAGTGACATCCATGGTCACAGTCGGCGTCCAGCAAAGTAAGCGACGCGCATTGCGGATAGCGGGCTTGCGGTGTTCGACATCCTGATAACCTTTGCCATAGTAACTGCTGCTTTCTACTTCGCGGAAACCGGCAAACGGCGGGAACTGGCTGCGCAGCGGGTGGCGTTCGAAGCTTTCCAGCAGCTGCTCCGCCAGCTCTTTGATACTGGCTTCGTTGTCCGGGTTACCGATATTGATGATCTGCCCATCACAATTCTGCTGTTTGTTTTCGATGATGCGGAACAGTGCTTCAACACCATCGCTGATGTCAGTAAAGCAGCGCTTCTGCTTGCCGCCGTCGATCAGCTTAATCGGTGAGCCTTCCACCAGGTTGAGGATAAGCTGAGTGATCGCACGGGAACTGCCGATACGCGCCGCATTGAGGTTATCCAGACGCGGCCCCATCCAGTTGAACGGACGGAACAGGGTAAAGCGCAGTCCCTCTTTTTCGCCATACGCCCAGATCACGCGGTCCAGCAGCTGCTTGGATACGGAGTAGATCCAGCGCTGTTTGTTGATCGGCCCGACCACCAGATTAGAGGTATCCTCATCAAAGCTGTCATCGGTACACATGCCGTAGACTTCTGAAGTGGAGGGGAAAATGATGCGTTTTTGATACTTCACACAGTCGCGGATGATTTTCAGATTTTCTTCGAAATCGAGTTCAAACACGCGCAGCGGATTGCGGGTGTACTCAATCGGCGTAGCGATCGCCACCAGCGGCAGGATGACGTCACATTTTTTGATGTGATACTCAATCCATTCGGAATGAATAGCGATATCACCTTCGACAAAATGGAAGCGCGGATGATCCAGGAAGCGACTGATAGCGTCTGAACTGATATCCAGACCATAGACTTCAAAATGCTCATCCTGTAACAAACGTTCGGTGAGATGGTTACCGATAAAGCCGTTAACGCCGAGGATTAACACACGGGTACGACGCTGCAAGGCCGACTGCGGTTTTGAATAGAGCAGTGCGCCAGGCACCATGCCCAGACTCTGTGCCAGCTGGCTGCCGTTCATGTAGACGCCATGATCAGATTGTCCAGTCTGGATTTCCAGCGCGCCCTCGCCACAGGCGATAAGGAACGGTTGTTTAGAGAGCACGGTGCCTGGCTTCGCCTGATGTTGCTGCGGATGAACCCGGCTCTTCCAGACGATAAATTTAACCGAACCGGCAAAGGCGAAGGCACCCGGCCACGGATCGGTAACCGCTCTGACCAGATTGTGAATCGTCTCAGCAGGCTGATTCCAGTCAATACGGCCATCTTCGGCCGTGCGACGGCCCACACGGGTTGCCTGACTCTCATCCTGCGGCCACTCACTGACCTCACCCTTACGCAGGCGAGGTAATACATCGTTCAGCAACTGCTCTGCGGCCTGGGTCAGTTTGCGATGCAGCGTCAGCGCGTTGTCCGGATCCACAATCGCCACCGTCTGCTGCGCCAGAATATTACCGGCATCCGCGCGCGTCACCATGCGATGCAGCGTCACGCCCGTCTCACGCTCGCCGTTGACCAGCGCCCAGTTCAGCGGTGCACGGCCACGGTATTTTGGCAGCAGTGAACCGTGCAGGTTAAAAGCTCCCTTTTCAGCGCATTGCAGGATTTCATCGCTCAGCAGATGGCGATAATAGAAGGAGAAGATCATCTCTGGCGCCATGGTGCGGATGCGGTCAAGCCAGATCGGGTGATTCGCCTCATCCGGTGCATAGACCGGAATACCGTGCTCGGCCGCCAGACGGGCTACTGAGCCGAAAAAGTGATTTTCGGTCGCCACATCATTGTGCGTAAAAATGGCGGTAATCTCATAGCCTGCATTCAGCAGCGCATTGATGCCGACACAGCCCATGTCGTGATAGGCGAAAACAACGGTCTTCATGATTGAGTATCCTGTACTGAAGGCTCTTCTGGAGCCTGAACAATGCGTTGAACGAAATAGCGCGGACGCGCCCGAACGTCGTTATAAATGCGCCCGATGTACTCTCCGAGCAGTCCCATACCCACAAACTGGGCACCGATGAACATGAACAGGACGGCGAACAACACGAAGACGCCGTCTCCCGCCCACGCCGCACCAAAGAAAAGTCGCAGTACGATAAGCACCAGCGAGAAGGCGAAGCCGGAGAGCGCAATCAGGCTCCCCACCACGCTGAGCAATCGCAATGGCGTAGTGGTCAGGCAGGTCACGAGGTCGTACATCAGGTTGATCAGGCGCATAAAGCTGTATTTCGAATCACCAAAGGCCCGCTCGGCGTGGATCACCGGCAGCTCAATGGTGTGTCGGGCAAAGGTGTTGGCCAGAATCGGAATGAAGGTGCTGCGTTCATGGCAGTTGAGCATCGCCTCGACGATGTGGCGACGATAGGCGCGCAGCATGCAGCCATAATCTCCCATCGCTTTGCCGGTAACCCGCTGAATGAGGTGATTGAGCGTGCGCGATGCCTTGCGCCGGAACCAGGTGTCCTGGCGCTGCTGCCGGACGGTGCCCACCACGTCATACCCCTGACGCGCGGCATCGACAAGGCGCGGGATCTCTTCCGGCGGGTTCTGCAGATCGGCATCCAGCGTAACAATCAGATCGCCACGAACCTGACTGAAACCGGCCATGATGGCGGAGTGCTGACCGTAGTTGCGGTTGAGCAGCACACCTTTTATCCGGCTGCCGGGAACGACTGAGGCCTGTTCAATCAGTTCGGCTGAACGATCACTGCTGCCGTCATCCACCAGCAGAATTTCATACGCAATATTGATGGCGTCACAGGCGGCGGTGGTGCGGTTAAGCAGCTCCGGCAGGCTTTGCTCCTCGTTATAGACCGGGATGACCAAGGAGAGCATATTGATCGGTTTGATATCGCGCATCTCAGGCTCCCGCAATGTCATGTAAAGCCTGAATCACTCGCTCGACATCCTGATCCGTCATTGACGGAAACAGTGGGATCGAACACATCTGCTGGCTGTTAAGTTCACTGGCGGGCAGACGTAAGTCGGGATAGTGCTCGCGGTAATATCTGTGGGTATGCGCCGCACGGAAATGCAGACCGCTGCCAATATCCCGCGTCTTCAAAGCCTGCATGAAGGCATCGCGCGACAGGCCGCAGCGCTGTTCATCAATGCGGATAATAAACAGGTGCCAGGCATGCTGATGTGGCCAGGCAGGCAACGCCAGCGGTTCAAATGGCAGCGTGCGCAGCGCGTCAAGATAGCGTTCAGCAATCTCACGGCGGCGGGCAATAAAGCCCGGTAATTTCTGTAACTGCACCAGCGCAATAGCTGCGCTGATATCCGGCAGATTATATTTAAAGCCCGGCATCATCACTTCGGCCTGCGGCAGACGTCCCTGGGTCTGGCGGTCAAACGCATCCACCGCCAGGCCATGAAACTTCAGGCTGCGGATACGATCGGCGAGAGCGGCGTCATCAGTCACCACCAGGCCCCCTTCCGCGCAGGTAATATTTTTGATGGCGTGGAAAGAGAAAATAGCGGTACCGCGATGCCCGACCGGCTTTTCGCAATAAGTGGTGCCCACCGCGTGAGCCGCATCTTCGATGATGGCGATGCCATGCTGCTCAGCCAGTTGATAAATTGGGTCGAGATCGGCAGGCGCACCGGCGTAATGCACCGGAATGATGGCGCGGGTGCAGGGTGTTATCGCCAGGGCTATCCGTTCCGGCGTGACCATCAGGTTATCTGGATCGACATCAATCATCACCGGCGTGGCGCCCAGCAAGGTGATCAGGTTAAGGGTAGAGACCCAGGTCATGGACGGCGTGATCACCTCATCGCCTGGCCCGATTCCCATCGCCATCAACGTGACATGCATGCCCGCCGTGGCTGAACTCACCGCAATGGCGTGCTGGTTGCCGGTCAGCTTAACAAAGGCCTGCTCCAGCTCGGCGCATTTTGCGCCAGTTGTTATCCACCCAGAGTCAAATACCGCTTTAACAGCAGCTAGCTCTTCATCACCAAATGAAGGGCGGGAAAATGGCAAAAATTCCATGCTAAAACTCCTGCAGATCTAACCTATAAGCTGTCGCATGTTGTTAATCAGGGACAACGCCGGAATAAGAAAAGAAAAAGCACATTATCAACATCCGGCTATGGTGTTATTGACACCACGTTTTCCCTTTATGGAATTAAGGTTACCGGACCGCTAATACAAACTACCGTATGAAACTTAACTGAACATTAAATGAATAGCGTGAATGACAATAAAATCAAGGAGCAGTGAGTTAAGGGTTTCCGAAAAAGTTCATTATTAAATTGCCGATAGTGATTCTGACCTCAACTCTTTGTGATTTATTTATAATTTGTTTAAAAAGAGCTGATCCTTACTGTCATCAGGCCAGGAATCAGCACATCAGAGAAAAGTGACTTACTGATGAAAAAAATAAATTAATGATTTTATAGAGTATTTTTACTATTCCGATCCTGCTTTTATATTTGCAGAATATTTGAAAAAAATAGCACCCCGCTCATTCCAGGCAAATCACAGCGTAATAATAGCGTCTTAATGTATTCTTAATATTGTTAGTTATTAATACTCCGCCCTCACAATAATCATGACACTTTGGTGAATCTCTGGTGACAGTCAGTTAACATCTGTCAGATTATCTGTGCCTGCAGGGTAAAAACAGTACTGAAAAAAGTGAATAAGATCGCGGTTTCAGGCGTTAACGTTTGGTCTGCCTAATAAAGAGAAAATAGTGATGATACGTACCGCCTGTTTATGTACTCTGTTCGCCCTGTTCAGCCCGGTGCTTTATGCCGCACCGGTAACCTATGCCATAACGCCCGATAAAACATCGATTGGCCTCTCATGGCGCGCTTTTGGTCACGACTTTTCGCAGGCCAGATTGCAGGGCGTAACCGGCATGGTGACGCTCAATCCTGAAGAGGATCATGACGACCGCATTGAAGTGAATATTCCGGTGGGAACGCTGGTGGCTTCGAATAGCCTGTTAACCTGGCAACTGAAAAGTGACCTGTTTTTTGATGCAGAACGTTACCCACAGATTCACTTTGTGAGCAGCCGCGTTGCCTCACTGGGTGACGGTAATTACCGGATTTTTGGCGTACTGACGGTTAAAAACGTCAGCCGGCCAGTGGTGATGCTGGCCTCGCTGGACAGCGGAAAGACAATTGACCCGGCGTCTCGAGCGCTGGCGCTGCATGCCTCCACAGCTATCTCGCGTTCTGCCTTTGGCATGGATCGACTGGTCGGTGTGGTTGATGACCGCGTAAACATCGCGCTGACCATTACCGCGCAATCCAGATAACCTTGTTGCAGTCTCCGCTGCGGGAAAGCCGGTTTAACTGAGCGCGGTCTGCAATGTTTCTGCTGTGGCAGCCAGCTGGGCCGGTGGATTGCGGCCAATCAGCACATACTGATAGCCGTCACGCTTCCACCATGCCAGTTGCATGCCGTGGCGTTGTTCACGGGTAATCGGGTTCGTATCGTGCGGCGCGGGCGAGATACAGAGCGCCATCGGGCCATAATCTGCGTGCAGCCAGGCAATCTGCGCGATGGACGTCCGTTCGTATCGCAGGATCCGCACCATTTTCAGTTCAGCCCCTGGCAGGTGCAGTTGCTGCGGGTGCAGCTGCAATCCCAGATCGAGTCGGGTACGGTCCAGGCCTCTCTGCAGCATAGCGGCGTCATTGAGCGTATCAGCCAGCGTTTCAGCACTGTAAAGTGACATATAGCGTGCTTCCAGATCGCGGATATTCTGGCTTTCCTCTTTCTCATCATCTGACGGTCTTGCCATAAAACCGATGCTGCTGCCCACCAGCAAAAAGCTGACTGATGCCGCAATCAGTGCCCGGCGGCTGTAGCCTTTAGCGGGTATCGGCGCAGGTGTCGGGATGTCCGCCAGTTGCTGTGCCATTCTTGCCTGGGGTGCCTGTTCCAGTAGCGGCGCAAAAGCCTGCTCAAAATCGAGACTACTGTGCTGGAGTTGTTCTACCCGCGCGGCCAGTTCCGCATCCTCCGCCATCGCCTGCTCAAACTGCGCGGCTTCCTGCGGGGTCATCTCACCATCCAGCCAGGCGACTATCGCCTCATCGCGCCACGGTGGCGTAAAAGTTTCCCTGTTCATCTCCGTTTCTCCTGGGGTACGGGCGAGGTCGCTGGCTGTCTTGCCAGCGTGGTACGTGCAGCGGCCAGACGGCTCATAATCGTGCCAATCGGAACGGCCAGCGTCTCCGCCGCTTCCTTGTAGGTCAGTCCTTCGACATAAACCAGAAACAACGCATTGCGCTGCGCCTCGGGTAAGGCGTTAACCTGCTGCATAATGCGCTGGAAATGACGGTTGTCGTCGCTAATGGCGTGGTTATCTGCGGCCAGTAACGCATCGGGATCAACGAATCCCTGTCCCTGTCGCACCTTTCGCGCCCGTAAATCGCTGACCCAGATGGAGTGAAGGATCGAAAAAAGCCATCGATCAACACGCGTGCCCGGCGTGAACTGCGCGCTGCGTTCCAGCGCGCGTACGCAGGTTGACTGCACCAGCTCTTCTGCCATGTCACGGTTATGCGACAGCACATAGCCGTAACGCCAGAGTCGCGTCAGATGTTCCGCAAGGTGCTGACGGATGTCACTGTGAGTGATTTTTCGCTCCTCCCTGCCGCATCAGACCTCGGGATGGCCATTTATCGCGGCCTGCAGATCGCGGTACTCCTCGCAATCGATACCACAGATTCCGGCGATCGTTTTTAACTGTTCGCGCGCCAGATCGGGACGCCCTTTAATCATCCAGGCTTCGCCCAGATATTCACGCACTTTAGCGTAATGGGGATCGAGTGCAATGGCGCGCTGATAATAGCCAATACCTTCATCAGTGCGACCCAGTTTACGGGTGGCATAGCCACGATAGTTCCAGGCTTCACGGGTATCCGGGTTGTTAAGCGTATCCAGCAGGTTCAGTGCCGCCTGATATTCGCCCTTTTTCGCCAGATGATAAGCGTAACGCGTTTTATCGTCGTCACTCAGCTTGCTGGTTTTCTCAGGCACGCAGCTTTTAGTCTGGCTGTCATAGACCTGACCTTTGGGGCAGTCAGGCGTTTTTTTCTCACTGTCATTGTCACCCATCGCCATACTCAGCGGAGCGTGCAGCATCAGCATCAGCATCAGGGCAGGAACAGCAAGCAGAGAAAGACCAGAACGTGTTGTCATAATTTATCCTTATCGGGGCTGGGGAGCAGATGATAAAGCCTGCGGGATTCAGTCCGCTATCGCGGCGCTATACGGTAAACAGCTCAGCGCCGGTTTCTATTCGATAAAAATAAAATTATTTTTTGTCAGGTGCCTCGCCGCATCAGAACACGTGCTTTTCCACCTGACAGAAACGCCGTTCCGCCAGGGAGATGACCGCAGCTTCTGCAATCGCCTGTGCTTTCAGACCATCCTCCAGGCCTGGCAGATCCGCTATCTGCTCACCGTTTAGCGAGCGAATAAATGCATCCAGATGAGCATAATACGTTGGCTGCACCCGGCTGAACCAGTCGGGCAGCAACCCTGGCTGCTGAATCTGCGCACCCTGATAGCAGGTGACGCCGCGCTGGAACTGAGTAGATGACTCCAGCATTCCGAGCGGTCCCATCACGCTGATGCGTTCATCGTAGCCATAGCCGGTGCGGCGGGTATTATCGAGCTGCGCCAGCGCCCCGCTCTGCAGCCGCAATAGCAATGTGCTGGTATCAACATCGGCAAATTCACCGATCGAAGGCAGAGCCAGCGCGGCTCCCATGGCTGCCACCTCTGTCACCTCTTCTTCAGTCAGCCAGCGCAGCAGATCGAAAAAGTGAATAGCCTGATCGCGCATCTGACCCCCGGACGCCTGAAGATAGGCCAGCGGCGGCATGGCCGAGGAGCGGCAGACCATCTGAATCAGTTCCGGCGGACCTATCCGCCCTTCCCGAAGTTGTTGCTTCAGCTGCTGGTGGCTAACATCGAAACGGCGATTAAACCCCACCGTGACCGGCACGTTGTAAGGGAGGACATTAGCCACGGCCTTACGGGCGCGTTCAAGAGAGAGATCGACCGGCTTCTCACAATAGATTGCTTTACCGGCACGGGCAGCGGCTTCCAGCAAATCGGCATGGGTCGGCGTTGCGCTGGCGATCAACACCATGTCAATCTGCGTATCATTTATCGCCTCAGTGACAGACGCGGCCCGGGCACCGAAACGAGTCGCAAAAGCGGAAGCACGCACCGGTTCCGCATCCGCCACCCACACCAGTTCAACTCCGGGATGCGCCTGCAGATTCGCGGCATGAACTTCACCAATAAAGCCACATCCCAGCAGGGCAACACGTTGCTTTTTATTCATTTATTTGAACTCCATCATAGTCCGGCAGAAAGCTGCATCAGCAGAATAGCGCTGCGTTTTACACTGACGGCATGGTGTTTTGAGGTGTTTACCTCAAAGGAGATCGTTATGTCGCTGAAAGAGGTCGCCCGGCGGGCAGGAGTGGGGCTGGCAACCGTGGATCGGGTCCTTAATGAACGTGGCGGCGTCGCGCCGGAAACGGTTCACAGGGTGTTGCAGGCAGCACGAGAAATCGGCCTGAAGCGGACCCTGCCTGAGGAGCATCGTCATCCATGGCAGATAGAACTGCTGCTGAGCAGCAATGACTCGTTTTTCTTTAAGCAACTGGCGCAGGATTTTACGGCGTTCGCCTCGCATCTGGGCTATCGCCGGTTGACGTTGCATCGCACCTTTGTGCCTGAAGCACAGCCTGAGCGACTGTCAAAGCTCATCCAGGAGGGGGCTGTAACGCGGGATGGATTGATCGTTTTTGCACATGAGCATCCAGCAATCTATGAGGCGCTGGAACATTGCCAGAGGCGTGGCGTACCGGTGATCTCGCTGGTCACGGATTTGCCCGCTGCCGCGCGGCTCTGTCATGTAGGAATTAATCAGTTGCAGGCAGGACGCACCGCCGCTCAGCTGATGGGTAAAATGCTGCATCAGCCTGGTGAGGTGTTGATGGTCAGTGGGCACAGGGATTACAGCGCGCATCGTCAGCGCATTGAAGGATTTCGCATGCTGATTACTGAACGATATCCGCACCTTCAGCTTCGTGAAGTTCTTGCCGCTCAGGAAAATCGCGCCACCCTCAGTAAGTTACTGGAGAAGCAGCTTATCCAGAGCGGCAATCTGCAGGGAATTTACAATACCGGCCTGGGAAACACCGAGATTGGTCAGGCACTTGCCCGACATCGTCTGCAGAATAAGTGTATCTGGATCACTCATGAACTTTACGCCACCACCCGCACGTTAATGGCGCAGCAGAGCGTTGCACTGACGCTGGACCAGAATACCCGGCAACATGCTCAAATCGCCCTGCAGCTGATGCTGAATTATCTGGAGCATGGGGTGAAACCCGATGAGTATGCCAGCGGTAAAGTGGACTTCATGATTTATACCGCCGAGAACTCAATATGAGGTAAACCGTCAGATCGCACATTTCAGCGGTGGCCCGGCTGCTTAAATCTGTTTTAAGTGTCAGAGGATGGCCCTGCGGATAACGCGCGGTTAACCTCAGGCAGCATCAACTCTACTCTGCTCTGCTCTTCCGGATCGCCATCGCGTCTGAACGGTACATGTTGCCGACAGGCAGACTTTATGCCTGCTTACCATCTAAATATTAAAATATAAATCTATATACACGGAATTTTTTATTTTAATATTCCACTCCGCTTCAGGATTGTTATCATCGCCTCGAATCCGTCAGACCAGCACCGCGTGCAGCGAAAAACATAGCAGATTAACCACTCTGGTCCCGGCTAACTGAGAGGTGAATATAAGCGTCCTGGCCAGAGGGTTATCCTGAAATTATTCCGCACCCTCAACGGTGCCTGACTGATTAATGAGATCCAGGTTTGGAACACTATTTACCCCCGGTACGTACAACCACAGAGCGAGTGCTGCATGCCGTTCTCTTCGAAGTCATCGCTAATGTACTGGTTTTCATCATTCTGATTATTCTTGCCTCAGCAGCACCTTCGCAATCGGCATTACTGACCATCGTTTCATCAACGCTGGCAATGGGGTGGAACTATCTGTTCAACCTGATATTTGACAGCGTTCAGTTACGAAAAGGATTTAAAAAAGACTGGCGAATGAGGTGCCTCCATTCCATTTTATTTGAGCTGGGTCTGTTATTAATATTGATACCTTTTGCAGCCTGGTGGCTGAATATTACGCTACTCGCCGCGCTGAAACTGGAATGTGGACTGGTGCTTTTTTTTCTGGTCTATACCTATCTGTTCAATCTGGTATGGGATTACGGCAGGTGTGTGCATAAAAATAATCTTTAAGTAACATAAAAAAACCTGAGCATCTTAAGATAGCAAAACAGCTTTTTTAGCCTTCCGCTTAGTCGGGACAGTGAACCGTCCGAGGCGACATCACGCATCCGTGCGCACGGGCACACGTATATCTGTTGTCAGGAACGGATATCTTTTTCTGGCATCGTCGACATCACTGCGCGTCAGCTTAGTAAAGTTAAGACCGCGCATAAGCTCATTTCTACAGGTTAATTTCAGCAAAAAATCATGAAAAAAGTCTATTATCTGAATAAGTTAAGAAATTGCCCATCAACCGATATCCTGGATATCGTGACAAGCTATATGCGTAAAAAACTTCCTTCTGACGATCTCTCATCTTTTGAAGGCGCATATGATCATCGCAAAGCCGAAATAATAATGAACGAGACCTACAGTGAAGTCCCTTCTGAAGTATGGAGACTGGTATGCTAACCCGGTAAAACGGCGGAGGGTTGAAAAACATTAACTTATTTTTCGAGCGTTCGCACTCCGGTGGGATATTATTCGATCTTTCAGATGAGATATCTCTGACGATGGCTGATGAACAATACCACTCGATAATAAACAGAGCATCATCGCAGCCTGGCCATGATGCTCTGTTATTAAACGATATCAGAAGCGCAAGGCGAAACCGACCTGGCCGCTGTAATCGGTTTTAAACTCACCACCAAAACTGGTATCAACTTTCGCGATAAGAGAAAGGTCAGGCGTAATGACGCCCTGCAGCCCCACACTGCTGCGATAACGATTATCAGACCAGGCGCTGTACTGGCGATTCAAATGACGGTCGGAAAGCGTTGTGGTTGATCCGTTTTTACCTGGCGAATATTGATATTCAATACTCGCACTCAGATTTACGTTTGGTAGCAAGACACCCAGTCCGCGTTTCTGCGCCATAATGCCGGTGGTCGTAAAGTAAGGTGTCGCTGAACTCAGCGAAACTTCTGCATCCTTGCCCTGGAGAGTGTAGCCAGACATGACGCCACCGCTGACTCCCACGTAAGGTGAAATAAACAGCGTATCGTCAGACAGACCGAACTGATATCCCGTCCGCAGGCTGCCAGCCAGCATCTGACTCTCCTTTTTCACGCCATTAATATGCAGTGCAGGATCCAGCGATATCTCCTGATTGAGGTACATATAACGACTGGCTGCATCAATAAACCACCCGGCATCAGACTGCCAGGAGTAGTAAGCCCCTACAGTGGCCAGTCGATGCTTTTCACGGCCTCCCCCTTTAACCTCTCCATGGGTATAACTGGCACTGATACCCACTGTTTGCGTCTCTCTACGCGTATCCCATCCCACATTCAGTGTCTGCTGGTTAGCGTTCATCCCCAGAAAATGCCCTTTTCTCTGCTCGATGGTTGCCCATGATCCGCTGCTTTCTGGCGAGGCGCGCAGACTGTCAGTGCGGTTATGCAACTGGCTGACCGCTTCACTGAAAATATACTGCCGCGAGGCGATTAAGGCACGCGTGCGCTGGATGAGTGGCAGGTTGTCGTAAACAGAGAACCAGTCATCCGGGTTGAATGTCGGTTTTATGGCTTCCTCTTCTTCTTTTACTGTTTCCTCTTTGGCTTTTTCTTCAGCTTCAGCTTCGGCTTTTGCCTTTGCCTTTGCCTTTGCCTTTGCCTCTGCCTCTGCCTCTGCCTCTGCCTCTGATTTCGCTTTTGCTTCGGCTTCAGTTTTTGCTTCCTCTGCAGCAGCCTGGTCAGCCGCCGGATTTTCTGGTGCAGGCGTCACTTCCGGTGCGGGCGTTGGTTCTGGCTCAGGCGTCGGCTCTGGTGCTGGTTGTGGCTCAGGCGCTGGTTCTGGCTCAGGCGCTGGTTCTGGCACAGGTGCTGGTTCTGGCACAGGTGCTGGTTCTGGCACAGGTGCTGGTTGTGGCTCAGGCGCTGGTTGTGGCTCAGGCGCTGGTTCTGGCTCAGGTGCTGGTTCAGGCACAGGCGCTGGTTCAGGCACAGGCGCTGGTTCAGGCACAGGCGCTGGTTCAGGCACAGGCGCTGGTTCCGGCACGGGCGCTGGTTCCGGCACAGGCGCTGGTTCCGGCGTCACTTCAGGTACAGGTTCAGGTTCGGCCGATTTGTTACTTTCCAGCACCCATAAAACGCGGTCGTTATCGTCTTTCACCTGATAATTTGGGGTGTAAACGCTGAATCCACTGTAGCTGTCTGCGAAAGCGAAATAACTGTGTGAGGTGCCAGCGGGTGCATCAACCATTACCAGATCCTGGGTCAGCGAAACCTGCTCTTCGCTGCCGACCAGCAGACTTACGTCCAGCACGTTGTCGCCACCACTCACCGAGTTTTTTACAATCAGTTTGTCGCTTTCCAGCGTCGAGGGTTTTACCCCTAACATCAGATTTAACCCGGTCGCATCCAGCGAGTCGACATTCAGTGATTTCGCGCTCCAGTTGCCTGAAGGCACCATTGAAAGCGTCGAACCACGTTTTGCCAGAAGTGAACTGACATGACTGTTGCCGGTCATCGTCCAGTCCGCATTGGCTTCCAGTGTCATAAGGCTGCTACCCGTGGAGGTGACCGCCCCCTGATAATTCACCTTGCCCAGATATAGAGAACTGTTATTTGCCAGTTGAACATCCCCTTCCACCTCACTGGCAGGTAATAGTGCCAGTGCATCTGCGCTTCGGAGGGGCTGGCTGCAGGAAACATCATCAGAGTAGATGGCAGAATAGCAACGTAAGCTCTTCTCCACTGCCAGCTGACTGTCGTTATAGCCCAGAGAGAGGGTTGCGGATTCAGCGGCAACGATACTGGCTTTAACACCTGCATATTCGCCCACCTGGAAATGCGCACCGGTACCAACATTAATCTGATTGGCTTTAAACAGGGAGATGCTCCAGTCGTCATCAATGACAGTACCACCGGCATGTGCGACCGGCTGACCTGAAAGAACCACGGTGCCACTATTAACATTCAGGTCACCATCCAGGTTCATGCCACCGGTCAGGGCAGTGATCGCCGTGGCGTTGCGTGACAGAATATTAACGTTCATCACACCATTCAGCGCATTTTCCAGTGTTTCACCTAGAAAACCGCGGAAAACCTGAACATTGAGCTGTGTCAGACGATAATTAATGGCTTCATCGGCATCAGTGCCCAGATAAGTCCAGGTCGCTGTCGAAGATTTATCAGTCGGGAAATAACCGTAATCGGAGGTATTTAACTGAAAATACTCGGTATCTTTTGTGTATGGGTTGCTATACACATAGACATTGCTTGGTGTGCCTTTACGGTTACTACCCGTATAATTATAAAAGGGGACGTCTGCGGCGGTATAGCCAGTAATGTTGAGGGTTGACGGCTTATCGCTGTTGTTTACCAGCGTCGCACCACTGTCGGTATGGTTGATCTTTTTAAAACTAAGCGCATTACCATTTAAATCTAACCGGCCACCGCGATAGCCAAAATAGATCTGGTCAGCGGCAACCTGACTCTCATCGTTCAGCACAACCGTTGGCCGCCCGCTAACCAGAGTTACAGAAGAGAAAGCCTGCTTTTTTCCTGAGCTATCAGCTTGCTGATCGAGGATAACGGTACCCTCTCCCACATTCAGCGAACCCGGGTTAGTACCCACGGCATTAATATGCAGTGAACCCATGCCGATTTTATGCAGGGCATCATTGGCCAATCCATTTACCTGCCACAGGACTTCTTTATCTGCGTCAACTTCGATACCACCGCCAGCCCAGGTTGCATTGACACCATTCGCCGAGGTTACAGTGTAATTATTGGAAAACTGAAGTTTGCCTGCGCCCATATTGATTGGTGCATTCAGCGTGATAAGTCCGCCAGCCCCGTTGAAACGGAGATCTTTAGTCGCATCAAGTTCTTCGGCGGTTGCCTGAGAAGGGGCCACACTCTGATATTTATCAGCCAGCCCCTGCCATGACCAGGTATTACCAGCCTGGCTAAGCGCTGTTTTATCCCAGTAAATGGCCTCGTTTACATCACTATCTGTGATAGCTGGCGAGATACTTTTTTCCTGAACCGAAGCAATAAAATCACCCGGCAGATATCCCGCCACAGCCCGCCTGCGATAAAGGCTATTATCCTGATCGTAACCTACGTGAACCGCGACCAGTTTCCACCGCTGCTCCACTTCGTCCCAGGCAAACACCGGGCTACCGCTGTCTGCCCCACCGGTGCCAATAGAAAGAGGGGTCGTACCGACATCATCAGGACCCAAATTAAAATAACGCAAATATGTGTCGTAGGATATTTGACGCACGTTATCGGCACTGATAGTTCCGCCAGACTTCCAGTTATAACCGCCCGAGACCTGTATTCTCGCCGTTTGATCGTCATTAATCTGTTCCTGATTCCCTGCTCCTACCCGGGTGTACCATGCATAACGTGATTTGTAGTTTGCAAGAAAGTCTGCTTTCACAACAGTGTCATAAGGAGCAGCATCCGTGACCACTTTATTGAGTCGTGGCATATGGAAATCTTCAGAGGTGAGCTCATTACGATTAATAAGGCTGTAAGTAGCAGCGTATTGAGCGCCATTACCGAATGAGGTTGTTTTGTAACCGCTATTGTGTTTCACACTGACAATATAAGAGGGTGATATCAGCGTCGAAAATCCCAGCGAGGAAACGCCGCCAAAATCTGGCATAGGAAAGTCGAGAGTTCCCGATAAAGAGCCATCTTTTTTATAGACAGGTATATGGGTGGCACCTACCGTATACTTGCCCAGATTTTCAGCAAAATCACGATACTCCTGTACATCAATATCGTGTCGCATGATGCCCGCATAGGATTTAGTGCAGATAAAAAATGTACAGCACAGCGCTGCGCTTCCAAAATGCTTCAATGGATTACCCTCACGATACTATTATTATTTAAGAAATATTATTTAATAAATAAATAGTATCATTACGGCAATCTTTAGCTAAATCGGGCTTCAGCAGCAATATTGATATAAATCAAAAAATAACACTACTTAAGCATCATTAAGATTATAACTAACTGTATTATATGAAAATAAAAAAACATAACCAAAATAAAATGAATGTTATTCATTGTTTAATATACCGCAAAATGCCCATCAGTACAGAATTATAAAATGACCTCAAAATAATGTAACAATCACACGTTTGGATGAAAATTTAATTTATTATTTCGCTCAACGTTGAATAAATTGCTAATGCAACGCTCATAAATATGATTATTTAAACATCAGCGCAGACGTTCCCAAAAAAAATCCCTGAATATTATTCATGATGTTTATCATTTGAGCCGATGTCAGGCAGACATGACACGCCCGACCTTTGCACGCTTTTAGTCTGAGTGAGGCTGTAAAAGCCCGTTATGTCAGGAAAGCAGACAGTGGCGACAACATGAGGAGGAGTGCTGCGACGTAGAGAAATAAAGGCCGAACTCAGGTGAGAACAGCTAGAATCTGGTATTTATACTCCTTGCATTCGCCTGACTCTTTACCCGGTGTGTCTGCAGGCGAATGGGAATAATTTAGTGCAGATGATCGCGGTGAAACAGCGCCCACTGTTCAATTGGCTCTCCCGACTGACCGAAAAACTCGTAAAAGCAATGATGCTGGCCGGTGGAATGGGTATGTTGCCGATGCCCAGTTATGCTGCTGTTGTCGAAAGCCAGCGAGAGGAAGACGTTACCCTTGATGATAGCTACAGCTAAATCAATGTAGGCCGTTCTTATATGCTGAAATGATCATGAAAAAGCCAGCGGCGACGCTGACTTTGTACTTGTCTTAATTTATCGGAAGTTACAAATACCTTATCGCTTGCAAGAGTCAATGGCACAAACGTCATACCCCTACACCGATTATGGTTGAAAGCCACTATCGCACAAGTGGGGTGATTCAAAAGCTCTTTAGCGATCCAGATAATAACGCGCAATGTTGCCCGGGGAATTTCTGCTTACGTGTGTGCGATTCTTTGAGTATCCGCACAGATTGAGAAGGATTACAGCTATCCACGCCAGACTGAAATGCATCGGGAAGATGAAATACGTGTGCAGCAACAAAATAATTACTGTAAATGTAAATAGATAATAAAAAAATCATCCCTGACATGATTGCGATTATCATTTTAAAAGGAATGGTTAGTGATTTATCTTTTTTCCGCAGTTGCTTTCTCACAAAAACCTCTCAACGCTTAGCTGCCAGAAGGTAGCTTGGGCCTGCCATCATGCATCACAGAAAATCCGCGCATCTGAATTAACCCTTTAATTCGCAGGACGACTCACGCATGGGATGAATCAGCAGCTAAAATTTTGCAGACTCAATAACGCCCTTATAAAGCTCAAGCAAAGTCAGATCATTAATGAAGGCGTTAAAGGCCATATCACCACTTATCGAAAACTTCTTCATAACATTGTATTTATGTGCGTAAATTGTTTTAGTTGAAAGATTCAGGCGTTTAGCTGTCTGCCCCACGCTATACCCTTTCTTCAGAAAACTTAGCACCTGCAACTGGACTACTGTAATACGCGCAAAATCGCAATTCGAGCAATCCGTGGAGACAAATCCTCTAAAGTTTCCCTGTCTTACCAGCCAGAATCGGATAATTTTTTCAGAAATATCACGTACAGAATCAGTGCGCGGAATGATAAGCAAAGAGCGATAGCAAAGAGGCAAATGATCAGTAGTGATGTCTTCAATGCTTTCAACAAAAACCATTAAAATGCCACCAGGCTTCCGATCCCGATAGGCAGGTTGACACATATAAAGGCGCCACTGTGCAACACTAATCAGTATAAAGTCCGCCTGACATAAATTTTTCGCGTCATAGGCAGGTAAGAATTCTACTGGCGTATCAGATAACAGTGCCTCTTCAATAATTTTGGAGATGCCCAGCCGAAAGAAGTAATTCTCATTTGTACAAACGACTTTAAAATCCATTTTTCCCTTAAGCATCTCAAAAGTTAAATAAATAAATCAGGTGAATTTGCCATTTACCAAAGACAGCTCACCTTTATCTTTTAATTCTTTCAGCACTCTGCAAATGGAGCTTTTTGAAAGATGAGAACTATTTTCAATCAGGAAAAGAGCCGAAAATCGCTTCTTAAGATGAGGTGGCAATTTTCCCCAGCGGCCAATTAAAGAAATCACTTCATCATGTGAGTTATTCTTGGGCAGCTGAATGTAGTTCATCAGGTCTGAGTACTGACCAGACAGAATAGACATGGCATCGTTAAAGAGATCCTTCTCAAATACTAATCGCCAGAACACATCGTAATCGATGAAACTGACCTTCCCATAATCGATTCTTTCCAGATAGACAGGAGGTTCATCGAGTGCCGGAGTGACACCGACAACAAAGGGGGCCGACAGGATATTTAAAACCTTATTTTCGCTCTTTAGTTTCAGTAAGAAATCACCATCAAGAATGAACATAACCCGGCGTACATTATCTTTAGTAAGATGGTAACGACGCTTACCGCGTGAAATCTCATCTGGATTAGCAACCTGGGTATACCCGGCTAGCGCATCAATGATCCGCTCATGATTTTCAGTCACTCTATACATAATAATTAACTCAATCTAACTGACACGAAGTTAGTGATTAGTAGAAAAATTAGCAAAAATCCGTTTGTTATAGTCTCTCTTTTTCGCCTGGTGTATTTCTGATCGCTGGCTTTTCCTCAAATGTAAGCCATAGAAGAGGTCGTTATTGGTTTTACCATAGTAAAACCATTGCGATAAAATTCAACACCACAAACATGCAAAAAGGAGGAGAATAATGCCAACCAATGACATCAAAACCAGATATTTCACCGTTTTAAAGCCCTTTAATCAGTACATCAAACTAATAAGTAGAGACTTATTGATAGTGTTATAACTTTTTTCTTAAAAAAGGAATCAATCATAACCATATGAACACAAATGTTATAAAACCACGGTATTAAACAAGAAAATACAGTGTAACATTTGAAAAATTTGCAATATTATTCACATGACTATTCATAATATAATCATTGTTAATTTCTCCTTAAAAATAAAAGAACCATAATCTGATGGCATAAATTAAACCATATGATCCCCATAGCAGACATTTAAATCGCAAAGTTATTAGAATATAGTTTTATATTCTGTTTTTTTAAAAGATTTTAGGTTTAAAATCCAAACGAGTGAATTATTCTGAGTGGCTGGTTTTTACCTTTGATTGCATATGAAGCGCTCTTCGTCAGAACCCGACTATTCTAAGGAAAGAATATGAATTACCTGAAAAACCCTCACACGACTGAGTGCGTATCATTTTTACTACCTGAAAACCATAGTAGCACTACCAATCAGGACATCCGAAAATAACGCCAGAAATAATTTACTGGCAATGACGGTAAATTTACCCTACCTACCTAAATTACCATTAATGTAAATAACATGTAATGAGATAAAACTTTCTCACCCATTAAAAATTACACCAAATATCGATTATGGATATTTTACTATTTTATTTTTTACGGTCACCGAATCTAATAGCGCCGTTCGCTTGGAGCGGCATTTTAAAAATTCAATACTGATAATCTGAACAACTGAATAATATTGGAGATATAAATGAGAGAGTTAACATCTGTTGAAATGCAAAACGTTTCAGGCGCAGGTTTATTTGATTTTATTGGTTCGGTCGCAGTAGGTAGCGTTACTGGTATCACGTCTTTCGGTCTGAAGTGGGCTATGAGCGGCGGTAGCACTGGTGGCATTGCTGGTGCAGGCATTATCTCTGCCGGCGTCGGCCTGGTTGTCGGTGCCGTTGTTGGTCTGGTTGATGGTGCACTTTATGGCGCAGTCAATGGCTGGGACTCAACTGCGGGCTGGTTCAATCAGATTGTTGAAAACCAATTTGATGCCACTGCTCCGGTAATTAAAGCATAAGGAAGTACCATGCGAGAATTAAACACTAAAGAAATCGAAGGGGTTAGCGGCGGCTCACTTACCTCTTTAATTCTGGATTTTTTCAGGGGATTAGGTGACAGCTCAACGTCAACTGAGAAAACTGAATGGGTTCGGCCGGACTCAGTGCCAGCAGCAAACCCAATAAGTGGTAACGCTTTTGGTATGGGTATTGTAGGTATTGTCGCCGCAGTCGCGTTCGGCATGCTAATTGTCTGATTTTCTGATAAGAGCGTCACCCTTATCGGCAGAATGAACGGCTGCATTTAAATGCACAAGTTCAAAAATAAAAATGTTAATTATTTTATACAAAGGAAAGTATATGAAAAAGGTATCTATGGTTGCTATGGGTCTGCTGCTGGCTGCAGCTCAGGTTAATGCAGCAGAAGCTTCAGATGGCACCATTAACTTCACCGGCACCATTGCATCTCAGACCTGTACCGTAAGCGTTAACGGCGCAGGCAGCACTGCCACCGTTACCTTGCCAAAAGTTGCTGCTGGTGTCCTGGACGCGGCTGGTTCTGTTGCGGGCAACACCCGTTTCACTCTGTCACTGAGCGATTGCTCGGCCCAAACAGGTAATGTTTACGCTTACTTTGAGCAGGGCGCTGGTGTTAATGCAAATGGTCGTCTGACTAATACCGGAACGGCAACGGGTGTTGATCTGCAACTGCTGGACAGTGCTAATGTGGCCATCAATGCAGGTAGCACTGAGCAGTCTACTGCACCTAAAACTGTGGCTCTGACAGCGGGTGCAGGGACTTTGTCGTACTCAGCTCAATACTACGCTACTGCACCTGCAACAGCGGGTAGTGTTGCATCAACAGTAAATTATTCAATCAATTACCTGTAATTGATTAGGGTGGGGGCAATGCCCTCACCTCTCTTCCTCTTCATCATTCCTGTTAAAATCATGAAAAAAAAAAGCGTTAACTTTCTACTATCCTGCCTGCTAACCTGTGCAATGACGTCGTCTGCATTTGCCAGCGTGACGATTATTGGCACCCGGGTAATCTATCCAGCTTCTGATAAAGAGGTTACCGTTCGACTTGATAACCGGGGTGATCAGCCCGCGCTGGTCCAGGCATGGATTGACAGCGGAAATCAAAATGAAGCCGTAGATAAAATTGATGTTCCCTTTGTTTTACTTCCCCCTGTTTTCCGCATGGAGGCTAATAAAGGGCAAACGTTACGCATTGTATTTACTGGTGCCAACCTGCCCGCCGACAAAGAGTCTGTTTTCTGGCTTAACGTTCTGGATATCCCCCCTCGTGATAAAAGTCTGTCTAATCAGAATCAGTTGCAAATGGCGATCCGAAGTCGTATCAAAATATTCTATCGCCCGGTTCAGTTCGATACAGCGCAGGCTAATAAAGCTGCGTCAGGACTGGTGTGGCGTCATGGACAAAAAATTAACACCCTTTCCGCAATGAACAACTCACCCTTCTACGTTAACGTCTCACAGGTTAATGCAGAAGATAACACGGGCCATAAATTAGTCAGTGAAAAAGGTGAAATGCTGGCACCAGGTGAGACAAAAGAATTCCTGATAAAAGGCATGAACTCAAGTCAGATAAAAACAACATTTAACTATCAGTATCTGGACGATTTTGGTGCTGCACGTAAGGTTGAAACTAAAATAAACGAATAACTTTTGGTAATTAACCAGGGGAAGTTATGATGGCAAGGAAGATCCGTTCAAATAAACCAAATGGCAGAGTTTTATATCGATCATTCATGGCGCTCTTTTTGGCCGCAGCAACCCAATCCGCGTTTGCTGAGAATGCTTATGATTTTGACGAATCCTTTGTAAAAAATTTGCCTGGGGTAAAAGTAGATGTTGCCCGCTATGCAACAGGTAACCCCATTGATCCCGGCGTTTATACGCTGGATATTTTTTTAAATGGTCGTCAAATCAGTCGTGAAAATGTTCAGGTTGTACGTGAAGGAACAGGTACTAAGGCCTGTCTTTCCTATGACCTGGTAAAAAGCCTCTCAATCAAAGACACCGTTTTCAGTTCTGAACAAGCTGAGGAATTACGTTCGGGTAAACAGTGTATATCCCTTGAAGAAGTGGTCAGAGAAAGTCATGCTGCAATTAACTCTGCGGATATGCAGATGGACATATCCATTCCACAGATATACCTCCTGCGTTCAGCACGTGGTTATGTCGCACCCGAATTCTGGGATAAAGGTGAAACGGCATTTACACTCAACTATGACACTAACTATTACCGTTCTGTTAACGACGGTCGTGAATATGATTCTTTTTATGGCAGAGCGCTGGCAGGCTTTAACCTGGGTGGCTGGATGTTCCGCCATGACGGCTCATTAAGCTGGCGACGCCAGCAAGGTGATGAATCACATAATTATAATGCAATTAACACCTATGTTCAGCGTGATATCCCGCAACTGAAGTCACGTCTGCTCTTAGGTGAAGGAAACACCAGTGGCGAACTCTTCGATACTCTCTCATTTCGCGGTGCGCAAATATCGACAGTTGATCAAATGTGGCCTGATTCGCAACGGGGTTACGCACCTGAGATTCGGGGTGTTGCCCGTACCAGTGCTCAGGTAACCGTCTCGCAAAACGGCAGTAAAATTTATGAGACAACGGTATCACCGGGTCCTTTTAACATTACCGATCTCTACCCTACCGGTTACGGTGGTGATTTAGATGTTATGGTAAAAGAAGCGGATGGCAGCGAAACACGTTTTTCTGTGCCCTATGCAGCCATGACAAGACTGAAACGTCCCGGTATGACGTTTTATTCTGTGACGGGTGGTGTATCGCGTAAAGATAATATGGCCTATACGCCTTCTGTTTATCAGGGCACCATCCAACATGGTTTTACCAACAGTCTGACGGGCTATACCGGTATCCTGGGATCAGATAACTACATATCGGCGCTGCTAGGCGGTGCATTTGGTTTACCCATAGGAGCCATCTCTCTTGATGTCACCGGGGCTCAGACCAAATATGGCAATGAGAAAAAGCAGGGCGTGAGCTATCGCGCAACTTACAGTAAAAAAGTACCCCAGACTGATACGAACTTTACACTCGCCGCGTATCGATTTTCATCTTCCGGCTATTACAGCTATGACAATGCTTTGCAAATTAATAATTATTACAAGAAGAAAAAAAATGATGGAATAAATTATCTATCCCGTCCTAAACAACGCTTTTCATTGACTGCCAGCCAAAATTTTGGAGATTCATATGGGAATATCTATCTTACTGGTTTCGTTCAAAATTACTGGGAAAGTGTCGGTACAAACACCCAGTTTCAATTAGGCTATAATAATAGAGTTGGTCGCGTATCCTATACATTATCAGCAAACCGATTATTATATTCAACAGGCGGGCACGATACCCAACTCTCATTGGACCTCTCAATACCACTTGGTAGCGAAAGTAAAAATTATGTAACAGCAAGTGCCACGCATAATAAAGAAGGCGTGACGGCACAAACCGCCGTTAACGGTGTCCTGGGTGAATATGACCAATACAGTTATAACGTAGGTGCCGCACGCGACATTGATAATAAAAAATCAGGTTCAGTAAGTGGACAATATCGTTCGCCTTACAGCATGTTGACAGCGTCATATACCCAGGGAGAGAACTACTATTCTGCTTCTGGCGGCGCCAGCGGAGCCGTGGTTGCCCTGCCTGATGGCATTAACTTTAGTGCTTATCAGTCGACTACATATGCCGTGGTGACAGCAGATGATGCTGAAGGTGCAAGGGTACTCGGTTATCCAAATATAGTATTAAACGGAAGCGGCAGAGCAGTAGTACCCAATCTGAATCCGTACAGAATAAATGAGCTGGCGATTGATCCTAAGGGTATTCCGCTTGACGTTGAGCTGGAATCAACCCAACAGCGTGTTATTCCGGTTGAAGGTGCAGTGGTCAGACTGGATTATAAAACCACTAAGGGGAAACCACTATTAATAAGGGCGAATCAGCCTGATGGTAATGCATTACCTTTTGGTGCGTCAGTGAATGATGAAAATGGCAATCTGGTGACGACGGTTTCACAGGGTGGCCAGATTTACGTCAGAATAAACAAAGATGTCAGTCGTCTTCATGTTTCATGGGGGAAAGCGCGAAATGATAATTGCCTGGTTAACCTTGAGTCTGGATCAATTCAGTCCAGTGACAATAAAACACTGGCAAGACTGACGACAACCTGCAGCAATGACCCAATGCAGCCAGTTCGTTACGCTTCCAATACCGATAATAAAGATAATCAGGGTTAATGAGGTGACATCATGTGTTTACTATCAGGAAAGAAAATAATGCGACTCACTGGCTCTGTTTTATTAACAATAAGTCTGATGCTGATGACTATTTTTAACGTTAATGCTGCGGGCACATCAACCGATGTGACATTGACGTGTAAAATGACGACCACGCGTTCGTTGATTGACGTGAAATCATTAGGCATCAACATTTCAGCCGCTGTGCCGGTGGGCACAATTGTTTATAGCGGCACAGCAACGGCTAACTTCCAATGCGCGCTGAGCAATTTGCAGCAGTATGCAGCTGGGTTGATCGGCGAAGTTTATTTTAAACGTAAGGCGATACCAGAGAATGCTCTCGGCTATGGATTAACACTCTATACCGGCTATGGTGGTGAGATGGGTACCGAAGTAGCAAGTATTCCAACCGGTATAAAGATTAGCACATATGCTTTAACCAGCGGTGGAACCATCGGTGCCTATACGGAGGTCTCTCTGAACGTACCTTATCAAATTGTAAAGACATCCAATACTATGACGCCATCGACTTACCTCAAAAGCTATGTGAACCCATTTGATGTTGGTTCGTTAGTAAAAGGTACCGATGAGACCTTTAACTTCACCAATATCAAAACAGGTTTCACTGTAAAAGATCAGACCTGCTCAGTCGCGGGTAATACCAATCTACCAGTACCATTGGGCAGCTACACCACCAACCCCAGCAGTGGCTTAGGCTCAGGAATAGGCCAGACCAGCGCTACGACAGCGTTTAATATTCGGCTGAACTGTGAGGCTCTGCTATCAGGGACATTTGACGTTATGATGCAGCTCGATGGTGATGCGTCCAGTGGACTCTCAGAGGCTGGCGTGGTCGCGCTTAATACAACTTCGACGGCCAGTGGTGTCGGGGTACAAATTCTTAATGAAAATCAGCAACCAATTGCACTCGCAACACCGTTTAACATTGCGAGTTACCCACTCTCATCTGCTTTAATCACGGTGCCCCTCTATGCGCGTTATTATCAGACAGCAGCGAAAATAAATCCTGGCACAGCAAATGCGGTAGCGACATACACGCTTAGTTACCAGTAATTAGCAGGGCTCTGCAGAGCCCTTCTTCAAATTTTATCTACAGAAAAGGATTGTCTGTGTATAAATTCGGGAAAGAAAACAAGCTTAGACTTGGTGTGTCTGATGAAAGTCCATTTATTCTTCACTCCATTCAAAACATACTCATAAACGAGTTTTTAGAACTTGATATTTTTGCTTATCCGGTTGAATGCGATAATTTACTTCCTATCCTCAAAGAGGATGCCCCAGACATATTAATAACGGACTTTTGCTTTAATCTGGAGGGTAATGATGTCAATGGAGTACGGAAAATAGAGCAGATACATAAACAAAATCAGAACTTAAAAATTATTATTTTCACTGCACAAAACAGCCAGGCTATTTTGAAAGGGTTATTACGAATCCCGGTTAATGCCATTGTGCACAAACGAGATGACATTCGTGATTTAGTCAAGGCATTCAATTGGGTTTGCTCATCTAATTCAGGAATATACTACTCAGAGCAGATGAAAAAAATTGTGTTTTCTGCACCCGCAGATCCGGCACTTTTATCGCCATCAGAAGTAGAGGTCATTCGCTTATTCGCCATTGGATATAGCCTGATGGACATAGCAAAAGCGCGTAAACGCAGCATAAGCACTGTTGCAACACAGAAATATAACGCCATGCGTAAGCTTCAACTGCAATCAAATACAGATTTGATTAAGTATGTTTTTGCACAGAAACTCATTTAACCCCCTTGCACAAAGATTTTTATATATAGCGAAAATCATGAAATCCCATAATCTGAACATTGCATTGCTGGCACTAACCTGTGCTCCATTTTGCACATTGGCAACCAGCCTCGAGCAAGCTGCTCAGGCTGCATTGACCTATGACTCTGCATTACAATCCAGCCAAATGACCAGTGCTGCAGATAAACAAAAATACTGGCAGGGTATGGCTGGAATGCTGCCAACATTAACACTGGAAGGAAACTGGGATCGTCAGGAACAGCCTGATAAAAAATATCAGAGTGGGGTAACTAACCATAGTTACGATCTTAGCGTCCGACAGCCGCTGTTTGATATGAGTAAATATGCCGGATGGCGTAAAGGTGTTGCTATTGCCAACACGGCTGAGGCACAGGCAAAACAGGCTGAAGAGAAGTTACTTAATTCCATCAGCAATGCTTATTTTACGGTGCTATATCAGCAGGAAGTTTTGCAGGCAGCAAAAGCCGCCAGCCATAATTTTAACCAACAACAGCAAAAACTTCAGACCGGTCTAATCAATGGGCAGAATACCCGTACGGAACTGGATGAGGCAAAGGCTAACTTCGCGCTTGCACAAGCTAAGGAAATAGAGGCCGGTAATCAACTGTTGCTGGCAGGAGAGGCATTTCGGCGTTTATCCGGTATCAGCCCGGACAGTATAGAGCCAGTTAATTTCCAGTGTCTTAAAGCATCGCCCTATTCTTCTCTGACTGAGGCAATCAATGCCAGCCAGCAACGTAACAGCGATATTAAGATTGCCTTGTTTCAGACTGATCAGGCAGACGCAGATGTGCTGGCAGCTGATGGCGCGCACATGCCAGTGGTTTCACTCTATGCGCGATATGGCAAGAACTGGAGCCGTAACGACGACGACGACAATATCCTGTATGACGCGATTTTTGGGACGAACTCAAAGAGTAATAACCTGCAGTACGGCGTAAACGTATCTGTTCCGTTGTTTGCTGGCGGCAGTCAGGTTTCACAATCTTTTGAAGCGGCCTATCGTCGTCAGGCGGCAAAATATTCCACGATGGAAGCGCAACGCAAAGCAGCAACCGATACCCGCTCTGCATGGCTGAGCCTGACCAATGGCAAAGCCTTAATCAGTGCTCAGAAGAATGCGGTCGACTCAGCACGTGAAAAAGTTGTGTCGGTCCGGTATGGACGGGAAATGGGCTTCCGCACGGTTAACGACGAACTGGATGCCCAGCAAAAATATTACGCCGCACTCAAAGACCAGGCTGAAGCCCGTTTAAGTTATCTCAACGCCCTGATCAATCTGGCACAAAGCACCGGATCGTTATCACCCGACATGCTGAAATTCTTTCAGTGCCGTTAATCCTTTAATCATGATGAATCAATAAATGGAACAGTCACTCTTCCGCCAGGAGGCACTTGATGCCGCTAACCGGGGTAACCTGGGCATCGTGGCACTTTATTGTCCACCCTATCGCTGGCTTGTTATTTCCGTGGTGATTTTTATTACTGCTGTTACTGCCCTCTTTTTCATATTTGGCAGCTACACCAAATATGAATCCTCTACCGGTGAACTGCTGCCTGAAAATGGCATGTTAATCGTTCCGCCTCCTGTTAGCGCAACAGTGGTGGATATTCCGGTTAAAGAGGGACAGCGGGTCAAAAAAGATGATGTGCTTATGGTGTTGTCGTCAGAAGTCTCCACGCAGATAGGACAGACTCGTCAGGTTATCGCCGAAAATCTGGTGGGTCAGCGGGAACGACTTCAGCAGGATCTTCAGACACTAGCCAAATTGCATGACGTCGAAATGAAAGGGTTATCCGACACCATCGCCAGTCTGAAACTTCAGCGGGAACAGCTGAAACTACAGCTAACACACCGTCGCAAACAGGTGGCGTTAGCAAAACTGCAACTGGATAAACTCAACGCAATGCACCTGGAGGGGTATGCCTCAAACCGTCAACTGGAAGAGCAGGAATCAAATCTTCTCGACAGCCAGGCGCGTTACCAGGAGTACCAGCGTCAGCTGCTGGATACGTCGCAAAAAATTGTTCAGGCTGAGCAGCAACTGCATGAAAAGCCGCTGGATGATGAGAAAAAACGTAACGATATCGAACGTCAACTGGCAGATAACCGTCAATCACTGGCAGAAAATGAAGCGCGCCGATCCATTGAGCTTCGTGCGCCGAAAAGTGGTTATGTCGGCTTGATCATGGTTAAAAATGGTCAGATGCTGAACGCTGGCCAGTCGGCCGTCGCGATTCTGCCCAATAACACCAATCTTGTTGCCCGCATCATGGTCAACACGCAATCCATTGGCTTTATCCAGCCAGGTCAGCGTGTCGTGCTGCGTTATAAGGCCTTCCCCTACCAAAAATTTGGTCAGCAATATGGCAGGGTGCTCGAGGTCTCGCGAACGGCCCTCTCTCCTCAGGAAGTCACCACCTTAACCGGTAAAAACAATATTCAGGAACAGCAGTACCGGGTACTGGTCTCTCTGGATAAACAAACTATTTCTGCTTATTCGCAGAATGAAAAACTTAAGCCAGGTATGGCGCTGGATGCCGACTTTATTGTCGACAAACGTCGTCTCTATGAATGGGTACTGGAGCCGATTTTCGCGCTGGGACACAAAATTTCTCTCTGATTTAGAAGGTCTGTTCTGTGTTGTTATTAGAGAAACTCAATTTTAAATGGTTTAACCGCTTACCGATGATTCGTCAGTCACAGGCAACGGAATGCGGGCTGGCTTGTCTTGGCATGGTGGCTAATTATCATGGTCATCAGATCGACATGATCACGTTACGTCGCCAGTTCGCCACATCACTCAAAGGCGCCACACTGGCTGATGTCATCGCTATGGCACAACAACTCAACATGACTTCCCGCGCACTGCGAGTGGAAATGGAAGAGCTGTCTAAACTGCGCATGCCCTGCATTCTGCACTGGGAACTGAACCACTTTGTGGTATTGAAGAAAGTACGTGGCAATAAAATTACTCTTCACGATCCTGCGCGCGGGATCAGAGAACTGACATTTAAAGAAGCATCGACTGCCTTCACCGGCGTCGCGCTGGAGTTGGTTCCCTCTTCCACCTTTGAAGTAAAAGAAGAGAAAGAAAGCATCTCCATGATGAAGCTGGTGGGCAGCGTGACTGGCGTAAAGTCTGCCTTTGCTCAGGTGCTTATCCTCTCAATCGCACTGGAGCTTTTCGGCGTCCTCGGCCCCTTCTTTATGCAGTGGGTTATGGATATGGTGCTCGTTTCGGCTGACTACTCTTTGCTGTCGTTGCTCGGTGTGGGCTTTATCATGATCGCCCTGTTTCAGACTATCGTCACAGCCCTGCGCTCGTGGGTCATGAGCTGGTTCTCGAGCCAGCTGAGTGTGCAGTGGACCGTAAACGTCTGCCATCATATGTTAAAGCTGCCGCTGGAATGGTTCGAGTCACGCCACGTCGGAGACATTCTCTCTCGTTACGGTTCGCTTAATACGATTCAAAGTACGCTGACATCCCGTTTTATCAGCACCGTACTGGACGGTGTCATGTCAATCGTCACGGTCGTCATGCTTTTCATTTATAACGCGCAACTGGCGTGGCTGGTCATTGGACTTTTTCTCGCCTATGCACTGCTGCGCTTCATGGCCTACGATCCGGTTCGCCGCGCTAATGAGGAACAAATCATCAGCTCGGCCCGAACCCAATCTTCTCTGCTTGAAACGCTGCGCGGGATCCAGGCGGTCAAAACAAATAATAAACAGGTGCCCCGACTCTCGGCTTACATGAACTTTCTGGTGGATACCACCAATAAAGGCATCGTGTTACAGAAGCTCAATATCCTGTTTGGTTCGGCTCAGGGATTGCTGACCTCAGTGGGTCGGGTGGTGCTGGTCTGGCTTGCTGCGCTGCAGGTCCTGGATGGCAATTTCTCTGCCGGTATGCTGACCGCCTTTATCAGCTTTTCCGATCAATTCATGAGTCGTGGTTCGGGTCTGATCAATGCCATCATCGATTTCCGTATGCTGAGAATGCATGGTGAACGCCTGGCCGATATTGTTCTTTCTGAAACCGAAGCCAGTTCTGAGGGCAATCCTGGTCTGACAGGTAAGGAAACCGACAATGAGCCAGACGTACCGCAGGATATCAAGCTTATCAATATCCGTTTTCGCTATGCGCCGACTGAACCCTGGGTTGTCGATGGTGCCAATCTGGAGATTAAAGCAGGTGAGAGTCTTGCCATCGTGGGGCCATCCGGCCAGGGCAAAACGACGATGGCCAAAATTATTCTTGGCCTGCTGCACCCGGAAGAAGGCACGATCACCGTGGGTGGCATGGACATCACTCAGACGGGACTTGAACATCATCGTAATCGCATCGGCTGCGTAATGCAGGATGACATTCTCTTTTCAGGCTCAATCAGCGAGAACATTAGCTTCTTTGACAACGAGCCCGACCACGCAAAGATTACCCGCGTGGCCCGTGTGGCTCAGATTCATGGCGATATCATGAAAATGCCGATGAATTATCAAAGCCTGGTAGGCGATATGGGCTCGTTTTTATCGGGGGGCCAGTTGCAACGTATCCTGCTGGCGCGCGCGCTCTATCGCGATCCACAAATCCTGGTGCTGGATGAGGCCACCAGTCATCTGGATATCTATAACGAAGCGCAGATCAACAACGCAATTAAGCAGATGAAGATTACCCGAATCATCATTGCACACCGCCCGGAAACTATACGAAGTGCCGATAAAATCGTCCTGTTAAATAACGGTAAGCTCAGCGAAGTCACCGCAGAGCAGTTATTTGGGCAGGCAGAAAGCCATAATTAAACGGAGATGACCCATGGATAAGACTATTTGCCGCTTCACTGAAGGCACAATCACCCTGCCGGAAGGCTATTGCGAGCGAACACTGAACACCCTGGCTGATACACGATCTGCTCTGCCACCCATCACTATTTCCCGTGATAAGTTAGGCAACCATAACAATCCGGAAGAGTATATTCTTAGCCAGCTCGCTATCCTGCAAAAACAGATGAAAGACTGGCAACAGGAAGCTCATCAGCCCGTGGCTTTAGGGAATAACCTGACGACGGGTATTATGATCACTTATGACTTTCTGCGGCCAGATAATCTTCGTCTTTATCAAAAACAAGCCGTATTCACGCTTAACATGGAAGATATATTGATTTTCTCTCTGTCAAAAGCGAGCATCATAACAGATACAGACATTCAGCTTTTCTCTGATACTCTGAAAAGCTTCCGTACCTGGTAACCGGCAATCACAGATAAAACAGACCGGAAGAGTACGTGCTCTTCCGGTCTGCGTTTAAGCTATCAGTTACTGCGTTTAGTAACGCTGACAGGTGAAAAGATAGGAGAGTGGCCCGCCAACCAGATACGCTTTTTTATCGACCTGAGTAATATCCAGCTGAAGATAACCAGGATCAAGAGTGATCTCAGCCAGCAGCAGATTAAATACGGCATCCTGCGTCGTATCGTTAGCCGAAGTAATAATCGTTCTTATTTTGTAGCGGTAAGTGTCACTATCAATTTTATTACCGGCACTAAGCGCAATACGTCGATTAACCGTTGTGACCTGATCACCAAAAGTCACCTGTCCATTCAGTAACAGATACCCCGAATCAGAATTAATAAAACGCAGATCCTGGGAAACAGCAAACTCAATCTTTTTATTGTCATTGCGACTAAGATCGTAGCGGTTGAACGCTGAGCAACGGAAAGGCAGATCATTTTCACTGGGTTTAAAATAGTTAATTCCTGCAAAGGTCACCAGCAAGAGCATAGCCAGCGTTATCGTCAGCGTGAAAGTGGCTTTCCGTTTCAAAACATTCTCCAGTCAAGATAGTAGAAGTTGTCGCAGGAAACGATATGACCACTGCTGTTCAGGTTACATACAGAAAGAATGGTCCTGCCATAATCTTTTGTTGTGAATGCCGTGTTTTTATCGAAAAAGATGCGTCGTCCCGGTAAACAGGATTGATTATTCTCTTTTAGCATTTCAAGAATTTGCTTCTCCAGTGACTTTCGTTCAAACACATCTAATCCCGGAATAATAACCGCTTCACAGCCGCCTTCCAGTTTAATGTTGTTCATAGAGGCGCTCTTTTCAGCAGGCTGACGTGCAGTGAAATACCAGAAAGCACTTCCCAGCAACACCAGCATGATCAGGGCGAACAGGGCCTGTCTGAGGATTAGAGCAGATTTTTCAACAACAGGCTCTGCGATAACGGGAGCCGGTTGCACGATCTGCCCCTCCGCGACAGACACGACCTGCTCTGCGGGCATGTCATCAACCTGAACCGGCGTCGCAACAAAAGCCGGAGACGATTCGCGTTCTATTTTGATGTCAGTATTGAGTCGAATGCCGATTTTCGGAATGGTGATGATCAGGTTTTCACAGCCATAAGCTGCAAGTGCTCTGCGCAGAATACTCAGATACTGATTCAGATTGCTGTTTGATCCGCGCAGACCATATTTATCCCAGACTTCGGTCAACAGAGTATCGCGCGACAGTATTTCACCGTCAGAATTAAGTAACTGCTCAAATAGCCGACCCGATGAAATACTCAGACTCAGCGTTTCCTGAGTAGGAAGATGGCTCAGCGTACAGTCATCTGAATTGTAGGTAATCTGTTCATCGATAATATAAATCATTAAGAAATCACTGAATTTACGCTGATTCGCGACAGTATAATTCAGCTTATTTAAAGAAGCACTAAAGAGACCTGAATCAGTTAACTCACCGTGGTGAATTTACATTGGCACTAAAATGTGGCTTTCAGGCAGGCACTGGGTTGATGTCTCTGGCTTTACGCCCTGGAACGACTCGTCTGCGCCCTGTCATCTGCGAAAGTGGCTGCATTATCAGCGCTTTTAGCAATCACATTTCAGCCGCGACGCCAGCGGCATGCTGAATGTGCAGGTTAACGACCATCAGCACTCTTCATCCGCCGCAAATCATGGATTTTGCCAGCAACAGGGCATAAAATGTGACTACTTATAACAGTAGTCACTTAATTGTTCACCCACTCCGATTATCAGGCGATAACAATGACCCAATCCGTAACGGAAAATGGCACACGCGGCCCGGCCGGGCACAACATTCGTGACCAGATTGTTGATGCAGCCATGCAGCACTTCGCGCACTACGGCTATGAAAAAACCACCGTCTCTGACCTTGCCCGCGCAATCGGCTTTTCAAAAGCCTATATTTATAAATTTTTTGAATCCAAACAGGCGATAGGGGAGGTGATCTGTTCTACCCGGCTGGCGATGATGATGCAGCGCGTGGACGTCGCAATCTGCGATGCACCTGGCGCATCGGAACAGCTGCGGCGGCTGTTTCGGACGCTTACCGTCACCGGCACTGAACTCTTTTTTCACGAACGCAAACTTTATGACATTGCCGCCGTGGCGTCGCGCGATCGCTGGCCCTCAGCCAGGGCACATGAAGAGCGACTGCTTAGCCTGATTCAGCAGATTCTGCGTCGCGGGCGTGAAGCGGGTGAATTTGAACGTAAAACCCCCGCTGACGAAGCGGCAGAGGCCATCTATCGGGTGATCAAACCCTACGCCAATCCGTTATTGCTGCAGTACAGCCTCGATGACGCGGAAGAAGCCTCTGCACAACTGGCCGCCCTGGTATTACGTAGCCTTGCACCCTGAGCGATGCGCACGCCGTGACTATTGACTTAATTAGTCACAAGATTAACTATAGCAACTTGTTTTTTCATCACGCTGGATTCTGATGCTGCTGCACTTATCTCATTCTGCGATGTTTCATCTCTGCGCTCGCACAGCGCACTACCCTGTGCAGGGCCTCGCTATTTGCGCTTCAGGCGCGTTTCAACTATCCGCGTCAGCATGTCAATCGCTGACCGGACAGCTTACGGGAGCAACTACATGAGTGAATCATCCTCATCACAACGCATCGTCATTACCGGCACGGGCATCGTTTCGCCGTTAGGTTGTGGCGTTGAAAACGTCTGGGCGCGATTAACGGCGGGTGAGTCCGGTATCCACGTTCTGCCCGACACGCTCACTGCCGGCACCGGTATTTCAGTAGGTGGCTGTGTGCCCGGTATTGATGAAGACCCGCTGGCGGGATATGACCCGGAGTCGTTCATTGCGCCGAAAGAGCGTAAAAAAATGTCGCGATTTATTGAATTTGCGCTGCTTGCAGCAGAAGAAGCCCTGACTCAGGCGGGCTGGCATCCTGAAGATGAGGGCGCGCGTGAACGCACTGCCACCATTATTGCCTCCGGCGTTGGTGGTTTTGGCGCTATTGCTGACGCCGTACGCACCACGGATGCGCGCGGTCCGCGCAGACTCTCGCCCTTCACTGCCCCGTCGTTTCTGGCCAATATGGCCGCCGGTCATGTCTCGATTAAATACGGTTTTACCGGTCCGCTGGGGGCACCTGTTACAGCCTGTGCCGCAGGCGTACAAGCCATTGGTGATGCAGCAAGATTAATCAGAAGCGGTGAAGCGGACATTGCGATTTGTGGCGGGACTGAAGCAGCGCTGGATCGCGTGACGCTGGGCTGTTTCGCGGCAGCGCGTGCCCTGTGCGCAGGCTATGAGGATCACCCGCATCACGCCTCACGTCCGTTTGATCGCGACAGAAACGGCTTTGTGATGGCCGAAGGTGCTGGTTTGCTGGTGATTGAGTCGCTGGCCCATGCCCAGGCACGGGGTGCGACGCCACTGGCGGAGATTATTGGTTATGGTACCAGTGCCGATGCTTACCATCTTACCGCAGGTCCGGAAGATGGCAGTGGTGCTGCGCGGGCAATGAGAACTGCTCTGCGCCAGGCGGGTATCAGCGCGGACGACGTCCAGCACATTAATGCTCATGCGACCTCGACACAGGTTGGCGATCACGGCGAACTGGCCGCTATCCAGGCTGTATTTGGCGATAATTCACAGGTCGCGATCTCGTCAACCAAATCTGCCACCGGCCATCTGCTGGGTGCAGCGGGCGGCGTTGAGGCGATATTCACCCTGATGGCACTGCGTCAGCAGCTTATCCCGCCGACGCTGAACCTTCATCATCCCGATGACGCTGCAGGCAATCTTGACCTGGTGGCGCTCAATGCACGCCCGGCCGAACTGACCTATGCCATGTCGAACGGTTTCGGCTTTGGTGGCGTCAACGCCAGCCTGCTGCTTCGTAAGTGGCAATGACGTCTTAGTGACGACTCAACCTGCGCCACCAGCCACACTGGCCGCGCAGGGTTCAACTCTCCGGAACATGACGCTTCGCTGGATAATTCCAGAGGCTACCCTTTTGCAATAGCTTTATAAATCTGTACCTTCCCTGACAAAAAATGCCGTCCTCCCGACGCCTGCCCTTTTCTTTCAGCACTACAATTAATCGAATGAAAACAACCTCAGAGAACGTTGATGAAAATTGCAGCTTTCGATATTGGTGGTACCTCTTTAAAAATGGGCGTGATTGATGAACAGGGGACCATTCTGTGCAGTGACAGTGCGGATATTTCCCATAACTCACGCGACAAAATACTTGATGAAATCCTGCAATGGCTTGAGAAAAATCCCGGCTGTGCAGGCATTGCCGTCAGCACGCCCGGTTATGTTGATGCAAAAGCCGGATATATTGCGATGGGTGGCACCATTCGTGACTTTGACCAGTATCATCTGAGCCAGTGGCTGACAGAAAAAACCGCGCTGCCTGCCACAGTCGAAAACGATGCACACTGTGCCCTGCTGGCGGAGCAATGGCTGGGAAAAGCGAAAAAACGCAATGATTTTCTGATGTTGACTATCGGCACCGGCTTAGGCGGAGCGGCATTTTGCAACGGCGCGCTGATCCGGGGTAACCGAAACAGGGCGGGCGAGTTTGGGTGCCTGCTGACGTCGCGTCCCACCAGCAGCAATATTGAACGCCACACCATGAGCCAGAGCTGTACCATGACGGCACTGCGGGAGAATTACAGCCAGCTCACCGGTCGGCCCACCGACGACGTCAGTGGTAAAGATGTCTTTGACGCTTATGACCGCAATGAAGAAGCCGCGCAGCAGGTGGTCAATAAATTCTACCAGGATCTGGCGGCCTGCTTATATAACCTGTTCAGCGTGTTCGATCCGGAGATGATATTTATCGGTGGGGGAATGACCGGGCGTGAGCCATTCCTCAGTGAACTGGCTGAGCAGCTGGCAAAATATGATCTTGATATCCCGATTGATACTGCGACCTACGGCAACGACTCCGGCATGCTGGGCGCAACCTGGCATTTCCTGCAGCGCAGGCAGCATAATCTCGCTTAACCGCGCAGATTATTAGCGCTGTCGCCAGTCGGGAATAATTAAATCACCCCGTAATACTGCGCTGCCCAGCACCTGCTGGGTAGTGGCAGTTAACCAACTGACGATTCGTGACGCCATCGCATCAAGCGAATATTCAATAGCCGGAATAGTGGGCAACCCCGGTAAATTAACTGAACCTGCAAGGCTAAATACCATTATGTCGTCCGGCACCGCTTTTTTGAATGCCTGTAACTGGCCGATGACATTCTGTGCTTCCATTTCGTTCGCCACCAGCAATGCATTAAAATTTCGGCTACCGGCGTTATTCAATAGCATCTGAATCGCTACAGATGATGAGACCGCATCGCTAATCACCAGATTACGATTAAAAGGTAAGACATTATTTTCCAGCGCCACTTTGTAGCCCTGCAAGACCTGCCCGGCCGTGCTACTGTTCTCTGGCTGGATGACAGCGATCTGACGGCGCCCCTGATTGATCAGGAAGTTGCAGGCTGTCTCTGCGGCAAAAGCGTGATCAAATTGCAGACTGTTTGGCCCTTCCGCTTCGGCACAGTCGACCAGAATCACATGCTCATCGTCGATATTAAGCGGAAAATGCGCGCCGATGATCAGCACATCATCGCACAGGCCGCAACTCAGCTCGTCAAGGGCTGTCAGGATTTCACTTTTACTGCGGGCAAAGCGCAATAGCAGATGTTTTTGATGCTGGCGTAGTTGCTTCTCCAGCGCAAAAAGCCATGCAGTAATCTGGTTAACATTTTCCTGGGCACAGATCACACCAATACAGTGCGTAGTCTGACTGAATAATGACTGGGCTATCACGTTAGGCCGATAATTCAACTCTTCAACGGCTTTTAATACAGCCAGCCGACTGGCTTCCTTTACGCCACGTGAACCGCTCAACACCCGGGAAACTGTGGCTTTAGAAACCCCAGCCAGCCGCGATACATCGTTGATAGTAGACATTTTTCTCCCCTGAAAAGGCGGCCAGTTATAATCAGCGTAGTCCGGCTGTGCATGTGTTTGCCGCCGGAAGTATAGCCATTTCAGTTTCACATGGAAACCGAATTTCCATATGTTCGCATTACCTTCGCTTACCCACCTATTTTTGTGATCCTAATCGAAATAAAAATATCCTTAAACCCTGCTTATTGATGGGCATCACACTTCTTCTGACTTTTCATGGAAACCGGTTTCCATATGATATCCAATTAGCCTCACTTCAGTGTCTAAGGCAGGGAACAGTAACCATGTACAGAATCATGTTGTGTTGTTCAGCAGGCATGTCTACCAGCATGCTGGTGCGAAAAATGGAGGAAGCGGCTGCTCAGCAGGGAATAGCTGCCGAGATCAAGGCGTTTGGCGTGGCGGAGTTTGATGAGCAGTTTTCCCATTATCAGGTGGTTTTGCTTGGGCCACAGGTAAAATACATGCTGCAAAGCCTGACGGAAAAAACAGCAGGCCAGAGTATCCCGGTACAACCGATCGATATGATGGATTACGGCATGCAGCGGGGAGACAAGGTGCTGGATTTTGCCCTGTCGCTGATCGCAGCAGCAAATGAAAAGGCGGATTTATGAGCTCACTCTATCAGTCGATGATTGCAGTGATCGAGCAATCAATTACGCCACTTGCCGGCCGACTGGGTCAGCAAAAGTATGTGATTGCCATTCGTGATGGCTTCACTGCCGCCCTGCCGTTTATGATCATTGGCTCATTTATGCTGGTGTTTATCTTTCCCCCCTTCTCCGCCACCAGCACCAACAGTGTGGCCAGGGCCTGGCTCGACTTTTCCGCCACCTATCGTGACCAGTTGATGCTGCCGTTTAATCTCAGTATGGGCGTGATGACCTTTTTTATCTCGGTAGGTATCGGGGCCAGCCTGGGGCGGCAATTCGCGCTGGATCCGGTGATGTCAGGCCTGCTGGCCTTTATGGCTTTTTTGCTGGTGGCAGCGCCTTACTCCAATCACACAATTTCCACTGAGTATCTTTCCGGTCAGGGCATTTTTACCGCGCTGATTACGGCCATTTACGCTACCCGCGTTTACGCCTGGCTGAAGCACAACAACATCACTATCCGTCTGCCAAAAGAGGTGCCAACTGGCGTAGCACGATCGTTTGAGATTCTGATTCCGGTGGTGGTGATTATCGGCACCCTTCATCCGCTGAACCTGTTTATTGAAGCTAAAACAGGCATGATCATTCCACAGGCCATTATGCATCTGCTCGCTCCCCTGGTTTCCGCATCTGACTCTTTACCTGCCATTCTGCTGTCGGTGCTGCTGTGTCAGATCTTCTGGTTCGCCGGCATTCACGGCGCGCTGATTGTAACCGGCATCATGAATCCCTTCTGGATGGCTAATCTCTCTGCTAATCAGGCCGCCCTGGCGGCAGGTACTGTGTTACCACACATTTATCTGCAGGGCTTCTGGGATCACTATCTTCTGATCGGTGGTGTCGGATCGACTTTACCCCTGGCTTTCCTGTTACTGCGCAGTCGCGCCACCCATCTGCGAACTATCGGCAGGATGGGCATCGTGCCAAGTTTTTTCAATATCAATGAGCCCATCCTCTTTGGCGCACCGATCATCATGAACCCTCTGATGTTTATTCCCTTTGTCTGCGTGCCAATGCTAAACGCCGTACTGGCTTATACCGCCACCCGGATGGGCTGGCTGGCTCAGGTGGTTTCGCTCACGCCGTGGACGACGCCCGCGCCAATTGGCGCCTCCTGGGCGGCTAACTGGGCAATCAGTCCTGTGGTCATGTGCCTGGTCTGCATGGTGCTTTCTGCGCTGTGTTACCTGCCGTTCCTGCGAGCTTATGAACGATCGCTGATAAAAAATGAGCAGGAAAAGGCGCAGTCGCCTGCTTCGCTGGCAGAAACCGCCGGTACATCCTGATTACTTAAGAGAGAGGCATCATGCACTATACATTTCCTGATTCGTTCTGGTGGGGCAGTGCCAGTTCCGCTTTGCAGACTGAAGGCGATAGCCTGAACGGTGGCAAAAGCGCCACCATCTGGGATCACTGGTATTCACAACAACCCTCACGTTTTCATCAGCAGATTGGCCCGGGTGAGACGTCCACTTTTTATCAGCACTGGCACCAGGATATCGCCCTGCTGAAGCAACTGAATCACAATAGTTTTCGCACCTCCATCAGCTGGTCTCGGTTAATCCCTGATGGCACCGGCGACGTCAATCAGGAGGCGGTGGTCTTCTATAACCAGGTCATTGATGAACTGCTGGCACAGGGTATTACGCCCTTTATTACGCTGTTTCACTTCGATATGCCGATGGCGATGCAGGAACAGGGCGGCTGGGAGAATCGTAAGGTCGTTGCAGCATTCAGTCGCTACGCCCGTCTCTGCTTTGAGCTGTTCGGCGATCGTGTCCTGCACTGGTTTACCTTTAATGAGCCGATTGTGCCCGTCGAGGGAGGGTATCTTTATGATTTCCATTATCCCAATGTGGTGGACTTTCGCCGCGCGGCGACGGTGGCCTACCATACCGTGCTGGCACATGCCTCAGCGGTTCGGGCTTTCCGGGCCTGTCACACGGCCGGAGAGATCGGCATCGTGCTGAATCTGACGCCCTCCTATCCCCGGTCACAGAACCCGGCGGATCTGACGGCCGCTCATCATGCAGACCTGCTGTTTAACCGCAGTTTTCTCGACCCGGTTTTACGCGGCGAATTTCCGGCGGATCTGGTTGCGCTACTCAGGCAGTACGACCAGCTACCGCTGACGCAGCCTGAGGACAGCGTGCTGATCGCTGACGGCATCATCGATCTGCTGGGGGTCAATTACTATCAGCCACGACGGGTGAAATGCCGCGATAGCGTGATCAATCCGGCAGCCCCTTTTATGCCTGAATGGTTTTTTGACAGTTATGAGATGCCCGGAAGGAAGATGAACCCTTATCGGGGCTGGGAAATTTACGAGCCTGGCATCTATGACATTCTCACCAACCTGCGGCTGAATTATGGCAATCCTCGCTGCTTTATTTCAGAGAACGGAATGGGTGTCGAGGATGAACAGCGATTCATTCAGGCAGGGCAGATACAGGATCACTACCGCATCGACTTTGTTGCGGAACATCTTAAGTGGGTGCACCGGGCGATTGGCGAGGGCAGCCAGTGTCTCGGTTATCATATGTGGACCTTTATTGATAACTGGTCATGGTGCAACGGCTATAAAAACCGTTACGGATTTGTCCAGCTTGATATCACCAGCCAGAAACGCACAGTGAAAAAAAGCGGTGAATGGTTTGCTGCCACTGCTACCCGTAACGGTTTTACCCATCCGGAGAATTTAGCATGATCGATCAGGAAGAGGCTGTTATGGAAATTATTGTTAATGCAGGCCAGTCGCGCAGCCTTTGCTTTGAGGCATTACAGGCGGCGCGTCAGGGCAAAATTGAACAGGCGCGGGATCTGCTGCACGAGGCGGATACCTTTACCCGGCAGGCACATAAAATGCAAACCCGACTGATCGAACAGGATGCAGGGGAAGGCCGGCAGCCCATGACCTTAATTATGGTTCATGCTCAGGATCACCTGATGACCTCGATGCTGGCTCGTGAACTCTCTGAAGAGATCATTCATCTTTATCAACGCGAACAACGAACCTGATGCCGTTAGCAGAAAGTAAAAATTTATGGCGCAGTCACGCTGCGCCTCACAGCAGCAAATAGCCGCTGTCGTACCTTATCCCCGCACCGGCGCATCGAACAGACTCAGCGCCACAACAATCACTGCATATACCAGCAGATACAACAGAATCAGCGCAGCAAGCAAACAACGGTGGCTGCGCATCCCGTTTTTTTTCATGGCGCCATTCAGAAGGTATAGCTCAGTGCCAGGGTAGCAGAGGCACCGTTGTGCCGCGCGACAATCGGGCTATCTGAGGCATGCTTGTCCAGCCAGGTGTAATCACCGATGACACTGGCAGCCCAGGCTGGCGTGAACTGATGGCTCCAGGTCAGGCTGGTGTCAGTACCATAAAATCCACCCGCCGCGTCATAGCGTTCAAATCCACTGCGGGCACTTTGCTCGCGGTTAACACCGTACCAGGTGTTCATATAACGTCCGTCGCCAAACAGTCCCGCCACCTGCAGTGCCACAGTATCGTCGCTGGTCTGCCAGGGGATAAGCGTAACCGAAGTCCGATACTGCACGCCCTGACTGTCACTCAGGGGCAGCGTCGCTTTGCCCTCCAGCACAAACCACGGCGTGACTGACCATCCCACCGCCAGCGCGGTGTTGACCGTGGCATCGATCTTACCCATACCCCTGAGCCGGTCGTCACCGTCGCGCCATGAGGAGTTCCGGTCAGATCGACCCAGCCCATAGCCCAGCGTATGTTCCAGATAAAGCCCATTATCCGCCTGAAGATCGTAGCCAATCCCTTTCTGCGAATCGAGAAAGAAGGCCCCGTCGCGCGCCTGAATAATTGGGGTCAGCTGCCAGTGCTGCTTATCTGCGCCGCTGTAGCGCGGTGCATTGATGCCTGCAATGCCCAGCGTCACGCTGGGCGGCGGCGTGGCACTGTCATCTGCTCTGACGGCTGCGGCACTTAATCCCAGCGAAAAACAGACCATGTGAAGCGTTATTTTTCCGGTTATCATCATGTTTCCTCATTATCACATCAGGTGCGGAGCTGAGGGATTCAGTGCCGCGTCACTGGCCGGGAGTATGCGAGGCGAGTGTCAATGAATGACCAGGGATTTATGAAGAAACAGTCAAGGTGATCTGAAATGCAGTTAAAACGTGTCCTGATTATTGAAGATGACGCTGACGCGGCTGGCGTCCTTGAGGCGTACCTGAAACGTGAAAATTATGAGGTTATGATTGCCGGTGACGGTCCTGGCGGGCTGGATGCCGCCAGACGCTGGCAGCCCGATCTGATCCTGCTGGATATCATGTTGCCTGGCATGAACGGCACCGAAGTGCTGGCCGCACTGCGACGTCGCGACGATACGCCGGTGATCATGGTGACGGCGATGAGCGATGCGCCGGACCGCATCGGTGCACTCCGCTATGGCGCGGATGACTATGTGGTCAAGCCCTATCATCCGGGCGAAGTCGTGGCGCGCGTGCAGGCGGTGTTGCGCCGCAGTCAGAATAGCGCGCCGGTCACCGAAATCCTGCGCTGGGCCGATCTGGTCGTCGACCCGATCGCCCTCACTGCTGTCATTGAATGCGACAGCGGCACACCACGCCGTCTCGATCTGACACCCACTGAATTTTCCCTGCTGGTCACCCTGATGCGTGCGCCGACGCGTCCGTTTACCCGTCTGTTTCTGCTGGAGCACTGTCTGCCAGAAAGCGATGCGCTGGAGCGGGTGGTGGATACACACGTCTACAACCTGCGCCGTAAACTGGAAGCTGCAGGCATCTCTGACGTGTTACCGGCGGTGCGTAGCGTGGGTTACCGGTTCAGACAGCCATGAATAAAAACATCTACAACTCTCTGTGGCGCTGGATCTGCGTCAGGGTCATGTTTCTGGCGATTGGCAGCGTCATCCTGATCGCCTTCTGTATGTGGCTGCGCTTCGCGGTACAGGCGTACTGGGTCTATTACCGTATGCCACCCGCACTGCTGGAAGAGTTTTCACAGCTACGCCGCCATCCTGCCAGCGACCCGGCACGCTTTCACCAGATCGTTGATCAATGGTGGGGGCTCACGTTTTCTGATCCGTCGCTGGCCTCCTCGGACTGGTTTACTGTGATTGCGCTGGTGGCCGTCACCATCCCGTTTATGGTGTTTATGGCACTGCGTTTCGCGCGTCCACTCTCCACGCAGTTCAGCCAGCTGGCGACTGCGGCGCGAGCGGTATCAAAAGGGGAGTTTGGCCGAACGGCGGCAGTGGTGAAAGAAGCTCCGCAGGAGCTGGTGCGCTTTACCGAAGATTTTAATCAGATGACCCAGCAACTGGCGCGTTACGAGCGCGAGCTGCGCACCTCACATGTGGCGATGGCACATGAACTTCGCTCACCACTGACGGCGGCGATGGGCCGGTTGCAGGGTATTCTGGATGGCGTCTTTCCAGCGGAGCCACAGCAACTGGCAATGATTATGAAGCAACTGACGCAGCTCAGCCGACTGATCGATGAACTGCATTTGCTGTCACTGGCGGATGCCGGTCAGCTGGTCCTGAACCGGGAGCGGTTTAATCTCAGTGAGTTACTGCGCGAGCGTACGGGCTGGCTGCTGCCGCAGGCAGAACAGGCAGGTGTGACCATCAGCGTGATCGCACCAGAGGCTCTCATGCTCGATGCCGATGCGTTCCGCCTGGGCCAGGTGGTGACTATCCTCTGTGAAAATGCACTGCGCTACGCAGCGGATGGGGGTGCATTGCTGATCACCGCCAGCCAGAACGATCAGGCGGTTACCCTGACTTTCCGCGATTATGGTCAGGGTGTAGAGCCGGACTTCCTGCCGCAGCTGTTTGTTCGCTTTACCCGGGCCGACTCCTCACGTGCCCGCCACTCCGGCGGCAGTGGTCTGGGGCTATCGATAGCCAAAGCGATCGTCGAGGCGCACGGCGGGTCACTTCGCGCCACGTTACCCGCCGACGGCGGCCTGTTAATCGGGGTAACGCTGCCGGGGAGATAAATTGTTCTGGCTTGACCATTTCTTGATGGTTCATGCAACGTTTCTGGACACAAGCCGGGTTCAATGAGCACAACTCATTAAAGGAACCCGGCTATGACTGATTTAATCCCGGATGCTGCCCGCCAGGTGTGGCGTCATCTCTTCAGTGTTCAGATCTTTGCGCCAGTGGTGTTTGTGCTGCTCGGCGTGCTCATCATGACCGGCTGCCGGGATAATAATTCGGCCCCGCCTGCCGCCCCGCTCCGCCCCGTTAAAACGGTGATTGCCCCGCCACTCAGCAATGATTCGTCACTGGTGCTGACGGGCGAAATCCGCCCGCATGAAGAGGTCGCACTGGCCTTCAGGCTGGATGGGCGGGTCGTGAGTCGTGCGGCTGAACTGGGCGACCGTGTCAGCACCGGACAACCGCTGGCTGCGCTGGAAAATAATCAGTCACGAAATCAGCTGAGCAGCGCGCGTGCCGATCTTGACAGCGCCCGCGCCGCTGAACGGGTTGCCGCACTTAACCTGCATCGAATGCGGCTACTGATGCCCGGTGGTGCTATTGCCCGCAGCCAGCTTGACAGCGCCCAGGGGGACTGGCAAAGCGCGCAGTCCCGCCGTCTCAGCAGCGAAGCAGCACTGAAAAATGCCCAGGATACCCTGAGCTGGACTCAGCTCACTGCACCCACCGCAGGCCGGATCACCGCCATTACGGTTCAGCCAGGTCAGGTGGTCAGCGCCGGACAAAACGTGATGACGCTGGCCGCAGGTGATGCCCGCGATGCGGTGTTTGACCTGACCGCGCCTGCGCTGTTACGGCCTGACAATCTGACACCGCTGAAAGTTACGCTGCTGGCCGATCCCGCCATTCAGGCCAGTGGTACGGTACGAGATATCAGCCCACAGGCCGATCCACAGACGCGCACGTGGCGACTGCGCATATCGTTGAGTCATCCACCTGAGGCGATGGCACCCGGCGCCACGGTCACCGTCAGCCTGCCGGATGCACAACCGCCAGTGATCGCCCTGCCTGCCAGCGCCCTGACCCGTTTCGCAGACAAACCTGCATTGCTGGTCGTTGATGCCACGTCACGCTTACAGCTTCGTCCGGTAGTACTGGCCCGCTTTAACGCGCAGCAAATCTTTGTGACTGCCGGGATCCAGCCGGGCGAGCGCATTGTTACGGCCGGTGTCAGCACCCTGCAGCCCGGCGAAAAAGTGACGCTTACGCAGGAGGCACCATGAGAAAAACGGCTGGATTTAACCTTTCTGGCTGGGCGCTGGCGCATCAACAGCTGGTGATCTTTTTTATGCTGCTGGTAATGGCTGCGGGTGTGCTGAGCTACCAAGGTCTGTCGCGCAACGAAGATCCGGCGTTTACTATCAAAACCGCCGTCATCTCAGCTCAATGGCCGGGCGCTGACGTGGACAATACTGTGCAACTGGTCACTGACGTGCTGGAACAGAAGGTACAGGAGATTCCGTCACTGGACGCGGTAGAGAGTGAAACCCGCGCCGGACAGACGGTGATTTATGTCAACCTGCGTGATGATACACCGCCCTCTCAGGTGGCGGGCATCTGGTATCAGTTGCGTAAAAAGATGAAGGATGTGGCCTCTTCACTGCCTCAGGGCGTGCAGGGTCCGGCAGTTAACGATGAGTTTGATGACACCTTCGGCACAATTTATGGCTTCACAGCGGATGGTTTTACCGACAGAGAATTGCGCGATCGGGTCGACAACCTGCGGCGCAGTCTGACCAGCCTGCCCGACATCGGAAAAACCACCCTGCTGGGTGTGCAGGAGCAGCAGGTGGTTATTGCCTTTTCACCACGTAAACTAAATGGCATGGGGCTTGATTTACAACAGGTCAGCGACGCCATTAAAGCCCAGAACGACGTCGTACCCGCTGGCAGCCTGCGAACCGATCGCGAGAACATCGCGCTGCGGGTCAGCGGCAACCTGATCTCGGTCGAAAATCTGCGGGCGATTACGCTGCATATCGGGGAGCGTTTCATCCCGCTGACTGAACTGGCGACCCTCAGCCTGCAACCTGCCGACCCCCCGGCGCCCACGTTCCGGGTTAATGGCGTTCCGGCTATCGGACTGGCGATCTCTATGGCCGCCAACGGCAACATGCTCGATTTCGGTCAGCAGCTTAATAAGCGCATGCAGATGCTGGCCAGTCAGTTACCGCACGGTATCACCATGACCCGCGTGGCCGACCAGTCTTCCGTGGTGAAAAATGCGGTCAGCGGCTTTGTCCGGATACTGGGCGAAGCGGTCATCATCGTGTTAGCCGTCTCCTTTGTGTCACTGGGGCTGCGCGCCGGTCTGGTGGTCGCAGCGGCAATTCCCCTGGTGCTGGCGATGACCTTTACCGGCATGTTACTCGCAGGTATCGGTCTGCAACGGATTTCGCTGGGTGCGCTGATCATTGCGCTGGGGCTGCTGGTGGATGATGCGATGATTACGGTCGAGGCGATGGTGGCACGACTCGAAGCGGGCGACAGCAAATGGCAGGCTGCCACCTATGCGTTTAAAACCACCGCATTCCCTATGCTGACCGGTACGCTGGTGATGATTGCCGGTTTCATTCCGGTCGGTTTCGCTGCTTCAAGTGCTGGAGAGTATTGCTATTCGCTGTTTGTGGTGGTCGCGCTGGCACTGCTCTGCTCGTGGGTGGTCGCGGTCATCTTCTCTCCACTCACTGGTTGCTGGCTGCTGTCGGCAAAGCACATCAAGGCCCACCAGCAGCCGGGCGTGCTGATGCGCGCTTATCACCGGCTGCTGGAGGTGATTTTGCACAACCGACTGGTGACGATGGGCATAGCGTTGGCGGTGCTGCTGACCAGCCTTTATGCCACCACGTTTATGCAGGGTGAGTTTTTCCCGGCGTCAGATCGTCCCGAACTGCTGGTTAGCCTGACATTGCCCGCCAATGCGGCCCAGGCGGAAACCGCGCGTCGTACCGTACAACTTGAAAAAATGCTCCAGAATGACCGGGATGTGGCGAACTTCACCAGCTACGTTGGCTCAGGTGCAATACGTTTCTATCTGCCGATGGATGTGCTGCTGGATAATGAAAACATCGCACAGCTGGTTGTGGTAGCGAAAGATCTCAACGTGCGCGATCGGCTGCGCAGCCGGCTGGAACGAAAACTGGCAGCCGATTTTAATGACATCACCACCCGCGTCTCACCGCTGGAGCTCGGCCCACCGGTCGGCTGGCCGCTGAAATACCGCATTACCGGCCCGGACAATGCCCAGGTACGACAGGCCGCTAATCGGCTGGCGGCAGTGCTCGCCCGCTCGCCGTTAACACGCGGGGTTAATCTCACGGCCGGGGAACCAGAACGCGTCATGACGCTGGCAGTGAACCAGACCGCAGCGCGCGCAGCCGGACTCTCATCAGACACCATCGCCACCGCGCTGAACACTCTGATGTCCGGCAGCGTCGTGACCACGCTGCGCGATCGCAACCGGCTGATCGATGTGGTACTGCGCAGCAATGATACGGAACGGCAGAACACGGATACGCTGGAAGGACTGATGATCACCAACGCCAGCGGACAGAAAATTCCACTGCGCCAGGTAGCGACCCTGAACTGGGGTGTAGATGACCCGGTGATCTGGCGACGTCAGCGACTCTCTTACATCACGGTGCAGACCGATATCGCGCCCGGTCAGCGGGCTGAAAATGTCTCGCTACAGCTCGCACCCGATGTCGCCGCGCTGCGCGCATCACTCCCTGCCGGGTATGGCATTGAGGAAGGCGGCGTCGCTGCGGAATCGGATAAAGGCAACGGTTCAGTCTTTGCCCTGCTGCCAGTGACGATCTGCGCCATGCTGGTACTGCTGATGATTCAGCTGCAACGCTTCTCAGGCATGCTGCTGGCGCTGAGCATGGCTCCGTTTGGCCTGCCCGGCATTGTATCCGCGATGCTACCGGCTGGCACACCGATGGGGTTTGTGGCGCTGCTGGGGATTATTGCGCTGGCGGGGATCATCATTCGAAACGCGGTGATCATGATCAGTGAAGTGGATACGAACACCCATGCCGGACTGCCTGCCGGTGAAGCCATACGACAGGCGGCCCATCACCGGGCGCGTCCCATCCTGCTGACCGCCTGTGCCGCGATCCTTGGCATGATCCCCATCGCCCATCAGGTTTTCTGGGGGCCAATGGCACTGGCGATTATTGGCGGACTGGTCAGCGGCACGCTGGTGACGCTTACGGTGCTGCCTGCTGCGTTAAGTCTGATGATGGAGCGCCGTCGACGTTAAACCGTTCATTAAAACAATGTCCGGCAATCCTGGCTGAGCAGCGGAATTGCCGGACACATTCAGTTCATCACCTCGACCAGAATCAGTGGGCACTTTCTGACTTTACAGGCCTGACTGTAGGCCAGCGAGCAGACCGAACAAAGGTCACGCACGTCAGACTGGTACTCATACTCCATGAAATAGCGGAACTGGCCGCCCGCCGAATCTGTTCTCCAGAATCGCTGCGGCTCCAGAATTTCATCCAGTTGCCTGAATGTCAGGGCTGACGGGTTGTGATACCCGACTCTTACGCGGTATGTAGTCATGCACCGATTATTGGCATCCCGGCCCCGCGCCGCCAGTTGGTTATTGTTTTCAGTACAATAGCTGGTGCTTATCAACCCGCGTTGTCGGGTGCCGCAGGCTGGGCCACCAGCAGCGCCAGCAGATGCAGCACCGCTTTTGACGGATGAAGCCGACGCCAGGCAAAAGCCACGTCGGTAAACAGCGTGTTGTTTTCGATCTCGCAGAAGCTCACATCGGGGTTATCAACGCAACGCATGGACTCCGGTACCAGCGCAATCCCGCAGCCCGCCGCGACCATGCCCAGCGAGGTGGTGATCTGCGGCGCCTGCTGGAAGGTGTGGCGGGAAAAGCCGGCCCGCAGACAGGCGGTGACAATCAGCTCATACAGGCTCGGCGAGACATCGCGCGGGAAAATTATCAGGGTTTCGGCCGCCAGCGCCGGGAGCGCCACGGTGGGCGTGCCGCTGAGGGGATGAGAACGCGGCAGCGCAATCAGCATTTTTTCGGTAGAGATTACGCGCAGATTAAAGGCCTTGCTGCTTTCGCACGGCAGCCGGATAAAGGCCGCATCCAGCAAGCCTTCCTGCAAATCCTGCATCAGCAAAGACATATTCTCTTCGCGGGTCAGCAACTCCATCGCCGGATAACGTTCTTTAAACTGACGGATCAGGGTGAAAATGCGTGGATTAAACGCTACTGAGCTGGCAAACCCCAGCGAAAGCTGACCACTGATCCCGCGCGCAATGCCGCGCGCGTTCTCCAGCGCCTGATCGGCCAGCTGCACAATCTGTCGGGCATCCGCCAGAAACGCTTCCCCCGCTTCGGTGAGTTCTACTCCGCGCGTCAGTCGCTTTAGCAGCGGTGTGCCAATTTCCTGCTCCAGCCGCAATATCTGCTGACTCAATGGCGGCTGAGAAATTCCCAGCATTTCAGCGGCCCGGGTGAAGTGAAGCGTCTCGGCTACGGCAACAAAATAACGCAGATGGCGAAGTTCCATATCAAAAACGTCTCAAAGTTAACAGGTTTCGCTATTGGACCCACCGACTGAATCGGTTCACCATTAGGTTAACACGGCTTAACGGTTAATCGACGAGGCATTCAATGAGCAATTGTGTAACTGATTGTTCCTGTGAGGATCAACTAAAACATACTGTCTTAACACTTTCTAAGGATGCACCAGAAAGCGTTATCTATCAGACCTCTTTAATGAGTGCGCTGCTGAGCGGCGTATACGACGGCAACGTCCGGATTGCTGACCTGCTGCGCAAAGGTGATTTCGGTCTGGGTACCTTTAACCGGCTGGATGGCGAAATGATTGCGTTTGACAGCAAGGTCTATCAGCTGCACTCAGATGGCAGCGCGCACCCGGCCGATCCGTCGCAGAAAACCCCGTTTGCGGTAATGACCTTCTTCAAACCGCAGCACCTGTTTGAGTTTGACCGCCCCCTGTCGCGTGAGGAAATCCATCGGGTGATCGACAGCGAAATCACCTCCGATAACCAGTTCTGCGCGCTGCGCATCAGCGGTCGTTTCAGCCGCGTTGATACCCGCACCGTGCCGTGCCAGTGCCGTCCCTATCGCGCCATGCCGGAAGTGCTGGGCGACCAGCCGACCTTTTCCTTCCGCCAGCGCGCGGGCGAACTGATCGGATTCCGGACACCGCAATATATGCAGGGCATTAACGTTGCGGGCTATCACGAACATTTTATCACCGACGACCGCGAAGGCGGCGGCCACATTCTCGATTACGCGCTGGAACAGGGCACCCTGACCTTTGGTGCCATCAGCAAGCTGGTCGTGGATCTGCCGCAGGACAGTGACTTTCTCAATGCCGACCTGAACCCCGCCAATCTTGACGCCGCGATCCGTGCGGTAGAAAGCTAATCAGAGGAATGACGATGAAAACTCCAACCGATACTACGCTCTGGACCTGCGGCGCAGACCTGGTGGTCGCGCAGCTTGAGGCGCAGGGCGTCCAGCATGTCTTTGGCATCCCGGGTGCAAAGATCGATAAGGTTTTTGACTCGCTGCTGGACTCATCCATTCAGACCATCCCGGTTCGCCACGAAGCCAATGCCGCGTTTATGGCCGCCGCAGTGGGTCGTCTCACCGGCAGCGCGGGTGTGGCGCTGGTTACGTCAGGGCCGGGCTGCTCAAACCTGATTACCGGCATGGCCACCGCTACCAGCGAAGGCGATCCGGTGGTTGCTATCGGCGGCCAGGTGAAACGCTCCGACAGCGCCAAGCAGGTTCATCAGAGCATGGACACCGTTTCAATGTTTCGCCCGATCACCAAATATGCAGTTGAAGTGACCGATCCCTCTGCGCTCTCTGAATGTCTGTCGAATGCGTTTCGCCACGCCGAGCATGGCCGGGGCGGCGGGGCCTTTATCAGCCTGCCACAGGATATTGTTGACCAGCCGGTCACCGGCAAAGCGCTCAGCAGCAAAGGTCGTCCGGTGCTGGGTGCCGCACCAGATGCGATGATAGATGCGGTCAGCGAGGCGATTGCCGGGGCTAAAAATCCGGTCATTCTGCTGGGATTAATGGCGAGCCAGTCGGAAAACAGCGAAGCAATTCACGATTTGCTGACCCGCAGTCACATTCCTGTTACCAGCACCTATCAGGCTGCGGGTGCAGTCAGACAGGATCACTTCTCACGCTTTGCCGGACGCGTCGGACTGTTCAACAACCAGGCGGGCGATCGCCTGCTGCAACAGGCTGACCTGATTATCACCATCGGCTACAGCCCGGTGGAATATGAACCGGCGATGTGGAACAGCGGTAACGCGACCCTGATTCACATTGACGTGATACCCGCAGAGACCGACAACCGCTATCTGCCGGATGCAGAACTGGTGGGCGATATCGCTGCCACGGTGCGTAAACTGGCGGCGCGCATTACTACTCCGCTGCAGCTGACATCAGAAGCGGCAAGCATCCTTGAGGATCGTCAGCAGCAACGCAAACTGCTGGCGATGCAGGGTGCCAGTCTCAACCAATTTGCCTTGCATCCGCTACGCATCGTGCGCGCTATGCAGGACATCATTAACAGCGATGTCAGTCTTACCGTCGACATGGGCAGCTTCCATATCTGGATCGCCCGCTATCTCTACAGCTTCCGCGCTCGTCAGATCATGATCTCCAACGGTCAGCAGACCATGGGCGTGGCGCTACCCTGGGCGATTGGTGCCTGGCTGGTCGACCCGCAGCGCAAAGTGGTGTCGGTTTCAGGCGACGGCGGCTTCCTGCAATCGAGCATGGAGCTGGAAACGGCTGTCCGGTTAAAAGCCAACATTCTGCACATCGTCTGGGTCGATAACGCCTACAACATGGTGGCGATGCAGGAAGAGAAAAAATATCACCGCGTCTCAGGCGTCAATTTTGGTCCGGTTGATTTCAAAGCCTATGCTGAAGCGTTTGGAGCAGCGGGCTTTGCGGTGACCAGCGCGGCAGAGCTGGAGCCGACGCTACGTAAAGCGATGGATGTTCAGGGTCCTGCGGTGGTGGCTGTGCCGGTCGATTACGCCGACAACCCGCTGCTGATGGGTCAGCTGCATCTGAGCCAGCTTCTTTAATTTCTCAAAAAGGACATCATGATGAAAAACAGAGTGGCATTTGTGACCGGCGCAGGCCAGGGCATTGGTGAAGCGATCGCCCTGCGTCTGGCGAAAGATGGGCTGGCGGTCGCGGTGGCCGATTTCAATCAGGAAACCGCCCGCCAGGTCGCAGAGAAGATTAACCAGCAGGGTGGCAAAGCGATCGCGCTGAAAGTCGACGTTTCACAGCGCGATCAGGTGATGGACGCCGTAGAAGAGGCGCGTCGTACGCTGGGTGGCTTTGACGTCATCGTCAATAACGCGGGCATTGCGCCCTCCACGCCGATTGCTGAGATCACCGAAGCAGTGGTCGACAAGGTCTACAACGTCAATGTCAAAGGGGTGATCTGGGGTATGCAGGCCGCGATCAAAGCGTTTGCAGCAGAAGGTCACGGCGGCAAAATCATCAACGCCTGTTCGCAGGCGGGGCACGTTGGCAATCCGGAACTGGCGGTTTACAGCTCCAGTAAATTCGCCGTGCGCGGCCTGACCCAGACTGCCGCGCGCGATCTGGCACCAGCCGGTATCACGGTTAACGCCTTCTGCCCTGGCATTGTCAGAACGCCAATGTGGGAAGAGATAGACCGGCAGATCTCTGAAGCCGCCGGAAAACCGGCCGGTTACGGCACGAAGGAGTTTGCGAAACGCATTACACTGGGGCGTCTGTCTGAGCCGGACGATGTGGCGGCCTGCGTCGCCTATCTGGCCAGTCCCGACTCCGACTACATGACCGGTCAGTCACTGTTGATTGATGGCGGCATGGTTTTTAACTGATCTGCCCTCCCCTGCTGCGTCCCGGCGCAGCAGGCTCTGCTTCAGCGCCGGTTTAAACATTAATTTCTTTTATCTTAAAAACGGTTAGCCATCAGCCTGTTGATCGTTTAAGCGCGCCAGCCCTGCGTTTTCATCGCCGCACAGAGTAAAGCTGCTTATTATCCTGCCGATAAAACAGAGACTCCTTTCCCTGTTCGAAGCGACTATGTTAACGATCAACCATAACGAACCCGCCGCCATTACGAACAAAACGCGGTACAGCACTGACTCTGTTCTGGGACGAACGGTTGAACGGCTATCATCAGGGATGCGGATTAACAGTGCAAAAGATGACGCAGCGGGTCAGGCGATTGCCAACCGCATGACGGCCAATATCAATGCCGATGCGGTGGTGGCGCGCGGCCTCAATGACGCTATCAGCTATTCCCAGACCGCCAGCGGAGGCCTGGGCAGCATCGTCGATCTGCTGATCCAGGCCCGCACGCTGTCAGTTCAGGCAGCCAGTGGCACGCTTTCCGACGCGGATCGGCAGAGTGTCAACGGTGCCTATCAGCAGATTCTGGCAGGCATCAACGACATCGCGGATCACACCGAGATTTTCGGCCGTTATCCGCTGGCGACCAATAATCCCGATCTGCCCCCCGCGAAACTGGGTAACGTTGATCCTATCAACACGAAGTTTCCGGTTCCGGGCAAGAATTACTCTTTTACCTCTGGCGTGATCCCGCTGGCCTATATTCCGGCAGGCTCGACAGCGATAAGCATCACCATCGACTCGCTGAATCTGGATGACGATCTTCAACTTTTTACCCGCGACGGTAAGCATCTGGTTGGTACACCGCTGGATGGCGCTGCGCCCGATTACACCTGGGCCAGCAAAGGCATTACGAATGCGGCTACCGCCGATACTAACCTGCTGACCAGCACTAACGGTTTTGGCAGCGGTGCCGCGTATGACAGTTCGCAACTGCTGGAAGGTGGCCCGAGCTGGGCGCTGGCGGGCAGTAACAGCAGCACTTATAACGGCATGAACATCACTTATAGCGGTGACGGCGACCGCTATGAAGATGTCGCCAGCGGCGATTTCAACAACGGGACCCTCACCAGTCACCCGCTTGAGCGCATCACGCTGGATACCGTGAACGAAGATTTGATTGTGGTGGTGGTGGGCAATGGCTCGTTCACCGGTAATCTGACCTGGGGAAACCTGCCTGAACCTAAAGGCGTGCCTGCAACGCCGCCACATGAGAGTCGCCCTCTGGAAGTGGTCACCAGCGCCGATTATGGTCAGCCGGTGCAGTCGGATAGCATCCCCGCTACCCCGTCAGATACCAAAACCCTGGGACTGAACAATACCACGCTGCTGAACAGTGATGACATCTCCAGCACCATGAAGGCGCTGGATAGTGCGCTGGCGAAGATCAGTGGCTATCAGTCCACTTATGGCGCAAAAATTAACCGTTACGAATCAAACCGTAATGTGCTGGCACAACAGGGCGTGGATACCTCAGCGGCACGCAGCCGCATACAGGATGCGGACTATGCCGAAGAAGCCAGTCAGCTGGCGCGTAACCAGATTATTCAGCAGGGCCAGACTGCCGTCAGTAAAATGGCGAACAAAACACCTGAAATGATCATTCAGCTGTTAGGCAGTTAATACTTTTAACCGGCTGAGCGTCCTGCCACAGCCGTTTACCCTGTTTCTATACTCCCCTGCCCGTCTGATTCCTCCCCCTGCTGGCCCGAAATTCCCGGTTACACTCCATCACGCTTTGATCCCAGTCACACAAACTCGTTTAAGATTCGTTTAAAGATGATCGTGATCACCCTTTTTGTTAAAGAAATGCTAAATCCTGACAACAATTTAATATCATCCTTGAGTGCAGGGTTAATTAAAACAACAGGTTAATTGTTACCACGCTAAGTAATAACCTGAATTTTCCTGCCTTTATGTCACCGTTCCATTACTTTTACGCCATGCGAGGGCTGTTCTTTTGCTGACAATACTGGGTTTTTCGATGGTCGTTTGCTTCATGTATTTAATCATGACCAAACGTATGTCAGCCTTAATTGCGCTGATCCTGATACCAACCATATTTGCGCTGATTGGCGGCTTTTACGCAGGCCTGGGTGCCATGATGCTGGATGGCGTCAAAAAGCTGGCTCCTACCGGCGTGATGCTGACCTTCTCCATTCTCTATTTCGGTATGATGATCGATGCCGGGCTTTTTGACCCGCTGGTCCGCTTTATTCTCCGGATGGTACGCGGCGATCCCCTGAAAGTGCTGGTCGGCACGGCGGTGCTAACGCTGCTTGTCTCACTGGATGGTGACAGCTCGACGACTTACATGATCGCTATCGCCGCGTTCCTGCCGCTTTATCACCGACTGGGCATGAACGTGCTGATGATGACCTGTCTGGTCAACCTCGCCAGCGGCATTATGAACCTCTCACCCTGGGGTGGCCCGACCGCCCGTGCAGCGGCGGCATTGCGCATTGACGCACTCGACATCTTCATTCCGATGCTGCCAGCCATGCTGCTGGCCTGTGTCAGTCTGGTCGCGATGGCGGTGCTGTTTGGCCTGCGTGAGCGTAAGCGTCTTGGCGTGATGACCATGAAAGATCACCATCTGGACAACATTGAGCTGGGGCTGGGCGATGCCGAAGAGTGCGCTGCCAACCGTCGTCCAAAAATGTTCTGGCCTAATTTCATTCTGACCACCGTGCTGCTGGTGCTGCTGGTCATTGGTTTAATGCCGATTCAAATCCTGTTTATGCTGGCATTTGCGATTGCGGTGATGCTCAACTATCCGACCCTGGAGGAGCAGAAAGCCCGCATCAGTTCCCACGCCGGGAACGTACTGGCGGTGACCGCGCTGATTTTTGCCGCCGGTGTTTTCACCGGTATCCTCTCCGGCACCGGCATGGTAGATGCGATGGCGAAGAGCCTGCTGGCAGTGATCCCGCACAGCTTCGGGCCTTACCTGGCGGTGTTCACCGCACTGGTCAGTCTGCCGTTCACCTTCTTCATGTCGAATGATGCATTCTACTTCGGCATCCTGCCGGTTATCGCTCAGACGGCGGCCAGCTATGGCATTACGGCCGAAGAGATTGCGCGCGCTTCGATTGTCGGCCAGCCATTCCATCTGCTGAGTCCGCTGGTGCCGTCAGTCTATCTGCTGGTGGGTCTGGCAAAAGTCGACATAGGCGACCACCAGCGCTTTGCAATCAAGTGGGGGATCCTGGTCAGTCTGGTATTGATGGCGGGCGGCCTGCTGACCGGCGCGTTCCCGCTGTTCCACCGTTAATCCTCTGATTCCGGCGGATAACCGGCTTTTTTTGCCCGGTTATCCGCTTCACCGCTCCGCCTTCTGCTTCATCCCTCTTTTCACTCTATAGCCAGGCTGATGTGCTGCGCGCCAGACAGGCCGTAGCCTCACAGAAATATCCCCATTGCCCCTATGGAGGCCCGATAAAATTCATCACCTTAACTGTGGCTGTATGTGCCCGCTGGGCGGCGCGTTCCAGGATAGATTCAGTAAAGGCCTGAAAGCACATCTTGTCTGTCACTGTCTGCTGCTTCCCTGTCATAGCCTATCATTGTACAATAACTTGTATTACTTACTACGGAGGTCCTATGAGAGCGATCAGTTACAGCGAAGCCCGACAGAACCTGTCTGCCACTATGGTTCAGACGGTTGAAGATAAAGCGCCGATATTAATCACCCGCCAGAACGGTGAATCCTGCGTGCTGATGTCGCTTGAAGAATATAACTCACTGGAAGAGACAGCCTACCTGTTGCGGTCACCTAAAAATGCTCGCAGGTTGATGGATTCCATCGAAAGCCTGCAAAGCGGTAACGGGACTGAAAGGGATATTATTGAGTGAAGCTGACATGGTCAGAAGAAGCCTGGGATGATTATCTTTACTGGCAGGATACCGATAAAAAAACGGTCAAAAAGATTAACGAATTGCTAAAAGATACCAGCAGGACGCCTTTTGAAGGCAAAGGAAAACCCGAGCCATTAAAACATAACCTTGCAGGTTTCTGGTCACGCAGAATTACGGCAGAACATCGGCTGGTTTATGCCGTCAGTGGAGACGCTCTGTTAATCGCCTCATGCCGATATCATTATTGACGGGCTCAGGAGCTTACCCCTGAGCCCTTTCAGTACACCCGTTTCAGCAGCGGCGTCATCAACCGCAATCCGGTTAACCCGGATCGCCCGCCCTCTTTTTCAGCTGTGCAGAAAGCCAGGGCGCAGTGAGACTCTCTGCAGAATTGCTGACCTCTTCCGGTGAGCCGGATGAAACAATCTTTCCGCCCTTCAGCCCCGAACCGGGACCCAAATCAATCACCCAGTCCGCTTCTGCCACAATGCGCATGGTGTGTTCCGCCATAATCACGGTGTGGCCGCGCTTCACCAGTTCATCCAGAACAATCAACAGCTTGTCCATATCAGACGGGTGCAAGCCTGTCGAGGGTTCATCAAGCAGATAGAGCGTAGCCGTCCGCTGGACGCGCTGCAGTTCCCAGGCCAGCTTGATGCGCTGACACTCTCCACCGGACAATTCAGTGGCGGGCTGACCCAGCGTCAGGTATCCCAGCCCCAGTGATGTCAGTGCCGACAGCGAACGCTGGATCCCGTCATAGCCGTGAAATACCTCAGTGGCATCGTCCACAGTGAGATTAAGCACATCCGCTATCGTCAGGTTGTTCCACTTCACCTCCAGCGTCTCAGGGTTGTAACGGCTTCCCGCGCAGACTGAGCAGGTTGCGGTGGCGCTGGGCATAAAGAGCAGCTCAATTGAAATCTGTCCCTGCCCTTCACACGCAGGACAGCGTCCGGCTGGCAGATTGAAGGAAAAGCGGCTGGCGCTGAAGCCTTTGGCTTTCGCCGCAGGGGTGTCAGCAAATAGCCTGCGAATGATGTCGAAAAATCCGGTGTACGTGGCCAGATTTGAGCGAGGTGTGCGCCCGATAGGACGCTGATCGATTCTGACCAGTCGGCCAATAGCCTCACTTCCGCTGACGATCTTGCCTTTAACGTCTGGCACCAGATCCTCTTCCTCACCCTCTTCACTGTCAGGCATTTTATCAAAACGTCCGAGCATTTCCGGAAGCACACGATTCAGCAGCGTCGATTTTCCAGAGCCGGACACGCCTGTGACGGCCGTCATTCTCCCCAGCGGGATGGCGATATCCATTCCGGCGATATTGTTGCAATAGACCTGTTCAAATCTGAGCCAGCTCTCTGCGGGTCGACGCTGGCGCAGCCCAGTATAGCTGCGGGAGAAGAGATAACCCGCAGTAGGCGACGCAATCACGTCTTCAAGTCCTGCCGGTTCACCGTTATAGACGATTTCGCCGCCATGCGTGCCAGGTCCGGGGCCGACCTCGATGAGCCAGTCGGCCTCGGCGATGAGGTCGAGATTATGCTCGACGACCACCAGCGAATTACCCGCGCGAACCAGGTTCTTAAGGGACGCGAGCAGCGCGTTGACATCATCGGGATGCAGGCCGGCTGAAGGCTCATCCAGCACATAAAGCACGCCAAACAATCGCGAGATTAACTGAGTTGCGAGACGCACGCGCTGCAGCTCGCCAGAGGAGAGCATGGTGGTGCGCCGCCCCGGCGCAAGATGCCCCAGACCCAGCGTTTCAAGCTGATTGAGCCGCATAGCAATATCCGACGTCATCCGGATAACCGCCTCCTGCAGCGCCGCCTCGGCAGGCAGGTCCGGGGAGGCACCTGTCGCATAAGGCTTAAACAGCTCAGCAAGTTCTGAGACCGACAACTCACTCAGGCTGGCAATGTCATGACCGGCAAACGTCACGGACAGCGCATCCCGGTTTAGCCTTTTACCGTGGCATTCAGCACAGGGAGTCACCGTTACAAAGCGCGCCAGCCGTTTCTTCGTCGTCTCACTGCCACCTGAATAACTCTGCAGCACGATTTTTGCTGCACTGGTGTAAGTCCCGGTATAGGCGGGCTCTTCGCCTGCCGCCAGCGCTTTTTCACGCTGCTCAGCATTCAGGCCGACAAAAATCGGCACCGAGGGCTGCTCGTCAGTCAGCAGTATCCACTGCTGGTCACGGGCTGAAAGCGTCTGCCAGGGCGCATCGACATCGTAACCCAGCGTCTCAAGGATGCTTCGCAGGTTTTTGTTATGCCAGCCTCTGGGCCAGGAGGCGATGGCACCCTGCCGGATGCTCAGCGCGCCATCCGGCACCATCGACTCAGTTTTGACGGTGTGAACTCTTCCCAGTCCCTGGCAATGCGGACAGGCGCCTTCAGGATTGTTGGGCGAGAAATAATCGGCGGTCATAAAGGGCACGCCTTCAGGCCTTACGCCTGCACGGGAAAAGAGCAGGCGCAACGTGACAGAAATTCGGGTGAGACTGCCCACCGTTGAACGCTCCTGCGCCCCCGCCCGGCTCTGCTGAAGCGCCACCGCAGGCGGAAGTCCGTCAATATTATCCACATCTGGCGCAGCGGCCTGATCGATCAGGCGACGGGCGTGTGGCGAGACCGACTCGATAAACCGGCGCTGGGCTTCCGCATAGAGGGTATCAAAGGCGAGGGACGACTTACCGGAGCCTGAAACCCCGGTGAACACCACCATGGCATTTCGGGGAAATCGCAGCGAAACATCTTTGAGATTATGCGTTCTTGCACCCTGTACCGAGACATAAGGGTCGATGTGCTCATCAGCGCGGTAATGATCGGCGTTGCGTTGTTCTGTCATGATTTCCCTGTTTGATAATGCACGGCAGATTCATGATGGCCTGCCGTTAATGACTAAAAATTGCAGATACAAATCCGGCGTTCGGGCTATCTGGCCCGTCTGGGGATGGAAACAACAGCAAGGGTAGTCAGGGATTGCGGTGTTCACAACGCGAGGAGGTGATTCAGAACTTGCTGGTCCGGGACGTTGTCGTTTATACCGTCACAGATCTGGCTGGTCCAGAATTCAATAAAATACCGCAGGAACAAAAAAGCCCGCATATGGCGGGCCTCAGTTACTGGACGTTTATCCTTTGGGATTGGGCAGAGCCTACAAGGGATGCGAGCGGAATATTGAACATTTTATGCAGGTTCCGGATCATTGGCAGCGTCAGCGCACGCTTATGATTCAGTACCTCATAGACGCGGTTCTGGCGTCCAATCGCCGGCACTAAGTCTTTCGCTGTCAGCCCCATCTGCTCCATGCGGAATTTAATCGCTTCTACCGGATCGGGTGCCTCAATCGGATAATGTTCCTGCTCGTATTTTTCGATAAGCAGGATCATGACTTCCAGAAAGTCCCCGGCGTCACTTCCCGGTTCTGGCTCGTTATCGAACAGGGGAGATACGGCTGCCAGCGCGGCTTCATAATCTGCTTCACAGTGAATCGGTTTGATTTTATAAGCCATCACATTTCCACCGTATTTGCGTTTATCCTGTCGTATTCGGCGTGCGTACCTACAAACTTTATGTAGACCGCCTGAAACCTGTAAGCCACTGCAATAATTAAACGGTAGTGATTGCCTTTAATATCAAACACCACCCGATTGTTGCTCAGAAAATCTGCCGTTCTGTACTTATCCTTAATATCCTGCGGCGTTTTCCACTGAGCCTTACTGACTTCATCTACCCATGCTCTTAACGGGTGCTCCGCCTGATTATGGGTCTCCCAGAATCGCTTGAGAGACGCGATCGATATAATTCGCACTGACGTTCCCTGTTATCCCATGGCGGGACTAATATAACAGTCCCAATTCGGGACTTCAAGGCTAAGCCACATTTTGTTTTCAGGAAAACAGTGTGAATAAACTTTTATAAAACAGAAGAATGGGTATGTTAGCGCTCCATTACGCTAGCAATTTTTAAGCTTCTTTAATGCAAAAAAACCCGTCAGTGACGGGTTTTCAGGCCTGAAAGGCGACAATCACCGTAGCAGCTTTACGGCTTTTTAAACTTGTCCTCAACCTTCTCTTTCGCTTCGGCGATTTTATCGCCGGTCTTTTCCGCGAAACCCTCTTTATGCGCTGGCTCGCTGCCTGGCGTCAACGGGCGGCTATCGTGGTCATCACGGGCCTGACGCGTGCTCTCAAGCAACGGATCGGCCACCGTACGATTCCCGGTCACCCGGTCTGCACCGAGAGGATCCGTACTGGCATGGTCAATATCCACTTCCTGACGGCGTACCGAATCGTTGATGGTTTCGACCCGATCGCTGGCCTCTTTACGTAACACCACCTCTTCAATAATCTCTGCGGTCTTATTGATCACGGGCTGCTCATGCGTCTCTTCCACTTCGACGGTTTTTTCAGACCAGTCAACATTAGCCGTTGAGCCGGTTTCGCTGACCGGACGACGGAAGATTTCAGCGTGCTGCTCATGCAACGAGACATTCTGTGACACCTGATCGGTGACAGTGTAGCGGCGTACGCGGGTCGACCCTTCGCTGACCAGACGTTTACCTACTTCCAGTCGCTCCTCGGCCAGACGCAATACATCCTCGTCACTTTCGTCACCGGTCAGGGCAGTACGGGCAGCGCCACGATGGGCAGGATCGGTAGAGAGTGGATCGACGGCGACATTATCCTGCAGCGTTCCACTGGCAGGTGCAGTCAGACCGTCGCTGGTCGCGTAACCCGGCGCGTCATCATCGGGTAGCGCCGCGCTGCGCTCGGTAAGTTCTTCATGTGCATCCAGGATGCCCAGGGCACGCGGCAACGCATCTTCATCGGCCCGCAGCGACAGCACCACTCCGCCAGTCCGCATCGCATCTTCATACACTTCGGCCTGATCCTCCTCCAGCGTATTGCCAAACAGGCGTTGCCAGAAGCCGGGGTGACGGGCCTCATGACCTTCGGTACGCAAGCGATCACCGGAGATGATATCGATGTCATCATCCAGGAACCCGGCCTTAATCAGGTTACGCTTTGCACCTTCTGCCAGTGAGATATTGCTGAACATTGTTACGATTGTTTCACGCGCCATGTTGTGTTCCTCGGTGATGGATTCGGACGGCTCTGAATAGGGTGTTCGGGTCAGGTGAGCGTGCTGTTTGCGCAGGGAAACAACCTGTTCTGTGGCTTCCTCACTGACAACCTTGCGGATATGCCACTCCTCTTTCAGCACCAGATGACGAACGATTTCGACTTCCTCTTCGACAATCGGAATGATCAGCACACCATTTTCTTCACGGATTGTCGGCATCTCAGCCAGCCGTTCCGACCTGGGAATGCGTTCTATTTCCGCCGTCTGATGCCGGAGCATCAGCGCAATTTTCTGCTGATGCTCAGTGACCTGTCGGGTAACCCTGACATAACCGTCAATGACCCGCTGCTTAGAGATCTCAACGGTTTCCTCCGCCAGGCTTATGACCTGGTCGCTACCCTCTGACCCTGGCTTTTCAGGAGGTTGATTGTTCATGTTTAACCTGCCTGTGATACAGAGCGATCATTTGTACTTTTCTTTACCTTGAGCATAAGTCACTGCTTTTCGGCTAATTAAAGCCTGGCACAAACAATGACAAAAGATAGGAAAAAGCAGAAAAATGCCATCATATGAAGATAACGTGGTGCTAAAATCGATTAAGCGGTGCGGCAGATAAAAAAGCTAACGGAGCGGAAGACAGTGAAATCTTTTTTATGCCGTGTGTGAAAAGAGGCGCAATCAGCCATTCACATGACCTGACGTTAATCAGGGGTTGAGCCACTTGCTTTCCTGCAACGCGCCCATAGAGGAGTAGTGAAACAGGGCGCGCTGATTTTCGTTTCGCTGAAGCTGATAGGCGTCCAGCACACTGACCCGCACGATCACTACACCAAAGCGGGATTCTCCCGTTTCCGCTGCCGTCGGGTCAGGCGCTTCGTTAGCCGTTGTCCGCGCATCCCCTGGAGGTCCGCCGGTGTAAGTCTGCCGCGTATGCTGCGGTAAGGCACGCCAGGCCTTCCGGGCAACATCACTTCCCGCCGCATAGCACTCAACCCGGCCTGCCAGCCGCAGCTGCAGGCGACGCTGATGGCAATATCCCAGCACGGTGACCTGCGGATTCGCCGCCATCTCCTGCCACTTCGGGCTGCGTACATCCGTATGAAATGTCAGCATTCTGTGGTCGTCGGCACACTGGCGCAGAACCACGGTTCGCGCCTGAGGCTGCACCAGAGCATCGACCGTACAGAGCGTCAGATAACGAAATCCGGCCTGCGGATCGGATGCAGCCTCCTGCAGTGCAGCCCAGGCTCCGGCTTCAAACGTTTTCAGATCCATAGGGAATTACTCTCATCGGGGTCAATTGAGTTCATGTGGCTAAAAGAGTAGCAACGAAGTGAGCAGATGGCCTGCAGGAGAGCGTTAACAGCCGATATACCCTGCAAAAACCGAAGCCTGACGTACGAAACCGTGAAACGGTTAAAAACCCCTCCGTCTTGCTCTCGCAGCGTCGCGAAAACGCATGACGCCCGTCAGAGACGTTGTGCTATTTTTACGCCGTTGCCTTACCGATTCGACACGCAGGGAGTGGCAGGATGTCCACAGAAGATTTACCACCCGCAATGCCAGCGCAAATGACCTCGCCACGCCTGACTTACCGTGTGCTGCGCGAGGAAGACTGGCCCTTCTATCTGGCGGTCAGTCAGGATCGATCGGTGATGAAGTACATCAGCGACCCGCGCAGCGTGGAAGCGATCAGAACCCACTCATTTGATGTCCGCCTGCCCACCTGGTATCCGGGCTGCAAACACTGGCTGTGTCTGGTGATCGAGGAAAAGATTTCGGGTCTGCCGGCTGGTTTCTGCGGATTTATCGATCGCGGAGACGGTATTGCGGAGTTTGGTTTCATTCTGGCGGCAGATGCGCAGGGCAAAGGTTATGGCAGGGAGTCACTGCATGCCACCATCACGTTCTGCTTTGAGCAGCAGGCTTATCGTAAACTGACCGCCACGGTGACGGCAGGCAATGCAGCCTCACGCCAGACCCTGATTTCAGCAGGTTTTATTCAGGAAGGAACCTTGCGGCAGAACTTCTTTCTCAATGGCCAGTGGCAGGATGACTGGATCTTCGGCTTGCTGAATCAGGAATACCCGCTATCACGCTGAACTGACAGACATATGCGCTGGCATCGTTCACCCTGTTTCTGTCAGATTGATAAGCGTGGCGTGACATCGTGACCGATGGCGACGGCGACCGCGGGTAGATAGTGTTCTTGTCCGCACAGCATCGCCTCAAAGTCCGCAGGCGTCATTGGCCGGCACAGGCCATTACCCTGCATGATGTCGCACCCGGCGGTGGTGACAAAAGCGATCTGCTCTTTGTCTTCCACCCCTTCTGCAGCCACCTGAATACCCAGGCTTTTGCCGAGCGCAGTCATGGCCCGGAACATCATGCGTACCCGCATGCTGGAACCCAGCTCGTGCGTCAGCGACTTATCAATTTTAAAGCCCGCTACAAAGCTATGACGCAGCAGGTTTATCGCTCCCAGCGTCCGTCCGTAATGATCGATCACGAACGTGGCACCGGTACGGCGCACCGCTTCAATCTGAACCGGCATATCCTGTACCAGCACAGCCAGTAATGGCTCATCCACTTCCAGCTCAACAAAACCGGCATCACCGCCAGCACTCTCACGTATCACCGCTTCCAGACTGTTGCCTGCCAGCTGGCGCGGAAACAGGTTAATGCTGACGCGAAGCTGAGGCGCGCGCACCTGCCACTGCCGGACCTGGGTCAGAGCACTGCGGATGATCCACTCGCCCAGTGTCACCGAAAGCGGGCTCTTAACCAGCATGCCGATAAATTCGGCAGGCAACAGCAGACCGCGCGTCGGATGCTGCCAGCGCACCAGCGTCTCGCAGCCAGTGAGTTTTCCACTCTCAACTTCGAAGCGCGGCTGATAGTAAAGCGTGAACTGCTGCTGGCGCACTGCTGTTTCCAGTTCGCGCTCAAAGCGTCGGCGCTGCTGCTCCGCTTCACGAAACGCAGGCATGAACAGAATACTGCGGCCTTTGCCTGATGCTTTGGCGCGGTAGAGCGCCAGGTCAGCGGCGGACATCACCGCAGAAGGATCGCGCCCGTGCTCCGGGTAGGAGGCGATGCCGGTACTGGCTCCGACTACGACCGGCGAGTCGTGATAGCGGAACGGCGTCTGTACGGCCGCAATCAGTTTTTCCGCCGTTATCGCGGCCTCTGCGCTGCCGCCCGCTAACAGGATCACAAATTCATCACCGCCCAGCCGCGCAGCGGTCACCGCGCTCGCGCACACCGTGCGAATCTGTTCAGCGACGTGGCACAGCAGCGCATCTCCGGCGGCATGTCCCAGCGTATCGTTAACCTCTTTGAAACCATCAAGATCGGTCATCAGTAATGTATAGGGCACATCCGCAGTGGTCAGCTGTCCGACCTGGTCCATAAACGCGCTACGGCTGGCGAGACGCGTCAGCATGTCCATTGAGGCCAGCTCACAAAGTCGTGCCTCACTCTCATAGCGGGCCGTGACATCGCGGATGATCATGCCCACCAGCCGCTCTCCGTCTTCACGCCAGCCCGAAAAAGAGACCTCGGCCGGGAACTCACGACCGTCGCGCGTGACACCCCATATCTGCAGCGAACGTGGATGCGAGATAGCCACTTCGTCAGAGGTTAGCCGGGCCAGTTCATTGCGGTAGTCAGTCTGGCAGCGCGCCGGAATCAGCTCGCTGATGTACTGACCTCTCATCTCCTCTGCTGTGTAACCAAACAGCACCGTGGCAGCCGGATTCCAGAAGGTGATACCGCGCCGCAGATCTGTGCAGACAATAGCGTCAGGTGACGTAGTGGAGATGGCCTGAAGCCGCTGCTGACTGGTGTAGCGCAGTAACTCCAGACGATGCATCTCCATGCGATCCATCACCAGCGCGGCAATGTCGGTCAGATGCTTTTGATCCTCGTCGGTCAGGGGTTCACGCGGATGGCTGTCGGTCAGACAGACCGTGCCAATGTGATGGCCATCAGGGGTAGAGAGCGGGATGCCCGCATAAAAGCGGATAAAGGGGTAGCCGTGAACCAGCGGACTGTCACGAAAGCGCGGATCTTTCAGCGTATCCGGCACGCAGAGAATATCGCCCTTCGCCAGCGTATGATGACAGAACGCGACGTTGCGCGAGGTACCTGAGATATTTAAACCGTAGCGGGAGGCGAAGAACTGTCGCTTCTCGTCGATAAGCGACACAAAAGCAACCGGCACCCGAAACAGCCGCGCAGCAAGCGTGGTGAGACGATCCAGCGCATCAGTCGGCGGAGAATCCATCAGGTTATACTGCTTAAGTGCGTCGAGACGAGCCGCCTCGGCATCATGATAAACGGGACGTTTCAGCGTAATTCCCCTCTGATGTTATCTGCTGTCGCCGGCATGACACAGCGTAAAGAGGACACGTTCACTCAGACAGGACATGCAGAATTTGCTGCCGACCCGCTGCCGGAACAAAGGCCCGTCAGTGAACTCTGCAGCAACAGGTTGCTGCGCTGAGCCCGATGAAGCTGGCACCGCAGACAAAGAAGCGCCAGTGAATACGATAGGCCTGGCAGAGAGGGTGAGGCGGATCAGCGGCTTATGGCGGACCACGCCAGAATCATCTGGCCAGGCTTGTCAGACGAGCGGTAAATACGCTTCGCTTGTTTTGTATATCGGCCCGGAATGACTTTACTTAAGAGAAAACAGAGGCTGGCGGCCTTACTTTCTTAGCCTGGGTACCAGTTCATAATGCGGATGCTCTCCGGCCAGCAGCATCAGCAGTTCATACTCCCCCTGACTGAGCAGCGCCGGATTTTTCGATGCCTCTTTGGTCTGCCAGACGCGCTGGCTTAGGTCAAAACGTTCTGCTGCAATTTCCTGAGAGAGACCAGCGGCAACGCGCAGTTCACGCACGTTGTGCTGTACGGCAACAGGCCGCTGTAAAATCTGATTTCCCATATGAAACTCTCCGCCTGCGGAGCTCCGGTAAGCTGGCCGGGAAAAAGCGTACGTCCGCGGCCAAAGCATAAATTTGAGTTAAGTGTTAACGGCCTGCCAGTTTCTTCCTGCCGTGAAAGCGTGATGCATCACTATAAGCTCAGGAAATAATGCAGATTGTATTTAAAGCGATCGCCGAATAGGGCATGAATCGATCTGAATAATAGAAACCCCTTCTTAAACGTTACGGCAGCCGGAGGTTAATCAACACCCGGCAAAACCCTGAAAAATAATTGTTCATTCAGTTTGCAAAACCTCACACTGAACCCGGAATGTATTTCCGGCCTATATAACTTTCGTGATCAGAATCCTTCTGATATCCGAGCAGGCTATGCTTTGCCAAACGTCACCCAGCCACCCCTGGGCTCAGCAGGTGTCACGCCTTTATTCGCCACGGGGACGGTTTGATGCGGGAGAGTAAAGCGCGTAATCACGCTGCCCAGCGTTTGGGTCTGGCCGCTGAGGCTACCTGCCGTCGCCGAAACCTGTTGAACCAGCGTGGCATTCTGCTGTGTCACACGGTCAAGTTCAGCAACGGCTACGGTGACCTGGGCAATGCCTTTGCTCTGCTCATCCGAGGCCAGCGCAATCTGTCCAATCAGTTCATTGACGCCGCCGACACCGCGCAGTACGGCTGCCATGGTGGTACCCGCACTCTCTGCAGCCTGACGGCCATCGTCGACGCGTGCCACGGTATCAGCAATCAACTCTTCGATCTCTTTAGAGGCCACCGCACTTCGCTGCGCCAGTGAACGGACCTCACTGGCAACCACCGCGAAGCCACGACCCTGTTCACCCGCACGGGCGGCCTCTACGGCGGCGTTCAGCGCCAGAATGTTGGTCTGAAACGCAATACCATTAATGGTCGCGGTGAACTGCCGGATTTTTTCTGATCCCTGCGCAATGCTGGCGATGGCTGCCGATACCTTCTGAACCAGTTCCACACCCTCATGCGTGGTATTCGTGGTGCTGGCGGCCAGTTCACGCGCTTCACGCGCATTCTGTGCATTATGACGCACGGTGACAGTGATCTCCTCCATGCTGGCTGCAGTCTGCTCCAGTGCAGCGGCCTGCGTTGATGTCCGATCAGAGAGATCGGCGTTACCCGCTGCGATGTCGCCTGCTTCACGATGCAGAATGGCGGCGTTGTCCCGGATAGCACTGACCGTCTGTAACAGACTGTGCTGCATCTCTTTGACCAGCGGCACCAGTTGCCCGACACAGTTGCGCCCCAGATCGTCCGGCTCACGCGTCAGATCACCGTCGGCAATAATTTTTAAATGACCGCGAATTTTACCTACCGGACGCACCAGGTGAACAACCAGATAGCGGTCACAGAACAGCAGTAATGCCACTGCCGCCACCAGCGCTGCCAGTAGTACGCTCTCCAGACGATGACGGTCAGCTTTCAGCGGGGCCTGACTTTCAGCCAGCTGCTGCGTCACCTTATCCAGCTGCGCGCGGGCAACGGTTGCATAGTCTGCTGGCGCGGTTGTGAGGGTGGTGCGAAAGCTATCCCAGTCAGCATCGGCCGGGGTTAATGCAATGAGCGCATTTTTATCGGCTGGCGACCCGCTCTGCATAACAATAGCGCTGTGCGCCAGGAAGCTTAGTTGTTGCGTCAGGGCCTCTGTGCGATCGGTTTGACGATAGATGTCGCGCACCACCTGGCTGCTGAAGCCGCCAGCCAGCGCGACCACGCCCAGTGAAACGATCATCATCCACAGCACAACGCGCCGGATAGTGAAATGCCTGAGTGAATTCATGAGGTTTTCCCCGATGTTGTCATTGGTGTCGTTAAAATTAAACAAAAATAAGTTATATCATCTACTTTAATGCGTTATTATATCGTGCACTATGTTTATGCTTTTTATACTGGCAGGATATTTCAGAAATTAATAGTTTTTAACGACGAAATAATAGAATCGACATTACGAAAATATTTCATTAAAGAAAAAGGATTTGCTATTCTGCCCAGCGGTGGCGGGCAGCGCGATACAAAAATAAACGTTAAAGCGCTTTCCTTTTTCGGAAATAGCCTGTAGTCATAACACCATACCCTTTAATTTTCCTGTTTAATTTCGTGCCGTAATCAGCCGGTGCGGAGGAATCCATGCTTATGAGCCATAGCGGCGGCGACGAATGCCGTACGCGAACCCTGCATACGCTTCGCAGTAACGACGAAAGTCGTGACGATGTGTTGCGACAGTTCGTCCGGCTGTCCAGCCAGGCACTCGGTATTCCCGGCAGCTTTATCTCTGTTCTGGATGATGAGATGCAGCATGTTAAGGCTGCGCACAATTTCACCCTCACCCAATCCTCACGGCAGGATTCCCTCTGCCGGCATGCAGTGGACAGTGACAGCACTGTAGTCGTGCCCGATACGTTGCTGGATACCCGCTTTGCTGCACATCCGCTGATTACTGGTGCGCCTTATATCCGCTTCTATGCCGGTGTTCCGCTGAAAAGCAGCACGGGTCTGATCCTGGGTACGTTATGCGTGACCGACACCGCTCCTCATCTTTTCAGTGACGATCAGGTGGCGATGCTAAAAATGCTGGCGACACTGGTGATGTCATTTCTTGATGCCTGGCACTCGGCGGGGTTTGCCGATCCGGTAACCGGCCTGCCCAACCGTCAGCGTCTGATTCGTGACCTTCAGTTTCTTGCCGCCTCCGGAGACACCACGCCACGGCGGCTGGTGCTGATTGACTGTATTGATATGCCGCGTGCTTATGAGCTTGCGCGCTCAATGGGCATGGGGCCGGTTGAAAGCCTGCTGAAAGATGTGGCGACACTGCTGCCGCTACGCCTGCGTCCTGCGCCGGGTGAGATGCTCTATACCGTTGCAACCGGGCGCTTTGCCCTGCTGACACGTCAGGAGAGCAGACTCAATGCCGACTGGGTGGCAACAGAGCTGGCCGGAATCAGTGCGGATATCGGCGATGGGCTGTCGGTTGCACTGATGACCTACACCGGGGAAGCGAGCTTTAACACCGGAGAGATGCCCGCTCAGGAGATCCTGCGGCGTGCAGTCAGCGCGCTGCATGAGGCCATTACCCGCAACGTGGCCTCGATGCCTTTCAGTGAGGCCACCGATACGCGCCACACCCAGGATTTCACTCTGATGCATGACCTGGCCATGGCTATACGCCAGGATAAGGGATTGTGGCTCGCCTATCAGCCTAAAATCTGTCTGCACAGCGGCAAGCCGATTGGACTGGAAGCACTGATCCGCTGGCAGCATCCGCAGCACGGTGAACTATCGCCTGCACAGTTTTTACCTTTTGCCGGCCAGACCGAGCTACTCAGTGAGCTGACGACATGGGTCACAGAGCACGCCATCGCCAGGCTCTCCCGGCTGCGTAACAGTTATATTCAGCTGCCCATCACCATTAACGTCAGCAGCAGTGATTTTTCCCGCGACGGTTTTGCCGACGATCTGGAAGAGCGGATGATCAGGGAGAAGCTGCCGGTTTCGCTGCTGGGCATCGAGTGCCTGGAGACAGAACGGATTCTGGAAAGCCCGACTGCAATGCAGGGTCTTGAGATGCTAAAGCTTCGTGGATTTGGTATTTCACTGGATGACTTTGGCACCGGCTACAGCAACATCAGCTATCTTCGACGTATGCCACTGGACGTGATCAAGCTGGACCGTTCACTGATTAGCGAAATTTCGTCTGACACCGCATCGCGCGTCATCGCCCGCAGTATTATTTCGATGCTCAAGGATCTCGATTACATGGTGCTGGCTGAGGGGGTGGAGAATGCGGAAACCGTCACGGCGCTGACTGAGTTTGGCTGCGACCAGGCACAGGGATTTTTCTACTCCAGGCCGCTGCCGGAAGCGGCATTGGATGAGTGGCTCGGCTGGCGATTACGCAGTAAGTGCTGAGCCTCCTCCACCAGCCTCCGATTCTTACCTCACCGACTCAACGGCGTGGAAGCCCTCTGCCCTGGCAATCATCACGGTATTGCGCCCGGCAGCTTTTGCCTCGTAGAGCGCTTCATCGGCACGCCGCAGCAGCGCTTCGCGATCGCCAGCCTGTTCACCCCGGAAAGCCACGCCTGCTGATATCGTCACCGTTCCGGCAAACGGGAAGGTCGTGGTGCTGACAGTTTCACGGATGCGTTCTGCCGTGCGCGCGGCATCTGCCAGCGTGGTGTGTGGCAGCAGCAGAATAAACTCCTCGCCACCAAACCGGCTGACGATATCGCCGGTGCGGCAGAGCTGACGCAGCAAGGTCGCCAGGCTAACCAGTACTGCGTCGCCTGCGTCATGCCCGTACCAGTCGTTAATCTTTTTAAAATGGTCAATGTCTATAGCGATGGCACACTGTTCATGCTCGCTGTCTGACTGCGCCGCGAGCGCCGAAAACCCGCGGCGGTTGCAAAGCCCGGTCAGTGGATCGGTCATCGCTTCATCATTCAGCGCGGCCATATGGCCCGCAACGGCGTGGCGATGCGCCTGCACCGCTTCTTTGAGCCGGTCTGCCTCGTAATACCAGGTTTTAACCGTGGCGAGTGATTCCGCCTGCGCTTCGCTGCCACCATCGCGCACTCTGTCCGCCAGCTTTTCCAGTGGAGAAGCAATCCGCCCTGCCATAAAAGCAATAACGCCCGCTGTCACAATAATAATGCCCAGAACGAACCAGACTGCGCTTTCCGCCGTGCGCATCAGAATATGCCTGACCGTTTCAGAAGTGCCGGTAATAAATACATTCCAGCCAGTTTTATGCAGCGTGCCATAACCGGTCAGGTAGCTCTGTCCGTTATTCTCCAGCGTGAAGTGCCCGCTTTCAGTGTTAGCAAGGCGCTTCTGTAATGCCAGGCTGAGCAGCATCTTTGTTCCGACGAGCGCCGGGTCGTGACTGAAAATAATCAGTCCATCATTGCTGACCACGCTGACCGTTGATCCTTTGTTATAAAAATGCTGACTCAGGATCTCACTCAGCATGCTCTGTTTTTTGAGATAGATGGTGCCGCCAATGTAGCCCAGATAGTGGCCTTCTTCGCTGAACAAGGGTTGTGATAAAAACACCACATAGTTACCCGCTGCAGAGGTAAATGGTGCAGATATAAAGGGCTTCTGGGTCGCAATGGCCTGCAGGCTGGCAGCCGAGTGCAGCTTTATGCCAATCAGATTAAGACTGTCGGGTGAGGTGGCCGCAATGATGGCATCATGATTAACCACCAGCACCGAATTAAAAAAGCCCGACTGCATTCGCAGACGTTCAGTCTCCCCTTTCAGTTGGTCAATATTGCTCAGCGCCTTGATCTGCGAGGCACTCCAGGCCAGTTCACGTTGCGCTGTCTCAAGATAACGATCGGTGGTATCAGCCAGTTTACGGGCATAGGCAATGTTCCCTTCAAGCAGGCTGTCTTCGATATTAGCCTTCTGAAACAGCAGCAGCGCACTCAGCAGCAGACCGGAAGTCAGAATAACGCCGCCAATGGAAAGCAGAGTCAGCAGTGAACGAAGGCGCATTTTTTCATGGGGCATTGCGGTCAGTATCCGGATTAAGAGTCATTTAAGTGTAACAGTTGACGCTTCCGGTCAAGGGCCGAATAGAAGATGATTTAGTGAGAATTACGACGTATTGCCGGGCGCAGCACAAAATCGCCTGGCGTTACATAAAGCCGGGTTCAGCGTTCAGAGGGCCATGACACTAATCAGCAGAAAATGATTAAGCGGTAATAATGAAACTAACTGATTCAGGATCTGTGCAGAGAACGCGCTATTATTCGTGTCGACCGCGACGATAACGGCTTCCGCAGGTTTAAAATAACGGGGCAGAGTCTGCCCCATTTATCATCACGACTAAAATGGGCGTCGAACAGTTTAATTAAACCAGCATCAGCTACAGGTAATTATGAATAGGCATGAACATTTAAATTGCTTAACGCCAGAATGCTTTGATATACGAACGGCTGCTGAGTCTTTTAATAAACTGATGTGGACAGTTAAAACGACGACCGTCCCACTCCAGATTAAACCACTGAAAATCATCATTTTTAATGGTTTCGAGCAGGGTCATTGCCTGCATAGGCGTCTGAAAAGCATATGCTTTCATCACGCCCTCTTTGGTGCATAAATCAATATGAACCATATAACCCCCGGGTGTTAAAAGGATCGGACATTTTATAATTATTGAACAGCCCCTTTAGCATAATCTATTTATTGCCTGCCGATTATCTGATTCCGTAATATTTACGTAAAAATTATGTATTTTATTTCTCATTTATTTTTTTGGGCAACCTTGCCTTATTTAGTCAATTAATTTGACCATCTATTTCGCCTCCGGTCAGAGTCGAAAAACTCTTTCTGCCTGCTTTTAAATCAGTACCGGAAGTGGCAACAAGACGTGATCGCAAAGGATGATATTTAACTGCTCACCTTTTCAGCATCATACCGTCCGGCTTTCATGCTGCAGGAAAGGAATGGCGCTGGCTGGCAGGTTGAGATGGTCTTTAACAGAGCACATCGTTTACACTCTCAGCAGCCTCATCTGCACTCTGGCAATGGTTCAGACAGATCGCGGAAAGAGGCAGGAGACCACTGACGGCGGGCAATAAGGAATCTTATGCTGGATTATATGGTGTCGCTCTACCGTACTGTTCCTGTCTCATCTGACTGCCTCCGCGACTGGGTTGCCAGCTGGCTGGCGCAGGAGCAGACCCGATGCCACGATCATCATTTCTCTGCCAACTTTCCCTGGCGTGAAACAGGTCTGCCCCAGCACACCTTTTTGCAGCGTGAACTGAGGGTGAACGGCCAGCGATATCTCACCGGGCCACGCTATTTGGGTGGCGATCCTGCCCAGCCTTTTATTGAGATCGTGGCTCGTGATGGTCCCATCGATTACACGGTCGCTTCTGTCATTATGCAGGCGTGGCAGAAGATTAACCCCTTAAAGCTGCGTATCCTGTTGCCCGCAAGCCATCCAGATATCGGTTTAACCGATCAACTGATATTCATTAGCGATCCGGCTACACTCGCTGCGCCTCCCGACGAAGACATTTCTCTGGTGAAAGCCGGACGGAAAGATTATTCCGCCTGTATCCAGGCGATTAACCACGCCTATCGCGCCAGCTGGCACACGTTGCCGCATCTGCGTGATCAGCTGATGGCATCGAGCAGGCAGGAGTTACGGGAAGATATCGCCGGAGGACATGTGCTTTTGATTGTCTGGCAGGGAACGGTGGCAGGACTGATGATATGTGTTCGCCGGAGACTGACCTTTATTGAGGGATTTCAGATCATGGATGAAGTGATTATGCCCGCTTATCAGGGCCGTGGACTCGCCGCACGCGCTCAGCAGCATTTGCTGCAGCAGCTTCATCATCACTATGGTGAGAGAGCGCTGCTGACAGGCACCATTTTGCCCGGTAATACGCCTTCACTGCGAAGCGCACAAAATGCCGGACGGCGCTGCGTGCTGAAATATCAGTTTTTAACCCCTGCTGATTTAGCGCCGAACCATGTCGTTATTTAAAATCACCCTAATGCCAGTTTAATCAACTTATCCTGAACGCTGTAAACGCGCTGCTTCAGCGCTCTCTTCTGCGCTGATCCATTTTGCATCAAACGCACTATTTACTTTTTCCTGGGCGATTTTGGTGCTGTTTTTAGCTCTCTATGCCCGTTCATATCTACCCGGTTTGCCGCCTGTTTTCCCAGACGCTTAACGAACTCCACGACATTTTTACCATCAACAATAACCTGAGTTACCAACCTGTCACCCTATTTTTGCTGCTAAAAGCGCCACACTCGCGGCACATCGTATCCCTGATCCCTGTGCGCACGATGAAACACGCCGCGTAAACGCCTTCGTGGCGTCGCAGATAATTGCTGGCGCGATGCGGATCGCTTCAGGAGAGTCAAATCAGCCCAGCTGTATCAGCAGTTAACCAGGCAGTGTTGCAAATCAATATGAAGTTTTCATGACCGAAAAAATAAAAAAAAACTTCAAAATTAGTAACCTGTCTTCATCTCACTGTCCTGCCTTGCGATTCACATTTTGAAAACAAAATAATCACATCAGGTGACATTTTCATGCATAAATTAGTGCCAGTTCTATCAACGGAGCAGGCAAATGACTCACTTTGTGGCAATCTTTTTCTCTTCACTGTTTATGTGTAGTAACGTTTTTGCAGGTTCGGTTTCTTCTGTTTCTCTTGGATCACTGTCTTCCGCGCTCAATGAACGGATGCAGGTGATGAAAGCCGTAGCGGGTTACAAAGCACTGCATCATTTGCCTGTCGAGGATCTGCCAAGGGAGCAGGTGGTGCTGGATCATATGCTGCAGAACGCTGAGCAGGCCGGGCTTGAGCCGCACTCCGTGGGGCCGTTTGTTCATGCGCTGATGAATGCCAGTAAAGCGATTCAGTATCGCTATCGGGCTGACTGGCTTTCAGCACCGGACAGTGACCTCCCGGTCACGGATCTGGCCGAGACCCGCCAGCAGATAGAGCGGCTTGATACCCAAATCCTGACTGCGATCAGCCAGCGCCTGATGACCGGTACCTTCTCGCAGGATGACAACGCGTTTCTGATGTCACAACTCACGGCATCACACCTCAGTGAAAATGATAAAAACAGCCTTTGTGCTGCCCTCTCCCGCATTCAGCGTCTGTATTAATACATCCGGAGCAGAGTGAGCTATGCAACTTCATGAACTCATGAACCCCGATTATGCTGACAATCCTTTTGCGCTTTATCGGAAACTCCATCGTCAGGGACCGCTTATCCCTGCAGGAAACAGAATCATCATCAGCGGCAGTCATGCGGTGGTGGACGCCCTGTTGAACGATCGGCGAGTCGGTAAGAACTATATGGAAAGTGTCAGGCTAAGATTTGGTGAGGATGCCGCCGACATGCCGCTGTTTCAGGGGATCAGCAGAATGTTTCTGGTGCTCAATCCGCCGGATCATAACCGGTTAAGAGGACTGGTCATGAAGGCATTCAGCGCCCGGGAGATTAAACCTCTCAGGGAGATGGCGCTGACAGTAGCCAATGAACTGGTAGATGCTCTGGCTGCCCATCGCACCTGCGATCTGGCTCAGGCGTTTGCTTTTCCGCTTCCGGTGCGCATTATCTGCAGGATGCTGGATGTCTCAGAGTCAGATGCGCCTGAACTGGGCCGCCTTACCTCAGCACTGGTCAAGGTTTTCGACCCACAAATCAGCCCGGCGGATCTGCAGGCCGCCGCTGATGCTTTTTCCGTGCTGGAAAGTTACTTCAGCGCACTGATCGTCTCCCGGCGTCACAGCACCGCCAGTGATTTGGTGTCGCTTTTTCTGCGCAGCGGCAGTGATGGCGACCGGCTGAGTCACGATGAGATTATTGCCAATGTGATACTGCTTTTTCTTGCCGGTCATGAGACAACGTCAAATATGCTCTGCAACACCATTCTGGCCCTGCATGACCATCCGCAGGAACTGGCGTGCCTGAAACAGAATCATGGGCTGATACCCGATGCCATTCAGGAATGTCTGCGGTACGACAGTTCGGTCCAGATGCTTTACCGCACTACTCTGGAAGAGATTGAGGTAGCAGGCCAGCTGATTCCCCCCGGAACGCGGTTCTTTCTGAGTCTGGGCGCAGCCAATCACGATCCTCTGGTCTTTACCTCGCCGGAGCGGGTAAATATCCGCCGGCATGAAGGACGCTGCCTGGCATTCGGAGGCGGGATTCATCACTGCATGGGCTATCGGCTGGCACTGGCGGAAATGGAGGTGGCGTTAGAGGTATTGCTGACCCGACTGCCAGAGATGCGCCCTGTGACCGCTGGCGTTCGCCGCAATCACAGGGCCAACCTGCGCGGCGTCAGCGCCCTGCCGGTCGAGTGGTGAGATAAGGTATTGCCGGGTCAGAAACGCCCGGCGATCAGCCACGCAGCCGCAGCGTAGCGGGCAGGATAAGCTGGCTGTTAACCGGATCTTCACCGGCGATCATGGTGGTCAGCATCGAGAAGCAGGCCTGCGCGAGTGCCGGGACATTCTGCTCCACGGTGTCGATGGGAATGGAGAGTGAATCATAGAGGTAGTGGTCATCAAAACTGGCGATACGGATGTCGCTGGTCAGCAGATTATGCTCGCTCATGTAGCGCAGCACCCCCTCCAGCAGGCCACAGGCGGCGGTGAACATCGCTTTAGGTGGACGTCCCAGCCGCTTACAGAGTGCAGCAAACATCTCGTAGCCACTGCCGGGATGGTAGTTACCCTGAATAATCCACTCCGGCTGCAGCGTCACGCCCGCCCGCGACAGTCCCTCTCTGAATCCCGCAAGACGATCCTGTGTCGGCGAGAGATCGGACTGTCCGCCCATAAAGTAGATCTCCTCCGGAGAGGTGCGGGCCAGCTTTTCAACCAGCTCAGCAGTCGGCGTCACCGAGTCGGTGATGACCCACGGCAGCTGCGTGTGATTCATATGGCGGTCAAACAGCAGCACCGGAAGCTGTTCGCTGAGGCTGACATAGTCGCTGTCGTTCAGCATACTGGATGCCACAATCAGCCCGTCGACCTGACGCGACACCAGATTGTTGACCACGGCCATCTCCTGCCCGGCATTTTCGTCAGTGCAGGAGATCAGCAGTTGCAGACCGGCCGCGCGGCAGAGATTTTCCAGCGCGTGAGAAAAGGCCGCAAAGCCGTGGTTAGTCATTTCCGGCACCACCAGCCCCAGCGTATGACTGCGGGCATCATGCAGCATCCGGGCGTGGATGCTGGGCTGATAGTGGTGTTCACGGGCAAGTGACAGAACCCGCTCACGCGTCTCCTTCGCAACCCGTAACTCTTCACCACGGCCGTTGAGCACAAGGCTTGCAGTGGCTTTTGAAACGCCAGCCAGCCCAGCAATGTCACTGATAGTAACGCGTTTTGTTTTTCTCACGGCAAGGCATCGGTTAATGAAACAAGCGCTTATTCTACCATGCAGCGACGTAACGACCAGTAGCGGGCCTGCAGTTCTGCGCGCCCGCGCAGGGTCAGCAGCGCCGGCTGGTCCGGAAAATAGCGGCTGCTCATCACCCCTTCCCCACCGTTGATGAAGATCTCAACGCTGGAGTGATCACACAGGATCTGCAACCGGCGTGCTGTGCCAGTCCAGTAACGGTATGTCCATTCGCCCGTCACCAGACTGCGACGGGCAAGCCGCAGTTCATTCTGTTGCCACGTCAGGATCAGCGTATCGGCGAAATTGAGTTCAATGTCGCCCTGACATTCCAGTTCCAGCTCCAGCCGCTGTGCGCCGATCGGTGGTGTATGATCGGCGCGGCCCTGATAGTGCTGCTCTTTCTGCCGCAACGCCTGCAGTTCCGCCACGGGCTGCTGAAAGAGCCGCCCATTGTGTGAACTCAGCTCACGCACACACGTCATCTGATGGATCCAGCCCTGCGCGACAGTGGGCTGAGCCATCTCTTCGCCATCCGGCGTCCCCATCCAGCCCACCAGCAGACGCCGGCCATCTGCGGTCAGTGTGGTTTGCGGTGCATAAAATTCAAACCCGGCATCCATTTCATTCAGCGGCCCGTGCGGGTATGCAGGCTGCTGATAATCCAGCGAGCCACTCAGCCAGGCGCAGGCATGACTGTTAAGATAGCGCTTCTCTTCAGACGCGATGCCCTGCGGACAGCAGATCAGATAGGTGCTGTCGCCAAGCATAAACATATCCGGGCACTCCCACATGTAGCCCGCGGCACCCAGACCACCCCGTTCACTGCCCGCGATCTCACCGAGATTCTCCCACTCCCGCAGGTCGGCAGAACGCAACAGCAGCACCCTGCCCTGCAACTGCGTATTCTGCGCGGCCAGCACCATGTACCATTCATCTTTGTGACGCCAGACTTTGGGATCGCGAACGTGGCCGGTATAGCCCTCTGGCACGGCGATGACCGGGCCGAGTTTATCAAAACCCCCCGCGCTATTTTGCTGCGCCAGACACTGCCACGCCGTTCGCGAGCCATCATCAAACTTCACGTTGCCGGTGTAGATCAGCGTCAGCCGACCGTTGTCGTCTACCGCGCTGCCGGAGTAGCAGCCGCTGCGGTCATACGCCTCATCCGGCATCAGGGCGATGGGCTGATGTTCCCAGTGCAGCAGATCGGCTGAGCGCCAGTGTCCCCAACACTTGTGCTGATGCGCACAGCCCAGCGCATTCCACTGGTAGAAGAGATGAAAGTGGCCGTCAAAATGAATGAAGCCGTTGGGATCGTTAAGCAGCCCGGTTACCGGTGCCAGATGCCAGCCTGGATAATGGCTGTCGCTAAGCGCCTTCGGCATACCCTTCATCACCGCCTGGAGAATGGCGGCAAGACGTGTTGATGAGGCCATTATTCAGCATCCGTTTTGTATTTGAGCAGGTAAGAGATCACAAACGCGGTAGTAAAGGCGATAGCGATGCCGATAACATAATTCAGCAGAGAGCCAGCCTGGACAATCGCCATGCCCGGCAGACCCGTCAGTCCGACTGCCGTCATATAAACATGAACCGAAACCACCCACGCTCCACCCAGTGCGCCACCCACTAATCCGGCGATAAAAGGTTTCATAAACCGCAGGTTGATACCAAAAATCGCCGCCTCGGTGATCCCCAGCAGCGCTGAAAACGCTGAGGGCAGCGAAATTGCTTTAATCTTCGCATCGCGGGTTTTGAACCACACCGCCAGACAGGCCCCACCCTGAGCCACGTTCGCCATCGCCCAGATGGGCAGCAGAAAGTTCACGCCGATCGAAGGATTGCCCAGCAGTCCTGCCTCAATCGCATGGAAGCTGTGATGGACGCCGGTGATGACAATGACCGAATAAAGCCCACCAAACACCAGTCCCGCCAGCCAGCCAGCGTGCGCAATCAGGGTGCTGAGGACAAAGGAGATACCATCACCCAGCATACGACCCGCAGGGCCAATAATCAGCAGCGCAATGAAGCCGGAGATAATCACCGTCAGGAACGGGGTCAGGATCAGATCCAGCGCATCCGGGATAACCCGACGCAGCTGCTTTTCCAGCAGACTCATAAACCAGACCGCCAGCAGCACCGGGAACACCGTACCCTGATAGCCGATCATTGCCACTTCAATGCCGAAGAAGTTCATGGTGTGGAAACCGGCTGCGACGCCCCAGGCGTTGGTCAGCGCCGGGTGGGTCAGAATGCCGCCCAGCGTCGCCCCGAGGAATGGGTTACCACCAAACTCGCGCGCTGCAGTAAAGCCAATCAGGATCGGCAGAATAATAAAGGCCGCAGAGCTGCACATATCCAGCATGATGTAGAGTGCATTTTCCGGATTAACCCAGCCGTAGGTTTTGACCATCCCCAGCAGGCCCATCAGCAGACCTGACGCCACAATCGCCGGAATGATCGGCACAAAGATGTTCGACAGCAGGCGGGCGATGCGCTGGAAAGGATTGAGCTTACGCGCAGCAATATCCGCGGCCTCAGACTTGCTCGATTCGCTGATACCCGCCTCGGCGATAAAGGCGGCGTAGACCTTGTTCACCACGCCGGTGCCGAAGATAACCTGAAGCTGTCCCGCATTGCGGAAGCAGCCCTTAACGCCTTCAATCCGGCCAATCGCCGTGGTGTCCGCTTTCTCATCATCTGCCAGCACCAGCCGCAGCCGTGTCGCACAGTGCGCTGCGCTGGCAATGTTCTCTTTGCCACCCAGCAGAGGCAACAGTGCCCGCGATATTTTTACATAGTCCATACACACCTCAGTCTCGTTATGTTTTTATCCGCGTGGATTTAAGGCCCCGGCATCCGGGGCCACCCGATCAGAACCAGGTTTCCATCTGTACGCCGAAGTTCCATTCGCCACCGGCGTCAAAGCCTTTGCTGCCGAACGCGTCGTCACTGGCATAGTTATCCAGCCGGTGATCCCAGTTCATCCAGGTGGCAAACAGTCGAATTTCCGGACGCTTAAGGAAGTCACCGACGTCACCGGCTTTCAGGGTGGGTGCAACGGTGAGTTTGGTGAAGCTGCCGCTGACCGCATTACGGTTGTTGTAGCCTTCCGGACGCAGATCCATGTACTGATAAGATCCTTCATACTGCATTTCAAAATTCTGGGTGATTTCCTGTATCAGCCGCAGGTTGACTGTCGCCCAGTCATAGCTGTCCCCTTTGACGTAGCGATCGTCACTGCGCTGTGCCAGTACGGCAGGTGCAATGTGCCAGCCACCGCCCAGCGGGGTGATCCCGTAACTCGCCAGCCGCCAGGTGTTCGCTTCTGGCAGCAGTGCGCCGTCAGAACCAATCGACTTCACCTCTGCGCCCAGGCCATGACCATAGAGCAGTGCGGTTTTCGATATGCCCTCTGTCAGCCCATAGAAGCTGTCGTTATGCAGACCAAGCAGCGCATGTACGCCGGTTTCAGCCGCATCGCTTTTGACCCTGAGCCCGTCGATATCCCGGCGATCGTCGTTATCTTTCGCCCGCATACCGCTGACCATCATTTGCACCGGGCCGACAAAGTTATTCAGCGACAGGATGTAGTTCTGCGCCGTATTTTCATTGTTTTCGATGTCGCCAAAGGTACGGCCATACAGCGAGATATTACTACGCGTCTGATCGCTCCACTTCATGTCGTAAATACCAGCACCGGTACCGGCAAGGAACACCACATCGGAGTCGATCCAGTGGATATCAAAGTTATCACGATCAAAACGCTTACCAGCCCATACGGTTGCGTTATCGAACGCGCCGGTAAACGTTGGAAGCTGACCGAGTTCGACAAACGCCTGACGCAGGTTGAGATCGCTGCTGGCGGCCGTCCAGTCGTTGTAGGTGCGCTGTCCATCGGCCAGCATCGCTTTGAAGCGGGTGGTGGCGCCATTGTCCAGTGTCTGCTTATGTTCGAGATTGAGCTCAACGTAGGTATCCGGTTCATTACCCAGACGTCCAACGTGACCACCGGTTTCACCGGCAGGAGTGACCGTCGGGCCACCCTGCGTTTTGGCAGCTGAGCTGTTCATCAGCAATCCGGAACGGGCGTAACCGTGGAACTCAAAGCCACCTTCATCGGCAGATTTTTGTTCCAGCTTCGCGGTACGCTGAGCAACGTCAGCAGTAGAATTCTGGGTCTGCTGCTGCACTGTAGCCAACTGCTGAGCCTGCTTTTCCGCCAACTGTGCCTGCTTTTCGGCAACCTCAGCGCGGGTTTCAGCGACATTCGCCCGCTGCTCGGCTGCCTGCAGTCGCAGTTCCATCGCCGCAAGGCGTGCTTCAATGCTGCTCATGCTGGGATCGGCCCAGACTGATGGAGAAATTAAAATTAAAGATAGGGCGACTGCTAACGTGCTTTTTTTCATTTTTTTATATCCCTGAGGAGAGGCTATCATCACCGGTATTTTTGCTAAACCGGTTTAGGCGCAAATCATAGCCAGGGGTAATTTCCCTCTGCAATGAAAATAGCTAAACCGGTTTAGTGATTGTGAGATAGCTCTCAAAACAGGAGCATTACATGATGATTAGCTGGCCAGATCGCCCAACTGGTGGAGCCAGGGAAGCGCTGTCATGGCACCTTTCGCGGTGGTTGCCAGCGCGCCACAACGTTGTGCTGTGGCAAGACAAATGGTCAGCGTTGATTCATCGTCAGGCAGACCTGACTTCGCCAGTCCCCAGAGTAATCCGGCCACGAAGGCATCTCCTGCACCTGTGGTATCAACGCTGTCCACCGGCGTAGTGGCATGGTGAGTTATCTCGCCCTGATAGCAGGCGATCACCCCTTCCCTGCCCCGCGTCACCAGTAACAAGCGAATGCCAAATCGTTCGGCCAGCAGCGGCATGCTGACAGCCGGTTCCTGGCCCGGACAGAGGAAATCAAGCTCCTCGTCTGAGAGTTTGACCACGTCGGTATGACTGAGCGCCTCGTTGACCACCGCATGCAGCTGTGCCTGATCGGGCCAGAGGTCTTCACGGAGATTTACATCAAAGCTGACATGACCCCCTGCAGCACGGATCCGTTTCATCGCGGTCAGCGTCGCGGTACGGGAAGGTTCTCCCGCCAGGGCGATCGAACAGCAGTGTAGCCATTCATCGCGCTGGAATTCCGGCAGGTCGGACGTTTTAAGAAACAGATCGGCACTGGGCCGCACCATAAAGGTAAAGGAACGTTCGCCCTGCTCATCCAGCCCGACCACCACGGTTGAGGTGCGGTGTTGTGAATCAGCGATCATGTAGCGGGTATCGACCTTCTCTTCACTGAGCGTCTGTCGCATAAACTCACCAAAGGGATCAGCGCCTACCCGACCGATAAAACCGCTGTTTCCCTGCAGACGGGAAATTCCAACGGCGACATTGGCGGGTGCTCCGCCCGGACACTGCATAAGACGACCCGACATTTCCGGTAGTAAATCGACCACGGCATCCCCGAGGCACCATACGCGAACAGACATAAAAGACTCCTGTAATTAAACCCGATAGCTAAACCGTTTTAGCTATAGCGTTAAACCGTGACGAGTTCAAGCGTTACAGTGCCAAAGTGATGCGTAATTAACAGAGAAGTTTATCGGGTGAAGATGTCAGGCACGGATAAGGCTTCAGACAGGCAGGTGGAGAGTGGAATAAAAATAACCGGCACAGCGGCCGGTTCAGACATTACACACGTGTGATGACGATTACTTCAGTGTTGAGAGTATTTGTCTGATGGATGCATCGATCTGTTCAGCTATCTCTTTTGGCAGACGACTGAATTCATACTGGACAGTGCGCTTCTCATCATTAGTTTTACGACGTGCATAGGTATTGGCCGTGGTAAATGTTGCCAATTTCTCTGTCACGGTTTTGCTGACGGGCACCGGCTTTTTTAACTGACGACGGGCGCTTTTGAAGCCACTCAGGATAGCGCTTTTCTTATCATCTGCGTTGGTGCTTTGCAGGGAAACATCTTCATTCAGCTTTTGCTGGATCTCGCTGACCAGTGAAGAGGCCTCAACCGCTTCCGCTTTCGCCTCTTCCCAGACATCAAGCAGCAACTGATAATCCTGAAGGGTCAGCTCAGAGACAACCGGAAAGAGTTCGATAAACTCAGCGGGTACGGATGCTGCCTGGAAAGCACGTGAGACTTTGGCGTTAGAGATGCCTTCTGCCTTTGCAATTTCTGATTTGCTCATGCCATTTTCGTTCATCAGCATAAAGCGCAAACCTAATTCGCGCAGGTTGTGCTCCTTCGCAGTCTGAATATCTGCGGCCAGCTGACGCGCATCACTGAGGCTCAGTTCATCCGCGGTGACCAGTACTTCCAGACTGGCACCGGAAAGAATGCACGCGGCACGACGGCGCGAACCATCCATGATCTCAATTTTGTCACCGTTGACACGACCAATAGCCGGAAAGAACTGTTGCAGCGTAATCGTGCGGGTGATTTCCTGAAGTGATTCTGGCGTCAGCGTACTCTGGTCACGGCCATTAATTTTTGGATCAACGCTGGTTCGTGTCTCAATATCATCATGCAGGATGAGCTGGCGGACAAAGGTCGCCTTAGCACCAGACTTCAGCGTAAAGGTGCGCGACTGGCTGCTGCTGTCAATCATGTTCGCAATAGCAGAATCACCAAACTTGCGGCCAATGCGCTGTATAGGTTTGCTCACAGGGTACTCCTGATATATTCGATGCGGTCAAACACAGCTCTTGAGAACTGCTCGGCTTCATATTTCGCTTTGCGCAGAGCGTCTGCACTGCCCGGATAGGAGGAAGGATTGGCGCTGATTACCGTATCAAAAGATTCCCCGCAGCGTTCAAATCCATCCAGTCGCGGTAAGCTGCAGTCCAGCATCGATTTGGTAAACACTTCGCGGGCATAGCTTTGAGAAGTCAGGTGATCGTGTTTTGAGGTCATCTTGGACATAAAGCCGATATTAGCTTTGAGTCGGGGTTCGATACCTTCGGACTCTATACGCTCAAGCATTTCAGGCAGACGCGTCAGATACTTCATGGTGGAGTGGAAATCGACCTGCGCCGGCGGCGTTGGTGTCAGCAACACATCACTGGCTGCAATTGCATTCAGCATGAAGGAATCAAGATGAGGACCCGTATCAAGGAATATGAAATCGTAATCTCCCGCCAGGCGATCAATCACATTGCGGCGTAAGACCTCTGAAGGTGCAACACCTGGCAGATGTTCAGCTACCAGCTCTTCCCAGTCGCTGGCAACAAAACCATCGTCGATAGAAGCCGGGATCACATCTACGCCTGGCATGACGGTTGGCTTAATAAATTGTTCACGAAGCTGGTCTGCATCAAGATCGTTAAGCATCGCCTGCGCTGCCGTTTCCAGAACGGAACCTACGCTGTTAGTGTGGCTCAGGAACATTGTGCTCGATGCCTGGGGATCCAAATCAATAACCAGAATGCGCAGATCATTGTGAAGCATAGAAGGATGGGCGCGCATACCGTGAGCCAGTGTGACGGTGCTGACGGTTTTAGAAACGCCGCCTTTAAGGCTGACAACAAAGACAACAAAGGGACCATCATGGCGATCGCGATATTTCGGTATTTTACGATGCGCATAGATATCGACCACGTTTTCGATGGTCAGGGCATATTGCGATGTACTACCGGTCTGTTTCTTACCAAACTGATAGCCCGCTGCTTCCATATCATTAATGGCAGCGACAACAGCATGCTTACTCAGCAAAGGCATATTCGCGACAGCATTGCGCGAGAAGGTCTGATAAAAACCGGTCTGGTTAAATTCCTGACGCTGCTGCTCAATGTGGCTACTCAATCCATGTAACATGGAATTGGCCCGTGTGGCCATTTCCAGCACTCCACCATAATCACGCTTCATAAGACCCTCTGCGTTAATGTTTTTTGCATACTACACAAAAAGGGTTTACCTGCCAATTTATAAGAAAAAAGACAAAAACCTGGATTTCCTGTCCGTGATGTTGAAATGGAGAAGAGAGAGTCAGGTGAGTTTTAAAAGGCTAAGGATTCTGGTCATGTCAGTAAAGAAGGTTAATGGCGTTTTCTGATGTGTTGCGGAGGGTGTTTTCACGATGAAAATAGCATAAAAGTCGTTATAAATCATTTACATAAAACTTAAACAGCATGGTGAAAATTTTCGTTTAAACAGCATCTCATTATGCTTACACTTTCGCGTTTGATAGTAAAGTGAGTTGATATAAGGGGCGCTGCTGACATCGATTAACGTAGATCATATCTGGCTAATCTATTCTGCCATATTTTCTGTATCATGACCCTCTCATACCCTGGCTGGATGACGACTTTTTAACACTGCTTTGCAGCAATCTTTCTTGTGCTAGTGGATGATTGCGTTCTTTAATCAGGGGAGGTCAGAGCAAAATAATTGGAATATATTCTACCCGAACACTTTAGTCGTTTCGTTAATCTGGCAGCAAACACATTGAAACTTATGAACGAGGGCAAAGGACTTTTAATCACAATACGAGTATGAACTCTCAACGATAGAGTTAGCGGTGATTCAAAAATTTTGTAAGCTCCAGCCTTTTTTCTATTGTATCCCGTCTAATCTCTATAGTCCGTTATCTCTGTATTTCCCCTTATGACCGTCTGGCTTCACCTGCATAATAATCATGGCATTCACACTTCAGATCTTCTTCCACAGAGATTCATTATGCTGATGGGCTCATTTCCTGTGAGCAGGCTTTATTGCCCGATGTTTCTGATCAAATCATATATTGTCGGCTACCACGTCAAAACTTCCTATGTTTAGCATTCTATCTACCTCTGTGATATCAGAGAGGTGATCTAGCATGTCGAATCATAGGGTTTTTTCACCATGAAAAAATAAAATAAATCATTATATATCAATAACATAATGAATTTTATGCAGGGTGAAAATACTGTCAGATCGTCAGAGTCTTCTATCAAAATTCAATTATCTTATCGTTAATCTGTCATTAGTGAATGCAGATCGCAGTTATACCTGGCATTTGGGTTAAACCCCCTCACGGTTAATCTTCAGCTGAGCCACTGTTCGTGGCTAATCATGACTGCACTACAGCAGGAAGAAATTTATTAAATCTGCGACTCCACGATTAGTTTGTTTTTGTCTCTTTTATCCCCGTTATCCACAGGTCAGATCCAATGGGTCGATCCCTAATAGATCAAATTGAGATCCTTAACAGATCCCCACAGTGTCTGAAGCCTTGTGGCATAAGGCCTGAGAGGGTGTCAGTAACCACTGTAGCGAGAAGAATAACCACTATAGGGAGTATAACAACCACTATAGCGAGAAGAGCAACCGCGCTGGCGAGTACGCAACAACCACTGTAGCGAGTAAATGGCCTTTTAGCGTGTGTATAACAGTGAGCAGGTCCAGCTTTCGGGATTTACTGACCGTTTGCGATGAAAGACGATGATCCAGGGAAAAGGCAGGGAACCTGAGTCATCCTGCAGCTGGCATTTTTACCGGGTTATCCACTGAATAGATCCAATAACAGATCCTCTTAAGATCCTAATAAGTTCCTTAAAGATCCCTGCAGAGCGCCAGGCCACGGTATGCCTGCCTTGAGACAGGTTCATTAACCACTATAGCGAGTAAAGTAACCACTGTATCGAGAGAAATAACCACTATGGTAAGTAGATTAACCGCTGTAGTGAGTGATAGTATCCACTGTATCGAGTAACAGCGGCTCTGGCCTGTTCACATCACGGATCTTCCTAATGCCAAGAAAAGAACCAGATATCCTGAACATAGCAGATGCATTTAGCGAAACAGACAAGCGTACAGGTGAAGTTGTTACTCTTACCCCCAACAGTAACAACACGGTGCAGCCGGTCGCGCTGATGCGGCTTGGCTTATTTGTTCCGACGCTGAAATCCACGGCGCGCAGTCAGAAGAACCAGATGAATTCCATGGATGTGACACAGGATCTCAAGCAGTTATCCCTGGTCAGATCGGAAGGCTATGACAACATTAAGATTCTGGGTGCCCGCCTGGATATGGATAATGATTTTAAAACCTGGGTTGGGATTATTCGTGCATTTGCGACGCATGAGTGTCTGGGAGACACTGTAACGCTCTCATTCGTCGAATTTGCAAAGCTCTGTGGCATTCCCTCCGCAAGGCTCTCCTCGAAGCTCAGGAGCCGTCTGGACGCGTCTTTGACCCGTATTGCATCTAATACCCTGACGTTTACCAGCAAAGGCGGTGAGAACTACACCACGCATCTGGTGCAGTCTGCTAAATACAGCGTCAAGAAAGACACGGTAACGCTGCAGGCCGATCCCAAGATCTTTGAACTGTATCAGTTCGACAGAAAGGTTCTGCTGCAACTTAAAGCCATCAATGAGCTGGCTCGTAAGGAGTCCGCTCAGGCGCTCTACACCTTCATTGAGAGCCTTCCACCGAAGCCTGCGCCGATATCTATGGCGCGCTTGCGCGCCAGGCTTAACCTGACCTCGCGTGTGATTACTCAAAACGCGACTGTCAGAAAAGCTATGGAGCAGTTGAAAGAGATCGGATATCTCGACTACACCGAAACCCGACGCGGCTCATCTGTCTACTTCTGGGTTCATTATCGCCATCCTAAGCTGCGGCCGGCTGAACTGCCGCTTAGTCAGTCAGGCCTGATCGATGATGAAATGGATGATTTTGACGATCTTGATATCGATCCTGGCGTGATTGACGTCAGCCCGCCTGAGCTGGTGATCGAAGAGGAGAGTACTGAGCTGGTGATGGTTTCGCGTGAGGAGAAAGAGTTACTCAATAAAATCAGGAAGCAAAAGAAGCAATAAAACTCTGTAAGTTAAGGCTTTCTGGTGAATGAAACTGCCTGTCTGATTGAGAATATTCAACAACCACTGTAGCGAGTAACGCTGCTCGCTACAGTGGTTATCTGAGAATCTGTAACGTTTTAATCCCCCCCTGTAATCTTCGCATAGCCGCATTAACTAACTTTTCTACAAACACCCCTGAAAGCTTCTGGACATATTTTTTACTCGCTATAGTGGTTACTCACCCGCATCAACGATGATTGCTCAAGTAACATAGCCAGAACCAGCCTCTGTATTTACTCGCTACAGTGGTTATCCTGTTTTCTTTTAACTGATTCAGGGCTGGTCAGGCTGGGGCAGGAGAGGGTGGGCGTGTCCTGTGAGGGAAAAGCACCGTGCCAGGTTTACTCGCTATAGTGGTTGTCCGTCATGTTTATTACTCTTAAGGTGTCCGTTTCGTGGTATCCCGTCGGGCATCTCACTCGCTACAGTGGTTTTCTGACCGTTTTATGACTAATGCGGTCAGTAAACAGTCAAATCGTCATACCAAAAAAGGAAATGTTCTCGCTACAGTGGTTATCAAATGGGAACAGAAAAGAGAAATCTGCTCGCTATAGTGGTTGTTATCGTTTTTATCCTGTGATGGTGCCTGCGTCGGTCTTTGTAATGTAAGTACTCACTATCATATTAAGGCCGAAAAAACGGCAAATCCTCTAAGATTATCATTTTAGACCACAAGTAAATAAATACTGGCTACAGTGGTTGATTATCAGCGACGCCGCTACTGGCAGAGATACTGATTCAACCCTGGAAAAGCGCGTCACAGAACCTCTTAACCCCGCAGCTCCCGCATAAAAGGCGGCAATTTTAGGGTGAGCCTGCTTTCACGCTAAGCTTACTCGCTATAGTGGTTGGTGTAAGAGTAAGCAGCCCAATTACCCTATGAATCAGGTTTATGAAGAGTGCCGCTCTTTGTTACCTGCTTCGGCTACTCGCTATAGTGGTTATAGGCAGCATGTAAAGCCCATTTCACTCGCTACAGTGGATAGCTATTCCATTTTGATAATTCAGGGATGAACGGTGACCGCGTAACGGCTCTTCACAGTAGTTAACCAGGTAAATTTACTCGCTATAGTGGTTACCAGAAAATACTGGCAGAGTTGTCCGGAGCCAGAAGAAAATAGCTGCCACGCAGCGTTACCGGCGTTTGATGAGCAGAACAGGTTGAGATGAACATGGCGGGGGAGGGCATATATTGTGGGATGGTTCGGCTGCCGCTCTGTATCGCTGAACAGGCAAGCCCGAAAGCGGCAGCTCATCGGCATGCCGCTTAATTACCGTTCGTTACATTGCCTCCCGGTATTCCGGCCAGGCGACCGATTGTGCTTCGTAGCGACCTGCTGCGGCAAAGAGCGTGCCCTGGAAATTGATCACACCGGCGGCCTCCAGCCACATCCACTCTTCGGCCTGTACGATCCCTGCCGCAATGACAGTGATTTCCAGCGCTGAACAGCATTTGATAATCGCCTGCACCACCGCCTGCTTTGGCCCGCTGCGATGCACATCGCGTGTGATACCGGCATCGATGCGAATGCGGTCGGGCTGAATATACGTCAGCAATGACAATCCTGCTGAACCGTCACCGAAATTGTCAATCGACAGGCTGATTCCGACCGCTTTCAGCATGCGTACCGCTTCCGAGAAAGCGTCCAGCTGCGAGATTACCGCTGTTTCACTTACGCCAATAACGACCTGTTCGGGAACCAGCCCCGCCTGCAGAATGGCAGACACAATCTGATCGACGGCATCGGGCACTACCACCAGCACCATCGGCAGCAGGCTAACGTAGAGGGTCATACCATCCGGGCAGACCAGGCCAGCATGGGCAAACGTCTTTTTCACGGTTTCCAGATCGTTAACATAAAGCTGATCGCCCAGGGATTCGTCGGCTGGCGCGGGCCGCAGAGTGGTCGCTTCAATCGCAGTAACCTGACGCGCGAGGGGATCCACAACCGGGCGGAAGCTGACGCCTTCCGTTTCAGGGCGGGAGTTCGGCACATCATTGTGTTCAGAAATAAACTCCCAGTAACCCGGCGGAAGAACTTCGTAGTAATTCTCTTTCTCGCGGGACTCCACAAACGTGCGCAGGAATTGCAGTGCCCGATCATCATAGGTCAGGCGGTATTTCGACGTTCCTTTATCCAGCACCGCCTGAAGCAGCGATGAGCGATCGTGTTCACGCAGGTCGAAGAGTTCCATACCCGCATTACCAAAGCGGCGGTAGGGGGCGTAGTCGCGCATCAATTCCACCACATTATGGTGTCGCCGATCCGCACAGATTCGCTGATAGACCGCCTGAATGCCCGCTTCTGGTCCTTCAAGCAGCTGAAAGAAATGGGTACCGTTAAATAACAGGATCCCTGTCACGTCGTTAGCTGCATTAATTTTGCTGGCATTGTCGACCATTCCGGGCACGGTTTTGATGGAAAAGTCATCTGAAATATGGCTGCGATATATTATGGTGGTCAGCATGTGCAGCTCCGCTTTATATGATTGTTGTGGACACGCTAACATTGTTTAAAAAATGTTTCATCTCTCCTTATTCACTGCCGCACAGACTGCACCAGCGCAGGTGGCAGTAAGCGAAGCGGCTAATCTGCGAAACAGTTTGCAGGCTAGAAAATAATCCCGGCTGATGAAATTATGCCTGCTGCACAATAAAAAAGGCCGCCGTTATGGCAGCCTCATCACAGTAAAACGATAAACGTTATTTAATCAGCTCAGCAGAGATATAAGCACGATTATCAACACGTGCACCGATGATTTTATAGGATGCGCCAGCATCTTTGGCTTGCGCCGCAACTTTCGCTTCAGCAGCATCCAGTGTCGAAGCGGTAGCTGTGATGCTCCCGGCAAAACTACCGAAAGAAACCATTAGTGCAGTAAGAGCAACGAAAGTTTTGATGGATTTCATAGTCAATTTCTCAGCTTTTTTATTCAGAGAGAGGCGTGCTGCCTCGATGGAATGAATCATAGGCGCGATCATGCCGAACTGAAATAGCTAAGTTTTGCTGAAATAAGTCAAATATTTTGAACTAATAAAATGAGAGTGCCTGTCTTGATCTAAGAGATGAGAGCGCGATCTGATATCAGATCGCGTTCACGCCGCTTTAATGACACTCGCCACGCAGTTTCCAGTGAAGCCAGTGATCCAGTGCTTCCTCTCTAAGCGGCTTAGAATAGAAATAGCCCTGAGCCTGATCGCAGCCATACTCTGTCAGAGAGGTCACGGCATCCGGACTCTCGACGCCTTCTGCCACGACGGTATAGTCCAGCTCTTTGAGCATAGCGATAATGCTGCGGGCAATGATGCGTGAAGCAGTATCTGAGGAAAGCTCACTGATCAGGGTACGATCCAGCTTAATCACATCCAGCGGCATACGACGCAGATAACTGATATTGCTGTAGCCAGTGCCAAAATCATCGAGTGAAATGGTGAATCCTCTCTCTCTGAGCATTTCCAGTCCGCGCAGGGCGGTCGGGCTTTCAAGGATACGTTCTGTTTCCAGGCATTCGATTCCCAGCAAAGAGGTAGGCAGCTTAGACCTGGCCATCTTACTTTCCAGTGCAGAAGCAAAGCCTTCACGCGCAAAATCGCGTACGCTGACGTTTATCGTTAGTGGCAACTGGATGCAGTTATTACGCAGACGGCTGAGGCGTTCCACGGCCTGATCGATAATCCAGGCGGTCAGCACAGAGAGCAGATCGGTCTGTTCAGCGAGGGGGATAAACGCGCCAGGAGAGAGCTCGCCCCGGCTGGGATGTTGCCAGCGGATAAGCGCTTCCAGACCCACCGGCTTACCACTGTGCAGACAAATTTTTGGCTGATACACCATATAGAGCCCACTGTTTTCCTGTAACGCCTTTTTCAGATCGGTCATCAGCATGAAATCTTCAGAACGCTGGGTTTCTGCCTCGGCGTCAAAACGCTGAGAGGGCAGCCCGCGCCCGACCGCATCATTCAGTGCACTGACTGCACGACGTAATATTTCAGACGCTGGCATGCTGCCCGCAACAAAGCCAGCTTCACCGGTATGGGGCGTCAGTGCGACCGAAAGACCATCGTCCATGTCTGCACTAATCCCTTCCAGACGACCGGCTACCCAGGCTGCACTGAGTCGGCTATCCGCCCGGGTCAGGATGGCAAACCGGCCCGTGGCCACCGTATAGATCATCTCCCCAACCGCCGGACGCAGGCGCAGCGGCAGCAGCGTGGCCATATCTTTCAGCAGACTCTCGACCGGCGTCATTCCCATAGTGCGTGCCAGCTCGTAAGCACGTGACATATCGATGCAGTCAATCAGAACGAGACGGCGTGGCGTGGTATCGCCGGCCACGGCCAGATACTGTAAATCCCGTATCAGGCGCTGACGGTTAGGCAGCCCGGTCACCGGATCGGTGAATCCTGCCGCATGCCAGGCTTCCAGGAAGGACATCACCAGCGTGGAGAGCAGCGTGAGTGTCGTCACCTGATCACTGGCAAATGCCTGTGGCTGGGTGTCGGTCACACAGAGCGTGCCCAGAATAATACCGTCGCGGGTTTTAAGTGGCACACCGGCATAAAATCGAATAAAGGGAGAGCCGGTGATCAAAGGATGCGTGACAAAACGCGCATCATGATACGTATCAGGGACGATTACAGCGCTGTCACTGTCAACTACGTGGCGACAAAGTGAATCTGCGCGGGTTGAGCGTTGCAGATCAAAATTGTGTGACGCGCGTACGGTCTGAAACTCATCATCCAGCACTGAGATAAAGCTGCCGGGAATACCCAGAGCCTGACTGGCTAAGCGGACAAACTTTCGCAGAACTTCATCGCGGCTTTCATCCGGGTCACGCAGCGCCTGTAAAGCGCGGCTTCGGCGTTCGTTGTCGCCGTTGAGATTGTTAAGCATGTGTGTAGAACCCCCGCACCGTTTGATTACGGAGCGAAAAAAGAAAACTGTCCGGAGCGAAATGTGATTCGGGCGGCAGGAAATATAGTGTGATTTTTATTTTCATGCTGATGATAAGTGACTATGCGGCGGGTGTCTCTTAATATTTTCTTTAACGCATTAAAGGCGTGTTTACGATTCGAAAATTTAATCGAAGAGGTGAGGTTTATTTACATTTATTCATTTTATATAGGCATGAGCAGATTTTTCAGAAGGCGGTTAATGATGACTCTCCGTCAGGAGATGAATAAACATTCAGGATAGTTAATATTATTTCTAAGTCAGTTTTACTGGGAAAAGAGGCGGCTCTTTGAGATTAGATTGTTACTGCAAACTCAGGCGGCAGGTAAACTATTAAAATGCAAAGCAAAAGCAGGGAAGTGGCGCAGAACGGCAGATATGACCTGTCAGCATACTTTTGACTGATGCAGGCCCATCCACCGCGACGCTGGCGGTTATCCAGCGCTTCAGCCAGCAATCAGGTTAACCTTTAATGCCGTTTGATGCCTGAGTCGGGCGACGTGGCGGCGGGTTTTGCTCAAGCCAGTCCCGGACCTGTTCAGTTGTCGGGCCTCGCTCGCGGATGGCGCGCGTCAGCCTTTCCTGGGTCGTCCTCAGTTCCTGGGTCCAGTAGGTAATTTGCCACTGTTCACGAATTTCCACCTGCGACAGATCGTCTGGCGAACGACGCTGGATAGGATTTTTCATTTATTATCCTCCTCTGGTTTCAATGATGCAGCCTGAAGAACAACCTCAGACTAAACATCTATCCTGATGAAGAAAGGAGCAGTGAGGTAGCGGATTAATCCCTGAATCATCCTTAAGGCAAATATCAGGATAATTCCTGGCGCGGCGAATAAGGCACTCTAAGGAAATAGAAAAGTCGCCATCAGGACGAAATATACCGCTTCGCTTATAAAAAACCAGGCATAAATGTTCAGTCTGAAATTTGACAATTATGCAAAATAGTCAATTATTCTGTGGTCTTGTCATCCTTATTACTTTCTGGTCGCTTCGCTTTTATTGATCGCGAAGCGCTGTGCTTTTGCATTTTCATCATGTTGAAGGAGTCTTTGTTTGGTTAATCGTCCCCCCCAGTCGCCTGTGATTGTCCAGAGTAACGTGCGTGAACTTCGCCTTGCCGCCGGGCTGTCACAGCAGAGCGCTGCTGAGCGTTTTGACCTAAGCCTGAGAGTCTGGCAAACCAAAGAAGCCGCAGGTAATCCTACATTGCTAAGTCAGGGTGAATATGAGTTGCTGTTATTACTGGCTGGCCGTCATCCTCATTTCATTCTTACACCCCAGAGCAAAAAATAGCGGCTGCGTTAATGCCATGAGATTAATTTAACGGGTAAGCGGCTGTCAGATAACGCTAAAAAAATTTTATTTCCCGACTTGAAAGATGAGATCTGCTCCCTATTTATGAAGATGATCGGTAATCGGATACCGGTCAGATGAACTTTTGGATGAACCTGTTCAGGAGATTATCACTATGTCAGTAAAACAATTTTCCGTTTTCCCTTCGCTGGCTGATTCTGTGTTTTCAGACCGCTTTAACCGCATTGATAAATTGTTCAGTCAGCTGACTGGCGACAACCCGGTAACCAGCGCGCCTGCTTACGATCTGCAGCGCGTCGGAGACAACCGCTATACGCTGACCGTCAGCGTACCCGGCTGGAAAGAGGATGAGCTGGAGATTGAGTTACGTGGCGGACAGCTTTCTGTCGCGGGACACAGAGAAACAGCCGCCCAGGAGACGTCTGGCGAGGAACGGGAAAAGAACAGCAGCTGGATCCATCGTGGCATTTCCCGACACAATTTCCAGCTGAGCTTTTCTATTCCGGAACACATGAAGGTTACCGGCGCGACGCTGTCCGAGGGTTTACTTAACATCGATATGATCCAGGAAATACCAGAGAGCGAGAAACCGCGACGTATTCCGATTGCGATCGGCGGGCCGCGTACTCTTGAACATCAGTAATGTGAACAGGGCGGGAATGGCAGAGGCTGTTTCCGCCTTTTTCATCACTCAACTCGCCAGAGTGAGATTTCAGCATGACAGAGGATAACAAAGGGAGAGAAACGGCAGGGCAGTTACCGGGCGCAGAAACGCCCGGCCATGAAGAACGTGTTACCAGTGGTACTTGTTGGAATCTTCCCACTCTTTCACTTCTTTTTCGGCACGGTCTTTCTCGTAACCGTAGCGTTCCTGAATTTTCCCGACCAGCTGATCGCGCTTACCTTCTACCATTGTCATATCATCATCCGTAAGATCACCCCATTTTTCCTTAACCTTACCTTTGAACTGCTTCCAGTTACCGCTAATGCGATCTTCGTTCATGGTGATTCTCCCAATTCCGGTTGTTATTCAGGGACCTGATGAGTATCTGTTTTGCCTGTTGGCTGTCAGATAGATCAAGCATGGCACAGCTTTTGCTTTTTGCAGCGAAGCGGTGTGAGCGGGGTCAAACTCCAGGCAAAAGGAGAGGAAAAGCGGGCTTAATTCAGTTGTATTTATTCCAGGCGGCGTGCCGGCCAGCTCACGGCAGGCTGTGCGTTCAGGGCAGGGCGGGCGAACAGAAAGCCCTGGTAATAGCGGACTCCCGCACCTTCCAGCCACAGCCACTCTTCTATTTTTTCAACCCCTTCCGCGATGACAGTAATCTCCAGCGCCTGACAGCATTTAAGGATAGCAAGAACAATCGCCTGACGCGGGCCGCTGCGGTGAATATCGGTGATCAGCTTTCGGTCAATTTTAACTTTGTCAGGCTGGAAATCAGCTAACAGCGACAGACCCGCGAAACCAGCGCCAAAATCGTCAAGTGCCAGGCTGATTCCGGCGGCTTTTAGCTGCTGAACCGCGAACTGGAATTTGTCGAAGCGCGAGATGATCTCATCTTCGGTTACCTCAACCACGACCTGCTCGGGCTGTAATCCCTGTTGTCTGATTTGCTGGATAAGAAGATCGACCGCATCGTCGATGACCACCAGCGACATGGGCAGCAGGTTGACGGAGAGCGTCTGCTCCCGCAATCCCAAATGTCTGGCAAGCTGAAAAGCGTAGGTTTTAGAGTGCAGATCGGCCTGGTAGCGCTCGCTTTCCTGCAACTGTGAAAAGTAGTCTGCGGGCGAGGCGCCGTGCAGACCGCGTATCAGCGCTTCGCAGGAAACAATCTGCCGATTTGCGGTATCCACGATAGGCTGGAGCGCAAATTGACAGCGCTGATCCGCTGCTGGTTGCCAGGAGGACTGAATATTCGTGGTAACAGGTGAGGTCAGCGCCCAGCTGCTGGCGGGATCGATCCCGATAAACGTCTCTTTATCCCGTCCCTCGACAAACGAACGCAGGAACTTCACGACCCGGTCATGTTTGATGCGCTCATCATTCAGGGTAACCCGCTTCAGCAGCGCATCCACTACGGTGTGCTTCTCATAGTCACGCAAATCAAACAGCGCCATTCCGGCATGGCCGAAGCGACGGGCGGGCGCGTAATCCCGCATCAGCTCAATCAGGTTATAGTGCCGATCATCCCGGCAGATACGCTCAAATACCGCGTTAACGTTGTCAACGGTACCCTCCAGCACCTGAAAAAAGTGCTGCCCGTCATAAAGCAGGATCCCGGTCACTTTCGCCGCGGCATTTTTAATACTTGAATGCTCCACCAACGCCTTTAATCTCTCTGGCGAAACAGTATCCGAAAGCTGGCTACGGTAAATAAGGGTGGAGAGCATAAGCAGACTCATATGGCAGAAAGTGACAGATTAACCATAACACAGAAATTTTAATGGTTAAGAGCACAACTGCGGCCGTTATATCCTTCTGCTTAAGGCATCAGTCTGACCATAGGTTCAGGGAATACTTCAGATTTTGACGATCTGCACAGCGGATCGCTTTGCGACAGGACTCGGGCGGAGAATCAGGAGAGAATAAAAGCCCCCACAAAAGCGGGGGCGAACAGCATAAATAGCGCTTTATTATAACGTTACGGCATCCCTGGTGAGGCGCCGGTCAATCCGGTAGTGCCTGATTATTACGCGTTTTTTACTCTCCTTACCATGTCGTTATGGCAGGGTTTCAGGCGGATAAAAATCAGTTTTTCTGATATCGCAGAAAATTGCCTTGATATTCAATCAGCTGTTCTGAGCTTCTGGTGATTTAAGCCCGGCAAATGAATTATAAGGTTACAAATCCACCCGTTTTTTCAGACGGCGGGTTAACGTTGCCGATGAGCAGTGACAGGTTGATGTCGACATCTGCGTTATCTGAAAAAGTGCCCCCTGTAAAAGGGGGCAAGGGTAGGAGTCAATTCACTCTGTAAAAGAAGTGGATTTCATTACAGAGCCATTTAAAGATAAGGCAAAACCGGGCTTTGTGCCGCTACGGTTAACCCTTTTTTTATTTAGATATCAAATAATTAAAAAGCTAACGATACAAGATCTCTATTTTAATCAATAGGTTAATTCGGCATGAAAACGATTTCTAAGATTAGGCTTAAAGTCCTTTTCAGCCAGATGCTTATGCTAAAAATGGCCTGAATTCAGACGTCGCATTGCAATCTGAGCCAGCTTTACTGCACAGACTTGACCCCTTCAGGGAATAAATATACTGTTTATACACACAGTGTATTTTAAGCTGATAGCCGTTGTGAGGTAAATGATATGTCGCAGGATGATGAGGTGTGGAGAGCATTCAGAGAGGCGATGAGGCGGGATGATTCTGGTCAGTTTACGGTAAGCACCCGTGATTTTGTCGCTGAACTGGAACAGCGCAATTCACCTCACACGCTTCGCGCGGCAAATACATGGATTGAGATGCATATTACCACTTTCAGTGATATCTCGACTGAGGAGGGTGAATGGCGGCTGTTTCAGGTTCCTGCGGCGCGCGATTAACACTTGCCGCAGAGCGGGAAACCATTTTCAGCCTGCCTGCGATGATATGCAGAGGCTGAAGCGGGCATCAGAGCCTGGTGGAGTTCCGTCGCATGTCAGAACGATCCTGGAATTTAGGATTGGCGGGATAACTCTTGTCGCAGGCCATACGCGCCAGGTTCAGAGCAACCTTGCGTTTTTTAAGCTTTAACTTTGGCAACCACTCTTTGAACTGAGCTGTCAGCGCTGCTGCCTGCTGTTCGCTGGTGACGCGACAAATAAACAGTTTACTCTTGGTCTGACGACTGACATCAATGGCGTAAATCTCTACGCCAGCGCTGCAAACATCATATTCTACATCTGTGAACTGCATGTGTGGCCAAAGACCCGTTCTGGTTTCAAATGTGGCTAAATCCATGACAACTACCTTTTTTATTTTAAGCGTTATTGCTATCCAGGCGACTAAACTCTGGTCGGGCCAGTGAGCATAGACCAGAATCAGCATTCTGCCAGTGATTTCGCTGATTTATTCTGGTCCTGCCACGAATGGTTAAAACCTCATAGTGATGTCTCGCGACCCCCGGCTGCGCATCATTGACTTATCAGAGGCGCTGATGTCAGTCAGGCTTCAGGCTTTTGTGCTCTCCGGCTATGCCACTTTATCCACCCAGTCATTTTGCGTCTCCTGCAGAATTTTGCGTCTTTAAAATTCCCACAAAATAACATTTATCGTCAGATAATTTGTTGAATTAGCAGGCTAATCATCAGATTCCCAATCATGGGCGCTGGTGGGTAATTATGACCACCGGGCAGTAGAAAACAGACTCCGGATGATAACGGCGGTTTCAACAGTATGAAGAGGTGTAAAAAGGTGTGTCAAAATGAAAGGGAGTGAAATCCAGATTATTTTTCTGCATGGCACACTTTGGTTCATTCGCAAGGAAAAATAAAAAAATATATCCCCTGCCATTAATTAAAGCCCTGCAGTTAAGCGCCGATAAGAACGATCCAGTTTTAAAGCATATTCAAATTAATTTTTTTGTCCGGGGACAAGTATGACTATTACACAACGTCTGGTATTGATTTTTTCACTGCTCGCAATGTCACTGATTGCGTTGGTGATTATCTCTTTGTCAGTGATTTCGGGCTTCCAGTCGCGTTTTGAATATGTACAGATGAACGCGATACCCAGCATTCGTGATCTCAATAAATCAATCAGCGTGACCAATCAGCTAGGTATTGCGCTTTATCGCCATCACAGTACCACTGATGCGACGAAATTCCCCGAGGCGGAACAGCGTATTGAGAATCTGCTGACGCAGATTAAGTCGCTTAATGATTTTTATATGGCGAACGACATCTCAAACGATGAAGACAAAGGAATGACGGAGCAGGCCGATAAAAACCTGGAGGCGGTCCGTAATGCATTGCCAGCGTTTATTGCTGCCTCACGCGCCCACAATGATGCGGTCACACTGCCGTTATTACAGAGCGAGAACGGTATTGGCGCTGCAGCCCGTAAGATGGAAGCGGATTTCACCCGTCAGATTCAGCTGAACATCGATATTGGCGAACAGCTCAGAACTGAGAATAAGCGTATTTATAACAGGACGCTGTGGATGATGTCTGGCGGGTCCTTGCTGCTTATTCTGATACTGGCCGCTTTCTCCACTAAGGTGATTCTGGGCATCAAAAAGAGCCTCTCTGGCATGGTGAATACCATGACGCAGGTCAGTCATACGCTTGACCTGACCCACACCGCCGAAGTCCGCAGTAAGGATGAGATTGGTAAAACGGCAATGGCATTTAACCAGCTGCTGGCCCGCGTTTCTGGCACGCTTCTGTCGGTCAGTCATGCCGCACAATCGGTCAGTACCGGTTCAACGCAGATCGCCGCTGGCAATGAGGATCTTTCTGCGCGCACGGAAGAACAGGCTGCTTCACTGGAGCAGACGTCTGCCAGTATGGCAACACTGAGTGAAACGGTGCGTCAGAACTCAGAAGGTGCGCATCAGGCCAGCAGCCTGGTGAATAATGCCAATAACATGTCAATCCAGAATGGGTCGGCGGTGAAGCAGATGCTCAGCACGATGGATGAGATCCGCGGCAGCTCTGCCAAAATCTCTGAAATCACCGGGCTGATTGAAGGCATTGCGTTCCAGACCAATATTCTGGCACTGAATGCGGCCGTTGAAGCCGCGCGTGCCGGTGAGCATGGTCGCGGCTTCGCCGTGGTCGCCTCAGAAGTGCGTAATCTGGCGCAGCGCTCCTCTTCTGCTGCCCGTGAAATCAAAGAGCTGATTTCCACATCAGTTTCACAGGTTGAGCACGGTTTAGAACAGGCTAGCGGTGTTGGTGCAAACAGTGAAAATGTCCGCCAGGCGATTCAGCAGGTAGCTGATCTGGTCAATGAGATTGCCGCAGCAACCTCTGAGCAGAGCAAAGGCATTGAGCAGGTTCATCAGGCGATTGGCCAGATGGATGAAGTGACGCAGCAGAACGCCTCGCTGGTGGAGGAGGCCTCATCTGCTTCTAAGTCGCTGCAGGAGCAGGCAGAGACGCTGGCAGGATTGGTGGCGACCTTTACGCTGGAGAGCAATCACCGTGTCGCAAAGTCGCAGCAGACCGCAGCTCTGCGTCGTCCGGTATTGCAGACAAAGCAGCCCGAGCGCCAGGCCATCGACATGACGAAGGCGAACTGGGAAAGTTTTTAACAGTTTACCAATACCATAATGGCCTCCACACTGTGGGGGCTTTTTTTTAGTATTAATCAATACAACAACGTCTTTTAAATAAAATGAAATCGATTTCATTACTAAAAAAGAAGTTACTCTTTAGAGTTATATAATTAGGTTTATTTTTTTCTTGGATTTTATTTTCGGCTAATAGCGTAATGATAATTAATCAGATAGAGCGCAGATATTTGTTATCGGCGATTTCTGAGTCGACTTTAATTTCTTTATTTTCAAAACAATAATGCTGAAGACACGCTAACGGCTTAAGGTGCCCGCTGAAGGGTTTGTTTTTTATCTTTATGATATATATGGTTATTTTTAAGTTTGAGTTAGGCTAATCTTGCAGTAAATATCGTCATTTTATTCACTGAAAAATAACGGAACGCAATCTATACTCCTTTCTGTTGTTATATGTGTTTCTGAATTTCATACAAAACTCATCTCTTCATACCAACACCGTGCTGCATGAAGCACGTCTGGCTATGTAAAAGAAGAAGTAAAAATAAAATTACAAACCTTATTTTGTCCAGGGCTCACCTGCACGCCTCATACACCAGAGCGGAAAAGAATGAAAAAATTACTCGACCGGATTAATCTGCCAGCGAAATTCCTGTTACTGGGATCTTTTGCGCTGGTGCTGTTTATTTTACCTACATTTTTGTTTATTCAGACAGGCAATCAGCTAATTGACACAAAGAATGTGGAACTGACCGGTATACCGGTTGAAAGAGAGGTACTCAAGCTACTGAATCTCTTGCAGCGGCACCGTGCGCAAAGCGCGATCGCTATCTCACTGAACAAGCCTGATAACGCGCCACGCATGGCGTTGGTTAGTGAAGTTAATAGCTTATCTCAAACAATCGCTGACGATTTACGCAAAGATGATGAGCTGGCGCTGCCTCTTAAGCGGCTGGAGCGTGTTAATCAGGAGTGGAGCCAGCTGCAGAACGATATCAATGCAGGCAGACTTACGCTGGATACCAGCCTGACGAGACACGCTCAGCTGATCCAGACGCTGCTCGATACTAATCAGGATGTACTTGATTTCTATCAGCTATCTCTGGACGCCGATCTGAACACCTATCAGCTAATCGTCAGTATCTTTAGTCGTCTGCCGCAGCTAACTGAAACGCTGGGGCAGATTCGTGCTAACGGCACTTCGCTGATTGCTGGGGGAAATGTATCGGATGCAGATCGCAGCCGTATGGCATTCCAGCTTGATTATGGCAGAACGGCGCTGAGACAGTTCAGCAGTAACATAGATAAAGTATTTGCCATTGAGCCGGATCTTAAAACCACTTTTGGAAACCTCGCACAGGATGCTAACCAGCAGGCACTGAGTGCGCTGAATTTGGCTGATAGTGTTTTTGTCAGCGGTCATGCCAGCGTGACGCCGGTTGACTATGTACGTGTCTTTACTCAGGCGATCAACCGTTACGGTGAGCTGGGGGAACAAACCAGCCATCGTCTGGAAGGAATGATGCAAACGCAGATTCAGGAACGTCGTCAGGCGCAATACCTGCTGCTGGCAGGCCTGCTCACCATCGCGTTGCTGGCCATTCTGCTCGCTGTGATGATCACCCGTTCTGTCACCCGTCCGGTAAAAGAAGCGGTCGAAGTTGCCAGTCGTGTCGCGGCTGGCGATCTGACGGCAGCGCTGACTGTTTCCGGCAGCAATGAAATGGCTGAACTCTTGAATGCATTAATGCGGATGCAGCAGCGTCTTGCCCAGCTTGTTTCGGATATCAAAGGCAATGCAGCCACCATCGCCAACTCCTCTGAAGAGATTGCACGTGGCAATGGCGACCTTTCGTCACGCACCGAACAGCAGGCCGCTTCACTCGCTGAAACAGCGGCCAGTATGGAACAACTGGCTTCAATCATTCAGCAGAATGCGGATAACACCCGCTTTGCCTCTGATCGCGCAGAATCAGCAACTCAGGCGGCACTGTTAAGCGGCGCAGCGATGGATTCCGTGATGCAGACGATGCACAAAATCCGTGGCAGTTCGGGACAGATTGAAGAGATCACCTCCGTCATCGACAGCATCGCTTTCCAGACCAATATCCTGGCACTGAATGCGGCCGTTGAAGCGGCACGCGCGGGTGAACAGGGCAAAGGCTTTGCCGTTGTTGCGTCGGAAGTGCGTGCGCTGGCACAACGTTCAGCCAGTGCAGCGAAAGAGATCAAGAGCCTGATCGAGCAGTCGGTGACGCATGCGCATGAAGGGATCGCGATGGCCCAGAACGCAGGCGACAAAGTGAAGCAGAGCGTCAGCGCGATTGAACAGACCTCTCAGCTGATGCGCGATATCTCTGCTTCATCTGAAGAGCAGAGCAGCGGTATTTCGCAGGTTAATATTGCGGTGAACCAGATGGATCAGGTGACGCAGCAGAACGCCGTGCTGGTCGAAGAGTCTGCCTCTTCTGCAGAGGAACTCGCTTCGCGCGCAGGTCAGTTGCGTACAATGGTCGCGGTATTCCAGACCGCATAAGTGAGTTAAAACAGCCGCCACCTGTGGGCGGCTGTTCCCTTCTCCGCGTTTATCGTCCGCTACGCCTGATGATCCTGCAGACAGGCCAGATACTTCTCTCCTGACCCCATCACTTTCTCTTTTGCCTGATGATGAATATCCTGACCTTCAAACGCGCCATAAAGCTGTCCGAACGTCACACCGGAGAGCCGATGCATGATGTCACCCACGGTGGCGGATGACAGCGGAAGCATATTCGGGTAGCTCCACATAAAGGACACGCCATGCGCACCCGGCGTCACCTGAATAATATCACCCGCCAGAATCACGCCTTCGTCTTCGTCCCAGTGCAGCACGCTGCCACCGGGAAAATGGCCGCCCAGCCGTAACAGCGTCACACCGGGCATCAGCGTCAGCGACTCACCCTGCCAGAGCTGGATATGCGGACTCTCCCTCACAATCCATTGCCGATCGTATGCATGCAGATGAACAGGGGCGTTAAACGCCTCAGCCCACTCCTGCATGGTGGTGTAGTAGTGCGGATGTGAAATCGCGATAGCATCAATGCCACCCAGCGCGGCAATAAGCGTATAAGTGGCATCATCCAGGTTGGCAATGCAGTCCCATAGCACGTTGCCGTGCGGCGTACGCAGCAGAAAAGCGCGCTGGTTGATGGCAAACTCAGGTACGGTTTTAAGGCTTAATAGCGCATCGTTATGCGCCGTCCACTTATTAGCGTGGCTGGCGCGCAATTCATCAAACGCGATCCAGCGCTGACCCGCAGCCGGAACATACTGACGTTCATCCTCACAGATTTTACAGTGCTGATCGGGGGCTGCAGAGGGATAAGCGGTCCCACAGGCGGTACATAACATCGTCATCGTGATCTCCTTTGTTTCACTCAAGCTTATGCACACCTGTGAAAACCGCACTTTCCTGAGGCTATTTCGTCACGCGATTACGGCTGGCGGCGCAGCGTAATCCGGGTCAGTTCCGAGGGACGGCCCAGCCTGACCGCCATGCCTGGCCAGAGTGCCGTGCCGTTATTCACATAGAGCTGCATTCCGTCGACCTGATAAAGCCCGGAGACAAACCCGGCATTGGGTTTAGCAAACAGCCGGTCCAGCCCGATAATCAGGCCGCCATGCGTATGGCCGGAGAGCTGCACATCTACCCCCTGCGCCGCGTTCTGGTGGGCATTTCGTGGCTGATGATCCAGCAGAATCACCGGCGCGCTTTCAGGTGCCTGTTCCAGTGCACGGGCCAGATCCGGACCGGTCGCGTTCCTGCCTGGCGCGGAGGCGTCCGGCAGGCCAGCAATCACCAGTTTTGCGGCTCCGCGCTCGATAACGGTATGGCTGTTGAGCAGGGGCTGTAGGCCCAGTGAGGCCAGATGCGCCGTCCAGATCGCCTGATGGAAGAAATATTCGTGGTTGCCGGTGATGGCCCATACGCCGTCCGGTGCTGCCAGCTTGCGCAGCGGTGCAACGTCATGCCGTCGATGCTCCAGGCTGCCATCGATCACATCCCCCGTCACCACAATCAGATCGGCTTTAAGAGACATCGCCCGTTCAACCATCGCGGCAGTCCAGGCCGCATTAAATAATCGGGTGATGTGAAGGTCGGTCAGTTGCAGCAGCTGATAGCCATCGAACTCAGCCGGAAGGTTGGGCAGTACCAGCGTCACCTCTTTGACTGGCGGCACCCGTATTGCCTGCTGTACGCCAAAGGCAGCCATCGCCATTGCCAGCACGACGGCCAGATAGCGAACACCGGGAACCAGCTCCAGCGGATGACGCAGCAACAGGGCGATCAGCATGACCGCATCCATCAGCATCTGAAGCAGTGCCAGCAGCAGCACAGTGCTGTACGCCCAGTTAAATAAGATGATGACGATGCGAGGCATTTCGGCGGAGAACATCCCGCCCGAGGTAAAGCGGCTTACCAGCAGATATTGTGAGGCCAGCAGCACCAGTGCTGAAAGCAGGATCTTGATGGCCAGAGGCATGGATAATGGAATAATGACGCGCGCAATAACATACCAGCTGGGTAAGCTGAAAATCAGGTGAAACATGGCATTTTTCCGGTAGGGCGCTGAATATCCGCGCAGGCAAAAAAAGAGACAAGGGTTTATAGAGCCGTTTTCAGCATTGTAGTGTATACGATGCTGCCGTCAGGGTTACTTCACGCCAGGTGCTTTAACGGAGATAAAGCAGGAAGAAAGGATGAGCAAAAACATCTCTGCAGGGCGCAAAAACAAAAAAAGCGTGACCGGTGCACCGGCCACGCTGACAACATTCACATTCTGATACGTCCGATTAGCGTAGAACGCCTGAGGTCGTCTGCGTCTCGTCGGTGACGCGCGTCATGGCGATGGGAATGCTTTTATAGGCGGGAATGCCACTTTTGGTATCGTGGCTGTCGAGCGGCACCATCACATTCGCCTCGGGATAGTATGCGCCGACTGAACCTGAGGCCATATCAATAATCACGATGGTCAGGTTTTTCATCTGGCGCGAGGTGGGATTGCCCTCCGGGTCCAGCGCCATCAGATCGACACGGTCACCGACCCGCAACTGGCGTTTTTCTGCCTCTTCAGCATTGATAAACAGCACGTCACGCCGGCCCGTTACACCACGATAGCGATCGTTCAGGCCATACAGCGTGGTGTTGTACTGGTCGTGACTGCGCAGGGTGGTGAGTACCAGGTCATGGCATTTCAGCGAGCGGGGATCTTCATTGATGCCCTGCATCACCTTAAACTGCGCACGGCCAGATGGCGTAAGCCAGACGCGCTCTGATGCGGCATTATGAAGCCGGAATCCACCCGGATGCTTAATCCGCTCATTGAAGTTTTCAAACGCCGGGAACACCGCTTCAATGGCATCACGGATGCGGCTGTAATCGGCAGCCATGGCTGACCAGTCAACCACGCTGTCTGGCAGCGTTGCCTTAGCAAGGGAGGCCACCAGCGCCGGTTCAGATTTAAGATGAGGCGAAGCCGGTTCCAGCGAGCCACGTGAGGCATGTACCATCGACATTGAATCTTCAACAGTCACACTTTGAACGCCGGTAGCCTGAACATCGCTCTCAGTACGGCCCAGCACGGGTAGCAGATAGTTGTGCTTACCGAGTAACAGGTGTGAGCGGTTGAGTTTGGTGGCCATATGCACCACCAGATCCAGTTTGCGCATCGCCGGGAACGTCACCTGTGGATCAGAGATCGCTTCTGCCAGATTGCCGCCCAGACAGAGCAGCGCTTTGGCTTTGCCGTCGCGCATCGCCTTAATCGCCTCAACCGCGCCATGACCATGCTTCTGCGGCGGCTGGAATCCAAACACCTTCTCTATGCCATCCAGCAGCGACTGCGGTGGGATCTCCGTGATGCCCACCGTGCGATCGCCCTGCACATTGGAGTGACCGCGTAACGGACAGATACCCGCGCCTGGCTTACCGATGTTGCCGCGCATCAGCAGCAGGTTGGCAATTTGCTGCACGTTCTGGGTGCCATACTGGTGCTGAGTAATCCCCATGCCGTAACAGATGATGGTGCGTTCAGCACTGGCGTAGAGCCGGGCGATATGCTGGATCTCTTCGCGCGCCATGCCAGAGACTTTCAGAATATGCGCCCAGTCGGTACTCTCCAGGTCGGCTTTCAGGGCGTCAAACCCTTCGGTGTGCTCAGTGATAAAGGCTTCATCAATGACGCCGGGTTCGCCTTTGCTCAGCGCCTCCTCGTGCATAGTGAGCAGGATCTTCATCACCCCTTTCAGCATCGCCGCGTCGCCGCCCACCCGCACTTTGTAGTAAGTCGATGCCAGCTCAGTGGAGCTCATTGATAACATCTCAATCGGGCTCTGCGGTGAAGTAAAACGCTCCAGTCCGCGTTCACGCAGCGGGTTGATCGCCACGATAGTCGCACCGCGTTTAGAAACTTCACGCAGCGTGCCCAGCATACGCGGATGGTTAGTGCCGGGATTATGGCCGATGCAGAGCACGAGGTCACAGTGATCAAAATCTTCCAGCTCTACCGTGCCTTTGCCGACGCCAATCGACTCCGGCAGCCCGACGCTGGTCGGTTCGTGGCACATGTTTGAGCAGTCAGGAAAGTTATTGGTGCCATATTCGCGGGCGAAGAGCTGCCACAGGAACGCCGCTTCATTTGAGGCGCGACCCGAAGTATAAAACTCCACGCTATCCGGATCGTCGTAGCTGCGCAGATGCTCCCCAATTTCCCGGAATGCCGTCTCCCATTCGATGGGCTGATAGGTATCAGTAGCGGCATCGTACTTCATCGGATGGGTCAGGCGACCTTCGCCCTCCAGATGCAGTGCGCTGCGATCCCACAGTTCAGTCACGGTATGGGCAGCAAAAAATTCCGGCGTGGTGCGCTTGCTGGTGGCTTCCCACGAGACGGCTTTTGCGCCGTTTTCGCAGAACTCAAAGGATGAGGCATGTTGCGGGTCAGGCCAGGCACAACCCGGACAGTCAAAGCCCTGTGGCTGGTTGACTTTAAACAGGGCAATCACATCCTGCTTCACAGACATCTGGCCGCGGATCGCATCCGCAACTGCCTTTAGTGCGCCCCAGCCACCAGCAGCACCACCATAAGGGGCAATGCCATTTGTGCGATTTTGCTCTTTCATAATGCTCCACAGTGTCTCTATTGTTATCCGATAAGCCTGGTACAGAAAAAGTCATCGCAGCGTGAATTCTGGCTATTATTCAGTGAAATTCTCTCTCAAAATGTTTCGGTGAGGGGGCGTTGTGAAGTTAAGCGATCAAATAAAGGATGGGCGGTAACTGGAAACAGACCTATAAACGAGGCGACTCTGCCTGGATTCTGAGCAATGGATAAAAAAATAGAGGCCTCTTTATCTTCGTCGGCAGAATGACAGGGTTAATGTATTGTTTTAATGGAAATAATAATGGGTTGGTGATCGGAGGAGGCGACATTTTACGTAATTGATTTCGTACTGATAACGTTATTTCAGGTGATATTTACGCCTGTGCGCTAAAGCCGATAAGATAATACGGTTCATTTTACTTTTTACGCTGATAAACCCTCAGTCTGCATAAAACCTTCTTTTGAGGGACGGGATAACGCGTATTACAAGGATCATAAAATGCCTTTACCAGAACGAATGAGACCCGCAAAAGTCAGTAGCAAAAAGATCACTGAACTGGCGAAAATGGCTGCAGAGATACTTTCACGCATTGATAATGGCTGATCAGTTCATGGACTTGTGCTGTTCCACAAAGTGTATTGTGATAGCGCTGTTTGCAGATTAAGGAAGGTCCGTCCGATCCCCCCGTGTTGTCGGATGAGAAATCACAATAAATTCTACCGGCACATCGCCGTTGTTTCTGGCCTGGTGCCTGGCGAGTGGCGGAATTTCGATTCCCTGTTGCGCACTGATCTCATGCAGGTGTCCGTCCAGCTCCATAGTCAGTACGCCCAGAAGAACAAAGAAAAACTGCCTGGATACAGCATGATAGTGTTTTTTCTCACTGGTGCCGGGCGGCATTTTTTCATGAATGACCAGCATATCCTTGCGGTTCATCAGGTACCAGCCATCGCACCCGTCACCCCAGACATAGTGTTCTGCATTCTCTTTTGAAATCATTAACCTGCTCCGCAATTATCATTAAAAGGTTCTACGCTCTGGCTCACTATACATGGCCAGGTCGTTGATTCTCAATTTGTTCAGTTGCAGCGATCACTGATCCGGATAGCTGAATGTGCTGAAACCTTATTTAATCATGACCAGTCAATGGTATGTGTATGAATGACTATCATCCCAACAACCTGCAAGAGAGGATGCGATATGCAATGGTGTAATCAGGAGAGGTTTGACATTCGCCTTGAGTGGGGACCGCCGGCCATCAGTTACGCGGCCAGGGACGTGCAGTGCATCGTGATCGTCGATGTGATGTCCTTCTCCATCTGTGTCAGCCTGGCGGTCGACAAGGGTGCGCAGGTTTATCCTTATCCGTGGAAAGATGCCTCTGCCCTTGAATATGCAAACAGCATCGGGGCACAGGCCGCCAGCTTCGGGAGAATATCTGACGCAGCCGGTTTTAGTCTCTCACCTGCATCGATTCAGAAAATAACAGAGGGCGAGAAGCTGGTGCTGCCGTCTCCCAATGGTTCAGCGATCTCATTCCTTGCCCGTGACAGGGATGCGGGCGTAACCGTATTCAGCGGTTGCTTCAGGAACCTTACGCAGACTGCAATAGCCTGCAGGGACTTTGAACGCATTCTGGTCATTCCCTGTGGAGAAAGATGGCCCGATGGCACGCTTCGCCCGGCTATCGAAGACTATACTGCCGCCGGTGGGATTATTGCAGCAATCGGGCGTGATCGCTGTTCTCCGGAAGCAAAAGGTGCGGTTGCCGCCTGGCAACAGCTTAATCTGGTGTCTCTTCGCGAATGCTCTTCAGCCCTTGAACTTCAACAGCGCGGATTTCCGGATGATGTCGATCTCTGCCTGGATCTGGATCGTGCGAAGCGGGCCTGCCAGCTACAGGGAGATTTTTATGCATCGGTTTCGGGACGGGGCTAAGCCTGTCAGGGTGGGTTGAATATCCTGACAGGCCCAACGTTCAGGGATTACTTCTTCTTGTTCAGCATCGACTTCAGGTCAGCAAACGGGTTGTAAGTGGCTTCACCAACATCTTTTTGTGCATCCTCCCCTGCCACCACGCGGGTGCCATACTGGTCAGCCTCAGTGTACTTTGAGTGCTCGTGGTCATGACAAAAGAGACACAACAACTCCCAGTTACTGCCATCTTCCGGATTATTGGTGTGGTCGTGATCGATATGATGAACCGTCAGTTCGCGCAGGTTTGAATAAACAAATTCGCGTGAGCAGCGTCCACACACCCATGGATAAATTTTAAGTGCTTTCTCACGGTAGCCGCTTTCCAGCCGCGTGTAGTTTTTAGGGATCAGAGCCATTGCCGGGAATACCTGTTATGCAGAGAAAATGTCACGATAGTGCAGCCAATATATCCCACAATGGAACCGAAGGAGAAATCATCGTGTTCCGCCTGAAAGGGAGTTACATCATCCGGTATGACTATGCCATCCGGCTAACGGGGCAGGTTTTTTAATCTTTACGCGCTTAACCTCTGCCGACAGTCTGATAATCATCCCTTTGCATGCGTCTTGCTTTCATCTCAGCCAGCGCTAACCTGGCTTGTCAGCAGCTAAGGGGCAGAATATTGCTGCATTCAGCCTGGTGTAAGAAAAGGCAATGTCAGGATGTTTATCCGAACGGTACAACCTATAATCAACGCAGTTTGTTGGCCCGCAGGAATGCAGGTCTTGCACCCGCCCAAAGGAAGAGATCCCGCTGATGTTTTCTCGTTTTTTTATTTATCGTCCCGTCTTTGCATGGGTTGTTGCCATTTTAATAATGCTGCTTGGCGCGCTCTCCATCACCCTGTTACCGGTGGAACAATATCCCGATGTTGCGCCGCCCTCAGTGAATATCAGCGCAACTTATACCGGTGCGTCAGCGGAAACGCTGGAGAATAGCGTCACGCAGGTGATCGAGCAGCAGCTGACCGGGCTGGATAACCTGCTCTATTTTACCTCCAGCAGCAGCTCGCAGGGGAACGTGTCAGTGACTGTCACTTTCAGCCAGGGCACTGATCCAGACACCGCTCAGGTGCAGGTACAGAACAAGGTGCAACAGGCGCTCTCCCGTCTGCCCAGTGAAGTGCAGCAGCTTGGCGTCACCGTGACCAAATCCCAGTCGAACTTTCTGCTGGTGATGGGGCTATATGACACCACGGGCAAAAGCAACAGCACGGATATCGGTGACTGGCTGGTGAGTAATATGCAGGAGCCGCTGGCGAGGACCGAAGGTGTCGGTGACATCCAGGTGTTTGGCGGTCAGTACGCAATGCGTATCTGGCTCGATCCCTTCAAACTAAACGCTTTTGCCTTGCAGCCCTCTGACGTGTCGGCGGCAATACGCTCGCAAAACATTCAGGTCTCAGCGGGTAAAATCGGTGGCCTTCCATCGCCCGATAATCAGCAACTTACTGCCACCGTCAGAGCGCAGTCGCGACTGCAGACGCCAGAGCAGTTCCGCAACATCATTGTCAAAAGTGACAAAAGCGGCGCCATCGTGCGGGTGGGAGATGTTGCGCGAGTGGAGCTGGGGGGCGAATCCTATGACATGACCACGCGGCTTAACGGGCATCCTGCAGCCGGTGTTGGGGTGATGCTGGCACCGGGCGCGAACGCGCTGGCCACCGCGACGCTGGTGAAAAACAAAGTTGAAGAGTATCGCCACTCGATGCCGCAGGGCTACGAAGTGGCGTATGCGCTCGACAGCACCGACTTCATCAAAATCTCGGTTGAGGATGTGGTGATCACCCTGATCGAAGCGATCGCGCTGGTGGTGGTGGTGATGTACCTGTTCCTGCAGAATATCCGCGCGACGCTCATCCCGGCGCTGGCGGTGCCGGTCGTGCTGCTCGGCACCTTTGGTGTACTGGCGCTGTGCGGCTATACCATCAACACCCTGACCTTGTTTGCCATGGTGCTGGCTATCGGGCTGCTGGTGGATGATGCGATTGTGGTCGTTGAGAACGTTGAACGCATCATGCATGACGAAGGTTTGCCAGCGCGTGAGGCAACCGAAAAGTCGATGAAAGAGATCTCCGGTGCGCTGGTGGCTATTGCGCTGGTACTCTCGGCAGTCTTTCTGCCGATGGCGTTTTTTGCCGGATCGACCGGCGTGATTTACCGGCAGTTCTCCATCACAATCATTGCCGCTATGACCTTTTCCGTGGTGGTGGCGCTCACTCTGACACCCGCGCTGTGTGGCATGCTGCTGCGGCCGACAACACCGCATCGCAAAGGCTTCTTTGGCGGTTTTAACCGCTTTTATGCCGCCACCGAGCGCCAGTATCGTCACAAAGTCGTGAGCACCTTGCGTCGCCCGCTGATCATGGTGTCGCTTTATGCGGCAATGGGTGTGGTGTTGTTTATCATGTTCACCCGTCTGCCGGGCAGCTTCCTGCCGACCGAAGATCAGGGCAGCATTATGCTTCAGGCAACATTACCTGCGGGCGCTACGGCCAGCCGCACAGAGGCCGTCAATCAGCAGATTGTTGACTGGTTCCTGACTGAAGAGAAACAGAATATTGATGTGGTCTTCACCATCAATGGCTTTAACTTCAGTGGTGCTGCGCAGAATGCCGGTATGGCGTTTATCAAACTTAAAAACTGGGATCAACGTCCAGGCAGTGAAAACTCTGCCGAGGCGATTGCCGGGCGCGCCACCTATGCGCTTGCGTCGATTCGGGATGCGCAGATCTTTGCACTGACACCGCCATCGGTGCCAGGTCTGGGACAGAACAATGGCTTCACCTATGAGCTGCTGGCCAGCGGCGGCACCACGCGTGAGCAACTGGGTAACCTGCGCGATCAACTGTTACAGCGCGCAGTACAAAGCCCGGAGCTGATCGGCGTGCGGGCGAATATCCTGCCGCAGACCCCGCAGTTGCAGGTTGACATTGATACCAGCAAAGCGGTGGCGCTGGGACTGCAACTGGATGACGTGACCGATACGCTGACCAGCGCCTGGGGCGGCGCCTACATCAATGACTTTATCGATCGGGGTCGTGTGAAGCGGGTTTATGTGCAGGGTGACGGTCAGTATCGCTCAGCACCGTCGGATCTGGATAAGTGGTATATCCGTAACAGTGAGGGCACCATGACGCCGTTCTCGGCGTTTGCCTCAACCCGCTGGACCATGGGGCCGGAAAGCCTGAATCGTTACAACGGCTCAGCCTCCTACGAAATTCAGGGACAGAACGCCGAAGGATTCAGTTCTGGCGATGCCATGAACACCATTGAGCGGCTGGCCAATGAACTCCCGGCAGGGACAACAGGCGCGTGGAGCGGACTTTCACTGCAGGAGAAGCAGGCAGGCGGACAGTCCACTACGCTCTATGCGATCTCGATTCTGGTCGTTTTTCTCTGTCTGGCTGCGCTGTATGAGAGCTGGTCAGTGCCGTTTTCCGTGCTGCTGGCGGTGCCGCTCGGCGTCCTGGGTACCGTGCTGGCGGTGGCGTTACGCGGATTGAGTAATGATATCTACTTCCAGGTGGCGTTGCTGACCACGGTCGGGCTGACCTCCAAGAACGCAATACTGATTATCGAATTCGCCGAAGATGCAGTACGTCAGGGCAGTTCACTGAGTGCGGCTGCGTTGCAGGCGGCGCGAACCCGTTTGCGGCCGATCATGATGACGTCACTGGCCTTTATTGCGGGTGTCATCCCACTGGCGGTGGCGACCGGGGCCGGCGCGAACAGCCGCATCGCTATTGGTACCGGCATCATCGGCGGCACGCTGGCAGGCACGGTCCTGGCATTGTTCTTTGTTCCGCTGTTCTTTGTGCTGGTGAAGCACTATCTGACACGCCATCGCAAAGGCCAATAACGCAGACAGCCCGCCTGCAGTTTCCCGCGGGCGGGCTGGAATCGATAATCAGCAGAAGATTAGAGATTCTGTTTAAAGAAGGCCGTCAGTTTCGCGAACGGGATCAGATCAGTGCGATCATAAAGGTCGACATGACCTGCATCAGGCACGATATACAGTTCTTTGGGCTGAGCCGCGCGCTGGAAGGCATCTTCACTGAACTCGCGTGAGTGCGCTTTATCACCGGTGATGAAGAGCATCGGGCGCGGAGAAATGGTCTCAATATCATTGAACGGATAGAAGTTCATGAACTTCACGTTGCTGGTGAGCGTCGGATGCGTGGTGAGTGCAGCTGATGAGCTTTTCGGGGTGAACTCACTGCGAGGTGTCCGGTAAAAATCGTAAAACTCCTTAGCCACTGGCGGTGAATCAGCATCAATTTTATGTGGCGTACCGCCGGTGTAGGCGGTTTTACCGCCGGTGAATTCTGCATAACGTTGCTGTGCCGCTGCTTCAATGATCTGCCTGCGCTGCGCCAGCGTCTGGCTTTTATTCAGCGCATTACGGTTGGCCGATCCCATGTCATACATACTGACGGTCGCAATGGCCTTCATTCGGGAATCAATCTTTGCGGCACTGATGACGAAACTGCCACTGCCACAGATGCCCAGCACACCAATCCGATTGCGGTCGACAAATTCGCGGGTCCCCAGGTAATCCACTGCGGCGCTGAAGTCTTCGGCATAGATATCCGGAGAAACTGCGTTGCGCGGCTGGCCTTCGCTTTCGCCCCAGAATGAGAGATCGATTGCCAGGGTAACAAAGCCCTGCTCAGCCATTTTTTGCGCATAAAGACTGGCGCTTTGCTCTTTGACTGCGCCCATCGGATGACCCACGACAATCGCCGGAAGACGCGCCGTCTTACTCGCCTCTTTGGGTCTGAACAGGGTGCCGGTGACCCCCATCTGATACTGGTTTTTAAACGTCACTTTTTCGCGGGTGACGTTATCGCTTTGATAAAAATTATCGGCTCCGCGCGACATATCGGCCGCGCTGGCTGCAAATGAACTGATCAACAGTCCAAACATCAGGGTTAATGCTCTCATGAAGTGATCCTTATCGGGATTGACGAAGGGTGGGCATTGAATTGCCCTGTTAAACAACGAGCCTGTTTTCAGGCTGCGCCTTCCCTGCGGGCGGTGAGCCTCACAAGGAAGGCAGCAACAACGAGTAACGTGGCGCTGATAGCAAACGTGGTCTGCCAGCCTGCATGGTCAAAGGCCAGGCCGCCCAGCGTCGATCCCAGCGCAATCGACAGCTGGACGATGGCAACCATTAATCCGCCACCCGCCTCCGCATTATCCGGGAAAGTTCTGGCGATCCAGGCCCACCATCCGGTGGGTGCGGCAGTGGCCACCAGCCCCCAGATGCCCAGTAACGGTGCCACCAGCCACAGCTGATGACCGAACACCATGAGCAGCACTGCAACCGCCGCCATGATCAGCGGGATAATCATCAGGGTCAGATAGAACCCCCGCTGCAGAACAACACCGATAATCAGCGTTCCGATAAAGCCCGCGACGCCAATAGTCAGCAGCACCAGCGACAGCGCAGAGACGTCCACCTGCGTCACGGTTTCCAGAAACGGGCGGAGATAGGTAAACAGAGTGAACTGCCCCATAAAGAGCAGGCCGCAGGCGGTCAGGCCCACCGTCACCAGCGGCGAACGCAGCAGCTGGAGGATCGTTCCGCTGCGTTGCCGCGCCTTATTCACCGGCATCGACGGCAGCGTGAACCCTTGCCAGAGCAGGGCGATCAACGCCACCGGCACCAGGCTGAAAAAAGCCCCGCGCCAGCCGATGACAGAACCGAGATAACTGCCCAACGGTGCCGCGATAACGGTCGCCAGCGCATTGCCGGCGTTGAAAATAGCCAGCGCGCGCGGCACCTTATCGGTGGGAACCAGACGGATAGCTACCGCGGCAGACATCGACCAGAACCCGCCAATCACCACGCCAATTAATGCCCGACCCGTCATGTAAGCCACATAGCTCGACGCCATTGCCACCATCAATCCGGACAGCGCCATCAGCAGCGTTAGCGTCAGCAACAGAATTTTGCGATCGAGATTTCCCGCGATGCGCGTTATCGAGAGGCTGGTGATTACTGCGAGCGCGCCAGAGATGGCGATACCCTGTCCGGCCAGACCTTCGCTGACCGCCAGATCACGTGATAACGGGGATAACAGGCTGACCGGCATAAATTCAGAGGCGATCAGCGCGAATACGCAAAGCGTCATGGCCCAGACGCCACCCCAGTGGGCTTCTTTATGCTGGGGTGAAGAGTGAGTTGTTTCGGTGGAAGCCATGTTCTGTCCTGTTTCATTTTTTGAAGTGCTGATGAACTCAGGAAATTCTACTGTTTCGCTTTATATTGACTAGCTAATGAATCCTTAATGGGGTTATAACCGGTGCTTATTAGTCTATTGGCGGGAGTGCAGCATGAAACGCAATATGAATGACCTTCAGGCTTTTATTACCGTCGCGCGTGAAGGCAGTTTCACCCGTGCGGCGGCGCTACTGGGCGTGACGCAGCCCGCGCTAAGTCAGACCATCACTGCACTGGAAAACCGGATGGAGATTCGGCTACTGACCCGCACGACGCGTAACGTCTCGCCGACGGCGGCGGGTGAGCGATTGATAGAGGCGATAGGCAATCGATTCGATGAAATAGAAGCGGAACTGGATATGCTGACTGCAATGCGGGACAAGCCCGCCGGCACAGTACGCATTACCTGTGGCCCGCATATTCTGAGTTCACTCCTGATACCCAAACTGACGCCACTGCTGGCGGCTTATCCCGATATCCGGCTCGAATTCGATGCAAATCATGGCTTACGTAACATCGTGGCCGATCGGTTCGATGCGGGGGTCAGGATGGGAGACACTATTGATAAAGATATGGTGGCGATGCCAATAACTCCGCCGCTGCGAATGGCGGCGGTGGCTTCTCCCGATTACTTTCATCGCCATGCTGCGCCACAGGTTCCACAGGATCTTCTGCAGCACAACTGCATCAATATGCGCCAGGCGACCGCGGGTGGATTGTATGTCTGGGATTTTGACGGAGAAGAGGGGCCATTAAATGTGAGGGTGAATGGTCAGCTGACGTTCAATACTTCAGCACACATTGCAGAAGCGGCGATTGCCGGCCTGGGGATCGCTTTTTTGCCTGAACAGGAAGTTGCAGAAGGGCTGGAGCAGGGCACGCTGATCCGGGTGCTGGAGCGCTGGTGTGAGCCCTTCCCCGGTTACTATCTCTATTATCCCAGCCGCAAGCAGCATTCACCGGCTTTTAACCTGGTCAGAGAGGCGTTAAGGCTAAAAGAGGGGGGAATGATGAACCTATTCTGAGTGTTGACGGAAGAGATGCCATTCCATGGCGTAATACGTCCTAAAGCGCTTTATTCAGAATTACTTAGAAGGACGTCGACTAATCTTGCCGCCTTTCCGACCGGCTTCCCTGGCCTTTTCAGGATCGTTTCTGAAGTTGCCCCCACTGACCTTGCCTCCTGCACTGCCAGCTTCACTCGCTCGTTCTGGATCGTTGGCAAAATTACCGGCACCACCTCTGTATTTCTGTTGTGTCATAGGAAGACCTCATATCAATGTTCCATTAGATAGAAAGGACTAGCTAGTCACACAAGGAAGCATAGTCGTCCGCTTCGTTTATGCAAATGCACAGCCTGAAGTGGTTGATAAGCATGGCGTTAATGTTGAGCAGAGATTTAGCGTCGGCAGGGCAATCGGAGATGAACTACGCTTAAAGGCCTGACGAAAAGGAGAATGTTATGAGTAACGCGACCTTGATCGACACCCTTGAGCTGGGTTCTGACGAGCATAAGCAAAAATATGAAATTTACGGCGATGATGCACAGACGCCCACTTATGCAGTGATCTTCCGGCAGCAGGGCGATAGCTGGCAGCCGCTGGATGAAAAACTCACCTTTGCCGCGCAGGATGAACAGCAGGAAGCGACGGGCTCGATGGGCTATGGTTCCGGCGATACGCTGCCAGATTTACGTGATCTTCCTGCCGAAGCTCGTGAACGCTGCGAGCAGCACTGGCAGCAGCAAAGTGGCAGGTAAACAGGAACAGCGCCGCTTTGTTTTGTAACTGTGAAATCGCCTGTTTAAGAGAGACGCCTGGATGCGGCAGAATAAACCTCTGAGCGCTCTCTTTTCCCGACAGCTACTACAAAAACGACCACCCGGTCATCAATTACCTGGTATACAAGTCGATGACCGGATGACCTGAGTTTGATCTTATAGCAGTCAGGCATCCCGCTGAGTTTATTCGCCTCAATTCTCGGTGACTCAAGACACTCAGCCAGCTTCTTTTTAAGCTGTTCACGTACTGTTGGCCCCAGCTTGCGCCACTCTTTCAGTGCCCGTTGATCGAACTCCAGTTGCCAGGTCATTAAAGGTCATCCAGTGTGACCCGGACAGGCTCAGGGTTTCGCAGGCGTTCTTTCACTATCTCTACTAACGCCGCATCTTCGTCATTGAGTAATGTTTGCTTGAAGGGAAGACGTTCATTATCTGCAATATATTCAAGCATCAGGCGCAGCGCATCAGAAGGCGTTACACCCATTTTTTCGAGCGCAGCATAAGATCGTGTCTTCAGGTCATCATCAATTCGAATGTTAATTGTGCCCATAATGAGTTCCTTTGTAATTACATTTGACATTACAATTATCGCACTGATGAGTCTGTATCGCAAACAGTAAACATTAGTCTCCCGCACAGCTTTACATCTGCCCGTCAGATTCCACTTCCGTATTATTTTATGCTACGTAAATGTAACAAACTCATTCATCAAACCAACTGCAGCAATTGCTAAAGGTTTTCACGCTACTGGCGATAACTCAATGACGTTGAGCGCGCTAATCAATGATGAAACCGGCACTCAGCAACGAGTTCTGAACGCGAACGGACCTGCATTTAGCCCTCCTTTTATACACATCAGCAAGCGTGAGCTTAATCGCAACTTACTCTAATAAAAGCGAAAATAATATGTCGATCATTAAGACGATCAAAAGTCGCCTGCCTGTTGCCCGTCTCAGGGGTAGCAGCCAGCCAGCGAATGGCACCTGGGATTGTCGTGCGTTGCCGGAATCACTCTCTGCCATCGGGTTAAACTCGCGCGCGGGCGGGATTCTGATGACTTTTGTTCCGCCTGAAGCCGATTTTCAGCGCGTCAGTCAGGCCTGGCAACGCTTTAACTCAGCCGATTTGACCGTGCTGACACTCTCTTCCAACGGTGCACTGAGCAGCAGTCGATCGCAAAGTACTTACTGTGATGGCAATGGCCCGGAGGGAAGTTATCTCTGGCTGCCGGACACCCTGATCGCCAGCCATGAGACGCACATTATCGATCTGCACGTCGCCGACACGCAGACGGCCAGCCAGCGCATTACCGCCATCCAGCAGGAGCTGGCGCGGCTGCAGGTGCGGATGCCGCTCTCAGCCGATCGTACTTTCGCCATGATTTACTGTGATGGACTCTCAGCGTCTGAAGGCTTTCTGATGCAGGCCTGGTACAACTGCGGGCGTTTTCCCTGTCTGGCGATTGGCGGATCAGCAGGCGGGAAAATCACTTTCGATGGCACCTGGATTGGTACCGGTGGCAAGGTGCTGCAGGGCAAGGCGGTGATCGTGTTCTGTCAGATGGCGCCGGGAAAATCCTTTGCTCCGTTTAAAAGCCAGAACTTTACCCCACGCGATCAGAGCTGGTTGATTGCGGAAGCCGATCCGGTTGCACGCACCGTTACCTCTGTATTTAACCGCCAGGGTCAGCAGCAGCCGTTTGTCGCCTCGCTGTGTGAATACCTTAACTGCACCGACGCGCAGCTGACCGAACGGCTAAAAGGGTTAACCTTCGGCGTTAAAGTCGGCGGGGAGTACTTCATTCGCTCGATCGCTAAAATTGAATCGGGTGGCGTGCAGTTTTTTTGTGACCTTGAGTTTGGCGATCGGCTGTTCCTGATGGAGGAGAAGGATTTCAAACAGGCAACACAGCAGGAGTGGCAGGCATTTACTGCTCAGCACGGTAAACCGGCTGCCATTCTGATGAACGACTGTATCCTGCGTCGTGTCGGTAATGTCGATAAGCTGCACAATGCTCACTTCTTTAAAGGCATCGCTGCTGCCGGTTTTTCCAGCTTTGGTGAGATCCTGGGCGTGCCAATCAATCAGACGCTTTCGGCCCTGGTGTTCTTCAATCATGACGTCAAAGCGATGACCCAGTTCCCGGTGGAGTATGCCGGTTACGCAGCACATTACGCGCAGCGCGCGCTGCGCCGCTGGGAGGCGCTGAACAGCATTCAGACGCGGGTGCTGGATCGGGTTATCAACTATCAGCAGGCGCTGACGCCATTGATGGAAGCGCTGCCGGTGCTGGAAAACGCGACCCAGAGCCAGGGCGAAACGCTGAGCCTGGCAGAAAGTAGTATCCGTAGCATCAGCAACATCGCCACTGAGAGTCAGCAGGCGCAGGGGCGACTGGATGACGGGCTGGACGATCTGGAAAAAATCTCCAACGGCATTAATGAGATTACACATGGCATCAGCAATATTGCTTTCCAGACCAACATTCTGGCGCTGAACGCCGCAGTAGAAGCGGCACGCGCAGGCGAAGCTGGCCGCGGCTTTGCTGTGGTTGCGGGCGAAGTTCGTCGTCTGGCACACTCATCGAAAGAGCAGGCTGAAGCCACGGCCAGTAACATTGGTGAGGCAGTCAGCACCATCTCACGTATCAGGCTGGTGGCCGGCGACTCTGCACAGACCGCCGCGCAGATGGCGGAACGCAGTATCAGTGCTGCCGATACGCTGGCGGCCATGAATCAGCAGACCCAACATGAGCGCGCCGACATAGCGAAGCATCTCGGCAGCCTGCGCGAACTGACGCAGGGAATGGACGCTATGCAGGAAGCCGTCGCGCAGCTCAAGGTGTTACAAACTCTTTCAGGCGCGCAGGTTAAAGGCTGAATTATCTGAATAAAAGACAATAAAGTGCGGTGTAAGCGCAACGGCCAGGCAAGGCTGGCTTTCAGTTGTTACACTTGTCCGTGATTAATCACGCAGAGGTATGAATGAAAATTAAAAGTTATGCAGCCATGCAGGCTGGCCAGGCCCTTGAACTCTATGAGTACGATGCCGCCGAACTGGCAGCCGAAGAAGTCGAAGTCCAGGTAGAATACTGTGGCGTCTGTCACTCCGACCTGTCGATGATCGATAACGAGTGGGGCATCTCTCAGTTCCCGGTGATTGCAGGACATGAAGTTATTGGCCGGGTTTCTGCCCTGGGCGAAGCGGCTAAGAACAAAGGTCTCTCAATCGGCCAGCGTGTAGGAATTGGCTGGACAGCAAAAAGCTGTCAGCACTGCGACGCCTGCATCAATGGCGAGCAGGTTAACTGCCAGCAGGGCAGCATCCCGACCATCATGAACAAAGGTGGTTTTGCCGAGAAGCTGCGCGCCGACTGGCAATGGGTTATCCCGCTGCCGGAAAAACTGGATGTGGCGAGCGCCGGTCCGCTGCTGTGTGGTGGTATCACCGTATTTAAACCGCTTCTGATGAGCAACATCACGGCCACCAGCCGTGTAGGTGTGATTGGTATCGGTGGTCTGGGTCATATCGCCATTAAAATCCTTCACGCGATGGGTGCTGAAGTCGTGGCATTCAGTTCAACGCCGGATAAGAAGCAGTCAATCCTGGATATGGGCGCAGATGAAGTGGTTAACAGCCGCGATCCTGAAGCTCTGAAGAAGCAGGCAGGGCGTTTTGACCTGATCCTGAGCACTGTGGCAGTCGATCTGGACTGGAAACCTTATTTCGCAGCGCTGGCACCTCAGGGTAAATTCCACACCGTGGGCGCCGTGATGAAGCCGATTGAAGTCAGTGCTTTTGACCTGATCCTGGGCGACAAAGCGGTAACCGGTTCATCAACCGGCTCACCAGGCCAGCTGCGCTCGCTGCTGCGTCTCGCTTCCCGTGCGGATATTGCCCCACAGGTTGAGTTCTTCCCGATGTCGGACATCAATAAAGCGCTGGATCATGTCCGCGCCGGTAAAGCCAATTACCGTGTAGTACTGAAAGCCGATTTCTGATGCGAATCTGAAATGACATGCCGCAGCCTGCTGCGGCATTTTTTATTTTTTCACCAGTCCATTCGCCAGGCCCGCAGTGATCACCTCATCGGCTGTCACGTTGATCCATTTTTCGGCTGAACATTCTGCGTTATCACGCAGCCAGACGGCAACCATCTGGTAGCCCAGCGTATACCCATACCATCGGCGATAGTCACCCGTGCCGTAGAACCAGGCGGAATGATCGTATTGAGGGCTTTGCAATGTCGTGAGCGCCACGGGATTAGCCAGCAATTCGTTCAGCGCAATGGCTCGTTCCCAGGGCTCTGCTGCAGTGTTAAGCAGCCAGCTAACAAACTGACCAGCCAGACCTTCACTGACCATCGCTTCACCCAGCGTCCATCCATATCCTGGTCCGCGCATCCGCAGGCAGTGATGCACTTCATGCAGGATCTGCCGCACCAGCGTACCGTTTTCCAGCATCTGAATGAGATTCGGATTTTCCGGATCAAGGTTCAGACAAAACAGTGTGCGATTATAAGCCCTGCCTGAAAAACCGAATTCAGGTATCGCTGCCTCAGGCATGCATTGAATCAGCATATCCAGACGAGGGACCCGCATCGTGGATGAAAGCTGCTCGCAGGCAATTCTGGCGGCCCGGACTATTGCCGGTTTGTAGTGCTCAATATCACCAGATGCCTCCAGCCAGTGCATTTTCCATAGGTCGTTCACAGACTTTCCTCTCAGGGATTGATAATCAGAACGCAGGTCCGTGACCCGCCTGGGACACTTGCACTTTACCCGGCAATGTTTTCAAAAAACAACGGCGCAACGCGTTATATTCTGTCGGCAGAGATGAGGCGTGTTGTTAAAACAATGGTAAAGACTGCCCTGTCTTAGCATTGTGGCGACGTCTGTACCATGGCACAAAGAAATATCACAGTTTGGCCCAATTTCATCGAATACTGACCTCCGGGCCTGTCACGTGCGGGCAGCAGACTACCGTAAAGTGAACGCATGGTAGCCAGTGAATCTGGCTGATGTTAATGAGACTTTTCACGGAGCTAAAATGACGCTGACCCAGATTCGAAATGCCACACTGGTACTGACCTATGCAGGCAAAAAATTCCTGATCGATCCTATGCTGGCCGAAAAAGAGGCCTGGCCAGGCTTTGCCGGTAATGCGCGTCCCCATCTGCGGAATCCAATGGTTGAGCTGCCTGTTCCGGTTGCTTCACTACTGGCAGTTGATGCAGTGATTGTCACCCATACGCACATGGATCACTGGGATGAGGCAGCGCAGCAGTTAGTGCCGAAGACGATGATGATCTATAGCCAGCATGAAGCTGATACCGCGCTGATTCGTTCGCAGGGGTTTGAAAACGTTAGAGTGCTGCAGGATAAAAATCAGTTTATTGACGGCCTGACAATCTATAAAACCGACGGGCAGCACGGTAGCAATGCGTTGTATGCCGACAAGGTGATGGGCGATTTTCTTGGCGATGCCTGTGGTCTGGTCTTTACACATCCATCAGAAAAAACACTCTATATTGCTGGCGATACGGTTTGGGTTAAGCCCTATGTCAGAACGCTGCAACGTTTTCAGCCGCAGGTCGTGGTGATGAACACCGGCAATGCGACCAACGATCTTTATGGCCCGATTATCATGGGAAAAGAAGATACATTGCAGACGTTAAAAATCCTGCCGGAAGCGACGCTGGTTTCCTCACACATGGAGGCGATCAACCACTGTTTACTGACGCGTGCTGAGCTGCGCGCTTATACCCTGGAACAGGGCATTGCTGAGCAGGTGCTGATCCCGGAAGATGGTGAAACAATGACGTTCTGAGCCGTATGACATTAAACCGGCCCATTTGCGCGAAAGATTCTCAATCATACGTTTTCACATAACAAGGAGGGGGAGATGGCTGCTCTGAGCGTCGCAGTGCTGGCAACGGCCGGTTTCAGTCCGTTTCACTTTTCCGTTCCCTGCATTTTGTTCGGCTCGGCACTGCCACAGCAGGATCTGTTTCATGTTGATATCTGCGCAGAAAAATCAGGCCCGGTGATCTCAGATATGGGGTTGTCAATCATGGTGGAGCAGGGTCCTGAACCGCTTGATAAGGCGGATATCCTTATTGTTCCTTACTGGCACAATCCGGATGAAAAACCGGCGCAGGCGCTGCTTGATAAACTGGTGGCGGCGTGGCAGCGCGGTGCGGAAGTAGTTGGACTTTGTCTGGGCACTTACGTACTGGCTTATGCCGGCCTCCTTGATCAGCACCGGGCGGCCACCCACTGGGAATTTGAGCGCGACTTCAGCGAGCGGTTTCCGCAGGTTCACCTCGACAGTAATGCCCTTTATACCCGTGATGAACGTCTGATTACTTCTGCGGGCACTGCAGCGGGCATCGACTGCTGTCTGGATATCATCCGTCAGCACTATGGCAGCGCCATTGCTAATCGGGTTGCCAGACGCATGGTCGTGCCGCCTTATCGGGAAGGCGGTCAGGCGCAGTTCATTGAGCGGCCGGTTCCGGAAACGACGCGTGATGGAAAGATCAACGCACTGCTGTCGTCACTGCGGGAAAATCTGCATCAGCCGCAGGATCTGAACGCACTCGCGCGCACGCTCAGTATGAGCCGGCGCACGCTGACGCGTCATTTTCACAAGGCGACGGGGATGTCACTGGGCGAGTGGCTGACGGCCGAGCGTCTGCAACGTAGCCAGGTTTTACTGGAAACAACCGGTATCAGTATTGAAGGGGTCGCAGAAAAGGCGGGCTTTGAGTCCCCCGTGTCTTTTCGTCAGCGTTTTAAATCCCGGTTTGGCGTTTCTCCCAGCGAGTGGCGCCGGACATTTCGTGGTCCACAGTCGATGATGAGTGATGAGAAAGCAGGATAAGAGTCAGGCCCGGATGAATATCTGCGCCCAGGGGTTTTTCATGCCGGAATATTGCCGCGCAGTGGCGGTCAGCATTCCGGCAGACATGTATTGCGATTAAATCAGAAAGTCATCCAGTGACTGGCCGTTTTCGATCGCTGTTTTAATTGCGGAGGGAGTACGGCCCTGACCGGTCCAGTAACGAACCTGACCATTTTCATCGCTGTAACGATATTTCGCCGGACGCTTCGCGCGTTTCTTTGTGCCGGTTGTTGAAGCAGATGCGCTATTTACCAGCTCCGCCGGGTTAATACCCTCTTCCAGTAACAGCTCCTGGTAAAACGCCAGTTTTTCCGCTTTTTCGCGGGCTTCTGCTTCCCGCGCGCTTTCCTCTTCACGGCGTTCATTTACAACGGTTTCTAATTTCTGGCGTAACTCTTCCAGCAGATCCAAATCCATGTTGCGTGCCTCGGCACGAATAGTGCGGATATTATTCAGGCTGCTCAGGTTTTTACTCATAAAATCCCTCAAATACTCAACTTAATCAATCAAGTGCAAATTATTCAGGCAGCAAGGGTAACATTTACTCCACCGATATTTGAAGTCTTAATGAAGCTTAATTCGCTATTTATGCTGCCTTTATGGTGCTGATTGAGCCAGATAAGCGGGAAATTTAAGCGGAATCTGCTGGGAAATGCGAATTGTCATTATCGAACCGTATTGAGGGATTTACATTTTGGCTTTTGGTTAACTGTGATTAAATCAGTTATCGGGGTTTATTAAGGACTGGCATGACGTTCCGCCGCAAAAATGATGAGCCAGCGGCAAAAATTTCGCCGCTGCTGAGAAGTATTATCCTTTCTGGCGTATTGCTCAGCGTGGCGGTGATTGGCTTAAATCTTTGGACGCTGCGCAAAGACTGGAATGATACCGTCGGGATGACTGAAGATAATGCCCTGAATCTCTCACTGTCACAGGCACGCCAGGCCGATGATACTTTTTTGCAAATTGAACTCTCACTGCGCGAAGTGCAACGTGAGCTCGAAAAGCAGATCGCGACGACCGGCGTGGAGAGTGAGGCGATGAGCCATACGATGCGCCTGTTCCAGAGACGCCTGCCGCAACTTCATGGCTTGTTTTATTATGATGCGCAGGGGAAATGGATAGCGACCTCTATGGGCAGAATACCGCCTGACATTGATAACGCCGATCGTGAATATTTCGATTATCATCGCGCCAGTCCGCGAGATAACCTGCATGTTGGCCCGGTGATTCGCAGTCGCAGCACTCACGAACAGGTAATACCGGTTACGCTTCGGGTGAATGATGCGTTCAACGGTTTCCGGGGTGTTTTACTCGCCACCATTAAAGTGGACTATTTCCGCCGCTTCTACAGTTATTACGAACTCAGCGAGGGAGATGTGCTGGTTCTGATGCTGGCAGACAGTACGGTGCTTTACGCCCGTCCGATGCCGGATAGCTACATCGGCAAAAACCTCTCAGTAAGTCCGCTTTTCCTGAAGATGCTGGCCAATTCGGATAAAGGCAGCGGTCAGTGGACAGCTGCGCTTGATGGTAAAAAACGTATTTTTGGCTTTGTTCGCTCACAGCGCTATCCGCTGGTGGTTGCCGCCGGATATGACAAACGAGCGCTCTTTAACCACTGGCTGAAGAGCCGGGTACAGAATCTGATTCTCAGCCTGGCTTTGCTGATTGTGATTCTTTCACTGGGCGCATTTGTATTGCGTCAGGCGCGGCATACATTGCGTTACCAGCTTGAACTGACCCGACTTCGCGATGAACTGACTGCGGCTAATCGCTCACTGGAAAATCAGGCACAGAGTGATGGGCTGACGGGGGTTGCCAACCGGCGTCATTTTGATCACATGCTGACTGAAAGCCTGCAAAGCGCGGAGTTCAACGGCCAACCAGTGTCATTAATCCTGTTCGATATCGATTACTTCAAACGTTATAACGATACCTATGGCCATGTGGCCGGTGATGACTGTCTGAAAAAAGTAGCTAACGTACTGAAGAACACCGCACGACGTAAAAACGGAATCACGGCCCGATATGGTGGGGAAGAATTTGCAATCATTCTTATCGGGCAACCGCTGTCAGCAGCGCTAGAGCTCGCTGAATCCATTATTGCTGCCATTAATCAGCTTGCTATTCCACACTTCACAACGGCGCTGCCGCAAGAGCATGTCACTATGAGTGCAGGCTGTGCTGTCTGGCTTGCGTCTGACCCGGCACAAGGGAAACAGGCGCTGATAGAACGTGCCGATGAGGCGTTGTATCGCGCGAAGCGGGCAGGGCGCAACCAGGTGATGTGCGAAGAACGTAACGGCTGAGCATCCCTGATCAAATCCGGAATGACATCTGTGGCAAGGTGATTGCTCAATGAGAACAGGGAGCTGCCATGTCAAACGATACCGGTTTTACTCATCTTGCTTTACAGGTTCGCGATGTAAATAAGAGCGTAGATTTCTATCAGAGTTATGCCGGGATGCAGGTAATACACCAGCGTGAACCGGGTATTCCCGAAGCACAAAAAGTCGCGTGGCTGTCAGATTTAACCCGACCTTTCGCGCTGGTGCTGGTGCAATCTGACAGCACTGATGATACGCCGCTGGGTCCCTTTGGTCATATCGGCGTGGCCTGCGCCAGCCGCGAAGAGATAGATGAAAAAGTGGCAATTGCACGGACTGAAGGCGTGTTGCGACGCGAGGCACAGCAATATGGTGCGCCAGTGGGATACTGGGCATTGTTTGCCGATCCTGATGGTAATACGCTTGAGCTTTCTTACGGGCAGCAGATCGGGTTAGAAATTATCACAGCCCGCAACGCGCAATCGCTGAATAAATAGAGCGCCTTAGGAAATGGAATGCAATCTATTGCCGCGAGTGCGATTGAGCAAATTTCAGTTATTACGTTCAGTCAGGTCAAAGCCTGAACGGGATTGCGGTTTAAAGGCAGGTTATCCAGGCACCAGGGCCAGTCGTAACTGGTAATTGAGCAGGGGATGCCTGTTAAGGCAGCTTGAAAAACCGCCTGACCAAATCAGGCGATTTTTCATTTATGATTAAATCAGGAAATCGTCCAGCGATTTACCTTCATCAATGGCTGTTTTAATAGCTGATGGGGTTCGCCCCTGACCGGTCCACTGCTTAACGTCACCATTTTCGTCGGTGTACTGATATTTAGCCGGACGAGGTGCACGTTTCTTCTTCTCTGCTGGCGCTGCTGGCATACCATTTAAAAGTTCATTAGGGTCGATACCTTCCTGCAACAGTAATTCACGGTATTTTGCCAGTTTCTCCGCCTTTTCGCGGTTAGCCGCTTCAGAGGCCTGAGCTTCTTCACGTCGCTCACTGACTACCACCGACAGTTTTTCCAGCATTTCTTCCAGGGCAGCCAGGTCAAGCTCGCGTGCGTTTGCGCGAAGGGTACGGATATTATTCAAGCTGTTGAGAGTGTCACTCATCAAAGTCACCATAGTCATGTTCAGATAATAAAATACAGAGCGGGTTCACGCTGATGCTTTTCGTCAGACCTGCTTTTTTAAGATGCTTGCCTTCGAAGAATCAAAATACAGAACCGATAGTTCAACGCTAACATATTAATCGCTTTCCAAGAGAGTTTAAACTGTAGTTAACGTATAACCCTTCAACAAAAGTAAAGTTACTCTTTTTTTTTACGCTGTTCGCTCAAATTGTCAAAACGGCGCACAGTCTGAGACGCGGGGTAATTTAGTCACGTTATGGATCAATGGTGCATTGACGTTCAATTTTGCTAGCCTCGCTTCGCTAATCCTGTACTTGTGTTGTTATGTGAGTTAAACGCAGAGGTACACATCAGTCCCTGTAAATGGATATGATCACCAGCATAATCGTAATATTGTTCAAAAAATCAGATAGCAAAATTACTAAAATAACGAACCCGTTCATTTATTAGGGTTATATGTAACCCTATGATAGTGAATTATTTATATCTGGTTAACCTCACTGGTTATGCGAAGAAAAACGGTTGCCTGCTTACTGGCTGATGTTAAGGATTTGCAGAGACCGGCAATTAAGTGGATACAACGGCGTCGAATCGAAGATCAACTTCCTGCCCAGGGAATGATTATTTACAGGCGTAATGATTTTTTTAATCCTGTGTAAACATCTGAAGAGCCAGGATGTTGACAAGGCAATCATAAGTAACATTATTTTTTCGTAATTGCCTTGTACGCTGATATCGCGACCAAATGTAGCGATCATTGTTGCCGTCAATATCCCTCTGTGCCGTTCCTGAGTCAGTGTGTTTTTCACTCACCTCGCACAGCGGTTCCCAACACATTGATGAACAGGCCGGACAATAATCGGGTCTGGTATGCTGGCGGTGTTTCAGTGAGTGTGCTTAGTTAACCAGGAGAATTAATTTGTCCTTCGCATACTCGTGCGTCAAAAGTCCAGGCGATACCGATCTTGCCGGACGATTTGATAGCAACTTTGTTAACAAATGATGAGAGATTTTGTCAGACAAGCAAGTCAGGATGGCTAAAACCGAGGTTCAGTCGTCTGCACTTACCTTGAACAGGACTAAGCTACACGGTAGGAGAGATACGCTATCGCCCGTAACATAGGGTTTTCCAGGAGAGACTTACGTGTTCAAAGGCAATAAAAAATCCTTACCCGTTCGATACTGCAAAACGTGTAACGAGCCAATGTCATGGCGAAAAAAGTGGGAAAAGTGCTGGGACGAGGTGATGTATTGTTCGGAACGCTGTCGGCGACATCGTACTGCACAGCAAAACGATAATGTCTGAATAAATTCTGAGCGTGACCCGTAAAACTCAACAGAGCGGGCCAGGGTTTGACCTGGCCTCTAACAGGCTGATGGGGTTATTGTTGAACCTCAATCTGTTGCCAGCCTTTTTTGAACATACAATCTTTTACCAGAATCTCTCGCTGACTTTCATTGGCATCACTGGTGGAGTAATCCGTGTCAGTGCTTTTATGTTTACTGTCTTTCGAGGTGTATTTGCTACTCACAACATTGTCAGGGGGTAAATCCCGCAAAGCCTGAGCCTGACAGGCTGTTTCCGCCACGGTTTCCTGCTGCTCAGATGCATCAGGTTTGACCCATTTATACTGCACGCATCCGGTCAGACAGAGAGTAAATATTATTAGCGCAAGAGGTTTCATGGTCTGTTTCTCAGTGACACCCGTCTTCCCTGAGACGAGAGATTAAGTGAGGAAACCACTTGGTGGATCTGCAGAATTTCCTCTCCTGACAATGTTATCCGATATTAAAATGTCAGACCGCCACCCAGGTAGGGGCCATCAATCAGGGTATGACCCGGACGTCCATCTTTACCATCAACACCTGCATATCGATAGCCCACTTTTAAGACCAGTGGCCCAAGCGGTGACCAGCTGACGCCGGCGTTGGCTTCCACAAAATTTTTAACGCTGTTGGTTAGCTGTTCCGGGGCGGAATAACCTTCCCCATAAATTGCAAAATTGGCAGGCAGATTGAGTTTCACACCGCCGCCGACAGGAAATGCGACGCCGTTATCGCCTTTTTTGCCACCGAGGTACGTGGCTTTAACGCCAGCTGTCAGCATGACCGGACCGATTTCGAGGTTATAACCTGTACCCGCCTGACCAATCTGCACACCGTCCGCCGTATTTTTGATCCACTGGCTATCCAGATAAATTCCGCTGGATGAACGGCCAATTTCTGCGTCCAGCGCAGAGGTGTTTTTACCTTGTTCCGCATTCAGGCCAATCGCCATTGCAGACGAAGAGGCGCACAGCAGCAAGCCGAAGCTGATGACAGTCGTTTTCATTGTTCAGTGTTCCGCAGGATAAAAATTTTAGGGGATGTTATTATGATCGCTGCTTAAAGCAATTTACTTTTGCACAATCTCTTTAACGTCGTGCTGCTGCAGTTGATGCATATTTCCGTCTGCATCTTTATAAGAGATCATCCCTGTTTCTTTATCTCTGGCGGGTTTGCCATGGGTGTTAATCATGTGTCCATCATTGGTGGATATTACGTAATTGCCTGAGCAGGCGGTAATGGACATAACCGAAGCCATTATCACCAGAGCGAAGCCAATTTTCTTACCAGAATTCATAAATGTCATTTTACTTTCCTGTCGTTACTTTTTAAGAAGATGCGGTATTATTCACCGTGAATGTTAAACGATATGATAACAATCAGGCTGTCATGATTTTACTCTGACAAAAAATGATCAGGATCACTTTTAACGGCTGCTCAGGATTATGCAGCACGGACGTGACTCTACGCAATGCTGGGTTGTTTCTTAACCCAGGATGGAGCTGGTTTTTATGAGAATTCACTGCTCATTTTATAAGTCTGTTTTTAAAAATTAAGACTTAATGTTAACAATCGCTCCCAGATGAGAATATAATTTCATTTTTCAATTTATTTGTTGTGACTCTTTTTCATTTCGCTATATTCAATCAGCATCATTATTTTGATAAGTATACTTTAACAAGGATTTAATATAGTTATGAAAAATACAATTATTACATTGATATTAATTTCAACTCCCCTGGCCGTCATCGCTGGGACAGATTCCTGTAAAAACCAACTGGCAGACATTTCAGCCAAAACAGAAATGGCTAAAATTCATGGAAATAATGCAGAGGTTGCACGGCTTGATATTGCTCGTGACAAAATCCAGACTTATTGCACTGATGAGCGTCAGGTCAGGCGCGCCTCTCACGATGTCAGAAAACGCGAAATGAAGGTCAAAAAAGCGGAACTCGAACTTCGGGAAGCCCAGCAGGATCTGGCTGAAGCCAAAGCGGAAGGCCGGATCGATAGAATAAGCAATAAAAACAACAGGGTAGAAGAGAAGAGGCTGAGGCTGGAATCTGCAAAAATGGATTTAAAAGAAGCACAGGATGATGCTCATAACCTGAATTAACCTCTATTTTATCGAAGGCTTACCCACGTAAGCCTTCGGGTTCCGCTATACGCCGCCTACACTCTTCTTTGTTATTAGCCTTGATAAGGCAAACTATCACCTACCTCATTATGAAAAAACACAAATATGGAAAACATAAACGACTTTCCATCGTCAGGTTTATGTACTGGCAGACAGCACCATAAAATATTCCCGGTATGTGACTCTGTCAGAACGACATTCATGCTAGCCATATTGTCGACAAAATGAAATTTCATTGTTGCTGAGTCACATTACGATGACCAATGAGACATAAAAACCACGCATCTGAATGAGGATAAGTAATAAAAATAGCGTTTGAGAAAATCGGCAATACATAATGAGGTAATACCAGAGGTAGTCTGCATGAAAAAGTTAGCTTTTTGATATGCTGGCGAACTATGTTCTTTTAACGAAATAATGGAATACTTAACGGCAATGAAAGCCATACTGGAATGGCTGTTAAAATTTGATTGTGAATACCTGTATTTTGTTTCTTTCATGATTAATTGATAACACAATTTTAACTTTGGTGTTTATATTGCATTGGCTTTGTCGACTGTACCCGTCTTGTTCAATTTTGAAGACACATGCAAGTAATATTCATTCTTAAGATCTCGTTAAGATCTGCGTTGTAAATTAGCCTGACAATTTAACGGAGATAAAAATATGAAAAAGATTCTTTTAGCGGCGTTGTTTGCAGGCATGACTTTTAGTGTTACTGCGCAGCAAGGTTTTGTTTCGGCAGAAGGGCAGGGTTATTCGCAGGGCGGATTTAAAGGTCCAGCACCGGGTGTAGCTTCTGTCGCTCAGGTTAAAACACTGCGTGATGACGCATGGACTGTTCTTGAAGGCAATATCATCCGACAGGTTGGTCATGAACTTTATGAGTTTAAAGATGCCACAGGCACGATTTATGTTGATATCGACGACAAGCGCTGGATGGGGCAAAGTTTGTCACCTACAGACAAAGTCCGTATCGAAGGTGAAGTCGATAAAGACTGGAACAGTGTTGAAGTTGATGTGAAAACGATTCGCATAATGAAGTAATTTACAGGCACTCCTGATGTGGCGATGGCCTTTAAATCGGTTTATCGCCATTTTCTGTAATATCCATTTCCTTGTTTAATACTCAACAGCTCAGGTCACGTTCAGGCAAGCGACAAGAGTAAAAAGCCCTGTGATGTGTTAACGCGGTACCAAAAAAGAGGGGCAGAACAACGCTTTGTTTAAACCCTATTAGTTACAACACCCTTTTAGTGTTTATTAAACAACGATAGATATTCTGCGGAATAGAGCCCCTCCGGACTAACCCCAAACAGAGTCGTTCTGAAAATCCGAGTGCTCATTGACAAGCCGCCCCGCACGGCCCGGAGGGCCGTAATTGTTGTTTAGCTTAGTTTGAATGATGTAACTAATTTAACCTTGTTAGCGCTTTTCTGAATGTTTAACTGAATTTGTATACAGGGTGACGTCTGCGCTACTGCCCGGATATCTCTGTCGCCCTTACAGGTTGTATCGCCGGTAAACGCTTTAGCGCAGACCAGTGCAGTGTCAGAGATCAAAGCCTGTTTGTGGGAAGTAGCACATCGGGTGCCGCAACACGGGAACGTCAGAATGGTCCCGACCGCAGAGATGATCTGCTTCACGGAAGCCATAGATTATCGGGTAAAAGTATTACCCACTTGCGCCCGTAAGTACCATTCCATGAGTTCCCCCGCACCCTGATCATTCTCAGCGGGTGCCCAGGGAGCCGAATCCTGCTCAGTCACTGGCTGATACCCTCCGTGTTTTACCTCAAAAATAACGCCATCGTTATCCATCGACAACACCGCATGCCAGATCCCCGCATCCGTCTCCAGCAGCTTACATTCTTCACCTAACACCACCCGCTGGGTCACGTATCCATCATCATCAAAATGTAATACCAGAAATCGTCCACTGAGCGGGGTCAGCAATTCAAAAGTATGCGGATGACGGTGAGGGCGGACATAGGTACCCGGCGCCATAGCGACAGCCAGACGCTGCACCGCATCACTTAATTCAGGATGTAAATTACGATTGGCTCGCAAGCGAGGGGATTGGGCCGCCTGCTCACTGAGTTGCTGGAGATCAGTGACGGTAAGTTGTTTCATATAAACCTTTTGGATGCTGGGTAACTGACAACGACCAGGTTGCTGTATGACTTATTGCCGTTTTCAACGGACAATTAGCCTCTGCCCTCGCGTAACAAATTGCAGTCCGGATTACAGATGCTGAAGTCCCATGCCCTCGAAACGGGCGATAAGAGGCCTCACGGAAATCGCGGGTATCAATCTTCCCGCGGCCATTCACGTTACAGCAAGGTGTTCTCTGTTTCCTAAATCAAACCTATAAACAGCGCATTTTCACTGTCTGCCTGATGTCATATCAAAAACCGAAACGCTTATCATTTATATAATGCGTGTTTATTACTCAGAAGCAGAGCGTGGTATGGCAATTAACATGGGCAGTACCTACCGAATCCTGGGCTATCGGCCATCGGTAAATTTCACCTGGCGGCAGAAATTATTGACAATGGGCATGCTTCCAGGTGCCGTTATCGAGATCATTCGCGTAGCGCCAATGGGCGACCCGGTGCAGATCCGGACCCGCCGTGTCAGCCTGGCGGTGAGACAGCGTGACCTGGCCGATATCCTCCTGGAGGAAATAGTCTGATGAAAAAGATAACCATCGGGCTGATTGGCAATCCAAATACCGGCAAAACCACGCTGTTTAATCAGCTAACGGGTGCCCGCCAGCGGGTCGGTAACTGGGCGGGCGTCACGGTCGAGCGCAAAGAAGGGCAGTTTTTTACCGCGCAGTCAGATGTCCGCCTCATCGATCTACCTGGCACTCGTTCACTGACCACGCTATCCGCTGAAAGCTCCATCGATGAGAGCATCGCCTGCCAGTATCTCTATCAGGATCACGCTGATGTGGTGATTAACGTCGTCGATGCAGCCAGTCTGGAAAGTAACCTGTTCCTGACCCTTCAGCTGCTGGAGCTAGGCGTGCCCTGCATCGTCGCCCTGAACATGCAGGATATTGCCGCCAGCCATAACATCATGATTGATGTTCCAGCGCTATCAGCGCGTCTGGGATGCCCGGTCGTTTCACTGACCTCCACTAAAGGTGACGGTATCGCCCAGCTCAAAGTCCTGATCGATCAGCCTCATATTTACCTCACATCGAAACGGGTGCGTTACCCGGCCGCGATTGAAACAGCAATTGCGCAGCTCTGCCTGTTAATGTCCGGCACGATAGCCCCACAAAAACGCTACTGGCTGGCATTGCAGTTGCTTGAAGGCGATATCAACAGCCGGAAGTTTTGCCCGGAACTGCTTCCGCGTTTGCCTGAGATTATTCAGCAGGCGGGCGGCGATACCGGTATTCAGATTGCCGATTACCGCTATCGCGCCATCAACACGATTTGCGCAGCCGTCAGTAATATTCATCAGGCATTACCTGCCGGCCTCACCCGCCAGATCGATAACATCGTACTGAACCGCTGGCTGGGCATTCCGATATTTCTGGCAGTGATGTATGTGATGTTTGTACTCTCAATTAACATCGGTGCCGCGCTGCAGCCACTGTTCGACAGTGGCTCGGTGGCAATATTCATTCATGGCATACAATGGCTGGGCTATGTTTGCCACTTCCCGGCCTGGCTGACGGTTTTTCTGGCGCAGGGTATTGGTGCCGGTATCAATACCGTACTGCCGATCATTCCGCAGATTGGCCTGATGTTCCTGTTCCTCTCTTTCCTGGAGGACTCAGGCTATCTGGCACGCGCTGCCTTTGTGATAGATCGGCTGATGCAGTCGCTTGGCCTGCCAGGGAAATCTTTTGTCCCTTTGATTGTCGGCTTTGGCTGTAATGTGCCGTCGGTAATGGGGACACGCACGCTGGATACGCCGCGTGAGCGTCTGCTGACAGTATTGATAGCGCCTTTTATGTCGTGTGGTGCGCGGCTGGCAATCTTTGCAGTTTTCGCTGCGGCATTCTTCAACACCCATAGCTCCAGCCTGGTTTTCTCACTCTATCTGCTGGGCATTGTGGTGGCGATCGTTACTGCGCTGGTACTCAAGCATACCCTGCTGGGTGGAGAAGCCTCGCCGTTTATCATGGAGTTGCCGATCTATCACCGGCCTCATCTTAAAAGCCTTCTCCTGCAGACATGGCAGCGACTGAAAATGTTTGTTATACGCGCCGGACAGGTAATCATCCTGGTAAGCATGCTGATAGGCGTGCTGAGCAGCTTTGCATTTAATGGCCAGCTGGTTGATGACATTAACCAGTCTGCGCTGGCGGCAACCAGCAAAGCGATTACGCCGGTGCTGTTGCCGATTGGGGTCACTCAGGATAACTGGCAGGCCACCGTGGGGCTGGTGAGCGGCATCATGGCGAAAGAGGTCGTGGTGGGTACGCTTAACAGCCTTTACACCACAGAGGCACTCCAGAACAGTCCATTTGATCCGCGATCCTTTAATCTGCCAGGTGAACTGAAAGATGCGCTGACGGAAACCTGGGCGGGGTTAACTGCCGCATTCAGAATTGATGCGCTAGCCAATCCGATTGAAGCCAGCAAAGGCGATGGGGAGATGACGACCCGTTCAATCAGTGTGATGTCAGCTAAATTTGGCAGCGGCTTTGCCGCTTACAGTTACTTAATCTTTGTGCTGCTCTATGTTCCCTGCGTCTCTGTTATGGGCGCGATTGCACGCGAAGCCGGCAAAAAATGGATGATGTTCTCATTCTTCTGGGGACTGAACATCGCCTACACCACGGCCACGCTTTTTTATCAGACCGTCACTTTTGCCGAACATCCCGCATTCAGCTCAATTTGCCTGATAAGCGTAATGATACTGAACGGGATCATCCTGCTGGCCTTACGTAAATCGAGAAGCCGGGTGCAGGCAATACCGGTAATGCTGCGGGAGGAAAAGGGACCTTGCCACGGTTGCCACGGCGACTGTGATAAACAGAAAGAGTATGCGCAGTAACCGTAAAGGCCACATTACTATGCTGAGATGCGATACGGACCTGCAGCAGACGAGTAATTATAAATGTGGTGCGAAACGAAAGCGTTCCTTGCCTGCACAGGTTAACAGGCAAGGAAACTTCCCCGAATGTCAGAGGTTGGCGTCAGGGTCTGCCGCTGATAGGTTCTGTGATTTCACCGGTTCACCCAGTACCTGACGGAACCAGCGGGTGACTTTGCTGATTACCTCAGGCTGATACCAGCGATAATCACCATGCTCAGCTCCTTCTACTAATACGTAATCAGCGCGGTCATGTGCTTTGTGAAGCGCGTTATAAAGATTCGCACTCTGCTCTGGAGAGACGAGAGTATCTTTGCTGCCATGCATAATTAAAAAAGGGGGCTTAGCACCATTCAGGTGTCCAATCGGACTCGCGTATAACGCTTTCTCAGGCTGGTCGATCACTGATGCCCCGGCGAAATTACGGAAAGCGGTACCATTAACCAGCAGAGCTTCAGTTGCGGCAGGGGATCGATGCACATTTTGTATTGCATCCGGGAAGCCTTCACCGATGCTTCGCAGATCGGAGATGCCATACAGTGTGGCCACTGCCTGAACATCTGAAGACTGATCAGGGAAATCACCTTTATCAAACGATTTATCACCATTGGTAGTGCCCAGCATCTGGGCAAGCCATCCCCCAGCCGAGTCGCCCAAAACCCCTATACGCGTCGGATCGATGCCATACTCTGAGGCGTGCTGGCGCAGATATCGGACTGCAGTTTTAGCATCTAAAACCGGTGCCGGGAAAACATCAGGAATAGTGCGGTATTCTGCTGCGGCAACGACAAAACCGGCCTCCGCTAGCGCCAGCCGCATTGAAATAAACTTGTCATGTTCCGCTGTCAGAAAACCAACACCGGGAAAATAGATAATCGCTGGTTTCAATTTATCGGTTCGAGGAACGAGCAGTGACATATGCAGTTGCCTGACTGAGCGCATGTTTTTTACCTGGTGGTAAACCACATCTCCAATATTGTCGATCTGGTCCTGACGGGTGTTAACGTGGAGAATCTCTGCACCCTGAGCATAACCTGGAAGCTGATCCTGGCCAGTTGCGATAGCTGTAGTAGCGATTGAAAGCATAAAGACTCCCGACATTAAGAGGTCCAGATTTCTCATATTTTTCGTCCTGTAAGAATTTAAATGTTAATACTTTGTTCTATATAAGTATATGAATAAAAGCTATAGCTTAGTAAAGCAGAGGAAACAATTGGGGTGTTTTATTATTGACACACCCGACCAGCTTTAGATTTAACTTCAGGCATTATTGATCTCGTGATGAGGCAGCAGCATAAGGAATAAATTTCAGTATGGATACTATTTTTCAGACTCAGAATTTCACCGCATTTTTGGTATCTGAACCCTATATCATTTCACCTATCATTTCTGCCCTGAAAAAATACGGATTTTTAAAAAGTTAACGGAGTAGTCCATGAACATCAAGCTTGTCGCTTTACTTTGTCTTTGCTCATTTGGCGCAACAGCAGAAACGGTTGGATATCGCGCTGAAATCCTCTATTTCAAAGCCGATCCGGCCAAAGAGAAAGATGCTTCGGTACATTATAAAGATGGCTATCTCATTGTTAAAGATGGATATATTTTAAAATCAGGTAATTATGCCACTTTGAAAGACCAGCCTGTTGATAGCATGATTGACTACAGCGGGAAAATTATCACACCTGGATTCATTGATACCCATGTTCATTATCCGCAAATCACCATGATCAGTGAATATGGTGAACAACTTATAGGCTGGTTAAATACCTACACTTTTCCAACTGAAATAAAATACAGCAATCATCCATATGCCTCCCAGAAAGCTTCGGTATTCCTGGATCAACTGGTGGAAAATGGCACAACAACAGCATTGGTGTTTGCAACCAGTTCGCCGGATTCGGTTGATGCATTTTTTGAGCAAGCGTTAAAGCGTAATATGCGCATGATCAGTGGGAAAGTACTGATGGATCGAAACGCGCCGGCCGAATTACTGGATACACCACAATCAGCCTATGAAGAGAGCAAAGCGCTGATTAAAAAATGGCAACACAAAGGCCGACTTGATTATGCCGTTACGCCACGTTTCGCACCTACGTCAACTGAAGAAGAACTCAATATAGCCGGGAAATTGCTTAGAGAATTCCCCGATGTGTATCTGCAAACCCATCTGGCGGAAAATAAGCAGGAAGTCGCCTGGGTTAAAGAGTTGTTCCCGAAAAGCCGCAGTTATCTGGATGTGTATGACAAAAGCGGACTGGTGACAAAGAAATCCATTTTCGCGCACTCTATCCACCTTGATGATACCGATTACAAAGTCATGTCAGAGAAAGGCGCCAGTATTGCCTTTTGCCCGACATCGAATCTGTTTCTGGGAAGCGGATTGTTTAACCTGGATAAGGCCCATCAGTATAATATCCCGGTTGGCTTAGGTACCGATGTCGGCGCAGGCACAAGTCTGTCCATCCTTCAGACCATGGATGAAGCCTACAAAGTGACGCAGATGCGCAAGGCATTTACTGATAACCCCGATGACGTCCACTCAGTGACACCCATGGAAAACCTCTATCTTGCCACCCTGGGCGGCGCAACAGTGCTATCGCTACAGGATAAAATAGGCAGCTTAACGCCGGGCAAAGAAGCTGACTTTGTCGTCCTGGACCCTCTGGCCGGGCAGGTGCTTGCCGGACGCAATGAAGGTTCAAAAACCATCGAAGAGACCCTGTTTGGCATTGAAATGTTAGGTGACGACCGTACCGTTGCTCACACTTATGTGATGGGAAAAAAAATGAAGTAATGCTCAGGATGAAATCACGTCATTAACCATTGAGAGGGCCACTTAAGCCAGGCCTTTCTGACGACCCTGCCAGCTGAAGTCACCCTCGCCGCCGGTGAAGACAGAATTGTCACGAGAAGGATTGATGCTGACACACATGAGTCTGCTTTTTTTGACCGATAAGCAGGCTGAATGACGTTGACAGGAAATCAAATAAATCAAGGGGATGCATCCGGAGGATGCCCGGTACCTGCCTATTCAGTACCGGCTTACACACAGGCTGTCCACTTTTTCTGTGGATAACTTTAGCCTGAAAGATCACGGAGTGACCTTTTAATCAAGTCATGAGTCGGGAAAATCGGTATTAGCGTGTTGCTCCATAAACTCCACCATAGCCCCTTTGTGAGCATCGATATGCCGGATGTAGCGCATCAGCGTTTCCGGTTTTTTCCAGGTACCTTCCTGCATGATCCGGGCTATTGGGTAGCCTTTATCGGCCATATCCTGGGCTGCGCCGACCCTTGCACTGTGGCCACTCCATCCGGTATAGCGATTTTTATTGGCCTTAACTGCGCCGGATTTTCCAGCGGTAAGCCATGCACGGTTAAAGATATGTTCCAGTGCCCTTGTGCTCATCGGCTTCCCGGAAACCAATACCTGACCAGAGCGGTGCACTGCACTAAACAAATATGCATCAGGCTGGCTGGATAGCCCGGAGGCGTCGATCCACGCTTCAAGGCGCTGAGTTGAACGGGCACTGAGCGCCTTAATCAATCCGCCAGTCTGCACAAATGTTTTTGTCCAGGCCACATCAAGAATGATACGACCGTCACCGGCACGCATGACATCCCGCACCCGCAGCCGTGAAAGCTCACTGATACGGAGCAGCGTTGCATAGGCGACATGCAAAAAAGCTAAATCGCGCAGCGCCTGAAGATTATCTGAACCTGACCACTCCTTATCCAGCGCCAGCAAATCCGTGAGCCTGAAGGGCACGGCCTGGCCAGCGCGTTCGCCATTCGTTACGGCCACTCGATTTATCTTCTTCATAGCCCGAAAAACCAGCGGAGAAGCATTGGGGACAGGCAACCCGGCGTTACGGTGTAACATCGAGATCAGTGACGCGTGAGATGTAACGGTTGAAGAGGCGCGGCCGCTTTCAGCCAGAAAAGAGAGATAGTCGCGCAAATCATCCGCGCTCATGGGCAGGAAACTACGCTGGTTATCTTCCGACCAGCGATTACATATCCGCATGACACTCAGCAGTTGTCGCCAGGTGTTCGGTGAAAAAGCCTCTTTATCCTGGACGAACTGCCTGAGTCGTTCTGTGATGTCGCTATTGCGGCTTGCCTTCAGGTTGGTTGTCGGTACTAACTCGCTCATATTTGCTCACTTATCTACCAAAAACAGCCTTGATCGCGCTACGTGAATTCTGACAATTCAGCAGTAGCATAACCGTGCAGAATTTACGTAGCGTTGCCATTTTCAGCACTGACTTAACTGCTGTTCATATTAACCCGGCAGCATCGCTGTGTCATAACTTCGTATAAGAACAATTATACGAAGTCATGACATCTAAAGCTATTCATCTTATTGTTAGCGCCGCCGAGGGTGGGAG
>NZ_JACBXU010000008.1 GCF_013415305.1 Pantoea sp. WMus005
GAACTCAGAAGTGAAACGCCGTAGCGCCGATGGTAGTGTGGGGTCTCCCCATGCGAGAGTAGGGAACTGCCAGGCATTATATAAGTGAAGAAGCCCCGCACGGAAGTGCGGGGCTTTTTTACGTCTGCAGATCGTGAAAAAAAATTCTAATTACCTGATTCAGAACTTTTTCAGCCAGCCAGCAATGAAATCTGCAACGCTATCCGGACGATTTATATCCAGTACCGGCACGCTCAACGCTAATTTCTGGTCGCTGGCGACGGCGATCACCTGCTCATCCAGCAACTCATCGATCCCTCCCTTGATCCCGGCACGCCATAGAACAATTTTAGGCACCGGTTCCTCTTTAAAGCCCTCGACCAGCACTATCTCCAGCGTAGAGTGATCCATGCGGCTGAGCAGATAAGGCAAATCAATCGACGTTTTTTCCGGCGTTTCACACATCAATGCCCATCGCTCTGAACTGGCTACCATCACCTGACTGGCCCCGGCTTTTCTTAGCAGATAGCTGTCTTTACCTGGCGTATCCACATCCATCTGATGATGCGTGTGCTTAATCAGTCCGGCGCGAATACCCCGACTACTAAGAATTGGTATAACCTGCTGCAACAACGTCGTTTTGCCGGTTCCACTCCAGCCAGCAATCGCGAGTAAGGGGACTGACATATTAACCTCTCTCATTCAGATCATCAGGCGTATTGATATTGCGGAAGGCGGCTTCATCATCATCGAGCTGAACAGCATGACCGCCGTGATCGCGCAGGAAGTGCATCAGACGTCGTTCACCAGCCTCAAGGTATTCATAAAGAGGTGCAGCCAAATCACGGTGAATCAGAGCAAGCGTCGGGTGATCACGCAACTGTGAGCGAACCCAGACGGCCGGTGCTTCTCCGCGTTGTTCGACCAGTTGTTCAACGAAGTTAAGAGGAATGGCAGGCGTATCACAGGAGCAAAAAACAGCCCATTCGCCGTCGATGGCGAGCAACGCACTGTAGATACCAGCCAGCGGACCCGGATAATTATCAAAAACATCCTGAACAACCCGATACCCGCTTAACTGATAACGATCAATATTGCGATTGGCGTTAATCATGACAATGTCGACTTGTGGCCTGAGCCGTTCAAGGACATGCTGATAAAGCGGCCTGCCCTCCAGTTGCACTAATCCTTTGTCCTGACCACCCATACGGCGGCCCAGACCACCGGCCAGAATGATGCCGGTTAATATTGTCATGACTATACCCTCGCTGATGACACACTGTGAATACGGGAGAAACCTGAATGAAATGCCATCGTTTAAACGAATTGATCGAGTTGCTACAACCCGCCTGGCAAAAAGAGCCTGACCTGAATCTGGTCACATTTTTACAGAAACTGGCTCAGGAATCTGGATTCCGTGGCCCGTTAAGTGAATTAACTGACGATGTATTAATTTACCATCTCAAAATGCGTGACTCAGCCAGCGATGATGAGATCCCTGGGCTGAAAAAAGACTATGAAGTTGATTTCAAAACAGCCCTGCTCCGCGCAAGGGGGGTCATTAAACAGGACAAGTAGTGTTATCCTTGGCTGCTATTTGCAAGGGCAACCACAGGTAACATGATGAGCGACGCTGCTTTTAACTTCCAGACATTGAATCCCGACGTATTGCTTGATGCGCTGTGGGATACAGGAATTCGCGTCGAATCAGGTCTGACAGCCCTGAACAGCTATGAGAACCGGGTTTATCAATTCAGCGATGATGAAAAACGCCGCTATGTTGCGAAGTTTTATCGCCCGCAGCGCTGGCGTGCTGAACAGATTGCTGAAGAGCATCAGTATGCACTCGATCTGCTGGCTGACGAGGTGCCCATCGCGGCGCCACTGCGCTTAAAGGGCGAGACACTGCACAGCCACGCAGGCTTCTTCTTTGCCGTATTTCCCAGCCTGGGTGGACGGCAATATGAGACAGACAATGAAGATCAGATGGAATGGGTAGGCCGCTTTCTGGGCCGCATTCATCAGACCGGGCGTAAAGCGCTGTTTAGCCAGCGGCCGACGATGGGGCTGGATGAGTACCTGCATGAGCCCCGGCAGGTGCTGGAGCAATCGCTATTAGTGCCTGCATCGCTTAAGGCTGCATTACTACAGGCGATTGATAAGCTGGGTAACGCGCTGCAGCAACAATGGCACACGACGTGGGAGCCGCTACGATTACATGGCGACTGCCATCCGGGTAATATCCTGTGGCGTGATGGACCGCTGTTCGTCGATTTGGATGATGCCCGTAATGGCCCGGCGGTACAGGATCTGTGGATGCTGATCAGCGGCGACAGACAGGAACAGCGTATTCAGTGGGATATTCTGCTGGAGGCTTACAGTGAATTCAGTGATTTTGATATTAATGAATTGTCACTGATTGAACCTTTACGCGCTATGCGCATGGTTTATTATCTGGCCTGGGTTGTCCGACGCTGGCAGGATCCCGCTTTTCCTCGCGCTTTCCCCTGGATGACAGATGAAGATTTCTGGCGCAGGCAAATTTCACTCTTTACCGAGCAGGAGAAGCTGTTGCAGGAACCTCCTCTGCAGCTGACACCGCAATATTAATGACGTAGTCAGGAGAATTTTTCACGATGAAAAAAATTTGGTTTGCACTGATGGGTTTAGTGCTGGCATTCAGCGCGTCTGCTGCCCAGTTCACTGAAGGTAAACAATATGTAAGTCTGCCGAAACCCGTGGCCGGCGAACCTCAGGTGATGGAGTTCTTCTCCTTCTTCTGCCCGCACTGCTATCAGTTTGAACGCATTTATCACGTCAATGACGCGGTGAAAAAGAATCTGCCTGCTGACACTAAACTGGTGAAATACCACGTCGATTTCCTCGGTGGTGACCTGGGACCGGTTGTGACTCAGGCCTGGGCTGTGGCGATGGCGCTGGGCGTTGAAGATAAGGTGACAGTACCGATCTTTGATGGCATTCAGAAAACACAGACCATCACCGATCCTGCCAGTCTGAAGGAGACCTTTGTCAAAGCGGCCGGTATCTCCGCTGCTGACTACGATGCTGCATGGAACAGCTTCGCTGTAAAAGCGCTGGTTGCACAACAGCAGAAAGCTGCTGCGGATGTTGATCTGCGCGGTGTGCCAGCGATGTTCGTGAATGGTAAATATATGGTGAACAACGGCGGCCTCGATACCAGCTCTATGGATAATTTCGTCGCAGACTATGCCAACGTGGTTAAATTCCTCGTAAGCCAGAAGTAATCAGCCTTACCATCCCATTTAACGCCAGCTCTGCTGGCGTTTTTTTATGCCATTGAACAGAGACGCAAATTTTGTCCATCTCCAGTGCATAAATTTAATATCCACACAAGGGATCACGTAATTAAAATTGCCGATCGGGTCACGGAAATTAAATAAACAAATGAAAAATATAGACTTTATCCGGGGTTAAAATCTTTAAGATCCTGAAATACAGCGCGTTATAATTTTTACGCACAAAGTTATCCACAGAATGATCGTTGCGATCTTACCTCCAGAACCGTCAAAAACGCTACATATCCTGCGCCTTAGTTCACCATTTCCGCCAGCTTGTGGCATCCTTATAGACCAACCCATAGCAACGAAGACTACACAGACTTATGGCGCAAATAGCAGAAAATCCCCTCATTCTGGTTGATGGCTCATCCTATCTTTATCGCGCGTATCACGCGTTTCCGCCGCTGACCAATAGTGCAGGTGAACCCACTGGCGCCATGTACGGCGTGCTTAACATGCTGAAAAGCCTGCTGGCGCAATACAATCCGAGTCACGTTGCTGTGGTGTTCGATGCGAAGGGCAAAACCTTCAGGGATGAGTTGTTCGAGCATTACAAATCTCACCGTCCGCCGATGCCAGACGATCTGCGGGCGCAGATCGAGCCGCTGCATGAGATGGTACGGGCGATGGGGCTGCCGTTGCTGGCTGTGAGCGGCGTTGAAGCCGATGATGTCATCGGTACGCTGGCGCTGGAAGCGGAGAAAAAAGGCCTCTCAGTACTAATCAGCACCGGCGACAAAGATATGGCTCAGTTGGTCACCCCAGCCATCACGCTGATTAACACTATGAGCAATACCATTCTGGGCCCGGAAGAGGTTGAGCAGAAATATGGTGTGCCGCCCGCCTTGATCATCGATTTTCTGGCCATGATGGGCGACAGCTCAGATAACATCCCAGGCGTGCCGGGTGTGGGTGAGAAAACCGCACAGGCTCTGCTACAGGGTCTGGGCAGCATGCAGACGATCTATGACAATCTGGACAAAGTGGCCGATCTCGGATTTCGTGGTGCTAAAACCATGGCGACCAAACTTGAGCAGAATCGTGATGTGGCGTTTCTCTCCTATCAGCTGGCGACCATCAAGACGGACGTTGAGCTGGCGCTGCCCTGTGAAGAGCTCACGGTCACTGAACCCAACGTTGAGGCACTGCAGACCCTGTTCAGTCGTTATGAGTTCAAACGCTGGCTGAGTGACCTGCAGGACGGTAAATGGCTGCAGGGCAAAAAGAGTCATACTCAGGCGCAAACGGCGCTGTCCGATGAACCCGTTGCTGTAGTTGAAACCAGCAGCGTGTTACCGACCGAGGGTTATGTCACGATCCTGGATCAGGAACACTTTGATAGCTGGCTGGAGAAGCTGAAAAAAAGCGAAGTGTTTGCCTTTGATCTGGAGACCGACGCGCTGGATACCCTGAGCGCTAACATCGTCGGTATCAGTTTCGCGGTGGCGCCCGGTGAAGCCGCCTACCTGCCGGTTGCTCATGACTATCTTGATGCGCCTGATCAACTGGATCGTGCAGCCGTTCTGGCACAGCTCAAGCCCTTGCTGGAAGATGAAAACGCCTGGAAAGTGGGCCAGAACCTGAAATACGATCGTGGCGTCCTGAAGAACTACGACATTGAACTGGCCGGTATCAAATTCGACACCATGCTTGAGTCCTATATTCTCAACAGCGTGGTGGGTAAGCATGACATGGATAGTCTGGCCGCTCGCTGGCTTAACCATAAAACGGTCACCTTCCAGGAGATCGCCGGTAAAGGCAAAAATCAGCTGACGTTCAATCAAATCGCGTTAGAGCAGGCATCGCATTATGCTGCCGAAGATGCTGATGTGACCCTGCAATTGCATCTGAAGATGTGGCCAGAGCTGGAGAAAGAAGCAGGCCCGAAAAAAGTCTTCGAGCAGATTGAGATGCCGTTACTGACGGTGATTTCCCGGATAGAGCGCAATGGCGTGCTAATCGATCAATCCATCCTGGCGCAACACTCTAAAGAGCTGACTGCCCGACTGGCGGAGCTGGAGTCAAAGGCGCATGAGCTGGCAGGCGAACCCTTTAATCTCTCATCCACCAAACAGCTTCAGGTGATCCTGTTTGAAAAGCAGGGGATTAAACCCACGAAGAAAACACCCGGCGGTGCGCCTTCAACCAGCGAAGAAGTGTTAGCTGAGCTGGCACTCGACTATCCGCTGCCTAAGGTGATTCTTGAGCATCGTGGCTTATCCAAACTCAAGTCGACCTATACGGATAAACTACCGCTGATGATTAATTCGATAAGCGGGCGCGTGCATACCTCATATCATCAGGCTGTTACCGCCACCGGACGTTTATCTTCTGCCGATCCGAATCTGCAAAACATCCCGGTGCGTAATGACGAAGGACGCCGAATTCGTCAGGCATTTGTGGCGGCCAAAGGCCATCGCATTGTGGCAGCAGACTATTCACAAATTGAGTTGCGTATCATGGCGCATCTCTCCCAGGACAAAGGATTGCTGGACGCGTTTGCCCAGGGCGAAGATATTCACCGCGCCACGGCATCCGAAGTGTTTGGTGTGGCGCTGGATAAGGTCAGCGGCGAACAGCGTCGCAGCGCCAAGGCGATCAATTTTGGTCTGATTTATGGCATGAGCGCATTTGGTCTGTCGCGTCAGCTAAATATCGGTGCGGGCGAAGCGAAGAAGTATATGGACCTCTACTTTGAACGCTATCCGGGCGTACTGCGCTATATGGAGAACACCCGCCAGCTGGCCGCAGGTAAGGGCTATGTCGAAACGCTGGAAGGCCGTCGTCTATGGCTGCCAGATATTAAATCCAGCAACGCGATTCGTCGGAAAGCCGCAGAACGCGCCGCGATCAATGCGCCAATGCAGGGAACGGCAGCAGATATTATCAAGCGCGCGATGATTGCTGTGGATGAGTGGCTGGAACAGCAAAAAGATAAAGACGTCCGAATGATCATGCAGGTTCACGATGAACTGGTATTCGAAGTGAAAACGGAGGCGGTTGAAGAGGCCAGCCAGAAAATTCGTGCGCTGATGGAAGGCAGCGTTCAGCTTGACGTCCCTTTGCTGGTCGAAGTCGGGGTAGGCAACAACTGGGATGAAGCCCACTGATTCACGTCCTGAGGTCGGTTCCGCAGGGCGGTATCGGCCAGTGATCAGCTATAAGAAAATCGTTTGATTAACCGGTTTAGCGTGGTGAAAACGGGCATTGAGAGAAAGTGCTTTTCTAACTACTTATCGTCTAAACACTTTTTTCGTCATTAAACTACATCGCAACGCTATTTTTGTGATGTGCATGGTAAAAAAAGCCCTGTTTGATGTAAGTAAGCAACAAAAAAGCCTTTGTCACGCACAGAAAATCAGGTAAAGTTCGTCGCGTAGGGTACAGAGGTAAGATGTTCTATCTTTCAGACCTTTTACTTCACGTAATCGGATTTGGCTGAATTTAGCCGCCCCAGTCATTCTGTGACTGGGGCGTTTTTTATTGGGCTTTTTGCATCGCCAGCTTCAGCAGCACAGGGCTGCCACTTACTCTTCCGCGTCCTGATCCTCAACCGCAGGTTCAAGCGTATTAAACCAGCTGTCCAGCTTCTGACGAACCTTATCCACACCGATTTTCTTCAGCGATGAAAAGAGTTCTACCTGCACATCACCAACAAAATCGAGTGCGGCTTCACGCACGACATTGAGCTGTGCTTTTCGGGCACCTGAAGCCAGTTTGTCTGCTTTAGTCAGAAGCAACAGCACCGGAATGCCGCTTTCTACTGACCACTGAATCATCTGCCGGTCGAGATCTTTCAGCGGGTGACGGATATCCATCAGGATTACCAGGCCTTTCAGCGCCTGACGTTTTTGCAGGTATTCACCTAGCGCGCGCTGCCACTTCAGCTTCATCTCTTCCGGGACTTCGGCATAACCGTAACCGGGCAGATCGACCAGACGCTTACCCTCTTTAACCTCAAACAGGTTAATCAACTGCGTACGCCCTGGCGTTTTACTGGTACGCGCCAGACCCTTCTGATTGGTTAACGTATTCAGCGCACTCGATTTTCCCGCGTTCGAGCGGCCAGCGAAAGCCACTTCAATTCCGGTATCGGCAGGCAGATGGCGGATGTCCGGCGCGCTCATGACAAAGTGGGTAACGTGATAATTCAATTCAGACAAGGTGACACTCCAGAAAACGCATTAATGCAATGCGGGCGATTATACGCGTTATGGCGCTAAAGTGCTCAACAGCGTCTCATTAGCCACCTTTGTAAGAGATTTGCCATTGAGGCTGCAGGTTATTTCGCTTTTTAACTGAATTATTAAAAATAAAAATAATTATAATTCAATGCTTTAGAATGAATCGTTCTTTTTTCGAACAAACTATTTGCGGCGCTGACTTGAGGCTTTTACCAGTTGGTCTACATTAATGTGCAGTGCACGGCAGCACCCATCAGGATGATGTGCTCAGGGATACCAGGAGGGTTTTGAGCGTTGGAATGGACCAGGTCAGGGATTGCGGACCAGACAGGGATAAGGAAAAGCTCAGGAGTTGAGCAGGCGCGGGATTGACTGGGATGTTACGAGCCGAAAAGGATTTAAAACATGATTCCTTCCTGTGAAGGTATGAAATAAGGCGACAGCTTGAGCTGTCGCCTTTTTTCTTTGTCTACTTTCTGCTAGATTTCGCCGCAATTCTATACTGAATAAAAAAAGCCGGGACCGAATACTATGAAGCAACCTGCACGAGCTGCTCACGGCAAACCTGCCGTTAAAGCCAAACGCAAATCGCGTGACGATATCAACCATGAAGCACGCGATCGTAAACGTGATAAAAAGCATCGCGGACATGCATCTGGTAGCCGTGCTAATCCGACGGCATCCGAAAACAATGGCGGAAGTCAGACGAATAATGTGAAAGATCCGCGCATCGGGAGTAAAAAACCGGTGGCGCTGATTGCTGACGGGAAAACCACAGCCGTTAAGCCAAAGAAAAGCGTTGAAAAACCAGCCGCTGAGAAGAAAGTACGCCTGACGCCAGAAGAAGAACTGGCGAAGCTGGAAAATGATGAGCGTCTGGATACGCTGCTGGATCGGCTGGAAAATGGCGAAACGCTGTCGGCTGAAGATCAGGGTTGGCTGGATGCCTCGCTGGACCGTATCGACGAACTGATGGAGCAGTTGGGCATTGTGATGGATGATGCCGAAGATGAGCAGGCTGAAGAGGATATGTATCGTCTGCTGAAGGGCAACTAAGCAAATTTGATCGGCATGCGGTTTCCGCATGCCGCGCTTATCAGGTAAACGACAATGTTTTGGCCTGGATCAATTTTCGCGCTGCTGGCGACGTGTTATCTGCTGTGGTTATTGTTTAAACTACGACGCCTGTCGCGGCTGAAGCAACGTTTACGTCGGGTCTCATCCCGCTCACCTTTCATCTCCTCTTCTTCGCGACCTTCTCTCAGACGACGTCACCGGAAGGAGTGAGCATGCCATCGCAGCAGATTGAGTGGGATCAGGCGTTAATTGAAAAGTACAATTACGCTGGCCCGCGTTATACCTCTTATCCCACCGCGCTGGAGTTCAGCGAGCAGTACACGGAAACTGATTTCCAGCATGCCGTCGCGCGTTATCCTGATCGTCCGCTATCGCTCTATGTTCACATTCCCTTCTGTCATCGTCTCTGCTACTTCTGCGGCTGCAATAAGATTGTGACGCGCCAGCGCCACAAAGCAGACCGCTATCTGGATGTGCTTGAGCAGGAGATTATTCAGCGTGCGCCGCTGTTTCGTGAGCGTAAGGTCACACAGCTTCACTGGGGGGGCGGCACACCAACCTTCCTCGACAATGCGCAGATTTCGCGGCTGGTGGGTTTGCTGAAGCAGCACTTCAGCGTGACCGATGATGTTGAAATGTCGATCGAGGTTGATCCCCGGGAAATTGAGCTTGATGTGATCGATCACCTTGGATCGCTGGGATTTAATCGTCTGAGCATGGGCGTGCAGGATTTCAATAAATCGGTGCAGGAACGGGTTAATCGGGTACAGGACGAAGAGGTGATTTTCGGCCTGATGGCGCGCGCGCGTGAACAGGGCTTCAGCTCAACCAGCATCGACCTGATCTATGGTTTGCCCCTGCAGACGCCAGCCAGCTTTGCCTGGACGCTGGAGCGGGTCATGGCGCTGAATCCGGATCGCCTTAGCGTGTTTAACTATGCGCATCTGCCGGCCATGTTCGCAGCACAGCGCAAAATCAAAGAGGATGAACTGCCCTCCGCTCAGCAAAAGCTGGATATTCTGCAGCAGACCATCGCGACCCTGACTCAGCAAGGCTACCAGTTTATCGGAATGGATCACTTTGCGAAGCCGCAGGATGAGCTGGCCATCGCGCAGCGTGAAGGGCAGTTGCATCGCAATTTCCAGGGATACACGACGCAGGGCGACAGTGACTTACTGGGGCTTGGCGTCTCAGCCATCAGCATGATTGGTGACAGCTATGCGCAGAACCAGAAAGACCTTAATACCTGGTATAGTCGTGTGGAACAGCAGGGAAATGGCCTGTGGCGCGGTATCGCCCTAACCGACGATGATTGCCTGCGTCGTGATGTGATTAAAACGCTGATTTGTAACTTCTCGCTGGATTTTGCCGCGACAGAAGCGCGATGGCGAATTCGCTTCATCGACTATTTTGCTGAGGATCTGGCGCTGCTGAAACCGTTAATCGCTGACGGGCTGGTTGTACAAGCGGCTGGCGGGCTTGAGGTGACGGGAATTGGCCGCTTACTGATTCGTAATATCTGTATGTGCTTTGATCGCTATCTGCGTCAGAAAGCGCGTCAGCAGCAGTTTTCGCGCGTTATCTGAAGAAACGGGCTGGCAGGTCATGCCAGCCCGAACCGAACCGCTTATTCCATGCCAAGCTCTTTCAGCTTGCGCGTCAGGGTGTTTCGTCCCCAGCCCAGCAAACGTGCCGCTTCCTGCTTGTGGCCTTGCGTATGACGCAGCGCAGTGGTGAGCAGCGTACGCTCCATCTCCGGCTGTGCCTCCGACAGTAGATTCTGATGACCGGAACGCAGGGCGCGGTCGGCCCACTGTGCCAGCAGCGTTGCCCAGCTGTCAGGCAGCGACTGTACCGGATTTTCAGGGGTGCTGGATTCAAACAGTTCGCCGGGCAGATCCTGAATCAGCACTTCCTGACCCGCAGCCATTACCGTCAGCCAGCGGCAGGTATTCTCCAGCTGACGCACGTTACCGGACCAGTGCAGCCGGGTTAAGGCTGTTTCGGTTTCCGGATGCAGAATCTTCGCTTCCACGCCCAGCTCACGTGCCGCCACCTGCAGGAAGTAACGCGCCAGACGCGGGATATCTTCGCGACGCTCACGCAGCGGCGGCAGATGCACGCGGATCACATTCAGGCGATGGAACAGGTCCTCACGGAACTTGCCTTCCTGCACCCGTAACTCCAGGTTCTGGTGGGTTGCGGCGATAATACGCACATCCACTTTGACTGGCGCATAGCCACCGACGCGATAGAACTGACCATCGGCCAGCACGCGCAGCAGACGGGTCTGCACATCCAGCGGCATATCACCGATCTCATCCAGAAACAGCGTGCCGCCATCCGCCTGCTCAAAACGGCCCTGACGGATCTGGTTCGCCCCGGTAAAGGCGCCTTTCTCGTGACCAAACAGTTCTGACTCAATCAAATCTTTGGGTATTGCCGCCATATTCAGCGCGATAAAGGGCGCTTTAGTGCGTGGGCTATGGCGATGCAGCGCATGGGCTACCAGCTCCTTACCGGTACCGGACTCACCGTTGATCAACACGCTGATCGAAGAGCGTGATAACCGTCCGATGATGCGGAACACATCCTGCATCGCAGGGGCTTCACCAATGATATCGGTGGTCGGTCCGCTGACCGGCTGATTACGCGGTTGCTGCTGCTCCTGATAATGACTGATAGCACGTTCTACCAGCGCCACCGCTTCGTCAATATCAAACGGTTTAGGCAGGTAATCAAAGGCACCCTGCTGATAGGCGCTGACGGCAGCATCCAGGTCCGAATGCGCTGTCATTATGATGACCGGAAGCATCGGATGACGTTGTTTAATCTGTTTCAGCAGCGCCAGGCCATCCATACCGGGCATGCGAATGTCTGACAGTAAAACGTCCGGGGTTTTGGTTGAGAGGGCATCCAGCACCTCGCTTGCGCTATCAAAAGTCGCACAGCTCAAACCGGCTCCAGTGAGCGCGCGTTCAAGCACCCAGCGGATGGAGCTATCGTCATCGACGATCCAGACTATCCCTCGTTGCATAGAAACCTCACTGGCGAATAGGCAGGTAAACCGAAAATTCGGTGTGTCCTGGCCAACTGTTAAATTCTATTTTTCCTGAATGTTGATCAATCAGGCTACGGGCGATGGAGAGGCCTAAACCGGTTCCGCCTTCACGTCCGCTGACCATCGGATAAAACAGCGTATCCTGCAGCTGGGCCGGAATGCCGGGACCATCATCTTCAATATCTATACGTGCCACCAGGCGATAACGCGTGCCGTGCAGCGTGAGCTGGAAAGCCGTGCGGGTGCGGATAATGATGGTGCCGCCATCGTCTCCCAGCGCCTGAAGCGCATTGCGCACCACGTTAAGCAGCACCTGTTCGATCTGATCGGGATCGTGCGGCAGTTCTGGCAGGCTGGGATCGTAATCCCTTACCAGCGAGACATTATCCGGCAGCTCCATCGACACCAGATTAACCACCCGTTCAGCGACCTGATGAATGCTCTGCGTGATGTGCATGCCAGGCTGCTGCGGCCCTAAAAGGCGATCCACCAGGTTCCGCAAGCGGTCGGCCTGTTCAATAATCACTTTGGTGTATTCGTTCAGCGAGGGATCGGGCAGGGCGCGGGATAAAAGCTGTGCCGCACCGCGCAATCCGCCCAGCGGATTTTTAATCTCATGGGCCAGACCGCGAACCAGATCGCGAGCGGCTACCTGCTGGGCATGCTGTAACTGCTCCTGACTAAGCCGGCGCTGATTATCCATCGGCGCCATTTCCATCAGAATTAAACCATCGGGTAACCGCTGGGCGGTCAGCGACATAATGTGTGCGCGACCATCAACGACCAGCGTAACCTCACTGTCAGTAAATCCCTGGCCAGCCTCAAGACTCTCGCGCATCACCTCAATATTCAGCGAAAAGTAGCCGGTTAACTCCGGTAACGGCGTGCCGAACAGTTTGCGTGAGCTTTGCGCCAGTAATTGCTGCGCCGCCGGGTTGGCGTAATGAATAACCAGATCGTTATCCACCAACAAAATACTGTTGATTAAAGCGTTGAGTATCTGCCCTGCATCGGGCAGAGAGCCAGTTGCCATAAAACGTTCCTCTGCACCAACCCGGTGCATTTTAGTCTTAAAGCCGAAAGGAGGGCGAATGAACGGTGAATTCGCGGAGAAAAAAGCCCATCCGAAGATGGGCTAAAAGTTTCCACGGCAACAAAATCGTTTGACCAGTTAAACGCTGTAGTAAAGCTCGAACTCAACCGGATGTGGCGTCATGCGAACGCGATCCATCTCTGCTTTACGCAGTTCGATGTAAGCCTCGATCGATTCGTCAGTGAATACACCGCCACGGGTCAGGAACTCGCGGTCTTCGTTCAGTGCATTCAGCGCTTCTTCCAGAGAACCTGCAACTTTTGGAATCTCAGCTTCTTCTTCCGGTGGCAGGTCATACAGGTTCTTATCCATCGCATCGCCAGGATGGATTTTGTTGATGATGCCATCCAGGCCAGCCATCAGCAGAGCGGTAAACGCCAGGTATGGGTTAGCCGCTGGATCCGGGAAGCGCGCTTCGATACGACGAGCTTTCGGGCTGGCAACAACCGGAATACGGATTGAGGCTGAGCGGTTACGGGCAGAATAAGCCAGCATAACCGGTGCTTCGTAACCCGGGACCAGACGCTTGTAAGAGTTGGTGGTCGGGTTCGCCAGTGCGTTGATTGCTTTAGCGTGCTTGATGATACCGCCAATGTAGAACAGCGCCATTTCAGACAGGCCGCCGTACTTATCGCCGGCAAACAGGTTCTGGCCACCTTTAGAGAGTGACATATGGCAGTGCATGCCTGAACCGTTGTCGCCAAACATTGGCTTCGGCATAAAGGTCGCCGTTTTGCCGTAAGCGTGGGCAACGTTATGAACGACATATTTGTAGATCTGAATTTCGTCTGCTTTTTTAGTCATGGTATTGAAGCGGGTTGCCACTTCGTTCTGACCTGCAGTCGCCACTTCGTGGTGATGCGCTTCAACAACCAGGCCCATCTGCTCCATCGTCAGACACATGGCAGAACGGATGTCCTGTGATGAGTCGACTGGTGGAACCGGGAAGTAGCCGCCTTTCAGGCCTGGACGGTGACCTTTGTTACCGCCTTCGTACTCTTTACCGGTGTTCCATGCCGCTTCGATATCGTCGATAGCCACATGTGAACCGGAAGTCGATGAACCGAAACGAATGTCATCGAACAGGAAGAATTCTGGTTCTGGTCCAAACAGCACCGTATCCGCGATGCCGGAAGAGCGCAGGTAATCTTCAGCGCGCTTAGCGATAGAGCGTGGGTCGCGGTCGTAGCCCTGCATAGTGCCTGGCTCAAGAATGTCACAACGGATAATCAGCGTAGAATCTTCGAAGAACGGGTCCATGACCGCCGTGGTGGCGTCAGGCATCAGCACCATGTCTGATTCGTTAATGCCTTTCCAGCCGCCAATAGACGAACCATCGAACATTTTGCCTTCTTCGAAGAAGTCAGCATTAACCTGGTGAGCAGGGATCGTAACGTGCTGTTCTTTACCTTTGGTATCGGTAAAACGCAGGTCAACAAACTTAACTTCATGCTCGTTCATCATCGAGAGAACGTGTTCAGCGGACATACTCAACTCTCCTGGAAATGGTCTTTCATTATCTACATGGCGAGGAAACGTCGTTTCCGGAATCCGTGGAAGGACAAAATTCCCTGACCCACTTCTTTCGGCACGCTCTTCAACCGACAACTGACTGGCGTTTACGCTTGATTTAGATAAAGCGAATTCTGTGCCAACTTTCCTGATGTTGCTTAAATCGCCTTGTGCTGCACCTTTATGTCATTACACGGCTGCACCATGATGATTTTTGCGCACCATAATGGTGCTTTTTGATGATCGCCCAGCACTATTTTGGTGCATAAGACCAACTTAGTGCATTTTCTGCACCGGGAATAGGGCAAATATGCATCTATCTAATAAACTTTCAGTGAAAAGTGTGATGGTGTTCAGTCTTCCGCTTAATCAGTGTACAATAACGCGCTATTTCTAATGCCTGAGGCAAAGCTGTGATCGAAAATTTGCGTAACATCGCCATCATCGCGCACGTTGACCATGGAAAGACCACCCTGGTTGACAAACTGCTGCAACAATCCGGTACTTTTGATGCCCGTACCGAAGCAACAGAGCGCGTGATGGACTCCAATGATTTGGAGAAAGAGCGTGGGATTACCATCCTCGCAAAAAACACCGCCATTAAGTGGAATGACTACCGTATCAACATCGTTGATACCCCGGGACACGCCGACTTCGGTGGTGAAGTTGAGCGCGTCATGTCCATGGTGGACTCGGTGCTGCTGGTTGTAGATGCGATGGATGGCCCTATGCCGCAAACCCGCTTCGTGACCAAAAAAGCGTTCGCGCATGGTCTGAAGCCGATTGTGGTTATCAACAAAGTAGACCGCCCTGGTGCGCGTCCGGATTGGGTTGTAGATCAGGTATTTGACCTGTTCGTTAACCTGGATGCCACTGACGAGCAGCTCGACTTCCCTATCATTTTCGCCTCTGCGCTGAATGGTATTGCAGGTCTTGAGCACACCGACATGGCTGACGATATGACCCCGCTGTATCAGGCAATCGTTGACCATGTTGCGCCTCCGAAGGTTGAGGCTGATGCCCCACTGCAGATGCAAATCTCTCAGCTGGACTACAACAACTATCTGGGCGTGATCGGCATCGGCCGCATCAAGCGCGGTAAAGTTAAGCCTAACCAGCAAGTCACTATCATCGATAGCGAAGGCAAAACCCGTAACGGTAAAGTCGGTAAAGTTCTGACTCACCTGGGTCTTGAGCGTATCGACAGCGATCTGGCAGAAGCGGGTGATATCATTGCTATCACCGGTCTGGGCGAGCTGAACATCTCTGACACTATCTGTGATCCACAGAACGTGCAGGCGCTGCCAGCACTGAGCGTCGATGAGCCAACCGTAACCATGTTCTTTAACGTCAACACCTCACCGTTCTGCGGTAAAGAAGGCAAGTACGTGACTTCACGTCAGATCCTTGAGCGTCTGAACAAAGAACTGGTTCACAACGTGGCACTGCGTGTTGAAGAAACCGAAGATTCTGACGCCTTCCGCGTATCAGGTCGTGGTGAGCTTCACCTCTCTGTTCTGATCGAAAACATGCGTCGTGAAGGCTTCGAGCTGGCAGTATCCCGTCCGAAAGTTATCTTCCGTGAAATCGATGGCCGTAAACAAGAGCCATTCGAGAACGTCACGCTGGATATCGAAGAGACGCATCAGGGTTCTGTTATGCAAGCCATGGGTGAGCGTAAAGGCGATCTGAAAAACATGGATCCGGATGGCAAAGGCCGCGTACGTCTCGACTACGTGATCCCAAGCCGTGGCCTGATTGGCTTCCGTAACGAATTCATGACCATGACTTCCGGTACCGGTCTGCTCTACTCTACCTTCAGCCACTACGACGATATCCGTCCGGGCGAAGTGGGCCAGCGTCAGAACGGCGTCCTGATCTCTAACGGTCAGGGCAAAGCTGTAGCGTTCGCGCTGTTCGGTCTGCAGGATCGCGGTAAGCTGTTCCTGGGCCACGGTGCAGAAGTCTATGAAGGCCAGATCATCGGTATTCACAGCCGTTCTAACGATCTGACAGTGAACTGTCTGACCGGTAAGAAACTGACCAACATGCGTGCTTCAGGTACCGATGAAGCAACAACACTGGTTCCACCGCAGAAAATGACGCTGGAGCAGGCGATCGAGTTCATTGATGATGACGAACTGGTAGAAGTGACGCCACTGTCAGTGCGTATCCGTAAACGTCATCTGACTGAAAACGACCGCAAACGTGCTTCACGTGGTCCTAAAGAGGCATAACTGCCTCTTTAAATGATAAAGAGCCCCGCATGCGGGGCTTTTTTTTGCCTGAAATTCGGGCTTCTCAAGCCGGGCCAGCGAATATTTGTGCGAGTTGCTGCGCGCTTAACCCACCTCCTGCCGTTTGCGCTTTTCTCTCCCCGAGTGCCTGTTCAGCCTGCACTTTTGCCGCTAGAGTGAATACTCCAGGGAACAGAAGGAGAGACACCATGCTGTATATCTTTGATTTGGGCAATGTGATTATCGATATCGACTTTAACCGCGTGCTGGGTGTCTGGAGTGACTTTAGTCGTGTACCGCTGGCTTCGCTGCAAGGCCATTTCCAGATGGATGAAGCGTTTGAGCAACACGAACGTGGCGAGATCAGTGATGAAGATTTCGCGCTGGCGCTGTGTGAGAAGCTCGAAATCGCGCTGAGCTATGAGCAGTTCGCGGCGGGCTGGCAGGCTGTCTTCGTTGACGTGCGGCCGGAAACCCTGGTGCTGATGAACCGGCTGCGGCTGGAAGGTCATCGCGTGGTTATCCTCTCTAACACTAACAAGCTACATTGCGAATTCTGGCCGACCCAGTACCCGGATGTGCAGCAGGCGGCAGATAAAATCTATCTCTCTCAGGAGTTAGGCATGCGTAAACCGGAAGCCCGGATTTATCAGCATGTGCTGGACGCAGAAGGTGTGACTGCCGATCAGACGGTGTTCTTTGATGACAATCCACAGAATATTGAGGCGGCCCGCGCTCTGGGTATTGAAAGTGTACTGGTTACTGACAGTAAAACGGTACCCAGCTGGTTTGCAGGTTTACAGTAACTCATGATGTCACGTAAATTTCGTCCTGGGCTGCACGCGTTCTGGTTATGGCTCAGGTTGTTGTGGAAACGCATTGATGAGGATGGCATGACGACCCAGGCCGGTAATCTGGCTTATGTCTCACTGCTGGCGCTGGTACCACTGATTGCAGTGGTATTTGCTCTGTTTGCGGCGTTTCCGGTCTTCTCTGATATCAGCGTGCAGTTAAAGCAGTTTGTCTTCAACAATCTGATGCCCGCTGCCGGTAACACGCTGCAACGCTATCTTGAGCAGTTTGTGGCTAACGTAAACCGGATGACGGCGGTCGGGGCGGTTGGCCTGATCGTGACCGCCTTACTGCTGATGCATTCGGTCGATACCGCGTTAAATACCATCTGGCGCAGCAATAAGAAGCGGCCAATGGTTTACTCCTTTGCGGTCTACTGGATGATCCTGACGCTCGGCCCATTGCTGGCTGGTGCCAGCCTGGCGATCAGCTCCTATCTGCTGTCGCTACGGTGGATTAATGCGACTGGCGTCACCAGCCTGGTCGATCAGATGCTGCGCATTTTCCCGCTTCTGCTGTCGTGGCTCGCCTTCTGGTTGCTCTACAGTATTGTTCCCACCCAGCGTGTGCCGCCGCGGGATGCGCTGATTGGCGCGCTGGTAGCCGGTGCGCTGTTTGAGCTGGGTAAAAAGGGCTTTGCGCTCTATGTTACTATGTTCCCTTCCTATCAGCTGATCTACGGCGTACTGGCCGTGATCCCTATTCTGTTTCTCTGGGTCTACTGGACCTGGTGTATTGTGTTGTTAGGCGCTGAAATAACCGTCGCGCTCGCCGACTATCGGGAGTTAAAAAAACAACACAGAGAAGAGCAACGCGAGGAAACATGATTGCATTGATTCAGCGCGTGCAGCGCGCCAGCGTCAGCGTTGACCAGACAGTGATTGGTGAAATCGGTGGCGGGTTACTGGTTTTGCTGGGCGTGGAAAAGGGGGATGACAACGCGCGTGCGGAGCGTCTCGCAGAACGCGTACTGGGCTATCGCATCTTTAGTGATGAGCAGGGAAAAATGAACCTGAGTGTTCGCCAGGCGGGCGGAAGCGTGCTGGTGGTGTCGCAGTTTACGCTGGCCGCAGATACGCAAAAAGGGATGCGCCCCTCATTTTCGGGTGGTGCTGAGCCTGTTGAAGCCGAACGTCTGTATAACTATTTCAGCGACTACTGTCGTCGCCAGCAGGGGATTACCACGGCGAACGGCCGTTTTGCTGCAGACATGCAGGTCTCGCTGGTGAATGATGGTCCTGTGACATTCTGGTTGCAGGTGTGAGATCGTCAGCTGAGCGGCAGGGAACGGGCCACATATCCGAGCGGGAGAAACATTACATGTATCACCTTCGCGTGCCACAGACGGCGGAAGAGCTGGATATCTATTATCAGTTCCGCTGGGAGATGTTACGTAAACCTTTGCGTCAGCCACAGGGATCGGAACGTGATGCCTGGGATGCCCTGGCGCATCATCAGATGGTGGTTGATGAACAGGGAGATCCGGTTGCCATTGGCCGTCTCTATATCAATGCCGATAATGAGGCCGCTATCCGTTTCATGGCCGTTCACCCTTCGGTGCAGGGGAAAGGGCTGGGTACGCTAATGGCGATGACCCTGGAGTCCGTGGCGCGTCAGGAAGGGGCTAAGCGGGTGACCTGCAGTGCCCGCGAAGATGCTGTCGCGTTCTTTGCTAAACTCGGCTACATCAACCAGGGCGAGATTACCGCGCCACAGACGACGCCGGTACGCCACTTTCTGATGATCAAGCCGGTCGTCACGCTCGATGATATCCTGCATCGTGCCGACTGGTGCGGGCAGCTGCAGCAGGCCTGGTATGATCACATCCCGCTCAGCGAGAAGATGGGAGTCCGTATTCTGCAGTTTACCGGCCAGAAATTTATCACCACCATGCCGGAAGCCGGCAACCAGAATCCACACCAGACACTGTTCGCCGGCAGCCTGTTCTCGCTGGCAACGCTGACCGGCTGGGGATTGATCTGGTTGCTGCTGCGTGAGCGCCATCTCGGCGGTACCATTATTCTGGCGGATGCACACATCCGCTACAGCCATCCTATCAGTGGACGGCCTGGCGCGATTGCCGACCTCGGCTCACTAAGTGGCGATCTCGATCGTCTGGCGCGTGGACGTAAAGCGCGCGTGCAGCTTGAGGTGGAGCTTTTTGGCAATGATGAGTGTGGCGCGGTGTTTGAAGGGGTCTATATCGTCCTGCCCGCCGATCCGGATGGGCCGCTGGAAGAGGGCGGTTCCGGCGCACGTATCAATTAACATTAAGGGCCGCATCTGCGGCCCTTAATGTTGTTAATGTACCTGGCCTGCCTGCATGGTCTGCTGTACCTGCTGATTGTCCGTTGTCACCGACAGCGTGCCATTAACAGTCGGGCGTAATGGCTGGCCTGCGGCTAATGCGCCGCTCAGTTGCAGCTGAATATTGCTGTCACCGGTTAATGGCAATGCGGGCCATCCCCAGTTCTGCAATACATTCACCGGCACCGCGCGACCCGTCAGTTGCAGCGTCAGCGGACGCGCTGGCTGCTGGCCTACGGTAGCCGTTCCTTCAAGCAGTCCTTTGTTACTGAACGCACTCAGCTCGGTAACCTGAATCTGCTGCGGGTCCGCACTCAGCGCAATCGACGGATGACGCAGATCGGTACGGTTAAAGGTCGACTCTGCCGCGTTCAGGCTAAGTTTACCCGACCAGATCCCCCACTGATGCTGCTGCGCCAGCAGCAGGTTCTCGCCGGAGCCATCCAGTGAGGTCAGCTGGAAGGGAAACGCCGGATTGATGTCGATAATCAGGTTACGGTTAGAGGTGAAACGCGTCACTTCTACGCTATCCAGCCACTCAGGCAGTGTCGCCTGCCAGCGGTCACGCCAGTCCTGCGGCAGGGTGTATTCCAGTCCGGCAACGGCCAGATTTTTCAGCGTCAGGCGTTTATTGCTGCGTGACCAGTCACCGTCAGCCCGAATCACCCCATTCGCCCAGCGCGAACTGAACTGCGTCAGCGCCAGACCCTGCGGGGAGAAGTCCAGATTAACGATGGGATCATTAAGCTCGAATCCACCGTTGATAAAATTGCTGGCATTCAGCGCCAGCGAACCATCGTTACTCTGCCAGTCATCTCCCTGCCAGCTAACGTTTCTCAGTGTCAGATCCAGATCCGTCACCGCCCAGTCAGGCCCCTGCAGACGGGCGTCGGTCATGTCGAGTCGTGTAATGGCAATAGAGGGAACAACCTGCAGGCTATGCAGGAAATCTTTCAGGCTGCTGGTGGTCTGCAGACGAATGTCGTTCAGTCGCAGCTGATTAATTTTCCAGTTGCCCTGGGCATCGCGCTCACCGTTACCGGTCATGGAGCCACGCGCCAGATCGGCACCAATATTGTCAAAGCGCATCCGCCCCTGAGAAACACTCCCCTGAATCAGGACGTTTTCACCCGGTACCTTATTCAGCGTCATGCTGCCTGCACTCATCTGGAAACGGGCATCGCGACCCAGCATATCCAGGGCTGTGGGTTTCCACGGCAAAATGCCGCCATTAACCTGCTGAGCAAACAGCGGTAATGCGCTGTTGGGGCTGTCGATGCGCATATTATTAAGTTGCAGGCGATCGGCCTGAATCGGTAGCGCGCTGCCTGGTGCGAGATTGGCCAGATTGACTTCTCCATCGCGCAGCTCAAGACTGCTGAAATGGAACGGATCGCTGAACTGAATCAGTGCCAGACCGAGATCAACACGTTTCGCCACCAGCACTGCAGGCTGCCCATCATGACCAAAGCTGAAGTCATCCAGAATGATGTGAGAGGGAGAGGAGAAATTGTGTTCAATTTTACTCAGGGAGAGATGCCATTCGGTTTTGTCGCTCACCCAACGGCTAAACCAGCCTGCACCCCACTGTGTCTGCAGCAGTACATAGATCACGACCAGGGTGAAAAGCAGCAGCAAAAGTAAGGTGAGGAAAAACTTTCCAAGAAATTTCATAGCATCCTTCCCGAGTTAAATCCGGTGAGAGGTTGTTATGCCTGAATTACCGTTACAGCTCAACAGCCTGGATGTAAATCCGAATAATTAGCAGGCAGGCCGAAGCCTGCCTGTGGCCTTACTTCTCTTGCGGAAAAATCAGGTTAAGCACGATTGCGGTAATGCCGCCCGCCGCAATGCCTGAAGAGAGCAGGGTTTTCAGCCAGTCAGGCGCAAACTGCAGGATCAGCGGCTGCTGGGAAACGCCCAGGCCCACCGCCAGTGACAGCGCGATAATCATAATGGCGCGGCGGTTAAGCGGCTCACGTGACACAATGCGAACACCCGAGGCGGCGATGGTACCGAACATCACAATGGTTGCGCCGCCGAGTACCGGTTCAGGGATCATCTGCACCAGACCGCTCACCGCCGGGAACAGCCCCAGCACAATCAGCATCAGCGCAACAACAAAGCCCACGTAGCGGCTGGCTACGCCGGTTAACTGAATCACACCATTGTTCTGACCAAAGCAGGAGTTAGGGAAGGTATTAAACAGCGCGGAGACAAAAGAGTTGAGGCCGTTAGCCAGCACGCCGCCTTTCAGGCGTTTCATATAGAGGGGGCCGCTGACTGGCTGCTCTGACACATCCGAAGTGGCGGTGATATCACCGATGGTTTCCAGGGAGGTCACCATAAACACCAGCATCAGCGGGATGAGGAGATTCCAGTCGAATCCCAGTCCGTAATAGAGCGGGGTCGGCACTACAATCAGCGGCTGATTATCGGGGATACCGGCTGCAGGCAGCATGCCCATCGCCCAGGCCAGCAGATAGCCCACGGCCATCGCAATCACCAGGGAGGCAACGCGCAGGTAGGGGTTCTTCTGCCGGTTAAGTAGCACGATCACCAGCAGCACGGCGCCGGCCAGCATCAGATTTTTTGGCGCGCCAAAGGTATGGTCGTTCATCGCGCTGAAACCGCCGCCAATTGAGGTCAGTCCCACCTGAATCAGTGACAGCCCAATAATCATCACCACGATACCGGAAACCAGTGGCGTAATAATCCGGCGAGCCAGATGCAATACGCGTGACAGCACCATTTCGGTACAGGAAGCCACCATCAGCGTGCCAAATAGCGCCGCCATCATGGTGGGCACGTCAGCGCCGCCATTTTTCAGCGCCATACCACCCATTATCAAAGGCGTGACGAAGTTGAAGCTGGTGCCCTGAATCGACAGCAGGCCCGAACCCACCGGCCCCCAGGTTTTGATTTGCAGCAGTGATGCCACGCCCGAAGCAAACAGCGACATGCTGATAACGTGCCGGGTATCTTCTGCGGGCAGGCCCAGCGCCTGACAGATCAGAATGGCGGGTGTGATAACCGCAACAAACATCGCCAGCAGATGCTGACCCGCGGCAAACAATGTTTGCGGCAGAGGTGGACGATCTTCAAGACGATAAATCAGTTCGCTTTGCGTGGCGGAAGGCTGGTCTGGCTGAGGATTGGTGGACATCGTCTGTTCTTCCCAAAAAATAATGTGGCGATTGTAATCATCCGCCGGGCAAAAGCAATCGTTTGCCCGGCATGGATATGAAAGCCGACTCGAAGGGATATCATTCAGACGTTGGTAAAACGGGTGTTCTCTGGCAGCCAGCGTTCGATCAGGGCGCTGGCCTGCTCGGGATAGTGCTGGTGGATGTGGCGCGCCACACGCTGAACTTCTGGCACCATCGCCGCATCGCGCAGCAGGTCGGCCACTTTAAATTCGGCGTTACCGGTCTGACGTGTACCCAGCAGTTCACCCGGTCCGCGAATCTCCAGATCGAACTGGGCAATAACAAAGCCGTCATTGCTGTCGCGCAGCACCTGCAAACGCTTCTGCGCTGTCTTGCTCAGCGGCGCTTTGTAGAGCAGCACACAGTGCGATGCCACAGCACCACGACCCACACGGCCTCGCAACTGATGCAGCTGCGCCAGCCCTAATCGCTCAGGGTTTTCGATAATCATCAGGCTGGCATTCGGCACGTCCACGCCGACCTCAATCACGGTCGTCGCGACCAGCAGCTGGAGTTCATTCGCTTTAAACGCCTGCATTACCGCCTGTTTTTCCGCAGGCTTCATACGGCCATGCACCAGTCCGATGTTTAAGTCGGGCAGCGCGGTTTTCAGGGATTCCCAGCTGGCTTCTGCCGCCTGTGCTTCCAGTAGTTCTGACTCTTCAATCAGCGTGCAGACCCAGTAGGCCTGACGCCCTTCGCGGCAGGCATGCTCAACACGTGCCACAATCTCGTCACGTCGGGTATCGGGGATGGCCACGGTGGTCACCGGAGTACGTCCCGGCGGCAGCTCATCGATGGTTGAGGTATCGAGATCAGCGTAAGCGGTCATCGCCAGGGTGCGCGGAATAGGTGTGGCGGTCATGATCAGCTGATGCGGATGGAAACCCTGCTCCTCGCCTTTTTCCCACAAGGCCAGTCGCTGGTGGACGCCGAAGCGGTGCTGCTCATCAATAATGACCAGCGCCAGACGATTGAACTGTACCTGCTCCTGAAAAAGAGCGTGTGTGCCCACGACCATCGCCACCTGACCGCTGGCTATCGCTTCCTGCTGTGCCTGGCGGGCTTTGCCTTTCTGTTTTCCGGCCAGCCAGCCCACGTCAATCCCCAGTGGCGCAAACCACTGGCGCAAGTTACTGGCATGCTGTTCAGCCAGCAGTTCGGTCGGCGCCATCAGCGCAACCTGCTTGCCATGGGCGATAACATTCAGCGCAGAGAGCGCAGCAACCAGTGTCTTACCCGAGCCGACGTCGCCCTGCACAAGTCGCATCATCGGGAAATCATTGGCCAGATCTTTCTCTATCTCCGCTACCACGCGTTTCTGCGCATTGGTTGGTGAGAAAGGCAGCGCGGCCAGCAGCTGATCACTGAGATTGTGTCGCGGCGGCATCGGCAATGCGTAATAGCGCTGAGCACCGGCGCGCACCGCCAGCATGCTGAGGTTGTGCGCCAGCAGCTCTTCCAGAATTAATCTGCGCTGTGCCGGATGACGTCCACTTTCCAGCTCGCTGAGTCTGAGATCGGGCGGCGGACGATGCAGTGTGCGCAGCGCATCAGGCAGACTGATTAAGCCGCCGCTTAACTCCTTCGGCAACAGCTCGGCAATCGGGCAGCTTTCCAGCAGCGTGAGTGCCTGGTCAGTGAGATTACGCAGTGTGGCCTGTCGAATGCCTTCGGTGGTGGGATAAACCGGCGTTAAGGTCTCTTCCAGCGCCACATTGCTCTGTTCACCCTGAATACGGTATTCAGGATGAATAATCTCAGCGCCACGCTGACCGCGCTTAATCTCACCATAGGCGGTAACGCGACGTCCCGGCGACAGGTTGTTCTTCATCCCGGCATTGAAATTAAAAAAGCGCATCGTCAGTACGCCGCTACCATCGCTGATCTGGCACACCATCATCCGGCGGCGCCCAAAGGTGATATCAGTGTGCAGCACTTCGCCTTCTACTGTGGCCCAGATACCGGGCAGCAGATCGTCAATGGCATAGAGTTGGGTGCGATCTTCGTAGCGAAGGGGGAGATGGAGCAGGAGATCCTGAATGGTGTGCAGGTCAATTTTGGCCAGTTTAGCTGCCTGGCTGGCACCGACGCCGGTCAGGGTACTGAGCGGGATGGCATCCAGCAGACGGCCTTTCATCTTCTTTTACCCGTCGACTGCATGGTTGCCCACCAGGTGGGGTCGGCGTCGACTTCACCCTGTGCATTAATGCGCGGATAAGGTAGACCTTTCTGCTTTGCGACCCGCGCCAGCACCGGGAATCCACCTTCGAACAGCAGGCGTTGCTGTTCATCTTCATCCAGCAGGCTGTAATCGCGCAGGTAAAGACCAGCGTTCTGCCGCTGCCGCTGGGCTTCATAGAGGATTAGCGCACAGGCAACCGAGACATTAAGCGACTGCACCATACCTACCATTGGAATCACAATCTGCCGATCGGCCAGCGCCAGGGCTTCTTCAGTGATGCCGGTTTTTTCCTGACCCATAAGGATGCAGGTCGGAAGGGTATAATCGATCTCACGGAAATCCACAGCATCGGCGGAGAGATGGGTGGCTAAAACCTGCATCTTCTGCTGTTTCAACTGTTTTACGGCATCGCCGATGGTGGGATGGGTGACCACTTTCACCCAGCTGTTGCTTCCGGCAGATGCGGAAGCCTGAGTACGCATCCGCTGGCTCGGCCAGACGGCATGCACTTCATGGATGCCGACAGCGTCAGCTGTGCGGATCACCGCTGAAACATTATGTGGCTTATGCACCTGCTCCATGCAGACCGTCAGGTCGTGCTGGCGGAGTGCCAGCATCGCCTGAATTCGGGCAAAACGTTGATCGTTCATGCCTAATTACGGTTACGGTGGACTTTGATCACATCGGGCATCACGCGAATTTTACGCATGATATTCGCCAGATGGACGCGATCACGTGCGGTCAGGCGGATGAAAGCACTGTAGACGCGGCCATCACGCTCTTCAGTATTCAGGCTCTGAATATTGGAACCGGCCGTGTTGATTGCTGCCGTCAGATTAGCCAGCGCGCCCTGATGGTTAAACATGTCGACTTTAATTTCCGCCACGAACTCCTGCTCGGTGACGATATCCCACTCGACCGGCATGAATTTTTCCTGCTCTTTCTGGTAACCACGAATATTCCGACAGGATTCATGATGCACCACCAGACCTTTGCCGGGACTGACATGGGCAACAATCGGGTCACCAGGAATCGGTCGGCAGCATTTGGCGAAGGTAATCAACACGCCATCTGCGCCTTTGATTGGCAGTTTACCCCGCTTGCTGTTACTGCTGATGACGTTGCTGTCAGACTGCAGCAGGTTCTTCGCCACCACCACGCTCATCGCATTGCCCAGACCGATTTCCGCCAGCAGATCGTCAAGCGAGGTCAGCTTCATACGATCCAGCTCCTGCCTGATATTCTCAGGTGGAATTTCAGCCAGTTTTCGGCTTCCGCCCAGCGCATGACTGAGCAGGCGGCGACCCAGATTGACGGAGTCTTCACGCTTGAGGTTTTTCAGCAGCTGGCGAATTTTGGCGCGGGCTTTGGAACTGACGACAAAGTTGAGCCAGGCAGCGTTAGGACGGGCGCCCGGCGCGGTGATGATCTCAATCGTCTGACCGCTGGTCAGGGATTGCGACAGCGGATAAGGCTGGCGATCAACGCGTGCGCCGACGCAGGCATGGCCAATATCGGTGTGAACCGCATAGGCGAAGTCTACCGGTGTCGCACCGGTTGGCAGCTCAACAATGCGGCCTTCAGGCGTAAAGACGTAGATCTCATCCGGGAAGAGATCGGACTTCACGCTTTCAATAAATTCAAAGGAGCTGCCCGCACTCTGCTGTAGTTCCAGCAGGCTTTGTAGCCAGCGCTGAGCGCGAATCTGTGCGGTGGTGCCACTTTCGCCCGCCTGTTTATAAGCCCAGTGCGCAGCGACCCCCATTTCCGCCATCTGATCCATATCCTCGGTGCGAATCTGCACTTCAACCGGCACGCCGTGCGGACCGATCATCGAAGTATGGAGGGATTGATAGCCGTTAGCTTTGGGGATGGCGATGTAATCTTTAACGCGGCCCGGGCGCGGCTTATACAGGCTGTGCATCTGGCCCAGAACGCGATAGCAGGTATCCAGATCTTTCACGATGACGCGAAAGGCATAGATATCCATGATCGAGTGAAAACGCTGCTCTTTCAGCGTCATTTTGCGGTAGATCGAGTAAAGATGCTTTTCGCGACCGCTGACGCGGCAGGGAATGCCCGCTTCCTGCAAACGGCCATCGATCTCAGAAAGAATCTTCTGGATCATCTCTTTACGATTACCGCGTGCGGCTTTCACCACCTCTTTAATTACCCGATAACGATTCGGATAAAGTGCCTCAAAACCAAGCTCTTCCAGCTCTGTTTTAAGATGGTGAATACCCAGTCGGTGCGCCAGCGGACTGTAAATCTCTAACGTTTCCAGCGCGATACGGCGACGCTTGTCCGGGCGTAATGCACCAAGGGTGCGCATATTGTGGGTGCGGTCAGCCAGCTTGATGAGAATGACGCGGATATCCTGCACCATCGCCATAATCATCTTGCGGAAGTTTTCTGCCTGCGCTTCTTTCTTGTCGCGGAACTTCAGCTTATCCAGCTTGGAAACGCCTTCGACCAGCTCTGCCACACTTTTACCGAACAGCTGTTCCATGTCCTGATAAGTGGCAGGCGTATCTTCGATCACGTCATGCAGCAGCGCGGCCATGAGGGTTTCATGGTCGAGCTTCATTTCCGCCAGAATACAGGCCACGGCAACAGGATGGGTGATATAAGGCTCACCGCTGGAGCGTGTCTGTCCCTCGTGGGCATCACGTGCGACAAGGTAGGCTTGCTGGAGGCGCTTGATCTGCTCCTCTGGCAAGTATTTTTCAATCAGTTGATTGAGACTTTCAAACAGATACAAGGGCGACCTGCAGGTGGCTGTTAACGACGACCTTCAGCGATAGCGGTAACGGCCTGTAACTCAGCGGCTTCCTGCTCTTGCTGTTCCTGACGATCACGCACATCTAAAATCTGATTGGTGACCAAACCTTCTTCGATCTCGCGCAGGGCGATAACGGTAGGTTTATCGTTCTCTTCCGGAACCAGCGGATCTTTGCCGCCAACCTGCATCTGACGTGCACGACGTGCAGCGACCAACACCAGGTCAAAACGATTACCAACTTTTTCTACTGCGTCCTGAACGGTTACGCGTGCCATAGGTGTGCTACTCCACAGATGAAGAAATGACTGCGCATCATACTGAAACTGTATTCAGACTGCCAACAGTTTGCTGATTAACGCATCGTGACGCGCCTTCTGGCGCGCCATACGCAGACGTTCTGCGCGAATAATGGTTTTCAGATCGGACAGCGCCAGATCGAAATCATCATTCACAATTAAATAATCATACTCGGCGTAGTGGCTCATTTCCGCTACTGCCTGAGCCATGCGACGCGCGATCACTTCTTCGCTGTCCTGGCCACGACCGCGCAGACGGCGATCGAGCTCTTCTTTCGAAGGCGGCAAAACAAAGATGCTGCGTGCGCCAGCCATTTTAGCGCGGATTTGCTGCGCGCCCTGCCAGTCAATGTCGAGAAACACGTCAACGCCGGTTGCCAGCACCTGCTCAATAGCATGGCGTGACGTACCGTAGTAGTTGTCGAAAACTCTGGCATGTTCGAGGAAAGCGTCTTCCGCGATCATCTGCTCAAATTCATGTTTCTCAACGAAAAAGTAATGTTCGCCATGGGTTTCACCCGGACGCATACCGCGCGTCGTGTGCGAAACAGAGACCTGCGTGTCATACAACGGCTGGGTCTTTAACAGAGCCTGAATCAGGCTGGATTTTCCTGCACCGCTGGGAGCAGAAACAATATAGAGCGTGCCTTGAGCCATGATTTTCTTGAATTGATTAAAAGCGGAGTCGATTTCCTGCACAGTATACACAGCTTCCCATTGCCACGCAGCGTTTGCGCAGCGACAACACCCAATCTTTTGCGCATCTGCGCGCAAATCACTGTCGGACCGCTGTAATTAAACCTTTATTGCTACGGCCTCCCTTCCGAAACCTAACATCACTCCTGGCTGACGCTAACTCATTAATATTGAATACAGCAAAACGTCAGAGGAGAGATTATGAAAGGATTCGGCTGGCCGCTGTTTGCGGTTGTTCTTTGGTTTGCCCTATGGCCTGCGCATAGCGCCGTTTGTCCGGTCTGGACACCCACCCGGGCGACAGAAGAGATCCATCATCTGCAACAACAACTGCAACACTGGGATGACGCTTATTATCGACAAGGGCAGAGTCCGGTGGCTGACGCTGATTATGACGCGCTGCAGCAGCGCCTGAATCAGTGGCAGCACTGCTTTAGCTCTTCTCCGATGGCTTACGCACCGCAACTGCCGGGCAATGGTAAGCACCTGCATCCGGTCGCCCATACTGGCGTAAAAAAGATGCACAACAAGCTGGCACTGGCTTACTGGATGCAGGGGCGGCACGATCTCTGGGTGCAGCCGAAAGTTGATGGTATTGCTGTTTCACTGGTGTATCGCCACGGCAGGCTGGTCTCGCTGTTAAGCCGTGGCGACGGATTGCGTGGTGAGGAGTGGCTGGCTAAAGCCGCCTGGATCCCGGCAATTCCGCTGCACATCGAAACCCGTCTCGATGAAGTTGTGCTGCAGGGTGAGTTATTTCTGTTGATGACTGGTCATCAACAGGCGGTTGATGGCGGTAAAAATGCGCGCTCACAGGTGGCCGGAGCCATGATGAGTAAGCAGCGGGTTCCTCTGCTTAATTCGCTCGATGTTTTCATCTGGGCCTGGCCTGATGGTCCCGCCACGATGAAAGAACGCCTTGAACAACTCAGCCAATGGGGGCTGGGCGTTGCCGCAAAATGGAGTTACAGCATCAAAGATGAAGAGGACGTCGCACGCTGGCGGGAGCGCTGGTTTCATGCTGCGCTGCCCTTTGTCACTGACGGCGTGGTGGTTCATCAAAGCCTGCGACCTGCGGGCAAAAACTGGCTGCCGGGAGAGGGAACCTGGGCCGTTGCCTGGAAATATCAGCCTCCTGAAGTCAGCGCTGAAGTCCTCTCCGTCGATTTTCCCATTGGCCGCACCGGGAAAATAGCCGCAGTACTTAATCTGCAGCCGGTGCAACTGGATGATAAAACGGTCAGGCGGGTCAATGTTGGATCGCTTCGTCGCTGGCAGGAGAGTGATATTGTGGCGGGCGATGTGATCACGCTGAGTCTGGCGGGTCAGGGGATTCCCCGGCTGGAGCGGGTAATCTGGCGCGTGGCAGAGCGGCACTATCCTCAGCCTCCCGACGCGTCGCGTTATACCCCGTTGAGCTGCTACACCTTTAGTCCAGAATGCCAGAAGCAGCTACTGGCAAAATTACGCTGGCTCAGCCAGAAAACGGTGCTGAATATCCCGGGCGTAGAGCGTGGCACCTGGCTTCGCTTACTGGAAACCGGCAGTGTGACGCATCTTTTCGACTGGCTGACGTTAACACCGGAACAGATTGCCGCCGCAACGAGCCTTTCTCCGGAACGGGCGGGGCAGCTCTGGCATCGCTTTAATCTCACCCGGCAGCAGCCGTTTCGTCGCTGGGTGGATGCCTTAGGCGTTTCACTGCCACGAAAGGCCCTGAAGTCACTGCCCGATCAGCAGTGGCAGAGCTTAACGCAGCGGGATGCCGGGGGGTGGCAGGCTTTGCCGGGCATCGGTGCGTCGCTGGCAAAGCGCCTGGTTACGCAGTTTCATGATGCCCGCGTACAGGCGCTGATTACGTTCCTGCAACAGCAGGGTATTCCCGCTGCCTCAGTGCTCGGGATGGGGGTAGTTGAAAATGGGCAACCCGAGGCGGAAGCGCAGCGCCAGTAAACGGGCAGAGAAGCCGAACAGCAGGGTGATGATAATCACTGCTTCATGCGCCAGCGTGGTTTTCAGCAGCAGGATATACATCCAGCCAGAGGCGAAAGCGATACCGGCATAAATTTCTTTCTGAAACACCAGCGGAATGCGATTACAGAACATATCGCGCAGTACGCCGCCAAAGACGCCGGTAATCACCGCGCTTATCGCAGCAATAATCATGGCGTGTCCGGAATCGAGCGCAACCTGTGCACCAATAATTGAGAAGACCACCAGCCCCAGTGCATCCAGAACCAGGAACACTTTGCGCAGGTGTGTCATCAGCGGCGCCAGGAAAGTGGTAAGCACTGCCGCTGCCGCAACAATCATGATGTACTCAGGATTTTTTACCCAGCCTAGCGGATAGTGACCCAGCAGGATATCGCGTACCGAACCACCGCCAATGGCGGTCACTGATGCAATAATAATCACACCAAACAAATCCATTTTGCGGCGACCCGCTGCCAGCGCACCTGTCATCGCTTCAGCAGTAATACCAATGATATAGAGAACGGTCAGTAACATAGCAGACTCCGGTAAGGCGACGGCATTGATCAGGAGACGGCGACTGAGGTTTTCTGGCGATCGGCGTCCGGGATGAGCGCAGTTTATACCAGCCAGCCCCGGCTTCGGCATAGAAAGTCTTTTTTGCAGAGGTGATGCCGTAAACGCATGAGATAAAGGAGTGGAAAAGTGTGCTGCGGGTTTGTAAATCGCGCCTGATGGTATCTGGCTCTGGACTGGCGGGGCTTGACTGACCGTAACCGTCAGACAGGAACTTGAGGCAAATCAGTTTATAAAGGAGATAAAAAAGGCTGTATGCAACGGATAAATAAATAATTCAGCAGGGAAATAAACGACAGGTTTAAAAAAAGAAAAGGCGTGCTGGTTAACAGCACGCCAACGCATCATTTCGGATGCTCAGAGCCCACCATACAGACTTATTTTATTATTTGTTTCTTGCACGCACTTTAGTAAACGCATTCAGACTAAAGTGGTATTCCGGCTGAAACCATGAACGACCATAGTAGCAGTAAATCAGCATGCGAATAGAGGCCATCGCAAGGTAACCCCAAATCGCACATAATACTGAAGGTGTCAGCCAGACGGTAAATAAGGTTACCGCAAGCCCGGCTAATACTGAGGACGTTTCAGCAAAAGCGATACGGGTATATTGTTTTTCGCGCTGTAATATCGCACGGTAATGCTGGCCCTGTGGGATGATAATAAACACCACTGAGACCATCTGCAGCATTAATGCCAGTTGCGGTTGATCAAACAGGCTGTTCAGCAGGTGGCTGGCCGTAAATAACAGACCAAACACAGCGATACCCATCAACATATTACCCCAATAGATCGTGGAGAGATCATTGATAGAGAGCATGCAGCGGCGGATCAGCGTATTGGAGAAGCCGCGATCGGCCAGAGTGTCGATTGCCAGCAGAGCAATCACGGCAATCGCCAGCAGGTTCAGTTCATTCGCCTGCAGTATCTGCGCCAGCAATGAGAGCTGCAGTACGCCGATGCCAATAATTTTGATTGAGGAGAGCAGAGACCATTTTGCGCTATTAAGACTGCTTTCACGTATTGCCATAATATACTCGTTAGAGTCCATCGACTCTGTGAGAATTAAATAGTTGTGTAACGGCAAGTAGGGGTTGCTGTGACACCGTTAGTTAGTGCAATTTTTCCGGCCGAAGCCCTTAAAACCTCTCGAGGCTTGCCATGTTATTATGTGTTCAATCAAATGATGCCCGGATAAATAAAAGCTATCCCTGGTAAATTCTCTGTTTCGTGTCATGGCGGGATCCCATGCAGCTAATAAGAATCCCGCCAGATCACGAATAAATCCTGTTGTAGTTTTATATTCTCCAGCCAGCATCCTTGCGGCAATCTCAACGCATTCTTTTTGTGACAACTAAGGATACGTTGAGCGGTCCATGACTTTTTTCCTGCTTTATCATTATGGGTATTGCTGTGTGTGGAATGATTTATACATTGTTTTATTTAATTTAACACCATAAGAAAAGTCTGATTACGCGACAACAGAAATAAATGGTTTCACTCTATGCATGATAAATATTAAATCCCCAGCAGAGCAGTAATAAACAATTGTTGATGATTAATGTATGCGTTGGAAAGAAAGTGTTCACATGCAAGGTCAGGAGGCCTGAAATCAGGGGATCTACCTCTCTGTCAGGGGCATTTGCCAGGAATTTTCCTGGCAGCGATTCTTAAGCACGGGTTGTGGTAAATATGTAATGGGGGTGAGTAATCAGATAAGCGCTTTATGCTTTATTGTTAGAATTTTTTCTATTTTTTTTCATTAACGACCAGTGATAAGTACAGAGAAAAAAGCGAGCTAAGTCATTGATCTATTGTGTCAGAAGCTGGTTGAGTTTCTCCAGATCGCTGCTAACCCATTCAATATCAAGCTTAAATCGCTCATCTGAAGTAAATGGCTGGCGAAAAACCGTTACGATCACTTCGGCGCCCTGTTCGTTAGCTATCACGCGCATCGGCACGTAGATCTCCTTTCCTGAGCCGCTATCAATCCAGTGATCCATAACGCCAAACGGATTATAGGGTGAGAACCGGATCTTCACATTGCCCTGAGGGCCTTTAGCACGCCAGCGGTTGCCATCGGGTTCCAGTGCGCTTTGTGTCAGCCCGGAAGCCCACTTAGGGAAAAATTCTGGCTTCCAGATAGTTTCATAAAGATCTAACCACTGACGTGGAATTGTCAGGCTCAGAGTGCGCGAGGAGAGCATGTAACCTCCGGTAGATAGGCTAAAAAGGCATTAAAGCATGGGCCCAGGCTTGTTAAAACGTTGTTACAGCAGAAGTGTGGTGTTGACAGGGTTTCGTACAAACGACAGACAACGGATGAGGCTGTCTGTCTTTGATTCAGATGAAATTGCCGCGCGCAGAAATTGTATGCTCTTCGCTATGACCGCTGGTGTAACGAAGTATAAAGCCATCTGACTGGGCCATAACTGCGCAACTGTGATTCGGGAAGATACGCAGCAATGTGCCGACTTCCGGGCGGCGATCCTGATAAAGCAGAAAACCGTGCTCCTCCGATAACTTCGTCACCTCATATGTGTGGCCCGCTTCGTCAGCTGCAATACCAAAGCCGCTGGCGTTGGTGCCATGCGGTCCTTTATCCGAACTCAGCATTTTCGACCCGGCATCCACAATCGCAAAATGTTCGTTCACCGCGACCACGCGTGTAATGACACTCATTGCCAGCTGATCCACGTGACTCAACCCAAGGCGGCAGGCAGTGAGATCCAGCAGGGCATAGTTGCCGGGCCTGATTTCATTAATACAGGGCGCAATGTCTGCTGCCAGCGCGGTAGGCGTTGAACCTACTGAGAGTGGGCAGTCAGTAAACCCAGCAGCCTGCAGTTTTGCCTTTACTCGCTGCATCAGTGTTGTTTCCTGCCGCGCCACATCGGCAATGGCCGCAGCGTTACCGGCACCATAAGCGTGACCCGCATGCGACACTAATCCGGCAAAGCGTAACCCTTTGTCCTGCAGCGCCTGGGCAATCAGCACCGCTTCATCTGTATCTGGATTAACGCCAATCCGATGTAATCCAACATCAACTTTAATCGCCACCGCCAGTTCGCATTCTGGTTGCTGCTGACTGGCCTCAGCAATCGCTGCCACACCCTGCAGTCTGTCCGCAATCAGGGTGAGTCTGACCCGGTGAAGCACGGCGAGGCGCAGTAATTCTGCCACGCTTTGCGGGTGTACAACCGGATAGGCCAACAGCAAATCACTAACGCCACCCTGAATGAAACTGATGCCTTCGCTGGGTTTAGAGACGGTAATACCCTGTGCGCCGGACGCAATCTGACGCTGTGCAATCCAGACGCTTTTATGTGTTTTGATATGCGGACGCAGTGTGGCGCCAGCGGCACTGGCTTTGCGCTGCATATACTGCAGGTTATGCTCCAGGCGATGTGCATCTACTTCAATATAGGGCGTAAGGCGATCATCAATCAGCGGGCGCTGCCACTGCTGTGTATCGTTGATATTCATAAGATTGTCCGGCATTTCACGAGGTAAGAGGATTCATCATTCCTTAATTACCTCTCTGATACCAGCCTGCCTGCCGCAGAACAGGTGTGCTGAATAGCTGAAGTTATTGGGACAGAGGAAGCGGACGTAACGCATGAGGGGATCAGCAGATAAAAACAATAAAGCAGGCGCGTGGCCTGCTTTATCAGTTAACTCAGACGTAGAGCGATTTTTCACCCGGTGGGCGGGTTTTGAAGCGACGGTGCAGCCAGAGATATTGTTCGGGCGCACGCAGAATCTGATTTTCGATCACTTTGTTCATATAAGCTGCAGCAGCAGCCTCGTCCGTATGAGGGTAATTTTCCAGCATCGGTTCGATGATCAAGTGGTAGCCATCATTTCCTGGATTACGAATCAGCATAATCGGCACCATCGCTGGCTTCGCCAGACGCGACAGAACAAACGTCCCGTTAGTGGTGGCGGCTTTTTCCACTGCAAACAGCGGCGCAAAGGTGCTGCCTTTAGGGCCGTAATCCTGGTCAGGCGCAAACCAGACCGATTCACCCTGTTTCAGGGCATTAACCATACCGCGTAGATCACGACGGTCGATCATCGCTTTATTAGAGCGCATCCGACCTTTAGTCTGCACATATTCCATCGCCTGGTTATTGTGGGGGCGGTACATCGCCATCATTGGCTGACAGAGTCCGCTGATGCGGCCACCCAGTTCCAGTGACATGAAATGCACACCAATCAGCATCACACCACGATTTTCTTTCTGCGCAGCATGCAGGTTTTCCATTCCCGATACTTTAAACAGACGTCTTACTGCACGGTCAGACCAGAACCAGGCAATACCGGTTTCAGCCAGGGCCATGCCCAGCGACGCAAAGTTGCCGGCAATCATATGCTCTGTTTTTTCTTCGCTGATGCCCGGGAAGCAGAGTTCGATGTTCCGTCGGGTGATGCGTTCGCGGCGCTGCAGGAAATGACGGGAAATTTTGCCCGCGCCGGTACCGAGACGCATAAGAACAGGATAGGGAAGCTGGACCAGAAGCCAGAGCACACCAAGGCCAAACCAGGTAAACCAATAACGCGGATGCAGCAGCGAACTGCTAAATTTTCCGTTGTTTTTCATTAACAACCTTCATGGAATAGGGGGAAGTATCGCATAAAGAGCACTTCCATGAGTCTTAAAGCGGTACGGCTGTACTGATTTCGACCAGTACTTTATCAAAAAGTGCCTTCAAAGAAAGGGAAACTCCGGAATCTACAGGATTGACCTGTTTCATGGAGAGGCGTTAATACCGGCTGTAAAAATACATTAATCCTATAAAATCTTTACTTTTCAATATCTTAATCGAATCCTGAAGAAGGCTTTAATTGTAAGCGAGGCCATTTCAGGAACAGTCTGGAAATGATTATTTATTTATCTTTACCTGATTCTGATGCTGGCTGCGCTGAAAAAGCGATTAATTGTGGCGGAAGGCGCTAATGCTTTAAGTGCTGATAGCAGCTGAAAGGGGTAACAAAGCGCTGCTGCGAGCGCTTTGTTGGGTAGAAATTACTCAATATTCTGAATCTGCTCGCGCATCTGTTCAATCAGCACTTTTAGTTCGATCGCTGAAGTGGTGATTTCTGCGTTAATCGACTTTGATGCCAGCGTATTCGACTCACGATTGAACTCCTGCATCATGAAATCGAGACGGCGGCCAACGGCCTCTTTCTTTTTCAGGATGTTGTAGGTCTCTTTCACGTGCGCATCCAGACGATCCAGCTCTTCAGAGACGTCGACACGCTGCGCCATCATCACCAGTTCCTGCTCAAGGCGATTGTTTTCCAGCTGGACTTCAGCATCTTCCAGCTTGGCGACCAGACGCTCACGCTGCCATTTAATCACTTCAGGCATCTGCGCGCGCACTTTGCTGACTTCCTGTGAGACGCCTTCCAGACGTTGCTCAATCATCGCTTTCAGTGCAGTGCCTTCGCTTTCACGTGCCGCAATAAAATCATCCAGCGCACCATCCAGTGCCTGTAATAACTGCGTGTTGATAGCATCCAGATCCTGCTCCTGCGCAGACATCACACCCGGCCAGCGCAGAATATCCAGCGGATTAATCGCGCCTTCATCGCTCTGCATTTTTACCCAGTTGGCAACCTGCACCAGCTGTTTAGCCAGCGTTTCATTGAGCATCAGCTCGCCCTGCGCGCTGGGATCGGCATCATAACGCAGGTTGCACTCAATTTTACCGCGCGTCAGACGCTGGCGAATGCGCTCGCGGATAACCGGCTCCAGCCCACGAAACTGCTCCGGCAGACGGATATAAGTTTCCAGATAACGCTGGTTAACGGAACGCAGCTCCCAGGCGGCGCTGCCCCATTCGCCTTTGGCTTCACGGCGGGCATAAGCGGTCATACTGCGGATCATAAGCGGTACTCATTTGCGGAAAGATGGGTGAAGTATAGCGAGGCGAGCCACGGCATAACAGGCATAAGCGTCTCACAGGAAAATAACGAACCATTTCCGCTTTTAGTGACAGCCACTTATGATGAACGCTGACCCCTTGTGAGGATGACTAATCTATGTCTCGCGTTATTGCTCTTCCTGTTGTGATGGCGCTGCTGCTGGCGGGTTGCCAGATTCGCCACGCGCCGCCGACTAAACCGCAACCCATCTGTGCGGGTGGCGATATGATGATGCAGACCACGTTGTGGTTTGGACTAAGCAAGCCAGATGGCGGCAGTGTGAGTTCACTCGACTGGATGAACTTCGTAGATAACGAAGTCACGCCACGTTTCAAAGCGGGATTGTCGGTCTATGACGCTAAAGGTCAGTGGCTGGGCGAGAACGGTAAGCTGGCACGAGAGAACAGTAAGGCATTGATGCTCATCCATGGTATCGATCACGCCACCAATCAGGATATTGAGGCGTTACGCAATCTCTACAAAAAACGGTTTGATCAGGAGTCGGTGATGCGGGTAGATGCGCCCGTCTGTGTCGGATTCTAGGGCGAAAGCGGGCGGCAGCACTGCCGCCCGTTGAATCATCAGATAAACAGGCCCGCAAAGGCCGCAGAGAGCAGGCTGACCAGCGTGGAGCCATAGACCAGCTTCCAGCCAAACCGGGAAACCACATTTCCCTGTTTCTCGTTCAGGCCTTTTATTGCGCCCGCTACAATGCCGATCGAGGCAAAGTTAGCAAAGGAGACCAGGAACACCGACAGAATACCCAGCCCGCGCGCACTCATGCTCGACGCGACTTTCTGCAGTTCAATCATCGCCACAAATTCATTCGCAACCAGCTTGGTCGCCATGATGCTGGCTGCCTGCAGGGCATCGGCTTTGGGAATACCAATTAGCCAGGCCAGTGGATAGAACAGATAGCCGAGCAGCTGCTGGAAGCTGTAGCCGAACACCGCCGCAAACACCGCGTTCACGGCAGCAATCAGGGCAATAAAGCCAATCAGCATCGCCAGAATGATCATCGCAACTTTGAAACCGGCAAGTATGTACTCGCCCAGCATCTCAAAGAAGCTCTGCTCTTCATGCAGCTTTTCCAGCGCGATAGGCTGCTCATCCCGGCTTTCCATCGGGTTGATGATCGACAGGATAATAAAGGTGCTGAACATGTTAAGCAGCAGGGCCGCAACCACATACTTCGGTTCAATCATCGACATATAAGCCCCGACAATCGACAACGAAACGGTGGACATCGCGGTCGCTGCCATGGTGTAGAGACGGCGCGGCGGGATATCGCCCAGAATCCCTTTATAGGCGATAAAGTTTTCTGACTGACCCAGAATCAGTGTGCTGACGGCGTTAAACGACTCCAGCTTGCCCATGCCGTTAATCTTCGACAGCAGTGTCCCGAAAATACGGATCAGCAGGGGCAGAATACGCCAGTGCTGTAATATGCCGATCAGCGCTGAAATAAAGACAATCGGGCAAAGCACGCCAAGGAAGATAAATGCCAGCCCCTGTTTGCTCATTCCGCCAAACACAAACTCTGTGCCCTGTGCGGCAAAGCCCAGCAGCGTCTCAAAGAAACCGGCGAACGAGCTGACCAGCGCCAGACCTCCGGCAGAGTGAAGGAAGAACCAACCCAACGCGGCTTCCACCACAATCAGTTGAACAATAAAGCGCAGACGAATCTGTTTACGGTCATGACTGACCAGCAGCGCAAGGGCGAAAATCACCACCAGCGCCAGCAGGAAATGAAGAATGGCGGCCATATGTCTTTTTTATCAGAGAGAAAGGAAAGCGCATTTAGCCACAGCTGGCAGGGAATTTCATCTGATGCCTGCGCCGGACCTGCGTAAGAGACAGCGGGCAAGGAAGTCCGTATAATGCGCAGCCAATCATTAGCAAGCCGGAGAATACCCATGCGTCCAGCAGGCCGTAGCGCACAACAGGTGCGTCCAGTCACATTGACCCGCAATTACACCAAACACGCAGAGGGTTCCGTTCTGGTGGAATTCGGCGAAACGAAAGTGCTTTGCACTGCCTCCGTAGACGAAGGGGTTCCGCGTTTCCTTAAAGGCCAGGGCCAGGGTTGGGTTACCGCCGAATATGGCATGCTGCCGCGTTCGACCCACAGCCGTATGGCGCGTGAAGCCGCAAAAGGCAAGCAGGGCGGGCGAACGCTCGAGATTCAGCGTCTGATCGCCCGTTCACTGCGCGCCGCGGTGGATCTGAAAGCCCTGGGTGAATTTACCATCACGCTTGACTGTGACGTGATTCAGGCCGATGGCGGCACCCGTACCGCATCAATCACTGGCGCCTGTGTGGCACTGGCTGATGCGCTGAACAAACTGGTAGCCAGCGGCAAGCTGAAAGCAAACCCGATGAAGGGCATGGTCGCAGCGATTTCAGTGGGCATCGTCAGGGGCGAAGCGTTATGCGATCTGGAGTACGTTGAAGACTCAGCCGCAGAAACCGACATGAACGTCGTGATGCTGGAAGATGGCCGCATGATCGAGGTGCAGGGCACTGCCGAGGGCGAACCGTTCAGTCATGAAGAATTGCTGACGTTACTGGCGCTGGCACGCGGCGGAATTGAGGAATTAATTCAGGCGCAGAAAGCAGCGCTGGAAAATTGATGTAACAGGCGACCTCAGAGTCGCCTTTTCTTTATTTGAGGAGTGAGAAATGAAAGCCTGGCAGCGTCAGTTTATTGAATTCGCCCTGAACAAACAGGTGCTGAAGTTCGGTGAGTTCACTTTGAAGTCCGGGCGTAAAAGCCCCTATTTCTTTAATGCCGGTCTGTTTAACAGCGGACGGGATTTAGCGCTGCTGGGACGCTTCTACGCGCAGGCGCTGGTGGATGGTGCTGTGGATTTCGATCTGCTGTTCGGTCCGGCCTATAAAGGCATTCCGATTGCCACCACTACAGCGGTGGCGCTGGCGGATCATCATGACCGCGATGTGCCTTACTGCTTCAACCGTAAAGAAGCCAAAGATCACGGTGAAGGCGGTCTGCTGGTGGGCAGCACGCTGCAGGGTAAAGTGATGCTGGTAGACGATGTGATCACCGCCGGCACAGCGATTCGTGAGTCGATGGATATTATCGGCGCGCACAACGCTACCCTGGCTGGCGTGCTGGTTTCGCTTGATCGTCAGGAGCGAGGACGCGGAGAAATGTCGGCGATTCAGGAAGTGGAACGTGATTACGGCTGTAAAGTAACCGCGATTATCACACTGGCAGACCTGATCGCCTGGCTGGAAGAGAAGCCGGAGATGGCCGATCATCTGGCCCAGGTCCGTGCTTATCAGAAAGCATACGGGATTTAACAGAGGCGGGCGCGATGCCCGCCTTCTCTGACTCTTTACGCCAGCTGTGCGGCAATCAGCGGCCAGCGAGCCTCAAAGTCTGCGGTAGGACTAAAACGAAACTCAGAACGGACATACCGCGACAATAAGCCTTCACAGAACGCCAGCAGCTGACTTGCCAGTAACGCCTCATCAGCCTGAAAGGCTTCGCCCTCTCGCATTTTCCGTTCACGCATGACCTGTCGCAGTTGCACTTCAATCCGCTCGAACAGTTGATTGATACGTCCCTGCAGTCGGTCCTGCTCAAACATCAGCGCATGGCCGGTCAGAATGCGCGTCAGTCCCGGATTACGCTCACCAAATCCCAGAATCAATTGCACGATCAGACGCAGACGCGTCATGGTCTCTTTTTCATCCTTGAGGATCAGATTGATGCGGGTAATCAGACTGTCTTCGATAAACTCAATCAGGCTATCGAACATTCGTGTCTTGCTGGGGAAATGACGATACAGCGCCGCTTCGGAAACCCCCACCGTGGCTGCCAGTTTGGCTGTAGTAATACGCTGACTACCATCTCCCGACTCCAGCATCTGCGCCAGCGCCTGCAAAATCTCTTCGCGACGATTCCGCTTCGCGACTTTTTTTTCTGCCATGACCTTAAAGACCCCTGAAATTCACCTAAAAACAGGCAACACCTACGCATCTGCCACAGGAACGCGTCCTGCGGCGATGAGGAAAAATAACGGGCGTAAGTGAAAGTCGGTAATGCGGGTTACTGGCGGCCGGAGTGGCCGAAGCCGCCTTCGCCGCGCTGGCTGGCGTCGAAATCTTCGACCAGGTTAAATTCCGCCTGGACTACCGGTACAAACACCAGTTGTGCCATGCGATCGCCGGGCTGCAGTGAGAAGCTTTCCTGGCCACGATTCCAGACCGATACCATGAGCTGTCCCTGATAGTCCGAATCAATCAGACCCACCAGGTTGCCCAGCACGATGCCATGCTTGTGGCCAAGGCCTGAGCGCGGCAGGATGACAGCGGCCAGATCGGGGTCGGCGATATGAATCGCCAGGCCGGTCGGAACCAGTGTCGTGGTGCCTGGTTCGATGTTGAGAACATCATCAATACAGGCGCGTAAATCTAACCCAGCGGAACCTGAAGTGGCGTAGGTCGGCAGTGGAAACTCTTTGCCGACGCGCGCATCCAGAATCTTAACGTCTATTTTTTTCATCATAACGGCTGACAATCTCGTCTATTAATTGTTGGCCAAGGAGAGACTTATCGCTGAGCGGTAAGCGTTTTTCTCCATCCTGCCAAAAAAGGTGAAGAGCATTGGTGTCGCTATTAAATCCCTGACCGGCCTTAGCGACGTCGTTAGCGCAGATCAGGTCCAGATTTTTGCGCACACGTTTTTGCCGGGCGTATTCTTCCACATTCTGTGTTTCAGCAGCAAATCCAACGACGAATGGCCGGTTTTCGTGAAGAGCAGCCACGCCGGCAACAATATCGGGATTCTTTACCAGGTGCAGCGTGACGTTATCATCACCGCCCTGTTTCTTGATTTTATCGGCCGCAATATCGGCTGCCCGGTAGTCTGCCACGGCTGCGCTTGCAATGAAAATATGTTGTTTATCTATCTCACTCATCACAGCGGCCTGCATCTCCAGCGCGCTGGTAACATCAATGCGCCGCACACCGGCAGGTGCAGCCAGGGTGACCGGGCCGCTGACCAGCGTCACCTGTGCGCCGCGGCTGGCCGCGGCTGCGGCAATAGCAAAGCCCATTTTACCGGAGCTGTGATTCGTGATGTAGCGCACCGGATCCAGTGCCTCTCGGGTCGGGCCGGCGGTAATCATAATATTGAGATGTTGCAGATCGTTGACGGGCGAGGCCCACTGCACCGCATGGTCAACAATCGCCAGCGGGTCAAGCATCCGACCCGGCCCGACGTCACCACAGGCCTGGCTGCCGCTGTCCGGTCCCCAAATCAGCACGCCTCGCTCGTGGAGCGTCTGAAGGTTTTGCTGGGTCACCGCCGCGCGATACATCTGCTGATTCATGGCAGGCACCACCGCGACGGGTGAAGCCGTCGCTAACACAGCGGTCGTCACCAGATCATTTGCCATACCGGCAGTAACACGGGCAATCAGGTCGGCAGTGGCGGGTGCCAGCACAATCAGATCGGCCCATTTTGCCAGTTCAATATGACCCATCGCTGCTTCCGCAGCGGGATCAAGGAGATCGTCAAAAACCGGATAGCCGGAGACGGCCTGCAGGCTGAGCGGGGTAATAAACGCTTTGGCGCCCTCTGTCATCATTACGCGCACATCTGCCCCGCGATCGCGCAGGCGGCGTACCAGCTCAGGTGCTTTATAAGCGGCGATACCGCCGCTTACGCCAAGAAGAATTCTTTTGCCGGCTAATCCCATCATGATGTTGGCCTCACTAAGCTCTCTGCCGCTCGCGGCGGCGAATGCACGGACTTTATCACAAAAGTACGGATGCGCCTTTTCAGCGACTGCGTTTGCGAGCCGCCTCGTAGATTGCAGCTCCACTAATAGCCGCGTTCTCCAGGATAGGCCATTCTGAGGCTCATCTCAGGGAGAGCGAACATGAAAGTTAAGGGACCACGGGAAAAACTTCAGACGCTGGGTGCCCATTCGCTCAGCGATACTGAACTGCTGGCCATTTTTCTCCGTACCGGATCGCCCGGGCAAAATGTCCTTGAGCTGGCCGGGCAGATGCTGGAGGGTTTTGGCTCGCTTTATCAGCTCATGACGTCAGACAAAGCAGCACTCAGTAAAATCAAAGGCGTCGGCGATGCCAAGCTGGCGCAACTTCACGCAATTGCCGAACTGGCGAAGCGCTTTTTCGCCAGCAAGCTGGCCCGCGAAAGCGCAATGGAGAATCCACAAATCACGCGTCAGTATCTGCAAAGTCTGTTAGCCCATCAGGAGCGTGAGATCTTTATGGCCCTGTTTCTGGATAACCAGCATCGGGTCCTGCGGGCACAAAATATGTTCTCGGGCTCCATTAACAGCGTGGAAGTGCACCCCCGCGAGATCGTCCGTGAAGCGCTGAAGCTCAACGCGGCCGCCCTGATACTGGCGCATAATCACCCGTCGGGTATGGCCGAACCCAGCAGGGCAGACCGTGAAGTGACGCATAAAGTCAGCGAAGCCTGCCAGCTACTCGACATCCGTTTGCTCGATCATCTGGTGATAGGTCACGGCGAATATGTCTCCTTTGCGGAGCGTGGATGGCTCTGATACCGGGAAATTTCACGCCAGGTGGCGGCTTTTTGCCCGATCATTCGGGATCTTTATCTGTTCGGGACTTGAGCACTTGGGCTGAGCGGCGTATACTACGCCACCTTTGAGAATCTCGGGTTTGGCGGTTAGGCCAGCTTAGCGGGTTCCATGGAATTCGCCTGGCGGGCTGCAAGCCTGACGAGGCGGCCCAAACCTAATTTTTAAAGCTCGAGCTGATTTGATTTTTGGAGATATTGACATGTCACGAGTCTGCCAGGTAACTGGAAAGCGTCCGGTGACGGGTAACAACCGTTCCCACGCAATGAACGCGACGAAACGCCGTTTCCTTCCGAACCTGCACTCACACCGTTTTTGGGTTGAGAGCGAGAAGCGCTTCGTTACTCTGCGTGTATCTGTTAAAGGTATGCGTATTATTGATAAAAAGGGCATTGATACGGTGTTAGCCGATATGCGTGCCCGTGGTGAGAAGTACTAAGGTACTAAGGAACTGAATCATGGCTAAAGGTATTCGTGAGAAGATCAAGCTGGTTTCCTCTGCTGGTACAGGTCACTTCTATACCACCACGAAGAACAAACGTACTAAACCAGAGAAGCTGGAACTGAAAAAGTTCGATCCGGTTGTACGTCAGCATGTGCTCTACAAAGAAGCTAAAATTAAGTAATTTTAGTGTTCTGCTAAAAACCCGGCTCCGGCCGGGTTTTTTGTTTGTGTAAAACGCTGAGGAGAGGGTATGCCAGAGTTGCCAGAGGTTGAAACCAGCCGCCGCGGTATCGAACCGCATTTGGTCGGTGAAACCATCCTTCACGCCGTGGTGCGTAATTCACGTCTGCGCTGGCCTGTTTCGCAGGAGATCCTGGCGCTGAGCGATCAGCCGGTTCTCAGCGTGCAGCGCCGGGCGAAATATCTGCTGCTGGAGCTGCCTCATGGCTGGATCATAATCCACCTTGGTATGTCGGGCAGCCTGCGCGTGCTGTCAGAAGAGCTGCCAGCGGCAAAACATGACCATGTTGATTTGGTGATGAGCAACGGCAAAGTGCTGCGCTACACCGATCCGCGCCGCTTTGGTGCCTGGCTCTGGAGTCGCGATCTGGCGGGCAGCAGCGTGCTGGCACATCTCGGGCCGGAGCCGCTTAGCGAGGCGTTTGACGGGGCTTACCTGTTCGATAAGTCACGCGGCAAGCGGACGCTCATCAAACAGTGGCTGATGGATAACAAAGTGGTGGTGGGTGTGGGTAACATTTACGCCAGCGAGTCACTGTTTACCGCCGGGATCATTCCCGATCGTGCTGCTGGCAGCCTGTCACAGGCTGAAGCAGAGCTGCTGGTCAACACCATCAAAGCAGTGTTGTTACGTTCGATTGAGCAGGGCGGGACCACGCTGCGTGACTTCCTGCAGACCGACGGTAAGCCAGGCTATTTTGCACAGCAGTTGCAGGTTTATGGCCGGGCAGGCGAACCCTGCCGGGCATGCGGTACGCCGATTGTCAGCGGCAGGCATGGGCAGCGCAGCACCTTCTGGTGCCCGAACTGCCAGCACTAAGCCAGTTTAGCCAGCAGTGCCTGATGAACCGGCGCGGGCAGGAAGGCGCTGACATCGCCGCCGTGACGCGCCACCTCTTTGACCAGTGAAGAGGAGATAAACGAGAAGCCTTCAGACGGCATCAGGAAAACACTCTCCAGCGTCGGCAGCAGATGACGGTTCATCTGCGCCAGCTGCATTTCATATTCAAAATCTGACACCGCACGCAAGCCACGGACCAGCACATTCGCCTGCTGGTCGCGGGCAAAATTCGCCATCAGGTCGCTGAAGCCGACCACCTCAACGTTGGGTAGATGGGCAACAACCTGACCGGCAAGCGCCACGCGCTCATCCAGGCTGAACATCGGTTTTTTACCCGGACTGGCGGCAACGGCCAGGATCACCTGATCAAACATTTGCGCTGCCCGCGTCACGATGTCGAGATGGCCAAGGGTGACAGGATCAAACGTACCGGGATAGATGGCTTTCGTGGTCATACTCGCCCTTTTGCCGAAGCATGATTCAGCGCCCAGAGGGCTGAATATTTATTGAAGGTATATTGCGCGTTGACCACCGCCAGAATCCAGCCCTGACTGCCGTCGAGAAAACCGGCACGCAGCAACAGCGTTTTCATAAACGCCCCCAGCGTATGGCTGAACACAGAAAACAGGCTGCAACGCTTACCGCGCTGATGGCGCTCCGTGGCCCAGGCTTCAGCATAGGCCAGTTGCTTGCGCTGAAAGGCAGTCAAATCGCGGCAGGTCAGATGTTGCAGGTCGCCAGGCAATGCCACTACCGGCGCGCCGTCACTCTGCAGTGATTCATGCACCAGATTGTCATTGTAGTGGAAGGTGCGAGGATAGAGACGCATTACGCGGTCGGGATACCAGCCACTGTGGCGCATGAAGCGACCGAGAAACAGATTACTTCGGCCCAGGCTATAAACCGTGCGGCTGGGTGGGGCAATCAGTACCTGCTCAATCGCGGCTCGCAATTCGGGTGAAACACGCTCATCCGCATCGATCATCAGAATCATGTCGCCGGTGGCATAGTCCTGCGCGCGCTGGCGCTGAATGCCATAGCCCTGCCAGTCATCATTGAGGTAGACCTTTGCTCCCGCCTCTGTGGCAAGGTTAACGCTGTCGTCACTGCTGCCAGAATCCAGCATGATAATTTCATCGGCCCAGCTAACCGAAGCCAGGCAATCAGGCAGCAGTTCCGCTTCATTTTTGGCGATCATCACCACGGAAAGACGTTGGCGTGCTGACATTAGTGGGTCCGGGGTGGCAGATGCGGTTCGAGTAACTGTAGCAGACGCTGGAGTGCACCCTGATTCTGATGCAGCACGTCCACCGCATGGCGTCCGTAATAACGGCGGTAATCATCATCCTGCAACAGATTGGTGACCTCTTTTTCCAGCGAAATCACGTCGGTAACGGTGATCAGTCCCTGACCTTCCTGCAATTTGCTGCAGATATCTTTGAAATTCCAGATATGGGGTCCCATCAGAACCGGAAGTGCATGGGCGGCAGGTTCAAGCGGGTTGTGTCCACCCCGTTCAACCAGGCTGCCACCGACAAACGCCAGATCGGCAATGCCATAAAGCAGCATCAGTTCCCCCATCGAATCACCAATGACCACCTGCGTTGAGCCAGAAGGGATCTCGCCGCTGCTGCGCAGGATAAAACTAAATCCTCGTGCCTGCGTCAGTTCGCGGGCATCGTTGAAGCGCTCGGGATGGCGGGGAACAAGAATCAGCAGCAGATCCGGAAACGTCTGCAACAGGCGGCGATGGGCATCCAGCACTATAGCCTCTTCGCCTTCGTGCGTGCTGGTAGCGATCCACACCGGACGGCGCGGCGCCCACTGGCGACGCAGTGTCACCGCTCTGGCGGCCAGTTCTGGCGTGACGGAAATATCAAATTTCAGGCTGCCGGTGACTGTCAGTTGTGAACGTTTAAGGCCCAGACTCAGGAAGCGGTCACCATCTTCTGCATTCTGCGCCGCAATCAGCGTGATGCTCTGCAACAACTGGCGCATGAATTTACCGAGCTTGCGGTAGCCTTTAGCGGATCGCGCCGAAAGGCGGGCATTGGCGATCACCAGCGGAATATTGCGCTGGTGCAGGATGCGGATAATGTTCGGCCATAGCTCGGTTTCCATGATGATTACCAGCCGTGGGTTGACCGTATCCAGAAAACGATTAATCGAACCCGGCAGGTCATAAGGCAGATAAACGTGATGCACATCTTTGCCAAAAGCAGACTGCGCGCGTTCAGAGCCGGTCGGCGTCATAGTCGTCACGGTAATCGGCAGGGTCGGGTAACGGTGACGCAGCGCCCGCACCAGCGGAATAGCGGCCAGGGTTTCACCCACAGAGACCGAATGGAGCACAATGCCGTCGGGCTTCACTTTGCCGACACAATAGCCATAGCGTTCTGCCCAGCGCTTGCGATAGGCAGGCGCTTTACGACCGCGCAGCCACAGGCGCAGCCAAATCAGTGGCTGAATTAAGTAGAGCAATGCGGTGTAAATGGTCGTCATAGTTACCGTTACAGCAGGTTCGCGTCTAAAAACAGATTAAAATCAGATGACGGCATGTTATCAGAAACCCTGCATGCACTCATCCCACATTGTCAGTTGCTATTCAGTACCTGCTGATAAAGCGAGGTCAGTGACAGCGCCAGTCGTTGTGGGCTGTAAGGTTCAATTTTGCGCCGTGCCGCCTCACCCATTCGTGAATCCAGGGAAAGTGCCGGTATTGCGTTAATGGCCTTATTTAACCCATTGATATCCAAAGCATCACAAACGAAGCCTTCCTGACCAGCGGTAATAAATTCTGCGCCACCGCAACCGGTGCTGGTAATCACCGGTAAGCCGCAGGCCATCGCCTCCAGCACCACATTCGGGAATGGATCGTAGAGCGTGGGCAGCAGCAGGCCGTCCGCCGCGTGATAGTACGGCTGCACGTCCTGTTGTACGCCGATAAAGCGCAGGCGATCCAGACAGTTAAGCTGGTTTGCCAACTGCTGATAACGCTGTAATTGCTTATCCTGACCTACCACGATCAGATAACGATCGCTGGCGGCCAGCGCCTGGATTGCCGCTTTCAGTCCCTTACGTTCAAAGCCGGAGCCGACATAAATCAGTACGGTAGCGGCATCGGGCAGTTCCAGTTGCTGACGGGTAGCGCGACGAGCCGCTTCCGTGGCGGGCTGAAAACGGCTGGCGTCGATAGCGTTATGAATAACATGGATTTTACCGGCGTCGAGCGAGAAACAGCGCAGGATATCCCGCTTTACCATCTCCGAATTACAGATCACCGCTTTTAGCGTCGGAGAGTTAAACATCTCCGCTTCCGCCTGCAGCACATAGCGATGGTAAGGACTGAGCGCCGCACTCAACCGTTGCCAGGATGAGACGATGCGGGCGCGCTGTTCCAGCCAGACGCGATGCACCCCATCACCGGCGCGGAAAATGTCACAGCCTGCGATGCGCTCATGGCTTTGCACAATATCGAACTTTTCTCGTTCCCAGCAGGCGCGGGCTGCGCGGGCAAAGCCGCGCTCACGGGATATCCGGCCCAGCTTTGCCGGATTGCAGATATGCAGATGCCAGTCCGGATTAGGCGTGCCCTGCCAGCTACGGGTAATGATATTGAGATCGAGCTGTTCGGTGCCCAGCGCTTCCAGCGCGCGTGAGATAAAACGCTCGGCACCGCCATCCGGACGATATTTCTGACGGACAATCGCCAGCCGTAGCTTACTCATTCAGGTAGGTCCTCGCTGCCGCGACCACATCCTTCACCGGAATGGCCGAGAGATAACGCTGGTCAGTTTTAGTATCGATGGAGTCGGGTGAGGGCAGTGGGCCATAATCGCCTGCCCAGATGACATGATTATTGTCACCCCAGGGCCGCCAGTGCTGAAGCTTGGTCGGGCCAAACAGCGCAATGCAGGGCGTTTCAAGCGCGGCAGCCATGTGCATCGGCGCAGAGTCGACACCTATAAACAGCCGGGCGTGATCGATCAGCGCTGCCAGCTGCGGCAGAGTAAACTGGCCCGCCAGAGAAACCACATCCTTTGATGCACAGAGCGCCCGAATGCGGTTAATCATCGCCAGCTCCTGCTTGTCCGGCCCGGCGGTGAGCACCACTTTGCGGCCAGGCTGCGCCAGCTGATCGAGTGTGGCGGCAACGCTCTCTTCTTCCCAGCATTTGAAGCCCCAGCGTGAGGTCGGCTGCACCACGATATAGGGTGCGGTGACATGATGTTCCGCCAGTCTTGTCAGTACAGTTTGCCGGTCAGCATCGCTGTAGTGCATTGAAACGCGAGCGCCGTCGCTGCTGATGCCGAGGGGCGCCAGCGCCGACATATTCTGCTCAACGGTATGCAGTTTGCTGTGATTGTGTGTGGGGACCAGGTCGTTGTGACACCAGCGCCACAGAACATTATCACGTTTTTTAAAAGCGAAGCCGATACGAACGGGTGCCGCAGAGAGCCGGGTAATCAAAGCCGCACGCCACTGATCGGCCAGATTAATCACCAGATCATAATCGGCGTCACGCACGGCACGAATTAATGCACGCTCATGGCCCAATTTGCGCCAGGTGCCCTCCTGCTTCCATTTGCGGTCGATGACGTGCAAATGGCGGATAGCCGGATGCGCCTCCAGCATCGGACGCGTCTCCTTATAGAGCAACACGTCAATGCTGGCCTGAGGATAACGCTCATGAAGCGCATTGATGGCCGGCGTTGTGAGCAGCATGTCACCATGATGGCGCAGCTTTATCAGTAATATATTTTTTGGAGAGAAGTTTGCTGGAGTCAGGCTGGCCATAAACAAGAGTTCTCAGAATTCAGTGAACCGATTGTAGGGCAAACCCTTTTTAGGATAAAGCCAGCCTCAAAGGTTATTTATCACGCCAGCGATAGAGCCGCGCCAGCCATAACAGCAACTGATACCACTGCTTAATTCCCCGGGCATTACGTAACATGCGCAGGTGTGTCCCGGTCGCGAACAGATCGGCAATGATTGCCTGGCGTGAGCGGGCGTCAGGCTCTCGTCTCACACTGTGACAAACGCTGAGCGCTTCATGGGTCACCTGATAGTGAAATGACGGGTAGATCGTCACGTGGTCACGATAACGATTGTTGAGCTCTTCCAGCAGCCGCGCAATCTTCAGGTAATGACGCTGATATTCAACGTTACGCTCACCGGTGCGTTTGCGGTTGCTGATGGAGGCGTCGTGCATATAGTAGCGATAGAGCACCGCTTCGGTATAACGCACACGTTTTGCCAGCAGCATAAACTCGGTGGTCCAGGGAATATCCTGATGATGCAGGCCCGGTTCGAACTGCAGCTGATGCTGCTCAATCAGCTTCCGGCGATAGATACCCAGCCAGACCACATGCATATAACGACGGGTTTTCAACGCGGTATTGAGCCAGTCGGCACCGCTCAGTACCGGCGTGCTGCGCAAACGGTCCAGGGGAATAAGCGGCTTTACCCGCTGGCTATGTTTGAAAAACCACTCAGCATTGCACTGTGCTGCATCCAGATTGTCTGCTTCCGCCAGCGTTACGAGCGTCTGATACATATCGGGCTGCATTGTGTCATCTGCGTCAGGAAAGGTGACATATTTCCCGCGAGCTATCGCCAGACCCGCATTACGCGCGCGCGAAACACCGCCATTTTCCTGATGAACCACGCGAATATGAGAATGCTGCTGTGCATACTGGTCGGCACGCTCGCCTGAGCCGTCGGTGGAACCATCATCGACAATAATGATTTCCAGCGCGGTCAGTGTCTGCGCCAGCAGTGAGTGCATGAACTCATCAAACATGCTGCCCGCGTTGTACATCGGGGTAATAATACTCAGCAGAGGAGAAGTACTCATGACAATATCTGCACCAGCGTTGTATTCACTGCGAAAGGACGTTGCCTTGTCATAAATCATTTCCAAATCAGCAGAATGAAATCGGGGAGTTCATGATTATAAAACGGTGTAGCTTCCCTGCTTTACTAAAAACCACGCCCGACAATAATAATGCGCTATATGCGCTTTTTTTATGCAAATTGGTCGCGCAGGTAAACAGATTAGTATGTTGGCTTTCTGTCAGCGTCGTTTTTATAGCGGTATTGGCAAACAGCAGGCGGGATAAATGACGGGAAAGTCAGGCACTGCAATAACAGCGCCTGCATCAATCTGATAAACCTGTATGCGCTATTGCTCGCTCTGTTTAAAAAACTTGAGACTGACATACTTCATCATCCAGCTCAGGCTTTCAGCATACTGTTTCTGATGCCATTTTACGCGAGCGAATCGCTTCATCTCTTTATAATGCTTTGGCGTATCAAGGGGTTGTGCAGCCCAGGGTGAGCGCTGGTAATAGCTGTGGTAGCGCTGGGCAAGGTCGCTGCCCGCCCATGCATGCCAGGGTTTGCATTTACCGGTGTAGTGGATCATCACCGTCTCTTCAGGCACGCCCGAGTGATCCCAGACTTTATTAGCGATGATGTCGTAAATCTGGTTATAACGGTCCGGCAGGATCAGGATCTCATCTTCCAGCACGATATTCAGCGCATCCTGATCGGGAAAACCAAATTCTGCGCCCCGCGACACCAGCACCTCGGTAATGCGCGCGGTGGTCTGCCTTTCGAGCCAGCGTGGAATATTGATCAGCATAAAGCCGGAGTTGAAATAGTGATGATGCTTCAGCCCCAGCCGTGTGCACTGGTTCTGTCGCGCACGTGGCGTGTCATTACAGGCGGCCAGCGTGTAATCCGTGATATCCAGGGTGAACAGGGGAGAGTAATCACCTACTACCAGGGTATCTGCATCAATATAGATTACCCGATCGCTGTAGCTCGCCACGGTTCCAGGAATAAGGAAACGGTAGTGGATACTTTTAGGGTAGCGTCCGACCGCAGGCAACTGATCAACCCAGTCACTGTTAAAGATATGCAGCGTGATGGCCAGACGATGACCTGAGGCCAGCGAACGCAGTTTTTCCATATCCTCATCATGTAGCGAGTCTGAGAAAATATGAGCGTGGAAAGCCGTATCGGGATGATGGCTGAGAAGTGAAAACAACGTAATGCCCAGGCCACGCGCGTAGGCGTGGTTAATGCCAAACGCAACGTGAACCGGATTGTCATCCGTGTCAGCAAGCGTGTTAACCAGCAGCTGACTTTGCTGAACGGCATCAGCAAGAGGGGTAATTGCCATTACGCTTCACTATTCCAGATTATGAGTAATAAACGTTTGTATTCTAGTCAGTTTATCGTGATCCAGCCCGAATAATTTTTCAGCAGGCTGATCAAACTTAAAACGGGTGGCAAAAACGAACGTCGACGCAGCAATATCATCCGGTCCGATAAACAAAACATTATTGACTGGACGCTGCTCCCTGACTTCACACGGCCCATAAAGCATGATGATCGGGATCTGCTGCGCATCCGCAATATAGGCATTGCCAGAGTCAGAGGAGATATAAAAATCCATCTGCGAAATGGCCCACGGAACCTCTTCCAGTTTTAGCTCACCAATCAGACTGACGATATTCTCTTTCGGGCCGGTCAGGCTCAGTAACTCATCCAGCCACGGCTGCTCGGCTGGCGGACCAAACACATAAAAAGTGCAGGGCAGGTCAGACAGCGACGCCATCAGCTGCTGCCAGATGCTGGCAGGAATCGTCTTTGCTTTGTTACCGGCAGAAATACTGATGCCTATTTTAATGCCGCTGCGCGGATTCTGTAGCGCGGCGGGCGGCACGGACGGCTGCCAGAGCGGCGAGGTCGCGTGTTTAGGGAAATCGGTGTAGCGATAGTTGCGGTTAATCAGCTTCAGGTAACTGTCGAGCGTTAAGTCTGTCTTCGCATGGTCGACAATGCCGGTGGCGCTGCGATAGAAGGTCTTATGGTAAGACTTACGCACATAGGTACGCAGAAACTGTTTGTTCGGTGCGTTGCATAACGCGGCAAAGAACAGGTTTACGCTGTTTGGCTGCACCAGATAGACATTGTCATAGCGGTTCATCAGGGTGAACGCGAGCTTCAGTTTGGCAAAAAAGCTGCGCTTTGCGTCTTCAATCAGAAAATAACGGCAGACCGTGTCATCGTGACGCGCCAGCGGCTCTACCGCTTTGCTGATCAACAGCTCAGACTGACCCAGGGCGCGCAGCATCGGGGTGATATTGATAAAATCACCAATCTTCGCCGTCTGGATGATTAAGCTGCGTCCGGTTGGCCGATAGAACAGCCGCATTATGGCCCGGACAGGCAGCAGTAGCAGGTAGATCAGCACATAGTTCATGGCGTGTTTTCCGTAATAACGGCCTGCAGTTTTTCTGCTACCGTGTCAGCAGTCAGCTCCGCCAGATTATGATTCGGGGCGCTCAGTGCCTGTTGGTTCTGACCGTACCCGCCAATCAGGCCGGGATCGGTCGGGCCATACAGCGTGAGATTGGGGCGATCCAGCGCCGCCGTCAGATGGCTTAATCCGGTATCGACGGAGACCACTGCCCGGGCGCCCGCCAGCTGTTGGGCTATCGCTTCAAGCGTCAGCTTAGGCAGCACCTCAACATGCTCAAAACCTTCTGCAAGGCGCAGTGCGCGTTGATGCTCGTGTTCAGCACCCCAGGGCAGTTTCACTCGCAGACCGCTCGGCTGCATCTGTTCAATCAGCTGTCGCCAGTGCGATTCCGGCCAGTGCTTGTTATCACGGGTCGTGGCATGCAGGAAGACCAGGTAATGCTGTGCGTCAGCGGGCAGATGATGCAGGAAGTGTCCCGCAATTGCGTAGTCACCCTGGTGTTGCGGCTTTTCATAGCCCAGGCTTTTGGCAAACAGTTCGCGCGTCCGTTCAACCGCGTGCTGTCGCTTACTGACCTCATGGCGGACGTCATACCACCAGCTGGCAAACGGCTCACGCGCGCTGCGACTGTCCTGGCCATGCTTCACCCCTTTCGATAAACGGGTGACCAGTGCGGCACTTTTGATCAGTCCCTGCGCATCAATCACGACATCATACTCACGTGACTGTAACTCGCGCTTAAACTGCACGCGCTCTTCACGCTGCTGACTGCCAAACCAGTGTTTGCGCCAGCGGCGAATCGCAACCGGTAACACTTTGTCGACGGCAGGATGCCAGCCTGGGATCTGCGCAAAATTCTCTTCCACCACCCAGTCGAAGCGGATGCCGGGAATGGCATGCATCGCATCTGTCAGAGCAGGAAGGGAATGCAGAACATCGCCCATGGAGGAGGTTTTAACAATCAGGACGTGCATGGCACCTCCTGTGGCGCGAGCAGTTCGCTCAGCGTCTGATGTACGCGCGCAGGCTGGATATCGATCAGGCTCTGGTGATAGCCCTGTTCGGCATCGCCTTTGCGCACTTTGTGATAGCCGGTAATCAGGCGAATAATGCGCGCCTGACGTGCCAGCGGCGGCGTGAAGTCAGGGCTGCTGGGGCCATAGAGCGCGACCAGTGGACGATCCAGTGCCGCGGCGATATGCATCAGGCCGGAGTCATTGCTGACCACAGCACGGCATTGCGCCAGCAGAATTACCGCCTGTTCCAGCTGGGTTTCACCCGCCAGATTACGGCAATGGCCACGCGCCTCGTCAGGCAGCGCAGCGATAATCTCTTCGCCGGTCGGGCGGTCTTTGGCGGAGCCGAACAGCACGATCTGGAAGCCGTCAGCAATCAGCTGGTGGGCCAGCGTGGCGTAGTGATAGTGCGGCCAGCGTTTGGCCGGGCCAAATTCTGCGCCCGGACAAAAACCGATGATCGGACGGGTCGCCGCGAGCTGAAACTGTGCAGCCGTCTCAATCTTTTCCTGCTCTTCAACCTGCAATTTTGGCCACAACAGCGGCTGTGGCAGCTGCGCCGCCGAGGCAACAGGTATGTCGTAACCCAGCGCAACATAGCGCTCAACCATCAGCGGAAATGCGGCTTTATCCAGCACCCGCAAATCGTTCAGCAGGCCATAACGCATTTCACCGCGCCAGCCGACGCGGCGTTTTATTCCAGCGAAGAAGGGGACCAGCGCCGACTTAAAAGAGTTAGGCAGCACATAAGCACGGTCGTAATGACTGGCGCGTAGCATTTTTCCCAGTCGGCGACGCTCACCAATGCCCAGTGCGCCATGCCCGAGCGGCATCGCCAGCGCCTGATTCACCTCCGGCATGCGTGACAGCAACGGACGGCACCACGCAGGAGCCATCACGTCAATCACTGCATCCGGATGTTCGGCCTTGAGTGTGCGATAGAGACTTTGCGACATCATCATATCGCCGACCCACGACGGGCCGATTACCAGAATTTTCATCGCCGGAGCAGCTTCCTTTATGCGTTGCGGTTCAGCCAGACCATATATTCAGCAACGCCCTGGGCCACTGTTTTAAATGGCTTGTCGTAGCCAGCGGCACGCAGCTTCGTGAGATCGGCCTGGGTATAAGCCTGATAGCGTCCTTTGAGTTTTTCCGGGAACGGGATGTACTCAATCTGACCTTTCTGATGAAATCTGAGTACCGCATCAGCCACTTCCTGGAAGGATTCGGCGCGGCCTGTGCCACAGTTGTAAATCCCGGAGACACCATTTTCCCAGCACCACAGGTTCACTTCAGCCACATCATCCACGTGGATGAAATCACGCTTAAAGCCGTCACTGCCTTCAAACAGTTTTGGATTTTCATCGTTGCTGATCTGCGTGTTCAGATGGAAAGCCACACTTGCCATGCTGCCTTTATGGCCTTCACGCGGTCCGTATACATTGAAATAGCGGAAGCCGCACACCGGCGAATTCGCTTCCGGCAGCATCTGGCGGACATAGTGGTCGAACAGCATTTTGGAGTAACCATAAACATTCAGCGGCTGCTCATACTGGCGCTCTTCAATGAAATTCTCGTTGCGTCCGCCGTAGGTCGCTGCAGAAGAGGCGTAGAGGAACGGGATCTCGCGCTCAAGACAGAAGTGCAGCAACTCTTTGGAGTACTGATAGTTGTTCTCCATCATGTACTTGCCATCCCACTCGGTGGTGGATGAGCAGGCGCCCTGATGGAATATCGCTTCGATCGGGCCTAAATCATCGCCCGCCATCACGCTCATCAGGAACTCTTCTTTATCCATGTAATCGACGATATCCAGGTCGACTAAATTGGCAAACTTGGTGCCATCTTTCAGATTATCCACCACCAGAATGTCGGTGTGACCGCGATCGTTCAGCGCTTTGACGATGTTGCTGCCAATCATTCCTGCGCCGCCAGTTACGATAATCATGTTGTTACCTTCAACGTTGTGGGGTGAAACAGGAGGTTTCACACACGAATACCTCACATCATAACATTTCATCAGGGTGCAGACAGCCAGATGACTCTGTAACACTTTGTGCGTACATCATCGCGGCGTGAACTATGCTGCAAAAATGACATTCTGTTGGGCGATTTATCGTGAAGAAGTGACCTGTTCAGTAAGATATGCCAGATTTTTGCCATCTGAGGAGAACAATGATGCCTGCGCAATTTTATCAACAGCTTCGTCAGCAACTTGATGATGCACGTCAGGAAGGACTGTTTAAACAGGAACGAATCATCACTTCTGCCCAGCAGACGGAAATCGCGGTTGGCAGCGATCCGGCAGTGATAAACTTCTGCGCCAATAACTATTTAGGTCTGGCGAACCATCCGGCGCTGATTCAGGCGGCGAAAGAGGGTATGGATTCTCATGGTTTTGGCATGGCGTCGGTGCGTTTTATTTGCGGCACGCAGGATAGCCATAAGCAGCTGGAAAAGCGTCTGGCAGAGTTTCTCGGCATGGAGGATGCCATTCTTTACTCCTCCTGTTTCGATGCCAACGGGGGCCTGTTTGAAACCCTGCTTGACGCACAGGATGCGGTCATCTCGGATGCGCTGAATCATGCATCCATTATCGACGGCGTCCGGCTGTGCAAAGCGCAGCGTTATCGCTACGCCAACAACGATATGGCGGCGCTGCGGGCCTGCCTGCAGGAAGCGCGCTATAAAGGCGCTCGCCATATTCTGATTGCCACCGATGGCGTCTTTTCCATGGATGGGGTGATTGCGAATCTGTCCGCCATATGCGACCTCGCCGATGAGTTCTCCGCGCTGGTGATGGTGGATGATTCCCATGCGGTGGGCTTTGTCGGAAACGCCGGACGTGGAACTCATGAATACTGCGATGTTATGGGCCGGGTCGACATCATTACCGGCACGCTGGGTAAAGCGCTCGGCGGCGCATCCGGTGGCTACACCGCAGCAAAGGCCGAAGTGGTGGAGTGGTTGCGTCAGCGTTCCCGTCCCTATCTGTTCTCTAATTCGCTGGCCCCGGCCATTGTGGCCGCCTCGCTGCGGGTGTTGGATCTGCTCAGCGAAGGTGACGGGCTGCGTCAGCGTCTGTGGGACAATGCCCGCTACTTTCGGGAGCAGATGACGGCGGCGGGCTTTACGCTGGCCGGTGCCGATCACGCCATTATTCCGGTGATGCTGGGTGAAGCCAGTGTTGCTCAGGAGTTTGCCCGCCTGCTGCAACAGGAAGGTATTTACGTGACCGGCTTCTTCTATCCGGTGGTGCCAAAAGGTCAGGCACGCATTCGCACCCAAATCTCCGCGGCGCACACCCAGCAACAGCTGGAACGTGCGGTGACGGCTTTTACCCGCATCGGCAAACAACTGGGCGTCATCGCCTGAGGAGTCCGTCATGAAAGCACTCGCCAAACTGAAGAAGGAAGAGGGCATCTGGATGGTGACCGATGCGCCGGTTCCAGAGCCAGGTCACAACGATTTGTTGATTAAAATTCGTAAAACCGCCATCTGTGGCACCGATGTCCATATTTACAACTGGGATGACTGGTCGCGAAAAACCATTCCGGTGCCGATGATTGTCGGTCATGAATATGTGGGTGAGGTGGTTGCGACAGGGCAGGAAGTGAAAGGCTTTACGATTGGCGATCGGGTCTCGGGCGAGGGACATATCACCTGCGGGCACTGCCGCAACTGCCGTGCCGGGCGCACGCATTTATGCCGCAACACGATGGGCGTGGGCGTCAACCGCCAGGGCTGTTTCGCGGAGTATCTGGTTATCCCGGCCTTTAATGCGTTCAAAATTCCCGACAACATCTCCGATGAGCTGGCGGCAATCTTTGATCCGTTCGGCAATGCGGTGCATACCGCACTCTCGTTCGATCTGGTCGGCGAAGATGTGCTGATCTCCGGCGCAGGTCCAATCGGAATCATGGCCGCCGCGGTCTGTCGTCACGTCGGTGCGCGCAACGTCGTGATCACGGACATCAATGAGTACCGGCTGGCACTGGCACGAAAAATGGGTGTCACGCGCGCGGTCAATGTGGCGAATGAAAATCTGCGGGAAGTGATGCATTCACTGGGCATGACGGAGGGATTTGATGTCGGGCTGGAGATGTCGGGTGCGCCTCCTGCGTTTCGTAGCCTGCTGGAGGTGATGAATCACGGTGGGCGTATCGCACTGTTGGGCATCCCGCCGGGTGAAATGGCGATCGACTGGAACCAGGTGATCTTCAAAGGGCTTTTCATCAAGGGAATCTATGGCCGTGAGATGTTCGAAACCTGGTACAAAATGGCGGCACTGATTCAGTCCGGCCTCGATTTAACGCCGGTAATCACCCATCGCTATAGCATTGACGATTTCCAGCAGGGCTTTGATGAGATGCGATCAGGACGCTCGGGGAAAGTGATACTGAGCTGGGATTAAATTAACGGCCGCCGGGGCGGCCGCGTGATTAGCTTTGCTTCTTCTCTTCGTCGGTCAGGTAGCGCACTTTGCGCGTGTAGTCCTGACCTTTGAAGTTCAGCGGTTGTTGCGGATCGGCAAGGTATTTTTGCCATTCCGACAGCGGGAATCCGCCATGTGCGCCCACCACGTCAGACGGGATCACCGCCGACTGACCGCCAATTTTCTTTGAGACCGGCCAGTTAGCCCATTCACCCAGATTGACGGTTTTAATATCCAGCATGTCCAGCAACACCGCGAGCGGCAGCTGGTCAGTCGGCGGCTGGCTGTCGTTCATCAAATTCCAGGTGTCATTAAACAGCGTCAGCCACAGCGGCGAAATGCGCTGCCAGACCTCACGCGTGGCAGCCAGGTAAGCGCCATTAACGTGGTCTGTCAGGTAGGGACGAATGCTGTGCTGATAGTAAGCGGGAATCGCCGCTTCTGGTGCACCCTCCAGCTTGGCAATCATTTTACCCTGACGGAAGCTGGAGTAGAGATGGCCTGGCTTCATCATGATCTCAGGCATCTTAAGCAGATTGAGGTCGGAATCGATCATCAGAATGCCGTTGCCTTTTGCCTGCAGGGGCGCCTGCAATTTGATCAACCGGCTGCGATAGATCTGCTTGTAGCGATAGCTCTCTTCCCTGTGTGGCACATCCAGGGTTGCCACGCGGGTTTTCACTGGCAGACTGCCAAAGGCGTGCGCGGGCTGATCGCTGACAATCACGATCTCTTCTGCCTCCGTCGCAAAGCGCGCCGCAAAATCGGCACTGAGCAGGGCTTCTTCAATATAGTCAGCGCCAGTGCAGGGGATCACGACCGACGTGACCGGAACGGTCCCCTCACCCCCCTGATGCGAATAAGGCAGGTTATGGCGCGATCTGATATGGCGGTAACGGGGATTTAAAAAATTAAGCATGGGGTTTCTTTTTAACGACGCTCTGCAGAATATTCTCGACGCCGCTGATATAGGTTTCAATAGCGTACTGTTCACGTACGCGTTTCGCTGCCGCATTGATCAGGCGTTGACGTAAATCCGCATCCTGCCACAGCGCGGTCAGGTTTTGGGTCAGCTGCACTACATTGCCATAGTCAAACAGCAGCCCGGTTTCGTCATGACTGATCAATTCGGCAGTGCCGACTACGCGTGATCCTACAACGGCGGTATTTACCAGCATCGCTTCCAGCACGACTCTGGGTAAGCCTTCACTGCGAGAGGCAAGAATAAAGGTATCAAAGGCGGTGAGGTAATCCAGCGCATTGTTCTGAAAGCCCGTAAAGACCACATGATGCTGGATGTTCTCAGCGGTGGCGAGTTGCAGCAGATGCTGAAGCTCCGGACCCGCCCCGACAATCACCATCTTCCAGTCTGCATCGGGATTGGCACGTTTAAAGCGGCCCAGCGCCTGCAGAATATGGTGATTAGATTTACGTAATATCAGCGAGCCGATCGTGCCAAACACAAAGGTCGACGGAGAGAGTTTAAAGCGCTGGCGGACTTCAAGGCGGTCGGGCAGGGACTGATGAATATCGATAGCGTTATTGACGGTAAAACAGCGCTCCGCATCCACACCATGGGTGCGCAGGGTGTTATTGACACCCTGTGACACCGCAATGACTGCCTGACAGTTCTGATTAACTATGTTGACCAGCCGCGGTTCCAGAACCGGATCGATACGGCAGTGTTGCACCACCGCAACCTCCAGGCTGCGCGCCGCCAGATACCCTTCCACATTGGTGCTCGGCTGGTTATTCATGTAGAGCGTGTCAAACTTCCCCAGCTGTAGCAGTGAATTAATTTTGCTGGCGTTGGGTATAATGCGCCAGTGGGTATCAATCTCATCGATGGCACGCTTCCTGAGCTTTTTATTGAAAAACAGCAATGCCCTAGCGGCTTCTTTAACCAGTTTCGCCCAGCGTGGCTGCTTGATTTGTGGAATAAAAAAGACCGGAATAGCCAGCGCATTCAGCGTGGCCTCAATGGTTTCGTCGTTGCCACGGCTGTAGTTGTGATAGAAGCAGCAGGTGATATCAAACTTTTGACGATCGATACGTTTCAGCAGCTCCAGCATACTGTTGGTGCCGCCGCCCCACTCTCTGCCGTTATCCAGCAGCAGGATTTTTTGTTTATTAATCGTCATCCCTATTACTGCTCCCGCACAGCCCGTTCTAACCCGACCCAGGATTATAGTAATTTCTGCACATAAATGAACGCTTAGCCGACGACTTAGCATTCATAGCAAATTCAGAACAGATTCTTTAGCGTCTTAAACAGCGGGCTGTTATTCACGCTTTCGCCTATTACCGTTAAGGCTCTGGTAGCCGGAACCGGCGCCAGCGGCTGTTTCGGTTTACACAAACCGGCAGGCTGGAAGCGTGGAGGTACCGGTTTTGGCGGAGCCACAGGCGTCTGTGAGCCGCTATGGAGTGATTCGTTCAGCAACTGGCTGGGACGAACCAGCGTAATGTCGGCTGGCAGCGTGGGTAACATCTGTTGCAGCACCCGTACGGTAGTCGGGTGAGGATGACCAATGGCAATCGCGTAACCGTTGCGCTGTGCCAGTTTCACCGCCCGACTGAACTGCTGGCGGATGGCGTTAATATCCTGGCTGTCATCAAGGAATACCCGACGTTTTAACACTTTGACCTGGGTACCCTGCGCGGCAGGAATCGCCTGACTATTGGCGATGGTCATGCTATCCAGGAAGTAGAGATTGTAGTGGTTCAGCGCCTGCATCACTTTCTGCATGCCGGGCAGGCTTGAGGTCATTCTGCTGCCCATATGGTTGTTAAGTCCCACAGCATAAGGCACGTTGTTAACCGCATTGCGCATGATGCGTGAGACCTCTTCGCTGCTCATCTCCGGCGTTAAAGTATCTTTTTCCAGCGGCTGTTTGCTCAGGGGTGCCATCGGCAGATGGATCAGGACTTCGTGACCACTCTGATGCGCTTTAGTCGCCATTTCACGGGCGTGGGGCGCGTTGGGCAACACCGCCACTGAAATGGCCTGCGGCATCTGCAGGACTTTGTTCTCTTCGGTGGGGCGATAACCGACATCATCGATGACAATCGCCAGTTTGCCCGCCTGCGCAGCGCAGGAGAACAGCAGGGCGCTCAACAGAACGGGAATTTTTCGACGTTGCAGCAAAACTTATTTTCCTAACCACGGAAGTGGATTGACGGCCTGTCCCTGACGTCGGATTTCAAAATAGAGCGACGGGGTACCGCGGCCACCACTGGTGCCCACCAGCGCGATAGGCTGTCCTGCCTTCACCTGCGTACCTACGCTCACCAACGCACTTTGGTTGTAGCCATACAGACTCATATCGCCTTTACCGTGTTCCAGCACCACGACCAGACCATAGCCCTGTAACCAGTCGGCCATCAGCACACGACCGTCAGCGATAGCTTTCACCTCGGTGCCTTCCCGCGCATCAATCACCAGCCCTTTCCAGCGCAGTTCACCCTGCAGCTGTTCACCAAAGCGGTGTTCAATACGTCCGCGTACTGGCCACAAGGCCTGTCCGCCCGCGCGACCCAGTCCACCGGTGCGGGCCACCAGTTCGCGTTCGCTCTGGGTTGGCTGATAGCTGGAACCTTTGGCTTTCGCCTGGGCCTGACGCTGACGCACTTTTTCCGCCTCACGCGCTTCACGGGCTGCGCGCTCGCGCGCCTCGCGTTCCGCACGGGCGATTTTATCCTGCAGACGGCTTTCGTTTTGACGCATCTCAACCAGATCGGCCTGATCTTTTTCCAGCGCACTTTCCAGTGACGTCAGGGTCTTTTTACGCGCTTCGCTCGCCTGTTGCAGCTTCTGCTGCTGGCCCTGCTGCTGCGCTAACAAATCTTTCTGCTGCTGCTGTTTCTGCTCCAGCGATGCGCGTTGCTGATCTAAATCCTGACGTGTCTTTTGCAGCGATTCGATACTTTTCTGGCGGGCAGCATTCAGATAACCGAAATAGGCCAGAATACGCTCACTGCGCTGGCTCTCTTCACCGCCCATCAAGAGCTGTACACCGTTGTGCTTACCCTGGCGAAATGCCGCATCAAGTTGCTCTGAAAGCAGGCTTTCCTGACGAGTTTGCTGTTTTTCAAGACGGGTAATAGAAGAAGCGAGTTGTTTGATTTCGTCATTCAGGGCGGTAAGACTATTGCGTGTGTCACGTAGCTGTCGACTCGCCTGAGCAATGATTTTTTCCTGGCTCTGCAGCTGGTCGAGTAATTTGCTACGCTGCACCTTCTGCGCTTTGACGCTTTTCTCTTTCTCAGCAATGTTTTGCTGAATGGACTGCAGTTGAGATTTGCTGTCTTCTGCACTCCGGGCAACAGCAGGCAATAACAGTGCCCCCGCACAAAGCAGGCTAAGGGAGAGGCTGGACAAGTGTATGAACAACGGCAGGTTATCGCCGTTGGGACGGGTCCTTGTGTGCGAAACGGTTGTTTTTCCCTTCATAGGCCAATGATTATTCCACGATGAACCGCCGCTTACCAGTGCTCCCCACTGGCATTTGCTTTTCCAGTTATGTCCACTTTCGCAATGGCATGGATTAAGCCTTACGCCATTTTTGCTATTCAGCCACTTTTTTTGGAAAATGGCGCACAAATCGATACTCTGGCCGCATAGCATCTGTACATGCGAAGTGGCGCAGGTATACTCAGAACCCTTGTTTTAGCTTATTAGCCCGGTCTGGAGTCGTTACCCCTCATGCAAGAAATTATGCAGTTTGCAAGCAATCACCCCATCCTGAGTCTGGCATGGGTCGTTTTACTCGTTCTGGTGATTGTGACTACCGTTAAAGGAATGTTCTCTAAGGTAAAAACGATCAGCCGCGGTGAAGCAACCCGCCTGATTAACAAAGAGGACGCGGTAGTGGTAGACGTGCGTTCGCGTGACGATTTCCGCAGAGGGCATATTTCAGGTGCGCTGAATGTGGCAGCCGCTGAGATTAAAAAAGGCAACATCGACGAACTGGCAAAGCATAAAGCGCAGCCCATAATTGTGGTGTGTGCAACGGGACAAAGCGCGGGTGATTCTGCTGCGCATCTGAGCGCTGCTGGCTTTGAGCAGGTTTCAGTACTGAAAGATGGTATCAGTGGCTGGAGCGGCGAAAATCTGCCATTAGTTCGCGGTAAATAAACTCACAGAGGTGCTGATCATGGCAAATGTTGAAATGTATACCAAGGCTACCTGTCCTTATTGCCATCGGGCGAAGGCGCTGTTAACGCAAAAAGGCGTATCGTTTCAGGAGATCCCCATCGATGGAGACACGGCGAAACGCGAAGAAATGATAAAACGTAGCGGTCGCACCACCGTGCCTCAGATTTTTATTGATGCATTGCACATTGGCGGCTGCGACGACTTATTCGCACTCGATAACCGCGAAGGTTTAGATCCACTACTGCAGGCGTAACTTTACGCCGGACAATCTCATAAATAGGATTTGGTCACATGTCAGAACAAAACACTAACGAAATGCAATTCCAGATTCAGCGCGTATTCACCAAAGATATCTCTTTTGAAGCGCCAAATGCCCCGCAGGTTTTCCAGAAAGAGTGGGAACCGGACGTAAAACTGGATCTGGACACTGCATCTTCTCAGCTGGCTGACGAAGTTTACGAAGTGGTACTTCGTGTGACTGTAACCGCCACTGTGGGCGAAGAGACGGCTTTCCTGTGTGAAGTTCAGCAGGCTGGTATCTTCACCATCAGCGGGATCGAAGGAACGCAGATGGCACATTGCCTGGGTGCATACTGCCCGAACATCCTGTTCCCGTATGCACGCGAATGCATTACCAGTCTGGTATCACGTGGTACGTTCCCGCAGCTGAACCTGGCACCGGTTAACTTTGATGCGCTGTTCATGAACTACCTTCAGCAGCAGCAAGGCGAAGAAGGTGCAGCACCCCATCAGGATGCCTGATGACAACTCACGCTTCGATTAGCGTCATCGGTGCCGGTTCCTACGGCACCGCTTTGGCGATTACGCTGGCCCGTAATGGCCATCCGGTGCTGCTATGGGGACATAACCCGGCGCATCTGGCGCAACTTCAGAATGACCGCTGCAACACTGCTTTTCTGCCTGATGTCCCGTTCCCCGACAATCTTTCCCTTGAACCTGATCTGACCAAAGCTATTGCTGCCAGCCGCGACTTATTGATCGTGGTGCCGAGTCATGTGTTTGGCGATGTGCTGCAGCAGATCAAGCCTCATCTGCAGCCAGACTCGCGAATTGTCTGGGCGACCAAAGGACTGGAAAAAGAGACAGGCCGTTTGCTGCAGGATGTGGCGCGTGAAATCGTAGGTGATGCTATTCCGCTGGCCGTGATCTCCGGGCCGACCTTTGCGAAAGAGCTGGCAGCGGGATTACCGACCGCTATCGCGCTGGCCGCAACGGATGCGCAGTTTGCTGACGACCTGCAGCAGAAGCTGCACTGTGGTAAAAGCTTCCGTGTTTATAACAACCCTGATTTTGTCGGCGTACAACTGGGTGGCGCGGTGAAAAACGTGATCGCTATCGGTGCCGGGATCTCTGACGGGATTGGTTTTGGCGCGAATGCGCGCACCGCACTGATCACTCGTGGTCTGGCAGAGATGAGCCGCTTAGGCGCAGCGTTGGGTGCCGATCCTACGACCTTTATGGGCATGGCAGGCCTGGGCGATCTGGTGCTGACCTGTACCGATAATCAGTCGCGTAACCGACGTTTTGGCATGATGCTGGGCCAGGGCGAGGATGTAGATAGCGCGCAACGCATTATCGGACAAGTTGTAGAAGGCTACAGAAATACTAAAGAAGTCAAAGCACTGGCTGCACGTCTGGGCGTAGAAATGCCGATCACCGAGCAGATTTATCAGGTGCTGTATTGCGAAAAACCGGCGAGAGATGCAGCATTGAGCCTGCTGGGACGAACAAGGAAGGACGAAAACAGCACTGGCTAACGCAGGACGCGTAGCATCATCACCTGCAGCGCCCACTCAGGCGCTTTTTTTATCGGGAGAAAGCAGCAATGTCGTCTGATGAGTTAGAACTGGTCTGGAATAATATCAAAGCAGAAGCGCGCGCGCTGGCTGATTGTGAGCCGATGCTGGCCAGCTTCTTCCACGCGACATTGCTCAAGCATGAAAATCTCGGTAGCGCACTGAGTTATATGCTGGCTAATAAACTGGCTAACCCGATTATGCCCGCCATCGCCATTCGTGAAATCGTTGAAGAAGCTTACCGTGAAGATCCGTCGCTGATTATGTCAGCGGCCTACGATATTCAGGCCGTGCGTCAGCGCGACCCGGCAGTCGATAAATACTCCACGCCGCTGCTCTACCTCAAAGGTTTTCACGCCTTGCAGGCCTACCGCATTGGCCACTGGCTGTGGAATGAAGGTCGGCGTGCACTGGCGGTTTATCTGCAGAATGAAATCTCCGTCTCTTTTGCCGTCGATATTCATCCCGCTGCCAACATCGGCCACGGCATCATGCTCGACCATGCCACTGGCATTGTGATTGGCGAAACCGCCGTAGTTGAGCATGATGTCTCGATCCTGCAATCAGTGACCCTGGGCGGAACCGGTAAAACCAGCGGCGACCGTCATCCTAAAATTCGTGAAGGGGTGATGATTGGTGCCGGTGCGAAAGTACTCGGCAATATTGAAGTCGGCAAGGGAGCAAAAATCGGTGCTGGTTCTGTGGTTTTACAACCCGTGCCGCCGCATACCACTGCAGCAGGCGTACCCGCGCGTATCGTCGGTAAGCCAGGCAGTGAAAAGCCGTCGATGGATATGGATCAGCACTTCAATGGCAGCCTGGCCGGTTTTCAGTTTGGCGACGGTATCTAGTCTTTAATCAGCGCGCCTGCGTAATCCAGCTGGCGCCACGCTTCATAAACCACAACTGATACAGCATTCGACAAATTCATACTACGGCTTTCGGGTCTCATCGGGATGCGGATTTTTTGCTGTGCCGGTAACGCGGCCAGAATCTCAGCGGGCAGTCCACGGCTCTCCGGTCCAAACAGCAAATAATCCCCCGCCTGATAGGCAACGGCACTGTGCGCAGGTGTTCCCTTGGTCGTCAGCGCAAACAGACGCTCAGGCGACTCGCTGGCGACAAACGCCTGATAGTCAGCATGGAATTTAATGGCCGTAAATTCGTGGTAATCCAGCCCGGCACGACGTAAACGCTTGTCATCCCAGGCAAAGCCGAGCGGCTGAATCAAATGAAGCTGGAAGCCCGTATTAGCGCACAGGCGAATGATGTTGCCGGTATTCGGCGGAATTTCTGGTTCAAACAAGACAATATTAAGCATAAGGCCCCCGATGACAGGGGCCGAAGCATAGCAAATTATTGACGGCCGGAGGAGTAGAGCGGCAACCAGAGGGTCAGACGCAGGCCGCCCAATGGGCTGTCATCGGCTTTAACCCAGCCGCGATGTTGCTGCACCGCGGTTTCGACAATTGCCAGACCGAGACCAGTGCCGCCTGATTCGCGATCGCGTGCTTCATCGGTACGGTAGAAGGGACGGAAAATCTGTTCACGATCTTCCGGACTTACGCCAGGACCATCATCATCAACGTGTACCGTGATACCGGAAATATCGACGGAGAAGCTGACGCTAATGTGCGTGTGTGAATAGCGCAGCGCATTGCGCACGATATTTTCCAGCGCACTCTCCAGCGCATGAGGGTTGCCATAAAGCGGCCATGGCCCCGGCGGATAGGGGATATCCATCTTCTTGCCCATCTGCTCAGCTTCGAAACGGGCATCTTCCAGCACGCCATTCCACAACTGATTCGCCTTCATCGCTTCGCTGACCAGCGCATTTTTATGCTGGGTGCGCGAGAGCACCAGCAGATCGTTAATCATGCCGTCAAGTCGCTGTGCTTCCATCTCAATGCGGGCCAGCTCCTTACCTTCACCCTGTCGCCGACGCAGCAGCGCGGTAGCCAGTTGCAGGCGGGTAAGCGGGGTACGCAGTTCATGGCTGATATCCGATAACAGGCGTTGCTGACCGGTCATCATCCGTTCCAGCGCACTGACCATCTGGTTAAAGCTGGAACCCGCGGCCAGAAACTCCTGCGGACCTGACTCCAGTTCCGGATGCTGACGCAGGTTTCCACTTGCGACTTCATCGGCGGCATATTTCAGCTTACGTGCCGGGCGTGCCAGGCTCCATGCCAGCCACAGCAGCAGCGGTGAGCTGATCAGCATGGTGACGATAAGCAGCAATAATGGACGGTCAAACAGCAGATTGACAAAATCGAGCTGGGAACTGTTGGCGGGACGGATCATGTAAAGCTGGTAGTTATCTTCGCCATCCCGGACGGCAAAAGGCCCTACCAGCTCAACGCGACCATATTTCTTCTTTTGTGGATGATCGGCATTGTCAGACTGGCCGATAAAATTGCGGATAACCTGCATTTCATTATGTTGCGCGCCGATCACCCGACCTTCACTGGTTACTAACAGCAGCCGCTGACCCGGCGGTGCCCACTTTTCCACAGCCCGAAACAGGCGACGCCACCACATCAGATCGTTAGGGGGATCCTGTGACAGCTCTGCTTCGACGTGTTGCTCAATCATGATGCCCTGCCGCTGTTCACTCTCCAGCAGCGAGGTCATCTGTCGTGAATCAAGTTTGGGCACCATTAACACCAGCATCAACACCAGCGCCAGCGTTAACCAGAAGATAGCGAAGATACGGGTGGTCAGACTTCCAATCATGATGCCGAAACCATCAGATAGCCGCGGCCACGTAACGTTTTAAACCAGGGATGACCGTCACGGCGCTCAGGCAGCTTGCGACGCAGATTCGAGATATGCATATCAATGGCACGGTCAAAAGGTGTCAGGCGTTTGCCCAGCACTTCCTGACTCAGATGTTCACGCGACACGACCTGGCCCAGATGCTGCGCCAGCAGGTAGAGCAGGGTGAACTCAGTACCGGTAAGATCCAGCGTGACATCATCAAAACTGGCCTCCTGACGGCCGGGATTGAGACGCAGGCAGTCCACTTCCAGCGTAGGTGAGCTGTTATCATGTTGCTGCTGCTGTTCACTCCAGTTTGAGCGCCGCAAAATAGCGCGGATACGCGCCACCAGTTCGCGATCGTTAAACGGCTTAGGCAGATAGTCATCTGCACCCAGTTCGAGGCCCAGAACGCGATCCAGCTCGCTTCCGCGCGCCGTTAGCATGATGACGGGGGTTTGATGTTGCTGGCGCAGTTCTTTCAGGGTGTCGATACCGTTTTTCTTCGGCATCATGACATCCAGTAAAAGCAAATCAATAGAGTTATCGAGCAGGTTCAGTGCTTGTTCACCATCACTGGCGACCACCACTTCAAACCCTTCCATTTCTAACAGTTCTTTTAAAAGCGAAGTTAATTCGCGGTCGTCATCTACCAACAGGATTTTATTCATTTTTGTAGCCCTCCGCAGGCAAAATACCGTGTTCCTGGCGCACCTATCCATCGCTTTACGTAGTTTTACACCCCCTGACGGATGTTTGCAGCTGTCGCCGTACACTGGCTCTCGTTGAATCGCAAAACGGAACGAACTGGAGTACACGATGCGCAAAGTAACCGCCGTCGTCCTTGCCTCAGCGATGGCTCTGAGTGTCGCCAGCGCAGATGCTAAAGATGCGACGACGATTGACGAGATGCATCATGGCGGATTGCCGACAGGCAGTATGACGCAAAATCCGCAAAGCCACATGTTCGACGGTATCGAGCTGACTGAAGAGCAACGTCAGCAGATGCGTGACCTGATGCAACAGGCCCGACATGATCGCCCGGTCGTTCATATTGATGATATCGCAGCACTCCATGAGTTAGTGACTGCAGACCAGTTTAATGAAGCGGCCATCCGTCAGAAGGCGGAAGTTATCGCCAGAGTTCAGGTTGAACAGCAGGTCGAGATGGCGCGCGTACAGAATCAAATGTTTCAGCTGCTAACGCCGGCCCAGCAGTCCACGTTACAGAAGAATTACCAGCGGCGACTTAATGAGCTGCGACAGTTTTCGAATTTGCAGTCAGCGTCATCGCTGCAGGCAGTGAGTAGTACCAGCAGTAACCAGTAACATAGTATCCCTGTTTTCCTTGCCATAGACACATCCCTGTCTTCCCCCGCCATGATGGTGGGGGTTTTTTTTATCTTTTTTTCACTTTTTTTATTTTGACCGGAATCATCACCTATCAATAAAACATCCGTTTTATTAGCGTGTATCGAGATTTTTTACATCAGATTCATCGATTTCTTATTATTTGCGTCACGGCGTAAATTTAAACGGACCGGCAAGCGTTCTGCTGCCTGTAAAATATTATAACTCACTGAAATTAAATGAATTACAGGTGGTCTCTGAGGTTTTTTTTCATATCTTTCAACCAGATAAAATCCCCGCGTTACGCTTGCCGGTTCAGGCGCATCTCCTAGACTAAATCCTGTCACTGCAGGGAAGTTAAGTGTCTTTGCGAAGTCTCAGGGAGCAGCAACCACATTATGTAGTCCTGAATGAAACTATTAACGGAGTAAGTTATGGCAGAGCATCGTGGTGGTTCAGGTAATTTCGCAGATAATCCGCAAAAAGCGTCTGAAGCTGGCAAAAAAGGTGGACAGAACAGCGGCGGCGGAAACTTCAAAAACGATCGTGAAAAGGCATCAGAAGCCGGGAAAAAAGGCGGTAAAAAGTAGTCGCCGATCTTTTCTCAGCATCGGCCAGTCGCTAAGTATGGTCTGGCAATGATGTGTATGACACTTTGCCCCGTCCTCCAAAGGTCGGGGCTTGTTATTTTTGCCTGCTTTACTTAATACCCCTGCGTTTCTCAAATGAGCCTGATCCGGAAAATCACCCGTTAAGCACAGCCCGCCTCCTGGTGTTAAACTTCAGCCATTCATCCATTTAAGTGCGCATCCTCACTGATAGCGCATAGGGAATCTGGCATGCAACCCTCTTATGGCCGACTGGTAAAGCGTGCTGCGCTCGCTGCCACCATTCTTGCGTCTGTGCTTTTAATAGTGAAAATTTTTGCCTGGTGGTACACCGGTTCGGTGAGTTTACTGGCCTCACTGGTCGACTCACTGGTGGATATCGCCGCCTCGCTGACCAATCTGCTGGTCGTGCGTTATGCGCTGCAGCCTGCCGATGAAGATCACACGTTCGGGCACGGCAAAGCGGAGTCGCTGGCGGCCCTGGCGCAAAGCATGTTTATTTCCGGTTCGGCGCTATTTCTGTTTCTGACCGGCCTGCAGCATCTGGCAACGCCCAATGAGTTGCGGGCGCCAGGTGTCGGAATTGTGGTGACCGTTGTGGCACTGAGCTCAACGCTGGTGCTGGTCGCCTTTCAGCGCTGGGTGGTGCGTAAAACCCGCAGTCAGGCGATTCGGGCTGACATGCTGCACTATCAGTCGGACGTCATCATGAATGGCGCCATTTTGATTGCGCTGGTGCTGAGCAGCTATGGCTTTGCCCGTGCAGATGCCCTGTTCGCCCTGGGGATTGGTGTTTTCATTCTCTATAGCGCATTGCGGATGGGCTACGAAGCGGTGCAGTCATTGCTGGATCGCGCGTTACCGGAAGAGGAGCGGCAGCAAATCCTGACGCTGGCAACAAACTGGCCGCAGGTGCAGGGCGTTCACGATCTGCGAACCCGCCAGTCCGGCCCGACCAAATTTATTCAGTTGCATCTGGAACTGGAAGATCAGCTGCCACTGGTACAGGCGCATCGGGTAGCCGATCAGGTTGAGAAGGCGTTACGCAAAGAATTTCCCGGTTCAGATGTAATTATCCATCAGGATCCCTGTTCTGTGGTACCGTTCGAGACGAAAGATTCTTTAGGTTTTTAACGTAAATGAATCAAATCGATACGTCAGGGATGACGTATCGCTAACATCGCTGCAAAAAATAGTGAAAAGTTGTCTGACCTGAATCAATTCAGCAGCAAGCCTTTGATATACTATCTGCCATCACATGTCGCGCTGGTCGTAAAAGTGAATGTCAGCAGCGATCGACAGGCAGGATTAACCCTTAGTTTTGAACAATCCAGAGGTTGTCATGATCAAAAAAATTGGTGTATTAACCAGCGGCGGTGACGCCCCAGGCATGAACGCAGCTATTCGTGGAGTGGTTCGTTCCGCGCTGAGTGAAGGACTGGAAGTTTTTGGGATCTATGACGGTTATCTGGGATTGTACGAAGATCGCATGATCAATCTTGATCGCTACAGCGTCTCCGACATGATTAACCGCGGCGGCACTTTCCTGGGCTCAGCGCGTTTCCCTGAGTTCCGTAATGAAGATGTGCGCCAGGTCGCCATTGAGAACATGAAAAAGCGCGGCATCGATGCGCTGGTAGTGATTGGGGGTGACGGTTCCTACATGGGGGCTAAGCGTCTGACTGAAATGGGCTTCCCCTGCATTGGTCTGCCTGGCACCATCGACAATGACGTGGCCGGAACGGATTACACCATCGGCTATTTCACTGCGCTGGAAACCGTGGTTGAAGCGATTGACCGCCTGCGAGATACCTCTTCCTCGCATCAGCGTATCTCGATTGTTGAAGTGATGGGCCGCTACTGTGGCGATCTGACCCTGGCGGCAGCGATTGCCGGTGGCTGTGAGTTCATCGTGCTGCCAGAATTCCCGTACACCCGCGAAGAGCTGGTAGCGGAAATCAAAGCGGGCATCGCCAAAGGTAAAAAGCACGCTATCGTGGCGATTACCGAACACATCTGCGATATCGATGACCTGGCGCGTTTCATTGAAACAGAAACCAAACGTGAAACCCGTTCGACCGTTCTGGGCCATATTCAGCGTGGCGGCGCACCTTGTGCGTATGACCGTATCCTGGCGTCACGTATGGGGGCTTACTCCATTGAATTGCTGATGCAGGGTTACGGCGGCCGTTGTGTCGGCATTCAGAACGAGAAGATGGTGCATCACGACATCGTTGACGCGATTGAAAACATGAAGCGCCCGTTCAAGCGTGACTGGCTTGATACTGCAAAAAAACTCTATTAGTTCTGTTGCGGGGTGTGCTGCACAGCATGCCCCCTGCATTCTCGTTCGATATTCCCCAAAGTTATAACCGCTTATTTTTAATTCTTTTAGCTCTGTAATAGTTTATGTCACGCTGAGCCCATAACGACATTGGGAGAGTGCGTAATGAACAAGTGGAGTATCGGCGTTACCCTGTTGCTGGCCTCAACCAGCGTTCTGGCGAAAGACATTCAGCTGTTAAACGTTTCCTACGATCCAACCCGTGAGCTGTACGAACAGTACAACAAAGCGTTCAGTGCGCACTACAAACAGGAAACCGGGGATAATGTCGTGGTCCGTCAGTCGCATGGCGGTTCCGGTAAACAGGCGACCTCAGTGATTAATGGCATCCGTGCGGATGTCGTCACACTGGCGTTGCAATCGGATGTCGATGCTATTGCAGAACGCGGTCGTATTGATAAGAACTGGATTCAGCGTCTGCCTGATAACTCTGCGCCTTACACGTCCACCATTGTCTTCCTGGTCCGCAAAGATAATCCCAAGGGTATCCATGACTGGAGCGACCTGATCAAACCAGGCGTGTCCGTGATTACCCCTAACCCGAAAACCTCCGGCGGCGCACGCTGGAACTATCTGGCGGCCTGGGGCTGGGCGCTGGATCATAACCATGGCGATCAGGCCAAAGCGCTGGCGTACGTCAGAGCGCTGTTTAAAAACGTTGAAGTGCAGGATTCCGGTGCGCGCGGCGCGACCAACACCTTCGTTGAACGCGGGATAGGTGATGTGCTGATCGCCTGGGAAAACGAAGCCTATCTGGCGGTTAACAAGCTGGGTAAAGACAAGTTCGAGATTGTCACCCCGAGCGAATCAATTCTGGCTGAACCCACTGTATCAGTGGTCGATAAAGTGGTGGATGAAAAGGAAACGCGTAAAGTCGCAGACGCTTATCTGAAATACCTTTATTCGCCAGAAGGTCAGACTATCGCGGCACAAAACTACTATCGTCCGCGTGATGCCGAAGTCGCGAAGAAATTCGCCAGCCAGTTTGCGCCAGTGAAACTGTTTACCATTCAGGATAAATTTGGTGGCTGGGCACAGGCTCAGAAAGCGCACTTCGCCGATGGCGGCAGCTATGATCAGGTCATGAAACCGTAATACGTTGCGGTCAGTGCATCCCTGCGCTGACCGCTTATCCACAATAATCCCATCTTTCTCTCTTCGTTGCCCGGCCACTGGGTTAGTCGCCCGAATTCCCCGTGACATTCCTTTCTCCCCAGGCGAGGATGCAGGCTGCTAAACCATTCAGGAAGCGTTGTTATGCCGACAAATCGTCGTGCAACCAGTCTGGTTGCGGTTCTGCTGGTGCTGGTCATTGCGGGGATATTGGTTGCCGCACTGCATTTCAAAAAAAACAGTGATGCGCTGTGGCAGATTGTCAGCGAGAAATGTGTGCCTCATCAGCGGAGCAGCGGAGACCCTGCGCCCTGTCAGCGTGTCGATCAGCAGCATCGCTATGCCATGCTGAAGGATATGCATGGTCCATTGCAGTATCTGCTGATCCCGCTCGACAAAATCACCGGCATCGAAAGCCCACGGTTACTGCAACCCGCAACGCCCAACTACTTTGCTCTTGCGTGGCATGAACGAATCCTGCTTGCACAACGACGCGGCTCACCCATTGATGATCGGGTTCTGTCACTGGCCATCAATTCACAGTATGGCCGGACGCAGAACCAGTTCCATATTCATCTCTCCTGTCTGCGACCCGACGTGCGTCAGCAACTGGATCAGCTGACACCGCAGCTTAGTGGGCAGTGGCAGGCCATCACGTTAATTAAGCACCGCTACTGGCTGCGAGCCCTGACGGCAGATGAGCTGACTCAGCAGAGTGCATTTATCCGGCTGGCCGATGAGCGACCAGAAGCTCGTACAGAGATGGGAAAATATGGGCTGGCACTGGCTGAGTTAAGCGATGGGCGACTGGTGCTGATGGCGATAGAGCGGAACTGGCTGCTGCTGAACAGTGGCTCGGCGGAGGAATTGCAGGATCACAGCTGTGAGCTGATTGCGCCCATAAAAAAGGCGGCTTAAGCGCCGCCTTTGATCGGTACGTTAATGCTAGGCGTTTTTTGCAGCTGCCGCAGCTTTAACGATCACTGCGAAAGCGTCTGCTTTCAGTGACGCACCGCCAACCAGCGCGCCATCGATATCGGGCTGAGTGAACAGCTCAGCAGCGTTCTTATCGTTCACTGAGCCGCCGTACTGGATAATGACCTGTTCTGCGATAGCAACATCTTTCTTCGCGATATGATCACGAATGAATTTGTGCACGGCCTGTGCCTGAGCAGGGGTCGCCGATTTTCCGGTACCGATGGCCCAGACTGGCTCATACGCGATGACCGCATCTTTGAACGCTTCGGCACCCTGGGTTTCCAGCACGGCATCCAGCTGACGAGCGCAGACTTCTTCGGTTTTACCCGCTTCGTTTTCTGCTTCGGTTTCACCAATGCACAGCACAGGAATCAGACCCACTGACTTCAGAACCGCGTATTTCTTCGCGATGAACTCGTCGCTCTCTTTGTGGTAAGTGCGGCGTTCTGAGTGACCGATAATGATGTATTTCGCACCGATATCTTTCAGCATTTCTGCGGAAACTTCACCGGTAAATGCGCCAGACAGGTTAACGTCCACGTTCTGCGCACCCAGTGCGATGTGGCTACCGGAGATGGCGTGTTTTGCCTGCTCAAGATAGAGCGCTGGCGGTGCAATGGCGACGCCACAACCCTCTACGCCAGACAGTTCTTTGCGCAAACCCGCGATCAGTTCAGCTGTGATCTGCTTGCTGCCATTCAACTTCCAGTTACCCATAACCAGTGGATGTCGCATTCTATCCTCCGCATAAAGCGATACATGAAAAATCACTGCCAACTGGCAGCATTGTCTGCCAGACAGTATAGAGATCAAATGTAGTGATGGCTTTGCTTTTCGTCATTTTCAGCCACATCTTCAGGGGTTCGCGAGTGCCAGTTTTACCGGCTCAACGGCGAAGGTCAGCCCCTTGTCACCGTTGTCAGCTACCACAAAACGGAGCGCGCCGTCGACCTGCGCAAAGTAGGGCAAATCCTTACCTTCCTTCAGCAAACCTTCCAGCTTTTTACGCCCCTCGTCGGCGCTCAGTCCCGGTACAAAGAAGCGCAGCATGGCCGTCATGTAGGCCAGCGCTTTTTGCTGCGAGGCGCTCTGATCCGGTCCTGGCAAGGGCAGCCAGGTAATTTGCAGCGTCTTGATTTTGCCGGTGCCGGGTTCCAGTGCGGTAGATGCATAGAGCGTTTCATTGATTTTGCTGGCAGCGCGCGTCAGGTTACTTTTGTCACCCCGATTATCAATCGCGCGATATTCCGGCAGCATCAGCGTCGCATTGGCCAGATTATACTTTTCGCGAAACTGGCCGATAGTCATATCAAAGGTGGGAGCACCCGCCAGCAGATAGGGCGCGGTAGGCAAGGCTTCGGGCCGTTCCTGCGGTGGCGGATCGGCGGCAAAGACCGGAACCGTCAGCGCAAATGATAACAGCAGCGCGCCAGGCAAATTCTTCATTTTGTCGATCCTAACCCGTAAACTCAGGCGCAAATTAAAACGGTTTTTATCCGCGAGGTCAAAAGCGCGGCGGTTCTCTTCTCTCTGGATGATAATGCATGACGTTACAACAATGGTGTTTTTCCTGGCGCGGCCGTCTGGGACGACGTGATTTCTGGATCTGGCAGGCGGTCTGGGTGCTGACAACGACACTGTTATTTACCCTGGCAGCAAACGACTGGGTTGATACCCAGATGGCGGCCTTTGGCGTGGTTTGCCTGCTGTGGCCCGCCAGCGCAGTCATTGTAAAACGTCTGCACGATCGTAATCGTCCCGGCTACTGGGGATTTCTGGTGATTGTTGCCTGGCTGCTGGTGGCAGGAAACTGGAGCATGCTGAGCGGCATTCTGCCCTGGCTATTGGGTCGCGCTATTCCCTTTGTGTTAATCGCTGGCCTGCTGCTCGAACTTGGCGTTTTTCGCGGCACCCCCGGCGCTAACCGGTTTGGTACCGCGACCCAGCCGGTACGATACCGGCAAACGGCTCACCAGTAATGTTCGCTGGTGATATGGCCCGGCTTGCGCTTCAGGTGCTTCCGCATCTCGCGCGTCTCTTTCAGTAATTGTTGCGTATCACGCACCATCTGCGGGTTGCCGCACAGCATCACATGGCTGCTATCGGCATCCAGCGTTAATCCTGTGGCACGCTCCAGCTCGCCATTTTCGATCAGCGCCGGAACCCGGCCCGTCAGCGAACCGGGGATCGTTTCGCGGCTCACCACCGTCTGGATGTGCAGCTTGCCCTGATAATGCTGCTGCAGTTGCTGCATCAGGGGCAAAAAGCTCAGGTCTGCCGCATAGCGTGCGGCATGGACCAGCACGATGTTTTCAAAGCGATCCAGCCCTTCGCCTTGCTGAAGCATGGAAAGGTAAGGGCCAATAGCGGTGCCGGTTGCCAGCATCCATAATGTTTTGCACTCCGGAACTTCATCAAGCACAAAGAATCCTGCGGCTTCTTTCGTGACCATCACCTGATCGCCAGGCTGGAGTGCCTGCAGATGCGGACTCAGCTTGCCCTCGGGCACGGTGACCAGGTAAAACTCCAGCAGATCATCTTTCGGCGCATTGACGAAAGAGTAAGCGCGCTGCACACGCTCACCGTCAATTTCCAGTGCCAGCTTGGCAAATTGCCCGGCGATAAAGGGATCGATAGGCGCTTTGACCCGGAGACTGAACAGCGCATCCGTCCAGTTTTTCACTTCCTTTACTTCCGCATTGACCCACTCAGCCATAATCACTCCCTGGTTGTTGATTATTCAGGCAGGTCACCATTTTCGCGACTAGCCAGTGAGAATGCCAGCTTGCGCCCAGGCAAAGGCTCTAATCGACAAACTGTTGCTTTGCCTTTACAGGCTGGCCCATAAACTTGACGGGTGCAAGCCGGGACCTTTCGGCCTGCCTCTCGCTTTGTCATCTAATCCTGATATTTTGCCCGCTATAACAAGATGACTGGCGGGTGAACCGCTGTTTTAACCTCCTTTCACAGAAAGAAATTTTGCATAATCATGATTAGTAAACTGGAAAATCGCCCGCTGCTGGTGATGCTCATTGTGCTGGTGGCCGTTGGGCAGATGGCACAGACCATCTATGTCCCGGCGATGTCGGTAATGGCGGACGCTCTGAATGTGCGGGATGGCGCGCTGCAGCGTGTAATGGCGGCTTATCTGATGACCTATGGCGGATCCCAGCTGATCTACGGACCACTGTCAGACAGCGTGGGTCGCCGTCCGGTGATCCTGGCAGGCATGGCGATCTTTATGATCGGCGCAATCACGGCTCTGATGGCGACCTCACTCAATATGCTGGTGCTCGGCAGCGCTATTCAGGGACTGGGAACCGGCGTGGCTGGCGTAATGGCCCGCACTATGCCGCGAGATCTGTATGAGGGGCACGCGCTGCGCCGCGCTAACAGCCTGCTTAATATGGGCATCCTGGTCAGCCCGCTGCTGGCACCGGTGATTGGCGCACTGCTGACCCAACTCTTTGGCTGGCATGCCTGTTTCGCCTTCCTGCTGCTGCTTTGTCTGGCGGTTACGCTGTCAATGGCACGCTGGCTGCCGGAAACCCGGCCGCAGAGCGCGGAAGTGACCCCTTTCTTCAAACGCTACGCTCGCCTGCTCAGCGACGCGAATTTCGTTCGCTACATTGTGCTGCTGATTGGCGCGCTGGCCGGGATTGCGGTATTTGAGTCGAGCTGTGGCGTGCTGCTGGGCGGCGTTCTCGGTCTGCATAGCCTGACCGTCAGCATCCTCTTCATCCTGCCGATTCCAGCGGCGTTCTTCGGTGCCTGGTTCGCCGGTCGCGAGCAGGGTTCATGGCACAGTCTGATGTGGTGGGGCGTGAATAGCTGTCTGCTGGCAGGCATTCTGATGTGGATCCCGGCGTGGTTCGGCATAATGAATATCTGGACGCTGCTGGTGCCTGCCGCGCTGTTCTTCTTTGGCGCTGGCATGCTGTTCCCGCTGGCGACTTCAGGGGCAATGGAGCCGTATGCCTGGCTGGCGGGTAGTGCGGGCGCGCTGATTGGCGGGATGCAGAACCTGGGATCGGGTCTGGTGGCGTGGCTGTCTGCCATGATGCCACAGCGCGATCAATTCAGCCTTGGCATGCTGATGTTCTTCACGGCGCTGGTGATGCTGCTCTGTTGGTTGCCGCTCTCACGTCAGCCGGAGCGCGGCAACCAGCCGGTTACAGGATAAACGGATGGAGCGCCGGATCTTTACGGTCGAGATAGTGAATCGACTGGATACGGCGAATGGTGCGTGATTTACCGCGAATCAGCAGGGTTTCGCTGGTGGCGATATTGCCCTGACGCGTAATGCCTTTCAGTAACTCGCCACTGGTAATGCCGGTGGCGGCAAACACCACGTTGTCATTGCGCGCCATCTCACCTAGCGTCAGCTTCTTACCCGCTTCAATCCCCATCTCTGCACAGCGCTGCAGTTCCTGCTCGCCAAGCCGACGATTTTCCGCGCTGTCGCCTTTGACGTGGTGACGCGCCAGCAACCGGCCCTGCATATCGCCATCAAGCGCGCGGATGACTGCCGCAGAGACCACGCCTTCGGGCGCGCCGCCGATACCATACATCACATCCACTTCGCTGTCCGGCATGCAGGTCAGAATAGAGGCGGCGACATCGCCATCCGGGAAGGTAAATACCCGCACGCCCAGCTGCTGCAATTCGCTAATCACCGCATCATGACGCGGCTTAGCCAGGATCGACACGGTCAGCTGTGACAGCGGCTTGTTCATCGCAATCGCGATATTACGCAGGTTAGTTTCCAGCGGCAGGTCGAGGTCGATCGCGCCATGTGCAGCAGGACCTACGATCAGTTTTTCCATATACATGTCGGGGGCGTGCAGAAAGCTGCCTTTATCGCCCACAGCCATTACGGCCAGCGCATTCGCCTGGCCAAGCGCCGTCATGCGGGTACCCTCAATCGGATCGACGGCAATATCGACTGCATCACCGTGACCGGTACCGACTTTTTCACCGATATAGAGCATCGGGGCTTCGTCGATTTCGCCTTCACCGATCACAATCTGACCGTCAATTTCAATGGAGTTCAGGACATGACGCATGGCATGGACAGCCGCTCCGTCAGCCGCATTTTTGTCGCCGCGTCCTAACCAGTGATAGCCTGCCAGGGCGGCAGCTTCGGTTACGCGGGAAAATTCAATCGCAAGTTCTCGTTTCATGGCATCTACCTGACAAAAAACCGGCAGGCAGTGTATCACAGCGGGGAGAGCGGGGCGGGGAAAAGGCCCGCGACGGCCAACGTCGCGGGCGTTGATATTACTCCTGTTCTTCCCATGCCTGGGCGCGGGCAACCGCTTTTTTCCAGCCAGCATAACGGAAGTTACGCTCGGTGGTTTCCAGACTTGGACGGAACTCACGCTCGATAACGGCTTTAGAGCGTACTTCATCCAGATCCTGCCAGAAGCCAACAGCCAGACCAGCCAGATACGCAGAACCCAGCGCGGTTACTTCACGCACTTCCGGACGCTCAACACGGGTGCCAAGGATGTCAGCCTGGAACTGCATCAGGAAGTTGTTGGATACCGCACCACCATCCACGCGCAGGGCCTGCAGGCGGGTATTGGCATCGTTCTGCATCGCTTCCAGAACGTCACGCGTCTGATAAGCGATTGACTCCAGCGTCGCGCGGATGATGTGGTTAGAGTTTGCGCCGCGGGTCAGACCGAAGATCGCGCCACGGGCATACGGGTCCCAGTAAGGTGCGCCCAGACCGGTGAAAGCAGGCACCATGTAAACGCCATTGGTATCTTTCACTTTCATCGCAAAGTATTCAGAGTCAGCCGCTTCGCTGATCAGCTTCATCTCATCACGCAGCCACTGAATAGAGGCACCACCGATAAATACAGCACCTTCCAGTGCATAGTTCACTTCACCGCGCGGGCCACAGGCGATAGTGGTGAGCAGGCCGTGAGTCGAGGTCACCGCTTCCGTACCGGTGTTCATCAGCATGAAGCAGCCGGTACCGTAGGTGTTTTTTGCCATGCCAGGCTGTACACAGAGCTGTCCGTACAGTGCGGCCTGCTGGTCACCGGCGATACCGGCGATAGGAATACGTGTACCGCCTTTACCACCAATGTTGGTCTGGCCGTAAACCTCAGAAGAGGACTTCACTTCTGGCAGCATTTCACGCGGGATATCCAGGATATCCAGCATGCGCTGATCCCACTCGAGCTTATGAATATTGAACATCATGGTACGGGAGGCGTTGGTGTAGTCGGTGATGTGCACGCGTCCCTGAGTCATTTTCCATACCAGCCAGGTATCAACGGTACCGAACAGCAGCTCGCCACGTTTTGCACGCTCACGCGAGCCTTCAACGTGATCCAGAATCCACTTCACTTTTGTACCGGAGAAGTAAGGGTTAATCACCAGACCGGTGGTGTGCTGGATGTACTCTTCCAGACCTTCTTTCTTCAGTTTGTGACAGTAGTCAGCGGTGCGGGGATCCTGCCAGACGATGGCGTTGTAGATCGGTTTGCCGGTCTCTTTTTCCCAGACAATAGCGGTTTCGCGCTGGTTGGTAATACCGATTGCCGCAATCTCATCAGAGCGGATATCGGCATGGGCCAGCACTTCGACCAGCGTCGAGCTTTGTGAAGCCCAGATATCCATCGGGTCATGTTCTACCCAACCCGCTTTCGGGTAGATCTGGGTGAATTCGCGCTGCGATACCGCGACGATATTGGAGTCATGGTCGAGAACGACGGCGCGGGAACTGGTTGTGCCCTGATCGAGCGCGACAATATATTTTTTATCTGTGGTAGTCATAAATTCAGTCCTGATGATAAAAAGTGAAACTTACGCTTTACGCTGCTGAGCGCGTGCAACCGGTTTTTCTGCTGGAACACTGGGTTCCTGCGCGGCACCTGGCAGGTAGCGGCCAATCAGAGTGCGATAACCTACTGCACCCAGGCAGGCACCGACCAGCGGGCCAAAAATAGGGACCAGGAAGTAAGGAATATCTTTACCACCCGTAAAGGCAACGTTACCCCAGCCAGCGAAGAAGGCGAACAGCTTAGGTCCGAAATCACGCGCCGGGTTAAGAGCAAAGCCGGTCAGCGGACCCATTGAGCCACCAATAACAGCGACCAGCAGGCCAATCAACAGCGGCGCCATCGGTCCACGCGGAACACCGTTGCCATCGTCGGTCAGCGCCATAATCACCGCCATAAGCACGGCGGTAATGACCATCTCGACCAGGAACGCCTGACCGACGCTGATGTGCGGGTTAGGATAGGTTGAGAAGATACCCGCCAGATCCAGACTCTGAACCGTACCGCGTACCATCTGATGACTTTGTTCGTAATCGAAAAACAGGCTGTAGTAGAGACCATAAACCAGCGCGGCCGCGCAGAATGCTCCGGCGATTTGCGCCAGAATATACGGGACCACTTTACGGCCTTCGAAGTTGGCGAACAGACAAAGCGCAACCGTAACGGCAGGGTTCAGATGGGCACCTGATACCCCAGCGGTAAGATAGACAGCCATTGAGACCGCTAAGCCCCAGATGATGCAGATTTCCCACTGACCGAAGGCGGCACCGGCGAGTTTCAGTGCAGCCACACAGCCTGCACCAAAGAAAATAATCAAGCCTGTCCCCAGAAATTCGGCAATACACTGACCTTTGAGTGTGTTAGTTGTCTGACTCATAATAGTGGTTCCTGAAGCGAGGTTAAATTTTATCAGTTTTTGTTCTCAGTCCATGAGGCACCCCGTTTTAATGTAGGGCTGATGTGAATTTATCGTTAACGAACATAAACGAGAAATAGCGAAATCGTTTTTTGTGTACTGCGTCATAAAAATGCGCGTTTTCGCGTATTCTGGCTTTCCTTAGCCCATATTCGCGCCTGATTACAGGAAGAGTGGACCCTTGCCGAAAAGCAGCAACAGTAAGCGCAGCGTAAATTCAGGGATTGGCTGAAAAGTGTTACAGACTGCGCTCGCAGCGGCCACGTTGCTGGACTTGAGGGGTGAGGCTACATACAATCGGGACAACGTTGCTGGCTTAAGCTGGCATCATCAACGCCTTGCAGGAATTTAGGAGAGGTCAGAAAGATGTCATTTGAAGTGTTTGAGAAACTGGAAGCGAAAGTACAGCAGGCGATTGATACCATCACCCTGTTGCAGATGGAAATCGAAGAGCTGAAAGAGCAAAACAACTCACTGCGTAACGATGCGCAACAAGTCGCGGGCAACCACGATGCGCTGATGCGTGAAAATCAGCATCTGAAAGAAGAGCAACACGTGTGGCAGGAACGTCTGCGTGCATTGCTGGGAAAAATGGAAGAGGTTTGAAGCCTCAGCTGATGTGAAAAACGGGTGCTCTGGCACCCGTTTTCATGTCTGGCTTATTCGAGGTCCAGCGCATCCTCTGACAGAATGATACCGGTGTTGTCGGCATAAAGATGGTCGCCGGAGAAGAAGGTGACGCCGCCGAAATTGACGCGCACATCGCTTTCGCCAATCCCTTCACCTGCAGCGCCTGCCGGAATCGCGGCAATGGCCTGAATGCCAATCTCCAGCTCTTCCAGCTCATCAACCTGGCGTACCGAACCGTAAACCACCAGGCCTTCCCACTCATTAGTTGCCGCCAGGCGTGCCAGTTGGGCATCGACCAGCGCACGACGCACTGAGCCGCCGCCATCAATCACCAGTACGCGACCCCGACCATTCTCTTCCAGCAGATCGTAGAGTAAGCCGTTGTCTTCAAAGCATTTCACTGTGGTAATCTGACCACCGAATGAAGTGCGCCCACCAAAGTTTGAAAAAAGCGGTTCAACAACATTCACTTCTTCATGGTAGATATCGCAGAGTTCAGATGTATCGTATTTCATAAGGGTTTCGTCTGTTTGCCACAGGAAGGGTAAGTATATCGCTATATGCAGATTGTTGGCAAAATCATCAGTATGAAAAAAGCATCGTTCGATCAAGAACATGCATAAAAAAGCCCAGCCGGGTGGGCTGGGCTTTGGAAAAGCGCTGAATCCGTGAATCAGAGAATGAAGCGGCTAAGGTCTTCGTCAGCCACCAGTTCATCCAGATGTTTAGCCACATAGTCAGCATCGATGGTAAAGGATTCACCATGACGATCGCTGGCGTCATACGAGATATCTTCCATCAGACGCTCCAGCACGGTATGCAGGCGGCGCGCACCAATATTTTCGGTGGTTTCGTTAACCTGCCATGCGGCTTCAGCGATCCGGCGAATACCCTCTTCGGTGAACTCGATGTTCACGCCTTCGGTATTCATCAGTGCTTTGTACTGCACGGTAATCGAGGCATTCGGCTCGGTCAGGATGCGCTGGAAATCATTGACGGTCAGCGCCTGCAGCTCAACACGAATCGGCAGACGGCCCTGAAGTTCCGGAATCAGATCGGAAGGGCTGGCAACCTGGAACGCACCTGAGGCGATAAACAGGATGTGGTCAGTTTTCACCATGCCATGCTTGGTGGAGACGGTGCAGCCTTCAACCAGCGGCAGCAGGTCGCGCTGAACGCCTTCGCGAGAGACATCGGGTCCGCCCGCATTCTGGCCGCCGCGCTTACAAATTTTGTCGATCTCATCGATGAACACGATACCGTGCTGCTCGACCGCTTCAATCGCATCCTGCTTAAGCTCTTCCGGGTTAACCAGTTTTGCCGCTTCTTCTTCGATCAGGAGCTTCATCGCTTCTTTGATCTTCAGCTTGCGGGCTTTCTGCTTCTGGCCGCCGAGGTTCTGGAACATCGACTGCAGCTGGCTGGTCATCTCTTCCATGCCTGGAGGGGCCATGATTTCGACGCCTGGGCTGCTGGCAGCCAGATCGATCTCAATCTCTTTATCGTCCAGCTGGCCTTCGCGCAGCTTCTTGCGGAACGACTGGCGTGCCGCAGAAGGTTCAGCGCTCTGTTCTGACTGGCCCCAGTTGTTTTTCGCTGGCGGAATCAGCACATCAAGAATGCGCTCTTCTGCCATCTCTTCGGCACGATATTTGTTCTTTTCAATCGCCTGACTGCGCACCATCTTAATGGCCGAATCGGTCAGGTCACGAATGATAGAGTCCACTTCCTTACCGACATAACCGACTTCGGTAAATTTAGTCGCCTCGACTTTGATGAACGGTGCATTGGCCAGCTTGGCCAGACGACGTGCGATCTCGGTTTTACCGACACCGGTCGGACCGATCATCAGAATGTTTTTAGGGGTCACTTCATGGCGCAGCTCTTCGTCGAGCTGCATGCGGCGCCAGCGGTTGCGCAGTGCAATAGCCACGGCGCGCTTGGCGCTGTCCTGGCCGATGATAAAGCGGTTTAATTCGCTGACGATTTCGCGTGGAGTCATCTCAGACATATTTATACCTTTACGCCTTAGACGTTAATTCTTCGAAATTAACGTTGTGGTTAGTGTAGATGCAGATATCACCCGCGATATTCAGCGACTTCTCGACGATGTCGCGTGCGCCCATTTCGGTATTCTCCAGCAGCGCACGTGCCGCTGCCTGGGCGAAAGGCCCACCGGAGCCGATGGCGATCAAATCGTTTTCAGGCTGGATGACGTCACCGTTACCGCTGATGATCAGTGAGGCTGACTCATCCGCTACGGCCAGTAAGGCTTCAAGGCGACGCAGCATACGGTCGGTACGCCAGTCTTTGGCCAGCTCCACCGCTGCTTTCACCAGGTGGCCCTGATGCATTTCCAGTTTACGTTCGAAAAGTTCAAACAGGGTGAAGGCGTCTGCGGTGCCGCCAGCAAATCCGGCAATCACCTTATCATTGTATAAACGACGCACTTTTTTAACGTTGCCTTTCATCACGGTATTGCCGAGCGTAGCCTGGCCATCACCGCCAATGACTACCTGGCCGTTGCGTCGTACACTTACTATTGTTGTCACGGGCAGACCCCTTGTTGCTGTCGGAAAAGGACTCCGCGCACGGGGCGCGGAGTATCATGCAACAGATATGGGGCGGGTTTGACGGGTTTCAACCCCCGACGGAGAGCGGAATACAGCTGGAATGTCCGGAACTGCGCAGACGTTTCAGGGTACTGTCAGCGGATGCACGATCTTTATACGGACCAATCACGACGCGATTCCAGCCCCCACCGGTAGTAATGCGGCTTTCAAAGCCTTCAAAAGCTAAGCCCGCACGCACCGATTCAGCCTGGTCAGTACCTTTAAATGAACCACACTGCACCATCCAGCGCTGCGAAGAGGCTTTCTCCACCGGTTTCGCCTTCGCGGTCTCCTGCGGTTTTGACTCCACTTCCGGTTCCCGCGTTATAGGCGCAGGTTGCGACTGGCGTTGTACGTTTTGCTGCTGCTGCTGCTGCTGCTGACGTTGCAATTGTTGCTGACGCTGTTGTTGTTGCTGCAACTGCTGCTGGCGTTGCTGTTGCTGCTGAGCCTGCAACTGCTGGCGTTGTTGCTGAACCTGTTGCTGTTGACGTTGCAGCTGTTGCAACTGCTGCTGATGCTGGAGTGTCTGCTGACGTTGCGCTGGCGTCTGTTCATTCCAGGGCACTTCATTGAGCTGCGTCGGCTGCTGACGCATATCCGCCTGCATCTGCTCCAGCAACTGGCGCTGCTCGTCGGTCAGCTGGGTCTGCGACTTCACTTCGCCACCCGAAGAGGGTTCGATAGGGGTCGGCACAGTAACCTGACGATTCTCCAGCTCTTTAATATATTTCCAGCGCTCCTCGGGCTTCGGCGGTAAGCCATTGCCGTTGGCTTTATGATCCGTAATGACCGGCACGTCTTCTTTCTTGTGATGCGCCAGGAACCATAAACCACCGGCAAAGGTCACCAACACTGCGACCGCCAGTACAATCATCAGTTTAGATGTTCCCGAACCGCCTTTGCTCTTCTTGCCACGGCTGGGGCTTTTTTTGCGACGCGTCCCTGTTGAACGCCCGCGGCCTACGTAATCTTTTTGTGCCACTCTCGTTCTTATACCCTTCAAAAATAGTGCCAGATGGGCGAAATGATGATTTTTACGCGCCCGGCAAGGAGTCCGCCATGTTACTTAAGGGTCGGAACTTTGACCAGCAGTGTTCGCCTTAAGAATCTACTGAAAAAAACAGACGAAAATGCTTATTTCTCACGCTTTTTTGCTCGCGCTGTACTGCCCCGGATGGTCAATCCGGCATCCAGCAACCGCGAACCGCTGATCACCCGTTTACCATTTAACTCATCCAGCAGCAGAAGCATCGCTTCCCGGCCTATCTGATAGCGCGGCTGGGTGACCGTGGTCAGCGGCGGCTCGCAGTAACGTGATAACTCAATGTCATCGAATCCGACCACAGAGAGATCTTCAGGTATCCGCAATCCACAGCGTCTGGCCTGATTCATCGCCCCCAATGCCATAATGTCGCTGTGGCAGAACAGGGCACGCGGCGGTAGCGGCAGCGTCATCAGCTGATTCATGGCGGCAACGCCCGCCTCAAACGTGAAGTCACCGCGCACAATATAAGTGGGATCGACCGTCAGCCCGCTGCGGCGCATCGCCTGGACATATCCCTGCAGACGATACTGGCAGAGCGGCATCTCTTCCGGTCCGGCGATACAGGCGATCTGCGTATGGCCCAACTGCAGTAAATGATTCACCGCTTCAAACGCGGCGGTCAGGTTATCAATGTGAACCGTGGGCAGCGACATTTCCGGCGCAAACTCATTTGCCATCACCATGGGTGGCAGGTTACGTTGCTCATCAATGCTGGCATCAAAAGGCAGCTGTGAGCCAAGCAGCACCATGCCATCGATCTGTCGTGTGACCATCAGGTTGAGAAAGGTTCTCTCCTGCTGATTCTGATGGGCGCAGTCGCCGATCAGTACCAGATAGCCCTCTTCGGCTGCTGTGACTTCGACGCCACGAATGATTTCACTAAAGAAGGGATCGCAGATGTCAGGGACAATGACCAGGATGGTACGTGTCTCATTACGACGCGCGTTGCGTGTGGGGCCATGTGCCGCATAGCCGACGGCGGCAACCGCCTGCTCGACTTTATGGCGGGTGGCCGCAGAAACCTTTTCTGGATTCATCAGCGCACGCGATACGGTGGCGGTTGAGACGCCCGCGTGTTCCGCGACATCCTTCATCGTGGCGGCGGGCGATTGTTGATTCTGCTCCAACACATGCTCCTGACGCGTTATGGCGCGTTCGATTCTGTTTTTGCCTGACCTGAAAGCAAACCGGGCAACATTGTTAACGATTGCCCGGCTGGTTGTTACTTAATTTGCATAAAAATTGTGACTTATGCGACATTTTTCGATCTGGCTCGCAGTGTCAGAAAAAATCAGCTCTCGTTCGGGTCAATATCCAGCGTCCATTTCACTTTGCGCGCGGCGGGTAGCGTGGAAACCAGCGGCAATGAACTGCTCAGCAACTGCTGCAGACGCTGCCGGGAAGGATGCTGAAGCAGCAGTTGCCAGCGCCAGCGTCCACTGCGTTTTGGCTGCAGAGCAGGCAATGGACCCATAAACCACATCGCCTTGTCATTTAGCGGGCTCGCCTCCAGCAGATTGCGGAGTTGCTGCAGGAATTCCGCCGCCTGCTGATTATCCATATCTTCCGCGCGGAACAACGCATGGCGGCTCCAGGGCGGCAGGTGAACTGCCTGTCTCTCCAGCAGCGCCTGCTGAGCAAACGCCGAATAACCCTGGTGCAGCAGCGTCTGCAACAGCGGATGTTCCGGATGGTGCGTCTGCAGCAGCACCTCGCCCTGTTTGCCGGCACGGCCAGCGCGACCGGCGACCTGGGTATAGAGCTGCGCAAAACGTTCCGCCGCACGAAAATCGGCTGAGAACAGTGCTCCATCGACATCCAGCAGTGACACCAGCGTGACATCGGGGAAGTGGTGGCCTTTGGCCAGCATCTGCGTGCCGACCAGAATACGTGCGCCACCGCGATGGACATCAGCCAGATGCTGCTCCAGCGCGCCTTTGCGTCTGGTGGTATCACGATCGATTCGCGACACTGGAACGCCAGGGAAGAGTGTGCCGAGCTGCTGCTCCAGCTGTTCTGTCCCGACACCTACCGGCAGCAGATGGGTTGAGCCACACTGCGGGCATTGATTAGGCAGTGGACGCTGGCTGTCACAATGGTGGCAGCGTAGCTGGCGATGATGCTGATGCAGCGTGTAATAGCGGTCACATCGGGTACACTCGGCAATCCAGCCGCAATCGTGACAGAGCAGGGCGGGCGAAAAGCCGCGACGGTTAAGAAACAGCAGCACCTGATTATCGGCCTGCAGATGCTGGCGCATTTTACCAATCAGGCCCGGTGCAAGGCCGCCGATTAGCTGCACACCTTTTAAATCGATAAGCTGTTGCAGTGCCGGTCTGGCATTACCGGCACGCTTTGTCAGGTCGAGCTGGCGATACTTGCCGCTACGGACATTGTGCAGTGTTTCCAGCGCGGGCGTCGCCGATCCCATGACAATCGGGATATCCTCTTCATGGGCGCGGAAGACAGCCAGGTCACGCGCCTGATAGCGCCAGCCTTCCTGCTGCTTATAAGAGCTGTCATGCTCTTCATCAATAATGATGACGCCAGGCCGGGCCAGCGGCGTAAACAGCGCCGATCGCGTGCCAATCACAATCGCCGTTTCGCCGCACCGTGCACGTAACCACACCGCCAGCCGCTCACTGTCATTTAAGGCAGAGTGCAACACATCGATGGGCGCATCAAAACGTTCGCGAAAACGGGCAATAGTCTGCGGGGTTAAGCCAATCTCCGGCACCAGCACCAGCGCCTGTTTACCGCGTGCCAGCACATTTTCCAGCACACTAAGGTAGACCTCAGTTTTGCCGGAACCGGTGATACCCGCCAACAGCCACGCTGCATAATGTTCATCATCTGCCCGAATCGCACCGACTGCCATCGCCTGATCGGTGTTCAGTCGCAGACGTTCACCTTTCACGGCATAGGTGGTACGCCAGTCATGCCTCTGCGGCTGATGCTCATGCAGTTCGCATAGCCCTTTGGCCCGCAGTGCCTGCAGTGTCGCCTCTGTCAGATCGTGTTCAGTGACCTGATGACGATAGAGCGGTTGCTGACGCAGAGCAGCCAGTGCCTGCTGCTGTTTAGGTGCCCGCTTTAAACTTTCTGGTGCAGTTTCCCGGCCCTGCTCGGTAATTTCCCAGCGCCACAGTGGATTGTCCTGCGCCGCTTTGCCCTGGCGCAGCAGTACCGGAATCGCGTGGCTCAGCACTTCTCCCTGCGGCGAGTGATAGTAGCTGGCGGCCCAGTTAAGAATGCGCCACAGTGAGGGCGGATAGAGAGACTCACTATCCAGCACCTCGATCACGCGCTTGAGTTGTGCTTCCGGCAGATCGCTGCTGTCACGAAAGGCGACCACAATCCCGATCATCCTGCGATTGCCAAAGGGCACACTCACGCGACCGCCGATGACCGGCTGCGCACCCTGTGGCGGCAGATAATCAAACAGGCGGGGCAAGGGGACGGGCAGGGCGACCTGGACTACGGGCATAACTCTCTCTTTCCGGCATAATCATCGGGTAAGCTAGTGTACACGCTGACCCTGACGGCGGGTATCTCAGCAGAAGTTTGCAGCAATCGAAAGTTACCTGTATAATATGCCGCCTTCGGTGAGAAAGATCTGGCCGGAGTACACCCTATAATGTTCAACCGCGTGTGGTGCTGTGCAGGTTAACGCCTGGCACGGAGAGCGACACGGCCTTCTATGAGGTTTCCCATGAAACAAGGTATTCACCCGAAATACGAAGCAGTTACTATCAAATGTACCTGCGGCAACGAGATTCACACCCGTTCAACACTGACTCACGAACTGAACCTGGACGTTTGTGGCAAATGCCACCCGTTCTATACCGGTAAGCAGCGTGAAGTGGCAACTGGTGGCCGTGTTGACCGCTTTAACAAGCGTTTCAGCGTGCCAGGCGCTAAAAAATAAGATTAAAAGGCACCTGAACCTGCGGGTTCGGCGGCAAGAAAAACCCAGCTTCGGCTGGGTTTTTTTATGGCTGAAAGATCAATACTCCCAGGTATCCGGGTCGACACCCATCTGGCGCATGATTGCTTTTGCTTCTTCCGGAATCTCATCACTGCGCTCTTTGCGCAGGTCGACGTCATCCGGCAGCGGTTGGCCCGTAAAGGCATGTAAAAAGGCTTCGCAAAGCAGCTCGCTGTTGGTGGCGTGACGCAGGTTGTTTACCTGACGACGGGTACGCTCATCCGTTAAAATCTTCAGCACGCTCAATGGGATAGATACTGTAATCTTCTTAACCTGCTCGCTCTTCTTACCGTGCTCAGCGTACGGGCTGATATATTCGCCGTTCCATTCAGCCATGGGTTACCTTAATTAATAAACGTTAAATGTGAGGAAATCAGCGGATTATGCCTGATTTTTTCCTGCCTGGCCCCTGATATGGCGGGTTTTCTTCGCTCACTACCACTGCATTGCAGAGGGGAACGCCAGGCGATGACGCATAATTTTAGCGGTTATTGCGTTTTTGCTCAATCTATACGCAAAGACATTTAGATGTCCAGATGTATTGACGTCTAATTAGGGGGTGATATCCTGTGGGCTACCTTTTATTCACTCTTCAGGAACAATTCGCTCATGACCCGTAAACCGGCAACCATCGCAGTGCGCAGCGGTTTGAATGATGACGAGCAATATGGCTGCGTTGTCCCGCCTATCCACCTCTCGACGACCTATAACTTCCTGGATTTCAATGAACCGCGTGCGCATGACTACTCCCGTCGTGGCAACCCCACTCGTGATGTCGTACAGCGTACCCTGGCCGAACTGGAAGGGGGAGCGGGCGCGGTATTAACCAATACCGGGATGTCGGCGATTCACCTGGTCACGACAGTGTTCCTGAAGCCTGGCGATCTGCTGGTTGCGCCACACGACTGTTATGGTGGCAGCTATCGACTGTTTGACAGCCTGAACAAGCGCGGCGCGTATCGGGTGAAATTTGTCGATCAGGGCGATCCGGTGGCGCTTAAGGCGGCACTGGATGAAAGTCCTAAACTGGTGCTGATTGAAAGCCCCAGCAATCCGCTGCTACGCGTAGTGGATATCAGTGCAATTTGCGCCGCTGCGCGTGCGGCCGGCGCCATCAGCGTGGTGGATAACACCTTTATGAGTCCGGCGCTGCAGAACCCTCTGGCGCTGGGTGCTGATCTGGTGATCCACTCCTGTACCAAATACCTCAATGGCCACTCCGATGTGGTGGCGGGCGCGGTGATTGCCAAAGATCCGCAACTGGCGACCGACCTGGCCTGGTGGGCGAATAACATTGGTGTGACCGGCGCGGCGTTTGACAGCTATCTGCTGCTGCGTGGGATTCGTACGCTGTCGCCGCGTATTGCAGCGGCACAACGCAACGCACTTGCGATTGTTGAGTATCTGAAGCAGCAGAAGCGGGTGAAAAAGTTGTATCATCCTTCGCTGCCGGAAAACGCCGGACACGAACATGCCGTACGTCAGCAGCGCGGCTTTGGCGCGATGCTGAGTTTTGAAATCGACGGTGATGAGGCGCTGCTGCGCCGCTTCCTGAAAGCGTTGCGGCTATTTACGCTGGCGGAATCGCTGGGCGGAGTAGAGAGTCTGATCTCCCATACCGCCACCATGACGCACGCGGGGATGTCGGCAGAAGCACGCGCGGCAGCGGGCATTTCCGATACGCTGCTACGGGTTTCTGTCGGTATTGAAGATCACGAAGATTTAATTGCCGATCTGGATAATGCATTCCGGGTCGCAGCCGAGGGTTAAGCATGACGATTTCAGCAGGCGCCGGAACGCCGAACATCAGGCAGTTGCATAAGTTTGGCGGCAGCAGCCTGGCCGATGCGCGTTGTTATCAGCGCGTTGCCAGCATTATGGCGGACTACAGCCAGCCGGGCGATCTGATGGTAGTCTCTGCGGCAGGCTCAACGACTAACCAGCTGATTAGCTGGCTGAAGCTGAGCCAGAACGATCGCCTCTCTGCGCACCAGGTGCAACAGGCTTTACGACGCTACCAGAGCGAACTGATCAGTGCGCTGCTGCCTGCTGAGATAGCCGAACCTTTAATTACCGCGTTTATTCACGATCTCGAAAAGCTGGCTGCCCTGCTGGATGCACCGATCACCGATGCGGTCTATGCCGAAGTGGTCGGGCACGGTGAAGTCTGGTCGGCACGCCTGATGTCAGCGGTACTGAGCCAGCGTGATCTGCAGGCCTGCTGGCTGGATGCGCGTGAGTTTCTGCGCGCTGAACGTGCTGCTCAACCGCAGGTGGATGAAGGTAAATCCTGGCCGCTGCTGCAGACTTTGCTGGCGCAACATCCGCACAAGCGCATCGTGGTAACCGGATTTATCAGCCGCAACGACGCCGGTGAAACCGTTCTGCTTGGCCGTAATGGCTCCGACTATTCTGCTACGCAGATTGGTGCGCTGGCGGGGGTCGGACGTGTGACCATCTGGAGCGATGTGGCGGGTGTTTACAGCGCCGATCCCCGCAAAGTCTCTGATGCCTGTCTGCTGCCGCTGCTAAGGCTTGATGAAGCCAGTGAGCTGGCGCGCCTGGCCGCGCCGGTGCTGCACACCCGTACGCTGCAGCCGGTTTCTGGCAGCGATATCGACCTGCAACTGCGCTGCAGTTATCAGCCGGAGCAGGGCTCAACCCGTATTGAACGCGTGCTGGCCTCCGGGACGGGCGCGCGTATTGTCACCAGTCACGATGATGTTTGCCTGATTGAGATTCAGCTGCCAGAGCAGCATGACTTCGTTATCCTGCATAAAGAGATCGACCTGTTGCTGAAACGCGCGCAGCTGCGTCCGCTGGCGTTTGGCGTCCATCCTGATCGTCAACTGCTGCAGCTCTGTTATACCTCCGAAGTGGTTAACAGCGCCTTTTCGCTGCTACAGGATGCCGGTTTCCCGGGCCATCTGCAGCTGCGTGACGGCCTGGCGCTGGTGGCGCTGGTTGGCGCAGGCGTTACCCGCAATCCGCTGCATACCCATCGCTTCTGGCAGCAGTTAAAAGATCAGCCGGTTGAGTTCATCTGGCAGTCAGAAGAGCACATCAGCGTGGTCGCGGTGCTGCGCGTCGGCCCGACTCAGCATCTTATTCAGGGACTGCATCAGTCACTGTTCCGGGCAGAAAAACGCATCGGTCTGATGCTGTTTGGCAAAGGCAATATCGGTTCACGCTGGCTGGAGCTGTTTGCCCGCGATCAGGAAACGCTGTCAGCGCGAACCGGCTTTGAATTTGTGCTGGCGGGCGTGGTGGATAGCCGTCGCAGCCTCCTGAGCTATGATGGACTGGATGCCAGCCGGGCACTCGCCTTCTTTGATGATGAAGCGGTGGAGCGCGATGAAGAGTCGCTGTTCCTGTGGATGCGTGCTCACCCGTTTGATGATCTGGTGGTGCTGGATGTTACGGCCAGCACACCGCTGGCGCAGCAGTATCTCGACTTCGCCAGCCACGGTTTTCATGTGATCAGCGCCAATAAGGTCGCGGGGGCGTCTGACAGTCAGACCTGGCGGCAGATTCGTGATGCCTTTACCAAAACCGGGCGTCACTGGCTGTATAACGCCACCGTCGGTGCCGGCCTGCCGATCAACTACACGGTGCGGGATCTGCGTGACAGTGGCGATACCATCCTGGCGATCAGTGGGATCTTCTCCGGCACCCTGTCGTGGCTGTTCCTGCAGTTTGATGGCACGGTGCCGTTTACTGAGCTCGTGGATCAGGCGTGGCAGCAGGGCCTGACCGAGCCCGATCCACGTGCCGATCTCTCGGGTCAGGATGTGATGCGCAAGCTGGTGATCCTGGCGCGTGAGGCAGGCTATAACATCGAGCCGGATCAGGTGCGGGTTGAATCGCTGGTGCCGACAAACTGTCAACAAGGCTCAGTGGACCACTTCTTTGAGAATGGTGAAGAGCTGAACGAGCAGATGCTGCAACGGCTGGAAGCCGCGCAGGAGATGGATCTGGTGCTGCGTTACGTTGCCCGTTTTGATGCCAACGGTAAGGCGCGCGTGGGTGTTGAAGCGGTACGTCCGGAACATCCGCTGGCCTCACTGCTGCCGTGCGACAACGTCTTTGCGATTGAGAGTCGCTGGTATCGTGATAATCCGCTGGTGATCCGTGGACCTGGCGCAGGCCGGGATGTCACCGCTGGCGCTATCCAGTCAGATATTAATCGCCTTGCACAACTGCTGTAATTTCTCCTTATCAGGCGCTTCGGCGCCTGATTTCAATGCGTTATCTCTTTCCGGTTGAATTCCCTTCATGTTGATTGAAAAATGATCACGTCTGTTGATCATTTTTAAGTTGACGGCACTCTCAGATTACGTCACTTTGAACATCTGGACGTCTAAACGTGTAGATGTTCGCAGGCCAGTTGTTAATCGATGAGGGTGCAGGATGAGTTTCTTTCATGCCAATCAGCGCGAAGCGCTAAACCAGAGCCTGGCTGAGCTGAACGGGCAAATTAATGTTTCATTTGAATTCTTCCCGCCTCGTACCAGCGAAATGGAAGAGACCCTGTGGACCTCCATCGATCGTCTGAGCAGCCTGAAGCCGAAATTCGTTTCTGTCACCTACGGCGCGAACTCAGGCGAACGCGATCGCACTCACAGCATTATCAAAGGCATAAAAGATCGCACCGGTCTGGAGGCTGCTCCGCATCTGACCTGTGTCGATGCCACGCGGGATGAACTACGCTCCATCGCCCAGGATTACTGGAACAACGGCATTCGTCATATTGTGGCGCTGCGTGGCGATCTGCCGCCTGGCAGCGGTAAGCCAGAGATGTACGGCAGCGATCTGGTGTCGTTGCTGAAAGAGGTTGGCGATTTTGATATTTCCGTCGCTGCCTATCCGGAAGTCCATCCCGAAGCGAAAAGCGCCCAGGCCGATCTGATTAACCTGAAGCGAAAAATTGATGCCGGCGCAAACCGGGCCATTACCCAGTTTTTCTTCGACGTTGAAAGTTATCTGCGTTTTCGCGACCGCTGTGTTTCGACGGGTATTGACGTGGAAATCGTGCCGGGCATTCTGCCGGTTTCTAACTTCAAACAGCTGCAACGCTTTGCCACGCTGACCAATGTGCGCGTGCCGGGCTGGATGAGCGCGATGTTTGCTGGTCTGGATGATGACCCGGAAACGCGCAAAATGGTGGGCGCTAATATTGCGATGGACATGGTGAAAATCCTGTCACGTGAAGGGGTGAAAGATTTCCATTTTTACACGCTGAACCGTGCCGAAATGAGTTACGCCATCTGCCACACTTTAGGCGTCCGTCCTGCCGTTGCGGCTTGATTGCTGCGCTTCAGCCAATAAAAAAGTCGGGAGAGTCCCGACTTTTTTGTTTTTGCTGGGTGACGGCACCGACGATTATCAGCGCCTGACCACGTTTAACCGGTATTGCGCATACCTGCCGCCACACCTGCAATTGTCACCATCAGAGCCTGCTCTACGCGGGCATCCGGCTCATCGCCACGGGCTTCCTGCGCACGTGAACGATGCAGCAGTTCTGCCTGGAGTACGTTAAGCGGATCGGTATAGACGTTACGCAGCGCAATCGACTCGGCGATCCACGGCTGGTCAGCCATCAGATGTGAGTCATTGGCGATGGTCAGTACCGCTTTGATATCCGCAGCAAGCTGTTCGCGCAGCTGTTTACCCAGCGGCCAGAGTGATTTATCGACCAGACGCTGATCGTAATATTCCGCCAGCCACAGGTCGGCTTTCGAGAAGACCATCTCCAGCATCCCCAGACGGGTGGAGAAGAATGGCCAGTCGCGGCACATCGCTTCCAGCTGATCCTGATGACCGGCTGCCATCGCCTGCTGTAATGCAGCGCCGGCACCCAGCCACGCAGGCAGCATCAGACGGTTCTGCGTCCAGGCGAAAATCCACGGAATCGCACGCAATGACTCTACGCCGCCGGTAGGCCGGCGTTTGGCCGGACGTGAGCCCAGCGGTAATTTACCCAGCTCCTGTTCCGGCGTCGCCGAGCGGAAGTAGGGTACGAAGTCAGCATTTTCACGCACATAACCGCGATACATCGCACAGGAGTCAGCCGAGAGCTGATCCATGATATCGCGCCATTCGCGTTTTGGCTCCGGCGGCGGCATCAGGTTCGCTTCCAGAATCGCGCCGGTGTAGAGCGACAGGCTGGCGATAGTGACAGCCGGTAAGCCATATTTAAAGCGGATCATCTCACCCTGTTCAGTCACACGCAGACCACCGCGCAGGCTGCCTGGCGGTTGTGACAGCAGTGCAGCATGGGCGGGCGCGCCGCCACGACCAATGCTGCCGCCGCGTCCGTGGAACAGCGTTAGTGAAATTCCCGCCTTCTCGCAGGTTTTAATCAGCGCATCCTGCGCCTGATATTGCGCCCAGCTGGCGGCCATCACACCGGCATCTTTCGCCGAGTCAGAATAGCCAATCATTACCATCTGTTTGCCCTGAATAAAGCCGCGATACCAGTCGATGCTCAGCAGCTGGCTCATGACGTCGTTCGCGTTGTTCAGGTCATCAAGCGTTTCAAATAGCGGGGCAACCGGCATGGCATAACCGATACCGGCTTCCTTCAGCAGCAGATGCACGGCCAGTACGTCAGAAGGCGTTTTCGCCATCGAAATAACATAGGCGGCGATAGAACCCTGTGGGGCTTCAGCCGCGACGCGGCAGGTCTCCAGTACTTCACGCGTCTCATCGCTGGGTTCCCAGGTCCGTGGCAGCAGTGGGCGCTTGGAATTCAGTTCACGGATCAGGAACGCCTGCTTGTCCGCTTCAGACCAGCTTTCATAATCGCCAAGGCCGAGATAGCGGGTCACTTCAGCGATCGCCTCTTTATGACGGGTGCTCTCCTGGCGCAGATCGATTCGCACCAAAGGCACGCCGAAGCATTTCACGCGGCGCAGCGTATCGAGCAACTGACCGTTGGCGATAATGCCCATGCCGCACTGTTGCAGTGACTGATAGATGGCAAACAGCGGGTCCCACAGCTGATCGTTTGAAACCAGCAGATCGGCCGGACGCGGCAGACGTTCGCCTTTCAGGCGCCGTTCCAGGAAGGACTGGGTGGTCATTAACTGACTGCGCAGACGTTTCAGGATCACACGGTAAGGCTCAAGCGCTTCCGGATCGCCGCTGAGTTCGCGGATCTCTTCACTGCACTCGGACATCGACAACTCGGAGATCAGCACACCGATATCACGCAGGAACAGGTCAGTGGCTTTCCAGCGACTCAGCTGCATCACATGGCGGGTAATAGACGCCGTGACGTTCGGGTTACCGTCGCGGTCCCCGCCCATCCATGAGGTGAACTGAACCGGCACGAAATCGACCGGCAGCTTGAGGCCAAACGCCTCTTCGACCTGCTCGTTAAGCTCACGCAGGAAAGCAGGAACGCCTTCCCACAGGCTATTTTCTACGACGGCAAAGCCCCATTTGGCTTCATCGATAGGGGTCGGACGATATTTTCGGATCTCATCAGTGTGCCACGCCTGCGCCACCAGTTGACGCAGACGGCGCATAATCTGGTTACGTTCGTAATCGGAGACGTCACTGTGATCGAGCTGCTTCAGGCAACTGTTCACTTCAACCAGCTTGTGAATCAGCGTACGACGGGTGATTTCGGTCGGGTGGGCGGTCAGCACCAGTTCCAGTGACAGCGACTCAATGGCCGCAAGGATGTCGCTTTCGCTGATATCTTTCTGCTGCTTCAGGGTATCAAAGGTCTTTTTCAGCAGTTCAGGATGGTTCTCACCCTCGCCACTTTGCGAGATGGTCTGATACTGCTCAGCCACATTGGTGAGGTTCAGAAACTGGCTAAAAGCGCGTGCAACCGGCAGAAGCTCCTCGTTGGAGAGATTCTGCAGCGTATTGAGCAGTTCTTTACGATGAGTGTCATTTCCTGCACGGGATGACTTGGAGAGCTTACGGATGGTTTCCACCTGGTCGAGGATGTTCTCACCCAGTGCATCCTTAATCGTATCCCCGAGCAGTTTGCCGAGCATACTGACATTACTTCGCATTGCGGAATATTGTTCGTTCATTGGACCCTGACACCCTTATCGTCTTGAAAAACCTCTACACCCGACCTTTCAGGCAGCAGAAAAAACAACAACATTGTGTTCCCCATAATCTACAGGGAACCGGCTCCGTTGCCGCCTGTCTGCATGCTGAAACGTTCTGGATAATCACCCGGTGGGCATAACATCGTCTTTTATCTAGCCACGTAATGTTGCGTTCGTCAAATGCGTTAAAGTGCGCCGAAGATGTGGCTAACTAACGGAAATTCGTAGAATTTATTGGGAAAGAAGCGGGATAAGTTATTCTTATTGTTAAATCCCGCAGAATGAAGGGGCATTTTGCTGTTAATACAGTGAAATGCCCCATTTGCTGTCAATCAGTGACAAAAATGCTGCACAACCTGACTAATAAGTGCATGTGTCGGCTTAATAAATGCCGTATCGATAAATTCGTCTGGCTGATGTGCCTGATTTATTGAACCCGGACCCAGGACCAGCGTCGGACAGAGTTGCTGAATAAACGGTGCCTCGGTGCAGTAGTTCACCACCTCGGTTGGCGTCCCCAGTAATTTTTCAACCACACTCACCAGCTCATGATTTGCCGGACACTCATAGCCCGGAATCGGAGGATGCAGTTCAGCCACCGTGACACGGCCCGGCCAGCGTGCACTCACCGGAGCCAGCGCTTCGTTCAGTAATCCATCCAGATCGCTCAGCGACAGGCCCGGCAGTGGACGGATATCCATATGCAGTTCACAGCAGGCGCAGATACGGTTCGCGGCGTCTCCGCCATGAATATGGCCGAAATTCATGGTCGGATAGGGAATAGCAAAGCCGTCATGGTGATAACGCTCCTGCAGCGTCGTGCGCAGTTGCATAAGATGAGTAATTGACTCATGCATCAGTTCAATGGCGTTGACGCCACGCGCGGGATCGCTGGAATGGCCCGATTTCCCCTCAATACGAATCACGTTCGACAGATGGCCTTTGTGCGCGCGTACCGGTTTAAGCGAAGTCGGTTCACCGATGATGGCGCAGTCGGGGCGCAGTTGCGTCGATTCAGAGAAATATTTGGCACCTGCCATGGTGGTCTCTTCATCGGCCGTGGCGAGGATATAGAGCGGCTTGCTCAGCGTGCTGACATCCACATCCCGCAGCGTATCAAGAATAAAGGCGAAAAAGCCTTTCATGTCTGCCGTACCCAGGCCATAAAGCTTGTTGTCGTGCTCGGTCAGGGTAAAGGGATCGCGCGTCCAGCGGCCATCATCAAAGGGAACGGTATCGGTATGACCGGCTAACAGCAGGCCGCCTGCACCGGTGCCGGTTCTCGCCAGCATGTTAAATTTATTGCGGGTGCCGGGGACCGGCTGCACTTCAACACTGAAGCCAAGGTCCCGGAACCAGCCGGCCAGCAAATTGATTAAAGTTTCATTACTCTGATCCAGTGCGGCATCGGTTGCGCTGATCGACGGTGTGGCGATTAACTGGCTGTAGAGTTCAATAAAAGGCGGTAATTTTGTCTTCACTGTTGGCTTTCCTTGGGTTAGGATGTATCCATATTCATGCAGTAATAGTGAATAAAAATACATTAACGTCTTCTGCAAGGGAACCATAAATCACTGCAGATGACAGGGTGGGTAACGGGGCAAGGCCGCGACCCGGAACGTGCGACTGTAAAAAGGGTTACAGCCTGATGTTGAATACGCTGATCGTTGGTGCCAGTGGGTATGCTGGCACAGAGCTTGTCACCTTCCTGAATCGTCATCCACATATCAACATAACCGCTTTGGCGGTTTCGGCGCAAAGTCCTGATGCCGGCAAGCGCCTGTCCGATCTCCATCCGCAGCTGAAAGGTGTGGTGGATTTGCCGCTTCAGCCCCTGAGCAGTGCGGCCGAGTGGGCAGACAAAGTGGATGTGGTGTTTCTGGCGACCGCCCACGAAGTCAGCCACGATCTGGCGCCGGAATTTCTCAAAGCTGGTTGTGTGGTGTTCGACCTGTCGGGCGCGTTCCGCGTTAATGACGCTGATTTTTATACCCGCTTCTATGGCTTCACCCATCAGCATAGCGGCTGGCTGGATAAAGCCGTTTACGGCCTCGCGGAATACCAGCACGAGAAAATCCAGCAGGCGCAGCTGGTCGCGGTACCGGGTTGCTACCCGACCGCTGCGCAGCTGGCACTGAAACCCCTGGTGGATGCCGGACTGTTAAATGATGCGCAGTGGCCGGTTATTAACGCCACCAGCGGTGTGAGCGGAGCCGGACGTAAAGCGAATGTCGGTACCAGTTTCTGCGAAGTGAGCCTGCAGCCTTACGGCCTGTTCAACCATCGTCATCACCCTGAAATCGTCGCACACCTGGGAACACCCGTGATCTTCACGCCGCATCTGGGCAGTTTCCCGCGCGGTATTCTGGCAACCATCACCTGCCGTCTGAAAGCGGATGTCAGCCGCGAAGATATCGCCGCCGTTTTCCATCGCGCCTATGACAACAAGCCACTGGTACGGCTCTATGAAAAGGGTGTACCGGCGCTGAAAGCCGTAGTCGGCCTGCCTTACTGTGATATCGGTTTTGAAGTACAGGGCGAACATCTGATTGTCGTAGCCGCCGAAGATAATCTGCTGAAAGGTGCGGCATCGCAGGCGGTACAGTGCCTGAACATCCGGTTCGGCTTCCCTGAAACGCAGTCACTGATTTAACGGACCAATAAACCATGACCAATCCATTAATTATTAAGCTGGGCGGTGTGCTGTTAGACAGCGAAGAAGCGCTGGCCCGCCTGTTTGAAGCGTTGCTGAAGTACCGTAGCGCCCATCAGCGTCCGCTGATCATTGTCCACGGCGGCGGCTGTCTGGTCGATGAACTGATGAAAAAGCTGGCGCTGCCGGTGATGAAGAAAAATGGCCTGCGCGTTACCCCTGCCGATCAGATCGACATTATTACCGGCGCGCTGGCAGGTACTGCTAACAAAACGTTGCTGGCCTGGGCAAAAAAATCGGGCATCAATGCAGTCGGCCTCTGCCTGGGTGATGCAGGCATTGTCAATGTCGCCCCGTTTGATGAAGAACTCGGCCATGTAGGCCACGCAACGCCGGGTAATCCGGCCTTGCTGACCACCCTGCTGGCGGCCGGTTACATGCCAGTGGTGAGCTCCATTGGCATTACTGACAGCGGCGACCTGATGAACGTCAACGCTGACCAGGCGGCGACCGCACTGGCCTCGACGCTGGGTGCTGACCTGGTTCTGTTGTCAGACGTCAGTGGTATTCTCGACGGCAAAGGTCAGCGCATCGAAGAGATGACCGCCGACAAAGCTGAACAGCTGATTACCCAGGGCATTATTACCGATGGCATGATTGTTAAAGTGCACGCTGCGCTCGATGCGGCACGTACGCTTGGCCGCCCGGTGGATATTGCCAGCTGGCGTCACGCTGAGCGGCTGCCTGACCTGTTTAACGGCGTGTCGATTGGCACCCGGATTCTCGCTTAACGACTCTGATTCAAGGATTACGAAATGCAAACGCAAAACATCAAAAAAATCGTTCTGGCTTACTCCGGTGGTCTTGATACTTCGGCCATCATTCCATGGCTGAAAGAGAACTACGGCGGCTGTGAAGTGGTCGCTTTCGTAGCGGATATCGGTCAGGAGCGCGGCGATCTGGAAGGTGTGGAGAAAAAAGCCCTGCAGTCCGGCGCCTCTGAATGCCACGTGGTTGACCTGCGTGAAGAGTTCATCAGCGACTACGTTTATCCGGTACTGCAGACCGGTGCGCTGTATGAAGGCACCTATCTGCTGGGCACCTCTATGGCGCGTCCTATCATCGCTAAAGCGCAGGTTGAGCTGGCGCTGAAAGTGGGCGCGGATGCGCTGTGCCATGGCGCAACCGGTAAAGGGAATGACCAGGTGCGTTTCGAAACCACCTATACCGCGCTGGCTCCGCAGCTGAAAGTCGTGGCACCGTGGCGTGAATGGAACCTGCGTTCACGTGAAGCGCTGCTGGACTACCTGAAAGAGCGCAACATCCCGACGACTGCGTCACTGGAAAAAATCTACAGCCGTGACGAAAACGCCTGGCACATCTCCACTGAAGGCGGCGTGCTGGAAAGCCCGGCCAATGCACCGAATAAAGATTGCTGGGTCTGGACGGTCGATCCGCTGGAAGCGCCTGACCAGCCTGAAGAAGTGACTGTAACCGTTGAGAAAGGTCGGGTTGTTGCGGTTAACGGCGAAAAACTGAGTCCGTTCCAGTGTCTGGAAAAACTGAATGTGCTGGGCGCAAAACATGGCGTTGGCCGTATCGATATCGTTGAAAACCGTCTGGTGGGCATTAAATCCCGCGGCTGCTACGAAACCCCTGGCGGCACCATTATGGTGAATGCGCTGCGTGCAGTTGAGCAGCTGGTGCTGGATCGCGATAGCTTCAAATGGCGTGAGCAGCTGGGCCACGAGATGTCTTATGTAGTTTACGATGGTCGCTGGTTCGCCCCACTGCGTAAGTCGATTCAGGCTGCTGCCGAATCGCTGGCAGAAGAGGTTAACGGTGAAGTGGTGCTGCAGCTCTACAAAGGCCAGGCAACAGCTACCCAGAAGCGTTCTGCGAATAGCCTCTACTCGGAAGAGTTCGCCACCTTCGGTGAAGATGAAGTGTACGATCATCGTCATGCGGGCGGCTTTATCCGTCTGTTCTCGCTCTCTTCGCGTATCCGCGCCCTGAACGAGCAGAAGAAGTAATTTTCAGGCGGGGCACGCCTCGCCTCACAGTTTTAATTCAGGGGCGGCATTTATGCCGCCTCTTGTTTAACGATTCAGAGGAGTTTTCACATGGCACTTTGGGGTGGACGGTTTACTCAGGCAGCGGATCAGCGTTTTAAACAGTTCAATGACTCGCTGCGCTTCGATTACCGCCTGGCAGAGCAGGACATCATTGGCTCTGTTGCCTGGTCCAAAGCGCTGGTGACGGTCAATGTCCTGACTCAGGATGAGCAGCAGCAGCTGGAAGTAGCCCTCAATACATTACTGGATGAAGTGCGTGAAAATCCTGAGCAGATCCTGCAGAGCGACGCTGAAGATATCCATAGCTGGGTGGAAGGCAAGCTGATCGATAAAGTCGGTTCGCTGGGTAAAAAGCTGCACACTGGCCGTAGCCGTAACGATCAGGTCGCGACCGATCTGAAACTGTGGTGCAAGGTGCAGATTGAAGCGTTGCTGGGTGCCACACGTGAACTGCAGCAGGCGCTGGTGGTGACTGCTGAAGCCAATCAGGATGCCGTGATGCCGGGCTACACCCACCTGCAGCGTGCGCAGCCGGTGACGTTTGCACACTGGTGTCTGGCCTACGTTGAAATGCTGGCGCGTGATGAGAGCCGTCTGCAGGATACCCTGAAGCGGCTTGATGTTAGCCCGCTGGGCTGTGGCGCACTGGCCGGAACCGCTTACGAGATCGATCGTCAGCAGCTGGCAGGCTGGCTGGGCTTCGCTTCCGCCACGCGCAACAGTCTGGATACGGTATCCGACCGCGATCACGTGCTGGAGCTGCTCTCTGACGCGGCTATCGGCATGGTGCATCTGTCGCGCTTTGCCGAAGATATGATTTTCTTCAACACCGGCGAAGCAGGCTTTATTGAGCTGTCAGATAAAGTGACCTCCGGCTCATCGCTGATGCCGCAGAAGAAAAACCCGGATGCACTGGAGCTGATTCGCGGCAAGTGTGGTCGGGTGCAGGGCGCACTGACTGGCATGATGATGACACTGAAAGGTCTGCCGCTGGCGTACAACAAAGATATGCAGGAAGATAAAGAGGGTCTGTTTGACGCGCTCGATACCTGGCTCGACTGTCTGCATATGTCAGTACTGGTGCTGGATGGGCTGCAGGTCAAACGCCCGCGCTGCCAGGAAGCGGCTGAACAGGGCTACGCCAACTCCACCGAGCTGGCCGACTATCTGGTCGCCAAAGGTGTGCCGTTCCGTGAAGCACACCATATCGTCGGTGAAGTCGTGGTGGCCGCTATCGGGCAGGGCGTGGCGCTGGAAGCGCTGTCGCTGTCGCAGCTGCAGCAGTTCAGTGCGGTGATTGGTGAGGATGTCTATCCGATCCTGGCGCTGCAATCCTGCCTGGATAAGCGTAATGCGCAGGGCGGTGTTTCACCACAGCAGGTTGCGCGTGCCATCGGTGACGCTAAGCAACGTCTGGCATGATTAGCAGGTAAAAAAAAAGCGGGCATATTCAATGCCCGCCAACCTCTAGCTTCAGAATAACTACTTTTTTATAGGCACATCATCAAAGCGTCCACTCTCCCGGCCGACGCTCAGATTCTCTTACGCTGACAGCAAGTATTGATGCAGATCCTCGCTGCCGCCAATATGACGACCGCCCATGAAGATCTGCGGTACCGTCGCCCGGCCTGAAACGGCACGCAGACTCACGGTTGTCGCATCCTGTCCCAGCACAATCTCTTCGTACTGAATGCCATGATCCATCAGCATCTGTTTTGCCTGGGTGCAGAAGCTGCAGCCTGGCTTAGTGAAAATAGAGACCGACTCCTGCGCTTTACACTCCGGCGCCAGATAGCGCAGCATGGTGTCGGCATCAGAAACCTCAAACGGATCGCCCGGCTTGTTCGGTTCTACAAACATTTTCTCTACCACGCCGTTACGTACCAGCATGGAGTAGCGCCATGAGCGTGGGCCAAAGCCGAGATCGGCCTTCTCAACCAGCATCTCCATGCCACGGGTGAACTCGCCGTTGCCATCAGGGATAAAGGTAATATTGTCTGCACGCTGTTCCGCTTTCCAGGCGTTCATCACAAAGGTGTCATTCACCGAGATGCACAGAATGCTATCCACACCCTGCTGAGCAAACAGACCTGCTAATTCGTTGTAACGCGGCAGATGGCTGGAGGAGCAGGTGGGTGTAAAGGCACCCGGCAGTGAAAAAACAATCACCGTTTTGTCTTTAAACAGCGCTTCGGTGGTTATATCGACCCAGCGATCGCCCTGACGTGTGTGAAAAATCACCGACGGAATCGCTTTACCTTCCTGACTTGCAAACATTTTTTCTCCTGACATACCGCGTCCCATTTGATGCGCGCATTATTCCCAACCACCCTTGATAGGGCCAATCGTTCATTGCTATTCTATCTATCGCCACGGGCTATCGTGGTTTGGAGGGTAATAATGAATATTCGTGATCTTGAATATCTGGTTTCGCTTGCTGAACACCGTCATTTCCGCCGCGCGGCGGATGCGTGTCATGTCAGTCAGCCGACGTTAAGCGGGCAGATCCGCAAGCTGGAAGATGAGCTGGGCGTGATGCTGCTGGAGCGCACCAGCCGTAAAGTGCTGTTCACGCAGGCAGGTTTACTGCTGGTGGATCAGGCGCGTACGGTGCTGCGTGAAGTGAAAGTGCTGAAAGAGATGGCCAGTCAGCAAGGGGAAGCGATGTCAGGTCCGCTGCATATCGGACTCATCCCGACCACCGCGCCTTATTTACTGCCACAGATTATCCCGACGCTGCACCAGACATTCCCGAAACTGGAGATGTATCTGCACGAAGCGCAGACGCAGCAGCTGCTGGCGCAGCTCGACAGCGGCAAGCTGGACTGTGCGATTATCGCGCTGGTCAAAGAGAGCCAGGCCTTTATTGAAGTGCCATTATTTGATGAACCGATGAAGCTGGCGGTCTATGCCGATCATCCGTGGTGCGATCGCGATCGTGTGCCGATGTCTGATCTGGCTGGCGAGAAATTGCTGATGCTGGAAGATGGGCACTGTCTGCGTGACCAGGCAATGGGGTTCTGCTTTGAGGCGGGCGCCGATGAAGATACCCATTTCCGGGCGACCAGTCTTGAGACGCTGCGCAATATGGTAGCGGCAGGTAGTGGCATTACGCTGTTACCGGCGCTGGCAGTTCCACCAGAGCGTATCCGCGACGGTGTCTGCTATCTCACCTGCTACAAACCGGTGCCACAGCGCACGATTGCGCTGGTCTATCGTCCGGGTTCACCTCTGCGCAGCCGTTATGAACAGCTGGCAGAGGCAATTAAAACCCACATGCAGCACTATTTCGACGCTGCGTTAAAACAGGCGGTTTAAGCCGTTTAACGCCGCAACACGATAGGCTTCGGCCATGGTCGGATAGTTGAAGGTGGTATTCACGAAGTACTCAATCGTGTTGCCACCATTTTTTTGCTCCATGATCGCCTGACCGATGTGGATGATCTCGGCGGCACGCTCGCCAAAGCAGTGGATCCCCAGAATCTCTTTGGTTTCACGATGGAACAGGATCTTCAGGCTGCCGACGTTCATACCTACGATCTGCGCCCGCGCCAGATGCTTGAACTGCGCACGACCCACTTCGTAAGGCACCTTCATGGCCGTCAGCTGCTGCTCGGTTTTACCTACGGAGCTGATTTCCGGAATGGTATAGATACCGGTTGGGATATCTTCAATCAGGTGCGCCGTAGCTTCCCCTTTGATAATCGCCTGTGCGGCAATACGGCCCTGATCGTAGGCGGCTGAGGCCAGACTCGGATAACCGATCACGTCACCGACAGCATAGATGTGCGGCTGAGCCGTCTGATACATGCTGTTCACCTTCAGCAGGCCACGACCATCCGCTTCCAGCCCCACATTTTCCAGCGACAGCGAATCGGTATTGCCGGTACGGCCATTGGCGTAAAGCAGGCAGTCCGCTTTCACTTTCTTGCCCGACTTCAGATGCATGATGACGCCATCTTCCACGCCTTCGATCTTCTCAAACTCTTCGTTGTGACGAATTACCACGCCGCTGTTCCAGAAGTGATAGGAGAGAGAATCTGACATCTCCTGATCAAGGAACGCCAGCAGACGATCGCGGGTGTTAATCAGGTCAACCTTGACGTTCAGACCACGGAAAATCGACGCATATTCACAGCCAATCACGCCAGCGCCGTAAATAATGACGTGACCCGGTTCGTGGTGCAGGTTGAGGATAGAGTCGGAGTCATAAACGCGGGGATGGGTAAAGTCGACATCGTCAGGATGATAAGGTCGTGAACCACAGGCGATAACAAACTTCTCTGCTGTCAGCGTCTCACGCGTGCCATCGGGTTGCTCAATCTCAACGGTGTTGGCATCAACGAAATGCGCATCACCCTGATAAAGTTCACAGCGATTACGCTCGTAGAAGCCCTGACGCATGGCTGTCTGCTGGCTGATCACGCTTTCAGTGTGATTAAGAATGTCGGCAAAAGAGGAGCGAAGCAGTCGGGTATGATCGCTGTAAAGCGGATTCTGGTTGAATTCAATAATGCGGCTGACGGCGTGGCGAAGGGCTTTAGAAGGGATAGTACCCCAGTGCGTACAACCGCCGCCGATGTTGTGGTAGCGTTCGATCACGGCGATGCGCGCTCCCTGTTTTACCAGCCCCATCGCCGCCCCTTCACCGCCGGGTCCTGAGCCAATCACAATGGCATCGTAATCGTAAGACTTTTGCATACCGATACGTCCTATTATTTATACATTTTTACAACGAGATTCTAACATCTCGTCGCGCACTTCTGAATTCTATCAGCGATTTTCATCACATTTTGACAAAGAGTGAGGTTCACAGGCAGTGACAAAGATTGCCAATCTGTACGCTGAAAATTTTGTTATAGTGCCCCTTCAACACCGCTAAAGGCAGAGAGCATGGGCGTCAGAGCGCAACAAAAAGAACGTACACGACGTACACTGATTGAAGCAGCTTTCAGTCAGCTCAGCGCCGAGCGCAGTTTTGCCAGTTTGAGTCTGCGGGAAGTGGCCCGTGAAGCAGGCATTGCACCGACCTCCTTTTATCGTCATTTCAAGGATGTTGATGAGCTTGGTCTGACAATGGTAGATGAAAGCGGGCTGATGCTGCGACAGCTGATGCGCCAGGCGCGCCAGCGTATCGCCAAAGGCGGCAGCATCATTAAGACATCGGTGGCGACCTTTATGGAGTTCATCGGTAACAACCCCAACGCTTTCCGCCTGTTACTGCGTGAACGTTCCGGCACCTCTGCCGCGTTCCGTGCCGCCGTGGCGCGTGAAATTCAGCACTTTATCGCTGAACTGGCTGATTATCTTGAGGTCGAAAATCGCATGCCGCGCAGTTTCACCGAAGCGCAGGCTGAAGCGATGGTGACCATTGTCTTCAGCGCCGGAGCAGAAGCTCTGGATGTTGATGCTGAGCAGCGACGTAAGCTTGAGGATCGGCTGGTGTTACAGCTGCGCATGATCGCTAAAGGCGCTTATTACTGGTACCGCCGTGAGCAGGAACGACTGGCGGTCACCCTGGAAAAACCCGAAGAGCAATAAGTAAGGATTCGTCCATGACCCACCCAGGTACCCGCGATAAAAGCACTCTGGCACTGGCTTTTATTACCGGCTTAGCGATTAACGGCTCGTTTTCTGTACTGTTTAGCGCCTTTGTTCCCTTCTCGATTTTTCCGCTGATTTCGCTGGGTCTGGCGGCCTGGTGCCTGCATCAGCGTTATCTCAACACCAATATGCCAGACGGTATGCCAGGACTCGCGGCAGCATTTTTCCTGCTGGGGATTCTGGTTTATAGCGCACTGGTGCGGGCAGAATACCCGGACATTGGCTCCAACTTCGTTCCCACGGTTCTGATGGTGGCGCTGGTGTTCTGGATTGCGACACGGTTTAAGCGCAAGCGTAATCAGTAGGGATAAAAGAAAACGGGAACCTCAGGGTTCCCGTTTTTTTTACGCTTTACGCGTCAGCAGGACGCCGCATTCCATATGATGGGTATAGGGGAATTGATCGAACAGCGCCAGCCGCGTCACGTCGTGCGTTTCTGCCAGTGTCTGCAGATTGTCGCTCAGGGTCTGCGGGTTGCAGGAGATGTAAAGGATACGCGGATACGCCTGCACCATTTTCACCGTCTCTTCATCCAGGCCGCTGCGCGGCGGATCGACAAAAATCGTCTCGCATTCGTAGCTGGTCAGGTTAATCCCTTCCAGACGATTGAAGCTGCGCACGCCATTCATCGCCTGCGTAAACTCTTCCGCCGCCATACGAATGATTTGCACATTATCAATCTGGTTCACGGCAATGTTGTATTGCGCCGACGCAACAGAGGGCTTGGCGATTTCAGTCGCCAGAACGCGGCGGAAGTTACGCGCCAGCGCCAGCGAGAAGTTGCCGTTACCGCAGTAGAGTTCCAGCAGGTCGCCCTGTGAATCCTGCGTCACATCCAGCGCCCATTCCAGCATCTGAATATTCATCGCCGCGTTAGGCTGGGTGAAACTGTTCTCGACCTGACGATAGACAATCTCGCGGCCCGCCACCGGCAGACACTCATCCACATAGTCGCGATCCAGACAGATTTTGGTCTTAGTCGCACGGCCAATCAGCTGCACATCCAGACCTTCCGCACGCAGCTGGTCACGCAGTGCTGCGGCTGCCTGCTGCCACTCATCATCCAGCTTGCGGTGGTAGAGCAGTGAAATCACAATCTGATTGCTCAGGGTCGACAGATAGTCGATCTGGAACAGTTTATGACGCAGGGTGCGGTTATCACGGATCGCGGCGATCATCTTTGGCATCAGCTGATTGATCAGCTGGCTGGCCGCCGGGAACTGATCAACGCGGATCCGCTCGCGTGTCTGCTGATCAAAGATGATGTGATAAATATCATCGCCGTCGTGCCACAGGCGGAATTCGGCGCGCATCCGATAGTGGCTGACCGGCGAACGGAACACCTCCACGTCGGGCGCAGCAAACGGCGTCATCATCGTCTCTAAACGACTGACTTTTTCCGCCAGCTGTGCGTCATAGTCTTCAATGGGGAGATGTTCGGGTGTCATGAGCAATCCTGATTAATAGCTTACCAGCGGGCGATTGTAGGCATTCACTTGCTGATGTCCAGTCCCGCAGCGGCTGTCTGGACTTCCGTATCGCCACTCCGTAGACTGCAGACGCCGGCCTCAAGCCCGAGTTAATAGGGAATCCAGTGTGAATCTGGAGCTGACGCGCAGCGGTAAGGAATGTCGTGATGAGTGCAATTGCAGACACTGTCCTCCGGGATGGGAAGTCATCATCATTTATGATTCCCAGCCCGAAGACCTGCCGGTGTAACGTCGCTACTCGTACAATCATCGCGTGCTATTGATTGTCGGCCTGCGGCATCCTGCTTCGTCTTATGGATGCAATTAAAAATGACAAAAAAAACGGCTTCGCTGTTCGCTCTGAGCGCAACGGCGATTTCTCTCTGGGCGCAAAACGGTTTTGCGCAGGGGAATGATGATACGCAGATAGTCACCGCCAACCGTTTTGCCGAACCTGTTTCCGGGGTGCTGGCTCCCACTACCGTCGTCACGCGTGATGAAATTGATCGCTGGCAGGCCAAAAGCCTGACGGATGTGATGCGCCGTCTGCCGGGTGTCGATGTCGCGCAAAGCGGCGGGTTAGGGCAGCAGAGTTCGTTGTTTATTCGGGGCACCGAGTCCAGACATGTGCTGATCCTGATTGATGGTATCCGGCTTAATCAGGCGGGTATCACCGGTTCGTCGGACCTCAGCCAGATCCCCCTGTCGCTGGTACAGCGCATCGAATATATTCGCGGCGCGCGTTCTGCGGTTTATGGTTCGGATGCGATTGGCGGCGTGGTGAATATTATTACGGGTCGATCGCAACCGGGCACCACGCTCACGGCGGGCATGGGGTCCAACGGCTATCAATCTTACGACGGCTCAACCCAGCAGATGCTGGGCGACGCGACAAAGCTCACTCTGGCTGGCAACTATACCTATACCAGAGGGTATGACGTAGTCGCGGGCTATCCCAATGACTATGGTCCGGCGCAGCACGATCGCGACGGCTTTATGAGCAAAACGCTGTATGGCAACCTTGAGCATCAGTTCAGCGAGGAACTCAGTGGTTTTGTGCGCGGTTACGGGTTTGATAACCGTACCGCCTACGACGGGCAATATAACTACGATGAGAGCGGCATTAACGGACTGGCGGATACCCGTCAGCTCTACAGCCAGACCTGGGACACCGGGTTACGCTTCAACCGTGACTTTTACTCTACTCAGCTCATCGCCAGTTATGGCCATACCAAAGACATTAACTACGATCCGCGCAATGGCCGCTATGGCGCCGCGTCGACCTTTGATGATGTCACTCAGTACAATCTGCAGTGGGGCAATACCGTTCAGGTGGGGCAGGGCGCCGTCAGTGCGGGTGTTGACTGGCAGAAGGAGACCACCGAGCCAGGCACGAACTATTTATCAGATGGTTATGAACAGCGGAATACCGGCCTCTACGTGACCGGGCAGCAGCAGTTTGGCAGCGTCACCCTTGAAGGCGCGGTCCGTGGTGATGATAACAATCAGTTTGGCTGGCATAACACCTGGCAGACGGCGGCCTCATGGGAGTTTATCTCCGGCTACCGCGCGTTCGCCTCTTATGGCACAGGTTTCAAAGCGCCGAATCTGTCGCAGGTTTACAGCCCGTTCTATGGTAACCGCGACCTCGACCCGGAAAAAAGTAAGCAGTGGGAAGGTGGTTTTGAAGGCCTGAGCGGGCCGGTGAACTGGCGGGTATCGGGCTATCGTAACGACATTGATAATCTGATTGAAGGTGATCCGCAGACCTTCCGCTACTACAACATTGAGCAGGCGCGTATTAAAGGCGTTGAAGCCACCGCGGGATTCGATACCGGGCCGCTGACGCATCAGCTCTCATATGATTATGTCGATGCGCGGGATGGCAGTAGCGATCAGCCGCTCATTCGCCGGGCTAAGCAGCAGGTAAAGTATCAGCTCGACTGGACGCTGTATGAGTTTGACTGGTCTGTGACTTATCACTATCTGGGCGACCGTTATGATACCGACTTCAACAGCACGCCCAGCCGTCGTGTGAAGTTAGGTGGCGTCAGCCTGTGGGATCTCGCCGTCTCATATCCTGTCACTTCACAACTCACGGTTCGTGGTAGAATTGCCAACCTGTTCGATAAAGATTACGAGACAGTGTATGGCTATCAGACTCCAGGACGAGAGTATTACCTCAGCGGCAGCTACAACTTCTGATTTACGTCCCACCGTGCTGGTGTTTGATTCCGGCGTCGGTGGGCTTTCTGTCTATGATGAAGTCCGTCAGCTGTTGCCGGATCTTCATTATCTTTACGCTTTTGATAACGCCGGCTTCCCCTATGGTGAGAAAAGCGAAACTTTCATCGTGGAACGGGTGGTCGCTATCGTTGAGGCCATTACGCAGCGTTATCCTCTCTCGTTAGTCATCATCGCCTGCAATACGGCCAGCACGGTTTCATTGCCCGCTTTACGTGAACGCTTTGCGTTTCCTGTCGTAGGTGTGGTTCCGGCAATTAAACCGGCCGCACGCCTGACACGTAATGGTGTGGTCGGGTTGCTGGCGACGCGGGCGACGGTGCGCCGTCCTTATACCCATGAGCTGGTGGCGCAATTTGCCGGTTCCTGCAACATCGAGATGCTGGGATCGGCGGAACTGGTGGAACTGGCCGAAGCGAAGCTGCACGGTGCAGAGGTTGCACTGGATGAGGTGCGCCGTATTGTTCAGCCCTGGCTGCGGATGGCTGAACCACCAGATACGGTCGTTTTAGGCTGTACGCACTTTCCTTTACTGCGCGAAGAGTTACAGCAGGTACTACCTGAAGGGACGCGTTTGATTGATTCCGGTGCGGCAATCGCCCGACGTACTGTCTGGTTACTGGAACATGAAGCTCCTGAAGTACATTCTTCGCAACAGAACGTCGCATTCTGCACTGAGCTGGATGGCGAAGCGGTACAATTATCACCCGTTTTACAGCGTTATGGCTTTCCGTTGCTGGAAAAACTGGCGCTTTAGCGGCTTTTTGCTGAAAAAAGAAGCACTCGGAATTTTATTTCAAATTAGCTCTTGTCAGCCTCCGAGAACTCCCTATAATGCGCCTCCACTGACACGGCACAACGGCTTACGAAGCGCCGGGTTGAGTAGGTTCGAAATCATACGAACCAGTGAGTTAAGCGAAAATAAATGCTTGACTGACAATGCGGAAAGCGTAATATACGCAGCCCGCGCCGCAGTAAATCGCGGCATGCTCTTTAACAATTTATCAGACAATCTGTGTGGGCACTCGCAGGATTGATATCAGCGTCTCCGGACGTAAAAAATATCAAGCCTCACGAGTGAACACATAATGAAATTCATTATGACGTTTTACAG
>NZ_JACBXU010000009.1 GCF_013415305.1 Pantoea sp. WMus005
ATGCCGAACTCAGAAGTGAAACGCCGTAGCGCCGATGGTAGTGTGGGGTCTCCCCATGCGAGAGTAGGGAACTGCCAGGCATTATATAAGTGAAGAAGCCCCGCACGGAAGTGCGGGGCTTTTTTACATCTGCAGATCGTGAAAAACCTCATCATAATCCCCGAAAACAGCCTGAGAACCCCTCTCTGATACGGTAAACTACGGCCAGATAACTCAGTAAAGGCCGTCAAATGTCCAGCCATCATCCCTCCTTAAAAGCCGACAATACGCTTGGGCTTGAAGTACACACACAGAAACGCATCGTTGCTGAGACACCCGCTGCCATTCTGGCCGCGTGGCAGGCCAGCCAGCGTGATCAAACGCCTTTCATGGTGCTTGGTGAAGGCAGCAATGTCCTCTTTCTGGAAGATTTCGCTGGCTCCGTGGTGCTCAACCGTATCAAAGGTATCAAAATTCAGGATGAATTTGAGTGCTGGAAGTTACATGTTGGGGCAGGTGAGAACTGGCATCAGCTGGTTAAAAATACGCTGGAAAAAGGGATCACCGGCCTCGAAAACCTGGCGTTGATCCCTGGGATGACTGGCTCGGCGCCGATTCAGAATATCGGTGCTTATGGTGTGGAGTTAAAAGATATCTGCGAATATGTGGATGTGCTTAACCTGAACAGTGGTGAGACAGAACGTCTCGATCGTGAAGCCTGTGAGTTTGGCTATCGTGACAGTATTTTTAAACATCGTTATCAGTCAGGCTATGTCATTGTTGCGGTGGGGATAATATTACCTAAACAGTGGCAGCCCGTATTAACCTATGGCGACCTGAAAACGCTCAATCCGGTGACGGCCAATGCCTGGGATGTCTATCACGCGGTGTGCCAGATGCGGCAGAGCAAGTTACCGGATCCAAAAGTCACCGGTAATGTAGGCAGCTTCTTCAAAAATCCCGTCGTTACCGAGGCGCAGTGCCACTCCCTGCTGGCGCGTTTTCCTGCCATGCCACACTATCTGATGCCGAATGGTGAAACCAAGCTGGCAGCAGGATGGCTTATCGATCAGTGCCATCTGAAAGGTTATCGCACCGGAGGTGCCGCAGTTCACCAGCAACAGGCTCTGGTGCTGATTAACGCTGACAATGCCACGCCTGACGATATCGTTGCGCTGGCAAAAATTGTACGGGCGAAAGTGGGTGAAAGATTTGATGTCTGGCTGGAGCCTGAAGTCCGCTTTATTCAGGCGCAGGGCGAGTGTAACGCTGTCGGAGTCATCGCATGAAAGACCACAATGTCCCGCTAAAGCTGGTCGATATTTTATCTGATGGTGAGTTTCATTCAGGCGAGCAGCTGGGTGAAACACTGGGCATGAGTCGTGCAGCCATAAACAAGCACATCCAGACATTAAAAAGCTGGGGACTTGACGTCTATACCGTGACAGGAAAGGGCTACAGCCTGTCTGCGCCGATGCAGCTACTGAATGAGCAGGCAATCTTATCGCAGGTTGAGCAGGGCAATGTCTCGGTCATCCCGGTGATTGACTCCACAAACCAGTATCTGCTGGAGCGCATGAATGACATGCAGTCAGGTGCCGCCTGTATCGCTGAATATCAGCAAGCAGGTCGTGGCCGGCGTGGGCGCCAATGGTTCTCTCCCTTTGGCGCTAACCTCTACATGTCCATGTACTGGCGTCTGGAACAGGGACCCGCTGCGGCGATGGGCCTTAGCCTGGTAATTGGTATTATCATGGCGGAGACATTACGTTCACTGGGGGCTGATGATGTCCGCGTGAAGTGGCCCAACGATATTTACCTTAATGATCGCAAACTGGCAGGTATTCTGGTCGAACTGACCGGGAAAACCGGTGATGCTGCGCAGATCGTTATTGGTGCAGGGATTAACCTGGCGATGCGGGCAGCCGATGCATCACAGATTAATCAGGGCTGGATTAACCTGCAGGAAGCCGGTGTCACGGTGAATCGCAATGAGCTGGCAGCGCATCTGATCAACAGTCTGCGCGAAGCCCTGCCACTGTTTGAACAGGAGGGATTAACACCCTTCATCGCGCGTTGGGCGGCACTCGATAATTTCATTAACCGGCCTGTTAAGCTGCTCATCGGCGAGCGTGAAGTGCATGGTATTGCGCGGGGCGTTGACAGTCAGGGTGGCTTACTGCTGGAGCAGGATGGGGAAATAAAAGCCTGGGTGGGCGGTGAAATATCATTACGCCCTGTCTGATCAAAAAAGCCTGCACGTGTGCAGGCTTTTTTAACAGCAGTTATTTACGCAGGCGAACCCTATCGACCGCATGATTGCCACTTTTGGTCATGATCAGGCTGGCCCTTTCGCGCGTCGGCAGGATATTTTCCTGCAGGTTGAGCCAGTTAATCTCTTTCCATAAGTTACCTGCTATCTCAACCGCTTCCGCCTCTGAGAGCTGGGCATAATGGTGAAAATAGGAGTCCGGATCGGTAAAAGCACCCTGGCGGAATTTCAGGAATCGATTGATATACCATCTTTGCAGCAACTCTTCCTCTGCATCAACATAAATAGAAAAATCGACGAAGTCTGAAACAAAGACATGATGTGGGTCATGCGGATAGTCCATGCCACTCTGCAATACATTCAGACCTTCCAGAATAAGAATGTCGGGCTGTTGTATGACTTTATCGCCATCAGGGATGACATCATAAATCAGATGCGAATAGACCGGCGCCGTCACCTGACTGGCCCCTGATTTCAAATCAGAGACAAAATTGACCAGCCGGTGCATATCATAGGATTGCGGGAAGCCTTTTTTCTTCATTAAACCGCGTTCTTTCAGCACGGCATTAGGATGAAGGAAGCCATCCGTCGTGATCAATTCCACTTTGCGGTGTTCAGGCCAGCGGCTGAGCAACGCCTGCAATACGCGTGCGGTCGTGCTTTTACCGACGGCTACACTACCCGCAATACTGATGATATAGGGGATTTTCTGGCCATTGGTGCCCAGAAATTGCTCCAGTACAGCCTGTCGGCGAACGTTCGAACTTATATAGAAATTGAGCAGACGCGAAAGTGGCAGATAAATTTCTGCTACCTCCTCCAGCGAGAGATCCTCGTTGATGCCCTCCAGCTGCGCGATCTCTTCCTCTGAAAGCGTCATAGGAACGGAATCACGTAATGCAGCCCACTGCTCACGAGTGAATTCTAAGTAAGGCGTTGTCAGGGGAGTTGTTTTATCCATAAGCATGCATCTGACCGCAAATTCATTGCTATCAACCGCGTGTTATCCGATAAGCAGGACAGCACAGGTGAAATGAATCACGAATCGCTGGTTTATCAGTGAGAACAATGGGCTGGAGGGTATCACCAGTATGGCTTTTAACAGAAGTAAAAAGATAAACGTGATCACGCTTTCGTCGGCATACCCACAAAACGTCTCGATGCCTTCAATTATGGCAGCTTTATCATTATTTATGTTGTTACAGCGCATCACAGCGTATATGCGGCTTTTATCTGCTCTGAACATTCCGCCAGACACCTGAATAACATAATGCTGCTATAAGGGCCTGGAGTGAGGCTGATAGGGTACACATTTAATGCGTCACCTGTGTAATTTCGAAAAGAACATATCTTATAAAGTCATTTTAGCGGTCTTATTTGGGGGGCATCGCTGCACTACCTGAAGCATATGCCTGACAAAAATGACGCTACTTTCTATAGGAAATCACCAGCGCATGATAAAAATGACGCCGGGTGGGTCAAAAAAACATCACTCAATCAAAAAGAATAAAATAAAAATGCGGCTGGCGGATCATTTATCCTCCGAATTGAGGTGTGCTGAGAGACATCAGGCGACAGTGACGTCTCGCGAATCTTGTGAAAACTGAACCAGATTGCACAAATATTCTGCACAAAAACGTCAAAATGCGATGATTTGCACAAATAGTAAGCGATAGAAAAAAATAAGCGATTTTTTAGTTGCATCCAGAGCCCGACCTTCCTAGAATGCGCTCCACTTGATGCCGGCTTAGCTCAGTTGGTAGAGCAACTGACTTGTAATCAGTAGGTCACCAGTTCGATTCCGGTAGCCGGCACCATCAAGTAGGTGGGATTCCCGAGCGGCCAAAGGGAGCAGACTGTAAATCTGCCGTCACAGACTTCGAAGGTTCGAATCCTTCTCCCACCACCATCTCAACCTCATGGTTGGGTACAGATAAACAACCTGTTTATCTGTCAGGTGAGTCATTTATCACCCTGAATTCAGACTGAGCGTTAGCGAAGTCAAAGTCGGTCAGCTTCGCTGACAGGCAGCAGGTAGTAGAGAAACATTCTCTGTTATCTGCAAGCTACAGAAAGAACAGGTAGCCGAGTTCCAGGATGCGGGCATCGTATAATGGCTATTACCTCAGCCTTCCAAGCTGATGATGCGGGTTCGATTCCCGCTGCCCGCTCCAGATGTGCTGATATGGCTCAGTTGGTAGAGCGCACCCTTGGTAAGGGTGAGGTCCCCAGTTCGACTCTGGGTATCAGCACCACTTCCTTTAATCTCCCTCCTGATTTTCTCTGTAACTTCCTTGCAGTCAGGCATTGCCTGGTTAATGTGATGATATCATTGATATATCCGTGTCTTAGAGGGACTAGCGATGGCTAAAGAGCAATTTCAACGTAACAAACTGCACGTAAACGTGGGCACCATCGGTCACGTTGACCACGGTAAAACCACCCTGACTGCAGCTATCACTACCGTACTGGCTAAAACCAACGGCGGCCAGGCTCGTGCATTCGATCAGATCGACAGCACGCCTGAAGAAAAAGCCCGCGGTATTACCATCAACACCGCACACGTTGAGTATGAGACTGCTGCACGTCACTATGCTCACGTTGACTGCCCAGGCCACGCCGACTATGTGAAAAACATGATCACCGGTGCTGCGCAGATGGACGGCGCGATCCTGGTTGTTGCTGCGACTGATGGCCCGATGCCACAGACCCGTGAGCACATCCTGCTGGGTCGTCAGGTTGGCGTTCCTTACATCATCGTGTTCCTGAACAAGTGCGACATGGTTGATGATGAAGAGCTGCTGGAGCTGGTAGAGATGGAAGTACGTGACCTGCTGTCACAGTACGACTTCCCAGGCGACGACACGCCAATCGTTCGTGGTTCTGCTCTGAAAGCGCTGGAAGGCGTTCCTGAGTGGGAAGCGAAAATCATCGAACTGGCTGAGCACCTGGATAACTACATCCCGGATCCAGTCCGTGCGATCGACATGCCGTTCCTGCTGCCAATCGAAGACGTATTCTCAATCTCTGGCCGTGGTACTGTTGTTACCGGTCGTGTTGAGCGCGGCATCGTTAAAGTCGGCGACGAAGTTGAAATCGTGGGTATCAAAGATACTGCGAAATCAACCTGTACCGGTGTTGAGATGTTCCGTAAGCTGCTGGACCAGGGTCAGGCAGGCGAAAACTGTGGTGTTCTGCTGCGCGGTATCAAGCGTGAAGACATCCAGCGTGGCCAGGTTCTGGCTAAGCCAGGCTCAATCAAGCCACACACCCAGTTCGAGTCAGAAGTTTACGTTCTGTCTAAAGACGAAGGTGGCCGCCATACTCCGTTCTTCAAAGGCTATCGTCCACAGTTCTACTTCCGTACAACTGATGTGACCGGCTCAGTAGAGCTGCCAGAAGGCGTTGAAATGGTAATGCCAGGCGACAACATCAAAATGGTTGTTACCCTGATTCACCCAATCGCAATGGACGAAGGTCTGCGCTTCGCAATCCGCGAAGGTGGCCGTACCGTTGGCGCGGGTGTTGTTGCTAAAGTTATTGCATAATTACCGATAACATTTGACGCAATGCACACGGAAAGGGCATCATTTGATGCCCTTTTTGCACGCTGTTTCATAGAACCTGGCTCATCAGTGATTTTCTGAATCATAATCATTGCTGAGACAGGCTCTGTAATGCGGCGTTGGATACCGAGTTACGCCCCAAAAGCTCATTCGGTTTGGACGCCTCGCACTGCGGGGCAGAATAGTTTCTGAATTATTGTGGCAGGTTGGTTTATGAGTGCGAATACCGAAGCTCAAGGGAGCGGGCGTGGCCTGGAAGCGGTAAAGTGGGTAGTAGTTGTGTTACTGCTGCTTGCAGCGATTGTAGGTAACTACCTCTATCGTGATGTGTCATTGCCACTGCGTGCATTAGCCGTAGTTGTACTGATTGCAGCGGCTGGCGGCATTGCGCTTTTAACGACCAAAGGCAAAGCGACTGTGGCTTTTGCTCGTGAAGCAAGAACAGAGATGCGTAAGGTTATCTGGCCAACCCGCCAGGAAACGCTGCACACCACCTTAATCGTTGCCGCGGTTACTGCCGTGATGTCACTGATTTTGTGGGGGCTGGATGGTATTCTGGTCCGTCTGGTATCGTTTATCACTGGCCTGAGGTTCTGAGATGTCTGAAGCTCCAAAGAAACGCTGGTACGTCGTACAGGCGTTTTCCGGTTTTGAAGGCCGCGTAGCTCAATCGCTGCGCGAGCATATCAAATTGCACAACATGGAAGAGCTGTTTGGCGACGTCATGGTTCCGACTGAAGAAGTCGTCGAAATTCGTGGCGGCCAGCGTCGTAAGAGCGAGCGCAAGTTTTTCCCGGGATACGTACTGGTCCAGATGGTCATGAATGACGCCAGTTGGCATTTAGTGCGCAGCGTCCCACGCGTGATGGGTTTTATCGGCGGTACATCTGACCGTCCGGCACCTATCAGCGACAAAGAAGTTGATGCGATCATGAACCGTCTGCAGCAGGTCGGCGATAAGCCTCGTCCTAAAACCCTGTTTGAGCCTGGTGAAATGGTTCGCGTTAATGACGGCCCATTTGCTGACTTTAACGGTGTGGTTGAAGATGTGGATTACGAGAAAAGCCGCCTGACGGTTTCCGTGTCCATCTTTGGTCGTGCAACACCGGTTGAACTGGACTTCGGTCAGGTGGAGAAAGGTTAAACTCTTTCCGCTCACAAATTAGCTGTTGCAGCAGGCGCGAAATTTAACTACAATTTCGCGCCTTTTGTTTTTATGCGCTGGAAACAGCGGATAAATCGTTATCACGGGGAGCCTTTACAGGCGCTATAACCCAATTGAGGAAATATCATGGCTAAGAAAGTCCAAGCCTACGTCAAGCTGCAGGTTGCAGCTGGTATGGCGAACCCAAGTCCACCGGTTGGTCCAGCTCTGGGTCAGCAGGGTGTTAACATCATGGAATTCTGTAAGGCGTTCAACGCTAAGACTGAATCTCTGGAAAAAGGTCTGCCGACTCCAGTTGTTATCACCGTATACAGCGACCGTTCTTTTACCTTCATTACCAAAACGCCTCCGGCTGCCGTACTGCTGAAAAAAGCAGCGGGCATCAAGTCTGGTTCTGGTAAGCCGAACAAAGATAAAGTCGGTAAAGTGACTCGTGCTCAGGTACGTGAAATCGCAGAAACCAAAGCTGCGGACATGACTGGTTCTGACGTTGAAGCGATGACTCGCTCAATCGAAGGTACTGCTCGTTCCATGGGCCTGGTAGTAGAGGACTAAGAAATGGCTAAGCTGACCAAGCGCATGACCGTAATTCGCGACAAAGTTGACGTGACTAAGCAGTATGACATTGCTGAAGCCGTTGCTCTGCTGAAAGAACTGGCTACTGCCAAGTTCGTTGAAAGCGTTGACGTTGCTGTCAACCTCGGCATTGATGCACGTAAATCTGATCAAAACGTTCGCGGCGCGACCGTTCTGCCACACGGTACTGGTCGTTCAGTACGTGTTGCTGTCTTTGCTCAGGGCGCAAACGCTGAAGCTGCTAAAGCAGCAGGCGCTGAGCTGGTAGGCATGGAAGACCTGGCTGATCAGATCAAGAAAGGCGAAATGAATTTTGACGTTGTTATTGCTTCTCCGGATGCAATGCGCGTTGTTGGCCAGTTAGGCCAGATTCTGGGCCCACGCGGCCTGATGCCAAACCCGAAAGTTGGTACGGTAACCCCTAACGTTGCTGAAGCAGTTAAGAACGCTAAAGCAGGTCAGGTTCGTTATCGTAACGACAAAAACGGCATCATCCACACTACCATTGGTAAAGTGGACTTTGACGCTGACAAACTGAAAGAAAACCTGGAATCTCTGCTGGTTGCGCTGAAAAAAGCAAAACCATCTCAGGCGAAAGGCGTGTACATCAAGAAAGTTAGCCTTTCAACCACCATGGGTGCCGGCGTTGCCGTTGACCAGGCTGGTCTGAACGCAACAGCAAACTAATTGCTGCTTGAAACGGGCGAAAAATTCACCTAGAATCTTACGCCCGTTGTTCTGTTATTAACAGAACAGGACACCAGAGAGCCAGAACGGACTGTTGCGTTTATCGCCTCTCCCTCTGACTCTGCTGCGTCACACAGAATTTAGGTTGGAGCCAGGCCTTATCCTGGCCTCCGTCCAAGACCGCAGGAGCTGTTTATCTCCGGATATTCCGCTTAATACCCTGCGTAGACGGTGACAGAACCAAAAGAATTTTTTCTTAGCTGGATTCTGCTCACCGTGTTCGAGCGCTTATTACCCCCAGGGGTAAGTAAGTGAAGTGAGTTCCGGGGAAATCCTTTCCCGGTCAAATCCAGGAGCAAAAGCTAATGGCATTAAATCTTCAAGACAAACAAGCGATTGTTGCTGAAGTCAGCGAAGTAGCCAAAGGTGCGCTTTCAGCGGTTGTTGCGGATTCCCGTGGCGTTACCGTTGATAAAATGACCGAACTGCGTAAAGCAGGCCGTGAAGCTGGCGTTTACATGCGTGTTGTTCGTAACACCCTGCTGCGCCGCGTCGTTGAAGGTACTCAGTTTGAGTGCCTGAAAGACACGTTTGTTGGTCCGACCCTGATTGCATATTCTATGGAACACCCGGGCGCTGCTGCTCGTCTGTTTAAAGATTTCGCGAAAGCGAATGCAAAATTTGAGGTCAAAGCTGCAGCCTTTGAAGGTGAGCTGATCACGGCGGCCAATATTGACCGTCTGGCAACTCTGCCGACCTACGAAGAAGCACTGGCACGTCTGATGTCGACCATGAAAGAAGCCGCTGCTGGCAAACTGGTCCGCACTCTGGCTGCTGTACGCGATGCAAAAGAAGCGGCTTAAGGCCATATTCTTTTCTTCGTAATTGCTTACGTATAAACTTTTTCTGATTCTTAGGAACAATTGTCATGTCTATTACTAAAGACCAAATTCTGGAAGCTGTTGCAGCGATGTCCGTAATGGAAGTTGTTGAGCTGGTTTCTGCAATGGAAGAAAAATTCGGCGTTTCTGCTGCTGCTGCTGTAGCTGTTGCTGCTGGCCCGGCTGAAGCTGTTGAAGAAAAAACTGAATTCGACGTAGTCCTGAAAGCTGTTGGCCCGAACAAGGTTGCAGTAATCAAAGCCGTACGTACTGCAACTGGTCTGGGCCTGAAAGAAGCCAAAGATCTGGTTGAAGCAACTGGCGTGATCAAAGAAGCAATCAGCAAAGACGACGCAGCTGCACTTGAAGCTGCTCTGAAAGAAGCTGGCGCTGAAGTTGAAGTTAAGTAAGACAACCTCCGGGTTGCAGTCTGAGTAGTTTCAGACTGATGGCTGGTGACTTTTTGGTCACCAGCCTTTTTGCGCTACAGGGTCTCAATGGGGTTTCACACTGTTTGTCCATTGTTACTCTTCAATATCTTTCTCTATCGACGACTTAATATACCGCTCTACCTGTGCGGGTTCCCTGCCCTCGCAACAGCGATGAAATGATTTAAGCGTGATAGAAAGAGGTATTGCACTGCTGCTGCGCAGCCAGTGAATCAAACAAAATCGTGTTGCATGAACTGTCCTGTCAGGACGGACAGCGTGGGTCGACTTGTCAGCTAGCTGAGGAACCCTATGGTTTACTCCTATACCGAGAAAAAACGTATTCGTAAGGATTTTGGTAAACGTCCGCAAGTACTGGACATACCTTATCTCCTTTCCATCCAGCTCGACTCGTTCCAGAAGTTTATCGAGCAAGATCCAGAAGGTCAGTACGGACTGGAAGCTGCATTCCGCTCTGTATTCCCTATTGCGAGCTACAGCGGCAACTCTGAGTTGCAGTATGTCAGCTATCGCCTGGGTGAACCTGTCTTTGACGTGAAAGAGTGTCAGATCCGTGGCGTGACCTATTCGGCACCGCTGCGCGTGAAACTGCGTCTGGTGGTCTATGAGCGCGAAGCGCCAGAAGGCACCGTAAAAGACATTAAAGAACAAGAAGTCTACATGGGCGAAATTCCGCTCATGACCGACAACGGTACCTTTGTTATCAATGGTACCGAACGCGTTATCGTTTCTCAGCTGCACCGTAGTCCTGGCGTGTTCTTTGATAGCGATAAGGGTAAAACCCACTCATCGGGTAAAGTGCTGTACAACGCACGTATCATCCCTTACCGCGGTTCATGGCTCGACTTTGAGTTTGACCCGAAAGATAACCTGTTTGTCCGTATTGACCGTCGTCGTAAGCTGCCGGCCACTATCATCCTTCGCGCGTTACAGTTCACTACACCTCAGATCCTCGATATCTTCTTCGAGAAAGTGGTGTTTGAAATCCGTGACAACAAGCTGCAGATGGAGCTGGTGCCTGAGCGCCTGCGCGGTGAAACTGCAACCTTCGATATCGAAGCGAACGGCACCGTCTACGTCGAGAAAGCACGCCGTATTACTGCGCGCCATATCCGTCAGCTGGAAAAAGATGGCATTCAGCACATCGAAGTTCCGGTTGAATATATCGCGGGCAAAGTGGTCGCTAAAGACTACATCGATGAGAGCACCGGTGAGCTGATTATTGCAGCGAACATGGAACTGTCACTGGATTTGCTGGCCAAACTGAGCCAGTCCGGTCACAAGCGCATCGAAACGCTGTTCACCAACGATCTGGACCACGGTCCATATATGTCTGAGACCCTGCGTGTTGACCCAACCAGCGATCGCCTGAGCGCACTGGTTGAGATCTACCGCATGATGCGTCCTGGTGAGCCGCCAACACGCGAAGCAGCAGAGAACCTGTTTGAGAACCTGTTCTTCTCTGAAGATCGTTATGATCTTTCTGCTGTCGGCCGTATGAAGTTCAACCGCTCATTACTGCGTGATGAAATCGAAGGTTCAGGCATCCTGAGCAAAGACGACATCATTGAAGTGATGAAGAAGCTGATCGACATCCGTAACGGTAAAGGCGAAGTGGACGATATCGACCACCTCGGTAACCGTCGTATTCGTTCAGTCGGTGAAATGGCTGAGAACCAGTTCCGCGTCGGTCTGGTACGTGTTGAGCGTGCGGTTAAAGAGCGTCTGTCACTGGGCGACCTTGATACCCTGATGCCTCAGGACATGATCAACGCGAAGCCGATTTCGGCTGCGGTGAAAGAGTTCTTTGGTTCCAGCCAGCTTTCTCAGTTTATGGATCAGAACAACCCGCTGTCAGAGATTACGCACAAACGTCGTATCTCTGCTCTCGGCCCGGGTGGTTTGACGCGTGAGCGTGCCGGCTTTGAAGTGCGTGACGTACACCCAACGCACTACGGTCGTGTCTGCCCAATCGAAACCCCTGAAGGTCCGAACATCGGTCTGATCAACTCCTTGTCTGTATATGCGCAGACCAATGAGTACGGTTTCCTTGAGACACCTTATCGCCGTGTTATCGACGGTCTGGTTTCTGACGAGATTCATTACCTCTCTGCTATCGAAGAGGGTAACTACGTTATCGCTCAGGCGAACGCCCCTCTTGATGATAACGGCGCGTTTGTTGATGACCTGGTCACCTGCCGTAGCAAAGGCGAATCAAGTCTGTTCAGCCGTGATCAGGTTGACTACATGGACGTTTCGACCCAACAGATCGTTTCTGTCGGTGCGTCACTGATCCCGTTCCTGGAACACGATGATGCTAACCGCGCCCTGATGGGTGCGAACATGCAACGTCAGGCCGTTCCGACTCTGCGTGCTGATAAGCCGCTGGTTGGTACCGGTATGGAACGTGCTGTTGCCGTTGACTCCGGTGTTACTGCCGTTGCGAAACGTGGCGGTACCGTACAGTACGTCGATGCATCACGTATCGTTATCAAAGTTAACGAAGACGAAATGCATGCTGGCGAAGCCGGTATCGACATCTACAACCTGACCAAATATACCCGTTCTAACCAGAACACCTGCATCAACCAGATGCCATGTGTTTCTCTGGGTGAGCCGGTTGAGCGCGGCGACGTGCTGGCAGATGGCCCGTCCACCGATCTGGGTGAACTGGCACTGGGCCAGAACATGCGCGTAGCGTTCATGCCGTGGAACGGCTACAACTTCGAAGACTCCATCCTGGTCTCCGAGCGTGTGGTTCAGGAAGATCGTTTTACGACTATCCACATTCAGGAACTGGCTTGCGTGTCGCGTGACACCAAACTGGGGCCAGAAGAGATCACGGCTGATATCCCGAACGTGGGTGAAGCTGCTCTCTCCAAACTGGATGAGTCTGGCATCGTCTACATCGGTGCTGAAGTGACCGGTGGCGATATTCTGGTTGGTAAGGTAACGCCGAAAGGTGAGACCCAGCTGACGCCAGAAGAGAAACTGCTGCGCGCTATCTTCGGTGAAAAAGCCTCTGACGTGAAAGATTCGTCACTGCGCGTACCGAATGGCGTGTCAGGCACCGTGATCGACGTTCAGGTCTTTACCCGCGATGGCGTGGAAAAAGACAAACGTGCGCTGGAAATCGAAGAGATGCAGCTGAAGCAGGCCAAGAAAGACCTGTCTGAAGAACTGCAGATTCTGGAAGCGGGCCTCTTCAGCCGTATCCAGAACGTACTGATTTCGGGTGGCGTTGAAGCAGACAAACTGGACAAGCTGCCGCGCGAGCGCTGGCTGGAGCTGGGTCTGACTGACGAAGCCAAGCAAAACCAGCTGGAGCAGCTGGCAGAGCAGTACGACGAACTGAAGCACGAGTTTGAGAAAAAACTCGAAGGTAAGCGTCGTAAAATCACCCAGGGCGATGATCTGGCACCAGGCGTGCTGAAAATCGTTAAGGTTTATCTGGCAGTTAAGCGCCAGATTCAGCCGGGTGACAAAATGGCAGGCCGTCACGGTAACAAAGGTGTTATCTCTAAGATCAACCCGATCGAAGATATGCCTTACGATGAAAACGGCACGCCGGTTGACATCGTTCTGAACCCGCTGGGCGTACCATCGCGTATGAACATCGGTCAGATTCTGGAAACCCACCTGGGTATGGCAGCGAAAGGCATTGGCGAGAAGATCAACGCCATGCTGAAGAAACAGGAAGAAGTCGCGAAACTGCGTGAATTCATCCAGCGCGCCTATGACCTGGGTAGCGATCTGCGTCAGAAAGTTGACCTGAACACCTTCTCCGATGACGAAGTGCTTCGTCTGGCTGAGAACCTGAAGAAAGGTATGCCAATCGCCACTCCGGTGTTTGATGGCGCGAAAGAGAGCGAAATCAAAGAGCTGCTGCAGCTCGGCGGCTTGCCTTCTTCCGGTCAGATTACCCTGTTTGACGGCCGTACCGGTGAGCAGTTCGAACGTCAGGTAACCGTTGGCTACATGTACATGCTGAAACTCAACCACCTGGTTGATGACAAGATGCATGCACGTTCAACCGGTTCCTACAGCCTGGTTACTCAGCAGCCGCTGGGTGGTAAGGCACAGTTCGGTGGTCAGCGCTTTGGTGAGATGGAAGTATGGGCACTGGAAGCATACGGTGCCGCCTATACCCTGCAGGAAATGCTTACCGTTAAGTCTGATGACGTCAACGGCCGTACCAAGATGTATAAAAACATCGTTGACGGTAACCATCAGATGGAACCGGGCATGCCGGAATCCTTCAACGTACTGTTGAAAGAGATTCGCTCGCTGGGTATCAACATCGAGCTGGAAGACGAGTAACCCCTTTTCAGGCTGCGGTTCGCTGCCGCCTGAAAGCGCTGGGTTTAAAGCGCTCGCAATTGTACTGGTTACGGGGCGTTCAATTTCGGTTGGACGCCCTCTGAGTCTCACTCCGACGGGAGCTAATCCGTGAAAGACTTACTTAAGTTTCTGAAAGCGCAAACTAAGACCGAAGAGTTTGATGCGATCAAAATTGCGCTGGCTTCGCCAGACATGATCCGTTCCTGGTCTTTTGGTGAAGTGAAAAAGCCAGAAACCATTAACTACCGTACTTTTAAGCCAGAGCGCGATGGTCTGTTCTGTGCCCGTATCTTCGGGCCGGTAAAAGACTATGAGTGCCTGTGCGGCAAATACAAGCGCCTGAAACACCGTGGTGTGATTTGTGAGAAGTGCGGTGTTGAAGTGACCCAGACTAAAGTACGCCGTGAGCGTATGGGCCACATCGAACTGGCATCGCCAACTGCGCACATCTGGTTCCTGAAGTCACTGCCATCGCGTATCGGCTTACTGCTGGATATGCCACTGCGTGACATCGAGCGCGTGCTCTACTTTGAATCTTACGTGGTAATCGAAGGTGGCATGACCAACCTCGAGAAGCGTCAGATCCTGACTGAAGAGCAGTATCTTGACGCTCTGGAAGAGTTCGGTGACGAATTCGACGCCAAAATGGGCGCCGAAGCGATCCAGGCCCTGTTGAAAAACATGGATCTGGAACAGGAGTGCGAGCAGCTGCGTGAAGAGCTGAACGAAACTAACTCCGAAACCAAACGTAAAAAACTGACCAAGCGCATCAAGCTGCTGGAAGCGTTCGTACAGTCTGGCAACAAGCCAGAGTGGATGATCCTGACCGTGCTGCCTGTTCTGCCACCGGATCTGCGTCCGCTGGTACCGCTGGATGGTGGCCGTTTCGCAACGTCGGATCTGAACGATCTTTATCGTCGCGTGATCAACCGTAACAACCGTCTGAAGCGCCTGCTGGATCTGGCTGCGCCAGATATCATCGTACGCAACGAAAAGCGTATGTTGCAGGAAGCGGTCGATGCACTGCTGGATAACGGTCGTCGCGGTCGTGCGATCACCGGTTCTAACAAGCGTCCGCTGAAATCGCTGGCTGACATGATCAAAGGTAAGCAGGGTCGTTTCCGTCAGAACCTGCTGGGTAAACGTGTCGACTATTCTGGTCGTTCGGTTATCACCGTTGGTCCATACCTGCGTCTGCATCAGTGCGGTCTGCCTAAGAAAATGGCACTCGAACTGTTCAAACCGTTCATTTACGGCAAGCTGGAACTGCGTGGCCTGGCCACCACCATCAAAGCCGCGAAGAAAATGGTTGAGCGCGAAGAAGCGGTTGTCTGGGATATCCTCGACGAAGTGATCCGTGAGCATCCGGTTCTGCTGAACCGTGCGCCTACGCTGCACCGTCTGGGTATTCAGGCCTTTGAACCGGTTCTGATCGAAGGTAAAGCGATCCAGCTGCACCCGCTGGTTTGTGCGGCATATAACGCCGACTTCGATGGTGACCAGATGGCTGTTCACGTACCGCTGACGCTGGAAGCCCAGCTGGAAGCGCGTGCGCTGATGATGTCGACCAACAACATCCTGTCACCTGCGAACGGCGAGCCAATCATCGTTCCTTCTCAGGACGTTGTACTGGGTCTCTATTACATGACCCGTGACTGTGTTAACGCCAAAGGCGAAGGCATGGTGCTGACTGGCCCGAAAGAAGCTGAGCGTATCTATCGCGCTGGCCTCGCCTCTCTGCATGCTCGCGTTAAGGTGCGTATCACCGAACACGAGAAAAATGAGCAGGATGAGTGGGTTGCTAAAACCAGCATCATTGATACAACGATTGGCCGTGCCATCCTGTGGATGATCGTGCCGAAAGGTCTGCCTTTCTCTATCGTTAACCAGGCGCTGGGCAAAAAAGCTATCTCCAAAATGCTTAACACCTGTTATCGCATTCTGGGCCTGAAGCCGACCGTTATCTTTGCTGACCAGACCATGTACACCGGTTTCGCTTACGCTGCCCGTTCAGGCGCGTCAGTCGGCATCGACGACATGGTTATTCCAGAGAAGAAAGTGGAAATCATCACCGAAGCGGAAGCGGAAGTGGCTGAGATTCAGGAGCAGTTCCAGTCTGGTCTGGTAACGGCAGGCGAACGTTATAACAAAGTCATCGATATCTGGGCAGCAGCCAACGAACGTGTTGCCAAAGCGATGATGGAAAACCTCTCTACCGAACTCGTGATTAACCGCGATGGCGAAGAAGAGCGACAGGTTTCCTTTAACAGCATCTTTATGATGGCCGACTCCGGTGCGCGTGGTTCTGCAGCACAGATTCGTCAGCTGGCCGGTATGCGTGGTCTGATGGCGAAACCCGATGGCTCCATCATCGAAACACCAATCACGGCGAATTTCCGTGAAGGGTTGAACGTACTCCAGTACTTCATCTCAACCCACGGTGCGCGTAAAGGTCTGGCGGATACCGCACTGAAAACAGCGAACTCCGGTTATCTGACGCGTCGTCTGGTTGACGTTGCACAGGATCTGGTTGTTACCGAAGATGACTGTGGTACACACGAAGGCATCATGATGACGCCTGTCATCGAAGGTGGCGACGTTAAAGAGCCTCTGCGTGAGCGTGTACTGGGTCGTGTGACTGCTGAAGACGTTCTGAAGCCGGGTACGGCTGATATTCTGGTCCCACGCAACACGCTGCTCGATGAGCACTGGTGTGACGTGCTGGAACTGAACTCAGTCGACAGCCTGAAAGTCCGCTCAGTAGTAGGTTGTGAAACCGACTTTGGTGTGTGTGCGCATTGCTACGGTCGCGACCTGGCACGTGGTCACATCATCAACAAAGGTGAAGCGATCGGTGTTATCGCGGCACAGTCCATCGGTGAGCCAGGTACACAGCTGACGATGCGTACGTTCCACATCGGTGGTGCGGCATCACGTGCGGCTGCTGAATCCAGCATTCAGGTGAAGAACAAAGGTACCATCAAGCTGACCAACGCCAAGTCCGTAACGAACTCGGCAGGCAAGCTGGTGATCACCTCGCGTAACGTTGAACTGAAAATGATCGACGAATTTGGTCGTACCAAAGAGAGCTATAAAGTTCCTTATGGTTCTTCCATGGCGAAAGGTGATGGTGAGCAGGTTGCAGCGGGCGAAACCGTCGCAAACTGGGATCCGCATACCATGCCAGTCATCACCGAAGTGGGCGGTTTCATTCGCTTCACGGACATGGTTGATGGCCAGACCATTACCCGTCAGACAGATGACTTAACCGGTCTGTCTTCACTGGTGGTTCTGGACAGCGCTGAACGTACTGCGGGCGGTAAAGATCTGCGTCCTGCTCTGAAAATTGTTGATGCCAACGGCAACGACGTTCTGATCCCGGGCACCGACATGCCGGCTCAGTACTTCCTGCCAGGTAAAGCGATTGTTCAGCTGGAAGATGGCGTTAAGATCAGTGCTGGTGACACGTTAGCGCGTGTTCCGCAGGAATCTGGCGGTACCAAGGATATTACCGGTGGTCTGCCACGCGTTGCTGACCTGTTCGAAGCGCGTCGTCCGAAAGAGCCAGCTATCCTGGCGGAGATCAGCGGCATCATCTCCTTCGGTAAAGAGACCAAAGGTAAGCGTCGTCTGGTGATTACTCCGCTGGATGGTAGCGAGCCGTACGAAGAGATGATTCCGAAATGGCGTCAGCTGAACGTGTTCGAAGGTGAACGTGTTGAGCGCGGTGACGTGGTTTCCGATGGCCCAGAGTCTCCACATGATATTCTGCGCTTGCGTGGCGTGCATGCGGTGACCCGTTACATCACTAACGAAGTGCAGGAAGTTTACCGTCTGCAAGGCGTTAAGATTAACGATAAGCACATCGAAGTTATCGTGCGTCAGATGCTGCGTAAAGCAACTATCGTGAGCGCAGGAAGTGCAGACTTCCTGGAAGGTGAGCAGGCTGAATTCTCTCGCATCAAGATCTCTAACCGTGATCTGGAAGCGAACGGAAAAGTCGGCGCAACCTTTATGCGTGACCTGCTGGGTATTACCAAAGCGTCACTGGCTACCGAATCGTTCATCTCTGCAGCATCGTTCCAGGAGACCACTCGTGTCCTGACCGAAGCAGCAGTAGCAGGTAAGCGCGATGAACTGCGCGGCCTGAAAGAGAACGTGATCGTGGGTCGTCTGATCCCGGCGGGTACCGGTTATGCGTACCATCAGGATCGTATGCGCCGCAAAGCGGCAGGTGAAGTTCCGGTTGCACCGCAGGTTACTGCGGATGAAGCCTCAGCCAGTCTGGCGGAACTGTTAAACGCCGGTCTCGGCGGCAACAAAAACGATTAATCGTTCTTTGCCTGATAAAAACCCTGCCTCGGCAGGGTTTTTTTTGTCCCGAATTCAGTCATTCCAGTCGTTGCGACTGATGCCAATGTCTTTTAGCTGACAGTCACTCAGCTTAGACAGGATGACGCGCGTCTCACGCCGCAGCTGCCAGCGCTTATAGCTGCGCCATAAGTAACGGATTAGTGTGTAAGGCGTGCCTGTAAACGGTTTAGTCGCGCGATTCTCGTCGTATCCCATGATAGTGCCCTCAGTGAAATGTCTGAGGACTATTTTCAGCGGATCGTTCTGTATGATACAGACGCAAAAATCACCTTTTTTTAACATACAGATTGCAGTTTCAGCGATCTGAATGGTAAAAAAGGAACCTGACTGTACTGGTTAATGCTCACCATCTGAGCCAGAGGAAATACAATGACCCGATATGAACATCTGGCCACACTGCTGGCTCAGCGCATTGAACAGGGTTTATATCGTAGTGGTGAACGCCTGCCCTCGGTGCGGAGTCTGAGTGCCGAACATGGCGTCAGTATCAGCACCGTACAGCAGGCCTATCATCTGCTGGAAGAGAAACAGATGATTACGCCGCAGTCGCGATCCGGATACTTTGTCGCCTCACGCAAAGCGGCGCCCCCGATGCCTGCGCTGACCCGTCCCGCACAGCGGCCGGTTGAGGTAACGCAGTGGGATGCGGTGCTGGAGCTGATTAACAGTCGTCTGGAAGATGATGTGTTGCAGCTGGGCAGCGGCATGCCCGACCTGACGCAGCCTACACTCAAGCCACTGTGGAAAGCTTTCAGCCGCCAGGCGCAGAAGCAGGACATGGCGCTACTGAATTATGACAACCTGTATGGTGTTCTTGCGCTGCGGCAACAGGTTGCACGACTGGCAATAGACAGCGGCTGCCATCTCACCGCCGACGACATTGTGATTACTACCGGCTGCCACGAAGCGTTATCGGTCGCCGTGCGAGCAGTCTGCGAGCCGGGCGATATCATTGCTGTTGAGTCACCGTCGTTTCACGGCATCATGCAAACCCTGCGCGGCTTTGGCATTCGTGCCATTGAGATCCCGACGGATGCGGTCACTGGCATCAGTCTGGAAGCGCTGGAGCTGGCTTTTGATCAATGGCCGATTAAAGCGGTTGTTGTCGTGCCAAACTGCAATAATCCGCTGGGATTCATCATGCCCGAACAGCGTAAGCGGGCATTGCTGGCGCTGGCGCAGCGGTTTGATGCGGCAGTCATTGAAGATGATGTTTATGGTGAATTAGCCTGGGAATACCCGCGTCCGTCAACGATTAAAGCGCTGGATCTCGATGGCCGGGTTCTGCTGTGTAGCTCCTTTTCTAAAACGCTGGCACCAGGTTTACGCGTTGGCTGGGTTGCACCAGGCCGCTATCGCGACCGCGTGCTGCACATGAAATATATCGTCACAGGCTCGACCGCTACACAGCCTCAGCATGCGGTCTCTGAGTTTATCCGCCAGGGCCATTACCAGCCCCATCTGCGCCGGATGCGGCAAATCTATCATCGTAACTATGAAACATTCAGTTGCTGGGTGCGCCACTACTTCCCCTGCGGCATCTGCGTCTCCCGTCCTCAGGGCGGCTTCCTGATGTGGATTGAACTCCCTGAAGCATTTGATGCTGTCCGGCTTAACCGCGAACTGCGCGAGTCAAAAATTCAGATAGCTGTAGGCTCACTGTTTTCAGCGTCGGGGAAATACCGTAACTGTCTGCGCTTAAATTATGGGCTGCCGATCAACGAGCAGACTGAACAGGCACTGGCGCTGGTGGGTGCAGCCGTTGAACGTGCCATGCTCTCGTGCGGACATGAGACGCAGATTCCAGCCTCTACTCTCGCATAGCGAAAAGAAGAAGCAGGGCCGGCAAGAGGAGGGAACCGGCCCTGGTCAGATAACCTTAACCTGACGGATGCCACGTTAAGGTTTTGGATCACAGCATGCCAGCGGCAACATTTACTTCTGCGCGCTGCTCTCCCGGAGGAATGCTGGCATTACCTGTTTTGCAGCCGCCATGCGCGACAGCTTCCACATATTCTTAATTACCTGGTTCTGCCAGTGCCAGAAGAGTCCGCGTTGCTTCACGCCAGTCATCTGCCTGGGTAATCGCACTCACTACCGCAATACTGCCTACGCCGGTTGCCAGCACCTCAGGTGCACGCGCAATCGAGATACCACCAATCGCCACGGTGGGAATATGTGTCAGGCGTGTCAGGTGATGCTTCAGCTGTTCAATGCCCTGTGGCGCAGAAGGCATCTCTTTAGTCTGCGTCGGGAAAATATGCCCCAGCGCGATGTATGAGGGCTGGATAGACAGTGCGCGGTCCAGTTCTGCATCGTCATGGGTGGAAAGTCCCAGGCGCAATCCCGCCTCATGAATCCGGGCAAGATCGGCCACATCCAGATCCTCCTGACCCAGATGCACGCCATAAGCCTGATGTTTAATGGCCAGCTGCCAGTAGTCATTAATAAAAAGGCGCGCGTCATAGCGTTTTCCCAGCGCAATCGCCTCGGCAATGGCTGCCCCGGCGACCTCATCGGGCTGATCTTTGATACGCAGCTGCAGGGTGCGAACGCCCATCTCAAGCAGGCGTTTAATCCACTCGGGGCTATCAACCACCGGATAAAGCCCCAGGCGCGGGGCGGTAGCAGGGAATGCGTGCATCGTTACTCCTCCTTAATGGCATCGGTAGAGTGATAAAGCTCACTGCCGTGGCTGCGAAAACGGTCTGACATCTGCGCCATGCCCACTTCTACTGTCTCGGCGCGAGCATCCTGGCGTGCTGCAAACTCGCGCACCTCCTGGGAAATTTTCATTGAGCAGAATTTGGGGCCGCACATCGAACAGAAATGGGCCACTTTGCCCGACTCCTGTGGCAGCGTTTCGTCATGCATAGCCCGCGCCGTGTGAGGATCCAGCGCCAGATTAAACTGATCTTCCCATCGGAATTCAAAGCGCGCTTTGGACATAGCGTTATCACGGATCTGCGCACCAGGATGGCCTTTGGCCAGATCGGCGGCATGCGCTGCGATTTTGTAGGTGATCAATCCCTGTTTCACATCCTGTTTGTTGGGCAGGCCCAGATGCTCTTTAGGTGTGACATAACACAGCATGGCGCAGCCAAACCAGCCAATCATGGCGGCACCAATACCCGAGGTGAAATGGTCATAGCCTGGCGCGATGTCGGTGGTCAGCGGGCCAAGGGTATAGAAGGGGGCTTCATCGCACAGGGCGAGCTGTTCAGTCATGTTGCGGCGGATCATATGCATCGGCACGTGCCCCGGACCTTCAATCATCACCTGAACGTCATATTCCCAGGCGATCCGGGTCAGTTCACCCAGGGTACGCAGTTCGGCAAACTGTGCCTCGTCGTTCGCATCCTGAATCGAACCCGGACGCAGGCCATCGCCCAGCGACAGGGAGACATCGTAAGCGGCGCAGATTTCACAGATCTCGCGGAAGTGCTGATACAGGAAGCTCTCCTGATGATGCGACAGGCACCATTTCGCCATGATTGATCCACCCCGCGAGACAATTCCGGTCAGACGTTTCGCCGTCATCGGGACATAACGCAGTAGTACGCCCGCGTGGATAGTGAAATAATCGACGCCCTGTTCCGCCTGCTCAAGCAGCGTGTCCCGGAAAATTTCCCAGTTCAGCGCCTCAGCTACACCATTGACTTTTTCCAGCGCCTGATAGATCGGCACGGTACCGATGGGCACCGGGCTGTTTCGCAAAATCCATTCGCGCGTTTCATGAATATAACGGCCGGTAGAGAGATCCATCACCGTATCGGCACCCCAGCGAGTCGACCAGACCAGTTTTTCCACTTCTTCTTCAATGGAAGAGGTCACCGCTGAGTTGCCGATATTGGCATTGACCTTAACCAGAAAGTTGCGACCAATGATCATCGGCTCCGATTCAGGATGATTGATATTGGCAGGGATGATGGCGCGTCCGGCAGCGACCTCCTGCCGCACAAACTCGGGTGTGATGCGGGCGGGCAGATGCGCGCCAAAACTGTGGCCCGGATGCTGTTGCAGCAATACCTCACTGCGGATTTGCTCACGGCCCATGTTTTCCCGCAGAGCGATAAACTCCATCTCCGGGGTGATGATCCCCTGGCGGGCATAATGCAGCTGCGTGACACGGCGGCCTGCGCGGGCACGGCGCGGTGTGGGAAGGTGATCGAAGCGCAGATGATCCAGCCCCTCATCAGCCAGTCGCTGCTGGGTATAACCTGAGCTGTTCTGTTCGAGAAGCTCGCTGTCGTCGCGTTCAGCAATCCAGCGTGCGCGCAGCTTTTCCAGGCCACGGTGCACATCGATCTGTGCTGCAGGATCGCCATAGGCACCCGCCGTGTCATAGACCGGCACCGCTTCATTTTGCTCATAGAGTGGTTGTTCTTTGCTGCCACCGATGTGGGTCGGGCTTAGGGTAATTTCACGCATGGGTACGCGAATATCCTGTCGGCTGCCGGTAATCCAGATGCGACGGGACTGGGGAAAGGCACTGCCACTTTGCAGGGAATCGATAAATTCCTGCGCCTGGGCACGTTGTTCACGACGGGAAATTTTTTGATCAGACATAGCAATCTTCCTGTTCAGAGGGAACGATGCTTGTCCGGAGTTCGGAAGGAGTAACCGTATAGACAGCGTAAGCGTGCTGACATACAGAGAAAATTTACTCTTGTTCCCTTCGCAGGTTCTAACCTGATCAGGTTCCGCGGATCCCGAATTAACGGTCTCAGCCCAACTGGGCACTCCGACAAGAAGCTGTACTTATGCGTGCGTCTGATAACAGACTCGGGCATAAATACCTTATATTTCAAGGCAAAAAGCAAAAAGGTTCCTGGGAGCTCACTCCTCAGAACCTGTTCAGCATAAAAGGGCTACGGGATAATCTCAACCCCTTTGCCAGTGACGGCCATTACGCCGGACGAGCGATATGGCTGTCATTCGCCACTGGCGGGGGGGCGAGTTTGTTATCCCATGCCAGCTGGATCAGCTTATCTTCCAGCGTAAAGCGGGCTTCCAGCACTTCGCCAACTTCGGATAGCGCCTGCTGGAAAGTCATGCAGTTTTCGTCGTCAATCGCCTGCTGCAGGTGACCGTCATACAGTTGCATCAGACGCTCAGTATTGGCTTCCAGCGGGGGATAGATCTGCGCGGCAGCAATCATCGGGCTGTCGCCACTCATTTCACTGATGACGCGCTCGTAGATGCTGAAGTGACCCGCAGAAAGATAATCGACCAGACCGTGACAGAAGTTGTCCAGCGCCTGTTCATCCAGACGCGTCAGCGCCTCTTTATTGGGTTTAAGACCGACCAGATGATAATAGGTCACCAGTAGCTGACGACGGGCTTCAAGCCACGAATCGACCAGTTCATTACTGCCACCTACGCGTTCAGCCAGGACGTCTAACTGGTTAAGCATATCTAACTCCATGTGAGTTATAGTTGTTTATCTACACACTTAACATCAGGGCTTCAGCGTGCGATTTGACGCTAAGGATGACGAAATAAATGCAATACGAAATCTCAAGCGTAGACGCTGGATGGTGGATTGTCAGCCATGAACAGAAACTTTGGTTGCCACAAGGTGATTTACCCCACGGAAACGCCGAAAAATTTGGTTTGACCGGCAGTAAGGCCCGGACCATTGGTGAGTGGCAGGGCGATAAAGTCTGGCTGATTTGTGAGCCGCGTTCTGCCGATATGTTCTCAGTCCGTCAGTTAATCGATCAGGATACAGAGCTGTTTCAGCTGGTGGGCCGCGGTGTGCAGCTGGCGGAATTCTACCGTTCTCATCGCTGGTGCGGCTATTGCGGCAATGAAATGCATCACAGCAAGCATGAGTTTGCCTGTCTGTGCAGTCATTGCCGTGAGCGTTACTATCCGCAGATCGCACCCTGCATCATCGTGGCTATCCGTCGCGGCGACGAAATCCTGCTGGCGAATCATGCCCGCCATCGCAACAAGGTCTACACCGTGCTGGCGGGTTTTGTGGAAGTCGGTGAGACGCTGGAGCAGGCTGTGGCCCGCGAAGTGATGGAAGAGAGCAATATTCGCGTCAAAAATGTCCGCTACGTTACCTCCCAGCCGTGGCCTTTCCCGCAATCGCTGATGACAGCGTTTATGGCAGAGTATGACAGCGGCGATCTGCAACACGACGGTAAAGAACTCCTGGATGCAGCGTGGTTCCGTTTTGATGACCTGCCTCTGTTGCCACCGCCAGGCACTGTGGCGCGCCGTCTTATTGAAGATACTGTCGCCCTGTGCCGTGCTGAAGGGTGAAAGTGCTACACTACACGCCTGTTACCGAGAGAGTGTTGAGATGAGTGAACTGAAGAACGATCGTTATTTGCGTGCCCTGTTACGTCAGCCGGTTGATGTCACGCCGGTATGGATGATGCGACAAGCCGGGCGCTATTTGCCGGAGTACAAAGCGACACGCGCCCAGGCGGGTGACTTTATGTCGCTGTGTAAAAACGCCGAGCTGGCCTGTGAAGTGACCCTGCAGCCGCTGCGTCGTTATCCGCTGGATGCCGCCATCCTCTTCAGTGACATCCTGACCATTCCGGATGCGATGGGACTGGGTCTCTACTTTGAAACCGGCGAAGGCCCGCGTTTCTCTAATCCTGTGACCTGTCGCGCTGACGTTGAGCGTTTACCGGTGCCCGATCCAGAAATGGAGTTGGGTTATGTGATGAATGCGGTCCGCACCATCCGTAAGAACCTGAACGGCGATCTGCCGCTGATTGGTTTCTCTGGTAGTCCCTGGACGCTGGCTACCTACATGGTGGAAGGCGGCAGCAGCAAAGCATTTACCAAAATCAAGAAGATGATGTATGCCGATCCGGCGACGCTGCATGCGATGCTGGATAAGCTGGCCGATAGCGTCATCCTTTATCTCAATGCTCAGATCCGCGCCGGTGCGCAGTCTGTGATGGTATTTGATACCTGGGGTGGCGTGCTGACGGGCCGTGACTACCTTGAGTTCTCACTTCACTACATGCACAAAATTGTTGATGGTCTGCTGCGTGAAAACGATGGTCGCCGCGTACCGGTGACGCTCTTCACTAAAGGGGGCGGACAGTGGCTGGAAGCAATGGCTGCTACTGGTTGTGATGCGCTGGGTCTCGACTGGACCACCGACATTGATGAAGCACGCCGTCGTGTGGGCGACAAAGTTGCCCTGCAGGGTAACATGGATCCTTCTATGCTCTATGCGGCACCGGAGCGTATTGAGCAGGAAGTGGCCGGTATCCTGGAGCGTTTTGGCTCGGGCACCGGACATGTCTTCAATCTGGGGCACGGCATTCATCAGGATGTTCCACCCGAAAATGCAGGCGTCTTCGTTGAGGCGGTGCATCGTTTATCACGTCCCTGGCATCAGGAGTAATCATGGACATTGCCGCACTCCGCGCTGAGCAGTTACAACGTGCCGCTGACGTGGTGCGTGAAGATGACTTTGACGTATTGCCGCCCCGCTTTATTGGCGGAGCGGACGTTGGATTTGAGCAGGAAGGCACCGTTACGCGGGCGGCGATGGTGATACTGGAGTATCCCTCGTTAACGCTGGTGGAACATCGCATTGCGCGCGTTGAGACCACCATGCCCTATATTCCGGGATTTCTCTCTTTCCGTGAGTATCCTGCACTGATGGCTGCCTGGCAGATGCTGGAGCAAAAGCCGGACCTGCTGTTTGTCGATGGACACGGTATTTCGCATCCCAGACGACTGGGTGTCGCATCGCATTTTGGCCTGCTGGTCGATGTGCCGACGATTGGCGTTGCCAAAAGCCGCCTGTGTGGTCGTTTTGACGATCTGGATGCGCAGCCTGGCAGCCGTCAGCCGCTGATCGACAAAGGTGAGCAGATAGGCTGGGTATGGCGTAGCAAACTGCGCTGTAATCCGCTGTTTGTCGCCACCGGCCATCGTGTCAGCCTGGACACTGCGCTGCAGTGGGTCGAAAACTGCACGCGCGGTTACCGGTTGCCGGAACCGACCCGCTGGGCTGATGCGGTTGCTTCGAACCGAACCGCTTTCCAGCGCTGGCAAAACGCGCTTTAACACTGTTTGTGCTGCGGTTTTGCAGTTACACTGCGGCCAGCGAAACGAATAAGAGCCACCTTTATGTTACAAAATCCCGTTCATCTGCGTCTGGCGAAGCTGGAAAGCTGGCAGCACCTGACTTTTATGGCCTGCCTGTGTGAGCGCATGTATCCCAACTATCGCGCATTCTGCGAGCAGACTGAATTTGCCGATCCGGCACTCTATCGCCGTATCCTTGATCTGATATGGGAAAACCTGACGGTCAAAGATGCGAAGATAAACTTCGATAGCCAGCTGGAAAAGCTCGAAGCCGCCATTCCTGATGGTGATGCGTTTGAGGTTTACGGCGTTTATCCGGCCATTGATGCCTGTGTGGCATTGAGCGAAGTGGTACATGCGCAGCTGAGCGGTGAAACGCTTGAGCATGCCATTGAAGTCAGCGAGACCTCAATTACCACCGTCGCCATGCTGGAGATGACTCAGGCTGGACGCGAAATGACCGATGAAGAGCTGCGTGAGAATCCAGCTATCATCGATGAGTGGGACCTTCAGTGGGAGATTTTCCGACTGCTGTCGGAGTGTGAAGAGCGCGACCTTGAATTGATTAAAGGTCTGCGATCTGACCTGCGTGAAGCTGGAATTAGCAACATCGGTATAAATTTCCAGCAGTAAGGCGATAAAACGTGACTTCAGGCCCGAATTAGCGCGCCTGGAGGCTTCACATTGGCCCCCTGTCTGGTCTACATTTGGGGGGCTGAAAATTGTGGCTATCGGTGCGTGCAGGCAGAAGAGTGCCAGAATATGGCTTTTCCCTCGCACTCGTTGCTTAGCAAGCGATAAATACACTTTAAGGATAACTTATGAACAAGACTCAACTGATTGATGTGATCGCAGAAAAAGCTGACCTGTCTAAAACCCAGGCAAAGGCAGCGCTGGAATCTACTCTGGCTGCGATCACTGAGTCTCTGAAAGATGGTGATGCTGTACAACTGGTTGGTTTTGGTACTTTTAAAGTGAACCACCGCGCTGAGCGTACCGGTCGTAACCCGCAGACTGGCAAAGAGATCAAAATCGCTGCAGCAAATGTACCGGCATTCGTGTCTGGTAAAGCGCTGAAAGACGCCGTTAAGTAAGACGTCGCACTGCGGTTAAGCTTTAAAACAGGGGGCGTTTCGCCCCTTTTGTTTAAGAGGCCAGCCATCATGACCCCGCTGTTTCAGCGTTTATCTGTTCTGCTTCTCTCCCTGTTTCTTTTCGGCTGCAGCTCTACTCCGGATATTCCCCCTTTTTCTGCCAGTGGTTATCTTGCCGATCGTGGTGTTGTTCGTATCTGGCGCAAAAACAGCGACCATCAGTCAGTCCATATTCGCACCCTTTACACGCCGTTCAGTGGCGGTGAAGGTGAGGTGACTGACTATATCTGGCTGGAAGAGTCCTTGATCAGCATTCAGCGTCAGGTGAAGGGCAAACAACCTGACGATGTGACCCTGCGCTTTGATCAGGCAGGTGGCCTTAACTTTATGCAGCGCCAGCTCGCAGGCCGACGTGAAGCGGTTAGCCCGGATGCGGTTGAGCTTTATAAGTTTGATGCCGAGCGGATGCGTAACCTCAGTGATGCCCTGTTAAGCGGTCAGGTGTTCCTTAAACAGGGACACTGGCTGGGAAACAACGTGCTGGAGACGTGTGAAGGCCAGCAGGTCAGACCCGCTTTTGATGCTGACGATCTGCAGATGCTGAAACAGCAGCAGAGTAGCGCGTCGGCACCGCTGATGGTTTCATGGCTTGAAGCACCGGAAGGGATACAGTTGTTGCGGGTCAGTCAGCAGGATGACTGCACGCAGCAGCCGACAGAAGACGATATGTGAAATGAAAAGGGGGCACCAGGTGCCCCCTTTTGCTTACTTGCGATTAATAGCGCGGTAGCCGATATCGTGGCGACAGAAACTGCCCTGCCATGAGACCGGCTTTGTCAGCTCGTAAGCCCGCTTTTGTGCCGCAGCGACATCGTCGCCCAGCGCGGTGACGCACAGCACGCGGCCACCGTTCGTCAGCACCTGATCCTCTTCCAGACGCGTTCCGGCGTGGAAGACCTTGCCGTCAGCCACTTCTTCCAGTGGCAGACCATGAATCTGATCGCCCTGCGCATAATCGCCCGGATAACCGCCTGCCGCCAGTACCACACCCAGTGCAGGACGGGGATCCCATTGTGACGTTCTGTGATCCAGCTTGCCGTCACAGGCGGCCAGGCAAAGATCGACCAGATCTGACTGCAGGCGCAGCATGATCGGCTGAGTTTCCGGATCGCCGAACCGGCAGTTGAATTCGATCACTTTCGGCTGCCCGGTGTGGTCGATCATCAGGCCGGCATAGAGGAAACCGGTATAGACGTTGCCTTCAGCGGCCATGCCACGCACGGTTGGCCAGATAACCTGATCCATCACACGCTGGTGGATCTCATCGGTGACCACCGGGGCTGGTGAGTAGGCGCCCATTCCGCCAGTGTTTGGACCGGTGTCGCCATCGCCGACACGTTTGTGATCCTGGCTGGTGGCCATAGGCAGCACATGCTCGCCGTCTACCATTACGATGAAGCTGGCTTCTTCGCCATCCAGAAACTCTTCAATTACAATGCGGTGTCCGGCATCACCAAAGGCGTTACCGGCCAGCATATCCTGAACCGCATCTTCAGCTTCCTGCAGCGTCATCGCGACTATCACGCCTTTACCTGCGGCCAGACCGTCGGCTTTGATAACGATTGGCGCGCCTTTCTCACGCAGATACGCCAGAGCAGGCTCAACGTCGGTAAAGTTCTGGTACGCCGCGCTGGGGATCTGGTGACGCGCCAGGAAATCTTTGGTAAAGGCTTTCGAGCCTTCCAGCTGTGCTGCGGCCTGAGTCGGACCAAAGATAGCCAGCCCCGCCTCACGGAAAGCATCCACTACGCCCATTACCAGCGGAGCTTCAGGTCCGACAATTGTCAGATCGATCTTTTCACACTGGGCAAATTCAAGCAGGGCAGGGACATCTGTCGCACTGATCGCGACATTCTGTAGCGCAGGCTCTAATGCAGTGCCCGCATTACCTGGCGCGACAAACACGGTTTCCGCCAGCGGCGACTGGGCTGCTTTCCAGGCCAGCGCATGCTCACGCCCGCCGTTGCCGATTACTAAAATTTTCATCTGTTACTCTCCAGAACGATTAATGGCGGAAGTGGCGCATGTCGGTGAAGATCATGGCAATGCCATGCTCATCTGCTGCCGCGATAACTTCTTCATCGCGGATAGAGCCGCCTGGCTGGATAACGCAGCTCACCCCTACCGCGGCTGCAGCATCAATACCATCACGGAATGGGAAGAATGCATCCGATGCCATGGCTGAGCCTTTCACTTCCAGACCTTCATCGCCCGCTTTAATCCCCGCAATTTTAGCGGAGTAGACGCGGCTCATCTGTCCGGCGCCAATACCAATCGTCATGCTATCGCGTGAATAGACAATGGCATTGGACTTAACAAACTTCGCGACTTTCCAGCAGAACAGCGCATCACGCAACTCCTGCTCGGTTGGCTGGCGCTTGCTGACCACGCGCAGCTGACTGGCATCAACCATGCCGAGATCGCGATCCTGCACCAGCAGACCACCGTTAACGCGTTTGAAATCCAGCGCGGCAGTGCGGTTTTGCCACTGGCCGCAGATAAGCACACGGACGTTCTGTTTGGCGGCGGTAATTTTCAGCGCGGCTTCGGAAACGGCGGGTGCGATGATTACCTCAACAAACTGGCGGCTGATAATGGCCTGAGCAGTCGCTTCATCCAGCTCGCGGTTAAAAGCGATGATGCCACCGAACGCGGAGGTCGGATCGGTCTGGTAAGCCCGCTCATAGGCCGACAGCAGAGTGTCACTGGTCGCTACGCCACAGGGGTTAGCATGTTTGACGATAACGCACGCGGGTTCATTGAACTCTTTAACGCATTCCAGAGCAGCATCCGTGTCAGCAATATTGTTATAGGAGAGCGCTTTGCCCTGAACCTGCAGCGCGGTCGCCACTGACGCTTCAGCGATATTCTCTTCTATATAGAAGGCAGCATCCTGATGGCTGTTTTCGCCGTAACGCATATCCTGCTTCTTAATGAAGTTCAGATTCAGGGTACGAGGGAAGCGGCCGGCGGGCTGATTGCGTTCACCGTGATAGGCAGGCACCAGGGTACCGAAGTAGTTAGCGATCATACTGTCATAGGCGGCAGTATGTTCGAAGGCTTTGATTGCCAGATCGAAACGGGTCTCAAGCGTCAGTGCGTTCTCATGAGCATCCATTTCAGCAATAATGGCATCGTAGTCGCCGCTGCTGACCACAATAGCGACATCTTTATGGTTCTTGGCAGCAGAGCGCACCATGGTCGGGCCACCGATGTCGATGTTTTCTACTGCATCTTCCAGTGAACATCCTTCACGGGCGACAGTCTGTGCAAAGGGATAAAGGTTAACGACCACCATGTCGATTGGGCTGATGTCATGCTGCGCCATGATGGCATCATCCTGGCCACGACGACCTAAAATGCCGCCATGCACTTTCGGATGCAGAGTTTTGACGCGTCCATCCATCATTTCCGGGAAACCGGTGTAGTCAGAGACTTCTGTGACAGCCAGACCCGCATCCGCCAGAAGGCGAGCTGTTCCACCTGTGGAGAGCAGTTCGACACCGCGACTTGAGAGCGCCTGAGCAAATTCGAGGATACCGGCTTTGTCAGAGACACTGAGCAATGCGCGGCGTACAGGACGAGGTTGTTGCATGGTGGTTTATCCCTTGGCTTTGTTTCGCGTATATAAGAGCGTTACGTCAGGCTTTACAGCGGTTTTCTCTTCTATATAAGAAGAAAAGATCAAAAACCTCAGGTAACGCCCCGAAAAGGGGAGTCCGGAATATTGCCCGACATTGTAGCGAAAACGTTTGCGTGATGCTCGCCTAAATTCATTTAGCCCGCAGAGTGTGGATAACATTGTGTGTAACTGCGTATAACACCGGCTTTTGCTGTGGAATGCAGCGAACGCTCTCTTTTATGCAATTTATGGGTTGCGACTCTCCGACAACTCCCTATAATGCGCATCCATCAACACGGAACACCGGCAACGGGAAACGGGCTGAGAGGCACAGGAGACTGCGCCGCCGGAGAAAAACTTCTGAAATAGAGGTTGACTCTGCAGGAGGAAGGCGTAATATACGCCACCTCGCGACAGGACGCTAACGCACTGTTCGCACTGCTCTTTAACAATTTATCAGACAATCTGTGTGGGCACTCGCAGGATTGATATCAGCGTCTCCGGACGTAAAAAATATATCAAGCCTCACGAGTGAACACATAATGAAATTCATTATGACGTTTTACAGATGAGCACCGCTTAACTTGTTTAAGCAAATCAAACTTAAATTGAAGAGTTTGATCATGGCTCAGATTGAACGCT